>CBDDCL010000015.1:4800000-7118846 GCA_965226245.1 Bryobacterales bacterium | reverse complement strand
GAGCCCGATAACGGGTGGTTCTGTGCGACAATCGAGGCATCCACCGACGCTGCCAGCATGCCCAGAGTTGCTCGTGTGGTGGCGGTGGGCGCGCCGCACCACATCACCCACGGGGCAACAATCGCCAGGATGTCTTCCTGGTAGACGAAGACCGGTGATTCTATTTATTTGGAAGCTCTTCGCCAAGACAGCCGGCGCTATGGCCTGCGCATTCTCGGCTACCGTCTGATGACGAATCACGTCCACCTCGTGGTCGTGCCCGAGCGGGAAACACACTGCCCCGAGTCATGCAGCGAACCCACTCGCGATACGACCAGCGATTTAACCGGCTCTACGGTCGAAGCGGTTGCTGCACTGGTGCTAGCCTACAACCAGTACACGCAATGTCCAAGCGATTGGCGCCGGGTGATCGATCCTGGCTAGCCTTGGGCTATCCGACATCACTCTGGATCGGAGGCAAATTCCATGCAAACGAGGCGCAGGTTTCTCGGCACAGCCGCCGGACTGTCGGCCACGGCATTCACGGGAGGACTGAATGGTGCCCCGGCCGGAAAACAGATCAAGAAATCCATCCTGATCTCGATGCTCCCGAAAGAACTGTCCTATCTGGACCAGTTCAAGGCTGGCGGTCGATGTCGGATTTCACGAAATGGAGGTCCGCACGGTTGACTCCAATGACGAAGCCGTCAAGATCAAAAAAGCCGCCGATCAGGCAGGCCTGCGAATCCATTCCGTGATGAACCAGGCTCATTGGAGATACCCGCTGTCGAGCCCCGATCCGAAAGAGGTCCAGGCTAGCATGCAGGGCATGGAGTTGTCGCTAAATCAGGCCAAGCTTTACGGCGCGGACGCCGTCTTGCTGGTACCCGCGGTGGTACGGGATGACACAACCTACGAACAGGCTTGGGAGCGTTCACAGAAGAAAATCCGCGAACTTCTCCCTCTGGCAGAGAAGACAGGCGTCATTATCGCGATCGAGGAGGTATGGAACAAGTTCTTGCTGACGGCCCGCGATTTTGTGCAATACATCGACGAATTCAACAACCCGCTCGTGCAGGCTTACGTCGACGTAGGCAACATGGTCCCCTACGGCGTGCCGCAACACTGGATTCGCCAAGCCGGCAAGCGCATCGCCAAGGTTCATCTGAAGGACTACGTGCGCCAGACACGCCAGTTCGTCAACCTCGGTGAAGGAGACATCAATTGGGAAGAGGTAAGGAAATCCCTCGCTGACGCCGGATTCACCGGCAACGCAACCGTCGAGCTGCGCGGCGGCGACCGGGCCTACCTCGTGGACATCAGCCAGCGCGTCGACAGGCTGCTGGGACTGGGCTAGGAAGATTCCAGACGCAACATACCGGCTCTATCGGGGGGCTCGCCGGTTGATTACGTCCGCGAGAAGCCCCAGAAGAGCGACTTGTGGATGACCCGGGCCCCGCCGTTTTCGGTGACCGCTGCCGAGTCGTCCGTTGAGGCGTCGTCGATGACGATGCACTCGTAATTGGAGCAGGTCGACGACGCCAGGCTGGCCAGCAGTTCCTCCACATCCTTCCCAACGGATTCTCCTTCACATCGAATATAACCCTAGCCCGCTTTTCTCACCACGTGGCGAGGCGAAGTGCATGAGAGGCGCGTCAGTACGAGGCGCGCGCCGCTTGACGAGCGGAGGCGTACGTGACAGTACGTTGAGCACGGCAAGCAAGCGCAACGAAGTAATGGCGGACCTATCGCGTGCTTCGACCGTCAGGTGGTGAGAAATGCGGGCTAGCCTTGCTCTTGCATCATTTCGTTCATCAGCACGCCAGCGAGGATGCTTTCACCTTCTGGAGCGGCTGCGGCGCCATACGGCGCGAGGTGCTGCTTGGCTGCGGGAGATTCAACGAGCGATACCCACGTCCCTCGGTAGAAACTCAGCCAAACCGGCGGCGAACTCATCACGGAACTCGTGGCCTGGCCGCAGCGAAAAGGGAAGCGCGGAACCGCCGCATTTTGCTACGATCATTTCCGTTATGAAAAAAATCCTCGGCGCACTCATTTCGACCTTCGCCGTCATTGCCGTCTTCCTCGCCTGCGGGCCCTCCGGCCAAACCCGCGAGACCGTCACCAAGGCCACCGTGGACGCCTGGATGACAGACCTCTCGAACTGGGGCCGCTGGGGTGACGAGGACCAGCTCGGCGCCGTCAACCTCATCACCCCGGAAAAACGCAAGCAGGCTGCGGCGCTGGTCCAAGACGGCGTTTCAGTTTCGCTGGCACGTAACGTCGAGAAGGAAGAAGCCGCCGACAACCCGCGCCCGTTTGTGCACCGCATGCTCAACACGGGAGACAAATTGTCCGGCGGGCAGTTCGTCAGCGACGAGTACACGGTCGGCTATCACGGTTTCGCCCACACCCATATGGACTCGCTCACCCACATGTCTTACCAGGGCAAGTCCTACAACGGCTTCGAGATTGCCGAGGTGAAAGAAGACGGGACGCCCCATCTGGCGATACCCAATTTCAAGACCGGAATCTTCACCAAGGGGATTCTCATGGACATCCCCAAGCTCAAAGGCGTCGACTATCTCGAACCGGGCACGCCGATCTACCCCGAGGATCTGGCGGTTTGGGAAAAGCAGGCGGGGTTCAAAGTCGAGCCGGGCGACGTCGTCTTCATCTACACCGGCCGCTGGAAGCTGCGGGACGAGAAAGGCCCCTGGGCGGCCTCGCAGAAATCCGCGGGCCTTTACGCTTCCTCGGCGAAGTGGCTGCGCGAGCGCGACATCGCGATGATCGGCTCCGACGCTTCGAGCGACGTAAAACCTTCGGGCGTCGAAGGGGTCAACTCGCCGATCCATCAATTGATGCTGATTGCCTTCGGTACGCCGATTTTCGACAACTGTGATCTCGAAGACCTGGCTGTCGAGTGCCGCCGCCGCAACCGCTGGGAGTTTCTGCTAACCGCCGCGCCCATTCCGGTAGGCCGCGGCACCGGCTCGCCGCTGAACCCCATTGCGACCTTCTAGGACGCCCGAAACTCCGCGAAGAGCTAAAAGTCCCCCCCGAATAGAAACAGAGCCGCAGGCGGAAGCCTGCGGTCAAGGCCGCGACCGCCTTCCCAAGCTATTTTGTTCGACAAGAGTCTCACTCGAAGAACCTTGCCGCCCCTGCATCTCGGCCGCACCCTCGCGAGCGCGGCTCTGTTCCCGCGAGGCTTCACTCGGCCCGAGGCGCGGCTCCGCCCATCATTACACTCCCGTTTCGCACCAGCGAATCAATCTCCTCCCGGCTGTACTCCAATTCCTCCAGCACTTCCCACGTGTGTTCTCCCGCAAGCGGCGGGACGCTTCTCAGCGCCGGCCGGTCGCCATTGAATCGCAGCGGAAATCCAAGGTTGCGATAGTCCGGAATCCGCGGATGCGGGCAAGGATCGAGCATGCCGCTGGCCTGCACCTGCGGATCGTCCACCACCTGGCCGATGTCCTGGATCGGCGAGCAGGGCACGCGGTGCTGCTCGAGAAGGGCGCGGAGCTCGGCGGTCGTCAACTCCGTCGTGCGTGCCGCGATGATCTCGTGCAAATCTTCGCGGTGAGCAACGCGGGTGGGATTGTCAATGAACCGAGGGTCCGCCGCCACATCGCCGATGTCCAGAGCCTGGCAAAGGCGCCTGAAGATGGCGTCATGGCCCCCGGCGATCATCAGCTCACCATCTTTCGTGGCAAAAGCTTCATACGGAGCGATCATGCCAATGCCCGAGCCCATGCGCCCCGGGACACGCCCGCTCGCCAGATAGCCGAACAGGTGATAGCTCACCCAGCCGAGCGACGTATCGAGCAAGGAAGCCTCCACGTGCGTCCCTTTCCCGCTTCGGTCTCGTTCCCGCAGAGCCGCTAAAACACCCAGTGCGATCAAGATCCCCGTGCCAAGGTCGACGACAGAAGCTCCGGCGCGGGCGGGCGGCCCCTCGGGATGCCCGGTGATGGACATTAACCCGCTGTACGCCTGGATCAGAGGATCGTAACCGGGCGTCTCCCGGAGGGGGCCCTGGGATCCGAATCCGGTTACTGAAACGTAGATCAGCGCCGGCCGGCGTTGCTTGAGCTGGGCGTACCCGAATCCAAGCGACTCGATGACTCCGCTCCGGAAGGCCTGCACGAAGACATCCGCCGAATCGACGAGGCGCTCCACCACCTGCCGCCCCCCGTCGGATTTGAGATTGAGGCAAATGCTTCTTTTGTTGCGGTTCGCTGAGAGGAACAGCGGCGTTTCCCCCTCCCAAAAGGGAGGCCCCCAGGTTCGCGCTGGATCTCCCCCGGGCGGCTCCACCTTGACCACATCAGCTCCCAGATCGGCCAGCATCTGCGTGCCGTAGGGCCCGGCTATATTTTGGGACAGATCCACGACCCGTATGCCCTGCAAGGTGTTCACGTGTTCACTCCACCAATACTCAGGGAGTTGCGCGAAGCATCGCGCGCCTCGTTTGAAAAGCCTTTGACGCACCTGCCTCGTCAGGTTGCCGGAATCATGCGTGGGTTTTTCCTGCGCCCCTTGCGGGGCTTCCTGCTCGAGAGATTTTCACCCAGGGTTCCGCTTCGCTCCACCCTGGGCTACGATCCTGCGCCGCTTCGCGGCTCAAGGCTCTCCACGAGCAGCTCACGGGCTCCAAGTGAACAGCATTGGGGCTAGCCGAGGGTTGGGGCTACCGGCGCCAGCCGGGGCCTCACCTGAACTTGCCGGACCAGCCCCAGGCAGCACCGGTCTGCCCCAAGACCCACCACTTTCTAAATCTAAAATAGCGGCCGCCCAATCATCCCTTCCGCCGGCTGCACGCCAAACTCGTTGAGAACCGTAACCGTCAAGTCTTGCAGCTTGGGATCGGAAACCGCACTCTTCCTGTTGCTGAGGAAAACCCCCGGCACGAATTTCGGCGCCACGCAGTGATCCCCGATCCAGGCATCCTCGTTGTCGACGACCGTTTCCGCCGGTACCGCCCCGAGCGGCGTCTCCCAAGAGGTGCGATAAGGCGGCCGGTAACCGATGATCATATCCGGCGCGAATTTAGAATTCTCTCCCTGATAGTCCCGCGGCGGAAGATAGACTTCCTCGATCACCTGCTCCCCGGCGTCGGGGTCGCGAAACGCGAGCAACTTTTCGGTGATTTTCGAAAGGACTTCGTCGGCTTCTTCTCCCTCCGAGACGATGCCGCCGCGTTCGCGGCCCAGGCGGTTCAGATAGAGGCTGTTGAGTCCCATGGCATAAGCCTGTGTTCGGGACCAGTCCACGTGGGCGAACAGCTCCGCATCGCCGGTATTGCGCGGGTCGTCGAGCGTCAGAAAACCCTCGCGCATCAAGATCGTATTCAAATGGACCGCGCGGTCAAAGCGGGTAAAGCCGTGGTCCGACATGACGATCAGCGTTGTCGACTCGTCAATCCGTGACAGCGTTTCGCCGACAACCCGGTCGATGACCTTGTAGAACTCCAGCAGTTCCGTCTCGTATTTCCCCCAAAGCATGTGGGCGTTCTGGTCCACGCTCGAAAAGTAGTAGAAGAATAAACCGTTCTCGAACCGGGCGAACTCGCGGTGAAACAGCGCGATGCTTTCGTCCTGGACTTTCGTCGTCTGTTCAATGAATTCTTCGACCGAAAGCACTCCTTCGCGAAATGCATTCGTGTCCTCGGCCATGCCTTGCGTATAGAAGAGCCCGATGTCGGCGGCCATCTCGCTGCTGTAGGAATCCGGCGTCGAGATAGGAAGCTCGGGCGCACTGGGATCAATGTTGACCGGAGATACGTAGAGCTGAAACACGGGCCGGACCTGCTTCAGGTAAAGACGAAAGATCCCCGAAGCGCCCATCAACGCTCCGAGAAGCGGAAACCGCCCGTGAATCCACTCCGACCACTCTCCTTGTTGCAGAACAATCGCCTGGCCGTCCACGTCAAAACGCGCCACGGCCTCGGTCGGGTCACGGTGCACGGTGATGACCGCCGATGACACAGGGCGGCTCTTGAGAAACGAGTTCACCGGCCCTTCCACGGTGAGTTCCGTGTGATGCTGGAACGCCGGAATGCGAACGACCTCTCCGCCGGGAACCGAGCGCGTTTTCTCGTCCGGATCATCCGTAAAGAACGTGAAAGTGCCAAACGTTCCCCGCATGTCGGGCGTACCCATGCCCGACAGAGAATGAGCGTCGCTTTCCACCGGCGGGAAGTTCGCCGGCATCCGGATCATCGTGACCGGAACGCCCTTTTCGGTCAACATGGGCCAAAACGGGTCGCCTTCCCGATGCGACTCGATTTTGCCCGCCGATAAAGGGATAACGTACTCGCCCAACTCCAGGGTTTTTTCAGCCTCGGCGGTTTGCGCCATCGACGAAAAAGGCAGCCTCGTGAAAGGGTCGCGATGAATGAAGTCGTAAATCCCGTGCCCGCCGGGATCCCGGCCCGTGGTCACAGTGGACCAGGCCACCGGACTTTGCGGAGGAATCGTCGTCGCCAGCGGCTTGAAGTCGCCTTCCTCGCTGAGCCGTTTCAGATTCGGCAGATCGTCCCAGTGGCGCTCCAAGAACTTGGGGTCCATGCCATCGACCCCCAGGATGACCATTCGTTTGTCGGTTGATGAGGCCGGGGAGCCTCCGCAACCGGCGGCGGAGGCCGAGACAACAGCGGCTAGCAAGCAGATTAAGGTTGCCCGCACGGCGGAGCGTGGCCGCTGGCGGATGAGGCGCGTCGAAGCGGCTAACCCCTCCCTCACGGTCGGGGCTCCGTCTTCGCGGCTACGGCAAGATCGTGCCCATCCATGTAGTCCGGCGGCTTGAGCCCGAACAACGTAAGTGTCGTCGGTGCGAGGTCCTCAATTCCAGGGTCCTTCTCTTCGAACTTGCGATTGCAGAAAATAACCCCCGGGACCATCGGGGGATCCAGGCAATGATCCCCGCTCCAGGCCTTCGTATTGTCCTCGAAAACCGACCCTGTCACCGTGCCCGTCGCCGCGGACCAGGAATTGCGGTAGCCGGCGTTGTAACCGATCACGATGTCGGGCGCCGCTCCCGCATAGGGTCCCTTGTAGACGTCCTCCTTGGCGTAGGCGCGCCGAATAGCAACCGTGTTCCGCTCGTCGTCGATTAAGCCCGTGAGTTTTTCCGCCAGTTCTTTCTTGAGGGCCTTGGCTTCCTCGCCGGGCGCGACAATTCCTCGCGCCTCGCGGCCCTTCTGATTGATGTAGACCCCCGCCAACCCGAAAACGTAAACTCGCGTGCGGCTCCAATCGATGTCTCGTAAATAAGGTCCGCCCTCGCTGGCGCCGTTCTTGAGATGCAAGTAGCCGTTTTGGAGCAGCCAAACATTGAGATTCACGCCGCGCTGAAACGACTTGAAGCCATGATCGGAGAGCACGAACAGCACCGTCTCGTCGCCGGCATGCGTGAGCGTCTTTCCGACGATGTCGTCCATGCGCTGATAGAGATCCTCGATCACGCCGGCGTAGTCGCCACTCCCGTTGCCGTTCGTCTTGTGCGCCGGGTGGTCGGGCTCCAGATAGCGGTAGAACATATGCTGCACGCGGTCACTGGTGTCAAAGACGCAAGCCACCACTCCCTGCTTCGTTTTCTCGAGAGCGCTAAAAAACATCGACTTGCGCTCTTCGCAAATCGAGTAGGCCTGGTCGAGAAACCCCTGTTCGTCAATCACCCGCTCGTTGAGCGCCCAGGTGTCCTCGGCCAAGCCTAGAGTCGAGTAGGTGCCGAGCAGCTTGGCGAGGTAAGTGGCGTAGTATGTCGGGTGCGAAATCGGCAGCGCCGGGCTTTCGGGATCGAGATTGATCGGCGTGACATAAACCGAGTACTCGGGCTCGGTCGCGGTAATTCGAAATCGCGCCACGCCCCGCACCTTCACGCCCATCCCGGCCCGGAATGTCAGTTGAATCCAGGGCGAATACTCGCCGCGCTTCAGGGCGTGGGATCGCCCCTCGATTTCGAGCGTTGCCGTGCCATCGGCGTTGGGCACGATCCGAAAATCGATCTTCATCGGACCCGTCTCTTTGATCGGATTCGACGGACCCTCAATCGTCCCCTGCAAAGCGTTTCCACTGCGGCGCAGCGGAAAGCGCATGCCGGACTCAAACGAAGCCTCCTCCAGCGCGGTCGAGAATTCGTGGAACGTGCCCTGCGTCCCGAGCAGGTCCGGCGTACACATCGCCGACAGCAGCTTGCCGTCAAACTTCTCCGGCGGGAAAGTAATGGGAACACGCAGCACCGTGCATCCAACCTGATGCTCGCCCAGAATGTTCCAAAACGTGCGGCTCTTGCGGCGCAGCTCGACCGTCGGTTTGTCCAAAGGGATTCGCCATTTCCCGATCTTCAGAAACTTCTTGGGCTCGCCAACCCGCGAGGAGGAAAGTTCCGGCACGTACGTCCTCATGCTGCGGTTGAGGAAGTCGTACATGCTGTGCTTGCCGGGATTGACGCCGGTGGCGAAAGTCGACCAAGCCACCGGCGAGAGCGGCGGAAACGTCGTCCGCAACCGGCTGTAGGCGCCCTGCTCGCGCAGCTTCGCCAGGTGAGGCATTTTGCCCTCGGCCATGAAGCGCTCCGAGAGATCCGGGTCGAGCCCGTCCAGGCCCAAAAAAATCATTTTTCGGACGCGGGCTTTCTTGAGGCCCTTGCGCCGGGTCAGCGCGCGCCAGGCCACCCGGAAAGGCCAGATCAGCAGCGAGGCCGCTCCCAGAATGAAGGCTATCAGCAGGCTGAGGAACGATCCCAGGAAGGCAAATCCCGCGCCCGGCCCGATATAGGCAAGCCGCAGGTTTTCGGGCGCCGGAAGCGGGTCGTTCGCCGAGAGAAAAAGGGCCGTGGCGCACGACGCGAAAGCCCACGGGGCGAGTAGCCACGCACGATGAACCAGGCGCCTGGCAGAAGGTTTTGGCGGAGGGGGCCTCACCGCAGCTTGCCCTCGACGAAGGGCACTTCCAGGACCTTATCGTGCTGGATCGGGCCGTGGCCGAAGTACCCTTCCTCCCCGAACAGCTCTCCATGATCGGACGTAATGGTGATGTAGGTGTTCTTGGGGACCATGTCGAACAGTTCTTCGATGACACGGTCCAAGTATTTCACCGCTCCGACTTGGCGCCGCTGCAGCTCTTTCATCTTTTTATCGTCGAAGAACCGTTGCTTGCTTTTCTTCAGTTTTCCTCCGACGACGTGATCGTCGAGGTGCTTGAAGACTCCGTGGACGCCGCTGATGCACGGCCAGTCCTCGGGCGGTTCGTCCGGCAGTGCGTAGGGGTAATGGGTCTCCCCGACATTGAGCAGATAGAACGACGGGCGGTCCTCGGGAAAGGTCATCTCCTTGAGCATGGCCCGCATGTCGTTGTGCTTTTTCATCAGCCGGAACGTATCGAATCCCTGGTTGAGGATCGTGCGCGGATTGAGCACCGGCAGTGACACCCGGGCGTGGGTCCGGTAGCCCATTTTGTCCCGAAGAAACAGCGGGAAGTAGAGCCTCGGCACCAGCGATTTGAACTCGATATCGTCCGCGCCCAGCCGCTCGTTGTACTTGAAGAAGTCTTTCTTGTAATACTCGGATGCAAAGACGTTCTTGGGACTCTGGTGAGGCAGCAGCCCCATCAACAGATTGAAGTGGGAAGGGGCGGTCCAGGAAGCATAGGACCAGCGCTTCTCCACCTTCCCCAGTCGGCGCATCACCTTCGGACGCCCGCGAATGAACGAATCGTAGCGGCAGCTATCGAAGATGATCAGAATGTAGTTGTTGTGAACCGGCCGTTTCTTTCTTGCCGCCATAAAGCAGAGCCCAGTATAGCATCGGGCAAATCGGCTTCCCGGCCGGCGTCTTGTTCAACCAAAAGTTCTTGTCCCCAACTTCCTCCAACCTTCGTCCCGCCCGCACCCCCAAGTATCACTACTTCAGCCAGGCCGGGGAACTCCAGGCGTATTTGCCGGATTTTCGACCGTCCAGCTAGCAGGGTCATTTGACCTTTCCGATCCAGCGCGGCAAGTGATCTTTGCTGCCGGCGGAACCCTCCGCGGAAGCGTTGGGGGGAACCGTGACATCCAGGGGCTGCTCCCGGAACCGTCAATGGCGCCGGAACAACGAAAAGACGAGCGTCAAGACAATACTCAGAAGAATCGACGTGACTATGGGGAAGTAAAAGACAGAGTTCTTGCCGCGGAAGACAAAATCACCCGGCAGACGGCCCAGCCGGGGTAAGCCGAGTTTGGCCCCAAGCATGACGAGCAGGCCCGCGGCAACGAGGGCTAATCCGGCGAAGATAAGAAGGCGTCCCAGGTTCACGGGGGTTCGCGGAACGCGGACGTTCCAATTTCAGATCGGCTCCGTCTATAGTGTAATCGGTGCATCGCCGCGCGCGGCGACAGACAGCCAACTTGGCCGGACAGCTCCGAATGCTTTACGGTTCTTAGTCGAAAGCGTATCCGCTTTGTACGGACCGGCTAGAATCATATCTAGGATGAGGCGTCTGCCGCCAATCTTTGCGGTCGAAGCAGGTGCGCCGCTGGCGGGTGGCGGGAAAGCAGGTTAGCTCGAACCAATGAAAGTCTTAGTCACAGGGGCCACCGGATTCGTTGGCCACAGGCTTTGCGAGGTATTGAAGCAGCGCGGGCATTCCGTGGTGGCGCTTTCCAGAAACAGCGTCACTGCCAAGCAAAGTCTGCCCTTCATCGATCAGGCGTTTGACTGGCAGCCGGTCTCCGAGCCTGCACCGCAAGAAGCGTTCGATGGGGTCGGCGGTGTCATCCACCTGCTTGGGGAAACCGTGCAGGGCCGCTGGAATGCCGCCAAGAAGGCGGCTATCCGTGACAGCCGGGTCATCGGCACGCGGAATCTGGTCGCAGGCATCGCCCGCCTCGAATCCCGCCCCAAAGTCTTAGTCTCCGCTAGCGCGATCGGCTACTACGGTGACCGCGGGGATGAAGAGTTGAGCGAGGAGTCAGCGCCTGGCGACGACTTTCTCGCCCGGATTTCGCGAGAGTGGGAAAGCGAAGCCGTTGCCGCTGAAAGGCTTGGCGTGCGGGTTGTTCTTCCGAGAGTATCGGTTGTGCTCGCCTCCGGCGGCGGCGCTTTAGAGGCGATGCTTTTGCCTTTCAAGTTAGGAGCGGGCGGCCCGCTGGGCTCGGGCCGGCAGTGGTGGTCTTGGATCCACCGAGACGATCTGGCCGGGATGATGATCCAACTGCTGGAGGGTGATTTCCGCGGCGCGGTGAACGGAGCGGCTCCGAACCCGGTGCGCCAGAAGGAATTCGCACGGGTTCTTGGGAAGGTCCTGCGGCGGCCGGCGTTCATGCCGGCTCCGGCCTTCGCGTTGAAGATTGCCCTGGGAGGGTTTTCCGCCGAGTTGCTGTCGAGCAAACGCGTGCTACCCAAAGCGGCTGAAAAAATAGGGTTCTCGTTTCGATACCCGGAGTTGGAAGGGGCGCTCCGGGAGGCCTTGGGCCGTTAGGCAGAGAAGAAGAACCGGCCTTGTTCGTCCCGGATTCGGCCGGTGTCTCGCTTGGATCAAGTTGGTTCTCGTGTTCGCGCAGAGGCTGGCCCGAACCGGAGCTATTGTCGCGATAGGAGTCACCGTCGCTGCAAAGAAGCGGCTATATTTGATAGATATGGGGTATCTAGTTGACTCCAGTAGCCACTACATCTTGGGGGTGGGGGTGCCGGCCCTGGTGGCCTCGACCATTGTCTTATAGGGAGCAGGGTCGGCGGCGACCGCCTGCTGGAGGAGGCGATAGAAAAGTTTGCCGCGCGACCGTGAGGTCCGCCGGTTGAAGCGGAACGTGAACTCGTCCAGGTAGTAGTCCAAATACTCGTGACTGACAGCCCCCTGGTGGGTCCCCAACAGCCAGCGCTTTAGCAGAGAGGCGACACGATGGACTCTCGGCAGCAGCTTACTCGCCGATTGCCGCTTCCCGCGCAGCACGGTGACTTCATGGCGGTATCCTTTGTTCTCCAATCCCGCATAGCCTTCCCAGCCGTCGGTGTGCACGAGGCTGCCAGGTTGGATAGCTTCTTCGACAAAGGCTTCCAAGCTCGCCGCTGAGGCATCCGCGATCCGACGGAGCCGGATGCGACCCATACCGCGCCCATCCTCCTCGGCAGCAACCGCAACTAACGCTTTGCCAACCATTTCGCGACCTCGGACGCCCTCTTCGACTCCGCCCACATACGTTTCGTCCACCTCCACCCGGCCGACCAGCCGATTGCGACCGGGGCGCACCATGGCGCGGCGGAACTTGTGCAGCCAGGTCCAGGCGGTTACATAGCTACCCAAACCCAAGACCCGCTGCAACTCCAGCGCGCTGGCCCCGCCTTTTTGCGTTGTCACCCACCAAGCCGCCCGGAACCACAACGTCAAGGGCTTGCGGGTGTCCTGGAAAATCGTGCCCGCCGTCACCGAGGCCTGGTAACCGCAGTCGGCGCAGAGCAGCAGATTGCGTTTGCTGGCCCATGAGGACTGGATCCCACAGCGCGGGCACACGAACCCCTCCGGCCAGCGCAGCTTCAGCAGGTACTCCCGGCACGCCTCCTCGGTCGAGAATCGAGCTTCCAACTCGACGAGGTTTCGGGGGTAGTCCTCCTTCATGCCCCCAACCACAACATATTGTGGCTACTGGAGTCAACTAAATACCCCATCGCTAAAGAACCCAGCGCGCCGCCGAGCAACGTTAGCAGTACAGATACGAAACGTTTCGACACGTCTCTATCGCGGCGAACAACTGCTTTCTTGGCCGCCCAGGTTGTTACAGATTAGCGAGCTGCTGCTGGTATTGCAACGGTTGTCGCTCCGGAATGACTCCCCGGCGGCATCGCAGGGTAGCGTTTCGATCACCGCCGAAGCGTTCGCCGTCTCCGGTCGAGGAGTCTTGAGGAGACCTTGCGTGGTATCCATCGCGCTTCGTCAATGACGTAGCAAGTCCTAATGGCTGTGTCCCTGAGCGCACGCCCTCGTTTCCGGGCTCATGAGGCGTGTAGTAGCGTAGGGCGTCCGCCGCTTTCCACACAGCCAACGTATTGGTCGCAAAATGGGGGTTTTCGAGCACTCCCAACTCCCGGACTTGGGCTAACCCGATGGTCTTTCCGAAGGCATTGAAGACCAAAGCCGCGGCCAGCGCTTTTTCTGGAAGGATGTTCCCGCCGTGGGGCAGTACCGCTGTGACTCCCGTTCGTATGTCCGTGTCCTCGATAAGCGTTCGGTGGCCGACGAGAACGCCCGGCACGTCAGTGATTGCGTTTAGCGGCCCCTGGGGAGTAAATGCCGGGGGCCAAGCCGATGTCGCGAGCACGAGGGCGTTGCTCCTGCGCGCTCGCAATGAACGCCGATACGATTAGCCCCACCACTGGTAGTCGTCTCATCAGCTTCGTTATCAAGGTCAAGAGAACGCTCCTGCCAGCACTTGAGGACCGACTGGTTTTGCGCAGCCCAACGGGCTAAATCCGCCCTTGTCGGCATGTGGCGATCTATCCGGCGGCGAGCAGTCCATAACGATCCGGTGACAGCGCTCTGACCCTGTCGCTGATGCTGGGTCAAGTGACAGCTTTGTGCTGTTGTTCGATGGCCCGCCACAATGCGGCATCGATTCCCCGCGCCGCTTCCTCTTGCAAGCCCGGCAAGACGTGGCTGTACAGATCAAGCGTGACCTGAACACTAGTGTGCCCCAGGCGCTCGCTACTTCGGCTGCCGCCACGCCGTGCTGCGATTCGGGCTTCTCGTCGAAGAAATCGCACACAAGGCGTTGACTTTCTCCGCAAGCACCCGCGGCAACTCGATGGCGCTCAATCCACGAAAGAGGTTCTCTTTGCGAGCGAGACCACATCCTCGCGCTCAAGGCCCTCCGTTGAACGCTTTTGTCCCGCAGAGCAAGGGGCCTGATCGTCCACAGAAACGGAAGAGTCGGGCCGTTTACCTTTGTGATGAGAGCGGGTTGTGTGAAGGATCGTCTACTCCTTGCCGCTCCCCTTGAGGAGTCTCTGAACTCCTGATCCCGGCTAGCGATTTCGGCTGGTTGAGGAAAATGACTAGACCCATCTTTGCGGTGTGGCAGGCACCTGGCCGGGACTTGCGCCTGGGACGTTGCGGAGGGGAAACTGGACCATGCCGCAGTTGCAGCTGCCCATCTTCCCCGCCGGGCTGACCCCGATCACCAATGATATCGCCTTTTACCGCAAGGACGGCAAGGTGGTCTACTTTCACGGCCATCTGCCGGTGTATTCGCACGCCCAGGACGACCTGAAGAGCTTTCGTCTGTTCAGCAGTCAATTGCTCGACCAAGGGACCGTGCGGCAGGCCGATATCGTGAGCGCGTTCGGAGTGCCGCTGGTAACCGTGAAGCGCTATCTGAAGCTGTATCGGAATCAAGGAGCGGCCGGATTCTTTCGCCAGCCGCGGCGTCGCGGGGCCACGGTGCTCACCGCCGAGGTGAGGCAACAGGCCCAGGCGCTGTTGGACCAAGGCCAGAGCGTGCCGCAGGTCAGCCGCGCGATAGGCGTGCGGGCCAACACGCTGCATAAAGCGATTCGTGCCGGGCGCCTGCACGCCGTAAAAAAAAAGCGCTAAGGCGGGTTTCTGAGCCGCCTAGCAGCAAGAGCGAGCGCAGCGAGATCGACAGCACTGCGCCGCTGGGCTACGGCGGCACGACCCGCTCGCTGGAGCGGATGGCGGCGGCGATGGGCGGGCTGGGGCCGGCGCCCATCGTTTTCGAGCCGGCGCGGGACATTCCGCAGGGGGGCGTGTTGCTGGCGCTGCCGGCGCTGCTGGCGCTCGGGCTGCTGCGGCACAGCCTGGAACTCTACCAGCTGCCGCCCGGCTGCTACGGGCTGAGCAGCGTGTTTCTGCTGCTAGCGCTGATGGCACTGGCGCGCATCCCTTCCCTCGAACAGTTGCGCTATGTGTCCGCCGGCGAGTGGGGCAACTTACTGGGGCTGGACCGCATCCCGGAAGTGCGGACGCTGCGCCAGAAGCTGAAGCTGCTGTGCACGGAGGCGGGCCGGGCGGCGCGCTGGAACGCGGCTCTGGCCAGGGAGTGGATCCGCGAAGCGCAGCAGCGACAGCCTCAAGGGGTGGCTTTCTATGTCGATGGCCACGTGCTGGTCTGCCACGGCAAGCTGACCAAGCTGCCGCGGCATTACGTGGCGCGGCAGCGCTTCTACCTGCGTGCGACGGTGGATTATTGGATCAATGCGCTGGACGGGCAGCCGTTCTTCTATATCAACAAAGAAGTCGATCACGGACTGGTGCAGGCGCTGCGCGACGACGTGCTGCCCTGGCTCAAGGCCAACGCGCCGATCTCCAAAGAGCAGCAGCAGCGCCTGGCAGCCGATCCGCGCCTGCCGCGTTTCACCCTGATCTTCGACCGCGAGGGCTACAGCCCGGATCTGTTCGCGGAACTGCAGCAAGAACGGATCGCGGCGCTCAGCTATCACCGCTACCCGGGGCAGGACTGGCCGCTCGAGGAATTCCAGCAGCGGGAGGTCAGGCTGGCGAGCGGCCAGACGGTGCGCCTGAAGCTGGCCGAACGCGGCACGCTGCTCGGCAAAAGGCGCCCGCTGTGGGCGCGGGAGGTGCGCAAGCTGGCCGAACAGCAGCGGCAGATCTCGACGGTGAGCACGAATCTGACCGAGAATGCGGCCTCGCAAGCGGCGGCCCGGTCCAGATTCTCGCTCGTCATCATGCCGCGGTCGCCAACGAACACCACCCGCTGCAGGCCGAAGCGGCGCCGCAGGTCCTCGAGCACCGGCTCGACCGTCTGGGCGTCGCGCAAGTTGCCGCGAAACACATGATGGGCGATCGGCCAGCCGTCGACCCGCAGCACCCCGACCAAAACTTGGCGCTGGCGCGATTTGCCGTCGCGTGAGTAGCCGTGCCACGCCAGCCCGGCCGGCCCGCGGCCTTCGAAATACGTCGAGGTCAGATCGTAGAAAACCATCTTGGCGCGCAGCGAAAACAAATCGCGCAGCTGAGGAACAGTTGCTTTTCGATCGTCGTCTTGTGCGCGGCCAGAGCGTCGAGGGTGCGATACCAGCCGTTGAGCTGGGCGTCTTGGACGCGCACTCGCGGCCGCTGGCTCAGGCGGCGCTCGTCGTCGCGCCAAGCCGACAGCCAGCGGCGGCCGCGGCGGTCGCAGACGAGCTCGGTTTCCAGCCAGCGCCCCAGCCCGTGCTCGCTCGAGGGCGCGCACAGGCGGTTGGCGGCCAGCACCAGCACGCGATCGGCCAGCCGCGTTTGGCCTCGCGGGGGAGGTCCTTCGAGGCGGTCGAGAATGTCTTCGAGGCCGAGTTGCTGGAAGGCCTGGCGGAGGGCTAAAAGGCGTCCCCAGGCAGGGGCTTGATCGGGGGCGGCAAGCCGCTCGGAATCGACCCAGCGGCGGGAGCGGCGAGCCGTTCGGAATCGACCCAGCGGCGGGGGCGATCGAGCAGCCGGACGAGGGCGTCCAACTGGGCGCTGAGCTGGTCCTTGCGGCCCAGGCTGACGACGACCCGTTGGCGGGTGCGGCCGTGGTCATCGCGGCAGGACTCGACGAGCTGGAGGTATTCGTCGACTTTGGAAGGGGAGCGGCGGACGCGGGTGAGGCGCGGAAACATGGCAGAAACGTGACATCACGATTATAGCGTTTACAGTGTCCATAAATCACGGGTAATATGGTGACGTTCTGGATCAGTTGTGACACTACAAAACCAGTACCGGGAGAACTCCGCTCTCCTGTTTTCAACAACTTAGCGCCGTCTTGCCCTCGAAAACCCGCTGGAAATGACAAACATGGGCTAGACGCTTGCGATACAACGATATGAAGGAAGCGGCCCTTAATTTGGCAGGGCAATTGCTCTATGAGGTTTCTATCGGGATTGGGTTGCCAAATGGAGTATTGTTGCTACGCGAAAGCGGATCGGTGAGATCGTCGCTGCCCCAAAGCTGATCGGCGGCATCGCAGTTGCCCTGCCAAATCCTACCACGCGAAGCGTCTGCCGCATAGCGGCTTCGTTCAAATCCGGTTTCATCCAACAATCTGCTGTCCGAAGAGTCTGCCCGGCCCGGAAATGGCTATTGACCGTGACCGATACGGGCCACCACTCGCACGCTTTCCACGCTGCTAGTCAATGTCAAAGAAACCGTCATCGACAGGCTTGGCCCCATGGCCGTCCCAATCTTTGATGGATCCATCCGGAGCCTGCAGGAACCCGAGAAGACAGCTGTTCCCGCCATCCCTGGCCCGATGGCACCGCACTTTGATGGCGTCGCCCGGCTTGATGTACTCGCGCGTGACCCCGATCCGGTCGTTCAGAAGCTCGTGGAACGCGTAGAAACCCGCTGGAATCAAGAGCCTGGCAGTGTTACGATCGGATAGCTCAACACATGGCTTGTTATCACCAGTAATCCTGCTGCGGTACAATTCCTAGTCGATGGTCCGCCAAACGATCTCCCACTACAAGGTCACCGCCAAGCTCGGCGAGGGCGGGATGGGTGTCGTTTACAAGGCTGAGGATCTCAAACTCAAGCGCACCGTGGCGCTGAAGTTTCTGCGCTCTGACCTGATCGAAGACCCGGAGCACAGAGAGCGTTTCCTTCGAGAGGCGCAAGCGGCCGCGGCGCTCGATCATCCCAACATCTGTACCGTCTATGAGATCGATGAAGTTGACGGCGAGACCTTCATCGCGATGGCCTACCTCGAAGGCCAGACCATCAAGGACAAACTCAACGACCGCCCGCTGAAGCTGGACGAAGCGCTTGACATAGCCATTCAAACCGCGACTGGACTGCAAGCGGCACACGAAAAGGGTGTCGTCCACCGTGACATTAACGGCGCCAACCTGATGGTGACGGCAGAGGGCCAAGTCAAGATCATGGATTTTGGATTGGCGCAGCTTGCCGAGCGCTCACAGCTCACCAAGACCGCGACCATCTTAGGGACGCCGGCCTATATGTCGCCGGAGCAGGCCCGCCGGGAGCCGACCGACCGCCGCACGGACGTGTGGTCACTCGGCGTAGTCATCTACGAAATGGTCACCGGACGTTTGCCCTTTGAGGGCGAGCGGCACGAGGCCGTGCTGTACGCCATCGCCAACGAAGAACCTGAACTTCCGACAGCTCTGCGCTCCCGCATGCCGATTGAACTCGACCGCATCGTCGGCAAGGCCATGGCCAAGGATGCGGACGAGCGCTATCAGCATGTCGAGGAGATGCTAGTGGACATGCGTGTACTGCGCAGGAGGTTGGACCTCAGAGCGAGCACAGCACCTAGACGCGAAGCACGAGCTGCTATGGGAGTCTACCCGCAAGGAATTTCGGGCGTGCCCGGTGACACCGGTGCGAAAGTTCGCGTTTGTGCCGGAAGCTTTTGATATCGCCGAAGGCCGCGTGGCTATTTCTCCCAACGGTCGACACATCGCGTACATCGCGGGAAGACCTCGAACATTGTGGGTCCAGGACCTCAATCAGACGGCTCCGCGCCAAGTAGAGGCGACAGTAGGCGCCGCAAGACCATTCTGGTCCCCGAGAAACGACTTTGTAGGTTTCGTAATCGGCCAGGAATTGAGCAAGGTTGCGGTAACAGGAGGTTCCGTCCTCCCTCTGTGCAAAACACCCGGTTCGAGCTTCTATTTCTCCGGTGTCTGGAGACCGGATGGAGAGGCAATCGTTTTCACGTCCGGTGCACCTGCTCGCTTGTTTGAGGTTCCTGCCCGCGGGGGCACCCCAAAACTGTTGATCGAGCCAGACGAAGCTGAGCGCTCCAGTTTTTTTGCGAACCCGTTTTTCTTGCCACCTGAGGCTGGCAGCCAGATCTTGGCGTTTTCCTTGGGAAGCGGGTTCGAAGGAAAACTCATAGTCAAAAACTTGAACACCGGCGAACGGCATCGGCCGGAGATCACAGGAGCATCTTTCTCCTATTCTGCAACGGGCCAAATCCTGTACCAATCCTCAAACTTGAGTTCGGGAGTCGTATCGGTGGTACCGTTTTCTCTACGAACGCTGACAGAGACAGGGGAGGCGTTTCCCGTTGCGCAGAACGCGGGATGGCCAAGTGTGGCGAGAGACAGCACGCTGGTTTACAGGGAGGAACCAGGGCCGAGACAGGAACAGTTAGTCTGGCGGGGACTTGACGGGCAGAAGCTAGTGGAGATTGACCAGCCACACCGAGGGCTTCAGCACCCGACGCTATCTCCGGATGGCCGAGCGGTAGTCTTTATTGCGGGCGAGAACGACAACCACGACGTTTGGATCTACGACCTCGCGCAGGGAACGAGGGTTCGTGTGACTCAAGGCATTGGTGACAATCGGTTCCCTGCGTGGTCACCCACCAGAAGAGAGGTGGCATTCACGTCCCATCGGGCGGGCAACTGGAACATCTTCCTGCGCCAGGCCGACGGAACCGGACAAGAGCGAATGCTGACCCAGAATCCGGGTATCGATGTCTTGAGCGACTGGAGTTGGGAGAGAGAAATCCTTCTGTATTACAAAATCGCTCCCGATACCCAGCGGGACCTCTGGTTTCTTCAGCACTCGGCGGAAGGCGAATTGGAATCACATCCGTTAATAGAAACCCCGTTCAACGAGCGGGAAGCGACGCTTTCACCGGACGGTCGCTGGCTAGCTTACGTTTCCGACAAGACTGGCCAAGATCAAGTCTATGTGCGGCCATACCCCGACGGCCAAGAAGCACCGGTATCTCGAAAAGGTGGCACCCAGCCTCGATGGAGAAGAACCGGGAGTGAGCTGTACTATGTGGAGCATGATACTCTCTTCGCCGTCAACTTCGAGGGCGAAACCAGCTTTTCCGTGGACTCGGCAACGCCATTGTTCGCCGAAGCCGGCCTAGTTCAACCCTTTCCGGGCACGCGCATGTACGACGTTGGGGTCGATGGACGAAAGTTTCTGGTTGTTACGCCGCTTGAACACGCTCGTGGCTCTCCACCGGTGATCCGTGTCGTCCAAAACTGGTACGAAGAATTCCGTGACCGTGAGCAGGATTAAGTCCCGCGAAACGAACTACATAGGGCTCGTCTGCGGAAAGCTGTTGTGAAATCTTAGTGTCATATCGCAGGCGACCCAGCAGGAAGAGCCTCGTCGGGCCAGAGAGTTAGTCGCCTGCGATATGACGATTTGAAGGAAGCCTTCTGAGGAAGCACCGAGTCTATGCGTTTTGAATCGGATGGGCAAAGGGTCCTGATGCGAGGCCGGGAGCCTTGCGAGGGCGAGAGAGGGGCTGGAGAGCCATACGGGGAGCGGTGATCGCACGGGGAAGCGAGCGGTTTTGGTGCTGATAGAGTGGCTGCAGCGAGGGGAACAGGCTGCGGCAGCTCGTGTAGGCACACGAGAGCGCTTCGCGCCGAAGCGACCGAGTGGCTCGCGATGGAGAACGTGGTTGCATCAGGGGCTGCCGGGAACAGCGGAGGCGAACGCAGCCGCAGCTGAACGGGGCTGAAGCGTTCGACGACCCGCATCCGACCGCCGCAACGCGGGCAATCCCAGCCGCTGCGAGCGGGTGCTCGATCTTCTGATTCCAGCTATGCAGAATACTGAAGAAGCCGATCTCGGCGCCCAAACGCTTGGGATCGCGAGCCTCTTGGAGCAGGGTTTCCGCGCTCGTACGTAGCAGCAGTGAATAGATGACCCACTTGTTCTGCAGCGCCAGTGCTGAGAGTTCGTGGGGGATGGTGAAGACGCTGTGCAGATAGCGCACTGGCAGTAGTTCTTTGCGTCGCGCCTGCAACCAGCGCTCGCGGGTGTTGGCCTGACACTTGGGGCAGTGCCGATTGCGGCAGGAGTTGTAGGAGATGGGGAGGCGACGGCCGCAGTCGGAGCACTCATCGAGATGGCCGCCCAGGGCGGCGGTGCGGCAACGCTCAATCGCCGACAGCACTTTGAGATGCTGCCCGCTGAGCCAGCCGCGACTCTTCTCAACGAAATGCTCTCCTGCGGCCCCGTGGCGCGTGGAGGCGCACATATTCGTGGCGGCGCTGGCGCTGCTGCTGAAGCATGCGGTCCAGCGGAAACTGCAACAAGCGGGCATGGACTTGTCCGCCGAGGAGGCGCTGGGGGCGCTGACGACGGTGCAGTGCTGGATCTGGAGTTGCCCGACGGCGGCGCCAAGCGGCTGGTGACGCGGGGGACGCGGCGCGCCCAACAAGTGCTGCAGGCACTGGGGATCCGCGACCGCACGCCGCCGGGCGGCCCCGGCCTAAAACCCCGCATGTAGTGGCACACCCGGAACCCCGCTCCCGTGTTTTCAATCACTTACAGATGTTTTTGGCCAACATGGGCTAGTGCCTCCACATCGACAAAAAAATGTCGATCCATGTCTTCACGCGGCGATGCCGATTTCAGCAAACAGCCCCTGGATGCCGGCTTGAAGTCGTTCGTAGTGTTTGTCCAGGGTCGTGGCGTTGTTCGGTTTCGGCCCGCGTTTGAGTTGGCAGCTGTTCGCCAGCAAGGGCTGGATCACTTTATCCCTCAGGACCGCCAAAGCGGTCATGGCGCGCAATCCCTTGCGAGTCGGCCGATCTTTTCAACCAGACTCTTGCCGCGGAGTTTCTTGAGATCGTAGGCGGCATGCCGGGGTCCGTAGGGGCCTGCCGTGGGAGCGTTCAGCCGCCGCAGCTGGCGGGCCGCCTCGGATGCTGTGAACCCCTTGGGCGAGGCCGCCAACACGATCACGGCCGGCACCAGCGCGCCCATTCTGGGGCGGTTGAAATCTACGCCGCCCACGGTGGTTTTGCCTAGCCGCGAAGCGCTCCCCAGCTTTTCCAGGGTGTCGTCAGCGATGCAGCAGACATCCAGGCAATGAAGCGTATTCAGAAAGCGCTCCAGCATCCCTCGCAGCAACTCCACCATAGAGCAAACGCCACGAATAGCGAAAACCACCTGCGTTGACACCCATTGGGAAGTGCGCATTTAAGACGATACGGTCCACGCAATCGTAGCCGCCTTCCAAAAGATCTTGAGGTTCCTCACACAAATCTGTGCACCAATTCCGGTTCTGGGAGCTTGCCGACACAGTGGTACAGGGCAGTGATGTAGTTGCTCGCTGTTCGGAAACCGTAGCAGCGGTGGCTGACGACTTTGGCCTTGTTGTTCATGCCTTCCACCGCGCCGTTGTCGATGCGCATCTCAAAGTAGTTGAGGATACTTCCTCCTGATGGCGACGGAGCATCCAGGCGAAGTCCCGCATGGGTTTGAGCCGGCAATGAGTGGCCCACCAGGACCACTTCTTCAGGAATCGTTTGGTCCAGCCTTTGCGCTTGTAGTTCCAGAACTCGCGGAAGATCTCTTTGAGTAAGTAGCCCGGTTCGAGCGCAGATTGAGCTTTTCCAGGTGACCCAAACGGACCCGTTGTTTGCCGCTGAGGTGCTCCGGATTTTTCAACCAAATGTAGCGGCTGCGCTGGAGAAGCTCTGGATTCGTTTTTTTCAACTCACGCGCTTCCTCCCGCCGCACCTCATCCACGGCCTGCAGAAGGTGTTGGATGATGTGGAACTTGTCGAAGACCAGCGTCACCCCGGGCAGCTTCTCCTTCACCATGTCGATGTAGGGCTGCCACATGTCGCAGCACACCCCTTTTACGCTCCCTTTCAGCGCCTCCCGGTGTTCCGCAAAGAACTGTTCCAGGGTTGTTTTGCTGCGGCCTTCCCCAGACCATATCAGGCGTTTGTCCTTCAAGTCGTAAACGTTAGTGACGTAGACTTGACCTTTCCGGCGTGACAACTCGTCAATGCCGATGTAGAGCACGGGGGGACCCGCATGCCGCTAGCCGTGCGCTGGCCCTCGAAAATCCCCGCCGGGCGCAAGGTCGATGACTTCGTCAGCCTGACCGACATGGTGCCGACGATCCTCGACATCGCAGGCGTCCCGATTCCCGAAGAGGTTAGCGGCCACAGCTTGCGCTCGGTTCTGGAGTCCTCCAAATCGGGGCGGGTGGATGAGGGCCGGGACTTTGTTGTCACCGCGTTTGAGCGTCACACGGTGGCGCGGCGCAATGCGGTCGGCTATCCGATGCGGGCATTGCGCACGCACCGTTACGCTTACATTCGCAACTACGAACCGGACCGCTGGCCGGCCGGTGATCCGGACTACAACGCACCCCCGCAGGGCTTCTACGGCGACGTCGACCGCGGCGCGACAAAAACATTTTTGATCGAGAAATCGCAAGATCCGAAGATGCGGCGCTACTTTCTGATGTCGTACGGCCGGCGGCCGGGCGAAGAATTCTACGACATGGAGAAAGACCCCGATCAGCTCAGCAACGTCGCCGCGGACGCGGCGTACGCCGAGGTGAAGCAAAGGCTCGCCAAGCAGCTCGAGACGTTCTTGAAGCAACACGACGACCCGCGCATGCGAGGCGAAACTCCCTGGGACACCTGCCCCTTCACGACCACCAGCGTGCTCAAAAACCCGAACTGGCGAATCGAAGGCATGCCTTCGGCGCTGCCGCAATGAGTTGAAGCGGGGCCGCGAAAATAGGGGGCTTCGACCGGGAGGAGGCGATGTCGCCAGGAATGGCGACACGGCACGCAGGAATGCGCGCGCCAGTGTGCCCAGCATGGGCTGATTCTAGCAGGATGAAACGATCCTGCCGGGACCGATGGAGGTAACCGTAGGGAACCGCAGAGCGGAAGTCGTGGGGCGCAAGCCGCACGGTGAAAGCCGAAGGAAGCGGGGAACGAATACTTCGACTGTAGGAACACAAACCGGCAGAGAGGCCGCGTACGGGCGGTAAGCGTGCTGGCCACCGCGAAGCCCAATATCCATACGAGACGTGCGAGGTAGAGCCGGACGGCACGAAGGAACAGAATCAGCACCTTACCTGGGGAGAGTTGCCCCGTGAGAGCGGGGGAGAAGTCAGCAGAAGCCATAGTAGCCGAGAAGGCGGGTAATGCCGCTGGAGCAAAGGGCTGAAGGACCAAGGAGCAAAGCTAGAGGAGCGACTAGCATAGCGTGCAAGAGGTTTCCCGGAGTCCCGGACCGCAGGGTCCTTCCCCGCTGGGGGAACGAGACGGGGAGCAGGCGGAGGCAGAAGCGGTGGAACCGCGGCGGGCCAATGCCGGCGGGAACCCGAGCGTGAGCCGCGAGACTCCCGACAGAAAGTGATGCACGACGATCTGATGGAACAAGTGGCGGCCGAAGAGAACCTGCGGCGTGCGCTGGGGGCGGTCAAACGCAACCGCGGCGCGGCGGGCATCGACGGCATGACCACCGAACAACTCGAATCCCACTTTCGACGCCACGGTGAAAAGATCCGGGCGAAACTGCTGGCGGGGCGCTGGACGCCGAGTCCCGTGCGGCGGGTAGAGATATCCAATCCGCACGGAGGCCAACGGCTGTTGGGCATCCCGACGGTGATGGACCGGCTGCTGCAGCAAGCGTTGCTGCAAGTTTTGACGCCGATCTTTGAGCCTGGTTTTGGGAGCCGATGTTCAGCGAGTCGAGCTACGGATTTCGGCCGGGGCGGAGCGCGCATGAGGCGGTACGCGCGGCACAGGGATACGTCCGCGAGGGCAAGGACTGGGTGGTGGATATAGACATCGCCAAGTTCTTCGACCATGTGAATCACGACATTCTGATGCGACGGATCGCGCAAGTGATTCGGGACAAAAGGATCTTAAGATTGACAGGCCGGTATTTGAGGGCCGGAGTACTGCTGAACGGGGTGCTGGTCAAAAGCGAGGAGGGCACGCCGCAAGGCGGGCCGCTGTCTCCATTGCTGGCGAACATCTACCTGGATGCACTGGATCGGGAACTGGAGAACCGCGGGCTGAGTTTTTGCCGTTATGCCGACGACTGCAACATTTATGTGAGCAGCGAGGCGGCGGCGAAGCGGGTGCTGGCGGGGATCTGGAGCTGGATCGAGCAACATCTGCGACTGCAAGTGAACGAGGCGAAGAGCGGGGCGGGGCGGCCTTGGGAACGGAAGTTTCTGGGGTTTCGCATCAACCGCCGGGGGCAGCGGGAAGTGGCGCCGCAAAGTGTCGAGCGGCTCCAGCAGAAGGTGCGAGAGATATGGCGCAGTTGCCGCAGTGTCACGAGCCGGGAATTACGCGACGAGTGGCGGCGGTATATCGTCGGCTGGTGGGGTTACTACCGGCTGGCCGAGGATCGGCGCGCGGTCTTTTGGCTGGAAAGCTGGATTCGGCGGCACATTCGGAAGTGCTTCTGGCTGCGCTGGCACAGCGTGCGGGGTCGCTGCCGCGCATTGCGGCGCTTGGGCGTGCCCGAGCAGATGCTGCGCTATGTGCCGACGCGTCGTGGCGCTTGGTTTGTCGCGGCGCGGGCGATGATGCATCGGGCCCTGTCGAAACGTAATTTGCAGCGTTACGGATTTGTGATGCCATCGGATCTCGCGGCCAGCCGGTAAGCCGCTGGGTCCAACCGCCGGATACGGAAAACCGTACGTCCGGTGGTGTGGGAGGGTGCCGGGGCGCAATCCCCGGTACCCGACCCGATCGTCAGGAACCGAGCCCCGGCACTCGAGTAGTGAGAAAAGCGGGTCTAGTGCTGGTCTTTCGCCGCCGGCGGCATCTCGGACTTCCACCACGGGCTGCTAGGCTGAAAGCACGATCAGACGCCTGATGCCCGCTGCACAAACGATCTAACTCGCCAACCGCCGATGAGAAGACTTGCCCTCATCTCCCTCGCTATCGCCGCCGGCTTCGCTAGCGAAGCCAGCGCCCACGAACTGATTACCACTCGGATCATTTGGACGCAGCACATATCCCGCATCTTCTACAAGCGCTGTGTCTCGTGCCACCGCGGAGGCGGTTCCGCATTTTCCCTCACCCGCTATCGTGAAGCACGCCCTTGGGCCAAAGCGATTAAGAACCAGGTTCTGATTCGGCGCATGCCGCCCTGGGCGGCAGTCAAGGGTTTTGGACACTTCCGCAACGACATGAGCTTGAGCGAGCGTGAGATCGCCCTGATTTCGAGCTGGGTGGAAGGAGGGGCTCCCGAGGGGCACCTGATCTACATGCCGGCGATGCCGGGAGAGGAAGCCTTTGCCGAACCCCAGCCGCCGCCGTCCATCGAACGGGCGATTCAAGGCGTCGTGCTCCTCGAAAAACAATGGCAAGCTTTGGGGATTCGGCCAGAATCGGTTCCCGAGGGGGGCTCGCTGGAAGTGATCGCCAAGACACCCGACGGAACGACGCAATATCTCATCTGGCTGCGGGATTATCAAAAGCGCTGGCAGCGATCTTACTACTTTCGGGAGCCGCTTGAGCTGCCGGCGGGAACGAGAATTTTCGTTCACCCCGCCCAGGGGGTCAGCGCTTCGCTACTCACCGCAGTTCCTTCACCGGCACCGTAAACGGTATCGTGTTGACCCTGCCCTCTCGCTGCGTCTGAATCCAGATGCGGTACATGCCGGGTCTCGGGAAAATCATGTTCAACTGAATTTGCGGACCGCCGTCCGCGATCGTCGGGTGGGCATGAATCGTGTCGACGAGGTCGTCGCTGACGGCCAGCATGTGCGCCCAGGCTCCCAGGAACTTCTCCAAGCCCTGGGCTGTGTCGAGGCCGAAGAACAACAACGTTTTCTGTCCCGCGATCGGCTCAGGCGGGTCGAGGGTGAGAGCAATGGTCAAGTTGTCCCCTTGCTTGGCCTCGAGGTCGGGCAGCAGGAGGGGTTTCGCGGCCACGAGACTCTGCTCGAAGCCCCCGGTCGTCAGGGTCATCGGAATGAGCTGGGGCGTGGAGCCCGCTGGGTAAAAATCGGCCAGCATGCGATAAATACCGGCTTTCGGGAATTCGGTCTTGTGGCGGAAAATCCCGTCCCCGCCGAGCACTGGATGCTCATGCCGAAAGATCTCAAGTTCGTGATGAACGAACAACAAGTGGAAGATTTTTTCGTGAACGATCTGGAAGCCCCTCACGCGGTGGTCATGGTCGGGCTCCAGCACTTCAAATTGCAGTTCCACCGGTTCTCCGGGGCGAATTTGGGCGGGATGGACGCTCAGTTTCAAACGGTACTCGACCGGCTCCGGGATGCCCAGCACCATCTGCATACTGCACTTGTAACACTTGCCGCCCGCGTAGGAACGCACATCCAGGTCCATGGGGCAATAGAAGGGAGGCAGTTCGCCGCCCTCTTCGCCGGTCACCGCAACCTGGGGCGGATCCTGCGCCGGCAGGGCGATTGCGCAGAGCAATAGAAGGACGAGGCTAGCGAGACTCCCCATAACTCGATACCGCAATCATATCAAGCAGCGAGGCCCAAGCTAACGTAAGGACCGATTCAGTTACGGCATTATTGGCGAGCTACACTGCGTTACTGCGTTAGCCCAGCAAGAAGTCTGCTTCCTCGCTTTCGATGGATTGGACATTGCCTAGAGCCTTGGCGAATGCAGTCGTTCCGCTCCCTTTCCCGCCGATGATGACAATAGGTTTCTCAAGAGCGGAAGCCATCCCAGCCTCATAGTTGACCCATTCCGAGTCCGCGCTGTTCTTTGAAGCGATGATGACCACCTTCGTTGCCGATCTGATCTGGTTCCTAAGGGCTTCGCGGATGTTCTCCCCCGGCTGGATTTCGTGTGGATCGACGAGCACTACGTCTCCACCGCTCACGATTCCGTGCTTGCGTAGCTGCTGTTCTAGACCTTTAAGATACTTACGGTCCTGGTGGGCGTATGACACGAAGATCTTTTCAGTCATGGTCTTTCCGTCCCTTCAATAATTGCTGAATGTCCTGTGCGACATCCTTCCATTCGGTCGCCGAGTTACATTGGCTTGATAGAAGAAGGGGCGGCGCCCCGCGTTCTTTCTGCTTCAGAGTCCGGTAGTCGAGGTGATGCAATAAGATGAACGTTTCCACGCCGAACGCATCCGCGTAGGCTAGCTCCATCCACTGAGTCGCGCCAGATTCGAGCGTCTCCGGAGAAACAAGAAAAACTGTCGCCAGTGATTCGCGCACCCGGGCTTTCAGGCTCCGGGCTATCTCCTTCTCTGAACGTGCTTGGTCTCTCTGGAAAGTCCAAACCACCGCACCTTCTTCGGCTAATATCACCTCTAAGGCAAACTGAAGGAGACTGGCCTCAAATGCATCGTGCCCCGAATACGAGATGAAGATCTGAGGCGCTGCCATCCTCCGTATCCCTCGATTCCAGCGGTTCACCCTTACTCATGCTGACTCGCGCAAAACTTCGCCGGTTGACGTACGAAAACCGGGACCAGCGGGATACCATCGCAACTGTTTCCGATTCAGTTGATCGTACTCTCATTCGTAGTATAGCTTCCGCTGAAATCTTGTGGCGGTTCGCGAACAAGATGGCTGGAGCGTTCTCAGACCGGCTTGTGCCTATAACTAACGGAACCGATAGGTCTCCCGGCTTCAGCCTTCGGCGCATGTTAGACTGGGCTCGAAGAACCGCCCGGGCTAGCTTCAATACTGTTGACTTAAGCGCGCGTGGCGCCGTTCCCGGCGTCCAAGCCCCCTATTTCTTCGGTGCAAAGCGGAGCCGTCATCAGCATCATGCGTTGGCTTTCCTCCGCCCCTTGCGGGGCTTGGCGCTGTGGGGTTTTCTGACCCAGGGTTCCGCTTCGCTCCACCCATGGGCTACAATCCGGCGCCGCTTCGCGGCTGAAAGACCCTAAGTCAACAGTATTGGGGCTAGCTTGCAGTTTGCAACGGCCGTAGCCGCAGGGTCGTCGTCCCGGCTCCTCTCACTTCCAGCATCGTGCAGTCCTGTTCGGAGCCTGTTCGATACATCACCAGAGTTCGGGTCCGGCCGTTGAGTTCAGCGCGGAACTACCTCTGCCAAGGTGGTTGGGAGGCGGTTTCACAATTCAGCAGTCTTCCGACAGGCTGCCGTTCAGGGGTACAGTTCCCCCGGACGACCACGACTGCGAATAGCTACTGAGAAATTTTATTCCCACCAGCAATCGGCCATCGGGGCTACCTCTTTAGGCGACCAGAGCCGGTGAAAACCGAGTCCGATGAGGGGCTTGACGGCGCTAGGATCAATACTGTTCAGTTAGCGGTTTGGGGGCTGCGTTCGGTTGCCCAGGCCGTTGTATTTCTTTCGTCGCAAGACGGATACCGGCGTCAGAATCATGCGCTTGTTTTCCTGCGCCCCTTGCGGGGCTTCTGCCTCGAGGGGGTTCGGACCCAGGGTTCCGCTTCGCTCCATCCATGGGCTACGATCCGGCGCCGCTTCGCGGCTCAAAAGGCTCTACAGTAAGTGAACAGCATTGGTGCTAGGATAGGATAGTTCGCGGGAAGGCTTGTTCCCGGCATCTATCTTCGCTACCCTAGACTTGGACTGCTGTGATCAATCAAACCATCTCGCACTACTTCGTCACCGAAAAACTCGGCGAGGGCGGCATGGGTGTCGTCTACAAAGCCCAGGACACCAAGCTCGGCCGCGCGGTGGCCCTGAAGTTTCTGGCGCCGCACTTGCTGCGCGACGAAGAGGCCCGGAAACGGTTCCACCGCGAAGCGAAAGCGGCAGCGAAGCTCGACCACCCCAACATCTGTACGGTCTACGAGATCGATGAGGTCGACGGCAAAACCTTCATCGTCATGGCCTTCCTCGAAGGCCGGCCGCTCAGCAAGAAAATCGCCGAGGGACCTCTCAAGCTCAACGAGGCCCTGTCGGTCGCCGGCCAGATCGCCGAAGGACTCGAAGCCGCGCACGAAAATGGAGTCGTCCACCGCGACATCAAGCCCGACAACATCATGCTGCTCAAAGGCTCGCGCGGACTCGTCAAGATCATGGACTTCGGCTTGGCGCAGCTGGCGGGCAGCTCGAAGCTGACGCGCGGCGGCTCCACTCTGGGCACGATGTCCTACATGTCTCCGGAGCAGGCCCAGGGGGCCGAGGTCGATCGCCGCAGCGACGTCTGGTCGTTCGGGGTGGTCCTTTATGAGATGGTCAGCGGGCAGCCGCCCTTCCGGGGTGATTTCGACCAGGCCGTGGTCTACTCGATCGTGAACGAGGCGCCGGAGCCGCTGACGGCGGTCCGCACCGGCGTGCCCAAGCAACTCGAAGACATCGTCAACAAGGCTCTGTCGAAAAAGCCCGAGGAGCGCCACCAGCACGCCGACGATCTGGTGGCGGACCTCAGGCGTCTCCAAAAGGAGCGGGAGTTCGGACAGACGCGGTCCGCTGTCCCCGTCCCCAAGCGCTCCCGAACGGGCCTCTACGCCGTGACGGCGTGGCTGGGCGTCTGGGGCCCAACGCAAGCGCCTTTGCGGCCTGTACCCCTGACGAGTGATCCAGGGCGTGAGATGCACCCGAGCTTCTCCCCCGACGGCAATCAGGTTGCCTTTGATTGGGACGGAGAAAACCGCGACAACACCGACATTTACGTCAAACTGGTCGCCGGCGGAAGACCCTTGCGGCTGACCACGAACCCCGCTGTGGACAGCCGTCCCGCGTGGTCCCCCGACGGCAGCCAAATTGCTTTCCTCCGCCGCTCCGAGGGTAGCGGGGGTATATTCCTGGTCCCGCCCATCGGCGGGGCCGAGCGTAAGTTGGCGGAAGGTCCACACTTTAGGGTCGGACGTTTCTCTGGTCTGAGTTGGTCGCCGGACGGAAAGTTCTTGGCCGTCTCGGATCGGACATCGCCCGAAGAGCCCTGGGCCATCTTCCTGGTATCGGTTGAGAGTGGCGAGAAACGGAGACTCACATCGCCACCGGCCCAGTCCTGGGCGGATCATAGTCCTGCCTTCTCTCCCGATGGCCGAACGCTGGCTTTCCTTCGTTGGAGCGCAGCTGTCATAGTGGAAATCTACTTGGTGCAGGTTGCCGGCGGTGAGCCGCAGCGTCTGACATTTAAGGGCCAGGGGATCCGCAGCCTGGCCTGGACCCCGGACGGCCGCGAAATTGTGTTCTCGTCGAGCCCTGGAGGCGGCTCCAACAGTAGCTTGTGGCGAATTTCCTCCTTCGGTGGCATGCCGGAGCTGTTGTCAGGCACGGGTGGAGACGCAACTTTCCCGGCGATCTCTCGGCAGGGCAGCCGCCTGATCTACTCGCGGCGGACCTTGGACCTTAACATCTGGCGCTTGGAGCTGTCAGGCCTGACCACCGCCCGCGATCGGCCTGCCAGGTTGATTGCCTCCACTCGCAGGGATTTTTTCCCTCAGATTTCGCCCGACGGAGACCGAATCGCTTTTGAATCCAGTCGATCCGGGAGCCCGGAGGTCTGGGTATGCGACCGGGATGGCCGCGGAGCGGTGCAGCTGACATCCTTCGCTGGCGTGAATGCGGGATCCCCTTGCTGGTCTCCCGACGGCCGCTGGATCGCTTTCGACGCGGCTCCCGACGGGAATGGCGACATCTACGTCATCAGCGCCGACGGCGGCTCACCCCGCCGCTTGACCACGGAAGGTTCCGGGGAGGCTGTACCGAGCTGGTCGAGGGATGGGAAATGGATCTATTTTTCTTCCAACCGGACGGGGATTCACCAGGTGTGGAAAGCGCCGGCCGCGGGGGGCGAGGCTGTGCAGGTCACCAAGAAAGGGGGGGGTCAAGGCGCGGTCGAGTCTCCAGACGGCAAGTTCGTCTTTTACCCGAACTCCGAAGGCTCCCCAGGGGATCCAGCAGCCGTATGGAGGGTTCCCGCGGAGGGCGGCGAGGAAGTGGCCGTCCTTGACTCTCCGAGACTGGTGCACGGCAGTGCGTGGGCCGTGGTGGAGCAGGGGATTTATTTCATTGACGTGGAGCGGAGCGAGGCTTTGGCTGCCGAGGGCTTCTTGAAATTTTTCCGCTTTGACACGGGCCGGGTGACACGGATCGCTTCCCTCGGCGAGCAACTGGCCACTACTCGGGGGCAAGTGCAAGTTGCGGTTTCCCCCGACGGCAGCTGGATTCTTTACGTGCAAGATGACCAGGGTGGAGCGGACCTGATGCTGGTGGAAAACTTCCGCTGATCCATCAGGGCGCGGACGATTGACGTGACGCCATGATCGGCCAAACCATCTTCCACTACAAGATCACCGAAAAGCCAGGTGAGGGCGGAATGGGCGTCGTCTATGGGGCGGAAGACAGCAGGTCTAGTTTCGCGCCGGCATTCTCAGTTGTAAACTAGCTTAGGCCGATTTATCCCAGATCGACCTGCAAGTTCGAACCGCTGAAAGGGCGAAACACCTTACTTGGGGGAAACACGTCATGCGCATGCTACTCGCCACCTTGTCCTTTTTTGCGTTCACAAGCACCGTCGCTTTGGGAGACGCTCCCATCACGACGAAAGTGTTGATTATCACCGGCGATCACGAAGAAAAATGGAAAGAAACGACGCCGGTCTTGAAGGAGATTCTGACCGAGGCCGGTCAGGAAGTGGACGTGACTCAGAAGCCGCGATTGGACCTGACGCCGGAAAAGCTCGAGGCCTACGATGTGTTGCTGCTGAACTACACAGACACGGGGCCCGGCGCGAAAGCCGACCCCGACAGCGTCTGGACGGATGCGAACAAACAGGCGTTCGCTGGCGCCGTCAGGGCCGGCGCGGGACTCGTCGTGCTTCACCATGCATCGGCGGCGTTCACCGGCGACTCCGACTGGAGCAAGCAGTTCGAGCGGATCACCGCCGGCGGCCGGCGAAAACAGGGCCTCCGCGGCGAGATGCGCGAGTTCACCGTGACCGTGCAACGGGACCATCCCATCACGAGAGGAATCAAGTCGTTCCGGCACGGCCGCGACGAACTATTCCAAAACTCGCTGATCACCGAAGGCAGCGAGGTCCTCGTCACCGCGTTCGATGGGAAAGAGCAGGACGAGCCGATGGTGTGGGTCAACAGCTACGGCAAGGGCCGCGTCGTCCAGAACACGTTGGGACACGACCCGATGGCGATGCAAGGCAGCGGCTTCCGCAAACTGCTGGTTCGCTCGCTGGAGTGGGCCGGAGAAAAGGGTTTTCGAATGCTCTTCGACGGCAAGACGCTGGCCGGCTGGGAGGGCAATAGCAGGTACTGGAGCGTCGAAAACGGGGCGATTGTGGGCCAGAGGCCTTCTTGGCAGCCGATGCCCTTCCACGACTTCATTTGCTCAGTAGAGGAATTCGAGGACTTCGAACTGCGACTCGAGGCAAAGGTCATTGGACAACGCAATTCCGGCGTCACAGTCCGGACTCGCCGGGACCCGCTACGAACAACGCAAATCGTCGTCGGCTACGAGATTGATATGGGCGTACACAAATGGGGTTGGGTTTATGAGGAGGGCGGCAGCCGCCGGCTGCTCAATGGCGACGTTCAAGAAGAGCTCCAACCCAAGGTCCAGAAGGTTCTTCGTCAGGGAGAATTCAACGATTTCGTCATTCGCTGCGAAGGCAACAGAATTAGGGCGTGGATCAACGGCGTTCCGTTCGAATATGTCGACACGGATGAAAAGTTAGCCCAGGAAATGCGGAAAGGCACGATCGGCTTTCAACTGCACAATGGAACTCCGCAAATCGTGTCCTTCAGGAACATTCGAATCAAGGAGCTGCTGTAGTGCATGGCGGCTGCCAGAAATACCTGGCGAAATTCCGAAAATACGGTCGCGGAACCGAATCGGCGGCTTCAGCACCACAAACATAGTCCAGCACCACAAACAAAGGAGACTACGCCATGAAGAGAATCGCGCTTTGCAGCTTGATGACCCTGTTGCTGTCCTTGACTTGCTTCGCCGACGAGAAGACGGACGCCGGCGACGGCTGGATCAGCCTGTTCAACGGTAAGAACCTCGACGGCTGGAAACACAGCGGAGGACACCGAAGAGGGCAAGGCGGGGATGAGGGCTCATTTCAAGTCCGCGACGGGATGATTGTGGCTCATGCTAAACCCTCTAGCCCTTGCCCGGTGGCGCATGAGTGCGGCATCAGCCATCTCTTCTACGTGGGAGAGGTCAACGACGGGGTGTTCAAGAACTTCGAATTCAAGGCCGATGTCATGACCAAGCCCAATTCCAACGGCGGCATCTTCTTCGGCGCCGGCCCGGCGCTTGGTTCGTTAGCGAGAGGCTGCGAAGTTCAGGTTAACAATACTTACACCAGAGACAAGAGAAAAACCGCCAGCCTCTACCGGGTGCAAGACAATTTGGAGGCGCCGGTGAAGGACAACACCTGGTTCACGATGCACATTGTCGTCCGCGATCCGCACGTCATGATCAAGGTGGACAACAAGACGATCGTGGATTGGACCAAACCAGAGGACTGGCGGGGAATTCGTGGCGCCGACCCCGGATACGGCGGCCCTAATTGTGAACTGGGAGGGGGGACCTTCGCCCTTCAAGCGCACGATTCACAGAGCGTGGTGTACTACAAGAAGCTGCGCGTAAAACCCTTGCCCTAGCAGCCCGTGGTAAAAGTACAAGAATACATAAAATACTTTACAATTAAAACATCTTGGTGTATAATTGTTTCATGGCAATGGGACGACGCAACCAGCGGCAGCGCCAGAAAGGGCTGTGGGTCGCCGCCGCGGATCTGCCACACACAGCGGCCCACCCGTTTTATCGCAGGCTCAACGAGCTGCTCGACGAGCACGGCTTCGACGACTTCGCCGAACAGCGCTGCGAGAAGTTCTACGCGGCGCACATGGGCCGTCCCTCGCTGACGCCCGGCAGCTACTTCCGCTGCCTGTTGATCGGCTACCTCGAAGGCATCGACAGCGAGCGCGGCATCGCTTGGCGCCTGGCCGATTCGATCTCGCTGCGGCGCTTTCTCGCCATCGAGCTCGACGAATCCACGCCCGATCATTCGACGATCTCGCGCAGCCGCCGCCTGATCGACGTCGAAACGCACCGCCAAGTGTTCACCTGGGTGCTGCAATTGCTCGCCAAGCAGGGGCTGTTGAAAGGCGGCACGATTGCGGTCGATGCCACCACGCTGGAGGCCAACGCGGCGTTGCGCTCGATCGTGCGGCGCGACAGCGGCGAGAGCTACGAAGACTTTCTCAAGGGGCTGGCGGCGCAGTCGGGGATCGAGACGCCGAGCCGCGAGCAACTGGCCAAGCTGGACAAAAAGCGCAAAAACAAAGGCTCCAACAAGGATTGGACGAATCCGCATGACCCCGACGCCAAGATCGCAAAAATGAAAGACGGGCGCACGCACTTGGCGCACAAGGCCGAGCACGCCGTGGACCTGCAGACGGGCGCGCTGCTGGCGCTGACCGTGCAAGGCGCCGATCTGGGCGACACGAGCACCGTGTCCGAGACGATTAGCGCGGCCGCGGAGCAAGTCGCCGCGGTCGCCCAAGACCAGCAGGCGAACGAGCAACTGTCTCCCCAAGGGCTGCAAGAAGTGGTGGCCGACAAGGGCTATCACAGCAACGACGTGCTGACGGACCTGACGGCGCTGGAGCTGCGTTCTTACATCAATGAACCGGACCGCGGGCGGCGCAACTGGTGCGGCAAGCCTCGGCAGCAACAAGCGGTGTATGGCAACCGGCGACGGATGCGCGGCGAGCGGGGCAAACAACTGTCACGGTTGCGCAGCGAGCGGGTGGAACGCAGTTTTGCTCACTTATATGAGACCGGCCGGATGCGGCGGACGCACTTGCGCGGCCACGAAAATATCTTGAAACGGCTGCTGATTCACGGCGGCGCGTTCAACTTGTCGCTGCTGCTGAGGAAGGAGCTGGGAGCGGGCACGCCGCGCGGGCTGGCGGAAGCGAAAAAGGCCTTCGATTGGCTCTGGGAGGCCGTCAGGCGGCTGTTATCGGCCCGCCGAACGCGGTGGTTTCGGCTGTGGCCGCGCCCGGCGAACGGCTCCTTCCGGCTCGACTCGCCACTCTGCGTCTTCCGGCTCGCTCGCGCCGCCTGAAAACGGCCACATTTACCACGGGCTGCTAGGCAGGTCCTCACCTTCGCCGCGGGGCCCAGATCGACGATCCAGACCTCACCCCGGCGGGGTTCAGGCATGGTTCGATTCTTCTTCTCCGAAGCCTCCATGCGGCTGGACCCCACACTCCCGTGTGGGGCTCTGAGTTTCGTCCGCCGGAGCGGCGTCGCCTTGTATCTCTCACTTTCCGCCGCGGCGCCGGTTAGTTAGGTTCAGGGGAAGCTTGCGCGGCGGCTCCATGTTGTACCCTTGAGCTGATAGCTAGACCGGCGTGTGGCCACCGCGTTCGCGCGTGGCGGCTTCGTGAGGCTCAACTCCCTGCGGCGGAGGATAGGAAACCATCGGGCTCCGCTGAGCCGGATAACGTGGCGATAAATGACCGGCGACATACCCAACGCCACAGATCGTGTAGTGGGCGACCAGCATGCAGAAGCAGCCGGGCAAGAAGGCAAGTCCGCGTCTTGCGGCGCCGAAAGCAAGAAAATGGCGGTTCACGGCCGCCAAACCGGCGAGCGCGGCCAGTGTCACCCACCCAAAGTGCGCAAGGAAGAACGCCCCGCAAACGCCCATGTATGCTGACGCGGTAAGAGCAACGCTTGCCACCCCCTGCTGATTCGTGTTCAGATTCCCGAACCGTGACCGGCCGGAGCGCAGCAAGCGGGTCCAGGGGATGGCCCGTCCCAACAGGTCTGACTTGACTAACCCTAAAAAGCTATAGTGCTTCAAATGCGCCGCCTGCATTTGCTTGAGAAGACGGATGCGATAGCCGGCACGGACCAGAGCGTCACCGAATTCGATGTCCTCGCAGAACTGTAGTTCGGCGGCGAATCCACGGATTGCCATAAATGGGGTATTTAGTTGACTCCAGTAGCCACAATATGTTGTGGTTGGGGGCATGAAGGAGGACTACCCCCGAAACCTCGTCGAGTTGGAAGCTCGATTCTCGACCGAGGAGGCGTGCCGGGAGTACCTGCTGAAGCTGCGCTGGCCGGAGGGGTTCGTGTGCCCGCGCTGTGGGATCCAGTCCTCATGGGCCAGCAAACGCAATCTGCTGCTCTGCGCCGACTGCGGTTACCAGGCCTCGGTGACGGCGGGCACGATTTTCCAGGACACCCGCAAGCCCTTGACGTTGTGGTTCCGGGCGGCTTGGTGGGTGACAACGCAAAAAGGCGGGGCCAGCGCGCTGGAGTTGCAGCGGGTCTTGGGTTTGGGTAGCTATGTAACCGCCTGGACCTGGCTGCACAAGTTCCGCCGCGCCATGGTGCGCCCCGGTCGCAATCGGCTGGTCGGCCGGGTGGAGGTGGACGAAACGTATGTGGGCGGAGTCGAAGAGGGCGTCCGAGGTCGCGAAATGGTTGGCAAAGCGTTAGTTGCGGTTGCTGCCGAGGAGGATGGGCGCGGTATGGGTCGCATCCGGCTCCGTCGGATCGCGGATGCCTCAGCGGCGAGCTTGGAAGCCTTTGTCGAAGAAGCTATCCAACCTGGCAGCCTCGTGCACACCGACGGCTGGGAAGGCTATGCGGGATTGGAGAACAAAGGATACCGCCATGAAGTCACCGTGCTGCGCGGGAAGCGGCAATCGGCGAGTAAGCTGCTGCCGAGAGTCCATCGTGTCGCCTCTCTGCTAAAGCGCTGGCTGTTGGGGACCCACCAGGGGGCTGTCAGTCACGAGTATTTGGACTACTACCTGGACGAGTTCACGTTCCGCTTCAACCGGCGGACCTCACGGTCGCGCGGCAAACTTTTCTATCGCCTCCTCCAGCAGGCGGTCGCCGCCGACCCTGCTCCCTATAAGACAATGGTCGAGGCCACCAGGGCCGGCACCCCCACCCCCAAGATGTAGTGGCTACTGGAGTCAACTAAATACCCCATTTTGCCATAAATACGGAACGCTTGATCGCGCCGCATCCGCTCCAAAAGCTAGCCGGCTCGCCGGGGCCTTGCTGGTGAACGAAATGATGCTGATAGTTCTTGAAGCGGTTAAGAAAACCGGGCACGCCCGCTTCCTCGACGTAGGAACCGAAAACGGCATCGGCGTCTCCGGCCGACAGGCAATCAACAGCCCGCGAGATCGCGTCCGCATTGACCACCACGTCCGCGTCGACAAAAAACAGGATCTCCCCTGCCGCCGCCATCGCTCCCACATTGCGGCTGTAGGCCGGTCCGAGCTGGGTCTTGTTGCCGAGCAGGCGGCTGCCGTGCGAGGACACTATCTCCGCCGTTCGGTCGATCGAGGCATCGTCAACGACGATCACTTCCAGCGGAGTGTGCCGAGAGCCTGACACGGCGCGGAGGCAGGCATCCAGAGTCGCTTCGGCGTTAAAGCTCGGGATGATGACGGAGACCGGCGGCGATCCAGGCGCATCGCTCCGTGAGTTTGGTACTCGGGCTGATGGGGGGCGACTAGGAAGGCTCATCCGCCGTCCTTGCGGGGTGTCGTGACAAGCGGCTCATTTTAGCAGAGGCCGCCGGCGGCGGGTGCGGGTGGAGGTAAATCGAAGCAGCCGGGCCTGAGCTAACCCGCATTTCTCATCGGCTGACGGGCCAAGCAAACGACAGGCCCGCCATTACTTCGTTGCGCTTGCTCGCCGTGCTCACCGTACTGTTCAAGTACGCCTCCGCGCGCCAAGCGGCGCGCGCCTCGTACTGACGGGCCTCTCATGCACTTTGCTTCGCCACCCGATGAGAAATGCGGGCTAACGCGGGGACCAGCCGCAACCGAACAGGGCGGATTGGACGCTCTCGAGAGATTGTTGGGCTTGGCGGAGTTGACCCCTCCCTCGCAGCCGGGGCTCTGTCAAGCCCGGCGGTCTGCCTGCTTATGCGGAGCCGACAGGTTTCCCCGGTCTTCGCCTTCGGCGCATATGGGAATGGCTCGAAAGGGACGACCTGGCTAGCGTGGAGAGTGCACTGGCCGTAACCGCAGTGTCTTCGTCCCGGCTCCTTTCACTTCCAGCATCGTGCAGTCATGTTCCCTCGGAGCCTGTTCGATACATCACAAGAGTTCGAGCCCGGCCGTTGAGTTCAGCACGGAACTCAAGCCGCGAGTTCTTGATCCGGTAGGTTGCCTCGTGGTCAGTGAGTCCGTTGATGGTGATGCGGCAGGGGCCTGTCTCCGCCTTGGGGTCGCGGTCGGTCAAATCGAACGAAACGTTGACGGCGCCTGTGTAAACCAGGGGAATGTCCACCTCGCCGGAAAATGAAGCTGTGTAGGTATCGAAGCGGGAAAACGAACCCTTCCCGAACCGCGGCCAGGCCGGCCAAACGTGCAGTTCGATGTTTTCGGGAACTCCCGGGGTTGTACCAATTCCCGCGAATTGCGTGAGAATACCCATAATGATCTCCTTGCCGCCACAAGCAATACCAGGGACAGCGTCGCGGCGACAGCAGGGCAACTACTTCTTAGGAAGATTATTACCATGGGTCCAGTCAGGGTGGGAACGGGAGGTTTATACTAAGGAGTTATCGCGTTTGCCCTAGGACCGAACTACTACGGAAATCCCCGGTTTCAGGGGTATCTGAGTTCGTTCTTTGGCTTAGGTTAGCCTCGAAACCCTCTTAATCACCGGCTCAATGAAGCGAACCGGCCCGAACAGACCCCCCACGGCGGAAACCGGCGTGAAACCCCAAGTGGCCCGACTCCAGCTCCCGCCGTTTTATCCCATCATCGATACCGGCTGCTTGGCCCGCATGAGCATCGAGCCGGCCACTGTGGCGAGAGCCTTAGCTGACGGAGGAGTCGGAATCGCGCAGTTTCGGCACAAGGGGCCGTACTCAAGGGCTGTCTTCGAACAAGCCGAAGAAGTAGCGGCGATTCTGCGGGCGGCCGAAATCCCGCTTGTCGTCAATGACCGCGCCGACATCGCACTGCTGCTGGCCGCCGCCGGCGTTCATGTGGGCCAGGATGATCTCGAAGTTTTCAAGGTCCGTGCGCTCGTTGGCGACGCGGCGGCGATTGGGCTTTCCACCCACAATGAAGATCAACTGCGAGCCGGCAGCCGGACTGGAGCGGACTATCTCGCCATCGGCCCCATCTTTCAGACGGCTTCGAAAGAGAATCCGGATCCGCTTGTTGGCGTCAGCCGGCTGCAGCGGCTTCGGAGCCTGAGTGCCAAGCCGCTGGCGGCAATCGGAGGAATCCAGCTTACAAATGCCCGGCAGGTGCTGGCCGCTGGGGCGGACTCCGTAGCGGTGATTTCTGATCTAGTTGGCGAAGACCTAAACGGCCGGATCCGAAACTGGGTGGAGTTGACCCGTCCCGCGCTCTGAAGTAGAAATCTCTTCTCTGCGCCGGAACAGAGCCGCGCCCGCAAGGGTGCGGTGGAGTCTCGCAGTGATCGGATTCCGGTGGCGGCCCCGGCGCACCGGCTACCCTCGACCGCACCCTTGCGGGCGCGGCTCTGTTCTGCCACGGGCTAGGATTTTGGCCCGGCTGAAGGCGTGACGGCGCCGAGTGCCAACCGAACTTTCTCTTCAAAGCCCTCGAGCTCTTCGATCACTTCGTCGCGATTTTCAATTGGCAATCGAGCCACAATCTCGCCGACCGTTGAGCGTGGCGGCATCTCGAAAACATTGAACCCGACCGTGTCCGCAATGGAGTTAGCGGCCGTCACGATCGAGACCAAGGACTTGTCCGTCGCCTCGGCGGCGTGGTGCTGGGCGATTGCCTCAACGAATTCCGCGGGCAGGTTCCACTGACGTCCAAGCCACTCACCGGCGGCGCAGTGATCGATGTCAAACAACTGCCGTTCGCACTCCAGTTCATCGAAATCGTTTTCGCGCGCTACGGCGATCAGGTTGCCGTATTCGGCCGGGTAACAAGCCAGCAGGGCCAGCCGTCCCACGTCGTGCAGCAGGCCGGAAGTGTAGGCACGGTCTTTGGGCTGGTCCATGGCATCCGCCAGCTCCTCGGCGATCAAGGCGCAAGCCACGCTGTGATCCCAGCAGATTCGGAGGCTCTGGTTGCGCAGGAAGCTGTGAGAAAACCGGCCCAGGGCGACCGTCAGTGCCAGGCGTTTGACTACTTCGGTTCCCAGTATGACGATTGCGTGCGACACATTGTCAATCCTGCGGCTCAAACCGTAGAGGGCCGAGTTCGACACTCGCAGGATTTCGGCCGAAATCGCGGGGTCGATCCGTAGCAGGTCGATGATCTTCTTCATGGGCACTTCCGTGTCGTCGAGCAGACTCAGCAGTTGCAAGGCGACCGCCGGGAACGGGGGCAGAGATTTCAGGGCCCAAGGCCTTTTCTCCTTCGGTCCGGCGCTTCCATCAGCAGTGGGCGGGGCAGCAGTGGGTGGGGCATTCATTACGGTGGACATTGTTGACTCCTAGAATCTTATCGACCGGGGGAATCGGGTGCTTTATCGGACTTTCGCGCAAAACCGGGGGCAGGAGAATTTCCGGCGCCCGGCTTCGCGCAACACGTACTTGCGTGCCGCGAGAGCCTCAAAGATCTTGGGGTAAAGCGGTTCCAGACTCTGGACGATATAGATCAAGATGGAGGCAGGACATGGCGGAAGATCCGATTCACAATGCCATTCAAGCGCTGCGGAGCGACCTGGCACGCGTCGACCACGCCATTCGAGTCATCGAGAGCCTTGCTCTCGCCAAGCCTCGCCGCGGCCGGCCCCCGAAATTTCTAGCCGCGATGGCGGCCGCGGCCACGCCGAAAAAACGCGGCAGACCTAGGAAGACCGCTAAGTCTTGCTGAGAAGCAGTGGGACAGTCACTCGCGCAATTTCAGCTTTCGCCGAAGACCCCTACACGGTTTCCCACCCGCCGCTCTTGGCTGAGCGGAAAACGGCATCAATGACGCGCATGTTATTCACCGCGTTCTCGAGCGGGAACTCGAGTGGTTCACCTGTCCGAATGGCCTGCGAGAACAACTGGCCTTGAATGGCGTACTGATCAGCGGTCTCGAAGGTTTCTGTCACCGCGCCGGAGGTCGATGGAGAGCCGCTTCCGTCGTCCACGAAGATTCGGCAGGGTTCACGGGTCGGGGCGTTGAACGGGATCTCAACCTCTATTCGGCCCTTCGTGCCGAAAATGTTCATGCGCTGGTAGGGAACCAACTGCGTGGAGCAAATGAAACTTGACTGTCCGGAAGGGAAGTCCATAATCGCACTCGCCAGACGGTCGGTTTTCATCACCGGGTCCCACTCGATCAGAGATACGACACGCGTCGGCTCAGCCTCGAAGATATATCTCGAGGCCGTAATCGGGTAGCAGCCGATGTCGTAGACGCCGCCCCCGCCGGCTTCCGGGATGTTGCGAATATTGGCGGGGTCGATATTGTAGTAGCTGAAGAACCCCTGAATGGCCCGCAACTCCCCAATGCGCCCGCCGCGCACCAATTCACGCGCCCGCAGCCATTGCGGGTGCGTGCGTACCATGAACGCTTCCTGTATGAGCACCCCGGCGCGGTCGCGCGCGGCGATCAGCGTGCGGGCCTCCGCGGCGTCGATCGAGAGCGGCTTTTCGCAAAGGACATGCTTGCCTGCCTCGGCGGCTCTGGCCGACCAGGGGACATGCAGATGCCCCGGCAGCGGATTGTAGACCGCTTCAATCTCGGGATCGGCCAGCAGTTCCTCGTAAGACCCGTAGGCCTTGGGAATTCCGAGTTGGTCAGCCGCCGCGCGCGCTTTCGCCAGGTCCCGCGAGGCGATGGCGGCGATGTCGCACAGCGGCTGGGTCTGCATTGCCGGGATGACCTTCTCCAAACCGATCTTGGCGGTACTGATGATGCCCCATTTGACAGGTTCCATATTGACCCCTTGATGACTCTTTGATGATGGTCGGGATTGAACAGGCAAGTCTAACAAGAGTGCGTGAGACTTCGATGAGGATCAGTGCATGGGCCATGCCGCGCAGGATCGATCGCCCAGCAGGTTTGGCTGAGCCCTTCCGGCGGACCGTCGAGGAACATCATGTCGACCTTGCCATACTGCGTCATCAGCTCGCGAATCTGCTCTTTGTCGTACTTCATCAACGCGGGGATTTCCTGTGGCGTCACGCCCGGCTGCCGGCGCGCGATGGTCTCGCCGTTCTTATGAAGAAAGTAAAAATCGTCCGGCGAATGATAGAAACCGATGGCGATTCCCTGATCACGGTAGGCCCGGACAAGCTGAGCCGTCAGATCCTTGCCGTAGGGTGATTTGCGCTTTGCTGAGTCCGCTGAGCTTGACGAGATAGCGGCGCACGATTCCTTTGTTCTTTTTCGACAGCTCCATGTACTTTTGGGCGCGCAAGGCGCCCTCGACCAGGGCATAAATCTGCTTGCGGCCGGCGCCGGCGAAACTGAGATTGCTGCTGGCGTCGAGAAACTCTCGCATCTCGGCCAGGGTGAGACGTTCGGCATGTTGCATGGTGACTTGCATTCACCCGCATTGTGCCCTGACCCGACCTGATCATCTTCAGGCTCATCTTGTATTGGAAACACTCCCCCCTTTCAGGCTCATCTTGTATTGGACAACTCTGGGCTGACCAAGGTCTCTGCTATACTGCCAGCGTGAGACAACCGACCCAGGAGAGCCAGGTTATCGACGGCTGTCAAGGACCTTGGGCCGTAGTGTTCACGGGGGTATCATTGGGGGTAAGCGGTCGCAGGTAAGCAACCCGGCAATTGAGGGAAACAGACGTGAATCTAGCTCCCCGCCGTATCAGGACAGTGATCACCGTTGCCTGCGGAGCTTTTCTTCTAACTGCGCCCCTTGCCTTCTCCAAATCCCGCTGGATCAAGATTACCTCCCCTAACTTTGAGATGTTCACGAGCGCCAGCCAGGGAGCCGGACGCAGGACCATCCAAGACTTCGAACAGATCCGAAGGTTTTTCATAGACGTGACCCAGACTCAGAAGGCGCCTGCTTTGCCCATTCGGATTATTGCTTTCGGCTCGCGGAAGGACTACGAGCCCTACAAAACAAGAGAATTCGCTGCCGCCTATTACCTTGCCGGACACGATCGCGACTACATTGTCATGAGCAGAATCGGCGCCGACACACGCCCCACCGCCATTCATGAGTACGTGCACCTGCTGGTGAGGCACACTGGCCTCAAGTTCCCGCCGTGGCTCAACGAGGGCTTTGCCGTTTTGTATTCAATGGGGTATTTAGTTGACTCCAGTAGCCACTACATCTTGGGGGTGGGGGTGCCGGCCCTGGTGGCCTCGACCATTGTCTTATAGGGAGCAGGGTCGGCGGCGACCGCCTGCTGGAGGAGGCGATAGAAAAGTTTGCCGCGCGACCGTGAGGTCCGCCGGTTGAAGCGGAACGTGAACTCGTCCAGGTAGTAGTCCAAATACTCGTGACTGACAGCCCCCTGGTGGGTCCCCAACAGCCAGCGCTTTAGCAGAGAGGCGACACGATGGACTCTCGGCAGCAGCTTACTCGCCGATTGCCGCTTCCCGCGCAGCACGGTGACTTCATGGCGGTATCCTTTGTTCTCCAATCCCGCATAGCCTTCCCAGCCGTCGGTGTGCACGAGGCTGCCAGGTTGGATAGCTTCTTCGACAAAGGCTTCCAAGCTCGCCGCTGAGGCATCCGCGATCCGACGGAGCCGGATGCGACCCATACCGCGCCCATCCTCCTCGGCAGCAACCGCAACTAACGCTTTGCCAACCATTTCGCGACCTCGGACGCCCTCTTCGACTCCGCCCACATACGTTTCGTCCACCTCCACCCGGCCGACCAGCCGATTGCGACCGGGGCGCACCATGGCGCGGCGGAACTTGTGCAGCCAGGTCCAGGCGGTTACATAGCTACCCAAACCCAAGACCCGCTGCAACTCCAGCGCGCTGGCCCCGCCTTTTTGCGTTGTCACCCACCAAGCCGCCCGGAACCACAACGTCAAGGGCTTGCGGGTGTCCTGGAAAATCGTGCCCGCCGTCACCGAGGCCTGGTAACCGCAGTCGGCGCAGAGCAGCAGATTGCGTTTGCTGGCCCATGAGGACTGGATCCCACAGCGCGGGCACACGAACCCCTCCGGCCAGCGCAGCTTCAGCAGGTACTCCCGGCACGCCTCCTCGGTCGAGAATCGAGCTTCCAACTCGACGAGGTTTCGGGGGTAGTCCTCCTTCATGCCCCCAACCACAACATATTGTGGCTACTGGAGTCAACTAAATACCCCATTGTATTCAACTCTGGAACCTTATGCCGGAAAGATCTTGGTGGGTGGACTTCCCTCGGGGCACTTTCAACTCTTGCAGCGCACCAAATGGCTGCCTCTGGAAACGCTGACGTCCGTAGACCACGACTCGCCGCACTACAACGAGAAGAAGCGCGCCGGTCTTTTCTACGCCCAGAGTTGGGCGCTGACTCATATGCTGAACCTCTCGGAAGCGTATCGCTCGGGGTTTACGGGGTTCCTCACCGCTACTGCCCGAGGCGCCGACGCTGAGAGGGCGTTCCGACGCGTATATGGCAAGTCCCTGGAGCAGGTGCAAAAAGACCTCCGAGCCTACATACGCAGCGACAGGCTTATGGGCAACCTCTTTGATACGAAGCTCGAAAAACGTGCCGAAAAACCGCACGTGCAGCCGGCCAGCGAACTCGAATCGGGAATGGTGCTGGCGAACGTGCTGGCCAGAACTAGAAAAAAGGACAAGGCCCGGGAGATGTACGAGAAGCTGGCGGCGCAGCATCCAGATGCTCCCGAGGTGCCAGAGGCTCTGGGGTATCTCGCCACCTACTCCGGTGATTGGGAGGTCGCTCGCGGGCATTTTGCGCGAGCCGAGGAACTAGGTTCGACAAATCCCAAGCTCTATTACGAGCGCGCTCGTTCGCTTTATCAAGCCGGTTCTGAGGGTTCGGAGATTGAAGCCTTGCTGGGCAAGGCGATCATACTCAAACCCGACTATCGAGAGGCGCGCTACCTCTTGGCGTTCACCCTGTATAACCAGAAGAGATTCGGTGAAGCGTTAGTCAACTTCGCCAGAGTCAAAACTGTGACCCCTGAACAGGCCGTTCGCTTCTATCGGGCTGTGGCGTATGCCAACTATCAAACCGGCCGGAAAGAAGAAGCTAAAAAAGCCGCCAATCTCGCCAAAAAATACGCTCGATCACCCTCGGAAATTGAGCAAGTGGAGCAACTTGCCCGCTGGATCAAATGGGCCGAGGAAGCCAAAGAAGTGGCTGAGACCGCCCAAACACTCAAGACTCCCCTTGCTGCGGCAAGCGACGACCTGGAAGAACGTCCCCCTCGTTTGATCCGAAAAGCGCAGGCATCCGACGAGCCGAAACGACAGGAGGACGGGATAGAAGTGGTCCTCTCCGGGCCTGAGACCAGCTTTATCGACGGCACACTGACACAACTGGAGTGCTTGGGAAACAAAGCTCGTTTACACCTGAATTATGCACAGATTCGCTTTGCGAGTGCGGCTGCGTTCGTAGCGGCTTGACGGCCGTCGTAAGGTGGGAGCTCGGCAACTGGTCTTTTGGCTTCTCCGTCCCCGGTTTCCCCTCCCGCCCAGAATCCGCGTCGGCAAAACCCCGCTCCGAAGTGGCGTGTTTCCAGTACGTTGCGGCCAGTGCATAAAATTTTATGCATAGCGCATAGCCAGGCTCTCAGATCAACGCCCTCTCGACTACCGGCGGCAAGCCGCCGTAGGGAGTCGGCTTCCTGCCGCGGAAGTTGTCAAGGCGTGGATGCCCCGATTTTATTGGGCTGCGAGACCGTCACGGCTGGGCCTTGTTTGACGGCCCTTTGGGAGCTATGCTGTTTTCGCTTGGTAACCATTTGGGTGACCTCCTTTGGGTTGGCTGGTGAAGCTGGAATCTTTGCCAGCCTACCTTTTTACCCCATGTTTTCGGGCGTTCCCCAATGGTCCCTTGCGGCTCAGCCCTCCTCAGGTGCACCCCGCAATGCATAATTCAGGTTACACATCGCTTCTGAGAACGAGCCGATGGTGTTGGCCATCCTCGACCCGACGAAGATAGTCATCAAGGGTTCGCAATTTGGCCCGGTCGATCTTACCTGTAGACCGCAGCAGGGAAGGCATATCGTGGTTGAGTATGCGGCTGAGGAAGATCCAGAATTGGAAACGGACGGTGTCGTCAAATCGATTGAGTTCAAGGAGTAACTTAGCCACGACGGGCGCGGACTTATCTTATATAATTGACGATGAGGCTACAAACTACCGGATCGAGGTTTACGGCACTTCCGAGCTACTCTCTCTGACCACGTTTGGGTCTATCCAATCAAGAACCCGAGTCTGATTTTACCGCTTTACCGCAGTCTTTGGGCGTCGCTGGCTTGCAACCTTCGCCTCTCCAGTTCGTTCGAAAGGTGAGTGGTTGTAATTTCGATGGCCACCAGGGAGTTGACCCGTGAGAATGGCGCGCGTGCCCTTTGCCTCTCCTGTTTCGCTCCTGGGCGGGTTTGTAAGTGCGTGGAGATCCTCCTCCTCCCGACTCCACTGGAGGCGAAGTGGTTGCGCATCACCTCGCCTCACTTCGAGCTGTATTCCGACGGCGTCATCCGTTATTACGAGCAAGTCCGCGACATCAGACGCTGGACGATCTGCTGGCCCACAAAGCCGAGGTGCGCCGCGCTCTCCGGGAAACGATGATTGGCGATCGAAACCCGGGAGTGCGCCTTCGTGCTTTTGAGGCGTTGAAATCGCACAAAGACGACCCTGAAATGCGTCAGGCCTTCGTCGAGGTGCTGCTGAACGACGACAACCCGGGGATGCGGGTGCAGGCGATTGACCTGCTTACTGAAAACCCGGACCGCGACCTTGTGGGGCTGCTGCAAGGGCTGGTCGAGCGGGATCAAAACAACTATATTCGGTTGCAGTCACGCCGCATCTTATACGACCTCAACGCATCGGCCGACAGGTTCTAGCCATGAAGCGAGTTCTAGCCCGCATTTTTCAGTACCTGACGCGGACCAGCCGCAACCAAAGAGGGGAGCGTGGCCGCTGGCGGATGAGGCGCGTCGAAGCGGCTAACCCCTCCCTGACGGTCGGGGCTCTAAATCTGGCTCCCGAATTTTCTGGGCTTCGGGGCGCCAAGAAAGCGCGCTCGAGCCTCTATATGGCCGGGTTGCTGGCGATCGCTTGCGTTTTGCCGGGGCAGACGGTTAGTCCCCCGCGGCGCGAGGGCCGCTACTGGGTTCAGGTCGAAGAAGGTTCACTGCCCGCGGGCGGGCGGCTGCGGATACGGTCGGTCGGAAGTATCTCGGTTGCCGGCGTGGAATCCCGGCAGGTCCGCTACAAAGTTACGAAGAAACTAAAAGCCCGCAATGCCGAGGAAGCGGAACGGCTGCTCAACTCCGCGCGGCTGACAGCATCCCGTCAAGGGACCACGGCCGTGCTGTCGCTCAAGCAGCCGGCTTGCTCGCGATGCAACTTTTCGGCGGAGTTGGATGTGCAGGCGCCGCGCTCCACCAGTGACACCATCCTGAGCACGGAAGGGGGGGCGTTGCGGGTGAGCGGCCTTGCCGGCCGAGTCAACGCGGATACAGCGGGAGGGCCGATCCGAATGGACCAAATCGGCCGCGGTGTTCGGGCGACGACTGCCGGCGGAGGCATTACGCTCGGCTCGATTGGAGGCGAGGTTCGAGCGGAAACGGCGGGCGGTTGGATCCGATTGGAGCGCGCCGGGGCCGATGCGATTCTGACCACGAGCGGAGGCAGCATCACCGCCGGGCATGTGGAGGGCAAGCTTCAGGCGGAAACGGCCGGAGGCAGCATCCGCGCCGAGCAAGTGCGGGGCAGCGTCTTCGCGGGCACGGCCGGCGGGTCCATTTATCTGGGAACCGTCGGCGGTCTTATCAATGCCGAGACGGCCGGCGGCTCGATCCATGTGGCCTCGGCTCCCTCCGGGGTTCATGCGGAGGCGGCGGGCGGCCGTATCCGTCTTGAGAACGTGGCGGGAGCGGTGTGGGCGGCGAGCGCCGCGGGCAGCATCGATGCCGTTTTTCTCGATCGCCCTCTCAAAGCATCGTTCCTCGAGACGAACGCCGGCTCGATCATCGTTTGGCTCCCAGCGACCCTGGCCGTAACGATTGAGGCAACGGTCGATTTGGCCGGCAACGCGAACCGCATCCGCAGCGATTTTCCCGCCATCCGGGTGCGAAGGGAGGACCAGGGATTCGGGCCGGCCAGTTTGACGGCGCGGGGCGAGTTGAACGGCGGAGGCCCGGTTTTGCGGATCCGCAACATGAGCGGCCGCATACAGATTCGCCGCAAGGAGTAGCAACTCCCTAACGCGGACGAGCTGCAACCCGAAAGGGAACGTGGCCGTCACCGGACGGAGCGCGCCGGAGCGGCCTACCCCTTCCTCACGGCCGGGGCTCCGAATCCGGCCCGGCCGCGCCGGTCGTGTTCGCGGCGAAAAGCAGTACTGGAGGTTCGCATGAGGCAAATTAATCTTCTAGTAATCATCGTGTTGATGCCTGTTTTTCATGCTTCGGCGCAGCCCGCTCTCCCCAGGCCCCCGGCATTCTCCCGAGGATTCTTCATGGCGGCCCCGCTTGCAGGAGGGCCTTACCTCGGTGTCGGGCTCGTCGAAGTGGACGGCGATCGCGCAGCGGAGCTTGGGATGCAAGAGGTCTACGGGGTCGAGCTCAGCAGCGTACAGAAGGATAGTCCGGCGGATCAGGGCGGACTCGAAAGAGGCGACATCCTGCGACGCTATGCCGAAGAGAAAGTGATTGGCGTCGAGCACTTTGTACGCTTAGTTCGAGAGACGCCGGTTGGGAGAGAAGTGGAACTCCTTGTGCTGCGGGCGGGATCGCAAATCAATGTCACTGTCACGATCGGCGCCCGAAAAAAAGCGCGTTCCGGGCTTTTCGTGTGTGAAGGAGGCGAATCGGACTGCGAAGTGCGCCTGCCAGGTTTTCACTGGAAGTTCCCAAGGTTCGACATCGACATCCCGCGCCCGCGCATCACCGTGCATAGCCGCTATCTAGGCGCGGAGCTGGAATCCATTGACGGGCAGTTGGCGGAGTACTTTGGAGTTGACGAAGGCGTACTTGTGCGAGCCGTTGAGGCGAACACTCCGGGAGAGCGAACCGGACTCAGGGCCGGGGACGTAATCATTTCGGTCGACGGTAAGACTGTCGATTCCTCCGGCGATGTGCGCAGCGCCATACGTTCAGTGCCCGCCGACAAGGAGATTCCTCTCGAGATCATGCGGCGCCGCTCGAAGCAAACCCTCACCATGGAGCCTCGCCGGCCGCCCTCCAATGAAGCTGACGAGACGGAAGCAAGGCCGGTGCGGGACCGCCGGGGCGGGAGATTCTAGCGCTGCTTCCGGCTCGCGGTTCCAGCCTGGGCCGACGGGGCCCTCGCGCGGACCGAGCAGGACCCCGCCTTGTGTTGTTACCTGGCTCGTTTTTGTCAGCCCTGTCCGGCTTCCGCGGCTCATGCCGCTTTCTCCCTCAATTCGTCCTGCTGTTTAAGGAGCACCGGCGGCGCCGCTAAGTGAAAAGCTTTAAGAGGTGAGATTGATGTGGATGGGGTATTTAGTTGACTCCAGTAGCCACTACATCTTGGGGGTGGGGGTGCCGGCCCTGGTGGCCTCGACCATTGTCTTATAGGGAGCAGGGTCGGCGGCGACCGCCTGCTGGAGGAGGCGATAGAAAAGTTTGCCGCGCGACCGTGAGGTCCGCCGGTTGAAGCGGAACGTGAACTCGTCCAGGTAGTAGTCCAAATACTCGTGACTGACAGCCCCCTGGTGGGTCCCCAACAGCCAGCGCTTTAGCAGAGAGGCGACACGATGGACTCTCGGCAGCAGCTTACTCGCCGATTGCCGCTTCCCGCGCAGCACGGTGACTTCATGGCGGTATCCTTTGTTCTCCAATCCCGCATAGCCTTCCCAGCCGTCGGTGTGCACGAGGCTGCCAGGTTGGATAGCTTCTTCGACAAAGGCTTCCAAGCTCGCCGCTGAGGCATCCGCGATCCGACGGAGCCGGATGCGACCCATACCGCGCCCATCCTCCTCGGCAGCAACCGCAACTAACGCTTTGCCAACCATTTCGCGACCTCGGACGCCCTCTTCGACTCCGCCCACATACGTTTCGTCCACCTCCACCCGGCCGACCAGCCGATTGCGACCGGGGCGCACCATGGCGCGGCGGAACTTGTGCAGCCAGGTCCAGGCGGTTACATAGCTACCCAAACCCAAGACCCGCTGCAACTCCAGCGCGCTGGCCCCGCCTTTTTGCGTTGTCACCCACCAAGCCGCCCGGAACCACAACGTCAAGGGCTTGCGGGTGTCCTGGAAAATCGTGCCCGCCGTCACCGAGGCCTGGTAACCGCAGTCGGCGCAGAGCAGCAGATTGCGTTTGCTGGCCCATGAGGACTGGATCCCACAGCGCGGGCACACGAACCCCTCCGGCCAGCGCAGCTTCAGCAGGTACTCCCGGCACGCCTCCTCGGTCGAGAATCGAGCTTCCAACTCGACGAGGTTTCGGGGGTAGTCCTCCTTCATGCCCCCAACCACAACATATTGTGGCTACTGGAGTCAACTAAATACCCCATCTGATGTGGAAGCGGTTTTGGAGCGAGTCCGAAAGGTACAACGGAGGCGGTCCGTTCGATGGCGGATACTGCTTCCCGGCCGACCATTGCGGTTGAACTTGCATTATTCTTAAGAATCTCGGTCGTCCTTGTCCCTCAATCTCAACCGCTAGCAGTACATAACTGAACGAGACTCGTAAGAAGATGCTAATCGAGGAATGTCACCGAAACCGTCTGTAAGGGTTGCCACACCCGCCGCCGGCGCGAACTCACACACAACAATCAAGCTTCCTTGGAATTCAGGAGTAGGCAATACGTCGTCCGCAGGGTTACCGCTAGACAGCAAAAACGTTATCTGGTGTCCCGCACCAACATTCTGTATTGGGACTGGCGGCGGGCTGATGCGACAGCTGCTTGACGGGTAGTAGTGGAGGCTGCAACTTCCGCTGCGCGACCGCGGAGCAAACGGCGTGCCCGAGAGATTTGAAACTATGATTCCAGTGTCAAAACCGGCTGTATTGGTTACAATCGGAAAGGCGAGAACGGTAGTTCGAGCCTCATCCACCCGATCCGTGATCCTGCGCCCTTCGTAGGCAGTAGTCGGGTTTTGGTCTAGATTGGCGAGAGCGGCCAACGTCCACTTTTCAACCTCAGACGTCTCTTTGAAAATCGCGACCACGCGTTCCTGTTTGATCAGCGATCGAAGCTCCCGTTGACGATCGATTGCTTCACTGTCTTGCTGGAGATTTGCGGGTAATGGGGTGTCATCTGTAGAAATCAGCAATAAGCGAGACATATTTTCTCCGACGGCAGTTTCGTATTCGATCCAAGAAAAGGACTTCGTTTCGCCCGGTGGACACGCTCCGTACCGAGGACCAACGATGCCTAGGAATATGTCACATTCCCTAACCTTCGATACGCAGACCTCGCGCGGACTTGCGTCACGGGCTCCGAATTGCTCCATTCCCACTGCTACAAAGCCATCAAGCATCGAAACCGCACCAAGCGCTGCCTTGCGATACTCTTCCATGCCTTGTGCAACTGAGCTTACGAAGACCTTTTTCGCCGTGCCTGTCATCACTTATCAATGTAACGTGTAGGCCTGGCACGGAGTGCGTAAATGCTCTGCCAGAGACCTGCGGCTTTTCGGTCTGCCCGCGCGCAAGAATCTCAATCTAGTCAGTATACGCCCTCGAGTACTAGTGTTGGTTTCGATCTAGTGTTGAAGGGCAATGAAAATGTCCCTTACCGGAGGCAATAGAAATGTCCCCTTTCGACCGGAGTTCGCGGGCGGCCCCTTCTTCGCCTAGGAGGCGGACGATGGCGACGACGAGGACCCCTCAAGGGTCCGCAAAGCCATGCCCTACGGGCCCGCCCTTGACCGCTCCCTCGCCGTCGCGAAAACAGCGCTTCTGTTCAACAAGGCGAAGGGGCTCAAGAGCTTAGCGCACAAGGGGCTCCGCGGCTGCCAACAGGGAGATTCCTCTCGAGATCATGCGGCGCCGGTCGAAGCAAAGACCCCGCCTTGTGTTGTCACCTGGCTCGTTTTTGTCAGCCCTGTCCGGCTTACGCGGCTTTTGCCGCTTTCTCCCTCAACTCGTCCTGCCGTTTAAGGAGCACCGGCGGCGCCAGCGGGTGCATCTTGTTCGCGGGAATGACGATACCGTCGTTCGTGAGACGGTTTTGGTAGCTCACAATGATCTGTCCGGTAGCCGTATTGACAAAGCCGTCAAAGGGAGCCTCAAAGTACGGTTCTTGGGAGTCTGGGAACCGAACCTTAAACCCATGATTGTTCTCATAGTAGGCTGGCTCACCCATGTCGTATTTCACTGCCTCGTCATTTGCCGCTTCAACTTTCACCGGATCAGCATCGTCCGGCATGCCCGGCCCGACGTAGGTCTTGAGGTTGTTTTCCCAAGTCACGGTCGCCACCCGAAAATTCTTGCTGGCGTTGCCTCCACGAAACTGGCTGGAGTGCGGCCTGGGGCCGAAGATCGCTTCAAAACCCTCAGGGAGCACCGGCGGGGGCGGAGGACTTAGAACCGCCCAAGGTGTTGGGTTAAAGGGTAGTACGCGCCACCATTTGCCTTCAAGGGATCCTATCTCGGGGGTGCTAAAACCGGCAGGCACCTGCTCGAACGGACCAGGGCCAGGCGGTTTCTTTTGCAGGTCAGGCACGTTGTCGAAGACGAATCCGATCGTCCTTCCGTTCAGTTTGACAGTTTGCCAGTTCACTAGTTCGTTTCCCATTTTGCGTTTCTCCTCCGTTTGCTTGCATGAATTGTCGGCCCAAGGGGCTGGGTTATTCCGCGATTTTCTGTCTCTTCTCTCATGGTAGCCGGTGGGGGGCGGGTTTCCGGGCGCCGGGGAAAGGATGTTGTTGTTATTAAAGGGGATAAAAAGCTGAAAATTCCGTGACTGATCCGCAGGTTGCAGCAGATTTCGCAGATGACAGGGACCAGCCGTTGGGAACGGCGGAGAATATCAGTTTTCGCTTCGCGCTTGGCTTTCAAATGACCAAGCGCCTGAATTCTCGCGGGCTCACCGCCGCCGTCCCTTCCAGACCTTACGTATTTCTACGCGTGAAAGAGGCGGAGTTTGGGCCATTTCGCATCACATGTTTTTGTAATGACACTTTGTCGAATTGATTTGTATGGTGAATGCCTTGATCGTGAACGGTTAAATCACTACTGGGTTCGCTGAACAACTGCTGGCTGAAAGCCAGCAGGTTCGTGTGCGACTGAAAGTCGCCTGAAGCGCGGCTTGGCCGAAACAGAGCCGCGCCCGCAAGGGTGCGGTCGAGGGGAGTCCGTGCGTCGGGATCGCCATCGGAATGCGGTCACTGCCAGACTGGACCGCACCCTTGCGGGCGCGGCTCTGTTGAGAACCCTCGCTTGAAGCTGACCGCCTGAAAGGCGGTGGGTTTAGACCTGGTGATTGAACTAAAGAATGAGCTGATCAGTCTGGCTTAAACCGGGCGGATGGGCAAGCAGAAGGCGCCTTGAGCGGGCCAGCTCAAAGCGCCTTTGCCTTCAGTTATGAAAAATGCGGCTCGCCTTTAGCGGCCGCGACAACTTTGAACCTTACATCATCCGCTGGATAATGCCGTCGGCCTGTTCCTGCGTCACCGCTTCGGGACGAGCGGACATCGGCGTGCCGTCTTCCAGCACCGGCTCCAGCTCATCGAGCGAGGGCCGCCGGACTTGGTAGAAGACGCCCGTGTAGATCGTGTCACCCCATTCCAGACCCTTTTCACAGGCAGCCTTCCAGTCGCCCGAGTCATGGCCTTCGTCCTCGAGTCTCTTGACGCGCGGGCGGAAGAAAGCGTAGTCGTTGTCGTGGTTGAAGGTGACGCAGGGACTGAAGATGTCGACGATGGAGAAGCCTTTGTGCTCGATGGCCTTCGTCATGACCATCTGCATGTGCTTCTGGTCGCCGCTATAGGCGCGGGCTACAAACGTGGCGCCGTTCATGATCGACGAGGTGATCGGGTTGAGTGGCGTTTCGACGCTTCCGAAGGGCGTGCTCTTCGTCTTCATGCCTTCACAACTGGTGGGAGAAACCTGGCCGGTGGTGAGTCCGTAGATCTGGTTGTTCATCACCAGGTAGGTCAGGTCGACGTTGCGGCGCGACGTGTGGGTCAAGTGGTTGCCGCCGATGCCATAACCGTCCCCGTCGCCTCCCGTACCGATCACGGTCAGGCTGTGATTGGCCATCTTGAGACCGGTAGCAACCGCCAAAAGGCGGCCGTGGAGGGTATGCATGCCGTAGGCGTTGAAATAGCTGGGAAAGTTCGACGAGCAGCCGATGCCGCTGACGACGCACATGTTATGGGGCTGAATCCCCATTTTGGCCGTCACTTTTTGAAGGCTGGCGAGAACACCAAAGTCCCCGCAACCTGGACACCAGTCCGGGTCAACTTTGCCCTTAAAGTCTTTCGCTGTAAGCTCAACTAGCTCTGTATCTTCGGTGATCGTAGTTCCCGCAGCCATGAAGTTCTCCTTATTAAACCATGATTTCCTGATAGGGCACCGAGTGCGTTGTCTTGCCCGCAAGCTGCTCTTGCACGCCGCCGACGATGTGGTGCGGCATGAAGGGCTCGCCGTCGTATTTGCGGACGTGCCCGTCGACGTCGAGCCCGGTCTCGCTGCGCAAATAGCGGTAGAACTGACCCGAGTAGTTGTTTTCCACGATGATGCTGCGCTTGGCGTTGTTGATGACACTGCTAATCACATCAGCGTGAAAGGGAACAATCCATTTGACCTGCAAGTGGTTGGCGCTGACGCCCTGATCCCGCAGCTGCTCACAGGCTTCGCGGATCACGCCAGCGGTGGATCCAAAGCCAATCAGCGTCACGTCGGCGTCCGCGGGCCCCTCGAGTTCGGGAGCGGCAACCTCTTTTTCGAGGCCGGCCATCTTACGGGCCCGCCTCTCGACGATCTCGCGGCGCTTGTGAGGATTGGTGAACTCATCACTGATCAGCACGCCGTCCTCGTCGTGCTCGTCCGTAGAGACCACGTGTATATATCCTTCGAGACCTGGTATTGCGCGGGGCGCCACACCGTCTTGGGTGCTCAGATATCGCTTGTACCCGTTGCCGTTCGACGATCCTTCGCGGATCAATTTCCCGCGGTCGATCTTGGGTTGCATATTGATCTTGTCCGGGGCGATGCTGAAGGTTCCCTCCGAGATCAGAAGGTCGGAGAGAACCAAGGCCGGGCACTGAAGCTTATCGGTCAGGTTGAAGGCCTCGGCCATCGTATTGAATGCATCGAGGGCGTCGTAAGGCGCCACGATCAGGCGGGGGAAGTCGCCTTGGCTGGCGCCCAGCATCTGCCACAAGTCACCTTGCTCGGTCTTGGTGGGAACTCCGGTCGAAGGGCCGGCCCGCTGCACGTTAATGAAGACCACCGGGATCTCCATCATGGCAGCCGCGCCGATCGCCTCGGTCATGAGAGCAAATCCGCCGCCCGAGGTGGCGCACATGGTGCGGCAGCCGGCATGAGCGGCGCCGATCGCCATGTTGGCGACGCCGATTTCATCCTCCACCTGGCGAACCATGATGCCTAAATCGCGGGCATTCTTGGCCATCCAATGCAGAACGCCCGTTGCCGGACTCATCGGATAGGCGCAGTAGAACTTGCAACCCGCCGCCGCGCCGCCCATCGCCAGCGCCTCATTGCCCGTCCAGACGGCCAGAGGCTTCTCGCCGGTCGGAATCGCGTCCGGGAACGCCGCGAAGTTGGCGGCGGCATAGTCGAAACCCGCGCGGGCCACTCCGACGTTCTGGTCGACAACCTCCTGTCCTTTGCGCTTGAACTGCAGGGTCAGGGCATCTTCGAGGATCTTGAACTGCAGCCCGCAAAGGTGCATCATCGCGCCTAGAGCAACGGTGTTCTGCACTAGCTTGTTGCGATCGTTGTTGGTCAGCTCCTTGACCGGCAAGCCGCACAACTGGACGCCTTCGGCCGATTCTCCCGGCGTGATCGTGTCGCTGTTGAAAACCGCCCGCGCACCGGGTCCCAATAGACCCAGGTGACGGCTCATCGTGTCCTGGTTAAGAGCCACTAGCAAGTCCAGCTTGTCGCCGTGGTCGCCAAGTTCCTGATCGCTTGCGCGGATGGTGAGGAAAATGTGTCCGCCCCGAATGATGGATTGATAGGCGTTGTAGGCGTACAGGTGGAGCCCGCGCCGGACAAACATGCGGGCGAGGATGTTGCCTGGCGTGGCGATTCCCTGTCCGGCTGCTCCGCCAATCGCCAGTGCAAAATCGAAGTTCCTAGTACTCATATACGCTCCTCAAGGTCAAGAACCTATCTTACCTCTTATCGCACTTCTTCTTGCGCAGCCCGCAAACACGAACCCCCCGGCAAGCGAATCTCTCCCTTGAATGGGGAACCTTCGTAGGACGCCACTTGCGTGGCACGGTTGGCGACAGGACGCTGGACTACGTTTCTGGCTCGATCCCTTATTCTACCCTCTTTGGCCGCTAGGGACAATACCGTTCACTTGGCGGTTCCGCGGACCTTTTATTGCATGGCGGGTCATCATGTATCGGACATCGGTGAACGCCCGCCGCACATTGCTCTCCTCGGAGACGAACGGGCCGGTTTGCTCCTACGCCCCGTGCGGGGCTTACCCTTGATGGTATTCGCATCCAGGGTTCCGCTTCGCTCCACCCTTGGCTACGATCCTGCGCCGCTTCGCGGCTCAAAGACCCTCGACTCGAAGGCTCTAAGTGAACAGCATTGCCGCTAGGGAGCAACGACGACACCCGGTGAGCCAGATGAGCTGCTGGAAACACCCTCTTCTTTCAATACCCCGCGCCCGTCGATGAAGGCTGCTTCCCGCCCGCTGGTCGGGCACTGGAAACTTCCTGCTATTCTGACCGTTGCTCTCACCATTAGGAGGACCCTCCCATGCTGGTCGAAGAACAGATTCAGGTGCGCCGGGAACGCGCTCCGGATGCTATTCGAAAGGTTATTTCGCGGCCCCGCAAAGGGGCCTACGGCGATTATGAAGTGCAGGCGGCGAGCGGCAAGAAGTACCGCGTGGCGATGCGGGGCCCCGGGGTGTTTGACAACTATTGCTCCTGTCCCGACTTCGCGGTGAACACGCTGGGTACGTGCAAGCACATCGAGGCGCTGCTGTTGCGGCTGCAAAAGCGCCACCGTTCTGCTTTGGCCAAACAACGCTACGAACGGCGGCGCGCTTCACTGGCCCTCGAGTATGGCGCGGCGTTGAGCGTGAAGCTGCAGCTTCCAGACGAGCCCAGCCCCCAGCTTCAGGCGCTCTGCGGGAAATACTTTGATTCTTCGGGAGCCATGCTCGAAAAGTACTACCCGGGGTTCACCGGGATACTCGACGAATTGCGCCGCGCCGACGACACCACGGTTGTCTACAGCGACGTTCTGGAGTTCATCGACCGCCAAAACGAGCTATCCGACGGGATGGCTCTGGAGCGCCGAGAGCTCGGCAAGCTGAAAAAGGGAACTCTGGCTCTCGACCGCCTGCTGAAGGTTCCCTTGTACCGGTATCAGATGCAGGGAGCGCTATTCGCCGCCTGCCGCGGCCGCGTCGTGCTGGCGGATGACATGGGCCTCGGGAAGACGATTCAGGCCATCGCGGCGACGGAGTTGTTGCAGCGGCGCCAGGGCATCGACCGGGTGCTGGTCGTCGCGCCGGCCTCGGTCAAATATCAGTGGAAAACCGAGATTGAGAAATTCTGTGATCGCTCCGCCCAGGTCATCGAGGGACGTTTGCCGCAACGCCGGCGCCTCTATGCGGCGCCCTGCTTTTTCAATTTGACCAGCTATGAACTCGTCATGAGGGACCTCGAAGAGATCCACAAGCTGCAGCCGGATCTGATTATTCTCGACGAGGCGCAGCGCATTCGCAATTGGGAGACCAAGACGGCCAGAGGCATCAAACAGTTGAAGAGCCGCTACGCTTTCGTGCTGACCGGCACGCCGCTGGAGAACAAGCTGGAAGAACTTTACTCCGTGGTCGAGTTTATCGACGGACGGCGGCTTGGACCGGCCTTCCAATTTATCCAGGAGCACGTCATCAAAAACGACGCGGGCAAGCTCATCGGCTACCGCGGGCTCGAACGCATTCACCAACAGCTCGAACCGATTTTCTTGCGGCGTACGCGCAAAGAGGTGTTGACACAGCTCCCCGAACGCACCGACCAGATCTTTCGCGTGCCTCTGACGAAAGAGCAGGCCGATCCTTATTGGGAGCAAAGCGACATCTTGGCCAAACTGATACACAAATGGAACCGCCAGCGCTGGCTATCGGAAGTGGACCGGCGGCGCGTCCTTTGCTGCATTCAGAACATGCGGATGCTGTGCAACTCGACCTTCCTGTTCGACAAAGAGACGCACCACTCTCCGAAGTTGAAAGAGTTCCGGGAGATCATCCGCGAGCTGGTGATCGAGGAAGGACGCAAGGTTGTTGTGTTCAGCGAATACGAGCGCATGACACATCTGGCTGGCGAAGAACTGAAGAAATTGAAGATCGGTTTCGAGAGACTGCACGGCGGAGTGCCGAGCGGCAAGCGCGGCCGGCTGCTCGAGCGGTTTCGCGAAGACCCCGATTGCAAGGTGTTTCTTTCGACCGACGCCGGCGGGGTGGGACTGAATCTTCAGGCCGCTTCGGCGGTGATCAATTTCGAGCCTCCCTGGAACCCGGCCCGTTTGGAGCAGCGCATCGGCAGGGTTCACCGCTTGGGGCAAACGCGGCCTGTTCAGGTGATTCATCTGCTGACCGAGGGTAGCATCGAGGAACGGGTGTGGAAGACGCTGCAACTGAAGCAGGCGCTGTTTTCAGGATTGTTCGACCAGACGGCCGACGAAATCAGCTTCGAAAAGCTGGGCCGCAAGTCGATGATGCAGGTCATCAAGGAAACGTTTGCGGACGGCTCCGGGCGGCCCGAGCCTGCAATGCAACCCGCTGCTGCGGCACCGAAAGCCGGGGAGCCTGAACCACCGAGCCAGCCTTCCGGCGTCACCGCGACCGCGGGCGGTGGAGAAGAACCACAAGGCGCTGTCGCCGGCGGCCCGCGGCCCGCACCGCAAGCCGAGCTAGCCGCCGCGGCGGGTAATCTGCTGGAAGCGGGCGTGCGGTTTCTCGAGTCTTTGTCGCAACAGCCCGCAAAGACCGGGCAGGTCAACGGCGGCGACGGCGCAGCCGCGGGCGCGCAGCCAAGTGCCGGGATTGATCCGCTCAAGCACGCGGTCGCGAATCTGGTCCGCACCGACCCGGAAACCAATCGCCCGGTCCTTGCCTTCCCCCTGCCGGAGACGCTGACGGCCGAGCGGATCAGCGATGCGGTTGGCGGACTGCTGAGCCGCTTGGCGCGCGGTTGAGTTGGCGGACCGACGGACGTCAGCGGCGACACCTATCAGAACGGGGCAAAAATTTCAGATGGCCGGACAGAGCCGCGGACGGAAGTCCGCGGTGGCGTGGACTGCCGTCCACACCAGGACCGGGGCTGAAGCCGGTCCCCACGTCGGCCCGGAGGCCGGCGCTGCCCGCCGGGAGGCGCGCGCCACGTCAAGAAGACCGAACTCGAAAGCGCGGACTTCCGTCCGCGCCTCTGTCCGGCCGTTTGAGTTTTCTGCCACGCTCCGCGACGTCGGCCCGCATGCCAAAGGAGTAAACTAGACAATCATGCCAACCAAGGTCGCCATCATCGGCTCCGGCAATATCGGGACGGACCTGATGATCAAGGTGCTGCGAACTTCCGATAGCCTCGAGGTGGGCGCTTTCGTTGGTATCGACCCCGACTCCGACGGATTGGCACGCGCCGCGCGGATGGGCGTCCCGGCAACTCACGAGGGTCTCGACGGCCTTGTGAAGATGCCGCATTTCGACGAGATCGAGATCGTCTTCGATGCGACCTCGGCGAAAGCGCACGCGCGCCATGACGAAGTCCTGCGCCGGCACGGCAAGCAGATCGTTGACCTGACGCCGGCGGCGGCCGGCCCCTACGTGGTGCCGGTGGTGAATATGGAAGAGCACTTCGGAGCGCCGAATCTCAGCATGGTCAGTTGCGGCGGTCAGGCGACCATCCCGATGGTGGCGGCGGTGAACCGTGTTGCGAATGTCCACTACGCCGAGATCGTCGCCTCGATCGCGAGCAAATCCGCGGGGCCTGGGACGCGCGCCAACATCGACGAGTTCACGCAAACGACCGCCCGGGCAATCGAAACCGTGGGCGGCGCGGGACGCGGCAAGGCCATCATCGTCCTCAACCCGGCCGATCCTCCGGTGATCATGCGCAACACGGTTTTTTGCCTGAGCGAGGAGGCGGACACAGCGGCCATCTCCGCTTCAGTGGATCAAATGGTCGATCAGGTCCGGCGCTACGTGCCCGGTTACCGGCTCAAGCAAGAGGTGCAGTTCGAGCGCTTCGGTCCGGAGAATCCGCTGGCAATGGAGGGCATGAACGGGTTCAGCGGCATTCGGTCGTCGATCTATCTGGAAATCGAAGGATCCGCGCACTACCTTCCGGCCTACGCCGGCAATCTGGACATCATGACGTCGGCGGCGTTGAAGACGGCGGAGCGGCTGGCGCAGCAAAAAACGGAGCCGTGACCGTAACGGAGCGGCCCTCCAGCTTTCTCTGGGCGGGTCGTCCAGGGGGAGAGGCGGGGGGAGAGGGAAATAAGGGGCCCGAGGGAGGCGACATGACCGGCACGAAACTCTACATCCAAGACGTCACGCTTCGCGACGGCATGCACGCCATCCGTCACCAGTACAGCGTCGATCAGGTCGTCGAGATCTCGAAAGCTCTGGATTCCGCCGGGGTCGACGCTATCGAGATCTCGCACGGCGACGGCCTTTCCGGATCGAGTTTCAACTACGGCTTCGGAGCGCATTCCGACCTCGAATGGATCGAGGCTGTTGCCGGCAATGTGCAAAATGCGATCGTCACGGCGCTCTTGTTGCCTGGGATCGGCACCGCCGGGGACGTAAAAGACGCCTACCAGGCCGGCGCCCGGTCGATTCGTATCGCCACCCACTCGACCGAGGCCGACGTCTCCAAGCAACACATGGAATACGCCCGCGGGCTGGGGATGGACGTTGCCGGCTTCCTGATGATGGCGCACATGACGCCGCCCGCGGAGCTGGCGCGGCAGGCGAAGCTGATGGAGTCCTACGGAGCGCACTGCGTCTACGTCGTGGACTCCGCCGGCGCGCTTTTGATGCATGATGTCGCGGACCGCTTCAAGGCGTTCAACGAAGTCCTCGATCCGGCAACTCAAACTGGCATGCACGCCCACCATAATCTTTCGCTCGGTGTAGCCAACACTCTGGTCGCGATTGAGCACGGGGTGACGCGCGTTGACGGTTCACTGGCCGGGATGGGGGCCGGGGCCGGTAACGCGCCAATTGAGGTCTTCATAGCGGTGGCTAACCGCATGGGACTCCAGCACGGTTGCGACTTGTTTGCTCTCATGGATGCCGCCGAAGACCTCATTCGTCCGCTGCAGGATCGGCCGGTCCGCGTGGACCGCGAGACTCTTTCGCTTGGCTATGCCGGCGTCTACTCCAGCTTCCTGCGGCATGCCGAGGCGGCTTCGAAACGTTACGGAATCGATACCCGCGAAATATTGGTCGAGCTGGGCGAACGAAAGATGGTCGGGGGCCAGGAGGACATGATTGTCGACGTGGCGCTCGACCTGCTGAAAGGCCGCCAGAAGCCCCAACTAGAGCAGGAAGAAACTCCTGAAGAGCAACCAAAAGCGGTTTCCAGCCGTTGAGTCGCAGTTCTGTCCGGCCGGGTTCGAAGCGCTTCCTGCTTGCGCTGACCCACTCGCTTGCTGACCCACTCGCTTGCGCTCGGGGCTCTGTTAGCGGCCCAACTGCGTCTTGCCGCCATCGATAAGAATCGTCTCGGCCGTGATGGCCGTGGCGTCGGCGGCCAAAAACAGCACCACGGCGGCCACTTCTTCAGCCGTCGCGATTCTCTGCAGGGGCGTGTGCTTGGGACCTTCGTCAAATACCGACTGAGGCCAGCCCGCGAAGCGTGTGCGGACCAGCCCCGGCGCGATGGCGTTGACGCGAATCTCGGGAGCCAGCACGCGGGCCAGTGATTTGGTCATGTTCACCAAGGCGGCTTTCGAAGCCGAATAGACGATCGAGCTTCCCGCCGCGTGCCAAGCGGAGGCCGACGTGTTGTTGATGACCGAGCCCCCGCCGGATTTGCGCATGAGCGGCACGGCCGCGCGGGTGGCATAGAAGGCGCCGCGCAGGTTGGTGTTTAGCGTGCGATCCCATATCTCGTCGGTCAAGTCTTCGAGTTGGTGGTGGGGCGTGACCTTGCTCCAGCCGGCGTTGTTGACCAGCACGTCAAGCCTTCCCCAGCGCTGTTCGGCGTCGGCGGCCATCTGGCGGGCTTCGGCGTCGACCGCGACGTTTGCCTGACAGGTTTCCGCTTCACCGCCCTTTTCCTTGATCCCGGCAACGACTTCCTCAGCCGCGTCTTTCGAGGCCCGGTAATTCACCAGAACCTTGGCCCCCTCGGCGGCAAATCGTTCGGCGATGGCCCGGCCCATCCCTGTACCGGCTCCGGTGACGATCGCGACTTGGTCTTTGAGTTTCATACTTTCTCCGATGTTGCTTTGAGGAACGGCCGTCCGCGGCAAGCGAGCCGCGGGCAACCGCCTATTGTAGACAAAGTTGCAGGTGAATCCCAGCGAATAGGAAGCGGCCGAAACGGCAAACCGGGCTGCTGGGCTGTTCACACCAGAGTATCGAGAACTTTTTGTAGGCGGCCGCGTGCTTGCTTGGCTTCCGCGGTTTCTTGGGCGGGCAAGATTGGGTGTTCTTCGAGCACGTCGTTGGGTAAGTCAAAAAGCCTGCCGTCATCGTAGAGTTTGTATCTTTGGTTGCGCGCGAATCGGTCCAGCTTGGTGTAGGCTTCCTTGCTCCAGCCCGGCCGAGGGTCGTGGTGAACTACGATCCACTCCCGCGGATCGCCCTTTTCGCCGCGCAATTGCGGCGTAGATTCAGAGCCCCGAACGCAAGTGAGTTGGGCCAACCGGCGGTGCCGGATTGAACGGGGGTGTGACTCAGTCCGCCCCCCGCCCCGGCCTGTGGAAATCTCGCAGCCATTTCCCGCCCTGACGTAGAATCAACAACTTACGGAGTGGTCACAGACGAGCTGGGTCCAACCGGGTCCAAACGTCCGCTGCGTGGCTAGTCGGTCGGCGGGGACCCCCCGGGGTTCTAGCGGAACCAGTTCTTGAGCCAATCGATGGCGAGCCGGAAGCCCGAGTAGTCCTCGCCGATCGGGGATTGGTCGTTGAGTCCCCAGCGGTATTCCTTGAAGCTGATGGAAAGCCGGCGGTCGCCGAGCAACTCGATCTCGTCCCGAGGAGCGTATTCGCGTACGAACCCCTCCAAGCCTCCCGGGAAGGATGAGAAGTCTTTCTTGTACCAGTCAAAAACAGCGCTCAGGTTCGCCTTAGCGCCCTGGGGATCGAATTCATTAAGCTCTTGGTCGGCCAGCCACTGGCGGGTGTTGTCGCCGAGTTGTTCCTCGAGGCGCGCGGCAACGTAGGCTTCGCGGCGCAGAGGAGGGCAACTGAGCGCGGCACAAACAAGAGCCGCGTGGATTCTGGGATCCGCACTTTTCCTCAACCGCTCCTCGATTTCGTAGAGCGAAACCTGCTCGCCCGCGAGACGGTGCCGTTTCTTGCGAAACGGATTCGGCGTTGCCATGATGCTGCTGGCAGGGTAGTTCTCGACAACCCACCGGATTGTAAATGCGTTGTAGGCGTTAATGAGAAAAGCTTTGCCTTCCGGGGAATTCCAATCGGGGCCTTCGGCGGCGGCAAGTTGATCGGTGTACCGGGCGAGCCGGTTGGCCGCTTCACTTTTGAGCCGGGCGTAGTCGACCCGGGAATCGGTATTAACGAACTCTTTGAGGATGGAGTCCCAGGCTTGGTGGTCTGCTTGTGTGAGACTGGGCTTGGCGCCAGCGCTTGCCAGCACCAACAGGATGAGACAGATGTATCTCTGGAATTTCACTTGAGTTACGCTCGAAGGCTGGGTGTAAGTCAGATCAGGCTCGATGAGGGGTCAACCCGTATTTCTCCGACGAACTCCAAACCCTTCAGTGTGAGTGATCTGGCCGCGAGCGACAACCTTATAGAGTTGTCCAATGCAAGATGAGCCTGAAGGGGGGAGCGTTTCCAACACAAGATGATGCTGAAAGCGAGCCGGCCGGGACAGGGCACAATGCGGGTGAATGCAAGTCACTGGTATGCACCCCTAGGCTGAGACAGCGACAAAGTGAGACAGTAACCGTTCGCTGAAAGATTGTAGACTTTCGAGCGACACTATTGCAATACTCTGAAACAGCCGGGAAAGCGGAGGCAGGCGCTGCTGGAGAGCAACCCGCCAAGGAATACCCGGCCGACAACTCATCGAGACGATGAGCCTCGGGGCGGGACATGTGTCCCGCTCCGGGTGCAAGCGATGTCTCGATAGATTGTCTCATGCCTCGGAAAACTCAAAGCTCGGATTTCTGAGCTGTTCGTATGCCGGCAACGATGCCTCGAACTCCGCCGGCGGTTGATATCCCAGCGACGAATGCAATCGCCGTTGGTTGTAGACCGCGTCGATGAAATCCGCGATCGAAGCCCTTGCTTCGTCCATCGATTGGTACGTCTGTAGGTTCACCTCCTCGCTCTTGAGCGTCTTCATAAAACTCTCTACGCGGGCGTTGTCGTAAGGATTTCCACGCCGGCTCATCGAGATCAGCGCGCCACATTGTTCCAGCAGCCCGACGTATGCCCTTGAGACGTATTGGACCCCTTGATCGGAATGATGCACCAGCCCCGGCTTGGGCCGCCGTAACTCGATCGCTTGACGCAACGCATTCAGCGCCAAGATCGCTTCGAGTGAAGGGCCCAATTCCCAGCCCACCACCCGCCGCGAGTAGGAGTCCATCACGACCGCCAGGTAGACGAACGAGCGGCGCATGCGCACGTACGTGATGTCGGCCTGCCAAAGCTGGTCGATGCCGTCAACTTGTAGAGTTTTGGCCCAATTCGGATAGGCCGCGCGCTGCTGGTCCGAGTCCGTCGTCAACACATAGCGGCGCTTGCGAATTGCCAACAGGTTGTCGTTGCGCATCAGACGCAGGACCTTCTTGTGGTTCACGGTGAAGCCTTGCCGGCGCAGTTCGGCGGTCACCCGACGATAGCCGTAGCGGCGATTCGAAAGCGTAATGCGTTGAATCCGATCGCGCAATTCGATGTCCGCTTCCGCAGGTTTGACGCGGGCTAATTGGCGGTAATATCCCACTCGGCTCACCCCCGCGAGTTCGCAAGTTTGTTCGATGCTGAGTCGGCCTTCGGCGCGGATTTCGTTGATAACCGCGTAGAGCTGCTCGCGGTTCGAGCGTCGCTGCTCGGCCTCGCGAGATTCAAGGCGCCGAAGGCTCGTTCGAAAAAATCCAATTCCGCCGCTTGCTTGCCGACCAGACGTTCAAGTTCTGCGATCCGCTCGGCGGCGGGATCAGGCGACTTCAAGCTCACCACTTGCTGTCCGGGTCGCGGCCGCCCGCGCCGCCGTTCGAGACCTGCCAGGCCCTCGGCCCGATAGGTGTCGCGCCAGCGATACAACACCGCCCGCGCTACGTCGAGCTCGCGGCTCAACCTCATGATGCTCTCCCCGTCAAGCATGCGGCGCACCGCTGCTTCCTTGAATCTCGCCTCATACGAGCGCTGTTTCCTTCTCCCCATCTGGAACTCCTTCTCCATTTCGCTGAATTCTGTCCCACTTTATCTTGTCTCACTTCTGGGGTTCACTCCAGCTTCAGCGAGCGCGCCGCGCGATAGGCTTGGGGGATGGCGGAATACCGACGTGGCGCGCATACGGTGTTCGAGATCCACCTGCACTTGGTGTGGATTACGAAGTACCGCCGGCCAGCCCTGACGGGGGAGGTGGCATTGCGAGTGCGCGATCTGATTCGCGACATTTGCGCGCAGCACGAAGTGAAGATTCTGAAGGGGCATGTGTCGAGGGACCACGTGCCCCTGTTCGTGTCGATCCCGCCACAGGTCACGATCAGTCGGTTGCTGCAATGGTTGCAAGGCAAGACGGCGCATCATCTGTTGGCGGGGTTTGCGCATCTGAAGAAGCAGTTCTGGGGGCGGCGCTTGTGGGCGCGAGGATAGTTTTGCTGCAGTTCGGGGAATGTGACCGACGAAGTGATCGCGCAGTACATCGGCGAGCAGAGCGTGGAGCAGGACGAAGATTTCGGGGTAGACGGTTAAGTCCGTCTACTTCTTGCAGCCCGCTTGGTGCGGGATTCATCTTGCCGGCCTCAGGCCGGAACAGGACTTACAGTCTGTTACTGCAGCCACCGCCTTAAGGCGGTGGTTTTCACTGTTACGGCAAGGGACGCGGCGGCAAACACGGATTCTGATGTGCTGACAGTGAACTACACGCCACCGGCTCCGGCGCCAACGCTCACGACGCGGGACATTTCGGAAGACAGTGTCGATCCGAATCAGTTGTTCACGGTCTCAGCCACCCTTCGGACGGACGGGGCAACAGCCGAACACGCGCGTATATCCATTTCTTTCCCGTCCCTGACTATCCCCGCCACGAGCGCCCTTTCCTATAATTCGAGTCAAGCCACGGTGATTACCGAGAACGTCACCGGCAACTACCACAATTTCGACTACCGCGATGGAGGGGTTCGCAGACTGCGCCACCGATCCCTGTCCGACGGTGACACCCCATCTGCTTGTCGAAGCAGATTGGGACAATGTCTCGCCCGGGAGCAGTAAAACCCTGAATCTATACGTCACTCCCAAAGAAGCAGGACTGTTCAAGGTTCGAATTCGTGCATGGGTGACGACATGCGGGTACGACAACGTGTGGCGAGATCCAACTTCGGGCTCCCCTGACCAGCAGGGTTGGGGTGACCAGCAGGGTTGGGGTACCCACGAGTTCACTGTAATTGTAGACTCTGAAGGACCGAAAATTGGCATTGCTGCCATGGAGATGCGACCACCAACATCAACAACATCCACCTAGACACTTTTTTTGACCATGGTTTGTTTGCTGATCCGAAATACAAATTGAGAGACGTCACTCGACCTTGGAATCAAAACGTCCACGGGCACGATGGAAACATGGGATTGTTTAGTGAAATCAAAACTCAACTCTACGACCCGAACAACCCCGAGATGATGGAGGAGGAGGAGGATGATAACACATGGGATACGTCAGCACAGATTGCTGGGGTAGTGCCTCAGTTTGAGACACTACCATTGCTGGTGATGGGGTATTTAGTTGACTCCAGTAGCCACAATATGTTGTGGTTGGGGGCATGAAGGAGGACTACCCCCGAAACCTCGTCGAGTTGGAAGCTCGATTCTCGACCGAGGAGGCGTGCCGGGAGTACCTGCTGAAGCTGCGCTGGCCGGAGGGGTTCGTGTGCCCGCGCTGTGGGATCCAGTCCTCATGGGCCAGCAAACGCAATCTGCTGCTCTGCGCCGACTGCGGTTACCAGGCCTCGGTGACGGCGGGCACGATTTTCCAGGACACCCGCAAGCCCTTGACGTTGTGGTTCCGGGCGGCTTGGTGGGTGACAACGCAAAAAGGCGGGGCCAGCGCGCTGGAGTTGCAGCGGGTCTTGGGTTTGGGTAGCTATGTAACCGCCTGGACCTGGCTGCACAAGTTCCGCCGCGCCATGGTGCGCCCCGGTCGCAATCGGCTGGTCGGCCGGGTGGAGGTGGACGAAACGTATGTGGGCGGAGTCGAAGAGGGCGTCCGAGGTCGCGAAATGGTTGGCAAAGCGTTAGTTGCGGTTGCTGCCGAGGAGGATGGGCGCGGTATGGGTCGCATCCGGCTCCGTCGGATCGCGGATGCCTCAGCGGCGAGCTTGGAAGCCTTTGTCGAAGAAGCTATCCAACCTGGCAGCCTCGTGCACACCGACGGCTGGGAAGGCTATGCGGGATTGGAGAACAAAGGATACCGCCATGAAGTCACCGTGCTGCGCGGGAAGCGGCAATCGGCGAGTAAGCTGCTGCCGAGAGTCCATCGTGTCGCCTCTCTGCTAAAGCGCTGGCTGTTGGGGACCCACCAGGGGGCTGTCAGTCACGAGTATTTGGACTACTACCTGGACGAGTTCACGTTCCGCTTCAACCGGCGGACCTCACGGTCGCGCGGCAAACTTTTCTATCGCCTCCTCCAGCAGGCGGTCGCCGCCGACCCTGCTCCCTATAAGACAATGGTCGAGGCCACCAGGGCCGGCACCCCCACCCCCAAGATGTAGTGGCTACTGGAGTCAACTAAATACCCCATACGGCGGATATGTACATCGAGGTTCCCGATGAGGGAATGAATCAAGCTGCTCAGAAGCTTACTCTAGGAGTGGATCTGAGCAAGAAAGTGGCACAAAAAGTGGGGCATAACGCCCCTAAGAGGACCGGAAGAAGACCGCATGTGAGCGTGATAGGTTGTTGAAAAGAAAGCGATGCCCGGGTGGCGGAACTGGTAGACGCAAAGGACTTAAAATCCTTCCGATGGCATTGCTCACCTTTTCTCGTCATTACTCAAGTGCCCTAATAAGCAACAATATACGGGCTTCCGAGACTCTTGTATGCGGACGCCTGAGGAAGCCTGGGTAGCAGTGAGTCCCCACAAAATCCCCCACAGTTCTAAGACGTACTTCTTGAGAGATGCGCCCCCCATGTACCTAGTCAGAGGGCAGAGTTAAATCAATGCGGGCGGCAAAGCGCTTCACAGCCTTTGAAACCGTTGATTCTGCATCTCGGTAGACCGGTTGGCCGTTAGCACCAACCCGCTGCAGATTTTTCCAGCGCCGTGCGATTTCTGCAATCGGAACTCGGACGAACGCAAGCGCAGTCCATTGAGCGTGCTCCCAGAGCTGGGGACTGGAATCGTAGTTCCAACCGTCCTTCATGGTCTTGACGTACTCTCGCAGTTGCGCTTCAAATTGCCGGCGCATTCGGCCTGCAAACTCCTCTAGCGGCTCGGTCTCGACCAGCTTTGTCCAATCCTCCATCTCGTTGCGCGGAATGCTATGCAACGTATCCAGAGTCAAGTTTTCTGGTGCAGCGTAAGTCGGATAGGGTTGGCCGAATTGCGGGCAGAAGTCCGGCGCTTTGTCTTCGCTACGCACCATGAACCACCGGTAGTCTGGGTCTAATCGCTCGTTCGGCCCTTTGGGATCCTTCGTCCAGCTAATAAGAGTCTCGGCGATTATATCGGCGAACCAATCGTCTACCACACTGTGCGCTCTCAGCCATGGCGCCACGTTTTCAGGGTCTTGAGTCGTCCAAACATCGTCGTGGAGGCTCTTCCAAAAATGCGGACACAGGTCTTGTAGCGCATAAAAAATCATGCAGCGACCGACAACACTGTGGTGGCGACCGGACATCAGACCAAGGGATTCTTTGTCCGCTATCAATTCTAACTACCCGTGGCACTCTATGGACGGAGGTAAGAACCACTGATGCCTGTTGAGCAAGTCACGAGCCAGATTGCCGACGATGTCCCGTGCTTCAACAAAGACGAGCGATATGCGGCCAAATTCATCGGCACGTCGCTATCAACGGTCAGACGCTTCCGCGCCCAGAACCGGGGGCCCCGTTACAAGAAGCCAGGTGGCTACCTTGTCCGGTATTCTCTCGAATCGTTGCAAGACTGGGTCAGGTCGCAGCCGGGCGGCGGCGAACCTGCCTAGTCGCGCGGCCTGCCGGGTTTTCTAACAAGGGAAGGATGGCAAAGACTGGGAGAACTGGAGAATCGAAAAATGACTGAATTACAGGGAAAGAAACATCCGGAACGGGCAGCCGCTGAAATCCTAGGGGTAAGCGTGAAGACGCTCCAGCGTTGGCGTCTTACCGGGCAGGGGCCTGCTTTTGTCAAGTACGAAAACAAGTTGATTAGATACCCACAATCCGCGCTCGACGAGTACCTTGGGCGGAGCCTGAAACGCCAGGCCGAGGACACGGCGTGTGCGTGACATCAACGTGATATGGGTGAAATCGTATCCCGATAGGTGGCTCACCAGCGAGACTCGTCTCACGATGAACCTTGCCGAGTGCGGCGCGTTACGGGACCTTCAGGATTATTGCTGCAGTCACAACGGCAGCATTCCCGCCGATACTTCACTCCTGGCGCGGATTCTCGGCGTTACCGAAAGTGAAATGGAATCCGTATGGCCGCGCGTGTCAAAAGAGTTCTCGCCGGCGAAAGAAAAGGGGCGTCTGGTGAATGGAGCTGCCAGTGAGGCGCTAGCTGAAGCTCGTAAGTTCATGAAGAAACAGACGCTTAACGGGAGAAAAGGGGGCAGGCCCAGGAAAAACCCACTCGGAACCCAAGCGAAACCCATGGGTTTGCCAAACGAAACCCATGGCCTAACCCACTTGAAACACAAACAGAACAAACATACAGGACAAACAAAACAGACAGAACAAAAAAAACAAAGAGAGAGTAGCAGCAGCAGTAGCAAAGAAACCGGCGAAGAGCCCACCTTGAGTGCTGAGCACCAGTCTGCTGCTGCTGCTGCTCTCCCTGATGGTTGGGGGAAAACCTTTCAAAAGCTCAAACAGAACTTCCCCACCATAACCGTCAAGGTGTTCTTTCGGCTGGTCCAGAAGGTGAAAGCCGCAGGCTTCGCTGACGACGAGTTCGCGGCTGGCATCGAAGAACACGGACGCCACACTCTCAGCCAAAACCCGGAAGTCAACCCAATCACCTTCGGGTTGAAGGTTATCGACGCTATCGCGGCAAGTGCCCGCGCTCAGAGTTTGTACGACGACTCGACGACATCGGCAAAGACTCAGGCTGAGCCGCCGCCACACGAGCCCAGAATCGAGCTTTCAATAATCGGCCTGTGTCCTGAGCACAAGCACGAAGTGGTGTGGACGCCTGCCCCCGGCAAGCAAGTTTGCGTGGATTGTACAGAACCACCGGGCGCGTTGGCGGCTGAAGCGAAGGAGCGAGTCAAGCGCTGGTTTGAAGCCGAGAAAGAAATTGGGTTGGGCAGTGGACCTGGCAGTGGACCCAAGCAACTTGCGGAACGGTTGGCAAGGCTATGAACCGCAAAGCCAAAGGCCCCCGCGCCCGCCTCGCGAACCAGCCTTCGATGCGCAAGAAGCGAGACTACGACGCGACTAACGACCTGGCGGCTCGCGTGATATTGGCGGATACCCAGAAGCACACCCAGTTCCAAGTTTGCTGGGCTCGGGCGTTCCAGCGGCGCAAGGCCGCAGAGAGCACGGCGGCGATAAGTCCAACGGAATGACCAGCAAGGGAGGGGCGGGCGAATCGCTACGAAGTGAAGGCCTGGAGACCCCGGCAGGCGAACGCGCGTTACTCATAGTTTTCGACTCACGAGCGGGCGGGCACACGACGGGGGGGAAGGGGACGTTCAGCCCAGAATCCGTGAAGCTTTGAACGAACCACATAGGTGAAAAAATGCCACAAGTCGTTGCACAAGCGAAACTTGAGCCGTTGAAGCGTGCACCAAATGCTCCGAGGTGGCTACCCCCTGAGGGCCGAGCGCTTTGGAAACGGGTCGCGCCGAAGCTGGTCGAAAAGCGGCTGCTTACGGAGGAAAACTTGCCTGTTCTGGAGGGTCTGTGCGCGGTTTACGCTACCGCACGGCAGTCAGATGCCGTCCTACGGTGTGACGGGCTGACGATGACCGTGGGCACAAATGGCTATACCCAGCAACGTCCCGAGGTCGCCATCTCAAACAAGAATTGGGCACTGTTCATTCGGTATGCGAGCGAGTTTGGACTGACTCCCAGTTCCGCGGCCCGGCTGGGTATCGAGCTGGCCGAGTTAGGTTTTCGCCGCGGGAACGTTTGAGACCAGCTCCCAAAGGGGGAGACCGGAACAATTGGACACCTGAAAACGCAACGCCCCGCACGGCGGCCACCGGCAGGGCGTTCTTTGGTTCGCAACCTGTGAAGTCCATTATACCGAACCCTCGTTTCGGGGACGGCATCCCGGATGCTCAGTTCATCCGCGAAAAGGTTCCCATAGGGGAGGTTGCGTCTGCCTTGGGCCTGGAAGTCTTCGACACCGGGATGATTCGCTGCTGGCACCCGGAACGCCATCATCGCGGCGACCGCACACCATCGGTTGGCATCGACAGGCACTACAACAAGGTCAAGTGCTTCGGCATCGCCTGCGACGGCGGGCTGATGGGTCCTATCGACCTCGTTATAGACGTTCAAGAATGCGGCCTCAAAGAGGCTATCCGCTGGATTGCCCAGCGCTTTGAAGTACCCTCGATTCCCAAGGGCAAGCAGCTCGTCAAACCGAAGGGCCACGTCGCCCGTTATGGGTACGAGCGCGCTATCGAGTTGCTCCTTCGCTCAGGGCTTTGGGCGAAGATGTCGCGGCCAGCACAATTGCTGGCGGTTACCTTCGTCGGACTGAAGGTAGAAGGTCAACGTGACGAAAGCTGGGAGCTGGAAATCAGCTACCGGGGACTTGCACAATACTCAGGGTCGGCGCAGGACCAGCAGGAGCCGCGGGCCGGTCCGCGAGACGGCGACCTACATAGTGACCCCTTCTCCGATGCAGTTCGAGAACTTGCTGGCACCCGTGCAAAACTTTGCCATGCGGTTCGAGCGTGGAGTCGGATTTCTCCCGTCGAACACCTGTGACAGTCATTCTGTGCAGTCAACTGACGAAGTCATCGAGACTATCTTGCTCGGCCGACTAGGCAGCAACCAGGAAACAGATTGTTGCACTGGCCCGAGAAAACGGTCTGAGCAAGCACCAAGTCGAGGAGGCTCTCAACAGTGGCCCCTGGAGAACTGAACCGGGGCGGGGGCCGAGAAATTCGTTACTACCTTGAAGACGAGGAGTTCGAGTTCGATCGAGATTTGAATTCCCGAAATCCTACCTCTTAGGGATTGGGAATTCGGGAGTTAACCGCAACCCGTTGATCTTCATTGACTGTTATGTTTCCCGGCCAACGGGAGTTCAAATAGATCCTCCGGGAAATCAGGAACGTGAGCCATTGACGGTACCAGAAGCAGTCGAAGAACTGCGCTCAGCAGGAGAGCTGAAAGGTTGAGGGCAATACGATTCTGTGCCGCATTCCCCGGCGCAGGAGTGCCTGATCCGGAGGAGCACTCTCGAGCCCCGTGATCCAGAGAGTGACAAACTGAGAGGGGGAAGCCGGTCGCTTTTCTCTGGGTCTCTTCGACGGACACCGTCGCCGAAGGCCCCCTGCGCCGCTTCGCCTTCAACCCCAGTGCCGCCGCCTCATAGAGTGAGCCCGCCGAGACTTTCGCTTCGTTCTGGTACAAACCCAGAACCCTACGCGGTACGCAATCCATCCTCGGGCTGGCGCCGGGACCGCTCTCTTGCAATCACAGCCCACGGACGTGATCCGACGGCGTCTCGATTCGAATGTGGGTAATCAACTATCTCAACGCTGTCAAAGTACTTCCCGAATTCCTCCAAAAACAGTTCCCTGTGAGGCGCGATCAAACTTACATGCAGAGACGTTTCCCGCGAGCAATCCGATCGGTGAGAGCAGCCGCCAGCTTGCCATCTCTGGTGAAACGCTACTACTTCATATTACCCATAGTGTTTCACCGACCCGCTACGGCTGCACCACAACGCTAGCATGGGACGGCTGACGATCGCGGCGCATTGGGCCGCACGGCAATCTCGACATCGCGGCCAAGCGCGTTCAGAAACTCGAAGAGCCGGCCCGATATAATAGTAGCCGGTGGCGGCATCAACAAGCAAGTCGAACAGGGCAACTTTCGGCCCCTAACCGCCGCTCAATCGGCCTTGGCGTGCGATTTTTTTCGTCTTGTGAGATGTTGCGAGTGGGAAGCGATCGTGCGTGGATTTACTCTAAGGGCCACGGGTTCAGGCCCAGTTGATTGAATCTGTGGCTGAAAGCTGCCTAGACAGTGTAGCCTTGCGTAGACGGCGCGATCACGGCAGCATGTCCTGGCTCCGTCTGAGGACCTGACAAGAAAGGAGAGTTCTCAAAGCGTTTGGCGGGCGTGTATCATCAATCGGCGGCGGCTTCTGTAAAGTTAGGAGCGGAGATGATCACGATGTGGCTGAAGCGAATCTGCCTCTGGGGCGCGCTCTTCTCGGCGCTTGGGGGTTCGCCCGCCCGAGCTCAACAGCAAGCTTTAACGTTAGACGACTGCGTCCGACTTGCACTTGGGGCGCCGTCTTCGGTGCAAGCCATCGATCGCGAACAGGCCGTTGCTCGCGAACGGCAAACGGCGGCGCGATCCGAGATGTTGCCTCAGTTCAGTCTCAATGCCGGGTACGTCTACAACAGCCCGCTACGGAATGGTCCGAATCGGTTCAGTTTCGTGGCGCTCAATGGCTTGCGCGAATACCTGGCGACTGCCGACGCGAGCTGGGCTCCGGATCTCTCGGGCCGATTGCGGGCGGGACTCGCGGTCGCCCGCGCGGTGCGGGACATCGCCATAGCGGACCTGGAAATCGCCCGCCGCGACCTACGCCGCGCCGTCGCGATGGCTTACTACGATCTGCTGCTTGCGCGTCGGCTCGTCGTTCTTGAAGAGACGAGCCTGGACGAAGTACGCGCGTTCGAGCGCCGCGTTCGAGCCCGGCAACAGCAGGGTGAAGCCTCTCGAGCCGACTTGCTCAAGGCCTCGGCACAGCGTTCCCAGTTCGAGCGACGGCTCAGCCGAGCTCGTCTCGATGCGAGACTGGCCAATCAGGTTCTCGCATCGTTCTGGACGCACGACGCGGACCGCGACCTCACCGTCGCGGATGTGTTGGATGCGCCGCCCGCCCCGCCGGCCGAAACACTCGAACAGGGCTCAGGAGAAGCTACGGCCGCACTCGAACGTCGACCCGAGCTCGAACGGTTCGCAGCCGTGGGCCGCTCCTTGGACGCCCAGCGGAACATCGCGCTAGCCAGCCTCAAGCCGCAAGTCGATGTCGTGTTTCGATATGGGTTGGATGCGAATCAGGTCCGGGGCGACCAGCGCGGGTACGCTGCGTACGTGAACCTCAACATCCCTGTCTTCGATTGGTTCCGGACGCGCAGCCAAGTGCGGGCGGTGCGCTTTCAACGAGAACAAGTGGACTTCGAGCGTGCTTCGGCTGAAAGAGCATTCACCCGCGAGTACCTCGCCGCGCGATCGAGCGTGCAATCGTCGCAGGAACGGATTTCGATGGCCGAAAGCGAGTTCAGCGATGCGCGAGAGAACCTGCGCCTAGTCCGACTGCTTTATCACAGCGGCGAGGGTTCTGCGCTCGACGTCGTGCTCTCGCAAGAGCAAGTCACCATGGCCGGCGGGGGATTTTACGCGGCGCTAGCGGAATACCACCGGGCTCGTGCGGACTACGAGGCGGCGGCAGGGCGATGAACGTTTCAAGCAAAACGCTCGTTTTGGCCTTGTTGACCTTCTTGGGCTGTGCTCCCGCTCAAGAGGACGCCGAGCCGGAGATCGTCGTCGAGGTACGAACAGCGCAGGCAACCCTGCAAGACGTCGAGCAAGCCGTCAGCGCCCCGGCGACGATCTTTCCGAAGTCCGAAGCCAAGGTCGCCTCGAAGCTGACGGCGCCGATCGTGCGGTTGGGCGCCCGTAAGGGAGACCGCGTGGCCGAGCGACAGACCTTGGCCTGGCTGAGCGCCGCAGACATTGACGCCCAACTCGCCGAAGCCAAGGCGCGAGTCTCGGACGCCCAGGCGACGCTAGAAAGAACGTCCGCCGGAACCCTAGCCACCGAGGTTGAACGAGTGCAAGGTGAGCTGGAACGCACGGCGGCGGCGCTGAACCAGGCCAAGCAAATCTTCGAGCGCCGCCAATCTCTGGTAGCGGAAGGAGCCCTGCCCGAGCGCGATCTCTTGCTGGCCAAGACGCAATATGAGCAGGCCCAGACCGCGCAGCGGGTGGCCCAAAGGTCGCTCGAGATCCTAACGGGCCAGTCACGCCGGCTGGACATTCGGATCGCCGAGAGCCGCCTGCTCCAAGCCGAAGCTCAATTGGAGTTGGTTAAAGCGCAGCTCGCCTTCGCTCAAGTCAAAAGCCCTTCGCCGGGGTTCATCACCGAGCAGTTCCTCTACCCCGGCGATATGGCTCGGCCCGACGCCCCGATCTTTACCGTCATGGACCTGTCTGTTGCCGTGGCCCGCGGCCAGTTTCCGGAAGAAAAGACACGCGAATTACGCTCTCAGCAGCTCTGCCGGTTCGTCAGCTCGGACGACCCGGGCACCGCCCGCTCCGGGAAGCTGACGGTGGTCAACCAAGCGGTTGACGCGGCCCGGCGGACGGTGGAGGTCTGGTGCGAGATTCCCAACCCGGGCGGCGAGATCAAAGCGGGAGTGTTTGGCCAATTGACGGTCGTGACCGGGCAACGCAGGCAAGCCGTAACCGTTCCGCTCTCAGCAATTGAGTTCGAGCGTGATCGCTCGTTTGGGGTCGTCTGGAGCGTCGGCGACGATCAAAGCGTGCGCAAGAACCGCGTCCAAGTGGGAGTCGTCTCAAGTTCAACCGTCGAGATCCTTGAAGGGATCAAAATCGGCGAGACCGTTGTTGTCGAGGGCGGCTACGGGTTGTCAGATGGCTTGGCCGTCAGTGAGGCGGAGCCGGGTCCATGAAATCGGACTCGCTAGCCCGCTTCGTCGAAGCTTACGGGAAAGCGCTGATTCTCGTAGCTGTGGCGTTCTCTCTGGCCGGCCTGGTCTTCGCCTTTAGCCTGCCGGTTTCACTATTTCCCCAGACCGACTTCCCGCGTGTCGTCATTCTTGTCAACAACGGCGTTACGCCGGTCGACCTGCAGATGGTCACGGTGACGCGCCGACTCGAGGAGGCTGCCCGCAGAATTCCAGGTGTTACCGACATCCGCTCGGTCACGGCACGCGGCGAAACCGAGATCAGCGTATTCTTTCGCTGGGATGTCGATATTGTCGACGCATTGCAACTCGTCCAGGGCGAGATCTCTCAGATCGCTCCCACGTTGCCGCCGGAATCAAGCTTCTACATCAACCGGCTGACTTTTTCGGTCTTTCCGACAGTCGGCTTCAGCCTGACCTCGCCTGACCGCAGTCTCGCCGAGCTCTGGGAACTGGCCTACTGGGATATCGCCCCGCGGCTGTACCGCATACCCGGTGTGATGGAGGCGCGCATCGTGGGCGGCCGCGAACCCGAGTTCCACGTCATCGTCGACCCCGAGAAGCTGAACCGATACGGGCTGGGATTGACCAAAGTCGTGGACGCGATCCGCTCGGGCAACATCATCTCCGCCAGCGGGATGATCCAGGAAAACTACCGCCTGTATCTCACTACCGTCACGGGGCTGATGCGCGAGCGGGAGCAGATCGAGCAGGCCGTGGTGGCCGTTCTTGACGGCGTCCCGATTCGGATCGCGGACATTGCGGAAGTCGTCAAAGGAGAGCGGCCCGTCTACAACATCGTCACCGCCGAGGGCCGCCCAGCAGTGCTCATCAACGTGCTGCAGCAGCCCGACGGCAACGCCCTGCGGATCGCGCAGGCGGTCAATGAAGAAATCGAGCGCATCGAACGCAGCTTGCCCGCCGATATTCGTCTCGCCACGTTTTACGACCAGTCCATTCTCGTTCGTGACTCGATCGTTGGCGTTGTCGACGCCATTCTGCTGGGGCTCGCCTTAAGCGTCGCTGTGCTGATGGCCTTCCTCAAGGACTGGCGTACCACCCTGATCGCCGCGCTGGTGATCCCCATCTCGCTGCTGATCGCCGTGGTCTTTATGCGCTGGTTCTCGATGAGCTTCAACCTGATGACGCTGGGAGGCATGGCCGCTTGCGTCGGAATCGTCATCGACGACGCCATCGTCATGGTCGAAAACATCACTGTCCACCAGTCCATGGGGCAGTCGCGGGCCGAGTCCGCCCGCAGTGCGATTACGGAGCTGACGCCCGCTCTGATCGGTTCGACGCTAACGCTCATCATGGTTTTCGTGCCGCTGATATTCATCGGTGGAATCGCCGCGGTGTTTTTTCGTTCCTTGGCCTCAACGATGGTGACGGCTCTGCTGGCATCCCTCGCCCTGGCGATATTCTTCACCCCAGTGCTCGCCAAGATCCTGCTCCGCCCCCGCTGCGGCCCCCGAGCCGAAACCCTCGAAGAGGCCGAACAAGCGGGCGAAGGTCGGCTGATGCGAGCGGTCGCTCAGCGCTACGGCCGCTGGTTGTCCATCTGTTTGGAGCGTTCTGGAGCAGCGCTTGTCTGCCTGTTGCTAGTTGTCGCGCTTTCCGTGGGCGTCTACTTTCGCCTTGGCAGCGGCTTCTTGCCCGAAGTCGACGAAGGCGCATTCGTGCTCGACTACGTCACCCCGCCCGGGACTTCTCTCGAAGAGACCGACCGTGTACTGTTGCACGTCGAAGACATCCTGCGCGATACGCCCGAAGTGGAGAGCTATTCCCGGCGGACGGGGGCGCGTTTGGCGCTGGCGATCGCCGAACCGAATACGGGCGACTTCTTGGTCAAGCTCAAGTCCTTTCCGCGCCGGCCTCTCGCCGAAGTTACCGCTGAAATCCGCCGGCGCATCATCGCAAGCGAGCCCGCCATCGAGGTCGAGTTCCCACACATTCTTGAAGATCTCATCGGCGACTTGGCCTGGTCGCCTGAACCGATCGAGATCAAGATCTCCCATCCCGACCCCGCCACGGCCCTCAACATCGCGCAAAGAATCGAGGACTGGTTGCCCGGCGTCCCTGGCGTGGTCGATGTGATGAACCAGAACGTCGTCATCGGTCCCCTCGTGAAGTTTCGAGTCGACCCAGTCAAGGCGGGCCGGGCCGGCTTCACGACCCAGCAAGTGGCTGAGTTGCAGGCGGCGATGCTCGACGGAGTCCGCGCTTCCGAGACGATTGTCCGGAACCGTATCTACGGGATTCGAGTGCGCTATCCCGAACATCGGCGCTCGCGAATCGCCGACCTCGAGTCGACTCTCGTGACCTCGCCCTTGGGTGTTACTCTCCCCATGGCGAGTATCGCGGAAGTAACCATAGACGAGGGGCAGCGCGAAATCCACCGCTACAACCTCAAAGAAGCCGTGGTCGTCACAGCCCAGCTTTCGGGGAGGGATCTGGGGGCTACGATCAGCGAAATTCAGCGGCGACTCACAGACGAAGTGGAGTTGGCGGCGGGAACCGACATCGAATACGGAGGTCTCTATCAGATTCAGCGGGAATCCTTTCATGGGCTGGCGCAGGTCCTGGTCGGCTCGATCCTGCTGATATTCATTGTTCTCGTGTTCGAGTTTCGCGCCTTTGCCCAACCGCTGGCGATTCTCGCAGCAACGGTATTGTGCGGCTCCGGTTCGCTGGCCGCGCTATGGATCACCGGCTCTACTTTGAATATCTGCTCGTTCATGGGCATGATCATGGTCGTCGGCATCGTTCACAAGAACGGAATTCTGATGCTCGACTCGGAACAGTTCTTCCGCGCGCAAGGCCTGCCGTTGCGAGAAGCGCTCCTTCGTGCGGGGCGTCGCCGTCTGCGGCCGATCATCATGACGGCTCTTGCAACCATCCTCGGCATGGCGCCGCTTGCGCTCGGGCTGGGCGCGGGCGCGCAGATCCTGCAACCTTTGGCGATCGCCGTCGTAGGCGGCGTTACCGTATCGCTGATTCTCTCGCTGCTCGCAACTCCCGTCCTTTACTACCGGCTGTGCCGAGTGCTGCCATCCGGACCGTGAATCCCGAATTCCACAGCGGTGTCCGAACCGTCGCTTTGGAGGAAGAAATTCGTACCGGAACTGAGTCCGTGTAGTCGGCGAGCGACGGCATGTGGCCCTCGGCCATCGCGATGGAGGTATCGCTCGGCTCCTCGTGGCGTCAGCCTCCAAGTGTTAGGAACACATTAGAGCTGTATCGGCATTAGGCGGGATCGCCACTCCGATCGGCTGCCACAGCTTTCGCCCCACTGGCATCACCGCCTACCTCAAGAGCGGCGGCCAGCTCGAAGTCGCCCAAGCATGGTTCTTCGCTAACGCAGGCCCACTGGCGCGGTCCGGATCAGTCATCTTCTTCTTGCGGCGCCCGGATGCCTCTGGGCTGTTCTTTTTCTCGCCAATCTCTCAGATGCTCACTCCACCCTGCCACTTCTTGCTGGGCTTGCTCTAGTTGCCCAGGACTCATTTGCGCCGCCAGGCGGTCCCGAGCTTTGCGAGCTCTTCGGTCGCCTAGGGCCGAGGCCAAGCTATACCAGGCATGCGCCAGGACATAATTCTGAACCGTGGCGATCCCTTCTTGGTAGACTTGACCGAGCATGAATTGCGCCACGGCAAGTCCTGACGCCGAGGCATGTTGAAGCAAACGAATACCAGTGTCGGTGTCCTGAGATCCGCCCTTCCCCTGGAGTAGGAAAATAGCGAGATTTACTTTGGATTCAACTTGTCCAGCATTGGCTGCTTTCTCATACCACGCCCGCGCTCTCTCAAGCTCGCCTTCGTCCTGCCACAAATACGACGCATAGTTGTGTTGAGCCATGGGCAATCCGTTTTCTGCTGCTTGACGCAGCCGTCTGTTGGCTTCTGATGGGTTCTGTCGCAGACCCGGATGGTTCTCCTTGAGGATCAGGTATAAACGCCACTGTGCATGGCGCGCCCATTGCCAGGATTCGTCGGCTGAGGACTCGGCTGACGACGTAAGCCACTTGATCGCCTGACCGTACTTCCCCTGCTTTTCATAGGCCGCGCCAACAAAGTAGGCCCCCATCGGGTTTCCCCTCTGGGCATAGGGCATAGCCAAGCGCAAGACCGTCGCATAGTCGCCATCAGCTCCGGCGCGCTTGATGTCATCTTCCGTATTTGCGTTCAGCGGACTGGCGACAAGAACCATCAAGAGCGCGAAAACTACAGAGAGTCGTGTCGTCAACATCGCAGGTCCTCTTCCGCTACGCCTAGGTTTCGCCGGGCATCTGCTTGGGGAAACCAAACCCGACATAGGTAGAATGCCTGTCCGGGCAATCCTCAGACGAGGAGTTCCCTGGTGTCGCCTTGAAGGAGAAGATAGATAGCGGCAGAACGTCTCGATCGGTCTTCTTCTCGGTCCCAATAAAACCTCGAAACCATTGGTCGAATTCTGGAACTGGGTCCGCTGTTTGGTGCTGCGGACGCGTTGAGAGGCCGCTGAGGGCGGCCAGCTTCCTGGCGCAAGTGGTTGAGTTTAGAGCAGCGCTTCGCTGCCCGATGAGGCGCTCTGTCGCAACGCACTCGCGAAACTTAGCTTTATCGGTTGAATACTGCTTCTCACGGAAGGCGAGTACATCCTCAGCCGCATGAGTGATCGAAGCGCCCCCGCCACAGAGGAAAAGGAAACCCAAGAGCGGGATCAACGTGGGGCAAGACATGAGGCGGACAGACCTCCCGTGAAGCGTGCGAACTCACTATAGTACAGCAGGCGTGCACTCCTCGCAGGCACAACAGCAGATGCAGAGGCGGCGGTGTGGATTCGCTGCCACGGTGAAATTGCGCGCATCGTGCACGGATCCGCCGCCGACGGCAACGAGAACAGCCTTCCGTGGGGTTTGCCTTCCTCGGCTGCTCGCTTGGGCATGCACCGAGGCTGTCCGGACCAAACAGCGGGAACTCGTCCTCGGACAATCCCTGGCCGACTGTATGCGCGAGCTGGGCGTTACAAGCAACAGCGGGGGCCGGCGCGGGGAACGCACTCGCTTGTGGTGGCCGGATACTCGGCACGAAAGCGATCTGTTGGTCGGTCTCTACTTTCACGGCTTCAGCTATGGCCCTTGCAGCGGCGGCTTGACCGCGATACTGCTCGACTTGTTCGACATGGACTAAACGGGGGCCACGTTCGAGCGCAGCAAGAGTGGAGGGATCCCGATGGAGGACATTTCGCAGAAGATCGAGGCGATTCAGAGCGGCAGCCAAGGCGCAGTCGAGGGAATCGGCCAGGTCGGCACGATCATCGGCCAGATAAGCGACATCTCAACAGCATCACCTCCGCGGTTGAGGAGCAGTCGGCGACGACCAACGAGATCAGCCGCAATGTGAGCGAGGCCGCCCCCGCGGGTCCGGCGAACTCGGCGAAAACGGTGGGCGGTGGCCACGGTCTCCCAGGAGACCGCTGGGCCGTGCACATTCTTAGAGCCCTTGCGCGATTCCAGCGTCTTGTTGCCCCCGCTGGCCACGTCGTACATGGCCCCGACGATGGCGGTACATCCCTCCTTAGTCAAGCGCTTGACCGCCTGCTTCAGGAGACATGGATTTGCTCGACGCACCGAGGGCTGATCGCGCTCCTTCACGGCTGTGGACAGCGACAATAGGACCAGCAATCGACCGGCACATCGAAACATTGCTTCAGGCCCTCCGTGCTTCAGTGAGGGTGCCGCTCTCTGGAAGACCAAGTGTCTCGGGCGGGTGGAGGAGATGACCATGACCGAGGCACGCAAGGAGGCTGTGAAGTTCCTTCAGCCGATCAATGACGTGGAGCCGGGAGTCGAGTACGCAGAGAAGACCGTGAACCAACTCATCACACAGTGGCGGCAGACGATCAAGCCCAACCTGAAGCTCTCAACTCAACAGAGCTACGAATGGGCGTTCAAGCGGATCGTCGGGGCGTTTGGTCCCATTCCGGTATCCGCAATCGAGAAGGCCGACATACAGGCTTTCTTGACCAGTGCGGCTCGTGCGTTGGCTCCCGAGTCGGTCTATGATCTTCGGAACCGGCTGAGCGGCTTATTCACCTGTTCTGAGGAGTGGGGTTGGATTGGTCACAGCGCCCATCCTGTGCGAGGCAAGCTGCGAATGCCTGAGAGAGTTGCTGTACGGGAAAGGCGGGTACCGGAGCCGGAGGACTTCCAGAACCTCGTGATGGCCCTCAGACAGCCCTACAGCACGATCGTCCTGCTGGCTGGCTTGTCTGGGCTACGAAAGGGTGAGATCGGGGCTCTACGCTGGAATGACATCGGACAGGGCTACGTGATGGTCGATGAGGCTGTGTACCAACGTGTGCTTGGCACTCCCAAGAGTCGCAAGTCTCGTCGCAGGGTATCGATTGGACCCGCTGTCCAGGCGGCACTAGAGGACTGGCGGAAACAGGCCAAGTTCACCAACCCGGAAGACTTCGTGTTCGCCGTGCGGACCAGCACACCTGTTGATCTTCACAATGCCGTCGCTCGGCATGTGAAACCAGCCTGCGTCAAGCTCGGCATTCCACTTCTGTCATGGCATGACTTCCGTCACACCTACACGACGTGGGGCCGGAAGGCTGGTGTTGAGGCTGAAGTAATGAGGGACCAGCTAGGGCACGAATCGGTCCAGGTTACTCTCGACATCTACAGTCACATCGACGAGAGGGAGACGCAAGCTGGGCAGATTGAGCAGTACGCTCTGGCCGTTAATGGAACCCTTAATGGAACCCCAACTGAGAGCAGCCATGCTGCAACTCATTGAAAACATTGGTGGGCGGTACTGGACTCGAACCAGTGGCCTCCTGCTTGTAAGGCAACCGGGTGTTTTCTATGGCTTTCCCCCAAACCCTTTATCTCGTTGACTTTACGCGGTTTCAGGGCGTCTGCTTTCGCACGCAACGCCTACGGCCCAGCCCGCTTGACTGACGAGTTTCTTGACGGTTTCTTGACGGTGCTTGGCTGCGCGTCCACTGCGTTTGCGGTGCTGAACAACAGCCGCCAGATTGATGCCAAGGGAGGAGGTTGGTCAACGAAGCAATCTCAACCCCGGCTTCCTGCTCCCAAAGCAGATTCGTGCCCTTTAGGTAAATCGCCTGTTTTCAACTGCTTGCGATTCAAGAAACTTACGGCTTTGCCGTTGAAACGTGTTGAACTGCGTCGTTCTGGGAGGCTCCTAACAGCTACAAAATTATCTACAGTCTCCTCCCTGGCCAAAGGTGTCCTCACAAAGCGAGCCAGCTCGATCGAGCTGAGAGTAAGGCTGAACAATCGCTAAAACTCGCCACTTCGAATGCGACGACGGCCACCCGAAGGTCCAGAATCACGTCTTTTGGCCTTCCGAAGCGTCCGACGTAACATTCTGGAAAACAATGACTTGAGCGTCGTTCGAGTTTTGCGACACAACGGGCTCTTCGACAGCGGACAATTCCCGTTCTTGATTTAACATCCCTAAGTTACCTGTGCCTAGCGAAAACTCCATCGGCATTCTCAGATCACAGATGTAACATGTTACGCCGCCAGCCGCCGCCTGGTACACGTTGTTGATTCTAATCGACGACGAAGTATTGGCTACATACAGCCAACATACCGACCGGAATAATCCCTTTAGTCTGCTGCACCAGATGCCTAACGGTTGCGTCCAGCATTTCCATTAACGGACCCGGATACAGCCCGACGAGGAAAATCATGACAGCCAACGGCAAGAGAGTCGCCATCTCCCTCGCGCTGAGGTCTGGGAGCACCTCGGCCGCGCGTGTTGAGGCCTTTCCTAAAGCAACGCGTTGCAACATCCACAACATGTACGCTGCAGCCAAAACGATTCCACCCATAGCCAGCAAAACCCTGGGGAAGCTGGTATAGGACGTCCCGATCAGTACGAGAAACTCGCCGATGAAGTTCGACGTACCCGGCAAGCCAAACGATGCGACGGAAAAAATGCAGAGGAACACAACGAAACGCGGCATTGGCTTGTGCAATCCTCCGTAATCGCCAATCATGCGGCTGTGGGTACGGTCATACAACTGACCCACTGCCAAAAATAAAGCGCCGGTCGTAATGCCGTGATTGAACATCTGCAGGACCGCGCCCTGGATCCCCTGAGTGTTGAAAGCAAAAATACCGAGTGTTACAAAGCCCATGTGAGAAATCGAAGAATAGGCAACAAGTTTCTTGAGATCCGACTGTGCCAGAGCCAAGTATCCGCCATAGAGGATCGCCACCACCGACATCCACAAAATAAGAGGACGAAACGTTAGGGACGCATCCGGGAGGATCGGAAGGCAAAACCGCAAGAATCCGTATCCCCCCATTTTCAACAGCACGCCCGCCAAAATGACGCTACCAGCCGTCGGAGCTTCCGAATGGGCATCGGGCAGCCACGAATGAAAAGGGATCATCGGCAGCTTGACCGCAAAGGCCAACAGGAACGCAAGAAAAATCCAAAACTGCACGTTTGCCGGATAACTCTGTTCCGTTAGGACCAGTATGTCGAACGTGTAACCCCCTTCGAGGTACAGACCCAAGATTCCAACGAGCAAGAGCAGGCTTCCCGTCAGGCTGTACAGTACGAACTTCATACCGGCGGCTATCCTGCCCGGACCGCCCCAGAGAACGATCATGAAGTACATGGGAATCATCGTGACTTCCCACATCATGAAGAAAAGGAACAAGTCCAGGGCCGTAAAGACTACGATCATGGCGCCCTCAACCAGAAGGATCAGGCTCATAAGAGCCCTTACTCGGGAAGTGATGGACTTCCATGAGGCGAGGATGCACAGAGGAGAGAGCAAGGTTGTGAGCAGGACGAGGAGCATGCTGATGCCGTCCACGCCGACCGCATACTGAATATTGAAAGTGGGCATCCACTCCGAACGTTCCACGAACTGCATACCCGGCTGGGACGCGTCGAAGCCGGACCACAGAACGAGTGAGAGAACCAGACTGATCAGCGAGCCGGCTAAGGCGATTCGCCGAATCCATGCCTCATCTCGGACAATCGCGAGGGTGGCTATCGCCAGGAAGGGAAGGGCGATCATCCAACTAATCAGGTGATCATTGAAGACAGAACTCATGGTCGATACCTCGGTCCTAGCGTTTTCGTAGGTAGTGGACTGGGAACGTGTATGGCCATATGCGCTCTTATCTTGCGAGCCAATACATCACTCCGATAGCCAGCACCAACCAACAGATCACAACTGCCAGATGGTGCTGAAGAGTTCGCGGCTCGAACTTCCCTAGCATTCGACCGGTGCCATGGGCGAGATGACCCAGCCGTTCGACAGTTCTGTCCGTTCCGCGCAGATCAATCGACCGCCACAGCCACCGCGAAAGCCGCAGCGATACGATGGCAATACCCTGAACAACGCTGTCCACCCCACGAGCTTCGCCCACCCGCAAGAGCCACACAGACAGATGCAACGACGAGCTCGCGACACCTTGCACTACACGATCAACACCGTGGGCTTCCACGGTCGTCGACGACCACTGCGCCTGCCGCAGCGAGAAGGAAGCAATGCCTCGGATCAGGCGATCGATCCCTCGCACGTCGATTTCACGCCACAGCCAGCCCGCGAATCGAATGGTTGGCCGCACTACATACGCGTCATAGACCTCGTCGAAATACAGTTTATTCAGAAAGAGCACGTACGCGGTCTTCATCCACCCCGGCGCCTCAGTTAATCCCGAGCGACGGTTCAAGTGAAGCGAATAGGCGAGCCCCCAGCCACCCACCGCCGCCAACAGGGGAAGCGCGAGCCAAAAGGAGAAACCCCCGAACAGCCCTACCTCGCCAACAGAAACCGACGGCCGGCCTAGCGCGGGAGCGAGGAACGGAACGAACCACGACCAGACCGCGATTAGAATCCCGGCTACGGCCGCACCCGCCACGGCAAGCCCGGGCAGATGGGCGGACGAAAAGAAGCGGGGCTGGACGCGAATTGAATCAGGGTTCCCAGCATCCCCGACAATAAGGCTTTGCTGGAACAGCGAGACGACTCCACGAAACACGTACATTGCGGTGAGGAAAACCGTTGCCAGGCCAATTACCCAGAAAGTCCATTGCGCGGAGGGAAGGTCGTGCGCCGTCCACATGCCTTCGTACGCACCTGAGAAGAGGATAAAGGGTGGCAAGCAGCCCAGCAGAAGGGCGCCAAACAACAATGACCGACCAAGGGGGCGACGGACCGGCTCGACGTGGGCATGCCCATGACTACCCGCGGACCTCAAAGCGTTGCCGGTCGAAAGAAACAAGAAGCCCTTCAGAAACCCGTGGGCCAGGAGATGGAAGATGGCCACGACAAACGCGCCAACACCGCACATAAAGATCATGAATCCGATCTGGCTGATTGTCGAGTAGGCTAACAGTTTCTTGATATCCGACTGCGTGAGCGCAACCAGGGCTCCGAAAAGGGCCGTCGTAGCGCCGACAACGGCGATGACCGCCATTGCGGACGGAGCCAGCACAACCAACGGGCTGAGCCGAACGAGCAAGAACGGGCCGGCATTCACCATCGTGGCGGCGTGAATCAGGGCCGACACAGGCGTCGGAGCTTCCATGGCGAAAGGCAGCCAAACGTGAAACGGAACTTGCGCCGACTTCCCAAGAGCGCCCATAAACAAAAACAGCGTGATCAGGGTGTTCACACCCACCGTGAGATCAGAACCGATCCAACTCAGCGGTGTCATCGTCTGCCCGCTGAAGTCCGCGGCCCGCAACACGATCTGTTGGATATCAAGCGTTCCGTAGACGGCGAAAGTCAAAATCACTCCGAAGCCAAGCCCGACGTCCGCCACCGAGTTGACCAGGAACGCCTTCGTCGCGGCCTTGCATGCAGTCTCCCTCTCGGCCCAATGCGAAATCAGGAGATACGAACATATCCCCATGACTTCCCAGAACATGTACGTCATGAGCAAGTTGTTGCTCATAACGAGCATGATCATGGCAAATGTAAACAGCGACGTGACCGCAAAGAAGCGCTTGTATCGGGGATCGCCGATCATGTATCGCGAGGAATAGACATGAACGACAAAGCTGACGCCCGTTACCAGTAGAAGCACCAACACGGTGAGCTGATCGACATACAGATTGAGGTCGATGATGAGGCCGCCGGATTCCAGCAGGCGGTAGAGGGAGATCGAAATCGATCCGCCGCCGGCGACGCCGGCGAACGCGGCTAGCGACAGCGCAAGCGAAAGACCGACGGCGGGAATGGCGATTCGGTGACTTGCCTCGCCTAAGGAGCGTCCGCTAAAGGCGAGGATCAGGAACGCGAGAAGAGGCGCCAACGGAATTAATATGAAAATCGACATTCTATCCCGGTTGCATGACGCTTACGATCCCAACCCGAGTCGGGCGGTGGTCTCCAACAAAACGTTTACGATTCGATCGCTCCAAAGCCCAAGCCCAATCATGGCAGCCGACAAGACGCCGAGGCTGACTCTTAGCGGCAGGGGAGTCTCTACGCGCGAGGCGTCCGGGGCGTCCTTGCCGACCCGGACCAATCGCTCCAATACTCGGATAAAGTACGCCATGGTGAGAAGCGTCGTAAGAATCACGGCGGCAACGGCCACATAGTTTCGACTCTCGATTGCGCTGAGAACGATGTACCACTTCCCGAAGAACCCTCCGGTTGGCGGAAGACCAATCATCGATAGCGCTACGATGACAAACGCCCCAATGAGCCACGGATTTCGAATGTGCGTGCTCCCCAGTTCATCGAGCGTCCGGACGCCAAATTGGTGGCCGATGGCGCCCGCGAAAACGAATAGCATGCACTGCATCACCGCATCATTGATTAAGTAAAACAGGCCACCCGTCAGTCCCGTTTGACTGCCCTGCCCCACTCCAATGAGTATCAGTCCAATGTGTGCCAAGCCGCCATAGGCGAAGATCCGCTTTAGATCACGCTGAGCCAAGGCCAAGAATGCCCCGCCGACAGACGCGACAGCGCCTAGAACCCAAACGAGAGCGAAAATTTCGCTAGGTTTGCCGCCGTTTCCGGCGCCCACTACCCAAAAAAGGATCCGTATCCACGCCAACAAAGCCACCTTTGTCAACAGTGCGGCGAGGAGAGGTGAAACAGCGTCAGGCGCATCGTTGTAGGCGTCCGGCAGCCATCCATGAAGCGGCATGAGCGCCATCTTGATGCCGAGTCCAATAAACATGAAGCTTAGGCCGCCGATGACGGCTTTGGACGCCAGCAGGTCGGGCACCCGCTGCGCGAGGTCGGCCATATTGAGGGTTCCAGTGGCGGCATAGAAATACGAGAGGCCCAACAAGTAAAATGAGGCCCCCAGCGCACCCATAATGAGGTAGCGAAACGCCGAGACCAACGCCCTTCCGCCCGGCACGCCAACCAACGCATAGCCGCAGAGCGCCACGATCTCCAAGAAAACGAACAGATTAAAGAGGTCCCCCGCAAACACGACGCCCGTAAGGCCCGACACAAGAAGTAGAAGGATTGTATAGAAAGGGATCGTACGCCCGCCAAGCGGATCGATCGGTACCGAGCGCATGTAAAGCGAACAGAGACAAGCGAGCACGCTGAGAGTCAGCGCCATAATGCTCCCCACCTCGTCCGCTACCCATTCGATTCCCTCTGGAGGGGCCCACCCGCCAAACGAATAGCGGATCTCGCCGTAGCGAACAACGAACCATAGAGTGGCGGCGGCCGCGAGCGCCATGCAGAAGAAGGCCGCCAAGACCACGGTTTGGCAACGCCTGCCGTCCCTTGACCCAGCAATCGGCATGCAGATTGCCGTGACAAAAGGGATCAAGAATACCAGCGCTGGAAGATGTTCGCTCACTCCAGCCTCTTCAAAATGTCGTCCTCGTCGAGGCTGCCGTACTTCCGGTAGATACCCGTGACGAGTGCGAGCGACACTCCGAGTGTGGCGACCTGCACAACGATTGCCGTCAGAGTCAGAACGTGCGGTACCGGATTGACGTACAAGTCCGCCTGAACGGTGTCGCTCTCTGACAGCAAGATCGGGACCGTTGCTCCCTCTTTCGCGCCGGTTGTGACCAGAAAAAAGATGACGCTCGTCTGAACCAAGTAAAGGCCAATGAGCTTCTTTACGAGGTTGTGGTGCGTAACCGTGATGAAGAGCCCCAACAGAAGTAGAGTGACGAAGGCGATGAGGTTGGGCCTTTGCAGCCAAGCCTGGACGAGTTCAAGCACCGGGATTAGCCTCATCGCGATTCACAGTCGAGAGGCTGAAGACGATCGAGACAGCTGTCACTGCGACGTCGACCGCCACGCCGATTTGCGCCAGAACGATCCCTAGATAGCGTTGCGAGGGCGCGTCGAGTCCCGGAATTCTGACGCTGGTGTAATTCAGAAACTCTCCACCGCCGATTAAGCACAGCCCTCCGACGAGCACAAAAATGATCAGGCCCAGCCCGTCGCCGTCCAACAACCTGTTGGCTGCGGCCGTCGCGGGATCGTCGGCTCCGAATATGAGGGAGCCTACGATAAAGCTTGCGCCCAACATCACGCCGCCAACGAATCCACCGCCGGGCCCATACTGGCCGAAGAAGAGAATGTATAGAGCAAAGAGTTGAACGAGGGGAATAAGGTGCGCGCCCAAGTTCCTGACGATGACACTGTCGTGAGGAGCCTGAGTCATGCGGAGTCTCTCCTTAGCAGCAGCCAGCATGCGATGCCGGCGGTAAAGATCACGGCGGTTTCCATCAGAGTGTCCAGGGCGCGGTAGTCCATAAGAATGGCAGTCACGACATTTGGCGTATGGGTGTCAGCGAAACTGTTTTCTAGATAGAACGGCGAAATGTGTACGCTAGCGGGCGAGCCGGCATCCCCAAACTTGGGCAGGTCAGTCGCGGCGTAGAGCAGCAGGATTCCAAGCAATGGCAGCCCGATCATCGCGGCTATAGGGACAGGCGGACGCCGGATGCGAGTATCCTCCGGAGCCGTCCCAAATAGCGTCAGGAGAAAGAAGATCGTCGCCAGTCCCGCGCCGACAACGGCCTCGACAAAGGCAACGTCCACGGCGCCAAGCCAGGCCCAAACCAGCGCCAAGAAGAAACTGTAGGACCCTAGGATCAAGACGGCGCTAATGAGATCCTTCACGAAGATCGCGGCCGCGGCCGTCAGAAGAAGCAAGATCAATAGTGGGATTTCAAACGAGAACGTCATCTCTTGTCTTCACCCCACGGCTTGATGCCCGAACGAAGCGCCGCTCGAACGGTGGCGTGTGCAATCACAGGATTCAGTAGATAGAGCAACGCCAATACGATCAAGATGCTGATGACATTCGTGCTGAAAGCCTGGTCGACCGCCAATCCCGTGAGAAGAAAGAACGCACCGAGAGAATCGGTCAGCGCGACAGCATGGGATCGTGTGTAGAAGTCGGGTAGACGCACCATACCCACTGCAGCTACCACCAAGAAGAACAAACCGACAAGAATGAGACCGACGGCCAGCGCAGACATCTATGTCACCTCCCGTTGTTCCAAGTACTTAGCGATGGCGATGGCGCCGACCAGGTTGAGAAGAGCGTAGCCTGTGGAGATGTCCACGAACATCTCTACTCGATCGTAGACCGCGCCGATTACCACCAACAATATGATGGCCTTGGTGGAGATTCCGTTCAGTCCCAGTACGCGGTCGAAGACCGTGGGTCCCCGCACGACCCGATACAGATAGATGATAATCAGGAGCGCGAGAACATAGAGTACGAAGACTAAAAATATCGTCATGATCGAGTACTCACAGCGTCAAATATCTCGGAAACCTTGTTTTCCAGTCGCGCGCTAGTCACGTCCGCCGCCGACTCATCATCCATGGAGTGCACCAGCAACTCGTTGCCATTCACATCCGCTGTGAGCGTGCCCGGAGTCAGAGTAATCGAGTTTCCGAGCAGAACGAGCCCGGCTTCATGTTTCAACGCTGTTCGATAGCGAAATAGTTTCGGGGCAATAGGCAGACGTGGGTTCAGGATAAGGAATGACAGGTGGAGTCCACTCATGAAGATCCGTGCCAAGAGCCAAGGAATGTAACTCAGAGCGTTTAACCATCGTATGCTGACGGCGCCACGGGAGGCGTGGTTAGTATTCAGTAACGCCACGGCCACAGATGCCCCTAGACCTATGGACATGTGAAACAGGTTGAAGCTCTCAGACAAGAGTAACCAAAGCACAAAAAGACTCGATGTCCTGAAGATCAGCGATGGATGCAGACCGGAACTCATGGCTACGCAGCCCGAGTCAGCGGCATGGGTTCCCAAGTGGAGTCGGGATTGTACCGGTGAAATTCGTAGGTTGTCGGGTCGACAGCTAACAGGTTTACCCACTGATTGTGGAACAACTGTTGGAGAACGGCATGCCTTTGGATAATGGACGATATCCGACTAGTAGGAGCCTCGATAACGGCCAGCAGCCGCATCGGTTCATGATAGCGTGCGGCCCCGTCATTCACGCTCTGCAGGGGAAGGCCACCTCGTATGTCGCTCTGACTTCCCAGCATGACACCCACGCCGGAAACGACGTTGTGAAGCACTTTCGTGCCGCTACCGTAAACCCATGGGTCGACCGCGGAGAAGTAGTATTCGCTGTTGATCCATTGGCCGACGATCAACGGAGCCGTCATGATTTTTTCCAGCAACCCTCCATCGGCGTCCGACTCAGGATCGTAGGAGTTCAAGAACGCGCGCCCGTCCAAAGAGAGGCCCGCCGTGAGGCGCCGCCGTCCGATCACAAACGCCGCATTGCTTGATAGACCCCATTCCGGCCGAACGTTCGCCCAGTCGTCGCCGCGCGCGTGCGCATGAGTGTAGGCCTCTTCGGCAGACATGCCCCTCGGGGCCCTCGGAAGCCGCTTCAAGCGCTCGAGCGCTTGGCCGGCGCCCGCTTTGTCGACGTCGCCCTTCAGCAGTCGGAAGTCTTCCGCGTGACTCGTCGGCAAATCGACTACGTCGTAGAACGTGAGTCGATCAGTCGTCGTGTCATGTCTTGCGGCCAGGAACCAAACATCCTCCGGGATGGTGAGCCCGGTCTCCTTGAGTGGGCGCCTGACGTCCGGATTATTTGCCATCGCCGCAAACACACGAGCATTCGGATCGCCGTCGCTGCCGCCGCAGGCCCCGCAGTTGTAGGCCGCCGCATACGGATTGTTGTCCGAAACGCTTCCGTGGCCGCAAACAACGACCAGTCGGCCAAAGTCCTTAGTCAATCCGATGACCCGGAGTCCGCCCCCAACGATGGCCACTTGTTCTTCGAGGCTGAACCCAGTCGCAAGCGCCACGGATTCCGCGTTCGGTCCGTTCGGCCCGGACTCGCTTCTATCTACCTGTATCCGGGTCTGTACCGGGTTCGCGAAGCGCTGCTTAATGCGCTCGCGAAGCGCTCTGTACGGCTTTTGAATTAACGTCTTGCCAATCAACCCGATGCTGAAAAGTAATCCCATCACGTCGATGAGCATGTAGGAACTGATGGGATTCGCTTTCAGATCGTGAAACAACGCATCTCCGAACCGCTGCCAGCGCGTGCCGGATGCATATGTCTCAACCGGCGCTTGCTGCCCCTCGCGCGCCGTTTCACGGACGGAGAACGAGGGCTTGAGCAACACCGGGCAGAGCGCCAGCCGATCGGCGCTGTCAAAGGCCTGGTGGCTCATTGGAACACCGAAGAAACCTGCGAACCCGAATGTTTCGTATGGTCCCTGCGACTCAATATGCCTTCGAAATGGCTCGGACCGCGCATCGATGCAAAAAATTAATTGCGCGCGAGGACGGCCGCCCAGCTCCTGATTACCGCCGCCATGAGCGCGTAGCTTCCCGACCAACATCTCGCGGTAGGCGTCTTCGTAAGCTTCGAGCCAGACCGGCCCGTGGTCTTCTGGCGGAAACGCGTCCAACCACCCCAAAAGCGTTCGGACGTCATCCGGGCTCAGGCCCCTGACGTCCGCAGACGCTAGTTCCAGACGCCTCGCAAGTTGAAACAGCCGCCACGCATCGCGGCAGACAGCAAGCGTCCGCTCGCCGGCGGAATGGCCGTCCTTGGCGATCAGCCTGTGATACTCGTTAGCGTTCTTCTGCCAGTAGGAACAGACTTCGGGCAGCGTTCCCGGAATTCCCCATTCCCGCCGGCACACCACATCCACAAGCTCGGCCTCGTAGAAGAGGCGGACAGCTAAGTACTGCACAAGATCAATAGGATGTTCGTGCTGACCGGGATACTCGGGGTTCTCGTCGAGCCAACGTACGAAACCCGTCCAACCTGCCAGTTGGGCGAAGTGGCGCGACTGATACTCCTGCCATCGGTCTGCGGGCACTTCCAGTCGATTCATGCAGAGTGCGATCACCTCCTCGGGCGAATCGGGCAACTCGCGGATCTTTTTCGAGAAGTTCTTGATGCCGAGAAAGCGGCAGGAGATATCGCGCGGCGCAAGCTGTCGCCAGGCTTCATAGAAGCCCTGCCCCCTCGCGGGCATCTGCCAGTCGGCTAACCCCTCATCGAGAAACGCCGCGGTCCATTTCATCATCTGGCCGTTGATCTGATCGACAACACCAATTTCGGTGAGCGTCTCCAGCCAATCGCTGAGTGTCCGAAGCGCGGGCAAGGCCACGTCTAGCGTTTCGGCCGTCTCCGCTGCCGCATCGGATCGACCGTCTCCATCCGCATGCCCGTCGGTTTCATCAATGAGAAACTCCTCCAGACCCAACGCGGCGAGCGAACTGGTCCAGAGATCCCGGTGGGGGGGGGCCGTCACACCTTCCGTATTCAATGTCCAGGTCAACAGCGAGGCCTCCAAAGAATCGATTCCGGATAAGAGCTGTGAACGAACTACTTCCAACCGGAAGATTTCGCGCGAACCTGCCGAAACAGCCCACTGCGAATCCACGCTCGGGCCGACACGCCGAAGGGCTCGCTGGACGCTCTCGTCCGTGATGCGTCCTTCCCCGTAAAACCGGCGGTATTCCTCGTTCGAAAGATACCCACTTCCCCCCAAAAGCCGCTTGGCCTCTCTGACGGCTTGATCAAAAGGTAAATGTTCGAACCCGCGAATCGGATTGCGGTAAGCGAAAGTCTTCAGTGGCCACGACTGGGCCACGGGCTGACACGCCGCAGTGACCTGCTGACGCAAGCCCTTCCGCTGTTCAGCCGACAGAGTCGCCGCTGACCGGCCGCTGGATTCTAGTGGCATTTCGTTCCGCCCTTCCGACTATTTAATTTCCTTCCGCGGACTGCGTGCCTTCATGCCCCAGGGGCGGTGGTGGTAGGGCGTCTAATTCGAGCCGCCGTCGGGTACTCGGAGAGTTTTCGGTGCGACTCTAGTCCCCTTATGACAAGCACGGAACCATGTTCCTTGAATTCCTGTTCCATCTCGTAAAGTTTCTCCATGACGGTGTGATCGACGAGAACCGCTTCCGATAGGTCGAGGACGACGGGCGACTCTTCCTTGACGCTTTCCAATCGTTTCTTTAATCCGATCCACGTACTGAAGACGGCGGAGTCCTTTACGGTGACGACCATGCCCTCCTTCTCGCTGCGCTGGGCATCGATCTTCAGTCGAAAGAGCGAAAGCACGGGAGCCCCGTTGATCACGTGAATCGCAGCTTTGACGCAGATGCCGATGCCGATCCCTACAAGCAAGTCGGTCGCAAGCACGCCCATGATAGTCGCAATGAAAATAATCAGTTGTTCCCGTCCGACCTTATACATATGGACGAATTCCCGCGGCGACGCCAATCGGAATCCAGTAAAGACGAGCATCGCTCCAAGCGCCGCAAGTGGGATCTGATTGATCAGTCCAGGCGCGAGTGCAACCGCCACTAGCAAAAAGAAGCCATGGTACATATTGGCGAAACGGGTTTTTGCGCCATTATCGATATTCGCTTTGCTACGGACGATTTCAGAGATCATCGGCAACCCGCCCACAAAGGCGGCGGCAGTGTTTCCCATTCCAACTGCGAGCATGTCGCGGTCATGGTTTGTCCTTCGGCGCCAGGGGTCGATCTCGTCAACCGCTTTCGCGCTCAGAAGGGACTCTAGACTCCCGATAATTGCGAAGAGGATGACGTACTTCCACCCAGTGCTCGTGGCGAGGCCGGAGAAGTCAGGAAAAGTGATCGCGGTGAACATATTCTGAGGTACGTTGACGAGAAAGTCCGGCCCCAGCACGTGTTCCCGTCCGCTGAACGAATAAGTATGCTCCCTCCCTATCTCGAAGTACATTCCCAACGGGACGGTGACAAGCAAAACCACCATCGGAGTCGGAATCACTTTGAGATGCCGAATCGGGATGAATCGATACCCAAACATGATCACGAGGCTGATGATTCCTATGAGCCCCACAACGGGATTCATGTTCGAAACGAACTGAGGAATCTTGCTGAGCAGTTCGAGCGGCGATCCTTCGGAGCTTAACCCCAAGGTGATTGGAATCTGCTTGGCTATGATGATCACCCCAATTGATGCGAGCAATCCGTGCACTGCCGCGGTCGGAAAGAATTCTCCTAGAACGCCGGCGCGAAACAATCCGAGAAGAATCTGAATCACTCCCGCTACAACGCCGACGCCGAGCGCGAGCCGGTACGCCTGGAGGTCCGCCGCTGGATCCCTTCCGGCGGTAAAGCCGAAATCCGTTACGCAGCCAATCGCTATTACAATGAGGCCGGCCGCGGGCCCCTTGATCGTGAGTTCCGAGTTGCTAAAAAACGTTGCAAGCAGGCCTCCGATAATCGCAGTGAAGATTCCGGAAATGGCCGGGTACCCACAGGCAACGGCGATTCCAAGGCATAGCGGAAGTGCGATGAGAAAGACGAGAAACCCGGAGAGCAGGTCGGAGTTCCAGTAGTTGCGAAATCCGGTAAGCGTGCCTCTCGGCGTTTCCGTTGTTTGCAAAATCATATTTCAAAGTGGCCTAGATTGCCGCCGTCTGTATTAGGTCGCCCACCATCCGCTTGTCAGACTCTGGGGAGACGATGCGCGGTTCGACCTCCGACGACTCCTAGCTCGATGTGGCAATCCCCACGGGCAACAAGGGCGCCTCAGGTCGTTTCTTCGGAAGTTCAATACGCGGGGACAGATACTACGCATCGTAAACTGTTCTCAGTCGTCGGCTCTCGGGCTTGATCGTCGCGAGTCTACCATGGGCTCCTGGTACGATCGACTAATTGGAGCCGATGCTCAACTCCTTCTCGCTTCCGCTCAAGGAAAATGTGGCCATGTACGAATTCGGCCTGAGTTCCTTCAGCGACTCAAGGAGCGACTCGACTGGGAGTTCACAATGAATGCACTCGGTGCACCAAGCCGGCGTCAGGAGGTTGCACCTTCTGCAGGTCGCCTGTTCAACCGATGTTTGATTTCGTCTATGCGACATGGACCCTCCTTTGCTCACCGCCCCGAGGCCCCGTTGACCGTTCCGCACGCCTTTGACTTATACCCCTTCCCGCCGAGCATAGAGTGATCTCAAGCTTCAAGTCTAAGAGATAGCTCTCTCACATGCAAACCCGGATTTCCACTTTAGTTTCGGTTCTGCTAACCATCGGGTGGCCTCGGACGCCTTTATTTATGCGGGTTGGAAAGCACTCAAGGCGCTGAGGAGATTAACACCCAATGGGTGAAAAAGAAAACAAACCGTTCCAGCTAAGCTTCCACGGCTTATTGAAAGTCGATTTCCAAGGATCGCGCGTCACTTCCGACGGCGGGCTCATTTTGGTCCGCGAGCTGGACGAACGACTCGGGCTTGGCAAGTTGATCGACGAACACCTGACGGATTCGCGGCAGGGCTCGAACAAGAAGTTCCCGTTCGCCGATCTGCTGCGGCAGTCAGTCTACTCTCGGCTGGCAGGCTACGAGGATCTCAACGATGCCGTTCGAGTATCCGCCGATCCGACCTTTCGCTTGATCGGCTCGCAGAAGAACTGGGATCGCGGCGGGGCACTGACCTCGCGACTGCAGAGCTTCGAGACAGAGATGCTGGCGAGCGAAGAGAACTTGCTGGGGCTGATGGCTGTGAACCGCGAGCTGGTTGCGCAAGCCGAGACGCAAGACAACTCCGAGCGCGTCGTTCTCGACATGGACTCGACCGAAAGCCCTGTCCACGGCCAGCAAGAGGGCAGCGCCTACAACGGCCACTTCGAGTCGGTCTGCTACCACCCCTTGTTGTTGTTCAACCAGCATGGGGATTGTCTGGCAGCGAAGCTGCGGCCGGGCAACGTGCACAGCGCCAAGGACTGGAACGAGTTGCTGCTGCCCGAGATCGAGCGCCAACAGGCTGCGGGCAAACAGGTCACCTTCCGGGGCGATGCGGCCTTTGCCAAGCCGGAGATTTATGAGTCTTCGGAGGAACGCGGAGTGCAGTACGCCATTCGCATTCCGGCCAACAAGAGCTTGGAATTGGCGATTGAAGACATCCTGTTTCGGCCGCCGGGCAGGCCGGGTCGCAAGCCCTTGGTGCGCTACAAGAGCTTCCGCTATCAGGCGGAGAGCTGGTCCAAGCCGCGACGCATCGTGGCCAAGGTCGAGCATCATCTCGGTGAGCTGTTCCCGCGCGTCGGCTTTATCGTGACGAACATGACGTTGCCGAGTCGGTCTGTGGTGCGCTTCTACAACAAGCGCGGCACGGCCGAGCAGTGGATCAAAGAAGGCAAACAGGCCACACACTGGACGCGGCTTTCGTGCCATCGCTTTCGGGCCAACGAAGTGCGACTGCAACTCAGCGTGCTGGCCTACAACCTGGGCAACTTGTGGCGGCGGCTGGGGTTGCCGCACAGGATCAAGAGCTGGTCGCTGACGAGCTTGCAGCAGCGGCTGATGAAGACCGGCGGGCGGCTGGTCAAGCATGCCCGCTACTACTGGCTGCTGCTGGCGGAGGGGCATCTGAACCGGCGACTGTTCGGTGACATGCTGCACAGGATCTGGCCGCTGCCGCTGCCGAGCGGGTAGCGTTAAACGGGCGAGGATCAACAGTTTCCGGCTCCAAAAAGGTTTCGCAAGGAGCAGTGTCGGCCGGAGCGCCGTTCAGCCCGCGCAATCAACGTCTGTGAGCGGATGGACGAGCCCTGGCGCCTACCAGCGGAGGTGATGTGCAAGGTTCAGCGCGAAAAGACGTGGTATTCGGGGCAGCGCGAGTGTATACTGTGACCGTGCCAGGGCCAAAATGGAAATCCTGGTTAAGAGACCCTACAGGCAGTTCGGCGCGGTCAGGCGGATGTTTTGCTGGTGGCCCAGACATACGATCCGGAGCCTCGCTGGTCGTGCCCGCAGTGCGGCGCTGTGGGCGTAGAGAGTACGCCTCAGACCTGCTCCGCGTGTGGCTCGGAAAGCCTGCGAGACCTGGATGTCAAGGAGGAGATCGTTCGGTGCGCCGAACGTAGCGGCTGCCTCGTGGAGGTCGTCAACGGAGCCTTGCGCTTTGGAGGTGTTGGAGCACTGCTGCGATACCAACAACCACCTGACGCTAGCTCAAATTTTTGAACATCTATGACATCGAACAAAGCCCTCGTTTTATCCTGCAGGCCTCGGGACCTCACGGCCGTGGATCGTAGACTCCGTCTCGCGCGGGCCGTGGCAGACGTCGCGCGATAACTCAAACCCAAAAGAGAAAGAGGTGTTCCATGCAGAGACCCGCACTAGGAGTGCGCAATAATCAGGATGAAAACAGGCCTGCCAATCTGCACCTGGAGGGTGCAGCGACACTCTTCATGCTTTTACGCCTCCCGGCTCTGCTGGATAGTGCCCCTGCTGCGGGGATCGCCGAAAGCACAACGTAGATCGATGCCATGAAGACAACAGCCGTTACCCCCTGGGCGCTGCTCTTGGCGTGCCTAGCTTTGTCGCTAGGCGCTGCGCGCGCGCAGGAGCCAGACCGAGTCTCTGATCCGAATGGTCACGCCTGGTACATGTATTTCGGCGATCACCAGCTTGGCCGAGGCCCTTTTGGAGTCCATTTCGACGGACAGTGGCGGCGGCAAGGTGTCGGACAGAAATCGCAGCAACTTCTGCTTCGGCCCGGAATAAACTACGATATCAGTCCCACGGCCCAGGCGAGCGGCGGGTACGCTTTTATCAAGTCCCATCCGTACGGAGATTATCCCGCCCCGTTCACAACGCCCGAGCATCGTATCTGGCAGCAGCTGGTTCTCAGGCAGCAAATAGGCAAGACGGGGGTTGCTCACCGCTTTCGGCTGGAGCAAAGGTTCGTCGGGGCCAGGGAGAGCGACGCTACGAATGAGGGGCGTCTGCTGGGCTACAGCCATCGAAACCGTTTTCGCTACTTCACGAAGGGCGTCATTCCCTTGCGGAAGAAGGGGACGGATTCCACCCTATTCATCGCCGCCTACAACGAGGTCATGTTCAATTTTGGCCGCAACGTGCAGAACAATATCTTCGACCAGAACCGTGCCTACATCGCTTTGGGACGTAAGATTCCAGGGCTTGGCTCCCTGGAGGTCGGATATCTACAGCAAACCGTACAGCAAGGAAACGGCCGGGTGTTCGAATTCAATCACACCTTACAGATCGGTCTTTTCTCCACACGTCGGCTCGGCCGCGAATGAAGGCGGGCGCCAGGGGCCTGATCCAGCGCCAGATTCCGAGCCTCGTCCGGGAGACCAGCCAGTTCATCCGTGCATCAATGCTACGCCATATTGTCGGAGATGGGGTATTTAGTTGACTCCAGTAGCCACAATATGTTGTGGTTGGGGGCATGAAGGAGGACTACCCCCGAAACCTCGTCGAGTTGGAAGCTCGATTCTCGACCGAGGAGGCGTGCCGGGAGTACCTGCTGAAGCTGCGCTGGCCGGAGGGGTTCGTGTGCCCGCGCTGTGGGATCCAGTCCTCATGGGCCAGCAAACGCAATCTGCTGCTCTGCGCCGACTGCGGTTACCAGGCCTCGGTGACGGCGGGCACGATTTTCCAGGACACCCGCAAGCCCTTGACGTTGTGGTTCCGGGCGGCTTGGTGGGTGACAACGCAAAAAGGCGGGGCCAGCGCGCTGGAGTTGCAGCGGGTCTTGGGTTTGGGTAGCTATGTAACCGCCTGGACCTGGCTGCACAAGTTCCGCCGCGCCATGGTGCGCCCCGGTCGCAATCGGCTGGTCGGCCGGGTGGAGGTGGACGAAACGTATGTGGGCGGAGTCGAAGAGGGCGTCCGAGGTCGCGAAATGGTTGGCAAAGCGTTAGTTGCGGTTGCTGCCGAGGAGGATGGGCGCGGTATGGGTCGCATCCGGCTCCGTCGGATCGCGGATGCCTCAGCGGCGAGCTTGGAAGCCTTTGTCGAAGAAGCTATCCAACCTGGCAGCCTCGTGCACACCGACGGCTGGGAAGGCTATGCGGGATTGGAGAACAAAGGATACCGCCATGAAGTCACCGTGCTGCGCGGGAAGCGGCAATCGGCGAGTAAGCTGCTGCCGAGAGTCCATCGTGTCGCCTCTCTGCTAAAGCGCTGGCTGTTGGGGACCCACCAGGGGGCTGTCAGTCACGAGTATTTGGACTACTACCTGGACGAGTTCACGTTCCGCTTCAACCGGCGGACCTCACGGTCGCGCGGCAAACTTTTCTATCGCCTCCTCCAGCAGGCGGTCGCCGCCGACCCTGCTCCCTATAAGACAATGGTCGAGGCCACCAGGGCCGGCACCCCCACCCCCAAGATGTAGTGGCTACTGGAGTCAACTAAATACCCCATTTGTCGGAGAAGTCTTTGTGGGGCTGGGCATAGTCGCTTTCTGGCTGGCGCTTCTAGTCGCAATGGCCGGATGGATTCTGCGCAGAGGCGGTGAGCGATGATTCACGACGACGACCAGCTTCATCCTCGCGACCGCGACCGTCTAATTAGGAGCTGACAAGTATTATCCGGCCTGCGATACGCGCTCTAGCCATACTGATGACAGTCGTGATCGCGACCGCGCTGGTGGCCGTGGCTCGGAAAGTAATCATCCTAGACTTCGAAAAGTTGACGACTGACTACGTTTGGGCCACGACGGCGGTCGTTCTCGCGATGACCATTGCATACTGGCTAGTCGTTCCGACTTCAGCTTCTCGCTGAGCGTTTCCAAGTCCACGACCATGTCGGCAGTGCTTTGGTAGCGCCTGTCGGCTTCCTTGGCGAGGCATTTGTTCACCAACAGTTCCAGCTCCATCGGCACACCGGTGCGCAGAGCCGTCATCGGCTCGGGCTCTTCGCTGGTGATCGAGTACGTTACGGCCTGGTCGTAGTGGCCCTTGAACGGCCGCTGGCCCGTGACCATCTCGTAAATCACAACACCAAGTGACCAGACATCAGTCCGCTGGTCTAACTCCATCCCGTAGGTCTGCTCGGGCGACATGTAGGTCACCGTGCCCATGGTCTCGTCCAAACGGGTGAGCTTCGAGCGGTCGGCCAGCAGGGCCAGCCCGAAATCCATGATGGTGACGAGTCGTTTGGAACCCGCGCCCGTGATCATCAAGTTGGCCGGCTTGATGTCGCGGTGAACGATCTTTTTCTCGTGCGCCGCTTCGAGTCCTCGCACCGTCTGGATGGCGATGTCGAGCGCATCCTTCAGTTTGAGCGGGCCAGCCTCGATCTTCTTCTCCAGCGGCTCGCCTTCGAGGAAGGCCATGGCAATGTAGGTGCGGCCATTTGTCTCCGCGATTTCATGGACGGTGCAGACGTTCGGATGATTTAGGGCAGCGGCGGCCTTGGCTTCCCGCTCGAACCGCTTGCGGATCTCGGTGTCCTCGACCAGATGCGCGGCGAGTGCGGATTCCGGGGCAAGCCGATCAGCATTCCGGGATGAAGCCGATCACGATTCCGGGATGATGCCGATCAGCATTCCGACGCGATGCCGATCACTGATCGGGCGTTTTCGGAATGGTGATCGGGATGGCGGAATCGGCTTGAGGAGACCGCCGGCGACTCCGTAAAACGAACGAGCCGGGCTCTTTCCGCAAGGGAGCGAGCGACGCTGGACGATCGAGCGGCGCGATGCCCTCCACTGATGAGTGGAGGAAACATCGTGCCGCGAAAGAGATTGTCCATGCGCAAGATCAAAGAAGTTTTCCGTCTCCATTACGAGCTGGGACTTGGGCAGCGTCAGATCGCCCGCTGCTGCTCGATCTCGCAGAGCACCGTCCACGACTACTTGAAGCGGGCCGAGACCGCCGGTCTGCCATGGCCCCTGCCGCCCGACTGCGACGAGGCCCAGCTCGAAGAGCGCTTGTGCGGCGGACGTGTGACTCGGCCGCCGGGTCAGCGCCGGGCCGAACCCGACTTCGCCGCAATTCACGAACAACTGCAAACGCACAAGCATGTCACCTTGCAGTTGCTGTGGGAAGAGTACATCGAGGCCCATCCCGACGGCTACCGCTACAGCCGCTTCTGCGAACTCTACCAGCGCTGGCGGCGCAAGTTGGACGTCGTTCTTCGCCAACAGCACCGTGCCGGCGAAAAGCTCTTCGTCGATTACGCCGGTGCGACCGTCTCGGTCGAAAACCCGCAAACGGGCGAAGTCCGCGCAGCGCAGATTTTTGTCGCTGTCCTTGGGGCCAGTTCCTACACCTACGCCGAAGCCACCTGGACTCAGGATCTGGCGAACTGGACCGGCTCGCACATGCGCGCCTTCGAGTTCTTCGGTGGGGTGCCGGAGATCGTTGTGCCCGACAACCTTCGTTCCGCGGTGAGCCGCGTCTGCCGCTACGAACCGGATCTGAACCGCACCTATCAAGAGATGGCGGCGCATTACGGCGTGGCTGTCGTGCCGGCCCGTCCGCGCAAGCCGCGGGACAAGGCCAAGGTCGAAGCCGCCGTGCAACTGGTCGAACGCTGGATTCTCGCAGCGCTTCGCCACCGCCGTTTCACCAGCCTCGCCGAGCTCAACCAAGCCATCGCCGAACTCCTCGAGCGGCTCAACCAGCGCCCGTTCCGCAAGCGCTCGGGCTCCCGCACCAGCCTGTTCGAATCTCTCGACCGGCCGGCTTTGAAGGCCTTGCCGCTGGAGCCTTATGAGTTTGCCGCGTGGAAGACGGCCCGCGTCAACATCGACTACCACATCGAAGTCGAACGCCACTACTACTCGGTTCCCTACCAACTCGTCGGTCAACGAGTCGAAGTTCGCTTGGCCGACCGCACCGTGGAGATCTTCCACCGCGGCCAACGGGTCGCCTCGCACGTGCGCAGTCGGGAGTCCTACCGTCAAACCACCGTTCACGAACACCGCCCCAAGTCGCATCAGCAGCATCTGGAGTGGACACCTTCCCGGCTGATCGATTGGGCGCAGACCGTCGGTCCTGCCACCGCGCAAGTGTTTGGAAAGATCCTGGACGCCAAGCCTCATCCGGAGATGGGCTATCGCTCCTGTTTGGGCATCTTGCGGCTCAGCAAGATCTACTCCGCCGAGCGCGTCGAGGCCGCCGCCTCACGGGCGCTCCGCTTCAACGCCTGTTCCTATCAAAGCCTCAAGTCGATGCTGGCGCACGGACTCGACCGCCGGCCCCTCGACGAATCGCCGCCCGATCGTGCTCCCGTCGAGCACGCCAACATTCGCGGGGCCGAGTACTTCGATCCACCCGCGCTGCTGCAGGTACTCGATCTTGCCACCCGAGAGGAGAACCGATGCTAACGCAACAAACTTTGGAAAAGCTCTACACGATGAAGCTCAACGGCATGGCGGACGCCTTCCGCCAGCAGCAAGAAGACACCGAGATCGCCAGCCTCAGCTTTGAAGAACGGTTTGGCTTGCTGGTCGACCAGCAGTGGATCTGGAAAGAAAACCGCGCCTTGGCCCGTCGCCTGGCCAGCGCTAAGTTCAAGCTCTCGGCGGCGGTCGAAGACATCGACTTCCGCCATGCGCGCGGTCTCGACCGCAAGCTGCTGCGCAGCCTCACCAGCGAGGCTGAACTCGCCGCTTCCGCTTGGCCGCTTCCAGCACTTCGGAGTCCAGGCCGACACGCTTCGCCAGTTCATCTGCTACAAATCCTGGAACCTCGTGTTTTGGTTTTGCCAAGCAACAATCGCGTACAGCCGCCAGAAATCCCTGGATGGTCTCGGGAGCGCCTGGCTTTGCATCCGCTTCGTTCAGAAACTCCCGCCACTGCCCCTCATTGCCCGCATTGTCTTCCACCACTGTCAGTGCCGCCAGATACTCCGACAACGGGTCCAGCTCAAACTGAACGTGCAACTTGCCGGCACCGACTGTCTTCACAATTCGCAGCCGCTGCTCCAAGTCCTCCAGTAGCGTTTCGCTCAATTCGGCACCGATGAGTGCCTCCCGTATCCGCGCTTTCGTGCCTGACTGTCCGGGCTTGAATGTCTCTTTCACACATTCCCAGGCGGCAATCTTTGCAGCCGCATGGACCGTGGGGTCGTCCGGGTCTTCTTGCTCTCTTTGCCGATTCAGCGAGTTGAGATACTCGAGCATCAAATCCGGGACGCTCCGGGGCAGCTTTTCAATCGACTCTCCACGGTCCTGCAGGCCAACAAGTTGCTCGGCAAAGAGCCTTCCGAGCAGCGGCGTGATACCGGTCACCATCGTGACCAAGTCAGCCAATCGTCGGCTTGCCTCGAACAACTCAGAATCCGTCAGCTCCTCGCAGCCCGCCTCGGTCAAGTAGGCATTGATGAACGGCAGCAAGTGATTCGTATCGATTCGTTGCGGCTGGATAGTCGCGTCCTGGGCTAGCTTCTCTTCAACGCGCGAAGTGGCGAGCAGCGCATTGACTGAAAAGTCAGGGTTCTGCGGGTGGGCCGTGCCGGGCCCTCCGGCCAATGTGGACATTTCGGAAAGCCCGTCGAGAATGACGAGCACCCGCCGGTCCTCCAGCAGTCTTTCGAGTAAGCCTTCAGGAATCGCTTTCTCAGCTCCGACGAGAATTCGCAAGCGCCCCCTGATTTCACTCTTGAAAATGGCCATGTCCTGGCGTACATCGAAGCCCAGCCCCGGCTCAAGAAGCACCGGCAGCATTTGCCGGTCGCGGCACAAGCGCTCGGAAGGTTTCTCTGCCAACGCCCATCGCGCCATCTGCAGGGCCAGCGTCGTCTTTCCGAGCCCTCCTTCTCCCTTCAAGAGCAAGCACCAGCGCTTCCGTGCGCAGGTTTGCTGAAGCAGTTCCGCCGTGAGTTCGGTTACGACCTTCCCATCCATGCGCACAGGCAGGGGCACGTACGTTTTCCGGAGCTGAGCCGTCTCGAGTGAATGCAGTTTTTGGCGGGCGTGATTTGCATGATGCCCGACCCAGGCTTCTAACAAACGCGGGTGGTAATGATAGAAGCCGATGAGCACCACTTTGCTAAAGGAGACGGTGGCTTCGCCCGCCCACTTGGGCAGCTTGTAGTCCAGTGTCGCGAGGTTTTCATTCCAACGGAGGAGCCTGAGCGGCGCACGCGGCAATACCCCGAACCGAAGTATCAGGAACCACGCCAGATAGGCGATTAGCAGGAAAAGCGCAGTCGCCCACCATGGGTGCCCTTTCGCCCAACTGAAAAACTGGGCGATTCGGGTGCTCCATAGGTTTTTCTCAAACGCCTCTAGCGCCTCGACGGCTCTGCGCACGTCTTCAGCTTGGTCGTCATAACCCGCGTTTTCGAGCGCAAGCTCTGCCTCAGCCAATTCTGGTATGGCATCCACAGAGCGGTTATCTTGCAGACCCTTTGCGATGCTGGCCAGGGCTGAGGCGGCATTACGAACATCTCCGTCTTGGAGAGCAGCGATGAGAGCGGGGACAGCCTCTTTGGCGTCGTCAGGTCCGATGAGAACTAATCCAGCGGCTGCATTATCCCGAACGTCGTAGTCGTCGTCTTGAAGGGCAATGATAAGAGCCGAGACGGCGTCGCCGCCTCCAATGAGGCCCAGGGCTTTGACGGCAGAGCCGCGAACGTCTTCATCGTCGTCTTGACAGGTGGAGGCGAGAGCAGGGACGGCCTCCTTGGCATCGGCTCCGATGTTACCCAGGGCACTCGCGGCGTGGAGGCGAACCCATTTGTCGTCGTCTTGGAGGGCAGCGATGAGAGCGGGAACTGCGGCTGCGCCTATGCTAGCGAGTGCCCCGGCAGAGAGGATGCGACACTCTTCGTCCTCGTCCTCGTCCTGGAGAGCAGCGACGAGAGCCGGGACGGCCTCTTTGGCGTCAGGTCCGATTTCGGCCAGAGCCTGGGCGGCATGGACGCGAGCCTTTTCGTGCTCGCTTTGGAGGGCAGCGACGAGAGCGGGAACCGCTGCGGCTCCGATGAAGCCTACGGCCCTGGCAAAGGAATAACGAATGTTTTTGTCGTCATCCCGGAAGCCGGAGACGAGGGCTGGCACTGCGTCAATGGCGTCGGGTCCAATGTTGCGTAGGGCTTCCACAGTGACGGCGCGAACCCATTCGTTGTCGTCTTGGAGAGCAGCGACGAGAGTGGGGACGGCGTCTTTGGCGTCGGCTCCGATGCGGCCCAGGACGCGAGCGGCGTAGAGGCGAACGTATACGTGGTCGTCCTGGAGGGCGTTGATGAGAGCGGGGACAGCGTCGGCTCCGATGCGGCCCAGGGCCTCGGCGGCGGCGCTGCGAACGTCGGAGGCGTCGCTTTTGAGTTGCTGTATCAGTTGCGGAACATCACGCGCCGTCTGTGCCAGCAAACATCCGAGAGCCGTCGCCGCTAAGGCAGCAACTCGAAGCAGTGACCGCAAAGACATGCTGTTCGAATTCTATTACTTTTCGTTGGATATCGTGGAAGAAAAGTCGGCACACTCTAATTGGTTCTCACAGCTTTGATTCCCGAAAGGTTGGCGTCTTGAAGATTCGCTCCCCGAAGGTCGGCTTCTACAACAAGAGCGCCGTCAAGTCGAGCCGCTGAAAGGGGCTCAAGTCGGGGTTCTCACTCCGCCACCGATTCCACGCTTTGACCCCCTGCTTCAGAATCGCCAGGTGCTCCGGGTTGGCCATAGACCCATTCTGCCAGCTCTCCGCTACAGCCTCCGCTCCGGCGGCCCTTCTCTTGCGTTCTCACCCGCTCTCAGCGCCCGAATGACCTTCTCAATTTCAGGCTCGAACGTCCGGTCGTCGCTCTCCCAGCCGGTGAAATCTGCTGCCAGCCTTGACCGGACTTGGCGGGCCTTCCCGCTCTTCCATTTGCCACTGAACAGGTAACCATCGAGGTTCAGGGGAATTAGTGCCAGGACCTTCTCTCCGCGTTCCTTCATCAGCTGGCGTTCCTTCTCGAAAGCTGTGTCGATTTCGTTGTCCACCCACCAACTCGTCAGGGAATTCTCAGAGCAGCACAGCAAGACCTTGTCCCAGAGTCGAATCCCGCGGTCGACTTGCTCGTAGATGTCGTCTCCGGGGAGCAGCTGCTTCTCGTCGAGCCAGCAGCGAATGCCGCGCATTTGGAGGGTGTCGTGGACTCGTAGGGCAAATGCCTTGTCCGCGTGACTGTAGCTGATAAAGCAGGAGTAGAAATGCAAAGGGTCGTCGAAGAGCGAAGGAGGTAGTCAATTAATGCTTCGGATAACCCACACCCTCGAAGGAATCCTTTATCAAGATTGCGGGAGAGCCCAAGAGTCAAGTGGTCGAGCGTTGTGCTACCGAGGTGCTGCACGCTGTCTAAACCAGATGCGTAGCCCAGATTGGCGGCAACGAAACCGTTGCCGGGATGAAAGACGCACGAGCTGAAGCTCGCTCGTCTGAGATTGACGTCTAGAAAAGCGCATGCTCCCAACTCAGCTCGCTCGAAGTTTACTCCGTCCATGAGCGCAAGGTTGAACTCCACAGACAGAAGATTCGTCAGGGAGAAGTCCGCTCCTCGGAGGTCGATACCAAGCCGACTGATGCCCCTAGCGCCCGCCGGAATGTCCCACGTGTAAGTGCTATGGCCAAAGTGGCACTGAGAAAGAAACGACCCACGAAAACTCGCCCCATGGACTGCCGCACCGGTCAGGTCGATGTTAGTTAGGGTCAGGCCGCTGAGGTCGGCACCTGATAAGTCCGGTCGGGTCTGAGAGGTTTCTTTCCGCCAATGGTTCCACACATCGGCCCCTTGTCTGAGAACCTGCACATGCTCCGGATTAGCCATAGACCCATTCTGCCACCCTTCACTACAACTTCCGCTTCGGCGGCTTCTCCGTGGCTCCCTCATCCATCTCTGCGCCTCGAACTTCCGGTCATCCTTCTCCAGCCCGGTGAAATCAGCCGCGAGCTGTGAGCGAATTTCCGCCCGGTAGCCGCTCTCCCAACCGTCCGAGAACAGGAATGCTGTGAGATTTGCTCCGGCGAAAAACGTCGTCTAAAGTAGAGGCAAGTAGATGGCACTCGGGGTACAAGACCGGCGGTCGCGCCCCAGGGACTCCGAACAAGCGAACCCAGGAAGCGGCTCAGATTCTAGACGAGCTTGGCTGCAACCCCATTCGTGGGATGGCAGAGATTGCCATGAACGAGAGCCACCCGGTCGAGCTTCGAGCCCGGATGTTCTTGGAGCTAGGCCACTACGTCTACCCGAAGCGCAAGACGGTGGACTTCCATTACGTCGATGAACCTCCTGAGGCTGCTTTGGAACCCGGCAAGAAGCTGATGGAGCTTCTCGCAAAGATTCGGCTGCCGATACTGTCCGCTTTGAATGGTGCGGACGGTGCTACAAACGGCCCCGGTGTCGAGCCTACGCTCGGCGAGCCAGTCAGTCATGGGTGAACCGGCAGGCCGAGCTGGTGGACGGGGTGCGCTCCGCCTCAAGCCATAATCCCCCGTTAATCGGCGGGTTTGAGACAATAGACGATGAAAGGCGCGCATGTCCGTCTACAAACGAGGCAGGCTCTACTGGTACGAATTCGTCTGGAGGGTTGAGCGCATCCGCCAGCCCACGAAGCAAACAAACAAGCGGGTTGCTGAGCAGATGGAGGCTGCCCACAAGACGGCTCTGGCCAAGGGCGAAGTCGGCATTCGGGACCGAGCCCGCATCCCTACGTTGCGACAGTTCGAGGACCGCTTCGTTAAAGCCATAGAGACTGACTGCAGCGACAAGCCCTCCACCATCGAGTTCTACAAGGCAAAGCTTCGCTACGTGCTCGACTACGAACCCCTGGCTCGTTGTCGGCTCAGCTCCATCGACGAGGCCCTCGTAGACGCCTTCAAACAGCACCGACGCAACCAGACAAGCCGACGCGGCAAGCGCCTGTCTGTAGCTTCGGTGAACCGCGAGTTAGCAACTCTGAGGCGACTTCTGCGGCTTGCCCAAAAGTGGAAGGTCATCGACCGAGTGCCAAGAATAAAGATGCTCCGGGGCGAGCATAAGCGCGAATTCGTCTTATCTTTCGAGCACGAGAACCTCTACCTGGAGATGGCTCCCGAAAGCCTGAGGGACCCCGCTATCCTGATGCTCGACGAAGGCTTGCGGGTTCGGGAGACCAGATTGCTAGAGTGGCCCGATGTGCACCTAACCCCAGCGCCGGGGGCAAGGTTCGGCTACGTGACCATCCGAGCGGAAAACGCAAAGAACGCCAAGAAGCGCAACCTTCCCTTGACGGCTCGCGCAGTCGAGATGCTGAAACGGCGCGGACCCGCGCAGCAGGGTTACGTCTTCACACGTAGCGACGGCAGACCGCTTTATCAAACTTGGCTGAACCAGCAACACTCGAAGTTGCGCGATACCCTAAAGCTGACTAAGGATTTCGTGCCGCACAGCTTCCGACACACCTACGGGACACGGCTGGGGGAAGGTGGGGCAGACGCCTTCACTATCATGAAGTTGATGGGACACTCAACTGTGCTCGTTTCGCAGCTATATGTGCATCCGACTCCGGAGTCGATGGAGAAGGCAGTCGAGAGCATGGCGGCGCTCAACCCGAACGCCTCAAGGAGTGAGGTACCCACAAAACTCACCACAACCACTAAGTCGAGCAGAGACGTTAAGAAGTTAAGTCATTGATTCTAAAGGAATGCCCGGGTGGCGGAACTGGTAGACGCAAAGGACTTAAAATCCTTTGGTGCTATGCACCGTGTGGGTTCGACTCCCACCCCGGGCACCAATCTTTTCAATGACTTACGACACTTCACGCTATCTATTCCTGTTCTTCTTAGGGACACGTTCTTCTTAGGGACACGATGGACCACTTTGGACCGGTCTTCGCCGACAACCGCCCGGATCAGGCGACCTTGCTGGAGGTAGTGGCAGACCTGCGGAGCCGCTTTGGGCTGCAGCGCGTGGTGTGGGTCGGCGACCGCGGCATGGTGACGCTGGGCAACCTGGAGCAGTTGCGCCAAGCCGGACAAGGGTATCTGATGGGTCTGCAGCGCAGGAATCGCCAAGACATTGCCGACTATATCGAAGAGGCGTTGGCGAAGGACGGGTGGCAAGAGTGTGAGGCGGGTATCACGGCTTCAGAGAAGGCGCAGCCGCCGCGCACGCGGGTGCAGGAGGTGGCCGGGCAAGCGGCAGGGGGTGCGGGTGTTCGTGGTCGACAGCGAGGAGCGCCAGCAGTACGAGCAGGCGCGGCGGGAACAGGCCCGCGAGCGGGTGCGGGAGCAGCTGGAGCGTCTCCAGCAGCGGGTCGAGCGGGGAGCGCTGAAGCAGCCCGAGAAGATCGGCGCGGCGGCGGCGGCGATTCTGGGACGCCATCACGGTCATCGCTACTTTCAGTGGGAGTTGCGGCAAGGCGAGTTCCACTACGCCGAGCATGAGGTGAACTTCGCCCGCGAGCAGTTGTTGGAGGGCAAGTATGTGATTCAGACCGAGGAGAAGGACCTGACGCCGCTGGAAGCGGTCGCGGCCTACAAAGAACTCAACGAAGTGGAGCGCGGCTTTGCGCAGTTGAACCTAAAAACGGCAGTTGGTCGTCTTCGAACCGCCCCAACCTTGTGACGAGACGTCAGTTGGACCCGAGTGTCATCGGGGACCGGCGGGTGAAGATTGCAACTGCTCCGCAGTTGCAATATCAGCACATAAGATACGTTCTTTCAATATGTTACAACGAATGCTAGAACGTCCAACTGCCGTTTTTAGGTTGAAGGGTTTGCTCCAGGTGCGGCCGGTCTATCACCGCCGCGACGAGCGGGTGCGGGCGCATATCTTCGTGGCGGCGCTGGCGTTGTTGCTGGACCGCGCCCTGGAGAAGAAGCTGCGAGCAGCGGGCAGCGGGCTGTCCTCGGCGGCGGCCTGGCGGGCCCTGGAGACGGTGCGGGTGGGCGAACTGGAGTTGGGCCAGCGGCGCAAACGCTGTGTCACGCGCGGCAGCCGCCAGGCCGCCGAAGTGCTGCGGGTGCTGGGCCTGTCGCAACAACTCGACCCGCCGCCGCCCGCCGGCCTGGAAACCATGACCAAAACCAAAAACCGCCCCCGCCTTTTCAATCAGTTAGCAGGCCTAAGCGCGAACATGGGCTAAGGCGGAGGCCCGGAGTCAGAAGCAGGTATCCCGCAAAGTCGAAGTCACGTCCCTACTCATTTCGGGGCACCGGTTGTGCAATTGTCTGATAGAAAGGGAGTTGCGTCAGATCCGGCCGATAGGATCCTCGCTAGTCGGGTAACATTTGTTCAGCGTCGAACTGGGTGGACAACCAGTCTGCGACCGTCGACTCTGGAAGCCTGACGCAAGTCACATCGGTAGCTGTTGGCAACAAACGCTTCGCCCTCCGATGATCTCATCGCGGGGCGGCGGCAAGCAGGGGCGTTCGACAGCAGCAGCTGCGGGGTAGTATAATCGGGCGCCGTGCCCAAGCAGCGCGGAGAATCACCCACGAGAAAAGGAGGCGCTCTAGAATCATGAGTTTTCGACTTGTACGTGAACTGGTTTTGCTCGCGGGAGTGCTCGCGTTTAGTGACCTCGCCTCAGCCGGCGAAAAAGCGTTGATGCACTGCTTCTTCTTTACACCGATCGCTGAGGCCAGCGAAGCCGATTGGGATGCATTTTACAAGGCGACGGAAGAGCTTCCGAGCAAGATCGAGGGTCTGGATCGAGTCTGGGTCGGCAAACTGCGAAAGCGACCTGCCGTATCACAACAGGTCAAATTGGGACGGGAATACGGAGCCTGCATGGAGCTGGACGACGAAGCCGCCCTCGAAACCTATGCCGTACACCCGGCCCACGATGCCTGGGTCAAGATCTACGAGAAAGTGCGGGTGGCAGGCACAACGACCTTCGACATCCTCGGGCAGTAAAGCAAACTTGGCCAAAAAGCCCGGTGCTTGCGTTGGCCCGTTTGACCTCCCTTCGGGCCAACATTATTTTGAGTGCCACATCATGATTCCCACGCAACTCGCCGACTCCGTACTTTCCGCTGTGAACGCCGACCGCCTCGTTGAAACCGCGATGGCGCTCGTCGAGGTACCGAGCCCGACATGCAAGGCCCGCGAGGTGGCCGATCGGCTGGCTGAGATCCTCCAAGCAGACGGCTTCGCGGTGGAACGTCCTGAAGCCGACTGGCCGGAAGCGCCTGCCGTCGTGGCTCGCTTGGACAGCGGCCATCCCGGACGCACCTTGCAGTTCAACGGTCATCTCGACACGGTTCACCTGCCGTTCGTGGCGCCCCGAAAAGGGAACGGTAACCTTTACGGCTCCGGTATATCCGACATGAAGGGTGGTGTGGCCGCGGCCGTGGAAGCGGTCCGTGTGCTGAAGGAGACTGGGACACTTCAGGGCGGGGGCGTCCTGTTGACCGCGCACGAACTGCACGAAGGCCCCTGGGGCGACAAACGGCAGGTGCGTGCGTTGATCCGCGACGGTTGTGTCGGTGACGCCGTATTGCTGCCCGAGTACTGTGCGTCGCCCCTTCCGATTGCGGGTCGTGGGATGGCGATCTTCCAGGCCCGGATTCGCCGTGACGGTGAGGCAGTACACGAGGTGTTGCGCCCGCTGGACCAGCCCCTCGTCGTTCCGGCTGGCGCGGAGCTGATCTTGCGCCTGAAAGAACTGCATGAACAGGTGTCGGCTAACTCCGACCCCGATGTCGGTCAAGATTCGGTTTTCGTGGGACAGATCCATTCCGGCGAGATCTACAATCAGTCTCCGACGGAGTGCTTTATCCAGGGCACGCGCCGCTGGATCACTCCGGGCGAGACTGAGGCGGTCGAGGCGCAATTCCGGGAACTTGTCCAAGCCCATGCCGAACGCACCGGCACCCACATCGAACTCGATTACGCCCTGCAGGGCGACGCGTTTCGCATCGCTCCCGACGACCCGGCGATCGAAGCATTGCAGGCGGCCCATGAGACCACGACCGGAAACCGCCTGCCGCTCGGACCGAAGCCGTTCCTCGATGACGGCAACTGGTTCTGCTCGCTCGCCGGCATCCCCGCCCTCACCCACGGCCCCAACGCCACTGGCGCGCATACCGTCCACGAATGCTGTCCGGTGAGCGAGCTGGTGCGCATCGCGCAGGTCTACGCACTGACGGCGCTGGCGTACTGCCCCGGATAGTAATCTTGGGTTCGCCCGGCCGCCCTGCGGCGCTAGGACCGGACGACTTCACGTCCATGTGGACGGACTGGTTCAACGCGAGGCCGTTACACAGGATCTAGCATTGTCTTGGCGGCTGCTGGTCAGATTGCCTGGCCCTGATCCCGTAGCGAAGGATTGGCCACCATTCTAGTCTTGGTGGATCTTGATGCTCCCGCCGCTGAGTGCAGTCGCAGGTAGGGCGTAGCGATTCACCTCTCCTCCTGGTCCACATGAGAACAGCTTCAATCCAAAGGCGTCTTGCCCAGATAAGACTCGTCCCAGGCGTCCACTTCGAACCTGCTCGCGCTCTCGTGGTTTCAGCGGACCATCGCCTCGGAACATGGCACGCGCCAAACGTTTACAGCGAATCCCTACGGCCTCCAGGCGGATGGCGACCTCGCTGGCTCACCAGTACGCCGAGTTTGTCGATGATGGCGCTACACCCAGCCAAGCTCCTTCATCGCAAGCCCCGAGTGCCAGATTTTCGTCATGTGACTGATCTTATCGCCCTCGAAGAACATTACGTACACGTAGTCGGTCTTGACGCTCTTGCCAGTAGGCGGACAGGGTCCGCCCTCGCCTGTATGTGTCGCCGAGAAAACCGCGTAGGCTGAAACGTTGTGGCGCTCGGTGTCAACGGCCCACGACTTGAGGTCGTAGCGTGCGTCGGGCATAAACCCGGCCAACGCCTTCATCCAATCGGCGTAGGCCTCAAGAGTTGTGATTCCGGCCAGAGGCTCGGCCTGAGCCGAGAAAGATGCGTCCGGCTTGCAGTAGGGCGCGCACGCCTGCCAACCCTTTCCGGCCTCACAGGCCTCAAAAAAACCTTGTGCAGTTTGTTCCATGGAATGTGGTCGCTCCTGTAGCTTCAAAGATACCGCCGGTGAAACCGACTCACCTGTAGTGTTTCACGTTGAGAGCGGGCTGTGCTACCACCTTGAGATATCCGGTTCGTCCACGACACCCGACTGCTGCCGCGCATCAGGCACTTCGGGCGAGTTAACAAAGGCCCGTGCCTTCTCCAGATCGGTCACCTCAAACCACAGGATCACTTCTGTTGGGTCGTCGTAGATTTCGGAGAACTTTCTCCACTCGTAGGCCCGTAGTGCGAACCCGCCGTTAGGGTGCGAACTGCAGTTTTTTGCAGAAAACTTCACGATTTAGGCGATTTTTGGGTGTTCGCCAGCCCAGACCGAGGGTCGGAGTCTGTGTGGAGTTTTTCGAAATAGGTTGTTCTTCGCCGCTTCGCGGCGATGGACCGGCAGGATTGCCGGTCGCTACGTCGGGCATCAGTCCATCGATTGATCGGTCTATCGCTCGATCAATCTGTCAATCTAACGCTCAACCGCTCTGGCCCTTCTCTTGCGATCGGGTTTGTTTATAGAGGCGCCTCTTGCTCCCGTTGATTGAACCTCGCAGCCACCTCCAAAGGGAGGCCCAAAAAGCGGCTGTTTGCGGATGGTCTTCTTGCTCGGCAGGTTTGGACGGGCTGGGCATCGAGATGATGCCCGAGGGTGCGCCGACAAAGTGCCGGCGCATGGCAGACACGGATGCCCGCCCCACGTCGCACGCCGAGGCGATGTCGCCACGAATGGCGACACGGCACGCTTTCCAGCGTGCGCCACGTCTGGCCGGCGAAACTGCCGGCCGCTGCTGAGTTAGAAGCCATCCGCGGTGGATGACCACAAATTTCGGAGAGCAACTCGAAACTGTCCCGGCCGGGAAACGGTCGTGTTGGTCCGGCGATCTATGTCCTTTCCGGTTTCTATTTGCAGTGTACCAGGCGGTGTCAAGTGTTTCGGGGGCGTTTCTATTTGCCGGTGTTGATACTAAAGGAACTATAGATCTAAATTATCCGTGACCGGCAGATGAGCTTTGGCAAAACGGTGCGGGAAAGCAGAATCAGTCAGGCCTCTCCGGTGGTCTCGCCAGGCGGTGAGAAAGCTAGCAAACGGAGTCAATTCGCCGACTTTCCCTATTAAATCGTGGTCATTTGGGTCGCATCCGGAATTTGCTGAATTGGCGTAAGTCATTGATTCTAAACGATGTTTTGAATGAGAGTATTTGTTAGGATTTGAGAGGATATCGGGATTTTTGCCCTCGCAGGGCCCCATTCGCCTTTGCGCCCGCCGGTGCGCATGATCGCCTGTCATCCTTTTGATTCATCCTTTTCATTCACCGCTATCAGGATAGCGGACGAATTCTGAATGTCAACTCCTTTGCAGGGCCAACTGTTGATAACAAAGGGGATACTTGTCTTGGGATTCCGTGACTGAGACGCTGTTTGGCCCCAGCACATCGCATTCCACTCAGACAGCCGTGCGCCCAAGCGGGGAACGCCTCGACGAATCGAGGCGCGGCAAGCGTGGACGCTCACGCCACGTCTGCCGGCTTTTTTTCAGGCTCGTGCGGGTTAGGTCTAGGAGAGAAAGCAGGTATCCGGTTGGTCCACGACACCCGACTGCTGCCGCGCATCAGGCACTTCGGGCGAGTTAACAAAGGCCCGTGCCTTCTCCAGGTCGGTCACCTCAAACCACGGGACCATTTCTGTTGGGTCGTCGAGATTTCGGAGAACTTTCTCGACTCGTAGCCCCGATTCCTGCTGCGCGATCACGTGGGAATCAAAAAAGCGCTTCCAGTTGTCGAAGTCGGCCACCTTGTGTCGAACAAGCAAGCAGGTCATGGTTTCTGCATCCTATCAGCTCATGAAATGGGCCGGGTCGGGTGGATCCACCGTTCGAGGCGCCTTCCATTAACGTCGCCGGCCCGCGGGCCCGCGAGGTTCTTTCGGGCTTGACCGATCTCGATCTATCGACCGAAGCGTTTCGCTATATGGCTTGCCGCCAGGCGGAAGTCGCCGGCTCTCCCGCTGTGTTACTGAGGATCGGTTTCGTCGGCGAGATGGGTTGGGAGGTCCATGTGCCCGCCGAATACGGGGTGCACGTTTGGAAGGCTGTCCTGGAAGCGGGCAAGCCCTTTGGTGTTCGTCCCTTCGGCGTGGAAGCGCAGCGCATGCTCCGTCTCGAGAAGAAGCACGTCATCGTCGGGGTCGATACAGATGCTTTGAGTAACCCCTACGAGTCCGACATGCCCTGGGTGGTGAAGCTTGACAAGCCCGACTTCATCGGCAAGGCGTCGCTTGAAGGACTGCAGTCCGCTCCGGCGCAAGAGCGGCTGATCGGGTTTGTGATGCTCGACGACCGCCTTCCCGACGACGGCTCCGCGATCGTCGTGGCCGGCAGGCCGGCGGGCAGAGTCACGAGCGCACGCTACTCGCCGGCCAGCGGGCGGGTGGTGGGTCTGGGCTGGGTCGCGGCAAGCTTAGCTGAAGACGGCCGGGAAATCGATGTACGCGCGCAGGGGCAGCTCGCAAAGGCGCGCGTCCAGCAAGCGGCTTTCTACGACCCTGAAGGCGCCAGGCTGCGAATGTAATGCGCCTTTAACGAGCATTGGGGCGGGAGCCCTGCTGGGCCGGCCCGCCTTGAACAAAGCGGAAGATCGCAACGGGAGAAGGATTGCCCACCGAAACGCAGCACGAGGTTGTCAAAAGGTCCCCTCTCTCGGAGACGTTCCGGAAAATGGGAGCCGCGATCCGCGTGGACCGGGGGTGGGAAGGGGTTGCCCATTTCACTTCCCCTCAACAGGAAGCCGAGGCCGTCCGCCGCGCGGTTGGCTTGGCGGATTGGAGCTCGATCCCTAAGTTCGATCTTCTAAGGTAGGGACCTGAATTCTTCACCCGGACTGGGAGCAGAGGCACACTCCTGGCGGTTGCGGGCGGGCCGATATCTGGTGACTTGCCGGCCGCCGGATCGCGACTTGGTTCAGGGCGAGCTGAACCGTTACGTTGCGGCGTCCGGTGCGTCTTCCGGCCCCGCCTACCTGACCGACGTCACCTCGGGCTACGCCGCGCTGCTGCTTGCCGGTCCTCGGAGCCCCGAGGTTCTTCGCAAGCTGGTCGATCTGGACGTCTCCGGTGGCGCTTTCCCGAACCTGACTTGCGTCCAGACCGGGGTTCACCACACCTATACGATCCTGATGCGCCTGGATATCCAATCTCTGAGGGCCTATCTCATTCTCGTGAGTCGGGAGTATGGCGAATGGCTATGGGAAGCCATCGTTGAAACCGGCGCCGAGTTCGGAATTCAGCCGTTCGGGTCGGCGGCGCATGAGCTGCTGACGAACACGTGAGTCTGGTAAGAAATGCAACTCTTTCGCAGTGACCGCATGTGGCGGTCCCACGAACTCAAGTCCGGCTACGACGTGGTCATCGTCGGGGCCGGTGTTCACGGGCTTGCCACCGCCTACTACCTGGGCAAGCTCTTTGGTGTTCGCAGGGTGGCCTTACTCGACAAAGGTTATCTGGGCGCGGGCGCCAGCGGCCGCAACACCGCCATCCTGCGGTCCAATTACCGGACACCGGAGAGTGTGGCCTTCTATCAAGCGGCCTTGAAGCTCTACGAAAATCTCTCGGAAGAGCTTAACTGGAATCTGTTATTCAGCCAGTGCGGTCACCTCACCCTGGGACACACCGACACGGCCGTCGCCGGCCTTCGGGTACGCGCGGAAACCAATCAGCTGCTCGGCGTCACCTGAATTATGCATTGCGGGGTGCATCTGAGGAGGGCTGAGCCGCAAGGGACCATTGGGGAACGCCCGAAAACATGGGGTAAAAAGGTAGGCTGGCAAAGATTCCAGCTTCACCAGCCAACCCAAAGGAGGTCACCCAAATGGTTACCAAGCGAAAACAGCATAGCTCCCAAAGGGCCGTCAAACAAGGCCCAGCCGTGACGGTCTCGCAGCCCAATAAAATCGGGGCATCCACGCCTTGACAACTTCCGCGGCAGGAAGCCGACTCCCTACGGCGGCTTGCCGCCGGTAGTCGAGAGGGCGTTGATCTGAGAGCCTGGCTATGCGCTATGCATAAAATTTTATGCACTGGCCGCAACGTACTGGAAACACGCCACTTCGGAGCGGGGTTTTGCCGACGCGGATTCTGGGCGGGAGGGGAAACCGGGGACGGAGAAGCCAAAAGACCAGTTGCCGAGCTCCCACCTTACGGGCGGGAGGGGAAACCGGGGACGGAGAAGCCAAAAGACCAGTTGCCGAGCTCCACCTTACGACGGCCGTCAAGCCGCTACGAACGCAGCCGCACTCGCAAAGCGAATCTGTGCATAATTCAGGCGTCAACAGCCGGATCATCTTTCCCGAGGAGATTCAAAAACTCGCGCCCCATATTGATTGCAGCGATCGCCCCCGCTACCCGATCATGGCCGGGCTCTACCATCCGCCGGGCGGCATCATTCGCCACGACGCCGTCGTGTGGGGATACGCGCGGGCCTGCGACAGAATGGGTATCGAGATTCACCCTTTCACAACAGTTACCGGCATTTCGGCGCAGGGCGGCCGGGCCGACAAAGTCATCACCAACCGGGGCGCCGTGTCGGCCGATATCGTCGTGAACGCCACCGCCGGTTGGGCGTCGACGATCTGCAAGATGGCGAACGTCTCCATGCCGATCGTGACCCATCCCCTGCAGGCCTGCGTCACCGAGCCCCTCAAACCGTTCCTCAACGTCGTGATCGTGTCGGCAAGCCTGCATGTCTACGTGAATCAAACCGGACGCGGTGAACTCGTGATCGGCTCGGAGATCGATCCTTATCAGTCCTACAGCATGAGGGGAACGCTGCCGACGCTCGAGCACATGGCCGCTTCAACCCTGGAGCTGTTCCCCCAGCTTCATCACATCAAGGTACTTCGCCAGTGGGCCGGTATCTGCGACATGACGCCCGATTTCGCGCCGATCATTGGGGCCGGCGAGGAACTGGACAATTTTTACGTGGACATCGGGTGGGGAACCTACGGCTTTAAGGCGGCTCCGGCCGCCGGCAGGTACCTGGCGGAGTTGATTGCGACGAAGAAAGTGCCCAAGATTATTGAACCCTTTGCGCCCGGAAGGTTCCGTAGCGGGCGTTTGGTGGGCGAGAAGGCGGCGGCGGCCGTATCGCATTGACGCATCGATGAGAGTTTCTAACGGGAGAGCGAACATGACGTCGGATGAGGTCAAGAAAAGGATCGAAGACGAGGGCATCGAATACTTCTTGTGCTCCTTCGTTGAGATGAGCGGCGCACCCAAAGCAAAGCTCGCCCCGGCAACGAACTTTGACGAAATGTCGCAAGAGGGCGCCGGGTTCGCCGGCTTCGCGGCGGGCCATATCGGCCAGGGACCTCATGACACCGACATGATGAACATCCCGGACCTGAACTCGCTGACGGTCTTGCCCTGGCGCAAAAACGTCGCCTGGCTGGCAGGCAACATCCACGTCAGCGGCGAGGCGTGGCCTTATTGCCCGCGCACCATCCTGCTCCGCCAACTCGAAAAAGCCCGGCTGGAAGGCTACACCTTCAACGTCGGCGTGGAGCCCGAGTTTATGCTGTTGAAAGAGAACGATAGCGGCCGCTTCGAGCCCTGGGATCGCTACGACACCCTCAAGAAGCCGTGCTACGATCTGCGGGCCCTCCACCGCAACCTCGATTTGATGACCACCATCATCGGTTACATGCAGGAGATGGGCTGGGGACCCTATGCGAACGACCACGAAGACGCCAACTGTCAGTTCGAGATCAATTGGCACTACAGCGACGCTTTAACCACCGCGGACCGCAACACGTTTTTTAAGTGGATGGTTCGCACCGTTGCTGAGAAAAACGGCTTGTGGGCGACGCTCATGCCGAAGCCCTTCGGCCATCTCACCGGCAATGGCACTCACTACCACATGAGTCTGGCCGATGTGAACAGCGGCGAGAATTTCTTCCTCGACGAGAGCGACGACCTTGGCTTGTCTCAGCGAGCCCGCTGGTTCATCGGAGGTATTCTAGAACATGCCGGCGCCCTGGCCGCCGTAACCTCACCCATCGTCAACAGCTACAAACGGCTCATCCGCTCCGAACCTCACTCGGGCGCCACCTGGGCGCCGGTCTATGTTACTTATGGACCGTCCAATCGTACACAGATGATTCGCGTTCCCGGACCGGGCCGAATCGAGAACCGCACTGCGGACGGAGCCTCGAACCCCTACCTCGCTTGTGCCGTCACCCTGGCCGCCGGCCTCGACGGCATCGAGCGCCAGCTCGACCCCGGCATGGCAAACAACGAGAACCTTTACACCCTCACCGAGGCCGAGCTTAACGACCGGGGAATCCGCTTTCTGCCGACGTCGTTAAACGAAGCTCTCGACTGCCTCGAGCAGGACCAAGTCGTCAAAGAGGCTTTGGGCGAGACCTACGCCGACTACTATATCGGCGTCAAGCGGGAAGAGTGGCGCGAGTATCACCGCAGTGTCAGCCAGTGGGAACTCGACAACTACCTCAACGTGTATTAACGGATCAGGCTTCTTTCGCCTGTTCTGGGAGTTTGAGAAGGGAATCGCGCTGGGCGGTTGATAGACAACTGCTTGGCAATGGCGACATCGGAGAGACCCTGGCTGCAAGCCAGCACGATTCGGCAGCGCAAGGCAGCCTGCTGCGGAATGCCATGGGCGGCGATCCATCGCCGAATCTGCTGCTGCTCGGAGGGAGAAAGTTCGCAAGGGGAGGCCATACCCCAGGCATAAGAAAGACCGCACGATTTGTCCAGTTTTTTGTTAGACACTACATTAGGTATCCCGGGAAAGGTAGAATGGGGCTGCCATGGTAATCTCCACCTCAGGAACTGAAGATCCCTGCTTCCTGGTGGACGACTTGGCGCAGACGCGGCGGCGCGCCGGAGAGCATGGTTTGAACCTGGAGGTCAAGAGTGATTTCGAAGGGGAGCGCTGAATCCCGCGTTATCGGTGTGGCGCTCTGCTGGTTCGCGTTTTCGACGACTGTCCAAGCGCAGGAAGAGTTCCGCGTCCGGCTCACGATGATGCCAATCGAAGTGGCGACCCGAGCACGGGTGACGGGATCGGGATCGGGCTTCGCCAAGCTCGAAGGGCGGCAGCTTTCGGTGAGAGGTTCGTTCGCGGGTATGCGCGGACCGGCAACAGTTGCGCGGCTACACGAGGGTCCGGCGCTGGGCGTGCGTGGGCCGGCAATTTCGGACCTCAAAGTCACGCCGGCCGCGAAGGGTGAGATCTCGGGTGAGTTTCAGCTGACAGCCGAGCAGGTCGAGAGCCTGCGCAAGCGTCGATTGTACATCCAGATCCATAGCTCCAGTGCCCCGGAAGGCAATCTATGGGGTTGGCTGGTTCCGTGATGCGCCGCCCTGTGAAAAAATGGGGACTGTCCCAAGCGCGGCCGTCAAGCATCGCTGATTTCAAAGGCATTGGCATGGCGCGAAGTGGACTGTCCCCGATTTTTTCACGGCCCCATCACCGCGCGTCGTGTTGCGTGTTGACCTGCCTTGCCGCTGCGGCGCTCGTGCTCGGCGGAGCAGCCGCCCAAACCCCGTCCCTGCAGACCGGCCCGTTCACCGAGCAGCAGGCCGTAGCGGGGCTCGCAGCGTACCAAGCGCACTGTGCCAACTGCCATCGGCCGGACCTGAGCGGGCTGAACGAGGCACGCCCGCTCGCCGGCCCCGACTTCATAGGGCAGTGGCGTGGCCGCACGGCGCAGCAACTGATTACCTACACCCAATTGACCATGCCGCTGCCGCCCGGAGTCCCCGGCAGCCTCGGCGAGCAGACCTACCTCGACCTCGTCGCCTTTTTGCTTCACGCCAACGGCGCTGAACCCGGCGAGGACGCACTCACGGCCAGCAGCACGTTCGTCATCGGCGCCGCCGCGAACGGAGTGATGCCGGATGCCGTTCGTCAAGCGCTAGCTCAAGCCGCGCCGGCCGCCCAGCCAGGGGCTGCTGCGGGCCTGACCGGCCTCACCGTCGAAGGCTTCGTCGCGAACTACTCCCCCGTGACCGGCGCCATGCTGCGCAATCCCGCGCCCGATGATTGGCTGATGATCCGCGGCAATTATCAGGCCTGGAGCTACAGTACGCTCGATCAGGTCAATCTGGAAAACGTTAGCGATCTGCGCTTGGAGTGGGCCTGGGCCATGACGGGAGGCGGCCGCAGCCAGCCCGCGCCGATCGTCCACAACGGCATTCTCTATCTGCACAACAGCGGCAATGTGGTGCAGGCGCTCGATGCAGCCGCTGGCGAGCTTATCTGGGAATATCGCGCCGGTCCCAGCGACGGCGGTGCGGTGCGCGGGATCGCCATCTACGACGACAAGATCTTCGCCTCGACCACCAATGCCCGCTTGGTCGCGCTCGACGCGCGCACGGGAGAGCTGGTGTGGGACACGGCCATCGGCGACCGCAGCGAGGGCGATTTCCGCCTCTCGAGCGGCGCGGTCGTAATCAACGGCAACGTCGTCTCAGGCCTCGGCGGTTGCTCGCGGTTCCGCGAGGAAAAGTGTTTCATCAGCGCTTATGATGCAAAAACAGGGCGCGAAGTATGGCGGGTCAATACCGTAGCCCGGGAATCCGAGCCGGGCGGCGACACCTGGGGCGACCTGCCGAATCTGTTTCGCGCCGGCGGCGACGCCTGGATCACCGGCAGCTACGACCCGGAACTCGGCCTGACCTTCTGGGGCGTCGCGCAAGCCAAGCCCTGGATGCCGGTCAGCCGAGGCAACAGCGCGCACGACGACGCCCTCTACACGAGTTCGACGCTGGCGATCGACGCGGACGACGGCACCATGGAATGGTACTTCCAGCATGCGCCCGGTGAAGCGCTGGACCTTGACGAGGTATACGAGCGAGTGCTGGTCGATGCCGGCGGGGAGAAGGTCGTGTTTACGGTCGGCAAGCCCGGCATTCTCTGGAAGCTCAATCGTGAGACCGGCCGGTTCATAGCGCATCGCGAGACGGTGTTCCAAAACGTCTACGATTACATCGATCCCGAGTCGGGCAGGCCCCGCTACCGCGAGGACATCATCAACAACGCGCGCGGCGAATGGGTCTCCTCGTGTCCCAGCACGGAGGGCGGTCACAATTGGCAGCCGATGAGCTACCACCCGCCCACCGAGCGCCTGATCATCCCGCTGAGCCAAAGCTGCATGGAGATCCGCGGCAGGGTGGTCGAGTTCGTGCGCGGCGGGGGCGGCGCGGCGGCGGACCGGCGCTGGTTTGAGATGCCGGGAACCGGCGGGAACATCGGCAAGCTCGCCGCCTATGACGTGAACACGATGGAAGAGCTATGGTCGATCGAGCAGCGGGCGCCGTTTCTTACGGGGGTCCTCTCGACCGCCGGCGGACTGGCGTTCGTCGGCGATCTCGACCGCAGGTTCAAGGCGGTCAATGTCGAGACTGGTGAAGTGGTGTGGGAGACGCGGCTCGCAACTTCCGTGCAGGGATTCCCCATTACGTTCCGCGTGGATGGCCGGCAATATGTCGCCGTCCCCACGGGCCTGGGCGGCGGCAGTCCGCGCCTCGTCCCGAGCCTGATCGCCCCCGACATCCGCCATCCCGCGACGGGTAACGCGCTCTACGTGTTTGCATTACCCGAAGATTAGCGTCGGGAACCTTTGCGCGGGTGTAGGAGCGAACAGGACTAAGTCCGCCGAAACGAACTACATAGGACTCGCCTGTCGTTAGATGTCGGGAAATCGCGGCAGGGTCGAGAACTGGCGCGGTGGCCCGTCAGGACGCTCGGAGCCAGCCCCGTCGCCTCCGCCTGGGGCTCGGAGGACCGGCGCGACCCAGCCCCCGACAGCCACCACTCTGCCACCGCCTCTCCAGCCACCCGGCCAAAACCGGACATTTCTACTTGGCGTTGACAGGCGCGGAAACCGAGTGCGACTACCACGCTTCCCTAATCGAAGATCAGCTCCACATCAACCTTCTTACTCTCGTCGTCAATATTCGCCTTCGAATCGGTCTTCGAAAGATTGTCGAACATGCCCCGCACGCGGCTGAGAAAAACCTTGGGATAGTTGGCGTTGAACGGGTCTCCGGGCTTCACATCCCAGCGTTTTTTTACCGCCGCCTCGCCGACTATATCAAGTCCGGTAATCGTCAGCTTGTTGAACGTATAAAGGTCCCCGGGACGGACATCCAACACGATATCGACCGTCCTTGCCGCGTCGTTGACCTCGCGGTCATAGCGCCCAAAAGCCCGCAGATATCCTCCCGCCTTCAGCAACTTTTCCATCTCCGCCAAGGATTCATTGACCAGCTTCATGTTGGCCGTCTCGCCCTCCCGGAACTTGACGCGGCGGCTTAGCTCCCTCGACTCAAACCGCACGCCCTCATGGAACCTCGTCCGCCCGAAGACGTAAAGCGGACCCTGCTCCACATGAACGTTCACGAGGATGCCTTGCGTCTCCGTGTCAGGCTCGCTCGAACAAGGGCAGAAAGTCACCCCAAGGCGCCCTTTTTCTTCAAAAAGAGGGCGGACATTGTGATGCAAGAGCTCCAGCAAACGTGGTTGCGAAAAAGGCACGCCCATGGCCGACTGGTTGAAGTGGCGCTGCAAGTCGAGCGGAGAGATGTCGCCGCTGTTCTCGAACGTAACGAACGCGATGGTCGTGATGGCCGAGGGCGGCTGGAAGACCATCTCGAACTCGTCCTCAATCGTGGGAACCAGACTCCCGACGATCTTCGAGTCGTTTCCCTGCTGGATCCAGAACCGTTGCAGCACATTCCCGATCATTCGCAGCAGTGGTCCGGTCGGCGGCGCCTTCTTGTCATAGAGCGGGATTTTTTCCTTGAGTAAAGCATGCAGTTGTTCGTCGGCCGCGCCAAGCTCCCGAAAAGTCACCGCATAGAGTTCGGACGCCTCCTGAAGCTTGAAGGTCACCTGATAGCCGTCGCCTTGCGCCCCATAGCGAAACTCCAGCGTCTCGAAAGCCCCGCAGTTACGCAGTTTCTCCATGGCCCTCTGAAAATCCGAAGGCCGAACTCGCGAACCGATCGTCAAGCCCGTGACCGTGATGATGTCTTCGGTTGAAAAGTGCTCATTGCCGGCGATGTTGACGGCGCGAAGGGGGAAAGTTTCCGCAGCCTCGTCAGAAGGGGACTGCTTGGCTGCCTCGGGAGCGGACTTACCCGCACCTGCAGAGGTGCGTTTGACTGCCGCGGAAGCGGAAGGCCTGCCTGCCGAGCCCCCCTGGGCCGCGCCAGCCCCCCGCTGCTGCAGCATCACGCAACCGAGCGTCGCGAAAACCAGAGCGAAAACCCGCAACCCAGTAGAAACCGCCATCCGCCCCAGTATCTCAGAAAGGAAAGAACGACCCAAGCCTGCTGCAATGTCAGCAGCGGCTCAGTGTCTGTCGTTATGGACGCGTCAGCCCCGGCGGCAGGTACACGCCGTGAGCAGATGCGTCTGTGGGAACAACCCGCGAAACGGAGAGCGACTCGAAACCGCCTTGGGCGGGAATCGGTCGTTTTGTTCCGGTGATCAACGCCCCCGCCGGCCTTGTTGGTTTCATTTGTAGTGCAGGTGTCAAGTGTTTCAGGGGCTCTGTCCGAAAGCGCCGGGATAAACCGGCGGGGAGTTGGACCTTCCACCAAACCCCTGCTCTGATCGTGGCCGGGCGGGAAGCTAGCGGCAAAGGGGAATCTCCTCGCGGTAATCGCACAGAGTATAATGTGAAGGACCGGCGACCACACGAAATCACGCCGCTGGGCTAGACTGTAGAATACCGACGACTGGGGTTGATCCATGCTGAATAAGACCAAGGCCGCGACCGCCTTCGCACTCGTCTCTCTGTTGTTTGCTGCGCCTGTTGGGGCGCAGTCCGAGAACGCCTACGTGGCGCCTCGCACACCGGACGGCAACCCGGATCTCAACGGCATCTGGCAGACGCTCGGGTCGGCGCACTGGGATCTCGAGGGCCACGCCGCGCGCCACGGCCCCTACGAGCCGCTGGGCGCGCTCGGGGCCATTCCCGCAGGCCTGGGGGTGGTTGAGGGAGGCAAGATTCCGTATCAGCCCTGGGCGGCGGACAAGCGCGCCGAAAACCTGGAAAACTGGCTGAAACTCGACCCGGCGGTCAAGTGCTTTATGCCCGGAATCCCCCGCGCCACCTACATGCCCTTTCCGTTCCAGATTGTACAAACCCCCAAGTCGATCCTGGTGGCCTACGAGTTCGCGAGCACGAGCCGAGTCATTCGCCTGGATCGTCCCGGCTCCGAGGCGCTTATTCCGTCGTGGATGGGCTACTCGCTGGGCCGCTGGGAAGGCGAAACGCTGGTCGTCGACGTCAGCGACCAGCTGCCCGACACCTGGTTCGACAGCTCGGGCAACTTTCACAGCGAGCAGCTGAAGGTCCAAGAGCGCTACACGGCGACTGGCCCCAATGCCCTGCACTACGAGGTCAGCATCGAAGACCCGAAGGTCTTCACGCGCGCCTGGAAGATGAGCATGCCGCTCTATCGCCGCCTCGAGCCTAACGCCCAGATCCTGGAGTTCAAGTGCGTGCCTTTTGCCGAGGGCGCCGTGTACGGCCATCTGCGCCGGGGCTACAAACCAACTGAGTAACCCTCCGCGGAATCGGAGCCGCGACCATGAGGGAGTGCCGATGGGCCGGCCAATCGGAGCCGCGCGCGTAAGCAAGCGGTTGCCTCTACCGACTGATCCGCTCCCATCAAACTTCCGGCCCACCCAAAAAGATGAAAACCCGCAGGTTTTCGACCGAGCGGTTTGGCGCGATCTCGAACCAACCGCTTGCTGACGCGCGCGGCTCTAGCCTGGATTCCCAGGGATTGATGGGCCTGCTAATCCAGGGGCGAGGCAACGACGGCTTATTTCAGATTTTCCGCGCTCACGGATATTATCTATTCTGATGAACTGTTAAACTGATAACCACATCAGATGACCGGCAGCGTTTGCAGGCCGAACCACCTCAGACGCCTAGTAATCAGACGCCGAGTAAGGAGTAAAGTCATGACCAATCGAAGCGCACTCGTGATCGTCCTCGCCGCCGCTGTGTTGGCGCCCGCCGCTCTCGCCGAGGATAGTCCAAAGACGTCCTGGGGTGATCCCGACTTGCGAGGCACCTGGGACCGCCGCTCAATTACGCCGTTCGAGCGGCCGCCGGAATTCAAGGACAAGGAGTTCCTCACGCCGGAAGAGGTGGCCGAGTTCGAGGAGAAGCGCCGGAAACTGGACACCCGGCGTGATTTGGAAGAGCGCGCCCCCTTGGTGGGCGAGCGCCCCCTCGGAGACCTTAACCGGGTCGGCCCCTTGGTCCTGGGCCAGGCCGACCTCGACGTCGGCTACAACTGGATCTTCGTAGATATGGGCACGAAGATGAGCGGCACGATGAGGACGTCGCAGATCGTCGATCCCCCGGACGGCCGCCTCCCCGCGCTGACCGAGGACGCCAAGCGCCGGCAGGACGAGCGCACTGTCCGTTGGGGCCAAGTGCCCGCCGGGCCCGAGGACCGCGATCCTAGCGATCGCTGCATCGTCATGCACGTCGGACCACCGATGTACACCGGCGGCTACAACAACTTCACGGAGATCTTCCAGACGAAAGACCACGTCGCGATTCTGGTCGAGATGATCAACGACCACCGCATCATCCCTCTTGACGGCCGTGACCATGTGCCGCAAGACATCCGCCTCTGGAAGGGGGATTCACGCGGTCACTGGGACGGGAATACGCTGGTCGTGCGGACCAAAAACTACAGCGATCAGACGAACTTCCGAGGCTCCGGCAAGAACATGATCCTCGAGGAGCGTTTCACCCGAACCGGCACCGGCACGCTGCTCTACGAGTACACGGTGAATGATCCGGAGTCGTTCGAGAAACCGTGGTCGGTGGCTTACGAGTGGAAGTTGAGCGAGGAGCCCCTGCTCGAGTTCGCCTGTCACGAGGGCAACCGCCCCATGACGCTGGCGCTCCGCGGCGCCCGCGTTCGGGAGGCGAAAGGCGAGGCGGGGGACGACTGGCTCGGGGCTGGCCAGGGCGGAGCGAAGGCGGTCAGGGCCGCGGAAAAGCGGCTAAAAGAACGGCAGGAGAAAGCGCAGTGAAGCTCAGCGACGCTGCGGCTCTCTGGGGTCGCTACCTACTACCATCGGGCGGCGCACCCGTTCCAGAAGATCCCATGAACAGCTTGCGCCCGTCGGGAAAAGTGATGTCGCGCCCGCTGCCCTTGCAGGTCGGGTCGCACAGCTGGTCCTTACTCTGGTAGCCGCGTACCACCACTTCGGCGCCGGGCACCAGCAGCGTCTTGGTGAGCCCTCTCCTCAGAAGAGTATTGGGGGTGCCCGCCTCGAGTTCCCAGACCTGGGTCTTGCCGTCCTCGAGCTCGGCCGTCACGTGCACCCAGGCGTGCGGATTGATCCAGTCGATCTTGAGCACCTTACCCGTTATCTGAATCGGCAGGTTGGCGTCGAACTCGGCGGAGAATGCGTGGTGGGCGTAGGCGTAAGTCGCAGCCATGAGGAAGGCGCCCAGCAGCGTGAAGCTAGTGAATCGACGTATCATCTCGACCTCTCTTCTCTGACCGGATTGGACTTTCCACATCATAGACAATCAACTCACGTCCACGCAAGATGTGGCGCACCCCCATCGAACGCCCGCGCTTACAGCTCCGCCGCCTCCGCCGCCCTGTCGAGGTTGGCTCTCGAAATGATGTACTGACGGACAAGCTCGACGTCCTCCTCACTGAGCGCATCCGCGAAGCCGTTCATGCCAAGCTCCCGCAGCAGGCCGTCGCGGACAATGCCCTGAAAAGCGTCCTGGATCGCGGGGGCCATCATGCGCAAGTCGGCGTTGCGTGCACCCCGTACTTCGTAGCCGTGGCACCCGAAGCAGAACTGGTGGTACAGCTCGTCACCCCGAACGAGCTCCTCCGCCGATGCAGTCAGTGGCGGCTGCTCGGGGATCGAGCGGTCCCGCTTCGGGGGTTCCGCTAACTCCGTCTCACCGCCGAGAGCGAACACCATCAATTTGCCGTAGTTGTGATAGTCGAAATTCGCGGAAGCGACCAGCGCGACATACTGTGTGCCATCGATCTCGTAGCTGATCGGCGGCGCCTGGATCGCGCCGTAGGATTCGAATTTCCAGAGACGTTCGCCGTTGTCGGTGTTATACGCCGAGACGGTCCCGAACCCGTCACCCTGGAAGACCACGCCGCCCGCCGTGGCCAAGACTCCTCCAATGACCACTCTTGGCCTCAACAATCCTGCTCTTGGGGGGGCGGTCGCGTTCTCCACGGCCCAAAGAGTTTTGCCGGTCAGCGGATCGAATGCCTTGAGGTAACCCTTCGTTTCGGGCAGAGCACCCGCTTTTGCAATCAGCTCACGGTGGTAGCTGCCCTTGATGACCACTCCCTGGATCATCGAATTATCGAGAGGCTTAAAGATGCCGGTTTTGGCGTACTCCTCGGGCAGTGCGAAGAAAAAGGGGAGGTCGTGGGTCGGGATGTACATCACGCCCCTCTGCTGGTCGAACGACATCGCCTGCCAGTTATGGGCCCCGCCGGCTCCAGGAAGAACCCATTGCGGTTTCTCCTCCCAAGCGGCTTCGGGGTTTTCGACCGGCCTGCCGGTCGCCATGTCGACGTGCGTGGCCCATGTTATCGCCCCATAGGGGTGGGCACGGAGCAGCTCGCCATTGGTACGGTCTAGTACGTAGAAAAACCCATTCTTGGGCGCCTGCAACAGGACCTTGCGCTCCCTGCCGTCGACGACCATCTCGCCCAGCACCATGTCCTGCGTGGCGGTGTAGTCCCAGTTGTCGCCCGGCGTCGTCTGGTAATACCACTTCATTTCGCCGCTGTCGGGATCGACGGCGATGATAGAGACAAGAAACAGGTTGTCGCCCCCTCCGGGCGAGCGGATCCGCCGCGACCACGGCGCGCCGTTGCCGGCGCCAATGTACAAGGTGTGCAGCTCCGGGTCATAGACGATACTGCTCCACACCGTGCCGCCACCGCCGAGCTTCCACCATTCGCCGTTCCAGGTCTTGGCTGCAAGTTCCATCTCGGGGTGCTCGAACGGTTGCGAAGGGTCGCCGGGCACCGTGAAGAAGCGCCAGGCCTTCTCGCCCGTCTCGGCATCGTAGGCGGTGAGGTAGCCACGCTGACCAAACTCGGAACCACTTTGGCCGATATAGACCTTTCCCGCCGCCGCCCGCGGGGCGCCCGTGACCGTGTAGGGGACTCGTGACGGGTAGTCGCCGGTCTCGGCCTCCCAAACCTTCTCTCCCGTGGCTGCGTCGATCGCCACCAGACGGGCGTCGAAGGTAGACACATAGACGCGGCCCTTGTAGACCGCCACGCCGCGATTGAGGGGTCCGCCGCAACAGCCCCAGCGGGCCACTTCGCGGCTCGTCTTCGGATCGAACGACCAGATCTGCTCTCCGGTTCTGGCATCGACGGCGTAAACCACGCCCCAGCTGTCGGGGTAGTACATCACGCCGTCCACGACCAGCGGCGTGAATTGCAGACGATGGCGGATGCCGATGGTGTTGCTCCAGGCCAGACCGAGGTCCTTGATCGTCTCGCGGTTGATCTGGGTCAGCGGAGAGAAACGCTGCTCTTCGTAGGTGCGGCCGTGGGCCAGCCAGGCCCCGGGCTCGTCCCGCCGGGCCCGGTTGATGCGCTCTTCATCAACGAGCGCCGCGGTCGGTTCGGGAGGCCGCGACGGCGAGCCGGCGCTCTGATCGTCGGTCGAGGGAGAACAGCCAGCCGCGGCGACCGCCAAGAGCAGGCCGAAGATCCACTCCGGAGACAACCCCGCCTGTGTTCTGCTCATACGCTCCTCCGCGGCTACTTGAATGCGCTGGATGTAAGCCTAAGTATAGCGCTGCCCTTCAGCCATTGCAGCAACGGACTAATCGTCACCTGCGGCGGGATCGGCACGACAGATGCACGTGGTCCTTCGACACATGCCCCTTCAGAATCTTCACGTCCTGCTGCCCACAAATGTCCCGCATCAAATCGCGCACTCGCAGCGCCACTTCCCCGCTCAATGCCGGCCGCCGCTACTTCGTGATCCACACCAAATGCAAGTGGATCTCGAACACCCTCCCAGACTGGGACAGTAAGACAATCCATCCTGCCTGTCCCAGCCGCCGAAGGCGTTTTGCCCCCAAGGACATCTGAAGAAACTGTCCGATAAACCGTGCATGACCTTGTTTTACCCGTTCGCGCGCGCTAGATTATAAAAGGGGAGGAGTGTAGCTGGCCGCAAGGCTGCCTGAGGAGCGAAATGGAAAGATCAACCGCGATTCGGATTCTCGTTACCGTTAGCGTCGTGTGCGGAGTAGCGCTGTCGCTTGCTGTTGGCGCACCGCCCTCGCCGACTCCGGCCACAGCGCCCTCGAACGACTCGTTCAGTCAAAGCCAGCGCGAGTACTGGGCGTTCCAGGAAGTCACGCGCCCGCGGGCGCCGGCCGCCAAGCAACATCCCGTCGACTCTTTCGTAGCCGCCAAGCTGGCCGAGAAAGATATCGAGATTGCTCCCCGGGCGGACAAGATCACGCTCATCCGGCGAGCCTCGCTCGACCTCATCGGGCTGCCGCCGACACCGCAAGAAGTGGAAGCTTTCCTCAACGACGGTTCCCCAACAGCATTCGAGACCGTCATCGGCCGCCTGCTCGCATCCCAGCACTACGGCGAACGCTGGGCGCGCCACTGGCTCGACCTGGCCCGCTATGCGGAAAGCGAAGGATTCAAGTCCGACGAGACCCGTCCCAACGCTTGGCGCTATCGCGACTATGTCATCAACGCTTTTAACGAAGACAAGCCTTACGACCGCTTCGTGCGCGAACAGATCGCCGGCGACGAACTGTGGCCTGACGACCCTTGGGCGCGGGTAGCGACGGGGTTCAACCGCAATTATCCCGACGAGACCAACGCCGCCAACCTGTGGCTGCGCCGGCAGGAAATACTCCAAGATATAACCGACGTCGTGGGGCAGACCTTTTTGGGGATGACCTACGGCTGCGCCAAGTGCCACGATCACAAGTTCGACCCGATTCTGCAGGCCGATTACTACCGGCTGCAGGCTTTCTTCGCCAACTCCAAGGCCAACGACAACATCGTGATGTGGCCGGAAGACAAGGTCGCCGAGCACAAGAGGAAGCTTTCTGCGTGGGAGGATGCAACACGGGAGATTCGCGGCGAGATGGAAGTGATGCTCAAGCCCAAGCGGGAAGCGATCATCGAGGAGCAGTTGGTCCGCTACCATCCCGGCATTCGGGAGCAGTTGCTCCGGCCCAAGGAAGAGCAAACGCCCTTCGAGCGCCAGATGTACGCGAAATTCCGCTGGCAGATGGAGTTCGTCACTCGCGAAAAATCCCTCACAGCCAAATTCAATGACGAGGAGAAGGAGCGCTACGCGGCTTTGCAGCAAGAGCTGGAGAGCTTCAAGCATCTTCATCCCGGCGAGATTGCCGTCGGCGCCGGCATCTATGACCTCGGCAAGCAAGCTCCCGCGACCCATATTCTGAGCGTCGCCAACTATGCCGCCCCGGGTGAAGAAGTGCAGCCGGGGTTCCTCTCGATCCTCGATCCGGCGCCGGCCAAGTTCGCGCCTCCGGAGGGGCTGAACTCAACCGGTCGCCGGACCGCATTGGCGAACTGGCTGGCGAGCCCCGAGAATCCCCTCACCGGCCGCGTCATGGTGAACCGCATCTGGCAGCATCATTTCGGCAGGGGTATCGTCGCAACGCCCAGTGACTTTGGTCTGATGGGCGAGCGGCCGACCCATCCCGAGCTGCTGGACTGGCTGACGGATGAGTTCGTCGGTGGCGGCTGGAGCATGAAACAGATGCACCGGCTGATCATGACTTCCGAGACCTATCAGCAAAGCTCGGACTTCCGGGAAACATCGAACCAGAAAGACCCCTTCAATCGCTTGCTGTGGCGCTATCCGCCGCAGCGTCTGGAAGGGGAGGTCATCCGGGACTCAGCATTGCAAGTCGCGGGTCTGCTGAACCCGGCCATCGGCGGCAAGAGCGTCTTTCCAGCCCTGCCTCGCAACATGCCGGAACCGCGCGGAGGGTGGGAGCTGTCCGAAGACCCAGCCGATCAAAACCGCCGCAGCATTTACGTGTTCGTCAGACGGAACGCACGCTATCCCATGCTGCAGGTTTACGATATGCCCGATACTCACGCAAGCTGCGCGAGACGGGAAGTGACCACCACCGCGCCGCAGGCTTTGGCCTACCTCAATAGTGAGCAAACCATGAATTGGGCGCAATCGTTCGCCGGAATAGTCATCGATGAGGCCGGGGCCGACCGCGGCGCTCAGATCGAGCGGGCCTATCGGATCGCCTATTCGCGCGCCCCGGACGGTTGGGAGAAGGACGCCGGCCTGACGTTTCTCGACCGCCACGCCCAGATCATTGCTGAACGCGAAGCGCGGGGAGTCAAAGACGAGGAGGCAGCCAAGCTGGCGCTTCCGACCGTCATGGCCGAAAACTTGAAACCCGCCCAAGCGGCGGCGCTGGTTGATTTTTGCCATTCGATTCTCAATTCGAATGAGTTCGTTTTTCAGTATTAGAAGTACAAGCGGATCACTGAATCCGTCCGCACGGCCCGCGCAACACGGAGGAGCAAGGAAAATGCCCCCAACCCGAGAACCCCACATTCGGCCGGTCCGTTCCCGCCGTGAATTTCTCAGTCGCGCCGGAAGCGGCTTGGGCGCGGTCGCCCTGGGCCACCTGCTGCATCACTCCGGCTGGCTGCCGCAAGCGCTGGCCAAGGAAAGCTTGAACCCGCTGGCCGCCAAGCAGCCCCACCATCCTCCCAAAGCCAAGTCCATCATTTGGCTGTTCATGGAAGGCGGGCCCAGCCACCTCGACCTGTTCGATCCGAAACCGGCGCTGGACAAACTTGCGGGGCAGCCCATGCCGGAATCCTTTGGGCGTCCCATCACCGCCACGGGCACCGCGTACAACACGATCATGCCGACCCAGCGCAAATGGAATCAGCACGGCGAGAGCGGTTTGTGGGTGTCGGACTGGTATCCGCACATCGCGCGGCACGCGGATGAGCTGGCGGTAATTCGTTCCTGCCAAGCCGACGGCCTCAATCACGTTGGCTCGGTCAGCCAGATGAATACAGGGTCGATCCTCGCCGGGCGGCCTTCGCTGGGGTCGTGGGCGACCTATGGGCTGGGCTCGTCCAACGAAAGCCTGCCGGCATTCGTGATTCTGCAGGACTACAAGAATGTCGTGGGCGGGGCCAAGACCTGGAGTTCGGGATTTCTGCCGGCCACCTACCAGGGGACGCCGTTTCAAATGGAAGGCCCGCCGATTCTCAATCTGGACCCTCCAGAGACGGTGGGGAACAAGCAACAGCGCAGCAAGCTGGATTTCCTCGCGTCGATCAACCGCCACCACGCGGAAAGCAAGTCCTCCGAGAGCGCACTCGAGGCCCGCATCCAGTCCTACGAGCTGGCCTATCGCATGCAGGCGGAGGCGCCGGAAGCCGTCGACTTGAACGCGGAATCAGAAGCCACTCGCAAGCTCTACGGCATGGACGATGAGATGACCGCGAAGTTCGGCGGCAACTGCCTGATGGCGCGCCGCCTGGTCGAGAGGGGCGTTCGTTTCGTCGAGGTCTACTGCGGCAGCGGCAGCGGCTGGGACGCCCACAGCGACATGGAAGGCCGCCACGGCAAGTGGTGCAAAGTCTCTGACAAGTCGATCGCCGGCCTGCTGACCGATCTAAAAGCTCGCGGCCTGATGGATGAAACGCTGGTCGTCTGGGGGGGCGAGTTCGGCCGCACGCCTTTCAACGAAAAAGGAGATGGGCGCGACCACAATCCCTGGGGCTTCACGATCTGGATGGCCGGCGCCGGCATCGAGGGCGGCCAAGCGATCGGAACGACCGACGAGATTGGTTTACGCGCGGTTGACAAGCCCTACCACGTCCACGATATCCACGCCACGATGCTGCACCTGCTGGGCTTGGACCACATGAGCCTGACCTTCCTCCACAACGGTCGCTCGGAGCGGGCCACCGTCAACGGCGGCAAGCTGATCGAGGAAGCCCTCGCGTAGGCGGCAAACGACTGGCCCAGTATCCAGCATCCAGCAGCCAGTGGCGAAGAAAAGTAAGGACAAGCAATCCTGCTGTCCCAGCCGCCGAAGGCGGCTCGCTTAAGGAACGCAACATCCCACCAGCGCAGCCCCCGCTCCGCGTATGCCCGGAGGCTCAGTCAATCCCGCCGGCGTCAGCCGTCTCCCGCAGAGATTTCTCGATGTCCTCGAGGCTCTTCATTTTCCCGGCCTTATACTGCTTCAGCCCCGCTAGGACCAAACTCCTCTCCTCGTCGTCGGAGAGAAGTTCGATAGTTGATAGCACACGCTCCATCTGCACGGATTTGGACATGGGCCATTTGCGCGACTAAGGCAGCGCACCTCCTGCCTTGAGTCTACCGAACCCGAGTCTCCTCCCCGACCAGGCTGCGGCCCTCCATCTCCTCGGGAATCTCTACTCCCAGCAGGCTGAGCACCGTGGGAGCGACGTCTTTCGCGTTGCCCTGGTGGCGATCGAAGCGCCTGCCATCGGCGCTTTGCATGATGAAAAAACCCTGCGAAGAGTGGCCTCCCGTGCGCAAATCACCGTGACTGCCGACGACTTTCCCGTAGCCAGGCGAGTAAAGCGCGTCAATGGGGGCCTCCTGACTCCATAGCGCGGTTAGATCGGGAAGCCGGTCCAGATGCTGGCCCTGGTAGGAATCGTGTATGCGCGAGACCTTGTCAACCGCCGGCCTGCCCGTGGCTGGGTTGACGAGTTCCTTGAAGCGAGCCGTGAGCCAGCCGCACAGTTCGTCGTATTCGCGGCCGGGCTCAACCAAGCCATGCGGGTCGCGGCCCTTCAGATTGATCCGAATCGCGGCGGTCAGGTCATTGTTCGGGACGTAGAACGCCCTGGCGCTCGTATCTAGTTTCTCCGTGCCCATCACGCGGCAGATGAGCATGTTTTCGATCTTGGAGGGCAAGATCTTCTTGACCGCGTACTGCCATTGGATCGGCACGTTGTCTTTGAGCGTCCGCAGCAAGGTTTTCTTCAGGGTCACTTCACGCTCTGGTGCGGAGTGAGGCTCGCTGTTGACCGCTTGTGACATGCCCCAAAACTCGAGCAGGGCCGGCACCAGGTCTCGCCCGTGGTATTGGGCTTTCATGCCATGTCCGGAAAAGACGAGCACGTTCGTATCCGGACCCACCCCGGCGACGAGCGAGCCGACCACCTTGTCGACCGCCTGATAGACATCTCGCAAGGCGTTTCGCAACCCGTGACGATCTTCGGGGTCGTAGCGCGGATGCGCCGGGTCTTGCAGGTGCCAAAACTGGTGGCCCGCGCAGTGCGTTTCCGAGAAAGTGCAAAAGAACAGATCCCACGGCTGGGATGAAATCAGATCGCTGAGAAGTCTCCCTCGCAGGGCCGCGCCGTCCAGTAGTTGTGAGCGGAGTTTCTGATACTCCTCTGGCTTGAGCCCGTGCGCATCGCAACTGTGAAGCGGATAGCGCCCGTGCTTTGCGATCACGCGATCGACCAAGTCAGGAGGATGAGAAGCCGTTTCGCAGCGAGTGGCGTGCGCTCCCCAATTGGCCAGTTGCATCCCGTTGAGGGGCGGCCCGAGCGCGGTTTTCGGAGCGTCCACGACCCCACAGCGCACCCCGGCGCTGGAGGCGATTTCCCAAAACTGCCGCCCGTGTCGGGGAACATCGTCGATCAGCTCGAGTTCGCTGGATCCAGCTTTTGGCTGAATGTAGTAGTACTTGCCGAGCTGCGCTGAGTTGCGGCTGGTATAGATCGATGGCCATACTTCGTCGGGAAACTCCGCCGCGGCGGACTGCAGGGACGCGCTTGAACCCTCGCGCATGAGCTGGCCAATGTAGGGCAAATACCCCTCACTGGCCCACCTGTGGACCAGGCTTGGTTCGGCCGAATCCAGCCCGATGAGCAGAACCTTCTTTTCAGAGTTCAATGTCTTAACCTCAAGCCCTGGAGGAGCATTTGCGGGAGGACTTGCACGCGCTATTAGCTCCAATCCTCTTCACTTACAGCCGTGAGCTGCTTGTGGAGAGCCTTGAGCCGCGAAGCGGCGCAGGATCGTAGCCCATGGGTGGAGCGAAGCGGAACCCTGGGTCCAAACTTCAACCGTACTACATAGCTGGGAAACCTGCATCCAAGTTGCTGTGGAACCGTGCAACGAATCCGCCCGCTCCGCCTTACCAGGGACGGCCCGGACCGGCCGTTACGATGCGGCGCGTCTAGCATTTTCCAATCCCGCGTCTAGCATTTTCCAATCTATGGATGAGGGCCGCCCGGCGCCTTTCTGGTAATCTAGCACTGGTGCTGCATTCTGCTGCATCGGCATCCCGGCGGGGATGCCGGAGCCTCTGGTTGTCGGTCGTCCCGTGGCTGTTGGCGTCCTCGCTTCTGCATGCTCAGCGGCCCCGCTTGATGGTCATCGTCGTCGCGGAGCAGTTCCGCGCGGACTATCTGGACCTTTACCGCTCAGGATTCTCTCCAGATGGCTTCGGGCGGCTGCTCTCGCAAGGAGCGGTGTTTCGCCGCGCCCGATTCAAGCATCTGACCACCCTCGGCGCGCCCAATGCCGCGGTTCTTGCCACCGGCGCGTATCCGGAACTGCACGGCATCGTAGGAGACCACTGGTACGACCGGCAGATCCAAAAGACGGCCGCGGCCATCGCCCCTGCCGCTGACGGCTCGTCAAACGGCGGCATCTCGCCGCTCAACCTGAGGGGGTCGACACTCGCCGATGAGCTTCAACTGGCGACAGCGGGACGTTCGCGTGTGATCGCCATCTCGGACAGCGCCGCGACGGTGGTCATGCTGGCGGGCCGCAACCCCGACGGCTGCTATTGGATGGGCTCGGACGGCCGCTTTGGCACGTCCTCGTTTTACGCCAGAGGGTTACATCCGTGGGTCGCGGAGTTCAACGGCTCTCATCCCGTCTTGCGCCACTGGGGCGCGGAGTGGAAGGCCATTGGCGCGAAAGATGGAGCGCCGCCCCTGCGCGTCTTGGAAGCTCCCGAGCGCAAGTCCTTCGACGTGTTCTTCTCGCTCTACCGGGCGTCGCCGTTTGTCATCGAAGACGTATTCGCCTTGGCCGAGCGGGCCATCGAGGTCGAAAAGTTAGGCGCCGGCGATTATACGGACTTGTTGATCATCAACGTAAGCGCGCCCGCGTTTCTTGGACTCGAGACGGGCGCGAACTCCCCGTTGATGAGAGATCTCGTTCTCCAATTGGACCGCCGGCTCGGTGAGTTCCTGAGAGTCCTTGATGAGAGCGTAGGGGCCGATCAAGTGTCCATTGTTTTCACTGCCGCCCACGGTATTCCTCCGCTGCCCGAGCGCGCCCGGGAATCGCGGATACATGCGGGGCACGTCTCGGGAGATGCCGTCGTGACAGCAATGAACGCAGCGCTCCGGGAACGCTTCGGAAGCGGAGTCTTTGTCGAAAAGTATCTTTATCCTTTCGTCTATCTCAATGCAGCTCAAGCTTTACCGCAAGCGGAGCGGCGCCAAGCGGTGCTGTTGGCCGGTCAGGCAGCGACCACCGTTGATGGGGTGGCGAACTACTACGTCCCGGGGCAAGAGTCTGTCCCGCGAACGCTGCGGCGGGCCTTGAGACGAAGTTGGTATCCTCCTCGTTCGGGCGATCTCATGCTGCTGCTCGATCCTTACTTTGTCGAAGACTACGGAAACGGGCGGGGAACGTCCTCAGGTTCCCCTTACCGCTACGACACGGACGTGCCGTTGATTTTTCTGGCGCCGAGATTCAGAGCGCAACGGTTCGAGCGAGAAGTGGACGCAGCGGACGTCGCGCCCACGCTTGCTGCTGTTCTCGAAATTTCCGCTCCCAGTCTGGCAACCGGCGAGGTACTCCACGAGGCCTTTCTGCCTGCCGCGCCACAAGCAGTCACCGAATCGCAAATCTCCGGACCACCCTCGCCTGAATAACGTGCCGAATCTCGAAACTCAGCTTTGCGGCCTGCGGCTCAGCAATCCCATCATCGCCTCGAGCGGGACTTTCGGTTACGGGCTGGAATTCGAAAAGATTCTGGACCTCGACGCCCTTGGCGGCTTCGTCGTCAAAGGCCTTTCCCGGGAGCCTATGGACGGCAATCCCCCGCCCCGGTTGGTGGAGACCGCATCGGGGATGCTGAATTCAATCGGCTTGCAAAACGTTGGCGTGCGGGCTTTCGTGGCGGAGAAACTCCCCAAGCTGGCCAAGCTGGACACCTCCGTATTCGCCAATATTTTCGGATACCAGCCGCAAGACTACGTCGAGGTGATTCGCGTGCTCGAAGACGCTGAGGGGCTGGCCGGATATGAGTTGAATGTGTCGTGTCCCAATACGAAACACGGCGGGATGCAGTTCGCGGCCGACCCCGTGCTGCTTTCCGAAGTCGTTACCTTGGCCAAGAAAGCCGCCCAACGCCGCCCCCTGATCGTGAAACTCTCGCCGAATGTCACCGATATTGCGCTGATGGGCCGGGCCGCGGAAGATGCCGGCGCGGATGCCATCTCATTAGTGAACACGTTCACCGGCTTGGCGGTTGACGCCCGCGAGCGGCGGCCTGTGCTGGGGGCCGGCTTCGGCGGGCTATCCGGCCCGGCGATCAAACCGATCGCGCTGCGGATGGTTTACCAGGTCGCTCAAGCCGTCCGTGTCCCCGTCATCGGCCTCGGCGGCATAGCGAATGGTGAAGATGTCGCTGAATTTCTGGAATGCGGAGCCGTGGCGGCTCAAGTGGGTACGGCTACTTTCTGGGACCCCCGATCGCCCCTCCGCCTGATAAAAGAGTTGCGGCGTTTTCTCCAGAAGCAGGGGATCGCCTCGGCAGCCGAGTTGGTAGGGACGCTGCAGGTAGAAGTTTTAGGGGAGTGAGAGGGAGTTGAGGGGGAGTGAGGGGGAATTGGGGGGTGAGTGAGGGGGAGTTGGGGGGGGAGTGAGAGGGAGTTGGGGGGTGAGGGTCAAGCGCAGCACGTGGCGCAAGCTCTTAGCTTGCCGAGCCGGCACTCCTGCCGGCTCTTGCTGCATTCGGTTCTCGATATTCCTGACGATTCCCCGAAGCCGTCGCAAGCCCGGATGCCGCGGTCTTAGAGAGACCAAGCGTCGAGATGAGTCTCGACGCGGCAAGCAGGAGTGCGCGCGCCAGTGTGCCCAGCATGGGCTGATTCTAGCAGGATGAAACGATCCTGCCGGGACCGATGGAGGTAACCGTAGGGAACCGCAGAGCGGAAGTCGTGGGGCGCAAGCCGCACGGTGAAAGCCGAAGGAAGCGGGGAACGAATACTTCGACTGTAGGAACACAAACCGGCAGAGAGGCCGCGTACGGGCGGTAAGCGTGCTGGCCACCGCGAAGCCCAATATCCATACGAGACGTGCGAGGTAGAGCCGGACGGCACGAAGGAACAGAATCAGCACCTTACCTGGGGAGAGCTCCCCCGTGAGAGCGGGGGAGAAGTCAGCAGAAGCCATAGTAGCCAAGAAGGCGGGTAATGCCGCTGGAGCAAAGGGCGGAAGGACCAAGGAGCAAAGCTAGAGGAGCGACTGGCATAGCGTGCAAGAGGTTTCCCGGAGTCCCGGACCGCAGGGTCCTTCCCCGCTGGGGGAACGAGACGGGGAGCAGGCGGAGGCAGAAGCGGTGGAACCGTGGCGGGCCAATGCCGGCGGGAACCCGAGCGTGAGCCGCGAGACTCTCGACAGAAAGTGATGCACGACGATCTGATGGAACAAGTGGCGGCCGAAGAGAACCTGCGGCGTGCGCTGGGGGCGGTCAAACGCAACCGCGGCGCGGCGGGCATCGACGGCATGACCACCGAACAACTCGAATCCCACTTGGCACGCCACGGTGAAAAGATCCGGGCGAAACTGCTGGCGGGGCGCTGGACGCCGAGTCCCGTGCGGCGGGTAGAGAAACCCAAACCGCACGGAGGCCAACGGCTGTTGGGCATCCCGACGGTGATGGACCGGCTGCTGCAGCAAGCGTTGCTGCAAGTTTTGACGCCGATCTTTGAGCCTGGTTTTGGGAGCCGATGTTCAGCGAGTCGAGCTACGGATTTCGGCCGGGGCGGAGCGCGCATGAGGCGGTACGCGTGGCACAGGGATACGTCCGCGAGGGCAAGGACTGGGTGGTGGATATAGACATCGCCAAGTTCTTCGACCATGTGAATCACGACATTCTGATGCGACGGATCGCGCAAGTGATTCGGGACAAAAGGATCTTAAGATTGACAGGCCGGTATTTGAGGGCCGGAGTACTGCTGAACGGGGTGCTGGTCAAAAGCGAGGAGGGCACGCCGCAAGGCGGGCCGCTGTCTCCATTGCTGGCGAACATCTACCTGGATGCACTGGATCGGGAACTGGAGAACCGCGGGCTGAGTTTTTGCCGTTATGCCAACGACTGCAACATTTATGTGAGCAGCGAAGCGGCGGCGAAGCGGGTGCTGGCGGGGATCTGGAGCTGGATCGAGCAACATCTGCGACTGCAAGTGAACGAGGCGAAGAGCGGGGCGGGGCGGCCTTGGGAACGGAAGTTTCTGGGGTTTCGCATCAACCGCCGGGGGCAGCGGGAAGTGGCGCCGCAAAGTGTCGAGCGGCTCCAGCAGAAGGTGCGAGAGATATGGCGCAGTTGCCGCAGTGTCACGAGCCGGGAATTACGCGACGAGTGGCGGCGGTATATCGTCGGCTGGTGGGGTTACTACCGGCTGGCCGAGGATCGGCGCGCGGTCTTTTGGCTGGAAAGCTGGATTCGGCGGCACATTCGGAAGTGCTTCTGGCTGCGCTGGCACAGCGTGCGGGGTCGCTGCCGCGCATTGCGGCGCTTGGGCGTGCCCGAGCGGATGCTGCGCTATGTGCCGACGCGTCGTGGCGCTTGGTTTGTCGCGGCGCGGGCGATGATGCATCGGGCCCTGTCGAAACGTAATTTGCAGCGTTACGGATTCGTGATGCCATCGGATCTCGCGGCAAGCAGTTAAGCCGCTGGGTCCAACCGCCGGATACGGAAAACCGTACGTCCGGTGGTGTGGGAGGGTGCCGGGGCGCAATCCCCGGTACCCGACCCGATCGCCGAGTGCCGGAGGGTTTCTGTTCGGAACGAGGTGGTTAAGAGGTTTTGATTCGAGAGGGCTTCAGGAGCGGGCGCAGGTGCAGGGCATGATCGATGATGCGCTCGGCCATTCGGCGCTTGGAACTTCGGGGCAGCTCGATGGTCTCTCCGGCCGCCGAGAGCAGGATACCTTGGTTTTCGTCGGAGTCAAAACCGGCTCCGGCGGCTGCATCGCCCACCGGGTTGGCCACGATCAGGTCGCAGTTCTTCGTTCGCAGTTTCTGCCCGGCGTGTTCGAGAAGCTGGTCTGTCTCGGCCGCGAAACCGATCAGCAAGCGCTGGCCTTTGAGGCGGGCGACTTCCGCCAGGATGTCAACCGTGGGTTCGAGTTCGAGGGATTTTCGCGCCGAGGCCTTTTTGATCTTTAAACTCCCGGCTTTCAGCGGGCGGTAGTCGGCAACGGCGGCGGCCATGATCACGATCGTCGCCTCGGAGAGACGCCGCAAGACAGCGTTATACATCTCGTCCGTCGTTGTGACGTTTTCAACTTCACACCCAGACGGCGGATCGAGCGAAACGGGCCCGCACACAATGATGACGCGGGCGCCACGTGAGCGGGCCTCCCCGGCGAGCGCGAAGCCCATCCGGCCGCTGGAGCGGTTCGACAGAAAACGCACGGGGTCGATAGGCTCTTGGGTCGGTCCGGCCGTGATCAGAACGGTTTCGCCCTCCAGGTCACGAGATCTTCCCAACTGTTCCTCGACAGCGGCAACGATCGAATCGAGGTCCGCGAGGCGTCCCGGCCCCACCATGCCGCAAGCGAGGGCGCCGGAGTCGGGCTCCACCACGCGAACCCCGCGGCCGCGCAACGTCGCCAGGTTTTTGCGCGTGGCTGGGTGGTCCCACATGTTGGTGTTCATCGCGGGCGCGACGACGATGGGGCCCTGGTAGGCCAGATGCATCGTGGTCAGGAAGTCGTCGGAAACTCCGTTGGCGAATTTCGCGAGGACATTGGCCGTGGCCGGGGCCACGAGCAGCAAATCCGCTTCTTGAGCGACGCCAATATGCTCGATCGCGCTTTGGAGGGTGGCGTCGCCGCTGGTATCGGCGAAAAGATCGGTGATGACCTTCTGTCCCGTAAGCGCCGCAAACGTCAAAGGGCGGACGAACTCCTGGGCGCTTGCGGTCATTATGGCCTGGACGCGGTAGCCGCGATCCATTAAAAGGCGAACCAACTCCGCGGATTTGTAAGCGGCGATTCCGCCACTCACGCCGAGGGCAATCTCGGGTGGTTGCGCCGGATCACTCATAAGATTCACTCTGAAAGTTTCGCCTTGAGGGATTCAGGCCCTGGAAGATTTACCGCGCTGGCAGCTTCGGAGCGCGATATCTGAGCGTGGACTTCCGTCCACGCCTCTGTCCGAGCGTCTGAAATTTTCTGCCGCGAAATACACGAATCCTACGACAAAGCGCCTAGATGACGGGCTCTTCCGCCGCCACGACTTCCTCTTTTTCTTCCGGTTCGTCGGCTGGGTTCAGCTCGACCGCGACGTTCCCTTGGCGAATCTCCTCCATCCCGATTTTGGTCGGCTTCCGGGAGGTCGTTGAAATCAGCGGGCGGGCGCCGGCTTGCAATTGCCGGGCGCGCTTGGAGGCGGCGATAATAAAGCGATAAACGCTCTGCTCATCGTCAGCCGGAATAAACCAGGGCTGATCCGGTGGCTTAGCGTCGGGTAGTGCTAGTCGGTCTTCGTCTCTTTCTCGTTGGTCCATGGGTTGCTTTGCTCCGTTTGCAAGCTTTCGATGATGGGTTGAATTTCTTTCTTGACTCGGTGCTTGCGGCACCGTTCGGCCAGCAGAATGCCCCGCAGTCTTTCAAACGACTCGTCTAGCTGGTCATTGACGAGCACGTAATCGTATCGCTCGTAATTTGAGACCTCTTTGCCGGCGTCACTCAGGCGGCGGCTGATCACCTCATCGGAATCGGAAGAGCGTTTCCGCAGCCGTGACTCCAGCTCTTGCCGTGAGGGAGGCAGGATGAAGATGCTGACTGCCTCGGGCAGCTTCTCCTTTAATTGTGCCGCACCTTGGACGTCTATGTCCAGGATCAGGTCGCGCCGTTGCTCGCTGGCGCGGCGCAGAACCTTACGCGAGGTCCCATAGAAATGGCCGAACACTTCGGCCCACTCCAGCAGTTCGCCGTTGTCGCGCAGTTCGAGAAACTCTTCGCGCTTGACGAACTCGTAGCTTTCTCCGTCACCCGGACGCGGGTCCCGTGTCGTGACGGACGTCGAGAACGTGAGGTTGTCATCCGATTTCATCAGCCGCTTGACGAGAGTAGACTTTCCCGAACCCGAAGGGGCGGAGATGATGAAGACGAGGCACATGAAAATGATTCTAGCCCGCATTTCTCATCGGCTGACGGGCCAAGCACACGACAGGCCCGCCATTACTTCGTTGCGCTTGCTCACCGTACTGTTCAAGTACGCCTCCGCGCGCCAAGCGGCGCGCGCCTCGTACTGACGGGCCTCTCATGCACTTTGCCTCGCCACCCGATGAGAAATGCGGGCTTGGGAAGCGGGTCCGGCTTCAGGCGCGAGCCGGCGGCAGCGCCCAGGCCCCGCCGAGTCCAGCAGGACCGGACCAATCCACCATAGAGAATTATTCCAGATTTTGAGTCTGCTCGCGTATCTTCTCGACCTCAGCCCGCAGGCGAAGCCCGATTTCGGTGACGGCCAGCCCGGCGGTTCCAAGCGGCGTGGTCTTGGAAAGTATGGTGTTCGTCTCGCGGTTCATTTCTTGGGCCAGGAAGTCGATCCGCTTGCCCAACTCGCCGTCGTTCCCGAGCAGTTCGAGGAAGCGGCCGGCGTGAGACGCCAGCCGTTGCACCTCTTCGCTGATATCGGCCCGTTCGGCCAGCACCGCCGACTCCTGCACCAGGCGTTGCGGGTCGAGGTCCACTTTTTCGAGTACTTCTTGGAGCCGCCGTTCGAGCCGCTCCCGGAATTTTGGAATCGTTTCTTCACGCACCGCTCTCAGTTTTTCCAAATCGGCCTTTATCGAGTGGCCGCGCTGCTCCATTTCCTCGACGATTCCCGCGGCTTCCTGCCGCCGCGTACGGTTCAGTTCCTGCGCGGCCCGCTCGAGACAATCCGCGAGGGTCTGTTCGAGCAAGGCCCTCCGTTCGTCGTCCAAATCGGCGTTGTCGAAACTGATCACTCCCGGAACCCGCAGGATAACGTTGAGATCCGGCTGCGCCGCGATGCCGTACTCTTCCGAAAGCTCGCGGTAGGCCTTGAGATAGGCCTCGGTTAAGGACCGGTTGATCGTAAACGCGCCGTCCGCCTGCTTCCAGCGAAGGGACATACTGATCTGAAGCTGTCCGCGCTTGACGTGCTGTTTGACGGTTTGCCGTATGAGTCTTTCGAATGGTTCCAACTGGGGCGGAATGCGGATCTGCATGTCGAGAAAGCGGTGGTTGACGCTACGGATCGTCAACACGAGCGACAGCTCGTCCCCTTCCGACTGCGTACGGGCGTAACCGGTCATGCTAAATGCCATGGTTGTTGCGCGGGCCCGAAACAGAGCCGCGCCCGCAAGGGTGCGGCCCAGTCCGGCGGTGACCGCATTCCGATGGCGGCCCCGACGCGCTGACTACCCCTGACCGCACCCTTGCGGGCGCGGCTCTGTTTCGGCCAAGCCGCGCTAGCCGCTCCAGTTGCCGACCGTCTGCAACTCGAACAGCCGTTGGTAAAGCTCACTGCCGTGCATGAGTGATTCGTGCGTGCCGATGCCGGCGATGCGGCCGCCGTCCATCACGACGATCTTGTCGGCGCTTCGAATGGTCGAGAGGCGGTGGGCGCTCACGATCACGGTTCTGCCTTTCATGAGATTGGCCAGCGCCCGCTGCACGAGCATCTCCGCTTCGCTGTCGAGATGCGAGGTTGCCTCGTCCAGAATCAGAATCGGCGTATTCTTCAACAACGCGCGGGCGATCGAGATTCGCTGCCTCTGGCCTCCGCTCAGACGCTGGCCGAGTTCTCCGAGGCGGGTCTGGTAACCCTCCGGCAATTCCTCGATGAAACCGCTGGCCAGCGCCATCCGGGCGGCGGCGTGGACCGTTTCCAGCGGGATGTCTGGACGCCCATAGGCGATATTGCTAAGAACCGTGTCGTCGAACAGAAACGTTTCTTGGGTGACCAGGGCGATCTGGTCGCGCAAGGACCGCAAGCTAGCCTCCCGAATATCACGGCCGTCAATAAGAATCCTGCCCTCGGAGGGATCGAAGAACCGCGGCAGCAGATTCAGCAGCGTGGTCTTTCCGCCGCCGCTGGGCCCTACCACGGCCACAACCTCGCCGGCATTGACTTTCAACGAAAGATCCCGCAACGTGAATTGCCCGGCCGCGTCCGGATAGCAAAAGCTGACTCCCTCGAACTCAATCGAGCGGGCAAACGGCGGCAGTCGGACCGGCCTGGCGGATTCCTTGACGTCATGGGGATGGGCGACGTATTCAAGTACTCGCTGGACCGCTCCCAGGGCCTGCTGGAAGATGTTGTGGATACCGTTCAGCCGTTTGATGGGCTGATAGAGCATGAGCAGAGCAACGACAAAGGTCGTGAACTGCCCCGCGGTCATCTCATCCGCCTTGATTTGATTGCGGGCATAGGTCAGCAGCGCCACAATCGTAAGGGCTCCGAACACCTCGATGATGGGCGAGGCAACCGCCTGCTGGCGCACGTAACGCAGGTTGCTGCGAAACAGGCGGTCGGTCGCCTCACGGAAGCGTCCGATCTCGAAGCCTTCCATGGAAAAGGCTTTCACGACGCGATTGCCGGCGATGGTCTCTTGCAAGATCTTCGTCATCTCGGCCAAATCGTCCTGAGCCCGGCGAGTGGACTTGCGGATTCGTTTGCCGATGCTCGCTGTCGGAAGCAAGACAAACGGCAGCACGGTCAGACTGACGGCGGCAAGGACCCAGTCGGTTTGGATCAAAACCCACAGCAGAGCAAGGACGATGAAGGTCTGGCGCAGCAGGTCCGCCAGGATGTGCGAGAGAGCCACCTGGATTTTTTCGACGTCGTTCACCAGCGACGACATCAGCTTCCCGGTGTGCTGCTTTTGGAAGAACGCCGGGGACTGGTTCAGCACGACTCCGTAGACGTCACCGCGCAAGTCCCGCACGCCGGCCAAGCCGACGAAGTTCACCAGGTAATTCCCGAAGAAATCGCACAACCCCTTGATGAGGAACACCACGATGATCCCGAAAGCCACCATGGTCCACACGTTGTGGATCGCCGCCGGCACGAGGTCGTCGAGAAAAACCTCGATTCCCAGAACCGGCGCTTTGTAGAGCACGACGGGCGCCTCGGCCGATTGCGGGTTCAGCACGCGATCGAACACTGGGCCGATCAGCAGAGCAACGAGTCCGTGGCAAGCGCCAACCCCCGCCATCAGCAGGACCGAGAGCGACAGCCGGCGCCAGTAAGGCCGGACGTAGCTCAAAAGATGGAACAACTCGGTCATGGGAGCAGTTTTACAGGGTTTTTGGGGATGCAAGCAGGCGGTTCACGGCGTTCTCGACCTGCACTGCCTCTACCGACAGAATACAGCGCGGTTCGTCAAAAGCATAGCAACGGTCCCCGGGGCACGGCTTGCAATCCCAATCCGTTTCCACCACTTCGTGTTCGGTTTGCCAGGGGCGCCACACGGCTGAGTTGGATGAACCGAACACAACCACGCAGGGAACGCCGAAGGCCGCCGCGATATGCGCCGGGCCGGAATCGTTGCCCACGAACAGGCGCGCGCCCGTCAGCAATGATTTCAGCGCGCCAATCGACAGGTTGCCCAACGACGCAAACGCCGCGAACTCTTTCAGGATCTCACTTTCGCCGGGCCCCGCGATGATCACGGGCTCGAGACCGTGCCTGTCACGAATCCACAGGGCCACGCGGCGGAAACGTTCCGCGGCCCATTGCTTGGTGAAGTAAACCGCGCTGACGTGGAGCACGGCGTAAGGTCCTTCCCGTGAAGAGCGTTCGGCGTCAAGAATCGCGCGGGGTGTTTCGGCAACAGGCACGCCGAGGTGAAACATTGCGGAAGCGTGGTGTTCGGCGGTGTGGACGGCGTCGTCGTCTCGGCGGCCCAAGATGCGCCGGGCTCGGGGAATCCGCACATTGTAGGGGAGGGCGGGACGGAAATGCTCAAACCCGGCACGGAAAGGCGCGCCGGAGAAGGCTGTCAGCCAGGCGCTGGCCGGACCTCCGTGAAGATTGAGACAGAGGCTCGGTTTCTGGCGGCGAATCGCGCGCAGAGCCTGGTATCGGTCCCACAGGCGCGCGCCGCGGGGAAGCGAAATCACGGAGGAGATGTCGGGGTTTCCCTCCAGCAGATCGTCGAACGGTTTTTCCAGGACAACCACTAGGCGCAGGTCAGGCCGATGGCGCTTCAGCAATGCCAGCGCCGGCGTGGTGAGTACGGTGTCGCCCAGTGAGCGCAGCCGGATGACGGCGACTGTAGCTGCCAGTGGGATGTGAGATAGAACAGGCGACACAAGCTTGCATGCCCGCGAGTCAAACGGCGGCTGATCTAGCCCTAATACTGTTTACTTAGCAGTCCCCGGACGTTTTTTGCTGCGTGGCGCGTGGTCTTGTTTCGGGCATCGTGGAACGCCCGGCGCACATCGCTCTGCGCGGAGACAAATGGGCCGGTTTGCTCCTACGCCCCGTCCGGGGCTTACCCTTGACAGTCTTCGCACCCAGGGTTCCGCTTCGCTCCACCCTGGGCTACGATCCTGCGCCGCTTCGCGGCTCAACAGCTCAACGGCTCTGGGCTCGAAGGTTCTAAGCTCAAAGTCTCTAAGCCGACAGTATTGGATCTAGCCCGCATTTCTATTTCCGGGCTTCCGTAACGACATCGAGAAACCGCCGCGCTTTTTCCTCAATGCTGTCGTAGTCGCCGGCGGTTAATTCTTTCTTGCCCACAATGCCGTCGCCGACGGCGACGGCACTAGCACCGGCCTGGAAAAATTCAGCGGCGTTGGCGATGCTGACCCCGCCTGTGGGAACCATCAAAACTTGTGGCAACGGCGCTTTGAGCGCCTTGATGTAGCTGGCTCCGCCGAGATTGCCGGCCGGGAAGATCTTTACCAGGTCCGCGCCGGCGTCCCAGGCCGCGGCTACTTCGGTTGGCGTCAGCGCCCCCGGCATGGCGACCACCGAATAGCGATTGCAGATTTCAATGGTCGGCAGGCTCACCGACGGGCTGACAAAGAACTTCGCGCCGGCCAGCATGCAGGATCGCGCCGTTTCGGGATCCAGCACCGTTCCCGCTCCGAGTGTGATCTGGTCGCCAAACTCGTCGGCCACGTTCTCGAGAACCCGAATGGCGCCCGGGACCGTCATGGTCACTTCCAGCGCCCGAATGCCTCCCCGGTAAATGGCCTTGGCCGCCTCGAGCGCCTGCTCGGCCGAGTCGGCCCGCACGATCGGCACAATGCCGATTTCGAGGATCGAGGTTAGGATTTGCTCTTTCGACACGTCAGAAACTCGTAAGACGTTACGGTAACAGACAGATCGGCCGTTGCACAATTCAGCCCGGACACGCCGGACAGGCGGCAAGCTGAGAGCCGGCGCCACTCGCACCACGGGCTGGTGCTTCTGTGAATGGACCGGCTGAGAGCCGGCCGCTACCGGGCGGCGCAAATGCTACACATCTTTCACAGCTTGGGGCGGTAGCCGCTGCGGGTGCGGATGCGGTATTTCCGAAGGGCGTCGCCGACCAGTTCCACGTTGATGCTGCGCCAGCCCTGATTGGGATTCGGCTGCGGGCGATAGGTCAGCGTATAGGAACTCGCCAGCTCTTCACGGATGGAAACGAAAGCCTCTGATTGCCTCTGCCAGCTCTTGGCGAAGAAAGCCTTTCCGCCCGTGCGGGCGGTCAGCCTGCGAAAGACGTTGCTCGAGATCGGGTCTTTGTTGACTTCGCGGGTGCTGATTACGTAGATCGGCACGCCTTCGTCCTCGGCTACCGCGCGCACATCATCGGGGCCGACCGCGCTGGCCGTATCAGGGCCATTGGAAAACACAATGATCACCTTGCGGCCGGGAACCTGGGCTGCATCGCGCAGCGTCAGCAGCAGCGCGTTGTAGAGAGCCGTCTCATCACCGGCGACGGCTGTTCTCAGCCCGCGGACCCCCTCGGTGCGCTCTTTCGTCAGGGGTGTCAGGCGGGTCAAATTGCGGCTGTAGCCGTAAATCGCGACCGAATCAGCACCGTCGAGGCCGCGAATGAAGTCCGCGATCGCATCCTCGGCAAAGACGAAGCTGCGATACATGAAGTTGCTGGTATCGAACAGCACGAACACATTGGTTCCCGCGAAGCTCTCATCCACCAGGTTCTGGATCGATGAGCCCGAAGATCCGGGTTCCGCGCCCGGCGCCTCGGTCGTGCGCTCCCCGGAACTGATGATGCTGCGGGGCGCCTCATTGCCTTCGCCAAAGGTCGAAACATTTTGCAGGATGCCGTCTTCATATACTTGAAAATCCCGCGGCTTCAACTGCCGGATGTAGCGGCCCCGGCGGTCTGTTACCGCAACGTTTAACACGACCAAGTCAACCACGACGCGGAAGACGGGGTTTTGCAGGCCGTCTTGCGCGCTGGCTGTTGGCTGGGTCGCCACGAATCCCGCGGCCAGCGATAGCAGCGCGATGAGCAGCAAGCCGTTCCGAACAAGTCGCCGTCCCACGAATGTCATCCTCCTTGGCCAACTCTCCCGGGCGAACTTCTCTGAGCGAACCTCTCCATGATACTAGTCCAATGACTCCCGGACCAACTGTTCCACCTGAGGGCGCGCGCGGGCTCGATAGTCGTTGGCAACGATTCGCATCGAGCGCCACAAAGCCGGCCAATCGTCAAGATGGGTCGCGAAAATGCGCTCCAGCGATTTCTGGGTCCACTGCGGAACCATCAGGTTCAGGCGGTTCGGCGGCAGATGGAATTCGTCCGCCAGCGCGGCCCAGTAGAGGTTGCTCGACTCCCAGCTTTCGGCCAGGATCCGGCTGGAATAGCCCATCAGCGTGGGGAACAGCGGCAGGTTCAGCAGTTCGGGCTGGTAAGAGTCAGCCAGTTGGGGATGCGGGACTCCAAACCGCGATGAGATGCGGCCATAGCTAAGCTGCTCGGGCATGGCCGAGGCCAGGCGCTGGATTTCCAATGCAGCCGGCCCACCCCAGGACTGAGCGGTATCGGCCCGGTTCTGGATGAAGTAAGCCGCCAGGTGAAACAGTTCCACCGCCGTCAACTCGTCGAGACCCTCTCGAATTCGCCCGCCGGCAAAGCGGGTACTGACTCGATACAAGCGCGCCGGCTCGACCTTCCGGCGCAAGAATTCAAACACCGGGCCGCGCAGATGCTCATCGAAGGCCGTTTGTGCCACGATTTCTTCGCCGAGCCGCAGGTGCAGGCCCACGAAATGCTGCTCCGAGGCCGAGATGCGCCACCATTTGGGAACAGTGGCATTGAGCAGGATCTGAGGCGCCAGGTCCTGCCAGATCAGCGCCTGGCGCTGCGAGGGAACCAAGAAATTCTGTTCTATGTTCGCCAGCGCATAGGGCAGTCCCACAAGGCCGCCGACCAGGCGTCCTCCGGCGCTGCTGGGCCAGCCCGTGCCGAACACTCGCGTGGTTCTCCAACTGCTGGCGCCCTGCACTCCCAGGAAGTCATGACTGCGAACGAACAGCGGGTTCGCTTGGATCAGTTGCGCCCCCGGCGGCGAGTAATGAATGTAGTTGAGGCCCACAATGGTATCGCGCAAGATCGGCGCCAGCTCGCCCTTCAGTTCCGCCAGCTTGCCCGAGTCCCCTTGCGCCCGGTCCACCATCCGGCGCAGGTTCAAGGAACGCTGCCGCTGCAGATGCTTGTCGACCCAGTTTCCATGAGCAAAAGCGTTGGACTCTTGAGTGGAAAGCTCCGAGCGCGGCAGGCTGACCTCCGAAATTTGGGACGCCAAGCGGTTGGCCATGGCGACGTTGAAACTCTCACCGCGCGAAACTCTTTCGAGATGATCGGCGAGATCGAACAGTGCTTTGAGCGACACCAGGCGCTGCTGCCTGAATAGCGTGTTCAACTTGCCGATAACCTGCCCATGGACGGCGCCGTCTCCGGGGCCCGGTTCACCGGCCAGCAACGATATCAGACGCTCTTGCGGAGAGATGCTGCTCGGGGAATCCGTGGCGGTGAGCAGGACACGCACTCCAGCCCGCCCGGCATCGAACAAGACCAAATCGCTCCGAATATCCTGAAACTGATCGATCAGATCCTTCAGTGTTGCGTCCGCCTTGTTTTCGGGGATCTGCCCTTCACGAACGAAGATTTGCCACAGTCCGACCAGCCCTTGGAACATCCCGATGGTGTCGGCGCGCTGGGGCTGATTGCGGCCCCTCGAAAGCTTGGGCATCAGATCCAGGTAAGCGACAATGGTTTCGTCAGACAGCATGGTCCCGTCGGCGAAAATCGGAAACTGCGCGCCGTACTCTGTATAGGCCTCCGTAAGACGCTGGACCGTGGCGGGACGAAGTTTCTGCTGGCGGTTGCGGTCCACGTTGGTGATGACCATAAACATCTTGAGGGGATCATTGTTGACCGCCCGGCGGCAGAACACGTACATCGATTCGACGATGTCGTCCGGCGCACTCCAGGTTTGGGCGCCCTTGTTGCGCTTGCCGTCCCAAATCGCATGTTCGTGCCAAGAGAAAACGTTTTTCCAAGGTTCCAAGCCGCCGGGGATGTAGGCCGACCCGTCTGGATTCAGTTGCAGCCGGGTGGTCAATAGCAGAAGGTCGGCATTGGAGCGGAAAATCGGCCGCGCCGGACCAGGGCTGGTGCTCTTGCCCCGCACCGCCAGGTAGAAGCGCTCCAGGCGCTTGGGGCTCGTGAAGTACTGCTGGAGCTTGCCATCGACCCGCCACAAGGAATCAAAGAACGCCGCCGCCCAGCCGTCGTCGCTTTCGAGCAGGTGCCGGAAGAAGGCCGCCGGGTTCGAGGGGGATACGCCCGTCAAATCTTCCCACGCCGCTTCGGCGCCCGGACCGCCAGGGACCGCCGCGCGGCCGTCTTTGATCTCGAACATGCCGCCGAAGAAATCGAGCACATGAGCGTAGTCCCTCAAGAAGTCAATGGGAACATCGCGCTGCAAGACGATGGCGGTCGGCTCATGCAGATTCGACAACGCCACGTACAGCCGCGCCAGCGCGGGGTCGTTCAGGAACACTTCGATGAAATCGCCTTTGGCGTTCTTTTTCGCTGCTCCCCGCCAGTAGTCGGCGCTGAAAATCAGCGGCAGCATGGTCGACTTGTAAGGCAGGTCAAAGGCCTTTTCACGGCGAAAAGCCAGTTCGAGGTCCGCCAGAGGGAAGGCCGCGTCGATGGACAAGAAGGCGCGGGAAGGATTGACCGTTTCCAAGACCGCCCGCGGCCCGCAATCGTTCCTCAGACGGAATCCCAGAATCTTGAGGATCTGGGCCGTTTCCTGCGACTCACAGGCCGGCACGTGGATAGTTTCGTCGGCCCCCGCGAACTGCTTCAGCTCGCGTGCTTGCGAGAGATACTGTAACAGCAGCTTCATGTACTCGGTCTGTTCCAGCGTTTCGGCGCCACGGCTGGTCCGGTAGCCGTTGGTGACCACGTTCCTGGCGAGGGCGGGCAACAGTTCGTCGAGCTGCTGGTCGGTGGAAAGGGCCGCCATTCGGCGGAAGGAATCGAGCAGCCCGGGCACTTCGATCCACCCGACGGGCAGGCCCCCGGCCCGAGCAGCCCCTTCCAGCGCCGGCTCGAGTTTCGCCATTCCTCCACCGCCGGCTTTCCGATACGCGGCGAGATGCTTCTTGGCCGCGGCTTTGTCTCCTTCAATGAGCGAGAGCAGAACCAGACGGCGCAACACCTTCTTCTTGCGGCCGCCGGAGCCGCTATCGAGCAGTTCCGAAGCCTTGGCATAAGCTTCGCGGCGGCCAGGGTCGCGGTAGCGGTCGAGAAATTCGGCGTAGGCGAGCTGCGTGTCAGCGTCGCCGGCTGAGGCTTCGGCTGCGCGGGCCAGCACCGCGCGAGCACGAATCGGCTGCCCCGCCCGCTCATATTCTTGGGATTGCTGAAGGACTTCCGCCGCGGGCTCGGCCTGCAACCAGCAAGCGGCGAGAACTGCCAATACAGCGATTCGCTTCATGGATCACTCCCTGAACGTCGTCGTCTCGGCCTAGATGGCCGTCTTCTCGGAGCGGTACAGCCCCGCACCCCTTGGTCCAACCCAAAAAGGACCGTCGCGCTCCGATTTTAGTGCTTCGCGGGTGTTCCTGACAAGTGTCTAACCTATTTTTGTGTCAACGCCAAATAGAAATGTCCTATTCGCTGCCAAGTAGAAATGTCCCCTTGCGCGCTAAGCTCTTAAGCCCATTCGCCTTGTTGAACCGAGTGCTCTTTTCGCGTCGGCGAGGGAACAGTCAAGGGCGAGCCCGTAGGGCTTGGCTTTGCGGACCCTTGACGAGTCCCTCGCCGACGCCATCATCAGCCTGCTAGGCGAAGGGGCCAGCCACGAATCTGATCTAGAGGGGACATTTCTATTGTGCGCGCAAGGGGACATTTTCATTGGGTTACAACAACGCGCACAGCTCAAGAATGTCAAGAGGCGATAGAAATGTCCCCGGCGGTAGGGCGATAGAAATGTCCCCTTCGTTTTGTTGTTTGTAAGTTCGTAAGAGATAATCGTCGTCGTCGGGGCTGTGGGAATGTGGAAATCGCGTCAGCGATTTCCAAGGGACGGTGGGAAGGGTGGGAAACCTGTCGTTGCGATGCGAACCCTCTGCGCTGCTCGCTGAGGTTTTCCACGCTTTCCATCCGTCCCGTCATTTCCATAGCCCTGCCTTTTTTATGTCGTCGCCGCACGTTTTTTCGACCGCAGCGACTTACGCCAAGGGTGGTCCGCCGCCGGCTTGGGCCGCTGCCGGGCCGCTTGTTGTTTCGGCTTGGGGCGCGGCTTCGGCTCGGGCCACGTGATCTCTTCAAAGGCCACCGCTCGGCCTTCGTGGATCACCTGCAACTCGCCCTGGCGCGCTTGCTGCACGGTGACTCTCCCCCCCGCCCCCAGAGCCTGATTGCGCTTCGGTTTCAACTGTAAGAAGCGGTTCTCGAAACGGACCACCCGATCGTTGGAGACGACTCGCTCGGCCTCCAAGCAGAACACCCACTTTAAGTCCAGACGCTTGGGCGGGCGCTGATGAAAGTCCGCTTCCGCCGCTGGCTCGCAGACAAATTTGGCGTTGTGTTCCCCCAGATATTGCTCGCCGAGATAGCGGTTCGCCGCCTCGTAATCGCAGATACCTTGCAGTCGCATCTTCTTGATCAGGCGGTCTTGATGGGTGCCGTGATGCCGCTCCACGCGGCCCTTGGCTTGCGGCGACGATGCCGCGATGATGCGGATCCCCAGCTTGGCGCACATGCGCCCGAACTGCGTCTCGGGCTCGATGCCTTCCAGCGCTTCGCGCGACGTCGGCTGGCGCTTGTAGACGTTCTTCCAGTCGCAATACAACGCCTTCGGAACGCCGTATTGACGCACCCAGGCTTCGAGCAGATCGGCCGCCGCCCAAGTTGTCTCTTCGCTCGAGAAGCGGCACAGCGCCCGGCCGCTCGCATCGTCGACGAAGTTCATCAGGCAACCTTTCGGGCCGCGATCTTCGAGCCATCGGTGGTGCGAGCCGTCGACCTGGATCAGCTCCCCGAAGTGCGCTTTGCGCTGCCGCCGCTGGCGATGCGGCTGGCGCTTGCGGCGGCGGCTCCACAGACCCTCGGCGAGCATCCAGAGCCGCAGTGCCCGCACCGATACTTGCAGATCGTGGTCCTTTCGCAAATGCTCGGCCGCCAGAGTAGGCCCGAAGCGCTCGTGCGGTTCGCCGGAGTAGTTCTCGCGCACCAGTTGCAGCACTCGCTTGCGAACTTCCGCTGGCTTGGCCCGGTTCGATACCCGGCCCACGTTGCCGTGCTTCAATGCTTTTGTCCCTCCCGCGCTGTAGCGCTTCCAGATCCGCTTGCTCTGGCGGTAACTGATGTCGAGCACCTGCGCCGCCTCGCTCAGCTTTAACTCGCCTCGCTTCACCCGCCCCAACACCTCGCCCCGTCTCAATTCCTTGTCGTTCATCCATGTCCTCTCCAATCTCGGCTCCTCCTTTCTGGAGCCTTAGATTAGGGGACATTTCTATCGCCCTCTCAAGGGGACATTATCATCGCCCTTCAACAACGCGCACAGCTCAAGAAGAGGGACGGTAAACGGCCGGCCAAGACGACTTATTTTCGCCGATTCCCGGCCGCTGCACTTCAACTTTCCATCCTGTAACTTCAATCAGAGGGCTATGTTAGTCTCAAGGGAACGAGCGGGTCTTCATCACATGCGCATTTTCATCGCGGGCGGCGGTCAAGTCGCCGCTCTCATTGCAGGGCGTTTGATTCGTGAAGGAAACGAGGTCATCATCGTTGAAAAAGACGCTGACCGCTGTGCTCACCTGGAAGAACACCTCGACGCCAAGATCGTTCGCGGCAGCGCCACCAGCGTACTCACGCTTCGCAAGGCCGGGCTGGCCAACGCGGAGATGCTGATCGCCGTTACCGATTCCGACGAGACCAATATCCTCTCCTGTCTCGTAGCCCAGGTCGAGTTCGACGTCAAGGTCAAGGTCGCCCGCATTCGCACCCATGAATTCGAGCATTGGGAGCGGATGATCCGGGGCGCCGGACTCAAGATCGACCTCATCATCCACCCCGAAACCGACATCATGGAGCGCATCCTGCGCGTGGTTCGCATGCCAGGGGTTTCCGACATCCTCGATTTCGCCGGCGGCCAAGTCAAGCTGTTCGGCATACACGTCGAGCATGACAGTTGGGTTGTGGGCAAGACCCTCGAAGAACTCGACCGCGCCGGGCCGCCCAAAGATTCACTGATCGCGATGATCTTTCGCGGCCAGCAGGTGATCATTCCGCACGGCACCCAGGTACTGCAGGCGGGCGATCACATCTACATCGTGGCGACTCGCGAGAACCTGCACGCGGTCATGAGTTTCATGGGGCTTCCGGTGCGGGAGAGGCTGGAGCGCGCCATGATCATCGGCGGCAAACAGGTCGGGATCTGGGTTGCCGAGGCTCTCGAAAAACAAGGCGTCAACGTCAAGCTGATCGAACGTACCCAGCGCCGCTGCGAGTTGATCTCGGGCATTCTCAAGGACACGATCGTCATTCATGGCGACGGCACGGATCAGGCGACCCTCGAAGAAGAAAACGTTCAAGGCGTGGACGCTTTCCTGGCGCTGACGAACCACGACGAGGACAATATCATTGCCTCCCTGCTGGCCCGCCGGCTCGGGGCCAAGAAGGTCGTGGCGCTGATCAACCGGCTCAATTACCTGTCCATGGTCGAGGTGCTGGGAATCAGCACATCGGTCAGCCCCCGGCTGGCCGCCGTGGACCGCATCCTACAGTTCGTCCGCAAGGGACGCGTGCTCTCGGTCACTACCTTCCGCGAGGAAGAAGCCGAGGCCATTGAACTGATCGCCGCCGAGGGATCCAAATACGTCGGCAAGAAGCTGCGCGATATCCGCTTCCCCCGTGACGCAATTGTTGGAGCCATCGCGCGTCCCAACGGCGAGGTCGTGGTGCCGAGAGGGCAGGCGATGATCCAGGCGGAAGACCGGGTGATCTTCTTTACGCTCGAAAGCATCGTGCCGGAGCTGGAGTCCGCTTTTCTTGTGGAACCGCAGAAGGAATACGCTTGATCCACGTCCGTGCGATTACTTACGTCCTGGGTCAGTTCCTTCTCGCTTTTTCCACAACCATGGCCGTGCCGCTGGTCTATGGGCTGGCCGTCGGCGATCGTCCCTGGGGACTGGCAGCCTCGCTGCTCATTAGTGCTCTGTGCGGGGGCCTCTTGTTTACCCTCTCGCCGCGCCCTTCACGCGAGCTAGCTCAGCGCGAAGGCCTGCTGCTGGTGATATCGATTTGGCTGGCCGTGTTCCTGTTCGGCAGCCTGCCTTTTTACTTCTCGCCGCACTTCTCCAGCTTTACCGACGCCTTTTTTGAAACGGTTTCGGGCTTTACGACGACGGGCGCGACGATCCTGAATAACGTGGAAGTCCTTCCTGATTCGCTGCAACTCTGGCGCTGCTTCTCGCATTGGCTGGGAGGGATGGGGATCGTTCTGCTAGGCATCGCCATCCTGCCCCTGCTGGGTCACGGCGGAATGCAGCTTTACCGCGCGGAGTTCTCGGGCGCCAAGTCCGAAAAGCTCAAACCTCGCATCACCGAAACCGCTCTCTCGCTGTGGAAGCTCTATATGGCTTTTAGCGCGGCGCTATTCCTGGCCCTGCGCTGGGCCGGCATGAACAGCTTTGAAGCCGCTTGTCACACCTTCTCCACGATGGGCACGGGGGGCTTCTCGACACGCACCGCCAGCGTCGGCGGCTTTGAAAGCCCTCTCATCGAATACATCATCATCTTCTTCATGATCTTGGCCGGAATCAGCTTCGTGCAGCATTACCGGCTGTGGGTGGAGCGGGAGCCGCGCAGCTTCTTGTCCGATGTCGAGATCCGCTATTTCCTGCTGCTCATCCTGCTGACCAGCGCTGTGTTCGCCGCCATTCTGGCGGGACATAGCGGCTATGCTCCGGAGCTAGCCATTCGGCGCGCCCTTTTTCAAGTCAGCGCCATCATCACGGGCACCGGTTTCGTGACGGACAACTTCGAGCTGTGGCACCCGTTCCCGCAATTGATGCTGCTGGCGTTGATGTTCGTCGGCGGTTGCACGGGCTCCACCACCGGAGGCATGAAGGTGTCGAGAATCCTGCTGCTGGCGCGCGTGGTGGACCGCGAGTTCAAACGAATGGTGGAACGCCATGGCGTCTTCAGCGTACGCCTTGGTGGCGACGTGATTTCCGAATCAACCATCCAGAGCCTGCTGAACCTGGTCTACCTTGCCTTCGTGGTGAACTTCGTCTCGTGCATGGCTCTGGCCGCGATGGGAGTCGATGTGTTCACGTCGATCGCGGCCGTGGCGGCGTCGATGTTCAACGTCGGTCCGGGATTGGGCAGCGTGGGCCCGCTGGAAAACTACGCTCACCTGCCGCTGGCTGCCAAATGGGTGCTGTCCTTTTGCATGGTTGCCGGCCGCCTGGAGTTCTACACCGTGCTGGTGATCTTTACGCCGGCGTTTTGGCGCAAGTAGCCGGGGCGCTTTCTTGCGCGACGGCGCGCCGAGTGCTTGAACGACGGGATTTCGTTTCCATTTCTCAGTCCGATGCGTAAACTGACAGCATGACGCAGCCTTCGGACACCCCAAAACCCCCTACGACACGAGAGCAACTTCACGAGATCATCTTCGAAGCGGACACTCCCGGCGGAAAGACCTTCGACGTCGTCCTGCTCTGGCTCATCTTGCTGAGCGTGCTGACGGTTCTGTTGGAAAGCGTTTCCTCCGTCCGTGCCCAATACGGACTCGAGCTGCGAGCGATTGAGTGGCTCTTTACTTTGCTTTTCACCGCGGAATACGTGCTGCGCCTCTACTCGGTCCAGCGGCCTGGACGCTACGCCGCCAGCTTTTTCGGGTTGGTCGATTTGCTGGCCGTCCTTCCGACGTATCTCAGCCTCGTCGTTGCCGGTACGCAGTCGTTGCTGGTGATTCGGGTCCTGCGGCTGTTGCGCGTCTTCCGGGTGTTGAAGCTCGCGAAGTATCTTGGGGAAGCCAACTTCCTGCTGGCCGCGCTGCGCGCCAGCCGGGCCAAGATCACGGTTTTCTTGGGAACGATCATGGCGATCGTCCTGATCGTAGCCGCGCTCATGTACCTCATCGAAGGAGAGGAAACCGGCTTTACCGACACGATGGAGCAATGGGGTATTTAGTTGACTCCAGTAGCCACTACATCTTGGGGGTGGGGGTGCCGGCCCTTCCTGTGGCCTCGACCCATTGCTTATAGGGCCAAGATCAGGGTCGGCGGCGACCGCCTGCTTGAGAACGATCATGGCGATCGTCCTGATCGTAGCCGCGCTCGTCCTGTACCTCATCGAAGGAGAGGAAACCGGCTTTACCAGCAATGGGGTATTTAGTTGACTCCAGTAGCCACTACATCTTGGGGGTGGGGGTGCCGGCCCTGGTGGCCTCGACCATTGTCTTATAGGGAGCAGGGTCGGCGGCGACCGCCTGCTGGAGGAGGCGATAGAAAAGTTTGCCGCGCGACCGTGAGGTCCGCCGGTTGAAGCGGAACGTGAACTCGTCCAGGTAGTAGTCCAAATACTCGTGACTGACAGCCCCCTGGTGGGTCCCCAACAGCCAGCGCTTTAGCAGAGAGGCGACACGATGGACTCTCGGCAGCAGCTTACTCGCCGATTGCCGCTTCCCGCGCAGCACGGTGACTTCATGGCGGTATCCTTTGTTCTCCAATCCCGCATAGCCTTCCCAGCCGTCGGTGTGCACGAGGCTGCCAGGTTGGATAGCTTCTTCGACAAAGGCTTCCAAGCTCGCCGCTGAGGCATCCGCGATCCGACGGAGCCGGATGCGACCCATACCGCGCCCATCCTCCTCGGCAGCAACCGCAACTAACGCTTTGCCAACCATTTCGCGACCTCGGACGCCCTCTTCGACTCCGCCCACATACGTTTCGTCCACCTCCACCCGGCCGACCAGCCGATTGCGACCGGGGCGCACCATGGCGCGGCGGAACTTGTGCAGCCAGGTCCAGGCGGTTACATAGCTACCCAAACCCAAGACCCGCTGCAACTCCAGCGCGCTGGCCCCGCCTTTTTGCGTTGTCACCCACCAAGCCGCCCGGAACCACAACGTCAAGGGCTTGCGGGTGTCCTGGAAAATCGTGCCCGCCGTCACCGAGGCCTGGTAACCGCAGTCGGCGCAGAGCAGCAGATTGCGTTTGCTGGCCCATGAGGACTGGATCCCACAGCGCGGGCACACGAACCCCTCCGGCCAGCGCAGCTTCAGCAGGTACTCCCGGCACGCCTCCTCGGTCGAGAATCGAGCTTCCAACTCGACGAGGTTTCGGGGGTAGTCCTCCTTCATGCCCCCAACCACAACATATTGTGGCTACTGGAGTCAACTAAATACCCCATTTACCAGCATTCCGACCGCCGCCTATTGGGCGATTGTCACCATGACCACGGTGGGCTACGGCGACATCGCTCCCCAGACCGTGGCCGGACAAACCTTGGCCGCCGTGCTGATGTTTCTCGGTTACGCCATCATCGCCGTTCCTGCTGGAATTGTTTCGGTGGAACTGGCCGGCCAGACTCCCCGCAAGGTCAGCACGCAGGCTTGCCTGTCCTGTTCCGCCGAGGGGCACGATTACGATGCCTCGCACTGCAAATACTGCGGGGCGAAGCTCTAGCCCGCTTTTCTCACCACCGGACGGCTGAAGCACGCGATAAGGCCGCCATTACTTCGTTGCGCTTGCTCGCGGTGCTCAACGTACTGTGCCGAAGCGACGTCGGCCCGGAGGCCGACGCTGCCCGCCGGGAGGCGTGCGCCAGTGTGCCCAGCATGGGCTGATTCTAGCAGGATGAAACGATCCTGCCGGGACCGATGGAGGTAACCGTAGGGAACCGCAGAGCGGAAGTCGTGGGGCGCAAGCCGCACGGTGAAAGCCGAAGGAAGCGGGGAACGAATACTTCGACTGTAGGAACACAAACCGGCAGAGAGGCCGCGTACGGGCGGTAAGCGTGCTGACCAGCGCGAAGCCCAATATCCATACGAGACGTGCGAGGTAGAGCCGGACGGCACGAAGGAACAGAATCAGCACCTTACCTGGGGAGAGCTGCCCCGTGAGAGCGGGGGAGAAGTCAGCAGAAGCCATAGTAGCCGAGAAGGCGGGTAATGCCGCTGGAGCAAAGGGCGGAAGGACCAAGGAGCAAAGCTAGAGGAGCGACTGGCATAGCGTGCAAGAGGTTTCCCGGAGTCCCGGACCGCAGGGTCCTTCCCCGCTGGGGGAACGAGACGGGGAGCAGGCGGAGGCAGAAGCGGTGGAACCGCGGCGGGCCAATGCCGGCGGGAACCCGAGCGTGAGCCGCGAGACTCCCGACAGAAAGTGATGCACGACGATCTGATGGAACAAGTGGCGGCCGAAGAGAACCTGCGGCGTGCGCTGGGGGCGGTCAAACGCAACCGCGGCGCGGCGGGCATCGACGGCATGACCACCGAACAACTCGAATCCCACTTTCGACGCCACGGTGAAAAGATCCGGGCGAAACTGCTGGCGGGGCGCTGGACGCCGAGTCTCGTGCGGCGGGTAGAGAAACCCAATCCGCACGGAGGCCAACGGCTGTTGGGCATCCCGACGGTGATGGACCGGCTGCTGCAGCAAGCGTTGCTGCAAGTTTTGACGCCGATCTTTGAGCCTGGTTTTGGGAGCCGATGTTCAGCGAGTCGAGCTACGGATTTCGGCCGGGGCGGAGCGCGCATGAGGCGGTACGCGTGGCACAGGGATACGTCCGCGAGGGCAAGGACTGGGTGGTGGATATTGACATCGCCAAGTTCTTCGACCATGTGAATCACGACATTCTGATGCGACGGATCGCGCAAGTGATTCGGGACAAAAGGATCTTAAGATTGACAGGCCGGTATTTGAGGGCCGGAGTACTGCTGAACGGGGTGCTGGTCAAAAGCGAGGAGGGCACGCCGCAAGGCGGGCCGCTGTCTCCATTGCTGGCGAACATCTACCTGGATGCACTGGATCGGGAACTGGAGAACCGCGGGCTGAGTTTTTGCCGTTATGCCGACGACTGCAACATTTATGTGAGCAGCGAAGCGGCGGCGAAGCGGGTGCTGGCGGGGATCTGGAGCTGGATCGAGCAACATCTGCGACTGCAAGTGAACGAGGCGAAGAGCGGGGCGGGGCGGCCTTGGGAACGGAAGTTTCTGGGGTTTCGCATCAACCGCCGGGGGCAGCGGGAAGTGGCGCCGCAAAGTGTCGAGCGGCTCCAGCAGAAGGTGCGAGAGATATGGCGCAGTTGCCGCAGTGTCACGAGCCGGGAATTACGCGACGAGTGGCGGCGGTATATCGTCGGCTGGTGGGGTTACTACCGGCTGGCCGAGGATCGGCGCGCGGTCTTTTGGCTGGAAAGCTGGATTCGGCGGCACATTCGGAAGTGCTTCTGGCTGCGCTGGCACAGCGTGCGGGGTCGCTGCCGCGCATTGCGGCGCTTGGGCGTGCCCGAGCGGATGCTGCGCTATGTGCCGACGCGTCGTGGCGCTTGGTTTGTCGCGGCGCGGGCGATGATGCATCGGGCCCTGTCGAAACGTAATTTGCAGCGTTACGGATTTGTGATGCCATCGGATCTCGCGGCCAGCAGTTAAGCCGCTGGGTCCAACCGCCGGATACGGAAAACCGTACGTCCGGTGGTGTGGGAGGGTGCCGGGGCGCAATCCCCGGTACCCGACCCGATCGGCCGTTGCGGGCTTGATCTATTCCTGACCGGCTGCTTCGTTGTCCGGTTGCCAGCTTGTGAGCTTCCGGCGCTTCGGAGAGAACCTTGACAGAAAACCATGCATTGCCTTGCCAAGGTCCTTCGGCAAGGTGATGGTGTATTCCAGACCCTTGTAGAGCCTCAAGACATTACTGATCGCGTCGCGCCAGGGGTAAGCGCTAGGCGTTGTGTCGTAGATGAAGTAGAAGATCGGAGATCGCGCCCGGCCAGCCTCCGCCAATCTCTGGATCGAAACCTTCTTATCGAGTAACAGCTTCGGACCCAAAATGATGATGGCGTCGGGCTCGGGCTCTTGTTTGCCCAGGTGCTGTTGCAGCACTCCGGTCAGAAAACGAGTTCCGCTCTCCTCGTCCTGAAGCTGCGCGACATCGATCATCCCGTCCTCGAGCACCTCGATCGCCTTCCCAAGGCCGGGAAAATCGATTCGTGACACACTATCTTGCTCGAAGATCACCCGCTCTTGTTGCATGTTGAAAGCCACGACGCTAAAGACGCCGACATTGGGCTCGCGTGAAATCGCTCGAATAATGGAAACGATGTTACCAAGGTCGTACTGGCGCAGCCGCAAGTCCCGGGGATCGCTCGGCGTAAAGTTGATGAGAATCTTGACATGCAACAAATCAGCCGTCGCTGAGCGCAACACGGGCGGCTCGTCGCTGAATAGATCCGGGTCTCGCGGCGCCACCGTGTAGGCGCCCCGCGTCGCGGCCAGGGCGTCCAGATTCTCGGCCGTGTTCGTCTCGATTTCCCAGTTCTTGGCGCAGACTCGCTCGGCTCGGTTTCGCATCAGCCATTCCACGCGATAACGGCCCGGCCCGAGGACGTATTGGCCCGCTAGCACCGCTTCCCCTTCGGCGTCCAGCTCGATCGCCGGCACATTGTAGCGGTCAAGGAAGTAGGAATAGCGGTTACCGCCGTCCAGGGGCAGAATTCGGAACAGCATGCGCAGGCTGTCTCCGGATCCCGCCAGCGCTTTGAGCGGGACCGACACTCGGTAACCCGCCAGGAACTGCAGATCAAACCCAAGCTTGGGTGGCAGCGGAACCACCTGGCAGGGCAAATCGTCTCTGATCTTCCCGGAACGCAGCACTGCCATGTCGCTGTTGATAATGTGCACCTGAACTCCCCCAAGCGATGACCGCATCAGGGTTTGGGCCCCACACGGCAGGCTTAGACCCAGCGCCAGAAGATATACTCGCGCACAGGTGCTCCGATGGTTCCACAAAACCATCCGATATCGTGAAATTATATCGAACTCGTTCGGCCGTGGCTATAGGCCGCCATAGGCCGCCGGCCCTAAAAGCCAGACTCCGAGCCCCAACCGTGAGGGAGGGGTTAGCCGCTACGACGCGCTAATCCGCCAGCGGCCAGCTCCCCTCTTTGGTTGAGGCTCGTCCGCATCACGGAAAGGTTCAGAGATTTCCAGGTCGATTGCAGGACTACCGGATTCGTGATGGGAACCAATGATTGGCTGCATTAGACGTGTGGCTAACCCTGAACGCTCCCGCGGAGCCGACCTTGATGAGGTGAAAGAGGGCCGCCGGATCAGCGTCGCGCGCCTTGATCAAGGCCTCCACGGGCGATTCCCCAACATAGGCTTCCTCGGTGCCGACATCGATGGCGACAAATTGCCCATGATGTGCTTCCTCGTACCGTTCCTTGTACTTTTCCCGATAAATGGATTCACCGCGGTCAGCAAAGGCTTGCGGGTTGGAAATCGACGGAACGGGCATAAGGCGATTCACCTCCGCGGAATCGACAGGTTCCATCCAAATGGGGTATTTAGTTGACTCCAGTAGCCACTACATCTTGGGGGTGGGGGTGCTGGTGGCCTCGACCATTGTCTTATAGGGAGCAGGGTCGGCGGCGACCGCCTGCTGGAGGAGGCGATAGAAAAGTTTGCGCGCGACCGTGAGGTCCGCCGGTTGAAGCGGAACGTGAACTCGTCCAGGTAGTAGTCCAAATACTCGTGACTGACAGCCCCCTGGTGGGTCCCCAACAGCCAGCGCTTTAGCAGAGAGGCGACACGATGGACTCTCGGCAGCAGCTTACTCGCCGATTGCCGCTTCCCGCGCAGCACGGTGACTTCATGGCGGTATCCTTTGTTCTCCAATCCCGCATAGCCTTCCCAGCCGTCGGTGTGCACGAGGCTGCCAGGTTGGATAGCTTCTTCGACAAAGGCTTCCAAGCTCGCCGCTGAGGCATCCGCGATCCGACGGAGCCGGATGCGACCCATACCGCGCCCATCCTCCTCGGCAGCAACCGCAACTAACGCTTTGCCAACCATTTCGCGACCTCGGACGCCCTCTTCGACTCCGCCCACATACGTTTCGTCCACCTCCACCCGGCCGACCAGCCGATTGCGACCGGGGCGCACCATGGCGCGGCGGAACTTGTGCAGCCAGGTCCAGGCGGTTACATAGCTACCCAAACCCAAGACCCGCTGCAACTCCAGCGCGCTGGCCCCGCCTTTTTGCGTTGTCACCCACCAAGCCGCCCGGAACCACAACGTCAAGGGCTTGCGGGTGTCCTGGAAAATCGTGCCCGCCGTCACCGAGGCCTGGTAACCGCAGTCGGCGCAGAGCAGCAGATTGCGTTTGCTGGCCCATGAGGACTGGATCCCACAGCGCGGGCACACGAACCCCTCCGGCCAGCGCAGCTTCAGCAGGTACTCCCGGCACGCCTCCTCGGTCGAGAATCGAGCTTCCAACTCGGAGGTTTCGGGGGTAGTCCTCTTCATGCCCCCAACCACAACATATTGTGGCTACTGGAGTCAACTAAATACCCCATCCATCCAAATCATACCACCAGGGTTCTCAACAGGGGTGCGGTCCAGTCTGGCAGTGACCGCATTCCGATGGCGGTCCCGACGCACGGACTCCCCTCGACCGCACCCTTGCGGGCGCGGCTCTGTTTCGGCCAAGCCGCGCTTCAGGCGACTTTCAGTCGTACACGAACCTGCCGGCTTTCAGCCAGCAGTTGTTTAGGAAGCGGGCCTTCTCCGAATGTAGAACTGGTAGACCAGCGCGCCCCCCAAAATGGTCAACAAACTCCACAACGCTTCCTGCCCGCGGCCCGAGGCGAAATACACAAAGATCCAAAGATTGACCGCGACGTAAAGCGCCGGCAGCAGCGGATAGGCAAAGCTGACCCATGGCGTCCGCTCCCAGCCGGGTCTTTTTCTGAACTTGAGAAGAGCCATCACCGAAAGCGCCGAGAAAAGCCACAGCGTGAATCCAATGTAGGAGATGAGACTTTCGAAAGTTCCCGTAAGAATCAGCAGGCAACTGCAAGCGCCTTGATAGATCACCGCAACCCAGGGACTCTTCCAGCGGGGATGGATTTTCGCCGCGCTGGCAAAGAAAGCGCGGTCCTTCGCCATAGCGTAATAGACTCGGGGGCCGATCATGCACATGGCGTTGACCGTGGCCAAAAGAGAAGCGGCCATCGCGGCGCTGAAAAAGCCCGCCGTGCGCGGCCCGAACAGGTTGACGGCGGCCAATGAGCCGATACGAATGACACCCTTCATCTCCTCCAGTGGCGTGGCGTAGATGTACAAACAGTTCAGTGCGAAAAACAGCACGGTAACCGCCATGGTTCCAAACACGAGCGCGATGAGCAGCGTCTTGCGGGGCTCGTCAATCTCCTCGGCCACATAAACGGCCGCGTTCCACCCGCTGTAACTGTAGTAGACGAAAACCAGGCTGATGGCGAGCTGCGCAAGAATGCTACGCGTGGACGTCCGCTCGGCGGCTTGGCTGAAATGTCCCCAGTCTCCTTCGCCAACCGAGAATCCCAACAGCAGGAACGAACAAATCACGACAATCTTGGTCCCGGTCAGAAAGTTTTGAAGCTTGGCGACCTCCGAGACTCCGAACAGATTGAGGACAGTGAAAACAATCACCAGGGCACAGGCCACAAGCTGCGCGCCGCCCAATTGGATCGTCAGGAATCCGAAAGACAGCACGGTGGCGCCGGGGTGCCCTGCCTCGAGAGCGGGGAAGAAGTAGGCAAGGTAGGCGGAAACCGCCAGCGCCGCCGCCGCGATGGCCGCCGAAAACCCGGCCACGAAGCTCACCCAGCCGTCGACGAAACCCCACGCCGGCCCCCAGGCCTCCGATAGGTAGACGTATTCACCGCCCGATCGTTGAAAATTGATGCCAAGCTCGGAATAGCAGAGTGCGCCAATCAAAGCCAGCAGCGCCCCGATAAACCAAATTCCTACCACCAAGAAGGGAGAACCAAGATCCCCCGCCAGAAAACCGGTGATGGTGAAGATGCCGGTGCCGACCATGTTCGAGACAACCAGGGCTGTAGCACTGACGACTCCGAGTTTGCGAACCAGTGCAGGATTGGACATGAAATTACAGGATATAGATTTCCGAAGGCGCCCTGAAATACAATCTCCTTAGGACGAGGTCGATTTGACACGACGGACACGGTTCGCTTTCCCGGCGCTGGCCGCGGCCCTGCTGGCTGTGATGTGGGTGCTGATTTGGGGCTCTGTTGGCCCCTATCCGGCCGTGCCGCGGGCGCGGGCCGCCGATGACTACGCTGACCTGCGCGAGTCCATGGTTCGCGAACAGATCCTCGCCCGCGGAGTGTCGGACCGGAACGTTTTGGCCGCCTTGCGCAGCGTGCCGCGGCATCGGTTTGTGCCGCCGTCGATGGTCCCGCAAGCCTACAACGACCATCCCCTGCCGATCGGGAACCGGCAGACCATCTCGCAACCCTACATCGTGGCCTTCATGAGCGAGTTGCTCGATGTAGAGAAGGGCCACAAGGTGCTCGAGATTGGTACCGGATGCGGCTACCAGGCGGCAGTTCTTTCGGTTTTGGCCGGCGAGGTCTATAGCATTGAGATCGTCGAGGAGCTGGGCGTCCAAGCCCGCGAGAGACTGCGGACTCTCGGCTACGACAACGTGGAAGTAAGAATCGGCAACGGGTACGCGGGTTGGCCCGAGCAAGCGCCTTTCGACCGAATCATCCTAACGGCGGCGCCAAATGAACTCCCGCGAACGCTCGTCGACCAGCTCAAGAATGGTGGCAAGCTGGTCGCTCCGGTCGGACCGGTCTACGGCAATCAGGAACTAGTTGTCGTGACCAAGGATTCCCAGGGAAAGGTTCGGCGCGAGTCGGTCCTGCCCGTGCGGTTCGTGCCCATGGTCCAGGCGCCTGAATGAGGTCGCCTTGCCGTTCCCGTCGACGGACCGAGGATGGAACTCCACCGGCGACACCTCAAGGGCCGCCAATCTGATCGCGCTCGGGGTCTCGAACTACATCAGCCACGCGATCGGACCCGGCTTCTTGACTGGAATGAGCGAAGCGGCTGGACCGAACGGCTGGACCGAACTGCAATTGCACGTGAGGCAGATGAATACTCTTCTAGAGCAGATTGACGTATCCAGTGTGTGACTCCTTAGCACCAGCATGTTGATCGATCGAACCCAGCCTGTAGTACTTTCGGACCTTGTTGCCATTCGGAGATATAACCTCGAAAAAAAGCGAAAGATAGTCGCCCGCCAATTGCGTCTCGGTGCCGTAGCAAATCTCATCTAGGGGCACAGTGAGAGTTTCGTTTGGGGAGACGCTGACAGGCAGTTTCGAGCACGAGCCACACATTACTATGTCAGGATCACACTTAGGCATTCCTGAACCAGGTGGCCCCTTCTCTGGATCTGAATAGTCGAACTGAACGCTATAGATGATTTCGTTCACATTGCCCGTGTTCCTAATGAACACATGGCCAGTTCTATATCCCCAATCAAAAACTACTGTCGCATTCAGGTCATGGACCGTCCGATACTGAAGCCCAATGCTGATTATGGATAATACAATTGCCACGACCGCAGTAAGCGCCGAGATTCGAGTAATGATCCTCTCGTCCATAGACTTTGCCTAACGCCTCGGCCATCACCCGCGCGGGCGAGGCCCGTTAGGCAAGATATCCATTTGGGCCGTGGTGCACTCACAGTATACACTAGAGCGCCGCTGCGAAGAGACTCGTGTTTCCGGGCTGAACCCCGCGCATCACCTCCGCCCGGCTGGCTCTAAGCTTGAATGTGGAGCTTTACCAGCGCGCTCGTCTCGAAATAGCAGGCCGCCAATTACCGTCGCCCTTCAACAACGGTTTCGGACAACGGGCGACCCTTGATTTGTATGGGACGAAACCTTTTTGCTTCTGGCCGCTGTGAGGCAAAGTCTTGCATGCCGGGATGACCGCGTCCCTTTGCAATTCGAAGTTGAGGATCTTCGATTGTCTTGCTCGTTTCATCTGCGTGTTTCATCTATATATACCGTTGACCAGAAATATATTTGTATATAAGTAAAAAATATAGTAACAACTTTCACCCTATCGCTCCGATCAGCCGCCTGTCAAGCTTTTCATGACGACGAATCCGGTCCTCGTTCAGTCCACGTATTTGCAGGTGCGCATACTAAGAAATCGTCGCTTAGGAACTGCCTCGCAAGGACCCATTAGAGCCGCGCCGACAAAGGGTGCGATCGAGAGAGGCACGTGCCGGAGGGAAATGGAGCCTCGTTCCAACAGCCGCCGAGGCAGGTCCGCAAGAAACAATGCCCCTCATTGGCATGAAACCGACTCTTCCCAAAAAAGGCTCCTGAGCAGTGGCGGCGGCGAGCATTGCGTCCGGCAGGGCGGCGCGCTAGAATCTTGACCCGGGGGGGCGAGGCTGGCTGGTGTGTGGCGATCCGGTCGAATGAAGGACAAGTTGGTTACGCTCAGCACCGGTTGACCCAGGCCAGGGTGCTAGCCTAGGAGACTCACAACGCCGAATCATGGTCCGCGGCTCACTCAACAACCCTTACGCCGTTATCGTCGGCGCGCTTACCGTCGTGCTCTTGGGGGCGATAGCTGTCTCCCGCATTCCGACTGATATCCTGCCGGCATTCAAGACGCCCGCTGTCCAGGTGCTGACGCTCTACCCGGGCATGCCGGCGCAGGTGATGGAGAAGGACATCACCAGCCGCCTAGAGCGCTGGACCGGTCAGGCCAACGGCATCTCGCGCCAAGAAGCCCGCTCGATGAACGGGGTCAGCATCGTTCGGGACTACTTCCGGCCCGACATCGATCCCAACACGGCACTGTCCCAGGTGTCGTCGCTGGCGATTGCGGATCTTTATTATTTGCCGCCCGGCACGGTCCCGCCCATGATCATGCCGTTTGATCCGACGGCCAGCATGCCGCTGTGTCTGCTCAGCGTCAGCAGTCCTACGTTCGATGAAACGAAGCTTTACGACATCGCCTACTTCGAATTGCGGAACCGCTTGCAGGGCATCAGCGGCGTGATCGCGCCGGCCGTTTATGGCGGCAGAATCCGCAGAATCCTGGCCTACGTCGATGGCGAACGCCTCGCCGCGCGCAACCTTTCCCCCCTCGACGTGGTCAACACGCTCAAGAACTTCAACACCTTTATCCCCACCGGCAACGCCAAAATCGGCGACTTCGATTACCAGATCAACGCCAACGGCATGGTGCGGGATGTCGAACAGATGAACCAGTTCCCCATTCGTATTGGAAAAGGCGGAGCGCCGGTCTACATCAGCGACGTCGGCAAGGTCGAGGACACCCACCAGATCCAAACCAATGTGGTGCGGGTGAACGGCAGACGTCAGGTCTATATTCCCATCTACCGCCAGCCGGGCGCCAACACGATCGCGGTGGTGGACGGCATCAAGGAAACCATCGGCTATCTGCTGGAGCGGCTGCCGAAAGGCGTCAACCTCGACGTCGTCCTGGATCAGTCAATTTATGTTCGGCGGGCGATTGCGAGTTTGGAAAAGGAAGCCTTGCTTGGCGCGGGCCTGGCCGGCCTGATGATCTGGCTGTTTCTGGGCAGCTTTCGCTCAACGTTCGTGATCATGCTTTCGGTTCCGCTGTCGGTGCTGGCGGCGATCATTTGTCTTTACTTCAACGGCGACAGCCTCAACGCCATGACGCTGGGCGGGCTGGCGCTGGCTGTCGGCAGGCTTGTCGATGATTCCATCGTCGTATTGGAAAACACCCATCGCCACATAGCGCTGGGCAAGGATCCTGGCGAGGCGGCGCGGATTGGAGCCGACGAAGTCCGCATGCCCATTCTAGTGGCAACGATCGTCACGGTCGTTGTCTTTGCTCCGGTGGTCTTCTTGACAGGGATTGGCAAGTTCCTGTTCACGCCGCTCGCGTTAAGCGTTACCTTCGCGATGCTGGCGTCCTATGTCGTGGCGCTAACGGTGGTGCCGGTCTATTGCGCTCGTTTTCTAAGCAAGTCCGGCTCCGGTCACGCTCGCGCAAGCTGGGGCGAACGAGCCTACCTTCGCCTGCGGGACGCCTATGGGGTCGCCCTTCATTGGATGTTGCGCCGCCAGTTTGTGACCCTGAGCGCGGTGGCTCTGCTGATCGCCGCCTCGGTTCCTCTCTATTACCAAATCGGCACGGAACTGTTCCCGCGGCTCGATACGGGCCAGTTCGGGATCCAGATGCGGGCTCCTTCCGGCACGCGAATCGAGAAGACCGAAGAGCACGTAGCGGCGGTTGAAAAAACGATCCGCGAGGTCATCGCACCAGAAGACCTTCAGATCCTCATATCGAACATCGGGGTGCTGTTCGATTGGCCCGCCGCCTACACGCGCAACGCTGGACCGATGGACACCTCGTTGATGGTGCAACTCCACGAGGAGCATTCGGTGCCGTCTTTTGAGTACGTCCGGCGGCTCCGCGAAGCGTTCCACGAGCAGTTCCCCCTGATCGAGTTTTCGTTCGAAACGGGAGGCATCATCAGCTCGGCGCTCAATTTCGGGCTGCCCTCTCCAATCAACATCCAAGTTCACGGAAACGATCTTGTGGTTGCTCAAGGAATCGCGCGGGAAATCCAGTCCCTTGTTGAGACGGTTCCGGGAACGGCCGATGTGCGTATTCAGCAGAAATTGGACTACCCTGCTCTCACGATCGACATTGACCGCGTCAAAGCCGCCATGTTGGGAGTGAACGCGGACGAGGCGGTCAAGAACATCGTGGCTAGTCTCAACTCCAGCGTGAATTTCGACCCGGCGTTTTGGATCGACGAGAGCAACGGCAACCACTATTTCGTTGGTGCGCAGTATCGCGAGGAGAAAATCAATTCGATCGATACGATCCTCGATATCCCGATTACCGGAGCGGCACAGGCCAGCGCCGCGGCCGCTATGGAGAAAGTCTTCCGGCCTGCCCCCAAGACGGCAATGAACGGCAGCCGCGGTGCGCCGGTCATGCTGAGAAACATCGCGACGATCAGCCGAACGACCGCTCCCACGGAGATAACGCACGTCAACATCAGCCGCGTGACCGACGTCTTTGCCAACGTGGAGGGCCGCGACATTGGCGCGGTCGCGGGAGATATCGAAAAGAAACTAGCCGGCAAGGAATGGCCCGTAGGCTATCGCGTTGAGTTTCGTGGTGAAATCGCCTCGATGAACGAGTCGTTTGGTGGAATGGCCTTCGGATTCGCCATGGCGGTGGTGCTGGTCTACTTCGTGATGGTTGCGCTGTTTCGCAGTTTCCTCGATCCGCTGATTGTTATGGTGGCGGTCCCATTGGGTCTCGTCGGAGTGTTGTGGGCCTTGTGGAGCACGGGCACGACGCTCAATATTCAGTCTTTTATGGGCACGATTTTCATGGTCGGCATTGCGGCGTCAACAAGCACTCTGCTCGTGGAATTCGCGAACCGCCTGCGGGCAAAAGGACTCTCGACCGACGAAGCCATTCTCGAAGCGGCTCAGACTCGGCTGAGGCCCATTCTGATGACGGCCGGCGCCGCGCTGCTGGCGCTGCTGCCTCCCGCCCTGAACGCCGCCGAGCCGATCATGCCGCTGGCTCGCGCCGTGATCGGCGGGCTGGCATCCTCGACGCTGCTGACGCTCGTGGTCGTGCCACTGCTATACCGGGAGTTCAAAAAGTGAGGACATCGTCCCGATCTTTCACTGAAGTGATGTCACGAACCGGGAATTGTGAAGAGACGCAAAACCTGGCGCCCGCGGACCGTGTAAGACGTGTTTCTCGCGAACATCCATGCTTGTGGCATGGCTACGCCGTCGTGCTTGGTTTCCTGCTCGGACTGAGTGGTTGCTCGTCTCTCGAAAGTTCAGGCAGCACGACTGCCGCGCTTCAAGAGGATGCCCCCGCGCGGGCCATTGTCGTCTCCGTCTCCAAACCCGATCGCCGCGACATCACCGATCGCATTACCGTTCCCGGGACGGTTACCCCTTATGAGCAGGTCACTCTCTACGCCAAGGTGACCGGCTATTTGAAATCGATCAAGGTGGACATCGGCGACCGCGTTCGGCAAGGCGATGTGCTGGCGGAAATCGACGTTCCCGAAATGGCGGCTTCGATCGAGGAGAAGCGTGCAGCCGTCGTCCGGGCCGAAGCCCAGGTGCAACAGGCGAAGGCATCGATCAGCCAGTATCGAGCCGAACTCGAGTTTCGCAGAGCGAGCCACAAGCGGCTGAGCGCGATCCGTGAGCGGGATCCCGGCGTACTGCCGCAACAGGAAGTCGACCAGGCCCTGGTCGGCCTCGGCGTCGCGGAAAGCAAACTCAACACGGCCCAAGCCGACGTCAAGGTCGCTGAAGCGGCAGTCGCATCAGCCAACGCCGCGCTCACAACGATGAACCGCATGGCGGACTACACCCGCATCGTGGCCCCCATGAATGGAGTCGTCACCGAGCGCTTTGTGGATCCAGGGGCTTTGGTTCAGGCAGCTTCTTCCTCTCGCACCCAAGTCGCCCCGCTCGTTTCTCTTGCTCGGGTCGATCGGGTACGCGTCATCGTGGATGTTCCTGAACCGAGCACTCCATTCATTCAGCGTGGGACCACGGCTTCAATCGTGTCGGCCGGTCTTCCCGCGGAGGGCATATCTGCCCGGGTAGCCCGCACCGGGACGGTCCTCAACCCGGGCACGCGAACCATGCGGGTCGAGTTCGACGTCGACAATCCCGGCTTGCGGCTGCGTCCCGGCATGACAGCTTCCGTCACGCTCGATTTGCGTGAACAGCCGGATGCCGTCACGGTTCCCGTCAGTGCTATCCAGGCAAGCGGCGGGGAACAGGCCATCTTTCTTGTCGACGGGGACACGGCAAAGCGGAGGGTCGTTGAAACGGGCGTGGAGTCACCTGAATGGATCCAAGTCATTCGCGGGCTCGACGGCAGTGAGCGAGTCGTTGTGACGGCCGCGCTGCCTTTAACCGAGGGCGCGAGGGTCCAGGTTAGCCCGTAGCAGCCCGTGGCAGAAGTGTGCGCGGGCGAAGATAGGGCACTGCCATCCGATAGAGCCGTTGAGCCGCGAAGCGGCGCCGGATCGTAGCCCATGGGTGGAGCGAAGCGGAACCCTGGGTCCGAAACCCTGCGAGGAAAGCCCCGGAACGGGGCGTAGGAAAACAACCGGATGCTTACACCTCTGGAGCAGAGCGCTGTGTGGCGGGCGTTCATTGATGCCCGCAACAATAGCACGCGCCATTCAACCAAAACCCCTCCGCGGAACTGCTAACTGAACAGTATTGGGGTTAGCCCCGAAAGGTGAATTTATGAGACATCTACTGCTGATCTCTCTGCTTGTCGTTGGATCTTCGAGCGTTGAGATCATTCGGGGCGAAACAGCTTCCCCTCTTACACTCGAAGCCGCGATTGACATTGCGCTCGATCGGAATCCAGCCGTTGCGGCGGCTCGCGAGGCGATTGTTGAAGCCGAAGCGCGAGTCCGCCAAGAAAGGGCGAACTACTACCCGCAAATCAATTCCAGCGGACTCGCCAAGGCCGGACTGTCGGGCGCCCTCAACGCTGTTCAACCCGTCGGCCTGGCGAACTCCCCCTTCTATCGGAATTTCGCGAATGCTCTCAATATTTACCACCCCGGACTCGACTTTGGCAGAACCAAACATGCAGTGCGCTTCAGAAAGCGGCAGGCCGAGGCGCTGGGGTCTGATCTCGAATCCGTTGAGGCTTCGCTCATACTGGAAACCAGCCGGGCTTACTACCGCGTGCTCGAAGCGCAAAGGCTCGAGCAAGCCGCCGACAAGGCTGTCACGAGCCGCGAAACGACGCTCCGTCAGGCTCGCGCATTCTACGAAGGAGAGATTCGGTCCAAGGTCGATTTCGATCTCGCCCGTGTTGGTCATGCCGAGGCCCGGTTTCGCGCGCTCGAGGCTCGGAATGCCTTGCGGGTCGCCATGGCTGAGCTGGCAAACGCCCTCGGCGACGCGCAAGCCAGCGGCTTCGAGCTTTCCGAGCCCGAATTGACCACCGCCCAACTCGAGCCGCTCACGACCCTCATCGAACAGGCCCACGAGAATCGTCCCGAGCTAATTGCCCTTGAGATAAGACGCAGCGCGGCGTCAGAGGCAATCGCGCTGGCCCGCAGCCAGCGCAAGCCAAAATTATCCTTTTCCTTCAGCGGAGGCTGGGCCCGTTTCGTGCCACTCACGGCGAGCAAGCTTCTCGCGATTGGTACCGGCCTGCACTTACCCGTCTTCACCTTCGGCCGGCTGGAAGGGAATATCGAAGCAGCCGAAGCTCGGCTGCGGACTCTCGACAATCGATACGAGGACTTGAGGCAGCAAATCGTACTCGAAACTTGCACATCCTACTACCGCTTGGAGAACGCTATCGAGTCCATTCCCGTGCGCCAAGTGCAGACCGAGGCCTCGGGCGAAGCCGTCCGGCTGGCGCGCGCTCGTTACCGCGAGCAGCTTGGAAGCATGGTTGAGTTGAACGAGTCGGAAGCTCTTTTGGCGCAAGCGGAAGCGCACAAGGCAAGCGCCGTTTACGCCGCCAAGATCGCTGAAGCCGAATTGGAGTTCGCGACCGGAGCCGCGCTCGCCGGCAAGCGGTCCAGCGATGAACTCGCCCGCCAAGTAGATATCCCGTGAACGTGTAAGTGCAGACCTGCCTGCTACAATACGAACAGTGGAAACAAGCGAAGGTGGAAACAAGCTGACGTGGCGCACGTCTCCAGACGTGCCGTGTCGCCATTCCTGGCGACATGTCTTAGTTTGTCTTGGCTAGCGTAGCTAGCATCGCCGCCAGCCGAGGCCAGCGACAACAATACCTCAAATCCGCAAGAAAACCTGTCACTTTGCGAGGGATTCTGCCACAGTCCCGCCGCTGCCTGCAACCCGAGTCACTGAAAACAAAAGCATTATCGGTTGACACCATGACGAGGCGTCGAAAATGGCCCAGATCCTGCCATTTTGTGCCATTCTCTGCCATTTTCGGACATTTTGTAAAGAAACTTTATAAAAACTTATACCTCACCCCGCAACCTCTTTGTTTCCATCACTTCGCCAGGCCGTGGCCACTGACATCCCGGCGCGTCGGACTTTGGTATAAGCTGGGTGGATGGTCTCGGTTATCGTTCCGGTCTGGAATGATGCTTCCTGTCTCGAGAATCTGCTGAACTGGCTGGCCGGGGAGCCCGGCGTCTTGGAGATTATCGTGGTCGATGCGGGAAGCAGCGACCACACGACTGACGTCGCATCCAGTTTTCCCGGCGTGCGGCTTATCTCAAGCACCCGCTGGCGGGGCCGGCAGATGAACGCCGGAGCCTCGGCGGCAAGCGCTGATGTTCTGCTGTTTCTGCATTCCGACACGATACCGCCTCGGGGATCGATTGCCGGGCTGCCCGATTTGCTCATGACCCGCCAGGCGGACTTCGGCGCCTTTCGAGTCCGCTTCGATCCGCCGGTCTTTCTTCCCCAAGTGTTCGCGTGGCTGACCCGTTTTGCTTTCTCCTGGACATGCTTTGGAGATCAAGGGATTTTCGTAAGGCGGAAGTTCTTCCGAGAATCCGGCGGATTTCCTGAGATCGCGCTTCTCGAGGACATTCGATGGGTGCGGAAAGCGGCCAAGATCGGGCGCATGACGCGGTCCCCGCACACCGTCGTCACCTCGGCGCGGCGTTTCGTGGAAACAGGAACTTTGCGGCAACTCTGGCGCAATGGCTCGATCCTGGTTCTGGACCGGCTCGACCGCGACCCGGCGGTGCTTGCCGGCATTTACCGCGGAGGACAACAGCACGAGGATTCGACCCGGACGTCCTCCGAGGAGATACCCCAAGTGCTTGCGGCGAAAGCCGGGCGCGGTTGAAGCAGCATGGTTTTGGCGTGGGAAGTCCATCGTGGCTAGCCCGTATTTCTCGGCAGATGGCGAGGCGAGTGCGTGAGAGGCCCGTCAATACCTGTATAGTCAAATCTTTGCCGATTGTGGCAGAAAATTTCAGATGGCCGGACAGAGGCGCGGACGGAAGTCCGCGCTTCATCGGGGGCGTGTCTCCATCCCGTCCACCCTGGGGGCCCTCTTTGGTTGCGGCTGGTCCGTGTCAGGTGGTGAGAAATGCCGGCTGGCTTTGACGATTTCCTTCGCCAGGCGCCGAAGGCTGAGTTGCACGTTCACCTGCGCGGTGCAATGCCGGCCGAGTTCTTCGCCGAACTGATCAACAGATACTCTCCACAACAGGCCCTGGAGAATGCGCCCCGCCGTCACTTAGACGCATTTCAGCGATGCGATAATATCCAGCCCTTCTTGACTTCGCCAAAACCGGAAACAGTTTCAGCACTGTTTCGTTTTCATTCGTTTGATCAGTTCCTGGCGACCTACCTGTTCACGTCCTATTTTGTTCGGGACATTTCGGACTTTCGCGGTCTCATTGCATCTGTTCGCGCGTTCCTCGAAAAACAAAACATCGTCTACGCCGAGATCACGGTGTCGGTCTTCGAGTATCTGAACCAAGGGATCGGTTTAACCGATTTGCTCGCCGCTCTCGACGAGGCCGCTGATGCGCCTGGAATTCGTGTTCAGTGGATCGCCGATCTGGTGCGTGACCTGGGTCCGGCGAAAGTTGCCGGGCTATTGCGGGACATTCTTCGGGAGCGGCCCGCCAGCTTGGTTGCGATCACGCTCGGCGGAAGCGAGCACAAGTTCCCGCCGGCCCAGTTCGAGGCGCTCTACCGCCTGGCTCGCGAGCACGGCTTGCGGCTCAGTGTTCACGCCGGTGAAGCGCTCGGGCCGGAAAGCGTGCGGGACGCGATTCGAGTTCTTCAGGTGGACCGCATCGGCCACGGCGTTCGGGCGATTGAAGACCCGAGCTTGGTTGATTACCTCGCCGAAAAGCGAATTCCGCTGGAGGTTTGCCCTACGAGCAACCTGCGCACTGGCGTTTACCCAACTTACGAAGCCCATCCGCTCAAGGCGCTCCATAACGCCGGAGTGCCGCTGACAGTCAACACAGACGATCCGGCGTTTTTTTCGACGACGCTGGCTAAAGAGTACGGGCATGCGTGGCGGATGGGGATCGGCGAGCAAGACGTCGTGTCCATTATGAAGAACGGTTTCCAGCATGCCTTTCTGCCTGAGGCCGATTGGCGCCGTTACGCCGGGCAACTCGAGCGGCGCTGGCAGGCGTTTCAGGGGACGATGCCGCGATGAGCGTGCCTGTCGCGTTGTGCGGAAATGTCGCGCTGAAACCTGGACGGCCACGCGAGGAAAGTCGCCCATCATATAATCGTGAGACCGGCTCTTCGTGGATGGTTCAGCGTGGTTGTTTCGTGGCATGCGGCCGCGGACAGCCCGGCAGGAGGATACGCGCTTCGTGGCAGATCAACAACAGCTAAAGCTTCTCCAGGACGTAGACGCATGGAACGGCTGGAGAGAGAGCAATCCCCGCTTGACGCCCGACCTTTCCGGAGGCGACTTGAGCAACGCCGATCTCCGCGTGGCCGACCTCGCAAGGGCAAACCTTTCTGGAGCCACTCTTCTCATGGCGAACCTGAATGGAGCTGATTTGCGCGGCGCGAACCTGTCGGGAGCAAACCTGGTCGGCGCCCGCATGGTCGGCATCGACATCGAGGACGCTGACCTCAGCTCGGCGGACCTCCGCACCGCCGAAGACCTCACCCAAGAACAGCTCAACGAAACCCGCGGCAACGAGAAGACAGTCCTGCCCGAAGGCCTCGAGCCGCCTCGAGCCTGGTTGGCCAAAGCAGAGTAGGCCCAATATTGTCGACTTAGAGCCTTTCAGACTCGGATAGAGCCTTTTAGCCGCGAAGCGGCGCAGGATCGTAGCCCAGGCTGGAGCGAAGCGAAAGCCTGGGTAAGAACCCGCGCGGCGCCAACCCCGCAAGGGGTGCAGGAAAACAACTTCTCGATTCTGACGGTGGATCGATCCGTTCTGTGCGGAAAGAAATACAGCGACTTGGGCAAGCCAAACCGCTAAAGTCGACAGTATTGAGAGTAGGCCGTTTCAATGAAAATCGTGGCTCGCCATCTCCAGTGAGATATCCCCCAGCCGCTTCATGTTCATTGCTCGCACGTGGATCACACCGTCTTGCTTTTGCAGAACCCCTTCCACCAATAAGAACGGCTCGCTTGTGACAAGCACGCGGTTGTCTTGGAACTTGTCCGGGGTGACCACGACATTCGAGACACCGGTTTCGTCTTCGAGGGTGAGGAACACGAAGCCCTTGGCGGTTCCAGGGCGCTGGCGGGTGATGACGGCTCCGGCCACCTTGACCCAGCGCCCGTTGGGATGGGGCTCCAGCTTGGATGCGGGAAGCACGCCGAGAGCATCCAGCGGCTCGCGCAGATAATGCATCGGGTGGGGTCCTGTCGTTAGCCCGGCGCCGCGGTAGTCGGCATCGAGGCGTTCGAAGGGAGTCATGGGGGCGAGGGGGCATTTTTCATTGGCCGTTGAACCGTTGAACGGTTGAGCCGTTGAGCCGTCTTCCGTGCCCCTGATCCCTTCCTGATTCGCTGGTTCTGTGTTCCCGGTGTCCTCCAATAACGGGCCTTTTGGACGCCAGGCTTTTTCGATTTGCCAGAGGGCTTTGCGGCGGTGCATTTTCTTGCCGATGGAATTCAATGCGCCGATCTCAGCTAAGACGTCGAGTTCGGGTTTGCGCAAACCGGCCCGGCCGACGAAGTCGTCGATCGAGCGGAACGGCCGCTTGCGGCGTTCGCGTTCGATGGTTTCGGCGGCTTCCGCGCGCAGGCCGGAGACGTACATCAGGCCCATGCGGATGGTTGTTCCGTTTTTCCGTTGAGCCGTTGAGCCGTTGAGCGGTTGAGCTGAGCGCCCCGCGGGAACTTCGCCGCCCTCGGTTGAGCCGGTTTGCCTGACATCGGCCGCTCCCTCACGCGGACCAGCCGCAACCGAAAGAGGGAGCGTGGCCGCTCTCGGATGAAGCGCGTCGTAGCGGCTAACCGCTCCCTTACGGTCGCGGCTCAGAGTTTCTATTTCGCAACGCACGCCGGACGCTTGCACGTCAATCGGGCGGACCCGGATCCCGTGGCGCTGGGCGTCCTTGACCAGCACCGCCGGGCTGTAAAATCCCATCGGCTGGCAATTCAACAGCGCCGTATAAAATGCCGCTGGATAGTGCGCTTTCAAATAGCAACTGGCGTAGGCTAGCAGCGCAAAACTCGCGGCATGCGACTCCGGGAAACCGTACAGCGCAAACGACGTGATCGAGCGAACAATCTGCCCGGCTGCTTCACCGTGAATGCCGTTCGCAGCCAGCCCGCTTCGCAGTTTCCGTTCGATCTCTTCCATGCGCTCGGCCGACCGCTTGAATCCCATCGCCCGGCGCAACTCTTCGGCTTCCCCTCCGGTAAATCCCGCAGCCACCATGGCCAGCCGCAAGAGCTGCTCCTGGAATAAAGGCACCCCCAGCGTGCGCTTCAAGATGGGCTCGAGCGAAGGATGCGGATAGGTTACCGGCTCGCGTCCCAGCCGCCGGTTGATGTAAGGATGCACCATCTTGCCGACGATCGGTCCGGGACGAATGATCGCCACCTCAACAACCAAGTCGTAAAAGCACTTCGGCTTGAGCCGGGGCAAAGTCGCCATCTGCGCCCTGCTTTCGATTTGGAACGTCCCGACCGTATCGGCCTTCTGAATCATGGCGTAGGTTTCCGGGTCGTCCGGCGGCAGGTGGGCCAGGTCGATTTCGCCTCCGTGGGAACGGATGATTTGAATCGACTCCTCGAGCGCCGCCATCATCCCCAGTCCCAAAAGATCGACTTTGATGATGCCCAGATCGGCGCAGTCGTCCTTATCCCATTGCACGACGACCCGCCCCGGCATTCGCGCGTTTTCCAGCGGAACAATGGCATCGAGGTCGCCGCGGCAGATGACCATGCCGCCGGAGTGCTGTCCCAGATGACGCGGCCGGTTTTGAATTTGGAGCGAGAGCCGGACCAGGTGCTTGACGCGGGGATGAGAGACGTCGAAGCCGGCCGTGCGCACCTGCCGCGCCAGTTTATCCGCGTCGTCGGTGTACTCGAAACTGTGGATGCACTTCGACAGGCGCGAGATCATCTCCTCGGGAAAACCGAGCGCTTTGCCGACCTCGCGCACCGCGCTCTTGCCGCGATACGTGATGACGTTGGCGGTCATGCCGGCGCCGCGCGGGCCGTACTGCTCGTAGACGTGCTGCAGGACCTTTTCGCGCTGATCGCCGCTGGGAAGGTCGATATCGATGTCGGGCCACTCGCCGCGTTCTTCCGAGAGGAAGCGCTCAAACAGCAGGTCCATGCCGACCGGGTCGACGGCCGTGATCCCCAGGCTGTAACAGACAGCGCTGTTGGCCGCCGACCCGCGTCCTTGCGCCAGGATTTTGTTTTCGCGGCAGAAGCGGATCATTTCCCAGACGATGAGAAAGTAGCCGGGGAGGTTCAGCTTTTCGATGACGCGAAGCTCATGCTCGATCTGCCGCTGGGCGCGTTCGTAATAGGGGCGATAACGCTCGCGAGCCCCTTGCTCGGTGACTTGCCGCAAGTAAGACATTTCCGTTTCACCCGGCGGAACTGGGTAGTGCGGAAACTCGTAACCGAGGTCTTTTAAAGTGAAGCCGAGCCTCGCGGCCAGCTCTTGGGTATTCTCCACCGCATCGGGCAGGTCACGGAACAGGCGGGCCATTTCAGCGGGGCTTTTCAGATAGCGCTCAGCATTGGCGTCCAGCAGACGGCCGGCGCGGTCGAGCACGGTTTTCCGGCGAATGCAGGTGAGAATGTCGAATAGCGCTCGTTCCGATTTTTTGGCGTAGCGGACACCGTTGGTGGCCAGAAGCGGCAAGCCGTGACGGCGGGCATATTCGATGCGGCATTGGTTGGCTTGCTCCTGCTCGCGCCGGAAGTGGCGCTGAATTTCGATATAGAGATTCTTTGGTCCGAATATCGCTTGCAAGGGTCCGGCATGGTGCAGGTCGGGCGTTAGGGCAACGAGCCCCCCGGCGAATTCCTCCAGGTCGTCCCAAGTAGCGCGCCCTTCGCCCTTGGGGGATCGCAGGTGCATGCGGGTGAGCAGCCGGCAAAGGTTTTGGTAGCCGCGGCGGTTTTCGACCAGGACGGTGAGGCGGTCTGGAGCGTGATTTGTTTCGGAACCGCGACCGTCAGGGAGCGGTTGGCTTTCGTGACCCATAAACCGCAACCCGTGAGCCGATTTTCCATTGTTTCGGCCAACCGCTCCCTGACGGTCGCAGTTCGGACCGGCAAGAGTGCCGGTCCCTACTGGATCCAGCGAAATTTCACATCCGACTAGCGGCCGCACCCCTGCCGCCAGAGCTGCTTTGTGAAACCGCGGCGCGCCATAAACCCCGTCACGGTCACAAACCGCCAGCGCTGAATAGCCGAGGCGGGACGCTTCCGCAACCAAGTCCTCGGGCAATGAAGCTCCCTCCAGGAAGCTAAAGCTGGTTGCTGCATGAAGTTCGAGGTACATTTTCCGTTGAGCCGTTGTTCCGTTGAGCTGTTGAGCCGTTGAGCCGCTGTTCCGTAAACCGTTGGTTTCTGCTTCCCTGCTCGACCGCTTAGCTGCTCACGAATTAACGGCTCAACGGATCAACCGCTCAACGGATCAACGGCTCTAGTCATACACCCCCGTCACATACCAATTCCTCGAAGGCAGCTCGCGGCAAATCCGGTACAAGCGGCCTTTGACTTCCACGTCCCACTCCTCGTACCGCCAGCTGCCGGCGGTCCACCATTCGCCGCAAACTCTCCAGGGACCGGCGCGGGTTCCCACCGGGCCATGGATTTCCCCGGCAGCATCATAGCCCGGGCTAGCCGTGACGTAAACCGGCAAGGACCGGCTCAGGATCACTTCCACTTCCGGCGGCGGACGGAAGCAGCGAAAGGCCGGCGAGCGGCGGAGGCGGGTGCTGTCTCCTTCCGTGCGCAGCCCTTCCCTGTGGCTGTCAGCTCCCGCGGAGTGAAGTTGTTGCCCAAACGTGTCCGATTGCAAACTGAAACTCAGAGCTCCGACCGTGGGTCTTTGTGCAGTCAAATCTTTGCCGATCGTGGCAGGATATTTCAGACGGCCGGACAGAGGCGCGGACGGGAGTCCGCGCTTCATCGGCGTCGCGTCGCCGTCCCGCCGGCCGAGCAGCCCATTTGGTTTGCGGCTCGTTTGCGTGAGGGAGAGGTTAGCCGCCCTGTTTGCGTAAACTGGCTTGTGCGCGGACTGGCGTCCGCGTGAGCGTGGACTTCCGTCCACGCCTCTGTCCGGCCAGGCAGAAGGTTCCTTAGGAGCCGAGATGAGTCTCGGCTCGGCAAGCTGAGAGCTTGCGCCACGAACCTTGAACCTCACGCCCGGCCCCTGCTTCCCCGGCGCAAACCCCGCTATGGCCAGCGCCCCCGGACGATGACTATCCATCACCACCGGAGCCCCGACGCGGTCTTTTCCAACCAGGTTGAACAATCGGGCCAGGGTCACGGCCAGTTTTTCCGGCTTGGGTACGGCTGGCTCCAGCAAAGAAAACTGCGCCATTCGGCGCGGCGCCGGCTGTGCCGAGACCTTGACTCCTTCGATAGCTTCGCCGGGCGGATGAGCGGCCAAATCCAGCCGCAGCAGGGTCAACAAAACCCCTGCATCCGCCAGAGGAGAAGGCAAAGCAACCGCTCGTTCAAATCGGGAACCGTCGGCCAGCTTCAGTGAAATCCGAATTTGCTCGGCAGCCAAGCCACGTCCTTGGAGCTTTGAACAGAGGTTATCCAGCAAGCCCGAAAGAAGAAAGGAAAGTGGTTCTAAATCAGCAATTTGCCATTCAAAGTCCATTTTTTCCTCGAAGGCCGGCGCGGGCTCATACGGCCGCAGCACCGAATCTTCTTGGCCGTGAGCCAGCTTCGCCAGCCGGGCTCCCCGTGTGCCGAAACGGGCAACGAGCGAGTCTTCCGGCAGCCGAGCCAACTCTCCCACGGTCCGGATACCCCAGCGTCCCAGGATCTCCTTTTCCTTGGAGTCGAGTGGCAGGCGATCGATCGCCAAAGGATGCAGGAAACCTGCTTCTTGTCCCGGGAAAATGTGTGTCACGCCGGACCGGATTTTCGCGGCGCACAGTGCCACGAAGCGGTTTTGAGAAACAGCCACATTGGAGGGCAGGCCGAGCTTTTCGGCTTCGTGAGAAAAACTCACCGCCGAACCATGAGGATCAGGCAGGCAGGCCAGTTCCACGACGATGACTCCCGGCGCGGTATCTTCCACACGGGGAGAAATCGTCAGCGCTAGTTCGAGTAGTTCCTGCTGGGTCTGCTGTTCGGCTTCGGGGTTGCGGGCGAGAGCTTGCAGGGTCTGTTGAGCGGTTGAGCGGTTGAGCCGTTGAGCTGCTGCTCTGTTGCTGCGTTGAGCCGTTGATGGACTGGCAAGAGTGCCGGTCCCTACTGTGATTGGCGGCGGGGTCGTGGGACGCAGCCGATAAGGACGAATCCCTCTGCCTTTTCCGCGGTCTGACGACGATTTTTTTCGTTGGGAAGGCTGTTGTGAAGAATGTTGTGAAGGCTTTGCTATCCACGAGGCTGCGAACCGGGCCGTCGCCTCTGCTAGCGGCATGCCCTCCTTTACCCCGGCAGACCGCGCGGGTTGTGTCGCGGCATAAACGAAGCAGTTCGGCGCCGTGCCGGTATAAACGACTACGGCTGGAACACGCAGGTTTCGCTCACCCCGCAACAGCACCGCCGCGGGAAAGTCGGGGATATGAAGACAGGCGTAAAGCATGGTTCATCAGCGCCTCTAATTGTTGAATCCTTGCCAAACGTGGCAGAAAGTTCGGAACGAAGATTCAGAGCCCCGAACGCAAGTGAGGGGTCAAGTCCGCTAGTTTTGGGTTCGCTGGATCCGGCCCTTATCCCTGGTCTCTGGTCCCCCTCCTCCTCTGGTGAACAACTCGCACTCGAATCGAAATGCCGTTCAGCAACAAGGAGACCCCGGCGGCTCCCGTCCAATGTGTTTTCTGGCGCGATAACTCCAGCACAAGCGCGGAAACGCTGGAAGCCAGATGCTGGGCGGTCAGCACCAGCAGTGCCGTTGAACTGCCCCGGATCAGATGCAGCAGCCGCATCCAAGGCCGGCTCCGCCAAGCGTCGAGCCGCCGTCGAGAAAGTCCGCCCAGGTCAAGAATCACGACACCGAATCCTCCAGCGGCGGCTACCAGATTTACGGTTCGCCAGGGTTGATCGTGTATCGTTGAGCTGTTGAGCCGTTGAGCCGTTGAGCCGTTATTTCGTTGCTTGCGGTCTTTGTTTCTTATCCCTGGTTCCTTGTCCCTAGCCTGATCCCTGCTGTCCCCACAGCGGACCCACAGCAACCGCTCCAGCACAATGCCCGCCTTCTCTCCCGAAAGAGGGTCAAAGCAGTCGGTGGCATCGATATAAGCCGCCACTTCGCCGCGCATCGTCGATTCAGCCAGGATCGACAGCACCAAACTGGTACAGCCGGAAGAGGCCGGGCCGGCCAGTTCCGTAATTTGTCCGCGCGGGATTCCTCCGCCAAGTAAGTCGTCCAGGCCTGCAAAGCCAGTTCCCGCCGGAGGGCAGGGTTTCGGCGCCACCGCGAGCAAAGAAGAGCCGAAACCCTGTTTGCGAAGCAGGGTCTGGAGATCTTCGAGTTGAGGAGAGGCGGCCACGTTGTTTATTCGCTTTTTGTTCGCCTATATATTGTGTCAGAATCAGGTCTTTAATGCAATACGTTGATCCGTTGAGCTGTTGAGCCGTTGATCCGTGCTGCCCGTTGAACGGTTGCGACGTTAGCACGGGAATCGTGAGCCCGTGAGCTGATGTGCTTGCCGTTTTTCTTCCCGGAAGGAAACATAGTATGGCGGCGGTCCTGCCATTCCAAGATCAGAGGTCGATAGTGCTGAGCACGTATCAACGGCTCAACCGCTCAACGGTCCATGCTAGAATTACCCTATTCCCGATAGACAAACTGGGGAATATGTTCGAGAGTAAAAAACGGAGCATCGCCAAGGCCGCCAGTTATCGATTTTTCGGGTCTCTGATAACAGCGGGAATCGCCTACTTCTTCAGTGGCAAATGGGAAATTGCCCTGGGGATCGGTTTGTTTGACAGCATCGCGAAGATGGGCGCCTACTTTCTCCACGAGCGGGTCTGGGCCCACATCAAGTGGGGCGCGCCCAAGCGTCCCGACTACGAAATCTGAATCCCGCCACCCAGAACCGGACCGCGGTTTCGAACCTGAGAGCTCTTCACTCCTGCATCCTTAGCGCCGATAACATTATTGAGTGAGGGTTTATTGAGGCGAGGCTGATTGAGTTGGGTGGAGGTTTAGATATGTGGTCTATATCGACGGATTACTCATTCCCGCACAATGAGAGTATTGCAAAGGCCGAGGCGGGAACAGGCTCAAGACGCGAGTCGCCTGACAAGGGAAAAGCCAGGCGCGGAAAACAGAATCAGCAACGGCAGGAACCCTTCGAAGGCTCTCTCGAAATCGACACCTTCGAGCACACCGAACCCGAGCCGTGACCGTAAAGGAGCACCCATGGGCCTTCGGCCCACCCAGAAAAATGAAAACCCGTGGGTTTTCGACGGAGCGGCCATGGGGCTGGACGCCCTCTTCATAGGTCACATTGTGACGCATCCACCGGCGTCTGTTAAAGCACACCAACACTCCGGGGATTTTCCACTCCCCTGCTCTACGATCCCAAGGACGGCAGCGGTCTCCAAGTCCTGGTGGCCGGACGGCGGCGTACTGCTTTGAGAAGGGTGATTAACCGGCGCCCACAGCGTGGCTCGGGCCGCCCAGCCTGCCGCCGCCGGTATCTGCGCCGACGCCTAGAGTTTCTACATTTCTCAGGCAGCGGGCGGTGAGGGCGTCCATGATGGGTAAATGTCGAGGGGGCGACGCAGCACCGCGAGTCGGGGACAGGGAGCGAGCTTTCACTGTCTGGCGGGCGGCAACGTATGCCTGCTGAACGGGAGAAAACTCGGACGATCTTCAGGGCAAAACCGCCTTCGCGCCGTTAACTTGACAATGCCCTGAGGTGGCATCACCCGCGTATTTTCTTGGCAACGTCAATGACCTCGCGGACAAGTTTCCCGACATCAATCGTGACGGGCCTTAGCAGCCCGTGGTAAAAGTACAAAAATATATAAGGTACTTGACAATAAAAACAGATTGGTGTATAATTGTTTCATGGCAATGGGACGACGCAACCAGCGGCAGCGCCAGAAAGGGCTGTGGGTCGCCGCCGCGGATCTGCCACACACAGCGGCCCATCCGTTTTATCGCAGGCTCAACGAGCTGCTCGACGAGCACGGCTTCGACGACTTCGCCGAACAGCGCTGCGAGAAGTTCTACGCGGCGCACATGGGCCGTCCCTCGCTGACGCCCGGCAGCTACTTCCGCTGCCTGTTGATCGGCTACCTCGAAGGCATCGACAGCGAGCGCGGCATCGCTTGGCGCCTGGCCGATTCGATCTCGCTGCGGCGCTTTCTCGCCATCGAGCTCGACGAATCCACGCCCGATCATTCGACGATCTCGCGCAGCCGCCGCCTGATCGACGTCGAAACGCACCGCCAAGTGTTCACCTGGGTGCTGCAATTGCTCGCCCAGCAGGGGCTGTTGAAAGGCGGCACGATTGCGGTCGATGCCACCACGCTGGAGGCCAACGCGGCGTTGCGCTCGATCGTGCGGCGCGACAGCGGCGAGGCCTACGAAGAGTTTCTCAAGGGGCTGGCGGCGGAGTCGGGGATCGAGACGCCGACCCGCGAGCAGCTGGCCAAGCTGGACAAAAAGCGCAAAAACAAAGGCTCCAACAAGGATTGGACGAATCCGCATGACCCCGACGCCAAGATCGCAAAAATGAAAGACGGGCGCACGCACTTGGCGCACAAGGCCGAGCACGCCGTGGACCTGCAGACGGGCGCGCTGCTGGCGCTGACCGTGCAAGGCGCCGATCTGGGCGACACGAGCACCGTGTCCGAGACGATTAGCGCGGCCGCGGAGCAAGTCGCCGCGGTCGCCCAAGACCAGCAGGCGAACGAGCAACTGTCTCCCCAAGGGCTGCAAGAAGTGGTGGCCGACAAGGGCTATCACAGCAACGACGTGCTGACGGACCTGACGGCGCTGGAGCTGCGTTCTTACATCAATGAACCGGACCGCGGGCGGCGCAACTGGTGCGGCAAGCGGCGGCAGCAACAAGCGGTGTATGGCAACCGGCGACGGATGCGCGGCGAGCGGGGCAAACGGCTGTCACGGTTACGCAGCGAGCGGGTGGAACGCAGCTTCGCGCATTTATACGAGACGGGCGGGATGCGGCGGACGCACCTGCGCGGCCACGAAAATATCTTGAAACGGCTGCTGATTCACGGCGGCGCGTTCAACTTGTCGCTGCTGCTGAGGAAGGAGCTGGGAGCGGGCACGCCGCGCGGGCTGGCGGAAGCGAAAAAGGCCTTCGATTGGCTCTGGGAGGCTCTCAGGTGGCCTTTTTTGGCCCGGCGAACGCTTCTGCTTCGGCTGTGGACGCGCCTGGCCAACAGGCCATTCCGGCTCGACTCGCCACCCCGCATCTGCGGTCCCGCTGACACCGCTTGAAAACCGCCACTTCTGCCACGGGCTGCTAGGCCGAGTTTCCTAAACTGCACAATTTCCTTTGCTTTTTGCATCAGAGTTCTTTCGCTATCCAACTCGGTGACAATGCCTTTCAGTATCCTAATCAGTTCCTCTTCCGTGGGCGGCTGTTCTACGTACAGCGTGCCAAGTAGCTCCTTGACATTGTATGAACGCTCGGCGCCGTCGGGAAAATGCTCGGCGATGCTCGCTTTTTCCAGACGGACCAGATGCGCGTAACTGACCGTCACCTCGGGATTGTCGGGTAGCGGTACTTTCTCGACATATGGGGTATTTAGTTGACTCCAGTAGCCACAATATGTTGTGGTTGGGGGCATGAAGGAGGACTACCCCCGAAACCTCGTCGAGTTGGAAGCTCGATTCTCGACCGAGGAGGCGTGCCGGGAGTACCTGCTGAAGCTGCGCTGGCCGGAGGGGTTCGTGTGCCCGCGCTGTGGGATCCAGTCCTCATGGGCCAGCAAACGCAATCTGCTGCTCTGCGCCGACTGCGGTTACCAGGCCTCGGTGACGGCGGGCACGATTTTCCAGGACACCCGCAAGCCCTTGACGTTGTGGTTCCGGGCGGCTTGGTGGGTGACAACGCAAAAAGGCGGGGCCAGCGCGCTGGAGTTGCAGCGGGTCTTGGGTTTGGGTAGCTATGTAACCGCCTGGACCTGGCTGCACAAGTTCCGCCGCGCCATGGTGCGCCCCGGTCGCAATCGGCTGGTCGGCCGGGTGGAGGTGGACGAAACGTATGTGGGCGGAGTCGAAGAGGGCGTCCGAGGTCGCGAAATGGTTGGCAAAGCGTTAGTTGCGGTTGCTGCCGAGGAGGATGGGCGCGGTATGGGTCGCATCCGGCTCCGTCGGATCGCGGATGCCTCAGCGGCGAGCTTGGAAGCCTTTGTCGAAGAAGCTATCCAACCTGGCAGCCTCGTGCACACCGACGGCTGGGAAGGCTATGCGGGATTGGAGAACAAAGGATACCGCCATGAAGTCACCGTGCTGCGCGGGAAGCGGCAATCGGCGAGTAAGCTGCTGCCGAGAGTCCATCGTGTCGCCTCTCTGCTAAAGCGCTGGCTGTTGGGGACCCACCAGGGGGCTGTCAGTCACGAGTATTTGGACTACTACCTGGACGAGTTCACGTTCCGCTTCAACCGGCGGACCTCACGGTCGCGCGGCAAACTTTTCTATCGCCTCCTCCAGCAGGCGGTCGCCGCCGACCCTGCTCCCTATAAGACAATGGTCGAGGCCACCAGGGCCGGCACCCCCACCCCCAAGATGTAGTGGCTACTGGAGTCAACTAAATACCCCATCTCGACATAACCAAGTTTCTCGAAGCTGCGGTTGATGTCTAGAAAGGCGGAGCGGATGACGGTCAAGTAATCGCGCTGCTGGTCTCCGGAAACATAGATATAGATCCGCCGTGCCGTTTCGTCCGCCTTGATGACGGCGCCGGATTGGAAGGCCGGGTCCTTGAGGACGACGCCCGTCCGCCAGCGCAGACGGCCGACAATGCTGCCGCTCTTGCGGACTATGAAGCGGGGGATGATCGACCGCGGCAGAAAGTCGTAGTCGATGCGAAACTTCAGCGAGTCGTCGAAGTTGAAGTCGATTTCGGGCTCCGGCACCTCCAACAGGTCGGGGATCAGGAGCGTCCGCTTGTCGATCGAGTAACACAGCTCGAACTTCTTCATCAGATTGACGATGAACGGGTGCCGCTGGGGCGGAAAATCGAAGCCATCGTCGTCCGCGGGCTTGAGGATGTTTCGCAAAGATTGGAGTTTGAGCACGCCCTTGTCGTCGGCCAGTTCATCGGAATTGACGATGCGGTAGACGGCACCGGTTAGCCAGCGCGGCTCGAGCACGTGCATGTCCTCGAGTTCGAAGTCCGCAAAATGTACGATCACACCCAGATCGTGTAGGAACTTGACCAGCGTCTCTTGACTGGCTTCGTCGTGCAACTTCTCCTGCCGGCAGAGCGTGCGGTAGTCGCCACGGCCGATAAAATGGTCGGCCATCTGTTCCAGTTGGGTCTTGATGCGAAACCAGCTTGCCGGCCAGGTGGTGCCAAGGATCTCGACTTTGCCGATCGCCTGGGTCAAGCCCTTCCTGAAAGCCGCGACGCCCTTGTTGGTCTTACACTAGACGCGGAAGAAGTCCACGATCCCCCGATACTTCTGCTGCAGGAATCGGCGGTTGACGTCGAACGCCGGATACTCGTCGATCTTGTTTAGCACGACCAGAATCGGCGAGTTGCCGCCAAAGCTCTCAATATGCTTCAGCCAATATTCGGCATCTTCTTCCTTGCGCCCATCCAACACCAGCACGTAGAGGCTCCTCTCGGAAAGGAAAAACTGGTGCGTGGCGTGCATGATCTCCTGGCCGCCGAAGTCCCACAGATGCGCCTTGACCTCGTCGCCGGCCACTTGGACCGACCACGAGTCAATGTTGATCCCGTCGGTCTGTGCTTTCTGCGGATCGAACTTTTTGCCCAGCAGGCGGTCGACCAGGCACGTCTTCCCGGCGCCACCGTTGCCGACGAGGAGCACCTTGACCTCTTTGAGCCGCAACGCCTCTTCCGGTTCCAACGAGTCGAAGTACTTCAGAACGGCTTCTCTGCCCTGTTTGATGATCTCTACCGGAGGCGACTCGAGGGGATTGTTGTGTAAGCAGAGGCCCTTCCTGTCCCAATCGTGAAAATAGTCGGTCGCGTACAAGGCAAGGTCTAAGGAGAAGATGGAAGGCGGTACGGAAACGAGTTGATTTTTAGCACAATCTAGTAATAGTGAGTTCGCAAATCCGCAAGCTCAACGGGTAGCTCGGATAGTTCATTCGAACTAAGGTCGAGCGTTACGAGCTCCGTCAGGCCAGATATTGCGCTCGGAAGCTCCTCGAGGTGAGTCCCGTTGAGGTCCAGCAGAAGCAGGTGTCTGAGCGACAGAACAGCTTGAGGAACCCTACGCAGGGTGTTTCTTCGCAGGTACAGTTCCTCGAGGCTCTGGAGTTTCTCCACCTCAACTGGCAGGTCCTTCAACTGGTTGCCGCCAAGATTGAATGCCCTTAGGTTCGTTAACTTTCCGACCTCGGGGGGCAGCTCACTCAATTGGTTCCCAGCAAGACTGAGTGTCCTGAGGCTCGTCAACTCGCAGACGTCTGGGGGAAACTCTCTGAATTGGTTCCCGGCAAGATTGGAAGTCGTCAGAGCCAACTCGCTGCCGCCCAGATTAAGTGTCCTTAGCTTCGCCAGATTGCAGACCTCGGGGGGCAGCTCACTTAATTGGTTCCCAGCAAGGCTGAGTGTCCTGAGGTTCGTTAGCTTTCCGACCTCGGGGGGCAGCTCTGTCAATTGGTTACCATCAAGACTGAGTGTCTCTAGGTTCGTTAACTTTCCGACCTCGGGGGGCAGCTCACTCAATTGGCTCCCATCAAGACTGAGTGTCCTGAGGTTCGTCAACTTGCCGACCTCGGGGGGCAAACTTCCCAGCTCAGTCTGGCTGAGATCCAGCTGTAGGAGTGTGGTCAACAGCTCCAGTCCAGTTGGCCACGTGCTTGCCTCGTTCGACTTCAGATGTAGTACTTGAAGATTCCGGAGTTTCCTCAATGGCCTTAGGTCGCCCAGATTGTTGCGTCCCAGATCCAAATGGTGAAGCGAGACCGGGCCTTTCAGCGTCGAAAGAGACAGTTCTTTGCAGTTCCTTAAGCACAGTGACGTCAGCCTCGGAAGGGACTCGAGGACGGACAGATCTGATACGAGAGTTCCACTCAGATCGAGGAAATTAACTTGTGCGAGTGTCGAAAGTGTTCCGAGGGCTTCCGAGGTTAGAGGGACGTCTCTCAGGCTGAGCTTGCGCAGGCTGATTAACTCTTCGACTGAGGAGATTTCGAAGGCTTTCTCTCCATCAAGGGCGAACGCGACGACGTTGTCCTCGGCATCTACGATATACGCGCGCTTTTTTTTGGGGCTGTAATGTTCGAACGTATCTAATTCGTCAATCGCCAGCCTTTCGAGCTCAACTCCAAGTCGCTTTTCTATCTGCTGGATCTGGTCTGGATGGGTCATTCTGTCACCGAGTTGTCTACGCCGCCACGCCAGACTGGGAGCGATAGGGGATAGTGTTCCGTTTGTTTGTCAAGACGCCGGTCGCCGATGCGCGCTCCAGCCGATTCTTTTTAGCTTTGATTCTGATTTCTCCCCGCCCGTGGGGCCGGAAAGGCCGAACCGATTCGTCTCCGCCTGCTGCCAGACACCGATCCAATCGAAGGTTATGCAGCCGTGTGAGGATCTCATCGTGTAGAAGTAGAGCTCATTCCCCCGCTGATCGCCGCCACGAAATGAATTTCGCTGGTTTCGTCGACTTCTTCCAGCAAGCCCATGGGGGTAACCACCCCGTCAATCGCTACCGAGATGTTGGATCTGAGTTGATTATCGTCGAGCAGCCAGTCTTTGACGCCAGGATGGATTTCGTCGAGGTTCTTGATCACCTGCCGTACCGAGGAACCTTCCACGACGAGTTGCTGAGCGCCCCCAGTCAGCTTTTGCATCATCGATGGGATGAAAACGGTGGGCATGCGGATAGCCTTCCTGCGCCCCGTCCGTGCTCAGCGTTCAGTGGCGAAACCATGTCGCCAGGAATGGCGACACGGCACGCACGAATGCGTGCGCCACGTCGGGGCCGCGCTCGTCTTACTGCCGATCTTTGGCCCAGATCGCCTCCATCAAAGACGGCGGGTTCATGGGCAGCTTGGACATCCGCACCCCGACAGCCGCGTGAATCGCGTTGGCGATCGCCGCGGGGGGCGGAATGATGTTGGCCTCTCCGACGCCACGCGCTCCGAAGGGGTGCCCAGGGTTGGGCACCTCGACGATCACGGTGTCGATCATTGGCAGATCGAGAGAGGTCGGCATGCGGTAGTCGAGCAGGCTGGAATTGGCCATCGCGCCCTCCTCGCTCATGTAGTACTCCTCGTTCAGCGCCCAACCGATACCTTGGACACTGCCGCCCTGCATCTGCCCTTCAACGTAGCTGGGGTGAATGGCCTTTCCGGCGTCCTGGACGGCAGTGAATCGCAAAATCGTCACCTTGCCGGTTTCCGGGTCGACTTCGACGTCCACGATATTGCCGGAGAAGGAGCCGCCCACGGCCTTCGGCTGCACCGCGGCCCGCCCGACGATGGGTCCCCCGGTTTTGGCCAGCCTGCCGGCCAGCTCTTTGAAACTCATCGCGGAGGCGCCGTTGGAGGAGCCGCGGAAAGTGCCTTCGTCGAACTCGACGGTTTCCGCATCCACGTCCCATATCTTGGCGGCACGCTCGGCCATTTGGCGCTTGACGTCCTCGGCGGCTTCGATAGCGGCTATCCCCGTACAGAAAGTGACCCGGCTTCCACCGGTCACTGCCGTGTAGCCTACTGAGTCGGTATCGACGACCGTTGGCTGGACGTCTTCCGCGCGAAGACCCAACACTTCCGCCGCCTGCATGGCGATCGAAGTTCGCGTGCCACCAATGTCGGTCGAGCCTTCGACCAGCGCGAGCGTGCCATCCGCGTTGACGTTGATAGCACAGCTCGATTGCAGACCCACGTTGAACCAGAATCCGATGGCCACTCCCCGACCGCGGTTCGGACCTTCGAGCGGCGCGTTGTAGTGCGGGTGATTCTTAATCGCTTCGAGCACATCGACGCAGCCGATGCTGCGGTATTTCGGACCATCGGCCCTGCGCGTGCCCTCTTTAGCGGCGTTGTTGAGCCGGAACTCCACCTTATCGACACCCAGCGTCTCGGCTATTTCGTCTACCACAGTCTCGGTTGCAAACGCCGCGTTGGTCGCTCCCGGCGCCCGATAAGCAGCAGTGCTCGGCTTGTTCACCACAACGTCATAGCCGTCGACAACAACATTGGGAATGTCATAGGCAGCGAAAACGCACATCGCCCCGGGCATGACCATCGCTCCCGGATAAGCGCCCGCCTCATACGCCAGAGACGCCTGAGCGGCGACCATCTTGCCTTCCTTGGTCACGCCGATCTTGACCTTGATGTGCGATCCGGGGGTGGGGCCGCTGCCTTCGAAGACTTCTTGCCGGCTCATGACGATCTTGACCGGCTTGCCGGTTTTCTTCGACAGCAGCGCGGCCACCGGCTCGAGGTAAACAGGAATTTTGCCCCCAAAGCCGCCGCCGATCTCCAGCGGCGTCACTCTGATCTGTGATTGCGGAATCCCGAGAACCGTAGCCGTTACGTCGCGCACGACAAAGGAACCCTGCGTACTGCACCAAATATGCACACGGCCGTCGTTGTTCCACAGCGCCGTGGCGGCGTGCGGCTCGATGTATCCTTGGTGAACCGTCGACGTATCGAACTCGCGCTCGACAATCGTGTCGGCCGCGGCGAACCCCTCTTCGATATCGCCCAGTTTGAATTGAAAGTGCTTGGCCACATTGCTGACCTTGTCCGTCTGCTCTCCTAGCTCGTCCGTCTTCAAATCCTCATGGAGAATCGGAGCGTCATCGCGCATGGCAGCGGGCGCGGTAAGCACGGCAGGCAGCGGCTCGTATTCCACTTCGATCCGTTCCGCCGCCTCTTGCGCGACGTGAACATTGATGGCCGCAACGCCCGCCACGGCGTGGCCCTTGTAGCAGACCTTGTCACTGGCGAGAACGTTGTCCTGGATATATTTCAACGGAGTGTCACCGTCGCCTATATCAGCGACCTGGTCACCCGGAGCAGGCAGGTCTGTCGAGACGACAACCGCCTTCACGCCTGGCAATGCCTCGGCTTTGCTCGTCTCAATCGACTTGATGCGGGCGTGGGCGTGCGGGCTGCGGAGGATGGCGCCGTGCAGTGAGCCTGCTAGTTGGAAGTCCGCCCCGTAAAGAGCGCGCCCGGTGACCTTGTCGGCGCCGTCGTGGCGCACGGGCCGCGTTCCGACAACTTTGTACTCCTTGCGGGACAACACCATGTTGGGTTCGTAGCCATTCGTGCTCATGCGTTCGCCTCCTGCATCTTAGCCGCCGCGTCCTGGACGGACCGAATAATCTTGTCGTAGCCCGTGCAGCGGCAAAGATTGTTTGCCAGCCAAAGCCGGATTCGCTCTTCGCTTGGATTGGGCTCCTGGTCGAGAAGCGCCTTGGCCGCCACGATGAAGCCCGGGGTGCAAACGCCGCATTGCAGCGCCGCGCCCTCCAGGAACGCTTTCTGTATCTCATGCAGAGCGCTGCCTTCGGCCACCCCTTCAATGGTCGTGATTTCGCTGCCATCCGCCTCGACGCCCAGCACGAGACAGGACGTAACGATGCGGCCGTCGAACATCACCGTGCAAGCGCCGCAATTGCCGTCGTTGCAGCCTTCCTTGGTTCCCGTGAGGCCGGCGATGTCTCGCAAGCATTCGAGCAGACTCTGGCGCGGCTCGCAGAGAAATTCCGCCCGCTCGCCGTTGATCGTGGTTTCTACCCTTGTCCTGACTTGCATCTAAACCTGCTCTCCTCTTGCTCGCTTTACGGCGTCATTCAGCGCCCGGCGGGTCAACACTTCACAAAGATGCTTGCGGTATTCGACAGTACCTCGCATGTCGGTGATCGGCCGGGCGGCTGCTTTGGCGAGGGCGGCCGCTTTTGCGATGCTTTCGTCGTTCACCGGCTGCCCCTGCAGTGCTTCGCCCGCTTCCTTCACGAATAACGGAGTAGGCGCCACCGACGCCAAGGCCACGCGTGCGGATTTGAACGTACCGTTCTCGACGACGACGTTCACGCCCGAGCCCGCCACCGCGATATCCATCTCATTGCGGGGGATGAAGCGAATGTAGCGGGCCCCCGAGTTAGCCTTGGGCAGCGGGAAGTGCATCGACACGAGCATTTCGCCGGCCTGCAAAACGTTCCGCCCTGGAGCGGTGCAAAAGTCCTCGGCGGCAACCTCACGCTCACCTTCCGGACCGGCGATCTTGCAACTCACCCCGTAGGCGATCAAAACCGGAATAGCATCAGCGCTCGGGGCGCTGTTGCAGAGATTGCCGCCAATCGAGGCGCGGCCCTGAATTTGAATACCGCCGATCAGCGATGCGCAATCGATCAGACCCGGATACACCTTCTGGATCTCGGCGTCGCCGTAGATCTTGTAGCAAGGCGCCGCGGCTCCGAGCGTCAGCCCCTGCTCGGAATCGAGCGTCATCTCGTTCAGCTCGGGAATGTTCTTGACATCAACGATCAGATCCGCGTCCCCGCCGCCCGCCCTGAGCTGGACAAGCACGTCGGTACCGCCGGCCAGCATCTTCGTTTTTCTGTCCCCACCGAGCAGACTGATTGCCTCTTTCACGGTGTTGGGACTCTCGTAGTCAACCCACCTCAATGATTCGCCTCCCTGTACTTTGGCGCTTTGGAGGGCTCTTCTGCCGCTTGACTTTCAGCGGCCTGGAGCAGCGGAGGTCCTGACAGAACTTCCGCCCTCTCGTAAAGAGCCATATTCCATATTACTCCGCCGATGTCGCCAATGTCTTTCTCAGCGGTGAATTCCGCGCGGCTCAAGCGTGGACTTCCGTCCACGCCTCTGCTCTGCATCCCGTGCAGCCACCAACAGAGGCCCGGACGGAAGTCCGCGCTTGAGCTGCGTTTCACGCGGCTTAAAAAAGGACGTCTGCCCGACGCAGTGGACGACTACTATTCCTCACCCATCGCCGCGGAGGGGAAAGTCTACATGGCGAGCCAGAGTGGCAAGGTCTCGGTGCTGAAGCCGACGGGCGATTGGTCGGCGCTGGCGGCGAACGACTTGGGCGAGGACATTTACGCTACCCCGGCTGTCTCGGACGGGCGAATATACCTGCGCACAATCGGCGCGCTGTACCGTTTTACTGTAGAAGCAAGCCGTAGCTGCGCCCTGCCGCGAAAGTTGCCACGGGTGATCAACTGCTTGAGCCCACTTCCTGGCGGGAGAGGCGATGGTCGAGTTCGGCGAACTTCAACAACATCTCGCTGTGGTTCTTTGCCATCTCAGCCCGTAAGGTTTCGCGGATGTCCTCCCAGCGAGCATTCATCTCGCTCCTTAAGCCACTCGAGCCAGCATTCATCTCGCTCCTTAAGTCGGTCGAGAGCGCGTTCATCTCGCTCCTTAAGTCGTCAAATCGGGAATTCATGTTGCCGAACCGGGCATCCATAGCGCCGAACCGGGCATCCATAGCGGGGAATCTGGCATCGATGTCGCCGAGTCTGGCATCGATGGTGTTGAATCGGGCACTCATATCGCCCAACCGGGCATTCATGTTGGTGTTGTTTAGCAGAACACCGATCAACACAATAATAATCGTCACGGTTGGCATGACGGCGACCGAAACGTAAAACTGCGTTTCACTCATTGGCACTCTGATATTACCATGGGTCGTGTGATCGCTGACTCAGTAGCGGCCCGCCTTTGGCGGCTGGGACAAACAAGAGTTTTTGTCCCTGCTTCTCCGCCGGTCGCATTGCGGCCTGATGGAGGACACGGCACAAGCATTTGGAACTGTCTAGAGTGGAGGCCCGGCCACGCTTTCCGTCATAATGAATAGACAACGATCCGCTCGCCGTCAGTGCTTGCCTGAGTGACACCTAAACGTAGTATGAAAACAGTCGAATCTCGTATTCTTACCCGCATCTCTCGTCCACTCTCTTGGGTTCTGAGTAGCCTTGCGGCGCTTGCTTTGGGCGCTTCCCAGCTTTCCGCTCAAACGCCCGATCAAATCGAGTTCTTCGAAAAGAAGATTCGGCCCGTTCTGGCCGCGAATTGCCAGGCTTGCCATAGCGCTCAGTTGAAGACCGCTGAGCTGGACCTTTCTTCCGCCGCGGGCTTCGTTCAGGGCGGGCAAAGCGGACCCCTGGTTTCGCTGGACGACCCGCCGGCCAGCCGCCTGCTGAAAATGATCGGCTACGAAGAAAAACTCAGGATGCCGCCGATGGGCAAGCTCAAAGAGCACGAGATTGCCGACCTGACCGAGTGGGTGGAAATGGGCTCACCTTGGCCCGGGGCCGCCCAGATCCTCGCGAACCAGCCCAAGAACAAGAACCAGACCGCCGAGTTCACCGCAGAACAGAAAAACTTCTGGGCCTTCCAGCCGATGCGTGATCCAGGGCTTCCCAAGGTCGCTGACAACGGCTGGGAGCAGTCGCCGATCGACAGATTCATCCTGGCCAAGCTTGAAGAGAAAGGAGTTCAACCCTCCTCTCCGGCCGGCAAGATGACCTTGCTGCGCAGGGCCAGCTTTGATCTGACCGGCTTGCCACCGGCCGAGCAGGAAATCGCCGCATTCCTGGCGGACGATTCACCCGGCGCTTTCAAGAAAGTCGTCAATCGGCTGCTCGATTCACCCCGCTACGGAGAACATTGGGGACGCCACTGGCTCGATGTGGCCCGCTATGCCGACTCCACCGGAAATGACGAAGATCACCGCTACCCCTATGCCTGGCGCTATCGCGATTACGTGATCCAGGCGTTCAACGACGACCTGCCCTACGGCCAGTTCGTGCGGGAGCAGATCGCCGGCGACCTGCTGCCGTCCGGCAATCCGGGTGATCCGGAGGGCATCAACCGCCGCGGGATCGTAGCGACCGGATTGCTTGCGCTGGGTCCCAAAGCCGTTGCCCAGCAGGACAAGAAAAAAATGCTCTACGACGTCTACGACGAACAACTGGACGTCGTCTCCAAAGCATTCATGGGGCTCACCGTCACCTGCGCGCGGTGCCACGATCACAAATTCGACCCCATCCTTCAGCAAGACTACTACGCGCTGACGGGAATCTTTGCCAGCACGCGAAGCTTTAGCAATTCTCAGTCACACGTCTCGAAACTGCTGTTCAAGCCGCTGGTTGAGCCGCGGGTCTACGAGCGGTACAAAGACCACCAGGACCGGCTTTTCTACGCAAGATTCGATATTGAAGACCTCGTTGCCGAAGGCGTCGACAAGCACAACGACAGCGTCTATCCGCGCTTGAAGGACTACATGATGTCGGCCTGGGAGATCATCCAGGATGGAACCTCGGCCTCCGAGCTGTCCCGGCGAAAGCAACTCGACGAAGCGGCACTTAGCCGCTGGGCCGACTATCTAATTCCAAACGAAAAATCGCCAAAACAATTGGAGGATTGGCACCTAGCTGGGAGGGAGGATCTAGAGAGGGTTGCAGCCGCTTACCAGAGGAGGTTCGACGAGCAGACCGAGAAATGGCGCCAGGATCTGGAAAAGTGGCGCGAGACCGTAAAGCGCATGGTCAAGGAGGCGAACATGCCGCCTCCGCGTAAACCGAGGTTCCTCGAGGAGAGGGACGCTTTCTATCACGACGTGGTTTTTAAAGAAGGCGGGCCGTTCTATCTTTCCGAGGAACAGCAAGAGAAAACGCTCACCTCCGAATCTCGCAACAAGCTCGCAGACCTTCGCGTCACGCTGAAGCACCTGAAAAAAACGGCCCTGCCCGAGCCTCCCATGGCTTGTGCCGTCGAGGACGGCGAGATTGTTGATCAACGAATCTTCATTCGCGGCGACCACCACAACCCCGGCCAGCATGCCCCCAAGGGCTTCCCCGTTATTCTCGGCGGGCGCGACGAGCCTCCCATTACCGCAGGCAGCGGCCGCCTGGCTTTGGCCGCCTGGCTCACCCGGCCGGATCATCCGCTCACCGCGCGAGTGATGGTCAACCGCATCTGGCAATGGCATTTCGGGGAAGGCATCGTGAGATCGCCGAGCAACTTTGGAGAAACCGGAGCGCGCCCGACGCACCCCGATTTGCTCGACTTCCTGGCGCAACACTTCGTCCGGAGCGGCTGGTCCATCAAAGCGATGCATCGGCTGATGATGCTTTCCAGTGTCTACCAGGCAAGCAGTTCAGTCACCGAAGAGCAAAACCGCCTCGACCCCGAAAACGAACTCCTATCCCATTTCAACCGCCGGCGGCTCAATGTCGAGGAGATTCACGACGGCCTCCTGGCCATGGAAGGCAAACTGGACCTGACGATGGGCGGCACCCTGCAAGAGGGCGTCGGCACGGATGGAGAGAATAGCTCCAATCGTCTCAGCGTCAATCCTGAAAACGTCATGCGCCGAATGGTCTACATCCCGCTGCGCCGGGCCAACCTTCCCACGCTGCTCAATCTGTTTGATTTTGGAGATGCCACGACGACAATGGGAAAACGCTCCCAAACCAACGTCGCGCCGCAAGCGTTATTCATGATGAACAGTGAGTTCGTCTCGGAGAGAGCAAAAAACCTAGCCCAGCGCCTGCTCGACGACGAGACACTCAGCGATAGCCGCCGCGTAGAGCGCGCTTACCGGATTACGCTAAACCGCCAGGCAGATCCCGGCGAAATTGATTCGGCGCTGACCTACATCAGCAATGTGAAAGACAAATTTCAAGATTCGTTTTCCGCGGCCGAGGCTTGGCAAAGTTTTTGCCGCATCCTGCTGGCTTCCAACGACTTTATTTACGTGGATTGAAAAGGCGCACATGAATCTGAAGACACACCATTTTGGACGATCCGCAAGAATGCTTTCGCGCCGGGCCATGCTGCGCGAGGCCGCGGCCGGATTCGGTTTCCTGGGCCTGGCCGGTATGCTGGCCGAGGAATCGAAACTCTGCGCGGCAGCCGCCGGGCACAATCCCATGCTGCCGAAGGAGCCGCACTTCCCGCCCAAGGCGAAGCGCGTCATCTTCCTGTTCATGCACGGCGGGCCCTCCAGCGTTGACACCTTCGATTACAAACCCCGGCTCGTCCGCGACCATGGCAAGCCGCTGCCGATCAAGCGTCCGCTGGCGTTCGACGACGACCCGCCGGGACCGCTGATGAAGCCGCTGTGGGAGTTTCGTCCGGGCGGCCAGAGCGGCATCATGGTGAGCGATCTGTTTCCGCACGTGCGGACTTGTGTCGACGACATGTGCATCATCCGGTCGATGGTCGGCGACGGCGTCGATCATGGGGCGGCGATGCTTCAGATGTTCACGGGCAGCAGCACGTTCACCCGTCCCAGCATGGGCTCCTGGGCGCTCTACGGATTGGGGACCGAGAACCAGGATCTGCCCGGCTACATCATGATCAAGCCGGCGCTCTCGCACGGCGGCGCCAAGAACTGGAGTTCCGCCTTCCTCCCCGGCGCCTACCAAGGCACCCCGATCGGAAACGCGGGTCTGAAAGTCGCCGACGTTCGCGACGAACCCATCGAGTACCTGACCAACAAAGGCCTCTCCGCCGAGCAGCAGCGTTACGAGCTGGACATGTTGCAGAGCATCAACCGCAAGCACGCCGAGCGCCGCAAGTATGACCCTCAACTCGAAGCCCGCATCCAGCAGTTCGAGCTGGCATTTCGGATGCAGATGAAAGCGCCCGAAGCGTTTGAAGTGGACAAGGAATCAGAAGCCACCAAGAAGCTCTACGGCCTGGACGAAGAAGTCACCAGCGATTTCGGCTGGCAATGCCTGCTGGCCCGGCGGCTGGCCGAGCGCGGCGTGCGCTACATTCAGTGCACCCACAGCTACAAGTGGGACCAGCACAGCAAACTGCAAGAAAAGCACCCCGAGAACGCCAAGGAAGTCGACAAGCCGATTGCCGGGTTACTCAAAGACCTCAAGACGCGCGGCCTGCTCAAGGACACGCTGGTGATTTGGGCCGGCGAATTCGGCCGTACGCCGGTTTCCCAAGGAGGCGACGGCCGCGACCACAACCCCTACGGCTACACGATTTGGATGGCCGGCGGCGGCGTCAAGGGCGGTTTTTCCTACGGCGCCACCGACGAGATCGGGTACCACGCCGTCGAAGACCGCATGCACCTGCACGACTTCCACGCCACGGCTTTGCACCTGCTGGGATTCGACCACGAAAAGCTGACCTACCGCTATTCGGGCCGCAATTTTAGGCTGACCGACGTGGCGGGGGTGGTCGCGAAGAAAATCATCGCCTAGGCCTAGGCAAAGCCAGCACTCCTCCAATACACACTCAAAGTGTGTATAATGGTCGTGGGAGAGGCCAAATGCACAAGCGTATTAACGTGACGCTGCCTGTCGAAACGATTCGCCTAATCGAGCGTGTAACGAATAAGGGGAACAGGAGCCGCTTCATCGACCAAGCCGTTCAGCATTTCGTTGACACAACGGGGCGAGCCAGCTTGCGCCGTCGCTTGGAGGAGGGGGCGCGAGCACAAGCGGAAAGAGATCTCCGTTTGGCTCAGGAATGGTTCCCAGTCGAAGAAGAGCTGTACGGAGACAGCAACGAGTGAAGACCCTCCGGCGTGGCGACGTCTACCTTGTTTCCTTCGACCCCGCCATCGGCTCTGAGATCAAGAAAACGCGTCCGGCGGTAGTGGTTCAAAACGACATTGCCAATCATCACAGCCCGATTACAATCGTGGCGGCGGTGAGTTCCCAGTTCAAACTTCCCCCTTACCCTACGGACGTGGTTGTCGATCCACGTGAGGGCGGACTCAAGACAAAGTCCGCCGTGTTGCTGAATCAAATTCGGTCGATCGACAAGAGGCGCTTAGTAAAGCGTCTTGGCTCGCTGAAGCCCGCGACGATGGATCGCATCGATGACGCCTTGCGAATCAGCGTCGGGTTGGTACGAACTTGAGCTGTAAGGCCTCCATCAACTATTACACCAGAACCCCTACTGCTTGACCAAAGCTTCTTGCCAATTAGTCACGATTGTGATGGGCGCGTTCGCATCTTCTTCACTGGGGGTCGGCATGATAAAACGCTGCCCGTCGGCGGTGACGTCAAACGTGGAGAAGGAGGGCAACGGTTGCTCCAGCTCGAACAGCACCTTGGGCACTCCCGCTTCGACGCTGGAACCGCTCTTGACTGGAACAGCCAGGAGCTTGTCCCGGTTCGCGGATAAATAGAAGATCTCGTCGCCGTCCTCACTCCATACCGGGACTCGGCCGCTATTGGTCGAGACCTGCCACTTACCTTCTCCCTCGGGAAAGGGCCGCGCGTAAATCTCGAAACTTCCGGATTCATTTGAATGATAGGCAATCCAGGCCCCGTCCGGGGAGAGACTTCCTCGCGCCTCGATGAACTCCGATTGCGCAACCGGGATAGGTTCGCGATCCCCTTGCAAGGGCAAAGCGAACACACTGATTGGGGAGCCGACATCGGTATAAACGAGGTAGCGGCCATCGCGAGACCAGTGCGATGGCCAGAAGGACCCTGTTGCCTCGAAAAGCGGCTCGGCCTCCCCCGCGCCGTTGGCGGGTTTCTGGTAGATCGTGGGCACTCCGTCCCGTGCGGAGAAAAAAGCAATGCGGGTTCCGTCGGGAGACCAAACCGGCCTACGGTCCTCCGCCTCATGGAAAGTCAGGCGCGTGGCCACGCCGCGCCGCAGTTCCTGAACCCAGATGTCCATGTTTCCCGTTTGCGGGTCGGCCGCGCGGAAGGCCAGCCGTTCGCCGTCCGGCGAGAGATTTAGGCCGCTATAAACTCCGGTATCCCCGACGGTTCCCAGCTTCTTCCCTTGCCGGTCGAACCAGGTGATTTGACTTGTCGATCGTCCACCGCCCTGCCGGTAGGTGAGAAGGCCGTTCGCGGAAACCGAGAAGTCGCAACCGTGCCGGTTTCCGCCGGAATAGACGTTCTCGGCGATGGGGAAGGGCTCAGCGGTCAGCTCCTCGCGGGCGGCGTCAAAGGGATGAGCCAAGATAGTTGCTTCCCGGATGTAAAGCAGGTAGCCCTGAGGGTGCGAATCCGTGGGAGGCGCGTACCAGGGACGGCAGGAAGCCTCGAGAAGCGGCTTTTGTTCCGTTGCATTTGCTGACTGGGCGGCATCGAGGCCGCCGATAAAGGCCGGGTATTCGCTCTGTTCGCCAGTATCGGCAAGAGACAGGTAGAGGAAGCGGCGCCCGCCCGGCAGAAAACGCGGCTGGCGGTGACTGCGGCTATCGCCTTCTTCGGAAAGAAGCGTGACCGGCAAGGACTCGCCTCCGGCGGACGAGACACGGTGAAGGGGCGAGCCGATTGCCGGAGCGAAGACGATGACGCCCCGGCCTTCGTCGTCCTCGGCCCAAGCGCCCCCGCGGCCGCGCGGTGCGTCGGAAAGCGTTTGTGGCGGCCCGCCGCTGACGTCGATCTTCTTCAGCTTGCCGCCGGCGAAGAAGGCGAGAAAGCGGCTGCCGGGCGACCAGAAGGGGTAAGTAGCGCCGTCGGTGCCCGGCAGACGTTCCGGCGTCAGCGAGTCAAGCGGGCGAATCCACAGCGCCGGGCCCTCTTCTGAAAGACCGACGAAGGCGAGCTGAGTGCCGTCCGGCGAAAGCACGGGTGGCGCGAACCTGGCGGTTTGAAACGTCACCCCTTCGGGCGGCTCGATGGTGAAGGTCAGGGGTTGGGCCGGTGGCGGTGATTTCGTGAAGTAGAGAAAGCCAAAGGCAAGTGTCGAGAGCAGCAACACCGCGGCTAGGACCGGCCAAAGGCGGTGAGCCCCGGCGTGGCGCACGGCTCCAACCGTGCCTCGTTGGGCCTCCAGCCCACCGTCCGGTCTTGTTTCCCTGGCTCCAGTTGCGTCGGGTTCGACTGCTTTTGGCGGAGATTGACCGGCAAGATTGCCGGTCGCTACTGCTTCTGCCCGAGACGGGCCGGTCGCTACTGGGGCTACTCCTGCATCGCGCGAGACTGGCAGAATCGTCGACCTGCCCGATTCCAGCTTTTTCCGGACCCCGCGCAGGTCAACGATCAGCTCGGCCGCATTCTGGCAGCGCTCGTCCAGCTTTTTCGCCAGGCACTTGCCGACGATCCACTCCAGCTCCATCGGCACGCCCGTGCGCAGGGCCGTCATTGGTTCCGGCTCTTCGTTGGTGATGGAGTACATGACCGCTTTTTCATAATGTCCCTGGAAGGGCCGCTGTTGACCAGACATCCGTACGGTGGTCCAGCTCCATCCCGTAGGTCTGCTCGGGGGACATGTAGGTCACCGTACCCATGGTCTCGTCCAAGCGGGTGAGCTTCGAGCGGTCGGCCAGCAGGGCCAGCCCGAAGTCCATGATGGTGACGTGGCCGTCCTCGCCGATCATCAGGTTGGCGGGCTTGATATCCCGGTGCACGATCTTCTTGCCATGGGCGGCTTGCAGGCCCTTGGCCGTCTGGATCGCGATATCGAGCGCGTCCTTCAGCTTGAGGGGTCCGGCTTCGATCTTCTTCTCCAGCGGCTCGCCTTCGAGGAAGGCCATGGCAATGAAGGTCTTGCCTTCGATTTCACTGATCTCGTAGACGTGGCAGACGTTGGGGTGATTGAGGGCAGCCGCCGCTTCGGCTTCTCGCCGGAACCGCGCCTTGATTTCCCTGTCACCAAGCAGGTGAGCCGCCAGGAATTTCAGAGCAACAGGACGCTTGAGGTTCGTGTCCTCGGCCTTGTAAACGACACCCATGCCGCCCTCGCCGAGCTTCCCGGTGACCTTGTAGTGCGAGATGGTTTGGTCGATCATCGATAGCTAAATTGTACCGCTGGCGGACCACTGCTGCAAGCCAGGGGCGGCAGCAAGAAGCAGGCGGCAACCGCGCACGCCAGCCTGCTTTCATAACCCGTTGTGGCCGAGGGTCATGGGCCAGTCACGCAACTTTCAAATTTTTTGTCCTCTTTATTCTCAACGCCGTCATGCCAAGGCCCCTACAAAAGCCCCCGAAACACTTGACACCGCCTGCTACACTGCGATCAGAAACCGGAAAGGACATAGATCACCGGACCAACACGACCGTTTCCCGGCCGGGACAGCTTCGAGTTGCTCTCCGCATTGTGGTCATCCCCCGCGGATGGCTTCTCCTGGTAGCGACCGGCTCTCAGCCGGTCCAACGACGGACGCGCCAGCGGCGCAAGCTCTAATGGAGCCGCGCCGCCCCGATGTGGCGCAAGCTCTCAGCTTGCCGCGTCGACACTCGTGTCGACGCCCGCGCCCGTCCAACAAACTACCGAGGAAGAAGACCGTCCGCTCGCAGCCGTTTTTGCGCTCCTTTTGAGGGCGGCTGCAGAGGTTCGATCAACGGGAGCAAAAGGCGCCTCTCAAAAAAAGAAGCGGCAAATGCAAGGCAGGACTCAAGGTAGGACCGGCTCTCAGCCGGTCAAGCTAAGTCCTCTGCCTCAGAATTACGGTGACGTATGTTTGTAGGGTATCAACCTAAGCGGCAGGAGTGAGGCTAGAGTTATCGAGCTTGGCCAGCCAGCGCTTGAGATCGTGGCGCGTGAAGGTCCACCGGAAAGGGGTCGCGATTTGCTCGTAGTGTTGCTGAAAACCTAGGAGGCGCTCCTCGAGTTCGTCAAGCGAAGAGAAGTCATTCGGGGTGAGGGCCTTGCGTTGCAGGATCGAGAAGTAGATCTCGATCTGATTCAACCAACTCGCGTGCACCGGCGTGTGGACCAGCACCGCCGAGGGCCAGCGCGTGCGCAAGCGCTCGGCGGCCTTGTCGCCGCGATGAGTCGAGCAGTTGTCCATGATCCAGAAAACCCGCCGGGCCGAACAGTAGGGCGGCTGACTCATCACTTCCGCCACCAGACGATCGACCCCGGCGCTGGTGTTTTTCGTTTCGCAGCGGCCAAACAGCTTGGCGCGATGAACATCCCAAGCCGCCAGGTAAGCCCAAGCACCGAGGCGCTTGTATTCATTCTCGACGCGAGCCGAGCGGCCGGGGGCAGGCGGCTTGCCGCGATGCTTACGCTGACACGCTTGGATGCTGGTTTTTTCGTCGGCGGAGAGAACAAAATCGTCTGCCCCCAACGGACTGCCCTGCCAACGGCCTTCGTACAGATCCAGGATGCGGGCGGCCTTTTCGGCGAAGTCGGGGTCGCGGGGGAAGATCCAGCTGCGGTGGTACCAGGGGCGCAGCGCATCCGAGTCGAGCCAGCGCCAGAGAGTGGCGCCGCTGATGTCGGCGACCAGACCTCGACGCAGGACCTCATGGCGAATCTCGGAGACGGAGAAACGGGAGAGCGGCAAGCCGGACTGGGCGGGCAATTCACAAGCGAGGGCTTTGACGGCGACGACGAGCTGAGGGGGAAAACGTCGGCGGACGACCGCCGCGGGGCTGCTCTTCGAGACCAGCCAGGCGGTCGAGGAAGAAGCGTTTGCGCCATTTGCTGACGATCTGACGGGGGGTGTCGAGGCGCCGAGCGATCTGGTCATTGGAGAGGTCTTGGGCGGCAAGCAAGACGATCTTGGCCCGGATCACGTCTCGATACGATGAGGTATACTTTCGGGCCCTCGCTTGCAGCACTCGTTGCTCTTCGGATGTAAGCTTGATGGAGAAGGGGCTTTTTCTTGGCATCGACTGGTCTCCGTGTTAAGACCAGTCTAGCCGAGGCAAAACCAAAGAAGCCACCCCACAATACGTCATCGTATTTATGGGAAGGAGGACTAAGGTAGCGACCGGCTCTCAGCCGGTCGAAGCGAATGAACCACCAGGCGGAAGGCTGTCCGCTCACAGCCGCGAAGCGGGTACCCGACGCAAGACCCGCCATCGAGCCGAACAATGGCGAAAACACCCCAGTCATCGAGACGTTCCAAGGGGCCGTATCCGTGCCCCACAACTGTCTCCAAGAAGCAAAAATCGCCGAAACCCTGCAGTTTTCTGCAAAATACTGCAATTCGTGCTGATAGAAAGCCGCTTCCGAGCCATGCAACGTACAGAAATAAAACGACTTATCTTCCTCGGCGGCCCGCAGAGCCATTCCCCCGAGAAATTCTGGTTCAAGCGCCGAAACGGCCTGAAACATGCAGTTCTTGAGCAAATCAGGCCAGAAAAAGGCCGCAAAACTGCAATTTTCAGAACAGTAGGGACGAACACTTTGTTTGTCCCAGCCGCCGCCAGGCGGCTCGCTGACGATGCGTTCAGCAATGTGACTTAGTGGGCTCGTAGAGCTCCGCTATCACACCGGCCTGTCGCCCGCCGCTGTCGGCCGATGCATCAGCCGCGGCATCGAATCGTCATAGTCGTAGACCCCGTAGTGCATCGTCGAGCGGTTGTCCCACATGACCAGGTCACCCGAGGTGTTTCAGGAGTTTTTGGCCGAGTGATGGCGACGCTCGGAGCCCCGCGCGTAAGCAAGGGGTTAGCCCGGTGGGTTAGTCAGTCGCAACTGAGTTGCAGCGAATTTCAGCCCCTTTTCGGGCGCCAGGCCTCACGGGAGGCGGCTTGGCCGTGAGATAATCGACTTGCGCGCGAGACCGGGACCAGGCGCAGGTTCCGCGCTCCCAGACTTGGGATTATCGCCCGGCGGGAATCCCGCGAGTGGCGGAAAGGCTGGGCGGCGTGGCGTTTGATTCCCACCGAAAGGTTTGCGGGAAGCAACCCGTTGGCGCTCCGGCATAGAGCAGAAACCCGCGAGTTGAACCATGGAATCTTTGGCTCTGACTTGGTGGATGTGGTTGCTGGGCTGCATCTTGCTCCTGATACTGGAGATGGTGCACCAAACCCAAGGGACGTGCCACCGCGCCCGTCTGTCTTCCGGGCAAACAGCTTGATTAGGGTGCAAACAATGACCTCTGCCGAATGCCGGGAAATCATCGAAAAAGCCGCCGCCGAAGACGCCACCGAGCTGAACCTCTCTACTCAAAATCTCAAAGAACTCCCCGCCGAGATCGGCCACCTGCGCGACCTGCGCAAACTCAATCTCAGCACTAACTTCCTAAGCGACCTGCCGCCCGAGATCACCCGCCTGACGAATCTGACCTCGCTCGACCTCAGCTACACCCAGCTGACCCAGCTGCCGCCCGAGATCACCCGCCTGACGAAGCTGACCTCACTCGACCTCAGCTACACCCAGCTGACCCAGCTGCCACCCGAGATCACCCGCCTGACGAAGCTGACCTCGCTCAACCTCAAGGGAAACCAGCTGACCCAGCTGCCGCCCGAGATCACCCGCCTGACGAATCTGTCCTCGCTCGACCTCAGCCGAAACCAGCTGACCCAGCTGCCGCCGGAGATCTCCCGCCTGACGAACCTGTCCTCGCTCAACCTCGGCGACAACGAGCTGACCCAGCTGCCGCCGGAGATCTCCCGCCTGACGAACCTGACCACGCTCGACCTCTGCAACACCCAGCTGACCCAGCTGCCGCCGGCGATCACCCGCCTGACGAACCTGTCCTCGCTCGACCTCAGGGCAAACCAGCTGACCCAGCTGCCGCCGGAGATCACCCACCTGACGAACCTCTCCTCGCTCGACCTCAGGGCAAACCAGCTGACCCAGCTGCCGCCGGCGATCACCCGCCTGACGAACCTGTCCTCGCTCGACCTCAGTGGAAACCAGCTAACCCAGCTGCCGCCGGAGATCACCCGTCTGACGAACCTGTCGTCGCTCGACCTCAGCTACACCCAGCTGACCCAGCTGTCGCCGGCGATCACCCGCCTGACGAACCTGTCCTCGCTCACCCTCAGCGGAAACCGGCTGACCCAGCTGCCGCCGGAGATCACCCGCCTGACGAACCTGACCTCGCTCGACCTCGGCCGAAACCAGCTGACCCGGCTGCCGCCGGAGATCTCCCGCCTGACAAACCTGACCTCGCTCGACCTCTGGAACAACCAGCTGACCCAGTTGCCGCCAGAGATCTTCCGCCTGACGAACCTTCGGACGCTCAATCTCCAAGAGAACAAAGCCCTCAACCTTCCGCGCGAGATTATCGAGAAATGGCGTGACGCCCCCGCCATCCTGCGCTACATCGAGCAGATTTCCGGGGCGCCGCAAGCCGACGCTCGGAGCCCCGCGCGTAAGCAAGGGGTTATCCCGGGTTATCCCCCGGTGGGTTAGTCAGTCGCGACTGAGTTGCAATAGCGCGAATTTCAGCCCCTTTTCGGGCGCCAGGCTCTACACAGAGTGGCCTGACCGTGAGATAATCGACTTGCGCGCGGACCGGGACCAGGCGAAAGCAGGCGAATACGAGTGCAGACAACCATAGAGCAGACAACCATGGAACCCACTTTCAAGTATCTAACCAACTACCTTTTCGCGCTCGGCACCAACGATGTGCCGCACTCCGGCAAAGGTTTCCTGGCCCACTTGATCAGCGTCTACCAGGACTTGAAAGCCTGGAAATGTGACGAGGCCGTCTGCCGTGCCGGAATGTTTCATTCGATTTATGGAACGGAATTGTTCCAAGGCTTTGCCCTGCCGGTCGAAAAGCGCTCCGAAGTCGCCGGGTTGATTGGAGATCGCGCCGAGCGCCTGGCCTATTTGAACTCCGCCATGAATCGAGCTTCCTTCGACGAGTCACTGGCGAGGCCCGACGGGCCCTGGACGGTCACCGACCGATTTACGAACACCCAAGTTGAAATGACGCAGCCGGAGTTCGACGATCTTTGCCGTGTACATTTGAGCGACTGGCTCGAACAAGTTCCTCGCTCCCGGACCTGGGATTATCGTCCTGCCGCCTTTCAGCGAATGGCGGAAAGGCTGGGCGGCGTGGCGTTCGATTCGTATCGAAAAGTTTACGGGAAGCAAACCGTTGGCGCTCCGGCGTAGAGCAGAAACCCGCGAGTTGAACCATGGAATCTTTGGCCCTGACTTGGTGGATGTGGTTGCTGGGCGGTATCGTGCTCCTGATGCTGGAGATGGTGTCCCCCGGCGGATTCTACATGTTTTTCTTTGGCGCGGGAGCGGTCGCCGTCGGGCTGGTTTCCGCCCTCGGCTTCGGCGGCCCGCTGTGGTTCCAGCTCTTATTGTTTGCACTGCTGTCGATTGGCGCACTGCTGTTTTTCCGCGGAAAGCTCCTCGCGTGGTTTGAGACCGAGACTCCGGTGGTCGACACCCTGGTCGGCGAAGTGATTGTGCTGCTGGGGGACGTTGCCACCAAGCAAACGGGCAAGGGGGAGATGCGCGGCACAACTTGGACTGTGCGCAATGCCGGTGACGACCCGTTGAGGCAGGGTCAGCGATGCGCCGTGGAAAAGGTGGACGGGCTCGTGCTGAGTGTGCGTGGCGAGGGTGAGCCCTAGCAGCCCGTGGCGCAAGTCCGACTACGCGAAAAAAGGGGACAGCCACCGATTCTCGCGTCGTACTAGTGTTGGAAACAAATGGGGTTCCACGAGCGAGAATCGGATGGCAGTCCCCCATTTTCGCTGGCACACTTCAAAAACCAAACGGAGGTAACAATGGCACCAGAAGGACTAGGAGCATTAATTGCGATGGGAGTCTTCGTACTGCTGGTATTCGTCATTCTGGCGAAGACGGCGGTGGTCGTCCCCCAGCAAAACGCTTTCATTGTCGAACGGCTTGGGAAGTTCAGTGGAACGCTAAACGCCGGATTCCACATTCTGACTCCGTTCATCGACACGATTCGGTATAAGCATTCGCTGAAGGAAATGGCAGTCGACATCCCCGAGCAGGTCTGCATCACTCGTGACAACGTGCAGGTCGGCGTGGACGGCGTCATCTACCTGAAGGTCCTCGATCCCGAGCGCGCCTCCTATGGCATTCAGAACTACATGTTCGCTGTCTCGCAGCTCGCCCAGACCGCTCTGCGAAGTGAGATCGGAAAAATCGACCTCGACCGTACCTTCGAAGAGCGCACCGCCGTGAACGCCTCGATCGTCAGTGAGCTGGATAAGGCATCCGACCCCTGGGGCATCAAGGTGTTGCGCTACGAGATCAAGAACATCAATCCGCCGCGCGACGTGCTCGAAGCCATGGAAAAGCAGATGCGCGCCGAGCGCGAGAAACGGGCCGTCATTTTGACCTCCGAGGGAGAGCGCGACGCGGCGATCAACAACGCCGAGGGCGACAAACAGAAGGTCATCAAGGAGTCGGAAGCCAGCAAGCAACAGCAGATCAACGAAGCCGAGGGAGAGGGCGCCGCGATTCTCACCGTGGCCCGTGCAACCGCCGAGGGAATCCGCGCCGTGGCCGATTCCATCCAGGCTCAGGGCGGGCTCGAAGCCGTGCAACTGCGAGTCGCCGAACAATACCTGGATCAGTTTGGAAAATTGGCCAAAGAGAGCACCACCCTGATTGTCCCCGCGAACTTGAGCGACGTCAGCTCCATGATCGCGACGGCCATGACCTTCATCCGCCAAGGCGGCGGCGACAGCAAGCCGACCGAGCGGTCACCCTACCGGGGATAGCGGACCTCTAACCGTGGGGAGAGACACCGCTTCCAAGATTCGTGGTATGCAGGGACTGCAAAGGCTCACCAGGGCCCCGATGACGGACGCGCCAGCCCGGCGCAAGCTCTTAGCTTGTCGTGCCGGTATTCCTGCCGGCATAGTGCGGACCGGCTATCAGCCGGTCAGCGCGGATTTCCGTCCGCGGCTCTGTCCGGTCGTCCGAGGTTCTCTGCCAGCGTGAAATCGGCGCCCAGATCACCTGGCTACACACGCCCGCGCGGGGCGTACAATAACAGCATGCGCCCTTGGTACCAGAACAACGGGATTTTTCTGTTGTTGTGCCTCCTGCTTCCGCCGGCGGGTCTGGTGATTTTGTGGTTCCGTCCCGACTTCCGGGTCATCCGGAAGATTTCGTTTTCTATCGGCCTGCTGACTCTCTCGTTTGTCCACTTGTTTGCGTTCTACGGACTGACGGTCGAGTTGGGCGGCAGCGGCTCCGCGCCCATTTTCATATTTCATGATCCTGACTCACACTTTGAAGAGATTGAGCGGCGCCGACAAGCCGAGCCCGGGACAGCGGAAGCCGCTAGCCGGGCCTCCATCGAAGGCGGCGTCTATTGGACTGATTTTCGCGGCCCCAACCGTGACGGACACTACCAAGAACGCTCGATCAACACCAACTGGAAAGACGGCCGGCTCCCTGAATTGTGGCGCCAAAAGATCGGCGGCGGTTACGCCTCGGTGGTGGTGGCGGAAGGGCGAGTGTTCACCATCGAGCAGCGCCGTGACCGGGAAACGGTCGCTTGCTACGACCTCGGCTCGGGAAAGGAACTCTGGATTCATGCATGGGACGCTTTCTTTCAGGAGAGCCTCGGGGGAGATGGGCCTCGCGCAACTCCCACCTGGCACGAAGGCAGAGTCTACGCTCTCGGGGCGGCGGGCGATCTGCATGTGATCGACGCGACGACAGGGAATCTCATTTGGGAAAAGAACATCCTTTCCGACAACGGCGCGTCGAACCTCAATTGGGCCATGTCGGCGTCGCCCTTGATTGTCGACGAAAAGGTCATTGTGCTGCCCGGGGGTCCTGGCGGCCGCTCGGTCGCGGCCTACCACAAAGACAGCGGCGAGACGGTCTGGAAGTCCCTGGACGACAAGCAGGCCTACACCTCGCCCATGCTGGTCACGCTGGCGGGGAAGAGGCAACTGCTCATCGTCAGCGCCGAGCGCATGATGGGGCTGTCGGTGGAGGAAGGAGCGCTGCTGTGGGACTATCCCTGGACCACTTCCTTCGATGCAAGTATCCCGCAACCCTTGCTCGCCGATGAAAACAGCGTATTCCTCTCGGCGGGCTACGGACATGGTTCCGCGCTGCTGCGGATCACCGAGAACAATGGCGCCTTCGAAGCCGCCGAAGTTTGGAAAAACAACCGCATGAAGGCCAAGTTCAACCCGCCTGTCCTTCACCAAGGCCACGTGTACGGACTGGATGAGGCGATTCTGCAATGCATCGATGTTCGGACCGGCCAGCAAAAGTGGAAAGGCGGGCGCTACGGCTACGGCCAAGTGCTGCTGGCCGGCGGCCACCTGATCATCGTGACCGAGCAAGGAGATCTCGTCCTCGTCAAAGCCACTCCCGAGAGCCACCAGGAACTGGCCCGCTTCCCCGCCGTCAGCGGCAAAACCTGGAACAACCCGGCGATTGCCGACGGCCGGCTGATCGTCCGCAACCAAACCGAGATGGCCTGCTACGACATTTCCGGGACGTAGCATCTTGCGACCTGCCCGCCGACTCGCGGCGGCTTGCGGTCACGCCGTTGTTATACTGAAGCCAACCATTCGACCGAGGTTCTTCCATGTCGACGAAAACGCTCTGGACCGCTGAAATGCTCAGGGAGTTCCCCGACGATGGGTATCGCTATGAGCTGAATAAAGGCAGCCTGATAGGGATGTCCCGTGGTAACTTTTGGCATGGGGCGTTGGGTTCGAAGATTGATCACCGCCTCCGCTCATTTGTAGAGTTACACGATCTGGGCGAGGTGTCAGTCCTCGAAGCCGGTTTCGTACTTCAGCGCTCTCCGGACACGCTACGCTGTCCCGATGTCAGCTTCGTCCGCAAAGAACGTCTTGCGGACATCCCCCGCACTGGATTTCCTGAAATTGCTCCCGACCTCGCCGTTGAAGTCATTTCACCGTCCAACACGGAAACGGAGATCCGGCAAAAGACCAGCCAATATTTTGACGCCGGAACTACCTCCATCTGGGTCTTCTACCCGGAGGAGCGGAAGGTTGTCGTTCACAACCGGTCGCGAGAAAGCGAGGTCCTCGGCGTTGACGACACACTGGAAGAACCTGATTTGCTTCCAGGATTTCGCCTCCCCTTGTCGGGGATCCTCTGACTTGCATCGAGTAAGACGCGGCGTGGGCAATCAACCCGCCTGAATTCTGCAACCTGCAACCGATTATAAGACCTCCTCGATCGATTCGGTCATGATCTCCACGGTGTGGTCTAACTGCTCTTTACTGATTACGATTGGAGGGGCCAGCAGAAAGACGTCGCCCCGCAGGCGGCTGAAGAGTCCACGTTTCTGGGTGGCAGCGTGGACCTTGGGTCCGATCTGATCCTGGGCCGGAAACTCAGCTTTGGTTTCCTTGTTCTCCACCAGCTCCACGGCGAGCATGAGACCGAGCCCTCTCACCTCGCCCACGTGGGGGTGGTCGCCTAGAGCCGACTGCAGCCGTTCCAGGAGATAGGTTCCTTTGTCCGCTGCCTGAGCCGGGAAGTTCTCCTTTTCGATGATGTCCAGGTTGCGTAAAGCCACGGCGCAGCCAACCGGATGTGCACTGTAGGTGAAGGCATGCATCCAGACCGTCTCTCCGGTGTCCAGCACCTGGGCAATTTCTTCGTTGACTCCAGTCCCGCCGAGCGGGAAGTAACCGGACGTAATCGCCTTGGCAAACTGGATCATGTCGGGCTCGACGCCCCAGTGCTCCAGTCCGAACATCCTACCGGTGCGTCCAAACCCCGTAATCACCTCGTCCGAGACGAGGAGCACGTCGTACTTGTCGCAGATTTCTCGGATGCGAGGAAAATAGTCCGGTTGGGGGACGATCACGCCGCCGGCTCCCTGAACCGGCTCCGCCAAAAACATGGCAACTGTCTCGGGCCCCTCGCGCAGAATCGCCTGTTCCAGCTCGTTGGCCGCCGCCACCCCCTGAGTCTGATCCCCCGCAGATTCATAGCGATAGGGGTAGGGGGAGGGGATGTGTACAAATCCGGGCACGCGAGGCTCGAACATGGGCCAATACGCCGTGATTCCAGTGGCACTCATGGCAGCAAGCGTGACTCCGTGGTATCCCCACTGCCGTGAGATCACTTTCGTCTTGTCCGGCTTGCCCTTGAGTTTCCAGTAATAACGTGCCGTCTTGATGTTAGTTTCCGTCGACTCTGCTCCCCCGGAGGTAAAGAAGAAGCGAGTGATCGATGGATGGGTCAGCCCTGCCAACCTCTCCGCCAATTCGATCGCGGCAGGGTTCGAGCTGCCGGCGTATCCAGAGCAGTAGCCCAGGGTGTCCATCTGGCGTGCGGCTGCCTCGGCCAGCTCGGTGCGGCCGTGACCGGCAACCACGTTCCAGAGTCCGGAGAGGCCATCGATGTATTGATTTCCCTCGGTATCGGTGAGAACCGCTCCCTCTCCCCGGGTCCAGATATGTGCCTGCTGGTGAAGGCCGGGATTGTGAAGGGGGTGGATCAGGTGGGCCTGATCTCGTGACAGGAGTCCTTGATTGGCGGTCGTAGTCATGACTAATCCTCAGAGTTGCGGTTCTGACTCAAGGGAAGACGCATCCAGAAGATCTTTCAGGCGCACCAATGACGAATCAACTTGGCGTAGAGTTGTGTCCCTTGCTCGAGCTGATCCAAGAGAATCCATTCATCTTGAGTGTGCGCCTGAGCGATGTCTCCGGGACCCAATACCACCAATTTTTTCATCTCCGTCAGCACGGCCCCGTCGGTTCCGTAGCAGACGGTTTGAGCCTTTTCGTTTCCGGACAACGCCAGGACCTCACGGACGAAGTCCGATTCAGGATCCACATACAACGGTTGTCCCGCCCAGAGCAATTCGAAATCGATGCCGCACTGCGCGGCGGCCTTCCGGGACCGCTCGATCAAGGCTTCCGCATCGTGACCGGGCGCCGGACGGAAGTATACCGTGCAGATGCTCTGGGCCGCCGTCATGTTCAAGACCTTGGTGTGATCGTTGATCCCGATATTCCAGCTGATCCCCGGTGGATCGAAGGCCGGATGCTGCCAGGCAGGATCCTCCAGGGTCTCGTCGTGAATTCTCTTCATCTCGCTGAGAAAAGGGATCATGGCGAGGTTGGCGTTGATTCCCTCGTTGGTGCTGGAATGTGCGGCTTTGCCGTGTGAGGCCGCCTTGAATCCATAGGTGCCCTTATGAGCGTGAACGACGTTGAGCATAGTCGGCTCTCCGATGATCCCGTTCGACTCCCCCTGGACAATCTCCTGGAAGAACTTGGATCGCCGGGCCACCTGTTCCGCTCCGCGGTAGCCGATCTCCTCGTCCGCAGTGAGCGCTATATAAAGTGGTTCCCTCAGCCCGGCTCCGGCGGCCTGCTCGGTGGCTGCCAGCATCGAGGCGATCGATCCTCTCATGTCACAACTCCCGCGGCCATACAGTTTGTCACCTCTGACGGCGGGCTCGAAGGGTCCATGTTCGCTGCTGAACCAGGGATCGGCAGGCACGACGTCGGTGTGGGCGAAATAGGCCATTCCCCCGCTTCCGCTGCCCTTCTTACCGATGATGTTGACTTTGTTGACGCCTGCGGAGTCGGTGTATTCGATCCGTTCGGTGGTGAAGCCGAGCCTTTTCAGGACGTCCTCGAGATAGTCGCAGATGGAGACATTGGATACGTTGCTGACAGTGGGGAACTTTACCAGCTCTTGTGTGTACTGAAGCGCGTTCATATTTTCGAGCTCTCGATTCAAGCCTAATCCGCTAAGCTGCAACCGCCGGGAAGCCGCTATTCTGGGAGACTGGCAACGCCTTGCCGCTGGGCTTCAACTTCTCCAAGGAAAAGGGCAAGGCCCATAGATTGAATAAGATCGATTATCTCGGTGGCCGATTGATACACGATGTGGCCGCTGGGCGAGTAGAACGGGTAAGCGCCAAGACCAAGGAACTTCTTCCGCCTTGCGGTTTCCCCACTCGGGCGGAACGTCGCGCTTGAGGTAAAGCCGGTCGGCGTATCCGCTCTTCTTCTTCGCCGCGTGTCTGTCGAGGTACTCGGCGGCGATCGCGGCAAAGCTCGGCGACGCCCGGCGCTGTTGTTTGTCGTCGAGGGGATCTTCGCGGCGATCAATCGACGATCGGAATCGATGGGGTATTTAGTTGACTCCAGTAGCCACTACATCTTGGGGGTGGGGGTGCCGGCCCTGGTGGCCTCGACCATTGTCTTATAGGGAGCAGGGTCGGCGGCGACCGCCTGCTGGAGGAGGCGATAGAAAAGTTTGCCGCGCGACCGTGAGGTCCGCCGGTTGAAGCGGAACGTGAACTCGTCCAGGTAGTAGTCCAAATACTCGTGACTGACAGCCCCCTGGTGGGTCCCCAACAGCCAGCGCTTTAGCAGAGAGGCGACACGATGGACTCTCGGCAGCAGCTTACTCGCCGATTGCCGCTTCCCGCGCAGCACGGTGACTTCATGGCGGTATCCTTTGTTCTCCAATCCCGCATAGCCTTCCCAGCCGTCGGTGTGCACGAGGCTGCCAGGTTGGATAGCTTCTTCGACAAAGGCTTCCAAGCTCGCCGCTGAGGCATCCGCGATCCGACGGAGCCGGATGCGACCCATACCGCGCCCATCCTCCTCGGCAGCAACCGCAACTAACGCTTTGCCAACCATTTCGCGACCTCGGACGCCCTCTTCGACTCCGCCCACATACGTTTCGTCCACCTCCACCCGGCCGACCAGCCGATTGCGACCGGGGCGCACCATGGCGCGGCGGAACTTGTGCAGCCAGGTCCAGGCGGTTACATAGCTACCCAAACCCAAGACCCGTTGCAACTCCAGCGCGCTGGCCCCGCCTTTTTGCGTTGTCACCCACCAAGCCGCCCGGAACCACAACGTCAAGGGCTTGCGGGTGTCCTGGAAAATCGTGCCCGCCGTCACCGAGGCCTGGTAACCGCAGTCGGCGCAGAGCAGCAGATTGCGTTTGCTGGCCCATGAGGACTGGATCCCACAGCGCGGGCACACGAACCCCTCCGGCCAGCGCAGCTTCAGCAGGTACTCCCGGCACGCCTCCTCGGTCGAGAATCGAGCTTCCAACTCGACGAGGTTTCGGGGGTAGTCCTCCTTCATGCCCCCAACCACAACATATTGTGGCTACTGGAGTCAACTAAATACCCCATTCGGAATCGAAGCTCCTTCGCCCGCCGCCGCGCGCCCGTGGCGCTCCAGGCGGGCCAAGAGCCCACCGTAAGCCGCCGTTCGCGTCCGTCGATTCGATAGTTGACAATGAAGCTCTTCGCGCCACACTTTGTGACTCGCAAGCCGAAGCCGGGGATGAGGCTGTCATAGGTGATTCGGTTTCCGCTCCGGGGGGGGCTCCAACGCTTTAACTCGTTTCTTTTTGATCGGGGCGATCGGTGTCCATGAAGTGATAGCAAATCATGTGGCAGATGATCATGTGACCATCTTCAATGCGGCCCATGTGGAGATCATTGACGTTGACGTCGAGCTTGACCAGCGGGCCGAGCTTGCCCCCATCCTTGCCGGTAAGCCCGATCGTGTAGCAACCGATTGAATTGGCGTGCTCAATCGCGCGTAAGACGTTCGGAGAGTTGCCGCTGCCGCTGATTGCCATGACCACGTCATCCGGCTGGGCGAAGTTGCGAAGGGGCTCTGAGAACACGACATCGTAGCCAATGTCGTTCGAGTAGGCCGTTATGGTGGGAATTTGCTCGCTCAGCGCCATGATCTTGAAACGCTTCTTGCGGCCATAACTGGCTCCCTTGACCATGTCGCAGGCAAAGTGGTTCGCGGTCGCGGCGCTGCCGCCATTGCCACAGACAAAAATCTGCCGGCCTTTGTCCCGCGCCTCGCCCAGAACTCGAATCACCTGTTCGACCTTGTCCAAGTCAACCGTGTCAATGGCGCCAAGAAGTCTCGTTTTGTAGTCTGCTGGAAAACTCATCGTTCAACTCGCTGGCCGAACCCCAACTCCGTTCACTTCGACCCCTCGAACCGCGCAAGCGGCAACGCCGGAGCCCCGACCGTGAGGGAGGGGTTAGCCGCAACCGTGCACGGCACCGCCCAAAGCTTCTAGCTCGCCATGGACTGGGCGGCGGCGAGAACTTCGTCGGGACGCGCCACGCCGGTGCCTTTCTTCATTATCGTAACGCTGGAAACAAGGCTGCCGAAGCGCGCCGCGGCTTCAAAGTCCCCCGTCACGCGGAGCGCCAGCGCCATTCCCGCGGCGAAACTGTCTCCGGCGCCGCAAATGTCGACAGGCTTTTCCACCAGCACGGCGGGAATCTCTCTCTCGCCGTTGCTTCCGACCAGCAAAGCTCCGTCCGCCCCCCGGGTGACCACAAGCGGCTTCGCTCCAAGAGTCTTCCTCAAGCGCTCGTAGTCGAGGGTTCCGAACAACTTGCGGCAAGCTTCGTTCGCCTCCTCGGCGTTGGGTTTCGCTATAGCATTGCGAAACAGTTCGATGCGGTTCCGTGAATCCACGATAACCACCTTGTCGGGATTCCGCTCGGCCACGTCGCCAATCACCTCACGGAACGCCCCGGTAATGACTCCCCCTTCGGAAGTCTCGGCCTGATCGGAAACAACAACAACATCAAAATCCTTATAATTCAGGTGAAAATTAGTGATGAGCTGATCCTCGACAACACCCGGCAGGGGCTTCACATTGATGAAGTCCAGCCGCGCCTTATCTTCCTCGCCGCTCCGATCATTAATCACTTTCGTATAGGTAAAGGTTTGGATGTCAGGCGAAGCAACCAGCAGCCGGTATTCAATGTCCCGGGCAGTCAAAGCCCGCTGCAGCTCAAATCCAAAACCGTCCTGTCCGATGGCCCCGAGTACGGAAACCCTGCCGGCCCCCAACGCGGCTAAATTGTTAGCGACGGTGCCCCCGCCGCCGGGAGTCACCTTGGTCTTGACAATGCCAACGCGCCGGATGCCGGTTTCGCGGGAGAGGTCTGCTTCCTCCGGGTCGTAGTGGCACCAGCGGTCGAGACAGATGTCCCCGACGACCAAAACCTGGCAGCCTTTGAACTCATCAATGAGCGCGGCCCAGTTCATCTTTGCTTCCTCTCTAGGATAACCCGGCGGAGGGCGGGAACCGTTCGGCGATGATCGCCGCGGACATAAAAACTCTCCCCGCCATCCGCGACCGTGCGGACCAGAATTGTCTTATGCGGCCGGAAGTAATATCCCGGGTCGGTGTTCGGCAACTCCTTGTGAACGTCGCCTTGGATCGGCACTATGTCGAACACCGCCGTCGAGAAGTTGCGAATCACCCGTTGCTGCTGATGAGCTACGTTGCGAGCCATCGCAAGAGCTTTCAAGTAGACCTCCGGTCCCATGATGGCCGAACCGAAGTTCAACATGACTCCGCCTTCCAAGTTCTCCACTGCGACGGCAAAGATCAGAAAGTCGCGATAGCTGGCGGTTCCGAGCGCCGCGCCGTCACAGTTCGGATGCTCGTGCGTGATGTCGTAGCCAATCCCGGCATGAACGGTGACAGGGACCGAAAGCCTATACGCGGCCGCGAAAATGCTCAAGTCCTTGTGCGGGTAGTCACTGTCCAGGATCATGCGTCCAATGTTTTCGCCGAGACCGAGGTCCAGCTCCGCTGCTTGTTTCGCCCACTCGTTCAGCAAACCGGTTTCCTGCCACAAGCCAAACTCGCCGCTTCGGATGTAGCGAGCCACGCTCTCGGTGGTCGCGCCGATCCGCGCCAGTTCGTAGTCGTGGATGGCGCCCGCCCCATTCATGGCGATGTGCGTAATGAGGCCGCGCTCGATCAAGTCAATGACATGCCGCGAGACGCCCGTCTTGATGACATGAGCTCCCATCATCAAGATGCGAGCCGAACCTCGCTCCGATGCCGCAAGCAGGCGCTCCGCCACGGTTTCGAGATCAGGATGATTGAAGTCCGCGCCTTTGTCGGCCACGGGCAGCACATAGCTGGCGTCCATGTCGTGACTGCGCTCGGCCAGGGGACGCAGCCGCAGCCGGGTTCGGTCAAAGATCGGATACTTCGATTTCATGATGGGAACAACGTTTGCATCAACTCATCGTGCGCGGAAAAGTTCGGGATGATCCAGTCGGCTCCGACGTCTAAAAGCCGCTTTCGCTTGATCTCGTCGACGCGGGCACAGAGCGGTTCGTCCGTGGCAACACCGACGGCAACGCCTCCGACTTGCTTGACGTTTTGGATCTCGACGTTTCCGTCGCCAAACGCCAGAAACTCTTCTCCCGCAAAATCACTTTCGCTGATGATCTTGTCGATGAGCATTTTCTTCGAAAACAACTGGTGATCGTCTAGTGCTCCAAAGATCCGGCCGTCGAAATAGGGGTCGACCTGAAGCAGGCCCGCTTCCTCCCGCACGTAGGGCTGGTCGGTCCCGCTGGCCAGGTAGAGCTTCAGATCACGCTCCCTTAGCGCTTCAAGCAGCCGCCGCGCCCCGGGAACGAGAAGCTTGTCCGGGGCGAACGTACCGTTCCGCAGACCTCCCACTCGATCTTTGATCTTGTCGTTGAGCCTGTTCAAGTACATGTGCTTGTATTCGAGCGGTTCCAGCGGTTGCGCCCCGCGTCGGCGAATTTGGTCGGCCAACTCGATCATCTGATAAATCGTCTGCTTCCCCGTGAGTCGGCCAACGTAGTCCCCGACTGTATCCGTGAGATCTTGCTCGGACTCGCCGGTCTCGAGCTGCAGCAGGCATTCGACCATCATCGGGACCATGACATCGACCCAACCGGAACGGATCAGCGACAGTGTCCCGTCGAAGTCAAGCAGCACCACTCGCGCACGGCTTGCGTCAAGCGCGGCGCCCGTAACTTCGATCGAGTTCTGAACAGTCTTCATGTCTTGCAGCAAGGGGGACACGACCAGTGTAGTGCGCCAACTAGTCCGTAGCTGATGGTGAGTCGCTGCGGCGCCCTCAGCGGCGTGATGCGCACCATTCGGAGCCGCGTTCACGCGGCTTGGTGTTTCTCAGGCCAGCCGTTTACGGCTGGTAGACGCCCCCGTTCAAGGTTGTCAGCCCGTTTCAGCGGGCTTCGTTCTTCTCAAGAGAAATCTTTAGGTGGCCCTATCACTGGCGCACCAGACTTAGCTGGGTCAAATTCGCGCTACGAGAGCTGAGAAGCCGTCGAGCCGCGAAAAATCACACGCGGGGTCAACGGACTCAGGAGCAATCCCCGATCGTAGTCTCCGTGCCGATTCTCACCCCAAGACACAAGCTTCGCACGAAAGCCTAGCGGCTGTCGAATGCGGCGCCTCCGGCGAGTGCCGGCCCATCGCGAAGCCCCACCGCCGGCATCAGGATTCGCGTTCTCCGATAGTAGAGATCGCCAAGTCTCGGGAAAAGATTCAGCGCGCTGACGACCGCCGAACCGGCCGACCGCCGGCACAACAGCCGCGAAGCGACATTCCCCCACTTCTGAGTCGCCCGGAAGCCCTGCCGCCACCAGGTTTCGTAGATTCCGCGTGCGGCCTCAAAGTCCAGCTCCCCCCTCATCCATCGCCCTGTAACTTCGCCACACGCCCACCCGGAACGCAACGCGGCAGCAACACCGATGCCAAGGAACGGCGGCATCACGCCCGCACTGTCTCCCGCCATGAAGACTCCCTTCACCACCTGCCGCTTTGGCCGAAACGGGATTTGACTGATCACCATCAAAGTTCCCTCGACAGCTTCAGCCCCGCTCATCCGGTGCGCAAAGCCCGCGTTGTCGCGCCCCACGGCTTCGAGCAACTGCACGGGACTGCCAGCACTTTCTTCCAGGGCTTTCTGGGTAGCAAGCAGGCAGACATTCGTTTCGCCGCCCTCGACCCCGACGACCCCGCAGTAGCCGCCGCGAAACAGATAGAGCTCCACGCGGTCCGCCCGGTCCGCGCCTCGAAAGTGACACTTGACGCCGACGTAGGGGTTCGATCGCGTGACGAACTCCCTTCCAAGGATGCGGTCAATCACGGACCGCTTGCCGTAGGCCCCGATCACCGCTTTCGAGTGGATCACGGTTTCCTGGGACTCGGTCGTCACTCGAGTGCGATAGCCGCTCTCTTCGTTGCCGTCGATCGCAACAACGATCGAGCCCATCATGGTCTGGGCTCCCAGCTCAACCGCGCGCTTCAGCAGAGTGGAGTCAAGCGCCCGGCGGCTCAACCCAAGACCCTCCCGGCCGAGAAGTAACTCGTACCCCGAGCCCGCCATCGTGTGCATTCGAAGGCGCCGAATCCTGCTGGGACCGATGCTCGCCACTTGGCCGGAAACACCAAGCGCATCGAGCGACTCCACGGCTTCTCCTGATACGAATTCACCGCAAAATCTTTGCGGAGATCCAGAAGCCTTGTCCATAAGCGTGACCTCGATACCCCTTTGACGCAGCGCAATCGCCGCCGCGCAGCCAGCCACGCCGGCGCCGATCACCAGGACGTTGGTTTCGGTGGAACGCAGAGTCACTCAGACACCTTTTCCGCAACGACCGGCCCAGCAACGATCGTCATTCGATAGTAAATCCAGTCTATGTGAATGCGAGCTTGGCGGCAGCCCGCCTCGTCCAAAATGGACCGCATTTCCGTGCCGGTGTAGGCGCGAAGCAATGACACTCTGCCATCGTGGCGGGTCAGGGGACTGCGAGCCAGCAAGGGGGCAGTCAGGCGAAAAAAAAGATAGGGAACGCGATCGCGGACCAAATCGTTGAGAAGCACCGCTCCCCTGCACACGCGGACGAACAAGGGGATCATTTTGGACAGGGTCTCCGGCTTGAAGTGGTGCAGAAACAAGGTCGAGATCACAAAGTCGAAAGCATCCTCTCGAAACGGCAAGGAATTGGCGTCAGACCGCACAAGCTCGATCTCGGAATAGCCGGCGATGGTTTGCCGCGCGATCTGCAAGTGACGCGCGTTATTGTCGAGCGCAACGATGCGCAGCGTCTTCCGATTTCGGCGGGCCCATCTGGCAATAGCCACAGGCGTTGTGGCCGCGCCCGATCCGGCGTCCAGTATGCTGACCGGCTTCTCTGAGTCGAGGCGCTCTATTCGCTTGAACAAATACTTGCGGAGAAAAGCCCCGCCGCCCAGCCAGCGATTGATGCGAGTCAGCTCATGCAGGCTTTGCGTTGCTTCATGCAGTGAACCTTCGTTGAGATCGAGCCATTCTTCTTCATCGACTCGTTCGGGGATCGCCGTCCATCTGGATAAGAGGGGAATCATTACGCCGCTTGTCCGCGGAGGTTTTCTTCCAAAGCAGACTACCTTTCGGTTCGCATGACGATCCTGCCGGAACCGGGGTTCGGATTCGGCATGGCAGAGAAGAGTTTACGCTTAGCGCCCCTTCGATGCAACGCCGCATGGCTTCGTCAGTTGTCGCTACCATCGCAAAAAGGGCCGAGGGCACGCTTCGATTCCTCGGCTTGAGAGCTCTAGGCTTCCGTGCTGCTAACGTTTTTACGAGACAAGGGTATGGGCCAGGGGGCGCTCGCTAGAATATGAAGGAATGCGATGGTTCTTCTCGCGGAGCGCGCCCGCCGTCGACCGGCTCTTGCTGGTCGAAAGCGGACCCCGAAGCGTCGCCGAGGCCGTTGTCCCGCGAATCAAGAAATTGTTTGGCGAGGACGTTCCGATTGACTTGTTGACCTGCCTTCGAACCGACCCCAAAGGCCTGACCAGCAACGCCGCCGTGCTGAACGCCGGCCAAAACCAAGACGCCCGGGCGTCGAAGGTGTGGCGCGTGATCGATTGTCTCGACGCGGACTCTCGTTGGAAACTGCTGTGGCGCATTCGCTACGAGCGTCATCCCGTGACGGCGATCATCTGCGCGGGCAGCCCCATCATGATGCCCTGGAAACTGGCAACGCTCGCACTGCTGCCGTCAAAGTTTCTCATCATCAACGAGAACGCTGACTTCTTCTGGCTCGATCGCAGCCAATTCAGCGCGCTCGCCAGCCTGCTAACCCAGCGCGCCGGCTTGCAGCAGGACCTGGCCGTGCGAATCGTCGGGCGCGCAATCCTATTCCCCTTGACCCTGATTTATTTGCTTGGATTCGCAGCCTGGGTGCACGGCAGAAGACTAGTCAGGACACGGCTGGGCCTCTAGCGCATGTTTGCACATTTGGGCCGATTTTGACCCCTCGTCTGGCCGTAAGTGACTGAAAACACGAGACCGGTGTCTCGGCGCGGCGGGAACAGGCCCGCGAGCGGGTGCGGGAGCAGCTGGAGCGTCTCCAGCAGCGGGTCGAGCGGGGAGCGCTGAAGCAGCCCGAGAAGATCGGCGCGGCGGCGGCAGCGATTCTGGGACGCCATCACGGTCATCGCTACTTTCAGTGGGAGTTGCGGCAAGGCGAGTTCCACTACGCCGAGCATGAGGCGAACTTCGCCCGCGAGAAGTTGTTGGAAGGCAAGTATGTGATTCAGACCGAGGAGAGGGATCTGACGCCGCTGGAAGCGATCGCGGCCTACAAAGAACTCAACGAAGTCGAGCGCGGCTTTGCGCAGTTGAAGGGTTTGCTCCAGGTACGGCCGGTCTATCACCGCCGCGACGAGCGGGTGCGGGCGCATATCTTCGTGGCGGCGCTGGCGTTTTTGCTGGACCGCGCCCTGGAGAAGAAGCTGCGGGCAGCGGGCTGTCCTCGGCGGCGGCCTGGCGGGCCCTGGAGACGGTGCGGGTGGTGGAGCTGGAGTTGGGCGAGCGGCGCAAACGCTGCGTCACGCGCGGCAGCCGCCAGGCCGCGGAAGTGCTGCGGGTGCTGGGGCTGAGGCAACAACTCGACCCGCCGCCGCCCGCCGGCCAGGAAACCATCATGTAGTGACCAAAACCAAAAACCGCCCCCGCCTTTTCAATCAGTTAACAGGCCGAGTTGGTTTTCTGCGATCTGACCTCGACCTGCTTCGAGGGCCGCGGGCCGGAGGGGTTGGCCGCCTACGGCTACAGCCGTGACGGGTGTCCGCAGAACCGCCAGGTATTGGTGGAGAAGTCGTCAGGAAATAACCTTTCCATCCTGAGGGCTTCTCGGAAGGATGCTGTAGTTCCAGTCTCCATGAAATTCCTCTCGTCGCAGTTGCACCTCAGCCATCTGTTTGTCAGAAATCTTGATTCCTTTGGGATACAGATTCCTATCCAGTTGGCCCTCCACTCGCAGGCCATTCTTGGTCGTCGTGGCGGAGATCAGGTTGATGATGACCTCGTGATTCACCAGCGGCTTGCCACGCCAATTCTGACTGATCGCCGAGAATAGGCGGTGTTCAATCTTGTTCCACTTGCTGCTGCCCGGCGGAAAGTGGCAGACGGCGATGTGCAACTCCGTTTCGTCGGCCAGCTTCTGTAACTCCCATTTCCAGAGCCGCGCTCGCGCCCCATTGCTGCCGCCGGCATCAGCCGTGATCAACAATTGCCGGCCGCGCGGATAGCAGCGCCGGCCCATCGAATACCACCAGCACCGAATGCTCTCCACGGCAAAGGCCGAGGTATCATGATCCACTCCGACGCTGACCCAGCCGCTGTTGCGCCCCAGGTCATAGCTGCCGTAGGGGGCCACCTTCCCCAACTCCTTGCCCGGGAAATCGTGGACGCCAACCTTTTCCGGGTTTCCTTTCGGCCGCCATTCTTGCCCGTTATTCTTGAATTCGCCCACCAGTTCTTTCTTCTTCGTGTCCACCGATATCACCGGCTGACCCTGCAACAGATGCTGCCGCACCCGCTCATTGATGTGTTCAAACTGGGCGTTGCGGTCGGGATGCTGGCCGCGGCTGGTGTCGAAGCGACAGTTCTTGTAACATACGGAACGGGTTCGCACGTCCAACACACAATTCGTAATGAAGGAGAACCCTATGCTCCGCCAAACCGTTCGGCACCCGATTTTGAGACCCATTTTTGCGACGATCGCTGGACTGGTTTTGCTCGTTGGGCTCGGCCAGGCGGCGAAAGAAATCAAGCCGGGCTGGAACCTTTTCAAACCGGCTCAAGACATTCAATTGGGACGAGAAGCTTCCCAGGAAATCGAGCAACAAGTCGAGATCGTCAACGACGAGCGGCTGACCAACTATGTCGCTAGGATCGGCAAGCGCCTGGCTGAGGTGGCTCCAGGCGAGAAGTATCCCTATAGCTTCAAGGTCGTCGCTGAACCTAGCATCAACGCTTTCGCGCTGCCCGGCGGACCGATGTACGTTCATAGCGGGCTTATCTCAGCAGCGGACAACGAAGCTCAACTGGCAGGCGTGCTGGCACATGAGGTTTCTCACGTTGCATTGAGGCACTCTACCAATCAAGCATCGAAGGCCTACGCTTTTCAGATTCCGATCGTGCTGGCGACGGGCATGCTCGGAAACAAGGGAGGCCTGCTGGGAGCGCTTTCGCAGATCGGCGCCGGCTTCGGCCTCAACTCGCTGTTCTTGAGGTACTCTCGAAAGGCCGAGAAGGACGCCGACATCCTCGGAGCCCGCATGCTGGCCGAAGTGGGCTATGACCCGATCGAGATGGCGCGGTTCTTCGAAAAGCTCAAGGGGGAAGGCGGCGGAGGGGGAATGCCGCAATTTTTCTCTGACCACCCCAGCCCCGGAAATCGCGTGAGGTATGTCCAGGCGGAGGTTCGCGAGTTGCCGTCCGGCAACTACACGAAAGGCGACACACGCGAATTCCGTGACATAAAGGCGCGGGCCAGCCGCATCAAGCCCTCCAAGAAAGCGGGGAGCCAAAGCGCTGGCGGAGGGGCAGGGAGGAGCGACCCGTCGAATCCAAACTTTCTTATCTACCAGTCGCCGGACTATCAGCTTTCGCATCCGAAGAGCTGGAAGGTCTACGAAGCCAACGATGGCGTGGCGGTCACGGTTGCTCCCGACAATGGCATCCTGCGGGACAGAAACGGCGCGCCGGGGCTGGCTCGAGGACTCATGGCGGGCGTATTCGCTGTCGAGAGACGCGGTCTCAGGGCCGCGACGGACCGACTTATCGACGATCTGAGAGCCTCCAACCCGGACCTCAACCCGCTACGAGGCCAGCGCCGTGAAACCCGAGTTTCCGGACGCCCCGCCGAGAGTGTCCTGCTGGAAGGCAGCTCGGCGATCCAAGGACAACGCGAGTTCGTGTGGCTGCTAACAAGCGAAACCTCCGAAGGGCTGTTCTATGTGATCCTCGTCGCTCCTGAAAATGAGTACAGCCAACTGCGAGAGCCCTACCAAAAAATCGTCCAGTCCGTACAATTCCGGTAAAGGGCGGCACGGAGACCGGATGACTAAGGCCGACCTGATTGAAGAGGCGCGTGTCATCGAGATCTCGCGGCGAGATGCCGAGTATATTGTAGAGACCGTGCTGGGATGCATCACAGAGGCTTTGAGCCGAGGCGACAAAGTGGAGTTACGAGGATTTGGAAGCTTTCGGGCCCGGAAGCGGCGGGGTCGCATCGCACGGAATCCAAATCTGGAGAGAGGGTCGACGTTCCGCAGAAGAGAATCGCGTTCTTCAAACCAAGCAAGGAAGTGCTCGAGTTGATCCAGGGCAAAGAATTTCGGCGCGTGGACGCCGCTTGGTTGCGCTGTCCTGACATCCGTGCACGGCGCTGGTGGCGGACTGAAATCATCCGGCCAGCGCGGCGGAATTCTCCCGGGCAGCCGGTTGAGCCGATCCGTGTTCAGGATGGTCTTCATACATTCCTCCTTTTGGCGAGCCCGCCCGCCCCGCTTCGTCGACGAACCCAGCGGCTGGGCGGGAGCTTGGGGAGGGCTTCGGAGTCACTCCGAACCCGCGAATCGCGACGCACGAATTCGCCGCCGGCGGATGGAGGTACATGGAGGTACATGGATGCGCTCAATCCCGCGACTTTTCCTAATCGTCTTCCTGTCGTTCCCGAATCTTGCCCTCGCTCAACTGAGGGTCACCGAACTCACCGCGCGGACGGACCCGGCCGACGCCCGCGTGCGACCTCTCGAAAGCCTGGTGATTCAGGCGCGGGCCTATGGCGAGGTGAGCCAGGGTGACGGAAGTGAAACGGAGAAAGTCCGGCTGCAGCGCAATGGCGCCCGCTTTGAGTTGAAGGGTTCCCAAGGGGGCTGGTTTTCCAAGCCCTTCCGCTTCCAGGGCAAGGACGATGAGTCTTTTTATCAAGAGCGCGGCAGCGGACTGGGAGCGGTCTTGCTGGGGCTAGCCACCGGAAGGTTCGCGCTGCAGGACGCGGTTCTCTTCACGGCTTCCGAAAAAGCGGGCCGCTACGTTGTCGAGGTGAGCCTCGACGGGAAGACGGCTTCCGTGGAAATCGAGGTGACGCCTAACGCGCCTTCCCGCCGTCCGCGAGAGCAAACGAACTTCGGCCAAGAGGCTCCATCCAACGACCCCTACCGCAAATTGGCAGAGCACTACGCCCCCTTCGTCGCGGAAGAAACATGGTTCCAGCCCAAGAGCGACTACTTGGCGCGCTTCGACCTCGACGGCGACTGGCGGGGCGACAACAATTGGGACCGCACCGGCGTCGGCTCCTCACAAGCCTACGTGCATTACGCCGCGATGGAAACCGCCACGCACTGGTTCCTGATTTACAACTTTTTTCATCCGCGAGACTATTCCGACAAGTGCGTCGCCGGGACCTGCCACGAGAATGACAACGAAGGACTGATCCTGACCATTGCCAAGGACGGTTCCACCCACGGGCGTCTTCAGACGATGGAGACGCTGGCTCACAACAATATCTACTCCTACCAGAACGACCGCCAAGTCAAAAAGGGCGTCCACAATTTCGACGGCAAGGTGGAACTCCACGACGGTTCTCACCCGGTCATTTTCATCGAATCAGGCGGGCACGGGGTCTATGGCTCGAAAGACCATCACTCTCGCTATTCCCTTTCGAGAGATGAGTTTTCGGCCGGGACGGGCGTGACCTATTCCTACAAAGGCAAGGCGGAACGCCCAAAGCACCCGAACGACCGCAACGTGGGCTATCAGTTGCTGCCCATCTACGAGCATTGGTGGCTGAGAGCGCACCAGGGCACGGCCAAGGGCGGCCGTGCTTTCGACGCCTATTACGCCTACCAGCCTTACGGCCTCAGGCCGCGTCCCAAACAAGCGGAGATCGCCGGCTCGTTCCTCGGACGCAAGCACGGCTCCAACAAGGCCAAACCGTTCTGGGGCTGGCATGACAACCACACCAGGAAGAAGAAAGTTGTCGCCACAGGCCAGTGGGGACTAGATCCGGCCTATTCGGTATCTCAAAACCTGCGCTTCCCGGGACGGTTTTCACGGCAGTACGTTTACAACCCCTACCTCGGAATCGGCTCGCCCCGCACGCTTGCCTCCGTGTCGACTCCGCTGTCCGCGGCTTCGCCGCCGCCGCCGCGATCATCGCTTCCCGAGCGCGTCGGCGGGGGCCAATCGGGCTGGAATGGGGCGGGCGCCGGCCTCGAGGCTTTCCAGGCCCCGCGGAGCAAGGACTACAACTCCAGCTCCAAGCGGGGGCAGTTCGATATCCGCATGCATGTGGACGGCGAAGTCGACTTCTTCGTCCAAGCGGATACGATCCGTTACCGGGTTCTCAGCGGACGCCCCCCCGAAGACGATGGTTCCGAACACAGCCAGCCGATCCCGCGAGCGACGTTCCGCCGCTTCGAGCTGGAAAAGAAAGACGGCAGAGGGCAGATCACGCTTGTGGAGCCTCCGTCAGCGGCCAACAATTTCACAGCGAGTTTAAGGATCTCAGACCCCAAGGGTTCCGACGACCGTTATCACGCCCGCCTGCGATGGGAAGCGGGAGAAACCGTTGCGGCGCCGCCGCGGAACGAGCCGGTATCCACCCCGGCGGCGTCTCCACCGGCGCCTTCGACCGCGCTGCCTGCCTTGCCGGAGGATCCTCGCTCGAACCAAAGCGAGCCGGCGTCCGCAACGGCCCCGCGCCGAAGCCGCGTCCTGTCGAAGCATATGGAGGCGGTTTTGCGCGGGCCTCGAACCGCGACCCCAACTCCCGCCGAAGCCTCTCAGTCCCAAGCGCCGGCCAAGATCGATCTGCCCGGCGTGGAGATCTTTTCGGACGACAACGACCCCAACCCGTACGACGATGCGGACAATGGTCTGTTCGAGTTCCGGGGACGGGTCGACGGCACGGTTCGCATCAGGATTCGCGGTGACCGGGTTCTTGCGGAAAGCACGGGAGGGCGGCCGCTCGAAGTCGAACGCTTCTCGTTTACGCAGCCGCTGCCCTCCTCACGAGTAGGCGATATGAGCGTCGAGAGAAAGGATGGCCGAGGCCAGGTCGTTCTGTTGGAGAGGCCCTGGGAAGGCAATCACTTCATGGCCGTCGTGGAAATCTCCGACCCCAAGGCCGGCGACGATCGTTATCATTTTCGGCTGACGTGGAAGAAGTAGGCACGCGGTCAGCATTTTGGACCTGCGATAAAGCGGACACCACCAGGCAAAGCGTCAAGACCAAAGTTAGCCCCAAAGCGTAGGTTCGACTGGAAGATTCACTGTTCCGCCAGATGGAGCGAAACCGCCCAGCAGGTTGATGTCACTGAAGCCGAGACGGCGCCACGACGGTGCGAGGTAGGAGTTATCTCTAGCGAGCGTCGCACATCGCCGGTTTCACCTCGTTTCTGGACCTCTACTCCTAGACATTCGCTTGTAATAAATACTCTGGCCAAGGGTGTTGCTGTGCTTTTCGTCGAATCACCGAGCGAACGTCGTCGAGCCATGCGCTCGCGAGACGACGGCGCCAAAAATTTTCCTGTTCACGAAGCGCGGTTGAAGCCTCGTGGAGAACGCAATGAGCTTGTGGAGTAAGCCCGGCGTCACCACACGCTTCTTTCCGAGGCTCCTCAGCGCAGCCGTGGCTACGGTATCCGGCTCTAGGGACAAGATCCTGCCGAACGCTGACAGCTCCATAAACTCGGTCCGGATAAACGCAGGGGATACTACTAGCGCCTCGACGCCATCGTGCTTCAGTTCCTCGCCGAGACCCTCAGCGAACAACAGGCTGTGCCCCTTGGTCGCCGCGTAGTTGCTCCACGACGGAACCCCCGTCACCCCAACGACGGAGGCAAGAAAGATGATGCCCCCGCGCCCGGCGACTGCGCATGAGGCTGCCGAAGTGGTGGGTCAGGATCAGGGATGCACGCGAGTTGAGGTGGAGCATTCCCAACTCGGCGTTCAGCTCGTTGGTGAGGAAGTCGGCGCTGAAGGCGAGGCCGGCGTTGTTGACCAGCAGGTTGACATCGAGTCCTTCGGTCACCTGGGCGATCCGTGGGAGGAAATCATCTCGCGAGAGGTCCGCGCTCTCACCTTTGCTTGGGTTGAGCAGCGCTGAGACACCGCCGGGATATCTCTCGGCGATCTCGCGCGTCGCCATGGCAGTCTTTGTCCCGGAACCGTCGGTGAGTCTCAGGAACTGGGATTGCGCACTCGTTGAGGCCGACGACTAGGGTCGAACAACGGCTTGGGGCTGTTAAGAAGAAAATCGGTCCAGTAGACGTATGGCTACTGGCTTTCGCCGTGGCAGGTCTAGTAACAGTATCATTCTTTGGCTTTTGCGACCGGGATGGTGTGCCGGTTCAGCCGGAACGGGAGAGGGAGCGTTCCGCGCTAGTGTAGATGCCGCCCTGCGGGCGGGGATTTTCAAGGCATCAGGGTCTTTCGATCCGATGGGGTTTTGGGTCGAGCGCGAAAGGTGACTTGCGCGCCCGCGATCATCGTCTCGCTGAGCCCGCCAGGCTATCCCTCGGCAGGGTTGCTTCCCAGCAGAGCCCGCTTCCGTTTCACCCGGCAACGCCATGGTAACTCCAAAAGTCAAACCGCCTGGCGACGGCGCAGCTGACGTTGCTGTCGCGCCTGCTCCAGCTTGGGGTCGCGGGCGGCCTGGATCTCGTTTTGGCGGCCCGCCAGCATGTCCGCCGGCGTCACGAACCCGATCGCGCTGTGCAACCGCACCGTGTTGTAGTGCACGACGTAGCGCTCGATCAGCCGCCGCGCATCCTCGGGCGTCAGCGGCACGCCCGGCCGCATGCATGCGCCCTTCAACGATTTGTGCCAACGCTCCAACTTGCCGTTCGACTGCGGATAGTAGGGCGAGGTTCTCACGTGCGTCATCCCTGAGATACGGATGAATTGCTTGAAGTCCTTGGCGCTAAACTGCGGCCCGTTGTCGGAGATGCGGCGACGAGCACGGCGGCTTGGACTACTAACTAACTAACTAAGTACACCGTTTCATAAATACGGTCACGTATTATTTTGGGCTATGCGGCCGGCGGAGCCGAGTCGTTGGGTTCCGTTTTCAGCTTGTGCAACAGATCGGCCGGATCGCGTCGAGTGAACTTCCATGCAAACGGTTTCGCCATCGACTCGTAGTGTTGCTGGAAGCCCAGCAGCCGCTCTTCCACCGGCGCGAGCTGGCGGCGGTCGCTGCTGCTGTCGAAAAAACGGAAAACGGAAAAATCGTGGGGCTGTGGAAATGACGGGGCTGTGGAAAGCGTGGAAAACCTCTCGAGAGAGCGAACAGGGTGCGAGCCCGCAACGATAAGATTTCCCACCCTTCCCACAGCCCCTTGGAAATCGCTCACGCGATTCCCACATTCCCACAACCCCGACGACGACGATTCTCTCTTACGAACAAGAAAAACAAGGGGACATGAAGCATGCGAGTCGGTGACGCTCCGCCATAGGACCAACTCGCCGACCTCGAGGGGGGCCCAGAATACTTCATTCCCCAGGTGAGTCATGCTGACGTGGACTCCACACCCATCGCGCGGCGATCTCTGATCAAAGACTGTTGTCGATCGAAGACGGCAAGGTTCGTTTTTCCTACAAGGACTACGCTCACGGCGGCCAACAACGCGAGATGACACTCGACGCCCTGGAGTTCCTACGGCGTTTTTTGCTCCAGGCACTACCCAAGGGCTTCGTGCGCATTCGCTACTACGGTTTCCTGGCCAACCGCCACCGGCGCGAACAGTTGGCTCTGGCCCGCGAGTTACTGGCAGCGCCTGTCGCTGGGCCCGCGAACGAAACGGCCGGCGCAGACAGCGCTCAACAACACCTCTGTCCGCTCTGCCGCCAAGGACGCATGCTGTTGGTCGAGACGTTCGAACCGCTGCGCCCCGCGCTGTTCATTTTCTTCGACACCTCTTGATCCCATGGCCACTACAGCACAGCGGCAGATCGCTCAGCACTGCCTCGACGCAGGCGTACTGGAGTTGCGTCCGGCCCCGGAAGCGTCCGCGTCCGGGGCTTCCCCTCGCAGGGTTTCGGACCCAGGGTTCCGCTTCGCTCCACCCATGGGCTACGATCCGCCGCCGTTTCGCGGCTCAACGGCTCGGCTTTTCATCTTACGCCGCAGCTCCTCCAATCGCTCGCCGATGCGCTTTTCAATCCCGCGGTCAGTCGGGAAGTAGTAACGCCGCCCCCGCAGGGCCTCGGGCAAGCACTCCATGACGGTCACGGCGTCTTCGAACTGGTGGGCGTGCTGGTAGCCTTGGCCGTATCCCAACTGCTTCATCAGGCTCGTCGGCGCGTTGCGAAGATGCAGCGGCACCGGATCGGCGATGGTCTGCTGAACGTCTTTCTTCACCTGTCCGAACGCCGCGTAGACCGAATCGGACTTCGGCGCCACGGCCAAGTAAACCGCGACTTGCGCCAGAACCAGGTCTCCTTCGGGTTCGCCGATCAGCCGAAACGCCTCCACCGCCGCGGTAGCTTGCTCCAGCGCCCGCGGGTCGGCCAGCCCGATATCTTCGAAGGCCATGCGCACCAATCGCCGCAGAACATAGAGCCTGTCTTCGCCGCCTTCCAGGATGCGCACGAGCCAGTAAAGCGCCGCGTCCGGATCGCTCGACCGCACCGACTTATGAAGCGCCGAGATCAGATTGAAATGCTCTTCGCCGCTCTTGTCGTAGGGCGCCATCTTGCGCTCCAGCACGCTTTCGAGCAGCTCTTCCGTCACCGCGGATCCGCCGGCGGCGAGAACACTCGTCTCCAGCGTTTGCAGCGCCGCGCGCCCATCGCCGTTGGAAAACAGCGCCATGCGCAGCAGCATCCCGTCGCTGACATCGGCCGCCAGGCTCCCCAGTCCGCGTTCCTCATCGGCCAGCGCCCTTTTGAGAATCCGGACGATTTCCTCGGCCGTCAGCGCCCGCAGTACGTGGACTTTGCAGCGGGAGAGCAGAGCGGAGATCACCTCGAAGGAGGGGTTCTGGGTCGTCGCCCCGATGAGAACGATGTCACCCTGCTCGACATAGGGCAAAAAGGCGTCCTGTTGCGCTTTGTTGAAGCGGTGGATTTCATCGACGAAGATAACGGTCCGGCGTCCCGACCGATGCATCCGCTGGGCGCCGGCCATGACGGCTTTGACGTCCTTGATACTGCTCAACACGGCACTGAACGAGACAAACTCGCAGCGGGTGGCGTGAGCGATGATGCGGGCCAGAGTCGTTTTCCCGACTCCGGGCGGTCCCCACAAGATCATCGAGCTCAATTGGTCGCGCTCGATCTGAGTGCGCAGAGGTTTGCCCGCGGCAAGAAGATGCTCTTGGCCAACGAATTCGGCAAGGGATAGCGGCCGCAACCGATCGGCTAGCGGGCGTCCCCGGTCGCCGCCGGGCGGCGCTCGATCAGGCGCCTCGAACAGACTCATTTTGATCTCGCCGCCGGGCTTAGAGCCTCGGCGCGCTGCCGTGCCGCTTCGTACAAAACGACGCTGGCGGCCACGGCGGCATTGAGCGACTCAACACCACTGGTGGGAATTCGCACACCCCGAGATCCTCGGGCGAAAGTCGCGCAAACACCATGGGCTTCCGAACCGAACGCGACAGCCGTGGGCTGCGTCAGATCACAGCGGTCCAGCCGCAGCCTCGCCCGAGGCGAGGTCGACAGGACTTGAAGCTTGCGCTGCCGCACCGCAGCCTGCGTCAGTTCCGGGTCAACGCCGAAAACGAAAGGGACCCGAAACAACGAGCCGGCCGAGGCGCGCAGAGTCTTGGGATTGTAAGGGCTGACGCTGCCGGCAAGAAAAATCACGCCGGTGGCCCCGAAAGCCTCCGCCGAGCGAACGACGGCGCCGGCGTTTCCCGGGTCCTGGAGCGCGTCCAGCACAACCGTCAAGGACCTGCCACGAAACACCGCCTCGAGATTCCACACCGGCGGGCGAACCAGCGAAATGACTCCTTGCGTGGATTCGGTGCTTGAAATCTGCTGCATCAAGCGGTCTTCCACGACGGTAACGCGCACGTTCTTGAGGCCTCGCACATGCTGTTCCACGGCATTTCGCACCGTGGCCGCCGCCAGAACGGTCCCGACTTCGAGGTCGCTTCGCAGCGCCTCTTCCAGCAAATGGAAGGATTCCGCAACCATCCAGCCTTCCGAGGTGAGCCCGCCGCGAGAGACCGCGCGGCGGACATCCTTCAACAAAGGGTTGGCGGCACTGCTAATAATCCGGCGGGTGAGAACAGCCACGGCGCCCTTCATCGTAATAGAATTGCCTCATGGCCGCTAGTTCCCAACGAGTGGAGATTTTCCGTATCCATCCTTGTCGGCCGTCGTGGCCCGTTGTTCGGCGCGTGGCCCAGCGGATTCGGGGCGGGGAGGTGGTGACGGTCCCCACGGACACGGTCTATGGCTTGGCTGGGGACCCCTTTCGCAAAGGCGTGGCGGAGCGGATTTTCGAAATCAAGCAGAGGCCCGAATCGAATCCCGTTCTGCTGCTGATTGATTCGCTGGAGCAATTGAGCGATGTCGCGGGTGAGATTCCTGCAGCATTCCGAAGAATCGCCGCCGCGTTTTGGCCCGGCCCACTGACGATGGTCGTGCCGGCGTCCCGGCGCGTCCCGGCGGCGATTACAGCAGGCACGGGAACGGTCGCGGTGCGGCTGCCCGCGTCGCCGCTGATCCGCCGGCTCATCCGCGCCAGCGGCTGCCCTCTGACCGGGACAAGCGCCAATCTGTCAGGGAGTCCCGCGGCCACTACCGCGGACCAGGTGAAGCGCCAGTTGTCTGGGCGCGTCTATCATATTGTGGACGGCGGGCGGTCGCCCCTTCGTCAGCCCTCCACGATCTTGGACCTCACGTCCGAGCCCCGAATCGTGAGGCAGGGAGCCGTGCGTTGGACGGAACTGGCGAAATATCTGTCATAGGTGAGCGCACCGCGCCGCGGCTCTATCGAGTGGCCGGGATTCTCGTTGTCGCTGCCGCCGCCCTGTTTGGCGCCTATTTCTCGGTAGTCTACTATCAGGTCAGGCGGCACGCCTACCTGGATGAAGCGCGCCCCGCGGATGCCATCGTTGTGTTAGGAGCCGCCCAGTATCGGGGACGCCCGTCTCCGGTGCTGCGGGCTCGCCTCGACCACGCCCTGGCGCTCTACGAGCAGCGGCTGGCCCCGAGGATTATTACCACCGGGGGCCATGGAAGCGGCGCGAAGTTCAGCGAAGGTGATGTGAGCCGGGAATATCTCTCCGAACGCGGGGTGCCCGCCGAATTCATCACCGCCGAAACGAAAGGGCAGTCGACGATGCAGAGCGCGGCCGCGGTGGCCGAGATCATGGACCGCATGCAGCTCGAGTCCTGCATCGTTGTCAGCGACGGATATCACATTCACCGCATCAAAAAAATGCTCGAGGCGCGGGGTGTCACCGTCTACGGGTCGCCGCGTACGCCGGGTGGAGACAGCTCCTGGACCCGCGCCAAATACTACGCGCGCGAGGCGCTGGGTTACATTCTCTGGCGTCTGGGGATTCGGGTGCAGGCTCGTTGAGCCGCTGAGCAGTTGAGCCGCAAACCGGGCCGCCACGCCACTGGCAACCACCGACGGCCGGTATCTAATCAACTACCGGCTGAAAGCTGGCAGGTTCCCGTGCGACTGAAACTGAAAGTCGCCTGAAGCGTGACCTAGCCCATGGTTGCCACATTTCGGAGGCAGTGGGGAGCTAAATCAGCTACCGCCCGCTGAGCGGGCGGTTTGATGCAGGCCCCTCCAAAGGGGCCTGCACCGCGTGAAGGAGCCTAAAGGACCTGCAGCGCTGCTCCTGCCGCTTCTCCTCGACCTCCTGCACCCGAATGTACGCTCGCACTGTTTGCTCATCCAGCCCCACCGCGCTCACACAGCATCCCCGCGCCCAAAAGTGAAACCTTGGAAAGGAGACCATGCTTACCCCCTTACGCCGCACGCCGTGACGGCAGAGCCTTCGCGAGTCTCACCGCCGTAGGCGGTGGCTTACCTGTTGAGTTAACGATGATAGCCCGGAACTCACTTCCCTTCCCCGTCCGCCGCCAGTACTGCAGAAAACGGTTCCTGTACAGCTTGGCCAGCACGTCCGGGCGCCCGCGGCGGCCGTTGCCTGGGCGATTGCCAAACCAATACCGCGGCTGGCGCCGGCAATGAACGCTTTCTTTCGCGACAGCGAGAACATCGATTCCAGCGTCATGCGTGAATTCCCTTCTTGCGATTCGTCCGCGATGCGAGGAACCATGCTAGCAGCCGGGGCGATTCGGAATCCACGAATCCTCCCGGCGCCGGTTATAGGTGTTCGCCAAACTGGTCGCATCGTTGCCCATCACAGCAGAAGATTCCAAATGGCCGGACAGAGGCGTGGACGGAAGTCCACGCTCTGACGCCCTCAACCCGTCCTAAAGCGGCGCTTGCGGCCATTGCTGTTGTCAACCACCCGTAGCGCGGGGCTCGAAGAGACCCGCGGCCTTTCTAGCAGCAGGTGAACGGATTCAAGGCCGCGGGTGTCTCAAAACAGTTTCGCCGGCAACCACGAACCTTTGCGGGCGGATTGGCGTCATGCGTTCGGTAAACTCAGCGTTGTATCATTCAAGGCAGTGATCGGTCAGACTATTTCGCATTACCGGGTCGTCGCCAAGGCCGGCGAAGGGGGGATGGGTGTTGTTTACAAAGCCGAGGACACCAAGCTCGGGCGCACCGTTGCGCTGAAGTTTCTGGCGGCTCACTTGCTCAAGGACGAGGAGAGCCGCAAGCGCTTCGAGCGGGAAGCAAAAGCGGCCGCCGCGCTCAACCATCCCAACATTTGCACGATCCATGAGATTGACGAGGTGAATGGGCGCACCTTTCTTGCCTTGGAGTTCGTCGAGGGCGACAGCCTGGAGAAGAAGATCGAACGCGGCCCTCTCGCTCTCAAAGAGGCTCTCGACATCGGACGCCAAGTCGCCGACGGCCTCCACGCGGCGCACCAGAAAAAGATCGTTCACCGCGACATCAAGCCGGGCAATCTGCTGATCACTCCCGAAGGGCGCGTAAAGATTCTGGACTTCGGCCTGGCGCTGCTGACCGAGGACTCGAGGCTGACCCAGCTTGACACGACCCTGGGCACGGTGGCCTACATGTCGCCGCAGCAGGCGCAGGGGGTCGAAGTCGACCACCGCACCGACATCTGGGCGCTGGGTTGCGTGCTTTACGAAATGGTCTGCGGGCAGCGGCCGTTTAAGGGTGTCTACGACAAGGCGCTGCTCTACGAGATCGTCTACGAGGAGCCGCAGCCGCTGACGGGCTTGCGGACCGGCGTGCCCGTGGAGCTGGAGTTCATGATCGGCAAGTGCCTGGCCAAGGACGCCGCACAGCGCTACCAGAACAGCGCCGAGATCATCGTTGATCTGGGGAACCTGGCCCAGAAATTGAAGTCCGGCGGATCGACGATCTTAAAGACCGCGGCCGGTCCAGGGGATAAGGTAGGGACCGGCTCTCCAGCCGGTCCAGGACAAGCTGAGAGCTTGTCCCTACCAGGGACCTTACAAAGCGCTACGGGAAGTGCGTCAGCCATTTCAGGATGGAAGCTGCGTCTACCCTGGGCCCTGTTCGCCATCACCGCTATTGCTCTGCTGGCGCTCGCGTGCGTCTACTTCTTCCAGCCCCTTCCCGAAGCGCCGCTGCGCCGATTTGCCTTTACGCCGGAGTCGCTTTACGAGACGACAACCGGCCACCGGCTGGACGCCTCCGGAGGGTATGCCGGGGGAGTCGCGATCTCTCCCAATGGCAGGCACATTGTCTATGTTGCAGTCGGGGAGGAAAGCAAGCTCTGGGTACGCGATCTCGATCGTGAGGAACCCCGAGAGCTGGACGGCAGCGAGGGCGCGGGACGGCCGTTCTGGTCGCCCGACAGCCAGTTCATCGGCTTTGCCGCGAACCGGGAGCTCAAGAAGATTTCCGCTCAGGGAGGGCCGGTGATCACACTCTGCCCGCTGCCCGGCGGAGACTTGCGAGGAGGTGCGTGGAGCCCCGAGGGCGACTTCATTGCCTTCGGCTCGGGAGGGCCCTCAAAGCTCTACGAGATCCCGGCCCGCGGAGGAGAGCCCAGGCTCTTGTTCGAGACGGAGGGCACGCGAAAGGGAGATGGCATCACCAGCCCGCATTTCTTGCCCTCGCAAGCCGCAGTCCGCAGCATCATTTTCGATTTGGGCTCTCGGAATGATCGGGACACCGTTGTCAAGAACCTGGAGACGGGTGAGTGGGAAGTGCTGGCCGAGGGAGCTTACCCGGTCTATTCCCCGAGCGGGCACATTTTGTACCAAACCAATCGCTACCAGAGCGGTCTGTGGGCGTTGCCCTTTTCGATCGAGACTTTGAAACCTACCGGAGAAGCCTTTCCCATCGCCGAAAACGTGGGCGGCCTGAGCGTGGGGGCCGACGGTACGCTAGTTTATCTCGACTTTTTGGATTCGGGAGAGCAGCAATTGGTGTGGCGAGACCGAGGCGGGAAGAGGCTGGGGGTGATCGGCCAGCCACAGGAGACCATCCGCTTCCCCGCCTTATCTCCCGATGGCGGCCGCGTGGCGGTGCTGGGTTTCGAAGACGACAACGACGACATTTGGGTGCATGAGGTCGCCCGCCCGCTGAAGAGGCGCTTGACCTTTCATGCCGCGTCAGAGGGCCGACCCACCTGGTCGCCCTCAGGAAAAGAGATCACCTTCCGGTCCTCGCGCCAGGGGAACGACGACATGTACAGTCGGCCGGCGGATGGCACGGGCGAGCCTGAATTCCTGGCAGGCACGGATTTGCCCGAGCGTCCCAACGACTGGTCGCCTGATGGGAAGTATCTGCTCTACCGGGTGGATGATCCGGAGAACGGCTACGACCTCTGGTATCTCAAGCGCAAGGAAGCCAGCGACGGCTTTGATTCGGCCCCCTTTTTACAAACCTCCTTCAACGAGCATTCAGCGAAATTTTCGCCGCGAGGCCGTTTTGTTGCTTATGTATCGGATCAGTCGGGCCAGGACCAAGTCTATGTGCGGCCGTTTCCCGAGGGCGAAGGTCAATGGCAGGTTTCGGCCCAAGGGGGCCGACAGCCACGCTGGAGCAGAGACGGCAAGGAGCTTTTCTACGTGGAGAACAGCACGTTGATGGCCGTCGCGGTAAACACGAGACCCAGTTTCACGACCGGTGCAACGACCCGCCTGTTCCAGGACCCCAATTTGCGCGCGACTCAGGAGCACCGCTACGATGCTTCGCCCGATGGGCAGCGGTTTGTTTTGGTGGAAACGATCGAAAGCGAGGAAGGCAAAGCGGCCTCGATACACGTAGTCCAGAACTGGTTCGCCGAATTCCGAGACCGGCAAAATTAAGGGACGCTTGGCTCGTGGCGCAAGCTCTTAGCTTGCCGCGTTGACACTCCTGTCAACGCCTGCTTCCAGCACTCCAACCCAGCCCCCGAACCGGAAACTCGCTCGAAAACTTTCGATAACCAGACCTCGCCTGCTACAATGAGAACGGTAGTAGGGGACCGGCCCGCGCAGCAAAAGTGGAAACAAGCAAGGTGCCGACAAGCTGATGTGGCGCACGTCTCCAGACGTGCCGTGTCGCCATTCCTGGCGACATGTCTTAGCTAGGTCTTAGCGAGCATCGCCGCCGCCCCGAGTCACCGCCAATCCGCCAGCCGCGGCGAACAACAGGAATACCTCCAAATCCGCAGGAAAACCTGTCGTTTTGCCAGGCAACCTGCCACGATCCCGCCGTCGGCTACAACCCGAGTCACTGAAAACAAAGACATTATCGGTTGACACCATGACGAGGCGTCGAAAATGGCCCAGATCGTGCCATTTTGTGCCATTCTCTGCCATTTCCGGACATTTTGTAAAGAAAATTTATACCTCACCCGGCAACCTCTTTTGTTTCAATCACTTCGCCAGGCCGTGGAAGGTCTATGACGCGCTGGGGGGTCTGTTTCGCCGACGGCATGACGTCGTATTTGTACCAGCACAAGATTCGCATCTTCGACTATCCCCGCTTCGCCGAGCCCTTCCGCAACCGGTTGCGCGAAAACGCCGCGCGCATGGCAGCCGACCAGCACACCTGGAACTTCGACCTAGAAGAAGCAGTCTGAGAATGGTCGTCTTGAGACGTCGGAAGAGTATCGACCCATGGCTAAGACTGAAGAATTGGTTCACGAAGCCCTCCCGACGGAGCTGCTCAGGCAAGCTGTTCAACGTCCCAAGAGCACGCTCACCTGGGCGTGGTTCATACTCGGCTCGGGTTTTCTGTTAGCGCTTAACAGTTCCAGTCATTCCGGTAACCTAAAGCAAGTCGGCATGACGCCCAAGCAATTTCTTCGCCAGATCGAAAAGCCCCCTCTGAAGTCGGCCTATCTGCTGCTCGGCAACGAGCTTTTCTATCGTGACCGCTGCCGCCGTACTCTCATCCGGGCCGCGCTCGGCGACGTGGCGGTCGAAGCCGGCGCTCCCGAAGGACTCATCGAGATCGATCTCTCCGAACAGCCTTTGAGCAGGCTGATCGATGAGGCTCGCACGCTGTCTTTATTTGCCTCGGCCAGGGTCATCGTCGGGACCAGCGCGGAAGCGGTGCTGCCACGCGGGGCCGCGGTAGCCAAGAACCCCAAGGCGGCAAGTGAGTTCGCTGCCCTGGCCGCCTACGCCCGCAATCCCTCCCCGGGAGTCGTCCTGCTGCTCGAGTCGACTCGCTACGACTGGGGAGACCGCGACGACAAGTCCCGCATTGAGCGCGTGGTCCGGGCCTTTTCTAAATCCGTCGAAATCGTCGAGCTGGTCAAACTCACTCCCTCCGTAGCCCTCAAGACGGCCACTGCGCTCGCGAAGCAGTTGAAGCTCAGGATCGCCCCGGCCTTGCTGAGCGAATTGGTCGATACCCTCGGGAGCGATATGGCGCGTTTGACAGGCGAGCTGGAAAAACTCGCCTTGTATGCCGGCCCGGAGGGCGAGGTCACGGGCAAGCAAATCGAACTGCTCATTCCCGAGGCGCGGCAAAGGGGCGTTTTTGAGTTTTCCGAAGCCCTCTCCAAAGGCGACCGATTGCGAGCGCTTGACGTTCTCGACACGCTCGCCCGGACGGGCACTTCGTGGCCGATGCAGATCAGCCTGATCGCCTCGCTATTCCGGCAGGCGCTCGCCGCCAAGGAAGAGAGGGCGCTAAACGCGAACCAGGTCACGCAGCTTTTCAGCCGCCATGGTATACGGATTTGGCCGGTGAGGGCGCGGCAAGTCCTCGACATCGGACGTCACTTTTCGCAGCACCAACTCGAAACCGCCTTGACCCAACTTTCTCAAGCGGACCGCGACCTGCGGCGCGAACGGCCCAGCGACCGCCTCATCATGGAGCAGTTGGTGCTGAGCTTGACGGCCTGATGACGATTCGCGGGCCAGCAGCCATCAGAGATGGGATGAGAAGGCTGGTCGCTGAGAGCCGAAAGCGCTAAGCTTTCGGCAGCAACGCACTCTTCGAGAAAGAACGTGCTGTGGAACTTTGATTCCCAAACAAAGGAGGCGACCAGCCATGAAAAAGAACAGCAAATCGCAGCAGAGCAAACGGCAGCAGAGGAAATCACAGCAGGCCAAATCCGGCGGTCTCAAGCCGGGTGCGCTCAACCGGGCTCGGGGAGTTCCGGAGGCGGCTGATGCGATGTCCGAAAGTCTATACTATCGCCACGCCCGGGCGGAGAGAAATCCCATTCTGCCTGTCAGTTTCGCGTCGAACAAATGCGGGGAAAGAAGACACCGTTTCCATGAGGGACGCAGGTAGCCCCAAGAAAGTTCCTGCCTCGTGCTAATCTTTCTTTCTCCTCCGCATCCATGCGAAAACGGCGCCTGATTGTGAACGCGGACGACTTCGGTTTGACCGAAGGCGTCAACGCCGGTATTGTCGAGGCTTTTCAAAAGGGCATCTTGCGCTCCGCCTCGCTGATGGCGAACGGGCCGGCGTTTGACGATGCTGTCCGCCTGGCGCTCGATAATCCCGGCCTGGATGTGGGCTGCCACCTGATGCTGATCTCGGGCCCGGCGATATCCAAGCCCGGGCAAGACTTGCCCCGATCCGTGCCGCGCCTGCTGGCCGGGCTGGCCGCGGAGTGGCGGGCCGGTGCGATCGAGCGGGAGTTCGCTGCCCAGATCGGGAAGATTCAGGCGAGCGGAGTGCCGCTCAGCCACCTCGATACGCACAAACACACTCACCTGGCGCCCCCGGTCCTCGAGGCTGTTTTGCGGGTGGCCAGGAGCCATGATATCCGCTGGGTGCGACGGCCGTTCGATCTGCCCCTCACCGCGGTCCGCGGCTCGGCCGCCTTGACGACCCGCTTTGTCAACCGGGCGATCCGCCCTCTCCGCCGCCGTTTCAGCCGCGAGCTGGCGAGCTTTGGTTGTCGCGCGGCCGGCCATTTCGCCGGCTTTCAGGTCACGGGCCGTTTCCACACTCCGCGGCTCGTAAAGCTCATCCGCGCGCTGCCCGAGGGCTTGACCGAGTTCATGTGCCATCCCGGCTACTGCACCGAAGAATTACTGGCCACCAAGACCAGGCTGAAGCGGACCCGCCAAACCGAGCTGGCAGCGCTGCTGGCTCCCCAAGTCAGCCAGGCCGTGTCGGAAGCGGATATCGAAGTGATTAGCTTCCGCGAAGCATGAGGCCAAGCGGGCGGCAGTCCCGCGATCTGGCCCTGATGGATCAGCGGAAGTTTTCCACCAGCATCAGGTCCGCTCCACTCTGGTCATTTTGCGTGTAAAGAATCCAGCCGCCGTCGGGGGAAACCGCAACGTCCCCCGGAGTGCTCAGCTGCTCGCCGAGGGAAGCGATCCGCGTCACCCGGCGCGAGTCAAAGTGGAAAAATTTCAAGAAGCCCTCGGCAACCAAAGCCTCGCTCCGCTCCACCTCAATGAAATAAATCCCCTCTTCCACCCCAGCCCACGCATTGCGGCTCACCGGTCTCGGAGAGTCAAGGACGGCGACCTCCTCGCCGCCCTCCGCGGGAACCTTCCATACCTCTGTCGGATTCTCATGGGTTTTCGCGTAAAAGACGAACTGGCCGTCTGGAGACTCGAACCCGCCGAACCCCCCTTTCTTGGTGACCTGCACAGCCTCGCCCCCCGCGGCCGGCGCTTTCCACACTTGGAAAATCCCCGTCCGGTTAGAAGAAAAATAGATCCATTTCCCATCCCTCGACCAGCTCGGTATAAGCTCCCCGGAACCTTCCGTGGTCAACTGGCGGGATGAGCCCCCGTCGGCGCTTATGACGTAGATGTCTTGATGCCCTTCGGGAGCTGCGTCGAAAGCGACCCAGCGGCCGTCGGGAGACCAGCTAGGGTATCCCGCATTCACGTTAACGAAGGATGTCAGCTGCACCTGTCCGCGGCCATCCCGGTCGCACACCCAGACCTCCCCGCTGCCGGATCGATCGGACTCAAAAGCGATTCGCTCTCCGTCGGGGGAAATCTGAGGGTAGATATCCGTGCGAGTGGAGGCAATCAACCTAGTAGGCCGATTGCGGGCGGTGGTCAGGCCTGACAGCTCCAAGCGCCAGATGTTAACGTCGCTGGTTCGCCGGGAGTAGATCAGGCGGCTGCCCTGCCGAGAGATCGCCGGGTAACTTGCGTCTCCAGCTGTGCCTGACAACAGCTCCGGCATACCGCCGAGGGAGGAAATTCGCCACAAGCTACTGTTGGTGCCAGTCGCACCAGGCTGCAACGAGAACACAATTTCGCGACCGTCCGGAGTCCACGCCAGGCCGCGGGTCGGCTGGTCATTATATGTCAGACGCCAGGGCTCACCGTCGGCAACCTGCATCAAGTAGATATTCGCTGTGAAGCCTCCGCCCTCACGAACGAAAGCCAGGGTGCGGCCATCAGGGGAGAAGGCAGGACTATGATCCCCCGGGGATTGGGCCGGTGGCGATGTGAGTCTCTCTTTCTTGCCACTCTCAACCGATACCCGGAAGATGGCAAGGGGCTCTTCGGGCGATTCCCGATCCGGGACGGCCAAGAACTTTCCGTCCGGCGACCAACTCAGATCTTGCCCGGCCCCAGACGTACCTCCGAGCCTCCTGTAGTGTGGACTTTCCGCCAACTTACGCTCGACCCCGCCGATGGGTGGAACCCGCCATATACTCCCGCTACCCTCGGAGCGACGGAGGAAAGCAATTTGGCTGCCGTCAGGGGACCACGCGGGATGGCTGTCCACAGCGGGGTTCGTGGTCAGTCGCAAGGGTCTTCCGCCGGCGACCAGTTTGACGTAAATGTCGGTGTTGTCGCGTTCTTCTCCGTCCCAGGCAAAGGCAACCTGATTGCCGTCGGGGGAGAAGCTCGGGTACAGCTCACTCCCTGGATCACTCGTCAGGGGTACGGACCGCAAAGGCGCTTGCGGTTCTCTGGCTGTTGGACCCCAGACGCCCAGCCACGCACTGGTGGCGGCGATCACGGCAACCCCCACCACGGCAAGGGCAACATACCAAGGGGCCCGGCTGCCGCGCAGCAGCGCTGCTGGCGCCTGCCGGCTCGCTCTCGATTCGCGCTCTTTCCGCAGCGACTGCAGGTCCACCAGCATTTCATCGACATGCTGATAGCGCCAATCGCGGTTCTTCGCCAGGGCCTTGCCGACTATGCGGTCCAGCTCCATCGGCAGCCCGCTGCGGAGAGCGGTCAAAGGCTCGGGGTCCTCGTTGCCGATCGCGAAGAGCACGGCCTCTTGCCGCTCTCCCTCGAACGGCAACCGCCCCGTCACCATCTCGTAGATCACTACTCCGAGAGACCAGATGTCCGTGCGGCGGTCAGTCGGGCTGCACTGGGTCTGCTCCGGAGACATGTAGGCCGGGGTCCCGAGCAACGTCCGCGTTTTGGTGAGCTTCGATCCTTCGGCGAGCTGGGCCAGGCCGAAGTCCATGATCCTGACCTGGCCTTCTTTGGACAGCATCAGATTGGCGGGCTTGATGTCGCGGTGAGTGATCTCTTTCTCGTGGGCCGCTTTGAGGCCCTGGGCGATCTGGATGGCAATATCCAGGGCTTCGTCCAGCTTGAGCGGGCGCTCGGCGATCTTGTCCTTCAGCGTCTGGCCTTCGAGATAGGCCATGGCAAGAAAGGTTTGCCCGTCTACCTCGTCAATTTCGTGGATAGGGCAGATGTTGGGGTGATCCAGGCGCGCGGCGGCCTTCGCTTCTCGGAGGAAGCGGGCCCTATTTTCGGGGTCTTCGATGGCGTGCGCGGCGAGGAATTTCAGCGCGACGGGCCGTTCCAGCTTGGTGTCCTCGGCCTTGTAGACGACACCCATGCCGCCCCGGCCGACTTCGGAGAGGATCTTGTAGTGCGAGATGATTTGGCCGATCATCGACAGGGAGATTATACCGCTACCGGATACCTGGTGCAACAGTGAATCAAACCAAGAACAACAAACAGGTTCGAGTTAAACAGGAAAATGCTGGATCGTGTCCGAAGAGCCGCGTTAACGTGTAAAGCGCCGCGAAAGTAACGAAAGCCGCGGCTCGCGGGACACTTTCCGCGACATCGGAACCCGGGCCGGCTCAGCACGGACCGCGCCGCGACTGCCTGCCGGCCCGGCGCCCCGGCCGGCATGACCGCTGCTTTCCCTTGCCGGATTTGCGAGAAACCGTACGCACCTCCGCCACAAGAAGGTGCTAGGTTATAGAGCAAAAGAGGCGCTATCCGCGCGAACAGTGCCGTTTCATACTCACGATTGGTCTGGCGCCTAACCGGCCTGAATCGGCCAAGCCGCCGGCGCCGTCCCAACAGTAGAAGCGCGCCAGGAATCCAGGCCGCCGGTTTCGGAGTTCTTATGGTTCCGCTCCCTTGCCGCGGTTTCGTTCCGATTGGAGTATATTCCGCGCAAGGATACTCTTGATGGAGCAAGCAATGTTCTCAAGCTTACGTCAAATACAATGGACGAATCGATTGCATCGGAGCTGCGAACAGGTGATGGCGACATCCCGGAAAGGGAGCTGGCTGGCTGTCTTGATCCTCACCGCTGCGCTGCCCGCCGCCGCCCAGAAGGAGACCTACGATCCCCGCAGCATGGCCCCCTACGTGCCCACGCCGATCAAGGTGGTTCACCGTATGTTGAAACTGGGGAAAGTCGGCAGCGGGGATATGGTTTATGATCTTGGCTCCGGAGACGGCCGCATCGTCATCACTGCCGCGCAGGAATATGGCGCAAAGGCGGTCGGAGTGGAACTGGATTCGGATCTTGCCGAGCGGGCGAATGCCAGGATTAGAGAACTCAACATCGGCGACCGCGCCAGCGTCATGCACGCTCACCTCATGGAGGTTGATCTCCGTGCGGCTTCGGTCGTAACTCTTTACCTGCTGTCTTCCTCCAACAGGCAATTGCGGCCCAAGCTGGAGCAGGACCTCAAGCCGGGAGCGCGGGTCGTCTCCCACGACTTCCAAATCATGGGCTGGACTCCGGTCAAAACCGAAACGGTCAAAGGGGACAGCCGCGAGCATACGATCTTCGTCTACGAAATAGGCAAGCACTAGCCAAGGATATTTGAAATTTCGTTCGTGTGGAACAGAGCCGCGCCCGCAAGGGTGCGGTCGAGGGTAGTCAGTGCGTCGGGGCCGCCACCAGAATTCGGTCACTGCCAGACTCGACCGCACCCTTGCGGGCGCGGCTCTGTTCGTACCGCCATTTCTGCGAACAAAATCCTCGGATTGGCCGGGGTAGAATGCTCCCGAACATCCGGTTAGACTGTGGGAAGCGTTTGAAGTTCGGCAGCCGCCGATCGTAAGGAGGCCCGTGAGCACTGTCCAAAGAATTCCGCTTCTATTCGTTTTCGTTGCATTGTTTGTCTGGGCCCTCGTCGCCCAGCGAGATCCCGTCGAAGCCGTCGAGATCGGACGCCACAACACCCACCTGCTGCCGAAAGGGAAAGAAGCAGACGGCATCGTTGGCGATTTTGTCCTCCGCAATAACAAGATTGAAGCACTGATCTCCGGCAGCCAGCCCCTGCGCCGCGCCAACATGACGACCGAGTACGCCTATGTGCTGCAGGGCTGCCTTTACGATCTTGATTTGCGAGGGGCCTCGAACGACCAATTGACTGTCTTGCGTCCAGGAGCGGAAGGCGGCGAGATTTCCTACGTTCAGATCGTCGAGGACGGCTCGAACGGCGCCGCGGTCATCGAGGCGGTGCGGACGGCCGCGAAGGGAGACGGCCTCTATACGCGCCACGAATACCGGCTCGAGAACGACTGGCAGTATGTGCTGGTTGCCTCGACCTACCGCAACGAAGGCCGCGAGACCAGGACGATCACTCCGCCGGCTGTTTGGAAAGGACTCTCGACCGAATGGAATGTAGCGGGTATCCGCGCCGGAGACAGCATTGATCCATTTGACAAACGCGGTTATGCCTGGGGAGTGACCGGAGAAAGTGATCCTCTCGAGGAGAACGTTGAGCTCGCGCCCGGGCAGCAGAAGACTTACCGCATAGCGGTAGCAGCAGCCGATTCGCCTCTAGCCGCATACGGGGTGGTGGCAAGCCTCGCGGGGGCTGCCGGTGAAGTATCGGGAAGCGTGAAGGGCCCCGATCGGGAAGCGGCCGTTCGCGCCAGCTTGCTGGTCCCAGTAAAGGGAGAGACACTACCGGGCTATCCGGACGCCGAGGGCAACTTCAATTGGCGCCTTCCTGCGGGAGATTACGAGCTGTCGATGGAGGATATTGGCCGAGAGCCCCTGAAACAAAGTTTTTCGGTATCACGCGGCAGGGCGGCAACGCTTGACCTCACTGCCACCAAAGCATCCGCCGTGCGGATTGAAATCCGTGACGAGCAGGGCCGGCTCTCACCCGCCAAGGTGCAATTCATTGGTATTGAGGGGACAGAGACTCCGAACTTCGGAACGCACTACCGGGTTCACGGAAACGATCACCAGTATCAGACCCACGATGGACACGTGTTCCAGCAAGTTCCCCCCGGCAAGTACCTGCTTCGCGTCACTCACGGGCCGGAGTACGATTTGACCGAGCAGCAGATCGAAGTTGGGAAGGGGAGACCGTCGATGTCAAGGCGCGGCTCAAGCGCAGTGTCGACACCAGCGGCTGGATCAGCACGGATTACCACTCGCATTCCACACCGAGCGGTGACAACTACTGCAACACCGATGACCGCATCATCAGCCTGGCCGCCGAGCAGATCGAATTCGCGCCAACCACGGAACACAATCGTATCTACGACTGGCAGCCGCACATCGACCGCCTGGGTTTGACCAGCGTCGTCCGGACTGTCGTTGGAATCGAGTTGACGGGCAGCGGACAGCACTTCAATTCCTTTCCGCTCAGAGCGGATCGATTGGCGCAAAACGGCGGCGCCCCGGTTTGGAACTACGACCCGCGCATCAACGCCCTGGTGCTGCGCCACTGGGGCACGCCGAGCCTCGAGCGAGGCTCGCGCTACGATACGAACGCCAACACAAGGAACAAGATCCCGTTCTTTGGCGGCGGTCCCGACCGCTGGGTGCAGGCCAATCATCCGACGGTGGGCACCGTCTTCTTTGACCGTAACAAGGACGGCGTTCCCGATGGCGGATTCGAAGGCTTCGAGGACCTAATCGATGCCGCGGAAGTTTGGAGCACGGAGATCCTCAATCTCAGCCCGACTTATTCAAGAACGAGTTCGGACGGAAGCACCAGTGTTAGTCAGAACCGAACGTTTGGCTGGCTGCAAATGCTCAATCAGGGGCGGCGGGTTTGGTGCGTCTCGGTGAGCGATGCGCATCGCATCTTCGGCAGTGGCGTGGGCGACTGGCGGACCTATGTTCCTAGCAAGGCCGATGAGCCAGGCGAGATTGACCCCGCTGAGATCATCCGCAATTCAAAGGCGGGGCGGATGATGATCACCAACGGTCCGTTTTTGGAAGTGACTACCGGTGACGGTCTGCCGATCGGTTCCAGCATCATCAGCGAGGGATCTGTCGAGTTGAAGATTCGCGTTCAGGCTCCCAACTGGATGGAGGTTGACCGGGTGCAGATCCTCGTCAACGGCCGCCAGCCCACGGATTACAACTTTCGCCGGAACAGCCATCCTCGGATGTTCGCCGATGGCGTGGTGCGCTTTGATGAAACGGTGCGAGTCGAACTTCAGCGGGACGCGCACTTGATTGTCGTGGCGGTGGGCGAGAACTCCAACCTCGCCAAGGGATGGGGCCGCAGTCCGACCGCCCGCATGCGTCCGACGGCCTACACGAATCCAATCTTTGTCGACGTCGACCACAACGGCTTCCAGGCCAACGGCGACACGCTGGGGCATCCGCTGCTAGTCACGCCCGCCGACTAGCGACGCTTTTCTCACCACGTGGCGAGAAAAGCGGGCTACTTGTTGGAGTTGGTGAACAAGGCTTTGAGCAGCGGCGGCGTCGCGAGAGTCGTCACCATCACCATCACCACTATCGCCGAGAAGGTTTCCGAGGAAAAGACCGGCTCGCCGGCCACGAACAGAGAGGCTCCGATGCCCGCGAAGATGAGCCCAACCTCTCCGCGCGGAATCATTCCCACACCAATGACGATGCGGTTGAGACCTTTCTCCAAAACACCGAGCGAACAGATCTGTTTGCCGGCGATAGCGGCCAGACTCAAAACGGCGGCAAACTGCAGAACACTGGAAGATCCAAAAACAGCGAGATCCACTTTCATGCCCATCAAAACGAAGAAAATTGGTACCAGCGTCGCGCTGAGGGGCACCAGCAGTTCTTCGATTTTCCGTTCGCGCATCGATGCGTAGCCCTGATAGTGGGTGCTGTCGAGAACCAGCCCGGCGGCGAAGGCGCCGACAATGGGCGCCAGACCCACGACTTCCGCGATGCCGGCCACCACGAAGCAGTAGCACACCGTCAGGATAATCGGCATTCCCGCGACGCGGGCGAACGACCCGAGATGCAAGACCTTGCCGGCTAGCGCCCTCCCTGCGACCACGGCGACGGCCAGAAAGGCAACGGCTTTGCCGATAATCGCAAGAACCGGCAGCAGCGAAATCTCCGAGCCTCCGTCGGCTCCGATCGATGTCACCAGCCCGCTGACGACCGCCAGGATGATCAGGCCCAGAACGTCATCCACCACCGCCGCCCCCAGGATAATGCGGGCCTCCGGGGTGTTCATCTTGCCGATGTCTTTGAGAACGCGCGCTGTGATCCCGACGCTGGTCGCCGCCAGTGTCGCGCCCACGAACAAGTGCACATACCAGGCCGAATCCGGCAGAAACCAGGAGGACACTCCATAGCCCAGCACCACCGGGACCACAACGCCCAAGACAGCCACGAAGGCTGCCGAAGATCCGACCGCCAGCAGCTCGTCCAGATTGGATTCGAGCCCCACCTCGAACAGCAGCAGAATAACTCCGATCTCCGCTGCAAAGGCGATGCCGGCATGGGTCTTGATGGGATCCAAAGCGAAAATGCCCACCAGACTGAGATTTCCGAGAATCACGCCGAAGACCAGTTCCCCCAACACTGCCGGCTGATTCCAGCGCTCGAAAAGCTCGCCTCCGATTTTCGCGGCAAGCAACAGAATCACAAGGGAGAAAAGGACGTTCGCTACCTTGATGTGGCCGCTGTGCTCGTCCCCGGCCGCCCAGGCTTCGGTGGTTGTGACGACGAGCACCAGCAACAATAGAGCGGGCAGAAATGCGAGCTTTCTGGTAGACATGTGGGTTTTGACGACCTTGGGAGAAGCCAGGACTTTACCTGGACCGCTGGGGTCTGGCGCAACAAGAAGTTCCTTGTCGCATTCATATAATCGTATGTCCAGGCGAAAAGCTTTGCGCCGTGAACGTCAAACTACACACGATACCACTCCGATGCCTGCTCCATCGACCGCCGCCGGCCGCCGCCTAGCCTCCTCGCTGAACCCATGACCGAGCCATCGAGCGACAATTCGCCGGAGCCGGGCTTTCTCACGGGCGGGCGTCGTAAAGTGGGGAAGTGTCTCCTGTTCGATGGCATCGGCTCAGTGGCCTTCCGGCGGGCGCGGCAGCCGTTCTGCGCGCCCTCGCGTTCCATCACTCCTCGGCGGAACACCTCCAATCGCTCTCCGACGGCCAATGGCGTCAAGCTCTGGAGTTCTCGGACCGCTCCGGGTTGACTCTCCTTTTGGCTTCCAGGCGCCGGGAGAACTTGCCTGACTTCGTCCGCCGGCGCGCCGAGAGTAATTTCGAAGCAAACGGCCGGAGACTCGCGAAACTGAAACAGGAATATTTTCAGGTAGCCGGCCGTTTGCAGTCGCTCGGAATCGGCCACATCCTTCTCAAGGGTTTTCTGCAGGCGCCGCGATTTGTGCCCAGTCCTTTGCTGCGGGCTCAGTACGACCTCGATTTGTTGTGCTCCCCGGCGGACGTCCAAAGGGCCCATCAAGCGCTCGTAGAACTGGGTTTTGAGTCCATGGGTGGCAAAGGGCGGCTGAGAGCGGACCACTTGCCTCCCATGGCCCGCAAAACCGGGTGGCTGTGGAAAGGCGACTACTTCGATCCGGAAATACCTCCTGTTGTCGAACTGCACTTCCGTCTATGGGACCCGGCGACGGAGTGTTTTCAGGTGGACGGGCTCGAAGAGTTCCGGGCCCGGCGCGTGCTGGCGCCGTTTGAAGGGCAACCGATCCCGGCGTTCTGCGATGCCGACCAGCTAGGCTATGCGGCTTTGCACGTCTTGCGGCATCTGCTGCGGGGTGATTTGAAGCCTTGCCACGTTTATGAGCTGGCTTTTTTCATGGAGAATCAGGGACCCAGCGAAGCCTTCTGGCGCCGCTGGAGCGAGCTGCACTCGCCGGCTCTGCGAAGCTTTCAGGCGGTTCCGCTGGTTCTGGCCCACCGCTGGTTTGGCTCGGCCTTGCCGGAGGCCGTCAGAGTAGAGGCGGAAAAACTTCCGGGACCGGTCCAGCTATGGCTTCAACACTATGCGGCTTCAGCAGTCCTTTCCCGCTTTCAACCCAATAAAGACGATGGGGTATTTAGTTGACTCCAGTAGCCACTACATCTTGGGGGTGGGGGTGCCGGCCCTGGTGGCCTCGACCATTGTCTTATAGGGAGCAGGGTCGGCGGCGACCGCCTGCTGGAGGAGGCGATAGAAAAGTTTGCCGCGCGACCGTGAGGTCCGCCGGTTGAAGCGGAACGTGAACTCGTCCAGGTAGTAGTCCAAATACTCGTGACTGACAGCCCCCTGGTGGGTCCCCAACAGCCAGCGCTTTAGCAGAGAGGCGACACGATGGACTCTCGGCAGCAGCTTACTCGCCGATTGCCGCTTCCCGCGCAGCACGGTGACTTCATGGCGGTATCCTTTGTTCTCCAATCCCGCATAGCCTTCCCAGCCGTCGGTGTGCACGAGGCTGCCAGGTTGGATAGCTTCTTCGACAAAGGCTTCCAAGCTCGCCGCTGAGGCATCCGCGATCCGACGGAGCCGGATGCGACCCATACCGCGCCCATCCTCCTCGGCAGCAACCGCAACTAACGCTTTGCCAACCATTTCGCGACCTCGGACGCCCTCTTCGACTCCGCCCACATACGTTTCGTCCACCTCCACCCGGCCGACCAGCCGATTGCGACCGGGGCGCACCATGGCGCGGCGGAACTTGTGCAGCCAGGTCCAGGCGGTTACATAGCTACCCAAACCCAAGACCCGCTGCAACTCCAGCGCGCTGGCCCCGCCTTTTTGCGTTGTCACCCACCAAGCCGCCCGGAACCACAACGTCAAGGGCTTGCGGGTGTCCTGGAAAATCGTGCCCGCCGTCACCGAGGCCTGGTAACCGCAGTCGGCGCAGAGCAGCAGATTGCGTTTGCTGGCCCATGAGGACTGGATCCCACAGCGCGGGCACACGAACCCCTCCGGCCAGCGCAGCTTCAGCAGGTACTCCCGGCACGCCTCCTCGGTCGAGAATCGAGCTTCCAACTCGACGAGGTTTCGGGGGTAGTCCTCCTTCATGCCCCCAACCACAACATATTGTGGCTACTGGAGTCAACTAAATACCCCATTAAAGACGAACTTTGGCTTCATCTGGCGCTGCTCGCGGGGTACAAGAACAAGGCGGGCGTCCTATGGAGAAGGCTCGTGCCCTTCAGCCCGCCTGGACAAGTGGAAGCCGTCTTCGTACCGGAAGAGAAAATGACCATTGAGCTCAGGCTGCTCAGGCGGGTCCGATACATTCGCTTTGCCTGCTCCCGAGTCCTGTTCCATGCACGGAGTCTCGCATCGATTCTCCTCGGCGCTTTTCGCTGGCGGCGGTTGAACAACCAGAGTGGTTTCGCCAGCCGGGAATAGCTTCCAGCGCCAGACGACGGCTTCGAGCGCACCGTCTGGCCACAAGCACACCGACGCAGGCCAACTAGGGCGCTTTTCTCGCCACGTGGTGAGAAAACCGGGCTAGTTGTCGCTGAGGGTGCTCGAGATTTCCCATCCGAAGCCGTTTCGCATCCGACTTCAATGTTGTAAGGTTGTAGGTATACGCCTCTTGATCTTGAATCCGCCTCGCAGCCCGCGGCTAGTTCGGACCAAGGCCTCGATGATCGAGGAAGCGAACGAGCCATGAAAATCCTTCTCTACAACCCGGACAACGGGGTCACCCGCAACTCCATGCCCCACCTCTGGATGTTCCTGCTCCAGAAGCTCACGCCGGCCGGTCACGAGGTCCTCCTCATCGACGGCAACGCCAAACCCATGACCGAGTCGCAGTTGGCCGACTTCGTTCGCGCGAACGACATCGGCCTGGTCGGCATCGGAGCCATGACCCGCATGATCGCCCGCGCCTACCAAATGGCCGACGCTATTCGCAAAACCGGAGTCCCGGTCGTGATGGGCGGGCCCCACGTGACCGAACTGCCCGACGAGGCGCTGGGGCGCGACGGCGGGCCGCGTCACGCCGACGCCGTAGCCGTCGGCGAGGCCGATGAGACCTGGCCCGTCGTCGTCGAAGACGCAGCTCAGGGGCGCCTCAAAGAACTCTACGAGCCCGTCGACGCCGCTGGCAAGGAGCGTAAGCCGAGCCTGGACCATTACCCCGAGATCGGCTGGGGCGACCTGGACCTGAGCCAGTTCAATATGGTGCCGAAAGTCTTGCGTTCGCGGCTGAGCAAGGTGGCCGGCGGCTGGGGATCGTTCCACGTCATCCCCATCGAATCCGGCCGCGGCTGTCCTTACGGCTGCGAGTTTTGCACGGTGACCGGCTTTTTCGGGGACTCACTGCGGTTTCGGTCGAATGAGAGCATCATCGGGGAGCTGCTGCGCCTCAAGCAGCGCGCCCGCCAAGAACACGGCCAATTCGCTGTCTTCTTCGTCGACGATAATTTCGCCATCAATCGCAAACGAACCAAGTCGCTGCTGCGCGACATGATCGCCGCCGGCGCCCAGATTCCCTGGGTGGCCCAAATCAGCGCCAATCTGCTCGAGGACAAAGAGCTCGTCGATCTCATCGCCGAAGCCGGCGGCCGCTGGATCTTCATCGGCATGGAGTCGATCGATGAAGAGAACTTGAAGGACGTCAACAAGAGTTTCAGCAATCCCGCGAGCTACCAGGGCGTTCTCGAAAGCCTGGCCGAACGCAACATCTACGCCATCACTTCGTTCATCTTCGGCATGGACAACGACACCACTGGAGCGGCCCAGAAAACTCTGGACAAGATCAGCACTTGGCCGCCCGGCCTGCCCGTGTTCGGCCAACTGACGCCGTTCCCCGCAACCCCGCTCTACGATCGCTTGCTCTCGAGCGGGCGGCTGGAGCGGCCCAAGCACTGGATGGATTTCGCCCCGTTCGTGATGGCCCACAAGCCGCTCAAGATGACCATCCGCGAAGCCCGCCAGGAAGTCGATCACGCGTGGCGATCGTCCTACAGCCCTCAGCGCAACCGCGAAGCCATCGATTATCTCGCCTCCAAGCCCATCGGCGAACAGATTACCCACCTGTTCGCGCGCATCGCCTTTCGGGGCATCTACTTCCCGCAGGTGGGCCGACTCCAGCGCTTGCGGGCGATCGCTCAAAACTGGCGCTCGATCGCGACCCTGCTGGCTCGCGCCCGAGTCTCCTACCGCGGCTCGGGAAAGACGCTCGAAGCCGGCGCACCGGGCTAGGACCGCCCTCGGCCCCCCAGGCGTCGGCGCGAAAATTTCTTACAAACGGCGCGTCGCCGGCTGCATGGTCAACCCCGCTTGAAATCGGAGGATGTGGACTCAGTTCGCAGGGCGGCTCGGAGACGACGGTTTGCCGTCCTCGCTCATGTCTTTTCTGTCTTTGGAAGCGCCGAGCGCCGGTTCGGTTTGCCGGGGCTGTTGTCCTTCAGGAAGCAAACGGAACGTTGTTTCCCCCGGGGCTGCCCCGCAAAGACCGCAAACGCGTGCACCCAAAGTCTCAGGCCGCTCGTGATCACAAGTACGGCCGACCATCAGCGGCCGGGCCGGCCCAAACGATGATCCCCGCCGCGATCGTCAGCAGGGAGACAAGTAAGATGACCCGGTTTAAGCGAGATGGTCCGGGCCGTCACCGGGAACGGCCCTTGTGCGCGGGGAGAAAATGCCTGGGCTCGCACGGGTTGATTAACCGCCTACGGGCACGACCGGGAACAAACCCGCGTTGTGTTTCGCGGGCGGAGACTACCCGTCCAGTTTCTGAACCTCAAGCTTGTCACCGACTTCGGTGCCTGTTTTTTCGGCTGTACCAGCCGGCAGCTCGATCACGCTGCGAGCCCGCCAGCTCATCGCCATGCGGGAACGCTTCATGTTCGCAACGATCTTCGTCACGCGCTTGTCGCGGTCAATGAAAAGAACGTCTATCGGAAAGTTCATCCGAAACGTGTGGACCGCCTCGCATGGTACGATCCACAAACCTTCTCCTTGGGCCAGACCCTGGCGCCGGAGAAGGCCGGTGCGGCGAGTTGCGGCCGTGTCAGCTACGGTGATTGCATCCCCGAGAACGACCTGCTTCGAGCTGTTACGAATCGCGACCCTGGTCATAAGCACCGCTATTGGGCGGACTGACGCCTGTTTCCGCTGACCGTCATCATCGGGGACAATGGGGTATTTAGTTGACTCCAGTAGCCACTACATCTTGGGGGTGGGGGTGCCGGCCCTGGTGGCCTCGACCATTGTCTTATAGGGAGCAGGGTCGGCGGCGACCGCCTGCTGGAGGAGGCGATAGAAAAGTTTGCCGCGCGACCGTGAGGTCCGCCGGTTGAAGCGGAACGTGAACTCGTCCAGGTAGTAGTCCAAATACTCGTGACTGACAGCCCCCTGGTGGGTCCCCAACAGCCAGCGCTTTAGCAGAGAGGCGACACGATGGACTCTCGGCAGCAGCTTACTCGCCGATTGCCGCTTCCCGCGCAGCACGGTGACTTCATGGCGGTATCCTTTGTTCTCCAATCCCGCATAGCCTTCCCAGCCGTCGGTGTGCACGAGGCTGCCAGGTTGGATAGCTTCTTCGACAAAGGCTTCCAAGCTCGCCGCTGAGGCATCCGCGATCCGACGGAGCCGGATGCGACCCATACCGCGCCCATCCTCCTCGGCAGCAACCGCAACTAACGCTTTGCCAACCATTTCGCGACCTCGGACGCCCTCTTCGACTCCGCCCACATACGTTTCGTCCACCTCCACCCGGCCGACCAGCCGATTGCGACCGGGGCGCACCATGGCGCGGCGGAACTTGTGCAGCCAGGTCCAGGCGGTTACATAGCTACCCAAACCCAAGACCCGCTGCAACTCCAGCGCGCTGGCCCCGCCTTTTTGCGTTGTCACCCACCAAGCCGCCCGGAACCACAACGTCAAGGGCTTGCGGGTGTCCTGGAAAATCGTGCCCGCCGTCACCGAGGCCTGGTAACCGCAGTCGGCGCAGAGCAGCAGATTGCGTTTGCTGGCCCATGAGGACTGGATCCCACAGCGCGGGCACACGAACCCCTCCGGCCAGCGCAGCTTCAGCAGGTACTCCCGGCACGCCTCCTCGGTCGAGAATCGAGCTTCCAACTCGACGAGGTTTCGGGGGTAGTCCTCCTTCATGCCCCCAACCACAACATATTCTGGCTACTGGAGTCAACTAAATACCCCATCGGGGACAATCACGCCGAGACAGGAATTTCTACAGTAGCACGCGAGTTGGCGGGCCAGCACCCATATCCCACATCGCTCGGCCTGCATGATCGCGGCGCGGCTAACGGCCATGCCGAATGGACCGCAATCCACGAACACGCGGATCTTTTCACGCCGGACTCTTAACGGAGTCAGCCGGCACTTGCTGGCCGCACCGGGTCTAGCCCGCTTTTCTCACCGCCTGACGGTCGAAGCACGCGATAGGCCCGCCATTACTTCGTTGCGCTTGCTTGCCGTGCTCAACGCAGGGTCAAGTACGCCTCCGCTCGTCAAGCGGCGCGCGCCTCGTACTGACGGGCCTCTCACGCACTTCGCCTCGCCACGCGGTGAGAAATGCGGGCTAGGCCGGCACACGCTCTTCGGCGGGGTCAGGACGCACCCCGGGCTTGCGAATTTGAAACGCCGGCGGCCGCGGCCTTTGGTCTGGCTTCACGCAGGTGGGCTGGATGGGGCCTGCCAGCCTAAAGATGAAGTAGTCGTGCGGTGGATAGAGGGCGTAGGGCTCGAGTTCGTAGAAAACTCTCCCAAGGCGCTGTTCGATCCGATAGGTGGCATGGAAGAAGTAGCCCCGGCTGATGCCCAGTTTGCGGGTGCAAAGCCGCCAATCCGCTCCCAGCACGAAGTGATAGCGAAAGACTTTGTAGTGCCAATCATCGAGATGACGGCGAGAGACAGTCTCGAAGTCCGCGATGTACTCCTCTTCTTTCCGCGACCAAGTACCCCGGTGGCTCTTTCCGATCGGAGTCTCCTTATACGATACTTGGCTTATTCTCCGCTCTCGTCTCACGCATTGCCGAAACCGCTCGTAACACGCTCGAAAAACCGCCCGCAGGCTGCACTCACAGGGGCCGATCTCCCCTTTTTTCGTCAACCGTCCCCCGGTCCCCTCACAGGCGCCACAGGAGGCTTGGCCAAGCTCGGTCAGATCCAAGGTATCCCAGTTCATTTGTCGTTGTCCTTTCGTTTCCCACGCAAAAGTAGCAATTGTAGTGCGTCCTGCCTCCACGTCAACCATTTTTTGAAGGAATGTTTCTCGTGAATAATTCCATTTCTGGAAAATAAAGCAACGAAAATAACATTCTTTCAAGTCAATAACCTAGCAAGATCAACGACTTAGTGATTATATATTCTTTATTTAACTTCATAAAGGCGTCTTTCAAAAATTGCAGTAGCCTATTTCAGTTAGCTATATGGCTGACCGTCTAGGCTTCCGTCATCTCGCGTCGCGGTTGACCCGCTACCTGAACGAGTTGGTGCATCGAGGGGAGGTCAGCGAACGCGGGCTGGCGCACCTTACGGGGTATTCCCAACCCCACATCCACAACGTCCTCAAAGGGGCTCGCGGCATGAATGCCGAGCTGGCCGACCAGCTTCTGGCCGGTCTCGGTGTATCGATGATGTCGCTGTTTACCCAAGACGAACTCTCCGGCTTGGCTCCAGCCGCCGCGCCGGAATCCCTGCCCGTACCTCTGCTAGCCGGGCGGCTCGGAGGCGGAAAGCTGTTTCCACGCCTAACCGCCAGGCCCCAGCTGAGGCAGCTTCCCGCCGCGGCGGTGCGGCGGTCGACAAGTCCCGTGCTGGCCGTGCTCGACTCGGCGGAACGCTCGATGTGGCCGGCGCTGTGGCCGAACGACCTTGTTCTCATCGACCGTGCTCCCGCCCGCCGGAGGGCTCCGCGGTTTGAACAAATCTATGTGATTTCTTGGCGGGGTCGGGGATGGATCGGGCGTTGCCGCCGGGTGGGACGCGTACTCGTTGTTGTGGTCGACAACTTGCGCGAGGTGAGCCGGACGCTACCGCAGATCCCCCTGGCTGGGCAGAATATTCTCAATATCGTGAAGGGAACTATTGTGTGGCTGGGACGGGACGTGGAGTCTGTACCTCTTATTACTTGACGAGGACGGGTACCGCCCTGCGGCGGCTGTGGGCGTTGGGGGGATTTTGGGGGATAGGCGGGCGGGCCGCTTACATACGGTCAGGCTCTGAGTGTTGCTTGAGCGGATCGCCCTAGAATAGAAAGCATGCCGGATCAACCCACTCGCCGCCAAGCGTTGAAAACGCCGGGGTTTCTCCTCAGCACGGAGGAACAGCCCTACGAGCAGGTGGATGACCGCTACTTCGACCTCTGGCGGGTCTGGGGAATCGGCGGCAAGACGAACATCTGGGGACGCGTCTCCCTGCGCTATTCCGACCTCAACTTCACGGAGCCGGAACGCGACGGCTGGGAGGTCGCCTGGCCGTTTCGCTACAAGGACATTGCTCCCTACTACGACAACGTCGACTGCTTGATCGGCGTCAACGGGGGCGACGATGACGAGCCGTGGCTGCCCGCTAGCCGCTACCACATGCCGCCGCGGCGTCCCCGGTGCGGCGAAGTGTTGCTGCAGAAGGCCGCGGCGCGCGTCGGCCGGACCGTGGTCACCGGGTGCCGTGCCGTCATGACTCGCGACCATTGCGGATTCGCCGCCTGCCACCACTGCGGCGCCTGCGGCAAGGGCTGCGACACGGCGAGTTTCTTCAATTCGGCGGACCATCTGCTGCCTTTTGCGATGCAAACGGGCAACCTGGAGATCGTCGAGAACGCCGTCGTCGGACGCGTGTTCGTCAATGATGAAGGGTGGGCGAGTGGTGTCCAGTATTGCGATCGCTACACCGGCAAGGAGCACGTCGTCCCGGCGAAGCGGGTCGTCATGCGACAGGCGACGTGGAAGTCCAGTAGAATGCGAACCGAGTTGCTGCGTTCGCCATTGAAAGTGAGCGTGATGGTTCCTTCGCCGACGGGGGTGTCGGAAGGCAGAATGGCGGCCACCTGTCCCGAAGACGCAAAAACCATGAGGCAGTCCACAGTCACACCGCCTACCCTCACCTGAGCCGAAGTGCCTGCAAGCTCGGTCGGCACGGGGAAAGCGCTGACAATGACCAGTGCATCAGGCCCTATGCGCAAGCCGAAAACCGCAAACATGCTGCCTTGAGCGACACCGTATAGCGGCAAATCCGGCGGTATGAAACTGGCCTGATTGACAGCCGTGCTGATGACGGGTTGCGCAGGGGCAACGGCCGCCGTAATCCAAAACATGAGTACTGCCTGGAAAACTCGATGAACTCGCGTTGGTATTCTCACCAGGAGCCTCCTGCCGTGGGAAAAGGCTGACTGCTTATGTGTTTACTATGATGGCCTTTGGGTCGATACTTTGGCGCATGGCTAAAGTCGGCGTTAAAGAACACAGCATTCAGCTTGTTCCTAAGTCTAGACGAACGCGGCAGGTATCAACGACCTGCCGGCACGGCGCCGGGCTAGCCAGATGTCGCTGGCATAGCGTCACTTTGGGCCGTTGGATCTTGAATAACTCACGCACGGAAACAGAAAAAACAGGAAGCATTTCTTGGGCTTCCAAGATGCCCCTTTCCTTTAGGATCCGGACGGTGTCGCCCTCAAGGGCTTGAACCTCACGCGTTTCCGGGTAGGCGCTGTTCAAACTGGAAAGCGAGAACCCAAGCTCTCCGGCCTCGTTCTGCTATCATTTCCGGGACCCGCGCCATTGGCCGGCGGGTCAAGAACCATCGGGAGGTACGCTTGCGGCGCCTATTCCATCGCGAAGTTCTTGCGAGTCTCATTGCTTTCATTTGTCTGGCGACCGCCGCCTGCTCATCGTCCGAGCAGGCCGCTTCGGACCCCAAACCGAACGTCTTGCTGATCTTCGCGGACGACCAGCGCGCGGACACCATCGCGGCGCTCGGCAACCCCCTCATCAAGACCCCGAACATCGACCGGCTCGTCAACACGGGGTTTCGTTTTGAGCGAGCCTATTGCATGGGCTCGACGCAGGGCGCCGTTTGCGTGCCCAGCCGGGCGATGCTCAACAGCGGCCGCTCCCTGTTTCGCGTCAATGCCGATCTGGAGGGAATACCCACGCTTGGAGAGACGCTTCGCCAAGCCGGCTACACGACTTTCGCCACGGGCAAGTGGCACAACCGGCCGCCGTCGTTCATCCGTAGTTTCGAACGGGGCAAAAATGTTTTCTTCGGCGGCATGTCCGACCACACGAAAGTTCCGATTGTGGATGTTGAAAACGGCGAGATGACGGAAAAGCGTTTAGGAGAAGCCTTCTCGAGTACGCTGTTCGCCGACGCGGCGGTCGAGTTTCTCGAGAGCTACGATTCGGAAAAGCCGTTTTACGTCTACGTGGCGTTTACCGCTCCTCATGACCCGCGGCAAGCTCCCGAGGGTTATATCGATATGTACGACCCGCAGGCTGTTTCGCTGCCGGCCAGCTTTGCACCGCAGCACCCGTTTTTCACGGGCTGGATGACCGGCCGGGACGAAACGCTGGCGGCCTGGCCTCGTACCGAAGCGGTTGTTCGCAGCCAAATTGCTGAATACTACGGCCTGATCACGCACATGGACCATGAGATCGGGCGAGTTCTGGAAGCACTCGAAAAAACTGGCCAAGCGGAGAACACGATCATCATTTACGCGGCGGACCACGGGCTGGCGATCGGCAGCCACGGCCTGCTCGGCAAACAAAACCTGTATGAGCACTCCACGCGGGCTCCCATGATTTTTGTGGGCCGCGGCATCCCTCAAGGCAAGTCGTCCGACGCCCTGGTGTACTTGTTTGACATCTTCCCGACAATTTCCGAGCTGATCGAGATTGACTCCCCCGAAGGCGTCGATGGAGAAAGCCTGGCGCCCATTTGGCGGGGCATGAAATCCGGCGTACGAGACTCGCTCTATACTGCTTACGCCGAGGTCATGCGGGCGGTCCGCGACGACCGCTGGAAACTCATTCGTTATCCCCATATCAACAAGTCGCAATTGTTTGATTTGCCGAACGACCCCGATGAGGTGAATGATCTTTCAGCCGATCCCGTGCAAACGGAGCGCCTTGACGCCATGATGGCGCTGCTGGCGGACTGGCAGCAAAAAGTCGGCGATAAAACTCCCCTGACATCGGCGGAGCCCCAAGACGAGGCGATTGACCTCAGCGGCCGCGAGCGGACGCCGGACCAGCACCAGCCCGACTGGATTGTCGAGAAGTATTTCTCGGTCAGAACCAGATAGTTCCGCGGCGCCAACTTAAGAATCGCGGTGTCGGTCAGCCCGAGTTTGCCGAGTGCTGGGTCCAACCCCACATCGCTGGACGCGCTCCAACAACAGTTGAGTTTGTAGAACCCTTCAAAGACGTATAGTTGGCGATCGCCGGCCGGTCCAGGCCGGAGAGAAGGTTCCCGTCGCCGTTTGGCGGCGAAGGATCGGCAGGAATGCCGGTCGCTACCGGGCAGCCAGCGGTAAAGCGCGCGCGCCGGCCTGGGCGCGTTTCGCGGCGGGACGCGGCCCGGGTTCGACATCGCGGTCCAGCAACTCGCGTCGGCCGCAGGCGGCGGTGTGTGGCGCGTCTCGAATGGGGCAACGAGCATAGGTTCTGGTACTTTGGTACCAATCACACCCGCGCGTCTCGAATGGGGCAACGAGCATAGGTTCTGGTACTTTGGTCTCGCTAGTACACAAGTGATATAGACACACCCGGTGTTTTGTGTAAGACTACTGAGGTGGGTGTGGTAGGTATGGAGTCTTGAGCGGTTTGGACGGAAGTAAGCGACGCTACACTAGAACGGTTAACGAATTGAGATTTCGAGAGATGGGGTATTTAGTTGACTCCAGTAGCCACTACATCTTGGGGGTGGGGGTGCCGGCCCTGGTGGCCTCGACCATTGTCTTATAGGGAGCAGGGTCGGCGGCGACCGCCTGCTGGAGGAGGCGATAGAAAAGTTTGCCGCGCGACCGTGAGGTCCGCCGGTTGAAGCGGAACGTGAACTCGTCCAGGTAGTAGTCCAAATACTCGTGACTGACAGCCCCCTGGTGGGTCCCCAACAGCCAGCGCTTTAGCAGAGAGGCGACACGATGGACTCTCGGCAGCAGCTTACTCGCCGATTGCCGCTTCCCGCGCAGCACGGTGACTTCATGGCGGTATCCTTTGTTCTCCAATCCCGCATAGCCTTCCCAGCCGTCGGTGTGCACGAGGCTGCCAGGTTGGATAGCTTCTTCGACAAAGGCTTCCAAGCTCGCCGCTGAGGCATCCGCGATCCGACGGAGCCGGATGCGACCCATACCGCGCCCATCCTCCTCGGCAGCAACCGCAACTAACGCTTTGCCAACCATTTCGCGACCTCGGACGCCCTCTTCGACTCCGCCCACATACGTTTCGTCCACCTCCACCCGGCCGACCAGCCGATTGCGACCGGGGCGCACCATGGCGCGGCGGAACTTGTGCAGCCAGGTCCAGGCGGTTACATAGCTACCCAAACCCAAGACCCGCTGCAACTCCAGCGCGCTGGCCCCGCCTTTTTGCGTTGTCACCCACCAAGCCGCCCGGAACCACAACGTCAAGGGCTTGCGGGTGTCCTGGAAAATCGTGCCCGCCGTCACCGAGGCCTGGTAACCGCAGTCGGCGCAGAGCAGCAGATTGCGTTTGCTGGCCCATGAGGACTGGATCCCACAGCGCGGGCACACGAACCCCTCCGGCCAGCGCAGCTTCAGCAGGTACTCCCGGCACGCCTCCTCGGTCGAGAATCGAGCTTCCAACTCGACGAGGTTTCGGGGGTAGTCCTCCTTCATGCCCCCAACCACAACATATTGTGGCTACTGGAGTCAACTAAATACCCCATTTTCGAGAAACCTGCAGCTAAGCCACCCGGGTGAGGGAGACAACATCATGATGAAACGGTCAAGTTTCAGCGGGAAAGTTCGTCATCTATTCAAGAAGCTGAAGAGCGACAAGCGCGCGGTCATGCTGCCGATGTTCGCGCTCATGTTCGCGGCCATGCTGGCATTCCTCGGACTGCTCTTCGACGGCGGCCGCATCTATTTCGAGAAGCGGCGGATGCAAGTCGCTGCCGACGCTGGAGCTTTTGGCGGCGCCCACGAGTTACTGCGCAGCAACGACGAAGCCACCATTAAATCGGGGGGCCGCGATGATGCCGCCCTGAACAGTTTTACGCACGGTCAAGACACGGTAGACGTGCAGATCAAGCATCCGCCCGACAGCGGTTTATGGAAAGATGACATGAACTGTGTGGAGGCGGAAATCGATCAGAACGTTCCGACAACGTTGATGCGTATCGTCGGCGCGACTACGTCCACGGTAGCTACGCGGGCGGTGGCCTGCGTGGAGATCTACGATGACGCGCCCTGCGTGCTGGCTCTGTACTGTGGCGCCGGGAAACCGGGTTTGGAGTTCGACGGCACCGGCTATCTCGGCACTCATGACTGCAACGTCGTCGTGAATTCGAAAAGCGACGAGTCGATCCGTGTCAACGGCACCGGTGGCGGGTGCCCCATGCTCCAGACCGAGGGCGACGGCCTGGTTGCATACGGCACCGGGGGAGCCACGCTTCAAAACGGCGTGAACAATTGCATTGCGTGCGAGGCGTGTTCTCCACAGGATGAGCCGTATAGCGACATTTGGTGCATGAAGGATCCGTATTGTTCGAATTACTTATCGAACACCTCCGATGGCTACCCGGGGGACCCGACTAACCTTGGGAATTACCCCTACTGCGAACCGATGCCGGATCCTTGGGATCCTACCAATCCGCCGACGCCGGATTTCACCATCGAGAACATCACCGCTACGACTTACAAGGACGAGGTCACGTTTCCCCTCTGTGTCGCCACCCCCATCACTGCACCGTGCTTCGACAAAAACAATAAAGCAGTAGCTGATGTCCCGCCCGCCCTTCTCCTTCCGGAAGGTTACTATTCGAAAATCAAAATCCTCGGGGGAGTTGTCAGACTCCTATGCCCGAACCCGGGGTCCGGCTGTCTTTTCATGACGCCCGAGTTCACTATCCTGGGTGGCGTGGTAAAAGGGGAGGATGTCGTTATCTACATCACTCCAGACGGCCCTCCGAACAAAGGGCTGCTCCTCGGGGCTAATGCAGGCGTTGCCCCCAACAGTATCACTTTGAAAGCGCCCACCGGGGGGAGGGTGCGCGACATAGAAGTGAGTATTTCAGCAGGCTCTTTATTGTGGCCAATATCCTTGCGTATGTATTACGCTAGGAACAGGAGGTCACTTCCATGCCTGATTCCCTCGAGCAACTGCAGCAACAGCGTACCGACATCGTCCGCCAGATCGGCGAGCTGGGCGATCTGCGCCCCGGTTCGATCACCAGCACCTCGGGGCGTTGCGGCAAACCAAGCTGCCGCTGCCATCGCCCCGGTCAACCGGGGCACGGTCCCCATACCCGCCTCACCTATAAGGCCGGTCGTAAGACCGTCACCGAGTCGCTGCCGACTCCGGCCGCGCTGGGCAAAGCCGAGCGCGAAGTGGCCGAGTTCCGCAAGTTCCAGCAACTGAGCCGCGAGTTCGTGGAGCTCAATACCCGCATCTGCAAACAGCGGCCGCTGCAGCTTGAGGCGCAGACCCCCCAGGAAAAAAAACGGCCGCCGCCATCCAGCAAGAGGTCGCGCGCGAACTAGACCAGCTATTGCGCGTGCTGTTCAGCGGGCGGCGCAAGACAGGCCACTGGGATCTGGAAGCCGTCGAGATGGCGGTGCGCTCGGCGATGCACCAAGCTGGCGCCGCCGCCCTCTCCGAACTGCTGCAATGGGCAGCCCCAGCGGCCGGCCAGCGGAGCCTTCCCTGTTGTTGCGGCCACCAAGCTCACTACCGGGAACTGCGCTCCAAGTCGGTTCTCACCGCCCTGGGCAGGGTGCATATATCGCGCCCCTACTACCTGTGCGGGCACTGTCACAGCGGCCAATTTCCGGCCGACGCTGAACTCGACATCGCCCAAACGGAATGCTCTCCTGGGGTACGCCGTATGCAGGCGATGGTGGGCCAGGAGGCTCCCTTCGATCACGGGCGCCGGCAGCTGGAACTGCTGGCGGGTCTGGAAGTGACCGCCAAGGCGGTGGAGCGGACGGCGGAGGGGATTGGAGAGGATATCGCGGCGCGGGAGCAAAGCGAGATCCAGCGGGCGATGCAGTTGGAGCTGCCGCTGGTGGTGGGGGAACCCGTTCCGATCCTGTACATCGAAATGGATGGGACCGGAATTCCGGTGGTGCGCAAAGAGACGGTGGGCCGAGCGGGCAAAAGGAAGGGAGAGGCGGCCCACACCCGCGAAGCTAAGTTGGGCTGCGTGTTCACTCAAACGAAGTGGGACGAAGAGGGCTACCCCATCCGCGATCCGGACTCGACCAGCTACAGCGGCGCCATTGAGACCGCCGACGAGTTTGGCAAACGCATGTATGTGGAGGCTTGGAAGCGGGGCTGGAGCCGGGCACGCAAGAAGGTCGTGCTGGGAGATGGCGCCGAATGGATCTGGAACATTGCCCAACAGCAGTTTCCCGGCGCCATTCAGATCGTCGACCTCTATCACGCCCGCCAGCACTTGTGGGACCTGGCACGCCAGCTTCATCCCCACGACAAGGCCCAGCAACGGTGTTGGATCACGATCCATCAGGACCACCTCGACCAGGGGCGGATGGAAGAGTTAGTGTGCTCGCTGCGGTCGGTCGAATGCTCGAGTCCCCAACTCGCGGAAGAGTTCCGCGACGAAGCCAAATACTTTGAAAAGAATGCCAAGCGGATGCGCTACCCAGAGTTTCGGCGCCAGCATCTGTTTGTCGGCTCGGGAGTGATTGAGGCTGGCTGCAAGAGCGTCATCGGCTCTCGCTTGAAACAGTCCGGCATGTTCTGGACCGTCCGCGGAGCCAACGCGATTCTGGCCCTTCGTTGCTGCCACCACAACGGCCGCTTCGAGGACTATTGGGAGGCCCGAGCGGCTTGAGCTCCACTTTCATGTCGCACACCCAATCGGACCGGTGTGCCGGTGCAGGTCACCGTGGAAGAGGCGCAGAGGTTCTTGTCTTCCCAGCGAAAGGCGCGGACGCGGGCAAGATCTTCCGTCTCGGTCGGGGGTGCCGTTGGCCGCACGCGAGGTTGTTGAGCGCAGAGCGTACCGACGATAGCCGACAACAAGAGCAACCCACGAAGTCCGATGGCGAACATATCCATTGTGTCTATTCTAAGCGAGAAACATCGACGTGCGGTCGACGTCATGCCCGGGCCGGTCATCCTGAACAGGCTTCGCGAACCCCGTCACTTCGACGCCGCGCCCTTATCCAAGCCGAGCAGCCCGTCGGTCCGCCTCGGCGGGTGCGCTTCGAGGGCCTGCTCGTTCGGCTCGGTTCCCCAGCCCGGAGTGGTCGGGAGAATCAAGTATCCGTCTTCGATTTCCGGTGTCACCGTGGACAGCTCGTCCCGCCAAGGTACCTGATCGATATCGGTTTCCATAATGCGGAAGTTCGGAACGGCCGCGACAAAGTGCGCGTTCATCATCGATGACAGGTGGCCGTAGAAGTTGTGAGGGGCGATGTTGACTTCGTAGGCTTCGGCGGTGGATGCGATCTTCATCGACTGCCAAACGCCGTTCCAGACCGCATCGATGATAGCGACATCCATTGATTGGTGTTCGAAGTAGGGCTTGAATTCGCGAATGCCGATCAGGGTTTCGCACGAGCTGATCGGCGTTGCGCTTCGCCGCCGCACTAGGGCAAGCGCCTTGGGATCGTAGCTGTCGATCTCGATCCAAAACAGCCCCAGCGGCGCCAGTGCTTGAACAAGCTGCAAATACCCTTCGGTCTTGAAGTTGAAATTCAGGTCGAGCAGGATGTCGATGTCGGGTCCGGCGCCCTCGCGCAAAGCTTCCAGTTGGGCGGTGAGAGCCGCAATCACGCTGCGCTCGGCGTTCAGCTCGTGATAGCCGCCCGGCCGATTGAACCCCGGAGCATAGAGCCTGGGTTCGGGATCGAATAGGAAGATGTTCGTCTTGAGCGCGGTGAATCCTTTCTCTTTGACTTCGCGTCCCAAGGCCCTCACGTCGTCGAGCGACTCGAGGGGCGGGCAGTCATGCACGTCCGGGCGGGAAATACGATACGTACCGCAGTGCGACCAATAGACCCGGATGCGTTCTCGCAGCGCTCCACCGAGCAACTCGAAAACGGGCACGCCGTAATGCTTCGCCTTCAGGTCAAGTAGCGCGTTTTCGATAGCGGCGACCGCTTCGCCGGCGATGCCGCCCACCGCCGGGCGCGTTGCGGCGAAGAGGTCCCAGTAAATCGTTTCTGTGTGACGTGGATCCTTGCCGATGACGACGGGTGTCAACCCTTCAATAGCGGCCGTGACCCCGGGCGAGCCAAAACCTTCCTGAAACTCGCTCCAGCCGACAAGCCCGGTGTCGCTGGCCAGTTTGACGAACGAAAAATTCCGCCAGCCGGCGTCGCAGTGCAGCGTTTCAATGGATGTGACTTTCATGGGGCTATCGATAGCGGCAGGGTGTGACTATGAGACGACGCCATCGTAGCATTCCCGGTGACGAGTCCGTGAGTTGGGCCGGCCCGCCGGAGACATTGGCCGGCGAGGCCAGCAGCAGGCCGCGGAAGAGGAGTTCCTCCGGAACGGCGATGAACAAGAAAATCGTCAAAAAGTCGAAAGCAAACTGTCCTGGGCCACGCCACGCAGGATTCCACGAGACGAAGTCGAGGGCAAAACCCAGCGGCATGCCGATAACCGCGAAGCCGGCAAAGTTCACGAAAGATTGCCGAAACACTCCCGCCCGGTAGGCGGCCTGATAACCAGCATTCTCGACGCCTCGCCAAATTAGAAACGACCAGGCCCCCACTGACACAATGAAGAGTCGGGCCATGAAATCGAGGTTCACCGGAACGTTCCATATCCCGTGGATCTGCCGCATAAGAATTGGCAGCGCGAGCCAAAGCAATACCAAGACATCCTGCCAGCACAGCTTGCGCGGATCACGAACCGCGGCAAAGGCATAGAGCAGGAGCGGCAGGCCAGCCATGGCAGCAAGCTTCAGAAACGGCCCCCAGCGAAAATCGTTACTGCCGGCGCAGTAGATCAGATACGGCAACAGGAAGACGACAACACAGGCAACCGCTCGTGCAGGTCCGCGCAGTCTTTCTCGCAGCCAGGTCTGCGTTGCTCCAAAAGCAGGAGCCAAAAACATTCCGAGCAAAAGGAGAAGGCAGCCGTAAATCGCGACCGCAGTGCTCAGTTCCACTGGATAGCGTTCGAGCTGTTCAGCCGCTGTAAACGCAAAGAAGGCTGACCTGCGTACGCGGACAGGAGTCCCAACCAAGGCCTCAGTGGGGGAACCCTGGAGTGATCAGGACGATGGATTGGATCTCTGTCGATGTGCGCCGAAGCGTTCCGCATCGTGGTTCGTCTGACCGGCCACTAGTGGGCTCTATCGTTTTCGCATGGGACGAAAACGCGAGGCTAGTTTACCTTTCCTAGCCACCGGATTCGTGTCACAAAGGCTCTGCGGGTTCCTCCGAAAAACTCCAGGAAACTCGGAAAACTTGAATTGTTGTTCACTGCCGTTGGATTCCGCGAATCCGTCAGGTTCACCGCGCCAACCCTCAAGGCCCAGCGATGCCCCCCGAATCGCAGACGCCGCCGGTTGACAAGCTCCTTCTCGAACTTGTTCCATAGCCCGTTTCAACGGGCTTTGATTCCGCTCCGCCCGCCCGTCTCCCGGCGGTGTAAAAAGCCGCCTCGGCCTCCGGGCCGGCATAGCGGATAGCGCGGACGAACTGCCGCGCCGCAAAACTAGAGCTGGCGGCGAATCCTCTCAAATGAATCAGCAGGTCCGGTCACTTTACTCGAGGGCGCCGCAGGCCGAAGCCGATCAGCCGAGCCGGCAAGGCGTTTAGAATCGGGGCTCGCCGCAGCAAGCGCAGAGGCAAGGGCAATCGGAAGGGATGCGTGGAATCGAGCGCCTCCGCAACCAGCCGTTTTTGCGCCACGGATGTCTCCAGCAGCTACTACGAAGGACGCCACTGCCCGCTGGCGGCGTTCGGCCACAGCCGCGACCGCAAAAAGGGCAAGCCGATCATCGTCTACGGCGTGCTCGCCGACAGCCAAGGACGGCCGTTGGCGGTCAGCGTCTACCCCGGCAACACGGGCGATCCGGCGACGCTGCCCGATCAGGTCGACACGCTGCGGCGGCGCTTCGGGCTCGAGCGCGTGGTGCTGGTGGGCGACCGCGGTTTGTGGACCCAAACGCAGATTGAAAACCTGCGGCAACATCGCGGGCTGGGCTGGATCTCGGCGCTGCGCGCGCCGGCGCTGCGGCGGCTGGCCAGCGAAGGCGCGTTGCAGTTATCGTTGTTCGACAAGAAAAACTTGGCTGAAATTCACTCCCCCGACTATCCCGGCGAGCGGCTGGTGGCCTGCTATAACCCGCTGCTGGCCGAGGAGCGCGGGCGCAAGCGCGACGAGCTGCTGGCGGCCAGCGAGAAGGAATTCGAGCGCATCGAGGCCGAGGTGGCGCGGCGCAAACGCACCCCGCTGACCGCCGCCGAGATCGGACGCAAGGCGGGCCGCGTGCAGGACCGCTACAAGATGGGCAAGCATTTTGAGACGACCATCGGCGAGGGCGTTTTCCGCTGGCGGCGGCGCACGGCGGCGGTCGAAGCAGAAGCGGCGCTGGACGGCATCTACGTCATCCGCAGCAGCGAAAAGAAGGCCGATCTGAAGGCCGAAGACGCGGTGCGTTCCTACAAGAGTTTGGCCCGCGTGGAGCGGGTGTTTCGCTGCATGAAAGGCGCGGATCTGCGGGTGCGGCCGACCTTTCACCGCACGCCGGACCACGTGCGGGCGCATATTTTTTTGTGTCTGCTGGCCTATTACGTGGAGTGGCGGATGCGCCAAGCGTGGGCGGAGTTGCTGTTTGAAGACGAGCAGCTGGAGGCCGGCCGGCAGCAACGCGATCCGGTGGCGCCGGCCGAGCCTTCGGCGGCGGTGAAGAAGAAAAAGGCGAGCCGCCGCACCTCGGAGGGCTTGCCCGTGCACAGCTTCCAGACGTTGCTCGACGCCCTGGCGACGCGCTGCCAAAACACCTGCCGGGTCGGCGGCGAGGGGAGCGCGGCGACGTTCGAACAACGGACCGCGCCGACGGCGCTGCAAAAGCGGGCCTTGGAGCTGCTGGGCCTGTAGCCAGAAGAGCGAATTTCGCCGGCCGCCTTTCCGCCGCAGAATCAATGACTTACTGTCGTTTTGCCCCTGGAACTTCGGACTAAGTGAAGAGTGTTGGGGCTGAGGCAGGAGGTTCCTTGGAAGTGCCGGCGCGGCAAGCTGAGAGCTTGCGCCACGTTGTGCAGAAAGGCAGGGGGACTTACGCCTGGGTGGGCTGGCGCGGTCTCCTGGCCCCGCCGCCGAGCAGACGAAAATACCGCTTCGCCTGGCCAGCATCCTTCAGGATCTGCTGGCGCAGTTTCTCGGGAGTCTCAAAGCGTTTCTCGTCGCGAAGCCGGTGCAGGAATGCCAACTCGATCCGCGCGGGCTTGCGGCCCTCCAGCCCGTCGAGAAGATAGGTCTCAACCGTCTGATCCGTGCCGTTGAAAGTAGGCCGCGAGCCCACATTGGTCACCGACCCCCAGCGCCGTCCGCTCTCGAGATCACACGTGAAGGTGACATAGACCCCCTGAGCCGGCCGCAGCTCCGTCTCCGCTGACAGGTTGAGCGTGGGTACGGTCTGGCGCGAGCCGATACCACGGCCAGAAACAATTTCCCCGCGCAATGAAAACGGCCTCGCAAGCATTCGCCGCGCCTGCCTGACGCTTCCCAGCCGCACGACGGCTCGGACTCGGGTACTGCTAACGGGCTGCCCGCCAATCAGAACCGGCGGAACGGTCGCCACCTCAAACCCGTCACGAGAACCGATGTCGATCAAGGTCTTCGTGTCGCCGCTCTGGCGGCATCCGAAGCGGAAGCCCTCTCCAACAACAACCGAACGCACGTTCAGTTTCCTCACGAGGATCTGTTCGACGAATTCCTCGGGCCTGAGGCGGGCAATCCGGCCGGTGAACCGCAGGACAACGCCGGCGTCGATTCCGCATTCCTCAAAGCGCCGCAGACGCTCGGCCGGCAGCATGAGAAGATCGGGAGCGCGCTCCGGAGCAACCACCGTAGCCGGATGAGGATCGAACGTCAGCACGACCGCTTCGCCGCCGATCCGCCGGGCCTGTTCTTTGGTCTTCTCGATAATCCGCTGATGCCCCAAATGGAGCCCGTCAAAGTTGCCTATGGCCAGGGCGCACGGCGGCGGCTCCGGGCCGACGCTTTCGAGGTTCCAGTGGGTCCTAAACATCGCTCGCACCGCCAACCTCGATCCGCAACCCGTCGTAAGCCAGCTCGACATTCGGCGGCAGCGAGGCGCAGGTTTCCGCATGCGGCAAATCGTGACAGATGTGAGTGAAATAAGCGCTCTTCGGTTTTAGCTCCTCGACCCAGGCCAGCGCTTGATCCACCGTCGTATGCATCGGGTGCGGTTCGCGGCGAAGGGCGTCGAGGAACAGGACGTCAAGATCTCTCAACAGCTTGAGTGAACTGCGCGGAATATCGCTGTGGTCGGTGAGATAAGCCGCCCGGCCGAAACGAAACCCCACAATCATCTTCGGTCCGTGCATGATCGGCACCGGAAAGAACGGAACCCCGAACAGATCCACGGGCTGGCCATCCAGCAGGTTGGCCGACACGCGGGGAAGCCCCCCCGGGTGCGCCGCCGTGCCTTCGAAAGCGTACGAGAAAACTCGCTTGAGAGATTTCAGGGTTTCGGCGGTACCGTATACCGGCAGACGATCCTTGCGGCCATAGTTGAACGGGCGCACATCGTCGAGCCCCATGATGTGATCGGCGTGGGCATGGGTGTAGAGAATGGCGTCCAGCCGGTTCATTCCGGCGTTGAGAGCCTGCTGGCGCAGATCCGGTGTCGTATCGATCAAAACGTTCCGCTGCTGGATCCCCTCGGGGTAGGTGACAAGAATCGAAGGCCGCAAACGTTTGTCGCGCTGGTCTTCGGAGTGGCATACCGCGCAAGGGCAGCCAATCGTGGGGACGCCAACGCTCGTCCCTGACCCAAGGACGGTGATCGAAATGGAACGCTCGTATGCCATCTTGCGCTTTCGGGGATTGCGATCCAGTCCAGGCGGTCTTAACCCCAATGCTGTTTAGTTAGCAGTTCCACGGAGGATTTTGGCTGAATGGCGTGAACTCTTGTTTCGGCCATCACTGAACGCCCGCCACGCAACGCTCTGCCGCAGAGGCGTAAGCATCCGTTGGTTTTCCTACGCCCCGTCCGGGGCTTCCCTCGCAGGGTCTCGGACCCAGGGTTCCGCTTCGCTCCACCCCTGGGCTACGATCCTGCGCCGCTTCGCGGCTCAAAAGCTCTGGAGCTACCGTCTTTAATTTTAACCGGTGGTGGCCGCCGGAATCGCTTCTCAATTGTTGCCTTGCGCATCCGGGGCGTCTTTCGCTTCGAGCACGGCTATCAATTTCTCGAAATCCATGCCAGAAGCGCTGGCGCCGTTGTTCCAGGAAGCAAGAGAAAGCGACAAGGCGGCGTCGATGTTTTGACAACTGGTCTCGTTGCAAGCCTGACCCCGCACCGAGATTCGGGCCGGTCCGTCCCCCGTCCGCCGGACCTTCGCCACGAACAGGGCCGATCCCTCGAAACCCCACGTGAACCAGCGTAACTCCGGTTTCGAGAAATCTTTCGGAGGCGATTGGCGCCATTCCCCCGCCAGCTCCAGCCCCTGCGTTACGCCGATCTCGGTCGGAGCATCGATTCCCAGCGACCGCCTGCCCGCGAGCTTCTCCTCGGCGCGAACCTTGTTGTCCATCGCGCAGGTATGCCAGCCTTCCTCGTGATCCGCCTGGACAACCAAAAACTCGCCGTCCAATTTGGCACGGTAGGAAACCAGCGGCCGAAGGTCGCGGCGCACCACGGCCGCCTCGCTCCACTCGCCGGCTTGGGCGGGCGGAACTGCCGCGAATATCAGGGCGGCCAGCGCTAGCAGGACCGCTATCCGCCTACACTGGACAGGGCGCAACCGCAACGGGCAGCGGGGCTGATGTCGGTGGAGCGCATTGGAGCGGCTAACCCCTCCCTTGCGCGGACGAGCTGCAACCAAAGAGGTTTCACAGTGGGTGGACGGGATGGAGCCGCGAGCCCGATGAAGCGCGGACTTCCGTCCGCGCCTCTGTCCGGCCATCTGAAATTTTCTGCCACAATCGGTAAAGATTTGACTATACAGGTACTTACGGTCGGGGCTCTGAATGTGGCGCCGCGCACGGAAGCGGCTAACCCCTCCCTCACGGTCGGGGCTCCGAGTTGGGCTCTGTCCAGTAAGTGTGATCATTTGCGATAGGCTACGCTCGTTGTCTTGACTTCCATCCGCGTTCGTTTCCCGTCACGAAGCAGGTCCAGCATGAGAGTGTCCCCCGTATTCTTGCGAAGCTTGATGAACAGCTCCGCTGTGTTCGCGATTTCATCCCGCTCAACCCCGTCCACTCCAAAAACGATGTCGCCCGGTTTGAGTTGATGCAACTTGAGAATCTCGGCGAAACCCTCGGTTGCCGTCACCTGGCTGGCGAACCCGCCGGGGTCCAGTCCATACTGCCTCTTTTCCACGTCCGTCAGGGGACGAGACTTGAAATACACTCGCGGCTCGACGCTCAACTGCCGGTAAGTCAGGTCGGTCCACCACCAATATTCAGGCAGCGTGACCGCGAGACCGGCGGACTCGCCCTCCCTGTCCACCGTGATTCGAATCTGTTTGGCATCGCGCCGGACCTTGTCGTATTGATATTGAAGGTCCCCAAAAGTCAGAACCAGCGCGCCATTCAAATGCGTAATGCGGTCGCCTGGCTTCATTCCCGCTGCCCGAACCGCCCCGCGCGCCCGCGCCACGACCAGGCCTTTGGGCACGTCCAAGTCGATGCCGATGGTTTTGATGTCGGGCGAACGGTACATGTGCGTCAGGCGGTCCAGGTTGCCGTCGCGCTGCCGCTGCACGTTTCGAAAGTCGCCGATCAGGTGGCACTCGACGCAGCGGCCCCTCTGCGTAGTCCCCTCGAAAACCGCCGGAATGTCACGCGGAAACAGTGGCTCGGGGCGCTCGCTCTTCGCCAGCCCTCCATTTTGGTACTGCTGGTGCAACTCGAGACCCTGTTCGAGCGCCGCCTCAAGACTGCTCAAGTCGAGGTAGGTAAGCGGGGACTTCGGACCGCGGCCGCCGTACCTCATGTAGATCTGCTGGTCCGCGTTCATCAGAAAGTAATAGAGCGTATTGTAGCGGTCATAGTCGAACAAGGCGATATCGACGCCGTCCATCCGCGTAATGCGAGCGCAAATATACTGGCTCAGCAGTTTGCCGCGGCGAGTATCCGTCGATGACAGCACAACCTGTGCGTCGAATTCGCGCCCGGCCCTTCAACGCTCGCAGCGAAACTCGAGAAAGATCGGCTTCCCGGTCCGCTTGGCCTCCCGAATGGCTTCGTCGTAGTTGTCATACCAAGAGATCTCGTCCCCTTGCAGCGGCAAAGACGAAGCCAAGCACGCCACCAGGGCGAAAAGAGCAAGCCGTAACGTGTGCATTCCCATCGCAGTAATTTGGTCTCTCACCGTGACGTGACGCAGGCTTCCAGCGTGCCGCGCGTCGAAGCGGCAGACCCCTCCCTCGCGGTCGGGGCTCTGAATCTGGCTCCCGAATTTTCTGCCACGTTTTGCAAGAATTTCACTGTCGCGGTACTCAACAAGTCCCCCCGGCAGCAGGCAGGCCGCCCTCAAGAAGTAGCTTTCTTATTAATTTCCTCCACAACCTGAACGTAACGAAACCGCAGCTCGGTCAGCGTATTTTCCAGCATGCGGTTCTCTTCCATCGACAAGTTTCCCTTGGTTTTTTCCCGCAGCATCGCCAAGAGATCGATCGTGTGGCGCGCGATCTCCAAATTCGGAGCCTGCCCTTCCTGGCGCATTCCACCGCCGCCTAATTCCATCTGCGCCTGCATCGCCAGCGAGAGCACGAGCATGTCAAAGCTGGCGGGAGGCAAAGGCGGCGCCTTCCCGGCGTCAGGCGCGGGTGGCTCGGCTCGAGGAGTTTCCTGAGTTTTTTCCGCCGGAGCCTCGGCGGCAGCCCCGGCCGCCGCAGCGTCCGGAGCCGCATCCGCGTCACTGGAAGCAGCCTCGGAAGCCTTGCTGTCGGTCGCCGCGGCTGTCTCCAACAGTTCTCCGTCCGCCGAAAAACGCCGGCGGTCTTTCACTTTGATTTCGGGAGCGTCGCCCTGTTCGGATGATTGGGAGTCTTTCGTCACGGAACTTATTTTACATCAGGGTTTTCACATCGGGGCCGCGAAACCAAAGCGGCTCCGCTGCGTCACCATGAAAGGGTGTTCCGCAGCGCTCGCAGGTTACGAGTCGAGCGCCCGCGCGGTAACGGTGAAGCGCGATAGCTGTGCTATACCTAAAGCTAAGCGCGCGGAGTGGAATCTATCTCTCACGGGTTCCGCGCCGCTCCAAAGTTCGCGACAATCCAGGTTGATGATGAACCCTTTTCGGCTGCCCGTCGCTGCTGTGTTGCTCGCCTGTGTCCTGCTGGCGCAACCGTCGCCGCCCAAAGCCGGTCCCGTCGAGATCCTGCCCCTCAGCTCGGTGACACCGGGAATGAAAGCTACCGCTTGGACGGTGTTCAAAGGCGGCGTGGCGGAGCCGATCCCCGTCGAGATCCTGGGCATCATGGAAAACTCCTGGGGGCCCGGCGAGGACATCATCATGGCCAAGCTGGGCGGCAAGGCCGAACGCACCAACGTCGCCGGAGGCATGAGCGGCAGCCCGGTCTATTACGAAGGAAAGCTGCTCGGCGCGATTTCTCTGCGGTTCAGCGTTTTCTCTCCCGATTCGATCGCCGGCATCACCCCGATCGAGCTGATGCTGGAGATCAACGAACTCGACAAGAGCCGGCCGATGCTGGCCGCGCTGCCCCCCAAGGGGTTTGGCTCGGCCGATTCCCGATCCGGGCAACAACTTGCCTTCGCCGGGCAGGGCCTTGAACCGGACTTGGCCGCCGAAATCTGGAACGCCGCCAGCGAGCCCGCCGAATCAAGCTCCTACATGACGCCGATCGAAACGCCGTTGGCGTTCTCGGGCGTGCATCAAGGCGTTCTCGATGTGTTTGAAGGATACTTCCGGAAATTCGGAATCACGGTCATGCAGGGCGGCGGAGGCTCGGTTTCGGTGGCCAGCGACACCTCCGATGCACTGCTTCCCGGACAGGCGATCGCCGCCGTGCTGATCTCGGGCGACATGTCGGCGAACGGAGTCGGGACGGTCACCTATAACGACGGCAAGCGAGTCCTGGCGTTTGGCCACGCCATGTTTCGTTTGGGTCCGGTCGACATGCCCATGGCAAGAGCGAATATCGTGACCGTTCTGGCGTCAGAGTTCGCGCCGACCAAGATGGCGAACTCAGCCGAGATCGTCGGTGCGCTGCGCCAAGACCGCCACTCCGGCATCATGGGCGTGCTGGGCGAGACCGCGCCGATGGTTCCGGTCGCCGTCACTGTCCGGCGGTTCGGGGACAATGATCAAGTTCTGAGCGAAAAGCAGATCCACTGCAACGTCTTCCAGAACTACCGCTGGACCCCGCCCCTGGTCGTATTCGCGCTTTTCAATTCCATGTTCGGCCTCAATGATTTTGCCGACGAGACCACTTTCCGCCTCAGCGGCGAGATCGATTTTGGAGGCGGCAATCAGGTCGCTCTCGAAACGATGCGGACCTCGACGCAGGCGCCGATTCCGGCTCCGATGATGCTGGCCGGCTGGGTCGGGAACAAAGTCCAGAGGGTTCTGACAACCACCGGAGATACGCCCAAAGTCGAAGGCATCCAGGTCACCATCGACTTGCTCCCCAAACGGCGCCTGGCGGTCGTTGAGCAGGCCTGGATAGAAAAGACGGAAGTGCGGCCGGGTGATGAGCTGGAAGGCAAAGTGTTTCTGCGCCCCTATCGCGGCGATCGCATCGAGAAGCCGTTCCGCGTGAAGATCCCCAACGGCACGCCCAAGGGCAGGCTGCGGCTGCTGATCAGCGACGGGCCGACGCTCGACCGCGGCGCCAGAACCCTGACCGCCCGCAACCGCTTGATGAATCTCTCCGAGACCGTATCGCTGATGAACAAAGAGCACGGCAATCATCAGCTATTCGTGACTCTGCTGCGGCCCAATGTGACCGCCCGCATGGACGACAAGACGCTTCCCAACGTGCCGCTCTCCGTACTGAACGTGATGCGAAGGACGGCTGGCCGCCGCGTGGGGGTCGAGCGCGAGTCGCCCCTGCATCAAAGCTCGATGTCGTTCGATTCCATCGTGAGCGGAAGCCACAGTATCAACCTGCAAGTGCGGTGACGAAGCCTCCATCGCCTGGACAGCATTTTCCAATCCAAGGATGAGCCTGAAATCGGTCGGGGCGTAGAAGGGCAGGCTGCAGGATGAGAATCTCCTTTCTGAGAGGATCGCAGGGCTTCGAGAGGGGAGGGGGGCAAGGGGGAGGGGGAAGCTGAGCACGGTCTTGGCCGCTGGACGAGAGTTTCTTGAGCTTCTCCTTCCCCCTCCCCTCAATGTCGAGTCCGGGGCCGTCAGGCCCCGCTCCCGACAGCGCTGTTCCCAGCAGCGCTCTAGCGCCGCGAGCGGCAGGCGTCGAGCAGTTTTCTTTTGCGTTGTTGCATCCGCAGAGCGCATTCGGTATCGCTCATCCGCAGCGCCTGCTGCTGCAACCTGGCCGCGCTGACGCCTTCCTTCAAGCAGCTCTCCCAGTCTTGCAGCGAGACCAGTTTTTCGTAGGGCGTGCGATAGTCGTTGAGCCGGTAACGCCGTCGCCGCTTGCCGTTGTCGCTCAGCTCGATGGTGGCGAATCCGCAGGGACGGTGATAGTTCAAATACGGGTTGAAATCGGCCGTGTAAAAGCGCTGCACTTGGCCGGCGTGACGGGCGGCGATCGGTGCGTGTCCGATATGCTTGCGCACCACCGCGCCGTTCTTGCCTTCCACCAAAGCATTGTCGGTGGTGCGATTTGCCCGCGACTTGGTGAACTCTTGCACCAGTAATTTGTTCAGCAATTCCTTCACCCGGTGGTTGATAAACTCCGAGCCGTTGTCGGAATGAAAACCGAGGATACGGAAGGGGAATTGATGCAGCATCGCCTCCAAAACCGGCAATAAATGGGCCTCGGAGATGGTTTCGCAGCAGCCCACAATCTGCCATTGCGTGACCGTGTCGACGGCATTGATGTGATAAATCCCCTTGCCGCAGCCGCTGTCGCCCTGGTGCACCGTGTCGACCCGCAAGTGGCCCGGCTGGCCGTGCGGCTCGGGCTTGCGGCGCTCGCCGATGCTCACCGCCGAGGCGCGAGTCTGGGTGTGATGGACACGGTGTTCTCGATAGGCCCGGCTGCGCCGTAAGTTGTAGATATGAGAGGCCGAGATGGAAGCCAGTCGTTCGTAGTCGGCCCTGTTGTGGACCTCGTATTCGCGCTGCAGGATGCGGCGCACGGCCGGACCCGAAAGCCCTTCGTGGGCGCCATCGGTGTCGGCCAGCAGCTTGATATCGGAGGGTGTATAACGGCGCGGGAAGCGACGGCGCCGCGAGGTTTGCGGCTCGATGACGCCGCGCTCGCGCCAGCGGGCGATCAAACGGGTGATTTGCGCTTTGCTGAGCCCGCTGATCTTGACCAGATAGCGGCGCACGATTCCCTTGTCTTTTCTTGACAAACCCAGGTACTTTTGAGCGCGCAAGACGCCTTCGACCAGGCCATAAATCTGCTTGCGGCCGGTGCCGGCGAAGCTGAGATTGTTGCTGGCGCTGAGAAACTCTGGCATCTCGGCCAGGGTGAGACGTTCGGCATGCTGCATGGTGACTTGCATTCACCCGCATTGTGCCCTGACCCGACCTGATCATCTTCAGGCTCATCTTGTGTTGGACAACTCTTGGACCAGACAGCGGGTGAGAGTTGCGCTACACTTTTAAATGGGACCCTTTTAAAGCACAGCGCAATCTCCGCAAGCACGGGATCAGCTTCGTTCGGGCTGCGGAGCTTCTGCTGGACCCACTGGCGGTCTCCGTCGTTGACCAGGAGCATGGTGACGCCGAACAACGATGGGTGACCACTGGAAGGGACAGCCACGGGAGGGTCCTGGTTTTGGTCCATACCTTTTCAGAGGCCCCGGCAGAAGAATGGAAAATACGCATCATTTCCGCACGGAGGGCCACAAAGCGCGAGGCGCGGCAGTACGAGGAAACTAAACGATGAAGAAGGAATATGATTTCTCAAAGGGGGAACGCGGGAAGTTCTACCGGCCGGGTGTCGAACTCAATATCCCGGTATACCTGGAGCCCGACGTGGCCAAGGTCGTTCGAGAGCAGGCCAAGAAGGGAGACGTCAGCATCGCGGTGGTGGTCAATGACTGGCTACGGGAGGACATTCGGTCCAAGAGCCAAACGCGCAAGCTCAAGGTCCCGTAGCGAGCGGAGTTGCCGGAGCCGGCCGCTGCGGGTCACGGCCCAAAACCGGTCGCGCCTGTTCCATGCAAGGTAAAATGGGGTCATGCGAATAGCCAAGGGAACAGTCTCCAAAGGGCACATCATCGTGGAAGGTGAAGCGTTTGCGGAGGGTGCCGAAGTAACGGTGTTGTGTGCCGACGAGCCGAGCTTCAAACTGAACGAGGCCGATGAAGCCGCTCTTCTTGAGGCGATCGGTGAAGCTGACCGCGGCGAAGCGTTGGATGCGGCCGAGGTGCTGTCACAATTGCGGCGCTAATTGGTTTGGTTTGAGTAACAGTCACCCTAATGCGGACCCGCCGCAACCAAAGCGGGTCCACAGTTGGGTGGACGGGATGGAGACGCGACTGCGCGATGGAGCGCGGACTTCCGTCCGCGCCTCTGTCCGGCCGTCTGGAATTCTCTGCCCCAATCGGCAAGGATTTGACTATACAGGTACTAACTGAGTTCTCGGTCGTCATTCAGTGCGGCGGCGTGGAATGAGCAAGTACGAAGTGATCATTTACTGGAGCCACGAGGACGCGGCTTTCGTGGCTGAGGCGCCGGAACTCCCGGGATGCGCCGCCCATGGCCCCACCCAGGAAGCGGCGCTTGCCAGCGCGCAGGAAGCCATTCGTCTTTGGATCGACACGGCAAAGGAGTTCGGCGATCCCATACCGGAACCTAAAGGCCGTCGTCTAATTTTCGCCTGACGCGCGCACCGCCTAGTCCGGCGCCGCGGGCGACGGCCAAGCGCGAGCAGAGCCTGAGCGCCAGAGTCGCTCGGCGCATTTGGAAACCAAATGAACCGCATCTTTCTGGCAGCTTTCTTGACCTTCTGTGTCTCCCTGTCGGGCGAGACCACCAAAAAGTGGGAACAATCGACGTTCGAGCAGTTCGAGAAGGGCACGGCCACCGGACTCTCGATTCGCAGCGACGGCAAGCTGATGCTGGCGCCGCGGTTCGAAGAAATCCACGAAGCCGCTTCTTCCTACATATGGGCGCTGGCAACCGACAGCCGCGGGAACCTGTTTGCCGGCGCAGGGCCGGAAGCCAAAGTGTTTCGCATCGCGCCGGATGGAGAGAGCAGCGTCTTTTTCGAAACCGATGCGGTGGAAATCCACGCACTGGCCGTGGATGGGCAAGACAATCTTTATGCCGCCACTTCGCCTGAAGCGCAAGTTTTCAAGATCTCTCCCAACGGGGATGCAGCGGTATTCTTCGATCCCGATGCCGACTACGTCTGGGGCATGGCTTTCGACTCGAAAGGAAATCTCTTCCTGGCAAGCGGTGACAAAGGACGGATTTTCCGTATCACCCCGGCCGGAGAAGGATCCGTGTTTTTCGAAACGGAAGAAACCCACGTTCGGACGATCGTCATCGACCCAAGCGACAATCTGATCGTCGGGACCGACCCCGGAGGGCTGATCCTCCGGATTTCGAACGATGGCGGCGAAGCACCCAAGGGATTCGTTCTGTATCAGTCCTCCAAGAAGGAAGTCACGGCGCTGGCCCGGGCGGCGGACGGAACGATCTACGCAGCCGGTGTCGGGGATCGCAAAGCAGCGCTTCCGCCCCGCCGCCCCGCCACGGCCAGTGTTACGGTGACGTCTTCCCCTCGGCCACAGGCCGCGGGCGGCTTGCAGCCCGGCAGTCCTCAAGCAACGCCTCAACCAGCGGCCCCGCGGCCCCCCAGCGCTCTCGTCACCAGCCTGACCGGCGGCAGCGAGATTTACCGAATCGCACCGGACGGCGAACCGCTGGTGGCATGGAGCTCGAAGACCGATTTGGTTTACGCGCTGGCGTTTGACCCGCAAGGCAGGCTGCTGATTGGCAGTGGCGACCGCGGCCGGCTGATACGGCTCGATTCTGAAACCCTCTCGTCGCTCGTGCTGAAATCGCCTTCGACTCAAATCACGGCCCTGGCCCCTGGCCCGGAGGGAAAGGTTTTTGTGGGCGGCAGCAGCGTGGGTAAGATCTATGCACTCGGTCCGGAACTGGAAAGCAAAGGCAGCTTTGAGTCAGAACCGTTTGACTCCAAGATCTTCTCCCAATGGGGGCGCTTGCAGTGGCGCGGCGAAACTTCCGGAGACTCGCCGGTCTCTGTTTCGCTCCGCACGGGCAATCTCAACAGCCCCGCCAAGAACTGGAGCGAATGGTCCGGGCCCGTAGCGGACCCGCAAGGCGCCCGCACAAGTACGCCCTCCTCCCGTTTCGCTCAGTGGCGAGCCGTGCTCGAGTCCGCGGACGGCCGCCACTCACCCATGCTCGACGCTGTCAGCTTGTACTATTTCTCGAAGAACGTGGCCCCGCGAATCACTCATGTCGAGGTGACTCCTCCCAGCTACGCTTTTGTCCGCAAGACAACACCCTCGGCGGTGAACCGGTCACTTCCTCCACTAGGCGGCAAATCGCCGCCGAAGCCAAAGAGCCGGCCGCGCCAGGGACATACGCTGACTCCCCGAAAGGGGCGCATCGGTGTCCGCTGGTCCGCCGATGACGCCAACGGCGACGACATGGTCTTCAAGCTGGAAATTCGCGGTAACGAGGAGCAACAGTGGAAGCTGCTTGAAGAGGAGGTTGTCAGGGATTACTTCAGTTGGGATACCACGTCGTTTGCCGACGGTTCCTACCGGGTAAGAATCACAGCGTCCGACGTTCGATCGAATCCCGAAGCCGAAGCCCTAACGGATTCTCGCGTGAGCGCGCCATTCGTGATCGACAACAGCGCCCCGGCCATATCGGGCTTGCGGGCGGGCATGGCTGAGGGGCGTTTGCGGGTCGAGTTCAGCGCCGCCGACACGGCGACCAAGATCCACAAAGCGGAATATTCGCTCGACGGCTCCGACTGGAAACCCATTCTCCCAGCCAGCCGGCTATTCGATTCCAAACAATTGTCGTTTGATTTCGAAACGGAAGACGCCGAGCCGGGGGAACATACGGTTGCGGTACGCGTCCACGACGGCCACGACAACCTGGCCACCGCCAAAGTCGTCGTCCGCGACGTCGCGGGAATCGACGGCAACGGAAGTTAAACACGCCAGCTCGCCCTAGTAGTCGTGCTCGCGGCCGCGGAACTCGGCGAACCAGTTCTGGGTTACATGAATCGCGGGTGGCTTGCTTTCCTTGTCTTCGGCGGGTTCAACCAGCACAAACCGCTGCCCCGGCGTGCGGGGGTGGGTGTGGTCTCCTTTCCTAGAACCACCACGTTCAGAGGAAAGGAGACCAGAATGCGAGAATGGCAAAGCCAGTTGGAACCGGCGTGGGTAGTAACGCCGGAGTCAGCGGCGCCATTGTTATTGACGAAGTTAGTTTTTCTGTGAGCAACACAGAAAGCGGGGGGGCATCTCTCGGCAAGCAATAGGTCCCGAAAACGGACCACTGTGGGACGACTTCGCGATTGAACGCGCCTTGTCTGCTATCATAGTTCGGAAGTGCGTGCTCGGCCGATTCATCGCTAGGAGGAACAACCGAATGAGATTCTCGCTGCGCTGGTTTTCTGTTGCAGTTCCCGTGCTGATTGCTTTCCTTTTGACAGGTGACGCCAAAGCTGAGGAATGGGTTTCTCTGTTCGATGGCAAAACCATGGAAGGATGGGAGAGAGTCGGCAACGACAAGAGCGTCTGGGAAGTCAAGGACGGAGCGTTGTGTGGCTCGGGACCTGCGTCGATGTTGGTTGGCACGAAGGGCCCCTATAAAAACTTTCGCTACCGTGCCGAGACAAAGATCAACGACAAGGGCAATTCGGGACTCTACTTCCGCGCGACCCGCAAACCGAGCTTCGCCGACGGATACGAAGCACAAATCGACAGCACGCATAGTGACCCCATCCGTACGGGTTCACTTTACGGCCTGTGCCACGTGTACAAAGATCTTGTCGAACCCGACACATGGTTCACCTACGAGATCCAAGTCCAGGACGATGTTTGGCGCGGCAGGGACTTGACTCGGATCAAGGTCACGGTCGATGGCAACGAACTGTACGAGTATCTCGACTTCGCCCAGACATTCAAGGAAGGGTACTTCGCTTTCCAGCACCACGATCCCGGCAGCAGGGTGTGCATCCGCAAGGTCGAGGTGATGGAGCTGCCTTGACGTTTGCCAAGTCGCCGCGGAACTCGGCGGAGTATGCCAGGGGTCTCTCATTCGCCCGGCCCGCACATTCTGGATTCCCGCTTGGCTGCTGAAGCGAAGGATCGTCTTCCCGCGCTACTGCCGTCACCTGGGATGCTTTGAGCTACGAACTCTCATCTGACCCCCCGTTCTTGACCGCGGCTCTGCGAGAACAGGCTTTCTGGTGTACACTACTTCAGGGGAACACTCCATGACCAACGCTCGATGGACGCTCCGCGCGGCGATAATGGGACTCGCCGGCTGTTTTACCGCCGGACTGCTGTACACCGCGGATCCCATAACCACGGACACCCACCGCTTTACGGAAATCAGAAACGGGATCTACCTGGCTCAAACCACGGCGCGGGTGTTCAACAGCAACTCGCTGGTTGTCGTCAACGACGAGGATGTCGTGGTGGTGGATTCCCATGTCACGCCAGCCAAGGCACGGGATCTCATCGCCTCGATCAAGGAGATCACGACGAAACCCGTTACCGCCCTGATCAACTCCCACCATCATTGGGACCATGCCCATGGCAATCAGGAGTTCGCTGACATTCCGATCATCGGGCATGAGTTCACCTACATGAAGCTGGCTACCGCGCCCTTTGATGAGCCAACCTATCGGCGCGGTCTCGCCGGTAACAATGCAACGTTAGCCCGGCTGAAGAAGGAAATCGCCTCCACCGAGGACGACGAGGAGCGAGAACGGCTCGAGACCTACCTGGCGGTGTTTTCCGCGCACGTTGGAGACTTCAGCGAGATCCACCCGGTGCCGCCCAACGTGACCATGAACGAGCGGATGACGCTTTATCGAGGGAGCCGCGAAATCCAGATCATCTTCCTTGGGCGTGCCCACACCGGGGGTGACGTTGTCGTTTACTTTCCCCAGGACAGGCTCGTATTCACCGGCGATATGGCGTTTGCCGGGCCGTCATTCCTGGGTGACGGTTTCGTCGATGAGTGGCCCCAGACCATGGAGAATCTGAAGGCCCTGGACTTCGACATCTTCGTTCCGGGACATGGCTCACCCGTCACGGACCTTGGGCGGATTGATCTCGTTCAGGAGTACTACCGGGATCTTTGGAAGAGGACGGCCGCCAAGCACGCCGCAGGCGTCAATGCGGAGGAAGCCGCCCTAACCATCGACATGACAAACCACACCGAGATACCCATTGAGAAAGTGGGTGTAGACCGGCTGGCGATACAACGGATCTACCACCGCCTCGAGAATCCAGACTGACCCCAAAGCCGAGGGGCTTACACTTTCAACTGCCGCTATCGCTTTCTCGCCGCCTCCGCGGCTTCCTTCTCCTTCTTGCGTGCGCCGGCGAGGATGTTATAGAGGCCGTAATTCCCTTCGTGGCAGGCGTACTCGTAGAGCGGCCCGTCCGTCCTTCTCAGAGGCATCATCGCGGTCCAGGGGCGCGTGTAGGAATTCGGATCCTCGACCGTGAACTCGTAAACGACCGTGTCGGCGTCGGCGCGCGTGAAGCGTTCGACCAGATGAGTGCCGGCGCTGGATCCGGCCAGGCTCGTCTCGCGCAGGAAGTTGATGGTATCGACGACCAGCGTATCGCCCTCCCAGTGGCCGCGCGAGTCGCCTGCCCACTGACGGAGTTTCCCGTGCGGACGCCCATCGGTAGGGATGATGCGGGTGTTATGCACCATCTCGTTTAACAGCACCACGTATCCCGGAACCTGCAGAATTTGAACATTGTTGTTATAGGACCCGGAAATCATCGGCGGTCCGGAGTTGAACCCCATGATGCAACGGTCCGACAGGCTGCGGTCCTCGTAAGAATCGCCAAAGCCTGAAATCAGCTTCAATCTCCGCTCCGCGCGCTTTTGGATTATCCCCTTCTTGAAGGGAATTCTCCCGTCCGGCGGGTCGACAATCAGCGACGTGCGCTTGTCCTTGGTGAGCTCGATTCCCCGTTCGTACCAAAAATTGTTGTAGGACAAAACCCCGCCTTCGGACCTCGGTTGGTAGCCGGCCCACGGCGCTCCCGTGATTGGATCGAACAGATCGCGATTGAGGCGCCGGTTGCGATACTCTTCAAAGGTCGCCGCTTCCTCGGCGTTCAGGGTCGTTTTCCCCTCCAGCTCTTTGGGGCGCTGCAACGGCGTGATGGTACGGAAGGTGAATATGCCCTGTATGTCTGGCCTGCCGTGCGGTGTTCGGGGGGGAGTCCAACGGTCCGTCTCGGCCTGGCCGAGAGCGGGCAGTGGCGCCAGCAAGAGGGTGGCAATCATCGTGAACAACGCAGTGAGAAATCGATCACTCATCTGAAACCTCCGCTACTTTCCAATACTATAGTCCGCTGACACGCCAGCGGGGGGATTGTCTGACGATGGGTAGAGCGGCTGGTATCACGAAGATGAGCTCTTCTCTCACCATCGCAGCCGGGCGATGCCCAGCCAGCGGCGCCTGCAGAGGATCAATCTGCTCCAGTCAAACGGCAGTAGCCGGGCGCCCATTGCCTTGAAAGGCTTCTATCTCAGCTGTAGCGCTCCACCCACCCGTGGGAGACTTTTTGACCGAGGGCGAGGACCGCCGCCAGTTCCTCGCCGGACAGCGGCTCGGTCTCGATGGCCATTTGCACGTTCTTCTGAATCTCCTCGGTATCAAAGACGCCAATCACCATGCCGCTGACACCATCCAGACTCTTGGCGAAGCGCTGGGCGTCGCGTAGCGCACTCTTATCGAATTGCACCTCCATCTGGGAGGGGTGGCGAACCGGGTCACTGTAAAAATGGAAGCCTCCGGTCGGCCCGGCCTCCAAACCTCCGTAGACTTTCATCGCCATCACGCCAACGTTCTGTTTTCTGGCCAAAGGCAGTACGACTTCGTCAAATGAATAGGTATGGTGATCGACAAAGTTCATCAAGCACATCAGGACATCTATTTCTTCATTTTCCAGGACCTTGACGAAATTGGGCGGATTGTTGTGTCCGGTAATGCCGCAAAAGCGGGCTCTTCCAGCCTTCTTCTGCTCCATGATATAGGGCCAAACCCCGTCTTTGGAGAGAGCAACGTCCAGATTCCGCTGCCCCGCGCTGTGCATGTGAAGTACGTCGACATAATCGGTCCCGAGCCGCTCGAGCGACCTTTCAAACAGCGGCTGAGCTTCTTCTCGGGTATCGGTCGAGAGCTTGGTGGCCACAAAGACTTGATCGCGGCGGCCGCGCATCGCTTCACCCACTGCCTCTTCGGCCCGACGGTAGCCGGCTGCTGTGTCCAGATAACGTATCCCGTGATCGATCGCCGAGCTGAAAGTTCGGGCCATATGCTGGTAATCGTAAACCGGTCCATTGAACAGCCCCAGTTTTGATGTTCCAAGACCCAGAATGGGGATTATGGCGCCCGTCTTTCCAAGCATGGCGGTGGGCAGACTGCTGCTTGAACCTCCCTCGTCCGTGTTGCGAGTATCCGCGCCTCCGGGCGAAGAGCCCGTTTCAGTGCAGCCCGGCAGGAGTCCCAGCGCCGCGGCTACAGACAAAAGCCCTCCCTTCAGGACGGTCCGTCTTTCAAAACCCTGTTCCTTCATGATTCCCTCCCTAGAGATTGACCGGCAATCTCCCATTCGTTGTGACGCTCAGCATACCAAAAAGGCCCCCACCGGGAGACGTTTCCGAGGCACGGGACGATAACTGGACGGAACGCAATTTCGCATTTGTCCTATCAGTGCCGCCGGTCGTCACTGCTTCACCAGTTCCACGCGCCGATTCTTAGCTCGACCTTCCGGCGCGTCATTTGAAGCCACGGGAGAGAGAGGCCCCACGCCAGCCGCCCTCAATCGGCCGCTATCGATTTCGTATCGGCCTGCCAGAGAAGTTGCGACGGCCTCCGCCCGGCGTCTCGAAAGGTCCATGTTATGTTCGTAGCCGCCTTGGCTGTCGGTGTGTCCGACCACCTGCAGTTTTAGCGAGGGCCGACCCTGGAGGAGCTTGGAAATTTCCTCTAACGTGGAGGAGGATTCCGGCTTGATCTCGGCACTATTGGTGTCGAAATAGACACCGTAGATCGCAATGTGGCCAGTGGCGTCGATGCCTTTCGCCATGGCGCCGGCTTTCACAGTGACCATTCCGGTGTCCATGGCCTCGGACTCGATGACTTCCAGGAGCGTCACCGGACGCTTGCTCAGCTTGCTGAACCCGGCATCGAAGGCGACGAGCACGGAAACGTGGCGCGTCACCCCACCCACGGGCCCTTTCGCGGCCAGGTAACGAAGATCCTGCGGGATGTCAAATGCCCCTCCGCTTGTTCTTGTGCTTCGAATTCGCTGTTCCATCTCGTGGTAGAAAATCCAGTGAAACAGGAAGCCACACTCCTTGCCGGCGCAGGTAAACAAGATCTCAAAACCGGCCGATTCCAGCGCCGCCCGGTAGTTGCGGAGAATTTCCAGTGTGGATCGCCCCTCCGGCCCGCGGTAGAGGATTCGCGTGATCTTACCCTCCAGGGTTTCTTTCTTTGAGGGAACCCGCTGGCCCGTTGCATCTCGAACTGCCGGTCCCAGTGGCAGTGTGTACTCGTCAAAGTTTTTGACCTCGTAGCCATCGATGAATGAACCGGCGTAGCGCGTCACCGTTGGGTGGTCCGCACTGCCGGGAGAATCCTGGCCTTGCGCCCGGCCATCTACCGCGCCTCCAAGCAGGGAGATCAAGATACTGAGAACGAGGGGGTTTGCGTACTTCAGTTTTGTAGTCATGGTGCTGTCATCCTAGGGTAGCCTATCCGTATGCTGATGCTGATGCTGGGAGATCCATTGCCATACAGCAGGAACCCTCAAGGCTAACTGTTGATTACTGTTGTGATAAAAGCTGTCTCATGGTCTGTTCCCTCTTTTCCGCTACCTTTGATTCAACGGCCGGTTCGGGCAGATTTGGCTGCTGTCAATGAGGTTGCAACCGATCCTCCTACGGCTTGCCAAGAATCAGGTCAACGACCCAACAGCCGCGCACATGTCCTCCCGGTCGGCGGCAATGACCGAGCACATCAGGATCGCGATAGCCTTGACGTTCCAGCGCTTCCGCCAGGGCAGGCAGGCCGTCCGAAGGCGCGATCCTCATAGATCGCCCGAGCGAGCCGGACCACGGGGTTGCTGTCAGGTGTAGACCACCCCTTTGCGGGTTGGACGTGCTGGAACGGATTGCCGAAGATTTCGCGGAGCAGTTCGGCCTGAACAGCCCAGGCGACAGCGAGTGACCTCAATACCATTGCAGCCGTTCGCTATGACCCGCACGGCCTCGACGCGCCCCTCGAACAGGCCGCCGATCCCGGCGCCGCCCATCCCAGAGATGACTCCGTTGCGGATCTCCACACCCGGCGGTCCCCCAAGGGCCTCAACGTTGCATGGCTCAGGGGCGAAAGGGGGCGTTTCGGGCGTTTCGAAGGCTGCCCAGACGCCCACACCCAGGCCCGCCTGGTCGCAAACCCCGCCAGGCTCACACGTAACGGGCCCGCGGATGCTGAAGCCGTTCAGATCCAGCGTAACGTAAGGGGCCTGGACCCAAATGGCGGTCGTGTTAACGTCGTCCACCTCAAGGTTGCCGGTCAATATGTAGCTGCCGCTCCGCGTGATCTCGAACGGAAAACCGCCCGCGGCCTCCACTGAGGCCTGGTTGATCCCGATGACGCCGTCGGCTGCCTGGGCCACCAGCGTGAAGAACAGAGCGCAAATCGTAGAACAGATTCTGGTCATCATGGAAGCTTCGCGCTGAGCATACGACGAGCGGCTCCGAGAGCGTCGATCACTGGCTAACCGCCTGAGGACAGAACGTCTCGCCATTGATCACGTTGCAGCCAAGTTCCCCTGCGTTATTGGCATTGAGGTTGCCCTGGATAGTGTTCATCCCGTAGCCGGCGCCCCGCGATACACTGAGGGCGTCGTCGCCGCCGGCAAACACCACGTTTCCGATTGCAGCTCCACCCAAGACAAGGAGGTCCACCCTGCCGTTGCCGAACACTGTGTTTCGCTCGATCAGGCTAGCGCCGCCGGCAATCCCTTCCAGTGCGTTCCTTGAAGCCAAACAACCCGTGACGGTGCTGCCCTCGCTGGCCTCAATACCGTGGCCGCCGTTCGCTACGACCCGCACAGCCTCGACGCGCCCCTCGAACAGGCCGCCGATGCCGTCGCCGCCCATCCCAGAGATGACTCCGTTGCGGATCTCCACACCCGGGGGTCCCCCAGGTACGGCGTCAATGGTGCATTGCAACACGCCGTCAGGGCCCATTTGGGGCGGAGCGAAGGCCGCCCAGACACCCGCACCCAGGCCCGCCTGGTCGCAAAGCCCGCTAAGCTCACACGTCACGGGCCCGCGGATGCTGAAGCCGTTCAGATCCAGCGTAACGTAAGGGGCCCGGACCCAAATGGCGATCGTGTCAATGTCGTCCACCTCAAGGTTGCCGGTCAACTTGTAACTGCCGGCCCGCGTGATCTCGAACGGAAAACCGCCCGCGGCCTCCACTGAGGCCTGGTTGATCTCGATGACGCCGTCGGCTGCCTGGGCCGTCAAGCTCAGTGCGGCCGTCAGGGCCCAAGCTGCTATCTGGTGATGAAAAAGCTGTCTCATGGTCTGTTCCCTCTTTTCCTCTTCCTTTGATTAAACGGCCCGTTCGGGCGGATTTGGCTGCCGTCAATGAAGGTTGCAACCGATCGCTTGCCCGCCCGTCACATTGCCGCGCTCCCCTCAGGGCAAACCAGGTTGCCGCCGATGAGGTTGCAGCCAATCGGTTGCGGTTGCACTTCCCCTGCGTCGTCCGTCACAACGCCGTCGATGACGTTGTCGGCATACCCGGAGAAATTCAGCAATTCCAACTCGTTCTCAATCCAGTTCCCTAGGAGGGCGCCGTCATTGACAAAGATGGAATCGCTGGCGTTGCCTCGCGCGACTCCGCCCACCACGGCGATCCCGAACCCTTGCCCTAACCCGGAGTTGAATAGTGCGAAGCTGTGCTCAACGATCCCATCGGAGACGGCGATGCCGAACTCCCCATTCAACTGCGCAAAGCAACCCGTGACGATCCCGCGGGCGCCGATCCCACGGCCTCCATTCTCCAGCGCTCGGATGCCTTCCACACGACCGGAATCAATTTGGACTCCTCCAGAACCCATTCCACGGACAGATCCGTTGCGCACGACCGTGGGAAACGCAAATTGAGCCCGGACGCCGAAGCCAGTTCCCTGCGGCGAACAACTGACGCTCCCGTTTTCTGCTGTGCATTGAACCGGGCCGATGATTGCGAACCCATTCAGATCGACCGTCACACCGCGGGCTTGCACCTCGATGGCACTCGTGTTTTCGTCGGGAACCGTCAGGTTGCCGGTGAGATTGTAGCTGCCCGGCTCGCTGATCACATACGGGAAGCCGCCGTTAGCCTCGACGATCGCCTGGTTGATCTCGATGACGCCGTCGGCTGCCTGGAGCGTCAAGGTCAGTGCGGCCGTCAGGGCCCAAGCTGCTATCAGGTGACGAAAAGGCTGTCTCATTATCTGTTCCCTCTTTTCCGTCTGTTCCCTCTTTTCCGCTACCTTTGATTAAAAAGCCTAGTTCGGGCAGATTTGGCTGCCGTCAATCAGGTTGCAACCGATCGCTTGCCCGCCGGTCACAGTGCCGTTGATGACGTTGTCGGTATACCCGGAAACACCAGCGGACTCCGAGACCAGGTTCAGACCGGCCCCGGAATTGTTGATGACGCGATTCCCCAAGATAAGCGCGCTGCCCTCGGATCCGATGCCATCTCCGTCGTTCCCCGCGCTGGTGTTGTTCCGCGCGACTCCATTCCGCACCTCTATCCCATCGCCGCCATTCAGTACGGCAATGTTGGTCGTGGCAACACCTTTCCCTATCTCGATTCCCGTTCCGGCATTGGAGCGTGCCAGGCAATCGGCGATCACCCCTTCGCCGATGGCTATCCCAGGACCCCCATTTTCCAGCGCTTGGATGCCTTCCACAAGACCGGAATCGACGTTGACTCCGTGACTACCCATTCCACGGATCGTTCCGTTGCGCACCGCGGTATTGCTAGCGTTTTCGCCGCTGACAAAAAAGCTAGTCACACCCTCGCCGCTTCCAGACGACGGTTCACAACGGACGCCGTCCGGGTCAGTGCATTGGATCGCGAAGCCGTTGAGGTCGAGCGTCACATCGTCGGCTCTTACCTCGATGGCCGTGGTGTTTTCGTCGGGAACCGACAGGTTGCCGGTAAGCTTGTAGCTGCCCGGCTCGCTGATCACATACGGGAAGCCGCCGCTAGCCTCGACGTCCGCCTGGTTGATCTCGATGACGCCGTCGGCTGCCCAAAGCGCGGGAACACACAGAACGAAGGCGGCGAGAACGAGTCTCTTTTTCATTGCAGAACTCCGTTGGAAAGAATCTGTTGGATGGGGTATTTAGTTGACTCCAGTAGCCACAATATGTTGTGGTTGGGGGCATGAAGGAGGACTACCCCCGAAACCTCGTCGAGTTGGAAGCTCGATTCTCGACCGAGGAGGCGTGCCGGGAGTACCTGCTGAAGCTGCGCTGGCCGGAGGGGTTCGTGTGCCCGCGCTGTGGGATCCAGTCCTCATGGGCCAGCAAACGCAATCTGCTGCTCTGCGCCGACTGCGGTTACCAGGCCTCGGTGACGGCGGGCACGATTTTCCAGGACACCCGCAAGCCCTTGACGTTGTGGTTCCGGGCGGCTTGGTGGGTGACAACGCAAAAAGGCGGGGCCAGCGCGCTGGAGTTGCAGCGGGTCTTGGGTTTGGGTAGCTATGTAACCGCCTGGACCTGGCTGCACAAGTTCCGCCGCGCCATGGTGCGCCCCGGTCGCAATCGGCTGGTCGGCCGGGTGGAGGTGGACGAAACGTATGTGGGCGGAGTCGAAGAGGGCGTCCGAGGTCGCGAAATGGTTGGCAAAGCGTTAGTTGCGGTTGCTGCCGAGGAGGATGGGCGCGGTATGGGTCGCATCCGGCTCCGTCGGATCGCGGATGCCTCAGCGGCGAGCTTGGAAGCCTTTGTCGAAGAAGCTATCCAACCTGGCAGCCTCGTGCACACCGACGGCTGGGAAGGCTATGCGGGATTGGAGAACAAAGGATACCGCCATGAAGTCACCGTGCTGCGCGGGAAGCGGCAATCGGCGAGTAAGCTGCTGCCGAGAGTCCATCGTGTCGCCTCTCTGCTAAAGCGCTGGCTGTTGGGGACCCACCAGGGGGCTGTCAGTCACGAGTATTTGGACTACTACCTGGACGAGTTCACGTTCCGCTTCAACCGGCGGACCTCACGGTCGCGCGGCAAACTTTTCTATCGCCTCCTCCAGCAGGCGGTCGCCGCCGACCCTGCTCCCTATAAGACAATGGTCGAGGCCACCAGGGCCGGCACCCCCACCCCCAAGATGTAGTGGCTACTGGAGTCAACTAAATACCCCATTCTGTTGGATCAGGAAGGTCACGAAGTGGTCGAACCAGATGTCCGCGTCGCTCCGCGTGACGCAGCCGTCCTGGTTGAAGTCCGCCGCGGCGGCGAACCCTTCGTCGCCCGCGCAGCGGCCGATCGATCGGGTCAGGATGCGGTAGTCGGCCTGGTCAACGTCGCGATCGCCGTCGAGGTCTCCCCGCACCTCTTGCATGGGCGGCGGGGGAGGCGGCTCGTCCTGCTCGACAACCACATAGAGAGCGTCGAGGTCGCCCGGCTTCCAACCCTCGAAACGCTCGGAGCCGTCGTAAGCCAGCCGCAACGTTTGTCCGTCAAACTCGAGCACGTCTTCGTCGTCGAAACTGACGTTGCCGACCCTGCCGCTGCCGTCGAAGGACATATACACCAAAGTGGGCGCGCCACCCTCGACGTGCAGCGCGTCCAGGTCGAGGGATTCGTCGATTCCCAACTGCGACACATCGACGGCCATGCGGAACCTGTTCCCTAGAAAGCTAATGATGTCTTCATCGGCGAACACACGGTCGCCGAGCTTCACTGTAATGTCGAAGGACACCAACAACGCGCCCGTCTCAGGATCGATGCTGACGGCGTCGGCGTTAGCTCCCTCGGGCACGCCCAACGCCCGGCTGTCCAGAACGATTTGCACGCCCTGGGAGTCGGCGGAGAGAATGTCTCCCGGCCGGGTGAACTGTCCGTTCGCAACGGTCGCAACTCCCAGCGAGAACAAGACGCTGCCATCATCGAAGCGATGGAAAGCGTCCACGTCGTTGGCGCTGCCCGCGATCAAGCGCCGCCGGAAGTTGCCTCCCCGCTCGCGGACGACTTCGTGGTCCACTACGGTCCTTGACCCCAGCAGCACCGTGATGTCGGGCGAATAGGTGACCGACTCGAGATCGGCCGCGGCCGCGCAAGTCAAGCGGGCCAGTAAGAAGGCCGCCACGGAAAACTGTGTGAAGCGAATTTTCGTCATCATCTTAATAAGCCTGCTTTCGAATCAACTCCCGCACCTTTTCCAAGACTTCCGGCGACGGCTCCGCAAGGCCGCCGGGTGGAGAGTCGAAACGGGATATGAAGCCCTCAACCTGTTCCAATAGTTGCGGCGACGGCCCCAGCATGACGGGGGAGGGAACGCCGAAACGCTTGATGAAGAAGGCGCAGGGCACTCGCCACGACGCGTCTCCGGAAAGTTCCGCTGTGTAAAAGGCGCTGTTGTGCCCGGCTTCGTCGCGGAGGCTGACGTCCGCGCGCCGAACGGAACCGATCTCGTCTCCGGTGTTCGAATTCAACTGCCCCGTGTAGGTCCCCGAGCTTTGTCCGGGAACGCCGTCGTCTTCCAGCCGCGTCAAGCAGAAACCGGCTTCGGCGGTCAAGAGGAGATGCAGGCGGAGCGGCCCCAAGTCCGCGTCGCGGTCCTCGAAATCGATCGACCAGCGGATGCGTACGCCGCCGTTTGAGCGCTGCTCTCCGCTGACGGCAGCGCGCGTCAGGACCGGCGCATCGGGATTCGGCGCGAAACCCACCTTGGCGATGTTCGATTCGCGAGGAGAATCCGCACCCGGCGCGGTTGCATACATCCGAACGTCGCGAAGGCCGCCTCCGAAGTCCTCCAAACGGCGCGGAAGCACGTTCGAAATCACTTGGTCGATGCCCGGGAGCCCTTGCAGCTCGCCGTGAAACACCGTCGAGATCGTGTTGCTTTCCAAGAAAGCGCTTCCGACCCGCAACTCGGTAACCTCGCTCCCGCGGTAGCCGGTGCCCAGCAGCACCAACAACAACCGGTCGCCGCTGGGGCCCATCGAAAAAAGCTTTGTACGGACCTCTCCGTCGACGACTTCCAACAAGTTTTCCGTCGACTGCGCGCCGTCTGCCGCAATCCGAAACATCGCGCCGAACCCCAGACTCGATCGCGTGGTGTAGAACCCAGGCGCTACACCCTCGATCCTGATCGGGCCGGAGGCAACCTCTTCAGCCTCTCGCAGAACCGTTACGACAGCAGGCCCGAGGGCGACACCGCTTGGCAGGACAAAATTAAGTTGACCCGCTGAAGCGAAGTACAAGCCGCAAAGGAATTCGGCTCCCGTGCTGTCAGTGACCCGTACCGAGGTCCCCACCAGTTCCGTGGGAAGAGGCAGCGGAACTGCGCCGGACCGGGAGGCTGCGAGGTTCACCCCAAAAGCGCTCGCGACAAGGTCGGGCGCCAGCGGCCCAAACCGGAAAGTCGCGCTGGAAACGACAGCCAGGTCCTGAGCCGCTGCAATACCCGCTGAGCAGGCCAGCAGCCAGCCGAGAGATCTGCGAGCGAGACGCACAGGCCCTTGATTCTAGCACCGCTTAGCCAGTGCCTGGGACTAAATTTTGTGACGAGGAGCGCCGGCGTTCTTGCCTGCGGCGCCGACCTCCAGGCGCCAGTTTTAGCTTAGAAAATCGGGGACATCCATGAAAGGTATCTGTCAAGTGCTCTCAAGGGTTTGACGCAGTAACCCCGCTCCCTCGTGGTGCCCTCTATGGTGAAATCCTTGCAAAACATGGCAGAAAATTCGGGAGCCAGATTCGGAGCCCCGACCGTGAGGGAGGGGTTAGCCGCTTCAATGCGCTCCATCCGATAGTGGCCGCGCTCCTCTTTGGTTGCGGCTCGTCCGCGTTAGGACCAAACATCTATGTGCCGCCTCGGCCGCCCGATGGGCTCTGTCCCCTATTTCCCGGCCCAAGGGTGCAGCGGAAGCGGAACCCTGGGTGAAAATCTCTCGATCAGGAAGCCCCCTCTCTCAGTGGCCCATACACCCGCTCTCCCGCAACTGGTAAATGGCTTGAACCCACGATCAAGGCGTTGATTGACGCCCAACCGCAAGGTGGTGACCCTACTCGTTGAGATGCAACAAGTAGGCGGTCACAGCCGCATACTCCTCAGCACTCAAGCTGTTCGGTGCGGCGGGTGGCATGGTCTGCCTGACGGTATTAAGGAGATCGGCGGTCGAGGAATCGGCCCAGCGGAATCTGAAGCCCTCGCCGATAAGCGCGGGCGCGGCACTGTGCCCGGAAACTTCGCCTGGCTTGTCGGAGTGGCAGGCGGCACATGAGTGAACAAACACACTCTGCCCGAGCGTGGCCTGATCCTGTGTGTCGCCACCGGCAGCGTCCGAACCTTCAGGCAGCGCGAAAGAGATGAGTTCAGGCGGAGAACCTCCGATCGTCAACGCGATGTACTGCTTGCCGTCGAGCATATAGGTCATCGGCGTGCCAATGGCGCCACGTGGCAGGTCCACGGACGCGAGCTCCTCACCAGTCGCTTTGTCATACGCGACCAATCGCGGGCCGCCGCCGCCGCCGCCGGCCGAAAGCGCGGTGATGAGGAGCGTTTTCGTCAGTAAAGGATTGCCGCGACCATCGCCGCCGAGGGGCGGCAGATTCAGATCTCTCAACATGGGATGATTGCGGATCCGATCGCCATCGCCGAGTGGCGTCATCCAGACATGCTCTCCCGTATTCATGTCAATGGCTGTCATTCGAGAGTAGGGCGGTTTCAGCAGCGGCAGGCCGTGCGGCATGCTCGGCGCAGCTCGTCCGGCCCGGCCGGAGAGCCGTGCGGCCTCCGGCGCGCCATGGGTATAGTCGAGAGTTCCGCCCTCAGGTTGATAGAACGCCATCACGCCCGCACTGTTTCGCGACGGCACGTAGAGCATGCCGGTCTCCGGGTCGACCGCGGCGCCCGACCAACTGGCCGCGCCGCCGCCCGGCGGCCTGAACAAAAGACCCTTCGTCGTACCATCCGCAAGCATCTGCGGCGTGTAGAGCGGACCGAGCCGGAAGCCCTTGACCGCCTCGAGGGCCATCTGCCGTATCTGAGGGGTGAAGTCCGCCAGGTCGTCTTCCACCACGCCCTGGTACTCGAAGGGGGCGGGCCGTGTCGGGAACGGCTGGGTCGGCGAAGGCGCCTCTCCGGGAAAATTGGTGTCGGTGGCGACTGGCCGCTCCTCGATCGGCCAGATCGGTTCTCCGGTCACCCGGTTGAAGGCGTAGAGGAAGCCCTGCTTGCTCACCTGCGCCAGCGCCTTGATCTGTTTGCCGTCAACCGTTATGTCCAGCAGGTTCGGCGCTGTCGGAAAGTCGTAGTCCCAAAGGCCGTGATGGACGGCCTGAAAATGCCAGACTTTCTTGCCGGTCTTGGCGTCCACGCAGACGATGCTCTCGGCGAACAGATTGTCGCCGGGCCGGTGCCCGCCGTAGTAATCGTTGGTCGCCGTGCCCGTCGGCAGGTAGACGTAACCGAGCTCCTCGTCGGCGCTCAAGTAGGTCCACACGTTGGCGTTGCCGGAATAGGTCCAGGAGTCGTTCTCCCAAGTTTCCACGCCCTCTTCGCCCGCCTGAGGCACCGTGTGGAAATCCCACATGTGTTCGCCTGTTCGGACGTCCCAGGCCCGCACCCAGCCCGCCACAGCCTCTTTGTTAATGCGCCGGTCCGCGATGGAGGAGCCGTGGATGACGACATTGCCCACGACAATGGGCGGCGACTGCACCGAGTAGAGCATGGCATTGAGATAGTCGCGCTTTGAGCGGCCGGCGCGCGGCAGCCGCTGCGTGAGGTCGATCCGGCCATTGAGGCCGAAGTCCGCACACGGGTGGCCGGTCTTGGCATTCACGCAGATCAGATCACCGCTGCCGGTGCCCCAGAGTATCCGTTCTCGGTCGCCATCGGTCCAGTAGGCCACGCCGCGCTGGCGCCAGGTGACCGTCATGGACGTGGTGCCTTCTTCGTAGCTCTTCGGGTTGAAGACCCAGAGGGTTTTTCCGGTGCGGGCGTCCACCGCCACGCCCTGCGAAAGCGGCGTATTGAAGTAGAGCACCCCGCCGATCATCAGCGGCGTGGCCTGAAAACTCGAGTAGTTCGGCGTGTGCTGCTCGCGATACAGATTCGGCGTTTCTTGCTCCAGCCGCTCAACGATGGCATCACGGGATGACCACCACTCGCCGCCGCCGGCCGTGGTCTTGCTCAGAAAGCCGTCAACGGACTGCCAGCGCCAGGCGATCTTGAGATCGCTGAAGTTGGCTCTATCGATCTGATCGAGGGGAGAGTACTTGGTGCCTGCCTTGTCGGCGCCGTAGGCACGCCACTCGCCGTCAGTAGTCCCTTGACTCACTTGGGCCGACCCGATCGAAATGCCGGCGAGCACAATCCACACTGCCAACGAGAAAAGCGGAGCCACAGTGCGATTGTAGCGCCAAACGGTATGTCGAATGATTGAAGGCGGGAAGCGAAATCGTTGGCAGAGATTTTTCACACGGACATGCTGCCAGAGAGACCGCTAATTTGTCAGTACTGCAATCGCAAGCCAGGCTTGTCGAGATTGTTCGCGGCTACTGATTAACCGCCGTTGTCATCATCAGGAAGCCTGTTGGTAACGGTCCTCCCGCCCTTTGGCCAGAGTCTTGCTGATGACTTGATCGATCTCCACCGGGAGACCGCCGCGCTGCGCCGTGACCGGCTCCGGCTCTTCGTTCAAGATCCCGTATGCGATCACCTGTTCGTAGGCTGCCTCGAACGGCGTGCGCTGAGTCAGCATCTCGGCGCCAGCTTGCAGTGCAAGTATCTGCAGCGTCGTTACGGTCCCGTTCACAACAACGTGGTCGATTCCGGTCGAGTATTGCGCCGGGTCTTGGTAAGTCGCCCGGTCGATGATCGTCTCCGGATCAAAGACTACATTGTCGGCGTCGGCGCCCACCTGAACCCGGCCCTTCTTCTTCATTGACGGAACCCGCTTCGAGAGCCGGTCGGCGGGAAGCACAGTCATCTTTTTGAGGGCGTCCATGAGGCCGAGCGCCCGTTGCTCGCGAACGTAGCGGCCGAGGACACGAGCGTAGGTTCCGAAAGTTCTTGGGTGCGCCTTACGATCGGTTAACCACATCCCGTCGCTCGCGATCATTACCATCGGGTGGGCGACCAGGTCCTTGACGGACTCTTCGCTGTAGCTCGCTGGGCTCATGATCAAGCCGCCAAGTGTCCGGTACTTCGCGAACGTCTCGCGGGTCAGGTCTCTCCGGTCTGAACCCAGATGTGCTGGCCGATCTCTTCGTCCGACATCGTCTCCCAGTCGTCGAATGCGTGCGAATCGATGTAGGAAGAACCGCGGTTATACGGATAGCACTCTGTTGTCACATCGATTCCCTCGGCCTGGGCCGTGCGGATGCCGGCAAGATAGTCTGGGGCGCGGTCGCGGCCACTGCTATTGAGATGGACAATGTGGAGTTGCGCGCCGTAGTGCCGTGCCGGTGACAGCACCTCTTTCAGATTGCTGACGTCCTGATCGTTCGTGCGCATATGGACATAGCAGGCGGCATTGTGTCTCGCCGGCACATCAAAAACCGCCTCGAGCTCCTCAGGCGTCGCACCGGGTGTGTATGCATGCCGATTCCGACCGCACCCTGCTCCAGTCCTTTCGAAAGCCGTTCCTTAAGTCCCCCGATCTGCTCGGATGTCAATGGCTCCGTCACCCATTCGCCTGACAAGCGCGACTTTAAGAGTCTGCCTCCCATTGCGAGACGGCGCGACTCCAGATGCGCGATGGTCGCCCCGAAGTTCAACGGTGATTCGTGTTCGCGTTCGGAGTACGATGCTGCGATGTCTTCGATCCTTGGATTCCCACAGACTCCTCTCGACGCCTGTTTGGAACGGTTTGCGGCGGCGCCAATAGAGCAAGCGGTCCCGCTCTGATCCTTCCGGCTTGCTGCGCGCGGCCCGGCTTGCTGCGCGCGGCGAGCACAGTGTCTGTTCGATCTTGGGTGCTGGGTGAGCAGCACAAGCGCCGGCAGGAGTGCCGGCGCGGCAGGCCTGGGGGCCCGCGCCACGTCGCGCCTCGCCGTTCGGTGAGAACTTCGAGCGAGTCAGCGTTTCTCCGAGCATCTTGGTCCAGAAGTTTCTGCAATGCCTTCCGGTTGGCGGCATACTGCGGGTAGAGGCCGTCGTCGTAGTCGGGACGAAGGTGATCCGTCACGTCCTGCGTCACGACCAGGAACGGGCTCGCTGAGAACGCCCTTTGCTGAACCAAGCCCGCAGGCGCTCGATCAACGCGTCGTTGTCCAATGGCGGCCGGTCGTCTGGGTCCATCGCAGACATAGGAACTATTATTCAAGGCGCTAAGATGGCCGCTGGGGTTGAGGAACCAGTCTGCAACAAGCAGTTAATCCTTCCACCTGGAGCGAACTCCATGAATTGTGCCAACTGCCGCAACAACATCCCCGACCTGGTGAGAAACGAGTCTGACGCAATCTTGGAAGCATGCGGGCGGGGATCCACCTCGCCAGAGCATTGTGATGCGGACTCCGAATTTAGCAGGCACTGCGATTCTTGGGCAGATATCCAGCGCCTCCCACACTTTGCAGTGTCAAGACGGCGCATCTCCGGGCGCAAGGCGAATTCCGTTCCTCCGGATGCCCACCTCAGCTTCTCGATTGTTGCATCCCGAACCGCTATACTCTTGCGAGAACACATATGCCGTTAGATTCCAACGACATCCTGACCATGATCGACGAAGCGTTGGCCCGCCGTGACGGTGACGCTGGCACCGGTTCAATTGGTGCGTTGCGGTATCACTTTCTGATTGACATACGAGCCACCGTCCAAGAAGACGGGCTACCGCTGCCGGACAAACGAAAGCTCGATGCTTGCATCATGCCCTTCATCTTTCAAGAACTCAATTACGACGACTACGATTGGAGTTCGCGGACCGCTCCACTCGGACACCTTGAAGACCTCGTGGACATCGACGTGGCGATTTGGTCCAACGGGCGCCGGCGATCAGAAATGACGGACGCGGAATATGAGGACTATTGGCAGTTCTGCCTGAGCGCTATTCGACGCCGATCCAAACGTTAGGCCGCTAAACGAACGAATCCCATAGTCTCTCGGGACGCGGTCTCGACTGGCCGTATGGCCGGTTTCCGAGCCATAATCCGCCCGCTTACGGCAACCGCTTGCTGACGTGCGCGGCTCGGTTTGACGCCAACCCTGCATTACGCTGGGCAAAGCGGCACGCCGAGGATGTCAGTGGCCACGGCCTGGCGAAGTGGTGGAAACAAAGCGGTTACCGGTTGACGTATAAATTTTCTTTATAAAATGGCCGAGAATGGCAGAAAATGGCACAGAATGGCAGGATCTCGGGCCATTTCGACGCCTTGTCATTGGTGTCAACTGATAATGTTTTTGTTTTCAGTGACTCGGGTTGCAGCCGGCGGCGGGACCGTGGCAGATTCGGCGGCGATGCTAACTAAGACCTAGCTAAGACATGTCGCCAGGAATGGCGACACGGCACGTCTGGAGACGTGCGCCACATCAAGCTTGTCGCCACCTTGCTTGTTTCCACCATTCGCATTGTAGCAGGCGGGGTCCGGTTTTTTGGCTCGCGGGGCGAAAGTCCGTTGCAACAGGCTGAGGCGACCTGCGCTACCATACGCCTTTCATGGGCCATCGCGTTGCCATCACGGGAATCGGCGCCGTCAGTCCCAACGGCATTGGGCGGGAAGCGTTTTGGGAAGCAACGAAGGCGGGCGTTAGTGGCGTTCGGGCAATCCGCTCTTTTGACCCGGCCGACCTGCTGGTGCGCATCGCCGGCGAGATCCCCGACTTCGACGAAGACGCCTACGTTGAGCCGAAGTACCGCCCCCATGTCTCAAGAGCCGTCGCGCTGGCACGCGCCGCTGCTGGCGAGGCGCTCGAGGACGCCGGCATCGATACATCGGCGCTGTCGATTGACCAGTTGCGCGGCATCGGCGTCCTGGTCGGCTCCGGCGGGGGCAGCCAGGTCTTTACCGAAGAGCAATATCGCCGTTATTACGAAAACCGAGTCAAGCAGGTCAGTGTCTATACCATCCCCACTTCCACGATCGGCTCGCTTTCGAGCGAGGTGTCGATGGCATTCGGACTGCGCGGGCGCAGCCACATCATCTCGACCGGATGCACGTCTTCGACCGACGCCATCGGCTACGCGGCGGAGCTGGTGCGTCACGGCACACTCGAAACCGTGGTCGCCGGAGGCGTCGATGCTCCCATCTCCTACTTGATTATTCGCGGCTTCCAGCTCATGAGAATCCTGGCCGCGAAGTGGAACGACCAGCCAGAGAAGGCGTCCCGGCCATTTTCGCGCGACCGGGCCGGATTCGTGCTGGGTGAAGGCGCCTGGTTCTTTGTGCTGGAACCTCTCGAGAAGGCCCTGGCCCGCGGCGCTCCGGTCCATGGCGAGATCGCCGGCTATGGATCGACTTGCGAGGCCTACCACCGTGTCCGGCTCGAGGCAGGCGGCGAGGAACCGGCGCGCGCCATGCGGATGGCGCTCGAAGCCGCCGGGCTGGCGCCCGAGGCGATTGACTACGTCAATCTGCACGGGACCTCGACTGAGCTCAACGATCCGGTCGAGACGCGCGCCGTGCGCCTGTGTTTCGACGGGCACGCGGACCGCCTGGCCGCGTCGTCCCTCAAATCCCAGATCGGGCATCCACAGGGAGCCTCGGGCGCCGCCGGGCTGGCGGCAACTTTACTCGCGATGCGGGACGGTGTTCTGCCTCCGACGAGTAACTTGGAGGAACCCGACCCTGAATGCGATCTTGACTACATCCCCGACCCGGGCCGCCGCCGCGAGATTGAATACGCGCTTTGCAACTGCATCGGTTTCGGCAGCAAGAACTCGGCACTCGTGGTGCGGAATTTGGGGCTGGCGAATGTACGGGAAGGGCTGGCGGCGGGCGAATCCGAGGCCCGCAACCCGGCTGCTCCGTGAGGACAGCCGGGGCACCGCTGTTCCCTGCGCCCCCTTGCGGGGCTTTCGCCTCGAGGGGTTTGGGACCCAGGGTTCCGCTTCGCTCCACCCATGGGCTACGATCCGGCGCCGCTTCGCGGCGGGGCTGCGATTCGAGGCGGCTCCTCTCCGGACGAAAAGTGCTAATAATGTGGTTGGTCTGATCTGATACCTAGGTGCCCGGTTCATACCGCGGCGCAGGACCGGCAAGAGTGCCGTTCGCCGCGGAAGGCAAGCGGGATGTGGCTGCCTTCTGATACGCCTCGTCGAGCAACTCCACGACATGCACCACCCGTTGCCCGCCACCGAAGATCTCGGCGCCGGCGCGAAGCTGCAGCAGGCAGCCCGGGTTTGCCGTGGCGATCGTATCCGCCTTGGTTAGACCGGCCATCTGCATTTTGTTCTCGAGCAAGCTCATCGACATTTCGGTGTGCTCGATGTTGTAGACGCCGGCGCTGCCGCAGCAGACCTCGCTGAGAGGCAGCTCCGTGAAAGTGAGTTCCGGAATCGCCGCCAGCATTTGGCGCGGTTGGGACCGCACTTTCTGGCCGTGCAATAAATGGCAGGAGTCCTGGTAGGTTACCGTAATCGGCAGCGGTCCAAGGTTGCGATTGAACTCGATGCTCGCCAGGAATTCACTTACGTCTTTCATCTTCGCCGAGAACCGCTCGGCGCGCTCGTGCCAAGCCGGATCGTGTTCAAACAATTCCGGATATTCCTTGAGCACCGACCCGCAGCCGGCCGCGTTGGTGATGCAGGCGTCGTAGTCGCCATTTTCGAGTGCATCGATGTTCTGTTTCGCCTGGCGGCGGCCCAGGTCGCGCAGCCCGGCATGCACCTGCAAAGCTCCGCAACAGCCTTGCCCCGCCGCAACAGTGACTTCACACCCGTTGTGCTGCAGCACGCGCACGGTCGCCTCGTTCAGCCGCGCGAAGGAGATATTGGCAATGCAGCCCACCAGCAGCGCCACGCGGTGTTTTCTCTCCCCGTGAGCCGGGAACACCTTCCCGAATTGGCTGAAAAAGAAAGGGACCTCAGCCGCCGGCGTCAGCCGTTCCAGCTCCGCGAGCGATCCGAAAAGCTTCAAAACCCCGGTCTTCCGCACAAGCCACTGCAAGCCGCTGCGCTGGTAAAAGAAGGTGAGGTAGCCCGCGGCCTGCAGCATCCACGGGGTGGTCAGCAGTTGCCCGAAGATGAACGAGCGCGCCAAGCGCCGAGGCCAGGGCAGTTCGTGGTTGGCCGTGATTTGTGCCCGGGCCGCCTCCACCAGGCGTCCGTACTTCACGCCCGAGGGGCATGCGGTTTCGCAAGCGCGGCAGGCTAAACACAGATCGATGTGCTCAATGTAGTCGTCATTGATTTCGATGGCGCCCTCGGCAACCTGAACCATTTGGTAGATTCGGCCGCGCGGTGAGTCCATCTCCACACCGAGCTCACGGTAGGTCGGGCAAGCGCTCAGGCACAGGCCGCAATGGACGCACTTGTCGAGGTCTTGCTGTTGAGGCTTGTCGAAAGCAGCGAGGTCAGGAATGGGAGTTGTGGCGGCCATGGGGTGATCGCTTCGCTAACCACCTTAGTGTAATACGAAGCCGCCCAGCCCAGGGCCTACCGTAACCCCGGCACTCTCACCGTGGCGCGGTAGACGTATCCAGTGACGCGCTCCATGTCGGAGCTGGAGAGATAGAGAGTCGTGTTATCGGCTCCCCTGCCGAAGACGGCGTTGGTGAGGGCCTTCTGTTCCGTGGTGATCTTGTCGGTGAACTCGCCGTCGGGGGTCACGCGGTAGGCGCTCCCGAATCCATAGCAGGTGATCCAGATGCCGCCCTGCTGGTCCACCGCCATACCGTCCCCGACACAGTCGTTGACGGTGGCGACTTCGGCGATCGTTCCCGCCGAGCCATGCTCGTTGAGCGGCCAGCGCTCGATCTTCGCGACCGAGTCCGAGATGTTGTGGGACACGTAAAGCGTCTTTTCGTCGGCGCTGAGAACGATGCCATTGGGTCCCGTGATTTCATAGCTAAACACCGAGGTCCTGCCGTCTGGGGCGGTGTGATAAATAGTACCCTTGGGAGCTTCGCCGCGGTAGCCGTTGGGGACGGTGAAATAGACCGTGCCGTCTTTGGCCACCACGAGGTCATTGGGGCCCTTGCTGATGTCCGGACTGAGTACTTCGAAGTTTTCTGCCACGACGGACACGCTCTTGTCGGGAGCCACTTTGAGGATCTTGCGCTCCTGGGTCGCCGTCAAGAAAATGTTGTCGCCGTCATCGATCCACAGCCCGCCCGGTCCGGCCATGGTGGCCACGTCGGCGTGCTGCTTCGGGCCGTCCGCCGCGGTCCAAGAAACGATTCCCTTGTAAGTGCCGCGGGAGGTGAAATAGAGAGTGCCTTTGGAGTCAACAGCCGGGCCTTCCGTGTTTCCCCAGCTTGCGTCCGATGCGATCAGCTCGGCCGTAGTTTCATTGATCACAGCGGCGGCCTGTGGCTCAGGCTGCGATTCGGTGGGAGCCTCGCCGCAACCGGCCGAGAGCAGAGCAAATGCCAAACCGGCAAGGACGGTCTGTGAATAGGTTGGCATGGCGCGACTTCCGCAAGGCATGGCATTCTTCGGGTGACAAGACATGTGCGCCCACTATAGCACCTGGTCAGGTCGAGCCGAATCTTGCCAAACGGCGGGCCAAAGGCCCGGGGGATTGCAGTTTGCAGCGAGTTGCCGCCTTCCCGGCCGCGATTCGGGCGCTGGAGACATGACTGTCGTGCCACGCGGAAGAGCCCCGCTGTTCGGCAGGCTAAGAGCGTGCGCCAGGCCGAGTCTCGCCGCCGAAATGCGGGCTGGAGTTCACTTCGGAGACAATCAGCGTCATGCCGTCGGCGGCTTCGATCAAGATGCGTGTCCCGGCCGGAATCGACTGACCGCCCCGGCCGGCGCGGGCCTTCCAAAGCTCGCCCGCGACTTGAACGAATCCTTCCGGCTGCAGCGTCTGCTTGACGACTCCCCGCCCGCCGACAAGGCGCGCAATGCCCGTTTTCACGTCTGTTTCGTAACCCAGCTTCAGGAACGGGTAAAGGATCGCGTCCTTCAGAACCACCAGGGCCATCACCACAAGTCCCGCCCAAACCGGGAGATCCATCGACTGCCTCAATCCGAAAAGCAAGGCAATCGTGATGATCCAGCCCGGTATTTGAAACAACCAGTAGCGGGTGGCGGTCGTCATCGAGCCAGTGCGCGAGATGCGTCTTCTCGTCCACTCATCGGTAGCACAGCTTGGCCGGGAAACACAAACCTCACTCCGGCGGATAGGCGTTTTCTGGAGGCATCGATTCACTCCCGCGAAAGTATCAGCTTAGCGTGGGGTCGAGTTCGCACTGACCACCAGAGGGGAGCGTGGCCGCTGTCGGATGAGGCGCGTCGAAGCGGCTAACCCCTCCCTCACGGTCGGGGCTCCAAGTCTGGCTCCCGAATTTTCTGCCACGTTTGGCGCGAATTTCATAATGCAGGTACTGGAGGGCGCGGCTCGGAAGGCGCGCGGCTACGGCTCGGCCGGGGCTATCTTGACTTCGAGGAGCATGCCGGGCAGAAACTCCTCCTCCAGCTCGTCCAGGTCGCGGCCGTCGCCGGTCACCTCGGTCGTCATGTTCATTTCCCGAGCCATTCGCATCAAGGTTCGGATGCCGTCGACGCTGCCATAGGCCAGCAGGACCCTGCCTCCCGGATTCAAGTGCTTGCGAAGACCCTCCAGCAGCGTTCGCATCAGTTGAAAGCTCTCGTCATAAAGAGCGAACTCCTCGATCCTCGAAGGCCGGCGGTTTACCCAAGGGGGATTCGAGAGGATCACGTCAAACGTTTCCTCGTCCGCAATGACCGCGAAGGCGGCAGGATCATCGAGCGAGACCAAGCGAGCTTGAAACCTGTCCTCGAAGTTCAGCAATCGCGCGTTGTAGCGGGCATTGGTCACGGCGGCGGGATTGACGTCGGTGGCAACCACTTTCGCGGCGCCGAATTCCAAAGCGTAAAGCGACAGCAAGCCGGTGCCCGTGCCGATCTCGAGCACCGTCTTGTCTTTGACCAGCGGCGTTTGGCTGATGAGCTTCCGCAGGCTGACTGTGTCCCGCGGATCCCAGAAAACGGTTTCCAGCCGGGCGATCTCTCCGGGCAAGTCCTCGACTTGATGCCAGGCGAGCACTTCCCAAACCGAGTCCCCGATGGCGACCTGCCGCGTCTGGTCTTCGACACGTGCCGCGTCCGTCGAACAAGACAACCCCGCGCACCCGAGCGCAACGACGAGCCAAAACCAGCCAAGCCCGGATATCGAAACCGCATGCATTTGGCCGCCTCCACTCCGCGCCGTGACTTGGCATTTCTCGCGCCAGATGAATTGCATGAGCGGTTAGACGTGGCAAACCAGAGGCTAGGACGAACTAGCGCGGACGGACTAAAACGTCCGCGGGCCTGGAACTTTCGTCGTTAAATAGCAGACCGAAGTTCCGGCGGTGATGAAATGCTTTCTAGCAGGGCCTCGAAGTTCGGACGTCAGCCGTCACGGCCTGAGACCAAAGGGCGGCGACAGGCGGGCGTCATATCGAGACATTCGATTGCTCCTCTGGGAATCCGAAAATAATTGCCGTCGATTTCGTCCTGTTCATCATGACAGCTTCTCTCATCTCACCGGGCAGCCCGGCACTCGGCACTCTCAGAATGCATCCAGGGCTCTAGCCGAAGCGGGGAGGCCCCGCCGGCGGTTTGGTCGCGACCCATTCACTGCGTTCGGAAAACAGCGACGTGCCATACTACTCAGAGACGGATTTCAAGAGGCGCCGATGAGTGAAAAAGCATTCGAGTTGGTCGAGCAGTGTCTCGAAACAGGCGGATCCGAGGCAGGGCTTGATTTCCTGGTGAAAAAGTTTCGAGAGGAGAAGATGTATCCCCAGCTCTTCGAGGCTCGCCTGATGAAGAAGCGCTACGAGCTGGGGCTTCCGTTGATCCAGACGGGTCCGCTCAACGACCTGCCTGAAGATAAACAACGCGCCTACGACGCCGGGTCGACGGAAGTGGCTCGCGAGGTGGGCCAGCTGTTCCTTGCGGAAGGGAAAATCGAGCGCGCCTGGCCCTATTTCAGAGCCATTGGAGAGGCCGCGCCCATCTCGCAAGCGATCGAGAATCTCGAGGCAAGCGATGACCTGGATGGGATCATCGAAATCGCCTATCACGAGCGAGTCAACCCGCGAAAGGGCTTCGAGCTGGCCTTGAAAAATTACGGAACTTGCCGGGCGATCACTTACTTCGGGCAATACCCCTCGGAGGATGGGCGGGAAGAATCAGCAAGGCTGCTGACACGGACCCTCTATGACGAGCTGGCCGAAAACCTCGGGCGCACAATCGAAAAGAACGAAGACAAACCGCCCGCAACGAGCAGCATTTCTGAATTGATCGAAGGCCGCGACTGGCTGTTCGAGGGCAACAGTTACTACATCGACACCTCGCATGTCGGCTCGATCGTCCAATATGCCGTGGAGTGGACGGATCTCGAAACTCTGAAGATGGCGCTCGAACTCTGCGCCTATGGCAAGCGGCTCGCCGCCATGTTTCAGTACAAGGGGCAACCTCCTTTTGAAGATGTCTTTGCGGATCACGAAATTTATTTGCGGGCGCTGCTCGGGGAGGACGTTGACGACGCTATCGCACACTTTCGGAGAAAGATCGTCGAGAGCGACCCCGACGAAGTCGGTACCGCCCCGGCCCAAACGCTGGTCAAGTTGCTAACCCGGCTGGAAGGTTACAGCGAAGCCGTTGATGTCTTTCGCGAGTATCTCAGCGAGGCTGATCCAACGTATTTGGCGTGTCCGAATCCGCGGCAGTTGTGCCAGCTAGCCGGCGATTACGAAAGACTACGGCAACTGGCCCGCGAAGAAGGGGATTTGCTCAGCTTCACCGCCGCTTCCATTCAGGGATAGTGGTTCGACACCCCGAGACGTGCCGTCGGCCGATTCGCCGGTTTGCCCGGCCACGCATGGAACGAGGGGTAGGGGCAACTAGTCCAGCAAGCCGCTTGCACGGTGACAGCGCTTGACGGCGTTGCTTGTCGCAGCAAGGGCGCTTGATGCGAATGCGATCGTGAGGACGAGTAAGGGGATCATCGCTTCACCATTTCTTTGCTCACCGAAAGTGTACGGCATTACCAGGCTTTCGTCAATCGAGGCAACACCCTCTCATGCGGCGGAGCCGGAGACGGCACTCGCTTGGCCCGGAATATTGCAGGATAAAAATACCTTTTAATATTTAAAGAAGAAACCCGGCAGGCCGCCACCCAGGCTCCGGGGCGGAAGACAAGCTCCGCCGGTCGCGGCAAAGCCGCCGTCCCCCGCGAATCGGGAACTTGAACTCAGCGCCCCTCCAGCGCCTCGTAATCCGAAAGCCGGTCAATGTCCTTCAGCACTCCAGCGTCTTCCACATCCACATAGAGCGTCCGATCCTGATGCCTTCGGACCACGCTCTTCGGCGACTCATCGGAAGTTAGCCGCAGCATGTCGTCCAGAATGGCTCGCGAGGCGATCACGGGATGCCCGCGGCGTTCTCCCAACCGCGGGATGACCAGCGGCGCCTCGGTCCGTTCCCGCTCCCAAATCAGCCGATCGAGCGTTGCGGCTTCGACCGCCGGATGATCCACAAGAGTAAACATCGCCGCCTCAATGCCGTCCGGCAAGGCCCGAATCCCCTCCTGCAGAGAGGAAAGCATGCCCAGTTTGTATTGATCATTTACCACGACGCGCAGCCGCGGCACCGGCTTGAGCGAGGCCCGAATTTGCTCCGCGTGGTGGCCCAGCACAACGACAACCGGGTCCAGCCTCGAAACAAACTGGGAAAGAATGTGATTCAGAAAAGTCGAACCCTGGTAGGAAAGCAGTGCCTTGTCGCGGCCCATGCGGCTGGATTCACCGGCCGCTAAGATGATCCCCGCAAGCTTCACTGGGCGCGAGCCGAGGCTTCCAGTTCTTCCTTTAGCTGTTCCCCGGTCTCGCTGCGTTCTTGCTTGACCTTGACGGAGTCGGGAATGCCGTTTGCGAACATAGATTTAGAAATCGGATTCCAGCCCGCCGCCGGACGCCGCCTCCAGTGAACCAGCTCGGCCACCACGGCAACCGCAATCTCTTCCGGCGTGACAGCCCCTATGTCAAGCCCCATCGGAGAGTGAACGCCTTGAAGCTTTTCGATCGCGATGCCCTCCTTCTGGAGCTGCTTGGCGACTTCGACCAGCTTTCGTTTGCTGCCGATCATGCCGACATAGCGGGCCGGCGTCGATATCGCCCAGCGCAGCACGCTCATATCGTCCTTGTGGCCGCGCGTCACGATGATGAGATAACTCGACTCGTTGATGGAGAGTTTCGAAAAGACTTCCTCGTACTCCTCGGCATAAACCTCGGCCGCTTCGGGGAAGCGCTCCCGGTTCGCGTAGGTGTCGCGATTGTCGACGATGATGGTTCGAAATCCCGCCAGAGTGGCGACTTTGGAAAGGCTTTTCGAGATGTGACCCGCCCCGAAGATATAGGCCGACGGAATGGGCATCACCGGTTCCACGTAGACGTCCAACTGCCCACCGCAAATCAGGCCGCTGTCGTAGGCCGCGTCCTGGCTCAAGTTGAAGCTCAGCATGCGCGGCTTTTCCGTCTCGATGACTTCGCGCGCGGCGTTCCAGACTTCCGCCTCCGTGCAGCCGCCGCCGATCGTGCCGACCATGGAGCCGTCTTCACGAACCAGCAGCTTGGCGCTGCGGAAGCTGGGGATCGAGCCTTCCACCTCAACGATCGTCGCGAGAGCGGCCTTCTGCCCGCTGCGGCGCAGGTGCACCAACTCCTCGTAGACGTCCATCGGTCGTCCCATTTGCGCGGCTCCTAACCGCCACCATTATAATACGGGTTTCGTTCCGCCCCGGGCGGCTCTTGGATTGGAAATGCTCGGGTTGGAAGACGCAAGCTGCCGAAAACCTGTCGGAGCCGCGACCGTGAGGGAGCGGTTAGCCGCTTCGACGCGCCTCATCCGGCGCCGGCCACGCCCCCGTTTTGGTTGCGGCTCGTCTGCGTTGGGAAGCGGTTATCACGACCCGAGGTCAACCTCTCATGAAAGCTGTTCGAATCCGCGAACACGGCGGACCCGAAGTTCTCACCTACGAAGACGCTCCTGAACCGAAGATTCGAGCGGACGAAGTGCTCCTCAAGGTGAAAGCCTGCGCACTCAACCACCTCGACCTTCACATCCGGGGAGGCCTTCCCGGCCTGACGCTCGACATGCCCCACATTCTGGGCAGCGACGCCGCCGGGGAGGTCGTCGAGGTCGGAGAGGTTTGCCGCACCGTCAAGGCCGGCGACCGCGTCTTGCTGGCGCCCGGCGTGAGCTGCCGCCGCTGCCAGGAATGTGTCTCGGGCCGCGACAACTTTTGCCGCGCCTATCATCTGTTTGGCTATCGCCGTCCGGGCGCCAACGCCGAGTACATCGCGGCTCCCGAAGTCAACGCCATCCCCATACCCGGCGGCCTCAGCTTCGAAGAGGCCGCGGCGGTGCCGTTGGTTTTTCTCACCGCCTGGCACATGCTGGTCGGAGTAGCCAACATCAAGCTGGGCGAGGACGTACTGGTGATCGGCGCCTCTAGCGGCGTCGGCAGCGCGGCCGTGCAGATTGCCAAGCTGTACCGCTGCCGCGTCATCGCCACGGCGGGAGGAGATGCCAAGCTAGCAAAAGCCCGCCAACTGGGTGCGGACGAAGTCATCGACCACTACGATCAGGACGTCAAGGCGGAAGTCAGGCGCCTCACCGGAAAGCGCGGCGTCGACATCGCCTTCGAACACGTTGGATCAGCGACCTGGCCCCACTCGACCGCCTCGCTAGCCCACCATGGACGTTTAGTCACCTGCGGCGCGACGACCGGAGGCGAGGTCAATCTCAGCCTGCACCACCTTTTCTTCAAGCACCTCAGCCTGCGAGGGTCCTTCATGGGAACGCTAGGGGAACTCCATGAAGTCCTCAAGTTCATCGGCCGAGGCGAGCTGAAAGCGGTCATCGACCGAACCTTCCCGCTAGCCGACCTGCAAGCCGCCCACCAGCACCTCGAACAAAAAAACCAGTTCGGAAAGGTCGTCGTCACCCCATAAGAGCCGCAACCACGCCAAACGCGAAGAAAGTTCGGGAAGCAGCAACAGAGCCCCAGGTGGAAACCTGGGGTCAACCCCGGAGACCGCTTTGTTTGGGGAGAGCCTAGTCCACTTTCGCGTGATGGTTGACAGGCCCGCAGCCCCGGCCTAGGCCGGGCGAAGTCTCGATCGCCCGAGTGATGAACTGCTTGCCACAACGAACGGCTTCGGTCAAGGAAGCTCCTTTGGCCAGCTCAGCCGTAATCGCTGCCGAGTAAGTGCAGCCCGTACCATGAGTGTGATTCGAATCGATTCGGCTGGCCCGAAACTCTTCAAAACGGCCTTCGTAATAAAGTACGTCCAGGGCGTCGCCTTCCAGGTGTCCCCCTTTGACGAGGACGGCGTTCGGTCCTAGATCCGCGATGCTCCGAGCCGCGGCCCTCATCGCATCCGGGTTGTCCACGACCCGTCCGGAAAGCGCCGACGCTTCAGGAAGGTTCGGCGTCACAAGGAACGCTTTTGGCAACAGCTTTTGAGCGAGCACTAGCCGCGCCTCTTCGGCGATCAAAGACGCGCCGTGCTTGCTGATCATGACCGGGTCCACGACCAGCGGGCAAGACAGACGCTCTGCCCATCGCGCCACGGCCTCAATGATCTCCGCGGTTCCAAGCGCTCCCGTCTTAGCCGCCTGAGGCGGGATATCGCTCAGCACCGCGCGCAACTGCTTTTCCACATAGGCTGGATCGAGGGGATCGACCGAACTGACGTCCTCCGTATTCTGCACCGTCAAGAGCGCGACCACGCTCATTCCATAAACGCCGAACTGGTGGAACGTCTTCAAGTCAGCTTGAAGACCGGCTCCGCCTGATGGATCGGAACCCGCAATGGTGAGAGCGACCGGCTTCATGGGAGCGTTCGCCGCATGCTACCACGGACGGTTGCATCATAACGGGAAGCGCACTGTCCGCACTCGCCCGGATATCTCTTTGGCGGCACGAAAAGCGGTTACGAATTATAGGGGTGAAAATCTCCCGGGAGAGAAGCGCGGCAGCCGAGCGTGGCAGTCGAAGCTTTCAGCGGGCCGCCTTGTCGGGGTACGGCCGCAGGCTGAACGCCAGCGGCGTGGTAACGAACTCGCGAATCGATCGCAAGGTTTCGACCGTTCCGAAAAGGATCAACCCGAGAACATCCTCGTTACCGGTAATGGAAACTTTCCGCAGCAGCGCGGTGTCGCCCGCGGATGCGAAAAAGCCCACGCCGCCACGATCAAAGTGCGAGTCCGCCCAGTGGTCTACACCGTATCCGTTGACAAACGTATTGATTCGGTCTCGACGGACGCGGACAGAAATCGTATTGAATCCTGCTTTCAAGAAGGAGCCCGGGACGCTCGTCTCTTCAGCGGGAATCGGAAGCGGTTCCCCGCCCAAGACCGTGTACCGTTGAAGTTGGTAATTCTCAGAGCCTCTGAAGTCTTTCCGCGTCAGCTTGAACCCGTAATAGTTCTCTTTGTCGGAAGCCCGCACAGCCCAGCCCAGGGTGCCGGACGTGATCCTGAAGTCGAAGTCCATGCGATAAGCAGTGAGGTTCATCGTGCTGGGATGCAGCGCGAAACCGCTGACCTTCATCAAGCCCTTCTCATCGAAGGTGGACTCGCCTGCCACCAGGTTTTCAAAACCGTTCTCAGAGTCCTCGTAGATGAAAAACGCCGAGCGCTCTCGCACCGGTTGTTGCAAATTATGCGCAACCGCGTTGAATGGCCCGGAGACACGGTCAACCGCCTTGGCGGACATCTCGGCCCAGGGAATATCGGCGCCGTTGACGAAAATGAGAAGGATGACAAGCCCGACAAACTGCAGAAACCGGCGGCTCGCTAGGACGCGCCCGATGGATTCCCGGGACAGGAATGCCGGTTTCGGCATCGCTCGTACCACTTCAACGGATTTGCCGAAGGCGACACGAAGTTTCGGCATGAAACCGCCTTCTCCGGAATCGGGATTCGCTCCACCGATAGGTCCCGGTCTCGGTGCGGGTTCCCGAGAAAACCCCTGATCAGATCCAGTTTTGGTCGCCATGACGATCGCCTCTCCGGTATAGTCTGGACTTCCGGCGGGGACCCGCCTGCTTCATCGCCCCCGCTTCACGGGCATGGCTGAGCAGTGCGGAACAGAAGCCTATTGGATCATTCTGGCGCGAGATGTGTTTGAAAGCAATAGTATTTTCGTTGCAAATTGAAAGATTCCCAAAAAGGTACAAACGTACTGGCGTTAAATTGAAGATAGTTGCATTACATTATAAGAAATGTACTGGTACTAAATTAGGATTCCCTGTGAATCCCGATGTGCCGCTGCTGGCGCTGGTAGCGAAACTGTTGAGAATTGCTGGGGTGTAGCCTGCCGCCCCCCTTATGGGGAACGAGTGACAATGCCGATAGAAGGGCTGCCGGTTAGGTGCTGGGCACGCTCAGGACGAGCATTCGTTTCGGTGCTTTCCCTTTTCCGACGTGGATTCGCGTCTTCTCTTTCTTGGTTGCGGCGTCGATCACCGAGATCGTGTCGTCGGCCGTGTTAGCCACGTAAACCGTTTTTCCATCGGGTGTCAATGTCAGCCAAAGCGGTGTCTTGCCGGTTTCGACTCGGGCGATCTGGCGGGGCGGGTTTTGTGTGACGTCGAAGACATGCACCAAATCGTGATTGACATCGGTTGACCACACTTCTTTGCCGTCGGGCGTGACGCCGATGCCATGCGAGCGGCTGCGGACCATCTTTTCCTTCTCGGTGAGTTCGTAGCGGACGGTATGAAGCACCTTTCGTGCTGGGAGATCGAGCACAAGAAAACCGAGCAGTTCGTCGGTGTTGACGTAAAGGCGCTGGCCGTCGGGACTGATCACAATCGGCCGCGGCGTGTTACCGGTGGGGATGGTGTGAAGCAGCTTATGAGTCCGCGCGTCGACGACGTAGATCTTCTTGTTGAGTGACGCGGGCCGGCCGCCAGCTTTTGCTTGCTCGGCGGAACGGGCGCCGCGGTCGTGCGGCGAGAAGTACATATAACGGTCATCGGGAGACCTCACCACGTTGTGCGGAGTGCCGTCGGTTGGAATCCAGGCGATCACCTTCTCCTGCCTGGTGTCAAAGACTTCATAACGGCCGTCCATCATCGCCGGGACATAGACGTAACGGCCGTCCGAGGTCACTTCGATTTCGTTCGGACGCTTCCCGAGCACGCTGAGCTTCTTGATGGCGGCGTCTCGAACGGGGTCGACGATCGTTAGGGCGTCCTCGCCTTCGGCGGAGACATAAAGGACGTCTTGGGAGCGCGGCGCGGCGATCCCGTGAGGCAGTTTCCCAACCTTGATGGTCTTCAGCACCCGGCTGGTGGCGACATCGATGACGGTCAGGTCGTCGGCGGCGCTGCTCAGAACGTAGAGTTTCTGCTGGCGTTCGACGCTCGGAGCCGCCAACAGTAAGGTCGGAACGAGAGCCAGTATCAGTGCCCGCACTAGATATGCACGCATAAAACAAACACCTCCTGAAAGTTCTCGCCCGGCAGCAGAACTCGGCACTCTCAGCCAGTAGAAATCCACGGCAGGCCGGTGTAGTCAGTGCTAGCTTAACAAATCCTCCGCGAAGGCAAGCGGCACGGCTTACCGATTCGCCGCCGGGATGCAAAGTCATTGAATCATGATCGCTTCGAGGGCCGGTACGGAAATCGGGCTCGCTTAGAGGTGCAGAGCAACCCTTCCGCGCGATAACCTAATTAGTGAGAGGGGTCCTTCACTTCGACGGGCTAAGTGCCAGGCATCGTCACTGTCCCCGGTCAACCCTCTTCTCCATGAACATGAGTTGGCGTATACCTGTGGTCTGGCGGCGGCGGACTATCGCCGCGTCCCTGAAGTATTGGCCAGGCGTGCTGCTGAGAATTTGCTCACCATGCCGCTCTGCCGGGTGGCGGAAACTCGCGATGGTGACGTTGATATTCGCTGTGTCGAGCGTCGCCGCGGACTCGTTGTCTGAATCCGGAAGCACGCCCCCAAGGCCGGATTCAGAATCCCATCCAACTGCATCCATTAGCGACAGTGGCGCCCTTGCCGCGGCGGAACCCGCCGAGGCCCCGAGCGATTCCGGCGCCGCGGGCGGCCAGACGGCTGGCTCTAGCGCGGAACGGACGGCACTCAATCTACTAGGGCAAGTAGATTCATCTTCCGGAGAGAGCCGGCGGAACGAAAATGTTGACATCACGTTGATCGACAATAACGTCCTGAAAGAACTCAATATTCGCATGGGCACGACGGCCACGATCGTTCGAAGTTTTGACGCGGACAAAGGCTACTTCGGAGCGGAGTTCGGCGGCGCGCCGGCCGCCCAGATCCACCTTCCCGCCGCCCAGGCCTCGCGCTTTCACGGAGACTTCTACGAGTCGCACAACAACAGCGTCTTCTCCGCGCGGTCGTTCTTTCAAGTCGGCGGCGTCAAGCCGGCCCGCACGAACGACTACGGCTTCCGCTTGGGCGCGCCGCTGTGGAGCGGCGGGCACTTCACCGTGGACGGAAACCAGCAAAGAATTCGGGGCAATGTCAACGGAAATGTCTTGGTTCCGGGTCCCGGCGAGCGAACGCCGCTAGCCACGGACCCGCAACTGAGAGAGTTTGTGTCCAAGATTCTGGATTCGTTTCCCGATGAGCTGCCGAACCGAACCGACATCAATGCTCGCGCGCTCAACACGAATGCGCCTCAAGAGATCGACAACGATTCCATCGGGGCCCGGTTCGATCAAGCGGCCGGCGAGTCGGACGCGTTTTTTTTCAACTACCGGTTCAAGACCCAAAAGGTGAACGCTTTCCAACTGGTCAAGGGGCAGAACCCCGATACGACGACGCGCTCGCATGACGGCAAGATCACTTGGAACAGAACCTGGTCCGCGCGGACGACCTCCGACGTGTCGGCCGGGTTCCAGCGCGTGACGTCTTTGATCGTTCAGGATGAGTCCGCCCTAGGCCCTCTGGTATACGCCGGCCGGCAGCTTCAGTCGCTGGGCGGGACCTCGAGTGTCCCGTTCGACCGCGCCCAGAACCAGTTTCGCTACGCGGCAATGGTCCGCCACACGCGAGGCGCGCATCTGTTAACCACGGGAGCCGCGGTTGCACGCGAGCAACTCAACGGCGTGGAGAGTTCCGGCCACACCGGCATGATCATGTTCAGCAGCGACTTCAAGCGGGATGCGATCACGAATATGCGCCTGGGAACTCCCAGCAGATTCACAAAAGGCATAGGCAATACCCATCGGGGTTTTCGCCGCTGGCGCATGCAGTACTTCATCGGAGACCAATGGAGAGCTACGGCCAATCTGACCCTCAACCTGGGCATCCGGTATGAGCCGGTCACCACGCCGATTGAAGTGAACGGTCTTTCGGAAATCCCCTATGGTTGTGACTGCAACAATTTCGCGCCGCGTTTTGGTTTTGCCTACGGGGCGGGAGCGTGGGGTGTTTTCCGGGGCGCCTACGGGCTGCATTACGGGGAGATATTCGCGGCGACCTATAGCCAGGAAAGGTTCAATCCGCCCCAATACGTTCGCGTCAGCGTGCCCGCGCCGATTCTGCTGGATGTGCTGGGGAGGCTGTCCGCGGATTCCCCCGAACCCGGCGCTCGCAGCACGGTAACCCGGATTTCACCCGATCTCGTAGCGCCCTACTCTCACCAGTACAACTTTAGTTGGGAACTCGTCCCGGCGAAAAATTGGACACTGCGGCTGGGCTATCTAGGAAGCCGCACGCACCGCCTGCTGGCCGGGTGGCCGTTCAACCGGGCTCGAGCCGTGCCGGACACTAAGCTGATGACGACCCAGACGGTCAACGAGAGAAGACCCGACCCGCGTTTCTTCGACATCCGCCACATCCTGAACGGCTCGCGGGCTTACTACGACGCGGCAAAAGCAAGCCTGACGACCTCGCGCTGGCAGGGCCTTTCGATGGACTGGTCCTACTGGTTCAGCAAGGCCATTGATTTGGGGGCGCATTACGCCAGCAACGCTGGGAGTCGCGACGCTTTCGGGGGGCGCAGTCAGAGCGAGTTTGAAGTCCACGGCGACGTCAAGGGCTTGAGCAACTTCGATCAGCCCCACGCATCTTCGTGGCGCCTCACTTACGAAACTCCGAGGCTTGGCGGCGCCAAGACTTTTTGGAATCGCGCGTTCGGGCGGTGGGAGTTGTTTTCGATTGTCCTGCTCAAAACGGGTACGCCTTTCCTCATTCGCTCGGGTTCGGACGGTCCCGGATTCGGCAATGTGGACGGATCGTCCGGCGACCGTCCTGATATCCTCGACCCCTCGATCCTGGGCCGAAGCATCGATCACCCCGACACCGCCCCCGTGCGGCTGCCCCGCTCGGCCTTCGCTTTCATCCAACTCGGAGAAGCCCGCGGCAACCTGGCCCGCAACGCCTTTCGCAAGGACGGCATCCGCAACGTGAACTTCTCTGTCTCTCGAAGCTGGAAGATCGCCGGAGAAAAGACGCTCACATTTCGAGCCGAGTCCATTAACTTTTTGAACGCGCCCCAGTTCGCCGAGCCCGGCACGGAATTAAGCGGCGCCAATTTCGGCCAGATCACCAACACGCTCAACGACGGGCGAACCTTTCGCTTTCTGCTGCGCTTTAGTTTCTAGGAGTCTGCTCCACTCCCGAAAGGGGCGAATCATCTGGAAGGAAAACGGATCAGCAAGACGGATTGCTTACTTCCCGACTGTGGGGATCTTTATCGAATTCTCTCGGCGACCAATTCGGCGACATCGACGATCCGGACGTCTTCGCGCCCGGCGTGCTGGGCGGCGTCGTTCAGCATGATCGGGCAATAGGGACAAGCCACGGCAATGGTGGAGACGCCGGTCGCGGCGGCTTCTTCAAAGCGTTTGTGATTGACCCGGCCGCCGGGTAGTTCTTGCTTGTCGTCGGCGATGAAGAGTTGCGCTCCTCCGGCTCCGCAGCAGAAAGTCTGTTTGCCGTGGCGCGGCATTTCAACTATCTCGGCGCCGCAAGACTCGATGATCGAGCGAGGCTGGTCGGTGATTCCGCGGCCGCGAGCGAGGTAGCAGGGGTCGTGGTATGTAACACGCTCGCGTGCGGGTTCGAGGCTCAGCTTCGGCGCCAGTTCCTCGATCAGCTCGGTGTGGTGTAGTACCCGAATACCCAGCTCTTCGAAGGACGGGTTTTGGCGGTAGTCCACATCCAGCATGCGCGCGCAATGGGGACAGCAAGTGACGAGGTTCTTGACCCTGCTCGAGCGGAACGAGTCGATGAGCTTCTCCGAGAGTTCCATGTAGAGATACTCGTTGCCGGCGCGGCGGGCCGGTTCTCCGCAACAGGTTTCTCTCTTGAGAACGCCCCACCGCATACCGGCGGCGTCGAGGATCTTACTGACCGCCTTGGCTACATCTTGGCCGTGAGGGTCGTAACTGTTGCCACACCCGAGCCACAGCAACCATTTCTGGCTGCCGTCGAAGATAGGCAAACCCGCCGACTCGATGAACTTGGCGCGGACGTCATGGGAAAGCTTCCAAGGGTTGTGCGGCGCGCGCTCCATGGTGGTGAATAGCTCCGTCACGTTTTCATTGTGGGTGCGGCCCTCGCTCACGAGCCCTCGCCGCAAGTCGAGGATCTTTGCCCCCACGTGCTCGATTCCCACGGGGCAAGCTTGCTCACAGGCTCCGCAGGAGAGGCATTGAAATAAATCCTCCTCACGGACCCAGGCTTCTCCCTTTTCGACTTCCGGGGCCGTTCCCGCCACCAGTTCGGCTCCGGCTAAAAGGCCCTGCTGCATCTGCAGAATCACTTCTTTGGGATTGAGAGTTCCGCCAATGACGTTAGCGGGACAGACGTCCGTGCAGCGTCCGCATTCAACGCAGGAGTGGACGTCGAGGATGTCTTTCGCGGAGAGATCCTTGAAGCTCATCATTCCGAAGTCGTCGTCATCCTCGTCACGAAGGGCGCGGATGCTGCTGGTGGTTTCCCCGCGGAAAAAGATTGCAACCGGCCCCAGCACGAGGTGCAGGTGCTTCGAGTTGGGAATGGCGAACAGCATCCCTAACAGCGAAGCCGTGTGAAACCACCAATTGATTTGCCAGGCCGCAGTATCGGCAGCGAACCCGCGCCACCCGAGCAAGTAGGTGACCATCAGCAGGACGATCAGCAGCGCGACGATGCCGGAAGAGGCCGATGTCTTTCCAAGCTGTGGCGGGCCAAGCTGTGGCGGGCGCATGACGAAGCGCCGATAGGCGAGGCCGACGATGCCAAACAGAACGGCGACGGCCCAGGCGGCGGCGAATGCGCCGTACCAGGTATTGTCCGGTTCAGCGCTGGCTAGCCCTGAGAACCCGGCTGCCATGTGCTCCATGCTGACCCACGCGAACGCGAAAAAACCCCACATAACAAGAGCGTGCAAGACGCCCGCCAAGGGCCGGCCGCGGATCACTCGAGTCTGGAACATGACTTCGGTGAAGGTGCGCCACGCTCTCGAGAGGAGTTGAACTTGGGGCAGGGAAGGCTGAGCCCGGCGCATCGGCTCGAGGCGGCGCCAGACGACCCTGATGAAGTACCCGACGCTAACGCCGATGGCTAGAAGGAGGATGAGCAGCGAGGTCATAAGGAGACGCTTTCGTCAAGTTCCCAGGCCGGATCATAACCCAAATCAGCGAGGCGATCGTCCGGCTGAACTCCTGTTCGCGAATCGCAACTTCAACTGAATGGGTGAGAAGAAGAGTATCAAGTCGTTGATAAGGTTCTGGGAAACTCCCGACCCCTATCCTGACAGCATTGCGGTAACAACCTCCAGCGGTCATACAGTCGTGGACGCCAACAAACTGCTCGAGCAAGAGGACGTGAAGAAGCTGATCGAGAAACTCAAAACTCGTAGGGGCTCGATTCTCAACAACGAACTAGAGTAGTGGAGAAGCGGCTGACGAACATTCGGCGCACATGCCTTGCACAGGGCGCAAGTTTCTCAGGAAGTCGGGGACATCGGAGAAACCAACTACTCTTCCTTGGCTTGCTTGATGGCTTTGGTCAGCGCCGGCACGACCTCGAAAAGATTCCCGACGATGCCATAGTCCGCAATCTCGAAAATGGGGGCGCTGGCGTCCTGGTTGATGGCCGCGATTGTCTTCGAGCCTTTCATGCCGACCACGTGCTGGATGGCGCCGGAGATGCCTAGCGCCAGATAAAGCTTGGGAGAGACGGTTTGGCCCGAGCTGCCAACCTGGCGATCCAGCGGCAACCAGCCGTTGTCGCAAATGGGCCGGGAAGCGCCGATCTCTCCGCCCAGGGCCTTGGCCAGCTCTTCGGCAAGCGGTATGTTTTCGGGGTCCTTGATCCCGCGTCCAACCGAAACGATGATAGCGGCCGAAGAGAGGTCGACCTCGCCTTTTGATTCGCGGAACCACTCGCCTGGCCGCGTGCGAATCTCTCCGCCCTGGAGTGAAACAGCGACATTCTCGATCGGCGCCGCCGTTTCCGATTTCTTCAACGAATCGGGCCGGAAAGCGCCCGACTGGATCGATGCAAAATAGGGCGGGTCCCCGGCAACAGTGACATCGGCATTCATCTTGCCCTGGAAAAGCTGCCGGACGAAAACCAGTTCGCCTTCCTCAACACGCACGGCGATGGCATCACTGAGGAACCCCCGCTGCAGCGACGTCGCCAGTTTCGGGCCAAAGTCGCGAACTTGGTAAGTGTGAGGAAACAACACCAAGCGGGGAGAAACCTTTTCGATTACCTGCCGCAAAGCCGAAGCGTAGCCGTCCGGTGTGTAGTCATCGAGCAATTCATGCTGAACGGCGAGAACGCGCGTGACCTGATTCCCCGCGAGTTCTCGAGCCAGCGAGTCAGTGCCCGAAGAATCGCCGCTAGATCCCAGGACCGCAACGGAAACCGCTGTCCCCAGCGCTTCGGCGATCTGCTGTCCGGCCGCCAGTGCTTCCCAGGACATTTTGTGCCACTTGCCGGCATGCTGTTCGGTAACAACCAGAACACTCATAGCACGCGAGCCTCGAACTTGAGCTTTTCGGCCAGTTTTGCGGCAGCCTCTTGGGGCGAGCCTTCCAGGAACTGCGTTTCCTTGGTCTTTTGCGGCGTGTAGAGGCGTTGAATGATCTGGCTCGGCGTGAGGCCGGCTCCCAGCTCATCCGGTGTGTAGCGCTGCAAAGGCTTGCTCTTGGCCTTCTTGATGCCCATCAGCGTCGCGTAGCGCAGCTTGTTGATGCCTGACTGGATCGTTAACAAGGCAGGCAATGGGATATCGACGTTTTGGAACCATCCCGCCTCCAGCTCCCGCTTGACACTGATTGCGCCCTCTCCGACATTGACTTCCATAATGATGGTGGCGTGCGGCAGGCCCAGTAATTCCGCCAAGATGACGCCGGTTTGGCCGAAACCAGCGTCATCGGACTGCAGGCCAGTCAGAATCAGATCGCAGCTTTCTTTCTTGAGAGCCGCCGCCAGAGCTCGTGCGGTGGCCAGAGTGTCCGCGCCGGTGAAGCGGTTGTCCTCGATCAGGATTCCCCGGTCGGCGCCTTTCGCCAGCGCCTCGCGAATCGCCGAGCCCGCGCGGGCCGGGCCAGCCGAGACGGCCACTACTTCGCCGCCGTGTTTTTCCTTCAGGCGAAGCCCTTCTTCGAGCGCGAAAGCGTCCGGCTCGTTCATCTCGTGGCTGAGATCGGACTCGTCGATCCAGGAGCCGGCCTCGTCAACCCGGATCACCGAATCCCGAGCAGGGACCTGCTTCAGACAGACAAAGATGTTCATGGCGTAAACACGCTGGAAAGGACCCCACGATCCCGCGGCCGGTTCGACTATCCGTCGGAGTATCGCTTGAAGATCAGGGCGCCGTTGGTCCCGCCGAACCCGAACGAATTGGTCAGAGCGTACTCCATCTCCATGGCCCGGGCTTTGTCGGGCACATAGTCCAAATCGCACTCCGGATCCGGCGTAACAATGTTGATGGTTGGGGGCGCGATTTGATCGCGAAGAGCCAGCACGACAATACCCGCCTCCAAGCCGCCCGCGCCACCCAACAAGTGGCCGGTCATCGACTTGGTCGAACTCACGGCAATCTTACGTGCGTGATCCCCAAACGTCGCCTTGATTCCATTGGACTCGACACGGTCTCCGACCGGCGTGGACGTACCATGGGCGTTGATGTAGGAAATATCCTCGGGCCGAATACCCGCGTCGGCGATGGCGTTTCTCATCACCCGGCAGGCGCCGTCGGCGTTGTCGGGAGGCGAAGTGATGTGATATGCGTCGCCGCTCATTCCATACCCGGCCAGTTCGGCGAGGATAGGCGCCCCGCGCCGTCTCGCGAATTCCAATTCCTCCAGCACCAGGATGCCCGCGCCTTCGCCGACGATAAATCCGTCGCGGCCCGCATCCCACGGCCGGCTGGCGTGTTGGGGGTCGTCATTACGCTTCGACAAGGCGCGCATGGATGCGAATCCGCCGACTCCCATGGGCGTGATCGCGGCTTCAGCGCCGCCGCAAATCATGGCGTCCGCGTCTCCCCGTACGATGATCCGGAAGGAGTCGCCCACCGCATGGGCGCCCGTCGTGCAAGCCGTGGCCGTGGCGGAATTGGGTCCTTTCGCTCCGGTGCGAATCGAGACGTTGCCCGACGCCAGGTTCACAATACTCGCCGGGATGAAAAAGGGAGAGATCTTCCGGGGCCCGCCGTTGAGAAGGTTGAGGTGCTCGCGCTCGATCACGTCGAACCCGCCGATGCCGCTGCCGATGTAGACGCCCACTCTTTCCGCAATCTCGGGAGTAATTTTCAGCTCCGACGCCTTGAGAGCGAACTCCGCGCCTGCCATCGCGAAGAACATGAACCGGCCCATCTTTTTTAACTCCCTCCGGTCGATGTACTCGAGCGGGTTGAAGTTCTTCACTTCTCCCGCGATGCGGCAGGAGAATTCCGACGCATCAAACAAGGTGATCGTCTCAATGCCGTTCTTTCCGTCGCGGAGCGCACGCCACGTTTCTTCGGTGCCCACTCCGACCGGGCACACCAAGCCGACTCCGGTAACAACCACTCTTCGCGACAATCTAGCTGCTCCTGTCTGTTGTGATCATGATGCCTTGCCCTGGATTCGACGGCCCGTTACTTCTTCTTCGTATGGGCCTCGATGTACTTGATGGAATCATCAACGGTTCGGATCTTCTCCGCCTCGTCATCGGGGATCTCGATGCTGAAGACTTCCTCGAATGCCATGATGAGCTCAACGATGTCGAGCGAATCAGCGTTGAGGGTTTCCACAAATGATGCGTCTCGAGTCACCTCGGATTCTTCCACGCTCAACTGCTCGCAAATGATTTCTATAACCTTTTTCTCAATGTCCATACAACCTCCGCAAGGTGTTGAAAGAAGAACTATTGATTCTATCGGGCTTGAAGCGGTGTGACAAGCGGCCGGCAGCTGTTTTACCGGACCCGGCTCTAGTGCACCGCGGTTGCTTGCGTTGCGTTCGGGTCAAGCTTGATCTCGCCAAAAGCGTTCTCGTACTGAGCGATGTTCTGCTGCAACACTCCCAACAGCGCCTTCGCCTGTTGCGGGCTGAAGTAGACCCCCTGGAAGTTGCGTATCTCAACGTTTTCTTCCGTGGTTTGGTGGATGGTGCCAAACAAGAGGAAAAAGTCCCAGACGTTGACACGGATCTGAACGCTGTTAGCGTAGGATTCGCGATAGTCTGGGCCAGCAACGAGTTTTACGTTGGGCTGATTGGGTTGGTTCGCATTAAGGGCCATCGCTCTCATGCTGCCGCACGGAGGCAAGCCGCGTCAAATGCTGCACTCCACGACATCCCCGGTCCCGGTGGCCCGGCGCGGTCAGCGTTCGGCATCTTGAGCACAGCGAAAACCCAGGTTGGGCGTGCGCTGGTTGGCGCGGACCCAGTTGCGGAAGAAGACCATCACGCGCTTCGGTCCATCGGACCAGGAGCCGCCGCGAATGATCTTATAGAGCCCTTCTTCAGGTCCTTGTGGATTGCGCTCTGGAGATTTTTCATAGTACCTGCGCTCGAACCAATCCGAGCACCACTCCGAGACGCTTCCCGCCATATCGTAGAGTCCGAAACCGTTGGCCGAGAACTCTCCGACCGGTCCCGGTCCCGTGGCGACGTTATAGAGGGCTTTCTCACGGTCCATGGCATCTCCGGAGGGATAATCAAGACCTACCTTGCCGCTCCGTTGCCACATCGGCGTAGGAGCGGTCAAGCCGCAGCCACTCTTCGATCCAGTAATGGAAGAGGTTCTTGCCGAACCCCATGCGGTTGCCGGCCCGGAAGAGATCTTCGAAGTAGTAGCTCCAGCGGTCGATGAACTCCTCGCTGTCGATGAGCTGATCGATCAGCTTAGCGCATTTATCGGGGTCTTGGTCTTCCATGAAAGCCAGCAGTTTGTCGACCGGAACAGGAGCACGTTTGCCCTCGCGGTTGCAGCCGCCGCACCCGGAATGTACCGCCCACCTAGAAAATCACCTTCAGCCCGAACTGCACAATCCGGGCCGCCTGAGCCGAGATGATCGTCCCAAACGTCGCGCTCCTGTTCTTGCCCTTAGGTCCCGCCCGGAACCTCGTATCCAGCCCGGCCGCGACTGTACTAAAGAAGTCACCACGTCCCCCCAGGTTCACGTGGTTCAGGAAGTTGAACGCCTCGGCCCGGAACTGAACATTCACTCGTTCCGTGATGAACGTGTCTTTGATCAGCGAGAGGTCAAAGTTGACCGTCCCGGGAGTTCGCACGTCCGGCAGCACGCGGCCGACATTGCCGAAGGTAAAGCCCGCTGGGTTGACGAACACGTCTTTGTTGAACCATCGCTCGGCGGTCGGGTTGGAAAGCTTGGCGCTCTGGCCGGTCGAGTTGGGGCGGTTCGCCTGGAAGTTGGACGCTCCCCGGATGATAACTGGAAGGCCGGTTTGCATCACACCGATGGAGTTGATCTGCCAGCCCCCCACAATCTTCCGAAGGGCGGCGCTCTGCGGCTCCCATCTCTTGCCACGACCGAACGGCAACTCATAAAGAACGCTGATGACGCCGCGTTTGGACACGTCCGTCGGGTCGACGGACTTATTGGCTTGGCGGTCGAAGAGCCCGTTCTGAAAGCCGATCTCGTTGGTCTGCTCGACGAGCCCAAAGTCGACCGGCACGTTCATGCCGTCGCTCATCCGCTTCCCGCCCGTAAAAGCGAAGTGGACCAGCAGCCCTTCGGCCATTCGCTTTCTCGCGTTAATCTGCACCTGGTGAGAAATGTAGTTGCCCATGCGCGGGTTACGAATATTGACCGCGCTGTAGTGCGGGAACGCCATCAGCGAACGCTCTCGCGTGATGCTCGTACCGCCCAGTCCGCCCGGAACGAGCCCCGCGTTGGGGTTCGGTACGCGGTCGAAAAGTGACTGGCCAAGTTGCGCCCGCAGCGCCGGATCCACCTGGTTCAGGTCGTATCCAGCCGTGTTGAAGTGGTTGCCCTTGTTACCGGCGTAGGTCACGTCGAACATCCACTCGCCGATTTGGTGTTGAATCGAGGCGTTCCACTGTTGCGTGAGCGGCGTGGTCTTGTCTGACTCCGTTAGCGTGACGCTTTGTCCCAGCCTTCCCGCCGGCCCGGCTGAGGCCCCGGGTGATTGCACGGGTGCGAACGGGAAACCGTCCTGGAACCGGTGCGCGGCTTGACCCGGCGTGGTCGGCCTGTAGGTCGTGCGGGTTCTGGAAAACAGCGCCCGGTCCCCCGTGAAATTGCGCCAGAAGATGCTCGGGTAGAAGATACCGTAACCGCCGCGAAAGACAGTTTTGCCTTTGCCGGTTAGGTCGTAGGCGAAACCAAACCGCGGACCAAAGTCGTTGTAGTCCTCGTCCAGGAACGCCCGTGGCTGGCCGTCGACACCGGCGTACACGGTGCAGCCCCTCAGGCCGTTCGGCAATGTACAGGTCGGATCGAAGTTGATGTGGCCGTTGTGGCGCTCGAACGGCTTGGACTGGTAGTCATAACGGAATCCGAGATTCAACGTCAGCCGCTGCGACATTTTCCAATCGTCCTGCAGGAAGAAATTCAACGCGTAACCATCCCAGGAGTTGCCGAGGATGCTGTCGATGCTGGATTGGGTGACCGCTCCAAGCAAGAACTGCGCCAAATCGTCTCCGGTACCGGCCGTGTTTTGGGGGTCGGTGGTTAGCCCTCGGAGTCTCCCTACCCGTTGAAAGCGGTAATCGCCGGAGAGGGCGCCGCCTTGACGGTTGGCGCCGTACAAGTCGCGGTAGTTCACGCCGATCTTCATCGTGTGGTTTCCGGCGATCTTCGTGATCATGTTCTGGATGTCCCAGTTGAACGAGCCGCGCCGCCCTAAAGCCTGGCCGCCGATGATGCCAAACCGCCCGAGGCGGACTTGCGGGAACTGTGTTTGCGGAACGATTGGCGGCAGACCAAGCCGCGAGGGCCAGTCGAGGTTCGCATTGACGGCAACAAAGTCGAATAACTGCCGCATTACGCCGACGCGGAGGTGGTTAATGAACGTCGGCGAGAACGTATGGGTGTCCGAGATGACCGCGTTACGATTCGTCTGGTCGTCATTGCGGACGCGGCCTACGGTGGGGTCGGTGTAGATGTCGTTCGCCGACAGCGCGTGGCGCGCCTGCGTATAGCGGAAAAACATCGAGTTGTTGTCATTGAAGCGGTAATCGACCTTGAAGTTCCATTGCGACCAGTCCACCGTGCGCCGCGCCGCGTCCTGGAAGTTGTTGCTTTGCGTAAACTGATTGGACGGCCTCTTGTTGGGCTGCGGCCAGAAGTCGAGGATAGTCGGAGTGATCGGGTCGAAACGGTCTCGCGGCACGACGTTGTTTGGGAACTGATCCCGAATCAGTCCGCCGCCGCCGGGGTTGTCGCGCGTGCTCGCCGGGTCGAAGATCGGGATGAGTTTGCCGCTGTTGGTGAGGAGGTTGCCGAAGTCGCCGGCGCGCCACTCGGGAATCGGCACGCTTCGGATTCGTGGGGAGCTTGCGCTCAGGCGATACTCTTCCCAGTTGAAGAAGCCAAAGGTGCGGTCCTTGATGATCGGGCCGCCTACAGAAGCGCCGAATTGGTTGTAGCGCAGGGGGAGTTTGCGGCTGGAGAACGCGTTGCGTGCGTCGAGCTTGTCGTGGCGCAGAAACTCGTAAGCCGTGCCGTGAATCTGGTTCGTCCCGGAACGCGTGACGAGGTTGATTGCGCCGCCGGCGGTAAAGCCGAATTCGGCCGACATCGCGCCGCTCTGCACTTTGAACTCCTCGACAGCATCGACCGTGGGCGGAACGCCGACCTCGCCCACATAACTAAGTACGTTGTTGTTGCCGTCCAGCATCTGAGCGTTCATCGAGTTGGGACTGCCATTGATCGACAGCGACGAGATCTGGATGCCGCGGTCCCCGAAACCGGAATTCAAAGGCCCAGCGTTCGAAACCACGCCCGCCGTCAACAGGGCTAGCGCCAGCGCTCCCCGGCCGTTGATCGGGAGTCGCCGGCGCTCAATCACTTCCCCCAGCGTCGACGTGTCTGCTTGAACCAGCGGGGCCTCCCCCACCACTTCGATCGTCTCCACGACCTCGCCGATCTCGAGCACGATATCGATGCGAGCCGTCTGGTTGACCTGAAGCGTAATACCGCTTCGAACCGCCCGTTTGAAACCTTCGAACCGCGCCGCGACCTCGTACTCGCCCACCTCCAAACTCGGTGCGGTGTAGAAACCGCTCGTGTTCGTCACGGCAGAGAAAGTCGCATTCGTTCCCACGTTCTTCACCTCGACGGTCACGCCGGTCACCGCCGCGCCTTGGGCATCGGTCACGGAACCGGAAATCGTTCCGCCGCTCTGCTGGGCTATTCCGACCCCAACGGTCAACACCATCGTCACGCTCATCAAGAGAGCGAGAAGCAAAACACACCACCGCCGATCGGTCGATTTAGTCATCGTTATAGATCTCTTTTTCTCCCGAGAACGGTATATGCCCGTCTAAGGTTCGAGCACTACTTCCAACCTTATGTAATGTGACCAAATACCGCGCCCGCTGTCAAGCCAACCATACCTCGGACGCCCTCTTCGATGCACCAGCCGATTGCGACCGCCCCTTTTTGCAGTGCCTCTGTAACGAATAAGATATCCACCTGACTCGGTTGAGATGGTGCACTTAGACTTTCCAGGTGGATTTCTTGACAAAGCCAGATCCCGCCCGCGTTTAAGCCGCGAGTTGCCCAAAAATAGCGAATCACTTAACGTCACGCGAGCTTCAGCTTAGCGCATCGACAGTCGCCGACGGCTAATCACGGCCGGGAGGGGAGCGGCTGGAGTCTGAGTGTTCAACGGGACAACTATTCCCCGCCGGGCAGGGAATCCAGGATCGCGCTCAGAACGTGATCGCCTGTCTTGCCTTCGGCGTGGGCGTCGAAGTTGAGGATGATCCGGTGCCGCAGCGCGGGCAGAGCTAGTGCCCGGATGTCGCTGCTGCTCACGTTGAGCCGCCCTCGCATCAGAGCGCGCACGCGGCCGGCTTGCAAGAGCGCTTGGGCTCCGCGTGGCGAGCTGCCGTAGCGAATGTATTTCTTAGCCAGTTCGTGGGCGTCCGCTTGCTGGGGTTGGGTGGCGAGGATCAGCCGGATTGCAAAATCTTGGACATGAGGAGCGACCAGAACTTCATGCGCCGCCCGGCGTGTTTCAAGGATCTGGTCCCGGTTCACGACCTGCTCCACGGACGGCTGCTCGAAAGTCATCGTGCGTTCGACAATCGTCTCCAGTTCGCTCTTGGTCGGGTAGCCGACGAGAATCTTCATCATGAAGCGGTCGAGCTGGGCTTCGGGCAGCGGATACGTCCCTTCCATTTCCAGGGGGTTTTGTGTTGCCATGACCAGGAAGGGGTCTTCCAGCGGATAGGTTGTCGTGCCGCTCGTGATCGTCCTCTCCTGCATGGCTTCGAGCAACGCCGATTGGGTCCTGGGAGTGGCGCGGTTGATCTCGTCGGCGAGCACCAAATGAGCAAAGATCGGGCCGGGTTCGAAGCGCAAACGCTTTGATCCAACGGAGTCCGACTCGAGAATCATGCTTCCGATGATGTCGGCCGGCATCAGGTCCGGGGTGAACTGGATACGCGAGTAATCCAGATGAAGAGCGCCCCCCAGCGTCCGCAGCAGCGTGGTCTTGCCGAGCCCGGGTACGCCTTCGAGCAGCACGTGGCCACCGGCGACGAGCGCGATCAGCACGCCTTCGACGACATCGTCTTGACCGACAATGATCTTGCCGATCTCGTCGCGCACCTGCTGCATCTGATCGGTGATTTGTTGCAGAGAAATTTCGGAGGATACCATTACTTTTCAGTCTCTTGCCGAACTTGCTTAAAGTATTCCTTGATGTAGGCGCGATACGCCAGCGGGATCTTATCGCGGCTCAATGCCGAACCACGATCGAGGTGGCCGCTCTGGCGCGGAACGTAGGGCGTGCGCGCTGTCTGCCGGGCTGATCCCGTCTCAATCGTGAACTCGCCCGTGATCTCCTCGGCGCGCTGCTGGTAAAGCTCGCTCAGCTCGCCCATGACCTGCGCCTGCTCGGCTTCGCGCAGCTCTTTGGAGCCCTCGCCCGTGCCGGCCGTGGCGATCGATGTTTCGCTTTGCTGCTCGCTCGCCTCGCTGCTGCCTTCCTCCATGGAGATCTGACCCGAGGCCGCGTCGGCTTGGCCGCCTTCGGATTCCGACGGGCCGCCCTCTTCCGATCCCGTTTCCGATCCGGCCGCTTCCTGGCCTTTTCCCGGAGTGTCCGACGCTTGCTTGTTTTCCGACTCCGTGCCTTGTTCGGAGGGCTGTCCTTGGGATTGCTCCTCCATATTGAGCTTCGACATCATGTTCTCAAAAGCCTCTTTGAGCTTGTCCATCAGGCTCTCGGATTCCTTATTCCATTCCGATGACGGGTCGGCCATGTCGGCGGGATCTTCCGTTTCGCCTTGGCTCCCTTCCTCGCCCGCGAGCGCGTCGTCGGTTGCCAGCTCGTCGCCGAACTCATCCTGGGCCGAGAGGCCCTCCACCTCGGGCATGGCGAACTCGTCTCCTAGATCGCCGGCCATGGGCGGCTGTTCAAAGGGGTCGATTTGCTCGGGATCGGCCGTTTCCAGCGGTTCGGCGTCTTTCTCGTCATCGAGTGAAGAGGCTGCTTCGTCACTGTCGTCCGCCCGCGACTGATTCTCCTCGATGAACAGCTCCTCTTGCGGCTCATCTCCAAGCAGTGCCTGCAAGATCAACCGCGGCAGGGGCGGTTTGAGAGACAGCGTCGATTGTGTTCCGTATCGAACGAGGAAAAGCAAAGCGATCAGCAATGTAACGAAAAAAAGCGCGTAAGCAATGTGAGGGAGCTTGAAGGGGAGCGCGTCACGCAAGTCGCCCGAGTCAGCCGCCTGGCCGGCATGGCGGCGTTGGAGCTGCGCCCATTCGTGGCTGCCGGAGTCCTGGTTCAGGAAGTGGTAGGCAGTTGAAACCTGGTCATCGCTGTCCCAACTCCGGTCCATCCGCTGAGCCACCCGGTAAGGAGCAGGTCTCGATCGCAGCCAGTGATTGGCGGCGACTGCCAAGCCCGCAACGCTGAATAGCCAAAGCAAAGCTAGAGGAAAGTAGTCCGTACCCGCCACGAGCAAGACCGCGGGCCCCGCCAAGGCCACCGTCGCCGCCAGCAGGCCGTCACGAAAAGCGAGCTGCCCCAGCACGCGGCGATGCCCTCGTTCGACGGCGGAGCGAACGGCTTCCGAGCTTTGATGATTCGCACCCACCATGGCGATGACCGACTCACTATTATAGGGGGGCCGGTTGAGCTTTGATGATTCGTGGAGCAGTATGGCCTGGCCGCGCGCCTGCCGGTACGCCGGGCCTGAGGTCCACCACTAAGCCGGCCCGGGCTAAGTGACGCTTGAAAAATCGGAGCCGTGACCCGTCGCTCGCAAGCTGCGCTTTGTTTCACTGGGAGGGCAATGCCCCATCCTGCTCTATCTCCGTATGGCGTTCCAGCCAGCCCCGCCGCACTTTCAACTGAAGCTTCGTCGGATCCTCGAGTTCGACGATTCGATAGACCCTCTCAATGACCTCTCGAGGCTGCAATTCGAGCGTCATCGGCGCGCCATTCCGTTCAATGGCCACCGCCACCTTGCGGCTCGTTCCCCTAGTCAGCCGCTTTTCAACTTCGACTGCCCCGCTGGTGACGCGGCGGCGATTCACGCGGAAAATACGGTCACCCCGCCGGAAGCCGGCCTCCTCGCCAGGGCTGCCCGGTTGAATACCGGAAACGATCACGCCGCGCCCAGGGGGATCGCTCAAGGTCAGACCCGCGCCCAAGCGGCTGCGCTCGGTGATGTCCAAGCGGTAGCCCGCAAGACCCAGATAGTGGTCCCATGCAATCGGCTCGGCCGTGCGGATCAGCTTGCGAAACTCCGGCGCCAGGTCGCGTCCCGCGACGCGGCTGCTGATGCGTTCAATTGCATCCGTGTCTTCATAGAAAAGGCCGTTGCGGGCATATTCCTGGTTGAGCGCCTGCATCACCTGGTCGAGGCCGCGGTGATTGAGCGTTGCTTGCCGGATGGTCAGATCGAGCAGATAGCCGGTCAGTTGCCCCTTCATGTAGTAAGAAATGCTGCGGTCGTTGCGTCCGTAGGCGGGGTAACGCTCGAGCCAGGCGTCGATGCTCGATTCCTCCGCGGACTGCGTGGCACTTGCCGGGCGCGCTTCATAGCGCGTAATCAATCGCCCCAGCCGTGCAATGAAGTCCGCTTGACTGGTCAACCCGGCACGGAGCTGAATATATTCGGCGCAGGTTGAAGTTACCCCTTCGGCAAACCACAGCGACGGCGTAATGTTGGGCTGCGTGAAGTCGATTGGCTCCAGCGACCGAGGACGTATCCGCTTGACGTTCCACAGGTGGAAGAACTCATGCGCCGTCAGCGAGCTCATGCGGCAATCAGCGCATTTGGACGGCCCCCAGATGGAGCTGCCGTCACGGTACTCCATTCCCCCGCCGTCGATATCGGAAAAATGGTAGACGAACGTGTAGGAGTTGAACGGAATGTCCTCCATCATGGCCGTCGCGGCGGAAACGACCTTTTGCGCGGTTTGCTTGAGAAGCTGCAGGCTAAAGTCACCGCCGCGTGGATGAGCTACCACTCGCACCGCGCGTCCGGCATGGGAGAACTCAGTCTCCGCGAAGTCGGAAAGGTGTACAGGCGTATCGATCAGCCGGTCGTAGCTCGGCGCCTGGAAGCGGCCATTCTTGGCGGGCAAAGCGAGCGCCGTCTTCCAGGCCCTGGGCGCGTTTCGAAAGCGCACCGTAAACGGGCCGCCCCGATTGTCCACCGGGTAGGCCAGCACTTGAGCAAGATTCAGGCAAACACGTTCCGCGTCGGCGTAGGCGCCAAAGGGCCCGGAACGATCGGCCAGAATGCGATAGCGGACTCTTATGGTCTGACCGGGCTGGGTCCGTATCCGCCAGCGGGATGGGTCGACTTTCCTCACATCAAGCGGCTGCTTCGAGGCGCTGTCAGCCCGAAACTCTTGGACGAATCTTGCGAAGTCGCGGATTTGGTAAGTGGCGCTCCAGACAGGCATCTGGAAGTCGCATTGTTCTCCGGGACAGGCCGTTTGGACGGTGATTTGCAGCCAACCTGATTGTGCTTCGGCGAGATCAATTTCGTAGTGGGTCTGAGCTTGCAGGCCGCACAACAGCAGTGGGAAAAGCAGAAGAAACTTGCGGGCTAGGCCCCGGCCCTTGTCTGCGGAAATCTGCGCCATCTGCGGATAAGACAATCTGCGCCGTTCGGAGGGACTCAGTCTGGGAAGCCCTCGGCATCGATGGTGGGAATCAACCGCAGCGCGTTCTTGTAGTAGACCTTCTTCAAAACGTCGTCGGGCAGACCCAGTCCGTAGAGCTTCCAGAAGGCGTGACGCCGGCGGTAGTAGTCGAAATACTCATCGCGGGTTTCAAGCACTCGCCAATAATAGGGAAACTCACTTGCGCGGTAGGTATCCTTTCCGAACAGCACGCGGTCCGAGTATTGGATCAGCCACTTGCGTGCGGTGAAAGGTTGCCGCCCCAACTCGGCCAGCACCGCGCCCATTTCGGTATGGAAGTTCGGGTACTTCTCGAACAGCCGTCCCAGCCGCCCCAGGTCGTTTCCGTGCCAGCCAAGGTGCGCCACGATGAAATTGACGTCCGGGCTCTTCTCGATCATGTGATCGCGTTCCTTCATCAGTTGTTCGAAGGGCGGAAAGCGGTCCGGCGGCCGCGCTCGCCTCGGAAACATCTTCAACTCGAGCCAGCGCTCGTTGAAGCGGTCATGGGACTCAAAGAATACCGCGGGTTCGGCGACATGAATCAGTACCGGGATTTTCAGGCGGGCGCAAGTTTTCCACACGGGATCGAGTGCCGGATCGTCCACCGGTACCCGGCGGCCGTCGGCATACTTCACGGTCATGCCGAAGTTCTTGAAGAACTTGAGCCCCTGAGCGCCGTTTTCGACGTCTTCGGCGAGCTGCGCCGCCGCCTTTTTCCCCCAGCCTGGGTCGTCAATGCCGCTGAAACTCAAGTTCGCGAATATGGCGAAACGTTTGGGGTGGCTGCCCTTGTATTTCGCCACGTTGTTCTTGAGTGCTTGGCCGTTCCGTCCGCTGAGGTTCACCAGCACTCGCAGGTTCAGTGCGTCCATTTCCTTGATGAGGCCGTCGAGTCCGCCCTCGGCGTTCCTTTCGGGGCTGTGGCTGTGAACGTCGATCACCGGAAACTTGGCGCGAGGCACGGGGTGTTGGGCAACCACCAGAGTCGAGCGCGGCTGGTACTCCTCTAGGGTGAGGGTCTGGGCGGCAAGAACCGCGGCCAACAGCGGCGCGATCGTGCAGGTGATTGTTGCTGCGAAGAATCGCATTCGGAAGCAGTTGGAACCTCTTGCAGTATAGCGATAAAGGGTATCCACGATCGGCGAACAAGGGTCGGCAACATGGCCGGACAGAGCCGCGGACGGAAGTCCGCGTTGTTGCTTGGCGTCTACAGTCCCGTATATCCCGTGACCTCCTTGGTTGCGGCTGGCCCGCGTGAGGCGGCAGGCGCGGTTGCAGCGCTGCCTCGTTCAAGATGGCGCCCGGGCTAGAATGGGGAAGCGGAAGTGCGAAGGTATCTCCAGTTGTTCGGCCAGTATTTCATTCAGTACGCCAAGGTGCGTCTGGCCTACAAGGGAGATTTCTTCGTCTCGGTCGTCAGCACGATCGTGGCGACGGCGTTCGGCTTAGCAGTGGTGTTTCTGCTGTTCCGCCGCGCTCCAGAGATCGCCGGCTGGACCTTCGACGAGATTCTGTTCCTCTACGGTTTCGGGCTGATCCCTCTGTCGCTGTTCAATATGCTCAGCATCAATCTCTATTACTTCGGGGAGGTCTACATTGTTGAGGGGAAATTCGACCGCGTTCTGCTGCGCCCCGTGCATTCGCTGTTTCAGGTGATGAGCGAACAGTTCCGATTGGAATCGGCCGGGGACACCGTGATCGGATTGGCGATTGTCATCTACGCGGGTGAAAAGCTTGGTTTCGAGTATGGCCTGGCCGATTGGTTGTTCTTGGGATTTGCCGCCATCTGCGGTCTGCTTATTTACACAGCGGTTTTTCTGATCTTGACCTGCGTCTCGTTCTGGGTGGAAGACCGCGTAGGTGTGATTCCGCCGGTCTACAATATGCTGGCTTTTGGACGCTACCCGCTGCCAATTTACAATCCCGTCATTCAGTTCATCCTGAGCTGGATCGTGCCGTTTGGCTTCGCGAGTTTCTATCCCGCCGCGAAGCTTCTCGGCCACAATGAGTACAGCGCATTCTTCCCGTTGCTGCCGTTCGTCGCGGTGATATTCATGGCAATGGCGATTCTCATCTGGAACCGCGGCGTGAACAACTATTCGAGCACGGGAACCTGAACGCAGCCGCCGACAGCAGACTCAGCGCCGCGCGCGTAAGCAAGCGGTCAGCTCGAGCGAGAACGAGGTGTCTGCATAGGGCACGGACTTGCGTCAAAAGTGATCAACAAGCTGCAGCGGCGCGTAAGCAAGCAGTCAGCTTCGACGGGGCTGACGGCTATGCCCTGACGACCTTCTGTCTGCGTTCGTCCCAGGCGAGATACTCGCGCCGGCGGTAGGACTCAACCGCCATCAGGCAGGCCATGGTGGCGTTGAAACCAAGTTCCACATCGCATTTTAGCGCTACATTCTTTCGGATCGCCTCGTGCAGATTGTGGTGGTGGAGCCGCATTTCCTCTCCGCCTTTCTTGTGATAGACGACACCGGAGGTCTCGGACATGTATTCCCGCTCGGGCTCGATCACAAAGCCTTCGCGAGTGAACTCGAGCGTCGCTTTGTGGCCACGGATCATGTGCCGGATGCGGGACCCGTTGGCCTGGGTCGAAACAAGAAGCACGCTCATTCCGCCGGGATATTCCAGCATCGCATTGAAGGTGTCGGGGATCTCCGCCGGGCTTTCCGTGAAGAAATGCTTGCCGCCGGCCGCAACGACGCGCAGCGGCGTCTTGAGATCGCAGGCCTTAATGATGCGGGTGAGGCGGTGGACGAACAAGTCGCTGGCAATGCCTCCGGAGTAGTCCCAATAGCGGCGCCAGGCGAAGAAGCGATCCGCATCAAAAGGACGCTTTTTGGCCGAGCCTAAGAAAGTTTTCCAATCAAGATTCTTTCCCGGCTGGACATCATCGTCGAACGGTCTCGTCCAAAAATCGTCGAGGTGATTGCGCGAGTAATCGATTTGAGAAAGGACGACTTTGCCGAGAGCGCCGTCCTTGATGTAGCGCTGAGCCGTCTCGTATGACTCGTCCGACATACCTTGCACGCCTACCTGCAATTTCACGCCCGTCTCTTTGATCTTCTGGACGACCTTCTTGCCCTCTTCGATGGTTCGGGTCAGCGGCTTTTCGCAGTAGATGTGCTTGCCCGCGTCCGCGGCGTCGAGCGTGATCGGCGCATGCCAATGGTCGGGCACCGATACGACAACGTAGTCGATGTCAGTTTGTTCCAGAAGTTTGCGGTAGTCGCGGTAGGGGCGCCCGCCGGTCAGCCCCGCGGCCGCGTCCAGCCGCTTTTGGTAAAGGTCGCAGACCGCCACCATCTCGACATTGTCCTGCTCCCGCAGGTGGAGCAGACTGCGCATATGGCCGTTGGCGTTGCCTCCGCAACCGATCATGCCTACTCGCAGGCGGTCATTGGCTCCAATCACCCGTGTGGCGCTCCGGGCCGTGCCGGCAGTGGAAACCGCGAGGGAACTCTGAACAAATTGGCGTCGTGTCATGGCGTGTACCTGTCGTCTGCCATTATCTCTCGATCGCGGTGCTCTGGGACCGAAATCCGTCCGCATGGATTCTGATTGCCTGCGAGAGCGTTATGACAAATCCGTAGCGCCGGGCCCTACGGGAATTTGACAACTCTCGTTTATCTGACGACAGGATTGCCGCTATTCGCGGTTTCCCGACAGGCTGCGATAGATCCTTTGAGCCTCGGCGTCGGGGTAATCAATGTGGCCCAGGTAAAGCGCCAGTGCTTCCCTTGCGCGCTCTCGCTCTCCCGCCCTCAAAAAGATTAAGCCCAGCGTTCGGGCGCAGTTGGGCAGCTCGGGGTCATGCTCGATGTAGGTGCGGCAGGCGCTTTCGAGGTGATCCCCGACGCGCTTCTTGTTGATCGCGTGTTTTTCGATGAGAGCGCGGTTTTCCGGGACATCACGGGCGTACACCAGGGCTTGAGCGTCCTGATAGACGAGCTGCCAATCGGTCTCGGATGCGTGCCCCAGGGCTAGCGCAATGGGGTAGGCAACCCCCGTTACAAACTCGAACGCGTTGGTCACGACGATTTGGACCCCATAGCGCCTGAGCAGCTCCGCGCGCGCCCCCCGGCTTTGCTCCCCCGAGCTGCCCTGGCTGTAGAGGATCTTCCAGTAGTCGTCATAAACCGATTCGTTCAAGGCCCTGCCGTCGATAAATGTTCGCTGCTCGGGCCAGAGGCTCCATGACAAGTAGCCTCCGTACTCATAGGTATTAAAAATCGGAGCCTGCACCTGATTTTCCTTGAGAAAATTTGCGGCTCCCACCGGAAATTTCCACTCCGCCACGCGAAGTTGATAGAGATTCCCGGCCCAAGCTTGCTGCATGCACAGGGCTCCGAGGCCCAACAAAAAGCCGATGTCAATTGCTTTACCGGGCAGCCGCGGGGCGCCGCGAGCCGCTAGTTTTGCGAACAGCGGCCAAGCGTAAGTGGCCAGCAAGACCGGCGCCAGGAACGCAATGAATGCGATGTTGCGAAACGCCAACAGCGACGCGGCTCCAAATGCCAAAAAGAGAAGAGCATCCGACACGCGAACCTTTTTCCATGCGAGAACCAGGGCGGCGGCGGCCGAATACAACAGCAGGTTGTAGGTGTAGGGCGGTCCCCACAGGAACGGCTGCTTCCATTCGATAAGGGTTCTCGTCAGGAAGCTTTGCCGGTAGGCCAGCAGAATCTCGAATACTCGAAATCCGCTTGGATTCAAGCCGCTAGCCAGAACGGACAGCACCGCCACAATCCACAGGCTCTTGCGGCGTTCAACCGGCAGAGACCAGGCGCTCGCCGCATACGCCCCCAGCACCACCCAGCCGAGAAAGAACCCTCCATGCGAGTTGGCCCAAATCCACTGCAGCGGGACCAGAGTCCATAACCACGCGAGCCGCCCGCCTTCCCGGTAGCCCTCGAGTATCACCACAAAGAGGGCCACCAGCGCGAAGGAAACCAGTGCCGGCCGGTCCGCCGCAAACAGCCCCAGGATCGGCGCCCCGATTAGCGAAGCCACGATACCCACGTGGAAGTTCGCTGACCGCCGCGCCGCCAAGAACCCGGCCGCGCCGCAGACGAATGCTAGCAGCAGTCCCTTCCAGATCACCACCGCCGGAAACCCTCCAATGGCATAGATGACGTACCACGCGAGCTGAGCCAGCCATTCGTGTGTCAGGTTGAAGTAGCGGACATTTTCTTCGCCGGGGTAGGCGGGTTCCCCGAGATCCGACGTATAGGAAAAGGGGTCGGGAACCGGGAGTTTGTGATGCTCGAAAACGTACTGCCCGGTCTTCAAGTGCCACCAAAAATCGGTGTCGGCGATTTCGGTGCTAAAGATTCCCAGCAGGAAAACGGCGCACACAGCCGCCAAGGCGATTTGCCAAGGACGAGAAGGTTCTTCGTCCGCGCTCTGATCCGCGGCCGGCGAAGCGCCAGGCTGCCCTGGTTCCCGTGAGGACCGGGATCGTTTCTTCGTTCGTTTCGACAGAGACTCAGGCTAGCGTTTGTGCCACCAATCTGGCAAGCAAGGCCCGAGTCGCAGCGATTGTTGAATCCCCGCGAAACATAGCGGAAGGCTCAGAAAGCAGCATCAGAGCCGCAGGCGGAAGCCTGCGGTCAAGCGTTGGTCAAGCGCCGAGAAAAACTAAATGTCTCCCCGAACCATTCACCCGGAATGCACCGCTGACCCAGTTTCCATCACCAACCCGCCGTCTAAAAGCTCGGCACGATGCGGAAAGCGCCTGGCGAGTTCCAAGCTGTGCGTGACCAGCAGCAGCATGGCATTTTCTTCCTGGTAAAGCTTCAGCAGCAAATCAGCCACTGTCTCCGCAGTACGCCGGTCGAGGTTGCCAGTGGGCTCGTCCGCGAGAACCAGCGGCGGTTGATTGATCAGCGCACGCGCGATGGCGACGCGTTGCCGCTCGCCCCCGGAAAGCTCTGCGGGGCGGTGGTCCAGCCGGCCCTCTAGTCCAACCCTCTCCAGTAACTGGCGAGCCCGACGCCCTGCATCTTCACCTGTGTGAGCCGGAGTTGCCGCCATGGTCGGGATCAGAACGTTTTCGAGCGCCGAGCACTGCGGCAGAAGATGGTGATCTTGGAACACGAATCCGACTTGCCGGTTGCGAAACGCGGCCACGCCGGCTCCGTCCAAGGAAAACGGATCCTGGCCGTTGACACTGACCGTTCCGCTGGTCGGCGGCTCGAGTGCCCCGATGATATAGAGCAGCGTGCTCTTCCCCGATCCCGAAGGGCCCATGATCGCCAGGGCTTCGCCCCGGTTGAGCGAGAAAGATACGTCGCGGATGATCACCAGCGGATCGCCCGGGGTCGGATACTCCTTTCGGAGATTCACGACGGATAGATCGGGCTGGCTCATGCGAGTTTCGTCACTGCCGTGAGATGGGCGGCTGTCCTCGACGTCGTCCTCCCAGCCCTTAGTTTAGTTGCGGATGAGTCCGTCCTGGTTCATGTGATAGACGCAGAACTACCCGTAGCTGTCGTCGAGTTCTATCTTGAGTCCGGCCGTGGCCTTCGAGCTGCCGCGGCCGATGTTGGCATGCTGGTACTCCATGCCCTCATCAATCGAGATCGAAGCTGACGTTTCAGCGCCCCCGCGGGTATTTGCCTAAGGCAGCTCGTCGCCCGGCTGGGGAGGCTCGCCTCCTTCACGGGTCATGATCCAGCCGAACGCCTTCATGTCGGCGCGCGACTTTCGCTCGGCGAAGAAATCGACCGTCTCCAGCGCCGACACTTTTTCAGCTACCGCCATCACCACGAACTGATTGATGCTCGTGCCATCCTGCTTGCTGAGCTTCTCAACGGCCGCTTTGAGCGAGAGGGGCAGGCGGAGCGGATAAGCACCCGTTCGCGTCTTCATGTGGTGATCCTCCCTAGAGCTTCGGCGGGCAACAACACCTCAATCCCGAATCGAGAAGCGACATTCTCAAAGTCGCGGCGGTTGAAAGTTACCAGGGCATCCGCGCTCCCATTTACCGCTGTTTCCAGTACCATTTCGTCTCCCGCATCGCGAAGCTGCGGCCTCCACCGATAGTGAATCTCCACTGGTTCAGCCAAAAAGGCTAGTGCGTCCAAGTAGACTCGAACTTCTTGTGAGGTCAGCCCCGACGCTAGAACGTGAGCCGCACGACCACATACCGACTCATACTCCAGCATGAGCGCAACGCTGACCAGCGGGACACTCTCGCTGTGCCGAACTGCCCGGAGCAAGGCTGCCGAAGCGCCACCAGGGCTCCGCATCGCCGCCACAACAACGTTCGTGTCAAGGACAAGCCGTATACTTCGATGATATCACTGGAGATATGATATCGTCAATGATATTTCAGCGCCACGATGAGCATCAATCGTGCTGCGTTGTTTTTCGTCATTCGCGAGCGCAATTCACCCAAGAATTTCAAACCGGGCTCTTCGTCTTTCGGCCTTTCAATATCTCGCGAACGGCATAGATGGGCCGATCCTGGCTTTCAAAATAAGTCCGCATCAAGATTTCGCCGATCAACCCCGTGCAAACCATCTGGAGCCCGCTCAGGGCCAAGATGCCGCCCACGATCAGTAGCGGGCCATGCTCGGCCATGATGTGAATCCCGCGCAGTTTTTGTACCAGCAGCCCCATGAAAATCAATGTGCCGAGACCGCCGCAAAGCAACCCGATTGATCCGAAGAAATGCATCGGACGAGTGAGATAGCGGGCCAGAAAGCGAATCGTGAAAAGGTCGAAAAGAACGCGGAAGGTCCGTCCCAGACCGTAGTGGGAATCGCCTTCGGCACGGGCTACGTTTTGAATCGGCACCTCGCCAATCCGTGCTCCCTGCATGCTCGCCAGCGCGGGGATGAAGCGGTGGAGTTCGCCATAGAGGCGGATACTCTTGAGTACATCTCTCCGATAGGCTTTAAACGTCGTGCCGAAATCGTGCAGGTCGACTCCCGAGACTCTTGCGATGAGCGCGTTGGCCAGGCGTGACGGCAGCCGCCGGGTCAGCAGGTTGTCCACCCGTTGGGTTCGCCAGCCGCTGGCAATGTCATACCCTTCCTCCACTTTTGCGAGCAGAGCCGGAATGTCTTCCGGGGCGTGTTGCAGGTCCGCGTCCATCGCTACGACAATTTCGCCCTCGGCCAGGGCGAAGCCCGCCGCGAGCGAGGCCGTCTGGCCAAAGTTTCGACGCAAAAGCACGACTTGCAAGCGGTCGTCGTGCTCGACGAGATTGCCGAGAAGCTGGCGGCTGGTGTCGCTGGAGCAGTCGTCGACGAAAAGAATTTCAAACGGCCGGCCGAGCCGGTCGAGCACGGCAATGAGCCGGTCGTAGAGGGGCAGGAGGGTCTTTTCCTCGTTGTGGACCGGGATGACAACCGATAGCAGAGGGGCGTCCATCGCGCAACGTTATTCTAACATCGCCGCCGTCGCCTTCAGCGCACCGATACTCCCCTTTCGAATGGTTCGCGGTCTGTCACGAAGACGGGTTAGGCTTGCGGTTGTCCTGGGCGGTTCGGTAAATCGAAAAACGAAGAAGCGGCTCTTCCAGCGGTTCGACTCTCACCCGCGCCAATCCGTCATGAAGCATGCCGAGCCGCTCCGCCGCGGCATAACTCAGATCCAGAACTCTGCGTCCGATGAAAGGGCCGCGGTCGTTGATGCGAACGATCACGCAACGTCCGCTTACCAGATCCGTCACTCGAAGAGTCGTTCCAAACGGCAACCTCCGATGCGCCGCCGTCAGATCATACATGTCGTAGATCTCACCGCTGGCGGTCAGCCTCCCGTGGAACCCTGGGCCGTACCAGCTTGCCTGTCCCGACTCGGCGTCCGGAACAAGGTAGGGGACGGGCCTGAGGTCGGCGAGCCCTGCCGTCGCCGGCGCCAGAAAGCTCAAGATGGCAATTAGCGTGAGTCTCATAGGTCATGCCCCTCGAAGGCGCAAAACGCTTCTAGACTGCTGTGACTGAACGGGATAAGAAAACGATCGAGCGTTGCGCCGACTCGGGCAAGCTCTCTAGGAATGATTCATTTGAAAAAGCGAAGCTGATCTCATATTAGCACTGTGCACGGCGAACCCGGAAATTGAGCGGATTTCGGAAGTCCCGCATCTTGCAGCATCTGCCCTTGGTCCCGCGATCCGCCATGGAGGCCACGAAATGGCTGGCTTTTGGCGATCGCGCTGAGAATTCCTATCAGGAGTCGGAAGTCGCATAGTACGGAAGCGGCTTCCTAGAACGGTCGACTCCGTGACAAACCCGTGACACGATCGTGAAGCGGTCGTGAAGCAAGGGACCTAGAATAAAGTCGTGCGATGGGCTGGCAGGCGGACCATACCCTTATTGCTGGCTGCGGCGACGCTGCTTCCGATCGCTGCCCTCGGATGGCTGAGTGCGCGCATTCTTCAACAGGATCGCGCAATCGAGCGCCAGCGGCGAGCCGAAGATCTGAAGTTGGCGGCCGGGCGGCTGGCACTCGCGGTGGAGGGCAGGCTCGCCCACATCGAAGATCAGCTTGCAAAAGGACAAGGGATTCGATTCACCGACGAAGGGTTGGGTCCGGGCGTCCTCTATCAACCGCAAACGGCCCCGGTAAGGCATGTCTCCGCAACCCTGTTCGCAGAGGCTGAGACCCGCGAATATCAGCGCAATGACTTCTCCGGGGCGGCGAAGGAGTATCGGCGGCTTGCGGAGTCGGCCGATCCCGCGATTCGCGCGGAAGCACTCGTGCGGCTCGGCCGGGTGTTACGCAATCAAAACAATCGCGCCGGCGCGCTTCAAGTCTACGCAAGGTTGCGGCAGCTAGGATCGGTTCCGGTGGGTGGACAGCCCGCCGAGATGATCGCTCGCCAGGTAGGCTACCGGCTCTCAGAGAAGCCCGGCGACCTGGAGGAGTTTCGACTGGCCCTCTATTCCGGCGCCACGCGGATGGATCGCGCCACCTTCGAGTTCTATCGGGACATGCTGCGAGACTGGGGCGGACCGGCTCCACCGCCCAACGAAGTGGCGCGTACCGAAGCAGCCATCGCCTTGTGGAGGCGTTGGCAGGCGGGCGATCTTCCGAGTCGCGGCCGCGAGACTATCGGTGACACTGGGGGACAAACGTTGGCGATCTGGGCTGACGGTCCCGACAGCCCCACCGCGCGGCTGGCGACGTTTCCAGAACTCGAAACGATGCTCGGCCCGCTAGGGAAAGCTCAAGGGCTGGAAATCTCCTTCACGGACGGTCCGCAAGAGGAAGGAACCATCGTTTTGACGCCGGGCGAAACGCGGCTTCCCTTCTTGCTGCGGGTTTCGGCGTCGGGCGGACGGTTGGACGCGGGTGCGTTTGGGTCCGGACGGACCGTGCTGATCACCGGGCTTGCTTTCACCTTCGCGCTGATGCTGGCGGCGGCTTACGGTCTGTACCGGGCCACCACGCGGGAAATGGCGCTGGTGCAACAACAGGCGGATTTCGTCTCCGCGGTCTCCCATGAGTTCCGAACGCCGCTCACGTCGATGCGCCACCTGACTGAGTTGCTCGTCGGCAACCGGGTATCGAGCGAAGAGCGCAAAGCTCAGTATTACTGCTTGCTGGCGCACGAGGCCGAGCGGCTGCACCGTATGGTGGAGAGTCTGTTGAGCTTTGGCCGCATGCAGGCCGGCTCATCGGCATGGCGGATGGAACCGGCTGACACGGCTGAACTGGTGCGCGGCGTCGTGGAGGAGTTTCGCCGTGAGCCGCGGTCGCGCGAGAGAGAAGTGCTGTGCGAGGCGGAGGACAATCTTCCACCGATCCGCGCCGATCGCGAAGCGCTCTCGCGGGCCGTGTCGAATCTGCTCGAGAACGCCGGAAAGTATTCCGAGCCAGGCGCTCCGATCCGGGTCTCGGCACGGCGCGCCGGGGATTCGATTCACATCTCGGTGGAGGACCACGGCGCCGGCATCCCGCGCGAGGAACAGAAGAAGTTGTTCGAGAGATTCGTCCGCGGCGATGAAGCGCGGCGCGCGGGAGCCCGCGGAATCGGTGTCGGGCTGGCGCTGGTGAAATCGGTGGCCGAGGCTCATGGCGGCTCGGTGCGGCTTGACAGCGAGCCCGGCCGGGGCAGCACGTTCACATTGGTGATCCCCAGTCACGAATCCTAATGTCACGAATCCTGATAGTGGAAGACGATTTGGCGATCGCCATCGCGCTGGAAGACGATTTGCGGCTGGAGGGGTACGCGGTCGAGGTTGTGCATGATGGCGAGGCGGCGAGCCGGCGCGCTCGCGAGACCGCGTTTGATCTGATCCTGCTTGATGTGATGCTGCCGAAGAAAGACGGCTTTGAGGTCTGCCGCGAGTTGCGCCGGGCGGGTGTCTCCTCGGCCATCCTGCTGCTGACCGCGCGCACGCAAGAGACAGAAAAGGTGCTCGGGCTGGATATGGGAGCAGATGATTACGTGACGAAGCCCTACAGTCCGAAGGAGCTGCGGGCACGCATCCGAGCGCTACTGCGGCGCGGTGCTCCAGTGGCAGGCGAGGTAGAAGTTGTTCGTTTCGGGGAATGCGAGCTGGACTTCGTGCGGGCGGAGCTGCGTTGCGCAGGCAGGCCGGTGGCCACCACACCGCTCGAGTTCAAGCTGCTGGGCCTGTTTGCGCGCCGCCCGGGACGTGTGCTGACGCGGCGCATTCTGATCGATGAAGCATGGGGCAAGGAGACGATGATCACCGAGCGCGTGGTAGATAACCAGATCGCGAACCTCCGTAAGAAGATCGAGCCCGCCCCGACCCAGCCGCGTTACCTCAAGAGCGTGCGTGGCATTGGATACCGGTTCGATCTCGAAGACGTGACGAAATCGTGACGTACTCGTGGAGCGATTATGAACTACGGCAAGTAACCTCGGTCTTGGAGGTGAAGAAATGAAACCAATCATTACCGCGATTCTGGCCGCAATTCTGGCCGCAATTCTGGCGGCAGGCGCGCAAACCAAGGGTGAAGCAGAGCGGATGTTCAAGGCCGCCAAGAACGCCGAGCTGGTGGATGGCAATCTGAAGGCGGCCATCGAGCAGTACGACACGATCGTCGCCAAGTACAGCAAGAGTGACCGGGCCGTAACCGCCAACGCGCTAGTGCTCATGGCGGAATGCTACACGAAACTCGGTGACACCGAGTCGCGCAAGATTTACGAGCGTGTGCTTCGCGAGTACGCGGACCAGACGGAGGCCGCCGCCGTGGCGCGCGCACGGCTCGCGGGCACCGATCCCGCCGTTCGCGCCAACGGTGACCGGGTGGTTTGGGCAGGCGATTACGTGACACACGTCGGGGGCAGCATTTCCCCGGACGGCCGCTTCGTTTCCTATACCGATTGGTTTTGGACCGGCAATCAGATGCTGCACGATCTTGCGGCCGGTACGGACCGCCCTCTTACCCCCAACAAAGATTGGCGTGGGAAGGGAAATGCTTTGAGCTCGGCCTTCTCGAGTGATGGGAAGCAGGTGGCGTACGGCTGGACCAACTATGAACCGCGCCGCACGGAAATCCGCATAGTAAACATTGAGGGAACCGGTGTTCCCCAACCCCGTCAAATCTTCGCGAGCGAAGAGATAAATCGCTTGTGGGGTACCGACTGGTCCCCCGACGGAGAGTGGATCGCCGTCCATCTGGTGCGGAAAGGCAGCGGCGGGGAGATCGGCCTCGTCAAGGTCCGCGACGGCTCGTTGCGGGTCTTGAAGTCCGTCGGCTGGCGTGGGCCCGACAAGATATTCTTTTCGCCTGACAGCAAGTACATCGCGTACGATCTACCCGCGGACGACACCGGGCCGCAACGGGACGTATTCGTCATCGCCGTCGGCGACAGCAGCGAAAACCCGGCGGTGGTCGATCCGGCACACGACGTCATCATGGGCTGGTCGCCCGATGGTAGCCGACTGCTGTTTGCCAGTGACCGCACCGGTTCCGCGGCCCTTTGGGCGCTGCCCATGGCGGATGGAAAGCCGAGCGGCGCGCCTGCGTTGCTCAAACCGGATATCGGGACGGTGTCGTCGCTGGGGCTGACGGCTTCCGGCGCGCTGCACATTTTCAAAGACTCGAGCACGGAAGCCCTCCACATTGCGTCCATCGATCTGGATGCGGGCAAACTCTTGGGTGCTCCCGTTGTGGAAAGCTATCGCAGCGCTCGGCCGGATTGGTCGCGAGACGGCAAATACCTCGCGTACAAGAAGACGGCCGCGAACGGCACCAATGCGCTTGTGATTCGATCCGTGGAGTCCGGTGAGCTTCGAGAATTCCCAACAACGCTGGCCTATTTCAGTGAGCCCCGCTGGGCGCCCGACGGCCGCTGGTTGGTGGCGGGCGCGAGAGACTTCAGAGGGGAAAGGGGAATTCACCGATTCGACGCCGAGACCGGTGCTGTCTCGGTCATTGCGCCCGGCAGTCATGTAAGTCGTGTCGAAGTGTCGCCGGACGGAAGAAAGATCTATTACGGTTACCACCCGGACAGGCGTGATTCCTGGGTTGAACATGATCTCGTGTCCGCGGAAACTCGAGACGTTTTCCGAAAACCGGAGGGGTTCGAAACCGGTCGTATGGAGCTATCCCCGGACGGCCGATATGCCGCCACTGTTTCCATGGAGTTGGCCGAGGGCGGCAAGAGCGAGGACGGCGATTCCTACGGAAACAACAGCGCTGTGTTGCTCATACCGATCGACGGTGGAGAGCCCCGAGAGCTGCTTCGCGTGGCTCGACCGGAAAGACTTGTCTCCTATTCCGGCATGTCTTGGACCCCGGACAGCCAAGCTGTGATCGTGGTCAAGGTGGTGGGCGAAATGTTGAGGGAAACGGCGAAGGAGCTTTGGCTCGTTCCCATCGGTGACGAAAAAGCCCGCAAGCTCGACATCGATGTCAAGGACTGGCTTTCGAAGGGCATCCGCTTGCACCCCAACGGCAGTCAGATCGCCTTCTTCGCCGGGAAAATGTCCCAGGAAATCTGGACGCTGGAGAACTTCCTGCCGGCCCGCAACGCAAGCGAGTGATGCGGTTGTTGCCGGCGGTGGCGCTGGCGATTCCTCTGGGACTGGACCTCTACATGCCGGTCCCGGAGGAAAATCCCCTCACAGCCGAAAAGATCGAGCTGGGGCGGCGGCTGTTTCATGACCGCCGCCTCTCCCGTGACCAGTCGATCTCCTGCGCCTCCTGCCACGATCCGGAGCGCGCGTTCTCCGATGATCGGCCTGTCGCCGTCGGCGTATTCGGGCGGCGAGGCAACCGCAACGTCCCGGCGATCATTAACCGCGGCTACGGCCGGGCCTTTTTCTGGGACGGCCACGTGGACAACCTGGAGGAGCAGGTTGTCCAGCCCATCCTCAATCCCAACGAGATGGACTTGACGCTAGCGGAAGCCTCGGCCCGCGTCGGTCTGACTCCGGATGAGATCGCCAACGCCCTGGCCACCTACGTCCGCGGCATCCTCTCCGGCGGCTCGCCCTATGACCATTTCGTCTATGGCGACCGCGACGCACTCACCGCCGAGGAGCAACTGGGCATGCAGGTCTTCCGCGGGAAAGGGAACTGCACCGCCTGTCACGCCGGACCGAACTTCACCGACGAAAAGCTCCACAACACCGGCGTGGCTTGGCGAGAAGGAGGGCGCGGCGGGCGCCTTGCCGACACAGGCGGCGGCCGCGGCGACTTCAAGACCCCGACGCTCCGGGAAGTAGCGCGCACCGCCCCCTACATGCACGACGGCAGCCTTCAGACGCTCGAAGACGTTGTTGACTTCTACAGTGACGGCGGCAGGAAGAACCCGTATCTCGATCCCGAGCTGCGCCCGCTCAAACTGAATGACGACGAGAAGACGGCGTTGGCCGCATTCCTGCAGTCGTTGACCGGCAAAGTGAGCGACGGCCGCTAGTCCTTCGGCGGCCCTTGGGTTAGATGAGCCAGCCATTGGGGCAGCAAGCCAACGCCAGCGCATCGGCAAGATCCGGTGACGCGATTCCCCTGCGCTTCATCGAATCCTTGGACTCGAGACGCATCCGGCTGGAACTGTCCTGCAATATGGACGGCGCGGTGGTTTCGGCAGGCAAGTTCTGGCCTTCTTTGGCTAGAATGTTGCCGTGCTGTACCGCGTATTGCCGCAACTTATCCTGCTGACCACTGCAGCGTTCAGCCTTTATGCGGACGATGAGATTGATGGCTACATTCGCTCTGAAATGGAGCTAGATGGGGTATTTAGTTGACTCCAGTAGCCACAATATGTTGTGGTTGGGGGCATGAAGGAGGACTACCCCCGAAACCTCGTCGAGTTGGAAGCTCGATTCTCGACCGAGGAGGCGTGCCGGGAGTACCTGCTGAAGCTGCGCTGGCCGGAGGGGTTCGTGTGCCCGCGCTGTGGGATCCAGTCCTCATGGGCCAGCAAACGCAATCTGCTGCTCTGCGCCGACTGCGGTTACCAGGCCTCGGTGACGGCGGGCACGATTTTCCAGGACACCCGCAAGCCCTTGACGTTGTGGTTCCGGGCGGCTTGGTGGGTGACAACGCAAAAAGGCGGGGCCAGCGCGCTGGAGTTGCAGCGGGTCTTGGGTTTGGGTAGCTATGTAACCGCCTGGACCTGGCTGCACAAGTTCCGCCGCGCCATGGTGCGCCCCGGTCGCAATCGGCTGGTCGGCCGGGTGGAGGTGGACGAAACGTATGTGGGCGGAGTCGAAGAGGGCGTCCGAGGTCGCGAAATGGTTGGCAAAGCGTTAGTTGCGGTTGCTGCCGAGGAGGATGGGCGCGGTATGGGTCGCATCCGGCTCCGTCGGATCGCGGATGCCTCAGCGGCGAGCTTGGAAGCCTTTGTCGAAGAAGCTATCCAACCTGGCAGCCTCGTGCACACCGACGGCTGGGAAGGCTATGCGGGATTGGAGAACAAAGGATACCGCCATGAAGTCACCGTGCTGCGCGGGAAGCGGCAATCGGCGAGTAAGCTGCTGCCGAGAGTCCATCGTGTCGCCTCTCTGCTAAAGCGCTGGCTGTTGGGGACCCACCAGGGGGCTGTCAGTCACGAGTATTTGGACTACTACCTGGACGAGTTCACGTTCCGCTTCAACCGGCGGACCTCACGGTCGCGCGGCAAACTTTTCTATCGCCTCCTCCAGCAGGCGGTCGCCGCCGACCCTGCTCCCTATAAGACAATGGTCGAGGCCACCAGGGCCGGCACCCCCACCCCCAAGATGTAGTGGCTACTGGAGTCAACTAAATACCCCATTGGAGCTAAATGCCATTCCGGGCTTATCGCTCGCGGTAGTTGATGGTGGAAAGCTAGCCTGGGCCAAAGCTTACGGAGTGCTAAGCGTTGCAACCGGTCAGCCACTAACCGTCGATACTCCGATGGAACTGGCATCGGTAAGCAAATCGCTGACGGCGCTGGCAGTGCTTCGCCTGGAAAGAGAAGCCTTGGTGCACAGGGATCAGCCCATCTCTTCCTACTTGCCCGGCCTCCTTGCTGGCGCGGATCCTAGATGGCGAGAAGTGACTGTAGACCACTTGCTGCAACACCGAAGCGGATTGCGCCGAAGCGACGACTTCCGCGTCCCGTGCTGCGGCCAGCCTGGCGAGTTCGATTTCGGAGTCGCCGTCTCAAGGGTTGCTCAAGCACGCTTGACGAGCCGCCCGGGAGAGGTCTTTTCCTACTCCAACGCCAATTACATCCTTGCGGCGGCGCTGGTTGAACATCTTGGCGGGCGCTCATTTCCAGACTTCATGGAGAAGCAAGTGTTCCGGGAAGCGGGCATGACGCGTTCAACCGTGGACCGGCGGCAAGCGGAGGCTTGGGGCTTGGCCGACCCGCACGAATGGCAATGGGGGCGCGTTCGGGTCAGCCCGTCTGCGTTCTTTGGCTGGCCCGGGGCTTCGCTGGTCAAGTCCAGCGCTGTTGATATGGGTCGCTACTTGACTTTTCTACTCTCACCGCCACAGACCGGCTCGCCCATTCTTTCCCAATCCTGGTGGGAGGGGTTGGAGCAGGGTTACGACCTTGGGTGGTACGTACAAACCGAGGCGCATTGGTTAGATGGCGAGCTCGCGCTGGAACACGCCGGCGACATCTGGGGCGGCAATACGGCGGCTCTTCTCGTTCCGCGAAGCAAATCTGGCGTCGCCGTTTTGACAAACGTCGGAACGAATCGCGCGAACCCTATTGCGCGCGCGGTCATGCGCCGCTTGGCGGGATTGGACCTCCCGAAACCCCACCGCGCTGCCGGCTCGCAGTCACCAGACAACTGGGCGATGGGCTTTGTGGCTGCGGCGGTTCTCCTGCTCGCAAGTCAGATGGTGTACGCGCTGTGGTTTGGCCGGCAACGGCGGGCCGCAAGGCGTGGTTGGTCGCCTACATCTTGGCGGATCTTGCGAAGCGTGAGCCTGGGCATCCTGGCCGTAGCATTGCTCTATGCACTGATTGGCCGGCCGCCGCCTTTGGCAGTTTTTCCCACGACGGTGAAGCTCGCGCTGCCGTTGCTCGTGGTAGCGACAATGTCGCTGTTGTTGCTCGCAGCTTGGGTTGGACTCTGGCCGAGCAGGAAGATGTCCTCACGTCGCTCGCCTTTAGCAGATCACAACAAGACAAGCTCGATCCACTAGTTCGGGCTTTTTTGCTTCTTGCGGCCGGCCGACTTGCCCGAGACGGTCAAGGCGCCATCCTGCTCGCCTTCCCGGCCAGAAAGTCTGGCCCCGTTTGTAGTCACTTCACGCGTCTTACAGTAAGACAGGTAGAGGAGGTGATGGCATGCAACACGTTCGTCAAGTTCTGGTTCAGCGCTTAGTCATTGTCTTTGCAGTCTTCGTGCGCCTGCCCAAGCCGGCGATTCTCTCTTACGAACAAGAAAAACAAGGGGAAATTTCTATCGCCTTACTGCCGGGGGCATTTCTATTGCCTCTTGACAGGTCTGCCGCGGGCGGGGCTCGCTGACCCGTCCGTGGACGAGGAAGAGGCGGGCGCACGCAACCCACGCGAAGGGTTTGTTGCTGAACGTTGCTGAACCCCGCGGGCGGGGCGGGCGGTTCCCGGGATGTTCCTTCACGACCCCGTCGCTATAATCGAGGATCTTTCGATAGTTTTGCGGATATCAACTGCTTCGGGAAGATGAGCGGCGCAACCTACTTGGTGTTTGAAACGGGGGGAACCAAACTGGTCGCTGGAGTTGCCGGGAAAGATTGCCGCATTCTCGAAACCCGCATCCTCTACAGGGAACACGAAGACCGTGCCGAAACAAGTCTGAAACGGCTTATCGCGGCGGCTCACGAACTCGCCGCGGAACATAAGCGGCAAGGAGCGTCGTTTCGTGCTGCTGGCTTTGGTTTTGGCGGCATTGTGCGCCGCTCGACTCGCGATCCCTGCCTTTGCTTGCACGAAGACGGCTGGGAGGATCTGAGCGTCGTCCAGACACTCGAACACGAGTTTGGCTTGCCCGTGTCCGTCGAGAACGACTGCAAGCTGGCGGCTCTTGCCGAAGCTCACTTCGGAGCTGGAAAGGGCCACCGAACGGTCTTTTACGTGACGCTAGGCACGGGGGTCGGCGGGGGCATCGTACGAGACGGCCGCATTCAGACCTTCAGCGATGTGGGTGAAGCCGAAATTGGACACGTTGTGGTCGCACCGGACGGCCCGGCCTGCCCTTGCGGCAACCGCGGATGTGTTGAGGCGGTTTGTTCCGGACCTGGCATTTCACAGCTAGCCGCCTGGGTGGCGGAGCAGGAGTGCGACCTCTGGAATCGAAGCTCGCTTTGTGGGGGGCGCGGCCGAGTCGGCGAGATTTCAAGCAAACAAATCATGGAGGCTTGGGGGTTGCGGGATTCTTTTGCAACGGTCGTCGCCGACCGCGCCGCCGGCTATTTAGCGCAAGCCCTCGGGGCGGTGATCAACCTCATCAGCCCGGATGTGGTTGTGATCGGGGGCGGCCTGGGGTCGGGCAATCCGGAGTTCCTGTCTTTGGTGTCGGAAAAGGTGCGCCCGCAGGTGGTGGCGTACTTCCGCGATCAGTATCGAATTATTCCCTCCGAGCTAAGGGAGCAGGTGGTTTCGCGGGGAGCGGCTATTCTGGCGTCTCAATCGGTCGGTGAGTAGAAGTCCGCGGGCCGCCGTCAGCAAGAATCACCGTCGGTGGGGGCGCCCAGGCGTCGCTCGCCGGAACAAGTTCACGTTTGCTCTTGATTCCTTTCGCGTTCGAATAGATAATAAGGACGGACGTCGCCTTCGGGCGGCGCCACCAAATGACCAATCTTCAACTATTCATTGCGGTAGCCATACCCAGCCTTGCGGTACTGCTGACTTTCGCTTCCACGCACTCCGGCCTGAAACGCCTTGAAGACCGCATGGACCAGCGATTCAGCGAGGTCGATGAGCGGCTCTCGAAGCTCGACGATCGCATGACCAAGCTCGAAGATCGGCTGACAAGGCTCGAAGTTGCGCTGGCCAACCTGCGGGCGGAGCTATACGAAAAGTTTGCACTGAAGCAGGCATAGCGGCAGCCCGGCCCATCGAGGCCTCAGTTTCCAAACGTTCGCCTCCAATCACGTTGCCGTGCTCCGCGCCCGCCACGCTGTAGTTGGACCGCCGCTCGGCAACCAGGGCACTACAGCCGGCGCACAACGCACAACCGCTCCGCCCCGCAGTCCCGCGCCCGACAATGGTAAGCTCTCATGCTGACCCGGATTGAACTTTCGTTTGATTTGGCGGCTTGAGCAGTTGTTGATGGGGCGTGACAAGACAAGTTGAAATGTCGGTGGTGGTGCCTGTCCGCCGGGCGCCGGATACGATCGTTAGCACGATGACGGAGCTGCTGGAGCGGCAGGGGCTCGAGATTATCGCGGTTGTTTCCAAGGACGACCCGACTTGCTTGCTTCTGCGGCAACTGCAGGCCAAGCACGCCGAACTCGTTCTAGTCGAAGTGAATGGTGACTGGTCGGTCCCACAACTCCGCGCCCGCGGGGTTCGTCAAGCACGAGGGCGGCTCGTGGCCATCACCGAGGACCACTGCTCTTTCAGCGAGAGCTGGCCGGCGGCCCTGGCCCCTGCATTGGATGATCCAACGATCGCGGCGGTGGGCGGACCCGTCGTCAACGCACGCCTCAACAGCATTCTCGATTGGGCCGTCTTCTTTTCCCGTTACGCGGGCGCGATGCCGCCCGTCGCGCGGGGGCCGGCGCGGACGCTCGCAGGCAACAACTCGTGCTATCGGCGAGAATTGCTCGAGACTCATGCAGCGCCTCTGCTGGACGGTTTTTGGGAGCACGAGTTTCATGAAGAGTTGCTGCGGCAAGGGCTCAAGTTGTGGCTTGAGCCGGATGCGCGCGTGTCCCACGGGAAACGCTACCGGCTGGCGTCCTACTGTTGGCTGCGATTCAGTCATGGTGATTGCTTTGCCGGCAGGCAGCGCGGCAAGCTGAGCTTTTGGGACTTGCAACGGCGAGTTCTGCTGTTTCCGCTCGTTCCGTTTCTGCTTTCGTTGCGGACAGCCCGGGCCGTTCTCTGGAAAGGCGCTCAAGTGCGGGAGTGGTTGCTGGCCGCGCCTTTGCTTTTTCTTTTCCACGCGATGTGGGCTCTTGGAGAGCTGACCGGCTATATCCTTGGACCGGGAGAAAGCTGCTCTCACACGGATTGATGCCGAGCCAACAAGCTGCGCTGACCTACCATTCGCTGGACCACTCCGGTTCCGCCATCTCGATCAAGCCGGAGACATTTCGAGAGCAGATCCTGTGGCTGGTTGAGAGTGGCGTTGCGGTCGTGCCCCTTTCCGAGCTCTTGCAACTGAACCGCTCGGGCGCGGAGAGCGCCGCCGTGGCTCTTACCTTTGATGATGGTTTCGAGAACTTCTTGACCGAGGCCTTCCCGCTGCTCGAGGAACATCACCTCCCAGCGACGGTATTCCTGGTCACCGGGTATTGCGGGAGCACCAATGACTGGCCGTCACAGCCCCGGCAGTTCGGCGGGAAACGCCTGCTGGGGTGGCCGCAGATCGAGCAGATGCACCAAGCCGGCATCGAGTTTGGCGCCCACACGGTGAATCATCCCACCCTGACGACATTGCCGCCCGGCGCGGCTCGCCGTGAGATCCTCGACTCGAAAAAACAGATCGAAGACCGCGTCGGAGCGGCCGTTACTTCATTCGCGTATCCTTTTGGAGCGGAGTCACCGGCGCTCCGCGAAGTGGTCGCGGAGCACTTCACCATCGGTTGTTCGGCGCGCTTGGGTTATCTCGATGCCGGCAGCCCTCCGGCTAGTGTTGAAAGAATTGATGTCTACTATCCGCGCAACAGCTTTTGGTTTCAAAGACTGTTTACGCCGGCCGGTCGCGCGTATCTGAGTCTTCGCGGACTGGGCCGGTCGTGGGGGAGCAAGTTTCGAGCACACAGCTAAGCGGCGGCCTCGCTTATCGCGATTTGGAGTTCGCGTGCCCGGTCTGCAAGGGTACGGTCACCGAGTGCCCCGAAGCCTATCGTTGCCATCCGTGCCGGCGCGACTATCCGATTGTCAACGGCATCCCTGACTTCCGGCTAAAGCCGGACCCATTTATCAGCATCAAAGCCGATCGTGAAAAGGGTTTTCGGGTGCTGGAGCGTTGCGGCAATTCTTCGTTTGCTGGTGCACTCGACGCTTACTACGCCATGACGCCGGAGCTGCCTCAAGCGCTGGCTGATTCCTACAAAGCCCATCAGCTCGCCGGTGAACGAATCGGGGAATTGACCTTTAGGGAATTAGCCCGCCTTGGCGCCGGCCTAACGCCAGAATCTCTTTTACTCGACCTCGGATGCGGGACGGGCGGATTTTTGGCTGCGGCCTCTCGCGGCTCCATGCCCGCTGTTGGAGTCGATGTCGCGTTCCGGTGGTTGCTGATTGCCAGGCTGCGGCTCCGGAAAGCGGGCTTCGACGCGCTCTTCGTGTGTGCCAACCTTTGTCGAGCGGGCTTCGACGCGCTCTTCGTGTGTGCCAACGCCGGGCATTTGCCTTTCTCTCCCCGAACCTTCGACACCGTTGTTGCATCAGACCTCATCGAGCATGTGCCCGACCTGTTGCCGGTGTTGCGGGAATGCGAAAACGTCACTCGGCCGGGCGGTGTTTGTTACTTCACGACCAACAACCGCTACTCGCTGTTGGGCGAGCCGCATGTTCGGCTGTGGGGTGTGGGTCTGTTGCCGCGCGGGCTGCAGCAGCACTACGTTCGTGGCTTTCGAGACCACGCCTATGAGCACGTTCGTCCGCGGTCGGCCCGCGAGATAGGGGGCCTCGCCCGGAACGCGGGTCTGGACTGCCGCGATGTGTCACCGCCTCCGCTCTACGCTGATCACCGAGGCCGCGCCGCCGCTGGCCTTGCCAGCGCGTATAACCGCGTGCGGCTGATGCCTGGGTTCCGGCAGATCCTTAGCTGGGGCGGACCGCGACTGCAGATGCTGTGCCGGACAAATCAGGTCACGTTAGATAGCGAGGACGAAGTTTGTCCCTAAGGGAAAAATTTAGCAAAGTAGCTCAAACAAAAGGGCTTACGATGAACAGTCAATAGCTTAAAAGAGGGATGCACCCAATGAATTAGGTTAGATTGAGTTTGAGAGAATGATTGTCAAACACTCCCATCTGCGTAGGAACTGAACGGCCCCGATTCGGGTCTCAACAATAGGCTCTGAAAAGCCGATTGTAGTCCGATATGGAGTTTGAGATGGACCCGCTCTCTTGCTTTTGGAACCGCAGACATGTTAACAGTGAGTCCTATGCCGATATTCTACCGGGGCGCTGGCGTTGGGACGTATTGGCATGGAATAAACGTGCGCATAACGGGGTTTACGGCGCGACACCCTGGAATGACCCCGACTGGTGATCGACTCATGGAGCATATCGCAAGAGGGGCTATCGCCAGTCCGTATATCTCGCTAACCCGTTCGTACGCGGTTGCATGGGACTACGCCGTCAATGGGACCCGTCGACCGACCGAGCAAGCCCCAGGCTACGTATACGAAGTGGAAATTGAAGGTCGACCGCCATTAGGACTCACGATCGTCGATCCAGTGCGGGAGGTGGCTAGCCAGTTGCCCACCCCCCTCGCTTCGCTGTCATACCAGCACAATGGGCTGCCGAGCTTCTTGCTCGGAGTTGTGGATCCTCTGACGATGGGGAACTTTCTGCTCGACGCCGTCCCGCAAGTGCCAGACAGCGTGGGGCCTGTTACCGCTTCAAGCCCTGCGATGCATCTCATGGCGTTAGTAAGAGCGTTACGGGACGCGGAAATTCTTGCCGTAGGCAACATTCCAGCCTCCTGCGTAAGGTTCCGACACGATGTGCATTAATGCTCGGGAGAGAACTCGATCATGGTTGAATTTCAAACAGTCAATCTAAAAGGGCGCATCAAGCCAAAGGGGTCAATTGAGTTTCTGCGCGCCGAGGTCCCCGCTACGTACCGTTCCCCCTTTGCGCGGGTGTGGTATGCCGTAGACGGACTGGAGCAACAGGATGGACTTCGGCTAGACATGGAAAAGCAAGTATGCCTTGACGATATGCGAGACGAAGCGCAAGAAAAAGCCATTAAAAGCGCTGTCCCTGAGATCATACGATTGATCGTCGAGTCCATTGGGAGCAAGCTGGTCAGCATGGGGAGAGTTCAACCAGAAACCGCGGCGAGTGCCGGCAGAACTGCTGAGGGCGGCGCAACAGGTGACTGACTTACGTCGTGTTCCGCAAGACTCCTTTCGCGTTTGTTGACGTCTGGACGAGCAGGAGCGTCTCCTTCTTCATCCGGTTCTCGGGTAGCCGACCTTCCGCAACGCCTGGGCGATTTCACCCAGAATCGCGGGGTCGTCGATCGTGGCCGGCATTTTGTACTCCTCGCCGTTGGCTATCTTCTGCATCGTCCCCCGCAGGATCTTCCCCGAGCGAGTCTTGGGAAGCTGCTCGACAACAGCCGCGGTCTTGAAGGCAGCGACGGGGCCGATCTTCTGGCGCACCATCTGGACCACCTCCGCCGTGATTTCGTCGTGATCCCGGGCCGAGCCCGCATTGAGCACAACAAAACCGACAGGCAACTGCCCTTTCAGTTCGTCATCGACACCGATGACAGCGCACTCGGCGACGTCGGGGTGCCCAGCCAGGACTTCCTCCATGCCACCCGTGGATAAGCGGTGCCCGGCGACATTGATGATGTCGTCCGTCCGTGCCATGACGTATACGTATCCGTCTTCGTCGATGTATCCCGCGTCGGCGGTTTTGTAGTAACCGGGAAACTCCGACAGGTAGGATTCAACGAAACGCTCGTCCGCGTTCCAAAGCGTTGGAAATGCGCCGGGCGGCAGCGGCAGTTTCACGACGAGAGCGCCGATTTCCCCGGTTTTGACCGGCTGGGATTCCGCGTCCACAACTCGCACGTCCCAACCCGGCACCGGTTTCGCGGCTGAGCCATGCTTGACCCGAAGTTGCTCGACCCCAAGGCAGTTGGCGCAGATTGGCCAGCCGGTTTCGGTTTGCCACCAGTGGTCGATGACCGGCACTCCGAGGTGTTTTTCGGCCCATTGCAGAGTGGCGGAGTCGGATCGCTCACCGGCTAGAAACAGCGCTTGGAAGCCGGAGAGGTCGAATTGTTTCACCAACTCGCCGGCGGGGTCTTCCCTTTTGATGGCTCGGAAGGCGGTTGGCGCGGTGAACAGCACCTTGACGTTGTGTTGTGAAATGACCCGCCAAAACGCGCCGGCGTCCGGCGTGCCGACCGGCTTGCCCTCGTAGAGCACAGTGGTGTTTCCGTGAAACAGCGGCCCATAAACGAGATAGGAGTGACCGACCGCCCAGCCGATATCCGACGCTGCCCAATAGACGTCACCGGGGTCGACGCCATAGATGCGCTTCATGGTCCACTTGAGGGCGACAAGGTGGCCGCCGTTGTCGTGGACGACGCCCTTTGGCTCCCCGGTCGTTCCCGAGGTGTAGAGAATATAGAGAGGGTCGGTGGCCGCCACGCGCACGCAGTCATGAGGTTGTGCCGCGTCCATCGCTTCATCCCAGTCGAGATCGCGGCCCGGGACAAGCTCGGCACGCTCCATGGGCCGTTGCAGGATCACGCACTTTGGCGGCTTATAGGCAGCGATGCGGATCGCCTCGTCCAATAGAGGCTTGTAAGGAACGATGCGGTTGATCTCAATTCCGCAGGAAGCCGAGACGATGACTTTGGGTTGAGCGTCGTTGATCCGCAGCGCCAGCTCGTTGGCGGCAAACCCGCCGAACACGACGGAATGGACGGCTCCAAGTCGCGCGCAAGCCAGCATGGCCACGACGACCTCGGGAACCATCGGCATATAAATGATGACCCGATCGCCCTTGCCTGCACCCTGTGCGGCAAGCACACCGGCGAACCGTGCCACCAGGTCAAGGAGTTCCCGGTAGGTAAATGTCTTGATCTGATCCGTGACAGGGCTGTCGTAGATGAGAGCCGCTTGCCCGCCGCGCCCTTTTTCGATGTGCAGGTCGAGTGCGTTGTAACAGGTATTGACCTCGCCGCCCGGGAACCAGCGGTAGAAAGGCTTGTTGGACTCGTCGAGGACCTTGTCCCATTTGCGAAACCAATGGACCTGTTCGGCGACTTCGCCCCAGAAAGCCTCGGGGTCGCTCAGCGAGCGGTCAACGGCGGTTTGAAGATCTCCTTTGGGCATGGTGTTCTCGGTCTTTGAACTTCTATTCTCGTGGATCAACGCTATTTAGTGGCATCGGCCTTGCGTGACCCCGTGCGCGGCGGCTGTATGCCGGTAAGGCCGTTCGGACGGGCTCCCGCTGGCCTGGAGGTCAGCGGAAACGCTGGGCCTGGGGTCCCAACACGCCCCGCCTCGGGACCTGCGCCACGTCACGCTGCAAGGGTGCGGTCGAGAGTAGCCGGTGTGTCGGGCTTCCCATGGGGAATACGGTCACCGTCGGACGGTCACTGTCAGACTGAACCGCATCCTTGCGGGCGCGGCTCTGTTGAGAAAGCGCGCTTCGGCCGTCAGGCGGTGAGCTTAGATCCGGCGATTGAAGCTAGCGATTGGCCCGTATAGCCCGGCCCGGCTTAACGCCTTCGACCAGCTCGCCTTCTTTGAGCACCGCGACGCCATTGACCAGCACGTGACGAATGCCGACTGGGCTCTGGGCCGGATCTTCGAACGTCCCTTTGTCAATGACCCGATCGGGATCGAAGACCACGATATCGGCGTCGGCTCCCTCGCGAACTCTGCCCTTGTTGCTCATGGAGGGAACCCGCCGCTCCAGCCGCCGCGCCGGCCGCAGGCTCATCTTGGCAAGGGCGTCCATGAGTGAAAGGGCCTTCTGTTCCCGCACGTAGCGGCCCAGAATGCGTGCATAGGCGCCGAACGTGCGAGGGTGGGCGCGGCCCTTCTTGAGCCACATGCCGTCACTGGCGATCATTGTCAGCGGGCTCGAGACGGCCGCGCGAACCATCTCCTCGGAATAGGCAGGCTGGGTGATCAGGAGGCCGCGCTGTTCGCGATAGCGGCCAAAGTTTTCCCGCGTCAGGTGCTCGCCGGTCTCGATCCAAATGTGCTGGCCGAGTTTTTCATCTGAGTAGGTTTCCCAGTCATCGAACAGGTGAGATTCGATGAAAGTCGAGCCGCGGTTGTAGGGATAGCATTCCGTGGTCACATCGACGCCGCTCTCCTGGGCCTTGCGAATGACTTCCAGATACTGCGGAATCAGATCCAGGCCGCTGCTGTTGATGTGCACGATGTGAAGCGGGGCGCCGCTTTGCCGCGAATAGTCCAGCACCTCTTCGACGTTGCTTGCGTCGCCGCTGGTGGTTCGAATGTGCACGTGGCAATTCGCGTTGAATTCGGCGGCCAGCCGGAACATCTCGAGGATTTCCTCCGAGGTTGCGCCTGGCGAGTAGGCGAGCCCGAAGCCGACGGCCACGGCGCCGCGGTCGAGTCCGCGGGAGATTCTTTGCTTGAGCTTTTGCAGTTGCCCGGAGGTGAGCGGACGGGTCAGCGCGTCGCCTTCAAGACCGGGATTTTCGCCCGTCATCACGATGTTGCGGGAGTAAGGGTGGCTAATACTGGCTCCGTGGTTGACCAGCGATTTGCCCTCGCGCTCGGCATACCAGGCGCTGATGTCCTCGACGCCGAGTTCCAGCTCCAGCGCCGATGTAATGCCGTCATGAATCTGGGCGCGATAGTTCTCCGGACTCTGGCCGTGCCGGTGCAGGTCGATGAATCCGGCCGTAACGACGTGGCCCGAAGCGTCCAGCACCTGCTTCCCTTGTAGGGCTTGCTCGGAGATGGCGGCGATCTTGCCATCGCGAATGCCGACATGGCGGAATGCGTCGAGGCCGGAATCGGGATCCATGACACGGCCGTTTTCGACAACGATGTCGAATGGAGCCTGAGCGGAGACGATCAGCGGAAGACTGGCAAGGAGTAGGGCTGCTTTCAACATGGAGTCAGTATGGCAGCAGCAGCCTCGCGGGACAACAACCGCCGCTGTGCGGTCTTTTTGGGTTGGACAGCCGACGCAACGGAGGAGTGGCGCGGCATCCTTTCGTCTGAGCCATAGGCTCTACGACCGCTAGTAACAGAGTCCTAAGAACCTGAGCGGATTGGCATACCTACGTGGTACTATCGAGCCGTTGACAGCCAGAGGTATTCAGGCGATGCTCTTTGTGACGGTCTCCAAATACATACGGAGCAAGCTGCTGAAGCCCCCCTATGAAGCTGGCGAGCCACCTCGGAGATCAACCCCCGGCGCGAAATCAGCCGGATTTCAGGAGCGGTGTTGAAACAATCTGCGAAATGATCGAAAACGTCTCCGGTATCCTTATTCTCGACAGTCACAGGCTGGAGTTCGGTTTGATCAGCAGGATGATCGAGGGGCTAGGCCATTCCGTGGCCGCGGCACACGGCGTAGATGAACGCCATTCGGTTCGTGGTCGAGAGCAAGCCCGCTGTCATCCTGATCGTCTGGCCGCGGGAGCCAAACGAAGGGTTGAGGGACTACTGGCAGGTTCGACACTGGTTTCGGGGCCCGGTTCTTGGCATTTTCGGGGAGGAGCGGATCCACGCCATCGTAGCGGCGCTGGATGTCGGGTTGGACGATTACTTGACCTGTCCGGCCGAAGCCCCCGGATTGTCGGCTCGCCTGCAGGTCTTGCTGCGGCGCTTTTCTCAGCACAAGATGGATCGTGGAGTGATTCGGGTCGGGGAACTCCAGATTGATCTGTCACGTCGGCGAGTGGTGCTGGATTCGCGTGAGATCAAGCTGACCCGGACGGAGTTCGAGATTCTTACTCTCCTGGCACAGAACCATGACTCCGTGGTCACTTCCGAAATGATCATGAAAAGAGTCTGGGGCCCCTTGCGCTACGACCAGCAACAAACTCTGCGGGTCCACATCGGACACATCCGAAAGAAAATCGAGCCTGATCCGTCAACACCCCGCTACATCACCACCGAAGTCGGAATCGGGTACCGGATGCGCGTTCCGCGCCTCGTTCGGTCGAGCTGAGCGCGGGGCCGGGCAGGCAACGGCAGGTTCCTCAATCGGCTAGGTTTCGGTTCGCAGTAGTACAGGCCCGTTTAGGCTCTTGTCCGATTTGACGAACGCCCGCAGGCACTCGATGTGAACGCCGTGATGTTCCCGCAGCCAGGTTGCGGCGGCCAGCGTTTCCTTGTCGTAGCGGCCGGCGACGAATAGAATGCGTTGCTCGCGGTTCACCTCATGAACTTCGCATTCCAGAAAAGCTCCCAGGTCCTCGGCACTTTCTGCGGTGAGAAGATTGAACAGTTCCTCATGCTTCCAGCGCGCCATCATGCCGGCGGCCATGACGGCCCTCCCCATCATTTCACAGCCTGAGGCGCCCTCCATTGTTTCGTCAATCATCACGACCACGGAACGGCCCTGTTTGTCCAGCGCAAGAACGTCAATCTGCAAGGGGCTCGCCGCGGAGGGTGAGACGCCGGTGCCGACGACAAAAAGCTTCTGCTCTGACTGCCTGAAAATTCCCGCCGCGTTGGTCAGCACGTAGTTGCGAACTTCTTGCATGGCTTTCGGCGGGCCGAGGGCGGCGCCTCGGACGACTGACGCGGTCTCGCTTGACCCCGTCTGCTGACTGAAGCAACGCGCATCAGCCGGGGAGCAGAAAATGATGTGGCGTGTGCCCCTTGTTTACCCCTATACCCCGTCCACCCCTCCGGCGTCTATATGCCCGTTGTATACCCCCTCCACCCCTCCAGCGTCTTATAAGACTGCTTGCCATCGAGCCGTAATACCAAAAAAGGACGCCGGGGCAGGGCTTGGCCAACCGGGGGGGTAATATCAGCGCGGAGGGCCGGGCTTCAGGGAGTCAACCGGGCTGGCGATTGTCCACGAAGTGGATACTTCTGTCGCGCTCGAATGCACTGATCCAAGATCCAAATCGCCAAAGTGTTTGATTTCTCGGTGTTTGCTGTTCCTAGCCGCCGTTGGCACTACCGTTGCACAGATGGACCAAGTACTCACCAGGTGACGAGGCGAAGTGCGCGAGAAGGCCGTCAGCACAAGGCGCGAGCCGGTTGACGGGCGCAGATCTACTGGACAGTACGTTGAGCGCGGCGGGCAGGCGCAACGGAGTATGGCGGCCTTGTCGCCTGCTTCGGCCGTCAGGTGGTGAGAAATGCGGATAGCGGGCAGCGAAGCCTGCCTGCCGATCTTGGAAGCCGCTGAGTGGAAAGACCTCATCACCTCCACGCTGGAAGGCTGGGGTTGGAAGGCGCGGATTCGCAACCCTCAGCCAAGATCGCACTCGCGCTACCCTAGATGCTGGTTTGCCAATGAAAAACAAAGCCGGCCTGAGACCGTGGTACTCCGGAATCAGCCGCTATCAGTGGCTGGTGCTGGCCGTGGCCTCGCTGGGCTGGGCTTTCGATATCTTCGAGGGCCAAATATTCGTGGCCAGCATGAACGAGGCGATGCCGGAGTTGCTGCCGCCGCAAATCGCCGCGCTCGAGGATGCCGCGCGGAAAGGCTATCTGGCCTTCTACAACAACATTACGTTCGCTTCCTTCCTGCTGGGGGGCGCGCTGGAAGGTGCGCGACGACAATGGCTATCGAATCGTCAAGCCGCCCTGGGGTTACGTCACCGCGATCGACAACGCTACCCAGTTCGATAGGAACAGCCTGTGCGAAGACTTCTCACGCTAATAGCGCTAGTGACGCCAGCCCTAGCCCTCTCCCTGTGGGCGCAAAACTCCCGCCCCCAAGCGGGCTACGTCTCGCCCTCGGAAAAGCTCCCCCTGCCCCCGCCCGAGCAACCCATCCCCTACAGCCACAAGCTGCACGTTGGCAAGCTGGGACTCAAGTGCGCCGACTGTCACCAGGTCGATGCGGACGGCTTCATGATGGAATACCCCCGCGAAGAAAAATGCATGGCCTGTCACGCGGCGATCAAGACGGAGAGTCCCCACATCCAGAAACTAGCCGGGTTCGCCAAAGCCGGCAAGCGCGTTCCCTGGGCGCAGATTTATCGGGTCCCCGACTACGTCTGGTTCGCCCACGAAACCCACTCCGCGGAGGCCGGCGTCTCTTGCGAACAATGCCACGGGCCCGTGGCCGAGCGCGAACAGTTATTCAAAGAGAAATCCATCAACATGGTGGCCTGCATGGACTGTCACACGAAACACAAGGCCCCCAATGATTGCAACCTGTGCCACGACCCGGGCTGACCGCTCATTTTCCAAGGAGAAGAGCTGTAGCTGCCAGGCTGACTGGATTTGGACGGCATGAAGCAGGCATGTCCCAGGCGTCCCGGGGCGAAGCTGGCGCGCCAAGTTTGAGACAGCCCGCTGCCGGCGGTTTGAGCGCTTACCAGCTTACGTCGCGCCCGGCGTTCTCTTTCTTGAGATAATCCAGCAGAGGCTCGAAGTACTCGAGCATCGCCCGCGTACTCACCTCCTCGCCGGTCTTTTCGCGGATGACCTCACGCCAGTCGCGGGTTGCGCCCAGGCTCAGCAACTCCCACAGGAATTTGCCGACCTCCTTGTTGCCGTAATAGTTGCAGTCATGCGGATCCTGCTTCAAGATATTTTTGGCGATGTAGGTGTGAAGCTGATACTTGAGGACAAACGCCATGGCGTAGTCGTAATATTGCGCCGGGTCGTCGCTGATGTGGGTCTTGGTGCAACCGTCGCAGAATTCCTCGCCGCGCGGCTCCGGCGGCTCGACTCCCTGAAAGCGCCCAACGTATTCCCACCAGCGTTTGTTGAACTCCTCCGGCGACAGATTCTCCTCGTAGAGATCGTGCTCAAAGAACGACATCGTTCCCGCTGAGAACGGAATGAAGACGGCGGCCTGATTCAGAGCTTCATCGAGCAGCCATTGGATCTGGTCGATTTCGCTGTCCTCCGGCAAGAGGCCGATCTGCCTGAGATAGGCCGGCTGCCGCGCCGCAATGCCAATCAAATCGCCCACGGCTTCATGGAATGCCCGGTTCGCCCCTTCCCTCAATGTCAACGGGACATTCGGATTCGAGTAGGCCAGGTAGTAATAAATATGTCCCAGCTCGTGGTGGGACGTTTGGAACCAGCGATAGTTGGGTTCGACGCTCATCAGCGACCGCACGTCCTCTTCGAGATCGAGATGCCAGGCGGAAGCATGCGTGTTTTTGTTGCGCTTGTCTCCGGGCGGCAACTGGTAGAGATCCGATTTCTCCCAAAAGCTTTTTGGAAGGGCCGGCATGCCGAGTGAGGTGTAGAATCGCTCTCCTTGTTGGACGATCCATTCAGGCTGCTTGCCGGCGAACAAGGGATCGAGGTCCGCTGCTTCGGTCAGTCCCGGCCAAGCCTGGGCCCAGCGGTTGCCGATCCAGTGCGCCGGGATGCGCTGGGGCGGCGGCTGGCCGTAGCGCTCGGCCAGCTTATATTTCGCCCAGCAGTGGACCTGCTCATAAAGCGGTTTTAGCTCCTGCTGAAACTGTTCCATCAACTGCATCATCTTGGTGACGGTCATGCCGTAGTCGGCCACCTGCAACGCGAAGAAGGAGTCGTAGCCCATCTCTTGGGCGACTTGATTCCGCAGACTGCGAAGTTCGATCAAGCCCGGCTTGAGGGCCGGTCCGACTTGTTTGGAAACTTCCCAGATGTCCTTGCGTTCGCGAATATCGCGCGACGAGCGAAGGGTGTTGTCGATCTCGTTCGCGGTAATTGGCTTCAAGCATTTTTCGCCACGCCTTTCAGCGCAAAACTGAAAGGAATCGAGAACGGCGCTTTGCTTGGCCTCTTGTTCGATGCGCCGATTCACCACATCGGGAATAGTTCCCGGATACTGCGAGGCAGCGAGCAGGATCTTGTCGAGCTGCCGGCGGGTCAAATCGTTGAGCTGGGCTCTTTGCGCGAGCAGGGCTTTGGTTTCCTCGATGACGTAGTTGCTTCCGGCGAAAGCGCCAAAAGCGCGGTCGGCGCCGATGCGCTCTCCCACGTGCATATCGCTGACGTCGGTGGAGGCCTTCCAGTTCGCTTCTCCGGAGACAGCGTAGATCTTCTGCGCAATGCTGTTGTACATGGCAAGAAAGCGGTCCGCGCGCTGCTGAGCGCCGTCTTCGCTTTGGCACGACCAAGCGCTTATGTTGAGGGCGGCCACAATGGCAGCGATGGCGACAGAGGCTTTCATTGATCGTGGTTTCATATCAGAACATTCTAACGGCCTTGGCCGAGTCGGGACAGGCGACAATCCGTCGGCGAGGCGAAATTGTCGTTGCAACATGTTGTCGAAAACCCGCAACGCAGGGCTCGCAAGAGACCTGCGACATTCGTTGCGCACAATATGCTTGGCTGATCCAACACCGGCGTGGGAACGTCAGGCGGGCGTGACAGGCAGGCGGCTTCTTTGCTCTCTTTTTCGACGCCTTGTTTCGAGTTCTTCCCGGTCCACGGCGGACTTGGGGGCCGAGATCACAGCGCGGAAGAGCGTATCGAACTTCTTAAAAGGTGCTCTCTTTTTCGACGCCTTGTTTCGAGTTCTTCCCGGTCCACGGCGGACTTGGGGGCCGAGATCACAGCGCGGAAGAGCGTATCGAACTTCTTAAAAGGTGTTGGAGCAACCTTGGAAGACTTCATTGGATCGGACGACATAGGATCTTCACCACCTTCCCGTAGTCAGCAACCTCAAGGTGATTGAGTAGTATTCCTTCGACATCGTTACCTTGTCCAAGTTTGCTTTTCCACTCACCCTCGCGGAAGCAGGCAAAGTGCGTCCATTCTGACCCCTCGGCATATATTGCAATCGCATCGGTGGCCGGTTGGGCATCGATACGAATCTCAACGGTGAATCCGTGTAACCTGATGATTGCTTCTACGGTTTCGACCTTACAATCATCTGGGGAGCCAGGGGGCCAGTACCGCCCGCTACCGCTAGGGGGTTCCCACCAATTCTTCACATCTCCTAGCGCGAATCCTAAGCAGTTGTTATTAAAATCTTCATCGCTCAAACGATAGCCGAACCTCCGAAGCATCGGGAAGTCACGCTCAACGTCGTCGCGCGACATCTTACGGAAGCAACCCTTCCGCCGATGCCCATGAAAGCCATGCGTCTCTGGCCGCGCTGGGGGTGGTTGCATCTCTTGCAGGATCTGTATTTGCGATAGCCTGGAGAGCGGGAAACCAGTGATCCGGACGATCTCGCAGGGCCTCCACTAGAAGCGGCAATGCTGGCTTTCCCATCCCGATGGTTCTCAAATACGCAGAATGGGCAACCTTTTTCTTGATCTGAGACTCATGGATGGTCTCCCGTCTCCACTGATCGGCGAGTTTCTCGAACTCTGCCCTCTGCTGTTCTATGGCCTCCGTCGGCAGCGCCCTCAGTTTCGCCGTTGCCGGTAGATGCCGTTTGGGAATTTCTAACGCCACGCCGATCAAGATACAGTGTCAAGAACCACCCTGTCAACTAGCCCACTTTTCTCACCGCGTGGCGAGGCGAAGTGCGTGAGAAGCCAGTCAGTACGAGGCGCGCGCCCTTGACGATCGTGGTCGCCAGCGTAGCGGGTCGCACCTTCGTTACTCATTCGATTCCGCGATCCGTTGTTTGTAAACCTCCCGGGCATGATCGTAGGCCTTGCGGGCTTGCTCTATGTCGGAATCACGAGTGCGGGGCGCTTTCTGTGTCCAGCACTGATTAACCGCGGCCAGCAACCACTCAGCGCTGCGGCGCGAGGCACGCACGGGCTTACCGTCGACTAGGGCGAAGATCGGGTTGGTGTGCGAGGAAGCCAGAATCCGTACGGCGATCCAACTGCTTTTCTTGATCGGCACATTGAACTCCAGGTCGTGGACTCGCCCGTCGGCCGGCAAATTCTTTGTTGCGACCGGCAGACCGTTGACGATCAGTTCCACCGGCACTTCACGCGTGCCGGGAATACGCGCCCGCTCGACGTGCCAGTAAGGTTTTTCGTCGTAGCGCAGGTTGTGGAACTTCGGATCAGGGAACTCAGCGAGCATCGCCGCCGCCTTCAACTCGACGTGCGCGCTCTCCCCGTCGTTGAGACGGACCTCGCTGCCATTGGCGCCCAGCTCCACCCCATTGACCTTGAAGTCGATCAAATGGCTCATGCCGTCACTCACATAGTTGCGGCCGTCGCGGATGCCTTCGATCCAGCCGCGGTAGGTGAGCTTGTCCAGCTTGACGTAACTGCGCCCCAGTCCCACTTTGTCGTCGTAGATGCACGGGAAATCGGTCTCGCCGCTGATGCGAGTTCGGAAGCCTGCGTTGAGCGTGTGGTACCAAACGTTCAACTCCCAAACAGACGGCGTATCGACAGCCGAGATGAAATCGACCGCGTCGTGCGTGACATCGACCACGTATTCATTCGCTCCGATGCCGTCGAACCCCGGCATTTCGTAATTGGGCAATTCATCGGTACGGACTTGCAGCCCCCATCCGGAATGACTGAATCCCACGATTCCACCCTGCGACTTGCCCCATTGCAGCACGGGCAAGTCCCAAGAAGGCCATTCTTCGACACGAGTTGTGTTGGGGTAGTCGTCCTCTTTGACGCCCAGTAAGACCAAGTGTCCGGCGTGGCTCGACGGAAAGCCGGACACCTCGACGTCATAGTGCATCAAGCGTTCGGGTTTGGATAGATCGTGGTCTTTCTGACCCTCGAAAAACTGCTTCTGGTAATACCAGGAGGGTCCCCATGTCAGGACCGAGCCGATGTTCAAATTCTCGCCCAGCAGCTGGCGCATCATGTCTTTGGGGAGCACGCCCTCGGTCGGATTCTTGTAGTGAGAGCAACCCGAGGCGTGGACGTGGTGGTCGCCCGACCACCAGCCGTATTTCGACGGGTCAATCCAGCGCTGGAGCTGGAATGATAGCTCGCTAGGGCCATCCTGATCGACAGAGAATTCTTTCGTGCGAGTAAAGAACTCGGGGCCGCCGGAGTATTCCATCGTGTAATAGCCTTCTGGGAGGCGCACGTTTTCACCATCCGCGCGATAGACCTGGATCTGAAAAGGAAAGTCGGGCGCCAGGCGTTTCGATGGGGCTGGATAGATGCGGCCCGCGCGGTCTCTTATGACGAAGCTGGCGATCGTGGGCTTGCCGTTTTCGTCTTTTACACGCAGCGTGACGGGCCGCGCCGGCTCGATGTTGAACAAGACAAGGATGTCGTTGCGGAAGCCGATGTCCTGCGTTCCCTGGCCGACGTTGAACGCAATTTTGGCGGAGCGCTGTCCGCGGTCACGGCTATAGACCGACAGGATTTGGTATTCGACGCCGAGTCCCGACAGGCGCGGGGCCATGGGAGGTCCGCTGTGGATCGAGATATCGGCCCAGCGATCCTTGACATGCTGTTCGGTGAGTTCCATGGCGGGTTCTTTCTCAGCGAGAGATGTTAAGTAGGTTGGTCCGCTGTTGGGGCTCTCCACTTCGAGCGGCGCGGTAACGCCCGCCTCGTTGACCACCTTCACTAGAAACAGGCGCGTCCCCTTTTCGACCAGAACGGGCTTGGCGTCGCCCTGAGTGACCTTGACGCGGCTCTCGGGGTTGATGCTGATGACGGCCAGGGCTTGGGGGTCGAGCAGCTCTTGGAGGCGGGCGACGGCGGCGGTTTCGTCCTCCATGGCGATGGCTTCGTTGATCTGATCGTGAAGCTTGGCTGGAAACGGCTGCCCCAGATAGTTCAGCGCGTCCTCCAAGCGGCGAACTTGCTGGGCCATCGGCTGGAGCGGCGCCGAAGACTGGGCGAGAACGGGCGTGGCTAGCAGGCCGAGCATAAAGCTGATGATTGCCGGTCGACAGAAGCCTGGAGCGAATCGCGTGTGAGCGTTTGTCATGGTCTCTCTCCTTGGCTCCCGAGATCACTTGATGCGGCGAGCGCCTGCGAGAGCCCCTCTATTATATTGCGGTGAGCTTGCCACCAACGGATGGGATTATGGCTGCGGAGACATGTCGAGTTTAGCGGTCCTTGCACCTTGGCGAACACCAACCGTTTCCCGCAAAGATGCAAAGAAAACAAACGAAGGGATTATGTGCCAAAGGCTGCAGGGTCGACCGCCGATCGGTCGAAGACGGTTCAAACCGACGGCGCGTCGTAGCGCTGGCGTCAGCTTGCAACAGCGCTATTCACCAAGGCACATGCTACCTCTCATGTCACGAAACCGATGTAAATGTAAAGGGATGGCGGCCTTAGACCCACTTGAGGGCGCCCTGCTTGAGGAGCCAGACGTAGCCCACAACCAGGATCAGCAAAAAGACCAGCATCTCAATGAATCCGAATAACCCGAGCACGTTGTACTGGATGGCCCAGGGGATCAGAAAGATCGTCTCCACATCGAAGATCACGAACAGGATGGCGACAAGGTAGAAACGGATGGAGTAGCGTCCGCGCGTGTCCGCGTCGGAAGGGATGCCGCACTCGTAGGCCTCGAGCTTGACCTTGCTTGGCGCGCTCGGGCGCACGAGTTTCGCGGCAAGGATCGTCACAATCGGAAACGCGGCGGCGAGCGCAAGGAAGATCAAAATCGGGATGTAGCCTCGAGGCATAGCAATTCAATATAGCACGGCGCGAAAAACGATACTATCAGCTTCCAGCCTTTGACCTGAGGCAGTAGAGAACTCCATCCCGCGAGCCGATCAGCAGGCGGTTTCCGGTGATGGCCGCCGATGCCACGATAGCGCCGCCGGCGGTGAATTTCCAAAGCAGGCTCCCGTCGGCAAGGTTCAGCGCATAGAGATTTCCGTCGTTTGAGCCCACGTAAAGCACTTCACCCGCGAGCACGGGTGAAGAATCGACCCGTGACTTCGTGAGAAATTCCCAAACCAACTCACCAGTCTCCGTGTCAATAGCGTGGATGCGCTTATCCCGGCCGCCTAAAACAGCCTTCCCCTGGGCAATCACCGGGGACGAATAGAAGGGTTGAGATGACTTCGGATGATGATAGCGCCACAGCACTTCACCTTTCTTCCAGTCAATGCAGAGGACTTCGTTGCCGAAACTTCCCACGTAAATGCGGTCACCGGCCAGAACCGGCGTTGCGGCGATGTAGTCGCCGAGCTCAATTTGGGAAACTTCCTCGCCGTTGGCGACGTCGATGATTCGGAGCTTGCCGTCACAGCCGGTAACGAAGGTCCTTCCGCCTCCGACCGCGGGGCTGCAGTGAACGCGGTCTTCGGTTTCGTAACGCCACTTGATCTCGCCGGTCTCGGGATCGAAGTTATAAAGGTTGGCATCGTAGGAACCCACCAGAACTCCGTTAGCTAAACAATTTGGAGACGAGAGAATCTCCGCGCCAGTCTGCTTGACCCAGCGGGCCTTGCCGGTTTCGATGTCCACGGCGTGAAAGTAACCTTCCTCGTCGCCGAAGAAGACTGTCTTGTCGAGGACACAGCCGGAAGCGGGGACACCGAGGTTCGCTTGGTAGACCCACTTCCCCTTTCCAGTTTCCAGCTCTACGGCGTGGAACCTCCCGTCCATCTCCCCGAAGTAGACGACACCCGAGACGACGATTGCAGTCGAGTCGATTCCACCGGGCGCCTCGTAGGTCCACTCGACTTCGAGTGGCGGAGGCACGGGATTCGGAGCGATCGCGTTTCGGCTTGCGTTGCCGAGAAATAAGGGCCAGTCCGCGGCGATAGTGGAGACTACGAAAGCCAGGGCAAGGGCGGTCAGGCGCGGCATCGCTCTAGACAGGACGCAGTTTGAGAATGGCGCGTTTCTCGAAGGGGGCCTTGCCGAAGTTTTGAGCAGTCTATTCATGAATCGAACGAGGCGCGTGGCGCCGGAATCCGTGATTAGATCCCGATGGCGATGTCGGTGAAACATGAAAACGCGTTGCCGCTAAAAATGGCGATAGGAACCGCCGCCCCGACAACGACCGGATTCGGAATCGTCACGTTTATCTGGTACAAACCAACGAAACCGGGTGCGGCGCCCGAAAACAACACCGTTCCGGCCTCGCCGCCAAACAAGACCTGAATACTCGAGTCGGTCGTACGGCTGAACGGTTCGGCCTCAGGACCCGGTGCGCCGTCCGCAATCGAAGGATCTAATGGACCTAATCCCGTGAGGAAGATAACGACCGTTTCGTCCGGGGCGGCAGGCAGCGCCTCGCTGACCAAGGAAAAGTCCGCATGCACGACGGTCCCAGGGCCAAAGCCTGTTTCGTCTACGGAGAAAATCCCTGGACTGGTCCGCGCGACAGGCACAATGACCTCGTTCGACGTCGTGCCGTTGTTATTGAGAGTGATAGTAGCTGAAGTGCCAGACGTGGCGAAGGGGACCTGCAAATTTATCTGGCCTCCCGATACGAACAGAAGCGGGGCCGCGACGCCGTTTATGGTCACGCCTACTCCTCCGAGACTTGTTGGCAGAGGTATCGCTTGCGCCTGTTGGACAGACGGCGCCAAGCCGGAGCCGAAAAGTGAAATCAACGTTCCCCCTGATATCGGGTAGGTCGGTGGTGCAAACGATGCTGCATTTACAACTCCCAGCGGAGACAAAAACACCCCGTCTCCGCTGATGTCCGGCATGCGAATACCAAAGAAAACACCGTGCAGGCTGGATATGTCGTTTTCGGCCAGGACTTGAGCGCCGACGAAACCTCCGGGTTGTCCGACAGCCGGAGCGCCGATTGCAACATTGGTGACAATTGGATCTAGAAACGCAGCAAGATTGCCGCTGCTGTCCGAATCCACTCGATAGAATTGGATCGCCCCGAAGTCAAGCGGTAGTCCGTCAAACCTCTGGCGTTGCGACACTGGAGCCGCCCCATCTCCGTTTGCTCGAAGAGCGCCTGTAGCGGATGTGTAGCTGTTGACGAGCCCCTCCACATTGATGCCTGCCTCCACCAGAATCTCGGCCATCCAGTAACTTCCATTCCAATCGGCGTTATTGGCCGAGGCACTGAAGTTCTTGACAGCTAGCAGAATGTCACGTCCGCCGGCGCCCGTCGAAAAACCGATGAGATAGTTGCCGCCCGAGGAAACGAAGATGTCGCGTTCGCCAGTCACCAAGCTTGCGCTCGAACCGAACGAGGCCGTCCCTGTTCCGTCTCCGTTGAGCGCATAGGTCGCGTTTGTGATGTTCTGCTCAACGTTGACGTCTTGCGCGTTGACAGCGTGACCGATTGCGCTTGCCTGGGAGAAAGCCCCACTCCCATTGGCAACCAATCTTAGAAACGCTGTTGTTAGAGCGGAATCGCTTCCGTTCGGTAACGCCAAACTTGCTCCGGAATAGGCGCCATTCAATGTGGCGTTGCTGATCCCCGCATCAGGAGCTCTTACCGCCACGAAAAGGTCGTAGGAGCCATCGGTTGCTTCGGTTGATGCTCCCAGCACCGCCTCGGACCCGGCGCCGATGCGGCCGTTGATCCGCAGCCCGTTTTCGATGGGGTTCGTCATAGTCAAGAAGGCGTTGGTTTGGACTGAGTATGTTCCGGCTCCTTCGGAGCCCTCCGGCAAACCATTGCCCTGCCCCAATCTGCCCTGAAACGTATAGCCCCCATTGCCGTCGAAGGTGATGCTGCCGCCGAGATTGCGAGCGTCGGTCGCTCGCCCGTCGGTGCCGACCAAGGCTAACAAGTGAACGAAGTAGTATCTGCCGGTCAGCGAAGAGTTATCAAAACCCTGAGCGGAGGCGAGAACTGGAAGCAGGCCGGCGATCAAAAAGCGGCAAGAGAATTTCATTCGATGCACCCGGAAGCCCGAAGACCTCATAGAAAACAAAGTCGAGAACGTGGACTGACAACGATCGGCATCTTGTAATCCACGGGCTCTCGAAAGGCGGCCTCACGTCGGGAAGGAAGCGATACCAGTTCCTTATCGTAGCAACAGGGTAAACACCGAATATGCAGGCGAGTTGCGCAAGGTGTGGAATAGACTGCGGTATGGTCACATCTAGCGGCGGCCGGAAGGGCAATAAACCGCACTGTCGTTACGGACGTTGACACGCCGAGGCAACTCGCCGTACCAATTCGAATATCGGTTTACCCCTGCAACTTTTGACCGATCTGAGGGTTTATGGGGAAAGAGCGGCGAGTAAAGGCCCCCAGTTTCCTCGCTCCAACAAGTCTGCGTTCGAGTATCGAGGAGTCACACAAATGAAGCGGTTTCAATACCTTACAGGCGGCATGCTATGGGTTGTGCCGTGCTTGATGCTCGTCACGAACGACCGGGCCGGCCGGGATCATTACCTGCAGATGTTCTACGTGCTGGCAGGCGGTGGCGTCAAAGGCGGGACGGTGATCGGCCAGACCGACCCCACAGGAGCGTTCACAATAGACCCGGCTGGTCACGGGGCCGGGATGTGCGTCCCGAGGATATCGAGGGCACGATCTATTCGGCCATGGGCATTAACTGGACCACCATCCGCACTGACGATCCCCTGGGCCGAGGCTTCGAGTATGTCCCGATGGCGAGTGAGGATGCCTACGGGCCAGTACACGAGCTGTGGGGATAAGCCCCAATGGGGTATTTAGTTGACTCCAGTAGCCACTACATCTTGGGGGTGGGGGTGCCGGCCCTGGTGGCCTCGACCATTGTCTTATAGGGAGCAGGGTCGGCGGCGACCGCCTGCTGGAGGAGGCGATAGAAAAGTTTGCCGCGCGACCGTGAGGTCCGCCGGTTGAAGCGGAACGTGAACTCGTCCAGGTAGTAGTCCAAATACTCGTGACTGACAGCCCCCTGGTGGGTCCCCAACAGCCAGCGCTTTAGCAGAGAGGCGACACGATGGACTCTCGGCAGCAGCTTACTCGCCGATTGCCGCTTCCCGCGCAGCACGGTGACTTCATGGCGGTATCCTTTGTTCTCCAATCCCGCATAGCCTTCCCAGCCGTCGGTGTGCACGAGGCTGCCAGGTTGGATAGCTTCTTCGACAAAGGCTTCCAAGCTCGCCGCTGAGGCATCCGCGATCCGACGGAGCCGGATGCGACCCATACCGCGCCCATCCTCCTCGGCAGCAACCGCAACTAACGCTTTGCCAACCATTTCGCGACCTCGGACGCCCTCTTCGACTCCGCCCACATACGTTTCGTCCACCTCCACCCGGCCGACCAGCCGATTGCGACCGGGGCGCACCATGGCGCGGCGGAACTTGTGCAGCCAGGTCCAGGCGGTTACATAGCTACCCAAACCCAAGACCCGCTGCAACTCCAGCGCGCTGGCCCCGCCTTTTTGCGTTGTCACCCACCAAGCCGCCCGGAACCACAACGTCAAGGGCTTGCGGGTGTCCTGGAAAATCGTGCCCGCCGTCACCGAGGCCTGGTAACCGCAGTCGGCGCAGAGCAGCAGATTGCGTTTGCTGGCCCATGAGGACTGGATCCCACAGCGCGGGCACACGAACCCCTCCGGCCAGCGCAGCTTCAGCAGGTACTCCCGGCACGCCTCCTCGGTCGAGAATCGAGCTTCCAACTCGACGAGGTTTCGGGGGTAGTCCTCCTTCATGCCCCCAACCACAACATATTGTGGCTACTGGAGTCAACTAAATACCCCATTAAGCCCCAATATTGTCCACATACAGTAGTATCCGTATAGTCAATCGTTTCCGATTGCAGCAGGAAATTTCAGACGTCGTTCCCGACTGTGGCAAGAAATTTCAGACGGCCGGACAGAGCCGCGGACGGAAGTCCGCAGTCGGGGCGCAGGAGAACAACCGCATGCTTACGCCTCTGCAGCAAAGCTCTGTGAGGCGTTCGTTCGTTGCTGCCCGATACAAGAGCACGTGCCATTGAACCAAAACCCTCCGCGCGGAACTGCCAACTGAACAGTATTGGGATAAGCCCGCATACGAGCTTCAAGCGCCGCATTTCCATCTCAATAATCAATGAGGGCCGGCCCCGGCCTGGGCGCGCCAGTGTCTGGTACACCTCGGCCGGCGAATGTTGTAACCCAATGAAAATGTCCCCTTGCGCGCACAATAGAAATGTCCCCTCTAGATCAGATTCGTGGCTGGCCCCTTCGCCTAGCAGGCTGATGATGGCGTCGGCGAGGGACCCGTCAAGGGTCCGCAAAGCCAAGCCCTACGGGCTCGCCCTTGACTGTTCCCTCGCCGACGCGAAAAGAGCACTCGGTTCAACAAGGCGAATGGGCTTAAGAGCTTAGCGCGCAAGGGGACATTTCTACTGTGCTGGCGAGGGGGACATTTCTATTGTGCTACAACACACCTCGGCCGGCGAATTGCCGCATACAACTCAAAGGACTACAATGGAATTATCCATGCCGATCTTCGAATACCATTGCACCGATTGCACTTCAAACTTCGAACAACTGGTCCTCAGTTCAAAGGACAAGGCGGAAGCCGTGGTCTGCTCCGATTGCGGCAGCGAATCGGTTGAGAAGCTCTTCTCGACATTCGCTGCACAGACGTCGAACGGTAACGGAGTTTCCGGCTGCGCGAATCAAGCTGCTGGAGTGTGCCAAGCCGGCGGCGGCAGTATGCCTTGTGGCATGGGCTAGCAGCCCGTGGCAGAAGTGGCTGTTTTCAAGCGGTGCGAGCGGGACCGAAGATTCGCGGTTGCCAGTCGAGTCGGAAGGGTCCGTTGACCAGCCGCGTCCACAACCCAAGCAAAAGCGCTTGCCGCGCCGAAAAGGGCCGCCTGACGGCCTCCCAGAGCGAATCGAAGGCCTTTTTCGCTTCTGCCAGCCCGCGCGGCGTGCCCGCTCCCAGCTCCTTCCTCAGCAGCAGCGACAAGTTGAACGCGCCGCCGTGAATCAGCAGCCGTTTCAAGATATTTTCGTGGCCGCGCAAGTGCGTCCGCCGCATCCGGCCGGTCTCACATAAGTGAGCAAAACTGCGTTCCACCCGCTCGCTGCGCAACCGTGACAGTTGTTTGCCCCGCTCGCCGCGCATCCGTCGCCGGTTGCCATACACCGCTTGTTGCTGCCGCCGCTTGCCGCACCAGTTGCGCCGCCCGCGGTCCGGTTCATTGATGTAAGAACGCATCTGCAGCGTCTTGAGGTCCGTCAGCACGTCGTTGCTGTGATAGCCCTTGTCGGCCACCACTTCTTGCAGCCCTTGGGGAGACAGTTGCTCGTTCGCCTGCTGGTCTTGGGCGACCGCGGCAACTTGCTCCGCGGCCGCGCTAATCGTCTCGGACACGGTGCTCGTGTCGCCCAGATCGGCGCCTTGCACGGTCAGCGCCAGCAGCGCGCCCGTCTGCAGGTCCACGGCGTGCTCGGCCTTGTGCGCCAAGTGCGTGCGCCCGTCTTTCATTTTTGTGATCTTGGCGTCGGGGTCATGCGGATTCGTCCAATCCTTGTTGGAGCCTTTGTTTTTGCGCTTTTTGTCCAGCTTGGCCAGCTGCTCGCGAGTCGGCGTCTCGATCCCCGACTCCGCCGCCAGCCCCTTGAGAAACTCTTCGTAGCTCTCGCCGCTGTCGCGCCGCACGATCGAGCGCAAGGCCGCGTTGGCCTCCAGCGTGGTGGCATCGACCGCAATCGTAGCGCCTTTCAACAGCCCCTGCTGGGCGAGCAATTGCAGCACCCAGGTGAACACTTGGCGGTGCGTTTCGACGTCGATCAGGCGGCGGCTGCGCGAGATCGTCGAATGATCGGGCGTGGATTCGTCGAGCTCGATGGCGAGAAAGCGCCGCAGCGAGATCGAATCGGCCAGGCGCCAAGCGATGCCGCGCTCGCTGTCGATGCCTTCGAGGTAGCCGATCAACAGGCAGCGGAAGTAGCTGCCGGGCGTCAGCGAGGGACGGCCCATGTGCGCCGCGTAGAACTTCTCGCAGCGCTGTTCGGCGAAGTCGTCGAAGCCGTGCTCGTCGAGCAGCTCGTTGAGCCTGCGATAAAACGGGTGGGCCGCTGTGTGTGGCAGATCCGCGGCGGCGACCCAGAGCCCTTTCTGCCGCTGCCGCTGGTTGCGTCGTCCCATTGCCATAAAACAATTATACACCAAGATGTTGTAATTGTAAAGTATTTGATGTATTCTTGTACTTTTATCACGGGCTGCTAAGCCGCGACTGACCCGTGGCTAGTCCGGCAGTTGATCGTCGGCTAGTTCAAGTTCCATCCGCAGAAGGCCCGCACTGAAGGTCTTCCCCTGGGCGTCGGTGCGCAACGACAGAGTTCCCCCTCCCCCCAGTGCTTGGTGGAGAAGGAAGTTGAGCGCCCAAAGATTGGGGAGTTCGTAGCGCTCCACCGTTCCGTTGCAGAGCCCCGCGAAGTGCCGTTGGACTCGGGCGGCTGTGACCTCCCGAGCAAGCAGGGGATAGAATCTTTCCTCTCGCGCGATCAGACCGATATTGACCGTATCCCCTTTATCGCCCGACCGGGCGTGAGCGATGTCTAGAAGGCGAATCTTCATTGCCATGCAATCCGGCTGATCGCCGCAGGGCGCCCCAAACGGAACCCGGCGTCGCGGGACGCGAGGAATGCCATTTGCTATGCGGCCTGAGGATAGCAGCCCAAAATCGTCAAAAACTCAGTCATCTCCGCAAGGTGGGACATGGCGTTGCGATATCTCTCTTCCAGCGGAGAACCAATCAAGTCCACATAAAACAAATATTCCCAGGGGCGTCCCCTGAGGGGCCGCGATTCGATCTTGATCAGGTTGATGTCTCGGAGCGCCAAGGCGCCTATGCAGCGGAATAACGTTCCAGGCTGATCGCGAGTTGAAAAAACGATCGACGTCTTCAATGTTTGACCATTCTTAGACCGAAGTTTGGGAGCCTTGCGCGCGAGCAAGAAGAAACGCGTGTAGTTCCGCCGGTCGTCCTCGATTGAGCGCCGCAGGGTCTTGGCGCCGTAATACTCCGCCGCCAAAGCGGATCCAATCGCCGCGACGGCGGGGTCGCGGTGCTGCATGACTTGTTCTACGCTGCCGGCCGTGTCATAGAAGACCTCGGAACGGATCTGGGGATACTTCTCGAAGAAGCGAAGACACTGCCGCAGCGCAACGGGATGGGAGATCGCCCTGCGAATCTGAGAAAACTTCACCTCCGGCCGCGCGATCAGGTTGTGCACAATCCGAAGACGCGCTTCGGCAATAATCGGGAGCTGGAATTTCAGAAGATGATCATAGTTCTCATGAACCGAGCCGGCAAGGGTGTTTTCGATCGGCACAACCGCGTAGCGAACTTTCCCGTCCGCCAGGGCGCGAAAAACCTGTTCGAAGCGTTCACAAGGCAGGTAGGCTAACTCGTCGCCCAGGAGCATTCGGCTGGCTTCCTCGCTGAATGCGCCCCGGGCGCCCTGAAATGCAACCTTCTTGCGGGCCATGATGTCTCAGCGGGATCGCCGCTCGCAGGCGCCGGTCCTCGCCCGTCGATTCATTATACGGTCAGCGTTTGGCGCTCTTGGACTTGATCACGACAGGAGTCCCTTCGAAGTCGAAGTTCCTCCTCACCTGATTGATCAAAAAACGTTCGTAGGAGAAGTGAAACTTCTTGGCTCGGTTCGTGAAGAAGACGAAAGTCGGAGGGGCGACACTGGCCTGAGTGACGTAGCGAATCACGGGTTTTTGAAATCGGGGAGCCGAAACACGATCAAAATCGACCTCCCCCAGAAAGCGATTCAACTGACCCGTTGTCACGCGCCTGTGAGCGGCCAGGTAGGCCTTTCGGACCGCACCGAAGATTTCGCCCACTCCTTGTCCTGTCAGCGCGGACGCAAACAGGACTGGAGCGTAGTCAAGATACTTCATGTGGTCACGAACTTCGAGCGTAAATGCAGAGCGCGCGGCCTTGCGGGACTTGGCGGCCGGCGCCTGATCCCACTTGTTGACGATGATCACCATTGCCCTGCCGCCTGCATGAGCGTAGCTCGCAATCTTGGCATCAAGCGCTGTTGCTCCTTCCGCTGCATCTACCAGCGTCAATACCACGTCCGCGAGCCGGATATGCCTTTGCGCCATCACCACGCTCAGCTTCTCGGTCATTTCCGCTGTTTTGCCCTTCCTGCGGATTCCAGCAGTGTCGACAAATTGAAAACGGACGCCGCCGCGCTCAATCTCCTCGTCGACGGCATCCCGAGTCGTCCCCGGCGTCGGAGAAACGATCGATCGCTGTTTCCCGGTCAGACAATTGAGCAGAGTTGACTTACCAACGTTAGGCCGTCCGATGATCGCCACGCGAATCGGTCTCTCTTCCGCCTCGCTCAGCTCCAACACCGGAAAGCCTTCTGTAACGTGGTCCAGCAGAACGTCCACGCCCAAGTCGTGCTCGGCCGAAACCGAAAAGACGTCTCGAAAGCCTAACTCGTAGAAACCAGCGGCAAGGGCTTGTCTTTCCGGAGTGTCGCATTTATTCACCGCAAGCGAGACAGGCTTGTTCGTTCGGCGCAGCAGGTCGGCCAAATCTCGATCCGTTTCACTGATCTCGGATCGGCCGTCGACGACAAAGATCAAGCGCGCCGCCGACTCGATGGCTACTCTCACCTGGCTGCTGACCAGTACCGAAAATTCGGCGGTTTCGCCAAACATCATCCCGCCCGTATCAATCAGCTCGAAAGGACGTCCCTTCCACTCCGCTTCAAGGCGGATCCGGTCGCGGGTGATACCGGGCTCATTGCCAACGATCGCTCGCCGGCTGCGGGTTATACGGTTGAAAAGAGTTGACTTGCCGACGTTCGGGCGTCCAACGATGACCACCGTCGGACATTCCGGGAGGGTCATGGCCACTCATGATACCATCGGGCGTAGCCGCTGTCGGCCGCGGACCTTCTTCCGTGTATAGCCGTCAAACCGCAGTTCTTCAAGCACCTGGATTTCCAAGGGCGGTTTTTCGGCGCTGGGCAGCGAGCCCATCACGAGCTCCATGTTCGCCACGATGTGCTGCCGGCGCTTGTCCCACTCGGTCTTTGAGCGGACCGGTTGTTTCGAACCTTGCTCATCCAAATAGTAGAGCAGCTTGTTGTGGTCTTCATACCGAGGCGGGTCCGCGCCTAGGCCTAAACCTTGCGCTGCGAACACAACAATGATTCCCCACGCCGGCTGCTTCGTCGTTCGCAATGCCAACTCTTTGGCCGTATCAAGAATATGCACGCTAAATTGCCATACTGCCTGTGATTTGGCGCGGTTTGGCCAAACTCGCGTTCCCCAATCGACCTTCCGCACCGACAATTACCTCATTCACCCGAAGAGGGAAACTCAGTTGCGGAAAGGGAACGATATCGCCTTCCGACAGCTCCCGAGACTTATGATAGTCCCGTGAGCCGCGGTTTTGGCTGGAAACGAGATGGTTCTCATCGACCAGGTGGACAAGCAAACCGGGCGGCAACGCCTTGGTGCCCCCTCGAATGGCCGGGTGTCGGCTACAAGTCCTTCGATACGAGTTACTTAACGCACGCAATCGAGGCATGGGCGATATCCTCATGCTCGACCCGGCGCGGCGGAACGGCGCCGCGGAACCGCCTCCGCTGTGAGGGCTTGACCTGCCACGGCCTCAGCGACAAATGAGACCACCGCACCGATCCCGGTTCAGGTTCACCCGTCGAATTCTGGTGTAAAAAAATTTATGCCGATAACTGACCCTGGGATGTGGTAAAATTGGTTGGACTTTGTATCAAGGTTCATTTCGTTCAGAACGAATCCGATGGAAATTGCAGACTGGATTTGGGCCGCTGTGTGGGCGGTCGAACTTGGCTGGGCCGCGCGGCTGTGGCAACTGGGCCTGGTTCGCGGTTACCCCTTTCTGACTTCCTACCTGATCTTCGCGGCTGTCCATTCGATCGCCAGTTCCGCGGCCTACCATGCCTGGGGTCAGAACTCCGTGGCTTATGGATGGCTGTGGACAGTTACCCAGCCCGTTTTGTGGGTGATGCTTTTCTGCGTCGTGATTGAGGCCTATAACCACATGTTGAAGGGTTATGAAGGTCTTCAAAGACTGGGACAGTTGGGCTTAAACGTCGCTCTCGGCACGGTCGCGCTGATCGTACTTGTGATGGTCGTTTTGGACCCTCCGGTTGACGGCGCCAATTCGTCCTGGGGAATCTTTTGGATCCGGCAAGAACGAAGTGTCTATCTGGCGCTAACAGCCATCTGTTTGTTGCTCGTATCCGTAGGCGCCTACTACGGATTGGTAGTCTCCCGCAATGTCGCAACCGTGTTCGCGGTATTCGGCCTCTTTTTCTTGAGTCAAGCTGGGTTATTGGTCTTTCGGGATCACCTCGGCGCTCAGTTTCGGACAATCAGGTATACTCTCGTGCCAATCCTCTACATCGTATGGGTCCTAGCAGGCGCATGCGCTTTTACCCGAGTTGGAGAGGAGCGGCCAGATGAAGAAACGGAAGCGCGGTGGGGTGATGCATCGTGTACGGCAGGACATTTGGCCCGGCAGCTTGAGAGTGTGAATCAACTTCTATTGAGGGTGCTTCGGTCATGACGACATTTGAGATTCTCCTTGCGTTTCTATTTCTGGTAGCTATCGGATTGGGCTTGGCTTTGCGCCGGGTACGGTCCACTGGCGAGGAGGTTGCAGTCTCTCCCCTGCCGATCGCGGACAAGCCGGCCGAGGAATTCTACCGGCCCATGGCTCGGTTGTTTACTCCGCGGGATATCGAGTTCCTGCATGAACAGGGCGGGTACACCCGCAAAATGGACCGCCGTCTGAGGCTGCATAGGCAGAAGGTCCTCAGGCTGTACTTGGGTCAGATCCGCGGCGACTTCCTTGCTTTGCAGCGCTACTGCCGTCAGTTGGCGCGCGGCAGCCGAAACTGGGAGCTTAGCTCTCTAGCCCAGCGGCAATCGGTGGTTTTCTACGGCGTCTATTTCGTCCTCCACGTCCGGTGCTCGTTCAGTTCGTTCGCCTACGTTCGGGTTGACACACACGATCTTGTCTCTTCGCTGCGGAACTTGCAGCAGGGCGTCCGAGCGGTTATGGAGCCACCTGGCCGCAGCCTAGAAGCGGCTCGAGGATAGCCGGGGAACTGCTCCGCTTGACCTCCGTCCCAGCCTCGCCGCTCGGGCGGGCGCTACTCCTTGTTGCAGGCCAAGCGCGCTCTCCCCAGCGCAAACTGCCCCCAATCAGATCCCTCCGCACTTGTCGAGGCGTTTCTTACTTTCCGTTTCCTTGGAGCGTGGAAGGCCTCTTCAGCCGGTAGTGGGCTTGTAGCCCGCTGCCCTTCAGCCGCAGACGTCCCAGGGCGCTGAGTTTGCGAGAGGGGTTAAGAAAGAATATGCTAAGCGCGACGTGCCTCGTCTCCCTGCAGCAGGCACGCAGCCGGCGAAGCCATCAGGATCAAGGTTGAAACACCCAGTGTCAATTCGCGGGACGACGAATTTCAGACCTCCCGCAACCCAGCCTGCAGCGACGGCTCGGCCTGCCGGTCAAAAGTCTTGCTCTTAGGCCGAGCGCACGTCTTTGGGTGACGACAAAATACACTCCGCAATAGATTTTTTCAATTGGCGCCATAGTGCCGGCCGCGAGCGCTCCGCTCCGGTCGCACGGCTGTTGCAGGCACATCCGCTCCCAAAGCGAATGTTTTTGAAGACTCCTTCGCTTTTCTCCGCGGATCACGCCAGCCGATAAAAATTTTCAATCGGTCTCATAGAAACGTTCTTCTTGGTTTCTCCGCTGAACCGTTGCAAGATAAGTATCTTGCTGCTGTAATGCCTGTTTGGCGGTATTCCCGGTGTAGACCGGAAGAGGAGTTTTTGATGCGACTGCTGCTGCTTGGATTATTGATGTCCGTGCCGATGTGGGCACAGGAGGGAGATCAAATCGATACCGGAGATAATGCCTGGATACTCATGAGCTCTGCTCTGGTATTGATGATGACCGGGCCTGGTCTGGCGCTTTTCTACGGCGGCCTGGTCGGCAAGAAGAATATTCTCGGAACCATGATGCAGTGCTTAACGATGATGGGCGCCATCACCGTGCTTTGGGCGCTGATCGGCTATAGTCTGGCTTTTTCCGAAGGCAACGTTTTTATCGGGGGTTTTGACTACGCGCTGCTGAATGGCGTGGGACAAGAAGCCAAGGGTTCGATTTCCCACCTGACTTTCATGGTGTTTCAATTGATGTTCGCCATCATCACCCCGGCGCTCATCACCGGGGCGTTTGCCGAGCGGATGAAGTTCAGCGGCATGCTGGTTTTCTTGATCTTGTGGGCCATCATTGTCTACTTCCCGATGGCACACATGGTTTGGGGCCCGGGAGGATTGATGAACGCCTACGACAACGGCAGCATCCCCTGCCTGGACTTCGCCGGCGGAACGGTGGTTCACATTTCATCGGGCGTCTCGGCGCTGGTCTGCGCGCTGTACCTGGGGAAACGGAAGGGTTATCCCAGTCAATCCATGAGGCCTCATAACCTAACGCTGAGTTTCATTGGCGCCTGCTTGCTGTGGGTGGGTTGGTTCGGTTTCAACGCCGGCAGTGCGCTGGCCGCCAACGGGCTAGCCGCCGCGGCGTTCGTGAATACGCATTTCGCCGCGGCTGCGGCGGTGCTGACGTGGCTGCTGGCCGAGAAGATCCGGGATGGCAAGGCCAGCACTCTGGGTGGCATCACCGGTGCGGTCGCCGGGTTGGTTGCGATTACTCCGGCCTCGGGGTTTGTCACGCCGATGGCGGCATTGATCATCGGCGCGGCTGCCGGTTTCGTGTGCTACTGGGCCGTCGCCATACTCAAGGCCAAGCTCGGCTACGATGATTCCTTGGATGCTTTCGGGGTCCACGGGGTGGGCGGCACGCTGGGCGCCATCATGACGGGCGTCTTCGCCAACAGCATGGTGCAGGATGCGCCCGGGGGCGGAGCCGCCGGCCTGCTGGAAGGCAACTCCCAGCAGTTGATCAACAACACGCTAGGCGTGCTGCTAACCTGGGTGCTGGCCGCCGTGGGAACGATCATCATTCTGAAGGTGACGGACCTCACCGTTGGTTTGCGCGTCTCCGAAGAGGATGAAATCGAGGGTTTGGATCTGAGTCAGCACGGTGAGGAAGCCTACAGCCTGGAAGGCTGAAGAAGAAGGAGCATAGCAATGAAGAGAATTGAAGCCATTATTCAACCGTTCAAGCTTGATGACGTGCGTGAAGCCCTCAAGGCCGCCGGTGTCAACGGCATGACGATCTACGATGTCCGGGGCCATGGCCGCCAAAAGGGCCACAAAGAGGTTTATCGCGGTCAGGAGTACGAAGTAGACCTGCTTCCCAAGGTGAAGGTCGAGGTGGTCATCGACGATGCGCACGTCCAGGAGACCGCCGAGGCAATCATCGACGCCGCCCGAACCGGCAAGATTGGAGACGGCAAGGTCTTCGTCTTTCCGGTGGAACAAGCGATCCGCATCCGCAACAACGATACCGGGGACGCCGCGCTTTAGCCGGCGGCGGCGCCCCTGCCCGGTTGCCTTGCCGCCGCCCATGCGGCGCGGGCGCCGGGCGCCTTAGGCCTCACTTGGGCAACTCGCGGTAACCTAAGTATTGGGCGCGGTGCATCAGGTACGGCAACCTGTTGGTCGTCTTTTCTGATTCGCTTGTCTTGGACTCCTCCGTTTCCGGGTCAAGGCCGGCTTTCCTATGTCTGATCCGTCTGCAGCAAAAACGGAGCTGCTCGATCCCATTCGGGCAAACTTCTTCGCGGACGGTGATGGCCTTCGTGATGTGGCTGCGCGGTCCGCTGCAACCGATGAAATCGTCCGGGGCCGCTTTGCCAGCTCTTTTCTTGACGCGGAACGCTCGGGGGTTGCTCTCCTAGCGGTGGGCGGCTACGGCAGAGCCCAACTGTTTCCCCACTCCGACGTTGATCTGCTGCTGCTGGTCGAACACCCAAGGCAGCCGGCGACGTACAAGGAGCAAACTTCACAACTGCTAGCGCAACTTTGGGACGCCAAACTCAGGGTTTCTCACTCCGTGCGCGCCCCCGCCGAGTGTGCCCGCCTCGCGCCCGACAATGCGGAACTCAACATCAGCCTGCTCGATACACGCTTCCTCGCGGGCGATCAGAGCCTTTACGAAGAACTTCGCTACCGCCAACTGCCGCGCTTCTATCTGCGTGAGCAAAGGGCTCTGTTAAGAAACCTCCTGGAACTGGCCCATGCCCGGCACACGCTTGCTGGAGAAACGATCTACCATCTGGAGCCGGATGTCAAGCAAACTCCTGGCGGCCTGCGCGATCTCCAACTGGCCTGCTGGATCTCCCAGTTGACAAATATGTCGGCCGTCCGTCTGCCTGAAAGTGAGGAGTTTCTGCCAGCGGAAGCTCGCGACAAACTCATGTCCGCGAAACAGTTTCTGTTCGCCCTGCGCTGCTACCTTCACTATTTCAACTCGCGGGACAACAACAAACTGTCTTTCGATCTTCAGGAAACCGTGGCGAAGGAAGGAGCGGGCAAGGCTTTCCGCAAAACGCGGCACACCTCGGAGTGGATGCGCGACTATTTTCGGCATGTGCGGGTCATCTATCGCCTCGCCGACCGTCAGATCGAGGAATCGGCCGCTGCCGGGCAATCGTTGTTCACTCTTTTCCGTGACCGCAAGTCTCGGTTGTCCAATGGCGATTTTGTTGTGCGGCGCGGCCGTCTCTACCTGCGTAGCAGCCAGGCCTTCACTACCCAGCCTGAACTGGCTTTGCAGCTGTTTGCATTTGTCTCCCGGCATGGCATACCGCTTTCGGTCGAAACTGAGAGGCGGGTCGAACAGGCACTTCCAGCGATCACCGAGAAGACCAGTTCCGGCGGTCCTTTTTGGCCGGTGCTCGCTGAGATTCTCTCGCTGCCATTTGCCTACGAAGCCCTCACCGCAATGCGCGAGACGGGAGTACTGTTTGCTGTATTTCCAGAATATGAGCTGATCGACTGCCTGGTCGTTCGTGATTTCTATCATCGCTATACGGTCGACGAACATACCTTTGTCACAATCCAAACCCTCCACGACCTCTCCGCGGCCGGCGATCCCCTCTCGGAACGTTATGCCAGACTGCTCTCCGAACTGGAAAAACCCGAGCTGCTTTGTTTCGCTCTGCTGTTCCACGACGTTGGTAAGGGCATGCCGAAAGGAGCCCACTCCGAACACAGCGTTGAGCTGGCCACCAAGGCAATGGCCCGCATCCAGTTGAATGAAGGCGATCGGGAGACTGTGCTCTTCCTCATTCGCCACCACCTGGAGATGTCGGCAACCATGACAGGCCGCGATATCAGCGAACCCCAGACGATCCAGCAGTTCAGCGACGTTGTCGGCGCCGTGGAGCGGCTCAAGGCGCTCACATTGATGACCTTCGCCGACATCGGCGCCGTGAATCCCAAGGCCATGACGGACTGGCGCAAGGACCTTCTCTGGCAACTCTACATCTCGTCTTATCGATGCCTCAGCCGCGACTTCGAAGAGCGCCGTATTCACGCCGGGCGCTCCGAAGCCTTGCTGGAAAAAGCAGCTTCTGAAGAGGAAAAAGCCGCAATCACTGAGTTTCTCGAAGGCTTTCCACGGCGTTACCTTCGTACCCAGCCCTCCGATCAGATCTTTGCTCAGTTTCAATTGAGCCGGAAACTCGCAACGAGTGCTTCGGCTGTGAGCGTTTCCAAACGGCACTCCCTGTACGATGTTGTCGTTGTGACTCACGACCGGCCGTTCCTGTTCGCTTCTCTGTGCGCCACTTTTTCCAGTCAGGGACTCAATATCGAAAAAGTGGAAGCGTTCGCGAACACCAAGGGAATGGTCCTCGATACCTTTGTCGTTTCCGATCCGCGGCGTTCCCTGGAGCTCAATCCGTTCGAGGTTTCCAGTCTGAAGAAGGCCTTGAAGCAGGCCGCCGAAGGCCGCTGCGACATCAGCGAGATCGTCGCTCGGCGCCGGCCGGCGTTTGCCGTCAAGCGGAAAGCGCGAGTCCAGCCGAGAGTTTCTTTCGACAATGAATCATCGCCCAGCGCCACGGTCTTTCACGTGACCGCCGAAGACCGCACCGGACTTCTCTTTGATCTTGCCAGCAAGTTTTCTCAACATGAATGCAGTATCGAAGTCGTTCTGATCGACACCCAGGGTCACCGCGCCATTGACGTCTTTTACCTGGCGGGTCCGGGCGGCGAAAAGCTCGAGCCCTCGAAGTGTGAAGTACTCAAAGACGAGCTGGCGGCCGTTTGCCTTTCCGCCGCGTCGTAGCAAGCCCGCTAGCAGCGAGCAAGCTCTTCGGGGCAAGCGACCCTCTTTCTAAACCGAAGTTCCAGGGGCAAAACGACAGTAAGTCATTGATTCTAAGGCGCAAAGGCACCTGGTGAGATTCGCTTTTCTGGCTACAGGCCCAGCCCGCTTTTGCAGCGCCGTCGGGGCGGTCCGTTGTTCGAACGTGGCCGCGCTCCCCTCGCCGCCGACCCGGCAGGTGTTTTGGCAGCGCGTCGCCAGCGCGTCGAGCAACGTCGCGAAGCTGTGCACGGGCAACCCCCCGGAAGTGCGGCGGCGGGCCTTTTTCTTCTTCACCGCCGCCGAAGGCTGTGCCGGCGCCACCGGGTCCCGTTGCTGCCGGTCAGCCTCAAGCTGCTCGTCTTCGAACAATAACTCCGCCCACGCTTGGCGCATCCGCCACTCCACGTAGTAGGCCAGCAGGCATAAAAAAATATGCGCCCGCACGTGATCCGGCGTGCGGTGAAAGATCGGCCGCACCCTCAGATCCGCCCCTTTCATGCAGCGAAACACGCGTTCCACACGGGCCAAGCTCTTGTAGGAACGCACCGCGTCTTCAGCCTTCAGATCAGCCTTCTTTTCACTGCTACGAATCACGTAGATGCCGTCCAGCTCCGCTTCCCGCTTGATCGCCGCCGTGCGCCGCTGCCAGCAGAAAACGCCCTCGCCGATGGTCGTCTCAAAATGCTTGCCCATCTTGTAGCGGTCCTGCACGCGGCCCGCCTTGCGCCCGATCTCGGCGGCGGTCAGCGGGGTGCGTTTGCGCCGCGCCACTGCGGCCTCGATGCGCTCGAATTCCTTCTCGCTGGCCGCCAGCAGCTCGCCGCGCTTGCGCCCGCGCTCCTCGGCCAGCAGCGGGTTATAACAGGCCACCAGGCGCTCGCCGGGATAGTCGGGGGAGCGAATTTCGGCCAAGTTCTTCTTGTCGAACAACGACAACTGCAACTCGCCGCCGTCGGCCAGCCGCCGCAGCGCGGGCGCGCGCAGCGCCGAGATCCAGCCCAGCCCGGGATGCCGCCGCAGGTTTTCAATCTGCGTTTGGGTCCACAAACCGCGGTCGCCCACCAGCACCACGCGCTCGAGCCCGAAGCGCCGCCGCAGCGTGTCGACCTGATCGGGCAGCGTCGCCGGATCGCCCGTGTTGCCGGGGTAGACGCTGACCGCCAGCGGCCGTCCTTGGCTGTCGGCGAGCACGCCGTAGACGATGATCGGCTTGCCCTTTTTGCGGTCGCGGCTGTGGCCGAACGCCGCCAGCGGGCAGTGGCGTCCTTCGTAGTAGCTGCTGGAGACGTCGTAGAGCACGGTGTCGCCGGCCGCGAGATGCCGCGCCGCGAGCTTCTTTTCGATGCGTTTTTGGCGGGCCAGCAGCCAGTCCAGCGCCGCGTAGAGATCGTTTTCGTCGGCGTCTTCGACGCCCAGCTGCTGGGCCAGCGTGGAATGCTGCCACAGCCTGGTGGTGGCCAGTTTCGAGCCGGGATGCAGCAGCCGCTCGACGATCATGGCCACGACGAGGTCGCGCTGGCGCGAGGGTTTGGACCCCAGCAGGCGTTCGAGGCCGAGCTGGCGGAGCGTGCCGAGAACAGCTTCAACGTGACCGTGGGGGCGGGAGCGTTCGACCAGGAAAGCCTCGCTGGCGGGGACAAAGGACTCCCCGGCGAGCGAGCGGCGGATCATGTCGATGAGGGAATCGGACAGGTGGGAGAGGTTGCCGAGGGTTTCGTGTTTGACCTGCTGGCCGGCGCGAAAGGAGCGGCGGAGCAGGTGGGAGGTATAGATTTTGCCTTTGTAGCGGCGAGTAGTGGTGGCTACATGAACAGGGCCGGATCTAGATGGCATAAAGCCATTATAGCATATACAGAACAAAAAGTCCAGAAGAAAGTCACTAATTAGTGGCTACAAACAGCACTTCGAGACCACCCCAAACCGGCCCTAACTCCCTTTCTTGATTACTCTTACGCCGAAATCGGCCCCTGGAACTTCGGTCTAAACATGCTGCATCTGCTGGGGATCGATCACACTAAGCTCACGCATCGTTTCCAAGGCCCAAGGCCGCTATTTCCGGCTGACCGACGTTTACGGCAACGTCGTGAAAGACGTCCTGACCTAACAGAGCCAGAAACAGAGCCGGGAACGCAAGTGACCGGTCCACGTGGGTAGGTGGTTCACGGATGCCCTCTCCAGGCGATGAAAAGGCCGAAACGACACCGGGGTTCACCGTCCGAGACCAAAGCCCGAATCTCCCTCCGAGTGCAGCCGAACGCTTCCAAAGACCGCATCGCCGGCAAAACAGAAGACGGCTGGAAGATCACCCTGACCGCGCCACCCGTTGATGGCCGGGCCAATCAGGCGTGTCTCCTGTTTCTGTCGAAACTGCTGCGCCTCCCTCGCACGTCGATCCACATCATTCGTGGCGAGACGAGCCGCCAAAAGCTGGTCGAAGTGAATGGGCTCTCGCTATCCGAGGTCGAAGAACGATTGAGAGCCCGGAGCGCGAGTGACAGGTCCGGCAGTAATCCGCACCCGACCTGACCAACCACGCCGGCCCTGATCGCCCGGCGCACACCCTGCTGAAAAAGGCGAAAGCGTCCCCCTCAGTCAAGTGGCGCCCATGAACGGCCGACCCCGCACTTGCGTTTGGGGCTCTGAATTTCATCGCGCGCACAGGGTGCTCCACCCTGCTACTTTGGATAGTTGGCCTCGCTTGGAAACTGTCCACTTCAATGAACCTAGCCGAGATCCAAGAACAACTCCGCCGCGAGCAGCTCGACGGCTGGCTCTTTTTCGACCACCATCATCGCGACCCGATCGCTTACCGCGTGCTCGGACTGGAGGCGCCGCGACACGTATCGAGGCGCTGGTATTACTGGATTCCCGCGCAAGGCGACCCGCTGAAGCTCGTCCACCGCATCGAAGACTGGATGCTCGACCCGCTGCCGGGGGAACGGCGGCGCTACTCCGCCTGGCAAGAGCAGCAGCAACAGTTGAAAGACATTCTGAGCGCCGCCTCTAAGGTCGCTATGCAGTACTCTCCCAACTGCATGATCCCCTACGTTTCGCTGGTCGATGGCGGCACGGTCGACTTGGTTCGTTCGCTTGGCAAACAGGTCAAGAGTTCGGCCTCGCTCGTGCAGTATTTCGAAGCGCGCTGGTCAGCCGAACAGCTCGAATCGCATTACGAAGCCGGGCGCCGGGTGGACGAAATTTTGGCTCAAGCATTCGCTGAGATCGGCCGCCTGGCTAGGGCTGGCGGATCCGTCCAAGAAGTGACGATCGCGGACTTCATTCGCCAGGGCTTCGCCGATCGGGGGCTCATTGCCGAAGACGGCCCGATTGTAGGTGTCAACGCCAACAGCGGCAACCCGCACTACGCTCCGACAGAAGAGCAAAGCGAGGCCATTCAAGCGGGCGATTTCGTGCTGATCGATCTGTGGGCGAAACTGGATCAGCCACGCTCGGTCTATTACGACATCACCTGGACCGGCTTCGTCGGCGAGCAAATCCCCAGCGAGATCCGAAACGTGTTCGAGGTTGTTCGGGGCGCAAGGGATCGAGCGGTGGAGGCGGCGCGCTCCGCCATCCGTTCCGGCAAGCCCTTCCCGGCTTTCCAACTCGACGATGTGACGCGGGGCTTTATCGCGGCCAAAGGTTTCGGCGACGAGTTCGTCCACCGCACGGGTCATTCCATCGGCGAGGAGGTGCACGGCAACGGCGCCAACATCGATAATCTCGAAACGCGGGACGAGCGTCCGATTATCCCGAGAACCTGCTTCTCGATCGAGCCGGGCGTCTACCTGCCTAAGTTCGGTGTCCGCAGCGAAATCGACTGCTACGTTTCCGAAGGGGATGCCGGGCCGACCGGCAAGGTGCAAACCGAAATCGTGAGGATCCCCAGCTAGACCGAGCTGCCGCCTTGACTCCCGATTCAACCGTACTTGATCGTCCGCCGCGGAGAGAGACGCGTCAGCTCGGGAAGATCCACCTCATCGCCGTCCTCATTCTGGGGGTTCTGGCGGCCTGGGCGTTCTGGCTGGAGCCCAGCAGTCTGGAGCTGCGCGAATACCGGCTGGAAATCCCGCATTGGCCTCGGAGTCTGGCGGGCCTGCGAATCGCGGCGGTGGCGGACATCCATGTCGGCTCACCGTTCAACGGGCTCGACAAGCTCGAGCAAATCGTCGCGCTCACGAATCAATCCAAGCCCGATCTCATCGTGCTGCTGGGCGACTACGTCATTGACGGCGTGACCGGAGGGGAGTTCGTGCCGCCAAATAAGTTGGCGCCTGTTCTCGCTAAAATGCAGGCCCCGCTAGGCGTGTGGGCGGTACTCGGCAACCATGACTGGTGGCTCGACGCCGAGCGGGTGCAAAATACTCTTGAGCATCATGGAATCCGGGTCTTGGAGGACAGCTCGGCGCCTATCCATCATGGCTCCGGGGAATTTTGGCTGACGGGAATCAGGGATTTCTGGGAGGGCCGCCCCAACATCCAGCGCGCGCTTCAGGAGGTGCCCGAGGATTCTCCCACCGTTGCGATCACGCACAATCCCGATATTTTCCCTCGTGTTCCGCCTCGAGTGAATCTGCTGATCGCGGGACACACGCATGGCGGTCAAGTTAGCATTCCGTTCTTCGGTCCGGTAATCGTGCCTTCGTCTTACGGGCAGCGCTACGCGGCAGGCCACATTGTCGAAGATGGCCGTCACTTGTTCGTCAGCACCGGCCTGGGAACCAGCATTTTACCGGTACGATTCTTGGTTCCCCCAGAGATCAGTCTCCTCGTGCTCGAGCCCGACCCGAAAACACTCGCCGCCGCGGCTGAGCTTCGAACTTCGTCCTACCGCTAGCGGGAGGGGCCACGGGTCTCTGGCACCGACCCTTGGAGGTTATTTGTCCTGTATACCTCTAGTGTGCCAATTTCGTAAGTGATTGTTTTTCTACGGGTTAGCTAATGATTTGGCAGAGAATGGCAGAGAATGGCAGACTTTTGGGAGTTTAGGGGTTCTTTCGGCCGGGATCGGAACGGCGAAATTGTCTGTAAGCTGTATAAGAATCAATGACTTATTAATCATGGTCCGTTTCCTTTTCCGCCTCTGAGCGTGGCAGATTGTGCCTTATTACGTGCAATAAACGTGGCGATCCGTGCCATTTTTTGGTGACGCCAATGCTTTCTTGTTTGTGCCGCGGTGTCTCGACCCGCCGCCATCGGCGCTTGGGAGAGTCCTCGATCTTCTCTCTCTGCTTCCATGATAGCTGGTGGGGGGGGCGCGTTCCGGGCGCCGGGGAGAGGATGTTGTTGTTATCAAAGGGAATAACAACCTGAAAATTACGTGACTGATTTACGGGTTGGGCAGAATTCGCGGATTGGGGAGGAAAGCCCGTTGAAAACGGGCTGCCGGGTGGAGGGGCGCGGCCACCGGCCGTACAACGGCCGGCCTAGCAACACCAAGCCGCGTGAACGCGGCTCGAGCCGATCTGGCTCTTGGTGTCGCGGTAACCCGTTTCAATCAGGGACTCCCAGCGCTGCTGGTCCCACTCGAAGCATTGCCGCGTCGTGCCCAGTGGCCGCGCGTGGCCGACTCTGAGCAGGCGCACTCCTGAAAGCTCTTTGTCGCTGGGTTCGGGCCGTTCGCGGCGCACAAAATTACGGGTACAAGCGGCTCCGCGAACAAGCCGCCGAACCACGATGCTGGAGGCAACTGCAAGCACGTCGACCGCCACGATCTCGGTGACTCCGGGAAGAAGCGCCTGGCGCAGCGGCAGACGGCAGAACGTCCCGCCGTCCATGTAGTAGCCGCCATTTACGAAGACGGGCGGCAAGACCCCGAAAAGCGAACAGGAAGCCAGCAGGTGCTGTTCCGTGATCTCGCGCCCCTGGGCCATGCGGATGGCGCAGGTGGGCAAGTGCGTCAGGGTGATTCGCAAGTCTCTCACGATGGCCCGCGAGCCGTAGTTTCGGGCCACCGCGGAAACCCAGTTTCGAAACAAGTTCGCTTCACCCCAAATCGGCAGCCTTCGTCCCCCTCCTTGCTCAGAACAGATGACCGCGGGAAGATCGAGCCATATTTCTCGCAGCTCTGAGAGGCCGGCGTTACGGCTGATCAGGTAGGCGTTGACGGCTCCGACCGAAGCGCCCACGACGACGTCGGGCTCCCAGCCGGCTTCTTGGAGAGCCTGCCAAGCGCCGACTTGGTATGCGGCGAAGCCCGCTCCCCCCGATAGCACGAGCGCTTTCATACAGTGATCATTGGACCAGAGCGACCCCCTATTGCAAGTCCGGCGAGAAATGCCCGAGGGGCATTGTTTGATAAATTGGAGAAGAGGAGACAAGCAGGACACCGTATCCATATCGTTGAGCACCCAACCCAATGAGCAGCCAACCAACGAGCACCCAACCAGCAGCTAAACCAACTCACCCGCACGGGCGCCCCTCGGCCCAGCCAAGCGCTCCCCCCGCCGTTCCGCTGACTTTGGACGGATCGAGCCTGCTGCATCAGATGTTCCGCGTCCGCTGGCAGCAATGGAAGGCGCTGGGCGATGTGGAGCAGCAGGGAATTGTCGGCGAGGCCGCCGGCGTGTTCGCGGAAATGGAAAACCACGAGGAAGGCGGCAGCGCGCTGTTCTCCCAGCTTGGCCACAAGGGCGACCTCGTCATCGTTCACTTTCGGCGCTCGTTCGAGGCGCTCAATGAAGCAGAGCTGAAGCTGTCGCAACTGAGGCTATCCGACTATCTCGAGCAGACCAGCTCTTACGTCTCGGTCGTGGAGTTGGGGCTTTACGAATCGTCTGTTCAGCTTTATGAATCGCTCGCCGAGCAAGGTGTTGAACCGGGCAGCGCCGAGTGGCTTGCCGCCGAGCAGGCCAAGCTCGAAGAGCAGCGCCAGGCGATGGCTCCGCGGCTGTGGCCCAGGGTGCCGCCGCATCGCTACTTGTGCTTCTATCCGATGGACAAGAAACGCGGCGAAAAAAACAATTGGTATGACGTTCCGATCGCCGACCGCCGCCGTATGATGCGCGACCACGGGATGATCGGGCGGCGCTATGCCGGAAAAGTGAAGCAGATCATTTCGGGCTCGATCGGGTTCGATGACTGGGAGTGGGGGGTTGACTTGTTTGCCGAAGATCCGCTCGTGTTCAAGAAGCTGATCTACGAGATGCGGTTTGATGAAGCTAGCTCTTTGTACGCCCTGTTCGGGAAGTTTTACATCAGCCTGCGGTTCCGGGCTTCCGAGCTGGGGGCATTTCTTCGCGGCGAGCAGCCCAGCTATAAGCCCCCGGCTGGGTCCTAGACATCGCTGGGTCTGGCAGCGCCGACCGAAATCCAAAACAGAGCAGGTGGTACTCAAGACGATCATCCCCAGCCGCGAGGCGAACAAGAAGTATTCCCGCCGGGAGGCCGAAGACGATGAAGCTTGATCCCAAGGAAAAAGAGATCGCCGATTCCGTAGGGCGGCAGGAGTGGCGCTCCATACAGGGGCTGGAGGAGGCACGACAGCTTTACAGCAGCTACGCCGCCGCCACTTTCCGCAAGGATCGACGGATTAACATACGCATCTCCCGCAAAGATCTCGAGGCCATCCAGAAGCGGGCGTTACAGGAGGGCATACCTTATCAGACGCTTGTCTCGAGCGTGCTTCACAAATATGTCTCCGGCCGTTTACTAGAGGCTAAGTCCTGAGCCTCCTCGAGGAAGCTCGGGGAGGTTGAATCACCGGACAGGCCGGGCAGCTTGAAAGCGGGTGTGTCCCCGAGCATCTCTCCCACGTTGCCGCTGCGGGGGACCACAACGCCTTCAGGATGAAGGTATTGCTGGCCTGTGCGCTGAGCGTCATCGCTTGTGCCCGCAACACGGTTACTTACTATACTTCCGCCAATAGCCTTTCTCTGGTTTCGTATATTCCTCGTCGGCGAACCTCACCGCTTGCCGCGCCTGCCGCATCCCACCCGGAACAAGCGCCCGCTATAATTAGATTTGCGCCGGTTGGCGGGGCCGGGCCGTGCTCTTTGACGTTGGCATTCTTGAAAGCCGAACGATTTCGTTCGACGAAACTCCGCCGCCGGGAGCCATCGATTTCTCTGGCAGTGATTGGCGCCAGCCAGGGGATTTGAACGTGGCCGGCACGGCGGAGCTGCTGGATCCAAGCGGCTCGCGCACGATCCGCGTGCAAGGGCGGGTGCATGGCCCTATGGAGGGAACCTGCGGCCGCTGCCTGGAAACGGTTTCGACGCAGCTCGACGGGAAGTTCGACCTTTTCTATTACCCGATGAGCATGATCGCCAAGAAGGAAGACATTTCGATCCAGAGCGCCGACACCGAGATCGGATTTTATGAAGACCCGGGAGTGAAGCTGAGCGAGGTACTGAGAGAACAAATCTTGCTGTGGTTGCCGATGAGCGGCCTGTGTGGAGAAGCATGCAAGGGCATTTGCTCCCAATGCGGCAAGAATCTCAATCTCGGAATCTGCTCCTGCCAGCCGCAGCGCGGTGATTCGCGCTGGGACGCGCTCGGAAATTTGCAATTGAAGAAATGGGGTATTTAGTTGACTCCAGTAGCCACAATATGTTGTGGTTGGGGGCATGAAGGAGGACTACCCCCGAAACCTCGTCGAGTTGGAAGCTCGATTCTCGACCGAGGAGGCGTGCCGGGAGTACCTGCTGAAGCTGCGCTGGCCGGAGGGGTTCGTGTGCCCGCGCTGTGGGATCCAGTCCTCATGGGCCAGCAAACGCAATCTGCTGCTCTGCGCCGACTGCGGTTACCAGGCCTCGGTGACGGCGGGCACGATTTTCCAGGACACCCGCAAGCCCTTGACGTTGTGGTTCCGGGCGGCTTGGTGGGTGACAACGCAAAAAGGCGGGGCCAGCGCGCTGGAGTTGCAGCGGGTCTTGGGTTTGGGTAGCTATGTAACCGCCTGGACCTGGCTGCACAAGTTCCGCCGCGCCATGGTGCGCCCCGGTCGCAATCGGCTGGTCGGCCGGGTGGAGGTGGACGAAACGTATGTGGGCGGAGTCGAAGAGGGCGTCCGAGGTCGCGAAATGGTTGGCAAAGCGTTAGTTGCGGTTGCTGCCGAGGAGGATGGGCGCGGTATGGGTCGCATCCGGCTCCGTCGGATCGCGGATGCCTCAGCGGCGAGCTTGGAAGCCTTTGTCGAAGAAGCTATCCAACCTGGCAGCCTCGTGCACACCGACGGCTGGGAAGGCTATGCGGGATTGGAGAACAAAGGATACCGCCATGAAGTCACCGTGCTGCGCGGGAAGCGGCAATCGGCGAGTAAGCTGCTGCCGAGAGTCCATCGTGTCGCCTCTCTGCTAAAGCGCTGGCTGTTGGGGACCCACCAGGGGGCTGTCAGTCACGAGTATTTGGACTACTACCTGGACGAGTTCACGTTCCGCTTCAACCGGCGGACCTCACGGTCGCGCGGCAAACTTTTCTATCGCCTCCTCCAGCAGGCGGTCGCCGCCGACCCTGCTCCCTATAAGACAATGGTCGAGGCCACCAGGGCCGGCACCCCCACCCCCAAGATGTAGTGGCTACTGGAGTCAACTAAATACCCCATCTTGAAGAATTAGAGTACCGTTATGCCGAATCCAAAACGCAGACACTCCAAAACGCGCACAAGCAAGCGGCGGGCGAACGATTACTTGAAAATCAAATCGTTGTCCCTTTGCCCCAACTGCGGAGCCCAGAAAGCGCCGCATCGCGTTTGTCCCGAATGCGGCCAGTACCGCGGACGCGAGGTGATCGAAGTCGACAAAGACTAACCGATCGGCCCTATACGTGGGCGGAAAAAGGGGACAGCCAGCCAATTTCCTTTCGACGAAGCGCTGATTTTAAGATAGATTGGAGAAGCGGAAATTGGTGGCAGTCCCCCTTTTTCGTCCGAGCACGCTTTGGGCCCGCTCCGGGTACAATCTAAAGCCAGATGACCACGATTAGTGTCGATGCCATGGGTGGGGACTCGGCGCCGGGCGTCGAGGTCGAGGGAGCTGTTCTCGCCGCGCGCGAATACGAAGTGGGAGTGATCCTCGCAGGCAACCAGGACGTGGTGCGCTCCGAGCTGGCGAGGCATGATACCTCCGGGCTGCCGATTGAAGTTGTTCACGCCAGCGAAGTCATCACCATGGAAGACAACGCCAGCAAGGCGCTGCGGCACAAACGGGACAGCTCCATTCGGGTCGCCGCCCGCCTGGTACGCGACGGCCGCGCCCAAGGGCTGATTTCAGCCGGCAACACCGGCGCCGCGATGGTGACGAGCAAGGTTGTGATGGGCGTTCTTCCCGGCGTTTATCGGCCGGCGCTGGCGCAGGTATTCCCGACGCTGGAGAAAACCTGGGCCGTGCTGATCGACGTCGGAGCCAACGTCGATTGCAGCCCCGAGATGCTGGCGCAGTTCGCCACCATGGGAGACGTTTATTCGCGAGTCCTGTGTCATCGAGAAACCCCCCGCGTGGGGCTGCTCTCCATCGGCGAAGAAGAGCAAAAGGGTAATGAGCAAACCCGCCAGGCGACGCCGCTGCTCAAGCGGCTCCCGCTGAATTTCATCGGCAATGTCGAGGGACGCGATCTTTACAGCGGCAGCGCGGACGTCGTCGTCTGCGACGGATTCATCGGCAATGTGGCCCTCAAGGTCAGCGAAGGCCTGGTGCAGACGATCAAATCGATGCTGCGCGAATCGCTGGAAGCCAATCTGACCCGCAAAATGGGCTACATGCTGGCGAGGAGCGCGTTTGAAGACTTCCGTAAAAGAGTCGACTATTCCGAGTACGGAGGCGCGCCGCTACTCGGCGTGAAAGGCGTCTGCATCATTTGTCACGGCAATTCGAACCCCAACGCCATCAAGAACGCCATCCGTGTCGCGAAAGAACAATACGAAGGGGGCGTCAACCAGAAAATCGAGGCCGCATTCCTGGCGAACATCAACGGGGAAAAAGAAGCCGAGGCCGTCGGCTAGTCCTTCAGCAGGAGCCGGCAATCCTGCCGGTCCGAACGTAGCGCCGCGAAAAATCGGGTACAGCCACCGATTTTCGTGTCCACCTTGACTGAAAACACGGCGCTTACGAGTCACGAAAGTCGGCTGACAGTCCCCATTTTTCGCCGAACCCACTTGCACCGCGGGCCGCTAGCGGGCGAACACAGGCTGCACCCAGGCATGCTGTCCGTTCGACGAACTCACCTTGGCGCGGACGTATCTATCACCGGCCCGCAAGGTGTACTCCGCCGGGTTGTCAAATGACTTCGCGAGGAGTTTTCCGTCCTGACCAATGAATTCGATCGTGAACTTCACATCGCCGCTGTCACCGTCGTTGATATGAATTCGCAGCCCCTTGGGTAAGCGTGTTACTTCGTCCAGCTCCACGCCCGTCGAGGAGTAGAACTCGCCTGCGTTGAGCGCTTCGAGTACTGCTTGCGTGGAAAGCTCGCGCGCTTTCACGCTCACCCAGCCCCGCCCTGGATTCGACTCCCCCGGCGCAAACACTTTGAACGTGTGCGCGTCGTCCACGGCAATACCATAGATCTCCCGGCCCGCCGTCAGAACCGAGTCCCACATTTCTTCCAGATTCGGGAAGCCGCCGCCCCCCGCCTCGTTCGTCCGCGGATGGCCATTGTAGACCTCGAAGAGTTTCAAGTTGTTGACTTGCCGCAGTTCGCCGGGAGTCACCGCCCAGCGGAAGTTGGGGTGATTGAGCGACGGCATCCCTCCGGCCCCGCGAATCGCGTCGACGTTTTTTTGAACCGTATCGACGACACTGCTGCCGACAAGGGGCTCGAGGGTGCGCGGCAGGTTAAATCCGTTGACGTGAATCGGCTTGCTTTCGAACCCGCTGGTGACTTCCTCCCCGGAGATCAGCAAGAAACGATCATCCGCGGCGAAAATCGAGTTCAGGCCGTTTGGCTGAGTCACGAAATTGTGGTCCGTCAAGACCAGAAAGTTGTAGCGGTGTTCCTTGTACCAGCGTGCCACCGCGTCCGGAGCGCTATCGCCGTCGCTGTTGATGGTATGTGTATGCAGGTTGCCCTTGTACCACTTAAACGCGGGCGGCGCCGTCGTTTGCGCGGCGGGCAGCAGCACCCAGGTGAAGGCGGCAGCGAGCACAAAGCAGATTCGGAGGAGTGCGGTCTTCCTTGGTCGTAGCATGATTGGCCGTAACATGGCCCCTAAGTTATCACAGTGGTAACTCCGTGAACATGAATTGTGTGTGGATGAGGCGCCGCGACCGGTTGCGAGGCGCCGCGACGACTCAGCGAATTCAGCGGACCGGAGCCATTCGCTTGCAAATCGAGCAGTTGAGCGCCATACTTTTTCATCGGTCGCTTGAGCGCCCAAATTCCTTTTTGGAGATATCTGATGCTGCTTCTGAGAAGGCGGCGGTTTCCCGCCAGCCTCATGTTTTTGGTTCTCATCGCCCTGCCGAGCTGCGGGCCAGGCGGACCTATATCGCCCACCGCGATTCGGCTTGTCGACCTTTTCCAAAGCGAAATGGTTGCGGGCTCGCCCCAGCAGCGTGCCGCGGAGCCGGCGGCGCTATGGGATTTCTCGTCTCCGGCGGAAAATTCTGAAGGGGAGGCAGCCGCCACTCTGGGCTGGCAGGCGGGCCAAGGCGTCTCAGGCCTCAAGGTCGTTGACGGCCGTCTCACGGGACGCTCCACATTGGACCTTCCGGTCCTTTATGCCCGCCTGCCGGAAGGCGCTGACCGCAGCGACGCCTTGCATGCCATCGAGGTTCGAACGCGAATCAGTGTTGACGCCAATTTCGGCGCCGCGGGCCAAGCCTCCGGTGACGTGAATATCGCAAAAGTCGTCGGCATGGGGCGCGCTTTTTCCTGGCCGCTGTCTACTGAAGTTACCGCCAGTGAGGACTTTCAAACCTTTACCGTGCAGTCCGGCCGATCTCTGCCTTTGCGCGGGATGGAAACCGTATTGATTCGGCCCGTCGACGTTGCCGGCGCCCGCTTTGAAATCGAGTCCATACGGCTGGTTTCGCAGGGGGAACACCACGCGTCGATCCCTTCGGGCGTCAGTTGGAGTGGCTTGTCGGAAATCTACCGCGAAACCATCGTGACGAGGGCGCCTGAGACGTTCAGCATGGACGTTGATATCCCGGCGAACGCCTGGCTTGATGTCAATGTCGGCACGGTCGAAAACAGCCCGGTCGGATTCAAGATTAGTGCATCGGGAAGCGGCGGCGAAAACGTCTTGCTGTCGCGGACCGTGACGACGCCCCATCGCTGGGAAGCCGTCGCGGTCGACCTTGCCAGCCACCGCGGCGCGGCGAAGCTGACGTTCTCGCTAGACGTCGAGAAGGAACGCATGGTGGGGTATTGGGGCAGTCCCGCGATTCGCGTCAGGGAACAAAAACCTCGATCACCCGAGACGGCAGCGGCTGCTTTGGGCGGGGTTGACCCGCCGCGCGGCGTGATCTTGTTTATGTGCGACACGCTGCGCGCCGATCGTCTCAACATGTACGGTCATGAGCGCGAAACGGCGCCCTTTTTGGCGAAGATGGCTTCCAGCGGCGCATTGTTTTTGGATAACGTTTCTCAAGCGACGTGGACGAAGGTTTCGGTACCGGCCATCATGACTTCGCTCTACCCGAGTTCCCATGGCGTCAAGGACTTCTCCGACCAGCTCCCCGTCACGGCGACAACGCTGGCCGAGGTCTACCGCGAGGCGGGATATGCGACCGTGGCCTACTCCTCCGTTGTTTTCACCGGCAAGTTCACGAATCTTCACCAGGGATTCGAAGAGCTTCATGAGTCAACTTCGGTGGACGACCCGGCCTACGAGGCGAAAACCGCGCGCGAATACGTTGACCGCGCCGTTGCCTGGATCGAACGACATCCTGACACGCCCTTCTTCATGTTTCTGCACGTTTTCGACCCGCATGACCCCTTTGAGCCGCGGGCCCCCTATGACACTCTTTGGGCCGACGCGACGAAGAAGGAAGAGCACGAGAAGCAACTCGAAACTGTTCGCGAGGTGATTGACGATCCGCTGATGAAGGCCTTCGGCATGCCGACCCGCGAGGAGATGGAGAAGGCAGGCGTCGACCCGGCTGAATACGTGGCCCACGATCAAGATTGGTACGACGGCTCAATCCGTGGCATGGACGCTGAGATCGGGCGGCTGATCGAACGGCTCCGAACCATGGGCATCGAGGAACAGACGCAAATCGCCTTCATCTCCGATCACGGCGAAGAGTTCATTGAGCATGGCCGCATGTTCCATGGCCAGACCGTTTATGGAGAGCTGGCCCACGTGCCGCTGCTGCTCTATCGCCCCGGAACGGTGCCAGCCGGTTTGGAGATCACCGAGACCGTGCGCAGCATCGACCTGATGCCGACCTTGCTGGACTTGAGCGGTCTGCCGATACCCGAGGGCATTCAAGGACAGAGCTTGGTTCCTCTTTTGGCTGCCGCCCGTGACGCGGAATCCGGTCGTTCACCTGGCGAGGCGGCTCGGGCGCTGGGTTGGGAGTCCCGGGCTGCCGTCACCGAAAAAGCGAAAACCGAACAAGCGGGCGGGCCGCCGCCAAGGGACACCGAGTCCTATGGCATTGTGGCGGACGGCTGGAAGCTTGTCCACAACGTCATACGCACAGGCGACGGTCCCGAGTTCGAGCTATACAACCACAAGGACGACCCGCTCGACAGCAGCAACGTTGCGGACCAGCATCCCGAAATCGTCGAACGTCTCAAGGGCGAGCTGGCGAGCTGGCACGAGATGGTCAAGGCCGGCAAGCTTCCCGACGCCGGGCAGGCCGGTGATCTGTCGCCGAAAGAACTGGAGAGGTTGCGAAGCCTCGGCTACATCAAGTAAGCTTCGGCCTCGCGTCCAGGCGCCGGGCCGCATCTCCGTCAGTAGCCAAGTTCCGCCAAATACAACACGTGGCGCAGGGCTCCGCCGTGCCGCGTTGGGGCTCTGCCCCACCGTCTCAACACGCAACGCAGACAGCGGCGAATCCCGCTATACTACGGCCCAGGAGATTTTCATGATTACCCGAAGAACCCTGATGAGCACTACCGTTGCAGCCTGCGCCGGCTTAGTGTCTTGTTCCCAGTCCGAGCAGCCGAGTGAAAGCATGCCGGCCGAAACCGCTGCCGCGGCGCCTCCTCCGGTGGAGCCGCCTCGTTACGATCCCGAAGATCTCAAAAAGCGCCTCGACGCCGGCGAGGACGTCTTTTTGCTCGACGTCAGGCGTCCTGAAGAGCTCGAGGAAATCGGAACCATCGAAGGCTACAACCACATCCCGATGGATCAGCTCGAAGCACGCATGCCGGAGATTCCCAAAGACCGCCCCCTTGTCGTCTATTGAAACCGCGGCGGACGGGCCTCCCGTGCGGCGGCCTTACTCGAGAAAAACGGATACACCGATATCCAGTTCGGCGGAGTCACCGAGTGGAAAGAAAAAGGCTACGACCTGATTTATCCCAAAGCATCGGAGCTGACCTCGGGCGACGATGAAGCGAAATAGCGCGAAGTCGAAACTCCGCGACAAGGGCTTTCTGGTCGGGCCATTCGTGGAAGTTGGCGGTCCCGAGATTGTAGAAATCCTGGGCTTGGCCGGTTTCGACTTCGCGGTCATCGACCGCGAACACGCGGCTTTCTCGGGCGAAACAGTCGGCAACATGATTCGCGCGAGTGCGACGTCGGACATCGCTCCGATCGTGCGGGTTCGCGAGAACGCAGCGGGGCCGATTCTCGAAGCGCTCGACCTGGGTGCGGTCGGACTGCACATCCCTCAAATCGCGACCCGCGATGACGCGCAACGAGCCGTGCGGGCGGCCAAATTTCCGCCCGACGGCCAGCGCGGGTTCAACCCCTTCGTGCGCGCGGCCGCCTACGGCAGCGATCCGCCTGCTGAATTCAGGCAACAAGCGAACGACGATACACTGCTGGTGCTGCACATCGAAGCTCAGGAATCGCTCGATCAATTGGACGAGATTGTTGCAGTTCCCGGAATCGACGTGGCGTTCTTGGGGCCCTACGACATGTCACAGACTCTCGGCGTTCCGGGGCAGATCACTCATCCGCTCGTTCAGGAAACGATGCAGGCGATCGTCAAGGCCGCCCAGCCTCGCGGCGTCGCCGTAGGGTGCTTTGCCAACACGCTGGAGCAGGCGGAACTCTGGCTTCGCGCCGGCGTGAGCTATCTGGCCTACTCCGTTGACTCGCTGATGTTCCGGGAGGCATGCTCGGGGATCCGAGCGCGGATCGATGCGCTGCGGCAGAGACTGGGTTGAACAGTTTGCTTTCCGCACGATTCACGCCCCTGCTGCGCGCGATCAACGATCGTCTGTGTCAACGGCAACACCCTCTGACTGGTGGCCGCGGATCAGCCAAAGTTTTCAGGTCTCAGGCGTCGCCGCTTCGCGGCGAAGGACCGGCTGAGAGCCGGCCCCTACTTTGCGCGTTGTCCCAGCTTGGCGGCCGATTAGATCAGGCAAACAGCTCGGAGATTTCTTGGTTGGCAATGACGCCGATCGGCGAGAGGGGCTCGACGTAGTAGAACGCCCGGCCCGACGGCGTTGTTTCGATCTTGGTTTGCCAGTTGATTCCCATGGCGGAATAGATCGTCGTGGCGATGTCTTCCATGTAGATCGAACGCTTGGCCCGCCAGCCGGTATCGATGATCTTGCCGCCTTGCTCGTCGGTCTTGCCGATAACTTTTCCGCCTTGGACACCGCCCCCGGCGAATAGCGCGGAACCAGCGTAGGGATGGTGATCCCGCCCCTTCAAATCGCTCAGCGGGCCGGGTGTGCGTCCGAACTCGCCCATGGCGACGATCAAGGTTTCATCGAGCAGCGAAACGCCGCTGGCACGCTTGGTTTTTCCCAAGTCGTCGAGCAGCGAGCACAACCCAGCGTCAAGATCGTATGACATTTGGTAGTGATTCTTCTGGGCGTAGATATCGCCGTGATGGTCCCAGGTCTCCTGGGACAGGAAGATGAAATGAGTCCCGGCATCGGCCTCCACGATGTTGCGGGCAAGGATGAAGGCGTCCCCGGTGACCGAGCTGCCGTAACGCTTGCGCTCTTCTTCGTCGAGGCGGAAGACTTTTGCATTGCGAGGGTCCGACATGAGACTGACCGCGCCCTCATAGTAGTTGTGGTAGTCGCGATAGGTCTTGGCGGCGAGCGACGGATCGTTTCGCAGGCGCCTGTCGAAACGCTTGAGCAGCTCCCAGCGGCGCTGGAACGTGTCCCTTTCATCAGCCGAAGGAGCGAAGGCGGAGAGGTCGGCCTTCGTGTTGATATGGAACGGCGCGTAGGTGGCCGGCAAGAATCCAGGGCCTAGCAGCCCGGCTAGATTGTAAAAAGTGTTGAAGGCGATGTAGGGCGGCAAGGAATCGCCGGGCCGGCGTTTCTTGTCGTATTCGTGCGCAACGACAGCGCCGACGGGCGGAATCTCGGGAGACAGGGCCGGGTTCAGCGGGTGCGCCGCCTGGCAGTAGTACTGGCCGCGTCCGTGCTGGCTTTCCCAGGCTTGGAACGAGCGCACCAGGGCGACTTTGTCGAGCCGCTTGGCAAGCCGAGGATAGAGCGAATTCGGCCATAGCACGTCCTGGTTGATTCGCCGCACATCGAAGTCTTCGGGGGTCCAGGAGCCTTCTTTCAAATCCCAGCCGTCGACGTGGCTGGGGCCGCCGGCCAGCATTACGAAGATGCAAAAGCGCGCCGAGCCGCGCGGCTCGTTGCTGGAGGCGGCTTGCACGCGGTAGGGCTTCAAGATGGGCAGAAACGAGTGCCCGACGGCGGTCACGCCTCCTAATCGGAGGAGTTCCCGGCGACTGAGAAACATGTCTTGAAAGCGTGTCATTGATTGACTCCCGTGCGATTGACCCCTGTGTGATTGACTCCCGTGCGATTGACTCCCCGGATTTCGCTCAAGAAACCTCGTGGCTGGGCGGGCGCCCCAGCCGGCCGCTCGGCGCAAACCGTTTAGTAGTTGAAGATGAAATCAAGTTTATTCATCAACACCCACTGCAAGTCTTCGCCACCCTCTACGCGGCCGCGCTCCGCTAGCAACTGGACTGACTCAGACTTTTCCTCCCCGGTCGGCCATCGAGAAAGAAAGCGCAGGAACAACTCCTCGGCTAAATCTTCTTCACTGAGCTTGGGCTCTTGCTTCAACAGCTCGCCAAGGTAGGAATCCGCCTGCGCCTTGATCTTGGACTTGATGAAGGGTCCGTTCATCATCAGAACGGCCTGAGTGATCGAGCCGTTCGTGTCTGGATCGTTGGACTCGCGATTCGCTTGCCCGAACGCGCCCAGGAAATACTCGAGGTTTTGCATCCAATCCTTGGCCAAATATTTGCTGGCAGTGATGTCAAGGGGTCCGCGCGTTTGCGTCAGGAATTTCGCCCGGAAATCGGTTTTTGGCACGGGGATTTCGGTATAGAGTCCGGTCGTTTTGACGACGGCGTCATAAACCTGCTCAGCGGTCAGGCGGCGGGCGAACTTGCGCGCGAAGTATTGCGCGTAGGAATCTTTCCATTCACCCGGGAAGCGGGACGAAAGCTGATAAGCGCTCGATTCGGTGATGAGCTGGAACAACCGCCGCAAGTCGTAGCCGTTTTCCCGGAAGTCTTTGGTGAGCGCCTCGAGCAGCTCGGGGTGGCTGGGCTGGATGGTCCACTCCCCGCCGGGCGGATTGCTGGGGTCGATCCGCGCCATGTCGAACTGGTCTGGCGGATCGACGATACCCACGCCCATCATCTCGGCCCAGAAGCGGTTCACGGTTGCTCTCGCAAACTGCGGGTGCGCCGTGAACATACGGGCCAGCTCTTGCCGCAGGGGTTTATTGGGATCGGGCTTTTCGCCGGTCAGAATAAAAGCGGGCTCGATCAAGCCTTCCCCGGTTCGTGGCACCCGCACGGTGCTTGGCGCGTCCCCGTGGTAGCCGCCGGCGCTGTCTAGAATCGAGTACTCATCGCGGATCAGCGAAACTTCGGTGCGCCGCAGCACCCGTGTCTTGCCGAAGAAGGCCGCCTGCTGCCACAGCTCCCGGCGCTTCCTCTCGGTCAGCCAGATGTTGAGTTTCTCGAGATGGCCGGCGCCGTCATGGCAGGAGACGCATTGCAAGTTCAGCCCCATGAAATGCTTGAACAGACTGACTGTCATCTCGTCGGCCGTGTCCTCGTGCATCGTGATATGGCAGGCGTCGCCGAACTGCACCCAGCGGACCAGATAGCTGGCGGGGCCCACGTACCAGTTGCTGAGCGCGCGGGCCAAGATCAGCTCGCGGACCAGCTCGTCGAAAGGCTGGTTGAATTGCAGCGAGTCGTAGATGAAGCGGTAGAAAAGGTTGCGGCCGTCGGTGCCGACGCGGCTTCCGCCGGCGCGGGCCAGATCGCCGAACCAATAGGACCAGCGTTCGAGGTAGGCTTTCGAGCCGATCAGTTTCTCGATCAGCTTATCGCGTTTTTCAGGATCTTCCGATGCCACGAACTGGCGCACTTCTTCGGAGTCGGGGATGCGCCCGGTCAGGTCCAGGTGGATTCTGCGGAAGAACTCGGTGTCGCGAGACAGCGCGGCGTGCGGAATGCCGTCGCGCTCCATTTTTCCAAAGATGTGCTCGTCGATGAAATTCTTGCGGGGGACGAGGGCCGGGTCGCCGCTGGCTTCGCCGTCAGCGATGAGTTCGGTGAGATCGGAAAGCCGCTGCCGGCGGTCGGGACTTGGGACGTTGGGGTGGTCCTTTGAAAACTCCTGTGCGGAGGCCGGTGCTTGACCGTACAGCCCGCCCGTTGTGGCGGCGGCCAAAACACACGAGAGCAGCAGGTTTTTGGCCGGCCGGCAAGAACGAAAAGCCATGATTGCCACCTTTCTCGCCGCGATCGCGGCGGCGCGTCTGCGATCGCCGGCAAGCCCGAAATGTTGTTCGTTACAGCAAGGGCTTCTTACATGTGAATTTTAGCACACCGGCCTTCCCGCGGACCGAATTCCAAAGCCGTGACCCTGCCTGCGAAGCGCTATGGCGTTTGGTCCCTCCACTCAGCTTCCCGGCGGTTCGCTGGCGGGTGTGGCGCCGGGCATCTGCAGCCGCGTGCAGGCGGACTTGTAAGGGGTCGTCGCAGAAAACGGAAAAAATCGTACGCTATAGCCCTTTGTCGGCGCGGTTCTGGCGGCTGTAGCTAGCACCAGGTCAGGGGAGTCCTGCGATCGTATGATCAACCACGTATGATCAACCACTTGCGCAGCCCAGACTAAGTGAGTACAATTGCCGGAGGGGTTTGCCCCAAGTGAGCCACTCAGCGAGGTGAGATTGTGTACACGTTAATCCGGGCGCTTACCGCCAGGGAACTTCTTTTCCAGCAGGCTCCCGCTATGACAGCGGCTTGGGTTGTGGCGGAATTATTCTACAAATTCCACAGCTTCACGCTTGAGTGTGCGGCTTTTCTCGTCACATGGGCCGCGTTTGACGCCGCCCTGGGTCGATTCGCTCCAGCCTCCCGCAAAGCCCGTCGTCTGTAGCGAATCGGTTTGCGGACAGCATGAGCTAAGTTACAGTGGTCCACCGGGCGACGCCGCCTTCGTCGCGCCGACGCCCGAAGTGCACGAACCTTGGCTCAATATTCCCGCGCGATGCCCCGCCCTGCAGGGTGAATCCCGTGGCGATCCAAGTTAATCCATCCGGGGAGTGCCGTCGGCAGGCTAGATAATCGCCCCACTTGCGGTCCACTGGTCCGTCTGTTCCCTCTCGCGTCGTATGCAACTCCCAGGCGTTAGAAAAGTCGTCCCACAGCCCCACGACGTGCGCTGGGTGCAAGCTACCGCCTCCACGAAAGAGAGTGATTCCGACGTGACCGCGGTCGTTGGGAGTCGCTTCCGGATAGGCGTAGGCAAACTGGCTGTTCCAAATATCGGGTTCGTCAACCAAATTCATCGTCTTTTCATCGATGCGCACCACCCGTACGTGCGGGTGAGGACGAGCTCCTTGCGCGTTGACCGACCACATGAACCCTAACAGGCCGGAGGCCAACCAGGCTCCCGTGATTCGTGGGTCCGCACGGTCGAGCCAGTTGTTGCCGTCGGGACCGGGTGCGTTGTAGCTCCCACCCGTCCAGGAGGAGACGTCTACGTCTGCCGGCGTGACGGAGGCGGAACTCTCCGGCCAACGGAATACTCGCAGCTGGTCGCCGCTGCGGTGGCCGGCAAAATACATCACGTCGCGGGCGCCTTGTGTGCAACGCAACGAACCGAAATCCGTCGTCTGGAACTGCTCGAAAGTTAAATCCTCTCCCTCGCGCAGTTCGTCCAGCGGCAGCCGGAAGATCACACAGCGCGTGAAGCTGTTGCCGCGGAACATATTGGTCCCGACGTAAAGGAAGTTGTTGCTCAGTGCGGCATGGTTGTAGTCAAACCATTGATCCGCCCAGTTGATGTCCACATCCCCAGGCCGGAAATCCCACCAGTGCCACACGTTGTTACCGAGGTTGGGTCCAACCTTGACCGCTACTCTTAGGGTGTTGGTTCCGTTCAGCCGAGAGTATTGAAGAAGCCAACAAGTGATATCTCGGCTGGGATCGTAAATTGTCGTCTGATCGCAGCAGAACCCGTTGTCCACAGGCGGCAGGAAGTTGAACGGAGACACGAAGTCCCAAGAGCCTCCGCCGTCCAAAGACCTTGAGGTGTACCAGTTGCCTGTCAGCAGTATCTGGTCCCCATTGTTCGCGACGCTGGGCTCACCCACGGTCGATGTCTGTCCCCCCGTGTCGAAATCACTCAGACCGACGTTCTGAAAGAATACGAAGTCGCTGCCCGCCATTCCATCCCCTCCTCAAGTTCGCTTGAAGCAGCACCTATTCCGGAGCGGCTTCACACTCCGTGGGTTCTGCTTCTTCATACGCTTTTTCGAGTTCGGTCCCCTCTCTGCTTGAGTCAGACAACTCTGGGCCGGCTGCACGCCTCTTTCCACCTAACCCTTCCTGCCTCGAATCTAGACGGGCTTTTGTCAGCATTGCGGGAGTATCTGCAAGCGCGGCTACGACGGAGGATTCCCGTCGTCGCGCCTTCCCCGCCGAGTGCTTTGCCGCCGTTGCTGTGTCGGGTCCGTTATCTTCGCTTTTTGCCATCGGATCCTCCTCGTGCCGAGATTTGACTAAGACGGATTCAGAATACTATGTTCCCACTCAACCCGCAAGACGTTGGTCAAACGCTGAACGACTTCCTGGGTACTGATCGGGGAGCTGCCGCGGACATTGATAAACGCGCAATCTCTCCGATTGCGTCGTGACGGCTTCGACCGGGGAGGGTTCGCCTGATTGCAGGCTGTCGAAGTCAACGGCGCGTTGGCCGCGCGTCGCCGACTTGCTGTACCCAGATGTCCAGGTCTCCTCCTTCGCCCCGATCGGAAGCGTAGGCCAGGAGCTTCCCGTCCGTAACGAGTTCGCCGGGGCGTTCGAGAAGTGCGGCCAGAACCTGGAAAGGCTGCTCCTGAAGCCGTACCTTGGCGCCGTTCTTGCGCAGCTCGCCCGTGCCCCGGTCGAGCTCGAAGACACCGAAGCGGGCTGTGCGGCTCGGCTTGGGCGAGAACGGCATGGCGAACGTGGATGAATCGTTAGACAGCGGCGCCTAGCGTACTCACGCGAACAAAAGCCGGCCTTTCGGTTCGGGGATCGGACGACCCAACTCCCTGGCCGTTTCGATCCACTCACGGATAACAGTTTCCGCGCTGGCTAGAGCCTCTTGGTAGGTCGGGCCGTCAGCAGCGCACCCGGGCAGTTCGGGGACCTCCGCGATAAACGCCTGGTCTTCATCGCTCCAGTAGATGATGACCTCGTAGCGGATCATTGGACCGGACCTCCTAGTTTGTATCTTATCAGCAGGTTGCGAACTTGCTTTACTTGATACGGCTTGGCATTCGCGCCTCTGGGTTGCAGATTCAGAATCTCCTCCACTCCGGTCCGCGTGAAGATGTGATGATCACCTCGGACACGTTCGTCGAAACCTAGGCTACGTAGTAGCCGGCGCAAATCAGCGAACGCGATGTTCGCGTCAGCGGTCCCCTGAAGGACCTTTCGCAGCATTCGGTCCGCACGGCTCATCGCGAGAGGATTTGAGCAGAGGTATCCATTCTAATGTCCCCCAACTGGATTATTGCAGGAGTGGCACTCGCCTCTACACCAAAACCAGGTCGCTTTCCAGAGGCTGAGCCCGAAAAAGCTCTTCCCGCGCGCCGCTCGAGCCGATGATTGAACGCTTCCACTAAAGAACCAACCCACGAGCGCCTATAATGGTAGGGCTTCGGGCGCGGCCGCCGGCCGTGACCGGTCATTGATTGCCATTCATGGCGGCTCCGCAGAATCGTCCCGCTCCGCACCGGCGGATCCTTGACTACCTCAACATTCATCCGTCCGAGTTCAGGCCCGCGCTGGGATTGAGTCTTTATCTGCTTTTGGGAATTGCCTCGGCAATCTGCCTGAAGGCCGCCGCGGATTCGCTTTTCCTGAGTCAATTCGACGCCAAGCGGCTTCCCTACGTAGATCTTGCGATCACGGCTCTTGTGGGGCTTGTGGGCGGCCTTTATCTGCGGTTGTCGAACCGGGTTTCTCAAGGCCGGCTGATTCTGTGGACACAAGTGTTCCTTATCCTGAACCTGCTGACTTTGTGGTATCTGCTGGGTCAAGGGGTTTTCGGCATCCCGGCGCTGCTCTACGTCTGGGTGGGGATCTTTACGGTGCTGATCCCCAGCCAAGTGTGGTCTCTTGCCGGGACAATTTTTGACACGCGTCAGGCGAAACGGCTGTTCTCGCTCGTCGGCGCGGGGGGCATCCTGGGAGCGGCTCTTGGCGGGCAATTCGTAAGCCGTGTCGGTCCGCGCATCGGGACGGAAAATATCCTGCTGGCGACTTTGGGGTTTGTTGCCGCGTCGAGTTTAATTGTTTCCGCCCTGATCGGCGAGTGCCGGAAACCGCTGGTTCGGGCATCCGGTGGCAGCAGCGGAAACGCTTCATTCGCTGAAAGCTTCCGGCTGATTCGGAGTACTCGTTACTTGTCGCTGATCGCGGCGGGACTTTTTTTCTCCACCATGGTCGGCACGCTCGTGAGGTACCAATTCAAGGCCGTGGTACAGGTACACTTTGCTGATGCTCCGCAGCAGATGACCAGCTTCTTCGGGGAATTTTACGGCTACATCGCCGTCCTCTCTTTCCTCTTACATATGCTGTTCACGGGACGACTGTTGCGCTGGGCCGGCCTGGGCCTGAGTCTTTTCATCTTGCCGGTATCGCTGCTAGGGGGTGCGGCGGCGTTGATGCTCTCCTCTTCGCTGGGAGCGGCTGTGTTCGCGCGCGGTTGTGATCAGGGCTTTCGGCATTCAATCGACCGCTCCTCGATCGAGTTGCTCTACGTACCGCTCACAGCGAATGTTCGCGCGCAGGTCAAGAGCTTTCTCGACATGATCGTCAGCCGCTCGGCCCGCGGACTGGCGAGCGTGATCCTGGTGCTGCTGTTGAGCGTGCTGGGGCTGGAGCTTCAACAGGTTGGACTGGTAAGCGTCCTGCTTACCCTTCCTTGGCTGCTTCTCGTGTGGCTATTACGCGGGGAGTACAGGGCTAATCTGCGGCACAGTATTGGACGCAAGGACATCAACGCGGAGGCGCTGCTCAACCGTATGGCTGAGCCGGCCCAGCCGGGGCGGCTCGAGGAGACGTTGCGCGGGTCGGATCCGCGGGCGATCGAGACGGCGGTCGATTGGATGCAGTTCAGCGGCGTCACGGCCGGGCAGGCACAACTGGCTTCACTGCTCACGCATGAGTCGAGTGTAATTCGGCGCAAGGCCATGGCCGCGGTACTGGCGAATGAAATGCCCGGTTGTGAAAACGAGGTGCTGCGTTTCTTGGAGCTAGAGCGCGACGTGGATAGCCGCTGGCAGGCGCTTGACTACCTGGAAAGCCAGGATATGGCGAAGAGCCGGGTGGCGCTGACCACCTTGCTCGGCAGCAAAGACCGCGACCTGGCGGCGACCGCTGCCGCCAGGCTGCTGCGGCACTCGGGTCCTGAACGCAAAGTGGCCGAGGAGGTGTTCTCCGGCTACATCCAGGAGTCGGCGGAGATCGATTCTCGGACACGCGAGACGGCGGCGCGGCTGCTGAGCTTTGCTCCGGATTCGAATGGTTCCCCCAGCGATCTTGCCCGCTTCCTCGGCGACCCGGATGTGGCGGTCGTGCGGGCGGCTTTGAAGAGTGCCGCAGTGCTGAAACCCTGGGACGAGACGCCGCGGCTGCTGGGGATGCTGGCGGATCACCGGTTGCGGCGTGAAACGCGCGCCGCGCTGGCTGCGTTCGATGAGTCCATCCTCGATACCCTCATTCGCGCGATTGAGGATCCGAGCATTGACTTTGCCGCGAGGCGGCGGATACCGCGGATCGTCTCTACGATCGGAGGGCGCAAGTCCGCGGAACTTCTGCTCGATCAACTGCCGCGGCTGGACCGCGTGATCTCGATCAACTGCCGCGGCTGGACCGCGTGATCGGGTTTCAAGTCGTGCGGGCCCTGAGCCGGATCCGAAAGGCCGAGCCTCGGCTTCATTTCAGCAACGAAACGGTGTCAGCGATTCTGGGAGAAGAGTTGCGGCACTACTATCAAGAAGTGACTCTGCTCGAAGCAGTCCCGGCGGACGGCGCCCAGCCCGGCGTGGGTTTCCTGCGGCGCGCCATGCAAGAGCGGCTCGATCATCGGTTGAACTGGGGCTTCCACTTGCTGGGGTTGATTTATCCCCAAAAAGAGATTTTGGACGCTCACTATTGGATTGCCAGCGGCCGACCCGAGTTGCGTTCCAATGCCGTCGAGTTTTTGGACAGCCGATTGACCAACCCGTTTCGGCAGATGTTTCTGCCGCTTCTAGAAGATCTGGGCCCCCAACGACTCATTGAAACCGGACGCACCTTGTTTGCATTGCGCCCGGTAGCCTACCCTACCGTCTTGTGGCAATTGCTGGAGACGGCCGACCCCTGGATGCAAGCTTGCGCCTGCTATGCGGCCGCCGAATCGAACATGGAGGGGCTGCGCGTTCGGATCGAGCGGCTAGCGGCCGACCCCGATCCGCTGCTCGCCGAGACCGCGCGGACAGCTTCGGCTCGTCTGCAAGCCGCCAAAGGATCGAGCTGAAGCTGACCGCCACCGATTGGACTGACAGAATCCGCCATGGAAACGCTCACCACCCTCGACCGAGCCATACGGCTGCAGAAAGTCGATCTGTTCAGCGAACTGGAGACCGATGAACTCGCTCTGGTGGCCTCGATCGCGGCGCAGATTGAGTTTCAACGGGGTGACATTCTGTTCAAGGAGAACACCCCATCCAACGCATTGTATGTGGTGCTCTCCGGCCGCATCGAAATGAGCCGCGGAGGGCAGCCGATGTTCACCGTCGGCCCTAACGAAACGGTCGGGAACTGGGCCTTCTTTGACCAGCAACCCAGCGTTTCGACCGCCACGGCCAGCGAGGGCAGTTGGCTGCTTCGGATCGAGGCCCAGGATTTCTTTGACCTGCTCGCCGACAACACCGATATGACCCCGTCCATGTTTCAGGCCCTGTTCAAGCGAGTGCGTTCCCTGCTGGTGCGGGGGCTGGGGGAGCAGCCTGCACAAGGGGCGGGCTCGCAAGACGGCAAGCCAGCGGGCTAGCACTCCCTGACGCGAACGAGCCGCAGCCAAAGAGGGGAGCGCAGCCGCTGCCGGATGAGGCGCGTCGAAGCGGCCAACCCCTCCCTCACGGCCGGGGCTCTGAATCTGGCTCCCGAATTTTCCGCCACGCTTGGCGCGAATTTCATGATGCAGGTACTTACCAGTAAGGTCACGGCTCGGAGAAGTTTTTCAGGAAGCGCTTTTGAACCTTGCCCAATGCATTGCGCGGCAAGGCCTCCCTCAGAACGAATCGCTTGGGAACTTTGAACGACGCTAACCCGTTGCGGCAGGCCTGCTGCAGGGCATCGGAATCCGGCTCTTCTCCTTCCGCGGCCACGATGAATGCCACCGGAACTTCGCCCTTGATCGGATCCTCCATGCCAACCACGGCCGCCTCGCTCACTCCCGGCAGCTTCGTCAGAAACTCCTCCACCTCTCGCGGGTAGACATTAAAGCCTCCGCAGATGATCAACTCCTTGCCGCGGCCTTGGAGCGTGATATAGCCGTCAGCAGACCGCACGCCGAGATCACCCGACCGGAAGAAGCCGTCTTCTGTAAACGCCTCCTGCGTCGCCCTCGGTTGGCGCCAGTAGCCGGCAAAAACGTTTGACCCTCGGATCTGCACTTCGCCGGTTTCTCCGTCTGCAACCTCCCCCCCGGTCTCGGGATCACTCAGCCGAATCGACACATTGGGCAGAGGCAACCCCACCGACCCCGGCCGTCGCTCGCCGCCGTGGGGATTCGACGTATTCATCAGAGTTTCGCTCATGCCATAGCGCTCGAGAATCGTGTGGCCAAACAGGCCGCGGAACTTCTCGAGCGTCGCCGCCGGCAAGGGCGCCGAGCCGGAAACAAACAGCCGCATGAATTCGCCGATTTTCCGCGCGGCTCCGGGCGGAGTCTCCAGCAGCCGCTCATACATCGTCGGAACCCCGAAAAATACAGTTGGGCGGAAGTCAAGAAATTCGTCCACGATGGTTTCCTTGAGGAATCGCTCCAGCAGGCGTACGCGATACCCCAACGCAAGCCAAGTATGCAGCCCGTTACCGAGCCCGTGAACATGAAACAGCGGCAGGCTCAGCAATAAACGATCCTCAGCGGTCATCCGCCAGGCGTCGATCAGGTTGAGCGCGTTCGCTGTAAAATTGCCGTGCGTCAGCATGGCCCCCTTTGGTTTGCCCGTTGTGCCGGAGGTGTAGACCAGCGCGGCCACACTGTCGCCGGTGAGCGCATTCTGAATTAGCTCGCCTGGAGTATCATTCGGGAGCTGCCCGGCGGCAAGCTCCGCAAGATCCTCCGCCCAATGCAGCTGTACCGAGGAGACGCGCTGCAGCACCGGCGCCAAGACCGCCTGCGCCTGCCGGTCGGCGAACAGAACCGCGGGCTCGGCATCTCTCAGGATGTGCTCAATCTCGCCCCCGCGGTACAGAATGTTGATCGGCGTGAAGATGAACCCCGAACTAACCGCGGCAAGATAGACGGTAATCAGCTCCGGGCTGTTCTTCATGTAGACGGCGACACGGTCTCCCGGCGTGAGGCCGCCGGCTCGCAAACGAGCGGCCAAGCGGTTCGATTCGGATTCGATTTCGCCGAAAGTACGCCACCGGCCCTCGAACTCCAGCCCTTCGACGCCAGGTTTTTGCCGAAACGCGGGGTGGCACAGCGACGGTATGTTCATGCGTTAGCCTCCCTTCGCTGCTCCCACCACGCGGCAACCAAATAGATCACCGGCGCGGCCAGCCCTAGCACGAAAATCTGCAGCAGATCCATGCAGGCTTTGAAGGCGGCGCTCAAATCGAGCATAAAGCGATCCATGACGAGCCCATGCCAAAAGTAGATGGCCGTAACCTGCAGCGCCAGCGTTGCCGAGACCAGAACCGCCAGATCGAGCAGCAGCATAGCCCGCCACGTCGTCAATCTTGACTCCAAAAACCAGGAAGCGCCAGCTAGGGCGATAACCGCGGCGCCAAGATCGAGTGCAAAAAAACGGCCCAGATATTCCTGTCGCCCGACCGCGCTCAACGAGTAACCGAGGCCGAACGCCCAAAAGAGCAGGTAATAGAAACCGTAGTAGACAAGCACGGCGGCCGCCAGCCGGGCCGCGCTTCGAGGCCGGCGGACTCCGGTCCATACCAGGACCGCCGAAAACAACGTGAAGAATCCGGCTGCCCAGGGACTGCGTTCCCGCCGTTCCTGCTGGAGGCCCTGCTCGCGGTCCGGAAGCTTGGCAACCCCCAGCTCCTGCTGCTGAAGTTCTCGCCGCCGCAATTCCGCCTCATCGCCGCCGGACGCGTCAAGCGAATGCCACAGGATTCGGCCCTGATTCGTCGCCGCCAGCGGCAATCCCAGCAAGGCGCAGATCGTCGGAGCGATATCGACTTGGTCTCCTTTCCATCCGGAGTTTTCACGAATAGCCCGCCCGAAAAGGACCAGCGGAACTTCGAGCACTTCCTCCTCGCCGCCGCCGTGGCCACCGCCCCCCCGGCGGTGAATGTGTCCATGATCGGACGTAATCAAGAAGGTCGTTTGTCCGTCGTCGAAGGTCCCGACGACTTGCCGCAGACAACCATCCACGGCTTTCGCGGTCTCCAGATACTCTGGTGAGAGCCCTCCGAAATCATGGCCCGCCGAGTCGGCCGCCGTGAGATCCAGCACGATGAGTCCATGACCCTGTTTGTCCAAGAATTCAATGTCGGACGCGCACGTCTTTTGTTGCCACTCGATCAGTTCCGAAGGTCCGTCGCCGATCTTTGTCCCCTTTTGATGAACGAGTGCGCGATCGCCCAAGTAAGCCCCGAAAGCCCGTGACCAGAAAGGGGAACCAGCCGCGGCTTGCGGAACGCCCGCGCGCTTGGCCAGCGAGAAGATCGAATCGACTTGGGGCGCTGAATACCCGGAATTATTCGTCACGCCGTTGACTTCAGCCCAGGCGCCCGTGGCGATGACCGCGCGCGACGGGTTGGAAAGCGACGGCTGACCGCTTCGGACAATGCCCGATGAACCGCGGCGGCTCAGCGCGCTCAGGAAGTCCATCTCCGTAACGGCGTCGACGCGAATACCGTCGAGCACTACCAGAACCAGGCGGCCGGTGAGGGGGCTGCCTGCCGGCAAGTCAGCGTGAAACGGGTAGGCGGTTTGGTAGTCAGTGACGCTCTTCCAGATCGTACTGGCAAAGAGCAAACTGCCGATGCTGAGCGAGAGTAAGTAGATGACCAGCAGCACCGGCAGGGCCCGCTGGAGCGTGATTACTTTCAATGGCGTGGGTTGGATTCCTACAGTTCCGGTCCTGTTGTTAGATCTAGCCGGGCGATTCCGAGGATTTTGTTCGCGGAAATGGCGGCAAGACAGAGCGCTTCCCGCAACAAAGGGAAGGAATGGTTAATGCTGGCCCGGGGCGCCAGCCCCGGGAAGAACCTCTTCTTCTGGCGAGCTTTTCGTGAACAGAGCCGCGCCCGCAAGGGTGCGGTCGAGAGTGGGGGTCGCGCCGGTCATCCCATTGGAACTCGGTCACTGCGAAACTGGACCGCACCCTTGCGGGCGCGGCTCTGTTCACGAAAGCTCGCCGCCAGTATTAACACCACCACCGCCCAAACTCCCCACGAACGAAATTTTCAAATATCTTTGGCTAGGCTTCCCACGCAACTGGGCCGCGCAACTCCATCTCCTTGCCTTTGCGAGTCAGCTCACTAATCTCTTGGTCACTGAAAGGCTTGTACGCCCGAAAGGCCGCCGCCGCCGCCTGGCGAACCTCGGCAGCATTCTTCATCCCCATGATGGCGACTGAAAGCCCCGGAATCCCTAGTGCGTAGCGAACAGCGTCATCGTAATGGTCCGACAGCTTGCCTTTGTCTTCTGCAACGCCCCCAAATCGCCGGTCAGCACATCAAGATCGGGGAAGCGGTCCGTGCGGCCTACGTTGTGGATATGCACCAAGTCGAGATAATCCGTCTGCAGCTTGCGCAGGCTCTCCCCGACCTGCCACGTCGCGTCCTGGCTCGAGGTCGCCTCGACCTTCGATACCAGCACAAACTTGTCGCGCCGCCCTTTCAGGGACTTGCCGAGACGAATCTCCGACAGCCCGTAAATGGGCGCCGTGTCGATGTAGTTGACACCCTCGTCAAGCAGTGCATCGATGATTCGAGTCGCTCCTGCCTGGTCGACGAAAGGCTGCCCCAGAGGGGACGAGCCGAGCCCCAGGATGCTGACCTCAAGTCCCGTCTTGCCCAGTTTGCGGCGCGGCAAAGTTCCGCTTGCCGAAGCAGAACGCAGCGACGATGCCGCGATCGCCGCCCCCGCGATGGTTGCTTTCCTGCCAAGTTCACGCCGGGTGAGTTTTCCGCTGTCGTTGGCCACGTCTCCCTCTCAGAAGTCTTCAGTGAAACAAGTTCCTTCATATAGTCTAGATACTATCGCGGTGAAAACTCCACAGCGGCAAGTTCCACGCCGACCCCACCGCACTCGAACGGCTCCGGCAGCTCGGCGGGCCCTCGATTCCAGCGCGGTTTCTGCTACGGTAGGAGTGGAGGACAAAAGCAACACGGTCAGGATCAGTTTGCGTGCTTGAACTACTCCAGGTTCTCTTCGATTTCCTGTTCGATCCTCGCGGAGTTGACCTGGGGGAGCATCCAGCGGGCCGCTTCGTGTTTGCCGTGGCTTCGGCCATTCTGGGAATTCTAATCGTGGGGTGCGACTGGGCTCTTACGGTGATTCGTCCTGGCAAACCGTCATTGCTCGGGCTCAAGTACCTGCATTGGCATTGGTCGGTGGTGGTGATGCTGTGGGGTTTCGGCTCCGGTGCCATTGGATTTGTGGCGGTTGCGCTGGGGCTGATGCAGCTCACCATCCAATCGTGCATCACCATCGGCATCAGTTGGACGATTCTTTTCCCCAAGATACTGTCGAGGGAGTTTCGCCAAGTCCAAGTGGGCGAAGGGCCGATACCCACGGAGTCCCACGAGGAATCGGAAGAAGAGAACGAGTCATGAGTCTTTCAAAGTTTGCTTTGGGCTATCGTGATTTCTACTCCGATGCGGGCATCATCGAATGCATCAGGTACTCGAAGCACTTCAATAGTGAAAGTGAAACTCCCTCCCGCGCTTCCATACTTCTGATATTTCAAACTGCCTCGCAACAAACTTGGCTGGTGGCCACTCCCCTCCGGCTGTATGTCATCTTGGACGACATCGGAAAGGAAAGGCCCAAGGTGATCCGGTCCATTCCGAAGCGCAGGCTGTTCGACAAAGACTACGAACTGATCCTTGAGATTACGACCCAGCAACGTTTGCGCAATTACTCTGAGAGAGTTGGCGGGCTCAAACTTGGGACCTATCGCAGTCTGCTATTCAGTCACAAATTATTCCCGGAGTCTCCACCGGACGAAGGTGTCCGGACGCTACTCAAAGAGCAAATGACCTAGAGAGACAGACGGTTTCCAAGACGCGGCTCGTTGAGGGCGCCGAATCACCCTTTTCAGCGAGAGGACCTCTCGGCGATGCCTCAGCCCTTCCAGGCGAATGATCCGGCGCCCTTGATCGACCTGCAGAGACCCGATAGTTGCCTGCGCGAAGGTGGACTGGGCATCGAACAGGCCCGATGCTGATCACTGAAGATGTAAAGAACGTTGGGTTTGCGTGGCGCCTGCGCCTGCAAAGCGGCCCTACCCAAAGCCGATCCGGCAATAGTCTGCGCAAACTGGCGGCGATTGAGAGAAACGGATATGGCCCTAGCTTGCCACAAAGTGGGGAGCACAGTGTAGTGACCGAATCAACCGGCTCGTGCTGAACACTGTTGGGGTTGCCGGCCGACTGGCAACCAAGCCCGGGAACGGGCATAATCTCCCGTGGAGGTCCTCATGATTGCTGAACTCGAAAACTTGTTGTCATACTACGAACGGGGCGGGATGAGCCGCCGCCAACTCGTCGCTGCTTTGGCGGCGGTAGCAACTCCGGCCGCCGCCCCGGCTCAGGCCCCACTCCGCGCGGCCACGCTGAATCACGTCACTTTGGCTGTTTCCGACGTCGAGCGCTCGCGCCAGTTCTACACCGAGTTGCTGGCCATGCCGATTGTCAGCCGGCAAGCAAACGGCGTCAATCTAGGCGCGGGGTCGTCGAGCTTCGTTGGCCTCTACGACATTCCGTCACCGCGCATCCATCACTTCTGCCTCGGAGTGGACAACTTCGATGCCGACTGGACGCTCGAGGCGCTCGAAAAGAAGGGGGTCAAGGGCCGAATCCGCCTGCGCGATGACGTGAAGGAACTCTACTTTCAGGATCCAGACGGAATCCAGGTGCAGCTTCAGGGAGCCGACTACCGCGGCTGAGCAGCGGGAATGCGCGGGGGCCGGCTCCCAACGATAAATCAGGCGAATCTCCACGACCTGTCAACAATGAAAGATCGAGGAAGCTCGGCGGCACTGCACCCTTGGGCGGGCAGCTTCCGAGGATCTCCACTCGCGGAAATGACTGGGGTCACTCGCTGTCGAAGATCAACGTCTCTATCTCGTCTCCTAGCAGCCCGTGGTGGAAGTCCGAGGACGCGAAAAAGGGTCGCGGTAGGGATGCCGGTCGCCCGGCACCCCCCGCACAGATCCGTACGTGAGCGTTGACTCATACGGCTCTTACCTCGGATAATGGCGTCAGCGCAAGCCCGACAACAGCTTCCGCTCCGCACGCCGTCCAGCGCTTGGGGCACGGCCTGTCCGCCTCTGTGTGCGGTCCGTGGCGCACCCGACGACGTTCTCCTCGGTCCCGGCCCTTCCCTCCAGGTCCTCCGCCGACGGTTCCCCGCCCTTGTTCGGACCCTTCGCTGGTACTACGGCCCGGTCCGACTCCTCGGCGGCGTACGCGTGGGGCGTGCGGCTGTTGCCTTCCCCCACCGGCCTGCCACTTCGCGGCAGGCGCCTCCGAGGTCTCCCGGTTCTCGCGCGAGGAGTTTCCTGACGTGCACGGGTTCTCCGACCGCGCCGGGTTCGCCCGCCGCTTGCGATAGCGCGACGGTTGATATGGCCTTCCCCTTCTGTCCACAAGGTCGGCACCCGAATCTAGGCATTTCGCGGCTCGATAGCCAGCCCGCCAGTGCCTCTGTCAACGCTTCACCCGCGATCTCGCGACCGCCGGCGCATGACTCGAGGTCAGCGTGGTTCGCTAAACTTTCACTGTGGGGCTCTTGCATCCCCAACTCCTCGCCGGTTTATCCCGGCGCTTTCGGACAGCCACCCGATTCTCGCGTCGCAGTATTGTTGGAAACAATGGGGTTCCACGAGCGAGAATCGGTGGCAGTCCCCCATTTTCGCCCGAGCACACTTTTGCCACGGGCTGCTAGCGGGACTAGGTCCCAACCATCAAGATTCGAAAGAATGACGACGAGTACCCTGTCTCTGGGATAGCGCCGCAAGAGTGTGGCGAATCCCGGGTTGCTTCCCTGGTGCTCGATACGTACGCGATCGTCACGGGTTCGCACGAACCAGCCGAGAGCCATGGAACCATGCCTCGGTTTGAACAAAGTCGCGACAGTGTCCGGCTTCAGCAGCGTTGAATCGTAGAGAGCCTGATCGTAGCGAAGCAAGTCCTCGGCCGTCGAGTATGTGTTGCCGGCTCCGTTCGCCGCGCTGCGGTGCCAGTATTGGGTCCGGCGGAAAATCTTACCGAACCGCTCGTATCCCTAACAAGCTCGTGGGATGTGTAGGCCTGGGTGACGCCCTTGCTGTAGTCCGTGGGTTTTTCATCTGCTTCTGGCGAACGATCGTTAGCAACGGTCATTCGGGGGTTGGGGTGGTCCCCAAGACCGGCTGCCTCGCGGTCGGTCCCTCATAAAACGACACCTCCCCCAACCATGTTCGGTGGGCGCACTGGAGTTCAGGGACGGAGCCCGAATCCCCCCGCAACCGGGGTGGCCGCTAAACGCACGAAATGGCGAGCGAACCAGTGGCTCGCTATAATAAGCAGAGTTACTATCGATATGCCCAGACCCGTTGAAGTTCTGCTTGAGTCGTTTGAACGCCTCCCAGCGGACGCCAAGCGCGAAGCGGCGGCAGAGATTCTGAGGCGCTCGGCCGCACTTGACGTTCCGCCTTTGGACGAAGACGACCTGGTCCAAGCTTCCGAGAGCGTTTTTCTAGAACTCGACCAAGAAGAATCGAAACATACCTGAACCCCGCCGGGGTGAGGTCTGGATCGTCGACCTGGGTCTTGCGGCGAAGGTGAGGCCCTGCGTTGTATTGAGTGTCCCCGCACTGGACCAAGACCGAGCGCTAGCGACTCTGATCCCCCACACAACGGCCGCCCGCGCTTCCCGCTTTGAAGTGGATGTGAAGGTCAGGTTTCTCCGCCCCGGGGCCTTCGATGCTCAAAGCTTGGTCACGGTTCCACACGTCCGGTTGATACGAAAGATCGGCACTCTTTCGCCGGATCAGTTGCAAGCAGTAGAAAACGCCGCGCGAAGCTGGCTCGGCTTGAATCCGTTAAGCTAACTAGCCGGGCGCCGACTCCGTTGCGGCCAGGAAGATCCAGAACCGCCTCCACCTTGTTCGCCCGAAACATCTGTACATTTACACCAATCCAAGAATCATTAAAGAACCGGTGTTGTTGTATATTTAAACACCTAATCTCAAAATACCACCGAAACACTTGACACATACCCTCCATTGAGAGCAGCAAGCGCGGCTCACGGGTTTTGATTCTTCAGCCAGGCGTCGTAGGAGTGCGCGCGGCGGCCGGTGTACTTATACGTATCGAAGATCTCGGCTTTGCCAAGCGCGCGCGGGTCGCCATCTTCGCGCAGCATCTTTTCCATTTCCGCCCGGAGTTTTGATTTGACTTCCGCGAACCCAGCGTCCGCCGCAAGGTTGTGAACGCAGTCGGCATCCTCGGTGACGTTGTAGAGCTCTTCGGCGGGGCGCTTCCCAAACGACAGGCGGTAATACTTATCGAAACTCCGCAAGACTTGCGACTTCGTTGGACTGTTGTCGCAGTTGCGGTAGCCGGTTTCGGGGTTGCCCGCGGGCCAGCGATCCGGCTCGTAGTTGCGAATGTAAAGGTATTCGGGCGTCCGCAAGGCTCGCACAGGGTAGCCCTGGTCGTTGGGCCTGCCCAGGTCGTGGCGCTCCTTGCCCACCAGCATGCGGTTGCGGCTTGCATCGACCTGACCGGATTTGCCCGACTTCAACAGATAGAGAAAGCTCTTGCCGGTCATGTTGGCGTGAGGCTCACGCCCGGCCAGCTCCAAAAAAGTGGGGGCGAAGTCGCGAACGTTGATGAAGTCGTCCACCACGCGGCCGCCCTCCATCCCGCCCCAACGAACAGCAAGCGGCAAATGGAACCCGTGCTCATAGATCTGACCCTTGACGCGCGGGAAAGGCATGCCGTGATCGGAGGTGACGACGATGAAAGTATTGTCGAGTTCGCCGATCTCTTCCAGCTTGCGAAGGATGCGCCCCAAGTGCGTGTCAAACCACTCTACTTCGACGGCGTAATCGAGCATGTCGCGCCGAATCACCGGGGAGTCCGGATAGTAGGCCGGCAGCTCGACATCGTCTGGATTCTTCCCGGAGCGCGCGCCGGCGCCGCCTTCGTAGACCCGATGCGGCTCATGGGCGCCGTACCAAAAACAGAACGGCTGCCCAGGCTCGCGGTCGTCCAAGAAGTCGTCAAAATTCCCGGCGTAGTCTTTTGCGGACATCCCTCGATAAGGCGGCTTCAGAGTATTTTTGGCGTATTCCGGCCCGGCTGGATTTCGCTTGAACCCGCCTGCTCTGTAATCACCCGGTCCCCATCCCTTGCCGGTGTAACCGACGTGATAGCCGTGCTCTTCGAGAAGATCCGGGTAGACGCCGAACTTGGCGGGGAAGACGCCGAAATGGCTGACCGCCTCTTCCAACTGCCAGGTATTGCGTCCCGTCAGGATGCTGGCGCGGCAAGGACTGCATTTGGGGTTCGACGTGAAGCAGTTGTTGAACAGCACGCCTTCGCGCGCTACGCGGTCAAAGGCGGGGGTTTTGAGCCATTTCGCTCCGTAGGCCCCGGCATGTCCATGCGACCAGTCATCGGCAATCGCAAATAGGATGTTCGGCCGGCGCGTCTGGCCATGCACCTGTGTTGTTCGCGAGGCCGCCAAGCCCATCGTCGAGAAAAGGAGTTTGCGGCGCGAGAATTCCATGTCGTCATCTTAGCGTTGTTGCGGAGGTGGCCTGTTGTGAGAGAAGTCATCTGACGAGAATGCGACGTGGCTTCCAGGCCCGGTAGAGGCGGCTACCGCGGGCGCAGCACGCTGCGCCCCTACATCGGCGGGGCTTTGACGGCTAGTAGTTGAATTTTACGCCGAGCAACTCTTCAACTTCCGCAATCGGCGTCATGTCGATCGCATCCCAGGGACAGCCGTCCAGCAACGTATCGTCCGGCCCCTTACTGATGCATTTCTTGCAGCCGATGCAGGTTTGATAATCGACCTCGATGCGGCCGAAAGGAGGATGGTCTTCGTCCGGCACCCAAAACATGCACTCCTCAACCGGACAATAGGTGATACAGACGGGAGAACCAGCGCAGCCCGTACAGGAATCGTTCGTGACCGCAAGTTCCTTGGGCATTTTCTTGCGAGGATTGGTAAGCCCTTCAGACCAGGGCTCCATTTTCGCCAGCCCAAGGTCGACGGCTTCAAGATTCTGTACGGTTGCGGCCATTCGATTTCTCTCTGAAGCAACATTGTATCAGACACTTGGACCAACACGGCTGGGCCGCTGTTGCCACCCAAGCCGGCTCCACCTAGAACCCAGCGAAGACGGGCTAGCCCATTTTGACTGTTACTCCTCGAGGCCGAAGACGTAGAGCGCGTGGCCGGCGGCGATGGCGACATGCTGCTTGCCGTCCACGGCGTAGCTGATCGGGTTCGAATACATCCTTCCGCCGGTTTGGAATCGCCACAAAGGTTTTCCTGACTGGCTGTCCAGCGCGAAGAAATCGCCTTCGGCGGCGGACCCGAACACCAGGCCTCCGGCGGTCGAGAGCAAGCCGGCCCTCGGAGTCTGGTGAAGACGAAACGCCCACTTCAATTTGGCCGTTTCCGGCTCATAAGCCCGGACCTCGGCGTAGGGTTCTTCTCCGGGAATGTTTTGCCCGCCGCCCGCGGTGTAGGTCATCCCGGGCTTGTAGATCGCTTCTCCCATGTAGTAGATATGGCCTTTCTCCATGACCGTAACGTAAAAGAGATGATCGGCCGGGCTGTAGGTCGGGCTGAACCAATTCGTCGCGCCGGACACGGAGGGATAGACCAGTGTTCCGTCGACCGTCGGGGTGGTGTTGGGCAAGCGCATCGGGCGGCCCTGATCGTCCAGGCCTTCCACCCAAGTTTGCTTGGCGTAGGCTTTTCCTAAAAGAAACTCGCCGCTTTCGCGGTCGAGCACATAGTAGAACGCGTTGCGGTTAGCGAACAGCACGAGCTTGCGCTTCTTTCCCCGTACGGTCCCGTCGACGAGAACCGGAATTTGCGTCGCGTCCCAGTCATGGACGTCATGGGGAGTGAACTGGAAATGCCACTTCAGCTTGCCGCTGTCGGCGTCGAGCGCGATGATCGAATCCGAGTAAAGGTTGTCGCCTTCGCGAACCTCACCGTTCCAATCCGGGCCGGGATTCCCGGTGCCCCAGTAAATCAAGTTGAGGTCCGGATCGTAGGAGCCCGTGACCCAGGTGGTCGCCGCTCCGCGCTTCCAGCTGTCGCCGGCCCAGGTTTCGTTGCCGGGCTCGCCGGGCCCAGGGACGGTCCAGAAGCGCCATGCCCGCTTGCCGGTCTTGGCGTCGTAGGCGTCCAAGAACCCGCGCACGCCGTACTCGCCGCCGGCGATGCCGACGATGATTTTGTCTTTGACGGCAAGCGGCGCGACCGTCACCGACTGCCCGATTTTGTAGTCGTCCACCACGACATCCCATCGCACCAGCCCGCTGTTCGCGTCGAGAGCCACCAAGTGGGCGTCCAGCGTTCCTATGTAGACCGTGTCACCCAGAATGGCCACGCCGCGGTTCACCTCTCCGCAGCAGACGGGAATGTCGTTCGGCAGCGTACGCTGGTATTTCCACAAGGGGCGGCCGGTGCGCGGGTCCAGCGCCGTCACGTCGCTGGGCGGCTCGGAGATGTACATGACGCCGTCGACGACGATCGGGGTGGTCTCGAACTTGTGGAGCGTGTTGATCTGATAGGACCAAAGCGGCTTGAGCTTGGCGACGTTGTCCCGGTTGATGAGCTTGAGCGGCGAGTGGCGATAGGACGAGTAGTTGCCCGAGTAGGTCAGCCAGTTGTGCGGTTCGGCTTCGGCTCGGAGGATGCGATCGAAGCTTACCTGCGCGCCGAGGATGGAAGTCAGTGTCAGTGCCAGAATCAGAAATCTCATGAGCCCCCTCGCTGAGACGCCAAAAACGAAACAAGGTTGTCGATCTCGGCCTTGGTCAGCGTATCTGTGTATGCCGGCATCGAGGATTCTCCTTCGTGCCTGTTCAGCTCCGAGAGATCCTCCTTGAGGAAAGAATGGAGTCTTTCCGAGAAGTCGCGAAGCTGAATCGTGAAGGTGCCCTCGTTCAGACGAATGCCGCGGATTCGCGGACCGTCCTTTCCAGCGACACTCACCATCAAGAAGCCCTCGGGAAAATCCGCCGCGGGTTCGAGCAAGGATTGCCGCAGATAATCGACGCTGCGGCGGGCGCCGATATCGGTGAGGTCGGGTCCCTGGAGTCCGCCTTCGCCGCCGAGCCAGTGGCACGACGAACAGTTTCCCTTGCCGTAGTAGACGTCCTCTCCGTTTTTCGGGTCACCCGGTAAAGGCTCTGGTTCGATTTGACCCAAGGATTCGACGAAGGCGGCGATCTTCCAGACCTCGCTGTCGTGCAACTGGTTTCCCATTGGCATCTCGGTGCCTTCAATGCCGAGATCAATGACCAGGAACAGCGACTCCGGGTCCGGCGCGTGACGGAGCGTGGGGCGGACCAGATTCGGTCCGCGAGCCCCGCCTCCCTGGGGCCCATGGCAGCCCCCGCAGTGGCCCTGAAACAGCCGCTTGCCCAGTGAAATCTCCTCGGCTGTTACTGGGGGCCGCGGGGGAATCGGCTCCCTGCGCTGAATTACTTGCGCTGGCAGCAAGGCGGCTGCGAGCACGCCAAGCAACAGTCTCATCCTCATCAAATCCCTCCAACGCATCGAGTGGTCTCGTCCGCGGCATTGTCAATACGTGCCGGACTCGGACCAGGGTCCATTGCGAACCACATCTGACGAAATGGGCTCGGCTCCAAAGTAGGCGAAGTCACCTTCGAAGATTGTAGCGCCGAACGGTGGCGTCGTGCTGGATTGGAGGGGATTGGAGGTGCTGGAGCTAGAGATTCAGTATTCGGCGAACAGGATCGATCCCTGAATCGGGTGTGCGACGTAGAAGTGGAAGTCAGCCCGGCGCGCCGACGGCTCCTAGCATCCGCCGGACCATCGTTAACGTCTGGTCGCCAGATTTCTGTGTGCTGCTGCATGGTCTTCGTTCGACAACATGTTACGACAAAAACGCCCAAAGAAGACGACGTACGATAAAGGGAGCTACCGGACGCCGGGGGTGAGCGGGAGTTAGCTTGCGATATTGGCATTTCGAGGGACCTACACGGCGACCTTGAGCCCGAGATGGTCGCAGGGCGCGTCCTGGAAATCCTGCCTCACACCGAGGTAGCGCTCCGTCGTCGCGACAGAACTATGACCGAGCGAAAGCTGAATCTGCTCGATGGGACAGGGGTCGGCGCGGGCCAACTTCGCGAATACAGCGCGGGCGCAAAGCGCCAGGGAACCTAGATCGCAATTCGCTCGACCTCGTCGAGCGTGATCTCATCCGAGGTCCGGTCGTAGAGCTTGGTCGTCCGCGGCGACTCATGTGCCGCGATCGCCTGGGCGTTCTCGATGGTACCGCCGTTCAAGAGGGGGTCTGACAATCATCCGTACGGCCAGTTACGCTAAGGGTCAACAGACTGTCTCGGTGAGTTCGACAAGAAAGGGCGGCTGAAGGCCAAGCGCATTGATGTCCGCGAGATCCCGTAGCGAAAGGCCTGTAGCGTGGAGGGCCAGGCGACGGGAGATATATCGTTCGGGCTGCCCCCGCGCCGGAACAGAGCCGCGCCCGCAAGGGTGCGGTCGAGGGTAGTCAGTGCGTCGGGGCCGCTACCGGCATGCAAGTCACTGCCAGACTCGACCGCACCCTTGCGGGCGCGGCTCTGTACTAAGGGCTGGAGTCCGCTAGCCCTGTAAGGCCCACAGCGAGTCTATCCGACTGGATAGCGACCCTATCCCAGTCGATAGGGGTCTTCGCCCTGGCCGAGTTCGGCCAAATCCCTCTTCCGAGACTATCTTCTGCCCTAAGCGGCTTCGAATCTATGGATTACCGAGCCGACGTGTGCCGGGACGATGTTGCATAGCCATGTGGCAACAGTCTTGCTTATCAACAGGGTGAGATGAGATTCAACAAGGAAAATTGGAAGGCCGCCATGATTAAGCAGGGTGTTAGAGTTGCTAGCTTGTCCGTTCTGTTCACGGTGCTGGGTGTGGCTGGCATATATCCGCCGAACCCGGGCGACATGACCGTTACGATTCCGTTCGACTTTGTCGTGGGAAGCCAGAGTCTGCGCGCCGGCGAATACATCGTTCGTAGCGAGGCAGATCAAGGGACCTTGCAGATTTGTGAGGACGGCATTTATTGTGTGACCGTACGAACACAAGCGATACGAGCCGCGGAAGAAGCCCCGGCACAGCCGCAGTTAGTTTTTCGCCAGTATGGTGACCAGCACTTGTTGGCGCGGATCTGGTCTCCCCGGCACGGAGGAATTCAACTCCCCGACGCGCCTCATGCGAATCAGGTGGCGAGTGCTGGCCTGGTTCGTGAGACCTGCGTGAACGCTCGAGAACTCTGCTTCCACACCAACAAGGGGTTCACCCCGACGTGGCACTGAGTGCGGTCTGAGACGCAAAACGAGTCAGATTCATTTCAAGCCGGCGCCGCCCGAGGAAACGAACCTTCCCAATGCCGTCTGCAGGTGCTACGATTTGGCAGGCTCCCCGGCACAACGCCGGACGAAAAACGACCGAGACAAATCTAACAACGAGGAGATACGAAGATGAAAGGCAAATGGAAACCCTGTAGCCTAGTTCTCAGCGCCTTCGTGGCCATTAGCGCAGCGGGCCTTTCCGCCGCGCAAAGCGCCGCCACCGCAACGCCGGCGCTCAGCGATCAGCAGAAGGAAGAGTTCCTCCGTTCCGCCAAGATAACGGCGATGAGGGAACTCTCCATCGGCCTCAACAACACCCACCGCGCCACCCTCACCGACGGGAAAACGACGCGTTACGCTCACGTCCAGTCGGTCAACATCCGCAAGAGTTCGTATGCCACCCCGAGCGGTACCGAACTGAATTTTCGCGACAGCTACAAGTACAACATGGCCGCCTACAAGCTGGATCGCATGCTGGGCCTCAACATGATACCGGTCTCGATCGAACGCAAAATCAAAGGTGACAGCTCGTCGGTTACCTGGTGGGTCGATTTTGAGATGATGGAAAGGGACCGCTATCTGAGGAAGACGCCGGTCCCGCCAGCCAGGCTGATGGATTGGAACGACCAGATGTATCAGACGCGGGTGTTCAACGAGCTGATTTACAACACCGATGCGAATCTGGGCAACATCCTGATTATGGAGGATTGGAACATTCGTTTGATTGATTTTACACGCGCGTTCCGCACGCTTAAGACCCTGCGCGCGCCGAAGAACCTGCGCCGCTGCGACCGCCGCATCTACAACGCCATGCAGGAGCTGAACGGGGAGAATCTGACGCGGGAGCTGGGTGAGTATCTGACGAAATCCGAGATCCAGCCGATCTTGGCGCGCCGCGACAAAATCATGAAGTTCTTCAACAGCGAAATTGCCGCCAAGGGCGAGGCTGCGGTCATCTGCGACCGGGAGGGACACTAGGTCGGCTTTCGAATAATCCTAAAAACGGCAGTTGGTCGTCTTCGAACTGGAGGCGAGATTAAACTCCTCAGACTGTCCTCTGAGGCGAAACAAAAGCGAATTATATAAACCCCTCTTAAGGGCAATTGCCCTGCCAAACCGGGGTGGCTTCCTTCAAATCGTTGTATCGCAAGCGTCTATCTCTCTCGTCGGGCGAAGCTCTTCCTCTCGGGTCGCCTGCGATACAACACTAAGATTTCCCAGCGCGCGGACGAGCGCTATGTAGTTCGTTTTGGGGGGCTTAGTCCTGCTCGCGGTCGCGGAACTCTTCGTACCAGTTCTGGACGACCCGGATGGCCGCCGGTTGGGGGCCTCCGACCGGTTCGATCAAGACGAACCGCTGCCCGTCAGCCGACACGTCATAGGCTGGGTAAGACCATTGCTCCACGAGGCTTGGACTGGAGAACAGCCGCTCTGCCGAACCGGGGGAAAAACTCGGCGCCGTCGTGACCTTCACCGCGATGAGCGTGTCCCCCTCCACGTAGAACAGCTCAGTGCCGTCCTTGCTCCAGCGCGGCTGCTGCCCCCCATTGTGAGAGATTTGCCATCTGCCATCACCCTCCGGAAAGGGCTGCACGTAGACTTCGAAGCGGCCCGACTCTTCGGAGCAATAGGCAAGATAGCGGCTGTCCGAAGAGAACTGCGAACCCGACTGCATGCGGGGCGCCGTCAAGTAGATAACTGGCTCAGACCAGGTGCCGTCTCCCTTACGCCTCACATACCAGAGGTCGGCGTTGGTTTCCGTCGTGCCTCCCTCGATAGTGATGTATCTCCCATCCGGAGACCAGTGCTCGGACTGCGCGAGCAACGGGGTGGCCAGCACGGTCTTTGCTTCGCCGCTGCCATCAGCAGGCTTGATGAAGACATCATTGGAGCCATTGCGTGTGGACGAAAACGCAATCTCCTTGCCGTCCCCGGACCAAGCAGGTTGAAAATCGAACCCCGGATCCAACGTAAGCCGGGTTCTCCGGGGGTGGGTTACGTCGTAGATCCATATATCCGCAGCACCGGACAGGGCGGAAGTCGATTGTGCGGTAGAAACAGCGACAAACCGTCCGTCGGGAGATAGCGCCGGGGTAGCCATGTTTTCTTGTGGTTCACCAATCTCCCCCAGTTTCCTGCCGTCGCGGTCGCGCCAAACCAGTTGCTGCTGAGCTGCCGTGTTCCTCTCGAGGTAAACCAGCGTGCCATCTGCTGAAACGCTGGGGGTTCTGACGTTCTTCGCAAGCGGGAAGGCTTCGCCTTTTGCTGTCAAACTCCCGACGGAGAAAGGCAAGGCGAAAAGCGAGCCGGCGTGGCGAAAGAGAATGTGGCCCGAGGGAGAAAAGACTGCGCGGCCAGCCTTCGCCAACACGTCCTTTTCGCCGGTTACCAGGTCCTGCAAGACAATCCGTTGTTCGCCCAGCGGCCCGACCGCATATAGTAGCCCAGGGCTCGCGGCGTCGAGCGGCAGGAAATGCGGGGACATGATGAATCCCTCCCCCGGCTCCGGTTCGATCAACACCGTGGGGCTGCCGCCCCGGGCGGGCACTTTGTAGAGGGCTTGGCCGCCCGCGCTAAACACGATTGAGCCTCCGTCTGGGTCCCAAGAGCACCCTGCTAACGATGGGTTGGGCATTTGGCAAAGTGTGGCCGCCGGACCTCCTTGAACCGAAACCTTCTTCAAGTCCCCGGCCTCTCGGTAAGCGATAAACTCACTGTCTGGCGACCAACAGGGAGCCCGAAATGGATGAGCTCCGCCTGCAATCTCCCGCGGCTCTTGCTGGTCGAGATCCTGTATCCACAAACCGCCGTTTCCTGCGACGTAGGCAATGTGCTTGCCGTCCGGAGAGATCGCCGCGGACACAGCGTGCACCGGTGGCATGAACGCAAATCGCTGCAACGGGGTTTCTATGGCCTGCTCGGGCGATCGAAGCCACATTGCTACAAGAATTGCCAGCGCGATGAGCAGCGCCGCGCCGAGAGCGATTCGTTCCCGCCAGAGGCGCCGTCGGAAATCGAGTGGAGCAGGAATTGCTGCTGACGAAGGCGCTGGGTAAGGCCCTCGGCTGGTCCCTCTGGCGGGCGCAGCGCGCTGCGCCCCTACGTCTTGCAGTTGCTTTTTCAGTGCTCTGAGGTCGACGATCATCTCTTCGACGTGCTGGTAGCGCTCGGCGGCATCTTTCGCCAGCGCCTTTTCTACGATGCGGTCGAGTTCGAGAGGGACTCGGGACCTTAGAGCGGTAGGCAGTTCTGGTTCTTCGTTGGCAATGGCATAGAGCACGGCCTCTTGACGCTCACCCTCGAATGGCAAGCACCCCGTTACCACCTCGTAGATCACCACGCCCAGCGACCACACATCCGTCCGCCGGTCCGTCGGTAGCCGTTGCGCCTGCTCCGGCGACATGTAGGCAGGGGTTCCGAGGATTGTCGCTGTTTTGGTGAGCCTCGACTGTTCAGCCAACTGCGCCAAGCCGAAGTCCATGATCTTGACTTGGCCTTGCGGCGTGACCATCAAGTTGGCGCTTTTAATGTCCCGGTGAACGATGTCCTTCTCGTGTGCGGCTTGCAGACCCTGGGCGGTCTGAATCGCAATGTCCAAGGCTTCGTCAAGCTTGAGCGGGCGCCCGGCGATCTTGTCTTTAACGGTTTGGCCCTCGATGTAGGCCATGGCGATGAAGGTTTCACCTTCAACCTCATCGATCTCATGGACAGTGCAGATGTTTTGATGATCCAGGGAAGCAGCGGCTTTCGCCTCTCGAATGAAACGGGCGCGGCCCTCCTCGTCTTCCAGCAGGTGGGGGGCGAGAAACTTTAGAGCAACCGTGCGTTCAAGCTTTGGTGTCCTCGGCCTTGTAGACGACACCCATGCCGCCCCGGCCGAGTTCGGAGAGGGTCTTGTAGTGACTGATCGTCGAGCCGACCACGACGCCCAATTGTACCGCGTTTCAGATACCTGCTGGTAAGTGTGCCAGTGAAGGCTGGCATGTTCAGTGGGAGATAGTCCCACCGGGGTAAGAGTCAGAGCCCCGTAGCTTGGGTTGCCATCGGTGGAGGAAACGAAGCCGATGAAGGCAACTGACAAAGCCATCCTCGGGATGGTGAGCAAGTCACCGGGCTGTAACGTGAGTGAACCCACAGGTGGCCTCGAAAAGTTGAGAGTTCCAACCGGCGGGGAATCGAAGTCGAGGATCGACCCCGCTTCGAGTTCCGCCAGGTCCCGCCGCCAGACCTTCCGCCAAACCCCTGCTTTGATCGTGGCCGGGCGGGGAGCAGCTAGCGGCAAAGGGGAATCTCCTCGCGGTAATCGCACAGAGTATAATGTGAAGGACCGGCGGCCACACGAAATCACGCCGCTGGGCTAGACTGTAGAACACCGACGACTGGGGTTGATCCATGCTGAACAAGACCAAGGCCGCGACCGCCTTCGCACTCGTCTCTCTGTTGTTTGCCGCGCCTGTTGGGGCGCAGTCCCAGAACGCCTACGTGGCGCCTCGCACACCGGACGGCAACCCGGATCTCAACGGCATCTGGCAGGCGCTCGGGTCGGCGCACTGGGATCTCGAGGGCCACGCCGCGCGCCACGGCCCCTACGAGCCGCTGGGCGCGCTCGGGGCCATCCCCGCGGGCCTGGGGGTGGTTGAGGGAGGCAAGATTCCCTATCAGCCCTGGGCGGCGGACAAGCGCGCCGAAAACCTGGAAAACTGGCTGAAACTCGACCCGGCGGTCAAGTGCTTCATGCCCGGAATCCCCCGCGCCACCTACATGCCCTTTCCGTTCCAGATCGTACAAACCCCCAAGTCGATCCTGGTGGCCTACGAGTTCGCCAGCACGAGCCGAGTCATTCGCCTGGATCGTCCCGGCTCCGAGGCGCTTATTCCGTCGTGGATGGGCTACTCGCTGGGCCGCTGGGAAGGCGAAACGCTGGTCGTCGACGTCAGCGACCAGCTGCCCGACACCTGGTTCGACAGCTCGGGCAACTTTCACAGCGAGCAGCTGAAGGTCCAAGAGCGCTACACGGCGACTGGCCCCAATGCCCTGCACTACGAGGTCAGCATCGAAGACCCGAAGGTCTTCACGCGCGCCTGGAAGATGAGCATGCCGCTGTATCGCCGCCTCGAGCCTAACGCCCAGATCCTGGAGTTCAAGTGCGTGCCTTTTGCCGAGGGCGCCGTGTACGGCCATCTGCGCCGGGGCTACAAACCAACTGAGTAACCCTCCGCGGAATCGGAGCCGCGACCGTGAGGGAGTGCCGATGGGCCGGCCAATCGGAGCCGCGCGCGTAAGCAAGCGGTTGCCTCTACCGACTGATCCGCTCCCATCAAACTTCCGGCCCACCCAAAAAGATGAAAACCCGCGGGTTTTCGACCGAGCGGTTTGGCGCGATCTCGAACCAACCGCTTGCTGACGCGCGCGGCTCCAGCCTGGATTCCCAGGGATTGACGGGCCTGCTAATCCAGAGGCGAGGCAACGACGGCTTATTTCAGTTTTTCCCGCTCACGGATGTCGCTGCCACATGATAGTGTCCTAAATGTGCCCAGTAGAAATGTCCTATTGACAAGGTCATCCTGGAGGGGTGAGCAACCAAGGACGGGGGAGTTGCTGCCGCCGAAAGTGATCGCCCATCGCCTCCAGTAAGGCCACCGTTCAAGGGAGGGCGACAGTGTTGAGGCCTGCTGAGGCTGCCGTAAATTCTCATCGATTGCAACAGCGTGTCGCAATCCACCGCATGCATGTTACCGGAATAAATAAAGAACTTAGTGAACAGTTGGCTGTGCAAGCGTCGCGATTAAGGGGGGAAGGCGACAGTTGAGGGGCCCTGACCGCCGGGGTTCCCAGCAGCTTTAGAGGGTGGCGCGCAACTTGACCCCGATCAAGCGTGGGGGTGCCAGGGCCGTACCGGAAAAAAGCCCGGAAAAGTTGATGACGTTCAGACGATTGGTGGAATTGACCACGTCGAACTGCAGACGGAGTGACTTCTGATCCTTTTCCCAGAGCTTGACCCCCAGGGAAAGATCGAGACTGAAATTGGGCCGAACGCGACCGCGTTCGAAGTTCACCTTCCTGCGAATCTCCTCGGGAATGTCTTCGAGCTCGGACTCCTCGTCAGCACCTTCGGCGGCAGCCTGGGCGAGAGAGGTCGGGCCGACACTATCATCCTCGTCTTCGAGTTCCACCGGCAGACCACTGCCATAGTGGGCTCCCACCACGAACCACACCCGATGATGCGGCTGAAAGCGCACCACAGCGCTCACCGTGTTCCGCTGATCTTGCGAGATAGGAAAGGTCCTCGCCACGTCCCGCAGCTCTTCCGCCTCACCACCTTCAACAAACAGTCCACCCGTGACAGGAGAGGTAGCTGTTCCCAGCATGTTTGAATAGCTAATGAACGATGAGAAGCCCTTGAAACGCGGCATCTCAAGCCGGAATTCGGTGCCTTCGATCTCAGCGCTCTCGAAGCTGATGGGGAAGCTTAGGCTGGTATTAAAAAAGATATCATCATCGTAGTAATTCTCAAAATCTCGCCAGTAGTGGTTCACATCGAGGCGAAATCGGTCTCCAAACGCTTTGCGAACTCCCACCTCGTAAAAGTTTGCGTGGTTAGGGGGGACAGGCAGGGCGCCTTCCACGTCCTCCAGGGTCTGCGCTTGGACGGAACTACTCAGCAGCAAGTTGTCGATCGGCGGCGTCTGATAAACCCGATCGTAGGAGCCCCGGAACATGAGGTCGCCGCCTTCCCAGTAGTAGGAAGCTCCAACGCGAGGACTTATCGCCGAATCCCGGACAAACAAGCGGTAGTGGTCGACTCGCACGCCGGCATCGACGACTAGGTTGCCGAGTCGCAGATGATCTTGAATAAACAATCCCACATCTGTACTGGTGCGCTTATCCCGGAAGTCAAACTCGATCTCCGGCAAGTCATCGCTTTGAGCGAACAGGAAGTGCTCTCGAATATCGGCGCGGCGCCAGTCCCCGCCGAACTTCAACGTGTGGCGTTCGAACTCCACTGTAACGCTGCCGGTGATAGCTCCCTCGCGGAACCCGCGGTCTTGCTGGGTGAATACGGGTATTGATAAGGCGTTGCTCCAGAGATCGGCCGAGACATCCCGCACCATACCCCGTACGGCCCCCAGGGTCCTTGGAGAAAACACATGGTGGTAATGAATCTGCCCGGCAGTCTCACCGCCCCGTCGATCCTGGCGCTGGCCATTTGCCTGCTGCTGGAGGTCGTTCGGGACCAGAAAGTTTACTCGGTTGTAGCGCAAGTAAAGACTCAGGCGATCTTGATCACTCAGGTCGTGGTCGAGGCGCACGTTGTAACCGGCCGAGCTCGCCTTGTTTGTGAAATTCTCTAGTGAAGGAGAATCCAGGTAGCGGTCCGTGTGGCCTCCTCGCAGTCCCAAAGAAAGGCTTGTGCGACCGCGAAGGTAGTGGTCGGAGAATGCACCCTCGGTGCTACTGAAGCTGCCGCCTTGGACACTGATTTCGGGGTGATGGCCGGGTCGGTCGGAACGGCGCGTATAAAGCTCAATGACCCCGCCCATGCGCCGACCGAACTCAGCCGGAATGTTCGCGGTCATGACATTCACCGCTTCGAATTCATCGCTCTCGTACGCCGGCGCAAAGCCAATCGAGCGGTTGTCGTAGACAGCAACGCCGTCGATTACGTATTGGGTGTCATACTCCGAGCCGCGGGGATGAAGCACGGCGTTGGCTTCGAGAAGCCAGCCTGGCAGTCTGTTGACAACGTTAATGGCACTCCGACCAAGAGTCGAAAAGGGATTCTCGTCCAATTGGCTGCGGCCCACCTGGAAGACCGTCCCGCTTTGATTAGGGTCGAGCAATGGTGCGGAGTCCCGAACCCTCACAGCCGTTTCGATCTCGGCCACGTCCAGCGTCACGTGCCGAGTGATAGGCAGCTCGGAGGGAATCTCCAGCGGCTCAGAAAAGGGCTGAAATTCGGGATGAGTGACTCGCAGACGATAGACGCCGAGTGGGAGGCGCCTGAAGCGAGCTTGACCGTTCGGGCCACAGGTCGCTTCTGTGCGAAAGAACGAAACCCAACTCAGTAGCTCCACGCGCGCTTGCATCGGTAGACCTGCGGCATCTCGGACCACCAGCGTCAGCTCGCCTTCCATCCGATGGGCGGCGAGTGGAGAGGCAAAGTGGTACAGCACCGTGAGAATGGATAATGTCCAACAGATTCGTTCAGGACACCGGGCGATTGGAGCCGCTGACATCTTGCCTCCTGTAGAAAGGTTACGACAGAATGACAACTACGGGTGTCGGCAGGAAGGAAGATCAACGGGTTCGGAAAGGATCAACTCGGGTGCTGCCGCAATTTTTAGGCGGAGGGCGACAGCTAGGAGTCGGTTGCGGCATCATCGCAACCTACTGGTTAGACCCTGAGAACTTGCCAATTGCGAATCTGGCAGACGAAGTGATATGGCGCAAAGCTTGGTCGAGGGCAGACTTCCAGGATTGAGCACAGTAAGTCCAGGCGCGCTTCAGGGTAAAACCGCCTCGGGCTCATTAACTTGACAATGCCCGATCCAACCCGCGCCTCCAAAAAAAACCAGGCTCTCCCTCACCAAATGAGCGAACATGTCCCTTACAATGACGGTTTGCTAGGAGGATGTCGATGAAACGAACGGCAGTCAATCCCTGGACGTGGTCATTGCAGTACGGATTCAATCAAGGCGAACTCGTGGAAGGCGGGAAGCGCGTCCTCTACTGCGCGGGCCAGACCGCACTGGACGAAAACGCCAAGCCGCTGCACGCGGGCGACATCCGCGCCCAGACCACCCTGGCGCTTGACAATCTTGAAGCGGTGCTACAGAAAGCCGGCATGACCCTGTCAAACGTCGTCCGGCTGAGCGTCTACACGACCGAGGTTGACGCGATGATTCAGAACTACGACGCCTTGGTGGCGCGGCTGGATGCGGCAGGAGTGAAGCCGGCGCAGACCCTCTTGGGCGTCGCCCGTCTCGCGTTCCCCGAACTCTTGGTGGAACTCGAGGCCACGGCGATTGACTAGCTAACATCGGCTGATCGAGATCGGGCGCTCGAAGCCGCAGCCGGGGACGGCAAAGCCGGCAGAAACTCGAGCGGGCCTAGCGCCAGTTGCTGGCCGCGACGGGCCGGGTGGTGGCGCAAGCCAAGTGCTTTTCGGCCGAGGTCGGCGGCGGCGTCAAGCGCTGCGCGGACGTGCTCGAGCAAGCCGCTTTGCAAGGATACCGGCAATACTGAGACACCATGATCCCTTGCGTCGAGCAAGTGATGCGGCAGACCAAGCAGCGTCTCTTCGGCGCTGACACGCACGCCTCCCACAAACTGGTCAGTCTGTTTGAACCCTCCACCGAGATCATTCCCAAAGGCAAGGCCGCCAAGCCCACCGAGTTCGGCAAGCTGATCAAAATCCAGGAAGCCGAAAACCAGATCATCACCGCTTATGAGGTCTTTGAGCAAAGACCGCAGGATGCGGACCTGCTGCTGGGGGCGATCGAAGTGCATCAGCAGCGCCTGGGGCGGCTGCCGCGTCTGGTGGCCGCCGGCGCCGGATTTTACTCCCCCGGCAATGAAACCCAAGCGCAGCAACGGGGCGTGAAACGGGTCGCGATTCCGCATCGTTCCAGCCGCAATCGAGAGCGCCGCCGGCACCAAAAGAAGCGCTGGTTCCGGCAGGCACAGAAATGGAGAACGGGTTTGCGTAGCATCAAAGAATCCTGCCTGGATCGCATGATCTTGTTCGGCGAACGATCGCTGCGGCGGGCGGTCCAAGAGTTCGTCGCCCATTATCATTTCGAACGCAATCACCAAGGGCTCGACAATCAGTTGATCTTCCCGGAGAAGACAGCTGCCAAGCCCAACGCCCCGATCAAAAGTCGGCAGCGTCTGGGCGGCCTGTTGAAGTATTACCACCGACAGGCTGCCTGAAAGATCCCCAAGAAACAAAGGCCGCTACTGCTTCGTGCAGCAGCGGACTATCCAGGAGGGCCTTTGTTGACTTTGTGTGCCAGCTCTTATGAATGTTGGCGACCGCGACGCGCGTCAGCCCCCAACGCAAGAAGGTACCGTCAAGTTAACGAACAACGGTTCAAGGAGTGACCACTGAGCGGGCTTTTGGGGCATTCAAATACATCAAACCGGCTACTTTGGGTGGCTAGGACCGAGAAAAATAGGCAATACTGACCACATTCTCCATCGGTTTTGAGTTTCCCCTTCTTAACTTGACAGTACCTCGGCACGGGCAGCAAGTTGGTCTCGGGTGTTGCCAGATCCCTCCGGTGAATTCACCAAAAACGAACCCAAACGAACCCAATTAAGCCAACCCGGCAAGGAGGTCGGAGCACCCATCTGAGCGCACCCTGCGTTCAGAGCGTCCCGTGCGTATGATAGTGTCCTGGCGATTGATACGAAAAACCACCAATGAAGCCGCTCTCCGCCGCCGTCCTCCTACTAACCACCGGCGCCTCCGAAAAACCCAACCCCGACTGGCCCGCCTATCAAGGCGACGAAGGCCGTCGTCACTACTCCGCGCTAAACCAAATCACCCCGGAAAACGTCGGCCAACTCGAAGTGGTCTGGCGCTACGACTCAGGCGAACTACGCGAGGGCAACTCGCAAATTCAAACCAGCCCAATCGTCATCGATGGCGTGCTCTACGGACTCTCGCCCACACTACCCCATGTTTGCCAAAGACATCTGTAAGTGATTGAAAACAAGGGAGCGGGGTTCCGGGTGTGCCACTACATGCGGGGTTTTCGGTCCGGGCCGCCCGGCGGCGTGCGGTCGCGGATCCCCAGTGCCTGCAGCACTTGTTGGGCGTGCCGCGTCCCCCGCGTCACCAGCCGCTTGGCGCCGCCGTCGGGCAACTCCAGATCCAGCAGCTGCACCGTCGTTAGCGCCCCCAGCGCCCCCAGCGCCTCCTCGGCGGACAAGTCCATGCCCGCTTGTTGCAGTTTCCGCTGGACCGCGTGCTTGAGTAACAGCGCCAGCGCCGCCACGAAGATGTGCGCCTCCACGCGCCGCGGCGTCTGATGATAGATCGGCCGCATCTCAATCACATCTTTGAGATCGCGCAAAGCCCGCTCGACTGCCATCAACTCCTGGTAGCGGCTGACCGCCTCCACGGGCGTCAGGTTTTGCTCCTCGCTCTGGATCCAATACTTGCCCTGCAGCGCTTTCTCGCACGGCAGCTTCTGCGGATCTTCGAAATAGCGGATGCGCCCCGCTTCGTATGCCCGCCCAAAGTAGCGCTGCCCGTGATGACGGCTGAGGATGCGGGCCGCCGCGGCGCCAACCTTCTCGGGCGCCTTGAGCCGGCCCGCGGCCACCCGCTTCACCAGCGCTTCCAGCTGCTCGTCCAGCGCCTCCATGGCCCGTTCCCGCTGTGCCCGCTCGTATTGCTCGCGCTCCTCGCTGTGGACCACAAACACCCGCACCCCCGCCTCGTCGCCGGCCACCTCCTGCACCTGAGTGCGCGGCGGGTCGCTCGGTCGCAGACGAATTCTTTCTGCAGCCAGCGCGCCAGCCCGTGCTCGCTGCTGGGTGCGGCGAGCCGGTGAGCCACCAGCACGAGCACGCGGTCGGCCAGCCGCGCCTGGCCCCGCGGCGGGCGGCCTTCGAGCTGGTCCAGGATGGTTTCCACCCCCAGCTGCTGCCACAGCTCGCGCAGGGCCAACAGGCGCCCCCAGGGCGGCGCTTGTTCGGCGGCCAACTTGTCGCAGGCAACCTAGTGGCGGGCCGCCATCGCCGACAAAACTCGTGCCCGCAAAGGTGCTGATCACGTAAGACTGCGCACTACAGGTCGCCGCCAGCAACAGCGCAGCCGCCGCCACCCGAGCCACTTGACCCAGCGCCGGCGCCTTCAGCCGGCCTCGGTCGACCCGTGCCGTCGCGCTCGAGCCTGCCGGGGGCCGGCGCTCAGCTGAACCGCAAGCGGCCGCCGGCAGCCTCGACAGGACCGCCTTGAATACCTGAAAACTGTTACCCAACATCATCAAGGTCTCCTTCCGCAAAGCCGCATCTTTCGCTGCCCAGAGGCTCAACCGCTCAACCCGGAGCAACTCGTTACACCGCGGCATCTTCGTCCAGGATAGATCAATCGCCCCATCCGGCGAAGGTAACCGGCCGCGGTACCGGCGGCTACGATGCCAGCCGCAACGGCAGCTCCAGTCTCAGGATTAGCTTCGTTGTTGTAATAGGTAATATACAAGGGAAGCGAACGCAGCACTTACCCCCGCCCCAATGGCCGGCGCCGATCGCCCTCGAAGGTCCCTTTTACCTCTTTAACATTTCAGGCGACCGGACAGAGGCGTGGACGGAAGTCCACGCTCAGATACTTCGGTCTTTGAGCGTGGACTTCCGTCCACGCCTCTGTTGTGCCCTGTTGCGTTCTGTGGTGCCCTGTTGCGTTCTGTGGTGCGCATGTCGCAATCCGTCTACTCCTGCCATCGTTTCGGATTCACATAGCGCGCCATCGGTTCGCCTTGCTCCCACGTATACGCCACCGCATCGTCGACCCGATGCGGATTCCAAAGCGGAATCGTACTGCCATGCCGCGCCCACCAGCGGCGCTTCCCAAATTCGTCGTTGAGTGCGCGGCTGATTCGCCCCTTCAGCTTCTGCAAGAGCTCCGAAGGCCCCAGCGGCGCCGCAACAACGACGTGAACATGATTGCCGCGCCGAGAAGAAGACTTTTTGGCGGTTGTTGCCCCGCTGGGTGACATGGTGCGGTGCGCCGACCGCCACCACGCGCGCGATGCGTGGCACCCGATCAGTATCGACCACCTGCCCCGCTATCGACAAGTTTCCGCGACAAAACGGTAGTTAAGGTGACTGTCCCTCAGCAAGTCCAATACTGTTTACTTAGCAATCCGCGGACGTTTCTTGCTGCGTAGCGCGTGGTCTTGTTTCGGGCATCGTTGAAGGCCCGGCGCACATCGCTCTCCGCGGAGACGAATGGGTCGGTTTGCTCCTGCGCCCCGTCCGGGGCTTACCCTTGACAGTCTTCGCACCCAGGGTTCCGCTTCGCTTCACCCTGGGCTACGATCCTACGCCGCTTCGCGGCTCAACGGCTCTGGGCTCGAAGGTTCTAAGCTCAAAGTCTCTATGGTTATGGTTCTTGTGGGACAGTCACCTTAACTCGTTTTTGCAGCGGCAGCGAGGGGTTTTGGCGGCGCTGGTCCTGGTTTTTGCCGCGCCAGCGTTCTCTGCAGACGCCCTTCGAACGCCGAGATGAACTCCCAACTGCCTAACGGGCGACCCGTCCGCGTCGCCTGACGCAACCGCTCTCCTAGTTGCTCGTCCGGCGCCGCCGCCGCCAACACCTTCCCCCAGTCGTTGAGAGGACACACCTCACGCCAAGCCCCCTGATCGAGCAGGCCCGCCGGGACCTTCCCGCTCACATGGGACGCCGCACTCGACCATTCGTAGCTCACCGCCTCAACGACAAGGCGGGCACGAAGCGGGTTCAGATCGACATAGCGCAGCGCCGCGACCAGGTGATCTCGGCTCAAACTTGTTGAATAGAAACTGGAGTTCACGGACAGAGCCCGAACCCCAGCCTCACGGGGATTCAGGGTGATGCCGCTTTGGTCCTCGGTTGGGGACCGGGCTGCGAAGCGTCAATGGGCGATCGAATCTTCGCTTCAGCCCAGCGATAAACTCACGGTTGCCCAGCGGCATTCCCGCATACGTTGACTCTCGCAAACGCTTCTGGTCATCCTCCGCCAGTGAGCGCGCCAGGGCCCGGTCCCATCTCGGTTTGTTGGATATCTGTTGCCACAGTTCCCAGTCGAGAAGCCCGGCCCCGTCCTTTTCCTCCGCGTTCCGGGCGCTCGACCAGGGATAGTGTTGGGCGTGGGCGCTGGCGGATGAGGCGCGTAGTCAAGGTTTTTATCGAGGCGAGGAGATGAGGGTAGAAGTCTCAAGGATGGGGCAATTGTTGGGCGTGGGCGCTGGCGGATGAGGCGCGTAGTTCACTACAAGGTTTTTATCGAGGCGAGGAGCCATGATTGCCGCGGAGGAGGCGGACGAGGTGGTGGTAAGGATGTCAGGTAAATATTCATTGGAAGAGGCGGCAAGGTCATTTGAGTGGTTGAAGGGGATGGGGTATTTAGTTGACTCGGGCAGTAGCCACTACATCTTGGGGGTGGGGGACCGGGGCGCCGGCCCGGTGGCCTCGACCATTGTCTTATACGGACAGGGTTGCGGGTGTCCTGGAAAATCGTGCCCGCCGTCACCGAGGCCTGGTAACGCAGCGGCGACCGCCTGCTGGATTGGAGGGATCCCAGAAAAGTTTGCCGCGCGACTACTGGAGATCGGGGCAATTGGCTCTGGACGAGGTGGTGGTAAGGATGTCAGGTAAATATTCATTGGAAGAGGCGGCAAGGTCGATGGGGTATTTAGTTGACTCCAGTAGCCACTACATCTTGGGGGTGGGGGTGCCGGCCCTGGTGGCCTCGACCATTGTCTTATAGGGAGCAGGGTCGGCGGCGACCGCCTGCTGGAGGAGGCGATAGAAAAGTTTGCCGCGCGACCGTGAGGTCCGCCGGTTGAAGCGGAACGTGAACTCGTCCAGGTAGTAGTCCAAATACTCGTGACTGACAGCCCCCTGGTGGGTCCCCAACAGCCAGCGCTTTAGCAGAGAGGCGACACGATGGACTCTCGGCAGCAGCTTACTCGCCGATTGCCGCTTCCCGCGCAGCACGGTGACTTCATGGCGGTATCCTTTGTTCTCCAATCCCGCATAGCCTTCCCAGCCGTCGGTGTGCACGAGGCTGCCAGGTTGGATAGCTTCTTCGACAAAGGCTTCCAAGCTCGCCGCTGAGGCATCCGCGATCCGACGGAGCCGGATGCGACCCATACCGCGCCCATCCTCCTCGGCAGCAACCGCAACTAACGCTTTGCCAACCATTTCGCGACCTCGGACGCCCTCTTCGACTCCGCCCACATACGTTTCGTCCACCTCCACCCGGCCGACCAGCCGATTGCGACCGGGGCGCACCATGGCGCGGCGGAACTTGTGCAGCCAGGTCCAGGCGGTTACATAGCTACCCAAACCCAAGACCCGCTGCAACTCCAGCGCGCTGGCCCCGCCTTTTTGCGTTGTCACCCACCAAGCCGCCCGGAACCACAACGTCAAGGGCTTGCGGGTGTCCTGGAAAATCGTGCCCGCCGTCACCGAGGCCTGGTAACCGCAGTCGGCGCAGAGCAGCAGATTGCGTTTGCTGGCCCATGAGGACTGGATCCCACAGCGCGGGCACACGAACCCCTCCGGCCAGCGCAGCTTCAGCAGGTACTCCCGGCACGCCTCCTCGGTCGAGAATCGAGCTTCCAACTCGACGAGGTTTCGGGGGTAGTCCTCCTTCATGCCCCCAACCACAACATATTGTGGCTACTGGAGTCAACTAAATACCCCATTGAAGGGGAATGAAGATGGTCAGTGGGAGTTGATTGCTTTGCATCCTAAGTATCGACCAGGAAGAGAGCACTACGACTTTAACGCACTGCATGGAACGTTCCCAAGAGTCTGGTACACGAGAGAGAAGAGTGGAGTAGAAGCTTTTGTACGGAAGTACTCAACTTCACGTCTTGCTTGTTACTCCTTGAATCCGAGACCTCAAGCTTTTCGAAACAGTAACGGCTACAACAGGAGCGCGCGAGAAGAAGAGGCCGAGCTGAGCATGAATGCAGTTTTCGATTTCGATCTTCAAGGTGATGTGTCTGATTCACGAACTCGAGCCTTCGAGGACTGGTTGACAACAACAGCTGACTACTTCAACGACCAGGGGTTGAATCCTCCGGTTCGGGCTTTCACGGGGCGAGGCTGCCATCTACTTTTTGGTTATTTCGGGCTACGACTTCAGCATCGTCAGGCGACTTCTGAAACTTGGCTATACCGACGTGGCAGAGCTAGCGACCGTTCTCTCATTGCGGCCCTGTGGGGCAGCTCAAGAAAAGGGACCAGGCTACGTCCGGAGGACCATAGGAAGTGTATTGATGAGGTAGGCGTCGAACATCGGGTCGGAACGTAGATCAGAGTCCGGGGCGATGACCGATCATTTGCGAGACGAAAGCCAACACTATTTCCGCTTCAACCCACACTCTGAACGACAGTATGGATCAACACACTAGTCGAGCCACCGAGCCGCTTCTGACGGTTTCCGAGGTGGCGGAGTGGTTGTGCGTGTCAACAGGATGGGTGCGGGATCACGCGAATGCCGGACGTCGGCCGGTTCTCCCCAGTATCAAGCTGGGCGAGGGCAAGCGGGCGGCTCGTCGATTCAGGAGAGAGGACATTGAGACGTTCATTCAGCACTGCCACCGAGGCTGATCCACGTATAGCGGTAAACTGTTCTCCAGTCCTGAACATCAGGGACATCGGAGGGCATATGGCACGCAGCAGAGATTAGCGTGGGCGAGTCGAACTAACTGGCAAACGAGTCAAAAAGTGGAAGGGCTACTTCTACGTCTACGTTCGGCAAGACGAAACAGAGAAACGGCGCCACCACAACGTGATCTTGGGTTTCAAGGCCGAGATGACAAAGGCGCAGGCTCGGCGGAAACTGCAAGACATCGTCGACCGGGAGACGGGTAATCCCCACGCGAAACCAGACGACTCACTCACATTCGAATGGTTCTGGAAGAACCGCTATAAGCCAGTCAAAGCGAAGAGTCTCAAGGCATCAAGCCGGTACCACCTTGTGTGGCTGGTGGAGAAGCATCTCATGCCGCGATTCGGCCAGCGACCGCTTGGCGACATCACACGATTTGAGCTTCAGAGCTACCTGCAGGAACTAGCTGATCAGGGCTACTCCTGCTCGATTATCCACAAGGCTCGCACGTACTTGAATTCGGTTCTGGATGAGGCGCTGAAACAGGACTTCTTGGCGAAGAACCCCGCTCGAAAACTGGACAAGCCACCAAGTCAAAAACGCCAAACGGAGCGGGTCCTTGTAGAAGACGAATTGCCGGAGCTTTTTGAGAAGCTCAACGCAAGAGATCGCCTCATCACAGAGATCTTCCTGTTCTGTGGACTGCCACCAGGAGAGCTTTTTGTTTTGCGCTGGAGTGACTGGGAAAGACGCGAGTTGCGAATCGACGAAGCTATCTGGCAGGGCCAAATCGGCGAAACGAAAACACCGACAAGTTCCGGTTTCGTTTCCTTGCCTTCGGGGATCGAAGCACAGTTGCAGATCTGGAAGCAAGTGTCGCAGCCAGCCAGTCCCAACTCATGGATTTTCCCCTCAACTCGAGGAACGCTGATTCGCACCGGGAACTGGCTCCAGCGGAATCTCAAGCCAGCGGCTGAGGCTGCCGGTCTTGACGGAGTGACGATTCAAGCTCTTCGGCGAACCTTCGCCACCTTGATCCAGAAAGTCGGTTCCGTCAAGGATGCGCAGGCTCAGTTGCGGCATGCCTCCCCTCAAGTTACGCTGGGAGTATATATGAAGGCCATTCCCGAGAGCATCAGACGGGCGGTGGAAGCTCTCTACGCGATGCTGCACCCGAAGATGTATCCGGTCAAGTCTGCCTCTCCGGAAGGTACTTCAGAGGTGGTTCAGTGAGCAAAACTCAGATTATTCTGAACACAATTGGACACAACTCTTCTCAGATGGTTAGCCTAAGTTATTGATTCTAAAATGTGGGCGCGTAGCTCAGGTGGATAGAGCATCTGCCTTCTAAGCAGACGGCCGCAGGTTCGAGTCCTGCCGCGCCTACCATTGTTTTCAATAGCTTACGAGCCTGCCATCCTTCCAGGCAGGCACATTGTGACGTATATTGTGACGTAACCCCGCCCCCGCGACTCACCTCAGTTCACCTCCGCCGCTTTCTTCGGGCTCTCAGAAAACCCGCTCATCAGCCCCGAGGAGATTTTTTCTGCCGCCTCACGCTTGGCCTTCATCCGTACGTGGCTGTAGTGTTCAATCATTCGCCGCGACATGTGCCCCGCAATCGCCATCAGCGTCGCGTCAGGTGCTCCGGCCTCGGCCAACTCCGTAATCGCCGTGTGACGCAGGTCGTGGAAGCGGAAACCCTGCAACCCGGCCGCCTCCCGCAGGTTCCTCCACGCCGTCCGCCAGCTCTTCTGGTGCCGCGTCGGGTCAATGTGCCCGTGCTGGCAGGCCGGAAAAACGTAGTGCTCCGGCTCGGCGCAGCCCAAAGCCTCGGCCCGCTTTCGCAGTCGCACCAGCGCTTCCACGGCGTCTTGGTTCAACGGGATCGTGCGGCGACCGCTGTCGTTCTTGCTGCGTTGCACCATCAGAACCTCTTTGAACAGATCCACGTTCAACCACTGGAGATTTTTCAACTCCACCCCGCGGCAAGTGGTGCTCACCGCCAATGTTGCCGCACAGTAGGCAACCATCCAACTTGGTCTCTGGCCAGCCGTGACGAACAGTCGCCTCTTCTCCTCGTGGGTCAGGGCCCAGCCGATGTGCGAAGCCTCCGGGTAACGCGTGACGTCTTCGGCCAGCAGGGCCCACCGTTTGGCCCTCTTCAACATTCGCTGCAAGACGCCCATTTCCATGTTGATAGTTCGCCCAGAAACGCCTTTATCAGCGCGGGCCTGCTGATACGCGCCGATGTCTTCACTGGTGATTCGTGCCAGCGGCTTGCTGCCGATGTGCCGCTTCAGAGGGCGCAGCCGTTCCTTTTCGAACTGGCTGGTCCGCTCCGCGACCCGTTTCTCCCTTTGCTTGAGGTATTGGTTCGCGGCCTCCTCGAACGGCAGCCGGGCGTAGGCCTTGCCGGTAGGAGCAGCGACCTTGCCCTCCTGAATCTTCACGACAAGTTCTTTTTCGAGCGATCGCGCCTCACGGTGATCAGTCGTTTTCGGAGATTCCCGATAGCGGGTACCGCAAACTGTCACGTCTGCCCACCAGGTTTTTTCTCGTTTCCAAAGAGCCATCTCAGATTCCTCCCTTCTCGCGTTTCTTCTTTTTTCCGCTTCCCTTCGGACGTCCGCCTTTCTTGCCGTTCTCGCGGGCGATCTGTTGTAGGCGTTCCAGGCCGAACCTTTCCAAGCGGACCTGGTAGCTCCGTTTGCCCATGTAGGAGGCAGCCCTGGAGACTTGTGATTGAGCCATGGTCATATCCTAAACGTTTTGGTTTTAAGAATCAAGTCGTGTCGAGCTGTTTTTTCTTCCGTTGCCAACTCGCAACTGGTATCAAATCGGACTGGCCCCAACGCCGCAGACGATAGACTGAACGAGGATTGCAGCATTGCGCCCAGCGGAGTCCTCATGTCAATCGACCAGTCCATCCAGACGACCGTCCAAAATTTCCGGAAGATTTACCTTGAGGGTGGCGTTGATCGTGAAGCGAGCCGCGGAGGCTGTGGGGAAGGACGCGTCTGAATTTGCTGGGCATAGTCTGCGGGTCGGCCTAGCAGCCCGTGGCGTAAGTGGGTTCGGCGAAAAATGGGGACTGCCAGCCGATTTTCGTGACTCGTAAGCTCCGTGTTTTCAATCAAAGTGGACACGAAAATCGGTGGCTGCACCCGATTTTTCGTGCGCACTGCACTTCTGCCACGGGCTGCTAGCCACCGCTGCGGCCATCGCTGGCGCGCCTCGGAACGATCGATTATGAAGCGGACCGGCCACCGCTCGACGGTGATGGTCCGGCGCTACATCCGGGAGGGAAGTTTGTTTCGGGATAACGGCGCAGCAAAAGTGGAGCTCTGAGAGATTAATATTGCTAGATACTGTGGTTATCGTGTATCTTGCCACTATATGTTGGTGTGCTTGGCTTGAGTTCTTGTGTCGGGAAACGGGGGTGGAAAGGGGCCCCGTGACTCCCAAATGACCCGGCGGCGACAAAATTCGATCTAGACCCGAGGGAACGTGCTCTAAGTGACCAGATCCAAGTTTTGGGGAACAGTTTCAGCGGGGCAGCGGTTAGGCCGACCGCGCCAACCGAGTCGGAATGTCGTAAAGCGGATCGACAGCGAGCGGGCCCCAGGAGCCCTGCGCTCGGAGCAATCCTCGACGGACTCAATGCAGACGACGTGCCGACAGCCCTGGGGTGGTGAGATGGTACCGGGGGAACGGTTCGCGCCGTACTCCAGTCCATCGAGTTGGACCGGCAGGCTGCAGCCAGCTAGCCATTCGTTCCGCCACTGCGGATACTCGGGCTGACGTAGAACCTCGACGCGCTGCAACGCTCACCAAAAAAATCTCGGTCGCCTGTTTGGCCGATGTTTCGCTCGGCACCTCAACGATGCGTGCAGGCTCCGCCGATGAGGGGCGGAGCCGGCCCGGGAAGCCCGGGTCTTCTGTGAATTTCTTGGACCCGATTCGATTTTTTGACTACTCTTTAGGAAATCTTTACATCCAATCATTGATGTTTCGCCTGAGCCGATTTTAGAGTCAGACAACAGGGAAGCTGAAAATGCTGGCCGGGCAGTCGAGATCCTTCAGGTCCGAACGGCCCAACTCTCATGAATCTTCAGACTGGGGCGAGTTGTAAAACGTGGCCTGCACAGGGCGGAGTTCCGGCAGCGGCAAGGGCGAGGCGTATGCGCTGGCCACGGTGCGGAAAAACGAAAGCGCGGTTGCTGGAAAAGGCAGGATGAGGCGAAAGCGACATGCTCTTTTTGTTGGTGGCCGCAATGCGAGACGGCGCTGTCGAGTCAACTCGGCCTCGCGTCAGGAACCAAGCGGTCGGGGTTCGAAGTAACGAACAACGGGGGTTTTCTGAACGGTTAGTGATGGAGTTCTTCTTTCATGTGGGGTCGCCCGGCTGACGGCCCGAGCGGCAGCAGCTGGGGCCGTTGTGGAGGGTGACCGAGCGTCATGGAGCGAGTGCGGAGTTGCGCGCATGAGCGGAATGGATGAGCCGAGTGAGGGCGCCGTGGCGTTGGCGGAGACCGAGGGGCCGTTGACGGTGAAGGAAGCTGCAAAGACCACGTAAGACTAACGGAACGGTTTATGAGCGGCCCGGTTCCAAGTTCTTGTGGATTCGGCGCCCAGACCGGGATCGAAGGATCCAGCGAGAATCGGCAGGAACGATGGATCGGGAAGCGGCTGAACGGTTGCTCCGGGACCGGCTGGACGCCAGAGATGAGGGTAGGTTGCCGGTGATGCTCGCCAGTAAACACCTGAATTTTGACGAGTGGGCAGACTGGTTCTTGGACAGGCGATCAAAACCGCCGTACCGTGCAGAGAAAACACACGTTGAGAATCTCAATGCGCTGAAGTTTCTGCGCCCGATCTTTGGCGAGCTCCGGCTCTCGGAGATCATGTCTGAGGCCATCGAGGACTATATCGAGCAGCGGTTGTGCTCAGGAAGGAGGGTTCACACGAAAGTTGGGATTGAACGTCGGGGCAGGCTCAAGCCCGCGACTGTGCATCAGGAGTTCCGCATCCTGCGCCGAATCCTCAATGTCGCGGTGCAGCAGAAGCGGCTCACCGTCAATCCATGTGTGATGGTTGAGTTCCCAGTTTCTGTCAGAAAGGCGACGCGGAAGCCGCACTACCTGACGGCGAGCAAGCAAGCCCGGATCGAGTTCGCCGCGCCGAGCCACTTGCGGCACGTGATCGTCATCATGGTGGAGATGGGACTCCGGCCGTATAAGGAGCTGCTCCTGATGGGGAAGGACCAGGTGGACTTGCAGAACCGCGTGGTGCACATCCCTGATTCCAAGACAGCTGAGGGGATCGCGGACATGCCAATGACTGAATTGGCGTGGCAAGCGTTTCACGAGCGGATCGCGGAAACACCTGGGTCCGCGTATTTGTTCCCGACGCCCAAGGCGCGGCAGGACTCGAACGTGCGACCCTCTGCTTAGAAGGCAGATTTCAATTCAACCCCTAACCAGCTTGCTTTCAACTACTTGAACGTTGGGTACTTATGGCTTTTCTTGTTGAAAACATGTTGAAACTGATTGTTCCAGGGTGCTTTGAACAGCTACAAAATCATCTACAGTGGTTCCAGAAGCCCCTGACCGGCCGCGGCCGCCAGCCCTGCGTGAAAGGTCTCCGGACCGGTTTTCCAGCGCCAAGGAGCCAAGTGATACCCCCGCGCACGGTGCCCGCCAAGTGTCGCCTTTCGCCTAAAGATTGCGACACGCAGCGGTCTAAAATAAGAGAGGGTTCTCGTGCTAATCTTGATATAGCAATCCGAGCCCTCGACCGACGATGTTACCTCGAATAAAGGTGTCAGCCCCCGCAGCCGCCCTGGTTGCATTCCTTGGCGGCTGGCTGCCGTTGCATAGCCAAGACACGGATTTCTTCGAAAAAGAAGTTCGCCCGATCCTCGCAAACCGCTGCTACCCGTGTCACGGACCGGCCGCCGGCGAAGGCCAGGCGGGCTTGCGCCTCGATTCGCTGGCCGGAATGCTCGAAGGAGGGCGCTCCGGCCCGGCGATCGTTCCGGGCGAGCCAACTCGCAGCCTGTTCATTCACGCCATCAATCACGATACGTTCGTGCAGATGCCCCCGAAGAGCAAGCTCCCGCTCAATGCGATTCAGAAACTAACTCGCTGGATTGAGATGGGTGCGCCTTGGCCCAATGCAAGCCTCCCGACTAGAGTCAAAAAGGCGCCCGCTAGGAATGCCGGCACAGTCGAATTCACAAAAGAAGAGCTGTCTCACTGGGCCTTTCAACCTGTGGGCAACCCGGCCATTCCCAGCGTGAAGGAGATCTCCTGGCCTCAGTCAGCGGTCGATCATTTCGTCCTGGCACGGTTGGAAGCAAAGGGCCTGAGGCGGGCGCATCCCGCCGATAAGCGGACCCTCATTCGGCGCGCCACGATCGATCTCCACGGACTGCCTCCCACGCCCAAAGAGGTGAACGCCTTCCTCGTGGATGATTCACCCAGGGCTTTCGCGAGAGTAGTTGATCGTCTTCTCGATTCGCCGCACTACGGGGAGCGCTGGGCACGCCATTGGTTTGACGTGGCCCGCTACGCCGACAGCAATGGCATGGACGACAACATTGTCCACGCCGATGCCTGGCGCTACCGCGACTACGTAATCCGGGCGTTCAATGTGGACAAGCCCTACGACCAGTTTGTTAGGGAGCAATTGGCCGGCGACTTGATCACAAGGTGGGGAGACCGGAATCGCGCCGAAGGACTGATCGCGACTGGGTTTCTGATGCTTGGTCCCAAAATGGTGGCCGAGGACGACCCGGTCAAGCAGAAGCTCGATTTCGCGGACGAACAGCTCGCCACCACGGCACGAGCTTTTATGGCTCTCACGGTCGATTGCGCTCGCTGCCACGATCACAAGTTCGACCCGATTCCGAGCGAAGATTATTACTCGATGCTCGGCATCTTCACGAGCACCAAGACGGTCCTCACCTACCGCGTCACCTCGAAGCTTAACGCCGTCGCTTTGCTCGGCCCCGAAGACGAGCGGCGTCTCACGGAGATTGAGGACAAGTTCGATTACCACGATGATCTCGTCACCAATCTGAACACGGCGACAACGCCGAAAGAGGTGCGTGACCGGCACAAGAAAGCCGTCGAGGAAGCGATCGAAGCATATGACACGATCCCCAAAGCCATGGCGGTCGGCGAAGGAGACATCGAGGATCTTCCCCTCCTCATTCGCGGCAGCCATTTGACGCCGGGGAAGATCGCGCCGCGCCGTTTCCTGCGTGTGCTGGCTCGCCAAGAGCGAACGCCGATTGGGCCCGGCCGCAGCGGCCGCAAGGAACTCGCCGAGTGGCTCACGCAGCCCGATCATCCGCTCACCGCGCGGGTGATGGTCAACCGCATCTGGAAATGGCATTTCGGTGAGGGTATCGTCCGTTCACCGGACAATTTCGGCCGCCTGGGGGATCGCCCCGGCAACCCGGCGCTGCTGGACTGGCTGGCCAGGCGCTTCGTCGAGGGCCGCTGGTCGCTCAAGGCCATGCATCGCCTGATTATGCTTTCGAGCGTGTACCAGATGAGCACGGCGCGCGCGCCCCGAAGCGCTGAAGCCGATCCCGAGAACCGGCTGCTTTCCCATAGAGACCGCCGCCGCATGGGAGCTGAGGTCATCCGCGACTCGCTTCTGGCTGTATCGGGCGAGCTGGACACAACCATGTCCGGGAGGAGCGTCCCTTACCCGAGTTTCTCCGATTTAAACTTCGATGCTCGCTCGCGCGACTCCAAGCTTTACGAGTCTAATCGCCGCAGCGTGTATCTTCCGGTGCTGCGAAGCGCCCTCTATGAGGTTTTCAGCGCGTTCGATTTTGCCAACCCCTCGACCCTGAACGGCAAGCGATCATCGACAACGGTTGCGCCCCAAGCCTTGTTCATGATGAACAGCGAGCTGGTCGAACAGGCTTCCCGGAAGTTCGCCGATCGGCTGAAGCGTGCGGCGCCCGCTGACGAAGACCGCATCATGCTGGCTCACGAGCTGGCTTACTCGCGCCCGGCCATTCCCGATGAGATCGGCGCTTGGCTGGCGTTCCTCGAGCGCTACGAGCAGGAATTTCCCCCGAATGCGGAGACGGATTCGAAGAAAGACGCGGCCGATCCCTGGCAAGCTCTGTGCCGTGTGATGCTTTCGTCGAACGAATTTATCTATGTAGAATGAAGTAACGACGGATGACGAACCCACTCCATCGGCCTGCTCTTTCCCGCCGCGCGATGCTGCGGCAAATGGGCGCCGGTTTCGGCTCTCTCGCTCTCTCCGCCCTGTTGGCTGAAGATTCGATGGCCACCGGTGCGAACCCCCTCGCTCTCCGTCCGCCGCATTTTTCCCCGCGCGCCAAGCGCGTCATCATGCTTTTCATGTTCGGGGGGCCTTCGCATATCGACACGTTCGATCCCAAGCCGGTCCTGAAACGCGACACTGGGAAGCCGCTGCCTTTCGCCGGACCCAGGGTGATTTCCTTCCCCCGCCGCGGCGGCAACCTCATCGGCTCGCCTTTCGAGTTCAAGCAGCACGGTGAAAGCGGCGCTTGGGTCAGTGAAATCTTCCCGCATATCGCCGGCATCGTCGACGACCTGACGATCATCCGCTCGATGCACTGCTCCAACCCGCGCCACGGCGGAGCGGTACTCGAATGGCACACCGGCAGCGATACTTTCATCCGCCCGGCTATGGGGTCGTGGTTAACTTATGGCCTCGGCTCGGAAAACCAGAACCTGCCGGGTTACATCACGATGTGTCAGGCCCTCTCCGAAGGGGGTTCGAATAACTACGGAGCGGCTTTCCTGCCCGCCGCCCACCAGGGCACACCCCTTGGCCACGGTAACGTCAAATCAAAGGACGCGGCTTTTCCGTTTATCGGCGCCGGCGCGGCGCGTGCCAAGCAGCAGCGGCTGGAGCTTGACATGCTCCGCGAGGTCTCCCGCCGGCACTTCGAAAGAATCGGCCACGACGACGAGCTCGAAAGCCGCATCGCGACTTTCGAACTTGCCTTCCGTATGCAAACGGAGGCGCCCGAGGTTCAGGATATCAGTTCGGAAACCGAAGCCACGCGCCGCCTCTACGGACTCGATGATCCGGTCACCCAGGACTTTGGGCGGCAGTGCCTGATGGCGCGCCGCTTTAGCGAACGCGGCGTGCGATTTGTGCAATGTAACAGCAATGGCTGGGACCACCACGCCAAGCTGAAGGAAAACATCATCAAGAGGTCAAGCGAGGTCGACAAGCCCATCGCCGGATTGATCAAGGATCTGAAGAGCCGCGGCCTGCTCGACGACACGCTGGTCATCTGGGGCGGGGAGTTCGGCCGCACTCCAACCGCCGAGAACGCGGACGGCCGGGATCACAATCCGCACGGTTTCACGATGTGGCTAGCCGGCGGCGGCATGAAACCCGGTCTCATCCACGGCCGCACGGACGACTACGGCTACTACAGCGTGGAAAACAAGGTCCACTTCCATGACCTGCACGCCACGATCCTGCATCTTCTCGGCCTCGACCACAAGAAGCTCACCTACCCCTACGCCGGCCGGGACTTTCGCCTCACCGACGTGCACGGCGAGGTGGTCCACGCGCTGCTGGCCTAGCCTGGCCGCGGCAAGTGGCCCATGATGCGAAACAGCAGAGCAGGTAGCCTGACGCTGCTTGTGTTAGTAGCGGCTGGGGGATGCTCGCCCTCTCGGGAGGTTTCCCCGGAGCGTAGCCGGCGCTATATTCAGACGACAGACATACCCGCAGCTAGCGGTAGCTAGCGGCGGTCTCCCGATCATAGTTACCTCCGAAGGGCGCAGAATCTATGTGGGCGCTCAGGCCGCCCTTGACAGCGAGGGAACATTGGAGGCCTGGAAGACGTTGCGGTGCAACCCGGCGTGCGCTGCAAAATCTAAACATCCGTCACCCATCGCAGCGGCCAGTACGAGAACAACCGAGCTGAAGTTTCCCACCAACACACCAGAGAGCAGGAACGCCAAATGCGCCGATTCAAATCAGCGGCACAAGTCCAACGCTTTCTCTGCGTCCACGGCCCCATTCACAATCTGTTCCGAGTTGGATGTCATCATCTCAAAGCGGTCCATCATCGACTCCTGAGAGAGCGAGCTTTTATTGACTGGAAGAAGGTGACGTGTGTTTGCTGAAAGGGAGAAACCTCGGACGATCTCCAGGGCAAAACCGCCTTCGCGTTGTTAACTTGACAAGGCCCTGCCAGCAGTTTGTGAAGAACGCGGCAGAAAGATAGGGATGCCCGGCTATCGCGTTCCGGAAAGGTCAGCGGAGGAGTCATCAGGGCGACGAATAGGTCTTTCGCTTGGATCACCGCACTTGCGATGTTGCTGCCCGCTACAGTTTCCGGAACAGCGGCAGAACGTTCCGTGCCTGGCCCGCCGACCTCGAGTTCTGGGGCGCTGTGGAGGCCGTCGCCGCGCGGTAGCCGAGCGGTTCGTCTAGCGGGGCGGTTCCGGAGCAGTGGGTGACGTGGCGCCAAGATCAAGCAGCACGGCCTCCAAGTCCGGCCAGCGCCTCCCGAGATTCGCGTAGAAGATCCCCTGCGCGATTGTGAGCGGCGTCCACCCTTTCTTGTTGACGGGGTTGAGCGCGGCGCCCTGATCGGCCAGGAAGAGAAGGAGCTCCTTCGAGCCACGCATCACCGCACCGTGAAGGGCCGCGTCGCCGTTGGCGTCGACGGCCGTCACTGAATCACCAAGCTCGAGCATGAGCTTGACGGCTTCAAGCGCCTCCTTGCTGCTGCCCGGACTCTCGCCCGACGACCAGATTCCAACGCCGGCCGCTACCAAGAGCGGCGTCGTACCGTCTTCGTTCGCCAGAAGCGGGTCGGCTCCGAGGTCGAGGAGCAGCCGCATGAGCGCGAGGTCGGTCGCCTTGGCCGCCAGCAGGAACGGCGTGGCGCCGATGCGGTTGAGTGCATTGCGATAGCCGTCGCGCGGTTCCGCCGTCTGCCGGGCGCTGAGGTCGGCTCCGTGCGCGACAAGGGCCTCAGCCAGTTCGAAGCCGGTCACCTCGCCGACAGGAAAGGCCGGCGGGTTGTTGAAACTCCGGTTTGGGCGGCGGGTCCAGGCCAGTTGATGCAGCGCGGTCCAGCCTTGCCCGGAGGCATTGGGATCGGCCCCGTTCTCGAGCAGCAGGATGGCTAGGCCGTAGTGCGCGTTGATGACGGCGACAACGAGCGGGCTGGTCCCGTCTGGGAGCGTCAGGTTGACGTCGGCCCCCGCATCCAGCAGCGCCTCGACGGCTTCGGCGTGGCCCGCCCGAGCGGCGAACGCGAGAGCCGTGAACCCGGCGTCGGACCGTGCGTCCACGTTAGCGCCTCGGGCCACGAGCGGCGCTACGACGACCGAATGGTTTTCCGCCGCCGCCCACATCAGCGCGGTCTGTCCGCGCCAGCCTTCCGTGGCCTCGACGCTGGCCCCGTGTCGCAGCAGCGCCTCGACGCTAGCTGCGATCCCCGTGCGGGCCGCCACCAGGAGCGGTGGCTCGCCCTCGGGTGACGCGAGGTTCGGATCGGCGCCGGCGACAAGCAGCGCCTCCACGACCGCGGCGTGACCGGCGGCGCAGGCGAGCGCCAAGGGCGTCACGCCGTAGCGCGTCGTGGCGTCGACATCGACACCCCGGCGAATGAGCAGCGCCACGGTCGCCTCGTCACCCTGGTGTGCAGCCCAATGAAGAGGCGTGGCATCGGTGTCGTCCGACTCTTCGGCGACAAAGCCCTCAGCTTCGACGAGCCTCCGGGCTTGGTTGGCATCGCCGTCCTTGATGGCCTCGATGAGCAGTTCGCTGGCAGGCTGTGCCGCCACGAACGCAGGCACGGCGAGATACGCCAGGACGGCGATGCCTGAGAGCTGGCGGCTACACATCGGCGAGGGGCGTAAGTTCCCGCAATCGCCCCGTGCTGTCACCAAGGCCCTGGTCGAGCGCAATCCCGGCCTTGCCGAGCATGCTGACCAGCAGGTTGGTCATGAGGGTATCCCTCGGATAGCTGAGATGGCGCCCCCCCTGCAACTGTCCTCCGCTTCCACCCACCAGCATGAGGGGCAGGTCGTAGTGCAGATGCTTATTGCTGTCGCTCAGAGCTGCTCCATACATAAGCAGCGAGTGGTCCAGCAGGGAGCCGTCACCATCCGGTGTCGCTTCAAGCGTCTCCAGGAAGCGCCTGAAGAGCGTCACGTGATACGTGTTGATCTTTGTGAGTTGCGCGAGTTTCTCTGGGTCGTCGCGGTGATGCGAGAGCCCGTGGTGCGAATCGGAGATCCCGACCTCCGGGTAGGCACGGCCATTGAGCTCCCGCCCCAGCATGAAGGTGAAGACACGGGTGATATCCGCCTGATAGGCGAGCGCCGTGAGGTCGAACATCAGCTTGACGTGCTCCGCGTAGGAGTCGGGAATACCCACAGGACGGTCGAGTGCCGGCAGATCCACGTCGCTCTGCTCCGACAGCTGAATGCGCCGCTCGACGGCCCGCACGGCATCCAGATACTGAGTCACCCGCGCCCGATCGCCGGTCCCAACGCCGCGTTGCAATCTCGCCAGGTCATCCGTGATGGCGTCGAGGATGCTGCGGTCCTTCCTGAACTGCGCCCGCCGCTCGGTCGTGGAGCCACTCTCACCGAACAGACGCTCGAACACCACGCGCGGGTTGTTCTCCATCGGAAGCGGCGTCGTCGGGGTCCGCCAGGAGATCGTGTTCATGTAGACGCAGCTGTATCCGTTCTCGCAGTTCCCGACCAAGAAGTCGCCGTCGATCGCCAGCTCCAGAGATGGCAGCGGTGTGGTCTTCCCGAGGTGCTCGGCGGCAATCTGGTCCGCTGTGATTCCGGCCTGCACGTCGGCTCCTTCGGTCTCTCGCGGGTGGACGCCATTCAACCATGTCGCGGTCGCCCTCGTGTGCTCGCCGTTGCCGTCACCGAGCGCTTCGGCTTGCGGCTGTGCGAGGCCGCTCGCGACCACCATGTGCTCACGATATGGCGCCAGGGGGCTCAGCGTGGTTGAAAGCTCCAGCGCGGTGCTGGCCGATGGCGTCCACGAGTGCATGACCATGCCATTCGGGATATAGACCCACCCAAGCCGCCGAATTGGTTCGGCTGCTCTGCCCGAGATGCCCGACAATGCCGGCGCCATTGCGTCCAACATGGGGAGCGCCAGCGTCGCGCCCACCCCACGCAAGAATGTGCGGCGAGGAAGTGTCCTCTTCGTGATGATCATGATTCCGTTCTCCTCATCCTGAACGGCCGACTCTTGACGATACTGACGATGAGCGACGAGAACCGGTAGTCGTCGTTCGCGGCGTCGCGCACGATGGCCCGTATGGAGGGCGCGTCGTAGAATTCGAGGCCGCGCCCCAACGCATAGGTCATCAGCTTCTCTGTCAGCGTACGAACGAACTGATCGGGCTTCCGCACAAGCGCCGCGCGCAACCCGGCGGCTCCTTCGAAGACGGTACCGTCGGAAAGGACGCCCGAGGCATCGATCGGAGTGTTCGCCGCTGTACGCGTGCGGAAGCGGCCGACGGCGTCAAACTGCTCCAACGCGAATCCTGGAGGGTCCATCAGCTGGTGACAACTCGCACACGCGGGGTTCGCGCGATGACGTTCCGTCGCTTCGCGCATCGACAGCGCTTCGCCAGTCTCACTCGTTTCCTCGAGGGAGGGCACATCCGGTGGCGGAGAAGCCGGGGGCGTCCCGAGCAGATTCTCGAGGACCCACTTGCCCCGCAGCACCGGCGAGGTGCGATTGGGATAGGCCGTGACCGCGAGAATGCTGGCGTGGCCGAGGAGCCCTCTCCGGGCGTCGTTCGCGATGTGCACTCGCCGAAAATGACTCCCATACACGCGCGGGATGCCGTAGTGCCGGGCCAGTCGCTCGTTGACGAACGTATGGTCGGCGGTCAGCAGGTCGAGCACGTTTCGGTCCTCGCGGAAGATGCTGTAGACAAAGAGCTCCGTCTCGCGCTGCATCGCCTGACGGAGGTCGTCACCAAAGTGTGGAAACAAATCCTCGTCTGGCACGACAGCTGGCACGTTCCGCAAGTAGAGCCATTGGCTCGCAAAGTTCGTTACCAGCGCCCGCGACCGGTCATCCGCGAGCATGCGTATAGTCTGGCCCTCGAGCACCTCGGGGTCCTGCAGGCGGCCGGCGACGGCGAGGTCCAGCAGCTCGTCATCGGGGATGCTACTCCAAAGAAAGAACGACAGGCGGGAGGCAAGCTCGAGGTCGGCGATGGCGTAGTTCGTGCCGGCCGCGAGCCCGGCGGGATCACGTTCAACCCTGAGCACGAACTCCGGGCTGGCGAGCAGCCAGCGCAGCGCGATCTCGATGCCGGCTTCGAATCCGCTTTCCTCCCAACCCTCGTTAAAGAACCCAAGCAGCACGTCGAGGTCCTCGGAGGTCGGCGGGCGGCGGTAGGCCCGCCTCGCCAGGCTCGTGAGAATCTCGCGCGCACAGGCGGCTTGGCCGCCCCGAGCCGCGCTGGCCGGCCGACAGATGAAAATGCGCCGGCGGCTTGGCGTCTCCTCCACCGGTGGCGCCCCGCTGGCCTCGAACGGTCCGGTGACGGTGACGCTACCCAGATAGGGCTGTACCCGAGTGTCGCCGCCAGTGATGCTCGTGTACGGCCGCAGATACGGCTGACGGACGGTCTCCGCGTAGGCGGAGGTCTTCTTGAGAAACGTCATCCGAATCTCGCGCGGTCCCGCCCTGACGGGAAGACGGAACTCCCAATCACGGTCGACGGTCCGTTGTCTGTCCCGCCAAGCTCGATACGCGTCGCTGTCACGCGGCGCATCAGCGGGTGGCGGCTCGCCAACCGTGAAGGTCTGAACCGGCGTCCCGTCGAGGCTGACCTCGAGCGTATGGGGGACGGTAAAGGTTCCCAGCACGTAACCCGCGTCGCGGCTCAACAGAATGCGGAAGACGTAGTCGGCGTCTTCGGGGAACATATAGTGAAACGCTGTGCCGCCACGCGTTCCGAACGGCATGCCGTCGACCCAGTCGTCCTGCGGCAAGTCACTGGCCAGGCGAAAGGTGTCAGCGGTGGCGGATGGAGCCGGGCGTCCGACCGCCAGGCGACTAATCTTTCTTGCGGCGGCAAGATACCGCTCCAGACGTGCCGGCGAGATACCGAGGACCCCCGCGATGTTGTCGAACCCGTAGCTGGCGCCGTCGGCCGGTAGCAGTTCCGAGACATCGATCTCGATATCGAGCAGGTCCCGAACCACGTTGTGATACTCGGTGCGGTTCAGGCGGTGAAACGCCTCGGTTCGTCCCGGGTCCGGGTTGGCCGATGCCGCCAGGTCGAGCTCCGATTCCAGCCACGTGATGAAGTTGTCGTACGTTTCTGTAGCGGGCCGCGGGCGGGGCGCCGGAGGCATTGCGCCGGCGCGCAGCTTCCGAACCACGTTCTCCCAGATTTCAGGCGACTCGCCGACCGTGGTGACTTCAAGAACGTCGAGGGCCAGCCCCGCCGTGCGCAGGTGCTCGTTATGACACGTGACGCAGTAGCGGTCGAGCAGCTCCCGCTGCCAGGGGTCAGTCCCGGAGGGGTGCGAGAGTGAGGTCGTGGTCTGCGGTCTTGCGGCTTCCACATGAATGGAAGCCGCTGAAAGCAGGGCCATGGCGGCGATGATCAGTAGCCACAGGTATCGGTGTCCAAACATGACCCAGATTAATTTAGCTTACTGGCGAACCGCGGGGGCTGTCAATTGACGCGTTCGCTGTTGCTGAAGCCTTTCGGAATCTCGTAGAGCTGAACGACGCCGGCGATCTCTTGGGCGTTGAGAGTTAGGCGGTTGGTCGCCGGGTCGAACGCCGAGCCGCCCCATTCCGCTCCACCGTCGTAGGCGGGGTAGATCATTGCGCCGTCAAGGGTCGGCGGAACCCAGGGGCGCATGTCGAGCGAGCGCGGCTGTTTCGGGGCGGGTTGCTCGCCGGGCAAAACGCTCGGTAGGGTGTCGTCTTCGACGATTTCGTAAAGCGACTCGCCGGTGTCACGGTTGAACAGGAAGAGCTGGCCGGTCTTGGTGGTTTGGGCGACGGCGGCGATCAACTGGCCGTCGCATTCGAGTTGGACTAGGGTGGGCGGCGAGGGCAGGTCTTTGTCCCAGAGGTCGTGGTGGACGAATTGGTACTGCCAGCGGAGTTTTCCGGGGCGGGCTTCGAGGGCGAGTAGGCAGTTGGCGTAGAGGTTGTTGCCTAGGCGGCCGGCTCCGTAGAAGTCGGGGGCGGATGAGCCTGTCGGGACGAAGACCATCTCGCGCTCTTTGTCGAGGGCCATGCCAGTCCAGTTGTTGGCGCCGCCAGCGATGAGCCTTCGCTCTCGAAGACGAACGAACCTAGGATGAGGAGGTCTTCGAAGATGGCGCCTGGGGTGGAGACGGCGTAGAAACCGTCTTTAACGGCGGGCTCGAGGTCGACGATGCCGTTTTCGCCGAACGTCGCGATCGGTTCACCCGTGCCCGGATTGAGGGCGATCAGGTACTGCCCGGCAGTGAAGAACAGGCGCGATTGGTCGCCGTTTTTCCACCACATGAGACTGCGCTGATTTCGGCCGCCGAGGTCGGGGTCATGACGCCAGAGTTCGTCGCCGCTGGCGGCGTTCACGGCGAAGGCTACTAGCCCATGTTTGCCACATTTCGGAGGCAGTGGGGAGCTAAGTTACTGAATTCATTAGGGCGGGGGTGGGAATTCCTCATTTTGTGTTGTCACCGCTACTTCGACTTAATTTCATAGTTCGCTTGATTTATTCTTGTAGTTTCGCTATAATCGTGTTGTCACTCCATAACCCGTGTTCCCCCGCCTCACCTCCGTCCGCCGCCCCTCGGGCAAACTCGACGAGTACATCCAAATCGGCGAGTGGTGTTTGTGGTCCACAGCGAGGAACGCGAGCAATACGAGCGGGCACAGCGGGAGCGGACCATGGAGGCGCTGGGCGAGCAGCTGGAAGGGCTGGTGAAGCGGCTGGCCGCGGGCCGGCTCAAGGCGCCCGAGAAGGTTGGCGCCGCGGCGGCCCGCATCCTCAGCCGTCATCACGGGCAGCGCTACTTTGGGTGGGCATACGAAGCGGGGCGCTTCCGCTATTTCGAAGATCCGCAGAAGCTGCCGCGCGAGCAAGCGCTGCAGGGCAAGTATTGGATCCAGAGCGAGGAGCAAAACCTGACGCCCGTGGAGGCGGTCAGCCGCTACCAGGAGTTGATGGCAGTCGAGCGGGCTTTGCGCGATCTCAAAGATGTGATTGAGATGCGGCCGATCTATCATCAGACGCCGTGGCGCGTGGAGGCGCACATCTTCGTGGCGGCGCTGGCGCTGCTGCTGAAGCACGCGGTCCAGCGGAAACTGCAACAAGCGGGCATGGACTTGTCCGCCGAGGGGGCGCTGGCGACGGTGCAGCTGCTGGATCTGGAGTTGCCCGACGGCGGCGCCAAGCGGCTGGTGACGCGGGGGACGCGGCGCGCCCAACAAGTGCTGCAGGCACTGGGGATCCGCGACCGCACGCCGCCGGGCGGCCCATCTCCAACCACCGGCTGGTTGGCTTCACCGACGGCAAAGTAACGTTCCGCTGGAAGGACTATGCGCACGGCTGCAAGCGACGGCTGATGACACGCCCTCAAACACCTCCACGGCGAGCGGACAACCGTGCTCGTTCGACACCAGCCCGATCACGATCTGGGGGTTGCCGCGGCGCTCGTCGCGGGAAAGCCCGACCGGGTGCGGGCGCATGTGCTGCTATGCTTGCTGGCCTATCACGTGGAATGGCACATGCGGCAGGCGCTGGCGCCGCTGCTGTTTGACGACGAGCAGCGCGGGGAGGAGACCTCCTCTCCGGTCGCGCCGGCCGAGCGCTCGGCGGCGGCGCGGGCCAAGGCGCGGCGCAAGCGGACCCCGGAGGGACTGCCCGTGCAAAGTTTTCAAGACTGGCTGAAGGACTTGGCGACGATCACGAAAAACCGCATGGAACCAACCGACCAAATGATTCCGTCATTTGAGATGACAACGCGGCCGACGCCGTCGCAGGCGCGGGCGCTGGAATTGCTCAAGGTCATGCTCTGAAACCGGGATGTAGTCAGTAACCGACACGCCCGCCTAAGCTAACTCCCAGCAAACAAGTTACTTCCGCCTTGCCGCCTTTCGAACTTCGGGCTAGTGTAGAGCCAAACGTCACCAGAAGGACGTATACCGCCCTAACCGCGCGGAAGTGCCCCTGACCCTCGTGTAACGTAGGACCCGCGCAACGAATCCGAATAGGGCCTCTCAAACCGGCCGCATGTTTTTGAGACGGCAGAATAGCTGTGTCTCGAGCCGTATGGCGCGGAATGCGAATTGCCGGGTTGCCTACCTGCACCGTCAGCTCGAGAAGGCCGTCGTCTATGGTATCGGACCTGTTAACCTGATCGGCTAGTGTCTTGACGGGCTAGTAACAGCGTTGCGGGCGTCGAGAGCGCGAGCCCGATCCGAAGCGCATGACCACGCGCCGTTCGTCGAAATGGGTTTTCACCAGGCGTTTCCGAAGCCAAAGGTTCGGATGGCGTGGCTCCCCACTTGCATGCCAGCGAATCAAAGAGGCGGTGGCAGAGATCAGACAAGCGGCTCGCCGCGACCCGGTGTGCGCAGGGGAGGGTGTGGTCCGCTTGCTGGAGCGGATGTGGCCCGCCCTGCAACATGTCGATTCTTCCTCGGGAGCTCTAGGTAATGCGGTCGCCAAGGCTGTGGAGGCCGTGATTCCCATCCTCGCTGAGACTGATGCGGATCCCAAAACCCGCACCGGCTGGCTTGACCGGCTATGGCAAGCGATTCAGGAGGATGGCGTGGGTTACTTAGAGGGGTTGGCAGACCGTTGGGGCGAGATCTGCGGGGACACCGAGACCGCATCGCGTTGGGCTGATGAGCTGCTGGGCGTGGTTCGAGCCTGCTGGAACGATCCCGCTCCCGGCGCCTACTTTCGTGGGAGCACCGCCTGTCTTTCGAGCCTGCTCGAAGCCGGGCGCTACGAGGAGTTGCTCGACCTGCTGAATGCTGCGCCCCACCCGTTCTGGCATTATCGTCGCTTCGGATTTCGGGCCCTTGCGGCCGTGGGCCGCAACGAGGAGGCCCTCGATTATGCCCGAGCCTCGGGGGGATTGAACGACAACCAAGCGGCCATCGACCGCGACTGCGAGGAGTTGCTGATCGCCTGCGGCGAAGCCGAGGCGGCCTACCGGCAGTATGCGATAAGCGCCAACCAGGGACTCACGGGAGTGGCGACTTTCCGCAACATTGCTAGGAAGTACGCGAGGAAGGACAAGAGCGAGATTCTCATCGACTTGGTTGCGTCCACGCCGGGTCAAGAGGGCCGGTGGTTCGCGACGGCCCGGCGCCTAGGCCTGCTGGACTTAGCGGTGAGGCTGGCGAATCACGGACCCTGTGACCCTCGCACGTTGAACCGGGCCGCGCGGGATTCGGCGAAGGATAACCCCCGCTTCGCGCTGGAGGTCAGCTTGGCCTCCCTGAGGGGGCTGTGCCAGGGATGGGGGTATGAAGTCAGTTCGCAGGAAGTCTTGGACGCTTATCGTTTCGCGAGCCAGGCCGCCGAGCGGTTGGGCACCGGCGATCGGTTGCAGCAGGAGCTCCTGGAAATCTTGGCCCACGACCGTACCCCGGCCGAATTCGTGCGAGAGTCGCTTGGCCCTTATCTTGAGAAGCGGACCGACAAGCTTCCACCTCAGTCTGCACTGAAGTAGCAGGAAGAGCGAACGACGAAATGTCTGATGAGATGTACCGCATACGCCAAAATGGGATCGATCCTCGCGACCTGAGGCGTGTCCGGAACGGCTCTCGTTGATTACCGAAGAAGACTCATGAACTCCACATCCTCCTTCACACCGTCCGAGATTGAGCGTTACCGGCGCTTACGCACGCTCAGTAGAGAGCTCAATCACCGAATCCTCAAAACGGTTCCCCGAGAGGCTATGCTTGAAACCGCAAAAGCGATCGGTGTCGAGCGCGATGGGCAGCTCTGGTTTGACGGCGAAGATGTGATGAGCGTACTCATGGACTGCTGTCTGCACGACTGGATCGATGGTGGCCGGAGTCTGGTCCAACGCTATGCGGAAGCCCAGATCCGGGAAGCCGGAACCGATGAAGACTTCCTGTTGCAAGCCTATCTGAAGGCTCAGTATCGGATCGTGCGGCCACAGGCAGTGTTGCCGGGCGCGGGAGTCTCAGTTCGCGATGCGCTGTCCGGAGAGCAGCTCTTCATCATGGATGTTGGACTCAGCGAAAGTGGGCTCGACGACCGCATGCACTTTGCCACCCGAACAATTCCACTAGAAGCATATTGGATGACTGGCGGCGCGGCTCTTCCGATGGACGCGAAGGCGAAGGAGACTGCGTTGCGGAGGCTCAGCGAAGAACAACTCCTGGTGGATGGGGTGGTGACTGATCCTCACAAGACAGCGTTGCGTGTAGTTCGGGCATGCCTGGAATGCGGAGCTGCGCGGCACGTCAGATACGATGACTTGGAAGCGCCACAGCCGCAACGCTCTTCGTGCCAGCCGCGGCGCGCTCCGCGGGCGCCGGGCCGCAATGAGCCATGTCCGTGTGGAAGCGGCAGGAAGTACAAGAAGTGCTGCGGCGCGCGCTGAGTGAGTTGGGGTCCTCGTGTGTAATCAAGAGATGGGGCAGACGAATCGATTCTCAACCTCGCTTCCAAGGTGGTTCCCATCCAGGAACCCCAAGAGCTCCGTTTTTAATCACCCGACCAACACCGGCAGCGCACATGGTTTGGACCGTTACGACGCCAGGACAGTGCAGGAGTTGCTGGGGCACAAGAAGATCAAGACCACCATGGTCGACACCGAGGTGCTGAACCGCGGCGGTCAAGGAGTCCGTAGCCCCCTCGACAGTCTGCGCGAAGCCGTGTCCAGCGAGAGCGGTGGGATTATCCGGGCAGCCGGTCGGCATAAAACGGCGAGGTTACAAACAAAACGGTTGCCACCCGGGTTGGCGTCAGCAACTTCGTCTTACGCCGACCAGGACGGGTTTTATCCAGGTCAGCCTAAACAAGAGTTAGGCAGGTGCCATACTCCCCCGCATGGAAACAAGGGAGCGGACATATGGTGATGCCGGGCAGCGAAGACGGCGTAAATGGATCGTCGCCTCCGTTGCGTTGGGCCTGTTCATTGCGCGCCACATCATGGTCCAAGAACACGACTTGGATCAGTACATCGAGCGAGTACTGGCCGAACAGGGCGTGCCCGGCATGTCCATCGCGGTGCTCAGGGGAGGTGAGATCCTTTTGCCGAAGGGCTACGGCTTTGCGAGCCTCGAACCCCGCGCACCGGCTACGGCCCAGTCGTTGTATGGGCTCGGATCAATTTCAAAGCAGTTCGCCGCCACTGCAGTGATGATGCTCGTGCAGGACGGCGATGTCAGCTTGGATTCTCCGATCAACCGGTACGTCCCAAACCTGCCCGATTCCTGGTCCGAGATCACGGTGCGTCACCTATTAACCCACACGTCTGGCATCAAGGAGGAGGTCTGGGAGGGGGGCGTCTTCGAGTTCGATCGGCATGAACATGTCCAATTCGAGGTACTCAGGACAGCATTCGGACCGCTCGATTCTGCCCCCGGCGAGCGCTGGGCGTACTCGAACGTGGGATATCGGCTATTGGGAATGCTCATCGAGGAGGTGAGCGGAGAGTCGGTCTGGGATTTCTTTGACTGCCGTATCTTCCAGCCCATCGGAATGAACGCGACCCGCTCTCTCAGGATTTCGGTCCCGGGCGGATCGGTTTGTCTTTTTGTCGCTGCTCGCTTTGATTGCGGATTCCGGGGCAACAAAGAGATTCAGGAAAAGATAGAAGTCGAGTGGTTGTGTGTTCGACGGTTTTCGGATTTGGATTCAAAGCCACTCCCCCGGCCAGGCGTCTCTCCGGCGGCTGCACGGGCCGGCGCCTGCTTCTCTTCCTCCTTCTTGACTCGCGTATAAAGCTTGTCGGGACCAGTGAATGTATACTACTGATGTCAAGATGGAAATCCCGGTTTAGACCTGGCGATTAAAACTAAAAGGACTGCTTCGTTCTTCTGCGCAAAACGATCAAACCAAGCAAGATGACGGTGATGACGGCGCAAATGATTCGAACCATGTGATGAACCTCCTCTTCTTATGAATTTCGCTTGTCCCGCTTGAGACGGAATCGGGACTCCAGGTTCGTTATTCCCCTTCTGCTCATCACTACCCTCCGCTCATCATGGGGAGCAGTTCGAACATGATCTTGACAATCACCGGACCCACGGTGACAACAAACAGGGCAGGCAGGATACAGAAGAAGATCGGAAATACGAGTTTAATCCCCATTTTGGCGGCCTTTTCCTCCGCTCTCTGGCGCGCGGTGGTGCGCATGAACTCGGAATGTGTTCGCAGGGTCTGGCCGATGCTGGTGCCGAAACGGTCAGCCTGAATCAGAGTGGACATGAGCTTTTTCATGTCGTCCACGCCGGTTCTCTCGCCAAGATTTCGCAGTGCCTCGGAGCGCTGTTTGCCGTGCCGCATTTCGAGGTTGGTGATGGCAAACTCGCTGCTGATCTCCGGATAACTGTTTTGAAGCTCGCGGCTGACCTGCAGAATCGCCTGGTCGAGGCCAAGTCCCGATTCCACGCACACGACCATCAGATCCAGTGCATTCGGCAAGGCGCGGCCGATGCGGTGCTTGCGGCGCTTGACCATGTGGTTCACGAACTCGTTGGGGCCGAGAAATCCAAGCCCCCCCGCCAGAGCAATGAGTCCGAAGAGGTTCTCGCCGCCAACTCCGGCCGACGCCAACGCTACCCACGCCAGCAGCGGCAGCAGAAGCGTCGCGACGGCCTTGATGCCATAGAAAACCTTGAGAGCCGCGGCAGAACGATAACCCGCGTTGTAGAGCCGCTTCTGGGCGCTTGATAGATCGACAGGCGATGCTGGAACCAGGTTGCCGACCTTGGCCAGCAGGTCATGAAACGCCAAGCTCGCATGAGCAGCGGGCTGAGCGAGGCCGTCGGCCGTAACGCGTTCGAGCATGGTTTTGGGGTTGACCCAGAGCTTTACCCCGAAAAAATACAGCAGCGACATGACGGCAATGAATAGAAACACTGACATCAACAGAACCATATTTTCGCCTCAGTAAGAATTCCTCAAACTTCGATCTTGACGATCTGGCGCATGATGAAATAGCCCATGACTTGAAGTCCCAGCGCCAACCCAGCCATCCACTGCCCCATGTCGTGATCGACGAAGAATTTCATGTGCTCGGGATGCACCATGTACATCATCACGGCTACGGCCACGGGGATGGCGGTTAGCACCAAGCTGGATAACCTCCCATGGGCGCTGATGGTGCGGATTTGGCCGCGCAGCTTAAAGCGTTCCCGAATCAGGCTCGCCAGTTTGTCGAGAATCTCCGCCAGGTTTCCGCCGGTCCGTTTCTGGAGCAAAACGGCGGCTACGAAGAACTGCACGTCCATCAGCGGTAAGCGCTCGCTCAGCTTTTGGAGTGCCGTATCGATAGGAAGGCCCAGGTTCTGTTCCTCGAACGTGCGGCGGAACTCACTGCCCAGCGGGTCAGCGAATTCTTGATGCACCATTTCGAGCGCCACCGAAAAAGCATGGCCGGCTCGCATGGCGCGGGCGATGAACTGCAGAGAGTCCGGAAACTGGGCTTCAAAGGCTTCAATGCGCCTCTTCCGGGTCCGCCGAATGTAGAGAATTGGCAGCGCTCCAGCCACAGCCGCGCCTCCCGCCGAGAACAGATGACCCAAGGGCGTCAGGTACCAGATGACGTTAAACGCGGCCAGGGCCAGCAACAGACTTGCCATGCAAACTTGACCCGGAGCCCAGCCAAGGCCGGCCTGTTCGATGAGTTCCTGCATGCCCTGGTCCAGGTTGAACTTTTGAAGCAGGCGGCTCAGGAGGTGATCTTTCGCGTCCGAATCCGGCAAGAATAGAGATGCTGAGGTTGAGGTCCCGGCCGAGGCCGCCCGCGGCGCCGGATCCGTCAGCCGGTCACGAACCTTAGCGGTTTCCCTGTTGAGAAGAGAACGGTTGACCAACAAGTACGTTCCGGCGGTCAGTGTCATGGTCAACAAGAAAAGAACAAGTATTAGAATCAATGTCCGCTCCTTAGATATCCAACCGGAACAGCTCGGCCCGCAGCGGCCCGCGTGGGCATGGCAGGCTGGAGTCCGCTGGGCTCACACAAAGCTAATCGACCTCAAGCACGGACTCGAATACCTCGGTGGGAAGACGAATTCCCGCAGCCAGCACCTTTTCGTAAAATCGCGGCCGAATCCCCGTGGCGGCAAAGCGGCCTAGCACGCGGCCTTCGGGCGAGATGCCTCTTTTCTCAAAGACAAACAAATCCTGCAGCGTCACAATGTCGCCTTCCATGTGGCCCACTTCCGTGATGCACATGACCCGGCGGGAGCCGTCGCCCAAGCGGGCGGTTTGAACGATCACATCCACGGCGGATGAGATCTGGTGGCGGATCGAAACCAGGCTCAGGTTCGAAGTGGCCATGGTGACCATGACCTCGAGGCGGGCGATCGCATCGCGGGGAGAGTTGGCGTGCACGGTCGTCATCGAGCCATCGTGCCCCGTGTTCATTGCCTGCAACATGTCGAGCGCTTCTTCACTGCGGCACTCCCCGACGATGATGCGGTCGGGTCTCATGCGCAGAGCGTTAATCAGCAGCTCCCGCTGGCGGATGGCGCCAGTGCCTTCCATATTGGGCGGCCGCGTTTCCAGGCGCGCCAGGTGAGGCTGCTTGAGCTGCAGTTCGGCGGCGTCTTCGATGGTGACGAGACGCTCTCTGGGCGAGATGAAGGCCGACAGCGCGTTGAGCAGGGTGGTTTTACCGGAACCGGTCCCCCCCGCCACTATGATATTCAGGCGGCTTTTGACCGACGCCTCCAGCAACTGCAGCATCTCTTGAGTCATCGATTGGCGGTCAACGAGGTCCGCGGGCAGCAGTTTGTCCTTGCCAAAGCGGCGAATCGAGAGCAACGGACCGTCGACCGCGAGCGGAGGAATGATGGCGTTGACGCGGGAGCCGTCGCTCAGGCGCGCGTCCACCATCGGGGACGATTCGTCAATGCGGCGGCCGACCTCGGAAACGATCTTGTCAATGATACGGTACAGATGCGCGTCGTCCTTGAATGTGACATTGGTCAGCTCCAGCTTGCCCCTCCGTTCGACGTACACTTGGTTGTGCGTGTTGACCAGGATGTCGCTGACCGTAGTGTCCTGCAGTAACGGTTCCAACGGACCCAGGCCGAAGACTTCATCGAGGACCTCGGAAACAATTTGGTTTCTCTCGACCGCACTGAGCAGGGTCTGCTCGGCGTCCATCAGTTGCGTCAGGGCCGAGCGCACCTCGTTGCGCAGCTTCTGGGTTTCAATCGAAGCCAGGGCGTCGAGGTTGATCTTGTCCAGCAGCTTGCGGTGGAGCGTGAACTTGAGATCTTGATGTTGTTGCCCCAGACCATGAATTGGCACAGGCGAGGCGGGACGCTGCAGATGCTCTCGGATAGCGGGTGCTGCGGGCGGCGATTCTAAGACCGGCATCAATCCTCCTGGGATAAAAACCCCGCCTCACTTATCGACTGGAACGCGCAAACGTTGAACACCAAGGATGAAAGCGGACTAGGTTCCGCTCAGAAGTTCATTCAACGCCCGGACTCCCATTGCTTCGGGAGCCGCTTTGGTTTCGTGCGCCAGCAGACCCTGGACAAAGCGGCCAATGCTTTTCCCGAACTCAGAGTTCTCGGCCAGGGGAACACCGTCGCGCAGGGCCTTGTCGACGCCGGCCGTGTCGTCGGGGAACGTTGTGTGAACCGGCGCGCGGAAAATCTTTTGCATATCTTCGACGCTCAGCTCAGACCGTTTCTGGATGCGGTTCACGAGAATGCGAAGCTGCTCGGGGCTGTAGCCCGTCTCTTGCAGGACTTGGATCGATCGGCGCATCAGGTACAGTGACGGCATATCGCTGCCACACACCAGGTGGATGCCATTCGCGAGTGGCAATGCCGCCAGCGAGATGCCGCCCCAGACGCCGCCAAGGTCAGCAAGGACGTGGTCATAAACCGAACGGACGTATTCGAGCATTTCTTGCACCGCGTAGGGCTCAATCACGGCGACTTCGGGCTGCTCGGGCGCGGTCAGAATGTCGATGCCGTTGCGGTTGGCGACAAGCGCTCCCCACAGCGTCGGGTCAAGTTGGCTGGAGTGCTTGAGAGCGTCGGTCAGGCTGTAGGCGTGATTGATCCTGAATAGAAACGAAATCAGCCCGGTGGTCAGGTTGCAGTCGATCAGCAGTACGCGGCCCTTGGTGGCGCGCTGGATCTGGCAGGCCGTATTCCCTGCAATCAGGGTGCTTCCGGCGCCTCCTTTAACGGACGCAAATGTCAGCAGGCGCCCTTGTTTGGCCGTGTGTGCCGGCACTTCGGCCGTCTTCCGGCGCAGTATGCGCTGGACCGCCTGGTGAGCGTCATCATGCGAAAACGGACTACTAAGAAACTCGCTGGCTCCGCTTCGCAGGCACTGCAGGATGGATTCGGGTTCGTTGCCCCGGCTGATGCCTACCGCGGAAATGTTCGGCCAGTAGTCAGCCACTTGCGCGATCAGCCGCAGGCCTGAGTCGCGGCTGGAGCTGACGTCGATCAGGATGACGTCGGGCTGCAGCCGCCTGACTCCTTCGGCCAGCTCGTGGCTAGAGGGATGCTGAGCAAGATACGACGAGACGATCGAGAGCCCATCGAGACCCTGGAGTGCGGCTGTCACCTGCTGAGCCAGATCCTGGTCTGGACAGACCAGAATCGCTGCGAGACTTTTCGCCGGGCCTGGTGTCGGTTCGTTCACGCATTGCTTCTCGCGGTGGCCGTCAAACCCGCCCGCGGGGCAAGTGCGAGGCCCGCGGTTCGCTTTGGCACGCAGGCAAGATCAGGGTCGCGCGCGTGCGGCGAACGACTGCACCGACTTCTGATTCCCTCGATAGACCTCCACTTCTTGCGAGGGCCGGGGAGGCGCCTGGACTCGAATCACTCGAGGAGCCACCGGGCGTCCCGAGCGCGGTTTGGGGGCAGGCTCGAAGTCAATGGAGAATAGCTCCGGTTGACGAACGCCCGCGGTTTTCGTCGTGTCCTCGTCCATGGAGTTGCGAAGAACGAGTTGAATCTGTCCTTCCGCGCGGGCCAGCGTGAGCAATTCCGCTTGCTCAGGCGATAGCAGCAGGGTCACCACGGGCACCCTTTTCGGGCGCCCGGACGCGTCAGGAGCCAGATGCTCGCCCGCCGAGATGACTTTGATATGACTGAGTATGGTTTTCGTAAGGCGGCCAATGTCCTCACGTCCCACCGGCGTGCCGGTCAGCAGCACGTCGACTCGCGCCTCGGGCAATACAAAGCCGGCCACGCCGTTGACATCGTCGACGCGCAAGGCCATCGCTCGCATGCCGGGAGGCACTTTCGGTGAGAGACCGACGCCGGAGCCGGCCGGAGCCAGCCGCCGCCCGGAGACGGGCTCGTTGATCAAGATGCGGCTGATCGTGACCCTGTCCACAACGTCCTCGACCACTTCGAAGGCTCCTTCCGGAACCTTGTTGCTGGGCCACAGCTCCAATTTGAGATTGGGAGCCTCGATCGCCGCGCCAATTTCCAGATCTTGGCCGGCGACGACGATCTCCCGCATTTCCACCTGCTGCACGGGGTTGTCTCGGCCGCGGACCGCCACCTGATAGAAGATGCCGGTGACCAAGAGAGCCATTCCGGCGGAGATTGCTAGGGCTAATACGACTCGTGAGTTCATCGTATGTTTTATCGGCTCGATGAGGGGTGAGTTTTAGGATTATCGTCGGAGGAGAAGGAGAAACCGCCGGGCTTCAGCAAAGGAAAACAGGCGGGATGAGAAAATGCGGCGAGCGGGTTGAACTCTGCCGGCATGAACACGAAATTTCACGCGCTAGCGGCGGGAGGATCGACCGAGTCAGCAGGGCGACGGGCACGGATCGGGCGAACCAGGTCAGGGTGCGGCCGGCCGGCCGTTGGAGTTGGGGCCTCGCGCGGGCTTCATAAAGAGCCGGCTCAACCTCGGGATCGCGGCTAGGCGCCGCGCTGGATTCCAGGCACGGCGTCTGAGCGCTGCTTGGCGAGTGCGGCGCGGGCTCGGCCGGGATCTACACCGAAGCTTGAACCAACTTATTGGCCAGGCGGGAATAGATCTGCGACATACTCTCCGACATGCCCGGCAGGAATAGGACGGAAGCTACAGCTACCAGTCCCGCCAGCAGCGCGTACTCGACGAAGTCCTGTCCCCGCCTGTCCCGCCAAATAGCAAGCCTTCGGATCCTGGTGATCGTGAAATTAACAGCAAATAAGAACATGTGCCCTGCCTCATGTCATGGATGGTGACGGCTGAGCGCGGCCGCCGCGGCATGGAGCGCCGCGGCGGCATCGCTCAAAAACATTAGGTTGACCGCGCCTAGCTGGCAGCGGTCGATAGAACGCTGGCCATCTTGGAAAAGATGACGCTGATGCTGTCGCTGATGCCAGGCAGCAATGCGCCCGCGGCGACGGCTACGAATCCGGCCAACAGCGCGTATTCCACCAGATCCTGACCTTCGCTGTCCTCTGCCAAAAGACGAATCTTATGAAGCAGTAATTTGAATTTATTTTTCATCTATGGATTCCCTCAGTTCTCGTTTTCGATGCTGTAGATTGACAACCGATGAAGTAATCCCTCGACCCGCCGCTTGGAGCCTTGGAGCCGGCAACCCGCTCGGCGCTTGCCAGGGACGACATTTGGTTGCTTCCCAACATATCGGCCGACAATTGGGGAGTCTTGAATGTTAATCCAGCGAAGTTTTCGCTCAGCGAAGCTTTGACGGAATCTCGCCCGCAATAGGGTTCGGCGAACGGCGGGGAGAGACCCTCAACGCCAACTTCCACTTTGTCGCCGGGGCGAGTGTAGGAATTTGCCTCGAATGACGATCGAACATTCAGGATGGTAGTCCATTGGAAAACTCTTGTCCCCCAGTGTGCCCAGGAGGATAGCCGCCGATGATCTCCGTGTGCCTATCGGACCCCCAGCCGATCCTTCAGGAGGGACTTAGGTCGGTTCTCGAGGCGTGCGAAGACATTGAGTTCGTGAGCGCCGTCGCCTCATTGGAAGAGGCGAGTTTAGAAATCGAGAGACACCGGCCGACGATAGTTGTTGTCGACCGCGGCTTCGGAATGCACAAGTTGATCGAGTGGGTGGAGCAGGTTCCTCGGAACTCTCCCCAGACGGAAGTCGTCGTCTGGGCGGCGGCGATTTCGGATGTCGAATGCTTTCGCGCCCTGAGGGCGGGGGCGCGCGGCATCGTCAAGAAAACGTCCTCGACGAGCGCCTTGCTGGAATGTTTGCGGGAGGTCTCTCGCAAGCAATTGTGGACCGAGAATCTGTTTCTCAGCAAGGATTCCCCGCTGGGCCGGCCGCGCAACCGGCCCTTGACACCCCGCGAACAGGAAGTTGCCGCTTTGGTCGCCAAAGGTTTGAAGAACAGGGAGATCGGCGAGGCTCTCAACATAGCCACGGGAACGGTCAAGATCCACCTGATGCATATCTTCGAAAAGACCGGGATCCGTGACCGCTTCGAGCTGGCGTTGCACGGTCTGCGCCTCGCCTGCGAGCGAGCGATCGAGGAAGCTCCCGATCTGTCCGCTCAACAAACACCGCAACCCGAGGCCGCTCCAGCATCTCAGCCGGTCTCGTTCCGGTCGGATTAGGAGTCTGTCTCACAGAACAAAAATTGGCCTTTTGGGCTACGACATCTTGTGCGAAGAAATCGGGAATTATATACGAAAGTGGCGAAAACGCTTGACTCTTACGCCACTTTGCGGTAAGATGTAGTCATGGCTAAGGCACCAGGAAAGGCGTACCGGAAGGGCATCACGCTCAAGAAGATGCTGAAGATGTTCCCCGACGACGAGACGGCAGAGCAGTGGTTCATCAAGCAGCGGTGGCCGAACGGAATGTGCTGCCCTATCTGCGGGTCGGTCAATGTGCAGTCGGGATGCAAGCACAAAACCATGCCCTATCGCTGCCGCGAGAAGGAGTGCGGGAAGAAGTTCAGCGTGAAGACCGGCACCGTGATGGAATGCGCTAAGGTTGGCTATCAGGACTGGCTCATCGGGGCCTTTCTTCTGATGACGAGTCTCAAGAGCGTGTCCAGTATGAAGCTCCATCGAGACATCGGCGTAACGCAGAAAACTTCTTGGTTTCTTGCCCACAGGTTGCGTGCAGCCTTGTCGCAGGATGGTATGCTGTTCGCAGGTCCGGTCGAAGTGGACGAGACCTACGTGGGCGGGAAGCGGCGCAATATGCCCAAGGCCAAGCGCAAGGAACTGGACGGGCGTGGGCCGGTCGGGAAAACCGCCGTTGTTGGCGCGAAAGACAGGGCGACCAAGCAAGTCGCCGCCCAAGTTGTCACGTCCACTGACAGCGACACACTGAAAGGTTTCGTCATCGAACACGCACAACCAGGCGCGAAGGTCTACACCGACGATGCGGGGGCCTATCACTCGCTCCCGTTCGACCATGCCACGGTCAAACACTCGCTCTCCGAGTACGTCAGGGGAGACGTACACACCAACGGCATCGAGTCGCTATGGTCCATGTTGAAGAGAGCGCATAAAGGCACGTTCCACAAGCTCTCGCCTAAACACCTGGACCGCTACGTGCAAGAGTTCGCGGGTCGCCACAACCTCCGCGAACAAGACACCATTGACCAGCTTGGAACCCTTCAGAGCGGCATGGAGGGTAAGCGGCTACGATACCGGACGCTGATCGCGAGTAACGGCTTGGCTTCTGGTACACGGGCGTAATGGCGCTGGGAGAATATCTACATGTCCGGTGATAAATCGTCGCATGACTTCAACTGGGTCAAGGCCCGTCACAAGTGCTCAGTGTACAAAGAGTTTGTCAATCTGAAGAGCGACTTGGAATCTTTCGTAGCTGAACGGGGAAAACTGTTGTCGAGGGGGTCTGCCCTGTCGTTTTCCTATCACAATGAAAAATTCACCCTTGACGAAAATGAATGCTCAGTTCAGCGGGGTTGCAACCAGAAGCAAGAGGCAAAGGTAAGCTTCACCCTTGACGAAGAAAAAGACTGCATCCTGGTCAACAAAAAGACGGAGTTAACCCTTACACTAAATGACGATGGCGAGTGCCGCTACCAAATCGACGGCAAGGGAGAGTTCCTTCGTTGGCAGGTGATTCGTCGGGTTCTTGAGCCGCTGTTATGGCCACTGGCGGGGTGAAAGTGCGTGGGCTTCAAGAAGGCACTGCAACAATCCCCCCGATAAGGAAAACCCCAAAAATGAAAGAAGAGAAGATGGTTGCCAGTTTTCAGATTGTAGAACTTTCAAGCAGCGATAAAATACTCTTGGATACAGTATCGGGGGACACATGGATCATGATCATACATTCTGACCCCCGAAGAATAGAGTGGAAATTTGTTGATCGGGAACTTCCCCGATGAACTTGAAGCCCTGAAGCTCTTAGTACACCTTGGAAGGGAGGGAACATGAAAGCCATGCTCGACCCGAAACGAGATATGCCGAAGAATCAGCCCAAGCCCCCCATTGTGGACGTACCCCACACGGACTACCAACCGTCCGTGAAGGAGCTACGCGAGGACTTGCGCCTCAAGGGGACGTTAGAGGATGCGATCAAGGCTTTGGTGCGCCCGGTTCGCGTGCGTCAGGTGATGCCGCCCAAGTCTCGCTGATTCATCGTTTTCGCCACTTTCGTATATAATTCCCAAGAAATCTAGGTTTGTCTATATGTGGTACCGAAGATTTCTGTGGAACAGACTCCTAGCCCGTGTTTCTCAGTGCTCCTTTTCGGCGCGGACACCCTGTGGGAGGAAGGAGCCCACCCATGTAGTTGTCGGTAAGCGTTCGGTAAGCGTGGAAGCTGACGAGCGGCGCGTCGGGTAACTGGCCGGGCGGAAGCCTCGTGACAAAGTCCAGAGGAAGCTGGCCGAGCGATCTGGCAGGCCGTAACGCGCAGTAAGCTTGAGCAGGCCTCGAAAGGAAAATCGCGGACGCCGGCCCGCCTGAGATACGGGGAAGGCCGCACCAGCCGGGAAGCAACCGACACTTGCAGCGGTTCGGTCCGCCGGGGTAGTGGGCACGGCATGCCAGCGAAGGGAGACCGCGGTGCGGAAGGGAGGCCCCGGCGTCGCCGGTAGCGTCGGCCGAGCGCTCGGCCGCGGTGCAGGCCAAGGCGCGGCGCAAGCGGACCCCGGAGGGGCTGCAAAGTTTTCAAGACTGGCTGAAGGACCTGGCGACCATCACGAAAAACCGCATCGAACCGCCGACCAGACGGTTCCGTCATTTGAGATGACGACGCTGCCCACGCTGGCGCAACGGCGGACGCTGGAGTTGCTAAAGGTCAAGCTCTGAATGCGAGGTGTAGTCAGTAACCGACACCCCCCGCCTAAACTAACCCCCACAAACAAAACACTTCTACCTTGGCGCCTTTGGAACTTCGGGCTAGAATGTGCGCCCCAATCCGCTGCTGTGACGAAACAGACGCCCCACCGCCAACCCCACACGCATGACCCGCGGGGTGTCGGCGAGTAGGAGAAAGGACCGCTCTAGGGACCGACCGGGATCTTGATGATCTTTTTCTGGATCGCGTACTGAACCAGTTGCGCCTTGTTGTGAATGTCGAGCTTGCGCATCAGATTGAACTTATGCGCCTCGATGGTCTTGACGCTCAGGTTCAAGTGCGTCGCGATCTCTTTGACGGACTGGCCTTCCGCCAGGAACTTCAAGATTTCTTTCTCGCGCGGGGTCAGTGTCGCGAAGCGCGGCTGACGATGGTTGGTCTTGATTCGAGACCGGAAATCATCGACCAGTTGCGACAGCATTTTGGGACTCAGGTAGCTCCCTCCGCGATAGACGTCGCGAATCGCCGCCAGAAGCTGCGGCGCCGGACTGTCTTTGAGCACGTAGCCGCTGCCGCCAACCTCCATGCACTCGACCAAATAATCTTCGTCGTCGTACATGGTCAGGAAAAGAATCTTCGTCTCGGGACGAATCTTCTTAATCTGGCGCGTGGCTTCGAAGCTCGAAAGCCCCGGCATCCCGATATCCATCAGCACCACATCGGGCCGCATGGGCCCAACTTTCTCGACAGCCTCGGTGCCGTTGGCCGCTTCGCCAACGACATCGATGTCGGTCTCCTCCACCAGAAGGGTGTGAATCCCCTGGCGAAACAGGGTGTGGTCATCGGTTAACAAGACTCGAATTTTCGACATGGATTAACCTCTTTTCGTTGCTTCAATCTTTAGCGTTTCTACCCACTCGCGTATCTGTACCCGCCGGCTTAAGACTTAAACCGGAATGGCAATCTCAACTCGTGTCCCCTTGCCCGGAGACGACTGGATGTCGATTTGACCGCCCAGCAGCGCCACCCTCTCCCTCATTCCAGAGAGGCCGAACGACTCGTGCTTTTGGGAGGCTTCCTCGACATCGAAACCAATACCGTCATCGTGCATTTTCATCTTGACCAGGCCGTTGCCGCGGCTCAGATTCAAGACCACGTTATCCGCGCCGGAATGCTTGATCACATTCGTAAAGCACTCTTGGACCAGGCGGTAAAGCATAATCTCGGATCCCCTCGGCAGTTTATCCACGCGCGACATTCGCAGCTGAACCTTGCCGGGGAACGTTCGGCTGAAGTTCGTGACAAACTGCCGGATGCTGGCCGGCAACCCGAGCTGCTCGAGAACGTTCGGACTCAGATCGGAAATCAGCCGCCGCATCTCGTGGATGGTCTGCTCGGTCAGCCGCCGCGTGTCTTCGAGCTTGGCGTTGAGATGAGCGGCGCTCGCCGGCAAATCACTCTGCACCATCTCCAGGTAGAGCCGGATGACCAGCATCGACTGCCCTACCTCGTCATGGAGTTCGCGGCTGATCCTGCGGCGCTCTTCTTCCTCCACGGTCAGCATGTGTTCGCCAAGCCGGCGTATCTGTTCCTTGCTATCGTGCAGTTCTTCGAGCAGTTGCGCTTTCTCGATGGCGTGCGCGCAACGTTCCGAGATCGCCTCGAGCAGTTTTAGTTCGCGCGGCAGGCAATGATACTCCTGCGAAAAGCCTAAGTGCAAAACCCCCGTGCCCTTGCCGGCCACGCTGAGGGGCACGCCCCACAAACTGCGAAACGCCGCGCGAATCTCGGGCTTCTTGATGAGCGGCTCTTCGCCGACATCCACCACGATAATCGGTTTTCCGCTCGTCGCGATCCTGCCCGCCAAACCGCGCCTGGCTGCCGTGTCGAAACAGGCGGCCAAGTCAGCGTTCATACCCTTCCAGGCTTTGGCCTGCAGCTTGCGCGACGAGGGGGCCCGCAGCAAAATCACGCCGCCTTGCGCCTTGAACGTCCGCATCAGCGTCTCGAGCACCCGGTGCAGCAGATCCTGCACGCTGTCCGACTCGAGCTGGTCCTGCAGCACCTCGTAGAAGGCGCGGGCCTCGAGGTCGCGAACCTGATAGTAGGCGTTGTTCAGCGTGAGCTTGACGCAAAAGTAGAGATGATCGAGCGCCGAGATGTAGCTGTTGAAGTCCTCCGGAAAGAATTTCTTGAGATCCGGCAGCAGCGCTTTTTCATACTCTTGAAGCGACGCCAGCACGTGGTTCGGCGGCACGTCCAGCTTGGCGAGCCAGCGCCCGTGATACTCCACCTGCTCCAAAAACTCATTCATGCGGCCCTCGGCCAGCACCTCCGACCAGTTGCCGGGATTGATCGATGCCAGGGCCCTTAGATGAGATCCATTGACCGCTTCGCCGAAGATCGAAGGCAGCCTCCGCTGCCAGCGTTTCTCAATCGTCGAGACCCGCGGCGCAAGCTCCCTCGCCAGCCGCTGGATATACGACTTTACCTTTTCACTTAAGACTACGACGTCCTGAGACAGGAGCGGCGTCCGTTCCAGGTCACGCATGGTATCAAAGCGAGTATACATGCCCGAGGGCCAAATCACCAAGTGTTTCCCTTAAGATTCAGGTGTTAACCTTAGTTTATGCACCTCCATCCATAGTATCGGCATTACTCTGAAATGCCTTAGGCTGCGTTTTGCCGTTCGTTCAGCATTCGTAGGGAGCAGTACAGCTCTTGCCCGCCGGATTGACAGGGTTTTTTACCGCTGCTAGCATGATCGCGTAAGCACTACTTTACAGCTTTGCCGGTCAATGACTAACGAAGCCTGGCCGGCAACCTCGGGCCTCTCGCTGCTCGGAGTAGGTGATATCAGCGGTAACCGGCCCGGGTTCGCCGACGGCGTGCAAGCGGAGGCGGCCGCTCCCGCGAGATAATGATTCGGAGGCGTGTGAACTAACGTGGCAAGGCTTTCAAGAAAGCAACTCAAGCAAGACCGCTTCGTTGAAGAGGTGGGGCAGTCCGTCGTCTACGTCTCGTCGCATCGCAAGCAGTTGCTGATCTGGGGCGGAGGCGCCATAGCGCTGATCATCGCCATTGTTTCCTACGCAGGCTATCGGCGAACCCGCGCCGCGGAGACTCGGGCCGAGTTCCACAAGGCCGTTGAGATGTACCACGGCAAGGTGGACACCGAGCAGCAACCCGGAGGCATCACGTTTCCTACCACGATCGCCCGCTTTCGCGACACCACCGAACAGCTAGAGAAAGTCATTAGTGAATACGGGGGCGGTGAAGAAGCGGTCGCTGCGGCCTACTACCTGGCCTTGCTGGAAATCGGGCAAGAAAAGCTGGAGGAAGCCCAGAAACGGCTGGGAGGAATTGTGGACAACAAAGGCGAATACCCTGCCCTGGCAAGACTGGCGCTGGCCGACCTGCACGCCCGCCGCCAAGAAGATGAGCCAGCACGCCGCCACTACCAGCACCTCATCGATAACCCCACTCGCGTCGTGCCGAAATCCCGAGCGCAGTTGGCGCTGGCTCGCTACCTTTCGACGACGGACAAAGAAGAAGAAGCCAAAACCATTCTCGAGGAGATGATGAAGGAACCCGGCACGGCGGGCGTATCGGCCGGAACGACGCTCACCGAGTTGGACGGCTCCTAGCGGCCCGTGCTAGCCCATCTTCGTTTCGCCGCCGACCAAACCCGCGGCCGGCGCTACCCCGAACCGCCGCATCCCTACCGCAACGCCTGCCAGAGAGACCGCGACCGCATTATCCACGCGCGCGCTTTCCGGCGCCTCGAGCACAAAACGCAAGTCTTCACCTCGCCCCACTCCGACCACTTCCGCAATCGTTTAACACACACCATCGAAGTCTCCCAAATTGCCCGGACCGTGGCCTCCGCGCTGGCCCTCAACCAGGATTTGGTCGAAGCGCTGGCCCTCAGCCACGATATCGGCCACCCACCCTTCGGTCATTCCGGCGAGGAGGTTCTCAACAAGCAGATGCAGCAGTTCGGCGCCGGCTTTGACCACAACCTGCACGCACTGCGGATTGTCGAAAACCTGGAGCAGCGCTACGCCGCATTTCCGGGTCTCAACCTCAGCTTTGAAGTGAGGGAAGGAATCATCAAGCATTCAAGGGACTACGCCTTGGCGTCCTTTCCGGAGTTGGAAGGATACCTTCTGGAACAGCGGCCTTTGCTTGAAGCGCAACTCATCGACCCCGCGGATGAGATCACTTACAATTGCGCCGACCTGGACGACGCGATCGACGGCGGGCTCATCGACACGGACACGGCGCGCGGGGAAGTGCCGTTATTCGACCGCTTGATGCGAGAGGCGGAAACGAGCTATCCCGCGGCGTCTGAGCGTCAAGTTTTCAACGAGGCATTGCGCCGCACGCTGGACCGCCTGGTGACCGGGCTGATCGAGGGAACCCGGGCAGCCGCTCTGGAAGCGGATATTCAGAACGCGGCACAAGTTCGAGATTGCCCCGAGAGGCTTGCCGCCCTGAGCCCCGCAGCGGCGCAGGCGTCGAAACAGCTCAAGCAATTGCTGTCGCGTGAGGTCTATCACTCCCCGGAGCTCAACCAGGACCGCCGACGGACAGACCAGAAAGTAATCGACCTGTTCCAGTTCTACATCAGCCGTCCCGAGCGATTGCCCGCTTCCTTCCGGAACCAAGCCAGCCAGAACCAAGCCAGCGTCGAACCCCTGCACCGCGTCGTCTGCGACTACATCGCCGGCATGACCGACAAATATCTGCTCCACCAGCACGAAAACCTGTTGTCAGCGTAGCGTCCCGACCAGCCCTCCACCGACAACGAGCAGCCGTATCAGCGAACATGCGGCAGTAGCGACCGGCAATCCTGCCGGTCCTTCGCCGCGAAGCGGCGACGCCTTCGCCCTACCGCCACCCGGAGGGGCCATGGCATTGAGACTAGGTCCCGAACAGCCTGCCGTCCGCCGCCAGGATCTGCTTCGCGATCGTTTGCAGTTGAATATTACTCGTGCCCTCGTAAATCGTTCCGATCTTGGCGTCGCGGTAGAGTTTCTCAACCGGATACTCCTTCGTGAAGCCCACGCCTCCCAGCACGTCGATCGCCTTGGCGGTGACGCGGCCGGCCATCTCCGAAGCGTAGTATTTTGCCATCGCGGCCTCGCTGACGTAGGGATCGCCGGCGTCCTTCAAACGCGCCGCATTGTAAACCAGCAGCCGCGCGGCCTCGACCTCAGTCGCCATCTGGGCGAGCTGAAACTGCAATCCTTGAAACTCCGCTATCGGCTTTCCGAACTGCTTTCGCTCCTTGGCGTAACAGAGGGCGTGATCGAGCGCCGCTTCGGCGAGGCCGAGCATCTGCGCGCCGATCCCGATACGGCCTTCGTTGAGGGTTTCGATCGCGATCTTGTAGCCCTTGCCCACCTCGCCTAGCACATTGTCCTTGCTCACATGGCAGCCGTCCAGAATCAGCTCGCAAGTCGAGGAGGCTCGGATCCCCAGCTTGTCTTCTTTCTTGCCGACCTCGAGACCCGGCGCCTCACGGTCAATGACAAATGCCGTGATGCCGCGGTAACCCGCCTCCGGATCGGCGTTCGCGAACACGATGAACAGCCCCGCTTCCTTGGCGTTGCTGATCCACAACTTGCGCCCGCTCAACTCGAAATGGCCGCCCTTGTCTCGTGCTCTCGTCGCCATCGCAAAGGCATCGCTGCCTGAACTGGCTTCTGAGAGCGCATAAGCCCCGATTGTGTCCCGGCAGGCACGGGGCAACCATCTCTGTTTCTGATCGGCGTCGCCCCATCGCAACAAGGCATTGTTGAAGAGCGTGTTCTGCACATCGACGATGACCGCCGCCGCGGGATCGACCGTCGAAAGCGCTTCGACCGCCAGCGCCGCCATGAAGAACGATCCCTCCTGTCCGCCGTACTGCTCGGGCGCTTGGATGCCCATCAGCCCCAGCTCAAAGAATTGCCGGATCAGGTCAGGACGGAACTCGCCCCGCTCATCCATCTGGCGCACATGGGGCTGGATTTGATCGACGGCGAAGCGCCGAACCGTATCTCGATACAGCCGCTCTTCTTCACTGAGACGGGTGAGTGCTGTTGGGGGCGTATCCATTGTCGGAGTGTCGGGGACGAAATGTCGGTCTAGCTAGCCCGTATTTCTCACGCCCGCCATTGGTTCGTTGCGCTTGCTCGCGGTACTCAACGGACTTTGTCGAGGCGACGCCGGCCCGGAGGCCGACGCGGCCCGCCGGGAGGCGCGCGCCACGTCGCGCCTCACCGTTCGGTGAGAAATGCCTTCTAGCCTAGTGGCTCGTGGCGGAAGTGCCGTGCGCACGAAGAATCGGCTGGCAGTCCCCATTTTTCGCCGAACCCGCTTGCACCACGGGCTGCTAGGAAGCTGCGCGGTTGGAGCCGCCGGCTGGGTCCTCGACTGGCGGACTGTCCAGCGGGGGATAGTAAAGAATGCGGCCGCAGGACTCGCAAGTGAGGATTTCCTCTCCCTGCCGCAGTCTTTGACTCACGTGCGGGCGCATCACGACGTTACAGACCAGACAGCAGTCGTTGCTGACTTCGGCGACGGCATTGCCGCCGCGCGTCTGGCGCACCCGCTCGTAGATTTTCAGCACATCGGGCGTGATTGAACTCGCCAAAGCCTCTCTCTTCTTCTGAGCGAAGACTAATTCGTCATCATCCTTGGCCACTCGATCCTTTGTTTCCGTGATTTCTTTGGCAACCGCTTCACTTTCGATCGGCAACGCCTGTTCAGCTTTGGCGATATTCTGCTCGATTGTTTCCGCTTCGATCATCTTGTCGAGGATACGGTCTTCGACCTTGCGAATCCCATCCTCGCCAAACTTGATCTCCTTCTGAAACGCCCGGTACACCTCGTTTGTTTTCGCCTCCCCCATTTGTACTCGAATATGGGAGAGTTTCTGTTCGAAGCTGGCGGTCTCACTCTCCATCAAGCGGCGTTCCTTGCGATTTTCTTCGAGAGCGGCCTGGTCAGCGGCCAGCGCTTGCTTGTGGGATTCGAACTTCCGCTCGATTTCGGCAATGTGTTTGGGCAGGCTGGCGATTTCCCGCTTGAGCTCAACGATTCGGGTGTCGACGGATTGCAGGTCCCGAATCAACCTGAGGTCAGCGTTCATAGGGCTTAGTATCCATACTGTTTACTTAGCAGTCCGCGGACATTTTTTGCTGCGTGGCGCGTGGTCTTGTTTCGGGCATCGTTGAACGCCCGGCGCATATCGCTCTCCGCGCGGAGACGAACGGGCCGGTTTGCTCCTACGCCCCTTCCGGGGCTTACCCTGGACAGTTCGCACCCAGGGTTCCGCTTCGCTCCACCCTGGGCTAGGATCCTGCGCCGCTTCGCGGCTCAACGGCTCAACAGCTCAACGGCCCAACAGCTCTGGGCGCGAAGGTTCTAAGCTCAAAGTCTCTAATTCGACAGTATTGGGCTTAGTATCCATTGGGGTCGATTCTATCATAGTGAGAACTTTCGCTCCCCGGCCAGCCGGCGGCTCGTCCGCGAAGACGTCCGGCAAGGGCCTGCTGAGCTGCCTCGAGCTCTTGGACTCCCAAGAAACGGCAACTTCCGTAAAGAACCGCCAGCCCCAGCGGGACCGAAAGAATCAGGTTCAACAAGCGTGCCATCGACCCTTCGCCAAAAACGTCCTGGACCGCGAAAGACGACAGCCAGCAACAAAGGCCCATCAGCGCCGAGGCCACAACGATCTTGACTAGGCCCCAGGTAAGCCGCCTGCCTTCCATACCATCAATCTTGTTCCTCATGAGCCAAAACAGAACCAGGAAGTTGAAGCTCGCCACTAAAGAAGTGGAGAAGGCAAGCCCCCCATGCCCCCAGCCGAGAACACGGATGAACGTCCAGTTGAGCAAGTAGTTGAGAAAGATCGACACGACGCTGGCCGCCATCGGGATTCGAACATCGTTGAGAGCGTAATAGGCTGGCGTCAGCACTTTGATGGCCGCGTATCCGGCCAGCCCCAGGCAGTAGAAAGAGAGGGCCAGCGCCGTCTGCTCCGTATCCGTGGCCGTAAACTGACCGCGCTGAAATACGACGCCGACCAGCGGCCGGCTGAGAACAATCAATCCCACGGCTGACGGAATTGTCAGCAAGAAGACCAGCCCAAGCGATCGCGACAGAGTTTCCCGGAACTCGCTGATGCGCCCTTGCCCGGCACTTCGAGAAATGGACGGCAGCGTCGCCGAGGCAACAGCTACGCCAAACAACCCCAGCGGAAGCTGCATGAACCGAAACGCGTAGCCCAGCCACGATACGGGCCCGTCCATGACCAGCCCGGCGTCATTGGTGATCTGCGAGGCGAAAATACTATTCACCACGACGTTCACTTGCACCGCCGCCGCGCCGATGACCGCCGGACCCATCAGCAACAGCATCTGACGCAGTCCCGGGTCCGCGAGGTCCAAATCCGGACGGTAACGCAGCCCGGTCTTGCGCAGCGTCGGCCATTGGCACAGGTACTGCGTCATCCCGCCTAACAGCGTGCCGCCGGCCATTCCCACGATCGGCTCGAAGCCGAACATCGGACCGAAGTAGAAACCAAGCGTCAACCCGGCGGCCACCGCCACGATGTTGAAAAAAGCCGACGCAAGGGCGGGGACGCCGAAAATCCCCTTGGCGTTCAGAACCCCCATTGCTTTCGCGGCCAGTGCAATGAAGAGAAGGAACGGAATCATGATTCGCGCCAACTGGATCGTCAGATCCCTCTTGCCCTGCACCTCGGCGAAACCGGGAAACATTAGATCCACCAGTCCCGGCGCGAAGACTATGCCAAGCACGCAGATGACCCCCAGCATCGGCACAAGCACTGTCGCCAAGCGATTCGACAGCCGGAACGCTTCCTGGTCCCCCTTGGCCGCCAGGCACTGGGAGAAGGTGGTGACAAAGGCAGCGGAGAGGGCGCCTTCGGCAAGCAGGTCGCGGGTAAGGTTGGGTATCCGAAAAGCCGCCAAAAAGGCGTCGAAGACCATGCTCGCTCCGAAATACTTGGCGAATACGACTTCACGAACCAGCCCTGTAATGCGGCTGAAAAGCACCGCCGCGCTGACGATCCCGGCCGATCGCACGATGCCGGCATGGCCCGATGCGGGTGAAATTTCCGGCTCCACCGGCTCGGCGGTCGGCGGTAGCTTCGTCGCCATGCGGTTAGCTTATCACGCGGCCAGCAAGCCTCCAAAGATCGTTACGGCCCAGCTTCACGGGCTTGCCGCTGCCCAATTCCTCGCCGCCAGCCCCAAGGCGGTGGAGTGATCACTTCTAGGTGAGGTCAGCGCCTAGACCCAATGCTGTCGATTGTGGCAGAAAATTTCAGGCGGCCGGACAGAGGCGCGGACGGAAGTCCGCGCTTCAACCTAAAAACGGCAGTTGCTAGGGGGCATCGGTGACATACAAGGGGCCGCCGAGGACTCTGCCGTGGAGAAATTGGCGGAAAATCCAGCTCAGAATCAGTCGCCAGCGTTGGGCTCGGGTCAACTGCTCCGCAGTTGCTCGCACCCATTGCAAAAAGGCGCTCCCCCGCTGCAAAGCCGCCTTCATCTGCCGCGCCCTGGCGTGCAAGCTGGTAATCGTTACCGTGGTTTGGTGGCCGTGGCGCGTCCGCCGGGCAATGCCGTGCAGCAGCAGCGGACGCGTCGTGATCGCCTCGCCATGCTTGTCGGGGATCGCCAGCCGCGTAAACAGCGTCCACCAGTTGTACACCAGCGCCCCGATGCGCGCCAGCACCTGACAACGCAGCAGGTCCTGGGTCGTGAATCCCGACCAACTCCATTGGTTCTTCAATTCGTCAAAGTTGTTCTCCGCGTCCGCCCGGTCGCGATAGTGCTGCGCGATCGTCGCCACCTCTTCGTCGAGCGAACTCAGCAGCACCACGTACTCATAGAGCACACCCTGGCCGACGATTTCCGCCAACCCCAACGAGAGCTGTTGCGGCGCCGCCGGGTCGGGCTGAGTGAGGGCCAGATCGTTGCGAATCTGGCGCCGCAACACCACCAGCGGCCGGGACCGGCTGCAGCCTTCCAGCATCAACTCCGTGCTGATGCCTTGCCAGCCTTTGCCCGCCGACTCCCATTCCTCGCTGCGAAACAACCTCTCCAACAGTCCCTTCACGCCCCGGCTCTGCCGCAATTTGAACAAATAAGGAAGCTCGCGCTGTGCGGCGCCCAGCATCATCCGCTCCGTCCCCCAGCCGATATCTCCGCGCAGCAGCGCCGGACGCTGCCCGGGTTCCAAGCCGTCGATAAACTTCCACAACTGCGGCTGCGCATACGAGGACGCCGTCTGGTTGCCCGGCTGCATTTCCACTTCCAGCAGCAGCCGCAAGTTGGCCACGAAGTAAGTGTGGTAGACGTGCGAAGGGCGCCCCGGCTTGCTGGGGTTGTAACCGCGCTTGGCGCCCTGCTGGCGCCCGTAGAGCGGCTTGACGCTGGAGTCGACGTCGAGGATCCAGGGCTCTTCCAGCAGCGCCTCGTAGGTTCGCCGCAGATGCTCGCGCAGCCAGCTGCTGCAAGCCTTCTCGTCGGCCCTTTGAACCTAAAAACGGCAGTTAGTCGTCTTCGAACCGCCCCAACCTTGTGACGAGACGTCAGTTGGACCCGAGTGTCATCGGGGACCGGCGGGTGAAGATTGCAATTGCTCCGCAGTTGCAATATCAGCACATAAGATACGTTCTTTCAATATGTTACAACGAATGCTAGAACGTCCAACTGCCGTTTTTAGGTTGAAAGGCCCGCCGCGCCGAGTCTTCGCTGACGACCTTGCTCATCCCCAGCAATTCCGGGTTGACTCCATCGCCGCGGATCGAGCTGATGTGCGCGTAGCGGCGATGTCCCGCCAGCAGGCTCAGCAGCAGGGCGCCCAACACGTCGCGCACCGCCGGAGCATTGGGGCTGCGGTAGTCGAGCGGACAAGCGGCGACCCAGTCGTCGAACAACCCGGCGGTTTTAAGAAACTCGATGAAGTAGGGCATCTGCCCGTAGGCGGTCACCGCCGCGCCGGCGTCCCAGCGCAGATGCACCTTGCCGCCGTAGGTGTCCAGCGCCTGGCTGCCACGGCTCTGCTTTGCCATGGCATTTTGGGGCTCCCCCAGCGGGTGAAGCTGTATTGCGCCTCGTGATTTCGACATCACCCACAGTATCAACCACTTGCCCCCTGAGCCGCCAATTCAACCGCCGTTTTTAGGATCATCGGGGTCTCGATCCAGTCGAGCCGACGCTATAATCAAAATTAGCCTCTTTTGGTTTTGCCAAATGCATGCGGCATTTCCTTCCACTCCTTCTCTTTGCTTCGTGCCTCCACGCGGATCCACTCCAAGAGCTTGAGCAGTCTCTTGAGCGATTCGTCGAAGTATTCAATCTCGTTGACAAGAACCTGGCGGATCCGATCGATCCAGAGGACGCCATTTACCGCGGCGCCTTGCCCGCGATGGTCCGCACACTGGACCCCCACTCAGCGTTTCTCGACAAGGAGCAGTTCGAGTCTCTCCAGGAGATGCAGCGCTCCACCGAGAAGGGCTTTGGGAGCGTGCTTTCGTTGCTGCCCGGGCGGGTCATCGTCTTGCAGACGCTTCCGGGCAGCCCTTCGGAGCGGTCCGGGCTGACGGCGGGCGACGAGATCGTCGCCCTCAACGGCTATCAGCTTTCGCGACTCACGATCGAGCAACTGGCTGGCCTGCTCGGTCAATCGCGCCAAAAACGGGCGGAGTTGATGGTCATGCGGCCGGCATTCACCCGCTTGATTCCGATGTCGCTGGTTCCGGCCGAGATGGCGGACCCCAGCGTGACGCGCGCCTTTTTCCTGGAGGACGGCATCGCCCATATCAAAGTGGGGAACTTCGAGCAGCAAACGGCCCGCGAGTTGAAGGATGCGATTGAAGGGCTGGGCGGCGCCAGTCTCAAAGGGCTGGTGCTGGACTTGCGAGGCAACCCGGGCGGCCTTGTCCAAGCGGCGGTCCGGACTGCCGCGTACTTCCTTGATCCGGGGCAGAGGATTTTGTGGATCCGAGCCCGTGAGGGCCCGCAGGAGGAACTGAGCGTTCCGCCCGAAGCGAAGCCTTACAAGTTCCCGCTGGCGGTGCTGATCGATTCGCGTACGGCTAGTGCCGCCGAACTCGTCGCCGCTGCTCTGCAAGACAATGGCCGGGCGGCCATCTTGGGGGAAAGAAGCTTCGGCAAGGGGATCATTCAGAGCGTTTTCAGCCTCTCGCAAGGTACGGCGCTTGCCCTAACGACCGCGCAGTACTTAGCTCCTAAGGGCCGCACGATCCAGCGCCCGCTGGGAGATTGCAGGGTTTTCATTCTTGCGCCTTGCCCCGAGGAGGCGGCCGCCAAAGACGGCAGCGGCGGCGTTGAGGCCCCCCGCGGCGGCGTGGAGCCCGACGAGATCACTTATCCGCGGCCGTTCAGTGAGCTTGAGACGGTCATCGAGGCGACGAACTCTTTCTTTGATTTCGCCAAGCAGGTCAGCGATAAGCGCCTCGAAGTGTCAGATGAGTTCGAGGTAACGCCCGAGCTGCTCGACGATTTCCAGTTGTTCCTTTCCGAGCGGAGGATTCGCCCGGGCCTGTCGGAGTGGTCTTCGACGCTTGAATTCATCAAAAACCGGCTGAAGCAGGAGATCTTCAACCTGGCCTTTGGCGTGGAAAAAGGCGACGAGATCGAGATAAGGCGTGATCCGGAGATTCAGGCGGCGCTGCAGGCTGTGAAGAACCAGTAGTGGAATTGCAGCGGCCGCTCCGTTTGGGCCGCTTCCGCTCGTACTTCGCTCATCCCAAACCGGGCAGCAAGAACACTCAGAAGAAGGCCTCAATCGCGGGCACGAGCAGATTCTGGCAAACATGCCGACCAGGTAGCGCCCGGTTACGCCAACGGTTACGCCGGGCTGTCACTTTCAAGATTGATCGACTATCGTTCGGTCAAGAGGCTGATTAGAGCGCCGGCAGAGGCCCTCCGGCAAACCTCTCGTCTATCGCCCGGCGTCCTTCAAGCGATAATCCTTGGCGTGGATCTGGACAACCTTGCAGATCTCATAAAGCCGTGAGCGGGCCCTGGATCCGATACGGTCGGCGAGGGTATCTTTGACGCTGTATCGCCCGGACACGGGGTCCTTCTCCGTGATTGTGCCGCCTGGCTCGGGATCGGGCAGGTTGGTCGTCACGATCAGCGCCTTGCGCGCGTTGTAGCGGTGATTGATGATCGCGGTGACGGTATCTTCCACCCAGTCCGTGACGCGGTGCGAGCCCAGATCGTCAAGCAGGATGACGTCGGTATCGAGAGCCGCGCGGTAGGCCTGCTTGTCGGCCGCCCCGGCGGCGGGGTTGTAGCTCTGCCGGATGCGGTCCAGCAGGTTTTGGTAGTCGAAAAAAGCGCATTCGAAGCCGCGCTCGATCAGCTCTTTCAGAACAGCGGTAGCAAGATGAGTTTTCCCGACGCCTGGCGGCCCCTGGAGCATCAGGCCGGCCTTTGCGGACGAGGGGGAGTATTCCCGGGCAAAACCCTTGGCGGTGAGCATCACGCGGGTGAGCGCTTCATTCGCGGTGGGGTTTTCACGCGGGCTCGGCGGGAAGAAATTATCGAAGCTCGCCTCGCGAAACCGCTCGGGAATACGGGCCTTCGCCAACAGAGCTTCTTGGCGCACCCCTTGCAGGCAGGGGCAGCGCTCGACGGCTTCAACGCCGTCGCGGACGACCTGCTTCCAGCCGGTCCCTTCGCAATGGGGGCACCGCGGATCGGCGTTCATGAACGTAATCTCACTTGAGAACCCGGGCTCATTCGACAACGACCATCACTTCGCCCGCCGCGACCGCGCTTCCTTCGCTGACGTGAACCGTCTTGATCTTTCCGGCACCGGGGGCCTTGATCTCATTCTGCATCTTCATCGCTTCGACGACCAGCAGTCCCTGTCCGGGGCGGACCTCATCTCCGGCTCCCACCAGCACGCGGATGACCTTGCCCGGCATCGGAGACACAATATCCCGCGAGCCGCTGGAATCGATGCCGCCGGCGCGTCCCTGAGGCCGGCGGGGGTCTTGGATGCCAATTTCGAATCGGCGGCCATCCACGGCGACAACAAAGTCGTCGCCGCTCTCGTCAATCTTAACCTCGTAGCTGCGCGTTCCAACCAGAATGGAGTAGGCGCCCGGGCCGACCGCTTCGACTTCGGCCTTGCCTTCGACGGAGTTGACCGCGAAGAGACACTCCGAACTCGAGGCATCCAGCGGCCCCAAACTCAGCTCGTGGGCGGCGTTTCCCAGGCGCGCGATCAGCTTCATGTCAATGGAGGGTTTCGCTGCCGTGTCCGCCTTCTTCGGTGCAACAGCAGTACCGCTTGTCATTTGTTCCTTTCAGAGCGGGCGTTCCTTTCAGATGGCCCGACAGAGGCGTGGACGGGAGTCCACGCTCACGCGCGGGCGATAGAATCCGAAACGCCGACGTGCCAATCGCGCCCCTGTCACCGCAACATATTTCTCTTCCCCAAAACCTTCCAGGCGCTTCCGTTCGCCGCTGAGTTCACCTGCTGCCGCGCCGACAAGCGACGAAAGTGCAGGCCGGCGGCCAGGATGGCGACGGCTTCCTCGCCGGCCGGCTGCAGGGTTTGGTCTCCAGCGGCGGGCTGCTTGTTCGTCCGAGCCTTACGGTTGTCAAACCAGCGGCTAATAAATCCGGTGTCGATATCCCCGGCGCGGAAATCGGGATCACTCATAATTTCTCTGAAAAACCCGAGCGTCGTCTTGATTCCTCCGATGTGGTATTCGGCGAGTGCGCCCTGAAGGCGGGCGATGGTTTCGTCTCGCGTCGGCGCCCAGGCCGCCAGTTTCGCGATCAGCGGGTCGTATTCGATGGGAACGGTCCAGCCATTGTAGGCGCCCGAGTCGATGCGGATTCCCGGTCCCGAGGGACGCTCCAGCGCGGTGATTTGGCCGGGCGAAGGGAAGAAGTTGTTCTCGGGATCCTCGGCATAGATGCGGCATTCGATCGCGCTGCCCTGGTTGCGGACGTCACTCTGCTGGTAACGCAGCTTTTCACCAGCCGCGATCAATATTTGCTCCTTGACCAGATCGATCCCCGTCACCAGCTCGGTAACCGGATGCTCCACCTGCAGCCGCGTGTTCATTTCCAAAAAGTAGAAATTCGCGTTGCTGTCCATCAAGAACTCGACGGTGCCCGCATTCCAGTAGCCCGCCGCGCGCGCCACCCGAAGCGCCGCGGCCGTGATCTTCTCGCGAACCTCGGGGTGTTTGTCGACCAGCGGGGAGGGCGTTTCTTCGACGACTTTCTGGTGACGCCGCTGCAACGAGCATTCGCGCTCCCCGAGGTGGACGACCTGGCCGTGCTCGTCCGCCAGCACTTGCACCTCGATGTGGCGGGGTGAAAGAATCGCTTTCTCGATGTAGACGTCGGAGCTGCCGAAAGCTCCCCGTGCCTCGCTTTGGGCCTGCTCGAGGGCCGCAGGGAGCTCTTCTTCGGAGCAAACCAGGCGCATGCCCTTTCCGCCTCCGCCGGCGGCCGCTTTGAGCATCACCGGGAAGCCGATTCGCCGCGCGACAGCAAGGGCCTCGGCTTCGTCTTGCAAGACATGAGTTGTTCCTGGAACAACAGGAACACCGGCTCGTTCCATGGCCTCGCGTGCGCGGGTCTTCGAGCCCATCAGCTCCATCGATTCCGGACTTGGCCCGATGAACTTGACACGCGCCGTTCGGCAGGCCTTCGCGAACGCCGGGTTTTCGCTCAGGAAGCCGTACCCCGGGTGGATCGCGTCCGCTCCAACCAGGCGGGCGGCCTCGAGGATGCGATCGATATGGAGATAGCTTTCGGCCGGCTGTGCGGGTCCGATTCGGACGGCCTCCTCCGCCATGCGAACGTGCAGCGAGGTGCGGTCCGCGTCCGAGTAAACAGCAACGGTGGGAATTTGCATCTCGCGGCACGTACGAATGACGCGCACCGCAATTTCACCCCGGTTGGCAATGAGGATTTTCTGAAACATGCTTTGATTCGATTGTTCGGGCACCGTTTGGCGGCCCGAATCCGCGCCGGCAACGGTCGATTGTAGCACCGCTGGTGGAAGTGGGCGCCATGTCGCCAGTGGCGAGTTGGAGCAGATCCAATTCACAGAAAATCTTTCCTCGGCGGCCTTCTATGCTTGCTCCAGCTCCGTTCTCGGAACGCGTTTCGCAGTTTTGCCCGTCCACGCTGCAACGGACTTCTTCGCGAGGTCTCGACGGATACCGGACCAGCTTGTTAGCTATCATAATCTGTCGACAGCTGAATGGACGGTTGATTCCTCCACAAGTGGTCTGCAAGCCGCTGGAACAACACGAACAATCTCGGATGAGACCCGGATGGGCGAAAGACAGCGGTCGCACCGCCAGTTTATCAACGATCTACTTCAGGACGAAACACGTTTTCGTTCTGCGATTGACCAGCTGACTGCTGCTCTCCCCAAGCCATTAACTGAGCTTGCTCCGCTGACCGACCCGGCGAGAATTGACACGGAGCGAATGAAAGCCCTCCTAACGTTGATCGGTTCTCAGCCCTACCCGGCGGCTGCCCACACCGACTTGCAGCGTTTATGGTCCATCTGCAAGAGGTCGGCTGAGACCCGGACGCACCTACTAAATGTGGACGTTTGGAAGGATTTCTTCAGGCGGTACGCTCCTCACCTCCAGTCCCCCGACCACGTCAAACAGGTTCTCCCCGGAGGGCGCTGCAACCTCCATTACCGCCTGTCCACAGGCCGGGCGAGCTACGTTGCCCGCTACCACGATCCCCTTGGGAGGCATTTTCTCCAGCGGCATGAACCCAGAAAGGCTGTTGCCATCTACTCCGCCGCGTCAGCGCTGTTTGAACTGTGCCTAGGTCCCACCTCTATCATCCCGATCCTATATCCAGAAGGCTGTTCCGCTGCCGAAACGGCACCCCGTACCGACGAAGACACAGGCGACCCCGTCGAAATCCTCGCAGACCGCGTATTGATCCACCAGGACTGTCACCCATCACATATGCTATTATCAGAGTCCCTCCAGCGACAAAGAGGTAACCACCTCTTTGTGGGGCCGCTGGCTCGGCTCCACGCCGCTTCCCGAGATTTGTACACACGGCGTCGCTTTCCTTCCCCGACCGATTCGCTGGTAATCGCGCTTAGGTCTTTCCAACACCTAGAACGATTTCCTAGGGCTGGGCGATATGCAGCGTGGCTCCGTGATCGCAACTGGATTGCCCGCCGGCTTCGCGCGACGACAACCCCCAGCACCACTTCTTCGGTACGTCTGCCAACGGCTCTTAGCTACTCCCCTCCTGAACTCTTGGCGCTGTGGGAAGAAGTGTCCGAGCGGAGTGTACAAGCGGTCCACAGCCTAGGTTCTCTGGCTCACCTCGATTACACGCCGCTTAATTGCTTTGTCAAGACCTCGAACCCAGTCGAACCGGTAGTGTTCGATTTTGACTACGTCGTCGTCCTAGACCCCGCTTATGACCTCGCAATCGCAACGAGTTCATTCATCAACACCGTATTGAGGCATCGTTCGGCCATCGCATCGCGACACGTAACTGACACAGTTGACGCGTTGTTCGACGAGTACAAATGCGGCTACGTCAAGACCTGCAATGGCGCAGCAGCCTCCAGTATCAGCCCTGTGGGCGAGCCGGAGCTCGGTGATTTCTTGCGACGAGCCCGTGTGTTTGCTGGATTGGCCCAAGCGGTTACTTCAATCAGGGACGTCGATCAGAGACAAAGCACGTCCCACGATCAAACCAAAGCGGCTGTGGTAGAGTACTTGTTTCGATTCCATTGACATCCCCGTGCTTAAGGAGCTCTCATGCCCGGTTTTCTGCTTAATTCGGCCGCAACAGCCGAAGCACTCCTTGAAAAGTTCCGCCACCTCGATCATGACGAGGACTTTCATGGCGACATTCTGATAGCCACGGCGAAGGCTGTTGATACGGCGGTCCGTGCCCAAATCGGCAGCGGAGATACCCAAGAACTGCTCTTACAAGGAATCCCTAGCGATCAACTCGAGACCCACTGGCCCCGTTTGCTGCAAGAGGTGCTAGAACAGTATGAATTCGAAAAGGACATCGTCCAGAAGAACCTCAGCATAGCTGAAGATCGGCCTCGAACATCATTCACTGTATTGCCGAAGCACTCGGGCTGGGAGAAGGTCGAATCGGATTTTGTCAAAGAGCTTCTGAGTACGCACGAATCGCAAACCCGCCTTGGAGTCCGACGGATGGTCTGGGTTCCCGGCAAACCCGGTATCAAGTGGGGAGAAGTTGAACGCCCCAGCGAAAACGTGCACGTCCTTCTCCCAATTCAGAGCGGATATCGAAAAACCTTCCAAGCCCTGACGTCAATCTCACTGGACATAGGGAGATCGGGGATCAAAAAACCGCTTTACATTCATGTTTGTGTAAATTTTGCAGAAGACAATACGCTCAATGAAGTGCTGCGCTTCTGCAAGACAATCGGTTCCGAAATAGACGGAGCGGTCGTTATCTATGTCTTGGAGGGAAAAGTCGATGTTGGGCCTGGCGGGAAACCCTGGCGCTGGCTGAAGGGCCTCGCGCTGAATGTGATCCTCGCGGAGATCGATCAATGGTTACGTGATTCTAAGTTAGATCGTCCTAATTTGGATGGTCACTAAATGGGGTATTTAGTTGACTCCAGTAGCCACAATATGTTGTGGTTGGGGGCATGAAGGAGGACTACCCCCGAAACCTCGTCGAGTTGGAAGCTCGATTCTCGACCGAGGAGGCGTGCCGGGAGTACCTGCTGAAGCTGCGCTGGCCGGAGGGGTTCGTGTGCCCGCGCTGTGGGATCCAGTCCTCATGGGCCAGCAAACGCAATCTGCTGCTCTGCGCCGACTGCGGTTACCAGGCCTCGGTGACGGCGGGCACGATTTTCCAGGACACCCGCAAGCCCTTGACGTTGTGGTTCCGGGCGGCTTGGTGGGTGACAACGCAAAAAGGCGGGGCCAGCGCGCTGGAGTTGCAGCGGGTCTTGGGTTTGGGTAGCTATGTAACCGCCTGGACCTGGCTGCACAAGTTCCGCCGCGCCATGGTGCGCCCCGGTCGCAATCGGCTGGTCGGCCGGGTGGAGGTGGACGAAACGTATGTGGGCGGAGTCGAAGAGGGCGTCCGAGGTCGCGAAATGGTTGGCAAAGCGTTAGTTGCGGTTGCTGCCGAGGAGGATGGGCGCGGTATGGGTCGCATCCGGCTCCGTCGGATCGCGGATGCCTCAGCGGCGAGCTTGGAAGCCTTTGTCGAAGAAGCTATCCAACCTGGCAGCCTCGTGCACACCGACGGCTGGGAAGGCTATGCGGGATTGGAGAACAAAGGATACCGCCATGAAGTCACCGTGCTGCGCGGGAAGCGGCAATCGGCGAGTAAGCTGCTGCCGAGAGTCCATCGTGTCGCCTCTCTGCTAAAGCGCTGGCTGTTGGGGACCCACCAGGGGGCTGTCAGTCACGAGTATTTGGACTACTACCTGGACGAGTTCACGTTCCGCTTCAACCGGCGGACCTCACGGTCGCGCGGCAAACTTTTCTATCGCCTCCTCCAGCAGGCGGTCGCCGCCGACCCTGCTCCCTATAAGACAATGGTCGAGGCCACCAGGGCCGGCACCCCCACCCCCAAGATGTAGTGGCTACTGGAGTCAACTAAATACCCCATGGTCACTATTTGCACTTTGCGGATGATGATGTAGTACTCCCCAATGATCGTTCTGCAATCAAATCGAACATTGATGAACTTTATCAGAACCAAAAGGCTACGGTGGTCAGCGCGTGCTATGCGAGTAGCGAGGACGCTGGATTCTCAACGCTGTCCTCCTGTTGGAAACGTCCGAAGACACTGGCAGCGGTTGGTCACGACGGCCATCGACTTCTCAACTTGTATGGCGGGTGCATGACGACTACAGCCCACCGGCTGAGAGAGTGTCTTCGTATTCAGGATCACAAACTGGCATTTCCGCTAAACAAGAGACTTCACGGACAACAAAGCCCTGAGGGCATACTGCCAGTAGGTGCTTACGCACTTGCCAGTAACTTGGTCTACCACCCACAACCACGAAATCTTGGGTCATTTGCTCATCGCTTTGTTCGGGACGACCGGTTCCAGCACGAGGCATTGGAGATCGCACATCGCGAGATTGGCGGAGATCGGCCCAACAAGGAAGTTTTCAGGGCGTGGCGAAGGAGTACATTCTTACCGGTCGGTCGTCAAATTCAGGAATCTATCGACCCGAGGCTGCGACTTGCGGCTTGTTGGTTGGACCGCCTGCGCGACAGAATTCGCAAGACCCCAAGGCGGTTTCAGGACGCCGGTAAGTTCCAGCCGCTGGATTGGGTTGCTCATAAGACTTCACACCAGATCTGCAGCGACATCGTATACGATCGGGGGCGCTTCGCAAGACTGCTGGACCTTGTAAAACGCGAAGCCTTTGGGTTCGATTTCACACGCTTAATGGAGGCTAGTCTAGATTGTCGGACTAAACCGTTTTCTAAACTGAGTCGCCTCTTGGTATTGAGGGATCACCGTGATCTTCGCAACTATTTATCACGTAATAGGTACCTTTTTCATTGGTTCTATATCTCTGAAGAAGCTGTAGCTGTAACGTTTCAGTTCTTGGTAACCGTTGAGGATCAACTCGAAGAGGCAGTGAGTACCCTGGGTCTATCGACGACAAGGTGTAAGGAATTGGCGTCGAGATACCCAATCGAAGCCAAGCAACAGATTCAGGAAGATGGGGTATTTAGTTGACTCCAGTAGCCACAATATGTTGTGGTTGGGGGCATGAAGGAGGACTACCCCCGAAACCTCGTCGAGTTGGAAGCTCGATTCTCGACCGAGGAGGCGTGCCGGGAGTACCTGCTGAAGCTGCGCTGGCCGGAGGGGTTCGTGTGCCCGCGCTGTGGGATCCAGTCCTCATGGGCCAGCAAACGCAATCTGCTGCTCTGCGCCGACTGCGGTTACCAGGCCTCGGTGACGGCGGGCACGATTTTCCAGGACACCCGCAAGCCCTTGACGTTGTGGTTCCGGGCGGCTTGGTGGGTGACAACGCAAAAAGGCGGGGCCAGCGCGCTGGAGTTGCAGCGGGTCTTGGGTTTGGGTAGCTATGTAACCGCCTGGACCTGGCTGCACAAGTTCCGCCGCGCCATGGTGCGCCCCGGTCGCAATCGGCTGGTCGGCCGGGTGGAGGTGGACGAAACGTATGTGGGCGGAGTCGAAGAGGGCGTCCGAGGTCGCGAAATGGTTGGCAAAGCGTTAGTTGCGGTTGCTGCCGAGGAGGATGGGCGCGGTATGGGTCGCATCCGGCTCCGTCGGATCGCGGATGCCTCAGCGGCGAGCTTGGAAGCCTTTGTCGAAGAAGCTATCCAACCTGGCAGCCTCGTGCACACCGACGGCTGGGAAGGCTATGCGGGATTGGAGAACAAAGGATACCGCCATGAAGTCACCGTGCTGCGCGGGAAGCGGCAATCGGCGAGTAAGCTGCTGCCGAGAGTCCATCGTGTCGCCTCTCTGCTAAAGCGCTGGCTGTTGGGGACCCACCAGGGGGCTGTCAGTCACGAGTATTTGGACTACTACCTGGACGAGTTCACGTTCCGCTTCAACCGGCGGACCTCACGGTCGCGCGGCAAACTTTTCTATCGCCTCCTCCAGCAGGCGGTCGCCGCCGACCCTGCTCCCTATAAGACAATGGTCGAGGCCACCAGGGCCGGCACCCCCACCCCCAAGATGTAGTGGCTACTGGAGTCAACTAAATACCCCATTCAGGAAGTACTGAGCCAGAGTCTGGCTGCAGCCAGTCGGCAAGACGCGCCCGAAGCGACTTCCGAACCTCCAGTGTTGGATCCCAAGGATTTCACCTTTGAGCACTCGGAGTTCTCTTCAGGGCCCGTCGATGTGGCCATGTCGAGGCGCCGCCGAAGTTATGGGCGCATCGTCAGAGTAGGCCAGAAGAAATTCCTGATACGTTATTACAACATCTTGGGGCGGAACGCATTCCAGCCGGATTCTCCTCGCCGTTCGGTCTATCTTCACAAACTGGGCGAGGCCCTTTCCACTCAGGTCGCAGACAGCCTCAGGGGGTTTCATGATCAAGGCTACGCGCGGGTAGTAGTCCCTAAGACAATATTCCCCAGCCTGGAACAAGCAACGGTAAACTACGCTGGCCCGGAGCGCAGATCGCCTTCCGAGCGATTCCTACACAGCTTCTACATCCAGGCCGCGCTCCCAAGGAGCGGAACCGCGGGATCACGAGGAGCGCATCCGCTCTGGAAGACGAAACTCCGGGAAAAGAGCGTCGAGGATGTCGCCATCAGTCTGGCAAACTTCCTCGGATTTCTGCATGGCCTCACGTTAGGCTTCAGGCTTTATCTTGACGAGCGGTACATAAACGGAAGCGGGGAGAAGTCGAGCGACGAGATCTGTGGTCCTGCCGCGACAGATATAAACGGGGTCGCCGAGACAAAACGTGAGATTTTTCGGTTGGTGATTCGCCATCTAGACCAGGTCAGATTTGGCCAACCGGTAACCTTCCGCACGTGGTTGGAAAAAGGTGCGCACCGACCTGGCCGCGTCCAAGCACTTCTTGGGCGGGTCAAAGAACGAGTTCCAGGTGTCGGGAGTCTTGTGGAGGCGTTGCTAGTTCAAGATGGCCCAGGACTTGGCGAACTATGGTCCAAGACGGTGGAGGAAAGCGCGGCTTGTCAGAATAGGTTCGGCGTAGTCGGACACATGGCGCTCCGAGCCACAAACATTTACGTTGAATCGAAGAATTCCGACGAAGACTCTTGGGAAGATCTTTACTACTCAGACCAACGCCTGTATGGCGCTAAGCCTTGTACGCGAATAGCCAAGATCCACCTGCCAATACATCATGGCCTATCGATGATCGATCCAGCGCTTGAGGCGGGCTTGGTCCTGGACGAGTTGATTACCGCGCGATGGGGTATTTAGTTGACTCCAGTAGCCACTACATCTTGGGGGTGGGGGTGCCGGCCCTGGTGGCCTCGACCATTGTCTTATAGGGAGCAGGGTCGGCGGCGACCGCCTGCTGGAGGAGGCGATAGAAAAGTTTGCCGCGCGACCGTGAGGTCCGCCGGTTGAAGCGGAACGTGAACTCGTCCAGGTAGTAGTCCAAATACTCGTGACTGACAGCCCCCTGGTGGGTCCCCAACAGCCAGCGCTTTAGCAGAGAGGCGACACGATGGACTCTCGGCAGCAGCTTACTCGCCGATTGCCGCTTCCCGCGCAGCACGGTGACTTCATGGCGGTATCCTTTGTTCTCCAATCCCGCATAGCCTTCCCAGCCGTCGGTGTGCACGAGGCTGCCAGGTTGGATAGCTTCTTCGACAAAGGCTTCCAAGCTCGCCGCTGAGGCATCCGCGATCCGACGGAGCCGGATGCGACCCATACCGCGCCCATCCTCCTCGGCAGCAACCGCAACTAACGCTTTGCCAACCATTTCGCGACCTCGGCTCTGGAAGACGAAACTCCGGGACGCCCTCTTCGACTCCGCCCACATACGTTTCGTCCACCTCCACCCGGCCGACCAGCCGATTGCGACCGGGGCGCACCATGGCGCGGCGGAACTTGTGCAGCCAGGTCCAGGCAGGTCCACCGACGCTGGCCGCGTCCAAGCACTTCTTGGGCGTTGTCAGGCGGGAGGCGTTGCTAGAAAGATGTGCCCAGGACTTGGCATAGGAAAGCGCGGCTCGGACACATGGCGCTCCGAGCCACAAACATTTCCCGAAGCAGCAACCCAAGACCAACGCCTGTACGCGAATAGCCAAGATCCTTGCCAACTCCAGCTTGCGGTCCTGGACGAGTTGATTACCGCGGACTCCAGTAGCCACTACATCTTGGGGGTGGGGGTGCCGGCCCTGGTGGCCTCGACCATTGTCTTATAGGGAGCAGGGTCGGCGGCGACCGCCTTGGAGGAGGCGATAGAAAAGTTTGCGAGGTCCGCCGGTTGAAGCGGAACGTGAACTCGTCCAGGTAGTAGTCCAAATACTCGTGACTGACAGCCCCCTGGTGGGTCCCCAACAGCCAGCGCTTTAGCAGAGAGGCGACACGATGGACCTCGGCAGCAGCTTACTCGCCGATTGCCGCTTCCCGCGCAGCACGGTGACTTCATGGCGGTATCCTTTGTTCTCCAATCCCGCATAGCCTTCCCAGCCGTCGGTGTGCACGAGGCTGCCAGGTTGGATAGCTTCTTCGACAAAGGCTTCCAAGCTCGCCGCTGAGGCATCCGCGATCCGACGGAGCCGGATGCGACCCAGCGCCCATCCTCCTCGGCAGCAGCAACTAACGCTTTGCCAACCATTTCGCGACCTCGCGCCCTCTTCGACTCCGCCCACATACGTTTCGTCCACCTCCACCCGGCCGACCAGCCGATTGCGACCGGGGCGCACCATGGCGCGGCGGAACTTGTGCAGCCAGGTCCAGGCGGTTACATAGCTACCCAAACCCAAGACCCGCTGCAACTCCAGCGCGCTGGCCCCGCCTTTTTGCGTTGTCACCCACCAAGCCGCCCGGAACCACAACGTCAAGGGCTTGCGGGTGTCCTGGAAAATCGTGCCCGCCGTCACCGAGGCCTGGTAACCGCAGTCGGCGCAGAGCAGCAGATTGCGTTTGCTGGCCCATGAGGACTGGATCCCACAGCGCGGGCACACGAACCCCTCCGGCCAGCGCAGCTTCAGCAGGTACTCCCGGCACGCCTCCTCGGTCGAGAATCGAGCTTCCAACTCGACGAGGTTTCGGGGGTAGTCCTCCTTCATGCCCCCAACCACAACATATTGTGGCTACTGGAGTCAACTAAATACCCCATTTGCTGGTAATACCGTGCTGTTCCAGAGTCTCCTGCAGCCGCGGGCAGATATCTACTTGCAGACGTCGCTAGATGAAATTGTGACGAGGTCATGCCATTGGGCGGCTTTCGGTCTGCTAGCGCGCTATGATAATCGGCGCGAGTTCAACCTGAACCGCGCAGACCGGCAGCGGCTGGTTCGCATTTGCGTCGACCTTTTTCACTATGGAAAGGGGATCGAGTTGCAGTTTCGCCATGCTTGATGTTGACGACAAAGAGACGTGGAGCCCCTGATTTCAGGGGACTAAAAGGTTGCTATCTGAGGCAATCAAGGGACATAGGGTCAGCAAGAATGATTCTGTGGTCGTCAAACATCACCCTCGATGTTAGCGCGTCAACCGAGCGGTTGTGCACACGCGTGAATGTGAACCGGTTTTTGAAGAAGCTGCCTTGATTTGTATGTTTCCACGTTCCTGCTTATCAGCCTACTCGACCTCTTGGTTTCGAACGGCGCGCAAAACGATTGACGGCATGCGCCTGATGACGGAAGACGTAAGACCTCAGCTGCAGGTGGCTATCCAATCCGGGTCGCGGGTCAGCAAATCTGTGATAGCAACGGAGTCGCATGAGATCTGGAGGATAGATCCTCCCTGGTCGGCCAGTGTGGAGTCAGAGGCCGCCAGAATGACGTATAACGCGCTATCATGACAATGGTTCGTGTCAAGGGAAACTCCTCGGGCGCCGTGACTCAGCCTCGCGGGCATGAGGGCGAAGAAAAGGCCGTGAGCGTCCGCCGCCGGATGCCGCGCGTCCAAGCGGCAAGAATCGATTGAGCACTCTAATACAAATCGCAGCGCGAACCTCGCTTGACCCCTCGCCTGGGGTGCTACCGATGGCGTCCAAGAAACCGCCTTGGCTGAAGGCCCCGGCGCCGGTGGGGGAGAACTATCGCGAACTCAGGTCGCTCGTCACCGCTCTGAAGCTCCACACGGTATGCGAAAGCGCGGCCTGTCCCAACATCGGGGACTGCTGGAACCGGGGCACCGCGACGTTCATGATTCTGGGAAATGTCTGCACGCGGCGATGCGGATTCTGCGCGGTGCAAAAGGGCGCCCCCCTTTCTGTCGACTACGACGAGCCCCGCAGAGTCGCGGATGCGGTGGCCGCTCTCGGCCTGCGCTATGCCGTCGTGACCAGCGTCAATCGTGATGACCGCAAAGACGGCGGCGCGGAGTTGTTCGCGCGGACCATCCGGGCCATTCGGCGGCGCATACCGGGGTGTCGTGTCGAGATCCTGGTACCGGATTTCCAAGGTTCGCGCCGGGCGATGGAAACGGTTCTCGAAGCGCGGCCGGACGTGCTGAACCACAACATTGAGACCGTTCCGCGGCTGTATCGCAGGGTGCGTCCGGGGTCGCGTTACGAGCGCTCACTCGCTATGTTGTCCTATGCCAAGCTGGTTGCGCCCGGCATTCCGACTAAGTCCGGCATGATGCTCGGCCTGGGCGAAAGGCCGCACGAGATCGCCGCCGTCATGAGCGACTTGAGGAAACATCACGTTGACATCTTCACCATCGGGCAATATCTGCGCCCCTCGGCCGCGCATCTGCCGATCGAACGCTACTACTCGCCCGGGGAGTTCGCCGCCTTGAAACGTTCAGCCGAGACGCTTGGCTTTGCGCGCGTCGAGTCGGGGCCGCTGGTCCGCAGCTCCTATCACGCCGACGCGGCGACGACTTCGGATGGGGCATTTGTCCCCCCAAAAGCCTAATCGTGCAGAATGGGCTTGGAAAACCGCCGGGCGGCCTTAAGTCTTATGGCATTGACCCTAACAGCCCGTGGCAGAAGTGCAGTGCGCACGAAAAATGGGTACAGCCACCGATTTTCGTGTCCACTTTGATTGAAAACACGGAGCTTACGAGTCACGAAAATCGGCTGGCAGTCCCCATTTTTCGCCGAACCCACTTACGCCACGGGCTGCTAAGGAAGATACCTCACGTAAAGCATGTATTCTGCTACTTGGCACTAAGTGTGTTGGATGGTTAGATGGACCCTGGAAGGTCGATGAGTAGTCAACAGAAGGAGCACAGACTGGTTTCCGTTTTCTGCTTTACAAGAATCACAAGCTGGTGCATACTCACACCGCGCTCGGAGGAAGTCTGTTCAACACGTCCTAAGGGATCGTCATGGTCATCAACAGAAAACTTGACAGTGACGAGGGAACTCTCTTGCGAGCAGCCTTCAGTGCGATTGCTGCTGGGATCTTAGCGTGTGGTCTCTTTGTGGGTTGCGGTGACTCGTCGAGCCCACAAAAAGCGTCGGACAGTGATCGTGAAACTCTAAACCGCAGAGCCACCCAGCTGATGGCCAAGCAAGTGAACGGGGTTGTTCTGGAGGTGCTTCGAAGCCATCTGAATACCGAGAAGTACGGCATCCCCACCGGGTATGCAATGCCCGAAGCAAGCCCTCCTATTGAGTACCGGTTCCGTAAGGACGGAAGTGTGTGGGCCCTGGAATTCAGAGCCTCGAACGCTGAACGTAAATGGGCTGATTGCCAACCGGATGGGGAATGTACATCAGGAATCGGCGTTGAATCGCTCAACGACCACTTGCGGCGGCGGGATATAGATGAGATGCTCGCCGGCTTCAAGGAAGCCGTTGACAAACACATGGAACCCAAGTAGGGCCTGTCACTTTTCACCTATGGATGATCACGCTTACTCAGAAGCGTGCGGAAATCGATAGGGGTATCACTCCCGGCCAGGTAAACGCCTACTCGAATGCAAACGGGCGATGACCTTTGCGCCAATCCAAATTGCGTGGATTCACCAACCTCGTCGTCCACTTCGACAGCCGTTTCGGCTAGATGCTCGTAGCGATATCGATTCCCGAACTTGTCGAGAACCTCAATAGTCCAGAACCCCTTATCTTCCTTCCCTTCACCCTCGGAGACTTCTATAACCCTGCCCGAGATCATCGGGTAAACAGGTTCGAGCAGAGTTGTCCAATACAAGATGAGCCTGAAGGGAGGATGTGTTTCCAACACAAGATGAGCCTGAAGATGATCAGGTCGGGTCAGGGCACAATGCGGGTGAATGCAAGTCACCATGCAGCATGCCGAACGTCTCACCCTGGCCGAGATGCGAGAGTTTCTCAGCGCCAGCAACAATCTCAGCTTCGCCGGCACCGGCCGCAAGCAGATTTATGGCCTGGTCGAAGGCGTCTTGCGCGCTCAAAAGTACCTGGGTTTGTCAAGAAAAGACAAGGGAATCGTGCGCCGCTATCTGGTCAAGATCAGCGGGCTCAGCAAAGCGCAAATCACCCGTTTGATCGCCCGCTGGCGCGAGCGCGGCGTCATCGAGCCGCAAACCTCGCGGCGCCGTCGCTTCCCGCGCCGTTATACACCCTCCGATATCAAGCTGCTGGCCGACACCGATGGCGCCCATGAAGGGCTTTCGGGTCCGGCCGTGCGCCGCATCCTGCAGCGCGAATACGAGGTCCACAACAGGGCCGACTACGAACGACTGGCTTCCATCTCGGCCTCTCATATCTACAACTTACGGCGCAGCCGGGCCTATCGAGAACACCGTGTCCATCACACCCAGACTCGCGCCTCGGCGGTGAGCATCGGCGAGCGCCGCAAGCCCGAGCCGCACGGCCAGCCGGGCCACTTGCGGGTCGACACGGTGCACCAGGGCGACAGCGGCTGCGGCAAGGGGATTTATCACATCAATGCCGTCGACACGGTCACGCAATGGCAGATTGTGGGCTGCTGCGAAACCATCTCCGAGGCCCATTTATTGCCGGTTTTGGAGGCGATGCTGCATCAATTCCCCTTCCGTATCCTCGGTTTTCATTCCGACAACGGCTCGGAGTTTATCAACCACCGGGTGAAGGAATTGCTGAACAAATTACTGGTGCAAGAGTTCACCAAGTCGCGGGCAAATCGCACCACCGACAATGCTTTGGTGGAAGGCAAGAACGGCGCGGTGGTGCGCAAGCATATCGGACACGCACCGATCGCCGCCCGTCACGCCGGCCAAGTGCAGCGCTTTTACACGGCCGATTTCAACCCGTATTTGAACTATCACCGTCCCTGCGGATTCGCCACCATCGAGCTGAGCGACAACGGCAAGCGGCGACGGCGTTACCGGCTCAACGACTATCGCACGCCCTACGAAAAACTGGTCTCGCTGCAAGACTGGGAGAGCTGCTTGAAGGAAGGCGTCAGCGCGGCCAGGTTGCAGCAGCAGGCGCTGCGGATGAGCGATACCGAATGCGCTCTGCGGATGCAACAACGCAAAAGAAAACTGCTCGACGCCTGCCGCTCGCGGCGCTAGAGCGCTGCTGGGAACAGCGCTGTCGGGAGCGGGGCCTGACGGCCCCGGACTCGACATTGAGGGGAGGGGGAAGGAGAAGCTCAAGAAACTCTCGTCCAGCGGCCAAGACCGTGCTCAGCTTCCCCCTCCCCCTTGCCCCCCTCCCCTCTCGAAGCCCTGCGATCCTCTCAGAAAGGAGATTCTCATCCTGCAGCCTGCCCTTCTACGCCCCGACCGATTTCAGGCTCATCCTTGGATTGGAAAATGCTGCAGTCAGATGCGAGCTCCCCTTACGAGTTGTCCCCATTCGAAGAAGTGACCATGGGCCTTGGCATGCGCGTGCTCAGTTCAGCCGATGCGCTGCCATTCGATGCGAAGATCAGCAGGACAAGAGACAGCGCCCAGCTTCCGTTTGGGGCGAGGGTGAAGTCAGGATTCATCGATAAGCCTTTGGCGCCGCGGGTGGAGCTCTTCAACATCTTCAAACAGGACGATTCCGATTGTGTTTCCCGTGACGAGGCCTCGTTGGAAAGACGCGCGCGCCAGCCGGGCTGGACTTTCCGGTGATTCCGAGTTAACAAGAAATTCCGCAGGCCCCCGCCTAGCTGGCCGCTCCCTGACGGCCGCGGCTCTGAATCATTTTCTTGAAAAGCTGCTCGTATTGGCCGACAATGGCATCCCAATCGTAACGCCTTTGTGCCAGCTCCATCGCCGCCTCGCCCATGTTCTTGCGCTGCCCGGCCCCCATAGCGGCGACTTGCTCCATGGCGCGCGCCAGGTCTCCCGCCTCCGCTTCGTAGGCAAGGCCCACCTCGCTGGCGACCTCCGCGCTCTCCGGAGCGTTGAGAAACAGCAGGGGGCAGCCGCGCCCCATGGCTTCCACCAGCGCCGGATGTGTGCCGCCGACTTCGGTCGCGTGAACATAGGCGAAGCAATGCGACAGCAACTCGTGGTATGCGCGGCCATAGACCGCGCCGGTGAAGAGAATCCGCGGGTCTTTGGTCTGACGAACCTCGCGAATATAGCCGGCCGCGTAGGGAGCGTCGCCGACCATGAGCAGCTTTTTCTCGACGGAGATTTGTTCGAAAGCCTTGACGACCATCAAGGGGTTGTTCTCGGGCTCCATGCGGCTCACGTAAAGAAAGTAGCCGCCAGGCGTGAGCCCGAACCGCCGCAACGCCTCGCCGGCTTTCAGCTTCCCTGTTTCGGTTCCGTACGCAATCAGATGGCTGCGCTTGCCGTAGCGCTCCGAGTAATAGCGCTGAATCACTGCCGCATCGGTGATGAGTTCGCTGGGGAGCCGCGTGGAGAGGCGCTCGGATACGGCGTACCATGCCCGTGCCGCGGCGTTCCATTTGCGGCGCTTGCGCTCCAACCCGTCCACGTTCAAGGCGGTCGGCATGCCGAGCAGCCGCGGGGCGGCGGTAAAAATCGAGTTGGCGCCGTTGCAATAGAGAACCACGTCGTGGCGGCGAAACAGAAGATGCAGCGTGGAAAGAAAAGTATGGGCGATCGTGTCGAAGTACTTATGGGGAATCGTCGGCAACCGTTGCAGGCGCACGCCGCGATAGACTCGATCACGCGTCTTGATGTAGTTCGAGCGGCAATAGACGGTGACGTCGTGACCGCGCCGCGCCAGCCGCACCGAGAGCTCTTCGGCGAACGTCTCGAACCCTCCGTAGTTGGCCGGGATGCCGCGGGTGCCCAGCAGGGCGATCTTCATGGTAAGACTCTAGCAACCCGAGTCAGAGCCCCGACCGTGAGGGAGCGGTTAGCCGCTTCGACGCGCCTCATCCGACAGCGGCCACGCTCCCCCCTTTGGTTGCGGCTCGTGCGCGTCAGGGAAAGAGCCGGCGGTTAGCGCCGGGGATCAGGATTGCCTGACCCTGACGCGCGCGGCCACCCTCTCGGGCACTCTTGCCGGCAAGCTTACCGGTGAAAAGCGGAACCACTGGTTCATGTAGGCGTCGTCCACCCGTCGCCGCTGCTGGATCAAGCGCCGTTTCCGCAAGGCGCGGCCCCAGCCACGGGCAAACAAGTAGAACGCCTTCAAGGACGACCGCTCAATCAAGAGGCAGTACGCCAGAATGCCCAGGTCGCGGGCAACAATCGGTATGCAGTTGCGAAGGTAGACGCCCGCCGTTATATTCTTCGCCCGCATCAGAAAGCGGTTCTTCACCGAGTGCATGTTGATCTCCGGAGGCAGGTAGCGGCGCATGCCCGGACGAAGCTTCCGCACATGGTATCCGAACGCGGTCGGAACGTAGATACATTTCCAGCCCAGCAACTGAGCGCGCCAGGCCACGTCGGCGTCTTCCCGGTAGCAAAAAAAATCGGCATCAAAGAACTCGCCTTCGATCGAGATGTCCTCAATCATCGAGCGCCGGTAGCAGGCGGCCGCCGCCGAAGCTCCGAAGACGAACTCGTGCTCCCGATAGTGGCCGTTGTCGTTTTCCAAACAGCCGCGGTCGAGATGACGCAACATGGGATTGAAGTAGATCCCCGTCGTGTCGACGACCCTCTGGTCGGGTATCTGGAACGAAGCGTCCATCATCAGGAGCTTGCCGCACATCGTCCCCACGCTGGGGTCGTGATCCGCGGCCTCGATCAAGCGCGAGCAAAAGTCCGGCATGAGCAGGACGTCGGGGTTCAGCGTAAGAACCCAGTCGCCGGAAGAGAGGGCGATCGCCTGATTTTGGGCAGCGGCGAAACCAATGTTTTCTTGGTTGTAAATAACGACGCAGCGGTCCTCGAACTGCTCGATGATATCCGTGGTGCCGTCGGTCGATGCATTGTCGATGACAATCACCTCCAGATCCGGATACCGTTGCTCTAAGACGGACTCCAGACACCGCCGGATAAACCGCCCGCTATTGAAGGTGACCAGTGTCACCGAAACTCTATATTTGTCCCACATGAACTCGACTCAATTAGAATTGAACGACCGAAGAGTTACCTGCACCTGTACCAGCGGCCGGAAGCGCGGAAGGGTGTCCGCCGGCCGCTAACCTCAATGCTTTCGCGCAGGCCTTTCGCTCCTCACTGTTCCCGGCGCCCCAAGTTGCGAACCAGCGGCCGAGAATACCCGCAAGAATGACCGGCCGCAGCCAACGGCAAGCCCAAGTTGAGAAGTGCTTATCGATAAAACGTATCAGATTACCATACCAAGCGACTTGACGTTGTTCGACCGTCATGGCGGGGACGGAGTGCGCGCCATAGTGGATCGCCTCGCACTTTGGCGTATACCGAATCTTGTAGCCTGCCCGCAGGATCCTGCAGCATAAATCCACATCTTCAAACCAGAGAGGATAGAAGGCCTCGTCGAGATAGCCGATACTCTCGAGCACTTCGCGGCGCACCATCAAAAACGCCCCGGCCGGTTGCTCGACGTCCTGCGATTTGTCAGGATCCAGATCGAACCGGCGGTACCGGCGGTTGAGCGGATTGGACGGCCACATCCGGTTCAGCCCCAAGCATTCGGCCGCCAAAGCCGCCGGCGTGGGAAGCGCGCGGACGTTGAAACCTCGCTGCGGGGCGCCTTTGGCATCGACGAGCTTGCCGCCCGCGGCGCCGACTCGCGTCCGCAGACAAGACTCAACCATTGCGTCCAGGGGTGTTCTCACATGGCAGTCGGGGTTCAGCAGAAGCACCAGAGGACTGTTCGTCGCGGCGATTCCTTGATTCACCGCGCCCGCAAACCCGTGATTGCTCGAGTTCATGATGAGCGTGGCCTCGGGGGCCGTTCGGCGGACAATTTTGCAAGTTTCGTCCTTCGAGCCGTTGTCAACGACGACGATTTCAGCCACGCCCCGGAGCGAGCGCAAGCACTCTTCGATTTGCCCCGCCGAATAATAGGTCACGATGACAGCGGCAACGCCGGTTCTCATGCGCGGTTCTCCGCGGGCGGGTTGACGAAGCGGAAATACCACTTCCAATAGCTGTCCCAACTCGTCGCTTTCTGCACCCTGAAGATGTCAGCCTCTGCTTCGCTCAACACCGATGCAAGCCGGCCGGCCTTCCCGCGAATTTGCTTCGAAGCCCGCCTGACCCGGCGGAACTTCCATATTCCAAGAGCAAAGCCGCGCAACCAGGCGCCGGCCCGTCCCCGAGAGATCGCCAATCCCGCCCAGAGCAGTTGGGCGGCGAGGATGGCGTGCGCGTAACGCAAGATCATCCCGACCGAGTAGAACTTCGCGATCAGCAGCAACTGGTGGCACGTCATCCACTCGACGCTCTGGCTGCTCCAGGCGCCTGACGTGGCCCCGCCCCGGTGGTAGGCAACGGCCTCGGGGACATACACGCCCGGAAGCTTCTCGATCGCCGCCCGCAGGCCCAAGTCGGCGTCTTCCAGGTAGGCAAAGAATCCTTCTTCCAGCAAACCCACGCGATCGAAGAACGATCGGCGGAACGCCGTTGCGGTGGCCGAGGGGAAGAACGTCCGGCGTCGGGAGGCAAACGCCGGCCCATCATCTTTCCCGTGCCCCAAACGCCAGGAAGCGCCGCCGCGGCATATGGCGTCGCCGGCGCCGTCGATCAGCCGGCGATCTTCGAAGTCAAGCGTCTTGCCCGTCGCGAACCAAATATTGTCGTCCTTCATCGCTCCCAGTAAATGGCCTAGCCAGTCCGGCGCCAGTTCTACGTCGTTGTTCAGCAATACCACTACTTCACCATCGGTGGCCCGTATCCCCCGGTTCAGAGCCCGGCTCACGCCTTCGTTTTGGCTGAGCCGCAACACTCTCGCATCGAGACCTCGGGCAACCTCGACGGATTGATCGGTCGACCCGTTGTCGACCACGAGGGTTTCCAGCTCAACCCCTTCCGGCAGCTCTTGCTTTCGGATGGAGTGGAGCAAACCCAGCAATAATTCGTGACGATTCCAGTGAGGGATAACAATGGAAACCGTCATCTAACGCTCCGTGGAGCAACCAGACGCGGTGGAAGAAAAAGGCGGGCACTCCCTAAATAACACAACGCGGCCGCTAGAAGCAATAGCGGCGGTCAATATTTTGGGTTGCTTCGCACAAGAAACGGACTCGGTCCCCGGGCTTGACCGCTAAACAGGAAGTCGCGCGCCCACGACTTATCTTGCGTCACCGGCCTGTGCCGAAAAAAACCACCCACCACCGCCCAATTACCGATAAACGCGGATGAAAGCCAGTAGCGGCCGGCAACCATGCGGGCCGTAGCATTAAGCGAACTCTGCAGCGTCGCCCCCAACGAGTGGCCCCTTTGGGGCACTTGAAAACAATTGATTTGCACCACATCGACAATTTTTTGTCGATGTGGTGGCGGCCAGCGCCTAGCTCGCAACCGGAAAATAACTCGGCTCGTTACCGGACTTCCACTTGATATTGCAGCCGATGCTCGGTTTCTGGCCGGCGCTTTGAGGCTGACCCGCCAGCAGCGAATCGATGGCGCTCCGCAGGTCGCTGCCCGTCACGGGTTTTCCATCCTCAGGCCGGCTATCGTCAAGCTGGCCGCGGTAGACTAGCTTTCGTTCCCCGTCGAAAAGGAAAAAATCCGGCGTACAAGCAGCCGAGTACGCTTTGGCCGTTTCCTGCGTCTCGTCGTGGCAATAAGGGAAATTGAACCCCAGCCTCTCGGCCAACGCCTTCATCTTTTCCGGCGAATCGTCCGGGTGGGTAGCGACATCATTCGAGCTGATGGCGACAATCCCGAGCGGACGCCCAGCGTAGTCCGTCCCGATTTTGGCAAGCTCATCCTGGACATGCTTGACAAACGGACAGTGATTGCAAATGAACATCACAAGCAGTCCGTCCTTGCCTCCGAAAGTGTCGAGACTGACGGAATCGCCGGAAACCGTGTCGGTGAGTTGAAAGCCCGGCGCGTTTGTCCCGAGCGAAAGCATCGTGGACTCAGTGAGTGACATGAATAGTTGCCTCGCAGGTAGCTTATCTATCGGAAGACCACCGGTATCTTCGCGTGCCGCGCGTGTTTGCCAATACACTCGGTGACGCGATGTGCCGGTTTGGGAATCGAGTACGCTCTTGTTCCCAGCATATCAGGCCGGGCGGGGCCAGGCGGGCCCAGCCACCCGGCCAAAACCGGACATTTCTACTTGGCGTTGACAGACGGATTTAGAAAGCTACGTCAAGCAACCTGCACCTGGTACAATGGGCGTTTTCGCGAAACGGGCTGCCTAGTTCAAGTTCCATGCTGCCTGCATTTATCGTTCCCGAACAAACCATCGACGCCAAGGGCGCCGGCGAGGCCATCGACATCGGGGACGCCGCCGGTCAAACGCTGCTGCTCACCCTTGGCGTACTCGATGTCGTGGAGCAGGAAAGCCTGGACGTGTCCCTTTCAGGCTCCGCCGACGGAGCAGAATGGGGCGCCAAACCACTCCGCGCCTTCCCGCAGAAGTTCTATCCAGGGACCTCCTGGATCCTGCTCGATCTCTCGGGGCACGCTGACGTCAAATATCTTCGCGCCGAATGGAACGTGAACCGCTGGGGTGTCGGCTCCATGACCCCCATGTTCAAACTCTACGTTCACGCTGAAAAGTTTGAAGAGTCCGCGGCGGCATAGCGGCCCCTGGCGGAGGTGCTTGGCGCGAGAAAGAAATGGCCTGAGTAGCGGGCTGGGCTGGGCGAGGTGTTGAGGCCGCTTGGGCAAGCGTCGAGATAAGTCTCGATGCGGCAAGCTGAGAGCTTGCGCCACTTGGCTGCTGGCCACTTGGCTGCTGGCGGGTCGGCTGCTTGCGAGCGGATGATCCCCTCATTCGCGGAACCTGCTTGCTGTTCCCGAGTAACCCCCAAGTCACGGAAACTCGTCCCACAAGCAGATGCTGTTTCTCTGGGAATTGGGGGGCCACCGGACCCGTCAAGACGGGCATTGGCGGAACGGGAATGCCCTCGCTATCGAGCCGGCTGCGCTATCGAGTAGACTGACGGGAACCTTATCATGCAGCTCTACACGAAGATCCTCATCGGGCTGATCGCCGGCGGAACGATCGGCGCCATCGCCAACGCAGCCAACCTGAGGGGACTGGTGCAAGTTCTCATTGCGCTGGAGCCGATTGGGACGGGCTTTATCCGCCTCATCACGATGATCGTCATTCCGCTGGTTGTCGCCAGCCTGCTGGTAGGCACGGCCTCCCTCGGTGACATCAGCAAGCTCGGACGCATTGGCGGCAAAACTCTGGGCTACTACATGTTCACCACGGCCATCGCGGTAACGATCGGCCTTGGCATATCGAACCTGATCAAGCCGGGCAGCGACATCGACCCGGTGACTCGCGACCAGCTTGCCGCGCGCTTCCAGAGCGAAGCGCAAGGCAAAATGCAGCTCGCCGCCGAGGCCCCTTCACTAGTGGATGTCCTGCTGAACATGATCCCTCGCAACCCCATCCAGGCAGCGGCGGAGTTCGACTTGCTGGCCCTGATTTTCTTTTCGATTGTTTTCGGTGCCGCGGTCAGCGTGCTGCCCGAAGCCCAAAAAAATCCCGTGCTGTCCTTTTTCGAGGGCGTCAACAACGCTTCGATGGTCATCATCGGCTGGGTGATGAAGATCGCCCCCTACGCTGTCTTCGCTCTGATCGCGGCCGTTGTGGCTCAGTTCGGCCTCGACTTGTTGCGCAGTTTGCTCATCTACTCGCTTGTCGTTGTTTCGGGATTATTGCTTCACTTGTTCGGCACGATCGGAATCATGGTGCGGCTGGCGGCGCGGCTGAACCCGGTCTCCTTCTTCAAACGCGTGATCGCGGTCCCTATCTTCGCCTTCTCGACCTCTTCCTCGAGTGCGACGCTGCCGGTCAGCATTAGCACGGCGCAGAACAAACTCGGCATTTCCAGGGAAGTTAGCGGTTTCGTGTTGCCGCTGGGCGCCACCATTAATATGGATGGCACCGCGCTCTACCAGGCGGTCGCCGTCATGTTCATCGCGCAGATCTACGGGATTCCGATCGGCCTTACCGGGCAGTTGACGATCGTGCTCACGGCGACCCTGGCTTCGGTCGGTGCGGCGGGAGTGCCTAGCTCGGGAATCATCACGCTGATCATCGTTCTTCAGTCGGTGGGACTGGGCGCTCAAGTGGAAGCCGGCATTGCGCTGATCCTCGGCGTGGACCGCATTCTCGACATGCTCCGCACGGCGGTCAACGTGACCGGCGATATGTCCTGCGCGGCGTTTGTGGCCCGCTCGGAAGGGGAAGTTCTCGACCTGGAGCCCGCGGCTAGTGTTGCGGCAAACGCCTAACCCTAAATCCGGCGGTTGATTCAAAGCGCCGTTTTTAGGATGAAGCAATCCGGCCAAAGCCGCGAAGCGGCGCAGGATCGTAGCCAAGGGTGGAGCGAAGCGGAACCCTGGGTCCGAATCCCCCCGCGCCAAGCCCTGAAATGGCGAAGGAAGCTACTGCGAAAGAAATCCTGACAACCGTATGAACCTAAATCCGGCGGTTGATTCAAAGCGCCGTTTTTAGCCTAACCGCGCCAATCCAGCGGAGTCCCCTATTCGAACAGCTCGGACGGCGGTTGCCCTTCCTGTAGCCGCTCCAGCTTGCTTCCGAGTCTGCTCTTTCGATGCAGCAGCCCGGGCGAAGAGTCGATTGCCACGGCCGCGTCCGTCATGGCCAGCGCCTGCTGATAGTTCTTCTCGTGATGCTCGTAGTGCTTCGCCAGTTCCTCAAACGCTGAAAGCTGATGAGCGTTGCGGACCTCGCTGATGTCTGACAGTATGCCCGCCATGGCCTCGCGATTCCCTCTTCTCTTTTCGATCATGGCCGATTCCCACAGCGCTGAAAACAGGCACTCCTCGCTCATGTGCTTGCCGATCGCGCGGCGATAAAGCTCGAGTGCCGTTTCATCCTCCCCGTTGCGGCGCAGCCAGCGGGCCAGTCCCAACAGGTCGGCTCCGTGGGGCGGGTCGGCTTCGGCCGGCGAGGCAAAGGCCGGCAGCACCACGGCCGTCAAGCAAGCCAGCGACACGATGTCGATCACGTTGTGATGCAGCAGCGGAACGAGCCGAAACGCCTGGCGAGTCTTGAGATATTCGAAGTAGTAGTAAGGAATCAGTTCGCCCGGAAGATCGCCCTGCCGCTCCACGCCAAGGATTTCGTATTCGAGATCGACCAAGCGGCAGCTTTCCAGCCGCTGCTTCCACAGCCGCCGCGCGCCGTGCAGCAGATCGAGATGGTGCATCCGCTCGATCGGGAATTTCAGGCGTGATAGCCAGTAGCGCGTTTCGAGCAAAGGGCTGTCGTAGGCTTTGCCGTTATAAGTGACGAGGACGTCGTAGCCGCCCAGAAACTCGCTGATGGCGGCCAGCATGGCGGCTTCTTCGTCGTAGTCCCTCATGAAGAACAACCGCACCCGAAAACCGTCTTCGTCAATCGTGCCGATGCCGACCAGAAACGCGCAGGTGCCGGTGCCGCCGACCAGCCCAGTCGTCTCGGTATCGAGAAACGCCCAGCGTCCGGGCTCGCAAGCCGGGATCTCATCCCGCGAAATACCGCGGAGATACTCGGGCGGCAGCTCGGCCAGGTGCGAAATCTCCATGCTGCCATGGCGCTGGTGGGAAGCGTAGAGCCGCTCGGAGAGAAAGTACGTTCCGTGATCGTTTTCGCGAACTTCGCCGTCGAGCAGCTTTTCGGCGTCGTAATGTTCCGGGTCGCCCCCGGGCATGTCGTCGATCAAGTGCGCGGGCGGCGGCTTGGCCCGGGGCCAGTCTTGGATGTATTTGGGGAAGCCGTTGGCCCGGTTTTCGGGCGAAGCCAGCGGGCGAGGTTTGGCGCGCTCGATGCGCCGGATGCGGCGGCGCAAGTGCTTGAGTTGCTGGCTGAGATCGGTTTCCATGCTTGACCGTGAAGTTGAACTCGTGCCAAACGACGCCGAAAGTTAGGAAAGCAGCATCAGAGCCCCAGGCGGTAGCCTGGGGTCAAGCCTGCCAATGCTAACAATCTTTCAAGAGGCCAATTTCTCCTTGGTCGGTTCTGCCCATCCGGACTAGGGAATAACAGCCTATTCGCCAGCTCGCCCTACGCCGGGCCCGAAAGCCCAGCGCAACGTCGGCCCGGAGGCGCGCGCCACCTCAGCTCGCCCCGCCACATCGGCTCCCGATTTCTCACCGCGCCTCCGTGACCGGCTCCGTTTGCCGGATCAGCTCGCCCGCCAGCCGCAGCGCTACTTCCTTCGCTCTCTCGCCCACCTCGCCCACTGGGCCGACGCAGGAGGGGCACCCCGCCTCGCAAGAGCAGGCTTCCAGCAACTCCTTCGATTTTTCGGCCAGCGTCCGCCGCAGCCGGAACAGCGGTTCGCTCTGCCCGATTCCGCCGGGATAGTTGTCGTACAAATATATGTTGGGCTCGAACTCGTCCGCGCCGCTTTCGCGATCCGACCCTATCGTCACGCCCAAGTCGCGCGGATCGCACATTAACAGCAGAGAAGCGATGGTCCGCAGAGCATTGCCCAGCCCGGCGAGTCCGTTCTTCTTGTCGGCCGGGGCATACTCGCTCAGCCGCGCCAAGAATTTTTCGGGGAAATGCAGCCAAAACGCACTCGTATGCATCTCCTGCTCCGGCATCGACAGCTTGCCGGCCCCGACGTTTTCATTCGTATAGAACTTGATCTTCTTGAAGCCGACGATCTGCCGGTTGAGCCGCACCTCGCCATGATGAGCCGACGCTGCCGCCATCACCGCCGAATCAAACGTCTCGAGAATCTTGACCTGCGTGTAATCAATCGCGTCGGTGTAGTAGTCGCACTCGACGCTCTTGACGTAAGCCTTGCGCTCTTCGTAATCGAACCGCTCGACGTGGAAGAGTTTGCCTTCATGCAGGTAGATCGCTTTTTCGTGCAGCGAAGTCAGCGCCGGATTGAAGTCAACTTGCCCGATGACCCGCGGTTCGCCAGTAATGTCGACGACCACGAAATTGTCGCTTGTGATCTTGCGCAAGCTGATGGCGTCGGCCGGGTAAGACTCCGAGGTCCAGTGCCAGCTCTTGCCGGCGTGATGCAGCACGCCGGCCTCTTCGAGAAACTTGCACAGGTCTTCCGTCGCATGCGGACCGAACTTCTCGCCGTCCTGAATCGGCAGCTCGAAGGCGGCGCACTTCAGATGGCCGATCAGGATTTCGAGGTTGTCGGGGTTGATGTGCGCATGCTCGGGGGAGGAGCCAAAAAAATAGTCCGGGTGCTCGATGATGTACTGGTCCAGCGGCGCGCTCGAAGCGGTCAGAACCGTCATCGACAGCGAGTGGCGGCGGCCCGCTCGTCCGGCGCGCTGCCAAGTTGATGCGATCGACCCCGGATACCCGGCGAGCACCACGGCGTCGAGCGATCCGATGTCAATGCCCAGTTCCAGCGCGTTCGTCGCCACCACTCCGAGGATCTCGCCTGCCCGCAGTTGGCGCTCGATCTCGCGGCGTTCCCGCGGCAGGTAGCCCCCGCGATAGCCCCGAATCGCCGAGCCCGGAATCGGCCCCTGCTCGTAAGTGTCCTTGAGGTAGCGAACCAGGATTTCCATCGCCAGCCTGTTGTTGGCGAAGACCAGAGTCTGCTGTCCGCGGTCGAGAAAAGTCTGTGCGATACGGCGCGTCTCGGCGATGTAGCTGCGGCGAATTCCCAACTGCCGGTTCACCACCGGGGGATTGTAGAAGACGAAATACTTCTCGCCGCTCGGGGCGCCGTTATCGGCAATCGCGGACACCGGCTGCTCGATCAAGGCTTCGGCCAGCTCTTGCGGGTTGGCGATCGTGGCGCTGCAACAGATGAACCGCGGCTTGGAACCATAAAACTCACAGATGCGCTTGAGCCGCCGCAGAACGTTCGCCGCGTGGCTGCCAAACACGCCGCGGTAGGTGTGCAGCTCATCGATCACGATGTAGCGCAGATTCTCGAAAAACCGCGCCCAGCGGGTGTGATGCGGCAGCACTCCGGCGTGCAGCATGTCGGGATTCGTCAGCACGACGCTGGCGCGGCGGCGAATGGCGCGGCGGGCGTCTTGCGGCGTGTCGCCGTCGTAGGTGAAGGCGCGGATATCGCTTCCCAGCGCCCCGGCCAGCCCGTGAAACTCCGCCAGTTGATCTTCCGCCAAGGCCTTGGTGGGGAACAAATAAAGGGCGCAAGCGTTGGGATCTTCGAGAAGCTGGTTGAGTACCGGCAGGTTGTAGCACAGTGTCTTGCCGCTGGCTGTCGGCGTCACCAGAACCACGTTTTCGCCGCGCCTGATCCGGTCAAATGCCTCGGCTTGGTGGCTGTAGAGCCGCGAGATTCCGCGCTCGGCCAGAACTTTCTTGAGCCGCTCGTCAACGGTATCGGGCAGATCGGCGAATTTGCCCTCACGAGCCGGCTGGCGGCGAATCGCGGTGATCGGCGAGTTGGGCTTCCGCCGCAGCGCCTCCATCTGCTCGACCACGCGTTCGAGCGAAGCGTCGCGGCGGGCCAGCGGGTTGCGGGCAGCCCGAGGTTGAACCTGCAAGGGTTCTCCAAAGTTCAGCGAGAGATTGGACACCATGGCTAACCTTTCCCTAGGCCGTTTCCAAGGTCACTGGTTTTCAGCCGCGACTTGGGCGAACACAGCGGCAATTTCCTCGTCCCGCAAGTGGTCGCGGCGAATCTGGACGACCGCATTGGGAAGGCCGGCGGCCGCGATACCGTGGCCTGTCGCGAAGACTGTGAATCCAGCCTGCGCCAAACTGATAGCCGCACCCCCGCCGACACCCCGGCTCGCCGCGGTAACCACTGCTATGTGCTTCTGTGTGAACACAACAGCCGGTGTATTCGCTCTTTCTTCGCCATGCTATAATAGCGAACATAAAGCGAAGATGTCAAGGGACAAATCCGCGCTGCCGAGGCGGATCGGTGAAAGATTCTAGAACCGCCAACCCCAAGGGCACTGGAAGATCTCCGGAATTGGTCTGCCGGACGAGATTCTCAAGAAGGTCTGCCACGACAATGCGGCGGGGTTGCTCGGGCTTGACAAGCTCTGAACATCCTAGTGCGGACGAGCGGCAACCAAGAAGGGTCCACAGGGTGGACGGAAAGGGAGACTGGACTGCGATGAAGAGCGTGGACTTCCGTCCACGCCTCTGCCCGGCCGCGTGAAATTTTCTGGCGCAATCGGCAACAATTTGCCTATACCGGTACTAAATGCCGTAGGCGATGCCGAAGTACTGGGTGACGAAGTCGCGCATCGCGCCAACATAGAACTCGTTGCTGCGCGTTCGAATCTCTTTCTCGCCGCGCTTGGGGAAGGCGAGATGGTCCAGCTCGTGGAGAAACACGGAGAGAAGCGCGGTATGGAATCGATGGTATTCGAGTTCCGCCGATTCGTCCTTGAGGATTTCGATCGGAGCGGCGACCGCGAAGTCGGAAAGCGGAAGCGGTTCCCAACTCCGGATGGCGTCGATGGCAAGGTCGATCTCGGCGCCGCGCTGACCCGTATCCGCCATCAAGCGGCGGGACAGGCGGCCCTCGGCGCCGGGTAAATGATGGTGTCCGAGGCATCCGCAAGCGTTGCGTGAGCGAAGCACCGCCACCATCAATGAGGGAACGCGCTCGAGGACGTCCCGGTAAGCGCCCCAAACCTGATCGCTAAGCGCGGGAAAGGTTCCGCTCAGCGCGGACTGCAACGATGCCGCGAAAATGTCGCGGCCCCGAGGGTAGCTGGCTACCACGAGCGGCAGCTCATCGCCAGCCCGGATCAGCAACTGGTCTTGTCCGCGAAGCCTGTCCATGGCGCGAGCCAGCAGGCCGCGAGAGTGGATCCTGGAACGCTGCACCATGGGAGAGTCCCGCTCCCCATGATAAACCCGCGGGCCGCTAACTAGTATAACGTTTCATTAAAACATAACCATAGGACAATGTTTTTTGCTAGACTGGTTGCATGGCAGGAAAATCGAAGCGTCCCCCACTGGTTCTCACTCCCGAAGAGGTGCAACATCTGAAGCGGCTGCGTCGTTCCCGCAAGGCTCCGGCTCGGGAGGTGCAACGCGCCGAGATTCTGTGGCGCTATCATGGCGGCGAGACCATCGCCGAGATTATGCGGGCCGTGAAGATGACCCGCAAGAGCGTTGCCAAATGGATCGAGCGAGCCCTCGCCATGGGGGTGGAAGCGGCCCTCAAGGACGCCTATCATCGTCCCTACGAGCCCCGCATTAGCGAAGAGGCCAAGGCCTGGGTGGTGCACTTGGCCTGCTGCAAACCCAAGGAACTGGGATACGCCGCCGAGTTGTGGACCCGCAGCGCGCTCGCGCGGCACGTCCGCCAGCATGCCGTGGAAGCGGGCTATCCGGCCCTGGCCCAAGCGGCTAAAGCGACGGTTCACCGGATTCTGGCCGCCCAGCCGCTGCATCCGGAGAAGGTGAAATACTACCTGCAGCGCCGCGACCCGGATTTCGAGTCCAAGATGCGGCAGGTGCTGCTGGTCTACCGCGAGGTGGCGCTGCAAAATGAAAGCTCTGGCGAGGGCGGCCCCTCGCCGGGCGTGATCACGGTTTCGGTGGACGAAAAGCCCGGCGTGCAAGCGATCGCCAACACCGCGCCGGACCTGCCGCCGGTGCCGGGGCGGCATCCTTGTGTGGCCCGCGATCACGAATACAAACGTCTGGGGACTTGCTCGATTCTGGCGGCGCTGGACTTGCACGACGGCCGCGTGACGGCGCGGGTGGAGCGGCGCCACCGCAGCCGGGAATTCATCTTATTGCTGAAGGATCTGGACCAAACCTACCCGGCCGAATGCACCATCCGATTGATCTTGGACAATCATTCCGCTCACATATCCAAGGAGACAAAGGCCTATTTGGCGACGCGTCCGAACCGCTTCAAATACGTACATACGCCCACCCACGGGTCTTGGCTCAACATTGTCGAGACCCTGTTTGGGAAGATGGCGCGCACCTTTCTCAAGGGCATTCGAGTGGAGTCCTGGGCGGAGCTTCGAGAACGAATCCTGCTGGGAATCGCGGAGATCAACGCCGCACCGGTCGTTCACCGCTGGGGCAAGTTCGAGGCGCTCGAAGCCGCGCCTGAGACAGGTACAGTTTCATGAAACGACATACTAGCAGAGCTTCGGCGGGCTGCGCAGAATCGTCCTTTCCATCACGCCTGGGAACTGCTTGGGGAGTTGGAAACTTCCGCCGCCCGTGCAACTTGGCGTTGTTTGCGCCCCGGCGACAGACGGTTTCCGGCTCAACCTTTACGAGGCTGCTTCAATCAGCGGCATCTTATGCTTGCATTCAGCGTTAGGGCACTGCAATCGCGAGCCGGCCTTGAGGTGTTTTTCTTCCATGTAGGGGCTGCCGCATTCCGGACACTTGATCGCCGTGGGCTTGCTCCAGGTCGTAAAGTCGCAGTCCGGATAACGGGTGCAGCCGTAGAAAGTCTTGCCGCGGCGCGTGCGCCGTTGCGCTAGTTCGCCTTCGCAGCCGGCGTTGGGACAGGCCACGCCGATCGTCTCCTGCTTAACGTAGCGGCAGTCGGGATAATTGCCGCAGGCCGTGAACTCTCCAAAGCGCCCGCTCTTGCGAACCATGTGGTTGCCGCATTTGGGGCATTTCTCTTCGAGCGGCACGTCCGGCTTTTTCGCTTCCTTGCCGACCGCCCGGGTGGTCTTGCAATCGGGATACCCGGTGCAGGCGTAGAACGTGCCGAAGCGTCCCCGCTTGAGCGCCATGGGACGGCCGCAGTTGGGGCAATACTCGGTCTCCCCCTCAATTTTGGAGAGGTCGGCCGATTCGACGTCGGGCAGATCGACCTGCAACTCGCGCGTGTTCGTGCAGTCGGGATAACCGCTGCAGGCGATGAAGCTGCCGTGACGTCCCCAACGAATCACCATCGGCTTGCCGCATTTGTCGCAGGTCAGGTCGGTGGGCCGCTCGAGCCGCTTCATGTCGGTCATCGTCTTTGCGGCGTTCTCGAGATCCTTCGAGAACTTCTCGTAGAAAGACGACATCAACTGGCGCCAATTGCGCTTGCCTTCTTCGATTTCGTCCAGCTCCTCTTCCATCTTGGCCGTGTACGCCACGTCAAAGATGTCGTTGAAACTCTCCAACAGAAGCTGCGTGACAACCATGCCCAACTCTGACGGAACAAACCGGCCGCCCACTTTTTTCGCGTACTCGCGATCCAGGATGGTGGAAAGTATGGCGGCGTAGGTCGACGGGCGCCCTACCCCGCACGCTTCGAGTTCCTTGACCAGCGTCGCTTCGCTGTAGCGCGGCGGCGGCTCGGTGAAATGCTGTTCGGGTTCGAGCTTCACCAGATCGAGAGTTTCGCCCTGGTTTACGACAGGCAGCTTATTCTTCAGCTCGTCTTCTTCCTCGCCTTTCTGATCTTTCCCTTCCTCATAGACTTTCCGGAAGCCGTCGAACTTCGGAACCGAACCCGTTGAGCGGAGAGTGTAGACCTTGTCGTCCTTGCCGTTCGCGGTAACTTCGATTGAGGTTTGATCGAACAGCGCCGGCTTCATCTGCGAAGCGACAAAGCGTTTCCAGATGATCGTGTAAACCTTCAGTTCGTCGTCGCTCAGATGTTTCTTGAGGAACTCCGGAGTCCGCGCAACCGAGGTCGGGCGGATCGCCTCATGTGCGTCTTGGGCCTTTTTCCTGCTCTTGTAAACGTTGGGTGTTGGGGGCAAGTACCCGGCGCCGTAGCGCTCTCCAATAAACGCCCGGCATTCGGCCACCGCGTCATCGGATACGCGAGGCGAATCGGTGCGCATGTAGGTAATCAGACCCACCGCGCCTTCGGCTCCAAGCTCGACTCCCTCGTAAAGCCGCTGGGCCAGAAGCATCGTTCGCTTCACGCTAAAACGAATTTTGCGGGCGACTTCCTGCTGCAGGGTCGAGGTGATGAACGGAGCAACCGGGTTGCGTTTCTTTTCCTTGGTCGTGACGGTTTCGACTTTGTAGGCGGCGCCATCGAGCGCCCCGACAACGGAGTTGGACGCTGCTTCATCGCTGATCTCGAAGGCTTCGTTGTTGCGGCGCGTCAGCCGGGCCTTGAGCTGGGGCGGTTTCGACGCTTTCAGACGAGCGTCCAGCGTCCAGTACTCCTTCTTCTCGAAGGCCTTGATCTCCTTCTCGCGGTCGACCACCAGACGCAGAGCCACGGTCTGGACGCGTCCCGCGGAGAGTCCCCGCCGAACTTTGTCCCAGAGAAGAGGCGAAATCTTGTAACCGACCAGGCGGTCCAGTACGCGCCGGGCCTGCTGGGCGTCGACACGATGGAGGTCGATCACGCCCGGGGCTTCGAACGCCTTCTGAATGCCTTTCTTGGTAATCTCGTTGAACAGGACACGGTAGATTTTCAGGGTTTGATTTCGCTTCCCTTGCAGAACCTCGGCGAGGTGGTAACAGATCGCCTCGCCTTCCCGGTCCGGGTCAGCGGCCAGATAGACCGCAGCGGATTTCTTTGCTAACCTGCGCAACTCATTGATCAACGATTTCTTGCCCTCAATCACCGCATAGGTGGGCTCGAAGTCGTTCTCGACATCCACGGCCAGCTCTTTCTTCGGCAGATCCTGCACGTGGCCCAGCGAAGCCTTGACCACATAGTTCTTACCCAGGTACTTGTTGATCGTTCGGGCCTTCGCCGGTGATTCGACAATGACGAGCGACTTTAGTTGAGATACGTTTGCCATAACCTGCTTTGAATCCCGCTAGTACTTTTATGATGACCAGACCCGGACGAAATACTTTCCTGGAAGTTGTTTTACCACACCGAACAACTCAAGCTCGCTGAGTGCCGCCAGAACTGACGCGGAAGAGCGCCCCTCGCAAAGCCGGATCAGCTCATCGATATGGAGAGAGCTGTCTACCCGAATCAGCGAGAGCAACTGCTTGCCGAGCGGTGAAGCCGAGCCCTGCCAAATGGATGCCTGATCCGGGGCGGAGGTTTCACCGTCTTTTCCGGATTCCTCGGACCGCTCGGCAGCTTGCCGCCGAACCGCCAGAGGCAACTCTTCCAAAATGTCCGTGGTTTCCTGCACCAACTTGGCCCCTTGCTTGATCAGCAGATTCGGCCCCCAGCTTGCCTTGGATGCAATGCTGCCGGGTACCGCGAAGACTTCGCGGCCCTGGTCCAGCGCCAAACGGGCGGTGATCAGCGACCCGCTATATTGTGCTCCCTCGACGACCACGACTCCCAGACTCAAACCGCTGATAACGCGGTTACGAATCGGAAAATTTTGCGGAAAAGCAGTTGAGCCCATAGGAAACTCCGACACAACCAGACCCTTCTTGACAATATCCGCCATGACCTGCTTGTTCTCGCGCGGATAGACGACATCGGCGCCGCAGCCCAAGACAGCCACCGTTTCGCCGCCCGCCTCGAGAGCACCCCGGTGAGCCCAGGTATCGATGCCTCGCGCCATTCCGCTGACGACGGTCAAACCAGCCCGGCACAGTTCCCGGCCAAACTTCTGAGCGGCCCCGGTGCCGTAGGGACTGGGACGACGAGCGCCGACGATCGCCATGCTGTCGGAACTCAACAGCTCCGTTTTCCCCCGCGCATATAACAAGATCGGCGGGTCATAAATTTCCCTCAATCTTTGCGGATAGCGCGGATCCTGGTAGGCAACGATTTCCGCCTCGGCGGCGCGGGCGCGCTCAGCTTCCGCGGTCGCGTCTTCGAAAGAGATCCCGGAGTGGATGGCCTCCGCAACCGCGCCCCTCAACCCGCAGCTCTTCAGCTCCGTGAACGAAGCATGAAAAACCGCATGCGGGTTTCCGAACGTCCGAATCAGCTTTAGTGCGTTCCGCGCTCCAAGCCCCGGAACCAAGTGTAAGGCCAGCCAGTAAAGCTCCGCATCCCGGCTGGACGAGGCAGTCGCCATCCAGTCCCTGAATATTCGACGTTACCAGCAACGCTCCCTAAGCGCAAGCGAGGCCCAACGCCTCAGGATTGGGCGCTCGACCCTTCTGGTACAATTGATATTTCACGATGTCAGCTCGATTGCGGGTTTGCGCTGTCAGCTATCTGAACACGGCGCCCTTAGTCTGGGGCTTCTCCCACGGCCCCCAAAGGGGTCTCTACGACCTGCGGTTTGCGCTCCCTGCACAATGTGCTGACGCCCTGCGAGCCGGCGCCGTGGACGTCGGCTTGGTCCCGGCGATTGAACTGGCTCAGCAGCCCGATCTGCTCGTGATTCCAAGCGGCTCGATTGCTTGCCGCGGCCCCGTACGCAGCGTTCTGCTGATATCCCGCAAGCCCATCGAAACAATCGAATCCTTCGCCGCGGACACCAGCTCCCGAACCTCGGTGGCGCTCGCGCGCGTGCTGCTGGCTCGCAGGTACGGATTGCGGCCACGGGTTCGGCCTTACCCTCCTAAGCTTGACGACATGCTCGAGGTGGCTGATGCCGGCTTGATCATCGGCGACCCTGCTCTGCGGCTGGACCCCGGCCAGGCCGATTGGCGCGGCCAGCCGCTTTTCGTTTATGACCTCGGCGCCGAGTGGGTCGAGATGACGGGCCTGCCGATGGTTTTTGCCGTCTGGGCCGTGAAGAATCTGGCCGCGGATCCGGCGCTGCCGCTGCTGTTTCAGGCGTCGGCGGATTACGGACTCAGCCATTTGGACGACATCGTTGAGACAGAGAGCGTGCGCCGGGACTTGCCGCCCGAACTAGTTCGCGACTATTTGACCCGCAACACCACGTTCGACTTCGGGGAGGCCGAACAGCGAAGTCTTGCGCTGTTTCTGCGGTCAGCGTTCGAGCTGGGCGTCGTCGAGTCGGCTCGCGAAGTCGCCTACATGAACGAGCCCGCGGTCGCTGAAGCCGAATGAGAATCAGCAAGCTCCAGGCGATCGAGATTCTCGAGAGCGACGACCTGATCGGCATCGGAATGGAAGCCGACGCCGCCCGCCGGAAATTTCACCACGGCCGAATCGCCACCTACATCATCGACCGCAACATCAACCATACAAACTTCTGCACCGAGTACTGCAGTTTTTGCGCCTTCTATCGTCCGATGGGGCACGAAGAAGGATATGTCTTGACGAAGGAAATCATCGGACAAAAGATTCAAGAAACGATTGACCTGGGCGGCACGGGCGTATTGATGCAAGGCGGGGTTAATCCCGATCTGAAAATCGATTACTTCGAAGACCTTTTCAGTTGGATCAAGCAGAATTACCGGATCCATTTGCATTGCTTGTCCGCCCCTGAAATTCTCACGATCGCGGAAGTGAGCCACCTCACGATCGCCGATACGATCAAACGCCTGCGGGATGCCGGGCTGGACTCCATTCCGGGAGCGGGAGCCGAAATCCTCGACGATGAGGTTCGGCATAGTATCGCCCGCCTGAAATGCAACACGGCGGATTGGATCGATGTTCACCGGTCCGCTCACAAGCTGGGTGTGCGCACCACCGCAACGATGATGTTCGGCTGCGGCGAGACCTATGAGCACCGCGTGAACCATCTCGAGACGCTGCGTCAAATCCAAGACGAGACCGGCGGATTCACGGCGTTTATTCCCTGGCCTTTCCAGCCTGAGAACACTGCGCTCGGCCGCCGGGTCAAGCAGGAAGTGACCGGCGTCGAGTTTCTGAAGACGCTGGCCCTGTGCCGCCTCTACCTGGACAACTTTGTGAACATCCAGACTTCGTGGGTGACGCAAGGTTTGAAGGTTTGCCAAATGGGCCTGCGCTTTGGCGGCAATGACGTCGGCAGCGTCATGCTAGAGGAGAATGTGGTCCGGCAGGCCGGCGCCAGCCATAGCGCCACCGAGGAAGACTTGCGCCGCATGATTCGTGACGCTGGATTCGTTCCCAAGCAGAGAGACACGCTCTACCAGACGATGTTTCTGAACTGAGTCCTTCTTCCTTCAGTCAGGCTGCCGCTGCCAGTCAAATCGTTGCCCATCATGGCTTGTCGGCGCGGCCCGCCACGGCGTTGGCGTCACACCGAGCCGCGCGCGTCAGCAAGCGGTCAGCAAGCGGTTGCGGGACAGACCAGCGGCAACCGCTTGCTGACGCGCGCGGCTCCTGACCTTGCAGCGGCAGGCCGGGATGTCAGTGGCCACGGCCCTGGCGAAGTGATGGAAACAAAGAGGTTGCCGGTTGAGGTATAAATTTTCTTTACAAAATGTCCGGAAATGGCAGAGAATGGCAGAAAATGGGGTATTTAGTTGACTCCAGTAGCCACTACATCTTGGGGGTGGGGGTGCCGGCCCTGGTGGCCTCGACCATTGTCTTATAGGGAGCAGGGTCGGCGGCGACCGCCTGCTGGAGGAGGCGATAGAAAAGTTTGCCGCGCGACCGTGAGGTCCGCCGGTTGAAGCGGAACGTGAACTCGTCCAGGTAGTAGTCCAAATACTCGTGACTGACAGCCCCCTGGTGGGTCCCCAACAGCCAGCGCTTTAGCAGAGAGGCGACACGATGGACTCTCGGCAGCAGCTTACTCGCCGATTGCCGCTTCCCGCGCAGCACGGTGACTTCATGGCGGTATCCTTTGTTCTCCAATCCCGCATAGCCTTCCCAGCCGTCGGTGTGCACGAGGCTGCCAGGTTGGATAGCTTCTTCGACAAAGGCTTCCAAGCTCGCCGCTGAGGCATCCGCGATCCGACGGAGCCGGATGCGACCCATACCGCGCCCATCCTCCTCGGCAGCAACCGCAACTAACGCTTTGCCAACCATTTCGCGACCTCGGACGCCCTCTTCGACTCCGCCCACATACGTTTCGTCCACCTCCACCCGGCCGACCAGCCGATTGCGACCGGGGCGCACCATGGCGCGGCGGAACTTGTGCAGCCAGGTCCAGGCGGTTACATAGCTACCCAAACCCAAGACCCGCTGCAACTCCAGCGCGCTGGCCCCGCCTTTTTGCGTTGTCACCCACCAAGCCGCCCGGAACCACAACGTCAAGGGCTTGCGGGTGTCCTGGAAAATCGTGCCCGCCGTCACCGAGGCCTGGTAACCGCAGTCGGCGCAGAGCAGCAGATTGCGTTTGCTGGCCCATGAGGACTGGATCCCACAGCGCGGGCACACGAACCCCTCCGGCCAGCGCAGCTTCAGCAGGTACTCCCGGCACGCCTCCTCGGTCGAGAATCGAGCTTCCAACTCGACGAGGTTTCGGGGGTAGTCCTCCTTCATGCCCCCAACCACAACATATTGTGGCTACTGGAGTCAACTAAATACCCCATTGGCAGAAAATGGCAGGATCTGGGCCATTTTCGACGCCTCGTCATGGTGTCAACCGATAATGTTTTTGTTTTCAGTGGCTGGGGTTGCAGGCGGCGGCGGGACCGTGGCAGGTTCGGTCGAAAACCCGCGGGTTTTCATCTTTTTGGGTGGGCCGGAAGTTTGATGGGAGCGGATCAGTCGGTAGAGGCAACCGCTTGCTTACGCGCGCGGCTCCGATTGGCCGGCCCACAGTAAGACCATGGCACTAAGACATGTCGCCAGGAATGGCGACACGGCACGTCTGGAGACGTGCGCCACATCGGCTTGCCACATCGGCTTGTCGCCAGCTTGCTTGTTTCCAGCTTTGCCTCGCGGGCTGGTCCGCTACTGGATACCGTTCTTATGGGGTATTTAGTTGACTCCAGTAGCCACTACATCTTGGGGGTGGGGGTGCCGGCCCTGGTGGCCTCGACCATTGTCTTATAGGGAGCAGGGTCGGCGGCGACCGCCTGCTGGAGGAGGCGATAGAAAAGTTTGCCGCGCGACCGTGAGGTCCGCCGGTTGAAGCGGAACGTGAACTCGTCCAGGTAGTAGTCCAAATACTCGTGACTGACAGCCCCCTGGTGGGTCCCCAACAGCCAGCGCTTTAGCAGAGAGGCGACACGATGGACTCTCGGCAGCAGCTTACTCGCCGATTGCCGCTTCCCGCGCAGCACGGTGACTTCATGGCGGTATCCTTTGTTCTCCAATCCCGCATAGCCTTCCCAGCCGTCGGTGTGCACGAGGCTGCCAGGTTGGATAGCTTCTTCGACAAAGGCTTCCAAGCTCGCCGCTGAGGCATCCGCGATCCGACGGAGCCGGATGCGACCCATACCGCGCCCATCCTCCTCGGCAGCAACCGCAACTAACGCTTTGCCAACCATTTCGCGACCTCGGACGCCCTCTTCGACTCCGCCCACATACGTTTCGTCCACCTCCACCCGGCCGACCAGCCGATTGCGACCGGGGCGCACCATGGCGCGGCGGAACTTGTGCAGCCAGGTCCAGGCGGTTACATAGCTACCCAAACCCAAGACCCGCTGCAACTCCAGCGCGCTGGCCCCGCCTTTTTGCGTTGTCACCCACCAAGCCGCCCGGAACCACAACGTCAAGGGCTTGCGGGTGTCCTGGAAAATCGTGCCCGCCGTCACCGAGGCCTGGTAACCGCAGTCGGCGCAGAGCAGCAGATTGCGTTTGCTGGCCCATGAGGACTGGATCCCACAGCGCGGGCACACGAACCCCTCCGGCCAGCGCAGCTTCAGCAGGTACTCCCGGCACGCCTCCTCGGTCGAGAATCGAGCTTCCAACTCGACGAGGTTTCGGGGGTAGTCCTCCTTCATGCCCCCAACCACAACATATTGTGGCTACTGGAGTCAACTAAATACCCCATCCGTTCTTATTGTAGCAGGCGGGGTCCGGTTTGTTGGCTCGCAAGGCGAAGCCACCCCCGAACCCACCAAGTCAACAGTATTGTGCTTTAATGCCTATTGCGATGACCAGCCGTTTTGAGCAAGCCCTCGTATTTGCCACGCAACTCCATAAAGACCAGCGGAGGAAGGGCTCCGGCGTCCCGTATATTTCGCACCTGCTGGCCGTGACGGCGCTAGTCATCGAACATGGCGGAGACGAGGACGAAGCCATTGCGGCACTGCTGCATGATGCCATCGAGGATCAGGGCGGCTCGAAGGCGCGGGAAGAGATTCGCCGCCGCTTCGGCGACCGTGTCACCGGGATTGTCGATGCCTGCACGGACTCCCAAACAATTCCGAAGCCCCCGTGGAAAGAGAGAAAACGGGCGTACATTGCGCACCTGGGCGAGGCATCCGCGTCGGCCCGGCTCGTTTCCGCCGCCGACAAACTCCACAACGCGCGCAGCATCCTCAACGACTACCGCAGCCTGGGCGAGGAGGTCTGGCAACGGTTTCAGGGCCGCAAGGCAGGGACCCTGTGGTACTACCGATCGGTGCTCGATGCCCTTAGCCAAGCAGGCAGGACACCGCTTGTCGAGGAGCTCGATCGGGTTGTCAGCCAGCTCGAACAACTCGCGGGACAGCCATCGGACGCAGGCGAGTAAGCTTCCCGTAATTCCAGTGCTGACTAAACGTCATCCGCGGTGACGCGGCAAGACATCTATTTTTGCTACCGTAGGTGTGGGTTGCTGTGATCGGCCAAACCATCAGTCACTACAAGGTCCTCTCCGAGGTCGGCCGGGGCGGAATGGGTGTGGTCTATAAGGCGGAAGACACGAAGCTCAAGCGTTTCGTCGCCCTGAAATTCCTTCGCTCCGACGTTCTAGAGGACGAGGAACATAGGGAGCGTTTCCTTCGTGAAGCGCAAGCCGCCGCCGCCCTCGACCATCCCAACATTTGCACTGTCCATGAAATCGATGAGGTTGAGGGTGAGACCTTTATCGCCATGGCCTTCATCGAAGGCCGAACCGTCAAAGACAAGATTGCAGAGCGCCCGCTGAAGCTGGAAGAGGCCCTCGACATCACGATTCAAACTGCGCAGGGTCTCCAAGCCGCCCACGAAAAGGGCATCGTCCACCGCGACATCAAAAACGCCAATCTAATGGTCACGCCGCAGGGCCAAGTCAAGGTCATGGATTTCGGCTTGGCGCAGCTTGCCGAGCGCTCCCAACTCACCAAGACGGCAACGATTCTCGGCACTCCCGCCTACATGTCGCCCGAGCAGGCGAAGCACCAACCCACCGACCGCCGCACAGACATTTGGTCGCTGGGGGTGGTGATTTACGAGATGATCACGGGACGCTTGCCGTTTGAGGGTGAGCGCGAGGCCGCGGTGGCGTACTCGATTGTGCACCAAGAGCCGGAGCCGATCACCGCACAGCGAGTTGGCGTCCCGACCGATTTGGACCGTATCGTCGGCAAAGCGATGGCCAAGAGCCCCGACGAGCGCTACCAGCATGTCGATGAAATGCTGGTGGATCTGCGGACGCTGCGGAAAGAGCGCGAACCGGGAGCGAGCCGGCAGGCGCCGGCGCCAGCAGCGCTGGTGCGCGGCAGCCGGGCCGGTTGGTATGTTGCCCTTGCCGTGCTGGGGGTGGCCGTGATCGCCGCCGCCAGTGTGTGGCTGGGCGTCTGGGGTCCAACAGGGAGAGAACCGCCAGTGCCTTTGCGGCCTGTACCCCTGACGAGTGATCCAGGGCTTGAGCGGCACTCGACCTTCTCCCCCGAGGGCAATCAGGTTGCCTTTGACTGGGACGGAGAAAACCGCGACAACACCGACATTTACGTCAAACTGGTCGCCGGCGGAAGACCCTTGCGGCTGACCACGAACCCCGCTGTGGACAGCCGTCCCGCGTGGTCCCCGGACGGCAGCCAGATTGCTTTCCTCCGTCGCTCCGAGGGCAGCGGGGGTATATTCCTGATTCCACCCCTCGGCGGGAGCGAGCGTAAGTTGGCGGAAAGTCCACACTTTATGGGCGGAGATTTCTCTGGTCTGAGTTGGTCGCCGGACGGAAAGTTCTTGGCCGTCTCGGATCGGACATCGCCCGAAGAGCCCCGTGCCATCTTCCTGGTATCGGTTGAGAGTGGGGAGAAAGAGAGACTCACATCGCCACCGCCCCAATCCCTGGCGGATCATAGTCCTGCCTTCTCCCCCGATGGCCGAACGCTGGCTTTTGTTCGTCAGAGCGCAGTTGTCCTAGCGGATGTCTACTTGGTGCAGGTTGACGGCGGTGAGCCGCGGCGTCTGACATTTAATGATCAGCGGATCCATGGCCTGGCGTGGACCCCGGACGGCCGCGAAATTGTGTTCTCGTCGAATCCTGGGGGCGGCTCCAACAGGAGCTTGTGGCGAATTTCCTCCCTCGGTGGCATGCCGGAGCTGTTGTCAGGCACGGGTGGAAACGCATTTTCCCCGGCGATCTCTCGGCAGGGCAGCCGCCTGATCTACTCCCGGCGGACCAGGGACCTTAACATCTGGCGCTTGCAGCTGTCAGGCTTAACCACCACCCGCAATCGGCCTACTAGATTGATTGCCTCCACTCGTTGGGATTTCTACCCTCAGATTTCCCCCGACGGAGCCCGAATCGCTTTTGAATCCCATCGATCCGGAAGCCCGGAGGTCTGGGTATGCGACCGGGATGGCCGCGGAGCGGTGCAACTGACATCCTTCGCTGACGTGAATGCAGGAGCCCCTTGCTGGTCTCCCGACGGCCGCTGGATCGCTTTCGACGCGGCTCCCGACGGGAATGCCGACATCTACGTCATCAGCGCCGACGGCGGCTCACCCCGCCGCTTGACCACGGAAGGTTCCGGGGATACTGTACCGAGCTGGTCGAGGGATGGAAAATGGATCTATTTTTCTTCTACCCGGACGGGAATTAACCAGGTGTGGAAAGCGCCGGCCGCGGGGGGCGAGGCTGTGCAGGTCACCAAGAAAGGGGCGTTCCCCGCGTTCGAGGAGTCTCCAGACGGCAAGTTCGTCTTTTACGCGAAACCCGAAGGTTCCCCAAGGGACCCGACAGCGGTATGGAGGGTTCCCGCGGAGGGCGGCGAGGAGGTCGCCGTCCTTGACTCTCCGAGACCGGTGAAGGGCGGTGCGTGGGCCGTGGTGGAGCAGGGGATTTATTTCATTGACGTGGAGCGGAGCGAGGCTTTGGTTGCCGAGAGCTTCTTGAAATTTTTCCACTTTGACACGGGCCGGGTGACGCGGATCGCTTCCCTCGGCGAGCAGCTGGAGACTTTTGCGCTTCAAGTTGCGGTTTCCCCCGACGGCAGTTGGATTCTTTACGTGCAAAATGACCAGAGTCAAGCGGACCTGATGCTGGTGGAAAACTTCCGCTGATCCATCACGGCCCGATTTGACAAACGCCTTACCTGAGCCGCGCGCGTGAGCAAGCGGTTATTTCGAGCGGATCAATCCGCTGCAGACGGAAGTCCGCGCTCTCGCAGTTTCTTGAGCTACACCCAATGCCGTTCAGTTAGCGGTTTGGGGGCTGCGTTCAGTTGCACAGGCCGTTGTATTTCTTTCGTCGCAAGACGGATACCGCCGTCAGAATCATGCGCTTGTTTTCCTGCGCCCCTTGCGGGGCTTCTCCCTCGAGGGGTTTCGGACCCAGGGTTCCGCTTCGCTCCACCCATGGGCTACGATCCGGCGCCGCTTCGCGGCTGAAAAGGCTCTACCGAGTCTCGCAAAATATAGTTACGCTTGCAGATGGGCACAGCACGCTGTGCCCCTACCCATGGCGCCACTTCGCAGCTCAAAAGGCTCTAAGTGAACAGCATTGGGGGCTATGGGGTATTTAGTTGACTCCAGTAGCCACAATATGTTGTGGTTGGGGGCATGAAGGAGGACTACCCCCGAAACCTCGTCGAGTTGGAAGCTCGATTCTCGACCGAGGAGGCGTGCCGGGAGTACCTGCTGAAGCTGCGCTGGCCGGAGGGGTTCGTGTGCCCGCGCTGTGGGATCCAGTCCTCATGGGCCAGCAAACGCAATCTGCTGCTCTGCGCCGACTGCGGTTACCAGGCCTCGGTGACGGCGGGCACGATTTTCCAGGACACCCGCAAGCCCTTGACGTTGTGGTTCCGGGCGGCTTGGTGGGTGACAACGCAAAAAGGCGGGGCCAGCGCGCTGGAGTTGCAGCGGGTCTTGGGTTTGGGTAGCTATGTAACCGCCTGGACCTGGCTGCACAAGTTCCGCCGCGCCATGGTGCGCCCCGGTCGCAATCGGCTGGTCGGCCGGGTGGAGGTGGACGAAACGTATGTGGGCGGAGTCGAAGAGGGCGTCCGAGGTCGCGAAATGGTTGGCAAAGCGTTAGTTGCGGTTGCTGCCGAGGAGGATGGGCGCGGTATGGGTCGCATCCGGCTCCGTCGGATCGCGGATGCCTCAGCGGCGAGCTTGGAAGCCTTTGTCGAAGAAGCTATCCAACCTGGCAGCCTCGTGCACACCGACGGCTGGGAAGGCTATGCGGGATTGGAGAACAAAGGATACCGCCATGAAGTCACCGTGCTGCGCGGGAAGCGGCAATCGGCGAGTAAGCTGCTGCCGAGAGTCCATCGTGTCGCCTCTCTGCTAAAGCGCTGGCTGTTGGGGACCCACCAGGGGGCTGTCAGTCACGAGTATTTGGACTACTACCTGGACGAGTTCACGTTCCGCTTCAACCGGCGGACCTCACGGTCGCGCGGCAAACTTTTCTATCGCCTCCTCCAGCAGGCGGTCGCCGCCGACCCTGCTCCCTATAAGACAATGGTCGAGGCCACCAGGGCCGGCACCCCCACCCCCAAGATGTAGTGGCTACTGGAGTCAACTAAATACCCCATTGGGGGCTACACCTCTATCTTCATCCGCGCCCGGTTCCACTTCACCCGGCGGCCCTGTTCTACCGATATGTTCGCCATTTGCAGAATCAGTGCCGACTGAAACCCCAGCTCGACCGGGGCGTTCGGCTTCTCACGCGTGCGGACGCACTCCAAGAAATTGTTGACGTGATCGATCGTCGCCTGTGCAAAACCACCGGGCTGATCTTTGTTGATGATTGGGTTGTTGGGGTCGTCTTTGGGATAGACACGCAGGAACTCGCGGCCTATGTCCATACGAGCCAGGTCGCCGTCATAGGCATTGAGCTGATCGGCGCGGGCCTCGTATTGCATGGCTGAGTAGTTGATCGTGAAAACCGCCATAAAGTCCTCGGGGTATTCCGCGATGACGATCCAGGATTCGGGGAGGTCGGCGTTCGGCTTGTGCCCCGAACACGCTGAAGCGTTCACCGCCGTGGGATAACCCGCGCCCATGATCATGTGAATCGAATCGTAGATATGCGCGCCCTGGTCGATCACGATGCCGCCGGAGTAGTCGGAATAATTGCGCCAGTCGAAGAAGCGCTGCGGATCCTTCGCTACCTTGGGTGCGGGTCCGATCCACTGTTCCCAATCAAGACGTCCCTCAAACTGCCTGGTCGGAGGCAGCAAGCGGTTATTCAGCCAGTAAGTGCGCACCATCCGAACGTTGCCGAGCTTGCCTGCTTCCCTCAACCCGCGCGCTTCGTGGTAGAGGCTGTAGCTGCGCCGCTGCATACCAACTTGCACAATGCGGCCGGACTCCTTTTCGGCACGGATCATCTCGACGCCTTGTTCAGGCGTGTGGCAGAGAGGTTTTTCGACATAGACGTCCTTGCCCGCCGCCAGCGCGTCTAGAACCATTTGGTGGTGCCAGTGCTCGGGCGAGGCGATCAGGACGATATCGATGTCCTTGTCCGCCAGCAACTCTTTGTAGTTGCGGTAGGCTTTCGTGCCGGGACCGGCGGCCGAGAGCCCGCGTTCCAAATTGGGCTCGTAGATATCACAGACGGCGGCGGCGCGGACGGCCGGGTTTTCCTTGAAGTGCGTCATGACGCGGCGGCCGCGGCCTCCCGCGCCGATCAAGCCGAGGTTGAGTCTCTTCGAGGGGGTTTGCGCCAAGGCCGCGCTGCTGCCGGCCATCAAGAAAACGCGTCGGTTCATGGGTTTCTCTCGCTGGGGGTTGCCTTTGGTTCTTGTGTTTCGTGCGGTTCGCGCCGGATGCAGCGCACCGAAGCAGCAGACCCCTCACTCGCGTTCGGGGCTCTGAATCCGCGCTCCGAAGGATTTCACGGCGCTCTACATCATCTGGCAAGCTCTCAGCAAAGCTTCTTGCACGTTCAAATCATGTTCGATCGAATACTCCGGGGTGTCGCCATTGCGGATCATTCCGGCCAGCGCCAGGAAGTCCGGTTCGTAGGGAGCCTGTTTCGGCCGCGGGATTTCAATCGTCTGCAAGCCGACTTTGTAGGGTCCGGCGGCGTGTGCGAGATCCACGTGCAGCTGCAGCTCAGGGAAGAATGGCCGCACGGTCGCTGTTCCTTCGGCGCCAAGGATTTGAAACGTCCGGTAGCTGTTCCCATGCGGTTGCTGCGCGGCGATATAGACCTCCGCCATGGCCTTCTCGAATTCAAAGACCGCCAGAGTGTTGTCGGCGAGCTTGTCGTTGACGGTCGAATCGTGGCGCACCCAGCCCTTGATCGTTTTGGGCTTGCCAAGCAGGTCGACGATGCGGTCGATCATGTGGGACCCCAAATCGAACATCATGCCGCCTTTGTAAACGGCATCGTAGTCGCGGCCCGCCTGGTCAAGCGGCTTATTGATCGTCGCGCGGACCATGTAGATATGTCCCAGCCAGCCTTTGCGGGCGGCTTCAATAGCCTTCTGCATCGCCGGATGGTAACGCCACTGGTAGCCCATTTGAACCAACAGGCCTCGCTGACCGGCCGCCTCGAGAAGCTTCTTCAACGCCGGAAGACTGTCACCCGGGGGCTTGTCCAAATGGACGTGCTTGCCTGCCTCGACGCACTTCTCCGCGTACAGGAAGTTCGTATTGTTGCGAACGTCGGACTCGACGACGATCACTTCGATAGATGGATCGTGCAGCATTTCTCCTTCTGAAAGCCAACGAACACCTTGGAAGACTTCGTGGCCTCGCGGCTGTTTTTCGTCGGGCTCGCAGATTCCCACCAGCTCGTACTCGCTCATCTCGCGAACTGTCTGAACTTTGCCGCGGGCGTGGCCGTGTCCGATGCCGTAGACGGCTGTTCGGATCTTCTTTGACGTTGAGGAAGCCGCGCTGAGCGCGCCCGCGCTGGATGCCAACAGGAACGCCCTGCGGCCGAGAGTTGCCTTGGGCGGGTTCGTCATAGCAGGATTGTAACATTTGCAATGAAGGGGCGCTGCTTGGCGGGTTCTTAGACGGGCAGGATTGCGGTCTCTGCTGTCAAGGCCTTGGAAACAGAAGTGTCAAGAGGCGATAGAAATGTCCCCGGCGGTAGGGCGATAGAAATGTCCCCTTCGTTTTGTTGTTTGTAAGTTCGTAAGAGATAATCGTCGTCGTCGGGGCTGTGGGAATGTGGAAATCGCGTCAGCGATTTCCAAGGGACGGTGGGAAGGGTGGGAAACCTGTCGTTGCGATGCGAATCCTCTGCGCTGCTCGCTGAGGTTTTCCACGCTTTCCATCCGTCCCGTCATTTCCATAGCCCTGCCTTTTTTATGTCGTCGCCGCACGTTTTTTCGACCGCAGCAACTTACGCCAAGGGTGGTCCGCCGCCGGCTTGGGCCGCTGCCGGGCCGCTTGTTGTTTCGGCTTGGGGCGCGGCTTCGGCTCGGGCCACGTGATCTCTTCAAAGGCCACCGCTCGGCCTTCGTGGATCACCTGCAACTCGCCCTGGCGCGCTTGCTGCACGGTGACTCTCCCCCCCGCCCCCAGAGCCTGATTGCGCTTCGGTTTCAACTGTAAGAAGCGGTTCTCGAAACGGACCACCCGATCGTTGGAGACGACTCGCTCGGCCTCCAAGCAGAACACCCACTTTAAGTCCAGACGCTTGGGCGGGCGCTGATGAAAGTCCGCTTCCGCCGCTGGCTCGCAGACAAATTTGGCGTTGTGTTCCCCCAGATATTGCTCGCCGAGATAGCGGTTCGCCGCCTCGTAATCGCAGATACCTTGCAGTCGCATCTTCTTGATCAGGCGGTCTTGATGGGTGCCGTGATGCCGCTCCACGCGGCCCTTGGCTTGCGGCGACGATGCCGCGATGATGCGGATCCCCAGCTTGGCGCACATGCGCCCGAACTGCGTCTCGGGCTCGATGCCTTCCAGCGCTTCGCGCGACGTCGGCTGGCGCTTGTAGACGTTCTTCCAGTCGCAATACAACGCCTTCGGAACGCCGTATTGACGCACCCAGGCTTCGAGCAGATCGGCCGCCGCCCAAGTTGTCTCTTCGCTCGAGAAGCGGCACAGCGCCCGGCCGCTCGCATCGTCGACGAAGTTCATCAGGCAACCTTTCGGGCCGCGATCTTCGAGCCATCGGTGGTGCGAGCCGTCGACCTGGATCAGCTCCCCGAAGTGCGCTTTGCGCTGCCGCCGCTGGCGATGCGGCTGGCGCTTGCGGCGGCGGCTCCACAGACCCTCGGCGAGCATCCAGAGCCGCAGTGCCCGCACCGATACTTGCAGATCGTGGTCCTTTCGCAAATGCTCGGCCGCCAGAGTAGGCCCGAAGCGCTCGTGCGGTTCGCCGGAGTAGTTCTCGCGCACCAGTTGCAGCACTCGCTTGCGAACTTCCGCTGGCTTGGCCCGGTTCGATACCCGGCCCACGTTGCCGTGCTTCAATGCTTTTGTCCCTCCCGCGCTGTAGCGCTTCCAGATCCGCTTGCTCTGGCGGTAACTGATGTCGAGCACCTGCGCCGCCTCGCTCAGCTTTAACTCGCCTCGCTTCACCCGGCCCAGCACCTCGCCCCGTCTCAATTCCTTGTCGTTCATCCATGTCCTCTCCAATCTCGGCTCCTCCTTTCTGGAGCCTTAGATTAGGGGACATTTCTATCGCCCTCTCAAGGGGACATTATCATCGCCCTTCAACAGGCCTTGGAAACAGAAGGCTTCGAAGGGGGGAGGATGGCCTCCCGAAGAATCGGGAGGCTGCCCGAGCGGGCGCGCCACGCCGGGGTGGTTGGAATGTCTGCGGCCGGGGGGCTATTCTAATAGCTCCCATGGCAAAGATTTTTCCTTTCCCCGCTTATCGTTATTCTTCCAAGGCGGGCTCGATCAGCGAGCTGGTCACGCAACCCTACGACAAGATTTCACCTGAGATGCAGGAGGGCTACTATGGCGCCAGTCCTCACAACGTCATCCGCCTGATCAAAGGCAAAGAAGAATCCTCCGACAACGACTCGAATAACGTCTATACCCGCGCGGCGGCGACGCTCCAGGACTGGATCGCCAGCGGCGTTCTCGAGCAAGAGTCCGAGCCCGCGCTGTTCCCCTATTTTCAGCAGTTCGGCCATCCCGAGAGCGGGAAACCGTTTGTGCGAAAGGGCTTCATCGGCCTGACGCAAGCGGTGGATTACAGCGCGGGCATCGTTCACGGACACGAGCTGACTCACTCCGGCCCCAAGCTCGACCGCTTGCAGCTCACTCGTCACACGCGAGCTCATTTCGGCCAGCTTTTCATGCTGTACGACGATCCCGAGCCGGTCATCGATGCCGCCCTGGATCGTGCCGCGGCAAGTACTCCCTTGCTATCCGTAGACGATGAGTTTGGCGTGACGCACACGGTCTGGAGGATTATTGATCCGGCCGAGATCGCCGAGATCCAGGGGGCGATGGAAACCAAGAAACTACTTGTCGCCGACGGACACCACCGCTACGAAACAGCACTCGCTTATGCCAAGGAGAATCCCGGCATTCCCGGCGCCGACAAGGTCATGATGACCTTCGTGAACATGCGTGCCCCCGGACTTGTCGTCCTGGCGACTCACAGGGTTCTTGGCGGTCTGCCGGGGTTTGACAGGGGCGCCATTCTGTCGAAAGCCGCTGAGTTTTTTGACATTGAGCGTTTGGACTCCGCTGCCGGGCTGCAGCAACGCCTCGAGGACACGGCTGGGGGCCGCTGCGCCATCGGAGCCGTATTCGAGGGCAATTCCCACTGCCTGCTGACAGGAAAAAAAGACGCGATTGATGCGGCTCTCAGCTCGCTTACCCCCAAAGAACGCGGCCTGGACGTCATCGTCCTCCACAAGCTCTTGCTGGACAAGGTGCTGGGGGTTTCCGAGGAAGACGTGAAGGAACTCAAGCACATCCGCTATGTTCGCGGCGCGCAGCCGGCGGTGAGTGAAGTCCACAGCGGATCAGCCCAGGCCGCTTTCTTGCTGCGGCCCGTGAGTGTCCACGACGTGGCGGAGATTTCGTTTGCGGGCGGTGTGATGCCCCAAAAGTCGACCGATTTTTATCCCAAACTGCTGGCGGGCCTGACTATCTGCCGATTTGGATGAACAACGCCCAGATCAGCCATAGGGCGCCGATGGCCGAAAACATCGTGGCCAGCACGCGCCTGGCGCTGGGAGTCAAGCGGCGCTCGATCTCGTTCTCGCGGCGGTCCGCTTCCATCTCCACGTTGCGAAAATTGGGGGGCGCCTTTTTCGGCTTCTTGAAGAGGCGGTCGTAGGCTTCTTGGTTCGCGATAAAGATGGTTTCCGAATCCGGCCCCTGGAGGACTTCTTTGATTCGCTTCCGCAGCTCTGGCGGGGCGTCCTGAATCGAGCGGTAAACGCGGTCTTGATCGCGTGTGGCGATCCGAACGGACGAGGTTCTCAGGACCCACCTCATGACGCTCTTGTCACCTTACCCAACCCAAAGTACTCATCGTCCTTCGACCGTACCTCGCGCGCGAAATCAGCGACCACTTCGATAAACCCGAGCCCCGCTCGCGGCAGTGCCTTGTCTTTGGGATAGATCAGCCCAATTGTGCGGATCATAGGCAGCGGCGCCAGGCGGATCGCACGCAGTCTTCCGTCGCGAATCTCATTGCGGGCATTGGTCACCGCCATGAAGCCGATCCCCAGCCCCGCCATGATGAACTGCTTCAGCATCTCGCTCGATTCGAGCTCCATCGAAATCCGAAGGTCGTCCTCGACCGGGCCGAGGTACTCGTTGATGCGGCTGCGAGTCCGCCCGCTTCTTGGCAGCAGCAGCGAGTGTGCCGCGATTTGCCCGGCGCTAACGGATGTTTTCTTGGCGAACGGATGTGCCGGAGGAACCAGCAATCGAATCTCGTCGGAGTGGATCTGCACTACTTCCAGCCGCTTTTCCCGCACCGGCAATTGGGTGATCCCGAAGTCCACCGAGTTGTCCATCACCGACTGGATCGTCTTGGAACTATAGGATTGGATCACCTGCAGTTGAACTTCTTTAAAGCGCTCGCGGTAGGTGGAGAACACCCGCGGAAGCACGCTGACGCAGGTCGCTTCGTTGGCGGCAATCACCACCGCGCCCTTCGGAATGCGGTCCAGCTCGTGGACCGCATCGAATCCTTCTTTTTTAAAATCCAGGAGCTGGCGGCCGTACTCAGCGAACGTCTTGCCCGCGATGGTCAGCGAAATGCGGCTGCCAAAGCGCTCAAACAACTGCGTGCCCAGCTCCTGCTCCATCTGCCGTATTTGCGCACTGATGGCGGGCTGCGTACGAAAGCAGGTTTGAGCCGCCTTGGAAAAGCTCTTCAGGCGGACAATTTCCAAAAACGTATGGAGCTGATCAAAATCCATGGCCGTGCCGCGAAGACCGTGCGGAAGTCAAGGCGCGGTAACTCCGCTTGCCCCAATTCGCTCCCTTGGCCGGGGCCTGCCGCGGTGCCGGCGAACCGCCTCTCCACAAGCTGAGCGAGAGCCTGATGAGCTGCAAGGGATGAATCGTTCAACTCTTCGAGACGGACGAAGCCCGCCACGGTGATTACTATAGCATCGCCGGATCCAACTTGGGACCCGTGGACCCCGTGGACCTGTGGCGCTTCTGGCGCCTGAGCCGGCCCGCTGGCCTGGCGACTCGCGGCATGGCGCCGAAGGGCGTCTTTCCAGTCTCGCCTCAGGCCGATCCTTACGAATAACGCGGCTGGCGGCAAGCTGCCTCCGCGGGTCCGCCCGGTTTCGTAAGTTATTGTGATTCTGTGGTTTAGGAAACTTGGGCTTCCGCATGTGGTCCTTCTTCCCAGTACCGCATGCCCCGCGCCCCATTCGTCTCTCGATTAAAAATACAGTGTCCCCCCTATTGCTGGGCTTCCCCCCACAAGGGCACAGTAGGGACAGCGCCCTTCTTTAAGGGCGCCTCTGACCCTGACGAGCAAGCGGTCATAGCGTCGGCGAATTGGGTGACACCCAGCGCGAAATTGGAACGCGCGAAAAGGGGTCGCACACTCAACGAACTCAGCCCAGGCTGCATGAAACGGTAGAGCATTCTCATGCCCGGACCACAAAAGAAAACCGCCTCGCTAATGGAGATGGAGGCCGACGACAGACGCGGGCATTCGAGAACGCAACAGTACGGCCCGCAACAGCTAACCATCACCAGGAATCAAGAAGGCAGGAAGGACAAAATCGTCGGTACGCTCTGGGATTTCAGTGAAGGCGGTCTCGGAATGGACCTGCCGCGAGCTCTGACGATCGACGAAGTCGTGGTGATTGAAGGCGACCTCCACAGTCTGGACTTCGCCATGACCATAACCGCACGAGCCCGCGTCGCCTACTGCCGCCGCGCCGACAGCGAAAGTTATCGGGTCGGGTTCGGGTTTGTCGAAGTCAGCTATCACCACCTGGAAACCAAGCCAAAATAGCCCGCATTTCTCACCACCTGCCGGCCGAAGCACGCGTTAGGCCCGCCATTACTTCGTTGCACTTGCTCGCCGTGCTCAACGTACTGTCAAGTATGCCTCCGCTCGTCAAGCGGCGCGCGCCTCGTACTGACGGGCCTCTCACGCACTTCGCCTCGCCAGGTGGTGAGAAAAGCGGGCTAACGCCCTTCTTCCCCGGCAGGGATTGAATTCATCGGAACGGGTCGGTGGGCCGGTCGCCGTTGTTCCGATGAATTCAATGGTCCCAAAGTATCCTTTAGCCGTCCAGTCGCCCCCGGGCGCAGTTCCTTTGCCGCACCTTTCAAACACCACCGCGATACAGGCTCAGGCTATTACTCCCATGCTTGATCGTCCGAAACCGAACGAGGCCTCCGTACTGTTCCAGCAGCTTGAAACGAGTCGCGTGCTGGGCGATCACTAGGTAAGGCGGGGCGCCACCCAGCGTCTCGAGCGTTCTCCGGTATTCCTCGGCCATGGGATAAGGCGGCCCCAAGAAGTAAATGTCGCCCGTGATGCGTCCCAATGCTGTATTCACTTGCGAGTGGATCAGCAAAGCGTCCTCTTGCACGCCCAAAGACGCCAGATTCTCTTCAATCACACGGCTCGCCGCGTGGTTGCTTTCAACGAAAATCGCTTGGTTGGCGCCCCGGCTCAGGGCCTCCAAACCCACGGCTCCCGAGCCCGCATAGAGATCCACGAACACCTTCCCAGCCACCTGGTCCCCCAACACGTTGAACAGGGATTCGCGCAGGCGGTCGGGCATGGGGCGAGTGCCGCGTCCGGGGACGGGTTTCACTCGTCTTCTTCGGTACTGGCCTGCGATGATTCTCAATGTGGTTGTGTTTCCGCGGGAGGCCGGCAGTTTCAGGGCTTCATGCGTGCGTAGTTACCCTGCTAAACAGCGCCGGGTTCGCGACACTTTGTTGGATCCAAAGGAGCCTCGTCTCTGGACCGCTTGCTGCCGCGCGCGGCCCGCAAGGTATGTAGTCGGACCGACATCGGCCAAGCGCCTAGCCGTTTTCCGCTTGTTCGGCTGCGGGGCTGCCGGCGAGCTGCGGTGCGGCGGCGACCCTCTCGACCCGAACCTTCGCGATGCGGTTGTGCTCCATCTCTACAACAACATACTTGCGGCCCTCAAACTCGATCTCTTCACTTTCTCGGGGGATGTGACCCAAGCGGCTCAGAAGAAAACCCGCCAGCGTTTCAAAACCGGTGTCGTAAGGAAGCTTGATACGGTAGAGGCTCGCCAGGTCCCGTACGTTCGTGATCCCGCCGATCTCAACCGGTTCATCGGTCGCTTGTAACTCGCCGGGCTTGGGACGTTCGTGCTCCTCGCGAATTTCTCCCACGATCTGCTCCAAAGCGTCTTCGACCGTGACCAGGCCGATCACCGTTCCAAACTCATCGACAACCACAGCCATGTGATACCTCTGCTGCTGGAACTCTTCGAGAAGCTCATAGAGAAACTTTGTTTCGGGAGCGAACGGCACGCGATGCAAAAACGCCTGCAGCCGGAACAGCGGCGGGGGCCGTCCCAGCGCCTGCCAGCGATGCGTCTGCTGAACGAAAGACCACATTTCCTTCACGAACAGAACGCCGATCACGTTTTCCGAAGAGCCTTCGTAGACAGGGATTCTGGAATGTTGATAGCGAACGACGTAGTCGACCACCTGGTTGAGGGTCGCCGTGCTGGGCAGCGCAACCATCTCCTGGCGCGGCACCATGACTTCCCGCAGCGTCACATCGTGGAAGTCGACCGCGCGGCTTAGCATGGCCTCCTGAAACTGCGCCAAGCGGCCTTCGCGTTTGCTGATGCTAAATAGCAGCTTCAGTTCTTCGGCCGTATAACCTTGCTCGGCGGCGTTGAGCTTGAGGCCCATCAGACGGGAGATGCGCTCCGAGGTCCCTTCGATCAGGGAAACGAAAAGGCCGGTTGCCCGCGCGAACAATTGCAGTGGCTTGACCACGGCCAGCGAAAGCCTCTCGGCGCGTTCAATACCGAGGTTCTTGGGCACGACTTCTCCCACCACCATGTGCAGAAAAGTGATCGCGCAGAAAGCCACGGTAAACGAGAAGACATGGCCGATTTGCTCGGTGGCGGGAGTGATCCAGGGCCGGGTAAGAGGCTCTATCAGGCGATAGACGGTACTCTCACCGGCCCAGCCAAGCCCCAGGCTGGCCAGGGTGACTCCAAGCTGCGTGACCGAGATCATGCGGTCCGGGTCATTGAGGAACTCCAGCACGATAGGGGCGTGGCGGTCTCCGGCCGCTGCCAGAGCGCGCATCCTGGTTCGGCGAACCGACACCAGAGCCACCTCCGACGCTGAAAAGAAAGCGTTTATGCCGAGCAAGAAAACGAGAACGATCAGCCGGAGAGTAAGCGGAAGTTCTTCCATTCGAAGTAGAGACAGAGGAAACCGAGTTCATCCTAACATGCGCCGGGGAGTTTGCTGGGTGCGTTCGAATGGACTGAGGGTTGGGATGGTTCGTTGACCGCTCCCCGGCCGCCGCTGCCCGGAAGGCGCGCCTTCCCCCGGAGTCGGAGACGAACTACCGTTTGATCACGAAATCAACTTCAAACATGTCATAGGCGGTTTTTTGCATGCCGAGCCGGCGGTATACCCCTTGCGCAATTTCGTTGTCTTGTTCGACGTAAAGCCGTATCCCGCATACGTCACCCGCTCTTTGCGCCTCTTCGACGACGTACTCATGAAGGCTCGTGTAGACACCGGCACGGCGCTGCTCCGGTTCCACGTAGACGCTTTGAATCCACCAGAACAAGCCGTTCCGCCAGTCGCTCCACTCATAGGTGATCATCATCTGCCCCACGGGACGGCCCCGCAGCTCGGCGACCAGATAAAAGCCTTTCGAGGCGTCACGCAGCACCGCCCGAACACCCTCGAGCACACGCAGACCGTCGAGCGACAGCTTCTCCGTTTCGAGAGCCATGGCGGCATTGAATCCCGCGATTGTCTCGGCGTCGGACGCCGTTCCTCGGCGAATTGAGATAGCCATCAATTAGGGCTCCTGGAGTTGGCGGATCGGCCTAGCCGTCCTTGCTGTCCTTGCTAATGGACCGCTGGGCCTAGCTTAGCTAGCTTCCTTAACGCGGACGAGCCGCAAACCCAAAAGGGCCCACGGAGTAGCCGGGATGGAGACGCAACCGCGGTGAAGAGCGCGGACTTCCGTCCGCGCCTCTGTCCGGCCGTCTGAAATTTTCTGCCATAATCGGCAACGATTGAATCTCAGGTACTGATGAACCAGCCCACAAGTTCGGATCCACGCGTTTGGGAGCAACGCCGGCACCCCTTCCGTGAGGAGTGGGTACTGTTCACCTCCCATCGCGCGCGCCACCCCTGGATGGGTGAAACCAAGCCGTTTGAAGGTAAACCCGGGCCAAGTTACGATCCAACGTGCTACCTGTGTCCGGATGTGCGCTCGGCGTTGCGATTTCCGATTGAAGAAAACTTCCGTTGCGAGCTGGCGGAGTCGCTGTTACGTGGCGGCCGGGAGCGCCTGGAAGACCGCTTGCGACAGGCCGGAGAATTGATGCTGCAGTCGCACGCGGGCTACAGCGCCTTAGGCCTGGGCGCGCCCGAGACGGACCAATAGATGATCAACCTGCTCAAGGAACTGGGGCTGGACCAGGGAATCTACGGCGGGCGGAGCAGCGGCGGCGGCAGCGGAGGGACAGTCGTCGTGCTGCTGAAGAAAAACGCCAGAAGCAAGCTTGCGGAGCTCGCGAAAGAGGTAAAGTTTAACGACAAGCCGGCTTGGTTGATTGATTCGCCCGCCTCACCAGAGCCGCCAAGGCCGCACGCTGACAAGGGGAAACATGAACCAAACAATGACTCCATCTGAATGGGCCTTGGCGGACTCATTCACTCTGGGCCTTTTCTTTGTCGGGATGATCTCCCTGGTGGTCTGGGTCATGCGGATGAAGGAGGAAACAACCACGGACTATTTCCTGGCCGGGCGTGATGCCGGCTGGCTGGCGATCGGGGCCTCCATTTTTGCCTCCAATATCGGCTCCGAGCACGTCGTCGGCCTGGCCGGCGCGGGCGCCTCGACCGGCATGGCCATGGCGCATTGGGAGATGCACGCCTGGCTGATCCTCGTTCTCGGCTGGGTCTTCGTTCCGTTCTATTCGCGCAGCATGGTCTACACCATGCCGGAGTTTCTGGAACGCCGCTTCTCTCCGGGCGCCCGCTCGTTTCTTTCGATCATTTCGCTTGTCAGTTATGTGCTGACCAAGGTGGCGGTAACAGTCTACGCGGGGGGGATCGTTTTCAAACAGGTGCTCGGCATCGAGAGCTGGATGGGCATCGATTTCTTCTGGATCGGCGCGATCGGTTTGGTGATTGCGACGGGCATTTACACCGTCATTGGCGGGATGAAGTCGGTGCTTTATACCTCGCTGCTGCAAACGCCCATCCTGCTGATCGGCTCGCTCATGATTCTTGTGAGCGGTCTTTCCAAGCTCGGCGGCTGGGGTGAGCTGGAAAGAATCGCCGGCGCCGCCTCCACCCCTCTGGGTGACTCGATGCTGGCGCTGATCCGCTCGCCTGAGGACCCAACCTTCCCCTGGACCGGCGTCTTGTTTGCTTCCCCGATCATCGGTTTCTGGTATTGGTGCACCGACCAGTACATCGTGCAACGCGTTCTCTCGGGCCGCAACCAAACGGAAGCGCGGCGCGGCACGATATTTGGCGGCTACTTGAAACTGACGCCGGTGTTCATTTTTCTGATACCCGGCCTGATTGCTTTCGCGCTAAACCAAAAAGGCCTGATGCAGTTGGATGATCCCGACGCCGCCTTCCCCACGCTGGTCTCGACTCTGTTGCCCGCCGGAATGAAAGGCATCGTGGTTGGCGGGCTGGTGGCGGCGCTGATGAGTTCGCTGGCTTCGCTGTTCAACTCTTCCGCGATGCTGTTCACGGTGGATTTCTACAAGAAATACCGTCCCCAGGCCAGCGAGAAACGCCTCGTCTATGTGGGCCGTGTCGCGACCGCGGTCGTCGTCGTTCTCGGTGTCTTGTGGATCCCGGTCATGAGGGGAATGGGGCAGGTGCTCTACGCCTATTTGCAGGACGTGCAATCGTTGCTGGCCCCGGGCATCGCGGCGGTCTTCATCATGGGCGTTTTTTGGCGGGGAGCCACGGCGGCCGGAGGCATGGCGGGACTGGTGTTCGGATTCGTTTTCGGCATGCTGAGGCTGGCCTTTCGCGTAGCCGAAGGCAGCATGGATTCGACGGGCATGTTGTACCAGCTCATTCTGGGGCCCAACTGGCTGCATTACTCCATGGCGCTGTTCGCCGCATCCTTGACGGTGATCTGGGCTGTCAGTTCTTTCACGACCAAGCCCACGCCCGAGATGCTGCAGGGCCTGACCTACGGTTCCGCGACGCCCGAACAGATGGCCGAGACCCGCTCCGGCTGGAATCAATGGGACGTGATGCACACTGCGGTCATCCTCGGGGTGATCGTCGTTTTTTATGCCTATTTTTGGTAGGAACCACATTCCGAGCCGCGACCGCGAGGGAGCGGTTGGCTCCACGACGCGATCGGCCTCTTTGAAGCGATGCACCCTCCGTTTGGTTGCGGCTGGTCCGCGTCAGGGAACGGTAGTGGACTACTTTGAACGCCCGCTACCGGCCATGCCGCGGCCACGATCAGCGATCGCCACTGGAATGGTGTAACATGTACGGTCGCAAGGGTAAATTTTTGGTTGGTGGGGAGGAGGAACATCGTGAACATAAACCAATACTTTCGCGCCGCGGCTGGCGCCTCCCTCGTCGGCGCTTGCCTGTTCTGCTTGTCATGCTCAATCCCTGAAGACGCTGAAGACGCCGTGGCCGCAGCAGCCGTTAGCGACACCGAGTTCGGGACAATGCCCGACGGGACGCAGACGCGGCTTTACACGCTCGTTAACGCCAAAGGCGAGGAAGTGCAGATCACCAACTATGGAGGCATCGTCGTCTCCCTGAAGGTCCTCGACAAAGAAGGCAACTTGGGCGATGTGGTCCTTGGCTACGACAACCTGGATGACTACGTCAAAGACTCTCCTTACTTCGGGGCCATAACCGGCCGCTACGCGAACCGCATTCGAAACGGGAGATTCACCCTCGACGGGACGACTTATGAGCTGACGACCAACAACAACGGGAACCATCTGCACGGCGGCGAGAAAGGCTTCGACAAGGTCGTTTGGGCGGCGGAGCCTCTCAGCAATGAAGACAGCGCGGGGCTAGAGCTGACCTACACCAGCGAGGACGGCGAAGAGGGCTATCCGGGGACGCTTAATTGCAAGGTGACCTACCGCTGGACGAATAATTCCGAGCTGAAGATCGACTACGAAGCGACCACCGACAAACCCACCGTCGTCAACCTGACGAATCATTCCTACTTCAACCTCAAGGACGGCGGAGCGAGTTCCATACTCGACCATGAGCTCATGCTGGCGGCGGACCGTCTCACGCCGATCCTCGACACGATGCTCCCCAACGGCCAGTTCGGCCTGGTGTCAGACACCCCCCTCGATTTTCTCGAACCAACCCCCATCGGCGCCCGCATCGATGAGGATTTTCTGCAACTCAAGTTTGGACTCGGTTACGACCTCAATTACATCATCAACCGGACGAGCGACGACCTCACCTTAGCTGCCCGCGTCAGTGAACCCACGACCGGCCGTGTGATGGAAGTGCTAACGACCGAGCCGGGAATTCAGTTTTACAGCGGCAACTTCCTCGACGGCCATCATGTCGGAAAGGGCGGTACCGCGTACGCGCACCGCTCGGGCTTTTGCCTGGAGACCCAGCACTACCCAGACTCTCCCAACAACCCAGCTTTTCCTTCGACCGTGCTGCGTCCCGGGGAGACCTATCGCTCGACGACGGTGTATCAGTTCTCGGCGATGTAAGGCCAGGAAACGGCCGGGCTGGGAGTCCCTGTCCCCAGACCAACCCCGCCTGACGGCCGAAGCGCGCAATAGGGCCGCCATTACTCGTTGCGCCTGCTCGCCGTGCTCACGGCAATGTCGGGGCGATGTCGCCAGGAATGGCGACACGGCACGCAAGAATGCGCGCGCCACGTGGTGAGGAAATGCGGGGTAGTGGTGTTGAAGGGCGATGATAATGTCCCCTTGAGAGGGCGATAGAAATGTCCCCTAATCTAAGGCTCCAGAAAGGAGGAGCCGAGATTGGAGAGGACATGGATGAACGACAAGGAATTGAGACGGGGCGAGGTGCTGGGCCGGGTGAAGCGAGGCGAGTTAAAGCTGAGCGAGGCGGCGCAGGTGCTCGACATCAGTTACCGCCAGAGCAAGCGGATCTGGAAGCGCTACAGCGCGGGAGGGACAAAAGCATTGAAGCACGGCAACGTGGGCCGGGTATCGAACCGGGCCAAGCCAGCGGAAGTTCGCAAGCGAGTGCTGCAACTGGTGCGCGAGAACTACTCCGGCGAACCGCACGAGCGCTTCGGGCCTACTCTGGCGGCCGAGCATTTGCGAAAGGACCACGATCTGCAAGTATCGGTGCGGGCACTGCGGCTCTGGATGCTCGCCGAGGGTCTGTGGAGCCGCCGCCGCAAGCGCCAGCCGCATCGCCAGCGGCGGCAGCGCAAAGCGCACTTCGGGGAGCTGATCCAGGTCGACGGCTCGCACCACCGATGGCTCGAAGATCGCGGCCCGAAAGGTTGCCTGATGAACTTCGTCGACGATGCGAGCGGCCGGGCGCTGTGCCGCTTCTCGAGCGAAGAGACAACTTGGGCGGCGGCCGATCTGCTCGAAGCCTGGGTGCGTCAATACGGCGTTCCGAAGGCGTTGTATTGCGACTGGAAGAACGTCTACAAGCGCCAGCCGACGTCGCGCGAAGCGCTGGAAGGCATCGAGCCCGAGACGCAGTTCGGGCGCATGTGCGCCAAGCTGGGGATCCGCATCATCGCGGCATCGTCGCCGCAAGCCAAGGGCCGCGTGGAGCGGCATCACGGCACCCATCAAGACCGCCTGATCAAGAAGATGCGACTGCAAGGTATCTGCGATTACGAGGCGGCGAACCGCTATCTCGGCGAGCAATATCTGGGGGAACACAACGCCAAATTTGTCTGCGAGCCAGCGGCGGAAGCGGACTTTCATCAGCGCCCGCCCAAGCGTCTGGACTTAAAGTGGGTGTTCTGCTTGGAGGCCGAGCGAGTCGTCTCCAACGATCGGGTGGTCCGTTTCGAGAACCGCTTCTTACAGTTGAAACCGAAGCGCAATCAGGCTCTGGGGGCGGGGGGGAGAGTCACCGTGCAGCAAGCGCGCCAGGGCGAGTTGCAGGTGATCCACGAAGGCCGAGCGGTGGCCTTTGAAGAGATCACGTGGCCCGAGCCGAAGCCGCGCCCCAAGCCGAAACAACAAGCGGCCCGGCAGCGGCCCAAGCCGGCGGCGGACCACCCTTGGCGTAAGTCGCTGCGGTCGAAAAAACGTGCGGCGACGACATAAAAAAGGCAGGGCTATGGAAATGACGGGACGGATGGAAAGCGTGGAAAACCTCAGCGAGCAGCGCAGAGGGTTCGCATCGCAACGACAGGTTTCCCACCCTTCCCACCGTCCCTTGGAAATCGCTGACGCGATTTCCACATTCCCACAGCCCCGACGACGACGATTATCTCTTACGGACTTACAAACAACAAAACGAAGGGGACATTTCTATCGCCCTACCGCCGGGGACATTTCTATCGCCTCTTGACAAAATGCGGGGTAGTGGTTGACATCTGTTGGCTACCCAGCTAATCTCAGCACTTCGCCCTTGACGGCGAATTGGAGTTTACGATGGAATCAACGCCAAACGCTTTGTATGCGCTGATAGCAATCCTGCCGATTCTGGCGGTGATGTTTTTCTTGGTCGTGCTGCGGTGGCCGGCGACTCGCGCCATGCCGGTCGCCTACGTCATGACTCTTACGTTCGCGCTTTGGTTCTGGAAAGTTCCTTTCATTCACACCATGGCCGCGTCGCTGCGAGGAGTTGTGATTGCCTTGACGCTGCTATGGATCATTTTCGGCGCGATCATCCTGTTATCCACCTTGCGCGAAAGCGGCGCGGTGGCAACGATTCGCCGCGGATTCATGGACATCTCACGGGACCGCCGCGTGCAGGTCATCATTGTCGCCTGGTTGTTCGGGTCCTTCATTGAAGGCGCGGCGGGCTTCGGGACGCCGGCTGCCGTCGCCGGGCCGCTGCTTCTGGCGCTGGGATTCCCGGCGCTGGCGGCGGTCATGACGACGCTCATCATCCAAAGCACGCCGGTGAGCTTTGGCGCCGTCGGGACGCCCATCCTGGTGGGCATGGCGGAATCTTTGAATGTGCCTCAGGTGGAGAGCGCGATCGCTGAAGCAGGGATGTCTTATACGGAATTCATCGCGCAAATCGGCGTGTTTACGGCCATTCCGCACGCTCTGATCGGCACCTTTATTCCGCTGATCATCTGCGGCATGCTAACGCGGTTCTTCGGCGCCCGGCGCTCGTTCCGCGAAGGCCTGGGAATCTGGAAGTTCGCATTGCTCGGCGGTGTGTGCTTTACGGTTCCTTATGTATGCCTCGCCATCTTCCTGGGGCCGGAATTCCCCTCCCTGATCGGCGGATTGATCGGCTTGGCTCTGGTCGTGACGGCGGCGCGCCACAAGATCTTCCTGTCGGATCAGGAACCTTGGGACTTCCCTTCCCAAGACCAGTGGGAGCCCGAGTGGAAAGGCGTGATCGACGCTGACGTGGGCGAGGAGCGGGCCTATATGACGCTGCTGCGGGCCTGGTCTCCCTACGTGATCGTGGCCGCCTTGCTGGTTTTGACACGGGTTCCGGCACTGGGAATCAAGCAGATGCTAACCGCAGTGTCGTTTACCTGGTCGAACATTCTCGGAACGTCGCTTTCCCAGGGCGTGCAGCCGCTTTATGTGCCCGGGACCATCTTCATGATCGTCTCGCTAATCACCGTGCTGCTCCACCGCATGAGCGGGGCGGAAGTCAAGAAAGCCTGGACGGATTCGGCCCGCATGCTGGCGGGGCCGGCCTTGGCACTGCTATTTGCCGTGGCGCTGGTGCGGATCTTTATTGACTCCGACACGAATGAATCCGGTCTGGCCAGCATGCCGCTGGTGCTGGCGGAGTTCGTCGCCTACGTCGCAGGGGGGACATGGCCTTTCTTTGCTCCCCTCATTGGGGCGCTGGGAGCCTTTGTCGCGGGCAGCAATACGGTCAGCGATTTGATGTTCAGCTTGTTCCAATACGGAGTCGCGGACCGCATTGGGGCGCCGCACCTGGTGATCCTGGGACTCCAGGCCCTGGGCGGAGCCGCCGGCAACATGATCACGGTTCACAACGTCGTGGCGGCGAGCGCGACAGTGGGCTTGGTGGGCCGGGAAGGGTTGCTGATCCGGCGCACGATCCTGCCCATGATTTATTACGTCGTGTGTGCCGGGTTGTTGGGGCTGCTGTTTTCCTACGTGCTGTTCCCGTCCGTTTTCTAGGCAACACACCGGCGATCTGGTCGGCGTGGCGTTCGGTCAACAGTTCGATGCCCGAATGCGGACCGAGCCAGAACCTTTCGCGCGCGACTATCCAGAGGGTCCGTCGGTGCGCGGGTATTTGCACGCCGCTGAAAAAGCACCCGATGACGCTCTGGTTCTCACGCATGGCGCCGGCTCCAACTGCGCCGCGCCGCTACTCGTCTTGTTAGCCGAAGAGTTCGCCGCAGCCGGCCTGGCTACGCTGCGATGCGATTTGCCCTATCGTCAGTCGCGTCCCAAGGGACCGCCCCGTGGAGGCGACGCCAAACGGGACCGCGAGGGGCTGAGGCGGGCTGTCGAGGCGGTTCGTGAGTTTGTAACCGGTCGCGTCTTCCTCGGTGGCCAGTCCTATGGAGGCAGGCAAGCCACGCTGCTGGCCGCCGAAGACTCGGCAGTCGCCGACGGTTTGCTGCTGATCTCCTATCCATTGCACCCTCCGGGCAAGCCCGAAAGCCTGCGTACCGCTCATTTCCCGGACGTGCAAGTTCCCGCCTTCTTCGCGCACGGGTCGAAAGACGCCTTCGGCTCGCGCGACGAGATGCGCGATGCCTTGCCGCTGATTCCCGCTTCCCACGAGTTATTCGAAATCGAGGGCGGCGGCCACGGACCCATCAAGCGCGGCGCCGGCCGGGAAGCGATTCGCGGTCTGGCTTCTCGGATTCAGCAGGCATTCGGAAGATTCACGGATTGAGTTTGATGTGGCGCCGGGTAGCTGTATAGTCAAATCTTTGCCGATTGTGGCGGACAATTTCAGACGACCGGACAGAGGCGCGGACGGAAGTCCGCGCTCTGGAGTTTCTACATTCTGCTGACGGGAGGGACCCCGGCGGGCGGAGTTGTGGAGGCGGAATCGATGCCGAGAATGGCTTCTCAGGCGGGGGCCGGCTTGCAAGAGCCGTTGCTTCCGGCTCCATTGGCGGGCGGGTTGGATGTTGGACCTGGAGGCCCAACACAGCACGGACGGAAGTCCGCGCTTACGTCGGCCCGGAGGCCGACGCGGCCCGCCAGGAGGCGCGCGCCACCTCGGGGCGACTTAACGATACTTGCCCAGAGAATGGCCCTGCCCGATCTGCTATTGTGCGGGCAAAGGGTGGCGTTCGCCGTCCGCCCTGGAGCGTGGCGAATTCGTCCCTCGCGATTCGCGGGTTTGGCTGTGACTTCCAAGTCAGGCTTCGCCGAGGAAGCGAGGCGGGCAGGTTCGCCAAATGGGGGAATGCGTGAAGACCATCTTGAACACAGGCTGGCTCAAACGGCTGGCGGCCCGAATTTCGCCGCGGATGCTTGATTTCACTCCGGCAACGGCGCCGCCCGAAGATCTCCGAACAGCGGAATCGGCGCCCTCCCTGCGCCGAAAATCCGCCCCGAGCCCGCTCCCGTGGCAACGAGCGGCTTGGCGCCCAAGTTGGCGTTTGCACAAGAAGGAACGCGCGCGAAACGAAAATCCGCTAATTCCCGCTAACTCGCCCCCTGTCAGGCCGGCACTTGTATTGTTCGCGGTGCTCGTTCTCTCAGCCCCGCCGCTCTGTTTCCCGCAAGCAGCCCCTGATCTCGACTATCCAGCGATGGCCGATCGGATTGTCCGGGCCCTCAAGTTGCGATCGGGTGAAGTAGTCATCCTGCGATCCGATCCAGCCTATTTCCGGGAACTCGTGGCTCCGTTGCGTCAGCGGCTACTGAAAGCCGGAGCCGGCGAGATCATCGAGTTGGAGTATCTGCCTCTCGGCGTCCCCCAAGCCGCGAGTTCACTGCGGAAGCAGCCCTTCGAGAAGCTGCTCGAGAAGGCGGACGTTTACATCTGGCTGCCCGAGCAAGTGGGTGTGCGCGGCACTCCGGCGGCCGAGACAACGGCGCTGCGCGAGTGGCTGGACAAAGGGGCGCGGCGGCGGCAAGTTCATTTTCACTGGGCACGGGGAAGCGTTCGCGCGGATGGTTTGGCGGGCAAGCACACTCCCGAGCTCGACCAGATCTACCAACAAGCGCTAGCCGCTGACTGCCACGCGATCGGCCTGGCGCAAGACCGCGTGATTCATGTGATGCGATTGGGAACGGCGCGAGTGCGCACTCCAGCCGGTACGGACTTGAAATTCCGCGTTGGCGCTCGGCCTTTTAACCAGCAGGACGGGGATGCGTCGGCGGCTCGCGCGCGCTCGGCCAGGATCAGGATCGATCGCGAGGCTGAGCTGCCGTGCGGTGTCCTTCGCGTGGCGCCGATTGAGGAGAGTGTCGAGGGCGTGATCGTTATCCCCGAAGCCCGTTTCGGTGACCGCATAGCCCGCGACGTGCGCCTTGAATTTCGGCGCGGTCAGCTCGTCAGCACCGAGGCGCGGGAGAACATCGATGCGGTGAAGCAGGTCCTAAAAGAAGGCGGCAGGGCCGCTAGAAGTTTTCGCGAGTTTGGGCTCGGTTTTAATCCTGAACTGACTCCGCCCGCCGGCAGCGACATTCTGCCCTACTTCGGATACGGAGATGGCGTTGTGCGCCTGAGTCTGGGGGACAACACGGAACTCGGAGGCTTCGTCAGGGGTGATTTCGTACGCTGGTTTTTCTTACCCGACGCAACGGTGGAAGTGCTGGGCCGGGTGCTTGTGCGCGACGGAAAACTCGCTGAAGATTTCCGCTAGTTGGTTGGGCGGAGAGGAGCCAGAGCCGGTTCGATTCTTCGGCGGGAGAGTCATCCAGAAGCGCCTAAAAGATGGCAAAATCGCCTAAAGATGGCAGAGGCGCCTAAACGATGGCGGGGACGACGGGACTCGAACCCGCGACCTCCGGCGTGACAGGCCAGCGTTCTAACCAACTGAACTACGTCCCCGGTTTAGGTTTGGATGAAAGCGGGATTCCGCTCAGGCAGGATGAAATGGCTTCCCGCGGAAGGCGTTCAGCATCCCAAGAGATGCTCAAAGCCAACTGATTTGATGCTATCACGCCTCCATCGAACCACGCAAGCAAAGCGGCCGCGCAAGCAAAACGGCGCCGCTTGCGCCGCTTACCGATTCGGCGGCGTTCTAGTGTGAGACGCGCCGCGCAGCGAGGCGATTCGCCGAAGGAACTCAGCAACTTCGCTTGTGTCGTCAACCCGGTAACGGGCGGCGGATGGAGTTTCGCCGTTCCCCACGAAAACGGTGATTGACTCCGCGACTATATGCCGATTGCGAGTGAGTACACCTTCGGAGGCTACGAAGTCGAGCGGACGCTCTACGGTCCGGGAGCCGCGCAAAAAGTCATCGACGGCGCGAGCGGATTGTTTGATCAGATCCGCTGAACCGGGTCGCGGAATCTGTCCGGCCGCGCTTTCGCTAGAATGAATCTGCAGGAGCAATATGGCAGACAACGACAAAGGGTACAAAAGCGAAGCGATCGGAAGCGGCACATTCAACATCTCCAAACCGAAACGCAAACCACGAAAACTGCGCCAATCCCGCGTGAAGAAGCCGCGCCGCGGCGCGCGCAAGTAATGCAGAAAATTCGGGAGCCAGACTCAGAGCCCCGACCGTGAGGGAGGGGTTGGCCGCTTCGACGCGCCTCATCCAACAGCGGCCACGCTCCCCTCTTTGGCTGCGGCTCGTCCGCGTTAGGAATAAGAGAAGCCCCGGTTCCATCTATTCCTAATTCCATCTAATGGAGCGGGGTATTTCGATCCGCCGCCTGCGCCATCACCCGAACGATGAGCGCCAGCAGCCCCCACTCCAGCGCGAACGCCAGCGAGAAAGAACCGATCAACACTCCGATCATGAGGACGGGCAACAGCATGACTCGACGCGCTGCTGATGCAAGGTTCGTGCCAAAGTCCAGCAGCATTGATTCCGGGGGACTTGGAGTCAACCAAGTGGCGCGACGGGTTGCCACGGGGCGGTAGTTCTTTCATCATCGTGTAAGGATTTCCCAGTTTTGGCCGGCACGGATCGGGACACGGAACAGGCTCGGCGGTACGTCGTTCGGGGCCAGGTGCAGGGCGTGGGATTTCGCTATTTCGTGGAAGATTGCGCGCAGCGGCTCGGCCTTTGCGGCTACGTCAAGAACCGCTTCGATGGGACCGTGGAAGTCTACGCTATTGGCAACTCCAAGCAACTGGCCGCGCTCAAGAAGCAGTTGTGGTCAGGCCCGCGATTCGGCCGGGTTGAGAACGTCGAAGAGAGCGACGCTCCCCTCCAAGCCCGCAAAGCGTTCGCCATCGAATTCTAGATCCGCGGCCGCGGCCAAACTCTCGACAATCCTTTGGCCCCCGATCCCTGGAAGGACGAACGCCCGCTGATCGGGGTGTCAGCGCGGGTTCGGTCGAAGGATCGATCACACGCGCGTTGCGCAGAACCAGGTCAAGGTTGGACTACGGCATCTTCCGGCACTGTTTCTCAATCATCCCCATCTCGAACAAGAGCGAGCAGGACGAAGGACCTGATGGCGCCGCTCGCCTGCGGCACAAGCGTAGTCGTCAGCAAAATTGACCCGCACATGCAACGCAGCCGGTAAGACGCACGACTACAGTGGGCAATTCTCGATCCCGGCGATGAACTGAATGCCGGGCACATGCTTCCTGCCTAGCCTTCGATCGTTGGTAATGAACAGGTCCACGCCGGCTTGGGCCGCACAGGCCAACTGCATCGCGTCGGTCCGGCTGATCGACGGGTCAGTACGAATTTTCGCGTAGTGTTCGCTGGTATCGGCGGTGAACGGAATCGTTTCGACGGCGGGCGCACGCAGTGCGGCCCGGTAGCGATTCGCTAAAGCTTGGTCTCCAACCGAGTACGGTCCCGCCAAGATCTCGCCAAGCGTGAGAGCACTTGCACAAAGCCTGTCTCGCCGCTGCATCATTTTCCTTCTCAGACGCTTGACCTTGGGACCCCAATTGGGGTGCCGCTCGACGATGTAGATGAACAGATTCGTATCCCAGAAGATCAAGCTCATGGAACGATCCGGCGATCTGTCACAATCCCGAAAAGATAAGACGAGCCCTGCAGGCGATGCAGATCTTTGGGTCTGGCAAGAGGCCTCCTGGACCATGCTTTCTCGACGTCTCCGCGCGGTATGTTGCGATTGATTTCGTGCTGTTTTCGGAGGATACGCAGCACCGAATCATTTTCAAGGCGATACGTGAAGTCGAGGCCTCGCACTGTCCGAAAGCCCTCTCCCTGACTGCGGCGAATCCGCTCCCATGCTTGGCGGAAATCACTCCTCTTCTTTGCATCTGCTGATGCTTTTCGTGGCTTGCGGGCCTCTTCATGCACCGCGGTCGCCGAGCGGTCCGCTTGTTTTTCCCAAGGAGCCGGGATGACCTCGTCCGAACGCAGCCACTTAATGAAGGCATCACCACCTCCAAGACTGCGCCAAACTTCCGCGCCTACTCCTTCCAGAGCCAAGATCGGGTCGTCTTCGGGCCGAAGCGGACTTTGCTTGTTGTACTCGGAGTCGTACCATTCCAGCAGATGCCGATACTTGCGGGGCAGAGACTCACCGTCGGGAGTCGTCCGCCCACGTGGACGATTCGGATGAAAGTCGTCCCCTTCCCGAAATAAGCGGTAGCTGCCGCTTTGCTCACGGTAAAGCATTCTGTAGCGGCCGGATACCGGCTTGGCGTTAGCTACGCAATGACCATATATGTGAGGATTTAGACCTGCCCGCGGCGGCACGCCTGGGTGAAGTTGTTCGGCCCTTCTAAGGATCTTGCTTCCCCGGAAAGCAGGACGTTCCGGCTGTTCCCGATGCAGAAGGGCCGTGGCTACCCAGACCTCGTCGGCAAGCTTTAGTTTTGCATCCATTTGCGGCGACCTCCTTACTCGCTATTTCTTGTTATATAACACCTAAATTATGCACTGCGGCGTGGACCTGAGGAGGGCTGAGCCGCAAGAGACCATTTGGGACCCCCGAAAACATGGGGTAAAAAGGTAGGCTGGCAAAGATCCCAGCTTCGCCAGCCAACCCCAAGGAGGTCACCCACATGGTTACCAGACGAAAACAGCATAGCTCCCAAAGGCCCGTCCAACAAGGCCCAGCCGTGACGGCCTCGCGGCCCAATAAAATCGGGGCTTCGACGCCTTACCACTTCCGCGGCAGGAAGCCGACTCCCTACGGCGGCTTGCTGCCGGTGGTCGGGAGGGCGCTGATCTGAGAGGCTGGCTATGCGCTATGCATAAAATTTTATGCACTAGCCGTAACGCACTGGAAACACGTCACTTCCGAGCGAGGTTTTGACGACGCGGATTCTGGGCGGGAAAGGAACCCGGGGACGGAGAAGCCAAAAGGCCAGTTGCCGAGCTACCACCTCACGACGACCGCCAACCCGCTACGAACGCAGCCACACTCGCAAAGTGAATCTGTGCATAATTCAGGTAACATAGAGAAGCGAGTGTCGAGTGGAATCGCGCCGCAGCCGCCGTCCATCAATGGTGGACCCCCGTTAACCCTCGCCCCCCTTCTTCCCCCGGCCGGGCAGCCCGGCGGGGTTTTCGTGCACCCGCTCCTGCCTGCCGTGTTTCATGGCTGCCGCCAGGCCGACCGCGGATTCGCCGAAGCGGTCACGGAGCGCGTCAGCGGCCTTCAGGGCGCGGCTCCACTTTTTCTTGCGGGGCGCTTCCACCCAGTTGAGCTGGCCTTCTTCGGGTTGGAGCGTCCCGACGTGAACGCCCAGCAAACGCACCGGCCGCCCGCTTTTCCAGTTTCGCTGGAACAACTCTCGCACTGTTTCGAGGATCACCGTGTCGAGCTGGGTTGACTCTTGAAGCGAGTGGGCGCGCGTGATCGTCGAAAAATCCGAGTAGCGCAGCTTGAGCTGAACCGTGCGGCCATAAAGACGATGCCCGCGCAAGCGCCGCCCAACGAGCTGCACCAGTTTCGCCAGCGTAGCGTTGATCAGATCGATATCGGCCGTGTCTTCGCGAAAGGTGGTTTCGTGACTGATGGACTTGGGCTCGTTACGAGTTCCGATAGCGCCTTCCAGCCAGGCGCCGGCGTCGAGGCCCTTCGCTTTGCCGGCCAGCGCCAGACCGGCCTTGCCCCAGACGCTTTTCAAGAACTTTGGATCCAGCTTGGCTAGTTGTCCGATTCTGTGGATGCCGCGGTCGTGAAGGCTCTTGCGGGCCACCTTGCCGACGCCGGGGATCTTGCCGACCTCCAAGGGCGCCAGGAAAGTGGCCTCATTGCCGGGGACGACGAACAAAACACCGTTCGGTTTGGCCATGGCCGAGCAGATCTTGGCGACCAGCCGCGACGTGCCCGCGCCGATCGAGCAGGGCAGTTGGGTCGCCTTCCGAATCGCTTCGTGAATCCGGTGAGCGGCCTCGAGCGGCGGTCCGAAAAGGCGCGCCGAGCCGTCCATGTCCAGGTACGCCTCGTCGATCGAAACCATTTCCACTTGGGGAGAAAACTTGCCTAAGACCGCATGAACTTTCCGCGAGTACTCGCGATAGCGATCCGGACGCCCCGGGATGAAAACCGCCCGCGGGCAAAGCCGGGAAGCGCGCCGCAACGGCATCGCCGAGTGCACCCCGAACTTTCGGGCGGCATAGGACGCGGCCGAAACCACGCCGCGCTCATTCGGGCGTCCGCCGACAACGACCGGTTTGCCTTTCAGGCTCGCGTCGAAAAGCTCTTCGACCGACACGAAAAAGGCGTCCATATCGACATGAAAAATAGTTCGTTCCGACAAGGCCACCTGCCCGTAGGGACCGGCTCTCAGCCGGTCCTTCGCTGCAACGCGGCGACGCGGAGCACAACACCAGATCCCCGCGGGTTAAAAACCAAGTGTACCCACCGCGTAAGCCAGCGACCTACGCACGTTCTCGTCCTCGAGTCTCAACTGTTGCTCCGCGTCCATCTTGCTGAACAGCGGCAAAGCTTCTTCCCGCTGATTCTGGCGGACCCAACCTAAAGTGCGGCCCACCCGCCAACCGGGAAGCTTCGGAAGGCTCATCCAATAGCCGTCCGTGAGAAACGGCACCTCGGTTGGATCACCGGCGATCACATCGAGGCTGAAAGTAGCAGCGGGCCTGGCCTGACGAACAAACTGAACGATCTTCGGCAGATCAAGAATCCCTTCACCCAGCGGAACCTCCGCAATTCGATAACCGTGCTCGTACTCCTTCACCGCAACGTCCTTGAGGTGAACGGAAAACGCGTAGGGAGCCAGCGCCGCCACTACCTCCATGGGAGATTCGAGCAGCGCCAAACCATTTGCCGGATCAATACAAGCTCCCAAAAACTCGCTGCTGATGCGCTTGACGAAACTGTGCAGCTCTTCAAGGCGCAAATCGCGATGGTTTTCGAGCGCCAAGCGCATTCGCCGCTTGCGAAGCAGCGGCTCGGCGAGTGTCAGCGACTTCCAGGACTGAGCGGCGAAAGTCTTGACCGCTTCTTCACTGTCAAACGTTCTGTAGCGCGGACTGTTCATCATCGACGCGCGAACGACCGTGGCGCCGGCATTGCGCGCGGCCCGAAGAGCATCCTGAAACCGCGAGAGATCGCCTTGATCCCGCGGCAGCGAAACCGAAGCTTCCACATACATACCCGCCGACTCGGCTGCCCGGCGCACCTTCCCCGGCGAGGCTGCCTCGATCCATTGCACCGGCACCTGGATGCCGCCCGCCCCCGTTTCCTGGCAAACCCCCAGGAAATTGAAGGCGTTCGCAAACGTCTCAGCGGCACCGGCGCTGCGTGAAGCGCGGGCGCCCAGGCGGTAAGTTCCCCATGTGATTCCCATCTGGCTGCGCGGGGCTGGTGCGGGGGGCGCGCCCGCGGCAGAGGCCGCCAACCAGATCGGACTGCTTGCGGCGAGAGAGAGCCACTGCCTGCGGTTCAACATGAGTTGTTCTCCTGTTGGCCAATCATCGCGGGTCCGCCGTCCGGCGCCGTGGTGCACGGCTCCAGCCGTGCCGCATTGGCCCTTCGACCTGCCGTCCCGCGCAAGAAGCCGGCACGCCGGGATGTCAGTGGCCACGGCCTGGCGAAGTGATTGAAACAAAGAGGTTGCCGGGTGAGATATAAATTTTCTTTACAAAATGTCCGGAAATGGCAGAGAATGGCAGAATATGGCAGAGAATGGCAGGATATCGGCCATTTTCGACGCCTCGTCATGGTGTCAACCGATAATGTTTTTGTTTTCAGTGACTCGGGTTGCAGCCGGCGGCGGGACCGTGTCAGGTTCCCTAGCAAAGCGACAGGTTTTCTTGCGGATTTGAGGTATTCTTGTCGCTCGCCGCGGCTGGCGGATTGACGGCAACTCGGGCCGGCGGCCATGCCATTAAGACATGTCGCCACAAATGGCGCCACGGCACGTCTGGAGACGTGTGCCACATCTCTTGTCGCGACCTTGCTTGTTTCCACCTGCTTGCTTCTGTTTGCCTTCTTTGTTGAGAGGCCTCTCTTGCTCCGTTTTGCCGACCATAGCCCGCTCCCTGACGGAAGCCACAAGGAGGAGGAGGAGGCTTGCATACGGTCCTTCGGTGGCGAAAGAAGCGAGGCGGTTACTGTGCGCCGCGCACCCAGTCCCTCGTGATCGGAGGGGCTGGGGTTGGCGCTCGGGCCAGTCCTATTCTTTCACCTGAAGCCGCTTGCGGGGATTCACCCACTCTCGGAGAGCAACTCGAACTGTCCGCGGAATCGGTCGAGCTGGTCCGGTGGGGATTCTTATCCGGTCTCTGCCTTCATTGTATGGGGGGTCAGGGGTTTGTCAAGTCGGGGAGTTCAGGGGTTCGAGGAGGGTTCGAGAGGGGTTCGAGGGACAGTCACCTTAACCAGCATTTGACGGCAGCTTCGCCACAGGGCGATACTGAGTCCGTGCCGCGCATCGCGCACAAAGTCCACTTGCGGCTCGATATTCCCGACTATTGGAAAAGCGATATGCTGCCGGAAGCGATGCGGCACGCAAGCGGCCACGACGGCAGCCATACGTTCCTGACGGCCGAGTTCATCAACGCATTGGTTGAAGATCGCGAACCGGTCATCGATGTGTATGAGTCGCTGGCTATGACGGCGCCCGGATTGTCGCGCATCAGTCCTCTCTCAAGAGCGGCGAGCAACTCCCCGTGCCCAGTTTCGACGCCTAGAAGTCTGTCCCGAGGTGCGCCAACATGTCGAGGATTAACCCTAATACTGTTGACTTAGGGGTTTCAGGGCTGGGCTGCCAGGTGGTCGCGTTTCTTTCGGTGCGTGGCGGATCGGTTGCCGGAATCATGCGTGGTTTTCCTGCGCCCCTTGCGGGGCTTCCTGCTCGAGAGATTTTCGCCCAGGGTTCCGCTTCGCTGCACCCTGGGCTACGATCCGGCGGCGCTTCGCGGCTCAAGGCTCTCAACGAGCAGCTCCCGGGCTCTAAGTGAAGAGTATTGGGACTAGCTAAGCTAGCCACGTGAACGTGGCTACGGACCACTGTCTTACGCCAGCGCCAACCGCGCCAACGGGTCCCAGGCGTGAGCCGTATGGGAGAATAAGCCTAGTACGCAGACACAATACCGTTGAACCGGAAACATGCGAAACATCGCTCGCGAGACCCGCCTCGCCATTCCGGAACTCCTCTCACCGTCCGGCTGCGTCGCGACCTATGCCCGCCGAAAGCACTGATCGCAGGTATGTCGTACTGCTGGCCATAGCCGCCGGCCTCATCCTGATCCTGGGCATCTGGGCCCGGCCGAAGAAAAGCGGTGACGAGCAGTTGCAGAGGGTGACGTCCCCGGCCGAGTTGGTTCGGCTGGAGCGGCTGGCGCAGAGGCGAACCGTCCAGAACATGGCCACCCTCTTTTCCGACGTCGCGGCCAATGTCGCCCGGCATCTAGTCTATTTGACCGATGCCGGCTCGAGCGGCATTTGCTGGGACACCGAGGGAACGCTTATCTCGGCGGTTTCCGAAAGCGAGTTTCCATCAACGAGCGGAGTCCGCACCTCCCAGCAGGGCGAGACCGGCGGTGAGGCCCAGGCACAAACGGCCGTCGTCTCGCCGATCAATCCCGTTGTTTCGCTGCGAGTCATCGCCAGCCCGGTATTCCAGCCGGTGAACGCGGCCTCGTCCGATCTTCTGGTTCCGGGTGATTGGCTTGTCGCGGTGGCGAGGCAGGCGGACGGCCGGTACAGTTTCGCTCCCGGAATCTACGGGGGGTTGGCGCCTTCATCGTGCGGTGAATTTCAATTTCCGGAAATCACTTGGAACATCAGCCTTGGCGCCGGCATGCTCGGAAGCGGGTTATTCGATCTGGACGGAAACTTGGTGGCGATGGTGATCCAGTGCGGCGATCGCTACGCCGCCATGGCCGCGGACAGAATCGGCGCCGCCATTCAAGAAGCGCACTCCTTCGATTCGCAATTGCTCGAGCGCTACGGCTTCCGTATCGAGCGCGGCACGGGCGGCTCCGATGAAGGCTCCTCAGAACCCGCGGCAACCAGCTCCGAGGGCGTGCAGGTGAGCGAGGTGTGGACGGGGGACGTGGCGGACCGCGCTGGAATGCTGCCAGGCGACTTCATCGTTTCGCTCGACGGACGGGATGTCGGCAACGCCGATGACTTGTTGCCGCTGGTTCTTCCCGTGGCGCGCGAATTGATCGAGATCAGCGTGCGCCGCGGCTCCCGTTCGCGATCGTTCGAGCTCTCCGCGCGCGGACGGCCGGGGACCTCGGCCGAAGATGCGAATAGCGGCGGGCTCGCCTTCGAAGACGCCGCCGACGGGTTCGTCATTGAGTCGGTGGCTGCGGACAGCCCCGCCGAGAACGCCGGTCTTCAGCCGGGCGACCGCGTGCTGCTAGTCAACGGCCGGACAGCCCGAAACGTGGCGGCATTGCGGCAGGCTCTCGCCGGGCGTGGCCGGCAAGCGGTTCTGGTCATCGCGGAACGGGATAAACGAAAGCGGCTGTTCGTGCTCGAGGGGACGGTAACGGCGCTGCCATTTTCGCGTCACCGCTAGTTTTGGAGGGTCAGTTACTACCAATGAGCGATCCAGGCGCTTCCTGTTTGCCGCCGCGACAAGTCGATGTTCCTTAAGGGGTTGTCTCGCTTTTGTTCCAGCTTCGCCAGAGATGCCCGATGGCTGTAGAATACCCAATCTAAGCTCGGGATGGGAGCGCCTAGGCAAGCGTTTCCGGAAATCACGAGGTAGTTAATGCATTGCGCGAACTGCGGAAAAGAAATCCCAGCACAGGCCGAATTCTGCGCTGATTGCGGGACACGAATTCACGCGGCGCCCCCATTCACCAGCAAGAAACGCTCTGGGTGGAAGTGGGCGCTTGGAATCTTGGGAGGCCTCGCCGTTCTCGGAGCGCTTTTGCTTGAGTTCGAACAGGACACGATTGGGCCGGATTCGCGGATGGAGCCGAGTCTTGTCGAGTCAACTAGTGAAGAGCCGAGTCCGACGGCACGCCAGGCGACCAGCCAACAAATACCTGACCCTACGTTGCGTGAATTCGCCAGGTTACAGAAGGAGCGGAAGGCCAGCGGCCAACCCTTTTTGACCCTCCTCGACCTCATCGACATGTATGGCGAGGAAAGGAAAAAGGATCTTATCACCGCGGCGGCACGCACCGAGATGCCGAAGTTTCCCATTCGGGGAAGGTGGGGGTTGATCGATGACCCGTCCGATGCGCTTCCGTGGGCGCTTGCCGAGCATGAGCCGTTTAATGCGGATGTCTTGTCAACCCTCCGGAAAACCTTCCCCGATTCTAAAGACCCAGAAGAGCGCATGAAGCTTGCCGTCTTGCTCTACCGCTATCGAATACCCGCGGGCTTGCCTTTCGTACTCGAATACTTCCAAAACAATCCGGAAAGAGACATCGCATTGCTCCTAGCCCTCCATCGGGTTGAAAGCGCTCTTGGCGGTATTCGCGAGGTCTTGCGGAACAATCGCAGCGACCGTGACTTAATCTACGCGATGGGGAGTTGGGAGGGCGCGGCTGACGACTTGCTGAACGAGGGCTATCTTCATCCAGAGGGACCGCGCGGATACTACATGTGGGCCTTCGGGATGGCGAGGCATCGACTCGAGAACAAGGTCCTCTCTCACTTGAAGGCTGTATATGGACGCCGGGAGGGATCGACCAAAATCATTGTCGGACTCGCGATGCGACAGGGAGGCGCGAATCAGGACGGGTTTGAAGAGTACCTCGCCGAACAGCTTGCCGGATGGCGTCACCTAAAGCAGGTTGACGTCATGTATCTCGCACAAGTGGTCTTGCGAGTCCCGGTGGTGGATGCGGAACGGTATTTGCGAGAGATAGTACGGGATTTCTCTGAGAATCCGGAAGCAAGATGGGCTCTTCGATTCCACATGTCTGCCGCGTGGTCTTTGGCCCGGCTCGAGGGAGACGAGAGTGCCGAAGTACTTGGTGAAATGCTCCGCAAGATGCTCGCGATCAGCGACGCGTATGATTGCAACATCCATATACTCGCACAGGTAATGGCCAAAAGCGCTTCGCCCACAATGGACCGAACGCTGCTGCAGATCGGCGGGGAGGAATTCGCACAGAAAGCCAAGGCGATTAACGCCCTTCGCCGCGTTCCGGTTGAGCTTCTGCCGCGATTTTCCCAAGAATGCGTTGCCCCTTCTTATTTCATTGAGTGAGTTTCCCTGCGGATGTTGCACTGCTATCGAAACAGGATGCGAAATCCATCCAAAGCAAAAGCAGCGTCTCCGCCGCTACGGAGCAGGCATGCCTGGCTGTGCTGCCTCGACATCATCAATCCCAGGACCAAACGGGGGTGGCCGGTGAACAGCAAGGTCAAGGGGCGACCTTCACCGAAACCTTTACCAGGCCGTTTGTCCAGCAGCAGAGGGAACCGCGGCCGCCTAAGCCGGTCCAGTCGTTGGCTGCCACTTCCAGCACGTACTCGCCCGGCTCGCTGAACGTTGCGGTCGTGGCGGCTCGGCCGCTGACGGCGCTGTTTGCGGCGGGCGGGTCTTCGGTTTCGACCGCTGGATGAATGTTCTCGAACCTCACCGCGCCGGGGCCGCGGAATTTGCTCCAAGTCAGCGCGATCGGGGGAGTGCTGCGCTCACGCATTCCCGGAATCATTCTCGCGTCGTCGGCCACCCAAACGGTTAGCTCGAGCGGATCCCCTACCGTCGTTGCGCGGGTGGTCTCAACCGGAAGCGGCCCCTGTCCAGTAGGGCCTCCGTCATCCAATCGCATCAGGGGTGGTTCGTTGCCGTCGGCGTCGAGGACTGGGGAAATCACCCACAGGGGGTTCAGGCTGGCCGGCACCGTTGTGGTTTGGCCGTTGGCGGTAATCGTCCAGGTGAGCTTTTTGTCGCCAAAATCTTTCGGGACGCGCACGATGAAAACGCCCCACTGGCGGCGGATCAGGAAATGGGTCGGCTGGCCTTGATCGGGGCCGCCGGGCTCGATGCGGTTTTGCGGCCCGATCGGAATGTCCAGCACCTGCTTTTCGTTGCGATTGTAGTAGCCGAAGAGAATACTATAGCTGCCGTCGTCATTCTGAAACCAACCCTCATAGGCGGCGGTGATGCTCTGTCCGGAGTCGTGAAGATGCTTGACCAGGACGTTTTGGGCGATGGCCATCGCGCTGCAGAGTGCGATCGCCAGGCACAGGCCACAAGCGGTCAACGGGTTCGCCCGCACTTTAGACATCCGTTGGCGGACAGGCCGTGGCCAAAGAGGGTCCATTGGGTGGACCGGGTGCAGACGCGACCGTTGTGAAGCGCGGACTCCCGTCCGCGCCTCTGTCCGGCCGTCTGAAAAGTTCCGCCACAATCGTCGGACTGCTACTCGGATGGATTCGCTGCCGCCAGCCGCTGATACTCTTCCTCGGGAAGGTAAGTAATGTTCACCCAGGCGTGGGCCATCTCGTCGACCGTTCGGTCTCCCCATCCCACCCACTGGCTGGGATCGGGATTGTTGGGGTTGGCGATCGTGTTGTCATGCTGGGCGGTAATCTCGAGCACCGTTCCCTTGGGCAAGACCGGCGCCGCTTCGTCCGCATAGATGTAGTTGGTCATCCAGTTGAAGGTGAAGTTGTCGGCCGAACTCAGCACGCGCCGCGAGCCATCGGGCAGAATCGCTTCCAGCGACATCGACTTGCCGCGAAGGTGCATATGCGGCTGGAAGTTTTCGAGCCGCGCGGCCTGTTTGAGGACGTAGAACCCCTGGGTCTGGGTGATCGAGTGGGGCGGAATGTCGAGAAGCGGGATCTGTCCCTTGATCCGTCTGGCCGCATGCAGCGCCATCAGGTAGGTGCGGTATTGAGGCTCTTCACCTTTGGGATAGAGATAAATGGCGAGTTCGGCGTGTTGCCGCAGCGCCTTACCCACGGCATGGAGGTGGAGTTCCCACCAGATATGCGCGCCCGGCAGCAGCAGTTTGCCGGTGTTCTCGCGGTAGATATCGTAGTTCTTGCCAATGGCCCATTCCATCAGCATCCCGGGACCGCCGGTGTTGCCGTCGGGAATCACGGGACGACCCGGCTCTTCCTGCTGAAGGCGGGCGAGCACGTGATGCACCATCTCGCGCCCGGCTTCCGAACCCGGCCGGATTTCGACCGCCCGGACCCAGCGCGGCTCGCTGAGCGGTATCGGAGTCAGCGGCTTCCACCAGACATCCTGTCCGGAAGCGGGCATGTCGTAGGGTTCTGACTTGATGACGAGATCGGGCGAGCCGAACTGGCCCGAGAGCTGCCAGCCGTCATACACCGGCCATTTCTTGGGCGGGGGCATGTCCTTGTGGTCTCCGGGAAGGGAGCCCGTATCCGCCCAGCGCACGACGGTGGCGATCTGCTCGTCGCTCAGCGACATGTCGTTTTGGAAGTGCTGGATGCCGACCGTCTTGTCGAGGTGCCATGGCGGCATGCTGCGCATCAGCACGCGCTCCTTGATGGCTTGCGCCCAGGGACGCGTCTCTTCGTAGCTCACCAGCGACATCGGCGCCATGGCTCCCTGGCGGTGACACTCCTGACATTTCGCCTGGAATATCGGGGCGATGTCCTTGGCGAAGGTGACGGGCTTCTGGGTCAGTTCGGCCCCGGCCGCGGAACTCGCCAGTATCCAGCAAGCACCGAGAGCAACCGCAGCCGCCCAGTCCTTCCGGCGGCTCGGACCGCGTGTTTTGTCGCAAATCATGGCTGGCCTCCTGTCAAAACGGGATTTTCGCGTTTGCGTCCCGGTTGCAGGTAATTGTACACCAAACAGTCTGGCTTCGGCTCATCTTTTTGGAGCACATCGTTTTAGAGCTCACCATCTACAACAGCTACACCAGCTACACCAGCAATCCTCCCATGCGTGCGACACGGCCGGATCTGGTTCTGGACAAGGTGCAATCTGCCTGACGCACTGCACTAGAGCATGGAGAGGAATTCCTCAACAGTTAGTTCAGCATCCGAAATGATTGCCAGAAGCAACGGTTTTTTCAGCGTCTGGCGTTGGTTTCCGGATGCGTGAGCATCAGGTGGCGGAACAACCGTTCTGCCGGCGTGGACCGGAACAACCGTTCTGGCGTTGGTTTCCGGATGCGTGAGCATCAGGCTACCTTTTTGCCGGTGTTCGACAAAACCGGCCTTTTTTAGCGCCCGAATCACCTTCTTTCCGGTGATAGCGGGCAAGCGAGAAGCCATCGATTAGCCGGGCATGGCAATTGGGACAGTGATCTTGCCTTGCAGTGCGCCATCCTCCCGTGGAATGTCTTCACCTCGAGAGAGCAGCGTCTCGACATAGAGTTCAATTGCCTCTCTGATGTTCGTTTCCGCTTCTTCGACGGAGTCACCTTGGGTGTGGCATCCGGGCAGGGCCGGAACGGTTGCTACATACCCTCCTTCCGGTGCGGGTTCATAGAACACGGAGTACGACAGTGTCTTGGTCACGGTACTCGACATATCTAGATTCTAGCCCGCTTTCTCACCACGTGGCGAGACGAAGAGCGAGAACACCGTCGCTACGAGGCGCGCCGCCCTGACGATCGGGTCGGGTACCGGGAATTGCGCCCCGGCACCCTCCCACACCACCGGACGTACGGTTTTCCGTATCCGGCGGTTGGACCCAGCGGCTTAACTGCTGGCCGCGAGATCCGACGGCATCCAGAATCCCTAACGCTGCAAATTGCGGTTCGACAGGGCCGTGTGCATCATCGCCCGCGCCGCGACAAACCAAGCGCCGCGACGTGGAGCCGTGGCTGCAGCCGAGCGCGTGCGGCGGCGCGTGGAACAGCAGGAGTTGCGGGGCGGGGAACCGGCGGAGAAGATGCGCGTGACGATCAGTTGCGGGGTGGCGTCCTATCCCGTCAATGCCCAGCCCGGCCGCGACTGGCAAGGCATCGTCGAACAGGCTGACATGGCGCTCTATGAAGCAAAAGCGCGCGGACGAAACTGTGTTGTAGCCGCCCGCACGGATTTTACCGGCAGAGCCAAATTCCGGGTCGCGACAACTCGCCAGACAGGTTCTGACTCGCCAGCGCCCGACCAGCCGTCGATCCCAGACCCTGTTCCCTCCGGAGCGGCTTAGCGTTTGCGGCACAAAACCCGGAAAAGCCACCGGCCGGTTCTTGAAATCGAAGCCGTGGCTGCAAACCGGGCCTTGACACTACAATGAGTAGTTCCCGCCGTGAAACTGACCGGTATCTTTGCGTCGATTCCGACGCCGTTTGATCATCGTGGCGATCTCTACACCACGAAGATCCGCCACAATGTCGGCCGCTGGAACGGCACTTCACTCTCAGGCTATCTGGTATGCGCCGCCGCCGGCGAGGGGGCCATGCTCACTTCGGAAGAAAAGGTCCGCGTTTGGGAGCAAGTTGCCGCAGCAGCTAAATCGGGCGCCATCCTGCTGGCTGCCACGGGGGCGGAAAGCGTCCGCGAAACCGTTCAGCTCTCGAATCGTGCCGCGGAAATCGGGTACAGCGCGGTGGTTGTGCCTCCACCGAGATCCGCAACCGCTTCCCGCCGCCGCTCGGAGACACAGCGCGTTTACTATCAAGCGGTTGCCGATGCGGTTCGGCTTCCGGTCATTGTCGAGAACGCAGCACATGGCGGGGACACTTGCCTCTCACCGGAAACACTTCGACTTTTGGCGCGGCACCCGAACATCGCCGCGGTTTGTGACGGGCCTGGCGCCGCTGGGGGTGGCGGCATCTCCCTGGACACGGCATCCCGAGAGGTTCAAACCCTGGCGGGAGATGCCTGCCTGCTGGCGCCGTCTCTGGCGACCGGCGCGACCGGGGCGATTCTGGATTTCGCCTCCGCGGCTCCATTCCTTTGCCTCTCCGCCGAAGAAGCAGTTCGAACCCGGCAACTGGCCGCTGCCGAAGAGCTTCAGGAGCTGATTACTTCCGCGGCACGGGCACTTTCCACCCACTACGGCATTGCGGGCCTCAAGTATGCCCTGGACGTTCAAGGCTACTACGGCGGCCCCCCCAGGCTTCCAGGGTTGCCAATCAGCAGCGACGAAAGAAAACAGGTCGAAGATCTCTTCCGAGAGATCACAGGTTAGAGGCGAGTTCGAGCGATTGTTGTTCCGACGCGCTAACGGCGCGGCAGCCTGCGGGGCCTGGGGTGGGCGAAAAACCAGCCGTTCCCAACGGCTGGTCCCTCCCAATTCGCGAAATCTCCGAATCAGTCACGAGACTTCAAAAAAATATCCCCTGTGTTTTCAACACATCTCGCCCCCCCCCGGGCAAGAATACCCCCGGCCGCTACGCTATCCTGATAACGGTGAATCAATCGAATCACAAACGATCATGGATAAATCAAGAAAAGCAGAACTGCGCTTTGCGAGCATCAAAAAATCCCAAAACCCTTACATTTTCTGTAAAAAACTGCAATACGCGCTCCCAGTCCACTGAAACAAAACGATTTATGCGTCTCCCCAGAAATCATGCCACAACGCCCAGTGGCGCACTTTAACGTGCATGGTAATCCAAAGGCCAAGGGAGTCGCCGACAACAACACAGTTTGCCCCAATAGCGGAATCCGGCCCTCTGGCAACCATCGGCCGGCTTAAAAGGCGGCAACCTTTATGATGGAAAGACCAGCGGGAGTTCGTGCTTCCGTCGTGCGTCCGGCCCGGCCCGGTTATCATGGGATATTCGGCCGGGGGATATTCGGCCTGCGGAGTCTTGCCTGTTGCGAACCGCTTTACCCGTAGTTCCAAGTCTCGGGTCACGCTAGAGGAATGACGATGAAGGAAGTTCCGGCTTGGGTAAAAGCACCCCTCTTTGTCGGCCTCTGCGGCTGGCTGCTTTGGCGGGAGCTGCGGTCGCCGGCGCGCCGCTCACGGGAGTCGAAGACGGTTCGCACGGCCCGCAACCTGGCGGTCGCGGGAGTCGCCGGGTTGGCCGTCGAATACGCCGAGGCACCGGTCGCTTTGCGGCTGGCGCGGCTGGTCGAAAAACGCCGCTGGGGCATTTTGAAAAAGCTCTCTCTGCCGGCTTGGCTCGAGATTCCACTGGCCGTTCTGGCGCTCGACTACACGCTCTATCACTGGCACGCGCAGTGTCACAGAAATCGCCTTCTGTGGCGCTTTCACCAGCCACATCACGCCGACCTTGATATGGACGCCTCGACCGGGCTGCGCTTCCATTTCGGCGAAGTCACCCTGTCGGTGGGCTGACGGGCGCTGCAAGTCGCCGTGATCGGCGTCTCCCCCCTCGCTTTTTCGGTTTGGCAGACGATGCTCGTGCTTTGCATCCTCTTTCATCACTCGAACGTCCGGCTTTCTCCCAGAACCGAACGCCTGCTCGGGAGCTTTCTCATCACACCCCGGATGCACGAGATCCACCATTCGAACGTTCAGGACGAAAGCGACTCGAACTGGTCCAGCGGCTTTTCGTTTTGGGACCGCATCCACGGAACGCTTCTTCTCGACGTACCGCCGGAAGAGATTACGATCGGCGTGCCGGCCTACAGCAAGCCCGAGGATGTGACCCTTTCGAAAGTGTTGGAGATGCCCTTCGTCGAGCAACGGCCGTCGTGGCAGTTGCCGGATGGGACGCCGAGGATTACCGCGAGACGCAGTTGGGCCTGAAGTTCTAAGTTGGGATTTCCGCAACGTCCGCTGGTGGCGCTGATCGAACCGGGGCGAAAATCACCCAACTGGCTGATCTACTCAAGCAGGGCTGACCGCCGGGGATTCGTCCATGAGCAGCCTCCTGAGCCAAGCGTATATATACGCTCGGTCATCCGCTGCAAGAAAAGAAGGCCCTCACATCTCCACATTTATGTCGCGCACCCTCTGTTATTCGGACTGCGCGAGGTGCTGCCTTATAATGAGGGACTAGAACAACCTCAAACATTCACACGCAAGCCGATTCAGCGGCGAACCTCCGCCGGGCTGCTGTTCGGATACTCTCCGGGTCCAGATCACCGGCTGGAGCGTCCCGGTTGCTCACCCAGTAGTGCGTTTTCGACGAACGGGTGTATCGGCAAATTTCAGGGGTAACAAACGATGAAGTTTTTTATTGACTCAGCCAACCTAGATGACCTGCGCGAGGCGACTGCTTACGGAGTCGTGGACGGGGTGACGACCAATCCCTCGCTCATCGCGAAAGAGGGCCACGATCATCATGAGCAGATCCGGGCGATCTGTGAGATCATCGACGGCGATATCAGCGCGGAAGTGGTATCGACCGACGCTGAAAGCATGATCCGCGAAGGGCGGGAGCTGGCCGCGTTGCATCCCAACGTTGTCGTCAAATGCCCCCTGATTCGAGAGGGAATCAAGGCGACAAAAGCACTTTCGTCCGAAGGGATTCGCGTCAACGTCACGCTGTGTTTTACAGCCACCCAGGCGTTACTGGCGGCCAAGGCAGGGGCTTACATCGTCAGCCCGTTTCTCGGCCGGCTGGACGACATCTCGACCGAAAGCATGGCTTTGATTCATGACATCGTGACGATTTATGAGAACTACGGGTACCCGACCCAGGTTCTGGCGGCGTCGATTCGCAGCCCTTTGCACGTGAGAGATGCTGCTTTAGCCGGCGCTCACATCTCGACACTGCCTGTCAAGGTGCTGGAACAGCTCTTCAACCATCCGTTGACCGACATTGGGCTCGAAAAGTTCTTGGCGGACTACCGCAACACTCTCCAAGAAGTGTCAGTCGGATAAAGCTCGCGAGTCATCAGCGCTTTTCCCCTTGGATAGTGCCCCGATCGAATTGGAGAGAACCGTGTCCGCCGCGGACGAACTTACGCCGCTTCCCGGGGATGGACGTCCCGTTCAATCCGCCGCGCTGAGGCACGAGCGGCAACCTCAAGATCATACTGCGTTTGCAGATTGAGCCAGAATTGCGGCGTGCCGCCGAAATAGCGCGCCAGCCGCAGTGCGGTCTCGGCGGTTATTCGGCGGCGACAGTTGACGATTTCGCTAATCCTGGTGACCGGGACCCTCAGATCGCGCGCCAAGCGGTTGATGCTGAGCCCATGCGGCTTCATCAGATCCTCCCGCAGGATTTCACCGGGATGAACCGGCGGCAGGGTTCTCACTTTACTGGGCATTCGATCTCCTAGTGATAATCGACAATCTCTACATCATGTGAGTGGCTGTCTTTCCAGACGAAGCAGATGCGGTACTGATTGTTCACTCTAATGCTATGCTGACCTGCCCGGTTTCCCTTCAAAGGCTGCAATCGGTTGCCCGGAAAGACGGCCAGGTCCCCCAGGATGGTCGCGGCGTGGAGCTGTTTCAGCTTCCTCTGCGCCACCCTTTCGATACTCTTCCATTTCGTGGAAGTCCGGCCCGCAAACAACGCTTCGGTGTCGCGGCACCGGAAGGATTGAATCACAGATTCAGTCTATAACGTTAGGCGTGACATGTAAAGCGGTATACGGGGGGTCGGCTGGTGGTTTTGGCGTCACTGGCAAGTTTGGTTCGGCGCCGGGCTGATGCTTCAGGTGTTCGCGACGTTACTGTCGAATTACGTACGAGAGACAACGGGCACGTCCCGCAAGATCAAGGCTCGCCGGCTGGCCTAATGTTACTCGGAAAACCCGTCACCGGCGGACCGCAGTGTGATAATCGTGGCTCCCCAGCCGCCGGCCTCAGCGGGCGCATCCCGGAAATCGATCACAAACGGCGTGCGCGCCAGGACCTTGCGAACCGTTTCGCGCTGCACCCCAATCCCTCGCCCGTGGATGATCCGCAAAGCACGAAACTGCAGCCGATAAGCCTCTTCGAGATATCCCTCGACGGCTGCCTTCACGTCCCTCGGAGGAATCGAGTGAAGGTCAAAAACATCCGTGACCGGGATGCGAATCGGATCGGCGTTCGGGTCAAATTCCGACATAGCGCGCGTAGAGGCCGCGGGCCACGCCGATGTCATCGGTTCCTTTGACAATGGCGCGTCCATCAGCAAAGATCGTCATTTCGTGCGGAGGACAAATAAAGCGCAAGGCGTAATCGTTTGACCGCACGGTCCCCAGCGGTTCGAGTGTGGCTTGCAACTCGGCGAGATCAATAGGCCGCTCTCGTTCATTGATTTGGACGGCGTCCCTTCCGCAGAGAGTGGCGGCGCGGCGCCGGCTGCCCGCGAGGTATTGGAACTTGCGGCGGCCGCAAACGGCGCAATCAGGGTCGGCCCGCTCGGAAGAGACCGTTCGGACCGTGCTTTTCCATACATCCATGGTCAGCATTCTTGCCTGGATGGCGTCCGCTCTGCCGGCCATGATCTTGAGCGCATCGGCGACTTGCAGCGCCGCGATGGCCGCCGTAATAGAGTTAAGGATCCCGGCGGTATCGCAGGTCGGCTGAACACCTCCCGGCGGCTCGGGGAAGATGCAAGCCAAGCAGGCGCCGCGCTGGGGAAGAATGGGCATCGTAATGCCGTAGCTGCCGACGGCAGCGCCATAGATCCAGGGGATGCCGTGTTTTACAGCCAAGTCATTGATCAGATAGCGCGTCTCGAAATTGTCGCAGCCGTCGAGGATCACATCCGCCGGCAACAACAATTGCTCGGCGTTGGCGGCGGTGAGATCGGCAATACACGGTTCAACCTGGACGCTGGAATTGATGGCCGCCAGCCGCCGGGCAGCGGCAGCGGCCTTTGGTAACGCCTGCTCTGCGTCAGATTCGTCAAACAACCATTGCCGCTGCAGATTGCTCGGCTCGACGTAGTCCCGGTCGATGATGACCATGTTGCCAACGCCCGCGCGGGCCAGGGCCGCCGCGTGAAAGCTGCCAAGCGCGCCGCAACCAACGATGACGGCACGTGACTCCAGGAGACGTTGCTGACCTTGTTCTCCGACTTCGTCAAACAGAATCTGGCGCGAATACTTTTCTCTGTCGCTGTCGGTCATGCGGTTGGCGCCGCCCCGCCGAAGCCAGGGCACCCAGCTACTAACGATCCTATCAGCGCGTACGCTCCGGCAGCGAGTTTTCCTCCCGTCCGCACCGTATGGCGTATACCAGGAAGGTATAGGCGCCGTCCTATAATTTGGAGTAGCCTGTGCGTTCTCTTTTGCTGATGCTGTTTGCGGCGATGTTGGCCGCCGTACAGGCGCCCGGAGCCGATGTGGAGAGTTTGAACGTGGTAGAGGTGGACTTCGCCCCCCCCCGTCAGCCTTTAACGCAGCGGCACCTGGACGAAGTCGTCACGGTTAAGGAGGGCGCTCAGTTCAGCCGCCGTCAGGTTCGCGAAACTCTCCATAACCTCTTCGCCACCGGACGCTACTCCAAACAGATTACAGTCGACGTCACGGAGCAGGATGGAGGCGTTAAGGTCACCTTTCTCGCGGAGCCGAGCTGGTTTATTGGCTTGGCCGGAATCGTTGGTGTTCCAGCTCCCCCCACCGAGAGTCAGCTTCTGAATGTCACTGAGTTGGAGCTGGGTGAGATCTACACCGAAGACAAGGTGCGATTCGCGAAGCAAGAGATACGCCGGCTACTCGAAGACAACGGCTTCTTCGCACCACGGGTAACGCACTCGGCGACCGATAACCCCGAGTACCAACAGCGTGACATCGAGATAACGGTTGTGCCGGGATTACGAGCAGGCATTGGCAACATCATCCTCACGAGCGAGTCCCCCGATGAGGTTCCGGTTCTGGCCGTGGAGGAAGTCCGGCGGATTACGAAATGGCGTCAGGGCAAACCGTTTCACCAAAGGCGGATTCAGCGAGGGCTGGTTCGTCTAGAGGAGCACTTTCACAAGGAAGACCGCTGGCGGGCGGAACCACGCGTGACCGGAAGGGATCTGGACGCCGACGCCAATCTGGTCTCGATCGTGCTGCAACTCAACCGCGGGCCGAAGGTCAAGGTCCGAGTCGACGGCGAACCGTTCTCTCCCAAGCAACTGCGCAAGTATCTCCCGATCTACGAGGAGGGTGTGGTTGACGATGACCTGCTGGAGGAGGGGCGCCGCAACCTTCGAGACCATTTGCAAAACCGCGGGTACTTTGATGCCAAGGTGGACTACTTTCGTGAGACGGAACGGGCCGATGAGGTCGTGATCGTCTATCACGCCGAGCGTGGCCGGCGGCACCGGCTGGTGCGGCTCGACATCCAGGGTAACCGATTCTTCGATCTCGGCACGATTCGCGAGCGCTTGCTTATCCAGGAAAAGAGCTTCCAGTTTAGAAGAGGCCGCTACAACGAAAGCATGCTCGAGCGGGACACGGCGGCCATTGAGGATCTATACCGATCGAACGGATTCCGCGGGGTCAAGGTGGCAGGCAGGGTTAGCGACGACTTCAGGGGCCGCGAAGGAAACCTGGCCGTATTCTTGACGATCGAGGAGGGTGAGCCGACGATCGTCTCGGACGTCCGCATCCACGGAGCCGAACAGATTCCGGCCGATGAATTCTATCCGGATCTTGCGTCCGCGCCGCAGCAGGTCTTCAGCGAACTCAGTATTGCCACGGACCGGGATATGATTCTGGGGACTTACTTCGACAACGGATTCCAGGACGCCCGGTTTAGCTGGAAACAGATCGCGGCCGGTGAACCCAACCGCGTCATCGTCGAGTACACCATACAGGAGGGGAAGAACCTGCTGATCCGCCGCCCCATCATCACGGGGTTGAAACACACCCAGGAATCTCTCGTAAGCAGCCAAGTCCGCGTGACCCCGGGCGGCCCGCTGTCGCAGAGTGCGATGTTTGAGACCCAGCGGCGCCTCTATGACCTGGGGATCTTCTCCAAGGTGGATGTGGACCTGCAGAACCCCGCAGGCAGCGAGCCTTCGAAGAACGTCCTGCTGCAGTTACAAGAGGCGCGCCGCTGGACAGTCGGCGTGGGCGGAGGCGCCGAGTTTGCCCGCATCGGCGGGAATACGGTGGAGGGGACCTCGCCAGTCGGCGACGCCTCTTTCAGCCCCCGGCTCACTCTGGAGCTGACCCGGCTGAATCTGCGTGGCCGCGGTCATACCGCAAGCATGCGCACCCGTTTCTCGAACCTGCAGCAGAGAGCCCTGTTCACCTACGAAGCCCCGCGGTTCAGCGGGTCGGACAAGTGGCGCATGATCGTCAGCGGCCTGCTGGACACCTCCCGCAATGTGCGAACGTTCACGGGCAGGCGCGTCGAAGGAGCATTCCAGCTTCAGCACAAGATCAGTAAGCCTTCGACCGCGCTCTACCGCTACACTTACCGGCGCACTTCGATCGACCAAGAAACCCTGCGGATCTCGCCGGGGCTCAACTTCGACTTGGCATCACAGCCGGTCCGAGTGGCGCTGCTCTCAGGCACCTACTTTCAAGACCGCCGGGACGACCCTACCGATGCCACGAAAGGCACGTACAACACGGTCGATTTGAGTTTCGCTTCCAACATCTGGGGCTCCCAGGCCGATTTCTTCCGGTTCCTCGGGCAGAACAGCACCTACTATCGGCTCAGGAAAGGGCTGGTTCTGGCGCGGACGGTCCAGCTTGGCCTCATATCGCCTCGCGGCTCGCTGGACAGCTCGGCGCCCGGTTCGGTGGATTCGATTGATTTCGCTTCGAATCCGGACGGTCGAATTCCATTGTCGGAAAGGTTCTTTGGCGGCGGGGCCAACTCCCACCGCGGTTTTCCGGTGAATCAGGCCGGCCCGCGCGACCCGGAGACGGGGTTCCCGATCGGCGGCGGCGCTCTTTTGTTGAACAGCATCGAGCTGCGCTTCCCCTTGATCGGCGAGAATATCGGCGGTGTCTTGTTTCATGACGCCGGCAATGTTTACTCGCGGCTGGGACGAATCAGCTTCAAGGGCGCCCAAGAAGCCATCGTCGAAAACGCCGCGACAACCCGCTACGAGTTCGATTACATGGTGCACGCGGTCGGCTTCGGCCTGCGTTACCGCACACCGGTCGGTCCGGTTCGTGTGGATCTCGCCTACAGTGTCAACCCGCCGCGATTTGCTGTAGTCAGCGGCTCGAACCAGCGTATTTCCGGTTTTCAATTTCACTTTTCGCTGGGGCAGAGATTTTAGGCCTTCTATAGTGAAATTCTTGCAAAGCGTGGCAGAAAATTCGGGAACCAGATTCAGAGCCCCGACCGTCAGGGAGGGGTTAACCGCTTCGACGCGCGGCATCCGACGCCGGCCACGCTCCCCCTTTGGTTGCGGCTGGTCCGCGTTAGTGCCTCAAGGCAGGGACAACAAATGAAACTGCTCAATCACGTCCTGTTTCCTTTGATCTGCTGCCTGCTGTCGGGCGGCGCCCTGGGCGCGGAGATTCTCGACAAAGTCGTGGCCGTAGTTGGCAAGAACGTCATCACCGCGAGCGAAGTCGCTCAACAGTTGCGGTTGGAGTCCTTCATCAACCAGCGGCCCGTGGACAATTCCGCAGCAGCACGTTCGCTGGCGTTGCGGCGGCTCATCGATCAAAGCCTGATTTCGCAGGAGATGCTGATCACCAGTTTTCTGGGGGTCCGTGACGAGCAGATCGAACAGGAACTAGCCGCCTCACGGCAGCAAGAATTTCCGAACGGGATGAGTTTCGACGCCGCGCTGAAGGCCTACAACCTGTCGGAAGAAGACCTCAGGGATTTTCTGCGGCGGCAGCTCAATATGCTGCGGTTCATCGACTTTCGGTTTCGGACGGGGATGGAGATATCGGAAGATGAAATCAAGAGCTATTACGAGAACAGCTATACGCCTCAGGTACGGCTGGTGGAAGCAGGAGTCCCCGAGCCCTTGACGGAAGTGCATGGGCAAATACGACAGATCGTCGCCCAACAACAGGTTGACGCCTTGCTCGACGACTGGCTCAAGCAGGTCCGCGCCACTTCGCGGATCGACATCGCCGACAGCGGGGAGCTCGATAATGGCAGGCAGGTAGAGTGATGATTGGAGTGAAATTCACCGGTCGAACGTTGTCCCGCCGTCCCATGGACGGCGTGTCCGCTGAGTAAAAGATGCAAAGCTCCTTGCTCCAGATCCCGCGAAATCGCTGGACGATCGCGCTCGCGACTGCCGCGGGGGCGCTGTCGGTTGCGGTTACGGGACTGCATTTGCTGGCGCAAAGCGAATGGTTCGAGCAGAAAATTCGCGAGCGGCTCGTGGCCGGCTTGCAAGAGGCCAGCGGAGGCCGCGTTGAAATCGGCGGGGTCGATTTTTCCTTGTTGGGCCGCAGTCTGGAGCTGCGGCAACTGACAATTCATGGGACCGAAAACCCGCTCAAGCCCCCTCTGCTGGAAATTCCCGAGGTAGCGCTGAGATTTGGCATCGACTCCCTGATGAGAAGGCAGGTTTCGCTGCGGGAGCTGCGGTTGTCGGATCCCACCGTGCATATCGAGGTGGCCGCGGATGGATCCAGCAACGTCCCCCGGCCAGCAATCGCCGAGAACCCCACGTCAGTCCTCGATCTTTTTGATGTTGCCGTCGGGCTGTTCGAGTTGGATCGGGGCAGCATTTATTGGAATGGGACGCGCTACGACATCACATTTTCAGCGGAAGATTTTAGCGTCAGGACCCAATTCGACCAGGAAGGCGAGCGCTATATCGCTCGCATCCGGCTCCGTGACTCCTCAGCGGAGATAGGAGAACTGAGGCCGCTGCTTTCAAAAGGCGAGGCCGATGTATGGCTCTATCGGGACCGTATCGAAATACCGAAGTTTTCGGTTGCCGCGGGAAAATCCAAGCTCTCCGGCGATGTTGTTCTTGATGGCTGGCGGCAGCCAAACGCGGCGGCCAATTATGAGGCCAAGATCGCCTTGCCCGAACTCGCTGAATGGCTCGATCATCCGGTTGTCCGCAGCGGCGTTGCGATTGTCAAGGGCACGGCAAACTGGCAGGCAGGCGAACAGGAGCTGGCTTACAGCGGGACGATCTCCGCCTTTGACGTGAGTGCGAGCACACCCGTGGGCGTGGTCGGCGGAGTTGCGGTTGAAGCCGAGTTTTCCGGCGACCAAAACCGTCTGTCGGCAGCCCCCGTGACGATCTCTGTATGGGGCCGCTCGCTCAGCGGCTCCGCGAGCGTGGAGAATCTCCAAGGCCCGTCGGCGCCTCGCCTGCAATTGGAAGGGGAACTTCAGGATGTCCCGTTGGATGAGATCTACGCGGCGACGAATCCTTCGAAGGTTCCGTTTGAAACTCTCCCCTGGAGCAGCACGCTGAGCGCGCGCCTAAAAGTCGAGGGCGAACCGGATAACCTGCGGACTGACTTGGCGCTGACGCTTTCGGCTCCCGATAATTCGGCCCCCGAGTTCGAGCCGGCGGCTGGTACGCCGCTGCAGGGCTTTCTCGAACTCCACTACAGCAGTCTGGAGCAAACCGCCCGGGTAGCGCGATTTGAGCTAACGACCCCTTACACCGAAATCAAAGCGAACGGGTCAATTGCGGCCCACACCGTTGCGGCGTTGCACGTGGCCATACATCTGAGTTCAACGAACGACATCGCCGCCTGGCTCGAGGCCACGGGCCGCTCGCCCGACGACCTGCCGTTTCAACTCAACGGTGAAGCGGCGGTCGCCGGTGACTTGCGCGGAAACTTTCTCGCCGATGGAATCCAGCAGGCCGTGTTCGTGGGGGATTTGAGCGCTGACGATGTTCATGTTCAGGGCTATGACTTCCGTCGCGTGGCGGGTCAAGTTGAAGCCGCCCGCGACCACTTGAAAGTGACGCGAGGAAGCGTCGAGTACGAATCCGCGCGCGCCGCCGTCGACCTGAGCTTGCCGCTGGATGAGGGAACGATCGCCTCGGGCTTGCCCTGGTCGGCGGACGTTGAAATCACCGGCTTGGACGCAGGCCCTTTATTGAGGAAGGCCGGCTTTGAAGTTCCCGTGAAGGGACAACTCGAGGGCCGTTTGGCGGTTCGGGGAAGCCGCTCCAGCCCGACGGGCGAAGGGCGGCTCGAGATGCGGGATGTCGAGCTGTGGGGCGATCCGTTCGAAAGCCTGGCGGGCCGTTTCCAGTTCAGCGAAGAAAAAGTGACGATCCAATCGCTCCATATCGTGCGTGGCGGCGCCCGAGTCGATGCGAAGGCGGAGTTCGAGCCGATTCGCAAGCAGTTGAGGTTCGAGGCGGAAAGCTCCGATTGGCCGCTCGTCTATGTTCCCGTGCTGGCCGGGGCGGAAGACCGGCCCAGCGGCGCGTTGCGCTTCAAACTAACGGGATCGGGCCGGCTGGGGAAAGGCGAGGAGCTTTTTGAAAACCTCGAAGCGGCGGGGTCCTGGGCGGTCCCGGATCTCTCGATCGGCGGGAAACGGCTGGGGGACTTCCGAGGCGCCGTGGAAACGGTTGGCGAAGAAGTCACGCTCGACTGGCAAGGAAACGTTCTGGGCGGGACTATCGGGGGCCGTACCAGGTTGCAGCCGCGCGGGTCGTTCAACGGACAGGTGGAATTCAAGAACATTGACGCTGTTGCGCTGGTTCGAATGGCGGATGTTCCGCTGCGGCAATTGACGGGAGAACTCGACGGCAGTTGTTCGTTTTCAGGCGATGCGTTGAAACTTGGCGAGATGCAAGCGGCCGGAGAGATGACGCGCCTCGAATTCGCACTCGCCGAAATTGCCGGTTCCGAAAGCGGCTATTCCATCTCCAATCTTCCTTTCCCCATGCGATGGAGCATCGAAAATCAGACCCTCAAGCTGGACCGCATGAGGCTGCTGGGTCCTGGGCCGGCGGACGCGCCGGAAGAAGAAGGTACGGATATCGAAATCAACGGCACGGTCGGTTTGAGCGGGCCCGGAAACTTCGATCTGGATTTGACCGGAGTGTTCAATCTCGCCGTGGCCCAAAGTTTTGTTTCGAACCTGAGGGCGGCGGGCGCCTCCACCGTGCAGGTCAAGATCTCGGGTGACTTGAGTGATCCAGTGGTTCAGGGCAGCATGGAAGTGAAGAACGGCACACTGCGTTACGCCGAGTTTCCGAATGGTCTGAGCGACATGAACGGCCGCGTGACCTTCAGCGGCAAGCATATTCGGATCGACGAACTCAGCGCGGCGACCGGCGGCGGCAGATTGCGGCTGACCGGAAACGTCGATTTCGAAGGAGCATCCAGCTACCGGCTAACCGCGCAGGCGGAAAGAGTCCGCATCCGCTATCCACCCGTGAGCACCATCGTGGACGGCGAGTTTACTCTCTCGGGAACCGACGTTCAAAGTCTGCTGAGCGGCGAAGTTGTCGTCCAGCGGGCCACCCTAAGTCCCGACATCGATCTAGGCGCGATTCTGGCGACCCTCGGTGAGCCGCCGGCTGCACTGGCTAGCGACCCCGCGCTCTCGAACATGCAACTCAATGTCCGGGTCACCTCAATCCCGGTCCTCCGAGTCGAAACCAACCTCGTTCGCGACATGCAGACCCGCATCGACCTGCGCGTGACAGGAACCGCTCTCCAACCGTCCTTGTTTGGCCGGATTAGCGTGACGCAGGGCCAAGTGGTCTTCCAGAGCTCGCGGTATTTCATCAACCGGGGAGATATCGATTTCGTCAGTCCTTTCCGCATTGAACCGGTAGTCAATTTCGAGCTGGAGACGCGCGTGCGCGATGTGGATTTGGCGCTAATTCTTTCCGGGCCGGCCCGCAAGATGAATTTGAGCTACCGCTCGGATCCGCCCCTTCAATTCAACGAACTGGTGAGCCTAATTACGGCCGGGCGGGCGCCCAGTCAGAACCCGGTTTTCGCCTCGCAGCAAACCATCGCGCAGCAGGGTCTTTTGCAAGCCGGCGCGAACACGGTGCTTTCCAATGCCCTGGCGCAGCCTGTTTCCGGGCGGTTGCGCCGTTTCTTTGGAGTGAGCCGCTTGAGGGTCGATCCCCAGATTGGGGGCGCCGAGGCCAATCCCAGCGCGCGCATCTCGACCGAACAGCAGCTTACCAACGATTTGACACTGATCTACAGTTACGATCTTTCCTCCGCCCAGCAACAGGTAGTCCGCCTCGAGTGGACCCCGCAGCGGCGCTTCTCCCTGATATTCACGCGCGACGAAAACGGGCTGGTCGGCGGCGACTTTCTCTACAAGAAAAGGCTGCGCTAGGTGAAGGCCTGGGATGAGTTGCGCCAGCAGATGGTCGACGTGCAACTCCGCAAGCGCGGCATCCGGAATGAGCGCGTTCTCAAGGCAATGGAGACCGTGCCGCGTCACGAATTCGTGCCGCCGGCGAGCCGTCATCGGGCCTATGCCGACGAACCCGAGCCAATCGGAGCGCGCCAAACGATTTCGCAGCCGTATATGGTCGCGGCCATGGCTGAGGCCTTGAATCTCGAAGAAGACGATCGCGTTCTGGAGATTGGGGCGGGGTGCGGTTACGCCGCGGCAGTCATGGCGCTGCTGGCGGAGCATATTTACGCCATTGAGATCGAACCCGCGCTCGTCAACTCGGCCCGCGACAACCTTGCGAGGACAGGCTTCGGCGAGCGCGTCAGCGTCATCGGCGCTGACGGTACGCTAGGATATCCCCGAGCAGCCCCTTTCCAGGCGATCTCCGTTGCCGCGGCAGCGCCGGACGTGCCCCCGGCACTGCTGGAGCAGCTAGACGAAGAAGCAGGCCGGCTCGTGATTCCGGTAGGTTCCGTTCACGATCAGGAGTTGCGGCTGATCCGAAAAATCAGCGCCACGCTGGATACGAAACGCATCACCGCTTGCCGCTTCGTACCGTTGCGAGGAAAGCAAGGTTGGCAAAGTTAGGAGGCGACGGCGGGGCTGGGGTGCGGGCGGCGCGGCCGTCTCAGGTGGCGCGGGCCCAACTCATGCCGCCTTCCGATTGCTCGGGAGGATCTTTTTCGTCCGAACGCGTGCTGTTCGGGCTTGCCGGGAGAACTGACTAAGCCGTGACCAAGCACATCATGGTCGGCACCGCGGGCCACATTGATCACGGCAAGACCGCGCTCGTCAAGGCCCTCACCGGCATCGATGCCGACCGGCTCGAGGAAGAAAAGCGCCGCGGCATCACCATCGACCTCGGGTTCGCCCACCTCGACTTAGGCAATGACCTGCGCCTCGGCTTTGTCGACGTGCCCGGACACGAAAAGTTCGTCAAGAACATGCTGGCGGGCGTCGGCGGGATCGACCTCGTCCTGCTCGTGATCGCCGCCGACGAGTCGATCATGCCGCAAACCCGCGAACACTTCGACATCTGCCGCCTGCTCGATATTCGAAAAGGGTTGGTCGCTCTCACCAAGATCGACATGGCCGGCAGCGATCTGGTCGAGCTGGTCAAGCTCGAAACCGAGGAATACCTCGCTGGATCATTTCTCGAGGGCGCGCCGATTGTCCCCATCAGCTCAAAAACTGGCGAAGGTGTCGAAGACCTGCTGCGGCACCTGGGACAATTGGCGCGTGATACCAAACCCAAGAACAGCCGCAATCATTTCCGGCTGCCGATCGACCGCGTCTTCGTCATGAAGGGCTTTGGCAGCGTCGTGACCGGGACGATGGTTTCCGGTTCGCTCGGCGCCGACTCAGAGGTCGAGATCTTGCCGCATCAGCGGCGGGTGCGGGTGCGGGTGCGGGTGCGGGGTATCGAAGTTCACGGCCGCCAAGCTGAACGCGCCTTCGCGGGACAACGAACCGCCATCAACCTTGCCGGGGTTGATGCATCCAGCTTGCATCGCGGCATGGTTCTGGCCGCCGCCGGCAAGTTCCAGCCCAGCCGCCGGATCGACTGCTTGCTGAATTTATTGCCTTCGGCAAGATCTCTGAAGTACGGCGCCCGTGTCCACTTCCACACCGGCGCCGCTGAGATCGAAGGGCGCGTCTACTTTCTCGACCGGCGTTCCGCGCTGAAACCGGGGGAGCCGGCCTATACGCAGGTCCGTTTCCAGCATCCGCTGGTTGTGCTCCGCGGAGACCGCTTTATCATCCGGCAGTTTTCTCCGGTCATCACGATTGGCGGCGGCGTGGTGCTCGACAATTTGGCTCCCCGCCATCGTACCGCGGAAGATTGGTTGTCCAAGCTGCAAATACTCGAGACAGGTCAATCCCATGAGGTGCTGGAAGCTCTGGTACGGGGTGAAGCCCACGGGCTTACCTCAGCCGAAATCATCTCCCGAACGGCCTGGCTCGATGAGGAATACAAGCATGCCGTTCAGACGCTCGAGCAGCAAGGTGTCGCGGTCAAAGTGCACGACTCTCCAGCGTGGCTGGTGCATCGTGATCCGTTTGGCGCGGCGCTGAGCCAGGTCACCACTTTTCTCGGGCAGTTCCACAAGCAAAACCCGCTCTTGCCGGGCGCTCCGAAAGAAGCCCTGCGCAGTGCAGAGTTCGCCAAGGCGCCCGCGTTCTTTGTTGATGCGCTGCTGGCCCGCCTGATCCGAGACAAGAAGGTGGCCGTTGACGGCGAGACGGTGAGGCTGCTGACTCACCGGGTGGTGTTGCGGCAAGACGAACAAGAGGCGCGTGACAAGATCGTCTCCGCTTTCGAGCAGGCGGGCCTGAGGGTGCCGGCGCTGCCCGAGTTGCTGTCCCAGTTGCGGATCGACGCTCCCCGAGCGCGAAGAATTCTGCAAGGCTTGCTGCGCGAAAAACTGCTCGTGAAAGTGAGCCCGGATCTGGTCTTCCACCGCGATTCAATCGAGCGCCTGAAGAGTCTGCTGCAAGACCAGAAAAGAGAGTCGGATCGAATCACCGTTCCGGTCTTCAAGGAACTGGCGGAAATCAGCCGCAAATACGCCATCCCCCTATTGGAGTACCTAGATCGCGAAAGGGTAACGCGAAGGGTAGGAGATGAACGCGTGATCCTGTGATCGAATGCCGCTAGCTAGTTTCCGGCGCAGAATTCGGGAATTCATTGCTCTGGGGACAGTCAGCCAAATTTCGCGCCTCGCACTTTAACGGTTTAGGCGAAGAAACCAAACCGGCGCGAAAATTGGTGACAGTCCCCGAATAGCGGCCTCACGCATTTTGCGCCGCAAACTAGCTAGCCGGGATTCTTGATCAGGTCACGGGGCGATGATTCGTATGAAGCCGTCACCGTCCATTACGGCGCGGTCGCCGGTTTCCAGCCAGCCGTTACCCAGGGAAGCGGCCTTCCGCTCGCTGCCGTCGAGGTAGCCCAGCATGCGGCCGGGGCCTTTGACGAGCAGCAGTCCCTCTTGATCGCCCAGCAGTGTTTCGCCCGTTGAATCGTCGACGACCTTGGCGCTGACGCCCGGGACGGGATGCCCGACCGTGCCCAGCTTGCTGCCCACTTGTTTTCTGCGTCCCTGTTCGTAGTCCGGTACGTTGACGGCGACAACGGCTGTCATCTCCGCCAAGCCATAGCCCTCGATCAGCTCCACTCCGAACTTTTCTTGAAACCGGCGCACCAGGTGCGGCTCTGTCACCGAGCCTCCCACTAGAGCGGACCGCAGCATTCTAAAATCCTCTGGCGGGACGTCTGACAGATAGGCGGAGTATTGCGCCGGCCTCGCCACCAAGATCGTGCCGCCGTATCGGCCGGCCAGTTGTCCCATGCCCGAGGCGTCCGCCGGATCGTCGTGGTAGAGAACTCCGCAACCGGCCAGAAGCGGAAACCACAAGGTCGCGGTCAATCCCAGAGCGTGATGAAAAGGCAGGCTGCCGGCGACTCGATCCTGGCGGTTGACCCAAAAAATCTGCTCGAAGGCTTCGACGTTCGAGATGATGTTGTAGTGCGAAAGCATGACGCTTTTCGGCGCGCCCGGCACTCCGGCTGTATGAACCACTGTCGCCAGGCTATCGGGTGTATCCTGTTTGCGCTGGCAGGCGGCTTGCAGCAGGCGCGCCGGCAGCAGAAAGAGGGCGGCGGCCGCGATCGCTCGCCCCAGCCCGGAGCGCCGGCTTGCCAACTCTTCCATGGAAAGCGCCTCTTCAAACGTCATCCCCGGCTCGATCGGCACCCGGCGGGAACCAATGACCGTGCGAATGCCGCAGCGCTTGACGATCTCCGAGAGCTGATCCGGCGATGCGTCCCGCGGCAAGTTGACGGGGATCCAGCCCGCGAACAACACAGCCAGGTTCGCCAGCACCGCCTCGGTGGAAGGAGGCAGCAGCAGGCCAATCCTCCTTCGCGGCGTCGGGCTGCCGCTCCCGGCCGCTTTTCTCAGCCGCCTTGCCAGCAGCAAGCTTTCCACGAGAACAGAGCCATACGTCAAGCGGCGATGGCCGTCCGCGACAGCAAAGCGAAACCACCCTCGCTTGGCGGTCCGGATGAAACGGAGATGCAGTTGGTCGCGCCCGGATCGCCGCAGCGTCGCCGCCTCGCTGCCAAGTTCGAGCACCGCCTGCCGCACTTGCGGAGCCTTGGCCGAGGAGGGAAGCGGCGCGCCGAAAGACACCGTAACTGGATACGGAAAATGCCGCGGCCAGCGAAAGAAGAGCCGCCCGTCCTTGAAACTGAAGATGCTTCCCCAAACCCGGTCCAGATTGACCGGAATGATCGGGACATCCAGCCTTTCAACATCGAGCCCTTCAACATGGACCCCTTCCATGATTCGTTCAAAGCCGTGCTTGAAGGGCAGCATGCCTCCCGTCCGGCTCACTGAACCTTCGGCGAATATGCAGACGAGGTGACCTTGGCGCAGTTGCTCGCGGGCCAGCTCGATCGACTCGGCGACTTTTTCCGGGTCACCGCCTTGAATGGGGATCGCATTCATTTTCCGCAAGACCCAGTGAAAGGGCTGCTGCTCGTAGTAAGGGCGATAAACCAGGAAGCGGATGAAACGCTGCACGCAGGCGCCGACGAAGAACCCGTCAATGAGTGAGACGTGATTGCTCACCAGCAATGCCGGACCGCGAAACGGAACATTCTCCTGTCCCACGATTCGAATGCGATAGAAGGTATGGGTGAGCCCCCACAGAACAAAGCGGATCAGGAAGTCGGGGATGAGCGTGAGCATGTAAAGCGTCACGGCAAACGTGAGCCACCCGAACAGCCCAACGATGCGGTCAGGCGAAAACGCAAGAACATCCGCCAGCAAATAAAGCGCGCCTGAGGCCAGCAGCACCCCGAACATATTGAAAAAGTTGTTCGTGGCGATCAAGCGGCCCCGTTCTTTGGGATCGCTTCGTTGCTGCAGCAGAGACGACAGCGGAACGATGAACAGCCCGCCGGCAAAGCCGAGAAAGCCCATCGAGACCGCGGCCCAAGTGTAGGAATTGCCAGAAGACGCCAGCCACAACCCGGCGAAACCCATCCCGATCGAGCCCAGTGGCGTCAGCCCCAATTCCACTTTGTCACCTGACAGACGCCCCGCCGCCATACTGCCCAGGGCAATGCCGACACCGAGAAAAGTAATCAGCCGGGCGCTCCACTCCTCGGTCACTTGAAGCAGATCGCGCGCAAACAGAATAATGTCCAACTGCAACAGTGCTCCCAGCATCCAGAAATAGGAGATGCCGAGCACGGTCAGCCACAGCGGCTTGTCCCTCCGCAAATACCGAAAGCCTTCGAAGATTTCCGACCAGGGGTTGAGCGAAAAGGTTTTCCGGGACCGCGGATCCGGCACTTTCGAGATGCCGAAACTCGCGGCGAATCCGATCACGGCCACTGCGGTCAGCAAGCAGCCGATCAGCCAAGTGCGTTCCCTCCAAACCCCAAGCAATTCCCCGCCGATCGAGGTGCCGGCGATGATCGCCAGATTCGTGCTCATCTGAATCAGGGCGTTGGCGCGCGAAAGATCCTTGTCGGCGACCATCTCCGGCAGAACACCATATTTCGCCGGACTGAACAGCGTCGATTGCAACGCCATCAAGAAAAGCACCAGCAACATCAACTCAAACCGCCCGAGATACAGCGCCAATACGGCCAGCAGCATCGAGCCGACCTCGAGAGACTTCGTGGCGATCAAGATGGTTCGTTTGTTGTGAACATCCGCCAGGTGGCCGGCATAGCCCGAAAAAAGGAAGAAGGGGAGGATAAAGACGGCGCCGACCAGGGCAAGTTCACGGCTGCCGCCGCCATTGCTTGTCGCGGCGGTTAAGGCTAACAGCGTCACGACGATCTTGTAGACGCTGTCATTGAGGGCGCCCAGAAACTGAGTCCAAAGAAGCGCTTGAAAGCCGCGCACTCGAAGAAGATCGCTGTATCGTCCAAAAGCCATCGGATCGAAGTAATACTGCCTGAGGAGTTCGAGGGTAGTCTACCAGGGTGGATCGGAATGCCGTGTCGGAATGCCGTGTCAGAGCCCCGAACGCAAGTGAGTGGGTCAAATCCGGCAAGTCCTGGCAATCTTTCAAGATCTGAATCCGCTCGCGAGCCGTCGCACGTTGGGTCGCCAAAAAGAAAATAGAACCAGTGAGCGAGGGTTGTGAAAAAATGGGGGGTATCCCGAGGTCAACGCCATGCCGAGAACAAACCGAGCGATCTTTCCTTCTTCGTTACTCATTGCCGCCGTCCTGGCCACGGTGCCGTCGCTGGCGCAGCAGCCCGCCAGCCCGGCCAACCCTCCTCAACAGCAACAAGAACGCGTCTTCTACTTCCCCAAGCCGATTCAGAAAACCGCTTACCAGCCTCCCATGAAGCCCGTCACCCGACTGGCGGATCTGAAGGCCAAGCACGCGGGCCAGGCAGCCTGGCGCGAAGTGGTGATCGCCGACAGCAACAGCCGGGCGTACATGATTCAGCAGCCGCCGGGTTCGAGATACGAGCGCAGGCTCTACGCCGACTCGCCGGCCTGGTGGGCCGTGCTCGAGGGCCGCATTGACTTCGAGATCGAGAGGCCCGACGGCACGTTCGAAAAGATTGCAGCGCGCAAAGGCTCTTATGTATTCGCTCCCGAGCGGCTACTGCATTCGCTAGAGGTCGTGGGAGACAAGCCCGCGATTCGTTTCGAAGTGACTTTAGCTGGAGCGACACCGGTATTCGAGCAACGCCCGGCCCCGGCTAGTGGCCGCTCCAGCGAGTACATTCCCATTCGTCTGTCGGCCGGCCCCAACCCGCTGGACGTTCCCGACCTTGACGGCAAGCCCTGGTTCCATCACGTCAACATCCATGACCTTGCCGAGGAGAACAAGGGCAAGCCACGCTGGAGCCAGCCCGCCATGCGCAAGAACCGCGTTCGAGGCAATTTCATCTGCGGCCAGGCCAGCGCCGAACGAAAAGTCGCGCCAGGCTATCGCGGCCATTTCCACTCGGACTTCGCTGAGTTTTGGGTGATCATGCTGGGCGAGCTGCAATGGATCTTCGAGGGCGATTTCGAGCATCCGGTGATCGCCAAGCAAGGCGACATTGTCTACGCGCCGCCGAAGACGTTCCACATTCCGCAATTCCTGGGAGCGGACGGTCTCAACTGCCGCCTGACCAGCAGCACTTTCCCGAGCGCAAATCACCTGTTCGACGCACCGCACTGATTCGGCACGGCGGCGTGGGGAACTCACGATATGAAAGCTTGGCGATTCTACGTGCTATGAGAAAATGACAACAGACGATGGGCATCGCGCAATTACTCGCTGAGAAGCGGGACGAGATTCTGCGCATCGCTTCGGCTCATGGAGCGGAGAATATTCGTCTGTTCGGGTCAGTCGCACGCGGGCAGCCCGCGGAAGACAGCGACGTCGATTTACTCGTCAAGGCTGGGGCCAACGCGTCACCGTGGTTCCCAACGGGCCTCATCGATGAACTTGAGCATCTCCTGGGGCGCAAGGTCGATGTCGTAACGGAAGACTCGCTCTACTGGCTGTTGCGTCGCCGGATCTTGAGGGAGGCGCGGCCGTTGTGAGGAGGCGTGCTTCGAAGTTCTTCATTCAGGCGTTTCCCAAGCCCTGACGCCTTCCGACAACAGCTCCTTGAGGCAACTCTCGATTGAATCACACTCGGCCCTTGAGTGTTTGAGCCGGGGCGCCTGCCCTCGCCGATTGTACATCCCGAAGCCCCAGGCGGCGTCTCCGTTGCGGGCGGCGTCGAAAACCTGCCACAGCACAATGTAGGGACATCCCCAGTCGATGGCGGCTTGTAGTGCGCTTTGTAGCCGGGGCAGAATGCCGCCTGTCGCGAGATGCTCGAAGCGGTCGCGGGCATATCCGAACTCGCCGACCATGACGAAGCGCTCACCGAATGCCCGGCGCCCGGCGGGCGACAGCGAGTTTCGCGCCTTGCTTTGAATGAGATCCAGGTCGCACGCGAGCCGCGAACCTGTTTCGGCGGGATCGATGTCGGGTTGCCGTGTTTCGAAAGGCGAGTTCGTCGATTCGTAGGCTGAGTAGGAAAGCAGATCGAAGGAAACATGCGGCACCACGTCGTTCAACGCGTTCCAGCCGGAGCGCTCTGACGCTTGCTGCAGCGGCGGCGCCTTGCCGAAGCCGCGGCCTTGCTTGGCGATACGCAGATTCACGAGAGAGATCTCGAAGGCATGAAGAATGCGCAGCCGCGCGGCAGGGTGAGCTTCGCGGGCGGCGCGGATGGCCTCGAAACGCGTCTGAGTCCAGCGGCGAATGTTCTCGACCGCCATTTCGGGCGACCCGCTGTAGTTCATGATATCGAGCATTTTCTCGTCGGCTTCGGAATTCGCGACGATCACGGTCTTGTCGAGTGCGCCGAATTCCTGGTACAGGTAGCGGCACAGCTCGCTTGTTTGAGTGAACTCCCATTCCCGTTCGCGATTGCTCCAGGGCCGCTGAAGATTCAAGTCGTCGGGACCGCCGCCGTAATCGCTGATTGGATAGACGGTAAGAATCACCGTGTCGATCTTGGGGTCTTCGAGAACCTCGCGATAGCGGGGAATCCGCAGGATCCGCGCCGGCGTGAGCGGTTCGCTGATCCCGTCCCGGCTGAACCGGCGAGGCGAATAAGGGGGATGGATGTAATCAAACCGCGCTCCGACGTAGAGCCGAAACACTCGGGCTCCGATCTCGACGCTGCGATGGCGAGCCTCTGTCAGCAGGTCGCCCCCGGCGTTGGCGGGCAATACGCCGGCCCATTGGTAGAAGCCGATCCGCTGGGGCAAACCCGGCTGCGAAACCGCCGCCGTCACGGCAAGAAAAAACGCCGCGGCCAGTCTGCCCGCCGGGGCCATTAGTTGGTCACCTCGGCACTGTAGGGATGGCTTCGGCGGCCGCCGGATTCGACCACTATCTCGACCGGCCCGGAACTTAGCTGCTGGGGCAACTGAACATTGATCTGATTGACGCCGACGTAAGCGGGAGTTATTCTTGCTTCCCCGATGAACACCGTGGTCTGGCCAGGAATGAAGTACCTTCCAAAGATCGTTAGGATGGCTCCGCTCTTGAAAGGAGCAGGCGTGTAGTCGAAAGCATCGACAACGCCGCCGGTCGAGATGATGGGAAAATCGCCCATGACGAACGGATCCTTCGCCAGCGAAGCCGGCATGACCCGGACGAGCCAGCCGGGATCGTATGCAAGCTGCAGGACAGTGGGTCCGGTCGTGTTGGGGTCGAGAAAGATGAACCCCACTGGATCTTGCCGCACTTCCAGCGGCTTCTTGCCGCCCGAAGCGTCCTGAACCAGCGCTTTCCATCCCGGCAGCGCAAGCTCTCGGACCAGAATCGCGTCGGCCGGTCCCAAATCCGCGCGAATCTCAGCGGATACCGAATCATGCCAGACCAGATCGATGGCTTCCGGCCGCCCCGCCCAACTCAAGTACGCTTCGAGCCCCTCGACATCGAGCGGCCCGCGAATCGGCTTCAGATCTTGCCAGCGCTCCCGCGACACCAGAACCGCCTGAGCCGGGTTGGGGTAGGGGATTCGGTATGTGCACCATTCGCCCTCTTGGCGCACGCAGTCGAGGACCGGGTGGAATTTCTCCCAATCCATGCTGATCAGGTACTCCGTCGCGTACGCCCGCAGCCAGAGCAGCGACTCCCGCGTACGGCCGGGGGACAGAATGATGCGGTCAATCGCTGCGCCATGCGGCCGCATGAGCAGTTGAGCGGAAACCGGCCCGTAGACACGCGGCTTGTCCGAGTTCGCCCGGACCCAAGCCAAAGCCGCTTCGGGCATCGCCGGCGGCTGGTAGACGAGAGAAGGATAGATAAGGAGATTCCACAACGACAAAGCAGAGAACGTTGCCGTACAAGCGACCTTGACCAGATGGTTTCGCCAGAGTCGTTGGCGGCAGCTTAGCGCAAGCAAACCCCCCAACTCCACTACCGCCAGCACATCCAAGGCACCAAATGAACCAGGCAGCGTCGCGAGCATGAAAACCAAACAAAGACCCATCCCCGCCGCCCGCCACGGACGGAACCTGCGCCGCGGGTCGTCCGCGATAAGCAGGCAAACCAGAGCAAGTGTCCAGAACAAGAGCCACGGGCCATCGGGCTGACCAACTAGGCAGGACAACCGGGAAGGAGCAGCGCCATAGGTCAACGCCGCCCACAGCGGGGCCGGCGAGTCCGGGCGAAAGCGCCGCACGATCCAATAGACCGGCAGCGTCCCGGCAACATAGACAAGCGCTACCACGATGGAGTAGGCCCAGTCGGCGCTCAGTCCCGTCAAGGCCGCGGCCAGAGCCACCAGAGCCGGCATCAAGGGAGAACTCACGGAGAAGGGAATCAGAGCCCCAAACCGCCGGATGTGCTCGGCGGCCTCGGTTGTCACTTGCGCCGTGCTGTCGGGGCCGTAGATCATTCCGAGATTCAGTTGGCGCAGATTTCAACCGGCACGGGCGGGAACCCGCGGTTTCCCACTCGAACATTCAAATGGCGGGGGCCTGGCTCGATTCCCTCCGGCACGACAAGATTCAGCTCGTAGCGGCGGGTGAGCGGGTCCACCACAAAGGCGTCCATTTTCTCGATGGGCTCGCCGTCGAGATCGGCGGCGGCAAGTTCCAGGAGACTTTCTATTGAGGAGACATTGAGTTCCTCAATGTTGACCTTGATCGTCCGGCTTGCCATGTTTCGCCGGGAAAGCAGATTCACTCCGTCACTGACGCCTAAAAGTTTAGGCACCATGGGTCCCGGGCTGATCACGCGCATCGGCGCTCTGTTCGACGCAGCCACGCCTCCAAGCCTGAGGCTTACCGGTACAATTCCTGAACGCACTCCCGGCGGCAAGTAGAAGTTGAGCTGTGCCGGTCCCGTCCAGACATGCTTCCCGATAAAACAAGGCGCGGTCATCTTGCCGTCCACATCCACGGCCAAGGAGTTCAGATCCGCTCGGTCGTCCAGCCCGATCACCCACAGCGAAGCGCTGGCATGACACCCTGAATGGGGTACCACGGCATCGCCGGTCATCGTATTCGTGACTTGCACAATGCGGGCGGGCGCCGGCGCCTCGGGAACGCTCGACGTTGCTGCGGGCTTTCGGACGGTTATCCACAAATACTGCGTGTCGAATCCGTCCATTGCGAGCAGTTGCAGGTTCTGCTCGGCGGCGAAGTGCGCAACTTCTTCCGGCCGAAAACTTACGCCCCGCCAGGTGTTGGCGGATGTGTCGGCGGAATTCCGCCTTCGGGGCGTTCGCTCGGTTTGCGGAACAGCGCCGCGAAGAGACCAACCGTTGCGGGGCGGGAGAGCACTCTCGGCCGCGCCGTCCGGCAAGCCGCTCAACTGGCATTTGAGAAGGCCGCCCTCTTTCAATACGCGGCTGGCTTCGCGGAGATAGCTCCACACCACATTTTTGTCTGGGATGTGCTGGAAAACGGCGTAGGAGTAGCAGAAGTCAACCGACTCGCCGGCGAAGCCGGAAAGATCGGCTCCGGTATTTTGCAGGACGCTGGCGTTGCTGGCGGCGGCCAAATTCTGGCACGCTAGCTTGACCATTTCGCCCGAGACATCGACGCCCGCGATGCGGCCGAAAATTTCACTCAGCGGCAGCATCAAGCGTCCCGGGCCGCAGCCGATTTCCAGCGCGCTGAGCTGGGCGAAGTCGGTGCCGGGGGGGAACCGGCGGAACTCGTCCTTGAGAGCGCGAAGAACGTCCGCCGCGGAGGCGAAAAACTCCTCGCGGCTCTGCTTGCGGCGGCCGAAGGCGACATAGTATTGAGCGTCTTCGCGGGCGCGGCGGTCCCAGTCCTCACGCATCGAGTGGTCGGGTTGTTGTTCGCGGTCCACGGAAGATTCAGCGTATCGTAATGTTGGCGCCTGAGCGCGAAGTTGTTCGGGACACCCTTTTACGGCGTATAGTCAAATCGTTGCCGATTGTGGCAGAAAATTTCAACCGGCCGGACAGAGGCGTGGACGGAAGTCCACGCTCGGCGCGGGGCTAAATTCGTTCGATCAGCCCGATCTGCAGCACACGAAACAGGGACGAACGACAGGGGTTCCTGAAGCCCGCACCGAATGATGTGTCACTGGCCTGGCCGCGAAGAGAGGCCGGGCTGGGGTCAAGTTGTATGCGCCCTCTTCAGCGCCAGCTTGATCGGACAGGGAAGCCGCTGATATCGCAAATCGCGGCCTTTGGCGATCAAGTTTTTCGGGGACGGCGATGAAAGTTGGCACTGAGCTTGATCCGTGCTATGCTGACCACACTAACTGATTTATTGATAACACGTTACGATTGTCTCCCAGCTGCAGTATGTTCCTCTCAATCAAAGGAGGACACCCATGAAAACCTACATCTTTAAGATCGTCCTGGAAAGGGACGAGGACTTCGACGGCAAGGCCGCCGGCTGGCATGTCTATTGTCCAGTTCTTGAAAATAAGGGAGCCTCCACTTGGGGAGAGACGAAGGAAGAGGCGCTCGAGAATATCCGCGAAGTGCTCGGAATGATGGTCGAGGAAATGAACGGAGACGGGGAGCCAATCCCAACAGATCCGGAGGGCAACATCCAAATCTTTGAGGACCCCTACGTCGCGCTAACCCTGTGAGGCATGGCGATTGACTATGCCAAACTGCGCAGCCTAACTGCTCGTAAGATCATCTCGGCGCTTCTCGCTGAGGGCTTTGTGTTCCTCTGGCAAAGGGGTTCGCATGGACGGTATAAACACCCGATAGACGGCCGTCGGGTTACAGTGCCTATTCACTCAGGCATGAAGACATTCAAAATCAAAACCCTTAATGGGGTATTTAGTTGACTCCAGTAGCCACAATATGTTGTGGTTGGGGGCATGAAGGAGGACTACCCCCGAAACCTCGTCGAGTTGGAAGCTCGATTCTCGACCGAGGAGGCGTGCCGGGAGTACCTGCTGAAGCTGCGCTGGCCGGAGGGGTTCGTGTGCCCGCGCTGTGGGATCCAGTCCTCATGGGCCAGCAAACGCAATCTGCTGCTCTGCGCCGACTGCGGTTACCAGGCCTCGGTGACGGCGGGCACGATTTTCCAGGACACCCGCAAGCCCTTGACGTTGTGGTTCCGGGCGGCTTGGTGGGTGACAACGCAAAAAGGCGGGGCCAGCGCGCTGGAGTTGCAGCGGGTCTTGGGTTTGGGTAGCTATGTAACCGCCTGGACCTGGCTGCACAAGTTCCGCCGCGCCATGGTGCGCCCCGGTCGCAATCGGCTGGTCGGCCGGGTGGAGGTGGACGAAACGTATGTGGGCGGAGTCGAAGAGGGCGTCCGAGGTCGCGAAATGGTTGGCAAAGCGTTAGTTGCGGTTGCTGCCGAGGAGGATGGGCGCGGTATGGGTCGCATCCGGCTCCGTCGGATCGCGGATGCCTCAGCGGCGAGCTTGGAAGCCTTTGTCGAAGAAGCTATCCAACCTGGCAGCCTCGTGCACACCGACGGCTGGGAAGGCTATGCGGGATTGGAGAACAAAGGATACCGCCATGAAGTCACCGTGCTGCGCGGGAAGCGGCAATCGGCGAGTAAGCTGCTGCCGAGAGTCCATCGTGTCGCCTCTCTGCTAAAGCGCTGGCTGTTGGGGACCCACCAGGGGGCTGTCAGTCACGAGTATTTGGACTACTACCTGGACGAGTTCACGTTCCGCTTCAACCGGCGGACCTCACGGTCGCGCGGCAAACTTTTCTATCGCCTCCTCCAGCAGGCGGTCGCCGCCGACCCTGCTCCCTATAAGACAATGGTCGAGGCCACCAGGGCCGGCACCCCCACCCCCAAGATGTAGTGGCTACTGGAGTCAACTAAATACCCCATCAACCCTTAAATCCATGATCGAAGGTCAAGCCCACTGGAACGAGGATGACCTGCGACGACTCAAGCTTTTGAAGTAGCTATGGCGGAGCAGGGAATAGGGCAAGATCGCGCACAATCAGAGACGGTGGGAAGCCCGCCAGTTGGTCCATCCCCGAACAGTTCGCCAAATAAGGGGCGCCGGTCTCCGCGAAGCCAGTTTTCCACATCTTCAGAGCCTCTTTGAGCGATTTCCGGGGTCCGGCCAATGGTTTTCCGCCTGGGAATTCGGCCGGCCCGGCCGCGAAGAGAAGCCGGGCTGGGGTCAAGTTGTATGCGCTCTCTTCAGCGCCAGCTTAATCGGACAGGGAAGCCGAGGCAGTCTTTCAAAAGTCTAGACTTCCAGAAGTCCTCAAGATTCCAAATTGGCGCCTTAAAGCTCGGCGGTCTTGACGGTTTTCGCCTGTGTGCTACACTTCCATTAAATCAATGCCTGATACTCTCAAAGAAAAAAACAATTGGCGGCGCCTTCGAGTGTCCAGCGAAAGGCTGGTCTCAAAGCCGGTGACAAGCTAGAGTTCAGGGCCTCCGGCGGAGTGATCACTATTCTCCCCAAGCTCCCCTCCGCCGATGACGACTACACTCCCGAGCAACGACGCAAGGTCGATGCGGAACTCGCCAAGGGTCTTCAAGACCTCAAAGAGGGCCGAACCTACGGCCCCTTTAACACCGCCGATGAGATGATCGCCTCCATGGAGAAGCAACTGAAGAAGAGAGCATGACCACGCTAACAGATTTATTCATAAAGCGTTACGGTTATGTCCTAACTGCAGTATGTTCCTCTCAATCAAAGGAGGACACCCATGAAAACCTACATCTTTAAGATCGTCCTGGAAAAGGGCGAGGACTTCGACGGCAAGCCCGCTGGCTGGTTTGTTTGCTGTCCAGCTCTTGAAGGGAAGGGAGCCTCTACTTGGGGAGAGACGAAGGAAGAGGCGCTCACGAATATCCGCGAAGTGCTCGAAATGACGGTCGAGGGAATGAACGAAGACGGGGAGCCAATCCCAACAGATCCGGAGGGCAACATCCAGATCTTTGAGGATTCCCACATCGCGCTAACCCTGTGAGGCATGGCGATAAACTATGCCAAACTGCGCAACCTAACTGCTCGTAAGATCATCTCGGCGCTTCTCGCTGAGGGCTTTGTATTCGACCGGCAACGAGGATCACATCGACGGTATAAACATCCGACAGACGGCCGTCGGGTGACAGTGTCTATTCACCCGCGCATGAAGACGTTCATCATCCAAAACCTCAAGAGCATGATCGAAGGCCAAGCCCACTGGAGCGAGGCTGACCTGCGACGACTCAAGCTTTTGAAGTAGCTATGGCGGAGCAGTCCTCAGAGCCTCTCTGAGCGATTTCCAAGGCCCGGCCAATGGTTTGCCGCCTGGAAATTCGGCCGGCCCGGCCGCGAAGAGAAGCCGGGCTGGGGTCAAGTTGTATGCGCCCTCTTCAGCGCCAGCTTGATCGGACAGGGAAGCCGAGGCAGTCTTTCAAAAGTCCAGACATCCAGACATTCAGAAATCTTCTCGGTTGCCGAATGGAACGATTTTAATATGCTTTAACCAACTAATCCAATCGTTTCAATGACAAAGAAGAAATCACCCAGGACAGCTCATATCATGCCAGTCGAGCGGCTGACGCGCCAGATCTACTTGGTGCGCGGCCTGAAGGTGATGTCGGATCGTGACCTAGCCGAGCTCTACGGGGTGACCACAGGTAATCTGAACCTGGCCGTTCGGCGCAATATCGACCGCTTCCCTGAAGACTTCATGTTCCAGCTCACCAAGGAAGAGTTCCATAATTGGAGATTGCAAATTGCAACCTCCAATTCAGCGGCCAAGATGGGGCTGCGACGCCGGCCCTGCGCCTTCACCGATTGGAGCGGTTTTGATATGCTTTCATCAACTAAACCCAATTGATTCAATGACAAAAAAGAAGTTACCCAACACAGTTGATCTCATTCCAGTCGAGCGGATTGAACGGCGGATTTACCTTATCCGAGGAGAGAAGGTGATGCTCGACTCTGACCTGTGGCCGAACTCTACCAGGTCGAGACTTTCAACCTCAACAAGGCCGTCTCTCGAAACCTCGACCGCTTTCCAGACGACTTCATGTTCCGCATAAGCAAAGAAGAGTACGAAGAGTATCAAGCTTTGCTATTCCAAATTGGAATGTCAAAGGTGGGGCGTGGCGGAAGAAGAACCCTTCCCTACGCCTTCACCGAGCAAGGTGTAGCCATGCTCTCCAGTGTGCTCAAGAGCTGTCGCGCCGTCCAGATGAACATCCTGATCATTCGAGCTTTCGTCAAACTCCGTGAGATGCTAGCCGCCCACAAAGCCTGGCTGAGCGCATCGAGAAGATCGAGGCCGCGCAGGAGAGGCACACTTCGGTGATAGAGCTCTTGGCCGAGGAGATCGATAGAATGAAGGAGTTTCCACCGGAGGCCGAGAAAACACGGATTTGCTTCTCAGCCAGCCTGAAATAAAGGGTACCGAGCAGATTGGAACAGGAGTGGTGACTGCTGTCATGAAGCGCCAGCTGGGTTTTAACTGACCGCCCTTTTAGGGCGGTTTTTCATCCCCTTCTTCCTTAAGGGCCCTCACCTGGGCGGCGGTGGTTGAGCATAGATGTCAGAGGCCCTCCTCCGCATCGTCGGAAGAGCTGAAAACCCCTTATCTATTGAGTTACCATGGTCTTGAACCGGATAGCCTTCGTGGATTATCGAATAAGCAGTAGGTCTGTGCCAAAAAAGAAACAAGAGAAGATCAGTTCATGGCACGTCGGAGTTGCTGCCGAAGCGTTTGCCGCCGCACTTTTTGCGCGGGCGGGCCTTGACGTGTCCGTACAGTACGGCGCCAATCAGCCTGAGTACGACCTGGTGGTCGTTAAGGGCGATCACATCCTCAAGATCTCCGTCAAGGGGAGCCAAGACGGCAAGTGGGGTCTTACCCAATCGTTTCTCAAGAACGCGGACTACCATGCCGCGATTAAGACGTGGCTCGCGCGCCACAACCCGCGAACGGTGTTCTGCTTTGTGCAATTCAAGGGCGTGAAGCCCAACGAATCACCTCGGGTGTATCTGGCAACACCCGCAGAGATCGCTGAGCGCTTACGGTCTACTGCGGGCGGTCGCGGCGAGACCATTCTGTATGAGGCGCACACGTGGGGACCACGTGCGAAAGCTGCGGGAAGCTCGGAGCGCATTCCCGAGGCGTGGCGATTCTCGATCGAAAGAATTGACCAACTGCTGGAGGAGGCCTAGCTCGTAGGGTACGCTAGGTTCCTGGTGGTGACGGGCGTCGAAGAGTCAAGTGGCGCTGGTCCTGCCAATTGCCCGATAGCTCAATTGCCATGTCCAAGAAATTACACACCAGGCCACGTGAACGTGGATATCGCCCTAGTCACTCGCCGTAACGGAGTTCCTGGATTTTTGGGCCTGCAGAAACGCCAGCAGATCCGTGAGCTCTTGGGGGCTGAGGTCTTTGTCAAAGCCGTCGGGCATCAGCGACACGGCGGATAGTTCCATCGTGACGATCTGCTTACACGGGATTCTGACTTGTTCGCGGGGTCCGGACCTGAGAGCCTCTCTGAGCGATTTCCGGGGTCCGGCCAATGGTTTTCCGCCTGGGAATTCGGCCGGCCCGGCCGCGAAGTGAAGCCGGGCTGGGGTCAACTTGTATGGGCCCTGTTCAGCGCCAGCTTGATCGGACAGGGAAGCCGAGGCAGTCTTTCAAAAGTCCAGACATCCAGAAGTCTTTAAGGTTCCAAATTGGCGCCTTAAAGCTCGGCGGCCTTGACGGTTTCCGCCTGTGTGCTCCACTTCCAGTGCAGGCTCAACAGCTCGTTTAACATTTTCAAAATCAATGGCTGACATTCTCAAAGAAAAAAAGCAGTTGGTGGCGCCTGCCAGCATCCAGCGCAAGGCCGGCATCAAAGCCGGCGATCAACTGGAGTTCAAGGCCTCCCGCGTTGATCCCTGCTCAAGGGCGCCTTGGTGAGCACATGCGCGGCCGACAGACGCAGATCGGCCGGCCTGGAGGATTAAAGCTGAGCGGTCAAGAACCAGAAGCCTGCCTCGGAAATGCCGGTTTGCCCGGCGGCAAGCGCGCTCCAGGCTGCGGTTCTCATGTCACCGGATTCGGCGTTGTCCCCGGCTGGCTGCACGAAGTTCTCTGAAACTTAGCTAGCCACCTTCGGCACGGCGGTCGGGCGGATTGTGCTCGCTGTGCGGGGGGACGTTGAGCATCTCGGAGGCAAAGAACGACACGATGTAACCCACCATATCGCGCATGACCAGCACGCCCACCGGAACGCTTGAGGCATCGATTAGCGGGATATGCCGGTAGCCTCCCTGAACCATGCGATTGAGGGCGGATGCGATCGAGTCATGGGGGGTCAAGCATTCCGGATTGGGAGTCATGAACTCGCGCACGGGCCGGTCAACGCCGCCGCCCTCGTAAAGGCGCCGAATCAACAAGTCGCGCTCGGCGAAAATACCGGCGATTTTGCCGTTTTCAACGATCAGAACGGCGCCGATGCGCCTGCTGGCCATCGTATCGAGTACGTTCCCCAGCCGCTCATCCGGTCCAAAGCAAACCGGCTCCTTCGGGTAGTTGATGTCACTTACTGGTTGTAGCAGCGCACGGTTGTCGAGCTGCTTTCTCTTTGGACCTTGAGCCTCTTCGTACATCGCGAGATCTTCTTCGTAGCCGTCACTCATCATCACCTCCAACGGGGGCTGACTCATTGATCAGACCCGCTTTCAGGAACATAGCTTGCGATCCGTGACCGTAGGAGCGGTTTCGCAACGGGCTGCCCGCGCCACTCCCGACCCGAACATCGTAACCAGCATTGTGCGAAGTGCGCGCCCGTTGGACATCACGCTCCGTGTGAGTGCTGCTGACCTTTCGGCGCGTCGCGCTGACAGCGCGCACCGCGTCGCGAGCCCGCCGCCTCCATGAATGGCTCAACTCGTCCTCTCACGCAGCGCCGGCGGGATCGGCTAGTCGACTTCCCAGGTGTCGCCTTCTCGCAGCAAAGCGTCCAGGTCCTTGACGGTTGCCGTTTGGCCGGCCTCACGGATCTGACGATGGACCGCTCCATCGTAGGTTTCCTGTTCCACGTCCCGAAACACACCCACCGGGGTCGGAAACTCAGGCGGGCCGAGCTGACTCAACAAGTAAGCCAGCGACGGATTCGGGGTTTTTTCGTCGTGGTGCAGCAGTTCCTCCTCGGGCACTCCCTTATCGCCGACGGCGGTGACGACCGGATCAAAACTCTTGTCAAGGCGGATTCCCTTATCGCCAGCGGCTCCGAAAATAAGGGGCTTGCCATGCTCCAGCTCCACTTTGTGTTCCGCGCTGCTCTTGCGGTCCGTTACGTCCGCGAAAGCCCCGTCGTTGAAGATGTTGCAGTTTTGCAGAATCTCCACGAAAGCGGATCCCCGGTGAGCCGCGGCGCGCCCAATGATCTGGCGCAGGTGCGCCCCGTGAACGTCAACGCCCCGAGCGACGAACGTCGCCTCGGCCGCCAGCGCGATCGACACCGGCTGCACGGGACGATCTATTGATCCGTACGGCGAGGTTTTCGTTATCTTCCCCACCTCCGACGTTGGCGAGTACTGCCCCTTCGTTAGGCCGTAGATGCGGTTATTGAACAACAACACTTTGAGGTCGATGTTTCGCCGCATCGCGTGGAGCAGATGATTCCCGCCGATCGAGAGGCCATCGCCATCTCCGGTCACGACCCAAACCGAGAGGTCAGGACGGGCTACCTTGAGTCCAGTGGCAAAAGCCGGCGCACGCCCGTGAATCGTGTGGAATCCGTAGGTGTTCATGTAATACGGAAAACGGCTGGCGCAGCCGATCCCGGAGATCACGACTATCTTTTCGTGGGGAATCCCCAGTGTCGCGAACGACTTCTGGACGGCGTCGAGAATGGCGTAGTCGCCGCATCCGGGACACCAGCGCACGGTCTGATTCGAGACGAAATCCTTCTTCGAATACTTGGGCGGCTCAGCTATCGTCTGAAGATTGCCGTTCGTCATCACGCTCATTGTTCAATCCCTTGGACGCCGTTCTCGATCGCCGCCAGAACTTCACTGACAGTGAAGGGCTGCCCTTCCACCTTATTGAGATTTAATGTATCGGTCAGAAAACGGGCGCGCACGATCATATTGAGCTGGCCCATGTTGAGTTCCGCGACCAGAACCCTTGCGAAACGCCGCAGCACGTCCCCGAGGTTCGCTGGGAATGGGTTGAGGTGGCGCAAGTGCAGGTGCGAAACCTTCATCCCCTTCTTTCGCGCGGCTCGGGTCGCCGCGTAGAGCGCCCCGTAGGTTCCGCCCCAGCCCAAGACCAGCAAATCGCCGGAGTCGGCGCCGTAGGGTATCGCCGGCGGGATCGTTCTTGCGATGCGGGCCACTTTCTCGGCGCGCAGATTGGTCATGTTCTGGTGATTGACGGGATCGTAGGAGACGTTCCCTTCTCCATCCGTGTGTTCCAGGCCGCCAATGCGGTGCTCGAGTCCCGGGGTTCCCGGCCGTGCCCAGGGCCGGGCAAGAGTATCGGGGTCGCGCACGAAGGGCTGGAACCCGTCTGGATCCGTGCGGAAGGTCACTGGAATTTCAGGAATTGTGTCCGCGCCTGGGACCTTCCAAGGCTCCGATCCATTGGCGATGTAGCCGTCGGAAAGCAGCACGACCGGCAGCATGTGTTCGGTCGCAATCCGCACTGCTTCCAAAGCGGTGTCGAAGCAGTCAGCGGCGCTACGGGCGGCAATCACCGCGATCGGCGACTCTCCGTTACGCCCAAATAGGGCTTGCAGTAAATCGGACTGCTCCGTTTTCGTGGGCAGGCCGGTACTGGGGCCGCCTCGCTGCACGTCCACCACGACGATCGGCAGCTCGGTTGTGATCGCCAGCCCCATGGCCTCGGCCTTCAGAGCGAGCCCCGGGCCGCTTGTCACGGTCAGGCCAAGGTGGCCTCCAAACGAAGCGCCAATCGCGGCGCAGACAGCGGCCATCTCGTCCTCGGCCTGCATGGTGACGACACCTTGCGGCTTCAATCGGGCCAGCTCGGCCAAGATGTCCGAAGCCGGCGTGATCGGATAGGCCGCAATGAACAATGGCACGCCGCTCTTCACCGATGCCGCGTAAAACCCAAGTGAGAGGGCTTTGTTGCCGGTAATGCTGCGATAGAGGCCTCTCTCCTGCGGAGCCGCCGGAACTTCGTATTGCGTTTGGAACAGCTCGCTTGCCTGCGCGTAGGCGTAGCCGGCCTTCAGCGTAGTTAGGTTCGCCTCGACCACATCGGGCCTTTTCGCGAACTGCCTCTGGATCCAGCGCTCGGTCGTCTCCATCGGCCGCGAGTAGAGCCAATACATGATGCCCAAAGCGTAGAAATTCTTCGAGCGCTGCTTGGCCCGGTTCTGAAGCGGCGAGTCCTTCAAAACCTTCGTGGTATTCGTGGTCAGGGGAACCTGGATGGCCTGATAGCCGTCGAGCGTCCCATCCTCGAGAGGGTTGGACTGATAACCGGCCTTCGAGAGATTGGCGGCGTTGAAGCCGTCCGTGTTGACAATGACCGTGCGGCCTTTTCGCAGCGCGGACAGGTTGACTTTCAGCGCGGCCGCGTTCATCACGACCAGCACGTCCGGCTCATCGCCGGGAGTAAAAATCTCTTCCGAGGAAAACTGCACCTGAAAACCGCTGACACCGGGAACCGTTCCCGCCGGCGCGCGGATCTCAGCCGGAAAGTCCGGAAGCGTCGCAATATCGTTGCCCAGCAAGGCCGAGGTCGTTGTAAACTGATTCCCCGTCAACTGCATCCCGTCGCCGGAATCACCCGCGAAGCGAATGACAACCGCCGCCTTGCGCTGGACCCCGACCTGTTCGTCTTCTAGGACTTGCGTCGCTTCCATGCAAGACTCCTCCTCTCTCCATTAGATCAAACCGGAGAGCTGGATATATAGTTCAGAGTTGTCCAATACAAGATGAGCCTGAAGGGAGGATGTGTTTCCAACACAAGATGAGCCTGAAGATGATCAGGTCGGGTCAGGGCACAATGCGGGTGAATGCAAGTCACCATGCAGCATGCCGAACGTCTCACCCTGGCCGAGATGCGAGAGTTTCTCAGCGCCAGCAACAATCTCAGCTTCGCCGGCACCGGCCGCAAGCAGATTTATGGCCTGGTCGAAGGCGTCTTGCGCGCTCAAAAGTACCTGGGTTTGTCAAGAAAAGACAAGGGAATCGTGCGCCGCTATCTGGTCAAGATCAGCGGGCTCAGCAAAGCGCAAATCACCCGTTTGATCGCCCGCTGGCGCGAGCGCGGCGTCATCGAGCCGCAAACCTCGTGGCGCCGTCGCTTCCCGCGCCGTTATACACCCTCCGATATCAAGCTGCTGGCCGACACCGATGGCGCCCACGAAGGGCTTTCGGGTCCGGCCGTGCGCCGCATCCTGCAGCGCGAATACGAGGTCCACAACAGGGCCGACTACGAACGACTGGCTTCCATCTCGGCCTCTCATATCTACAACTTACGGCGCAGCCGGGCCTATCGAGAACACCGTGTCCATCACACCCAGACTCGCGCCTCGGCGGTGAGCATCGGCGAGCGCCGCAAGCCCGAGCCGCACGGCCAGCCGGGCCACTTGCGGGTCGACACGGTGCACCAGGGCGACAGCGGCTGCGGCAAGGGGATTTATCACATCAATGCCGTCGACACGGTCACGCAATGGCAGATTGTGGGCTGCTGCGAAACCATCTCCGAGGCCCATTTATTGCCGGTTTTGGAGGCGATGCTGCATCAATTCCCCTTCCGTATCCTCGGTTTTCATTCCGACAACGGCTCGGAGTTTATCAACCACCGGGTGAAGGAATTGCTGAACAAATTACTGGTGCAAGAGTTCACCAAGTCGCGGGCAAATCGCACCACCGACAATGCTTTGGTGGAAGGCAAGAACGGCGCGGTGGTGCGCAAGCATATCGGACACGCACCGATCGCCGCCCGTCACGCCGGCCAAGTGCAGCGCTTTTACACGGCCGATTTCAACCCGTATTTGAACTATCACCGTCCCTGCGGATTCGCCACCATCGAGCTGAGCGACAACGGCAAGCGGCGACGGCGTTACCGGCTCAACGACTATCGCACGCCCTACGAAAAACTGGTCTCGCTGCAAGACTGGGAGAGCTGCTTGAAGGAAGGCGTCAGCGCGGCCAGGTTGCAGCAGCAGGCGCTGCGGATGAGCGATACCGAATGCGCTCTGCGGATGCAACAACGCAAAAGAAAACTGCTCGACGCCTGCCGCTCGCGGCGCTAGAGCGTTGCTGGGAACAGCGCTGTCGGGAGCGGGGCCTGACGGCCCCGGACTCGACATTGAGGGGAGGGGGAAGGAGAAGCTCAAGAAACTCTCGTCCAGCGGCCAAGACCGTGCTCAGCTTCCCCCTCCCCCTTGCCCCCCTCCCCTCTCGAAGCCCTGCGATCCTCTCAGAAAGGAGATTCTCATCCTGCAGCCTGCCCTTCTACGCCCCGACCGATTTCAGGCTCATCCTTGGATTGGAAAATGCTAGTTCAAGGGACATAAGCCCTTGAAAAAAAAGTGGCATTCAGCCGGTATAGCCGTGCGGACGATCGATCCCCGTCCGCCAGAACAGGCGAGTTTGGAAGACGGGCGGTTACACCCGGTAAGTCGCATCGCGATGAAGCCGTGGGACATGCGGTTGGCACGAGGATGGTTGGGGGATGCCGCTGGCTGAATTGTGCGTGAGCGTTGGGAATCGCTTCCTAAGCAGGCGAATGAGCCAGCGTTCGGCGGCTGCGCGGCGTGCGAAGCTGTGGGCGAAGCTCAGACCCGCTCCCCACAGGAACGCGTTCCAGCGGAATTTCGGGTGCTGGCGCAATACGAGTGCGTGGATGGTTCGCTCGCCAAATGAGAAACTCAGGCGCCGTGCCGCCATGGCCGCTCTCGAATATCATCGGCAAGACCGGCCTAAACTTGACAGCGGCGCCGGAGAACTCGCGGAGCCGCTCACGGCTCAACCGCTCAAGGGATCAACATCGACACCAACCCGCCCACTGTATATTCGCGGGCTTCGGCGTCAACGCTCAGACCCAGCTCCCGAATCGTTTGCGACGTCACCGGCCCGATCGAAGCGAGGCGCACTCCTTGGAGCCGCTCTTGGAGCCGCTCGGGGGGACACAGCTTGGCGAAATTCTTCACCGTGGAGGAGCTGGTAAACGTGATCCAGTCGGGTTTTTCATCTGCGCTGAAAATCTTTTCAGCGAGCGAGCGCGAAGCTTCCGGCAGAACAGTCTGATAAGCCGCTACGACGTCGATCGAGGCGCCACGCTTCTGCAACTCCACCGGGATGACATCTCGCGCCGCCGCCGCGCGTGGCAGCAGTATTTTCTTGCCTTCCAGGTCGTGCTGCCTGAACGCCGCCAGTACGCTTTCGGCAACGTATTCTTCCGGCATCAAATCAACCTTGAGATGCAATGACTCGACAGCATCCGCGGTGGCCGGACCGATGGCGCAGATCTTGGCGCGTAAATCACGAAGATCACCCGCCCCCGCGTCGAGACGTTGCGTGAAATAGCGCACGCCGTTGGCGCTGGTGAAGATCAGCCAGTCGTACGTGTTAAGGCCGGCGATCGCCCGATCGAGCGGCCCCCAGTCTTCGGGCGGACGCGTCTCGATGGTGGCAAGCTCAATGACGCCGGCCCCCAAGTCACGAAGACGGGCGGACAAACCCGCGGCCTGCTCCTTGGCGCGGGTGACGACGACGCTGACTCCAAAAAGCGGCAGCTTTTCGAACCAATTCAGCTTCCCGCGAAGGGAAACGACTTCACCGACGATGATCAAAGCGGGAGGCTTGAGGCCGCTTTGGCGGATCTGGGCCGGCAGCGTCCCCAGCGTTCCTTCAACGGTTCGCTGATCACCGCGAGTCCCCCAACGAACCGCCACGGCCGGAGTGTTCCGCGGCCGGCCGGCCTCGATCAGCCGCCGGGAGATCTCACCGAACGTCGTAAGCCCCATGAAGATGACCAGCGTTTCCGCGCTCCCGAGCTTGCTCCAGTCGATCAGGCCGGGGTCATGTCCAGTGACAAACGTAGCCGCGGAAGCGAAGTCGCGGTGCGTCAGCGGAACGCCGGAGTAGGACGCCACTCCGGCGGCCGACGTAACGCCGGGCACGACCTGGAAGCGAATCCCGGCATGAGCAAGAGCTTCGGCTTCCTCGCCGCCCCGCCCGAAAAGATAGGGGTCTCCACCCTTGAGCCGCACCACGCATTTGCCGGCTCGCGCGTAGTCGATCAACATTTGGTTGATCTGCTGCTGGGCATAGGCACGCTCAGCCCTCTTGCGGCCTACGTATTTGGTTTCCACGCCCTGAGGAGCATGGCTCAGCAGCGCAGGCGTAGCGAGGTTGTCGTAAAGGATCACGTCCGCTGATTCGATCGCGCGCAGGCCCCGAACGGTCACTAGTTCCGGGTCGCCGGGCCCGGCGCCGACGAGATAGACGATGCCTTCCGTTTTTGCTTGGGGGCCCATGGAGCGGGAAACAACTTCTTTAGGTTACCGAATACCCGAGAGGTTACCGAATAACCGAGCAGTCTTCCTGCTGCCTCCCCGCGTTGAGCAAGCGCCAACCCGAAGTGACCGTGGCGCAAGCTCTCAGCTTGCAGTTTCTACATCCCGCAGACAGGGGGGCCCAACTGCCCTGAGGTGGCGCGCGCCTCCCGGCGGGCCGCGCCGGCCTCCGGGCCGGCGTAGCCCTGGCTAACCCCAATACTGTTCAGTTAGCAGTTCCGCGGAGGGTTTTAGTTGAATGGCGCGTGTTCTTGTTTCGGGCATTACTGGACTTGCCCCCAAAAGTGAGACAAACAGATTAGACTCAAAATCCATTGAACGGAGGATGAGTGATGAGTTTGTCTCGACGGAAATTCACGCAAGAATTCAAGTTGTCGGCGGTGGAACGGCTGCAGCAAGGCGCCTCGGCAGCTCAAGTAAGCCGCGCTTTTGAGATCAATCCCAACCTGCTGCAGCGCTGGCGGAGGGAGTTTCGCCAAGGTCCCGGCAACGCCTTCCCCGGTGAAGGCAAACGCCGCTGGGAAGAAACGCGCACGGCGGAGCTAGAGCGCAAGGTCGGCCGCCAGACCATGGAGATCGATTTTTTAAAGCGGTGCTTGCAGCGCATCGAACAACAGCGGAAGCTGCGGGCCTCGACTGGAAAACCGCTGTCGGCCAACAGATCCGGCAACAAGTCCAGGAGCCGCCGCCGATGAGCGTCCAACGGATGTGTCAGCTGGCGGAGCTGCCGCGCGCCAGCTTCTACCGCTGGCAGCCTGAGAAGCAGGGGCCCGATGCGGACCTGGAACTGCGTGACACCATCCAGCGCATCGCGCTGGAGTTCTCCAGCTACGGGCGGCCACGCATCACCGCCGAGTTGCGGCGCCGCGGCTGGGTCATCAATCCCAAGAAGGTGCAGCGCATTCTGCGGGAGGACAACCTGCTGTGTTTGCGGCGGCGGAAATTCGTGCTGACCACCGACTCGCGTCACGGCCTGGCCGTCTATCCCAATCTGGCCCGTGAGATCGTCCTGAGCGGTTTGGACCAGCTCTGGGTGGCTGATATCACCTATATCCGGCTGGCCTGGGAGTTCGTTTACCTGGCGCTGATTCTAGATGCTTACTCGCGGCGGGTGGTCGGCTGGGCGCTGGAGGACACGCTGGAAGGGAAGCTGACGATCGCCGCGTTACGGATGGCACTCAATCAGCGGCGGCCGGGTGCGGGGCTGGCGCATCACTCCGACCGCGGGGTGCAGTATGCCGCCAACGATTACGTCGATTTATTGCAGCAGCACGAAATCGCCATCAGCATGAGCCGCAAAGCCAATCCCTACGACAATGCCAAAGCGGAGTCTTTCATGAAGACGCTGAAGTACGAGGAGGTCTACCGCTCGGAGTACCGCGACCTGGCCGAAGCGCGCGCATCGATCGGACGCTTTCTCGAGAAGGTGTACAACGAGAAGCGCTTGCATTCAGCGCTGGGCTATTGTCCGCCGGCGGAGTTCGAGCAGAAGCTGGGAGCGCCGCCAGCGGATTCGGCGGCAGTGGCGGAAGGAGTTTTCTGAGGCATGGGGAAATCTTTCGATCCGATGGACTGGGTTTGTTCAGGAGTGGGGCGCGAAGCGGACGGCTTCACGCCCCGGCCCATCGTCTCGATGAGTTTCCAGTTGGTTATTCCTTGGCGGGTTGCGCTCCCGCAGAGCCCGCCTCCGCTTCACCAACCGGGAGTTATTATGAAGCAAAGGGCCGCCGCTGGCCAGCAAAAACCAGCGAACGGTCAACTGTGTCTAAACTATTTGTCTCACCCCAGGGGGCAGGTCCATACTGAACGCCCGCCACACAGCGCTCTGCTGCAGAGGTGTAAGCATGCGGTTGTTTTCCTACGCCCCGCCTGGGGCTTCCCCCGCAAGGTCTCGGACCCAGGGTTCCGCTTCGCTCCACCCATGGGCTACGATCCTACGCCGCTTCGCGGCTCAAAGGCTCCAAGTGAACAGCATTGGGGCTAACCCCCAGCCGTGCGGCCGCGTTGCGGTGTGCTAGCATCTTCCTTGCTCAGGGGAACGCAGTATCGGCGCGTAGTTTCACGTCTTTATCTGATCGTGCTGTGGGCTGTGTCCGCGCTCCCCCTTATTTCATCCGAGTTTCCCGATTCCAGCGCCGCCGCCAGGCTCCTGCGGCAAATCGAAGGATCCCCGTCTCTCGAAGAAAACCTCCGCTTTCTTTGCGATGAAGTGGGCGGGCGGATGGTTGGCACTCCTAACATGAGCCGCGCCGTGGACTGGGCGGTCGAGGCATTCCGCGCGGCCGGGGCCGACGAGGTCCGCACGGAAACCTTCACGATGCCCAGCTCCTGGCGGGAGGGCGCCACCGAAATCGAGGTGACGGCCCCGTTGCCCTTCTCGGTCAAGGGCGCCTCTTCCGCCTGGTCGCCCGCCACTCCCGCGGAGGGCATCGAGGCTCAGGTCCTTGACGGGGGCAGCGGCACGGAAGGCCGCATCCGCCGCATGGGAAAGAAGGCTCGCGGCAAGATTCTCTTGATCCGGTCTCAGGAAGTGGGTACCTTCCAAGATCTTGCAAACGAGCAGCGGGACGCCACAATCGCCTCACGTGAGGCCGCCGAAGTCGGGGCCGCGGCTCTGCTGTTTACTTCCACGCGCCCGAACGGTTTGCTCTACCGTCACATCAACGCCATCAACGGCGAGCTGGATGCGCTGCCGAGCGTACTCATTCGCCGGGAAGACGGGCTGCGTATCCTGCGCCTGCTGGAGGCTGACAAAGAAGTTCGGATGCGATTGTCCATGCCGAACGAGACCGGGGGGCCGTTCCAGGCGCGCAACGTAGTCGCCGAGATTCGGGGCCGCGAAAAGCCGGACGAATACGTCATTCTCGGAGGGCACCTGGATTCCTGGGACCTGGGGACGGGATGTCTTGACAATGGCTGCAACATCGCGCTGGCGATCGAGGTGGCGCGTGCCCTCGCCGCGGCGAAGCTTCGGCCCCGCCGCAGCATTCGGTTTGTTCTCTTCAGCGGCGAGGAGCAGGGTCTTTTCGGATCGCGCGGCTACGTCCAGGCTCACCGCGGGGAGCTCGACTCCATCGTCGCCGTCATGATTCACGACATGGGCGTAGGCAGAATTACCGGCTATTCGCTCAACGGCCGCCACGACCTCAAAGAGGGGCTAGTTGAGGCGATGAAACCCGTCGAAGACCGTGACGCCAACGACCATACGACGGAAGCCTTTTTCGGGACTGACCACTTTGACTTTCTGCTCGAGGGCGTGCCCGCGCTGGTAGCCCTGCAAGACACCAAAGACTACGTGCCGATTTACCACTCCAGCGCTGATACGTTTGACAAAGTGAGCATCCGCGATCTCAAGGACCGCACGAGCATCGCGGCGGTAACGGCCTACAACATCGCCGACCGTCCCCAGCGGATAGGTGAACGGTTCTCGCGTAAACAGGTCGAGCGGCTGCTCGAGGACACCCGTCTCGATGAGCAGCTCAGATTTCTCGGCCTGTGGGAAGACTGGAAGAGTGGCCGCAGGGGACGCCAGAAGAAAAAATAGTTCTGGTATTCGGGACCGGCTCGCAGTCCTCAAGGCCTAACCCCAATACTGTTCAGTTAGCAGTTCCGCGGGGGGGGGTGTTTGAATGGCGCGGGCTCTTGTATCGGGCAGCAACGAACGCCCGCCACACAGAGCTCTACCACAGAGGCGTAAGCATGCGGTTGTTTTCCTGCGCCCCGTCCGCGTCCGGGGCTTCCCCTGGCGGGGTTTTGAACCCAGGGTTCCGCTTCGCTCCACCCATGGGCTACGATCCGGCGCCGCTTCGCGGCTCGACCGCTCTAAGTGAACAACATTGGGCCTAACCCCTTTCGCTCCTGCTTGCGCCGGAAATGCTAGATCAGCCACTTGCGGGCGATCTGGTCGTTTTCGTCGGCGCTGATCATCCAGTCCAGCAGCGCGCCCTTCAGCTCGCGCACGGCGCCCTGGCGGGCCGGGTCGTCGTAGAGGTTGTCCCACTCTCCGGGGTCGTTCTCCAAGTCGTACAGCTCCCCGCCGCGGCCCACGTAGTAGTTCAGCTTCCAGCGGTTCGTCCGCGCCATCTTGGCGTCCGGATGATGGATGCCCCCCACCCCTTTTCCTGGCACGAAGAAGTATCCTTCGTCGCCGTTCGTGATCACCTCGGGCATGATGTTCTCGGCGAAGAGCACGTCGCGGGGCTTGTAGAGGCTGCGGTTGCCCGCCACCAGCGGTACGAAGCTGCGGCCCTGGATGTGATCCGGAACGGGCAGGCCGCATAGCTCGAGCACGCTCGGCAACACGTCCACCGTCTCGATAAGATCCGAGTAGGCCCCTGGCCGGATGCGCCCCGGCCAGCTCACCAAAAGGGGGATGCGCACCGAGGACTCGAAAAAGACGTTCTTGCCGAATAGCCCGTGCTCCAGCAACTGGTCGCCGTGATCGGAGGAGATGATGATGATGGTATTGTCCGCCTTGCCGCTGCGTTCCAACTCATCGAGCGTCGCGCCGATCTCCTCGTCGAGCCACGTGACGTCGCCATAGTAGCTGCGGTACATCCACTCCAACCGCTCGCGGCCGGTGTTGTAGCGCGGCGTCCCGCGCAGGATCATTTTCCGCAGCGGCAGCGGCAGCCGGTGGATGTAGTCGAGGTCGACCTGCTTGGGAAGAGGGATGCCGGCATCGTTATACATCGAGTCATACGGCTCGGGAATGGTGTGCGGCGAATGCGGCTTGAAGTAGGAAGAGAAGATAAAAAACGGCTTCGGCGACGAGGCGAAATCTCGAAGCATGTTGCGAGTCTCGCGCCCGGTCCAGGCGGTCGGGGTGTACTGCTTCTCGATCGCCGCCCGGTAGGGGTTCTGCCCGGGAGCGGGATTTCCGGCAGGCTTCTGGTAATAGACGCCGGCGTTGGGGTCGTTCTGTTTCCGCCACCGAACATAGTCGGAGTAGCGGTCCGTGCGGCCGATGCCGTCGTCGAGCAGGACCCGGTCGAAGCCGGTCTCGCGGGCATGTTCCGCCGTCGGGGGATGAAAATGCAGCTTACCGGCCGATCCTGTCTGATAGCCGGCGTCGTGGAGCAGCCGCTGCATCTTGGGCGCGCGCTCCTGGTAGGGAGTGTAGTTCACCCGGTTCTTGTGAGAGTGAGGGTAGCGGCCCGTGAAGAAACTTAGCCGCGAAGGCACGCAGACCGGCGCCTGCACGCAGCTTTGGGTGAAGTTTGCCGAACGTGCCGCCAGCCTATCCAGATTGGGAGTGCGAATAAGCTCATTGCCGTTGGCGCCCAGGCAGTCGAAGCGCCACTGGTCCAGCATGATGAAGAGAACGTTGGGAGGAGGAGCATCCGGCGCAGGACGAGGGGCATCCTGCGCCTGAGCTGCCGCCGCCCCGGCCGCTCCCGCTTGAACGAACGCTCGCCTCGTGATGGAGGACATGACTCAATTCTCCCGCTCTGGGTAAGGAACCGCCCGCAACCAAAAGAAAAGCCGGTCCCGGGCCGATGGAAAAATACTACCAGAGTAGCTTGAGCCCGAATTGTATCTGCCGGGGCGCGTTCGCTTGCGACGGTCGTCGGCGCCGGATGTCGGGCAGGTAACAGCGGCTTCGGTTTTCTCCGCCCGCCGCATCCGATCGCGCCGCCTGCTGCCGCCAAGGCCGCTGATTTGAGTGCGTCTTACGATCAGTGATTCCGATCTGATGGCGATCAGTTCGGAGCGAAGCGACGCTGGTGAGTTCATCTTCTTCGAAGTGACCGGCTTCCGTCAAGGACCGGGGTCGTTTCCTTCTCGGATCGGTAAGTCATCATCATCTCGTTTCTCCTTTGTCTTAGGTTGTTGAGCGCTGATTTCTCCGACGACCAGGCTAGACCCGAGACAGGAGCCCGGCAATCGAAAGCAGGGAAGGATCTCGCCCATCGCCGTGGCGCACCCTTCAAGCTTCAGGCGCCGCCGAGCGAACCGGTTCGCGGAAAGCCTCCCTCGTGACTGCGGCAGCTTAACGTATCTAGCCCGTTTACGAGGCAGAGTCAAACCCCTCCGCGTCACCGAAAGAATACCGGGGCGATGCTACCATGACTATTTCCGATGGGGCGGTTGACTCGAAGGGCTTTTCTTTCCGCGGCAGCTCCCGTGCTAGCCGCCCAACGCCCCGCGCGCAAGGGCTCCAAGATTCCTTCTGAAAAGGTGGAAATTGCCGATCCCTTGACGGAAAGGCCCTTGTTTCGGCTCACCAATCCAGCCATTCTCCATCACTTGCCGCATTACCATCACTGCTTCATCGCGCGCAATAACTCGTTTCTGTTGCTGGCTTCGGAGCGCTCCGGAAGCCGTCAGATTTACCGCCTCAACCTGCCCAAAGGCGACATGCTCCAGCTCACGCAGGGACCCGGCATTCACTCCTATTCCGCGGCCATGGACACCCGCGGGAGGAATTTCTTCTATCTACAGCAAGACAGTCTGAAACAAGCCTCTCCGCAAGGCGGAAGAGAGAAGGCGCTCTACCGCTCGCCGGCCGGCTGGCGCCCCACCGGGCATCTCACCATGAGCGACGACGGCAGGTTTGCCGCCCTCGTTGAGATCAAGCCCGGGCAACAGGCCGACGGATTCGAGGAACAGTTCCGGCGCCAACCGCGTTGCCGCATCCAAGTTGTCGACGTCGAAAGAAAGGCAAACTGGACAGCCGCTGAAGCGGACCACTGGCTAGCCCATCCGCAGTTCCGCCCGCGAACTCGGGATCTGCTCTACGCTCACGAAGGCCCCTGGGGGCAGGTCGCCGGCCGGCTGCGCTTCTCCTCCCTCGACGGCAAATACAAGCGCAACCTGCGTCCGAGGCAGGGAGAGGAAGAGATCGGCCACGAGTTCTGGTTCCGTTACGGTGCTGAGGTCTGTTATGTGTTCTATCCGGACGCCTCCGGCCGCGGAGCCGAGATCCGCTGCGTCGACCCCGCCTCGGGCCAGGAGAGGACTCTCTCTCGCTGCTCGAAGTTTGGCTGGGTCAGCGGCAACCAGTCTGGTTCCGCCCTGGTGGGCGCCAGCCGCAGCCTCGCTGGCCCGAACATTTACGTCTTGTTTCCACAGTTGCGCCGTGAGGTGACGCTGGCCGAGCATTCCAGCAGCGGCAAGCCTTACCCAATCGCCGGCGCCAAGCGCGAAGACCCCTATGCGTCGTGGCCCGAGCCGGTATTTTCCGCCGACAGCGAGTGGATCTATTTCGTCAGCGACCGTGAAGGCAAGCCCGCCGTCTACAGCATGAATGTTTCGGACCTGGTCGAAGCCACCTGATACGATTCAGAGCGCCGTAAGACCACCCGGCGTCTCTCACAAGAACGTCACCTGACCCAAGCCATCCCAAACCGCCGGTGACCGGAAGAAGCTTCGATTCGTTTCAAGTCCAGTTTTCCAGAGCCAGTTTGGGGACTCTTCGGAATTCGCGCGTGTTGTTGGTTACAACGATCAATCCTCGGCGGAGCGCTTGCGAGGCGATCAGTAAGTCCAGCGGCCCAATAGGAGTTCCCAATCGCTCCAGGCGCGCGCGTAGTGGACCGCAGGCTTGCGAGTCTCCGGCTTCAAAGGGCACCGTCTCGAGTGGCAAGACGAAGCGTTCAAGTGCCCGGCGGTTTTGCTCCTGCAGCCGGCTTTTCGCGACGCCGTGCTCTAGCTCGGCCAATGTCACTGTGGAGAGGCCAACTTCACCCAACGCATGACGGCGAAATTTGGCCATTACCGTCGCGGGTTCCCGCTTAATCAAATAGATGCAGATGTTCGTATCAAGGAGATACTTCATTCAAAAGCGTCTTCTCGTATCTGCATGGGAGGCTGCTCGCGCTCTTCCATGAAGTCACTGGAAAACTCACTCAGGCTTCCGAAAAGAGTCTCCCAAGGGTGCTCCACGGGCAGGAGCACGACTGCGTCGCCGACTTTCTTGACGTAAACCTCGTTACCGGGCATTCGATACGCTTTGGGCAGCCGAACCGCCTGACTCTGTCCATTCTTGAATAACTTGGCAGTGTCCATCCGATATATGCGTAGACAGTAGAAGTCTATATCAATAGTATAGACTAATATGCCTGTCTTGGGAAGAGGAGGAAGAGGAGAAGCGGTCGCCCACCGTAGCAGCCAGCCAGCGGATGGATGGCCGCCCCCTACGCCGCCTTTTTCTCGGGCTCCGGCGCCGCTGCTTCCTTAACAACCTCGAGCGCCTTCTTCAGGTAGGGATCTTCGCCGCCTTCCTCGGCGGGCACGCCCGTCGGAGGATGATCCTTCAGGTCCGACGGAAACTGTGACTCGCGATAGCGCCGCACATCCCCCGGGCTAACCGGGTCGCTCGGCGTGACCCCGCCATCTTGCAGCGCCTCACCGCTGGGCCGGTGATACTTGGCGATGGACAGTATAAGCGCCGCTCCATCGTCGAGAGGAATGGTCTTCTGCAGAGCGGCCAGCCCGTAGGTTCTCTCACCCACAAGTTTGGCGCGCTTGCTGTCCAGCAGCGCCGCCGCGGCCAGCTCCGCTCCGCCCGCCGTCGAGCGGTCGGTGATCAGCACCAGCGGCAGTCGCGTGAGAGTCGATTCCGAGTCGGCCTCGAATGATTCTTCCGGGTACTGCTGACCCTTGAGGGAAGCGATTTTGCCCTCGTCCATAAAAAAATTCGCCAGGCGAATGCCCTCCGCCGTCTCCCCGACCGAGTTGGCCCGAAGATCTAGTACGATCTTGCTGACCCCTTGAGACTCCAGCGCCTGGATCGCCTTGGCGGCCTGATCGACGCGATCCTTATCCAGAACATCGACATCGAGATAACCCACGCCGTCGTCGAGTACCTTGTATTCGGCAGCGGGCAGAAGGACCGGGCCGCGTTTCAGCGTGTACTCCTGGGGTTCTTCGGAATTACGAAGCGAGCGCACCAGCACCTTCACGCTCGTATCCGGCTTCCCGCTCAACAAAGCGTACAAGTACGCTGGTGGCATCGCGCGCGTACTGAGTCCGTCCACCGCCTCGATCAGATCGCCCGTCCGGATGCCCGCCTTATCCGCCGACGAGCCGGACAGCACCGAAAGCACCGTCACATAGCCAACCCGTTTATGCACTACCAACCCCGTTGACAGCCCCGTTCCTTTGTCGGGATTGGCCTGGCTCTCCTTGAAACTCGCGTGCTCTTCGGCGGCGAGATAGCTCGACATCGGATCCAAGTGTTCGATCAAGCCTTGAAGAGCCCCGCGCGTGACCTTGCTCATATCAGGGTCTTCGACATAGTCGCTCTTGATGTGCCGCAGCACCTCGGAGTAAACCCCCAAGGACTTATATGCGCCTTCCTTGCCTTGGTCCTTGCCCATCAGCGCGCCGATGACCAGCATCACGGTCAGCAGCGTCGAGCAGAAAACGATCCAAAATTTCAGTCGTGGGGTCATAACAGTGAGCCTTTCAGTGACCGGCCAAGCAGGGACTGCGCCGTCAACCTTGCTTTTATGATACAACGCGCTCCGCCCCGGACGGGTTACTTGCCGGCACACTCGTTGCACCTTGAGCCCCGGCCGTGAGGGAGGGGTTAGCCGCTTCGACGCGCCTCATCCGCCAGCGGCCGCGCTCCCCGTTTTGGTTGCGGCTGGTCCGCGTTGGGAAGCTCGGGTGGGACTATCTCTTCTTCCGCCGCGCCTGCAACATCGCGACGTACTGCGGGTAATTCCGGTGCACCATGACGTGGAAATTCGGCTGATAGAACTCCTCGACCGCGAACAAATAGCCTTTCGCCTTCAGCGAAGCCAAAACATTGCGGACCCAGCGTTGCCGCGCGGCCGTCATTCCTTTCTTGGAAATGTCGAGGCTGGCGCCGGTGAGATGCGACGAACGTTTCTCGCCCACAGCCGATGCAGCATTCCCGTTGCTGCGCGAAAGCTGGTTTTGGTAGGCGGACGTGCGAATCAAACTCGTAATTCGCAACGGTCTGCCAAAGCGCGAGCGGAACTGGCTGCTCAGCCGGTCCAGGAACAGCTTCGTCCAGGGACGAAGGTAATGGTATTGAGCAGGGATGTCGTGGATGTAGTAGTCTTTCGTCTTCGCAGGAACGGAGACGATCAACTCCAGGCGCTTGAAGCGCTCGAGCGTCTTCTGGTCCGTCATTCGCGACAAGTGGTCGCGATCGGCCCGCTGGTTCTGGAAAAGTTGCGATTGCCGCGTAGCGCGTAAGCTCGTGCGAGCCGCCGCCCCCGCCGGAAAGCCGTGGCCCAAGAGCCCACAGCCCAAAACAATAACAGGAAGGACTGTTTTGGACATCGTCATCAGCCTAACACAACCGCCACGTCACTGAAAACACCGAACAGAGCCCCTGTTGTAGCACAATAGAAATGTCCCCCTCGCCAGCACAGTAGAAATGTCCCCTTGCGCGCTAAGCTCTTAAGCCCATTCGCCTTGTTGAACCGAGTGCTCTTTTCGCGTCGGCGAGGGAACAGTCAAGGGCGAGCCCGTAGGGCTTGGCTTTGCGGACCCTTGACGGGTCCCTCGCCGACGCCATCATCAGCCTGCTAGGCGAAGGGGCCAGCCACGAATCTGATCTAGAGGGGACATTTCTATTGTGCGCGCAAGGGGACATTTTCATTGGGTTACAACACACCGAACAGAGCCCCAAGCGCAAGCGCGGGGTCAAATCCGCCCAAACGCAATACCCCCCGCAAGAGGCCACAGGTCCGCTCCTCGCCTATTGTGTTCGACCCTGGCGCCCGCCCTCTTCCTCAACCCCGCGCCTCCCGCAATCCTCTCTGATACCATCGTCGCAAGGAGCCCTCCTCTCCAACGGCCGTGCTGAAACGAGCCCTAGCAGTCGCCCTGGCCGCGGCCGCAGCCGCAGGTCCCCGCGAGCCCGCGCTACGCGCTGGTCACCTTGTCCGCCTAACGGCTTGGTGCTCAGGCACGGCCTGCTTTTGGCCGTCGCTTGCAGCGCTGGGTTGGGCTGCAAAACTCGAATGATACAATGGCCTCATGACATCGCGAACCCAAGAGTTGCTGCGCGAAACCCTGGCGTTGCCCGCGGAAGAACGCGCTGATGTCGCCGCGGAACTGCTCGGCAGTCTTGACGAGCCGGCCCCTGCCGGCGAAACCGCGGCGGAAGCCGCCTGGGCACGGGAAATCGAGCGTCGCGCAGGCCGCGTGATCGCCGGCGAGTCGAGTGGCGAGCGGTGGGAAGAAGTGCGCCAACGCATCGCGCGTGGCTTGGCGAAGGGGTGAACCGGCCGATCCGCATCGAGCCCGAGGCCGCGGCTGAGCTCGACGAAGCCGGCGGTTGGTATGACGACAAGCGGCCGGGGCTCGGCATGCAGTTTCTAGAGGCCATTGACGTTGTGCTGACCACATCGCGAGATGGCCCTGTGCTGCCGCTCCAGTCCCAGGTGTTGCCCAGACCTGCCGGTCCGGCGGGTTCCCGCTGGGCGCTTCCCTTGTCATGTGTGTACCTCGAAACGACAACGGCCATCAGAATTCTCGCAGTTGCTCACGACCGCCGTGAACCCGGGTACTGGCAGGGCCGCACCCAGAAGTAGTTCGGTGCTTTGCAGCGCGTAGCCGAACGTGGCTCCCTCTTCCTCACTTTTCAAACGAGATCGTGAAACCAAGGACGCTACCGCAAGCAGCAACCCAGAAACTGATCTCCGCGGTTGGTCTGATAAAATACTCGGCCTAGTGCCAAAGCAATCTTTGACCCAGCCCGCCCCGCCAACCCGCCCGAAAATCATCGCCGACGGCCCTCTCGCCCAAGCTGTAATGGACTCGATGGGCGATCAATTGGAGCTGTTAGGGTGGCAAGTCGCCATCGACGGCAGCAGCGAGCCCATTGACGGCATTTACACCTACGGCCACCTGCTTGTGGATGGCGCCATGCTGGACCGCCTGCCAGGAGTAAAAATCATCAGCAATTACGGTGTCGGAGTCGACCATATCCGCGTTGCCGATGCCGCCGAACGGGGCATTCCGGTGGGCAACACCCCGGGGATCCTCGACGGGGCGACCGCCGACATGGGGTTTACGCTGCTGCTGGCCGCCGCACGCCGGGTGGTTGAAGGAGACCGCTACGCCCGCTCGCCGGAGTTTCTGCGCTACGACCCGGGATTCATGCTGGGCCGCGAGGTCCACGGCAGCACCCTGGGTATCATCGGTCTGGGAAACGTCGGCCGCCAGGTGGCGCGGCGAGCCCGAGCGTTTGACATGCCGGTCCTCTACCATAACCGCCGCCGGCGCGAAGATGCCGAGAGCGAACTCAGTGTTCGCTACGCCTCCCTCGACGAACTGCTGAGCGAGGCGGACTACGTGATGATCTGCTGTCCCCTCACCGCGGAGACGCATCATCTGATCAACGCCGCCGCCCTCTCCAAGATGAAGCCGTCAGCGATTCTCGTGAATGTCTCGCGCGGCGGGATCGTCGAAACAGACGCGCTCTGCGAAGCATTGAAAAGCGGCCAAATTGCCGCTGCCGCGCTGGACGTCACCGACCCCGAGCCCCTGCCGCGCGATCATCCCATCCTCAAGCTGGACAACTTGACGATCGTGCCTCACCTGGGCAGCGCCACGATCGAGACGCGACAAAAAATGGCGGAGATTTCGGTGGCGAACCTCTTCGCCGGCTTGCGGGGGGAACCGCTCCTGCATGAAGTTCGGCCCTCCAACTCGGCAGCCGGTTTTCCCCCGGCGCCTGGCCCCGACTTTCGTGCTCCTGACTTTCGTGGGCGCTGGCAACGATCGGGGCGAATTAGCGGAACTTAGCGGATTTGCCTCACCCGCGCGTTCCTTATTATGCAAACTCGAAACTTGGCCCCAAACCGCCCCTTGCGGCGGTGCCGGACACTGGGCTGTTTTTCGGCGCGGCCAGCTTGCTGGCAGCCGCTCGGAATGAGCGGGATGGCGCGCATGTTTCACGGCGGGCCGGAGGCCCAGCGCGGCACGGCTGGAGCCATGCGCCACGCCGGGCGGCGCGGCCTGGAGTTTTTCGCGCACTGCCGTTTCCGGAGCGAAGCCACTCAGGAGTTGCCGTAAAATTCGGGCTCCGAGCTGGACAAGCCGATTCCTGTTTCGGATGGTATTCACAGGGTTTTCCCCTGGCTAGTCGCATCATAGCAGAGGGGAATGGACCAACTTTAAGAGTTCCTTTTCATATGATTGATTCTAAGGGGTTACAGTTTGCGGAAATGCTCTACCGAAAGCCATTCTTCCCTTTTTTGTGTTGAGCTGCGGACTGCCACACCCGGCTCAAAAAGTCGTCGCCTGCCCCCGACTTTCCCCGACTTTCTTGTCCCCGACTTTCTCAGTTCTCAGTCCGGGGGGAGCGCCCCCCCCATGGCAGAGAGCCCGTTCCGTATCTAATGACCTCACGCGACGATTGTAGAAAATGTTCCAAAGGTCGGGTTTGGGAAGGGGCAATACTGAACAGAGCCGTTCTGAAGCAAGTTTGCTCTCGCATCCAGCACCTTCTTCAGGCCGTGGGTGAGGCGCGGCGGGAGGAAGCGTATCTTGAGCGACGCTAACGCACGTTGAAGGTCACAACGTTGGCTCGTTTGCCGTCGGCTGTGAGAAGGATGTTGATGGTGCCGCGACCGACGAGGCTTCTGGGCAACGGGCCGATGTTAATCTGATCCAGGCCGACGAATTGGCCTTGCGGGACAGCGCCTAGCACGGGGACGCTCTCGTTTTCCACCTTAAGAAACCTATCTGCATTCAAGTACTGCATTGTCGCCGTGACGGCTTGAGTAAAGCCTCGCACCCCAGTTCCGAACAGCAGCAGAAAGACTTGATCGCCTTCGGGTCCGAGGTCGATAGGGACAGAGGAGCGTGTATTGGGGTTGAAGATCAGGCCCTGAGTATGAGACCCGTCGGCGGCAACTCGCAAAAAGGACGCCGCCGCCACTCCCATGCCGTCGGCATTCGCTGAGAAGAGCGCCGGTCCCACGGCCTCAACCAGTATCCTGATCGTTCCTGAATTGCCATCTTCCCGCGTTGCAGTTACGTTGGTCGGTCCCAATGCCGTGCCCTCCGGGATCAGGAAGTTGATTTGTCCCTCCGAAACGAAGAATAGCTCAGCCGTCCGCGACACACCCCGGATGTCAGTAACGGTAACGGTGGTGCCCGCAAGCGTAGTCGGAAGCGGTGTGGTGTTGGCCACTTCGGTGCGATCGGCGAAGCCGGTTCCGAATAGAGACATGATCGATGCCGGAGCGGCGAAAGCATTAAAGCTGGCAGCGTTGACAAGGCCCCCCGGTATAAGCCCCGAAGAGGCGGGAGTCACCACAAGAGTCACCGGAATGATCGCCGAGATGGTTTCCTGAATGCGCGCCGCTTGCTTCGTGGCCTGCGCTTGCGACTCGGAGATGGTGATCGTTCCGTGGAAGGTGCTCTCCGCGAGACGCTCCGAGTTGACGGAAACCTTGATTGTGTCGGCTTCGCCGGTGGAACTGCCCTGGCCGGGAAACGTGAAAAGCCACGGCTGATCGGTCGTGATTTGATAGTTCAGCGTACCGTCGCCCGAATTGCGAATATCGAAGGTCTGCGGCGGCGGGTTCATACCTTCTTCCGACGTGAACGTGAAAGCAGGAACGGAAACGTCGATCCGGGGCGGGCTGACCTCCGGTGCCTCCACCTCTGCGGTCAGTGTCCCTGATGCTTCTACGCCCGTCGTAAATAAAGCCAGAGCAACAAAGTACGTCCCCGCCTGCAACGGCGGTCTCGACTCTGGCGTAACGACCACCAATTCGTCCCCCCCGCCCCGCCCGGCGGAAGAATGGTCTGCGACTACCCTTCCCTCGGATACTATGGGGACCGACCCACGCTGGACGTGTAAGTCAACGTCGGCTGCGGCGGTGGTCGTTGTAAGCCGAACGCTGAGTGAGGTGGCACCTTCGGGCACCTCCACTCGGTACCTGGAGCTGGAACTATTGAACAGAGTGGGATTGGAGACCGCTCGCAGGGAGAACTCCGTCGGCACTCCAGAGATTAGCTGTCGCGACTCTTCGAAACGCGCATTCACCCACCCTTGGTCGTCCATCGTCAAGGACTGCGGGTTGTCTGTGCCGGATACGTCACCGAACCAAAACGACAACTCGAAACCGGGAGCGGGCACCGCCGTGACCTGCACAGGCGTTCTGTCGTCGTAGAAGCCGTCACGTGAACTGGGAGCTACCTCGATGCTCCCTCCATCCGGCGGCAGCGCCAGTGTAGACAACAAGTACTGCTTGGTGAAGTCGGCGGTGAAGGTCGAGACGTCTTCAGAAACGGTGATGTTGTGTGTCACTGCGCCGCCGTCACTCCACTCCTTGAAAACCCAACGGCTCACCCCGGAAGGCCCGACCTGAACGGCATCTTCCACCCCGATCGTATGCGTCGTGCCGACGGACCAATAAAAGTTGAGCGGTAAACTCCACGTGAGACCATCCACGACGACCCGAAGCCCGGGGAAGTTTGCTGCAATGGTTGTCGGCCGAGCTTGTGTAAAGGTGGCCGTGTAGTTCAGCAGGCGCGGAAAGCGGACCGGAAACCGCGCTGGATTTCCGGAAAACCCGTGCAGCCGCACATTCGGCTGCAGCCAAATTCCGAACGAGAATCCTTCCGCTGGATACGCAGTGACCTCAACTGGGGTGCGGGCGGTGTAGAAGCCACCAGGGGGAAATGGGGTGATCGTCACCGTTCCGCTCTCAGGTGGAAAGGCACCCGTCACAATCTTGAACTGCTGAATGAAATGAGCCGTGAACACCGTGGTCGAAGAAGCCGCAATCACGTTGTGGGTCTGGTTGCCACCGTCACTCCACTTCCCGAACAGAAAACGCTCACTATTATCCCCTTGCGGCGATGGAACGCTAATGGTGTGGCTGGTCCCCGGTGACCAATCGAAACTCTGCGGCGCGGTGAACACCATGCCATCCACCCTGATCTGAAGTTCCGGGGGGTTCGTTGAAATTGTCGTCTTAGTCGGGGTCTGACCGTAGAGGCGATTCACTCCGTCGATGTCACCAGCGGAAAGACCGTCGGCCTCCCCAATGACCATTCCAGGCGGGATCGTTTCGATGCTCGGCAGATTGTTGCGGGTAAACGCATAGGCAGAGTAGTGCATGATTGAGCCGTAGTTGTACGGACCAATGTCATCGCTAGTCATGATAAATTGAGTGAAATTGGCCAGCGTTCTCCGCTTGTCGATGTTGTCGAACAGCACATTGACATGGTTGTCTCGATCTTCGCGCTGCTGCTCGTGCCAAAACCCAACCGCGTGTCCGATCTCGTGAATTACGGCACCGACGCTACAGCCGTCGCCAAGAGAGAGGCTCTGCTCGCCCCCAGCCATACCGACGCTAGAAGCGCAAATTGGCTCGCCTGGTTTCTCGAAGGTGATCCAATTGGGCTCATTCGTTCTCTCGACAAACTGGATCAAAGTGTTGTTGTTCCAATGCTGGATGGCGTTGAGAACGCGCCGTGGCTCGGGCAGATTCGAATCGATGACGTAGGGGACAACGCCGTCGGGCCACAGTCTCTCCGGGGCACTTGTCGCAACCGCTTCCTTCCGAGCATCCGGTTCCTTGATGACCTGCGGACCCTTGGGAGGCTCCAATTCCTCCGGGGTCCCAAGAATGATATCGCCCTCAACGACGGCCAAGCCATTGATAACCTGATAGGTTACGGACCGCCCTCGATAGACACCGGTGCGGATATCGAGGGGCTCTGGGGTCTGTGCGTGTGCGGCCCCGATAGTGGTGACAGCAGCCAGCAGCCAGACAGCCGCAGCACGGCGAATGTGGTTCACAGCAAGCAATACCTCCCACCCTCTGGTGTGAAAGCCGGGCGGTACCGGTACTTTGGACACCGTCTCCCTACTAGTTATCAGCGTAGAAACAGACGGATGAGGGCCACGTTAAATTAAAGGGGCTCTTCCGCGAGCTTCTCAGTGATCTTGTGGTGCGAGATGGTTTGGTCGATCATCGACAGGAAGATTGTACCGCCACAGGCCCCACGCGGGTAAGGTCGCGCCGGCCCAAAAAAGAAGTTCCCTGCGGGTGTACTGTCGCCTCCCCATGCGCGCCTCCTCTTGCCGCTAACCGGGTCAGCCCGCCGCTCCGCTGGCTCGCCCGCCTTTTTGGCTACTTCATTGGCTACTTCAGCAGCGTCAACTTGACGAAGCGCACATCCATGACCTGCTTGCCCGCAACGCCGGTTGCTTGCAGAGCCAACTCCCCACGGCCTTTCTTCATCTCCAAGACGCCGATCCGCAGCGGCTTGAAGTCTTTCACGAGCGACTCGCCAAAACGCGGTGTGCGGTCGTTCTCGGCGCCAAGCAGCGGCGGGTCGTGCGCCTCGCTCACCTTGCCTTGCGCCTGCCCACCGTTGAAACTCAACTCGAACGTGGAACCGATGTCCGCCGGGGCGCAGGTGTAGTAGACAACAGCTTCGTAGCTGCCGCCTTCAGCTACCTCGATGTCCCAGGTGATGCGATCGTCCGTGCTGGTCCAGTTGGTGAAGAAGGAACAGTTGGGGGCCCGGGCGCTGCGTTTCACTCCGCCATGCGCCACCCCGTCACGCGCCGGCAACCAAGTCGTTGGAAACTCACGATAACCCACCGGGAAAGGGCGGTCGTCATCCCGCAGCCCCGGCAACAGTTCCTGGCTCCACTCGTCCCGGGCATCTAACAACTGTTTGGCCACCTCGGGATACTCGCTCGCAACATCGTGATGCTGCCCTGGGTCGGCCGCCATGTCGAAGAGTCCGCCCTGGGGGCCAAGCCTGTGGCGCTGCGTGCGAACGCTGACCCTCCCGCGCCAATGGGAGAAGATCATGCGGTCGGGCCAATCGCCGCCGCTTCCCAGCAGCAGCGGCTTGAGGCTGACGCCATCGAGCGGTTTGTCTCCCACCACCTGGATTCCGGCCAAGTCGGCGAATGTCGGCAGCAGATCGATCGCGGCGGCGATTTGCTTAATCTTCGTCCCCGGCTCAATATGCCCCGGCCAGCGCATCAGCGCGGGAACTCGGGTGCCCCCTTCATCGGTCGACCCCTTGCGGCCTTTCATCCCTCCGTTCCAGCGCCAACTGTTGGGGCCGTTGTCGCTGAAGTAGAGCACGATCGTGTTCTCGGCCAGATTCAGCTCGTCGAGCTTTTCGAGCACGCGGCCCACATTCCAATCGATGTTCTCGACCATCGCCAGCGCGGCGCGGGTCTTGGGGACGTCCTCGGATTCGGCGTCGCGGTTGCGCATTCCCAGTTCCAGATTCTCAAACTTCTCCCAGAAGCGGTCGGGAACCTGCATCGGCGAGTGCGGCGTGTTGTAGGGCAGATAGCACAGGAAAGGCCGGTCTTTGTTCTGTTCCACGAACTCCAAGGCGTGATCGGTCAGGTCGTCGATGATGAATCCCTTGCCCCGGACCAGTTCGCCGTTGTGCTCGAGAATCGGGCTGAAATAGTTGCCCCAATGGCCGGACGGGAATCCATAATATTCATCGAATGGGGTATTTAGTTGACTCCAGTAGCCACAATATGTTGTGGTTGGGGGCATGAAGGAGGACTACCCCCGAAACCTCGTCGAGTTGGAAGCTCGATTCTCGACCGAGGAGGCGTGCCGGGAGTACCTGCTGAAGCTGCGCTGGCCGGAGGGGTTCGTGTGCCCGCGCTGTGGGATCCAGTCCTCATGGGCCAGCAAACGCAATCTGCTGCTCTGCGCCGACTGCGGTTACCAGGCCTCGGTGACGGCGGGCACGATTTTCCAGGACACCCGCAAGCCCTTGACGTTGTGGTTCCGGGCGGCTTGGTGGGTGACAACGCAAAAAGGCGGGGCCAGCGCGCTGGAGTTGCAGCGGGTCTTGGGTTTGGGTAGCTATGTAACCGCCTGGACCTGGCTGCACAAGTTCCGCCGCGCCATGGTGCGCCCCGGTCGCAATCGGCTGGTCGGCCGGGTGGAGGTGGACGAAACGTATGTGGGCGGAGTCGAAGAGGGCGTCCGAGGTCGCGAAATGGTTGGCAAAGCGTTAGTTGCGGTTGCTGCCGAGGAGGATGGGCGCGGTATGGGTCGCATCCGGCTCCGTCGGATCGCGGATGCCTCAGCGGCGAGCTTGGAAGCCTTTGTCGAAGAAGCTATCCAACCTGGCAGCCTCGTGCACACCGACGGCTGGGAAGGCTATGCGGGATTGGAGAACAAAGGATACCGCCATGAAGTCACCGTGCTGCGCGGGAAGCGGCAATCGGCGAGTAAGCTGCTGCCGAGAGTCCATCGTGTCGCCTCTCTGCTAAAGCGCTGGCTGTTGGGGACCCACCAGGGGGCTGTCAGTCACGAGTATTTGGACTACTACCTGGACGAGTTCACGTTCCGCTTCAACCGGCGGACCTCACGGTCGCGCGGCAAACTTTTCTATCGCCTCCTCCAGCAGGCGGTCGCCGCCGACCCTGCTCCCTATAAGACAATGGTCGAGGCCACCAGGGCCGGCACCCCCACCCCCAAGATGTAGTGGCTACTGGAGTCAACTAAATACCCCATTTCATCGAATCCGCGGCCATTGGGATGATAGGGATACTGCGAGCCGTTGTGCCATTTGCCGAAGGCGCCCGTCGCGTATCCCGCTGCCTTGAAAGCATCGCCGAGGGTTTTTTCGTCCAGATCCAGACGCTCGCCGCCGGTCGAGGTGCTGTAGACACCACCCCGTGCGTGATACCGCCCGGTCAGTAACTCCGCTCTCGTCGGCGAGCAGACCGCTGAAACGTAGAAGCGGTCGAACAAGGCCCCGTCCCGAGCGAGCGAATCTATGTTGGGGGTTGCAAGGTTGGTGTTTCCATGAACACTGAGATCGCCCCATCCTTGGTCATCGCTCAGGATAATGACGATGTTCGGTGGCCGCTGGGCCTCGGGCGCCGAACAAAACGACAAGAAAGTAAATGTCAAGCCGAAGAAGGTGACGATGGAAGCGAACGTTCTCATGCTCATTTGAATCCCCAGCAGGCGGCGAGGCCACGGTGCGATTCTAGCAGTCCCGTGCAGAGCCCTGAGCGCAAGCGACGGGTCCCCGCTTGTCAGCGATCCGACTGAAGCGCGGCTTGGCCGAAACAGAGCCGCGCCCGCAAGGGTGCGGTCGAGGGGAGTCCGTGCGTCGGGACCGTCATCGGAATGCGGTCACTGCCAGACTGCGGTCACTGCCAGACTGCGGTCACTGCCAGACTGCGGTCACTGCCAGACTGGACCGCACCCTTGCGGGTGCGGCTCTGTTGAGAACCCTCGCTTGAAGCTGACCGTCTGAAAGGCGGTGGGTTAGACCTGGTGATTGAACTAAGATAGACACATGCCTTTCCCGATTCACCGCCCCAGGAGGCTTCGCTCCAGCGAACTGCTTCGCAGCGCGGTGCGGGAGACACGGCTTGCGCCGGCGGACTTCGTTTATCCGCTTTTCGTCTGTCCCGGCGAAGGGGTCAAGCGGGAAATCGAAGCCATGCCCGGCAACTACCAAATGTCGCTGGACCAGATCGTCGAAGAGTGCCGCGAGGTAGCCTCGCTCGGCATTCCAGCAGTTATCTTGTTCGGGCTTCCCGAGTCGAAAGATCCAGAGGGATCGGGCGCTTATGCGGAAGACGGCATCGTCCAACGCACGATTCGGGCCATCAAGGGCGAGGTCAAGAACCTGCTGGTGATCGCCGATTGTTGTTTGTGCGAGTACACCAGCCATGGCCACTGCGGCCACATCGTTGATCAGGATGTCGACAATGACGCCACTCTCGAGCTTCTAAGCAAGACCGCCCTGGCACAAGCCACAGCAGGCGCCGACATCATCGCGCCGTCGGATATGATGGACGGCCGTATCGGCGCAATCCGCGAAACCCTCGACGACAAAGGCTTGAAAAACATTCCGATCCTCGCCTACGCCGCCAAATATGCCTCGGCGTTTTATGGCCCGTTCCGGGAAGCTGCTGAATCGGCGCCGCAATTCGGCGACCGCCGCGGCTATCAAATGGACCCGGCCAACCAGCGCGAGGCGATGCGCGAAATCGAGCTTGATATCGAGGAAGGGGCCGACATGATTATGGTCAAGCCTGCCATGCCCTATCTGGACGTCATTTATCGCGCCAAACAGGAATTCGATCTGCCCGTCGCCGCCTACCAAGTCAGCGGTGAATACTCCATGATCATGGCCGCTGGACGCAACGGGTGGGTTGACCTCGAGCGGGTGATGGTCGAGTCGCTCACCTCGATCAAGCGCGCAGGCGCGGACCTGATTCTGACTTACTTCGCCAAAACGATGGCCCGCAAGCTGTGATCCCCGTGGAGCCCCAGAATCCAATACGCGTACTGCCTGATTCGACGAGGGTCCGGCTTGTTTTTCGTTTCTTGGCCCCGGCCGTTTTCTGGGTCTTGGGGCTGGCTTTCCTCCTGCCGGCGGCCGGCGCTTCTGCCTTAGGGGACGAAATAACAAAGATCCTCACAGCCAAGGCTGCCGAACGCTCCTTCTGGGGGATCAAGGTCGTCGACCTGGCGGCCGGCGACACCGTCTACGAAAAAAATTCTGGCAAGCTGTTCCTGCCCGCTTCCAACGCCAAGCTGTTTTCAACAGCTCTCGGGCTGTTTCGGCTAGGGCTGGAATATTCATATACGACATCTATAGTTACTGAAGGGTCTTTGCTCGAAGACGTTCTGACGGGCGACCTCATCATTTTGGGAGGAGGGGACCCGAATCTGTCCGCCCGGGTCATTCCGTACGACCCCGAGGAGGAATTCAGCAAAGACCTGCTGCTCCCCATCAAGGAACTTGCGACACAAGTAGTAGATAGCGGCATTCGCAAGATCGAAGGGGACATTGTCGGCGACGACACACGCTACGTGTGGCAAAAATACTCGCCTGGCTGGTCGCTGGATGACGCCACCTGGGGCTACGGGGCTCCCGTTAGCGCGCTTTCGTTCAACGACAACCTGGTCAAGCTTCGCGTGCTCCCTGGGCTGACCTCTCGCTCGCTGGCCCGGGTTACCTTCAAGCCTGACATTCCATACCTGTCGCTTGAGAACCGCCTCTGGACAGCCCCCACGCGCACTGTCGCCAAAGGCCTCAATCTCCGGCGCGATCCGGGGTCGCGGAAACTGAATCTTTGGGGTGACATCTCGATTCGCTCCCGCGGCAGGACCCTTTCCATTGCGGTCGATGACCCGGCGCTGTTTACCGCCGTGGCGTTGCAGCAAGAACTCGAACGCAGAGGCGTGGAAGTTACCGGGGCTCCCACGGCAAGGCACGCTCTGCCGCACGAGTTCCCCAGCCTGAAGAGGGTTTCCGAACCCAGGGTCAAGACCTACGCAACAAAGCTGGCCGAGTTGCGCTCCGCGGCCCTGATCGAGAGTCTGCGCATCATCAACAAAGAGAGCCAGAACCTGCACGCCGAAATGTTGCTCCGTGAAGTCGGCTTCCGGCGGCGCGGCGTAGGGAGCTTCCAAGCGGGGCTGTTGGAGCTCAAAGACTTCTTGAAAGAAGCCGGCCTCAGCCCGGACGAGTTTCAGCTCAACGACGCCTCCGGATTGTCACGGAGGAATCTGGTCAGCCCCGAAGCTACCGTGAAGCTGCTCAGCTACATATGGAACTCACCCCATCGCGGCGTCTTTGTCAGCACGCTGCCGCTCGCCGGCGAGGACGGCACGCTCGATTGGCGATTCTCGAAGACCCCGGCCCGGGGTCTGATCCGCGCGAAAACCGGCACGCTGGCGCACGTCACGGCGATCTCCGGCTACGCCACCACCGAAGACGGGCGTCACCTCGCGTTCTCGGTCATGACCAACAACTACGGCGTGCAGGCATCCTATGTTCGCAGCCTGGCCGACAGAATCTGTGTCGCCTTAATTCGGCCGCTGCCCGAGACGATCGAGGGCGGCACGACACCGGACGCCGTACAGCCGTCGAGCCCGTAGGCCTCTGTTCTGGGAATCGGGCGGCATCATTCAGCCGCCCCCTTTGTACACTATGTGATGGGCGTGGTCGCGCTTCGCTCGCTTCAATCATCCATGAGCCGCATCCTCATCGCCGACGACAATCCGCACGCCCGGCGGATGGGAAGCGAAATCCTCGCCGAAGAAGGCCATGAAGTCGTCCTCGCCACCAGCGGCGAGGAAGTTCTTGATCTCCTCGCCGCGCAGCCGCCGGACTTAGTGATCGTCGACAGGAAGCTGCCGGGCCGCTCCGGCCTCGAGATCCGTGAACACATCAAGTCGCGGCCCGAACTCGCGCACGTTAGAGTCGTCTTGCTCGCCGGCGCCTTGGAGGCTCGCAGCGACGTCGAAGCCGACAGTGCGCAATCGGACGGCGTTCTCCATAAGCCGCTCGACCCCGCAACTGTCGTCCGAACCGTTCAGGCGTTGCTGAGTAGCGGCGGCATCGGCCCGGCAGCCGCTGAGTTTCCCGCGGCAGCTTCTCCAAAGCCTTCCGGCGCCCCGGAATCCGGGGCCGCGGCGGTGTTTGAGGGGGACCCTGCGGCGTCTCCCCCGTCAGCCGTACTGGAAGAATCGGAGCCGCCCACCGGAGAGGAGTCAGTCTCCGCCGCCGTGTCACCATCCGCGCACTCCTCAAATGGCGGCGGCCCCGAAGAGCAAAGCGTCGACGAATTCGCGCTCGTTGTCGAGCAGGCCATGCGGCATCGCGGCGAATCGGCCGCCCGGAAGGAACGCGTCCGGGCCGTCGTGGCCGAAGTCCTCGAAGCCGCTGTACCTGCTATCATCGAGCGCGTCACCGAGCGCGTCATCGAGACCCTGCGGGACGAGTAGCCTCGGAGCCGCGACCGTGAGAGCCCCGACCGTGAGGGAGGGGTTAGCCGCTACGACCCGCCTCATCCGCCAGCGGCCACGCAACCCTCTGTAGTTGCGGCAAGTCCGCGTCAGGGAACGCCGACATCCAACACCCATGCCAACCAACAGTTTCGACATCGTTTCTCAAATCAACTTGCAGGAAGTCAGCAACGCCGTGCATCAGGCGAGCAAGGAAATCCGCACCCGCTACGATCTGAAATCCAGCAATAGTTCGATCGAGCTCGACGAAGCCGAGTCCAAGATCGTCGTCCGAGCCCCGGACGATTTCACCCGGCGCTCGGTCGTCGAGATCCTGGAACAGAAACTCGTTCGCCGGAAGGTTCCTCTCAAAGGCCTGGTTCACGCCGAGCCGCAGCCGGCCGCCGGGTCGTCGCTCGTTCAAGAGATCCGTTTGCAACAAGGAATTCCGATTGAGAAGGCGCGCGAAATCGTCAAGCTGATCAAGAATGCCAAGCTGAAAGTCCAATCCTCAATCCAGGGCGATCAGGTGCGTGTCAGCGGCAAAAAGCGCGACGACCTGCAAAACGTGATGGCGATGGTCAAGGAAAGAGACTTTGACATCCACCTGGAGTTCACCAACTACCGCACTAACTGACGGACTGGAAACCAGCCGTGACTCGGTTGATCGAATCTGTTTTTATCGACGGCCCCGCGGGACGTCTGGAAGCCCTGATTGAAGATCCGGACGACGCGGCTCCCATCGAGCGAGTGGCTGTCATTTGCCATCCGCACCCGCTCCATGGCGGGACGATGCATAACAAGGTCGTTTTCCGGCTGGCGCGAGCGGCCCGCGAAGCCGCCGCGGCCGTGGTGCGGTTCAACTTTCGGGGAGTCGGACAAAGCGCCGGCACGTACGACGAAGGCATCGGCGAGCAGGACGATGTCCGCGCCGCGCTGCGCTATGCCGCCGGCCGCCACCCGGGCCTGCCGCTGCTGGCGGCGGGGTTTTCTTTCGGCTCGCGTGTCGGGCTGCGCGTCGTTTGCGGCGAAGACTCCGGCGTGGAGCGCTTCCTTGCAGTCGGTACGCCGGTCGAGTACGGTGAATGGGCTTTTCTGGCCGATTGCCGCTGCCGCACTCATTTTCTCCACAGTACCAACGACGAGCACGGGCGGCGTTCCACCGTGGAAGCCGTTTTCGAGAAAGCCGCCGAGCCCAAGACGCTGACCTGGATTGAAGCGTCCAACCATTTCTTCAGCGACGCGCTGGACGAGCTGGAGCGAGCAGCACGCGAAGTGATCCTGGCAGATTGAGTATTGTGTGTTAGATTGCGTGCCGACTGATCTCTTCCCGAAGTACGAAACAGGCTAGGAGTCTGGCCCACAGAACAAAAAATGGCCTTTTTGTCCACGATATCTTGTGTAATGGGGTATTTAGTTGACTCCAGTAGCCACTACATCTTGGGGGTGGGGGTGCCGGCCCTGGTGGCCTCGACCATTGTCTTATAGGGAGCAGGGTCGGCGGCGACCGCCTGCTGGAGGAGGCGATAGAAAAGTTTGCCGCGCGACCGTGAGGTCCGCCGGTTGAAGCGGAACGTGAACTCGTCCAGGTAGTAGTCCAAATACTCGTGACTGACAGCCCCCTGGTGGGTCCCCAACAGCCAGCGCTTTAGCAGAGAGGCGACACGATGGACTCTCGGCAGCAGCTTACTCGCCGATTGCCGCTTCCCGCGCAGCACGGTGACTTCATGGCGGTATCCTTTGTTCTCCAATCCCGCATAGCCTTCCCAGCCGTCGGTGTGCACGAGGCTGCCAGGTTGGATAGCTTCTTCGACAAAGGCTTCCAAGCTCGCCGCTGAGGCATCCGCGATCCGACGGAGCCGGATGCGACCCATACCGCGCCCATCCTCCTCGGCAGCAACCGCAACTAACGCTTTGCCAACCATTTCGCGACCTCGGACGCCCTCTTCGACTCCGCCCACATACGTTTCGTCCACCTCCACCCGGCCGACCAGCCGATTGCGACCGGGGCGCACCATGGCGCGGCGGAACTTGTGCAGCCAGGTCCAGGCGGTTACATAGCTACCCAAACCCAAGACCCGCTGCAACTCCAGCGCGCTGGCCCCGCCTTTTTGCGTTGTCACCCACCAAGCCGCCCGGAACCACAACGTCAAGGGCTTGCGGGTGTCCTGGAAAATCGTGCCCGCCGTCACCGAGGCCTGGTAACCGCAGTCGGCGCAGAGCAGCAGATTGCGTTTGCTGGCCCATGAGGACTGGATCCCACAGCGCGGGCACACGAACCCCTCCGGCCAGCGCAGCTTCAGCAGGTACTCCCGGCACGCCTCCTCGGTCGAGAATCGAGCTTCCAACTCGACGAGGTTTCGGGGGTAGTCCTCCTTCATGCCCCCAACCACAACATATTGTGGCTACTGGAGTCAACTAAATACCCCATCTTGTGTAAAGAGAACTAGGTTTGTCTATATGTGGTACCGAAAAGTTTCTGTGGGACAGACTCCTAGCCCCAATACTGTCCACTTAGAGCCTTTGAGCCGCGAAGCGGCGTCGGATCGTAGCCCATGAGTGGAGCGAAGCGGAACCCTGGGTCCGAGACCCTGCGAGGGAAGCCCCGGACAGGGCGTAGGAAAACAAACGGATGCTTACACCTCTGCGGCAGAGCGCTTTGTGGCGGAAGTGCATTGATGCGCGAAACAAAAGCACGCGCCCCTCAACCAAAAACCTCCGCATAACGACTAACAGAACAGTACTGAGGCTAGCCCCGTCACCGATCAGCCCGCCAAGCTCTTGAGTCGAATGGATCATCCCAAGGCTATGGCGGTGGTATTATGTATACATAATCTCATGCAACGTACAACCATCATGCTGCCAGCCGATTTGAAAGTGCGGGCTCTCCATCGCGCCCGCGAGCAAGGGCTCTCACTGGGGGAGTTCTTGCGCCGATCGCTCGAGGCTTCGCTCGCCGGTCCGGGCGAGACGCCAAGAAAAGACGACCCGCTTTTCTCCGATGTTAGTGTCTACGACGGCCCCGTGCCGGCCGATCTCGCCGCTAACCACGACGACTATCTTTACGGCGAGAATGGCGAGGCGTGATCTATATCGACACGGGGGCGTTCCTCGCCCGCTATGCCGCCCGGGACCAATACCATCAAGATGCTCAATCCGCCTGGAAACGTCTAGCCAATCTTTCCTGGGAATGCTACACAAGCAACTTTGTGCTCGATGAGACTTTTTCGCTGCTCGCTCGCCACACGTCGTACGAATTTGCGGTCACACGCGCCCGCGAGCTTCTGGTGTCCAGCAAACTCACGATTCTTCGGCCAAATCAAGAAGACGAGTTGAAAGCGCTTGATCTGTTCGCCAAGTTCGCCGATCAGCGGGTCAGTTTCACCGACTGCGTGTCGTTCGCGTTGATGCGGCGGCACGGAGTGTCCCGGGTGTTCTCCTTCGACCGGCATTTTCGCGACGCCGGTTTCGAGACCTGGCCCGCCAAATTGAAGCCCTCTTGAACGTCCCTCGTGCCGTTTAGCGCAGCCTTGATTGGAATCCGCTTCTGCTAGTCCGCCTTTCCCGCCGCCTTGAAAAATCTACTCTGCCCTCCGCATTTTTACATGGCTCCTGCGCCTCGACCTGCTGTCGGGAACTTCGAGCCGTTCTCGTTGTGAATCCAGTGTGGCGTTGATTTTCAATGGCTTAGGGCGGGCGGGACACAGCGCCTGGGCTAAATCGTACTCTGGCACGCCCCTTGCAGTCCTTGTACCTGCCAGGCCGGGTTGATTCGAATCGGCCGACGATAGCAGCCAAACCATAACAGCCAAAACAAGGAGGGCAGTTTCCATGGATCAAAACAAACCGAACTTCGACATTCCATCCTCACCATCACCCGCACGCAAGACCGCGGGCTTTGTGATGTTCCTGATCGCACTGCTGATGGGGAACTTCTTTTTGTACGCGAAGATCAAACGCTCCGAAGTCGATGCCTACACGCTGCAACAGAAGCTCGAAGACAAACTGGCCAAGATCGAAAAGAACTCGTCCTATCACCTCGGCAACGCACAGCAAGAGATTCAACAGTTGCGTTCCGATCTCGACGAAGCCCGCACGGAAGCAGCCAAAAAGGCCAAAGCAGAGGCACGCCGCTACACCGGCCGCTTGAGCAAGAACGTTGCCAGCCATCAGCGCACCAACCAGGAGGCATTGATGGGCGAGATACGCGGCGTCCAGGAGATGGCAGCCGGCGCGGGCGCTAAGGTCGAGGCAGTCGAAGGGGAAATCACCGCTGTCAAAGAGGAGATTGCAGAGACCAAGTCACAAATCGACTCGACCGATTCCCTGCTCAAGCTCACCAAGGACGAGTTGCAAGTCATGAGCGAGTGGGTCTCTTCCAACTCATCGGGAATCGGGCAGCTTCGCGACTTCAACGAGCGCACTTACTTGACCTTCCGTCTGCCCAAGTCCGGCAAGATGTACAAGATCGGCGGCGTTCTGATGCGGCTGCTAAAAACCGAGCCCAAGCGCCACAGGTTCAGCATCGAACTGCTAGCGGACGACAGGAAGATGGTCATGAAAGATCACTACGTCAACGAGCCGCTGCGGTTCTATATCGGCGACTCGAAAAGGTCCTACGAAATCGTGATGACGTCCGTCAAGAAAGACCAAGTCATGGGTTTCCTGGCAACACCGAAAATCCAGATGGCACGGCGCTGATTTGCTAGTGAGTTGTCACGACAAGAGCCTGTCTCCCCGGGCATCGAATCTCAAGGGTTTCGATGTCCGGGGGGGTGAGAAGTTCAGGCTACCCCGGGGCTCGCCGTCGGGACGCAGTTGGCGGAAGCCGAAAGGGTTTCATCCGACAGAGTGCGGTAGACTGAAGCGCTGGGGTCCCCTTTTGAGAGGATCGTCAGTGACTCCCCGCGATGAACCCGCCACGGGGAATACTGACGCGCCTCACCCCGGCGGGAGCTTGCAAGGCGGCGGGAACTTGCAGGGCGGAGTGAAGCATATGGGACTTGGCAACAAATGGCGCCTGTCCTACTTCGGGATTGCCGCCTCGATTATCGCCCTGGACCGCCTGACAAAAGCCGCCGTCGCCGCGAGAATGCCCCTCCACACCGCCGAGAACATCATCCCCGGTTTCTTTGACCTGGTCCACACCCGCAACACGGGAATCGCTTTCAGTATGTTCTCGGATTCAAGTCCCTTCATCAAGAGTTTTTTGATCCCCCTGCTTTCCGCCGCGGCGGTGGTGATGGTGCTGGTCCTGTTGTGGAAATCAGATCCCGGCGCGCGCCGGTTTCATTACGCGCTGGTGTTAATTCTTTCGGGAGCGGCGGGAAACCTCTACGACCGGGCCGTCTATGGTTATGTAGTGGATTTTTTGGACGTCTACGCAGGGACCTATCATTGGCCGGCGTTCAACGTGGCGGATAGCGCCATCACGATCGGCGCCGGCTTGCTGCTGCTGGACGCCGCCCGCGGGACCGCCGGGGAACCGGAAGCGCAAGGCACGAGCTGAGCCAACCTTATGTGCCCCAGGCTCTTCACGATCGGTTCGTTCTCGCTCCCCAGCTACGGAGTGCTGGTTGCGATTGGTTTCCTGGTGGGGCTATTCGTGGCCGGCCGGCTCGCTCGAAGATCCGGATTCGATCCCGACAAGATCACGAATTTGGGCGTCTACGTCTTTCTCGCGGCGATTCTCGGGGCCAAGGCTTTCATGATTCTTCACAACCTCGACTACTATGCCGGGCGGCCCGGTCAGATTCTGTCGCTCTCTTCGCTGCAGGCCGGAGGTGTGTTCTACGGTGGGCTCCTGGCGGCGCTGGGCACGGCGTTTTGGTTTTCCCGCAAGCACGGCTTGCCTCCTCTGGCCACGGCGGACACTTTCGCTCCCGCGCTGGCCATCGGGCATTCGATCGGGCGCCTGGGTTGCTTCGCGGCGGGATGCTGCTGGGGCAAGCCGTCGACGCTGCCCTGGGCCGTGGAGTTTACCGACCCGATCGCCCACGAGTTCGTCGGCGTGCCGCTCAATATCCACCTTCACCCAACCCAACTTTATGAATCGTTCGGGACGCTGGCGATCGGCCTGTTCCTGCTCTGGTATTTCGGCAAGCCTCACAGGGCCGGCACGATCATCGGTTTGTATCTGCTGCTTTATTCAGCTTTTCGGCTAGGCGTGGAGTTCTTGCGGGCCGAGACGGAAAGGACGTTTCCGATGGGCGGTGCGCTGAGCAGCACGCAATGGGTTGCGGCCGGTCTTGTGGTCGCCGGAATCATATTGCTGCTTCGGCAGAGGAACATGTCCGCGGTTGAGCGCGTTTGAAGGATACGAAGCCGGCATCAGCATTCGCCGCATTGCAATCAGGCAACTGTGACTTCCGAGAATGTCAAAGCCTTAGCGCACGAGCTTGGATTCGAATTGGCCGGCGTGGCTTCGGCGCGGCCCACCGTTGAGTCGCTTTTCTATCCGGAATGGCTTGAACAGGGTTTTGCCGCGGAGATGGAGTATTTGAAGGGCCGCCGCGGCGAGATGCGGGCCGATCCCCGGTCCCTTTTGCCCAGCGCCCAGTCGGTGATATGCGTCGGACTGGTGTACAACACCGATGCCCCCTATTCGACCGACGTTGAATGCGGCGACCGAGGCTGGATTTCGCGTTATGCCTGGGGAGAGGACTATCACAACGTCCTCAAGCAAAAGCTGCACAAACTGGTCGAACGGCTTCGCCAAGAAGCGGGCCCCTTCGACTACAAGGTTTGCGTCGACACTTCGCCGCTGCTCGAAAGAGCTTACGCCCACCGGGCCGGCCTCGGATGGATCGGTCAGAACAGTTGCCTGATCAACCAGCAATTGGGTTCCTGGGTATTTCTCGGTGAAATACTGACGTCGTTGGAACTCGAAAATGATCAGCCGGCGCCTTTTCGCTGTGGCACCTGCACTCGTTGCATCGATGCTTGTCCGACAGACGCAATCGTCCCCACGGGCCGCAGCGAGGGCCCAGCCTACGCCCTCGATTCGAATCGCTGCATTTCTTATTGGAACATCGAACTGCGCGGCCCAATTCCGGAGCCGAACAGGGCCGAGGCAGGTGCGCACTTGTTCGGTTGTGATATCTGTCAGGACGTTTGTCCCTGGAATCGCAAGGCGGCCGTAACCGCCGCAGAGGAATTCCAGCCGAGAAACGAGCTGCCGTCCCTTACAGAATTGGCTGCACTGACAAAGGAAGAGTTCAACGAAAGGTTCAAGCATACCCCGATCGAGCGAACGCGCTACCGGGGTTTTTTACGCAACGTGGCCGTGGCGATGGGTAATAGTGGCGAGCGGAAGTTCTTGGAACGCCTCAAGATTCTGGCGGAATCCCCCGACCCCGTCATCCGAGAGCATGCGGAATGGGCGATCGGCAGACTGCACCACGGAGCCGACGATCCCGCTGATCCGCTCGTTTGATTGCACGGACAACGGCGGATCGAGGGCAAATCAAGAGCTGGCGGAGCAGGCGGCGCGAGAGTCTCCGCGCGTGGCCCCGCGGGCCTTCGACCACCCGACTATTTCTTCTTCTTCCTCTTCTTCTTCTTCTTCTCTTCGCCCGGCAGAGGTTCCTCTTCCTGCTCGATGATCTCGAGTTCCACTTCCTCTTCTTCGATTAGCTCCTCGCCTTCGGCCAGAACCTGACAGGAGATGGGTTGCTCGAGCAAGGTCGGCGTCTTCCCGGCCGTCTGCACCATCAGCCTGTAGTAGCCCGGCTTGACCTTGGCCGGGACCGCAAACAGAATCGATTCGGCGTTCTGCTCCTCCATTTCAACTCGGTGATCCTTCGTGCCATCGGTGAGGAAAAGATGGGTTACCGAATCTGAGCCGAGGTTCTCGCCGCTGACTACCAGCTTGTCTCCGGCGTGACCTCCGCTCGGCTTGACGGAAGTCAACCTTGGCGCCGCGGCCCAGGCGAAAAGCGACGTCAAGACCAGCGCCAAGAGTAATCGACAGCTTTGTTTCATGTCCTACCTCCTCCGACTGCTACCCAAATACTATTCCCCTGCCGCCGGAATTGCAATACTTGTTAGAACATGCGAACCAATCGGACGAAAGAACTATTGAACCAGGGCAAAGTTGCTCTCGGTTGTATCGCCGGGCAAATACGCTCAGCGGAGGTTGCGCGGCTATACGCCGCGGCCGGTCTGGACTGGATCTTCATCGACAGCGAGCATGGCTGCTACACGGTGGAAACGATCCAGGACCTCGTCCGGGCTTCCCTGCTGACGAATATTACTCCGATCGTGCGGGTAGCGGATTTCCAGTACTCTCTTGTGGCGCGGGCGCTCGATATGGGCGCGGAGGGCGTGATCCTGCCGCGCACCGAGTCGCCGGAGTTGCTGGCCAGGGCCGTGAGCTGGACCAAGTTCCCGCCCGAGGGGGTGCGCGGCTTCGGCCTCGGGCAGCCGCAAGTCGGCTACCAGGCGGCATCTTTCGACGAGATCATCCGCCACCACAACGAACAAACGCTAGTCGTGTTTCAGATAGAGAGTCAGGCGGCGCTTGACCGGCGGGACGAGCTGATTTCGGTTCCGGGCGTGGATGCCGTCATGATCGGACCGGCCGATCTTTCCATTGCTCTGGGAGTGGCCGGCCAGTTTGATCATCCAAAACTTGGCGAGGCAATCATCAAGGTCATCGAGACGTGCAACAAATACAGCCGGATACCGGCGATCCAAGTCCGCAGCCCGGCGCTGGCGAAAACCTGGATCGAGCGCGGAATGAAGCTGGTGGGGTGCGGCGCCGACCTGGCAATCCTGTGGAACGCCGTCAACGGCATGGCGACGGAACTGAGAGCAGCCCGCGGAGATTAGCGCGCGGCGAGATTGGCCTCAGCAAGGTTTGAATACAGCTTCCGAGGCGCGAAACGCTACGTCTCGCCAATCGGACGCTTTGCCCCGTCTTGAAGGCCCTGACTCCACAGAACCGCCGCCCACAGTAACCCCACCCCGGTGAGCTGAAGCAGCGTCACTTCCGTACCCAAGAAAACCCAATTTAGGATGGCTGCCGTCGCCGGGAAACACAACTCCGCGAGGGTAGCGAGGGAGGCTGGTGCCCCGCGAAGTCCCCGATAGTAGACGAACAAACCAAGAAATCCGGGGACCAGCGCGATGAGCAGCAAGCTTTGAAAATCACCGGCCTCGACAGCCGGCAAAGAGACCGAAGGACTAGCGGCCAAAACCAGGACGGAAAGCAAAGGTAATGCCACCATGATCCGCAACGACGTCAGTAACAATGGGGAAACGTCGGGTGCAAGATAGCGCCCAGCCACGGTGCAAGATCCCCAAATCGCCGCCGCGGCCAGCGCCCACAACGACGAAGCGCGGAACGGGCCTCCCTGGAGAGTCCACTCGGCTCCGCCACCGAGTGAGATCAATAAGGCTGCACCCACCGCCACCCCAAGCGAAGCCCAAAAGCGGCCTCTCAGCGGCTGCGTCTCATGAAGCCACAGCCTTGCCAGCGACACCGCAATCAAAGGCTGCAGCTTCTGCAAGAAGACCACGGCCGTCGGATTCCCCAGCTTGATCGCCTGGGTATAGCAAAGCGTGCCCAGCGCCGAGCCGCCCCAGCCAATCCACAGAACAGCAACCCACTGAGGAAGCCGAAACACGCGCCATGTGCGGCGGTGTAGCACCGCCGCCGGCAACAATGCCATTGCCAGAATCAGGTGCTCATAGAAAACGATCGTGGAACTCGCCAGAGTGCCGGTCAGCGGCTGGCGGAGAACGGCGTCAAAGCCCCACAAGCTGGCGCCCAAAGCAACCCAAACGACCCCGTTCGATTGGGCCCCTTCTTGAACCTCGGGCGATTTCACGCGACTCCATTGTAGAATACGTCTTCAAAGCAACCCGAGGACTTCGATCGGGGAACCAATGGAAAAGATCGCCATCGTTGGGGGAACCGGCCAAGAAGGATTTGGCTTGGCGTTGCGCTGGGCTCAGGCCGGAGAAAGTGTCATCATCGGTTCGCGAGACCCCTCCCGCGCAAGGGCTTCAGCGAGTGAGCTGAAAAAGATGATTCCCGATGCGGCGGTTGAAGGCCTTGCGAACCCCGGCGCCGTTGCGCAAGCCAAGATCGTGGTTCTCACCGTGCCACTGGAGGCGCAGATCGCAACTCTCAAGTCGATTCGCGACCGGCTTCAGCCCGGAACAGTATTAATCGATGCCACCGTGCCCCTGGAAAAAGCTCTGGGAGGAAGATTGTCGCGAGTCATTCAGTTGTGGGACGGCTCCGCCGCGGAACAGGCAGCCCGCTACGCCGGCAAGCAGGTGCGGGTCGCGGGCGCTTTCCACTCACTGAGTGCCGAGGCGTTGCGCGACTTGGACCGCCCCGTTGACTCGGACGTGCTGATCACCGGAGATAGCCGCGAAGCGAGGGCGGCCGTCTGCGCCCTGGTAGCCAAGATTTCAGGCGCTCGCGCTGTCGATTTAGGTCCGCTCGATAATTCCCGTTACGCGGAGCAACTGGCGGCGCTGCTCATCACCCTAAATCTTCGCCATCGGGTATCGGCCAGCGGCATCCGTTTCACCGGACTCCCCGACGCGAAGGACAGCTAGATGCCAGGCAAAGTGGTAGTGCTCGCCGGAGGGGTTGGTGCGGCACGATTCCTCGACGGGTTGGCCGGGGTCATTCCAGCCGCGGAGATTACTGTCATCGGAAACACCGGCGATGACTTGGAAGTCCACGGACTCAGCGTTTCGCCGGACCTCGACACGGTCACCTACACTCTGGCCGGGGTCGTGGACCCTGCTCAGGGCTGGGGGGTCGCTGGCGACACATTCGAATGCCTGGATCATCTGGAAAGATTCGGCAGCGACACCTGGTTCCGGCTCGGTGACCGGGACTTGGCGACGCACATCTACAGGACTTCTCTGTTGCGGAGCGGTCTTCCACTCTCAGATGTCACCTTGCGGATCAGCCGGTCGCTTGGCGTACGTTCGCGCATCATACCCATGAGCAACGATCGAGTCCGAACTTGGGTGGAAACCGGCCAGGGACGTCTTGATTTCCAGACATATTTCGTAAAGCGCCAGGCGCGCGATCAGGTCAATGGAGTAGAGTTCGTGGGCGCCGAAACGGCGCAGCCGGCTCCGGATGTCATCGAAGAAATCCGGGCGGCCAAAGCAGTGATTGTCGCGCCCAGTAATCCCATCATCAGCATCGGGCCGATCTTGGCCATTCCAGGAATTCGGGAGGCCTTGCGGGAGACAAAAGCCGCCGTGTCGGCCGTCAGTCCGATTGTTGCCGGCCGGGCCCTAAAGGGTCCCGCCATCCGCGTGATGGAAGGTCTCGGGATGGAAGCTTCGGCGCTGAGCGTGGCGGAACTCTATCGTGACTTCGCCGATTTCTTCGTGCTCGATCAACAGGACAGGACTTTGTCGGACCGTGTTGAAGCCCTCGGCATGAAGCCGGTCACCACCAATACAGTCATGGCGAGCGCGGTTCTCAAGAAGGAACTGGCCCGGACGACGCTGCGGGCGATGGAATCATGATTTGCGGACTGCTGCCGGTCAAATCGCCATGCAGCGCGCTGCAGCGGTTGCAAGGCGTGCTGTCAGCACCGGAGCGCACCCGGCTGGCACGGACGATGTATCGGGAAATGCTCGAAAAAATGATGGCCGTTGAGCGTCTCGACCTCGTCGTCGTTGCCTCAAACGACCAATCGGTTCTTGACCACGCCCGGCGCGCCGGGGCTTGTGCGCTGGAAGAGTCCGATCAAAATGGTCACAGCCGATCCGCCGATTGGGCCGCCGCGCGCTGCGCGGAAATGGGCGCGCGGACGGTCGTCTTCGTGCCAATCGACGTGCCTTTGGCAACCCCCGGAGAGTTGGATTCGATTGCCGGCGCCGGGCAGCAACTCGGTTATCCAGGCCTGATCATTGTTCCTTCCCAGGACGGTTCGGGTACGAATGCCCTCGTGCGCACGCCGCCCGGCGTCATCACCAGCCGCTTCGGCGCGGGGAGTTTCGAGGCCCATATCGCCCAGGCAAAAGAGAAAGCTGTGCCCGTCGAAGTCAGGCGCCCGCCCGGTATCGTGTTCGACTTGGACACAGCAGAGGACCTGCTGACCCTGCGCCTCCGCGCCCACAGAAGTGAAACCCTGACCTATCTGCTCGAAATCAACGCCTTCGAGAGAGCGGAACACTACTTACAGGCTCTCCCCTGCGACGACCACAACTGCGCGAAATAGCTCGTATCGCAAGAGAACACCTCATAAGCAGCGGAGCGGGGCGGAGGCGTACAGGCTGTGGCAAGTTTGTCCGCACAGCAGGCGCATCCTGAGCCTTTGGGCCTAACCCGCATTTCTCATCGGCTGACGGGCCAAGCACACGACAGGCCCGCCATTACTTCGTTGCGCTTGCTCGCCGTGCTCACCGTACTGTTCAAGTACGCCTCCGCGCGCCAAGCGGCGCGCGCCTCGTACTGACGGGCCTCTCATGCACTTTGCCTCGCCACCCGATGAGAAATGCGGGCTAACCGTCCACGGCAAGGGCAAATCGAAACACGGTGGGATTAGCGACGCGGGCGTAGTCTTCGACGCTCATGAACACCGCATCCGTTAGTGACCCCGCGTTGAACACGATGCGCTCGTTCTCCAAGATGGAGGGGTCAGCGTAGAGATCGAATGGGAGAATCGGCTTCCCGAACGGCGGCGCCGATACCGGCACAAGTCCAGTTCGTTCTTTCAATTCGGCTGCGTTCGCAAAGCGGGTCTCTCGGACTTGAAATACGACCGAACGGCTGCTTCGAGTCAAACCCAGATCGATTACTCCCATTCAATCGTCGAGGGCGGCTTGTGAGAGAGGTCGAAGAAGACGGCTTCAATCTCGGGTAGCGCCCGCAGCCGTTTAGCCAGCGTCGCGATGCGGGTGACCGCCAACTGGGCTACCTCGGCGGTCATGCCATCCACTGACGTCACCGGCCGCAAGGCGATCGTTTCACCGCCCTTGCGTGCAAATGGCAGCAGCACCACCGGACACTGCCAAACGTTGCGATAGAGCCCTTGCGCCTGCAAAAAATCGGTAACGATGCGGTCGGCTTCCTGCAGCAGCGCGACACGCTTCATCGTGAGATGGGTCTGGCGGACCTTCCATTCGGCCAGCCGAAAACGTTTGGGAAGGATCGCGAGAACCACGCGGTTGGTGCGCCGAAATTGATTGGTGATTTCGGTCGCCAGCGTCAACAGCGGCCGATAATCGAGCTCACCGCCATGCAGCACGGTCAGGCTCGCGTAGGTCCGGCTGTCACCCTGGACGCCGACACTTCGAATGGGCAGCACGAAAGCCCGGTAGCCCGCTGCCCGGGCCAGCTCGTTGATCTCCGCGTCCACTTGCGGTTTCGTGCCCTTCGCCGAGCAGATGCAGCGAATCGCCAGCCCCGGACCCGGGAAAGGATGACGCTCGATGAGCGCCTTCGGCAAACCAAGCACCCGGCCCAGCAGGCGAACCTCATCCTTGTAAAACTCCGTCAGCGGTTCCAGAACTCGTCCTTCTTTGATCAGTTCCTGGATCCGTTCAACCCGGTTGTGATGAGTCTTGATGACAGCCGCGTTAGCCGTACCGCCCGACTCGATGGTGTCGGGATAGATCGTGCCCTGCCCGAGCATCCAATCATGACCGGCGAATTCTTCCCGCTCCAGAACCTCGTCCTGCAGCTCGACGAAGATTCGCCCGATGATCTGGCGCTTTTCCTCCGGGTCCGCCACGCCCCGCAGCGCGCTCAAAAACCGCCCGCGAGCCGAGATGACCTCGACCGAACCAAACCCGAGCCTCCGGAAGGTGGACTGAATCTCCTGAGTCTCACCGGTGCGCATGAACCCGGTGTCGACGTAAACCGCGTGGACCAGCTCTGGGCGCAGTGCTCCCACCGTCAGGGTGTAAGCGACCGCTGAGTCGACCCCGCCGCTCAGGAAAAAGAGAATTTTTCGGCCCTGCGTTTTCCGTTCGATATCGCGCTGCAGTTGAGCCACCCGGTCTTCGGGATGCCAGTTCATGCGGCAGTGGCAAACCTTCGACAAGAAATTGCTGAGAATTTCAGGGCCGTGGGCCGTGTGAATCACTTCAGGATGGAACTGAAGTCCGTAGTAATCCCGCTTCAGGTCACCCATGGCCGCGATGCCGCATTCCCGCGTGTCGGCCAGCGTTTCGAATCCCTGAGGCAGTTTCAAGACCTGGTCGCCGTGACTCATCCAGACGCGCTGGCGGCGAACGAGCCCTGTGAAAAGATGTCCGTCGCGGCGAATTCTGAGATCGGCTTGGCCGAACTCGTGTTTTTCTCCCGGCTCGACGACGCCGTGCATGCAGTGCGCCATCAACTGGTGCCCGTAGCAAATACCCAGGATCGGCCGCCTGACTCTGAACAGGTCGGGGTCTGGACGAGGGCTATCAGCACCAAAGACACTCGCCGGCCCGCCCGAAATGATGACGCCCCTATAGGGGCCTAGCTTTCTGGGGTCAACGTCGAGGGGCAGGATCTCCGCATAGGCGCCGAGCTCACGCACTTTCCTCGCAATCAAGTGACAGTATTGCCCGCCAGAATCCAGAACAGCGACTTTGTCCATAGGCAGGAACTTCGACGAGTGTTGCTGATCTAACTGAAAATGTAGACGTTAGGGTCTTTAGTATATCATTTAGTTGTGATTCCTTCCCAAGCGCTGGCTTCGCTCGGCGAGATCGTTGGTGATCGCGGCCTCCTTCATCGCCCTCAGGACTTGATGCTTTATGAGTATGACGGCAGCATCGAGAAGGGCCTCCCCGAATGTGTCGTCTTTCCCAAGAGTACCCAGGACGTTGTCCGCATCGTCAGGGTCGCGGCGGACCATAAACTCCCTCTGATAGGCCGTGGCGCGGGTACCGGCCTGAGCGGCGGGGCAATCCCGACCGAAGGCGGGCTGATGATCGCCTTCGCGCGGATGAACAAGATTCTCGAGATCGACATCGAAAACGAATACGCTGTCGTGCAGCCCGGCGTGGTCAATCTCGACATCACCACGGCGGTCAAGGGCCAGGGTTATTACTATGCTCCCGACCCCTCGAGCCAAAAGGCTTGCACGATCGGCGGAAATGTGGCTGAGAACTCCGGCGGTCCCCACACTCTCGCCTACGGCGTGACGACGAACCACGTTCTCGGCATGGAAGCGGTCTTGCCCGACGGCGCCCTCATCAACGCCGGTGGCCGGGAAGCCGACCTGCCTGGCTATGACTTAACCGGACTTCTGACGGGCTCGGAGGGCGTGATGGTCCTGGTGACTAAGGTCATCGTGCGCCTGATGCGTTCTCCGGAAACCGTCAAGACCCTGCTGGCGATCTACGACGAGCCAGAAGACGCCGCCACGACAGTCGGCGCCATCACCGCCCAGGCGATTGTTCCCGCGGCGATCGAGATGCTCGACGGCGTCATGCTGCGAATGGTCGAGGAGGCCACCCACGCCGGCTATCCGATGGATGCCAACGCCGTATTGCTGATTGAAATCGAGGGACCGAGGGAAACCGTCGAAGAGCAGGTGGTGCAAATCCAGCAGGTCTGCCTCGAGAGCAAAGCGCGTGAGGTTCGCATCGCCCGCTCCGAAGAAGAACGCGACTTGCTCTGGAAGGGCCGCAAGAACGCTTTCGGCGCCGTGGGACGCGTCAGCCCGACCTACTATGTCCAGGACGGCGTCGTCCCCCGTACCCGCATCGCCGACACCCTGCGTTTTATCTACAAGGTCTCGGAAAAGTACGATCTCCAAATCAGCAACATCTTTCATGCCGGGGACGGCAACCTGCACCCCATCATCCTGTTCGACGAACGGGACCCCGAGCAACTCCAGCGCACCAAGCAGGCAGGCGCGGAGATCCTGCAATATTGCATCGACGCCGGCGGAACCATCACCGGCGAGCACGGCATCGGCATGGAGAAGAACGACATGATGCCCGCGATCTTCAGCGAAGAAAGCCTCGACATGATGGAGCGCCTGATCAAGGTCTTCAACCCGGACCGCCGCCTCAACCCCGGCAAGCTGCTGCCGACCGGCAAAGGCTGTCTCGAGATCCGGCCGGTCCCGGCCGGGCACAAGAGGGTCGTCTGGTAGAAGCAAGAAGCATGACCACGCACGAGTAGGGACCGGCTCTCCAACCGGTCCTTCGCCGCGAAGCGACGACGAGCCTTGGGCAGCGAACTTGCCTCCCGCGGATGCCCGCGTTTGTTGCCGCGGAATTGCGTTCGGCGGTGCAGAATTGCGTTCTGGGGGCATTTAGTGGCTGGAAACGGTGACACTTTGGAACACGCCGAGTCTCGAGACCGCCCAGGAAATCGCCGCGCACGCCACCCTGATTTTTGCTGTAAACTCTATATCACTGGGATGGCTGCAAGAACAAGGAAGAGAAAGATGAAGAGTGTGCCCATCTCGAACATTTGCGGAAAGGGACCTACCATGACAAGACAGGCCAAGCGTCGTGACATCCTCAAAGGCGGCCTCGCGATGGCGGGGCTGGGAGTCCTTGGCATACCGGAGTGGGCGGTTCCGGCCCTGGCGCAGGGCGAAACGCTCATGGAGTTCACCGACCTGCCGGACACGATCAATCTGATTCGAGGCCCCGATCGCCGCATCATCGACGTGCGTCACATCGACGGCTTCTTCACGCCGGCCGGCCAGTTCTTCACGACGCAGCATCACGGCCACCCCACGATCGACAGCGCCACGTACCGATTGCGGGTCTCCGGCCTGGTGGAGGAGCCGCTGGCGCTCTCGCTCGCCGACCTCCGCGCGATGCCAAGCCGCGAGCTCATCTTCGGGTTCGAGTGCTCGGGCAACCGCGGGCCGCTGAACGGGCTGTCGAGCAACGGCCGCTGGAGGGGCGTCCCGCTGCGGGCGGTGCTCGATCAGGCCGGAGTAAAAGCCCAAGCGCGGGAGTTCGTCTTCTTCGGCGCCGACCATGGCGAGGAGGAAGTGAAGTTCCGGGGGGGGACCTACAAAGTCGACCAGCAGTACGGCCGCAGCCTGCCGCGCGACAAGGCGCTGTCGGACGAGCCGCTGCTCGCCTACGACCTGAACGGCGAGCCGCTCACCCTTCATCAGGGCCGGCCGCTTCGCCTGCTCGTCCCGGGCTGGTACGGCGCCCCCCACGTCAAGTTCCTCACCGAGATCCACGTCCAGCAAGACCCCTATCTCGGCAAGTACCAGGCGCGCTGGTATCGCACTCTGAAGGGCGAGATGGTCAACGGCGAGATGAAGTGGAAGGAGACGGCGATTACGCGTATGCGGCTGAAGTCGTTCATCGCGCGTGTCACCCGCACCGCGAAGGGCCACAACGTCTTCGGGGTTGTCTTGCACGACGGCACGCCGATCCGCTCGGTCGAGGTGAAGGTCGATGAGGGGCCCTGGCAGCCGGCCAAGCTCGATGCGGCAACGACACGCGAGAAGTACGGCTGGAAGTTCTTCAACTACACCTGGAACGGCGCGACGCCGGGTGAGCACACGGTCGCCTCGCGCGCAACCGACGTCAACGGGGTAGTGCAGCCGACGGCGGAGGAGCTGAAGGTCAAGCGGACCTTCCTGGAGCACAACGCGCAGCTGCCTCGGACCGTGATGATCGCCTAGCGGCCCGCGGCGAAAGTGTGCTCGGGTGAAAATGGGGTCAGCCGCGGAGGGCCCTGGGGGACGCCCGCTGGCTAGGGTGATGGCGAGCGCCAGTCCGCACAACGCGGCCAGACCGAGTACAAGTGGCTTCCCTCGTTTCATTCAGAGCCGCCCTCATCGTCTTCCGAGCTTCCGGCGGCCCGTGCCTGCTCGATAATCTGGCGGGCTTCTTCTTCCTCTGAAGCGAACACTCGAACAGAAACCTTGCCCACGGGAAGCTCGCGCACGTTATCTCGCACGATCATCGAGCGCAGACCGGCGGACTCCAGCAGGCCGTTGATCGTCTCCGCCTCGATCTCCGCCGAGTACTTCCGGGAGGAAAAGATTGTCACAAACTTGTCGTCGGAAAATTCATCGCTCATGAGTTCCTCTTGATCGCGGCGGGTGCGCGCACATCCCGCCGAGCAGCGCTCTTTCGCCCGACTGCGACACGCCGTAACCGCACCCTTCGAGCGCCCATCGCCTTTTGGCTCTCGTTTGCTGTGCGGTCCTGATAATCGAGCAGTGTCGAAGTTTCCTCTGGCTTCTCGGCTTTCAATCCTTCCCTGTTCATTTCCTCGGACCTGTTTTCTGATCCTCCCCGCAGTTTGTGTTCCGCTTGTAGTTATACCTGAATTATGCATTGCGGGGTGCACCTGAGGAGGGCTGAGCCGCAAGGGACCATTGGGGAACGCCCGAAAACATGGGGTAAAAAGGTAGGCTGGCAAAGATTCCAGCTTCACCAGCCAACCCAAAGGAGGTCACCCAAATGGTTACCAAGCGAAAACAGCATAGCTCCCAAAGGGCCGTCAAACAAGGCCCAGCCGTGACGGTCTCGCAGCCCAATAAAATCGGGGCATCCACGCCTTGACAACTTCCGCGGCAGGAAGCCGACTCCCTACGGCGGCTTGCCGCCGGTAGTCGAGAGGGCGTTGATCTGAGAGCCTGGCTATGCGCTATGCATAAAATTTTATGCACTGGCCGCAACGTACTGGAAACACGCCACTTCGGAGCGGGGTTTTGCCGACGCGGATTCTGGGCGGGAGGGGAAACCGGGGACGGAGAAGCCAAAAGACCAGTTGCCGAGCTCCCACCTTACGACGGCCGTCAAGCCGCTACGAACGCAGCCGCACTCGCAAAGCGAATCTGTGCATAATTCAGGTTATAGGAAACTTTTCCCGCCAAACAGAATATAGCTCATGTCTTGAATCAGCGGATTAGCCAGGCTGGGGGGTGGAATCCTGCGACCGAAGTGCGGGACCGCTTTCAACCCCGCTCGACGAGAGGCGGCCGCCATTACGATTTCGATCGTGGGGCTCAGTATAATCGAAGCGGAAACTTGAGAGTGGCAACCGCAGCCGAAATCGAGGCCGAACGCAAGAAAGTTCGGCGGCTGCAGTTTATGATGTCGATGGTCATGAATTGCATCGGACAGGACGACGCCATGCCGGTGGAGGAGGCGAGTCAGATGATCGCTTCGGCGCGCCGGGCGGCCCTCAACATGTTTCCCGGCAAAGAGCTGGCTTACGATTTGATTTACCGGCCGCGGTTTCAGCGGCTGATTCAGGAGAAGTATGGTCTGCAATAGCGGCGTTATCGAATGCTACTCAAACGTTTCCAGCCTCATCTAATCGTTTTACTCACGCTCGTGCTGTTGCTTGGGGCGAGCGCACTCAATGCCCAGACAGCGGCCACGCTGACGGGCACGGTCATTGACTCGACGGACGCAGTTGTCCCCGGTGTCAAGATCACATTAAAGAACCCGGAGACGGGAGAAACCTACACGGCGTCGACGAACGAGGCCGGCGCCTACACGATTCCTTTTATCAAGCCGGGTACGTATGAGCTAACGGCCCAGGCCGCTGGTTTCAAGCAGCACAGCCGGCCGGGCGTGCGAATGGAGACGACCGCCTCGGCCCGCGCCGACATCTCGCTCGAACTTGGCGAACTGACCGAGGTTGTCACCGTTGAGGCGTCCCTTCCGTTGTTGAAGACCAGCAACTCTTCGGTCGGCGCCGTTATCCGGAACAAGACGATCGCCAACATGCCGCTGATCAACCGCCGTGCGGCACAGCTCGTGCGTTTGAACGGGTTCGTAGTGCAGAACGGCAACGGCTCGCAGTTCATGATGGCCGGCGGCCGCGGCAACAACGCCATGTGGACGCTCGACGGCGGCAGCACGCAGAATATTCTGCTCGGCGTGGCCTCGCTGAACTTCGATCCGCCGATCGAGGCGCTCGAGGAGTTCAGCGTCGAGATCTCGAATTACAAGGCTGAGATGGGACGCTCCGGCGGCGGCTTCGTGCAAATGACGACGAAGTCCGGCACCAACGAGTTCCACGGCGCCCTCTATGAGTTCATCCGCAACGACGCCATGGACTCGCGGCAGTTCTTCGCGGCTGACAAGCAGAAGCTGCGCCGCAATCAGTTCGGCGGGGCGCTAGGCGGCCCGATCGTCAAGGACCGCACGTTCTTCTTCGTCAGCCAGGAGTTTCAGCGGCAGAAGACGTCGAATCCGCGATTCGAAAGCCTCCCGAGCCCGGCGGAGTTGCAGGGCGACTTCTCCGGCCGAAAAGCGACGATCAAGGACCCCGTAACCGGCGACCCAGTGCCGAACAAAATAATCCCGCAGAGCCAGATCGACCCGGTGGGCCTTGCTGTCGCCGGCTTCTTCCCGGCGCCGAACGTCTCCGGCCGGGGCTCGCGCAACCGGAATTACCTGGGCCTAGCAAGTGAGGACAGGCCCACGGATACCTTGTCGGTGCGCATGGATCACGCCTTCACCGACAAGCACCGCGTCTACGGCCGCTATGTGCACGACCTGGGCACCTCGGAGGAAGGGGCCGGAATTTGGCCGACGCCCGTCCACAACAACCATCGCTTTGTGGAAAGCGAGTACTTCAACTGGTCCGTGACGGGCATTTCGACCATTTCCTCGAAGCTGATCGCGGAATACCGCTTTACGTGGAACAAGCGCAAGTTCCACCCCACGATCGCCGCGAAGGGGTTGGGCTTGGCCGATCAGATCGGCATCAAGGGCGTCGACCCCGAGTTCTTCCCGGGCTTCCGGTTCACCGGCGGCATCCAGGGTATCGGTCGCACTGGCGGCCAGGAGCGGCGGCAGTTCCCGATCCGCGACAACCACTTCGTCACGAACTGGACCTACATCGCCGGCAATCACACGCTGAAGTGGGGCGGGGAGATGCGCGCCTCCCAGAACGACGACCAAAACCTGCCGCGCGCGGGCGGCGCCTTCAACTTTAACTCCAACGGCACGGGCGACTCGATCGCCGCCCTGCTCTACGGTTGGACCAATCGGGGACGCCGCCAGCAGACGTTCCTGATCCGCAGCCGCGCCAACTCGATGGGCCTCTACGTTCAGGACGACTGGAAGGTCAGCCCCAAGCTGACGCTGAACCTGGGCCTGCGCCACGACCTGGATACCCCGCGCTGGGAGAAGATCAACAACCGTCAGAACTCCTTCGATGCAGAGGCCGTCAACCCGGTCTGCGGTTGTCCAGGAGTGATCACCTGGTCGGGCCGTGACGCGCGCGGCGGCAGCAAGTACGCCCACAACTTCGTCAATACCAACTTTGGCCCGCGTCTCGGCTTCGCCTACCGCGCGAGCGATAACTGGATAATTCGCGGCGGCGCCTCGATCATCTACAGCGGTCAGTATGACCAGGCGACTCCGTTCGTCACCAACGCCGGCTTTTCGGTCCAGGGGGATTTCCGAGCCTCCACTCCGGCGGGCGCGGCCCTCCTGCTGAAGGACGGCCTGCCCGCGATCCGCGAGCCGACCGAGGCCGACTTGGTCCCGGGTTTCGGCGCCGCTCCGATCGGGGGGAAGACGATCTTCTCGCCCCAGTTCTTCCAGCCCGAAGGCCGCCCGAACCCCTACCTGATCACCTACAACTTCAACATCCAGCGGATGTTGCCGTGGGACGCCCTGTTTGAAGTCGGATATCTTTCGACCTTCGGGAAGAAGCTGACGATCCCCGGCAATATGACCGTGAATCAAGTGCACCCGACTCAGATTCACCTCGTCGACGACGCGGGTGTGACGCCGCAGTCCTTGCGTCCGTTCCCGCAGTTCTCGAACGTTGTGATGATGTCGCCGACAGTGGGCAGCTCGGCGTACCACGGGGTGAACTTCAGACTCGAGAAGCGCTACTCAAGCGGTCTGCTGTTCAGCATGAACTACACTTTCGCCCGGGCGCTCGACGATGTCGAGTCGCGCGACGAACTGGGCGGCGAAACGGGCAATGTTCCGTTCTCGAATCAATACGACCGCAGGATCGCGTGGGGACTCGCCGGGAACCACATCAAGCATCGCTACATCACCAGTGTGGTGTGGGACATCCCGTGGGGCAAGGGTCGTGCGCGCTCGTTCAGTAATGCGGCTCTGAACCAGATCGCGGGCGGCTGGACCGTCGGCACGATCATCGAAGCCCGCACGGGACCGCCGTTCGGCGCAATCTTCGGCAACGCAGGCCGCGTCTATCCGACGGCCGCGCGTATCCGCGCGCAGATCGACGGCGAGTACGGAAAGAACGACGCTTGGCGTGACAATGTCCGCGGCGAGACGTTCTTCGACACCTCCAACTTCAGCAGGCCGGACCGCTTCACGTTCGGCAACGTCGGCCGCAACTTCCAGACCGGCCCCGGCGCCCTTCGGGCGGACCTCTCCGTTCTCAAAGAGATCTACATGCCGCTCGAAGGCCACAGCCTGCAGTTTCGTGCCGAGCTGATCAACTTCCCGAACCGCGCCAACTTCAGCCTGCCGAACAACGACAGCAACTCGCCCGCGTTCGGCACGATCAACAGTCTGACCGCCGGCGCATCGGGGCGCATCATTCAGCTCGGTTTACGCTATGCATTCTGAGCGACTTGTACGATCAGTTCAACATTCAGCCCGGGCGGCTTCGGCCGCGCCGTTGTTTTTGCAGGAACCGGTCCGATAGACTTCTGGCAGCGGAATCGCTCTATCGAGCGCCCGGGTTGAAAGCCAGCGCGTTTTGTCAATCGCTAAGGAAAATCCGCCCCGCATCCCGATTCAATTCAAGCTGTGTGGCCGAATGGCGCGTGGCGTCAACGCGGCTCAGCCACTGCCCCTCCGCAGTCCGCCTTGTGCTGACAGGCCGCGGGTCACTCATGGCACTATCGCAAGAAACCATCACAAGGCCTTGCGACTTATCGGCCGGCACGTTGCTAGAATTGAAGCGAAATCATGCTGAAACCGCACGCCGTGAACCTCGCGGCCCGAAACCGGGCAGCGCTGAGCCCCGTTAATTTTTGCGCGGAAAAGCCGATAGAATAGGATACATAATGCAAAAACGCACTCTTCTGTTTTCTTTTGCTCTCATCTTGTTCTTAGGCGGCTCGCTGCTCGACGCGACACTCGTTCCGCGCATGAGCGTTGAGCAGATGGTCGATGATTCCGAGCTGATCGTGCATGGAACGGTCTTGAGAAGCTGGTCCGGCTGGGATCGTGCACGGCAGTTCATCTGGACACACTATGAACTCCAGGTCAGCGACACGATGAAAGGCCTTCCCAGCGTCAAGCTGGTTGTCAGCGAGCCGGGCGGCATCGTCGGCGAAACCGGGATGCAGATCGCCGGCGCACCGCGCTACGAAGTCGGCGAAGAAGTCGTACTGTTTCTGAACCGCACTCCGATCGGGTACTTGCGAAGCTGCGGATGGGGGCAAGGGAAGTTTGGAGTCCGCAGTCTTGGCGGAGCCGGACCCGTCGTGCGTTCCGCTGTCGCGGGAGTGTCCTTTGTCGAAGCTCCCGGCGGGCAGCCGGCGGGACTCAAGAAGGCCCGGACACCTGTAACCAGCTTCAGCGGACTGGAGCTGGCTGAGTTCAAAACGCGTTTGCGAACGCTGATTCGCGCCAGAGCCATCGAGGAGGGCCGCTAGTCATGAAACACCTCGTGATCGTTTCCGTGCTGCTCCTGTCCGCGATCAACTTGCCTGGATACGTTCGGTCTGCAACGTCCGAGGGCACGCCGCTCCGAAGGACCGATAGCAACAATATCCAATTCCTGATCAACGACCAGGTGGCGGCCGGCATGACCAATTCCCAGGGCGCCACCTGGATCACCGCCGACAGTGATCCGATCGCGGCCTTGCGGGCATCCGTCCAGCACTGGGATGATGTATCAACTTCATCCGTCAACTTCGCCCCCTTGGTCTCGACAGCGATCGGCCACGAGCCCGGCGACAACAACCACGTCTTCGTTTTCATCGATACACCCGAGATCCGCGCGGCGGTGGGAGGGGCGCTTGCCGTGACACGCAGCCGCTTTTTTTTGAGCGGCGAGTTCGTGGATACCGACATTGTTTTCAATCCCGATACGTCGTATTCGACGACCCTCTCCACTGATACTTTCGATATTGAAGGGGTCGCGACGCACGAGGTGGGCCACGCGCTCGGAGCGAATCATACGGGCGTGATCGCCGCGTCCATGTTCCCCAGGACACTGCCGGAGGTCAACTTTCAGTCGAAATTGTCCGATGATGACGCGGCTTTTCTGACTGCCGCCTATCCGGCCCCTGGCGCATTGGAAGCCAGAGGACAGATCCGCGGCGCGGTCTCGCTCTCGGCTGGAGGAGCGGCCACCGGAGTGCTGGTGACGGCGACGGATCCTGACGCCGGCGTGACGATCGGAACCTTGTCGAACCTGGACGACGGCACGTATACATTGGGGCCGTTGCCGCCGGGAAGCTATCTTCTTTCCATAGAAGCCGTCAGCGGGGTTGTCAATCCCTTGGATTTTGATTCCTCGGGGGCCACTGCCCCCAAATTCAAGACCGATATTCTCACCCTTTTTGCGGGTGGTAACGCCAACCCGCAACCTTTCCAAGTCCTGGCGGGCTCGGACCTCACGGCGGACCTGACAGTCGAGCAAGGGGACGCGACACTGAGGATTGATTTTCTCGGCGTCGGTCCCGCTGAGGGTACCAGGAAACTTTAGTGGGCTCGGTGCTGGAGCCGTTGCCCTTGCCGCCGGGGAACCCATCGATCTGGTCTTTGTAGGTCTCGGCATCGACGGCAGCTTGACGGCCGACAACATTCGACTTCTCGCGCCGGGTTTGTCGATCCGACCTGGCTCAGTGTTGGTCGACCCCTTTGTCATTATCAACGGCCTGCCGATGGTCCGCGCTACGCTGGACGTCGCCGCCCGGCAAGGGCGCGACATCGGCAGCCTGGTCATCGTGAAGGATTCCGCGGCAGCCGTTTATACGGGGGCGCTGGCCATCGAGGGCACCGAGGCGCCAGCGGGTCCGATGCCGGTTTTCAGCTCTGACGGAATCGTCAACGCCGGGAGTTTCACCGGCAGCTCGATCGCGGCAGAGATGATCGTTTCCATCTTTGGCGTCGATCTTGCCGGCCAACTGGCGATAGCGCAAAGCGTGCCGCTTCCGACTACGCTGGCTGGGACTAGAGTCGAGGTCACCGACAGCCAGGGAATCACGCGCGCCGCGTCCCTGTTTTTCGTTTCGGGGGGCCAGCTGAATTGCTTGATCCCTACGGGCACGGCCGCCGGCCTCGCCACCCTGGTCATACGCAGCAACGGGCAGGCCAGCGCAGGCGTCCTGAAGCAAGTTGCGTCCGTCGCTCCCGGCCTGTTTTCCGCGAACGCGAGCGGCGCGGGCGTGGCGGCCGCCGCGGCGGTGCGCGTGGATGGGCAAGGCATCCAGACGCCGGTCCAGGTCTTCGATGCGAATCAGGTTCCCCGCGTGGCTACGCCGATCGATCTTGGTCCCGGAGACGACCCCGTTGTGTTGCTCTTATTCGGCACGGGATTTCGCGGTTTTCAGTCGGTGGCAGCCACTATCGGCGGCGTCGCCGCCCAAGTGGTGGGTGTCGCTATCCAGCCGGAATTCGTAGGTCTCGATCAAGCCAACGTGATCATTCCAAGGAGCCTCATGGGCCGCGGCGAAGTACAGGTGAACGTGACGATTGATGGCCAGGCGCTCAACGCAGTGACCGTAGCGATTCGCTAGCTCTTTGCGCTGCTGTGACGCACTTCCAGGTGATGCCGCTGGCGGCCTGTCCGTGCTGGTTATCGTTCGACACGCGCTGGAGTCTTGCGTCGTCCCCGCGTGTTGTAACCCAATGAAAATGTCCCCTTGCGCGCACAATAGAAATGTCCCCTCTAGATCAGATTCGTGGCTGGCCCCTTCGCCTAGCAGGCTGATGATGGCGTCGGCGAGGGACCCGTCAAGGGTCCGCAAAGCCAAGCCCTACGGGCTCGCCCTTGACTGTTCCCTCGCCGACGCGAAAAGAGCACTCGGTTCAACAAGGCGAATGGGCTTAAGAGCTTAGCGCGCAAGGGGACATTTCTACTGTGCTGGCGAGGGGGACATTTCTATTGTGCTACAACATTGCGTCGTCCCCGCGTAGACTTCTTCAACCCGCAAGAGGTATGATCGCTGCATCTGCTTGATTGCAGGTCGAGCGCTGCCCTGACTGATGGTCCAGTTGCCAGTGGCTAGAATCAGATTGGGGCTGCTAACTCAGGAGCTGTGAAAAAATAGCGGAAGGCCGCTCCTTTACGGTCACGGCTCGGCTGGCTGGAGAATCTCGTATCCATGGAACTGAACGTCAACGGCAAGGCTTGGGCTGTCGAGACCGACCCGGATCGTCCGCTTCTGGACGTGCTGCGGGAAGACCTGGGGCTGACGGGCACGAAGTACGGTTGCGGCGAAGGACAGTGCCGAGCCTGCACCGTCTTGCTCGACGGACGGCCGGTGACTTCCTGCCGGACTCCCGCAAAGCAAGCGAACAAACGCCGAATTACGACCATCGAGGGGCTGGCCCGGGACGGCAAGCTGCATCCGGTCCAGGAAGCGTTCATCAAAGAAGGCGCCATGCAGTGCGGCTACTGCGTGCCGGGAATGATTCTTACGACGGTGGCTCTGCTCGAGAAGAATCCGCGCCCGACTCAGGAACAAGCCATCGAGTGGATGAACGGAAACCTGTGCCGCTGCTGCGGCTATTCCAATATCCTGGCGGCGGTTCGGCGGGCCGCCGAGGCAGCGAGTGAGTTAAGAACGCATTAGGCGCTTAGTGTTACCCGCATCATGAAATTCGCGCCAAACGTGGCAGAAATTTCGGGAGCCAGACTCAGAGCCCCGACCGTGAGGGAGGGGTTAGCCGCTTCGACGCGCCTCATCCGGCAGCGTCCACGCTCCCCTCTTTTGTTGCGGCTCGTCCGCGTCAGACTGCTCGCTCGATGCCGGACGAACAAAATTCCAAATATTCTTGACGGGTTTACAGCTTCGGTTTCGGCGGAGGAAGTTCGCGCGCCTCAACCATGGACTGAAATCCTGCCCGGTTGTGCGAGCCGTCGCAGAACGGTTTGTTTTCGGAATGGCCACAGCGGCAAAGGCTAATTACGGTGCGTCCCGCCAGCCCAAAGGCCTTGGCGCCGGCGTCTTCGATTGTGAACTCACCTTCCAGGCGAAGGGGACCATGATTGCGAACGGTGATCTTCATAGCTTTATCAACAAAGAATTGCCGGCGGAGCGGCAGCGTGTCTGACCCGCAATGGGCGGCCGGCTAACTAAAACCCAATACCGTTCACTTAGCAATTCCGCGGACTTTTTATTGCATGGCGGGCAATCATGTATCGGACATCGGTGAACGCCCGCCGCACATTGCTTTCCTCGGAGACGAACCGGCCAGTTTGCTCCTACGCCCCGCGCGGGGCTTACCCTTGATGGTATTCGCACCCAGGGTTCCGCTTCGCTCCACCCTGGGCTACGATCCTGCGCCGCTTCGCGGCTCAAAGACCCTGGACTCGAAGGCTCTAGGTGAACAGCATTGCTGCTAAAGCCGTGCTAGCGCTGATTCGCTATACTCCGCCAAACGAAGTTTCTTGAGAGTCCAAATGACCGGCCAGGCGGGATCGAACTCGATCGCCTTCGCCTTCAGGCGGGCCGACATCGGAAACTGGTGGTGGTTGTTGTGCAAGCCCTCGCCGCCGGTAATGCAAGCGACCCACTGAAGGTTGGTGGCCAGATGATTGTCGAAATTCCGGGAGCCGATCTTGTGACAGACGCTGTTGACCATGGCGTTCAGAAACACGTAGAAACCCGCGTTAAGCCACCACGTGGCGACACCGAGCAGCGCGCCCAGCCAGTAGCTCGCGCCGGTCAGCCAGGGGAAGACTAGCGCCAGCAGCAGCATGCCCACATAGGGCCCGAACTTTCCGACGCGGGGGAGACGATCGATGATGTCGTTCTTCCAGTTGGGAGCAAACGTCTCCAGCGTTCCCTTGTTCCTGATTTCTTTCTTGTACATCACGACATTGAGGAACAGAACCTTCCAGAGTCCTTCAATGTAGGGGCTGTGAGGATCCCCTTCCTGATCGGAAAAACGGTGATGCTTGCGATGCACCGCCGCCCATTCGCGCGGGACGATGCCAGTGGCCAGCACAAGCTCGAAGTGCATTAGAAAACGGACAACCGGGTGCAGGATCAATGCCTGGTGAGTCAAGCTGCGGTGTAAATAGATCGTGGTGCAGAAGGTGGAAATCTGAGCCAGGCCGAAAGCGATGCCCACAAACCACAGAATCATCTCGAGCGTCATGAATGCCTCTATCTAATGAATACTATCGAACGAACTTCAGAAAAATGTCTTGCTGCCTGACTGGAAGCGGAGCAGAAAGCGACCCCGCTCTCAAGCGCAGCCTTCCGCGTCATAAGGAAAGATCGATATGAGAATACAATATCCGCTGTCTAATATATCCGACCGCCACGGAATCTGTCTAACAGGCGCGCTTCCTCCCAGCTCCAGCAGCACTCTCCTTATGTTACCAAGCGAACGGGGGACTCAACCGCGCGGCTGCGATAAAGAGTACCCGCTTCGGCTTTTTGAAGATCCGAACTCGTGCGGCTACCCGAGGGCGGCAACTTCTTCCCCGCGTTGTTCGGAACAAGCGTGCTCCGCTTTGTTCCCACGCTTTGCTGGAGACCGTGCCGCTGCAAATTAGGCAGCGGGCCTGAGCGCTCCCTGACGTCACGGCTCGGGGGCTCGGTCACGCAAGCCAAACACAAATAGCGAGTGGCCGGAAACTACCGCGACATGTTGCTTGCCGTCCGCCATATAGGTGATCGGCCCGTTGGTCATGCTGCTGCCCAGATTCACCCTCCAAAGCAATCGGCCCGTGAAAACATCGAGCGCCACGAATTGCCCTTCTATGCTGCCCGAAAAAAGCACATCCCCGCCGGTCGACATCAGGCCGCCTTCGGAAACCTCCGCCATCTTGAATTCCCACTCCATTTCGCCTGTTTCGGGATCAAGAGCCCGGACCGCGCCGTAGCCAGGCTCCTCGTCCTTGACCACATCGGGCATGATGCCCTGCGGCAGGCTGCCCACGTAGCGGTTTCCCCGCGTATAAGCCGGATCGCCCTTTTTGTAAACGCTCGGGTAGCTTTCCCAAACCGACAGATAAAACAGGCCGGTCCGCTCGCTATAGGTCGGCGAATACCAGTTCGTCCCCCCCTGAACACTCGGATAGACCTTCTTTCCTTCGCGGCTGGGTCCCATGCCGGGGATCCTGATCGGACGGCCGTTCTTATCCAAACCCTTGGCCCAGTTTTGGTGCACGAAAGCCTTGCCCAGCAGGAATTCGCCCGTGGCGCGATCCAGCACGTAGAAGAAGCCGTTGCGGTTGCCCCACAGCATCAGCTTGCGCTGTTCGCCCTTGAATTCACGGTCCACCAGCACGGGCACCTGGACCGAGTCCCAGTCCCACAAATCGTGCGGCGTGAATTGAAAGTGCCACTTCAGCTTGCCGTCGTCGGGGTTGAGCGCAATGACGGAATCGCTGTAGAGGTTGTCGCCCTTGCGAACATCCCCGTTCCAGTCCGGCGCGGGATTGCCGATGCCCCAATAAACCAAGTTGAGATCGGGGTCGTAGGATCCTGTCAGCCAGGCCGAGCCCCCGCCCCGCTTCCAGGAATCCCCTTCCCAGGTTTCGTTTCCAGGTTCGCCCGGGCCGGGAATCGTGTGGAAGCGCCATAGCCTCTTTCCGCTCTTGGCGTCACGGGCCTCGATAAAACCTCGAATGCCGTACTCGCCCCCGGCTGTGCCGACGATCACCTTGTCCTTGACGATCAGCGGCGCCATGGTCAGCGAATAGCCCCCGGTGTAGTCCACCACGGTGACATCCCACTTGACGGCGCCGGTTTTCGCGTCGATGGCCAGCAGTCGCCCGTCGATCGTGCCCATGAACAACGTGTCGTCCAGGATCGCCAGACCCCGGTTGACCCGGCCGCAGCAGATGTTGATCTTGTCGGGATGGTTATGCGTGTAGGACCAGAAGGTTCGCCCGGTCTTCGCGTCCAGCGCGAAGATGTTGTTGGGCGGCGCGGTGACGTACATCACCCCGTCGACAACCAGCGGGGTTGCCTGAAACTTCTCGAGGGACTTAGCTTGGAAGACCCACTTTAACTGCAGGTCCTTGACATTCTCGCGCTGGATTTGATCGAGTTTGCTGTGACGCTGGCTCTTGTACGATCCCGAATAGGTCAGCCAGTTTTCAGGGTCGTCTGCGGCTTTCAGCAGGCGCTCGGATGAGACTTGAGCAAAGGCCGCCGCGACAAACGTCAGCAGGACGACGAATAAACGGAGTGACTTCATCGGGCTGTCCCCCTTCGTCTGAGACCTACGAGATACGCAACAATGTCGTCCACCTCACTGTCAGTCAACATACCTTTATAAGAAGGCATCGCCGATTTCTTGACGATCTCATAGCTTTCCAGGTCGCTCTTGGCGAGCGACAGCAGCCGGTCCTTGGAATCGAGCAATTGAACCGAGAACGTGTCCTCGTTGAGCCGCCTTCCGGACACCGTCTCTCCTTTCTTTGTCGTCGCCTTGACCGTCCAGTGACTGGGCAGCACTTCTTCGCCCGGCTCTAGAATGGCCGTCCTAAGATGGGAAGGCGACCTGGCGGCTCCGATGTCGTCGAGGCTTGGGCCCATGCGGCCTCCCTGCCCGCCGGCCATGTGGCACTGCAGGCAACCGCCCTTGCCGCTGACCAAGGCGCCGCCCCGCCTCGCGTCTCCGGTTGGCAGGGCGCCCTCCGAGCTGTCGGCGAGCGACCGAACGTAGGCCACAATCTGCCAGAGCTGCTTGCCTTCGAAGAAAATCCCCGCCATCTCCGAACCCGGGATACCCCCCGAAATCGTGTCGTAGAGGTCCGGATCCTCGCCGCCGTGGCGGTAGACCCCCCGGGTGAGATCAGGTCCCTTGCCCCCCGCGCCGTCGACGCCGTGACAATTGGCGCAATGAGACCGGAAGATGCGGCCGCCCGCCGCAACGTCCTCGGGCGAAGTGAAGCGGTTGGTGACGACCCCGTGCTGGGCGCAAACAGGCGCCGCCAGCCCAACCGTGAGAGCTACAATATTCCATCCTCTCAAGCAACACCTCCTCGGATTGAACGTCGTGACGCAAGATCCGGCGAGCGTCGTTTCATCGTGCCGCGCATCAAGCCGGGAGCTAGCGTCAGTCGGCCTATCTTAGCTCATCTCGGGGCTGTCGTGCAGTGCGGTATGCGCGACAGTGCGGTATGCGCGAAACAGCCGAACGCATTTCGCCCGGGCCGCCGCCGGGCTACTGGGATACCTTGTCCAGCCGCCGGACCCATATGTTGCGGTAACGCACCGGGTTGCCATGTGACTGCAACTGCAGCGGACCCTCCGCTTCATGCGGCTCATACTTCGTGACAACCTTGTGGCGCATGGGGCCCATTAGCTCCTGCCGATGATGCATCAGCACTCCGTTGTGAAACACGGTCGCAAAAGCCGGCTTGACGAGCCGGCCGCCATGGAAGCGCGGGGCCTCAAAGATGATGTCGTAGGTCTGCCACTCGCCGGGCTTGCGCGAAGCGTTGACGAGGGGCGGATACTGCCCGTAGATTGCCGCCGCCTGGCCGTCGGCGTAGGAGACGTTGTTGTAGGAGTCGAGCACCTGAATTTCGTAGAGTCCCATGATCAGCACGCCGCTGTTGCCCCGGCCCTGGCTGGCGGCTTGAATGTTCTTCGGAGCCGCCCACTCGATGTGGAGCTGCATGTCCCCGAATTTCTCCTTGGTGAAGATACTGCCGGTCTTGGGGACCATCTCCATGTAGCCGTTCTCAACCTTCCATTCGGGGGCCGCCGTGTTGCGCCGTTCCGCCCCGCTGCCCCGCGCCAGCCAGTTGGAAAGGTCCTTGCCATGGAAGAGCACGATGGCATCGGCCGGCGGGCGGCCCGGGTGGTCCTGCGTGCTGGCCGTTCCCGGCGTGACGACGCGGGGGCGCGGACGGTTGATGTCATGCACGCGCCACTTGCCGCCAGGCAGAAATGGCGTGCCGGTGTAGCCGGTGGGGTAGTCTTTCGCCGTTTTTTTCGCCTGTTGCGCCATTGCCGGGTTAACCGGCACGGCCAGCAATGCTAGCGCTACAGCTAGATAGAGCAAGAGAGCACACGCCAACAACCTTGAACCAGGATTCGCTTTCGTAAGACGCCGACAGACCATGGAAAACCTCACTTTCACATCACCACGAGCAACCATTATTCCATTCAGCAGCGGACAACGCCATAGCGTTCACCGGCTTCTTGGCAAGAAAGATCACGACGCCGAGTGGGGACGTGCGCACGGCTCCGCCGCGCCCCTAGAGTTTCTACATTCTGAAGATGAATTGGACAGGCATCTCTGCCCGCCACGGCGTTGGCGTCAAACCGAGCCGCGCGCGTCAGCAAGCGGTTAGCAAGCGGTTGCGGGACAGACCAGCGGCAACCGCTTGCTGACGCGCGCGGCTCCTGACCCTGCAGCGGCAGGCCGGGATGTCAGTGGCCACGGCCTGGCGAAGTGATGGAAACAAAGAGGTTGCCGGGTGAGGTATAAATTTTCTTTACAAAATGTCCGGAAATGGCAGAGAATGGCAGAATATGGCAGGATCTGGTCCATTTTCGACGCCTCGTCATGGTGTCAACCGATAATGTTTTTGTTTTCAGTGACTGCGGTTGCAGGCGGCGGCGGGACCGTGGCAGGTTCCCTAGCAAAAGCGACAGGTTTTCTTGCGGATTTGAGGGTTTTCTTGTCGCTCGCCACAAGGCTGGCGGATTAGCGGCAACTCGGGTGGACGGCCACTGCCAGCTAAGACATGTCGCCAGGAATGGCGACACGGCACGTCTGGACGTGCGCCACATCGGCTTGTCGCCAGCTTGTTTGTTTCCAGCTTTGCCTCGCGGGCTGGTCCGCTACTGGATACCGTTCTCATTGTAGCAGGCGGGGTCCGGTTTGTTGGCTCGCAAGGCGGGGCGAGCGGGGTCTAAGTGCTTGAAGAAACAGGGCCGCGGGAATATTTTGATGGTTGGTTACCGGAAGCAGGGTTTTGGGGCTGGAAGCCAGAGGCGTGGTTCGGGCGGCGGACCGCAAGCCCAACACCCCTTCGGGGTTGCCCTTTCTTAGGTTACCCCACCCAGGGTTCCGCTTCGCTCCACCCATGGGCTACGATCCTGCGCCGCTTCGCGGCTCAAAAGCTCTATCCGCGACTGCAAGGCTCTATGTGGACAGTATTGGGGCTAAGCTGGGGCTAAGCTCCCAGCTTCTCGGCCAAGTCAACGAAATCTTTTGCGACCACTTCAAAGGACGGATCGGGCGTGAGATCACGCTTAACGTTCGGGCCCCGCTCGAGCGGCCGCGGCACGAACGCGGCCTTGAATCCCACCGACTTCGCCGCCCGCAGGTCGCCCTTGTGCGCCGCCACCATCATGGCTTGCTCGGGCTGCAACCCCAGCAAATCGGCGGCTGTCAGGTAGACTTCCTTGTCGGGTTTGTAGCGCTTGGCGAGTTCGGAGGAAAGGATGGCGTCCCAAGGCAGGCCGGCGTTCTTCGCCATGTTCGTGAGCAAAGCGACATTACCGTTTGAGAGCGTCGTGATGATGAACTTCTTCTTGAGCCGCGTCAAGCCCGGAACAACATCGGGCCACGGAGTGAGGCGGTGCCAGGCGCGATTGAAGTGGTCTTTCTCAGCTTCGCTCAGTCCTTCGATGTTGAACTGCTGCAGCAGGCCGTCGAGGATGAGCCGGTGCAAGTCGTCGATCTTCATCCAAGGCAATTCTCCGCTGCGGACGCGGTTCATCGAGGGCCCGTAGCCACCTCTCCAGGCGTCGGCGAATTTCGCCCAGTCGGCATCAAGGCCCTTGCGCCGCGCTAGTTCCTTGCCCTCCCGGATGATGGAAGACCGCCAGTCGACAACTGTTCCAAAGACGTCGAAGGTGAGCGCTTTCACGGAGTCGCGGTTTGCCGGCATGTTCGATTCGTTGGGGCTGTTCGCCGGCTCCGCGCCGTCCGCCGGAGAAGTTCTGCTCAACCTTGCGGCGAGCAGCGCACTTGTGCTGAAGCGCAGAAAGCCGCGCCGATTCTCGTGGTAGGGCATCCGCCTGCTCAGCAAAAACAGCACTCGCTTCGGGAAAACACAGCAGGCCGCTCAATTTCAATTCGCGGCATTCGTTCGAAAACGACCGAGAGAGGCCGCGGCGCTCTAATCTGGGCTTCGGGCGATCCGGAAAAGTTTCTAGCGGAAGCGGTAGACGATCCGTCCGCGGGTCAGGTCGTAGGGCGAGAGCTCCAACTGCACCTTGTCGCCCGTCAGGATTCGAATGCGGTGCTTGCGAAGCTTTCCCGCGATCTGTGCGAGCACTTTGTGCTTGTTGTCCAGTTCGATCGAAAAAATGCCGCCCGGATGCTTTTCAACCACAGTACCCGTTACTTCAATTCCTTCTTCTTTTGCCATTACCCTCCTATTCTTGTTCGGCCGGCTCCAATCGGGACGACCGGATGCGGCCATAAGCCGTTTTCTTCATGCTCGCTGCTCGTCGATCGCGCTTCCAGACAGGCTATGCCCTGACCGAGTTCAATCGAGCAACCCGCGCAGTCTCTCTATTCCAACTCCTCTCGGCACGGAATCCGAATACACGTCCAGCCGGTCAGTTTACGTTGCGCAACGGCGGGCCGATCAAACACCAAAACGAAACAGCCCCCCTAGTTTCGCAGATCAAGGTAGGGCAGGCAAGCACTGCGTTGGGTTGGCGTTCGAAGCCAAAGCGGTTAAGAAACCGGCGGAAAGGCCGCTACTGCAATTATAGGCTCGCTCGGAGCAAATGGCGAGAGGTTTCGAGCGAAAAAAGGGGACAGCCAGCCAATTTCCTTTCGAGGAAACGCTGATTTTAAAATGGATTGGAGAAGCGGAAATTGGTGGCAGTCCCCCTTTTACGCCCGAGCACACTTTTGCCACGGGCTGCTAGTCGAACAATTCGGCGAGAGGAACGATAATCTCGGGAGCGTCCGCCTTCTTGCGCGTACGAAGCACCCCGTCCTTCACCTCGGATATCCCCGCGGGCGTGTGTGCCCAGGCGCGGCGGGTCTTGGGGTCAATCACCCACACGTAACTGACGCCAAATGCGAGGTAGTCATCAATCCTTTCCTGCATGCGGCTGATGCGGTCCTCGGGGGAAAGAATCTCAACACAGACAAATGGCGGAGAGGTGAAAACGGGTTCTGACGGACGCCCGCCAGCCAGGATGCAAATATCCGGCACGCGGAAGCGCGTTGGCGAAACCTGGACGCGTTGTTCCTGTATCACATAGATGCCAAGCTGTTTCTCCCGCTCGCACAGGTAGAGAAGAATCGCCCTTTGCCAGTAAGCGTGATCGTTCTCTCCCACGTTGCGCTCCAGGATGACCCCGTCCACGTAGTCGCGGTCGGGCCGGTAGTGGGTGCGGAGGTATTCCTCAACGGGTACCAGTGCACTGGTTGGCGTGCTTGCCATTGCTGAAGCTCGACGCTAATGCCGCGGCGTCCTAATGCCATTATAGGAGGCGGCAAGCATAGCTCAGACAGGGCTACCCACCCTAGATTCTAGCCCGGCGATTCTGAGGATTTTGTTCGCAGAAAGAGGGGCGTGCAAAGCGCTCCCCGCACGGGGGGAGAAATGGCTCATAGTGGCTCCGAGCTCGCCAAGAATGGCACACAGCAGGCAAGAATGCGGTTCAATGCGGGTGAAGGCCAGAGTGGGACGAAAGCCCGTTGAAACGGGCTGAGGAACGAGGTCAGAAGAGGCCTGTGAACCGGCCCTAAAAGGGCCGGCCTAAAGGAGACCAAGCCACGTGAACGTGGCTCATCCCGACAGGCCGCACGCCCCTGAAATACTGTAAGCTCCAGGCCCGGGCCCGTACTAGCGCCACCACCGCCCAAACTCCCCACAAACGAAATTTCAAATATCTTTGGCTAGAGCTAGGCACTGACGTGATCATCCCCTGCTCATTTCCGCGTGGACGGCTGTTCAGTGGCGCTGCCTTCTACTTCCTGGAGCCACTTGGCAACCGCCTCGGCCATCGATTTGGTTCGGTCCGGGAATTTGCTGGCAAGATTTGTCTGCTCGCCCAAATCGTCGGCCAGGTTGAACAATCCCGGCCCTGCGAAGTCGTTCTCGCCGGCGATGTATTTCCACGGTCCGTCGCGCATCGCGACAGCATCTTGGAATTCCCAAAACATAGCTGGCCGGTCGAGGGTTTTTCCATCCAGCAAAACGGGAGCGAGGCTCACTCCGTCGAGCGGCCGCTCGGCGGGCAACGGCGCGCCCGCAAGCTCGGCCATGGTCGGCCAGAGGTCGAAGCCGGCGGCAAGTTCGCCGCTCACGGTTCCGGCTTGAATCTTCCCGGGCCAGCGGGCGATGGCCGGCACGCGGTGCCCCCCTTCCCAGACGCTCGCTTTGTGTCCGCGAAGCAGACCGTTGCTTCCCCTGCGCGTTGCACCGTTGTCGGAGAAGAAAAAGATCAGCGTATGGTCCGAGATTCCCGTGCGTTCGACAGCATCCATGACCGCGCCGACGCCCCGGTCCATCTCGACGACCATCTCGGCGTATTTTTGCTTCGTCAACTCGGGTGAAAGCTGCAAACGAGCCGAGGGCCCGCCCGCAACGCGAAATCCGGCCGGGTCGTCGCCCGGCCCCTGGTACGGGGAGTGCGGAGCTTCGTGAGGAATATAGAGACAGAAAGGCCTGTCTTCGTTGTCTTCGATGAACCGCACCGCGTGCCGATTGATGAGCGTCGTCACGTAGCCCTTTTCATCCGACTTTTCATCTTGATGCCACCAGTCGAATGTGCCCGCCTGATCGACGTGCGAAAAGAAATCGACGTTGCCGCTGACGTAGCCCCGGAAGAGATCAAACCCGCTGTGGATTGGGTTGTAGTTCGGGTAGTAGCCGAGGTGCCATTTCCCGACAATTCCCGTGGCGTAGCCCTGCTCCTTCAGCATTTCGGCGAACGTGTATTCGATCGGCTGCAGGCCGTCGCGATGGTTTTCGCGCTTGGGGTCGGCGAACACCACCATCGGAATGCCGACCCGTTGCTGGTAGCGGCCGGTGAGCAGCGCCGCGCGGGTCGGGCTGCAAACCGCGCCATTCGAGTGGAAGTCGGTGAACTTGAGCCCCTCGGCCGCGAGGCGATCGATCGAAGGCACATCGATCCAGCCGCCGTAAGTGCTCAGGTCGCCATACCCCAAATCATCGGCCATGATGATGATGAAGTTGGGCGGCTTCTCTGGAGTTTCCGCCACCGGGGGCGGCGCGGAACAGGACAGAATAAGCAGTGCCGCTACTACGGCGGAGCTGTGGTAGTGGGGGATGACGTGATGAATCATGGCTATAGCGCGCGAGGTCTTACTGATTTCAGTCCGCCAACAGCGCCCTGCATGGATCTCAGGACAGCGCAACCGGCGGCAAGACGGCACTCCGAACTCAATGTCGAATAAAAGTCGACATGATTCCCGCCGCGTCCCCCCAAACCCACGACCGCGAGGTTGACGCGGTCGTTCGCGCCGAGGATTGGGAATTGCGCGGTAGCGACGGCCGCGGCCGCAGTTTTCACGAATTGACGTCTGCCCTGCTTGGTGTGTCCCTGGATAGGCGGCATAAGCTGGATTTCCTCCTGTGTTCGGTTTGGGAACATTGTATCGCGCGCCAAACGGGACTCCTGGCTCCCTTAGTCTATAGCGCGGGCGGGCGGCCGCAAAAGGCTTGGCGGGATCGAGGCTTGAAGGGTTCACGCCGAGCCGGAAAACAGAGCGGATCAGCGAGAAACCCCACCGGACACATGGAGATGCATCGGTATACTGAAAGGCTGTAGCGGCCCTCTAACGCCGCTCAGCACCTAAGTTTTCGTTTGAGCCGAGTGCCTCCCGCTGCTTTCACTAACTGTTCGCTGACATGGCACATTCAAATTCGGGACAAGATCATGAGTCGCTTGCTCTGGCCATTGAGGTCAACAACGAGCGGGGAGCTCTTCATGAGCTGACGGGGATTATCGCTCGCGCCGGCGGCGACATTACTTGGGTTGCAATCCTCGACAGCCAGAAGCCGATCGAGTCCGTGTTTTTTGAGATTTCGGGGATCGATACCCCCGCTCCTTTAATCGAGCAATTAGGGGCTCTGCCTGGCGTGGTTCGCGTTAAAGAGACACGAACCCTCAAGAAAGTTTTCGGCAAGCGAATCATCATCATTGGCGGGGGAGCTCAGGTGGGCCAGGTCGCCGTAGGGGCAGTTTCCGAGGCGGACCGTCACAATCTCCGCGGGGAGCGCATATCGGTGGATACCATCCCGCTGGTCGGCGAGGCGGAGCTGGCGGAAGCTGTACGAGCGGTCGCTCGTCTTCCGCGCGCTCGCGCCATCGTGCTGGCTGGGGCCTTGATGGGCGGAGAAATCGAAGACGCCGTGCGGGAAGTCAAGCAAAAGGGTCTGCTGGTCGTATCCCTCAACATGGCCGGGGCGGCGCCCGAGGCGGCGGACCTTGTCGTCACTGACCCGATTCAGGCCGGCGTGATGGCGGTGATGGCTGTGTCCGACACGGGAAGCTTTCAGATCCCGAAGATGACGAAGAGGGTCTTCTAGCTAGTTTCCGGCGCAGAATTCGGAAATTCATTGCTCTGGTGACAGTCACCGAATAGCGGCATCACGCATTTTGCGCCGCAAACTAGCTAGCGCTCAGGCACGGAGCGGGCCTCAAACGCCGAAGATGAAGTTGAGGATCCAGCCGCCTAACCGCAGCAGCGGGTTGAGCATATTCTGAATCCCCTCCCCGATAAAGCCACCGGAGTTGTACCCAAACCAAATAACGACTATGAGGATCAGGGGAAACCAGACGGTCCAGAATAGACTCATAGTCGCGGCCTGCGCGGAGACTTTGGGCGGGGGCTTCTCAACCGCTTCTCAACTTCTGAATCCCCTCCCCGATAAAGCCACCGGAGTTGTACCCAAACCAAATAACGACTATGAGGATCAGGGGAAACCAGACGGTTGACTCCAGTAGCCACAATATGTTGTGGTTGGGGGCATGAAGGAGGACTACCCCCGAAACCTCGTCGAGTTGGAAGCTCGATTCTCGACCGAGGAGGCGTGCCGGGAGTACCTGCTGAAGCTGCGCTGGCCGGAGGGGTTCGTGTGCCCGCGCTGTGGGATCCAGTCCTCATGGGCCAGCAAACGCAATCTGCTGCTCTGCGCCGACTGCGGTTACCAGGCCTCGGTGACGGCGGGCACGATTTTCCAGGACACCCGCAAGCCCTTGACGTTGTGGTTCCGGGCGGCTTGGTGGGTGACAACGCAAAAAGGCGGGGCCAGCGCGCTGGAGTTGCAGCGGGTCTTGGGTTTGGGTAGCTATGTAACCGCCTGGACCTGGCTGCACAAGTTCCGCCGCGCCATGGTGCGCCCCGGTCGCAATCGGCTGGTCGGCCGGGTGGAGGTGGACGAAACGTATGTGGGCGGAGTCGAAGAGGGCGTCCGAGGTCGCGAAATGGTTGGCAAAGCGTTAGTTGCGGTTGCTGCCGAGGAGGATGGGCGCGGTATGGGTCGCATCCGGCTCCGTCGGATCGCGGATGCCTCAGCGGCGAGCTTGGAAGCCTTTGTCGAAGAAGCTATCCAACCTGGCAGCCTCGTGCACACCGACGGCTGGGAAGGCTATGCGGGATTGGAGAACAAAGGATACCGCCATGAAGTCACCGTGCTGCGCGGGAAGCGGCAATCGGCGAGTAAGCTGCTGCCGAGAGTCCATCGTGTCGCCTCTCTGCTAAAGCGCTGGCTGTTGGGGACCCACCAGGGGGCTGTCAGTCACGAGTATTTGGACTACTACCTGGACGAGTTCACGTTCCGCTTCAACCGGCGGACCTCACGGTCGCGCGGCAAACTTTTCTATCGCCTCCTCCAGCAGGCGGTCGCCGCCGACCCTGCTCCCTATAAGACAATGGTCGAGGCCACCAGGGCCGGCACCCCCACCCCCAAGATGTAGTGGCTACTGGAGTCAACTAGATACCCCATATCTATCAAATATAGCCGCTTCTTTGCAGCGACGGTGACTCCTATCGCGACAATAGCTCCGGTTCGGGCCAGCCTCTGCGCGAACACGAGAACCAACTTGATCCAAGCGAGACACCGGCCGAATCCGGGACGAACAAGGCCGGTTCTTCTTCTCTGCCTAACGGCCCAAGGCCTCCCGGAGCGCCCCTTCCAACTCCGGGTATCGAAACGAGAACCCTATTTTTTCAGCCGCTTTGGGTAGCACGCGTTTGCTCGACAGCAACTCGGCGGAAAACCCTCCCAGGGCAATCTTCAACGCGAAGGCCGGAGCCGGCATGAACGCCGGCCGCCGCAGGACCTTCCCAAGAACCCGTGCGAATTCCTTCTGGCGCACCGGGTTCGGAGCCGCTCCGTTCACCGCGCCGCGGAAATCACCCTCCAGCAGTTGGATCATCATCCCGGCCAGATCGTCTCGGTGGATCCAAGACCACCACTGCCGGCCCGAGCCCAGCGGGCCGCCCGCTCCTAACTTGAAAGGCAAAAGCATCGCCTCTAAAGCGCCGCCGCCGGAGGCGAGCACAACCGATACTCTCGGAAGAACAACCCGCACGCCAAGCCTTTCAGCGGCAACGGCTTCGCTTTCCCACTCTCGCGAAATCCGGGCGAGAAAGTCGTCGCCAGGCGCTGACTCCTCGCTCAACTCTTCATCCCCGCGGTCACCGTAGTAGCCGATCGCGCTAGCGGAGACTAAGACTTTGGGGCGGGATTCGAGGCGGGCGATGCCTGCGACCAGATTCCGCGTGCCGATGACCCGGCTGTCACGGATAGCCGCCTTCTTGGCGGCATTCCAGCGGCCCTGCACGGTTTCCCCAAGCAGGTGGATGACACCGCCGACCCCATCGAACGCTTCTTGCGGTGCAGGCTCGGAGACCGGCTGCCAGTCAAACGCCTGATCGATGAAGGGCAGACTTTGCTTGGCAGTGACGCTGTTTCTGGAAAGCGCCACCACGGAATGCCCGCGCTGCTTCAATACCTCGCAAAGCCTGTGGCCAACGAATCCGGTGGCCCCTGTGACTAAGACTTTCATTGGTTCGAGCTAACCTGCTTTCCCGCCACCCGCCAGCGGCGCACCTGCTTCGACCGCAAAGATTGGCGGCAGACGCCTCATCCTAGATATGATTCTAGCCGGTCCGTACAAAGCGGATACGCTTTCGACTAAGAACCGTAAAGCATTCGGAGCTGTCCGGCCAAGTTGGCTGTCTGTCGCCGCGCGCGGCGATGCACCGATTACACTATAGACGGAGCCGATCTGAAATTGGAACGTCCGCGTTCCGCGAACCCCCGTGAACCTGGGACGCCTTCTTATCTTCGCCGGATTAGCCCTCGTTGCCGCGGGCCTGCTCGTCATGCTTGGGGCCAAACTCGGCTTACCCCGGCTGGGCCGTCTGCCGGGTGATTTTGTCTTCCGCGGCAAGAACTCTGTCTTTTACTTCCCCATAGTCACGTCGATTCTTCTGAGTATTGTCTTGACGCTCGTCTTTTCGTTGTTCCGGCGCCATTGACGGTTCCGGGAGCAGCCCCTGGATGTCACGGTTCCCCCCAACGCTTCCGCGGAGGGTTCCGCCGGCAGCAAAGATCACTTGCCGCGCTGGATCGGAAAGGTCAAATGACCCTGCTAGCTGGACGGTCGAAAATCCGGCAAATACGCCTGGAGTTCCCCGGCCTGGCTGAAGTAGTGATACTTGGGGGTGCGGGCGGGACGAAGGTTGGAGGAAGTTGGGGACAAGAACTTTTGGTTGAACAAGACGCCGGCCGGGAAGCCGATTTGCCCGATGCTATACTGGGCTCTGCTTTATGGCGGCAAGAAAGAAACGGCCGGTTCACAACAACTACATTCTGATCATCTTCGATAGCTGCCGCTACGATTCGTTCATTCGCGGGCGTCCGAAGGTGATGCGCCGACTGGGGAAGGTGGAGAAGCGCTGGTCCTATGCTTCCTGGACCGCCCCTTCCCACTTCAATCTGTTGATGGGGCTGCTGCCTCACCAGAGTCCCAAGAACGTCTTTGCATCCGAGTATTACAAGAAAGACTTCTTCAAGTACAACGAGCGGCTGGGCGCGGACGATATCGAGTTCAAATCGCTGGTGCCGAGGCTCTACTTCCCGCTGTTTCTTCGGGACAAAATGGGCTACCGGACCCACGCCCGGGTGTCACTGCCGGTGCTCAATCCGCGCACGATCCTCAACCAGGGATTCGATACGTTCCGGCTGATGAAAAAGCACAACGACATGCGGGCCATGCTCAAGGAGATGACCTTTCCCGAGGACCGCCCGTCGTTCTATCTGCTCAATGTCGGGGAGACCCATTACCCCTACGCACTGCCGGACGAACCGCCCGAGGACTGGCCGCGCATCAGCGGCGTCCACGGAGTCTTCAAGCACCTCGACGATCACGTCGTCGGAGGAAAACTGAAGAAAAGCAAGCAACGGTTCTTCGACGATAAAAAGATGAAAGAGCTGCAGCGGCGCCAAGTCGGAGCGGTGAAATACTTGGACCGTGTCATCGAAGAACTGTTCGACATGGTCCCCAAGAACACCTACATCACCATTACGTCCGATCATGGAGAGCTGTTCGGGGAGGAAGGGTACTTCGGCCACGGCCCGATCCAGCACGATAAGGTCCTGGAAGTGCCCTTCGTCGAGGGCAAGCTGCGGTGAGGCCCCCTCCGCCAAAACCTTCTGCCAGGCGCCTGGTTCATCGTGCGTGGCTACTCGCCCCGTGGGCTTTCGCGTCGTGCGCCACGGCCCTTTTTCTCTCGGCGAACGACCCGCTTCCGGCGCCCGAAAACCTGCGGCTTGCCTATATCGGGCCGGGCGCGGGATTTGCCTTCCTGGGATCGTTCCTCAGCCTGCTGATAGCCTTCATTCTGGGAGCGGCCTCGCTGCTGATCTGGCCTTTCCGGGTGGCCTGGCGCGCGCTGACCCGGCGCAAGGGCCTCAAGAAAGCCCGCGTCCGAAAAATGATTTTTTTGGGCCTGGACGGGCTCGACCCGGATCTCTCGGAGCGCTTCATGGCCGAGGGCAAAATGCCTCACCTGGCGAAGCTGCGCGAGCAGGGCGCCTACAGCCGGTTGCGGACGACGTTTCCGCCGCTCTCGCCGGTGGCTTGGTCGACTTTCGCCACCGGCGTCAATCCCGGCAAGCACAGCATGTACGACTTCCTCAACCGCAGCATGAGGACGTACGTGCCGGAACTTTCCTCCTCGCGGGTTGGCGAGCCCAAGAAGTTTCTGAAGATCGGGAAATGGCGAATCCCTTTGGACAAACCGACGGTCGAGCTGCGCCGCAAGAGCCGCACGTTTTGGAACATTCTGGGCGAGCATCAGGTTGGATGCACGGTGCTGCGTGTTCCCATTACTTTCCCGCCGGAGAAGTTTGACGGCAAGCTGCTGTCGGCGATGTGTACGCCGGACCTGCTCGGGACGCAGGGCACGTTCCACGAATTCTCGACCGCGCTGGAGGAGGCTTCGTTTGAGTCCGGCATGCGCTTTCCGCTGCGCCGCAGTGGAAACGCTTTGCAGGGGACGATTGAGGGTCCGTCGAATCCGATCAAAGAGACGGGTCCGATGAAGATCGATTTTCGGATCGTGCCCAACGCCGATGGCACGGCAACGCTCGAAATCGAGGGGCGATCCCACGCCCTGAAGCGCGGCGAGTATTCGCCCTGGATTCAACTGACATTCCGGGCCGGGATGGGCGTGAAGGTGCGGGGCGTGGCGCGATTTCGAATTACCGCGACCGAGCCCGAGTACTCGGTTTATGTCACGCCGATCAATCTCGATCCCGAAAGCCCGGCGCTGCCGATTTCGCACCCGACATACTACGCCACTTACCTCGCCAAGCTGCTCGGCACCTACTCGACTCTAGGCTTGGCCGAGGACACCTGGGCGCTCAACGAGCGGGTGATTGACGAACAGGGGTTTCTCGACCAGGCCTACTCGATTTGCGAAGAGCGCAAGTCGATGTTTTTTAGCGCTCTCGAGAAAACGAAGCAGGGAGTGGTGGCTTGCGTCTTTGACACCAGTGACCGCGTGCAGCATATGTTCTACCGCTATCTGGAGCCCGACCACCCGGCGCACAAGACGAACGGCAACGGGAGTGGCGACTACGCCGGCGTGATCGAGGATCTCTATCAGCGCATGGACGACATCGTCGGAAAGACGCTCACGCATGCCGGCGACGAGACGGTGCTGTTCGTGCTCTCCGATCATGGCTTCAAGTCGTTTCAGCGCGGCGTGAATCTCAATGTTTGGCTGCTCCAAAACGGCTACTTGCATCTCAAGAACGGCGCCAGCGAGGGCGGACCTTATTTACGAGACATCGATTGGAGCCGCACGCGAGTTTACGTTTTCGGGTTGGCGGGGGTCTACATCAATCAGAAGGGCCGCGAGGCGCGAGGAATTGTCGCGCCCGGCGAGGAAGCCAAGGCCCTCAAGAAAGAACTGGCGGAAAAACTCACGGGCTTAATCGACGACGAGCGGAACACGGTTGCTATTCGGCGCGCCTACGCCAAGGAGGACGTCTACAAGGGACCCTATGCGGGAGCGGCGCCCGACATCGTGATCGGTTACAACGCCGGCTACCGCAATTCCTGGTCCGCGGCGACGGGCACGGTGACAGGGTCGGTTTTCGAGGACAATACGAAGGCCTGGAGCGGGGATCATTGCCTGGATCCCCCGATGGTCCCGGGGGTTATTTTCTGCAATCGCAAGTTCGAAGAGAAGGACCCTGGAATTGAGGACCTCGCACCGACGACACTTACGTTGTTCGGGCTCAAGCCGCCGGACTACATGGATGGGCACGATCTTGCCGTAGCCGCGAAGACGGAGCCCCGACCGTGAGGGAGGGGTTAGCCGCTTCGACGCGCCTCATCCGCCAGCGGCCACGCTCCGCCGTGCGGGCAACCTTAATCTGCTTGCTAGCCGCTGTTGTCTCGGCCTCCGCCGCCGGTTGCGGAGGCTCCCCGGCCTCATCAACCGACAAACGAATGGTCATCCTGGGGGTCGATGGCATGGACCCCAAGTTCTTGGAGCGCCACTGGGACGATCTGCCGAATCTGAAACGGCTCAGCGAGGAAGGCGACTTCAAGCCGCTGGCGACGACGATTCCTCCGCAAAGTCCGGTGGCCTGGTCCACTGTGACCACGGGCCGGGATCCCGGCGGGCACGGGATTTACGACTTCATTCATCGCGACCCTTTCACGAGGCTGCCTTTTTCGTCGATGGCGCAAACCGCCGAGGCTGAAAAAACCCTGGAGTTGGGCGAGTACGTTATCCCTTTATCGGCGGGCAAAATCGAGTCGCATCGGGAAGGCGACCCGTTTTGGCCCATGTTGACCGAAAAGGGCGTTCCGGTCACGATGATCCGGATGCCGGCGAACTTCCCGCCGGTGGAAAGCGACGCTCATTCTCTGTCGGGCATGGGTACGCCCGACATGCGGGGAACGTTTGGCACTTTCACGTTCTTTACGGATGATCCGGACGAGAAAACGCGCTCGGTTCCCGGCGGAGAGGTCGTTCGCATTCCGGCGTTCCAGCATCACACGGAACTCACCGTGGAAGGGCCGGTGAACTCGTTTCTCAAGAGCCGCCCTGTGTCATCGGCGGTCATCACCGTGCACCGTGACCCGACCGAGGCCGTGGCGCGTTTTGACGTGGACGGCCAGGCGATTGTTCTGCAACAAGGAGAGTGGTCGGAGTGGATTCACGGGCGGTTTCCGCTTCTCGGAGCGTTGATGGGCGCTTCGGGGATCTTTCGTCTTTACCTGAAGCAGGTCCGGCCCGTGTTTCAGCTCTACGTATCTCCGGTCAACATTGATCCCAGTGCGCCCGAGCTTCCTATCTCGACGCCGGATTCCTACAGCAGCGAGATGGCCGCCGACATCGGGCTCTTCTATACGCAAGGCATGGCCGAGGACACGAATGCATTTCGCGAAGGAGTGCTTTCGGTCGAAGAATTCATTGAACAGACGACGAAAGTCCAGGACGAAAGCATCGCGCTGTTTCACCGCGAGTTCGCCCGGTTCGAGAACGGTTTATTCTTCTACTACTTTTCGAGCGTGGACCAGAACGCCCACATGCTTTGGGGGAAATACGAGACGGAACTGCTGGAGTTCTACAAGGTCATCGACCGGGTTGTCGGCGAAACGCTGTCACGGATTGACGAGTCGACAACGCTGATCGTCATGTCGGACCACGGCTTTACCCGCTTTGACCGCGCGGTCCATTTGAATACGATCTTGATGCGCGAGGGTTTTCTGACGCTCGACGACCCGCGCAATACCGGCGATGCGGAGCTGTTCGCCCACGTGGACTGGTCCCGAACACAGGCTTATGCCATGGGACTCAACAGCCTCTATCTGAACCGCCTGGGCCGCGAACGCGGCGGCATCGTCTCGGAGGGAGAAGAAGCCGACGAAGTCCTTTCGAAAATCACCGAAAAGTTGCTCGCGTTTCGCGACCCCGACGCCGGGGAGCAGGTGATCGAGGAAGTCTATCTTCCGCCGCGGGACTATCAGGGAGAGAATTCTAAATTCGCGCCGGATATGATCATCGGTTACCGGCCGCCTTATCGCACCTCTTGGGAGACGCCGCTCGGGGCGGTACCGGCGGAAACGGTCGTCGACAACGAGGATGCCTGGATCGGGGATCACTGCGTGGCGCCGAAATTCGTGCCGGGGGTTTTCCTCAGCAACAGGAAGAGTGCGGTTTCCGATCCCAAGCTGCAAGACTTGACGGTTACGGTTCTCAACGAGTTTGGCGTGCAGCCGGCGGAAGGGATGATTGGGCGGCCGCTATTTTAGATTTAGAAAGTGGTGGGTCTTGGGGCAGACCGGTGCTGCCTGGGGCTGGTCCGGCAAGTTCAGGTGAGGCCCCGGCTGGCGCCGGTAGCCCCAACCCTCGGCTAGCCCCAATGCTGTTCACTTGGAGCCCGTGAGCTGCTCGTGGAGAGCCTTGAGCCGCGAAGCGGCGCAGGATCGTAGCCCAGGGTGGAGCGAAGCGGAACCCTGGGTGAAAATCTCTCGAGCAGGAAGCCCCGCAAGGGGCGCAGGAAAAACCCACGCATGATTCCGGCAACCTGACGAGGCAGGTGCGTCAAAGGCTTTTCAAACGAGGCGCGCGATGCTTCGCGCAACTCCCTGAGTATTGGTGGAGTGAACACGTGAACACCTTGCAGGGCATACGGGTCGTGGATCTGTCCCAAAATATAGCCGGGCCCTACGGCACGCAGATGCTGGCCGATCTGGGAGCTGATGTGGTCAAGGTGGAGCCGCCCGGGGGAGATCCAGCGCGAACCTGGGGGCCTCCCTTTTGGGAGGGGGAAACGCCGCTGTTCCTCTCAGCGAACCGCAACAAAAGAAGCATTTGCCTCAATCTCAAATCCGACGGGGGGCGGCAGGTGGTGGAGCGCCTCGTCGATTCGGCGGATGTCTTCGTGCAGGCCTTCCGGAGCGGAGTCATCGAGTCGCTTGGATTCGGGTACGCCCAGCTCAAGCAACGCCGGCCGGCGCTGATCTACGTTTCAGTAACCGGATTCGGATCCCAGGGCCCCCTCCGGGAGACGCCCGGTTACGATCCTCTGATCCAGGCGTACAGCGGGTTAATGTCCATCACCGGGCATCCCGAGGGGCCGCCCGCCCGCGCCGGAGCTTCTGTCGTCGACCTTGGCACGGGGATCTTGATCGCACTGGGTGTTTTAGCGGCTCTGCGGGAACGAGACCGAAGCGGGAAAGGGACGCACGTGGAGGCTTCCTTGCTCGATACGTCGCTCGGCTGGGTGAGCTATCACCTGTTCGGCTATCTGGCGAGCGGGCGTGTCCCGGGGCGCATGGGCTCGGGCATTGGCATGATCGCTCCGTATGAAGCTTTTGCCACGAAAGATGGTGAGCTGATGATCGCCGGGGGCCATGACGCCATCTTCAGGCGCCTTTGCCAGGCTCTGGACATCGGCGATGTGGCGGCGGACCCTCGGTTCATTGACAATCCCACCCGCGTTGCTCACCGCGAAGATTTGCACGAGATCATCGCGGCACGCACGACGGAGTTGACGACCGCCGAGCTCCGCGCCCTTCTCGAGCAGCACCGCGTGCCCTGCTCGCCGATCCAGGACATCGGCCAGGTGGTGGACGATCCGCAGGTGCAGGCCAGCGGCATGCTCGATCCTTGCCCGCATCCGCGGATTCCGGACTATCGCAACCTTGGATTTCCGCTGCGATTCAATGGCGACCGGCCGGCGCTGAGAAGCGTCCCGCCGCTTGCGGGAGAACACACGTGGGAAGTGCTGGAGGAATTGGAGTACAGCCGGGAGGAGATTGATTCGCTGGTGCGAAACGGGAGTGTAATGATGGGCGGAGCCGCGCCTCGGGCCGAGTGAAGCCTCGCGGGAACAGAGCCGCGCTCGCGAGGGTGCGGCCGAGATGCAGGGGCGGCAAGGTTCTTCGAGTGAGACTCTTGTCGAACAAAATAGCTTGGGAAGGCGGTCGCGGCCTTGACCGCAGGCTTCCGCCTGCGGCTCTGTTTCTATTCGGGGGGGACTTTTAGCTCTTCGCGGAGTTTCGGGCGTCCTAGAAGGTCGCAATGGGGTTCAGCGGCGAGCCGGTGCCGCGGCCTACCGGAATGGGCGCGGCGGTTAGCAGAAACTCCCAGCGGTTGCGGCGGCGGCACTCGACAGCCAGGTCTTCGAGATCACAGTTGTCGAAAATCGGCGTACCGAAGGCAATCAGCATCAATTGATGGATCGGCGAGTTGACCCCTTCGACGCCCGAAGGTTTTACGTCGCTCGAAGCGTCGGAGCCGATCATCGCGATGTCGCGCTCGCGCAGCCACTTCGCCGAGGAAGCGTAAAGGCCCGCGGATTTCTGCGAGGCCGCCCAGGGGCCTTTCTCGTCCCGCAGCTTCCAGCGGCCGGTGTAGATGAAGACGACGTCGCCCGGCTCGACTTTGAACCCCGCCTGCTTTTCCCAAACCGCCAGATCCTCGGGGTAGATCGGCGTGCCCGGTTCGAGATAGTCGACGCCTTTGAGCTTGGGGATGTCCATGAGAATCCCCTTGGTGAAGATTCCGGTCTTGAAATTGGGTATCGCCAGATGGGGCGTCCCGTCTTCTTTCACCTCGGCAATCTCGAAGCCGTTGTAGGACTTGCCCTGGTAAGACATGTGGGTGAGCGAGTCCATATGGGTGTGGGCGAAACCGTGATAGCCGACCGTGTACTCGTCGCTGACGAACTGCCCGCCGGACAATTTGTCTCCCGTGTTGAGCATGCGGTGCACAAACGGGCGCGGGTTGTCGGCGGCTTCTTCCTTCTCGACGTTACGTGCCAGCGAAACTGAAACGCCGTCTTGGACCAGCGCCGCAGCCTGCTTGCGTTTTTCCGGGGTGATGAGGTTGACGGCGCCGAGCTGGTCCTCGTCACCCCAGCGGCCCCAGTTCGAGAGGTCTGTCATCCAGGCGTCCACGGTGGCCTTGGTGACGGTCTCGCGGGTTTGGCCGGAGGGCCCGCAGGCGAGGAAGACGGCAATGACGGCGAAGGTCGAAATGAGTGCGCCGAGGATTTTTTTCATAACGGAAATGATCGTAGCAAAATGCGGCGGTTCCGCGCTTCCCTTTTCGCTGCGGCCAGGCCACGAGTTCCGTGATGAGTTCGCCGCCGGTTTGGCTGAGTTTCTACCGAGGGACGTGGGTATCGCTCGTTGAATCTCCCGCAGCCAAGCAGCACCTCGCGCCGTATGGCGCCGCAGCCGCTCCAGAAGGTGAAAGCATCCTCGCTGGCGTGCTGATGAACGAAATGATGCAAGAGCAAGGCTAGCCCGCATTTCTCACCACCTGACGGTCGAAGCACGCGATAGGTCCGCCATTACTTCGTTGCGCTTGCTTGCCGTGCTCAACGTACTGTCACGTACGCCTCCGCTCGTCAAGCGGCGCGCGCCTCGTACTGACGCGCCTCTCATGCACTTCGCCTCGCCACGTGGTGAGAAAAGCGGGCTAGGGTTATATTCGATGTGAAGGAGAATCCGTTGGGAAGGATGTGGAGGAACTGCTGGCCAGCCTGGCGTCGTCGACCTGCTCCAATTACGAGTGCATCGTCATCGACGACGCCTCAACGGACGACTCGGCAGCGGTCACCGAAAACGGCGGGGCCCGGGTCATCCACAAGTCGCTCTTCTGGGGCTTCTCGCGGACGTAATCAACCGGCGAGCCCCCCGATAGAGCCGGTATGTTGCGTCTGGAATCTTCCTAGCCCAGTCCCAGCAGCCTGTCGACGCGCTGGCTGATGTCCACGAGGTAGGCCCGGTCGCCGCCGCGCAGCTCGACGGTTGCGTTGCCGGTGAATCCGGCGTCAGCGAGGGATTTCCTTACCTCTTCCCAATTGATGTCTCCTTCACCGAGGTTGACGAACTGGCGTGTCTGGCGCACGTAGTCCTTCAGATGAACCTTGGCGATGCGCTTGCCGGCTTGGCGAATCCAGTGTTGCGGCACGCCGTAGTGGACCATGTTGCCTACGTCGACGTAAGCCTGCACGAGCGGGTTGTTGAATTCGTCGATGTATTGCACAAAATCGCGGGCCGTCAGCAAGAACTTGTTCCATACCTCCTCGATCGCGATAATGACGCCTGTCTTCTCTGCCAGAGGGAGAAGTTCGCGGATTTTCTTCTGTGAACGCTCCCAAGCCTGTTCGTAGGTTGTGTCATCCCGTACCACCGCGGGTACCAGCAAGACGGCGTCCGCGCCGTAAAGCTTGGCCTGATTTAGCGACAACTCCATGCCCTGCATGCTAGCCTGGACCTCTTTCGGATCGGGGCTCGACAGCGGGTATCTCCAATGAGCCTGGTTCATCACGGAATGGATTCGCAGGCCTGCCTGATCGGCGGCTTTTTTGATCTTGACGGCTTCGTCATTGGAGTCAACCGTGCGGACCTCCATTTCGTGAAATCCGACATCGACCGCCAGCTTGAACTGGTCCAGATAGGACAGTTCTTTCGGGAGCATCGAGATCAGGATGGATTTCTTGATCTGTTTTCCGGCCGGGGCACCATTCAGTCCTCCCGTGAATGCCGTGGCCGACAGTCCGGCGGCTGTGCCGAGAAACCTGCGCCTCGTTTGCATGGAATTTGCCTCCGATCCAGAGTGATGTCGGATAGCCCAAGGCTAGCCAGATCGATCACCCGGCGCCAATCGCTTGGACATTGCGTGTACTGGTTGTAGGCTAGCACCAGTGCAGCAACCGCTTCGACCGTAGAGCCGGTTAAATCGCTGGTCGTATCGCGAGTGGGTTCGCTGCATGACTCGGGGCAGTGTGTTTCCCGCTCGGGCACGACCACGAGGTGGACGTGATTCGTCATCAGACGGTAGCCGAGAATGCGCAGGCCATAGCGCCGGCTGTCTTGGCGAAGAGCTTCCAAATAAATAGAATCACCGGTCTTCGTCTACCAGGAAGACATCCTGGCGATTGTTGCCCCGTGGGTGATGTGGTGCGGCGCGCCCACCGCCACCACACGAGCAACTCTGGGCATGCTGGCAGCGTCGGTGGATGCCTCGATTGTCGCACAGAACCACCCGTTATCGGGCTCTGTCCCCTATTCCCATTCCCTCTATTCCCTAGGGCCTGTGCCGGGAAGACCGGCCGCCAGCCGGGAGCCGGCGATTGGATGGAACGATCAGCCGACCCTGGCCGGCACGGGTAGCGCCCACCTGACGGTCACCGCTACAGTGCGCGAGCAGAGCAGACCAGACAACTACATCGTCAGGTCATGCGCTTGTGGAGCCCGATTCGAATCCGTCCGCAAAAATCTGGGTGTTTCCATGCTTGTCGATCAATTGAAACGAAGTGTTAACTTCAACTTCGGACTTGCCTGATGATTGAAATTCGACGACCGCAATGAACGTTCCAATGAACCCGAGGCCGATCGAGAACGTGATGTCTTCAAAGGAGGAGGACCGCGGCGGCAGATCCTTCCAGACGCCGGTTACAATCGGGCTGAAGTTGAGCGCGTTCAACAGAAGCACTCGGGTGCGGATCGTGCGCTGCCCAAAGTTGCTGACCGTAACACGCACTTCGTCGTTCGCTCTTGCGGTAGCGGCAGGACTGATGAGCACTCCGCCGCCGCCCTTGATCGGTGCCGCGTTTAGCCAGAGGAGGCTGCTTGCTAAAACAATCAAGGCACCGGCGGCCGCGGTGCGGCGGGTCGATCGGCTTAAAGAGAATCGTGTATGCATAGCGTTTATCTCCTTGTCCAGGATTTCCATTTTGGCTGTCCTGGCACAAACGATGGTAGCAGACGGCTCGAAGTGTCCGTTATGCGCACTACACTTGAAAGAGCTTCCGTATCACGTGACCCTGTTTAGTCCTTTTGTCACTCGGGTAAGGTACTCTTTAGCAACGAGAAGATGGCTGCGAGATGCATGCTCGTCGGCGGTACGGGCTCTCATGTCGGTAAGAGCTGGAGGGAAATAGGAGGGAAATAGGGGGGAAATAAGGGACAGAGCCCGATAGCGGATTTCACCGGCAACACCAATGGGGAAGTCGCGGGAAAGTCGGGGACGGCTATGACTTTCCAGGATGCTGGCCGGCCAGTCACGTTCACGTGGCTTGATTTCACACAGGCCGGGACCCACGGGGTCTGGTGGACACGGATCCGTGGAAGCGAGCGTGTCCGCGCGACGACTGGAAGGAGGTGCTGGGAAGAATGGAGGGAGGCCAAAACTCAGCCAAGCAGGGCGGCGATCTTGGCGGCGGTGTTGAGGGAGGATTCGAAGATAGGGTCTTTCTCCAAAACACGCAGTTCTTCGCCCAGCAGCGGGCCGTCTTGGCTAGGGGGAAACCAGACGCGCATTCCGACGGGTTTGGAGTTGACGGCTTCGACTTGAATCTCGAGGTGGTCTTCTTCCCGCTCGAGGCTGACGCGGACCGGCTCTTTGCCCTCCGAGCCCATCTCCAAGCGGGCTAGACGGCTGCCAGCTCCACCGTCTCCGGCGCAACGGAAGTTGACTCGGGCTTCAGCTCCGGCATGGCTCAGGCGAAGGACGGGGTCCTCGCCCGCCGACACGGACGCCCCTGTCCACTTCCAGCCGAGAGAATTCAGCAGCCACCCGGCCATCAGGAAGACGGAAGCCGGAATTCCCTCATCGGCGTTGGCGCGATAGCAGACGACGATGTCGCGGAAGTCGGCGACACGGCAGCGGCAGGCGGGATTTTCGAAGGCCTGGGCGACCATCTCGCGCCAGCGCGTGAGGCGGGTCCAGCTCAGGTCCGTTGTGACGCCCCCGGGGAGGTGTTGCGCCAAGTGCGACAGAGCCTGATCGGGACGGCGAAACTTCTCAATGTCCATGATGACCCGGGGGGCCAGCTCTCTCAGCTCGCGAAACACGGGAGAAGAGAACGCCCGTTCGCTGCGGCACCACAGAACGGCCGGCAAATCAGGCACGATCAGGGGAAGCAGCACGGAGGGAAGCTCCGCTAGGCTCGCCTCCGAAGCTTCGACCTCGATCTGTTCGCTGCAGATTTGCTGCCGGCGTCCCATGGGCATCCAGCAGTGCGCGCGAACGTCCGCCTCGAGACGATCGCTGTCTCCAGCCGAAACCCGCACGACGATGGCGCGGTTGGGGTGGGTTTCGATCAGCTCGGCCAGCGCCTCGGATACGCCGGCCTCGTTCTCCTCGGCGTCAGCGAGGACGACCAGGGTCAGTGAGCATGCCCGCATCAGGGCTTGTTCGTCGCCCTCGGATTGCTCGGCTAGATCGGACCAGACGTGGTCGATTTGCTTGGTCAGGAGGGCGGGGTTGATGGGCATGTTTGCCTCTAGCCTCAATACTGTTCAGTTATTAGTTCCGCGGAGGGTCTTGGTTGAGTGGCGCGTGCTCTCGGGCGAGGGCGACCGTGACCCCACCCTTGCGGGTGGGGCTCTGAGTTTCGGGTGTGAAAATTCGTGCTCCATTGATTAGGGCTTGCGCCAGGTATTCTCGGCGCGCCTGAGCATTTCTTCGGCCTCCTCGGGGCCCCAACTTCCGCCGCGGTAGTTGGGAAAGCGCTGTTTGGTGTTCCGCCAGACTTCGAGGATCGGGTCGACCGCGGCCCAGGAAGCTTCCACCATGTCTTGTCTGGTGTAGAGCGTCCCGTCGCCCACCATGGCGTCGATCAAGAGGGTTTCGTAGGCTGTGGGCTGGCGTGTTCCAAAGCTGCTGCCGTAGTGGAAGTCCATTGAGACGCCGCGCAACTGCATGCCTTCGCCCGGTTTTTTGGCATCAAAGCGAATCGAGATGCCCCCCGCGGGCTGAATCCGAAGGATCAGCAGGTTCGGCCTTTGGACCGGGTTTTGAGCGGCGAACAGCGCGTGGGGAGCGGCCGCGAACTCGATCGAGATTTCCGAGACCCGCTTGGGAAGGCGCTTGCCGCTGCGAACATAGAAAGGAACGCCGGCCCAGCGCCAGTTGTCGACGTGGAAAGTAGCCGCGGCGTAGGTTTCGGTTTGCGAGCTGGAATCTACTCCTTCCTCCTGGCGGTAGCCTGGCAGCTCCTGCCCGCCGACCCTGCTGGGACCATATTGGCCCGCCACGGCTTGGGTTAGGACGTCGTCGCGTGACATCGGCCGGATTGATTGCAGCACCTTGGCCTTCTCGTTTCGGACCGCTTCGGGCTCGAACCGCGCGGGCGGCTCCATGGCCATCGTCGCCATGACTTGCAGCAGATGGTTTTGGATCATGTCGCGCAAGGCGCCCGATTCTTCGTAGTAGCCGCCTCGCCCTTCGACTCCGATCGACTCCGCCGCGGTGATCTGCACTTGCCGCACGTAGTGGCGATTCCAGAGAGGCTCAAAGATCCCGTTGGCGAAGCGGAATGCCAGGATGTTCTGAACCGTTTCTTTCCCCAGGTAATGGTCAATGCGGTAGATCTCGGACTCGTCGAAAACGGTCTGAACCTCGGCGCTCAACTCGTGGGCGCTGCCGAGGTCGTGCCCGAAGGGTTTCTCGACAACGAGCCGCCGCCATCCCCCGCGAGAGGACTTTGCCAGCCCGGCGGCGCCGATCTGCTTGGCGATGGGTGCGTAAAGGCTGGGCTGGGTGGAAAGGTAGAAAAGAACGTTGTCGCCGGTGTGGCGGTTTTCGGCGATTTCATCGAGCAGGTTGCGAAGCTGCTCGTAATAGGCGGGGTCCTTGACGTTTCCCGGCAGATAGTAGAGGCCCTGCGAGAAACCCTCCCAGACCTCTTCGTCGAACTCGCCGTTTTCGAGAAACTCCTGGACGGCGGCCTTCATACGGTCGCGGAAGGCCTCGTGACTCAGATCGGTGCGAGAGTTGCCTACGACCGCGAAACCCGCCGACAGGCGGCGGTCACGAGCAAGACTGTAAAGGGCGGGGAGGAGCTTGCGCTTCGTCAGGTCGCCGTTGGCGCCGAAGATCACGGCGGTGCATTCGGGGACGCGGCGCTCGAAGCGCAGCGGATCGAGAAAAGGGTTGATGCCGGGGACGGCGCCGCTGTCAGCCGGTGGGGTCTGCGCTTCCTCGATTGTTGTCGGCAAGACTCACCTGGGACAAGAGGTTTGGCTCAGCAGCGGGTTACCACTCGTTGTAGGCGGATCCATCCAGCCCGATTCGTTCCGAGCCACTCTTGATGTCAAAGACCCCGGATTCACCGGTTGGGCCCACGTCGGTGATCACTTCCCAGGAGTCGCTCGATTCCGTAAAGGGATCTATCGGCACCCGGCGCAAATAACCTTCAAATACGAGGTCCTCGAGCGTTTGCGGAGGTGCTTCCCTGTCATAGGTATAGTGATCGATCACCGAGCGCATCGTAAACAGATTGCTCTTCAGGACACTTTCCTTCGCTCGAATCATCGAGGTTGTGTACATCGGCACGGCGATCGAAAGGATCGTCAGCACGATGGCCATCACGACCATCACCTCTACGAGCGTAAAACCCCGCCGCGGACTGTGCCGATTACCATTCACTGTAGCGAGTCCCATCCAGCGCCGTGTCCATGCTGTTGGTGAAAACGTCGAAAACGTTGCCGCCGCCCCAGTTCATCGCTCCGGGGTCGTCTTGTACCGCACGCATACCCCAGTCGGTGGTCCTGGTGATCGGATCGATGGGGATACGGCGGAGAAAGCGGATATTCTGCTCTTCGTCGCTGTCGGAGCGCATGCTGTCCTGCGAGCCGAAACCGGAGCGGCCGCCCATGCCGCCACCGCGGCCGCCACGGCCACCGGAACCACCAAAGCCTCCGCCGCCGAAGCCGCTTCCACCGAAGCCACTTCCGCGGGAGCTGCCGCCCATGCCGCCTCCGCCAAATCCGCCACCACCAAATCCGCCCCCGCCCCTGCCGCCGGAACGATTGCCGAATCCGCCACCGCCCATGCCCCCAGATCTGTTACCGACGCCACCGCCCAAACCACCTCGAGACCGATTTCCCATTGAACTCGCGGGCTGACCGAAGCCTTGCTGGCCGCCCATTCCGCCCATGCCGCCCATCCCCCCTGCTTGCATCGGGATTCCCTCGACGAGCAGCTCCAGGCTGGGGGGATAGCCGTAGGTGTCCGGGTCGACTTGGCCCAGCTTTCCGGCGTCCGCCGCGTCCTTGTGGCGGTCGATCGCTTTGCGGATCTCAGCGAGCGCTATGCGAAGCTGGCGCTCCCGCTCCCGCTGGACCTTAATATGGGCCAGAGGCAGAGCGATCGTGGAGAGGATCAGCAGAATGCTGAACGAGACGATCAACTCGATCAGGGTCAGTCCTTTTTGACGGCTGCGGCGAGTCATGTTCCGATCCGAATCACTTTGGCGGACGGGTGACTAGTCCTGTATGGCCTTGCCGCCACGGGACGCCTCTGAGCTCCAGCGTATTTGTGGCGGCTTCTGATTTCATTATCGAACGTTGACGCTCAACTGCGCGGGAGCAATTCTTACCGGCTGGCCCGTCGCGTCTCTTGAGCCCGAGGGGCTGACCCGAAGAGTCATTTCACCTCTGGCAACGCCTTCGATCGTGAGCGTGACGACGAGGCCCGCACCATCGACTCCACCCGTTCCTGGGAAGCGCGAGGTGTTGATTGCCGCTTGGCCGACTTCGTTGCGAATGTTCTTGGAGAAGATCAGATCCTGACCGTCGCCTTGCAAGAAGGTTCCCTTGGTAATGTCGGCAAGGCGAACCAGCTTGGGGTCGAATCCGAAACGCAGCGGCAGACCGAATAGCTGATTGGCGTTGTCGACGAAGACATTGACGGCGACGGTTTCGCCGACACCGACTTGCGGGTTTGCCGGTTCAAAGCGCAAAGTTGGCGCTGCTCCGGGGGTTGGAGCCGGGGCCGCGGCGGGCACCGGTATTGCCGGCTGTGTTTGAGGGGGCGTCTCGGGCTCTGGTTGAGCGGGCGCCGCCGGAGCAGCCGTGGGCGGTGTTGCGGGAGTCGCAGCAGCCGGGTCCGCTGTTTGAGCCGGGGCCGGCGTTTCCGCTGGGGCGGCTGCTGCTGGGGCGGCTTCGGCAACCGTCTCGGTGTCCGGCTGGGCGCCGTGGACGCCTACCGGCGGCAGAGCGGGCTTGTCGTTTTTCTGAGTCTCGTAGCGGACGCGGTAGGTCTGCTCGGTACCGGACGCGACCTCTTGCAGGTTGACGGCGCGGATATCGGGAAGCCGCACGATGTGCGGAATCAGCACGATGAGGATCTCGTTTTCTGAAAGCTGCGTATCCGTGCTGCTAAAGAGGCGGCCCAAAATCGGGATCTCACCCAAGAAGGGGACCCCCGACTTCGTCTTAAAGAGCTGCGACTGCATGAGGCCGCCCAGGATGCTCGCTTGCCCATCTTTAATGCGGATGTCGTGGACGACACGCCGTTGTCCGATGATCGGCTGCGAGATTCCGCCGATCTCGACGAAGTCTCGCACCGTCGAGATCTCAACTTCTATATGCATGGAAATTTCCGAGTCGCTGTGAATCTTGGGTGTCAGATCAAGCACGACACCCACGTCGGTGAAGGTGAACTGGGTATTCGCGATAAGGCCGCCGCCGATGCCGCCGATGCCGCCGACGCCGGCCCCAAAACTTCCAGTGGCGATCGGAATGCGGTCGCCGATGCGCAAGCTGGCCTGAAAATTATCCGCTGCCCGAATGCGGGGAGATTGCAGCAGCCGCGTGTCGGAGCTGCTGAGCAAAGCCGTGAGCTGAGCCCCAGGCAAGACGGTTGACCAATCGCGACTGCCTAGATTGCCTAAATTGTTGAGTGGCACCGCGCCGCCTCCATCGCCGACGCCTGCGCCGGTAAAGCTGACAGGGAAGCTCAATCCGTTGGCTCCGCCTGAAACCGGGGTGATGCCAAGTTCGCGGTTTCGGGTTTTGCTGGTTTCCAGCACCAGCACGTCAATGATCACTTCCGGCCGCGCCTTGTCGATGTCGTTGATGACCTTCTCCGCCAATGCGATCTTGTCGGCCGAGCCACGCACGATCAGTGCGTTCATGGAGTTGACCGCGAACAGGCGGCGGATGTCGGTCAAGCCTCGAATCGCTGTCGCTACTTCTTGTAATTCTTGGGGCGTGGCGGCATTCGTCAAGTAGAAAGTCTTGACGACCTCTTCCTGGTAATCACGGCGCTTGTTCGTATTGTCGTTGGTGACGAAGATGGCGTTCGCCGTGAGCGGTTTCCAGTAGGCCTTGGCAATGAGACCGACGTAGTCGAGAGCTTCGTAGAGGGTCGCGTTCTGAATCTCGATACTAATCTCCTCTTCTTCAAACTCAGAATCGAAGAGGACATTGATGCCGGCCAATTTGCCGATGGTTTCAAAGACGACTTTGCTTTCCTGCTTGGGAATGTTGAGGTTGATCGGCTCGGTGGAGATGGGCTTCAGCTGCGGGAGGCCCTTGAGGCTCCCTACCTTGCGCTCACGAGCCAGCCGAGCTCGTTCGAGCGGGCTTGACCCCGCGGGTACATCCGAATCGGTTTCCCCTTTTTCCTTTTGCCTCTCGCGTTCCTCGAGCATTTCGATGGTCCGCCTGCTTTCCTGCGAGGCCACGGCCGAGGCTGGGTCGATTTCCACTGCCCGCTGGAACTCAACTAACGCATCTTCGAGATTTCCGCCGTTACGAACGCTGCGGCCGTAGCTGACGTGCGCCTGTCCGGCGACAAAGGTCATTCGCCGCACGGAGAGCAAATAGCCTTGATGTCCCGGATGTTCGTTGAGGGCTTGTTCATAAAGCGCAAGAGCTTTGTCGTAATCCCGCACGAACTCGGCCTGGCGGGCTTGGTTGAAGAGCTTTTTGGCTTTGCGGGCGCCAGCCTGGGCGGGCGCCGCGAGGGTAAGCGCCAAAGCCAGCACCACCATGACTGAGAGGATACATCGCGGCGGATTCGATGCGGCAAGCCAGAGCCGCTGGAGGCTGTGAAAAAGTGGGGAGAGCCCGTTTCGCGCCGATGTGGCGTGTTGATTCCGTGGGGCTTCGGTCGGCGGCGCTCGGTGCGGCCCCCATTCTTTCCCAGCCTCGTGGACCTGAGGCGCAAAACATGTCAACCTAAAACAGGCCAGCCGAGACGCCTGATGCTGACGGTTTCCCGCTAGCGACGACGCTGCGGGACGAGCTGCGTTGTTTTGATGCACGCGTACTTCTCCCAAAGAGACTTTCTCCTACTAGGAAGACGCCAGAAAGGGGATGAGCGTGGAGACTAATGAGTGACAGTGAAGGCGTCCGGGTCCTGGCCGATAACCGGCGGGCGCGCCACAACTACCATCTGCTGGAGTTCTTCCAGGTCGGAATGGTCCTTCTCGGCACGGAGGTCAAGTCGGCTCGAAACGGCAAAATCCAGCTCGCTGACGCCTACGGCGTGGTGAAAGACAACGAGTTATGGCTGCTCAATGCTCATATCAGCCCGTACAGCCACGGTAATTTGCAGAATCACGACCCCGTCAGGCCGCGCAAGTTGTTGGCCCATCGCCGCGAGATCAGCCGCTTGATCGGGAAGACTCAAGAAAAAGGGCTGACGTTGATTCCAACACGCATCTATTTGCAAAAAGGGCGCATCAAATGCGACCTGGCGCTGGCCCAAGCGAAGAAGCTCTACGACAAGCGCGAAAAGTTCAAGCGCCGCGAGGCGGAAGCCGAAGCGCGGGCCGCCATTCGCGAGAGGCGGTAGGAGAGTTTATTGAACAGTACCGGGTCTCTCTCAACAGCGTAGTTGTGTTCAACCGTACGGCTGTTCCGCGATGATGAAAAGAGCCGAGGCTCCTGCCTGCTGCTGCGGTGACCGAGTATCACACGACGTACATGACTTACTATCCGATGATTTCCTCAAGCGGCCAAATTCCCCTCCCCCCTTGGATGGAAATGCGGATAAGGCTATACTGAGGCTACACTGCGATGCCCGAGAAACGGAAAGCGCCGCCGTTGCTTCGCCTGAGGCTCCAGGGTCCGGCGATGAGAAGCGGCAGAATTCCAGTTCCAGATCTGATCGAGATCTGCAAGCACGCCCAAGCCGCTGTCAATCGACAGGCTCAGGCTATGGAAGGGCAGCGAACTAAACGTCCTGGTCCGATTATATCTAAGGTGCAAAACGAGTGCACTCTTGAGTTATTGCGGATGGGCCCCGGAAGCACCATACTCGATTTCGGATTGGAGAAGCCGCAGCTCTATTTTCCCGATTTAGAGACCTATGGTTCTGATGCCATCTCGGAACTAACGGATACGCTGGAGTATTTCGAGAAGGACGGAAACAGTGCAAGGGAGTTTGATCCGGGCGTTCTTGACAGCATTCATAAACTTGGTGCGGTCTTTGACAGAAAACGCGTCTCAAAGATCGGTTGGACGATGCCACGGAGGGGGAGTCGAAAGAGTAAAACAGTAACCTATACTAGTCATGTTCGCGACACGATAAAACGGCGAATACAGTCTCTTCCTTTGCAGCGCCCGACGGAGATTGAGGGATTTTTAGAGATGGCCGACTTCAAGCCAGAGGATCGAAAATGCCGGATTGATCCACCACTCGGACGTGCCATAACATGCACGTTTGAGCGAGAGATCGAGAACAAGATTTATGGATCGCTACGGTCCCCCGTGGGCGTGTCTGGAGTTGGCCGATACGATGCGGAGACGGACGAACTCCAGACGATCCACATAAAAACCATTACCCCTATCGAGACTATTCAACTCGGCGCTGGCGATTTTGAACCTGGAAAATCGCTGGGAGATTTGATCCGAGACCAAGGCATCAAGCCCCTAAAGACGATTAAAGACCTCGCAGGTGGCCTGCCCGACGACGAATCCATGGATGAAATGATAGAGGAGATTTACGCGACGAGATCCTAAAACGGCATCGCGTAACAGCCAATATGGGCGTTGTGCTCCTCGACACGGACGTATTTTCTTTTCTGGCAAAGCCCGACAAAAAGAAAGCCGAGATTTATCAACAACACGTCGAGGGTAATACCCTCGCACTGACCTTCGTCACGATCGGCGAGCTTCACGCTGGAGCAGCTAAAGCTAAGTGGGCAGCCGATAGGATCGAAACGCTTGAACAGAAGCTCAAGATGTTCGTAAAGGTGCCTTTCGACTCCGAGGTTTGCAGGGTTTACGGGAGCCTAAAGTATGGATGCAAAACGGATGACGGATCGCACAGGGTCGTTGCTTCCAATGACCTTTGGATAGCATCGTGCGCCATCCGACACAGCATTCCACTGATTTCCAACAACAGAAAACACTTTGAGGGAATACCAGGACTCAACTTGATCTCAGAAGCTCCGGCGATCAGCAGGGTGGATGCCCAGTTGAGTATTCCTGAGACCGGCGCTACGGAGTAGGGACCTGCCATCGGGTTCGAGCCGCCTTGACTGCGATCTCTCGCCGTTGTTCTGGCGTCAGCTTCTCTGCTCTGGCCTTTCCGCCTTTCTTGCCCCCCAGTCGCCCCGGTGGATGCACTTTTTGGACAGAGGTTCGTCTACCATTCAAAAGGCGAAAGCGAAACTGAGACACTACCGGATCGAGGGCTTGGAGGAGGAAGGGGGACAGCCAAGTACAATCAAATAGTCCCCACATGAAAACTCAACTGATCTCGTCCCCACCTGAACAAATCGAGGCCGACGCCCTGGCACTCATATTGTTCGAAGCCAACGACGACCTCCCGCGGCCAGCCGCAGCCCTGGACGCCGAAACCGGCGGTCTGATCAGTGAACTTTACGAGAAGAAGGAGTTCAGCGGAAAAGCGCTGGAAACAGCTTGGATTCACCGGCCGGCGGGTTTTCTCGCGCCGAGGATATTGCTTGTCGGCGGTGGCAAAAGCGGGGAGTTCTCCTCCGCGAAACTGCGGCAGGCCGCGGGAACAGCGCTGCGTTTTGCCAAAAAGAAGGGCGTGCGGCACGTGGCAATCGCCCCCGCCGGGGATCTCGAGCCAGCCGGCCGGATTCAGTTGGTGGCTGAAGGGGCCATCCTCGCCGATTACGAAACCGGCGTCTACAAGACAGAGGATGAAGTGAGCTCCGGGATTGAGCAGCTCTCGATTCTCGGAGGGTTGAAACACAAATCCGGGCTGGAGCGGGGGAGAGTCATCGCCGAAGCGCAGAACTTCGCCCGAGCGCTGGTCAACGAACCGGGGAACCTGCTGACTCCGGCCGTTCTGGCTGAGCGAGCCATCCAGCTCGGCCATGACACGGACCTGGAAGTGGAAGTTCTTCGCCAGGGCCGCCTGGAAGAGATGAAAATGGGCGCGCTGCTGGGCGTGGCGCAAGGCAGTTCCCAGCCTCCTGTCATGATCGTTGTCCGCTATCAGCCCCAGCGCCGCCCGCGCTCGGGCGAGCACCTTGGCTTGGTTGGCAAGGCGGTGACCTTCGACACGGGCGGAATCTCGATCAAACCCTCCGAGGGGATGGGGAAGATGAAATACGACATGGCGGGTGGCGCGGCCATGCTGGGCGCGATGAAAGCCCTGGCGGAGCTGAAGCCGGCCATTCCGGTCACCGCCGTGATTCCTTCCGTCGAAAACATGCCTGGCGCGGAGTCGCAGCGCCCCGGCGATGTAGTCACCTCTCTGTCGGGCAAGACCATCGAAGTGCTCAACACCGACGCCGAGGGACGCCTCATTCTTGCCGACGCCTTGACCTACGCCCGGCAACAGGGCTGCACGCGGCTGGTCGACGCGGCCACGCTGACCGGGTCGATCGTCGTTGCCCTGGGACATGAGCGTGCCGGCGTTTTCAGCAACGACGAATCCTGGCAGCAGAAGTTCTTGGCGGCGTCTGAGGCGGCCGGTGAAAAGATGTGGCCCATGCCGCTCGACGAAGAGTACAAGGACCAGCTCAAGTCCCCCATCGCCGATCTGCCCAACATCGGCACGCGCTGGGGAGGGGCGATTACAGCGGCCATGTTTCTCAAGCAGTTCGCCGACCCGGTTTCCTGGATTCACCTCGATATCGCCGGCACGGCTTGGATCGAGAAGGAAACACCCTATCTGCCGGAGGGCCCCAGTGGAGTTCCCGTGAGAACGCTGATTCAGGTGGCGATGGATAGTTGAGCTGGTGTCGGGGACGAGCTGGCAAAAACGGAGCAGGAAACCTGGCGCTGCCAGACGTCGCTGCCAAACCTAGCGTCTTGGAGTCCTGTCGCTGTATGATGCAATGTCAACATTGAGGAGAGTGACAACCCAATGAAACGTATCTGTCTGATCCTGCTGTTAGCACTTACTGGAAGCGCATATGCTTTTGGCGCCGGCCCGAAGGATGAAATTTTTGCAGCGGAGAAACGCTGGGCAGAGGCGGTGATCGCCCTCGATTTCGCGGCGCTCGAGAAGATCTACCACGACGGGCTGATCTACGCCCATTCCACGGGGACCATCGAAACCAAAGGCGAGTACCTTGGCAAACTGCGAAGCGGCAAACAAAAGTACGACGTCATCGAGCATCACAAGACGACGATTCGGACCCAAGGCGATGGAGCAGTGGCCCACTCGATCGTCACGATGAAGGGGACGAACCCAGCCGGCCCTTTCGACAACAAGCTGATGATGATTCATACCTGGTTCAAGGGTGCTGGGGGGTGGCAGCTTGCCGCTCACCAAACGACCGAGTTGGCCAAGTAGGTTCTGCGCCCGAGGCTACAGCTCGGCGGACTTGACCCTGGGGCTCCGTTCCCGCGCTGCAAAATTTCCCCCGGTTTTGGCAAGGATAATGTTTCAAAAGCCCCACCAACGAATGTCCGCTTGGCGAAACCCTACGATGTCGGCTCAACGAATCAACCGACTATCGAATCCCCGTTTGATGAAGCTGTCGGCTCAACGGATCAACCGCTCAACGAATCAACCATGTCTCTCGACGTTAAACAAATTGCAGAGAAAGTTCAGCAAGAAAGCGTGTTGCTGACCCGGCTCCGCGAGGAGATGGGAAAGGTGATCGTGGGACAACGCTACCTCACTGATCGCCTCCTTTTGGCGCTGCTTTCGAATAACCATGTCTTGATCGAGGGGGTGCCGGGGCTCGCCAAGACGCTCTCGGTGACCACCTTGGCAAGAACCGTGCAGGCGACGTTCCAGCGGATACAATTCACGCCTGACCTGTTGCCGGCCGACCTGCTCGGAACGCTGATCTACAATCCCAAAAGCGGCGACTTCACGACCAAGAAGGGGCCGCTTTTCGCCAACATCATCCTGGCGGACGAGATCAACCGCGCCCCGGCCAAGGTGCAGAGCGCGCTGCTCGAAGCCATGCAGGAGCGCCAAATTACGATCGGCGACACAACCTATCCGCTGCCGGAGCCGTTTCTTGTTCTGGCAACACAGAATCCCATCGAGCAGGAAGGCACCTACCCGTTGCCGGAAGCTCAGGTCGACCGCTTCATGCTGAAGCTGAAGATCTCGTATCCGACGAAATCCGAAGAGCGCCAAATCCTCAAGCGCATGGCCCGCTCGGCGCCCGACCTCAGCGTGCAGCCGATTCTCGAGCCCTCCGACATCGTTCGCCTGCGAGCCTTGATAGATGAAATCTACATGGACGAGAAGATCGAGGAGTATATCGTCAATGTGGTGGAGGCGACTCGAAACCCGGGCGAATACGGACTGGAAATCGCGGACTTGCTGCGCTATGGCGCATCCCCACGTGCCACGATTTTCCTTGCGATGGCGGCAAGAACTCAGGCTTTTCTTGAAGGGCGAGGCTATGTCACGCCGCAGGACGTCAAGACGATCGGTATGGATGTGCTGCGGCATAGGGTGATCGTCAGCTACGAAGCCGAGGCCGAGGAGAAAACCTCGGAAGACCTCGTCCAGCAGATCTTCGACACCGTGGAAGTTCCCTGATCGGCCTATGATTCCGAAGGAACTCGCCAAGAAAATCCGCTTCATCCAGATCTACACCAAGCGGGCTGTCAACGACGTTCTCGCCGGTGAATACCACAGCGTGTTCAAGGGACGCGGGATGGAGTTTGACGAGGTCCGCGAGTACACGCCCGGCGACGAGATACGCACGATCGACTGGAACGTCACGGCGCGCACCGGGCAGCCTTACGTCAAGCGCTACGTCGAGGAACGCGAGCTAACCGTGCTGTTCATGGTCGATCTGTCGGCTTCGGGCACGTTCGGCACCCGCGAGAAGCTCAAGAACGAAGTAGCCGCCGAGCTGTGCGCGCTGCTGGCTTTTTCGGCTATCAAGAACAACGACAAGGTCGGGCTGATCATCTTCACCGACATCATCGAGCTATACATTCCGCCGGGTAAGGGGACGTCCCACGTTCTGCGGCTGATTCGCGACCTGCTCAATTTCAAGCCCCGCCAGACACGGACGGATATCGCTCAAGCCCTCGACTACCTGGGCCGCATCACCCATCGCAAGGCGGTGGTTTTTCTGGTGTCCGATTTCCTGGCGGAAGGCTATGAACGACCGTTGGGGATCGTGGCGCGGCGGCACGATTTGATCGCCATCTCGATCACCGATCCGCGCGAGAGGGAGTTGCCAAAGGTTGGCTTGATCGAGCTGGAAGACGCCGAGACTGGCGAGACCGTTGTGGTTGATTCCGGTAGTTCCCTCGTGCGGCGGCAATACGAAGCGATTGCGCGCGATCGCGCCGAGCGGCTGGCCGAATCGTTTCGGTCGAGCGGCGTGGGTCACATCCCGGTACTGACCGGCCGCGATTATGTGCGGGACCTGGTGAGATTCTTCCAGGTCAGAGAGCGGAGGCTGTGAGCTTCAGCAAGAAACAGAGCCCGGAACGCCAGTGACGGGTCCAAGTTCGGGCTGGCCGAGGCACGCCCGGACCCGTCACTGGCGTTCCTGGCTCTGTAGCGTCCCTCGGCCGTGATCAACCTGGTCCAGCAGTCTCGCGATGGGCTTCCATGTAGGAGCGAAGGACGGCGTTCATGCGGGTTTGATAACCTCGCCCTTGTGCCTTGAACCAGTCGACGACGTCTTGGTCGAGCCGAAGGCCCAGGTGTTTTTTGCCTCGTGGCGAGGGCATCACGACACGCGCGTGTTTCCAAAAATCCTCGTCGGGTTCAGTGGCTGGGTGACGCTTCAACTGGCTAGCGCCCGTCCGGCTCTCTCCCCGCGCAACCTTTTGCTTAATCTCGTCTAGCGAGTACTTTCTGATATCTTCGTTTGCCATTCTCTCCAACTCTCCAGGCGCTGATAAGTCGGCGGTTTTCTCCGCGTTTCGCATAGACGACCATGAAATAGTTGTCGTCGGCGTGGCCGAGCGCACGATAGCGGGTCTCGCCGTAATCCTCCCGAGGGTCGACAGCCTCGAGCACGGCATTTTCAAAGATGAGAGTTGCATCCAAGAAGTCAACGCCGTGAATCTCGATGTTCTGCAGCCGCCTTTCCTCGTCCCACTCAAACACCCTCAATTGTAGCTACAATTGTTGTCACGGTCAATTTTCCTTGGTTCGGGCCGTTCGATGCCCAGCGCCGCGGCGCTGATTGTCGCTGCGTTATCCAGGGCGTAGTTCGGGACATTCTCACCTTTGTCTGGCCGGCGCCCGCTCCTTTCCTTCTCGTCGTTCAATTAAAGTTGTGTCATGGGGGACCACGACGATACGCTGGGTTTGTGATGAATTTGGTATGAGCGTCTCAAGGACCAGCTCTCCCAAGGCCGCTAAGAAAAAAGCGCAGCCGCCTAGTGCAACATTGGCCAGTACAAAATTGCCTAGTTCAGCATCGTCCAACGGCGCCGTCCTATTGCTGTCTGACGACCCGGAGGTCCGCGACGAGCTTGTCAAGCTTTTACAGGCAGGAAACTACTCCGTGGTCGAGAGCAGCGAAGACGAGTCGCCGAGCGAGTTAGCAGCAAAGGTCCGACTCGACCTGATTATTGTCGCCCGCTCTGGCGGCGACTCCCGGCTCGACAGGCGGATTCGGCGACTCTTGAAAAGCTCGGACCGCCCGCCGGTCATCGTTTTTGGTGCGCCGTTTGAGGAAAATGGCGGGGGGGACGATCGAGAATCCCCCGTGTTCGTGCGCCTGTCTCATCAAGCCTCCGCTGAAGATCAACTAAGGGTGCTTGAAGCCGCCCGCAAATACTGCGAAGTGCGGAGAGACAATCAGTTTCTCCGCGCCGAAACCGAGCGGTTGTGTTTCGACCTCCTTCGCGCGCTCGGTGACACCACGGAAAAACTGAACTTGCGCACGGAGGAAGTTCACCGTATCCAAAGCATCCTGGAAGACACGCACGCTCGTATTCTCAAGGCCTTCATGCGAGTCGTCCCGCGGGAGAATCCGCGGGAATAAATGCCTCAGAACGAAACATCCCATTGCAGCCGCATCTGGGTGTCATTGAGGTCCGGGCCGCTGACTTGTCCCAGCGAATACCGCGATGTGTCGAAGGTGAGCTTGTTCCCGTGACCGTAGAAGAACCAGTTGACCACCAGGGCCGCTTCCTTTTGCAGGTCGTTGCCCCGGGCGCGGTTCGGATCGACGATTCCCCAGCGCGCGCCGATCTCGAGCTGCTTCGGGATGCGGGGAAACAAGTAGTGGAAGAAATAGCCCGCTTGCACGTAGCTGCCGCGCATGCAAGTCGTGCTGATGTTGACGTTGTCCTTGATGCGCTTCCAGTGCAGTTCGTGCTGAAGAGAAAGCCCGCGGTATTTCATCGTGGCTTCCTCCATGAACTGCCGCAGCGAATACTGCCCGGGCTGCCCTGCCTCGAATCCGTCGAGTTGTCCGCCGCCGCTGGATGAAAAGCGGGTGTAACGGCTGCGGTTGCTCGCAGCGCCGAATACCAAAGAAGCCGCCGGCTTCTGGTGATATTCCAGATCGCTTTGCGAGTGGCCGGCGTCCCGGCCCAGAAAATTCCACTGGTAGCGGGCCAGCAGCATCGGCGCGCCGTCGTCATGGTGGAGTCTCGGCCCGGTCTTGGGCTCGAAGCCGCGTCCGTTTCCGGCGAAAACGCCTAGGTAGTAGCGGGAGTCGCCGAGCGTGCCCTTCATCAGGCGGCCCAGGATGGTGGCGCCCTTTTGGCGGTCCAGAGTGAAAGCGCGATTGACGATCGAGCGGTCGGCGAACTGCTGCTTGCCCGAGGAGTCCATCCGCTCGCGGCTGTAGTCGGCTTTCCACTGACCGAAGCGAAACTGCAGCCAGTCCCACTTCTTGATCGTCATGCGGGCATCGAGGACGCGGTTCTCGACCAAGCCGTGTTCGAATTTGTAAGCAATCCAGGGCTTGAAGGCGTGGCCCTCCATCTTGAAACGGGCCCGCCGGAAACGCAAATCGTTTTCGTCGGCTCGCGTGAAGTCGCTGGGCTTGCGGGGAGCGCTCCTGATCGGCGACGAGAAGCGGATTTGCGAGCGGATGTTGACCTTGCTGCTAAACCTGCCTTCTCCTCTTGTTCCGACCTGAAGGCCGAACTTGCTGTATTTCAAGAGCGGCTTTTTAGTCTCGGCTGATTCGGGCGGCGTGTCTTGTGAATTCTTCGCAACGGCCTCCGCCGGCGGCGATGCGGAGGCCTGGGGCGTGGCGCGGGCCGCCGACTTGTCAGGGGAGTCGGCGGAGGCGATGGGCAGCGCGAGAATCGAGCTGACAACAACCGCGGCTAGACCTTGAGTGAACCTGATCACTACCCTTACACTAGACACTCGTTGATTTCGATGGGGCGCTGGATCGATGAAAATCCCGTCAAAAACTGGTTAAGGAGAGGTTAAGATTCGCTTTCTCAGGCGGCCTAGCCGGAACCGAACGGGGCGCCTTGGCCGCTGCCGGCGCAGGCACGTTTTCGCGCAAGGACCGCGGGCTGACGCCCGCGGCTCTGAAGGGAGAGCCGAAATTTTCCGCGCGGATGGCCACGCAAAGAATACAGACGCCGCGTGCACTTGCTCAGCGGTCTACTGGCTCTGAAAGTTGTGGGTTTTTTTCTCGCTCGTGACGAACGATTCGAAAATGGCCAGCACCTGCTTGCGGTAGGTGTACATGCGGCGAAGGTTGTTGCGGAAGCCCGGTCCGTACTCGCGCGCCCGCATCCACTTCTGGAAAAGCTTCGGAGAGATGTCAATCTCCTGCCGTATCTCTTCCACCGAACGCCCCCGCAAGAACATCCCGTAGAACATTGCGGCTTCGCGCTGCGGCGCGTGCAACTCGGGATCCGCCCCGGGCGGTATTCCGTTCGCGGGGCTCGCTTCTCGACGATTGGGTTGGACAGCCAAGAAATTCAGTATAGACCCGGTCCGAATTGCCCGCAAGCCTTTTTTGTGCCTAAAAGGCGATCTAGAGTCCATTTCCAGGAACCACGGGCGGTTTCTCCTTCTTAGGCTGCGGACACCTGCTTAGGTCTCTTGTGGTCAGAGGCATAAGTGGATTCCCGTTGATGTGTGACCGCACACTGCTACAATCGCTCCCAGTGCGGGGTAAAGCCATCTTTGCCGCGACCGGGCTGACCGGGCTCTATGTCGCCTACGCGGCTTGCTGCCCGCTGGCGCAAGTGTGGGGACGCGGTTTTCATCGCGGCCCCCGTGGCCGCCGCGAAATTGCGTTGACATTCGACGATGGGCCAAGCGAGAGCACGCCGGCTGTGCTGGATGTCCTCCAACACTATGACCTCCGAGCGACGTTCTTCGTTTGCGGCAAGAACGTCGAACGGCTTCCAGCGATCATCCGGGAGATTGCCGCTGCCGGGCACGAGATCGGGAATCACACCTATTCGCATCCCGGGCTATTGCTGCGAAGCTCCTCGCGAATCAGGCTGGAGTTGGAGCGAACCCAGCACGCCATCGAGGAAGTGGCGGGCGTGCGGCCCCGCCTGTTTCGTCCTCCCTACGGCGTGAGGGCCCCGTGCCTTCGGGGCATCCAAGCCGGCTTGGGACTCACGACGGTCATGTGGACCGTGATCGGCAACGACTGGAAACTGCGGCGGGCGGCGATCGCGGAGCGAGTGTTGCGGCGGGCCGGGGAGGGCGGCATTATTTGCCTCCATGACGGCCATGAGGTATGTCATCCCGCTGACCGCCGCGAAACCGCGGCCGCGCTTCCTGAGATTGTCGAAGGCCTTCGCGGGCGCGGGTTCAGCTTCGTCACCGCCGGCCGCATGCTGGATGAGCTGAGTGGTCTAAACGCAGGCGGAGCGGCGCCTGGGTAAAAAGGGACTTCGGCGCTCACGAGAAGTTCCGGCTTTGCGGCGATCGAAACGAAACTGCGCTATCGTATCAGGGCGGTTGCGCACGGTGAGCCTCCGTGCCGGCCACCTCCAAGTCGCCGGCGGAGATTTCACGCATTCAGATAGAGTCCATGTCCGATGTCGAAGAAAGGGTGATTCGAGTGATTGCTGAAACCCAGCAAATCGACCCGAACAACATCACGCGCTGTTCCACGTTTGCCGAGCTGGATATCGATTCCTTCGATGGCATCAACGTATTGTTTGCTATCGAAAGCGAGTTCGACATCAGTGTTTCCGATGAAGACGCCAAACAACTGCGCGGCATCGCGGACGTAATTGACGGCGTCGAGAAACTGCTGGCGGCAAAGCAGGCCACCCCCGAGAGCTGACGCCATGCAACGTGTCGCCGTCACTGGTATTGGCTGCGTCTCGGCCCTCGGCCTGAATGTGGGGGACTTCTGGCGATCGCTGGCGGCGGGCGTCTGCGGCATTCGTCCGTTGACGCTGCTTCCCCGCGACAAACTCAGCATCCACGTTGGCGCGGAAGTCGCCGCCGGTTTCGACCCCGGCTCTCATTTCGAGCCGAAGCGGCTGGCGATGCTCGACCGCTTCTCGCAGTTCGCGCTCGTTGCGGCGCGCGAGGCGGTCGCGGACGCGGGTCTGGAGTTCAGCCGTGAGGCTGCCGGTCGCACGGCGGTGATCCTCGGTACCGGGGTCGGCGGCAAGACCACGGACGACGAGGCCTTCTGGAAGCTCTACGGAGAGGGCAATCCGCGGGTTCACCCGATGGTCATTCCCCGCTTGATGGCAAGCTCGGCGACCAGCCACGTGACGATGGAGTTCGGGATTACCGGGCCGGCATTCACCGTATCGAGCGCCTGCTCGTCGGCTAGCCACGCCATAGGTCAGGCGTTTTTCATGGTGCGGCATGGACTCGTGGAAGCAGTGATCACGGGCGGCAGCGAGGCTTGTTTCACGCTGGGCACGATGAAAGCCTGGGAGTCAATGCGCGTGATGGCGCCCGACACGTGCCGCCCTTTCAGCCGGGGCCGCAAGGGTATGGTGTTGGGTGAAGGAAGCGCCGTCCTCGTTTTGGAACCATTCGAGCGGGCGCAAGCGCGCGGAGCTCGCATTTACGCTGAACTCGCCGGCGCGGGCATGTCAGCGGACGCCGACCACTTGATTCAGCCGAATGAGGAAGGGGCCGCGCGCGCCATCGAGGCCGCGATCGCGGACGCCGATCTGCCACTGGAGCAAATCGATTACATCAATGCCCACGGCACCGCAACGCAGGCGAATGACGTCACCGAGACTCGTGCTATTCGGCGCGTGTTCGGAACGCTCGCGGAGAAGATTGCCGTCTCCTCGACGAAGTCGATGCATGGGCATGCTCTGGGGGCCTCGGGGGCGCTCGAGCTGGCGGCGACCGCGCTGGCCTTGCGCCATGGGATTATCCCGCCAACTGTCAATTACACGGAGGCTGATCCCGATTGCGATCTCGACTACGTTCCGAATGCAGCGAGGTCGCGGCCGCTTGAGGCGGCTCTTTGCAACTCTTTTGCTTTCGGCGGGCTCAATGCCGTCCTGGTGCTGCGCAGGGTTGCGAGGTGAGGCGGCTCGAGCGGGGCGCAAGAGGCGCGTTCCGCCGCAGTTTGAATCGCGCGTTCCGCGTTCGCGGGACAACGACGGCTCAATTGCTGTTTTAAGCCGTAGCGATACTCCTGGGAAGAATACGTCCAAGTCCTGCTAGGCGCCAACGAATTTATTTTCTTCAACTGATCGGAAAGGACTGGGGAAGGCTCAAGCTGGTTGACACATTAAACTAAAGTTGGGGCTGTTTTTCCGTGGTATTTCTCAGCGTTGCGCTAACGTGGTGGATCGAACAGCATACGAAGCCCCTTTCGCACATGCCTGAGGTCTTCGGCTTGGAGCGTTCCCAACCTTAGAAAGACCAGGTTTTTCTCAAGCGTGGCGAGTTTATTGACACGGACAAACGACGCCGCAAGCAGACCAGCGCCTTTCCAATCCATGACAGCAATGTCGAACTCGGCGTTGTGGCATTGGGTAGTGATGCGCGCCACGATCAGATCGCGGTCGCCTGTATCCGCTAGGACCAGAGCCGGCCGTTTTTTTCGTTTCTCCTGATCGGCGAAGGGGAAGGAAATAAGTATGACGTCACCGGCTTGGCAGGTCGTCATAGATTGCGCCGCTGTCGGCGTAGCCTTTCAGAAACTGCTCCGCGGTTAGCCGGCTCCAGTCTTGATCTTCTCCGGGTTCGGGCAGCAGTAAGACGACGTGAACAGGCTGGCCGGCTTCGATCTGGGTAGCGAATGCTCCAGGCACCTTGAGGGTTGAGTCCGGACTGATTCGTGCGTCGAATTCGAGGGTTTTCATTGCAAACCTCACATTATTCTAACAGCGGCCTCTGGCGGGTGGCGTCTTCCAGTTCAGAGCCGATCGCCGAACCAGAGACGGTTTGCGGTTTCGCCTAGAATTTGTTCCCGAGCGGCGCTCTTCAGCGGCAGCACTTCGCTGAAGATCTTGAGGTGCTCGGTGTAGCTGACTTTCGGCGTCCATAATTCGCAGGGGAAATCGCTGCCCCAGACACAGCGTTCGGGGCCGAATGCATCAATCACCTTGAGGCAAGCGTCGTGCATATCGGCGCAGGGAAAGCCGGCCGCGCTTCCCGTGGGTATGAAGGTCAGCTTGGCGTGCAGGTTAGGGCGTTGCGACAAGTGCAGAACCTTTTCCAGCGTGGAGTCAAGGTTCGGACCTCTCTTCAGGTTCAAACAATGGTCGAGAACGACTTGCAATTGCGGAAAGTCGGCCAGCATGCGGTCCGCCTGATCAGCTTTTTCGGGGCCGATCAGAACGTTGATCACAATGCCTTGATCCGTTGCTGTTTTCCATAGAGCGCGCACCCCGGGATGATCGAGCCTGCCGTCGGCTGCTGGAATGCTTCGCATGCCTCGGACGCCGTATTCAGGAGCATACTCCTTGAGCACACCGGGGCTGTGGCGGTCATCCGGGTCGAGCGTGCAGACCCCGGCGGTCCAATCGGGCGCGGCCTTGGCGCTGTCACAAATGTAGCGGTTGTCGAAGCGGTAGAAGGTGCTTGTTTGGATGATGCAGGCGGCATTGACGCCGTTTTCCCGGCTCTCCGCATGAAGGTCTTCGAGCGAACCCTTGCCGCCCGGCGGCCGCAGCGGTTTTTCAATCGGCGGATAACGCTCCTCGTCCGGCGAGTAAATATGCGCGTGGGTGTCGACGATGAACATGCGGCTTATTGTACATAGATTCTAGCCCGCCGATTCTGAGGTTTTTGTTCACGGAAATGATCGCATGACGAAGCGCTGCCCGTAAGAAAGGGAAGGACTAGTGAATACTGGCCCCGGGCCAATATTAACACCAGCACAGCCCGAACGCCCCACGAACGAAATTTCAAATATCTTTGCCTAGCTAGATTCTAGACAGCGGCCAAGGGATTTGCGTATTCAGTCTCCGGCGCGCCCCGCGCCAAGGGAGTTACCGTCGATATCTGGAAACACCTCCACGACGCAAACGCCGGCCTAGTTCAGGAGCGGGTTTGGGTCCCCCCGGCGGCCCCGGCGGCCGGCGGCAACTTCGTGTCCAGACCAGTGTGATAATGTGATAAGATGTTGGCAATGTTGGATTCCGGTCAGATGTACTGGATTCCTTGTAAGGAGGCACCATGACACGACGGTCTTTCTTGACGACTACCGCAGTGAGCGGTTCGCTCGCTTCCGCAGGCAGTGCTGCCCGCCGAACACATGCCCCAGCGATGTTCGCTGCCACGGGCCGGCGGAGCTACAGCCACGCTGAACTGGAAGCGAAGATCGCACGCCGCGATTTTCGAGGCCTGACGAAGGCTGACTTGCCAACACCGAACCTGATCCTGAACGAAGATGTATTCGGGCGCAACCTCAAGACGATGTCCGGCCATTGCGAGCGAAGGGGATTCAATCTTCGCGCTCACGTCAAGGTGCATCGCAGCCCGGAAATCGCCAAGCGCCAGATCGAAGCCGGCTCGATCGGCCTGTGCTGCGCCAGCATCTCCGAATGCGAGGTGATGATTGACGCCGGCATGCACGGCATTCTGTGGACGCGCCAGCCAGCGGGGCCCAACACGATCAGCCGCGTCGTCGCACTGGCCAAGAAGGACCCTACTTTCATGACGGTGATCGACGATCCGATCATTGCCGGCCAACTCGATGAAGCGGCCCGCGCCGCCGGCACAACGGTGAAAGCGGTCGTGGATAACGACGTCGGAATCGGGCGGCAGGGAGTCAAGCCGGGGCAGGAAGCCGTGGAGCTGAGCAAACGCGTGATGAAGGCCAAGAATCTGAAGCTGGCCGGGCTGATGGGTTACTCCGGCAAGGCTTCACACACCCATGGCTGGCAGAAACGCAAACAGGTTTCCGAGGAGGCGGTCGGGCGGCTGCTCGAATCGGTGTCGCTTTGCCGCCGGGCCGGAATTCCGGTCGGAATCGTTACCGGCGGCAGCACGGGCACCTACAACATCGACAGCGAGATCAAAGGGATGACCGAGTTGCAGGCCGGCTCCTACGCGATGATGGACAGCAGGTACAAGAACATTGGCAGCAAGGACGGCGGGGAAGCCTACGATGATTTTGGCGTTTCCTTGACGGTGCTCACCACGGTCATTAGCAAGCATTATCCGAATAAGGCCGCCATCGATGCCGGGAATAAATCCGCGACGCAGCCGACGGACGAGGTCAAAGGACGCCCGGATCTGACCGTGGCCCGAGCCGGAGCCGAGTACGGCGCTCTTCGCTGGGAAGACGCCGACCCCGAGCCGAAGCTGGGCGATCAGTTCGAGTTAATCACCTCGAATCTCGACATGACCACGAACTATTACGACCGGATCTTTGTCTGCCGGCGTGATCAAGTCGTCGATGTGTATTCAATTCTGGGAAGGAAGGGGCCGTCGCAAAGATAGCTGATCAACCGCCTGTTACAGTAATTCCTCGGCGCCCGCTGTATCGCCCATCCGAGGCTCATTCGCTGCGGACCCGGCGGCAGGGTCCCTTCAATCTCAGCGGTAAAGTTGCAGGCCCCCACGTGATCCAGTTGCGCCCGGCGGGCCGAACCTCCAGACGCCTTTTCCAGCGATGCTTCGGTCAGCTCTTGCTCTTCCCCGCTATCGATGCCTCCGTTCTTTTCTGACATTGCTGTTGAGCCTTTTCGGTTGAAAGCGCTTCAGGAACATCTGCATCCCGTTGGGAATTGCCGCCAGCACCGCCTGGGCCGCGTTGTGGCCCGGCACCCCCGTCACCTCGCCGCCCGGGTGCGTGCCCGACCCGCACACAAGGTGCGTATCATTCCGCTGCACGGAGAGTCCCCTCACGGGAGTTTCGGACTCTTTCTATTCCTTCTTGGCAGCTTCCGCGGCGGCCTTCTCTTGGGCGCGCGCTCCAGCAAGGAGATTGAACATGCCGTAGTTCCCCTCGTGACACGCGTACTCAAATATCGGCCCCTCGGTTTTCCTCATGGGAAACATCGCTTTCCAGGATCTCGTAAACGACTCCGGATCGTCGATCGTGTACTCGTAGAGGAGCGTGTCAGCGTCGACGCGCGTGAAGCGTTCGACGACGTGCATGTTCTCGCCGGATCCTCGGAAATCCGTCTTGCCGGTGAGATTGGTCGTGTCGACGACCAGCGTATCCCCCTCCCAGCGGCCACGTGAGTCTCCCATCCACAGGCGGATGCTGGCGGGGAGATGCGAGCGCCCGTCCAGGGGGATGATGCGAGAATCGTGGACCTGCTCGTTGAGGATCACCACGTATCCCGGAGTCTGGAAAAGCTGCATATTGTTGTTGTAGGATCTTGGATTCATTGGCGGTCCCGAGTTGGACCCCACGATACAACGCGCGCTGTTCCGGCGGTCCTCCGGACCCTGAGCGGGGCGCCGCCTAACCTCCGCCACAGCGTCCGCTCTCTTCCGCGCCTCCGGCGTCAAGGAAGGAATCCGCCCATCCGGCGGATCTACAATCAGCGACGTTCGCCTGGACGATATGACCTTTGTTCCGCGGTCAAACCAGAACTGATTGTAGCTGCCAATGCAGTCGACGAAATTCGGAGAGTCGATACAGCGATCCGGGATCTCGAGGCTTTCGACGCGGGTTTGCGCTGTTCGCTCTTCCAGTTGAGCCGCTTCCTTTTCCGTGAGAACCTGTTTCCCCGCCAGCTCACTGGGGCGTTCCAAGGGCGTAATGGTGCGGAAGTCCCATATTCCCCGCAGGTCGGGCTTACCCCACGCCGTGCGTGGCGGAGTTCGCGTGTCCGCCGCGGCCGTCTGGGCCTGGGCGGCAACGGGCACCGGCGCCAGCGACACGACCGCGATCACAGTCGCCACAACAATTAAAGCGAGACATCGATGGCTCATCTGAACCCTCCTTTTCGCCTGCTGCGAGGTTTATCTCTGTTTCTTTTCGAGCGGCCGCAACTCGATGCGACGATAAAACAACTCCGCCCCCTCGGACTGAAACAGAATCTTTCCCCTCGTCAGGCTGGCATTGGTTCCTTCCATGACGAGGGTTCCGTTTACCCAATACTTGACGTGATCTGCGTCAGAGACCAGTTCGAGGACGTTCCACTCTCCGTGAGGCTTTTCGACTTCTTTTTCCGGATCACGGTAGCCGACAGGCGCTGGATGGTCCAGGTGACTCCCGTTCGCGCGGCAGCAAGACAGACTCGACGGGGTTTTGTTGAAACGATCAAAGTGGCCGCCTTTCTTCGCTTCGCCGTTGACCGTCAGCTCAGACCCTCCGACGAGGATGACGTCACCCGTGCTGCCCTCCATGATCTGAAATTCGATCGATTTTGGCCAAATGGAGCCCTGGACGCCTGCGTTCTTCTGGTCACCCGCCACGTGATAGAGAATGCCGCTGTCGCGCGCCAGGTCCTTCCGGGGCGCGTAAGTCGTTTCGCCCCACTTGAACTCTGCCCGCAAATAGTAATCGCCGTAGTCCTTTTTGGTGATGAAATACCCATACTCGGTTCCCGAGACGTGAACCATGCCGTCATGAACGCGAATGACCCTCTCCGGGTCATTGTTGACACCCCTGTGCTGGATAACCGTGTCGAATTGCTCGAGACTCTTGCCGTCAAATAGCTGAATGGGCTTCCCGGTTGGCGGAATATCGGCCGCCGGAAGCGTCGCCGCGAACGAGAACGACGCGAGGAAGATAATCACATGACGAATCGATCGGTGTCCAACCTGGATCATGATCACTGCTCCTTTTTCAATCTAGTTTAGGTGCGTCGCCGAAACCACAGTATACGTCAGCAGGCATCCGCGTCAACACCTTTTGGCGCCAAAAAGGGTTCGCAGGGAGCAGTGTCGGCCGGAGCGCCGTTCAGCCTGCTCAATCAACGTCTGTGAGCGGACGGACGAGCCCTGGCGCCTACCGGCGGAGCTCGGCCGGAACACTCAGCAGATCGTCACCGACCTCTTCATCAGCACGGCAACAGTACGACCAACTGCTTATCCAGAGAGAGCAAAACGAAAGGCCGTACCTTGAATTTCGCCTTGGCGATTCTCGTCGGGCCGATCAAGTTGTCGGCGGTCGCGATGGCGATGTTGACATAGTCGCCAAGTTCCGAGGGACTGCGGAAAACAGGCTCAGCTCTCGGGCACAGCCTCCATCAGCAGCGCCAAGGCGTTTTTCAGGCCCCCGTCACCCGGGCTCGAGCCTTTGTAGTGTCCCAGCCGTACGACGACGAGGTCGTGGGAGGGGATGATGATGGTTTTCTGGTTTCCGGCGCCCGCCATGTAGTACGCCTCTTCCGGAATGGGGTAGGCGTCCGTGCCGTTGATCCAGAAAAAGCCGCCATAGACGGGACGGCCGTCGGCTTCCCACGCGGGAGCCAGCGTGCTGACGAACTCGACGAAGCCCTCTGGAAGGATACGCTCGCCGTCCCAAACACCGTCTTGCAGGTACAGGTTGCCGAGGCGCGCCCAGTCCCGGCCGGTTCCGAACTCATAGCCTTGGATGAGGAAGTTCCCGTAGGGGTCGGTCTCCATCACCATGTCACGAACGCCGATCTTGTCGAAGAGCTCCCGCTGGGGGAAGGAGTGGTACTCATCCCCGCGTCCTTCGACGCCGAGCCGCACCAGGTAGTTCGTGAGGACGGGATCGCAGTTGCGGTAGCGCCCGACCGTATTCGGCGGCCACTGCTGGGGCCTCGTCGCGGCCCACTCGAACGAGTTCATGCCACCCGTATAAAGATAGAGATGGTCGGGGTATCCCATTGCGGAGTCGTATTCCGGATCGCCACGGTTCACGCAGCGGATCCCGCTCGACATCCGCAGGATATCGGCAATGCGGATCTCCGCCCGCGGATCCCCTTCGCCTTGCCACTCGGGGACAGGCGCCGGCTCCCAGAGGCCGTAGACCCCTTGCTGGATCAGAATGCCCATCAGGGTCGCGGTCAAGCTCTTGCCCATCGACCAGCTTTCGAGAGGCGTGTGAAGGTCTAGCCCGTCGCGGTAGCGTTCACCGATAAGGCGTCCTTTCCAGGTGACGACGAAGGCTGCGGTCATGCCCCCGGCCGGCTCGAAGGCGGCGTCGACGGCGGCCTGGACCTTCGCTTCATCGAGCTCAGCCGGAAACGGCTCGTCGGGCAGCACGTCGCCCATCGGCCACGGCTGCGTGTCGGGATCGGGAAGCGAGCTCTTCACGTCGACCGGCTCGAACTGGACGCCATCCTCCCCGAGAGGGAACGTGACGCAGCCTTGAGCGCCCACGTATTTAGCCGTACGCACCACGCCGTCCGGGAGCGTCAGGTGCACCATCTTGTTCTCCATGTCGATCTCGCGATTCGTGACTTTCGAGCGCTGGTCGTAGTCGCTCGTGAAGTAGCCGATGTTCTCGGCGGCGAAATCGGCGTCGAGTCCGGTGATGAACACGGCCGAGCATAGGATCTTGGCGAAACCGGCGGTGTGGTGATGGAGAGGGTCGCCCGGGGGGCCTACCCACTCCGTGGGCAGCTCGAGGGACTCGCCACGGGCCACTAGCGCATCATCCGTTGACACCGTGTCGGAGGACGCGGACGACGTTTCCTCGTCCCCACTCTCGTCCACGCAGGCGAGTGGGGCGAGCGCGAGGGCCAGGACCGCGACAAGGCTCAATCGACTCATGAATAATCCTCCTACCAGGATTTTCGTTTTGGCCATCCCAGCACGGTCAGCATAGCCGAGCCAGCGGCTGCGCGGCAATGGTTTTCGCACTGCCAGCCAGGGCGTGCCGCCTTTTTTAGGCGAAAGGCGACAGTTCCAGTGATCGACAGCGCGGGGCATGCCCGGTTCGCTCACATGAGGCTACGTTTCGATGAGCGGCCGCTGTCGTAGCGTCAGTTCAGATCATAACGCAACAGAGGAGAGTCTGTTTACTTCCTCGCTGCCGTTTGGGCGTTTAGTAGTTCTAGCCCGCTGACTCTGAGGATTTTGTTCGTAGAAATGGCGGCACAACAAAGCGCTTCCTGCGAGAAAGGAAGAACACACAGAGCGAGTGCCTCGCCAAGCCCCACGCACGAAATTTCAAATATCTTTGGCTAGTTTTCCTGCGCCCTTTCACTTTGGCCTTGAGGGGTTTTGGACCCAGGGTTCCGCTTCGCTCCACCCATGGGCTACGATCCGGCGCCGCTTCGCGGCTCAGGCTCTCCACGAGCAGCTCAACGGCTCTAAGTGAACAGCATTGTCGGCTAGCTAGCCCGGGTTAGGTGCAGCGACGCCCGATTGTTCCGTTCTTCGATTAGGTGACCGGCAGCAAAGGCCAAGAACAAGGCGGCGCCGGAGGCGCCTGATCTTCAACTCACCCCAGCGGCCCGCGCTATCGCTCCCACAACCCGTTCTTCCAGCAACTCGTCGAGCGCTCGCCGGTGACCACGCCGCCCTGCCCCGGGGTTAGCTGACGAGGTTGTGACGACGACGAGCTCAAGGTCCGGGACGACGAAAATGTATTGTCCGCCATACCCCCAGGCGTAATAGGCACGCTGGCCGGCTAGTTCCCGCATCCACCAGCCGTAGCCGTATAGCCGCCCGCTCCAGCGCGAGCGCGTGCGCGGAACAAGCGACGCCTGGACCCACTCCGCCGGAACGACCTGGCGGCCGTTGGCGCGGCCATGATTGGCGTAGAGTTCGCCGAACGCCATCATCTGCCGCGGCGTCATCTCCATGTCATTGCCGCCGAAGTAGATGCCCTGCGGATCGCGGGGCCACCTGGCGAGGGTCATGCCGAGTGGCTTGGCCAGCGCCTCGTTCGCGAATTTCCAAGTGCTGGCGCCGCTGGTTTTCGTGAGAATGGCGGAAAGCAGGTGGGTGTTGCCGGTGCTGTAGTGCATGCCAAACCCCGGCGCGCTCACCAGCGGGCGGTTGAGAACGTGCCCCACCCAGTTGGAGCTTTGTATCCAGCGGCCGTAATTGCGGTTGCTGGTGGGCTCCAACCCCGATCGCATGGTCAGAAGATCTTCAATCGTGATCTGCTGTTTGCGCTGATCCGCGGCTCCCAGAAGCTCGGGGAAGAAGGTGGCGACCGGCGTTTCGACGCTCGGTATGAGTCCGCGCTCGATGGCGATGCCGACGAGCGCCGATACGACGCTTTTCGATGCCGACTTGATGTTGGCCGCCCGCTTGGAGCGCGCCCCGTTGAAATACCGTTCCAGGATCAATTCACCGTGCTGGCTGACCAGCAGGCTCCGCAGGCGCGGCAGCTCTTCCGCCGCCTCGACCACTGGGTCCGGGGAAAAGTCCGGAGGCGGGCTCCTGGGTGGCGCCCCCGGGTGGCCCAGCTCGGCGGGCGTCAGCAAACTGACAGCCAGCAGCGCCGTGCTCCAAGAGGGTGTCCCGCTCTCAGTTGATAGTGGGGAGCGGCGGTTCAGGAACATCGTACTACGCGGCCTCCTGCTGCCAGCCGGGTTGCGGGTTCAGAATGGCTTTCAGCATCCACAGATCGCGGTAGCCCTTGATTTTGCGGAAACTCTTTTCCGTATCTCTAGGAACGAAGACGCCACCCAACGTAACATATCTTCGCGTGGCGCCATCGTGTCACCCGACGCTGAAGACGGCCCGGCAGCGGCCCCCGTGCGGTTCAGCATGCCTCATTGTTGCACGGTTCGCAAGTTGTCCTGAATCCCGAACTGCCCACCGCGCATCAATCTCCGTTTTCTCCGGCGGTTCCGTTCCGTCGTCTTCGTCCAGCCAATTTCGCGATCAGAGCTTCGGGTACGGGATTAGCATTAGCGCGGCGGTTAAGGATCGAATCGGGCCGGGCCCGTTTGGATAATGAGCCGGTTCGCGGATCAAATCTTGTGCGCCTGGGATTGCACAAAGCCGTGAACTTTCTGGTCAATCTCGTCGCGGACTCGCGTGAATACCTTCATGCGCTCGTGCTCGCTTCCTTGGGCGCCGGCTGGGTCTTCGAAGCTCCAGTGGAGAGACTGAGTTGTGGCGGGAAAGGCGGGGCAGATCTCGCGGGCGTTGTCGCAGACCGTGATGACGTGGGTGAATTGTTGGCCGGCGAGCGAGTCAACGTGCTTGGATGCTTGTGTGGAAATATCGATACCGATTTCCTCCATGGCGCGGCCGGCTAGCGGGCTCAGGCCGGCCGGGCTGGTTCCGGCGCTGGCGACTTCGAAGCGGTCTCCCGCCCGGTTGCGCAACAGGCCTTCGGCGATTTGGCTGCGGCAGGAATTTCCGGTGCACAGGAAGAGGACTTTGGGTTTGAGTCTGGGGGGGGCGCTATTTTGTAAGTTGTTTTTCATCTATGACTTAGCGTATTGTTTTGCAGGAAATTGCAGAGAACTGCATGATATAGACGTTTTTCTCTTCTTTGGGTACCACGGGCATTGCCGTAAGATGCATAAGAATCAGTGACTTGACTCTTGTGATTGTAATTGGCGTTACATTTTTCCCTGCAGTTTTGCAGTGCGTTTTCGTTTCTTACTTGCCCCCGCTTGGTTGGTTCGAGCCACTTCCTGGTGACTGGGGTGCGTCCGGTTGGGCGGGCAAGCGTCGACAGGATTGTCGACGCGGCAAGCTGAGAGCTTGCGCCACGGGTGCGCTCATCCCGATTATTTTGCCTGTTCTCCCGTGACAACTTGTGTTCCCCTCTTGTTCGAAGCTTCGTGTCCTCTTGGTGATTCGGTCGACCGGTTTGGTCATGATGTAGTGGTCACCACGCTGACGGTCGAACTGGCAACCCTCGCCTTCACAAACCTTGACGAGTTCTTTCCATCTAACCGCGCGCACGAGCAGCGTCCCCTAGCTGCTTTGCGGCAATGTAAGCGGGGATGGTTCCCTCAATATAGTCAGAGCCCTTGTGGTGGCCGAGGAAAAACGATATCGGCTCCTTCGTGATCTGCAGGTGAGCTGGTTGCCTTACGACGTCGACGACGTCGACACCTTCCGGCGTTTCTTCGTCAGACGGGACTTTATTGAAGCCCACTTCCTTCAATGCCGCAGCGAGCACGCCACGCTGGATACACGACTCGAACCAAAGCTCAACGGCCTCTCTGAGTGATTCTAGGGCTCGCTTCCTAGTACGGGACTGAGTCATGACGTCGACGGCCGGACACCAGACGATCCACTCACGCCCATCTCTGCGGAACCATGCGTGGAGCCTGACGTTGTAGCTGACGACTTGTTTGCGCGGATTCGCTTTCATGTCTACCTTCCAACCTTCAGTATCTCAACACGCAAAGACATGTCGCCACGAATGGCGACGCGCGCCACGTCGCGCCTCGCCGTTCGGTGAGAAATGCGGGCTAGCCGCTTATCAGGTCGCGGCGGCGGGGGCGCAGGTTGCTGAAGTCGGCCCCGGAGATCACGTAGTACCAGTCGGCGAAGCGGTTCTGCAGCTCGCGCGCCAGGTCTTTGCCTTTTTCGTCGGGCTCTTTACCTTCCTCGGCGTACTGCTTGGCCCGGGCGTCGCTGTGGTTGACGGTGATGAACAGGTAGCGCCGTTCTTCTTCCGCTGCCTGCGGCTGTTCCCCGGCGGTTTCTTCGCTTGCAGCAGCAGCGGGGCCGCCGGATGCGATTTCGCCAAACCGCAGGGTGTATTGCAATCCGTTCGCGGTTTCAACGATGATCTCTCCCTCGTTTGAAAGCAGTTGCCCCGCGGGAGTCATGAAAAAGCCTTTTTGGCGCAGCGACATCAGCGAGTCCATCGAGAGCCGAATGCCTTGCTGTGTCTTGAGGTCGCGGGTCAGATTGGCGGGTTTCGGCTGGATATCAACGATTCGCAGATTGTCGAGGGCGCTGGTGAGATCGTTCGTCTTGTTTTCCTTGGGACTGCCGCGCCCGCTGATGGTCCACTTGCCGTCCTTTTTCGTGAGGGTGAGCCGCTCGACGTTCTCCAGGATCCCTCTTTGCTCATTGATGGAGTAACTGTTGATGGAGACTTTTCGGATGTCGGCGGTCGACAGTTTCAGCAAGTCCGTCTCGATCCAGTCCTTGAATTCAGCCGAGACATCGGCGTCGGTCTTGACGGCGTAGGTGCGGCGCTGGCCGGGCACGCGCATATAACGATATCCGGGCTTGCCCGCGACCGTCCTTCCCACGACGAAATCCGCCAGGACGTCGCCATTTTCGTCACGCAAGGTGACGCGTTTGCCGCGCCCGGCGAGGCTGGTCACTTTCTGGTCAATCGGATCGACGACGCCGTATTCGGAGTGATCCTCGATGCGGTCGGAAACCGTGATGTCCCGGCGCAGCTCCATCAGCGCCGCCGAGGTCTTGGCCAGCCGGTCTTCGGCATCGGCCGGGTAGTTATGGTGTGACGGGATCGTCCACTTGTAGTCCTTGAATTCGACTTTGAGCGGGCGGGCGGTTGCGGTGGCTTCGCTGTAATCGATGACTTCGATGGCTTTGGGCGCCAGAGGGTTGGTGAACTCAGCGAAAAAAGGTTCCCCTTGATCGTCGAAGATTTCGGGGGTGATCGTCCCGGGGTCGACGACGACGGAGGCTGCGGCGAGCACGGCGGCGACGGCGCAAAAGATCAGGGTCTTGTTTAACTCATTCATGAGGCTGCTTACCTTCTTTCCTGACGCGGACAAGCCGCAACCAACGAGGGGTGCGTGGGCCGTATCGGATGGAGCGCGTTGAAGTGGCAGACCCCTCCCTCACGGTCGGGGCTCCGATTCTGGCTCCCGGGTTCTGCCACGTTTTGCCAGAATTGCGGCGGGAAGTACTGAACCATGCCTATCTTTTCCCCTCAACCAGCCGATCGGCCGAAACTCCGAGCGTCTCCTTGCGCAGCCTTCGCAGCGACACGAATACAAACAGCGCGAAGGCCGGAATCGGCGGAATAGCGACCGCCAGTACCTTGATCGTGTTCTGGATCGTCCGAATCGAGGCTTCCATGTCGGCGCGGGCGTTTTCGGTCTGCCGTTGTTTTTCGTCCTCGATATTCGCGCGCGCCACTTGCAGCCGGCGGTTCTCGACGTTTTGCTGATTGGAGATCATGATGCGCTTGGTTTGCTCGTCGAGGTCGGTTCGCTTGCGCAGCTCCTCGACCGCGCTGTCGAGGCGCGCCTGCGCTTCTTTCAGGCGTTCTTCCGCCACGGATTCGGCTTCTTGGGTGTCTTTGAGCCGGTCGTCTTCGTAAACCTTGGTCCGCGCCTCGACGGCTTCGAGGGTGCGGTGCTTGCGGCGGCGCTTGCGGAGCGCGATGAAAGACTCGTCTCCGGCGAGCTGATCGACGGCGTTGAGCAAGAACGAAACGTTGTCGAAGTTGAGGTTCTCAACTCCCCGGCGGCGCAACTCGAAAAACTGTTCGCCCATCATGTCGACGTCGGCGATGACGATCGCATTGACCGGGTTTTCGTCCCCTTTACCCCTGACCCGCGCGGCCATCACGTAGCTGTTGTCATCGGGCTCGTGGGGCAAATTCGTCGCCAACTGGATTCCGAACAGCGAGCGCTGGACCAGCCGCATCCACATGAGCTGGTTGGAGTCGGCGCCGGTCTCGAGCAAGGGTGAGAACTCGACCTTGTCTTCGTCTTTTGGCTTGAGAACTCCGCCGTAAAGCAGAACGACTTCCTGCAAGCCGGAGGATACGGGCTGATCCGGATTGAACGGGTTCTCCGCCCCGCTCCCTGCTCCGATAAAGACAAGCTCGGGCGGCAGGTTCCCGAACCGCGGGTGCGGGTTGTAGCGGTCCCAGACGATTTGATTGACGTTCCAGTCGATTCCAAGAGCATCCATCAGCGGCGTGAGATTGGCCGGCGGGGGGGGCGGCGGGGCTCCGCGATTGAAAGGGTTGGCAGGTATCTGCTGCGGCGACATTTCAATGTTGAACGCCGGAAGCGGGTCGACCAGCAGCAGAAGCGGCTTCCCGGCTTGGGCGTACTCGGTGAGGCGCCCGGCTTGCTCTTGTTCGAGAGTGTGCGGCAAGACGGCTATCAGGGCGTCCAGATCTTCGGGGTAGTCCGTTCCCGGCTGCACCTGGACCACCTCGTACTGCTTTCGCAATTCGGCGACGATCGACCAGTCCGGTGTCTGGCGTTTCGACTCGAAATCGAATCCGCCGAACAATTTGGCCTGGGTCCGCAGCACGCCGATCTTCTTGCGCTGGGCCCGCGATACCACCCGCACCGAGCGCATCAGCTCGTATTCGACAGGCAGCCCGAGGTCAAAGAACGGAATCACGAATTCCTCCGAGCCGCTGCTGAAGGCAATACCCAGGTAGATTTCGTTCGCCGTGCCGGGGTTCTGCTCCCAAACCGGCAGCGGCCGCGCGTTGATGTTGTAGCGTTCCTGGGCCTCACGCGCTTCGGGCGTGTATTTTTCGGTCATGACGACGCGCGAGTGGATGCGGTTCCCGCTGATGGCGTCAAACTCACGCAGCAGGGTGATAATATTGTTCCGCGTCTGCAGGTAGCTGCGCGGCACGTCCGGGCTCAAGTAGGCCTGGATGAAGACGGGACGCTCGGAGTCGATGCTGTCGATCAGTTCACGAGTGTCGCTCGAAAGCGAGTGGATCTGCTCGGCGGTGAAGTCCACACGGCCACCGAGACGGCCACTGAGCACGGTGAGGCTCGCCACGACCACTACCAGCGCAAGGCCCCGCACAGCGTAGTGACGGCCGAGCGAAACGGCGCTCTTGCCTGTGGGCCAATGTCTGCGGCCCAGCAGAGCGATGTTGAGGTAAAGCATCGCCAGCGTAAACGTCACGAAGTAAAGTACCGACGAGAAGGACACCACGCCGGATGCCAAATCCTGAAACTGTTCGGTGAACGAAAGGCCTTCGACCAGCCGCTGCAAACCGCCGCTCAAGATGACTCCCGCGTGATCAATGAAAACAGGAATCGCGCAGAGCACCGCTCCCACAATGAAGGCGACCGTCAGGTTTTCGGTCAACAGCGAGGCCAACATCCCCAAAGCCAGCAGGGCCGCCCCCATCAACCAGTAGCCGATATAGGTGGAGATGATCAGTCCCAGATCTGGGCTGCCAAGCCACAGCAGCACGATGACATGGCTGAAGGAGAACAGCAGCGCGACCGTGTAGATCGCCAGAGCAGCCAGATACTTCCCGATGACGATCTCGTGATCGGCCGCCGGCAGCGTCAGCAGAAGTTCATCCGTGCCGTTGCGCTTCTCCTCCGCCCACAGCCCCATCGTGATGGCGGGAATCAGAAACACCAGCAAGTAGGGGAAGAATCGGTTGAGCTGATCGAGGTTGGCGAGGTTGTTCGTGAAGAACGCTTCCTGCCAGAAAGCGGCGATGGCGCTGAGAAAAACGAAAAGCGTGATAAATACGTAGCCTGTGGGGCTGCTGAAATAACTGAAAAGCTCACGCTTCAGGACAGCCTTTGGCAATCGCCAGCGGTCATTCATGAGGCGTTCTCTCCTGTCGTTTTCTTGGTTTCATCCGTCGAATCCGGAGCTGTCGTTGCCGCGCGTTCCGATGGGGCCGGATCCCCGGCGGCCGGGCCTGATGGAGCGGCAGTCCCAGCCGGGGAGTCACTCGAAGCCTCAGTCCCAGGCGGGGACGCCGAGCCCGTTGCAGCCGGCTCTGTCGCCGCCAGACCTGCCGTCGTGACGCCGGATACCGCCGGGACCGGTTCAACCGCGTCAACTTCAGGGGTCTGGGCCGCGCCCCCGGTCAGCCGGTAAAAAGCGTCCTCCAGTGATTCTCCGGCGGCCATCTCATCCGGTGTTCCGTCGAAAACAATGCGGCCTTCATCGATCAGGATCACGTGGTCGGCGACCGCCTTCACCTCTTGCAAGATGTGCGTCGAGATCAAGATCGTTTTAGTTTCACCCAGTTGCCGAATCAGTTCACGCACGTCGCGGATCTGGTTGGGGTCGAGCCCGCTGGTGGGCTCATCCATGATCAGGATGTCAGGCTCATGCAGCAGCGCCTGCGCCATGCCAACCCGTTGCCGGTAGCCTTTGGACAGCTTATAGATGCTTTTGTCGACGACCGGCTGCAGATTGCATTGGTCGATGACGGCGTCAATACGGCCCCTTAGGGCTCCGTTTGCCAGCCCGCGCGCCTCACCGAAGAAGCGCAGCAGCTCGTTCGGAGTCATCTCCGGATAGAGAGGGCCGTTTTCCGGCAGGTAACCGACTCTCGCGGCCGCCTCGATCCGGTGAGTGGCGACATCCATGCCGGCAATGCGAGCTTCACCTTCGCTGGGGGCCAAATATCCCGTCAGGACCCTCAAAGTAGTGGATTTACCCGCCCCGTTCGGTCCCAGGAAGGCAGCCACCTGACCACCACGAACCGAAAAAGAAATATCCCGGATCGCGGCAAACGTGTCGTAGAACTTACTCAGGCCGGCAGCCTCGATCATCGGGGCGCCTTCTGTGTTCAGCATCGTTTTACCTATTCAATTGTTCAACGTGCTCGCTCCGAGAGAACTGGGAGCGAAAGTGGACTACCCTGCTGGCTCGGGCGCGACACTACGCGCCGCCCTTGCGGCCGGTTCGCCAACGGCGGCGCCTTCTACTAATTTACAGCATCTTCGGCTTCGGCTCAATATCGGCCAGTGATAGGATCGTGGCCCGGGTGTAGCTGATATCACACGACAGCCGGCGGCGAGAGCCCCCTGGCGCCTGCCGGGGAAACGGTTGCCGAGCGTGTGAAGGGTGTGGTGACATCCATGTTATGAGTCCTGTAAGTCATGTGCAATCAACCCAGTTCAGCCTGGGCCACGATTTTAGGCGCTTAGTGTCTCCAAATCGACAAAAAAATGTCGCTCCATGTCTTCACGCGGCGATGCCGATTTCAGCAAACAGCCCCTGGATGCCGGCTTGAAGCCGTTGGTAGTGTTTGTCGCGCAAGGGTGCGGTCGATTCTGAAAGTGACCGCATTCCGTCTGGCAGCGAGCAAATTCCGATGGGAAGCCCGATGCTCCGGCTACTCTCGACCGCACCCTTGCGGGCGCGGCTCTGTTGAATCAGCTCCCCGATTCCCAAACGAATCCCACCCGCACCAGGCGCGGGGTTCCGGTCGTCGGCGTCGGCGTGAACCCAACCAAGAATCCGCGGTTGAAGGCGTTCTCGATCGCCAGCACGCCCGAGACTCCGCGAGCCAGCCGCTGTTTCGCCATGAACTGAACGGTCGAGAAGCCGGGCAGAATAAAGCGGTTGAGATCATCTTCAAACTGCAGGGCCGAGGAGCGAATTCCGGCGCTCAGCAGGGTCTTCTCCGAGGAATAAAGAATCTGGAATGAGCCCTGGTGGCGGGGAGTTTGAGGCATCCAGACCGAGTTGAGCTGCGAATCAACGTAAAGATAGGCGGCCTCGAACCGCATCCGGCGGACGGTTTTTTGCAGCTCGAATTCCACGCCGCGGCCGACGGCCCGGCCGAGGTTGTGGCGCTGCCTGAGAGGCATTGGCTCGATGCGAAGAGTGAGGTTTCCAATCAGGTCCTCGATCTCCTGGTAAAAAATGGTGGTGCGCAGCAGCACCCTCGGCAGGCGCCAGTCGAAACCCGCGTCGGCGCCGACCATCCGCTCCGGTATCAACGCGTTGTTGCCCAGGGTCGTCGTGTTGCCGACGCGAAATTGCCGGAAAAACTCATTCAACGTAGGAGAGCGAAAGGCGCGGTAGGCCGAGGCGCGCCAGCGCCGCGGGCCCTCCGAGAAAGCGATGCCGCCCCGCGGGCTCCAGAAGTCGTTGCCGCGGTCGCTGAAATCGTGGCGCAGGCCTCCGTAGACGCGCGTACGCGGCCCGACGGCAAAATCGGTTTGAACGAACGTCCCTTGCTGCCAAAGCCGCCCGCCGGGACGGCGAATGAATCCCGTGGACGTAACAGTGTCGCGGCTGAATCCTTCGGCGCGATGCGTATCGGCGCCGAGGATCAGATTGACGTTCTTCCAGCCCCGGTTCCAGACGAGGGATCCTCCCGTGTCCTCGGACTCAACCCGCTGCAGAAGCACCACGCGTTCAAAGCTGCGGGCGCCGTTCACGAACGAAAACGTGCCGCGGAGCACGCCGCGCGAATGATAGGCCGTCGCCGCCAGCCCGCCCCGCTGAAAGGTCGCGCCCGTGGTACCGAGCGAGCTGGAGTTTTCTCGGAAGCGTGTCCCGTTTATGCGCTGCTCGGCGACGGCGTTGGTCTTGAACGTGAGCCGGTTCTTGTCGCCAAAGTAGTCGAGGCGCAGATCGCCTACCAGAAAATCAACGCCGGCTTTGCGGTCGGTCGAGCCGCGCCGGTCTTCGTCGACGACGTAGTAGCCTTCCGAGCGAAGCCCGCGGACGAAAGCCGAAACTCCAAACTTGCCGAACAGATTCGAATAGCCGCCGCGGGTTTCCGCGATCCCGGCGCTGCCGCCTTCGGCGGCAATCCACATCCGGCGGGCTTCGGGAATGCGCGTAAACAACGACACCACTCCGCCCATGGCACGGTCGCCGTAGACGCTGGTGGATGATCCTCGCGAAACCTCGATCACTTCCAGGGCGTCGGGATTCACGCGCGACCAGTAGACCCAGCCGCCGAAGGGGTCATTGAGCGGCAGACCGTCATAGAGAACCAGCGTGCGGCCCGCGGCACTGCTTCCGATGCCCCGCAAAGAGATGCCTTGAGTGGTGGGATGAGCAACCAAACTCGATGAGCGTCGAAACAGGGTAAAACCCGGAATGTCGCGAAGGCGGTCGTCGAGGTTCACGCCGGGGCGGCTTTCGAGCATCTCCGAATCCACTGCGGTTACATAACCCGGCGTGGGAGCCTCGACAGTTTCCCGGACAGTGATCGAGGTTCGCAGCGGCTCGATCTCGAGATCGGGCTGCTGACCAGAGGCAAGACCGGCCACCAGCAAGGCCAAAAGCAAAAAAACAAACAGAAGCATCCTAGTGGGAGGGTGAAACCGGCACATCGGCTGATGTCGGCAAGTCCGCTGACCCCGCCGAGTCTAGTGAAGATTGTAGCGCGGTTGACCGGCCGGCGGATTTTCCGCCGAAGACCGCGCGCGGCGGATTGCCACTGTTCCCCAGGGGCCGGCTGGCGGCAGGCGCCGAGGATTCTCCTGAATGGCGGGGCTCCACCGTACTCAGGCAGCGAAGGATCTGAAACACCGCCGAGGGGTTTCCCGCGGTGGAAATCGACACGTTGCCGGACTCAAAGCGGATCTCCGCCCGCAGCTCGTAAAGCCGCCAAACGACTGCCGCGCACTCTTGTACCGCGCGCTCGAAGTTGTGCTCGGCTTGCCGCCCTTCGGCTGCTGTTGAATCAAATACAATTTCGGCTCGCAAGTGGTCGTCTTTCGTGAACTCCTTCACGAGTAGTTGCCCGGAGCGGGCCGTCGCCTTCCAGTTAGCCAATCGGGCGCTGTCTCCGGGCACGGCGGGCCGAATGCGATAAAGATCGTGGCTTTCTCCGCGCCTGAGACTGGCGTGCTCGGCCACCAGGCGATTCACGATTTCATCCACGGTCTGTGACCGCTCGACGGACGGGTAGACCGTGATCTCACGTGCTGGACGGAGACGCGCCAGCCGCTCGACAAAACTGAAGGGGAACTTTGTTCGCAGCCAGAAGACCTCGCTTTGAAATCGCCCGCGAATAGGGAAAGTGGCCTGCACGTGAGCAGAGATCGAATGCCCCCCCGTGATCATGGGGCAGTAGATCGGGTCCACCGCCAGGCCCGAGGCCGGTCCGGGACGGTTCGACTTTTTCCGGCGGCCCGGCCCCCCGTGTCGCCGGGAGCGCCGCGTTTCCGGCGCCATGGAAATCCAAATGGAGAAGGACGGCAACAGACGTTTGAGATTCTTCAACGTCACCCGCAGGCCGAGCGGCTGGCGGGCGAAGATATGGTCCGGCAACCGGATATCGAGTTGCAGCCCGGATAGAACCAGCCGCGAGACAAAGCCGGCCAGCAACATCGCCGCCAGCAGGCAACTGAAGACAAGGTACAAGAGGTTGTTGCCGGAGAACGCCGCGGCGCTGGCGACGACAATAATAACTAAAGAGTAAAAGAGCCCTTCGCGCGTAAGACGATAGCCCCAGGGAAGATGCGACCGGCGATCAAGAATCCAGCGGGCGACAGGCGGATACGAAAGGTAAACGACGTACGAACAGATTCCCAGCGACAGTACGCACGCGGAGATGCTAACCGCTAGATGCCCCAGGCGATAAGCTTCGAAAGCTCCCAGCGCTAACAAGACGGCAGCCAGCAAGTAAGCTGATGCTTTCCAAAGGGCGGGCTTCGTTTTCTTTGAGGCCACGATGCGCGTTCCTTTCCTATTCTCATTGATTCATTTGATGGGCCGCTTGGAATTCAGCGGCAAGGGAGCCATTGTTTCTTCGGTTATGATTCGGGAACTTGCTCGGCAACAAACCGCGTTGGGCTGGACCGACTTTTTCGCGCGGCTTCCAGGTGCGCTACAGTCAAATGGAATGAGACGCACGCTCGGCTTTCTCGTGCTCTTGACGGTGGCCGCTTTCGGACAGCCTTCCGCCAAGAAGCCGTTCGACGTGTGGGCTCTTCATCGTCTCGTCCGCATATCAGATTCGCAGCTCTCTCCAGACGCCTCGACCGTCGCCTTCGTGGGCGCAAGGGTTTCTCTCTCCAACAACAGCAAGGAGAGCCAGGTTTACGTGGTCCCCTTAGCCGGGGGCCGGGAGATCCGGCTTACCTTTGATGGCACTTCGAATGACCGGCCGCGCTGGTCTCCGGACTCGGCGCGGATCGCCTACATTTCAGACCAGGGTGGTTCCGCGCAGATCTGGATCATGGACGCTGACGGCAGCAACTCCCGTCAGATCACGGATCTCGCGAGCGGCGTCTCGGGCCTGCTTTTCTCGCCCGACGGGCAGCATTTGGTTTTCACCAGCCGCGTCTTCCCTGACTGCGGCGCCGACGACGATTGCAACCGCGAGCTGCTGGCGCAGCAGAAGGAGGGTCCTCTCAAGGCGCGGCTCTACGAGGGGCTGCTCTACCGCCATTGGGATGAATGGAGCGACGGACGGCGCAGCCATCTGTTTGTCGTCAATCTCGAGGCTGGTGAACCGAGAGACTTAACCCCGGGCCGCTATGACGTTCCGCCTTTTTCTTTGGGCGGGCCCGACGGCTACGACATATCGCCGGACGGGTTCGAAGTTTGCTTCACGATGAACGCCAGCGACTCCCCCGCCCTGAGCACCAACAGTGACCTCTATGTGGTCCCAATCGAGGGCGGCGAGCCGGTGGTGATTACGTCGAACCCAGCCGCCGACGCTTCCCCGGTCTACTCTCCCGACGGGCGTTTCATCGCTTACCGGGCTCAAGCCCGTGCGGGCTACGAAAGTGACCGCGTGCGCTTGATGGTCTACAACAGAAACACGGGAGACGTGGCCAGTCTGACCGAAACGCTGGATCGCGGGGTATCGAGCATTAGCTGGTCTCCCGACTCGGCGCGGCTGTTTTTCACGGCCGAAGACCGCGGCCGCGAGCCGATTTTCACGGTGCCGGTTGAAGGCGGAGGCACGCGGGTGGCTGTGTTTGGCGACGCTCATCACGGGGACGTCCAGCTCACTCCCGACGGCAAGTCGGTGGTCTACACCGGCCACAGCGGCTCCCATCCAGTGGAAATATTTCGCGGTTCCTCCTCGGGGGGCCCGCCCGAGCAATTGACACATCTCAATGACGACGTGCTGTCAGAGTACGAATCCACGCCGCTCGAAGAGATTACCTACGAAAGCGCCGACGGGGCGAGCATGAGCGGGTTTCTGGTCAAGCCCGCGAACTTCGAATTTGAGCGGAAATACCCGCTTCTGCTCTTGGTTCACGGAGGGCCGCAAGGCGCTTGGGGCGAGAGCTGGAGCTACCGCTGGAATCCGCAGGTTTTCGCCGGAGCCGGCTTTGTGGTCTTTATGCCGAACCCGAGGGGTTCCATTGGTTACGGCCAGGCTTTGACCGACGCCATCAACGGCGACTGGGGCGGCATGGTTTACGAAGACATCATGGCGGGCGTTGACTATGTGCTGCGCCGGCCGTATATCAACAAAGACCAGTTGGTCGCCGCTGGAGCTTCCTATGGCGGCTACATGATCAACTGGATGCTGGGCCATACGGACCGTTTTCAGGCCTTCGTGTCACATGCGGGCGTGTACGATCTGCGAAGCATGTTCGGTTCCACCGAGGAGCTTTGGTTCCCGCTGTGGGAGTTTCGCGGCTCCCCATGGGAAAACCAGGAAATGTATGAAAAGTGGTCCCCCAGCACGTTTGTGAAGAACTTCAGGACACCGACGCTGGTTGTCCACGGGGAAAAAGATTACCGGGTGCCCGTTACGCAGGCGATGCAGTTGTTCACCGCGCTGCAGTTGCGAAAGACGCCGTCGCGGTTCCTGTATTTCCCGGACGAAGGACATTGGATACTCAAGCCGCGCAACAGTATTTACTGGCACCAAACCGTAATCGACTGGCTGAAACGCTGGATCGATCAGCCCTATCGCAAGCCGCGGCGGCAAGCGGGCGAGCCGGCGGCCGACGCCCAAGGCGGCGTGCCATAGTTCCAGGCAACACGAGGAGAACGAACGCCTGGCGGTCCACATTCGGTCTGGTGTCTTGGCAACCTGGTTGTAAGCCGGCCCGAGAAAAGGTTTTGAAATGATCGTACGAAGCGCAGCCTCGAAAGCCGCATTCAACCCGGACAAGATGGGCAAAGTGTCGCTGGCAATGACCGAGAATCTATTTGCCGGCTTGAACACTTTCGAAGCAGGCCAAGAGCACAAGCTGCACACCCACCAGGGTCAAGACAAGATCTACTTCGTCTTGCAGGGCAGGGGAGAAGTGGCGGTTGGAGAAGAACAAGCCGCAATTGGAGAAGGTGACCTGGTGGTGGCTCAAGCTGGAGAAGAGCACGCACTGAGCAACCCTGGACCCGGGCGCCTGGTGGTTATGGTCATCATGGCGCCCCCTCCGAAACCGAAGACGTAGACAACGTATTTCATCCGGAACGGCCCAGGAAAGCTTATTGACCAACTGTGTTCCCTGAGCCTGATTTCTCGCCCCACAAATCACTGTGAAGCTCTTCCAGGCGGTGCTCGGCGGCATCGCGAACATAGCGGTACTTCTCATTCTTGGCGATATCTTCGAGGACCGTCTCGTCCAAGACCAGCTTGACGGCCTTGCGCCGGATCTCTTCGTCAATCGAGTTCCGCGCCAAGTAGACGTAGGTCGTCTGGTCGGCGAATTTTTCGCGGATCACATCGAACACCCTGTGACGCACGAACCACTCGCGGTCGGTCGCGGCCATTTGCATGAGCGTGCTGGAATCCTCAAGTTGTTGCGCCGCGGCGATGCGCACGTCGGGCTCGCTGTGCTTCCATTTGGGCCGGAATAGATCGAAGAGTCCCATGTGTTCATCCCCTTACTTCGCGAGTGTTTGGGTTGAATCGGCCGGCTCGGCCGCCGTCTCGAAAAGGTGGGCAGGGTCTGCCCGCATTTCTAACAGTCCCTGATGCTTTGATTGTAGACTCCCTGGAGTCTCTCACGCAAAAATTTCGGGGAACGTTGAAAGCCTGTTGCACGTGCGGTACTAGCCCGCATTTCTCACCGCCTGACGGTCGAAGCACGCGATAAGCCCGCCATTACTTCGTTGCGCTTGCTCGCCGTGCTCACCGTACTGTCAAGTACGCCTCCGCTCGTCAAGCGGCGCGCGCCTCGTACTGACGGGCCTCTCACGCACTTCGCCTCGCCACGCGGTGAGAAAAGCGGGCTAGCGGCGTGGACTTGGTCTAGAGTTATCACGAGTACAGATTCCACCACTTCGACGCGGCGCAAATTCGTGAAACAGAGCGCGGCGGGCGCCGCCGCCGCCGGAAGCCTGGGGTCCGCCGTCGAAACGCTGCTCCGTTCCGCGGGACACACTCCCAACGCCGCGGCGGTTGCACCTCAGGGCTTGCGAGTTAGAATGTTCCCATGGACCCAGTCATCGCGCCCAGCGCGCAACTTTACGCCGTTACCAGTTCTCGTTTCGACAAAGCGTTGGAAGGTCTCACCGACCGAGACGTCCGCAAGCGTATCAGTAACGACTCCAATCCCATGATCTGGATTGTCGGGCACATGACGACGACCCGCTGCAGTCTGCTCGCTATGCTCGGCAGGAAAGTCGAGCACCCGTGGGGTGATCAGTTTGGGCGTGGCTCGACGGTTGACGATGAGACCGAGTTCCCGCCTTTGGCGGATGTAGTCAGCAAGTGGCGGGAGGCCGACGCAGCATTGAAGCAACGACTGGAAGAGCTGACCGACGAAGAACTCTCGGCTGACGCCCCGCGAGACTTCCCCGTGGAGGACAAGACCATCCGTGGCGGGATCAACTTCCTTGCCTACCACGAGGTTTACCACTTCGGCCAAGTGGCCTTACTGAAAAAGTGCCTCGGACAAGGATCATTGGTCGGCTAGTCTAGCAGCCCGTGGCGGAAGTGTGTGCGGGCGAAAAGGGGGACTGGCAACCGCGACCCTTTCCCCCCTTTTTTCGCTGGGACCGGCGGACGTTAACCCAGAATCTTCCGCATCATCGTGTCGATCCGCTTGAGCGCTTCCTTGATCTCCTCCAGCGCCGTGGCGTAGCTGAACCGCAGGTAGCCTTCGCCGCAGGCTCCAAAGCTGGTGCCGCTCAAACAGGCGACCCCGGCTTCATTCAGCACGCGGTACTCGAGTTCCTCCGACTTGATGCCGGTTTTCGAGGTGTTCGGGAAAGCGTAAAAGGCGCCGCCCGGTTGGGCGCAAGAGAACCCGGGGATCTTATTGAATCCGCCGACAATGACATCACGGCGGCGGGCGAACTCGGCCACCATCTCATCCACGGCGTGTTGCGGTCCCCGCAGCGCTTCGATGCCGGCGCGCTGGCTGAAACTTGAGGTGTGCGAGTTGCAATTGACCATCAGCAAGCATACGGCGTCGAGAAGAAACTTCGGCATCACGCCGTAGCCCATGCGCCAACCGGTCATCGAGAAGGTCTTCGAGAAGCCGTCGAGCAGAATGGTCTTCTCCAGCATGCCGTCGATTTGGGTAATGGAGAACGGCTTCTCGTCGAAGTAGATGCGGCTGTAGACCTCGTCGGCCAGCACCAGCAGGTCGCGGCCGCGAACCATTTCGGCAATGGCCCGGATGTCTTCCTCAGGCACGACGCCGCCGGTGGGGTTCTGAGGCGAGTTGAGGATGAGCAGCTTCGTGCGGTCGCTGAGCTTATCGCGCACTTGATCGAGATCGAGCGAAAAGCCGCGGCTTTCGACCAGCGGCATCGGCACCGGCGTGGCGCCCGTGAAGCGAATCATCGACTCGTAGATCGGGAATCCCGGGTTGGGATAGAGCGCCTCGTCTCCGGGCTCGAGCAGAGCCAGAATCGGGAAGAACAGGATCGGTTTGCCACCCGGCGTGACGACAACGTTGTCTGGGCTGACTTCGATGCCGCGCTGCTTCGAAACAACGTCGGCGATTGCGTCGCGCAGTTCGGGGTCGCCCTGGGTCGGACCGTACTTCGTCCAGCCGTCATCCAGGGCGCGCTTGCCGGCCTCGATGATATGCTTGGCGGTCGGAAAATCGGGTTCGCCGATTTCCATGTGAATAATCGAGCGTCCCTGAGCTTCGAGAGCCCGCGCTTTCACAAGAACGTCGAATGCGCCTTCTCCGCGCACGCCGTCGAGCCGACTGGAAAGTTTCATGATGTTTCGCGGAATCGCAAGACTTGGTCGTGAACCGTGAACCGCGGGCTGCACAGGCCACCTAGATTAGTTCAAGATCATAGCATCACGCAGAAGGGTCGGTTCGTGTCATCGTTGAAACCAAAGAGGTTGCCGAGTGGGGTATAAGATTTTATAACGTTTCTTTATGAAATGGCAGAGAATGGCACAGAATGTCACATATACCGGATTTTTGGGCGTTTTTTGCCTCTCGGAGTTGGTGTCGACGGATAGTGTTTTTGTTTTCAGTGGTTTGACTCCAAAGGGTCGCGGCGCCCCGTGGCAGACTGCCTGGTGATTTGACCCTTTTTCGTTTTGAATCGTGTGATTCCTGTCCGAACCAGGATCTCTGGATGTTCGGGCAGAGGGCTTGCGGTAACACTCGCGAATACGGATTGGAGGCCACGGGAAAGGACTTCCCCGGACCACTCGCCGGAGGCGCGGGGCGGCACGGAGAAGCGGTGCGCCACGGTTGTTCCAAGAAAGGTGCGGAGCGGTCTCACATATTCAGATTAGCAGGTGATGGGCGGGGAATTAGGAGTGGATTTATTTAAACATATGACTTGAAAGGGAATAAAAGTATTGAAATAACGTGACCCGTTTTGGGGGACGGTTGTTTTGGCGGTTGGGGAGCGATGGCCGGTTCGATCACTGTCACGCGGGCACTTTCACGGGGCTCAGCGTAACCCAGATGTCAGCCTGGTCGTGGAGGCGCCCACGGTGAGCCCCTCTGAGGTGTCGGACCCGCCATTGGGCAGAAAATTTCAGACGGCCGGACAGAGGCTCGGACGGGAAGTCCGCGCTTGTCCGATCTGGAGCCGGCTATCGCCACTAGAATGGCGATACAGCAGGTAGCGCGACACAGCTAGGTCATCCTTAGAGGTGTCGATACAGCCGATGACAGACTACGTCGGCCCGGAGGCCGACGCGGCCCGCCAGGAGACGGGCGTGATCAGGGCGGAATGAAAGCCCGTTGAAACGGGCTGAGGAACAACTTCGGGAGGGCTGGTCAACCGGCCCTAAAAGGACCGGCCTAATGGAGACCAAGCCACGTGAACGTGGCTCGCCTATGGTTCGTCGGATTGCGTGGTGAAGTCGGGTCTGCCGGTTAGGATTTGATGACGGCCTGGACTTCGCGTACGCGGCGCAGAATGTGTGGATCTCCGGCGGCCTCGGCGGCGCTGCTCGCTGCGGTGAGCCATTGGCGCGCTCGTTCGACACCTCCCCGCTGCCGAGCCAGTAGAGCGAGCTGGGCGGAGCTTGCGGCTACACCTTCGGCCACGCTGACTGCCGCGTAATGATCCCTTGCTTCTTCCCAAAGCTGTTTCGCCTGTTCGGTCTCGCCGGCTTCCCCTTTGAGTACCGCCATGCTCCGAATGGCGTTCGCCAAGTCGAGCCGGGGGGCTTGCGGATGGCCGCGATAGAGAGCGAGGGATTCGTGATAGCAGGGCTCGGCCAATTCGGCGCGGCCCGCGTCGTGATGAACATCGCCGAGATGGCGGATGGTGTGAGCCAATCTGAGTGTCTCACCTTCTTCGCGGCAGATCGCAACGGCCTCCTCATAGTGCCGCCGCGCGGCGTCGGCTTCATGCAGGTTCCTCTCGATCTCAGCCAGGCCTCTGAGGACCTGCGCCAACTCAGCTCGGCCGCCATCCTGCCGAAGGATGCGAATAGCCTCGGCCGCATCCCGTTTGGCGTCGGCAAGCTGATTATCTAAGGTGTATGATGATTGTGGTCAAGATGTGATAGCGTTTCGATTCTTGGTCCTGGTCGCTGGCTGCGGCGAAAACTGCCTGGAGCGTGGGAGCGGACGAGCCGCCCTGTGGAAAACATGGTAAGCTTTCTGGGATTGGCTGGTCTGGGGGGCGGATTGTGGAGCGTTTCACCAGGCGGCTCGAATGAAGGTGTCCGCGAAGTCAGTGGTGCCTAGGGTATGTCGATGGGCGGCTGCAGTAGGGATATGCCTTCCTACTTCAGCCTTCGCATACCAGGGAGACCAGGGGTCATGGTTCGCCCAAAGAGGGGAAGAACTCTTGGAATTGCAACTGGCACTAACAATCGCAGGTATTTTGGTCCCCGCGCTGGTCGGCGGGGGGATCTTGTGGAAGTTATTCGAAATGGGCCGCAAGTTCGGGCAGTTCCAGGAACAGTTCGAGGCTCTCAAGAACGGACATGAGACCCTGCGGGCGGGAGTGGACCAGATCAGGACTAACGACCTGCACCACCTTCAACGCTCTGTTGAGGATGTGAAACTCGACGTGCGCGCAATTCGCGAGACGCATTTGGAGGGAATCAATCGGCGGTTGGACGGGCTCGACGCTCACGTTCGACAGATCTACGAAATTCTCGTTCAGAAAGCGTGAACGTCATCCCTCCAGCTCTCCGAAGCCAGGAACTTGGAGCTAGATGCCTTAGGCCGAGCGGTTTTGTAGGTCGCCGACCTCACTGAAAGTAGCAGCACGGGCATTTGTTCTCACGAGACTCGTTCGCCTGCGTGCAACTCTTGCAGCGAGCGCACTTGCAGCGAGCGCGTGCGGCGGGCCGCCATGCCGCCGGCGGCGGCCTTGGCTCCGCTGAGGGTCGTGATGCAGGGAACGTTCTGCTGCATGGCGGCGCGCCGGATGACCTTCTCGTCCTTGAAAGAGTGGACGCCCGCCGGGGTGTTGATAATCAAGTCCACCTTGCGGCCCTTGATCAGGTCAACAATGTTGGGGCGGCCTTCATTGACCTTGAGGACAACTTTACAATCGAGGCCGGCGGCGCGGAGGGCGAAGGCGGTCCCGCGGGTGGCGTAGAGCGGCAAGCCAAGCTCGGCAAACTTCTTCGCGACTTCGATTCCTTCGGGACGGTTGCGGCGGTTGACGCTGACGAAAACCGACCCGGACTCCGGCAACGCCTGACCGGCGCTGAGTTGCGCCTTCGCGAAAGCCTCGCCGAAACTATCGCCAATGCCCATGACTTCACCCGTCGAGCGCATCTCCGGACCCAAAATCGGGTCGACCCCTGGAAACTTATTGAAGGGGAAGACCGGCGATTTGACGCAGTTTTTCGCTACTGGGAGCGCGCCCCCCGACAGTCCGTAGTCACTCAGGTTGCGGCCTACCATCAGCCCGGTCGCGATCTTAGCGAGTTGCACGCCGGTCGCCTTGCTAACGAAGGGCACGGTGCGCGAGGCGCGCGGGTTGACCTCGATGACATAGACTTTGCCGTTTTGGATTGCGTACTGGACGTTCATCAGCCCGATCACGTTGAGTGATTTCGCCAGCCTCACGGTATAGTCGCGAATTGTTTCAAGCTGCTCGTCGGGGATCGACGCGGCCGGGAGCACGCAGGAGCTGTCACCGGAGTGCACGCCCGCTTCCTCGATGTGCTCCATGATGCCGCCGATCAGCACCTCATCACCGTCGCACAGCGCGTCGACATCGACCTCCGTGGCGTCTTCCAGAAAACGGTCGACGAGCACGGGGCGCTCCTGGGAATAGACGACCGCTTCGCGCATGTAGCTTTCGACCGTCTGCTCGTCATAGGCGATGACCATGGCGCGTCCGCCGAGCACGTAGCTGGGGCGCACAAGAACGGGGTAGCCGATTCGGCGGGCCACTTCGAGCGCTTCCTCCGGGCTGGTGGCCGTTCCGCTGGCCGGAGCGGGAATGTCCAGATCAGCGAGCAGCTTTCCGAAGCGGTCGCGGTCCTCGGCCAGGTCGATCGACTCGGGGTCGGTTCCGATGATAGGAACGCCGTGGGCCTTCAGGGGCAGGGCCAGGGTCAGGGGCGTCTGTCCGCCGAACTGAACGATCACGCCGTCGGGTTTCTCGGTATCGCAAATGTTGAGAACGTTCTCCAGCGTCAGAGGCTCGAAATAGAGCCGGTCACTGGTGTCGTAGTCGGTTGATACGGTCTCGGGGTTGCAGTTGACCATGATCGACTCCCAGCCCAGCTCCTGCAGCGCGAACGAGGCGTGGCAGCAGCAATAGTCGAACTCGATTCCCTGCCCGATGCGGTTGGGACCGGAGCCAAGAATGATCACCTTGCGGCGATCGGTCGGCTCGGATTCGCACTCCAGCTCGTAGTCGGAATACAGATACGGCGTGAAGCTCTCAAACTCGGCGGCGCACGTATCCACCCGCTTGAAAATGGCCTTGATTCCCGCTTCCTTGCGCTTGGTTCTCACAGCGTCTTCTTCGACCGACCAGTAGCGGGCAAGGCGATTGTCAGAGAGCCCGAGGCGCTTGGCCTCGACGAACTTCTCGCGGGAGATGGTATCGAGGCTCTCCGCCGCCACGTCCTTCTCGAAATCGACAACGATCTTAAGTTGCTGCAAGAACCAGGGATCGATTCGAGTCATCGCGGAGATTTCTTTGACCGAGCGGCCCTGGGCCAGCGCGTAACGCACGTAGTTGAGCCGGTCCGGCGTGGGCGTAATGAGACGCTGCGTGATCAGCTCGGGATCGTAGATTTCCGAGCCCGCCTTCTTGCCGGTTTCGAGGCTGCGGATGGCCTTCCACAGCGCGCTCTTGAACGTGCGCCCGATGGCCATCACCTCGCCGATGCTTTTCATCTGCACGCCCAGTATCGGCTCGCTGCCCGGAAACTTCTCGAACTGCCATTTCGGGATCTTGACGACAACGTAGTCGATTGTCGGCTCGAAACAGGCGGGAGTTTTCTTGGTGATGTCGTTGGGGATCTCGTCCAGCCGCAAGCCGACGGCGAGCTTGGCGGCAATCTTGGCGATCGGAAAACCGGTTGCCTTCGAAGCCAGCGCCGAGCTGCGCGAGACGCGCGGGTTCATCTCAATGACGACCATGCGGCCGGTGTCGGGCTCGATGGCGAACTGGACGTTCGAGCCGCCCGTGTCCACGCCAATTTCACGCAAGCAGGCCAGCGCCCCGTCGCGCATCATTTGGTATTCGCGGTCCGTCAAGGTTTGGGCTGGGGCTACCGTAATCGAATCGCCCGTGTGGACGCCCATGGGGTCAAAATTCTCAATCGAGCAAATGATGATGCAGTTGTCATTGAGGTCGCGCATGACCTCGAGCTCGAATTCCTTCCAGCCCAGGACGCTTTCTTCGACCAGGACTTCGTGCACCGGGGAAATGTCGAGCGCCCGCGTGAGCAGCTCGACCATCTCCTCGCTGTTGTAGGAGAGCCCGCCGCCGCTTCCACCCAACGTAAAGCTGGGCCGGAGGACGACCGGATAGCCGACTTCGTTGGCGAAGTCCATGCCGTCTTCGAGGTTGTTGACCAGCTTGGAGCGCGGCACGTCGAGACCGATCCGGCGCATGGCGTCTTTGAAAAGCAGGCGGTCTTCGGCCTTCTTGATGGCTTCGAGCTTGGCGCCGATCAGCTCGACGCCGAATTGCTCGAGAACACCCGCTTCGGCCAGCTCGACCGAGAGGTTCAGCCCGGTCTGGCCGCCGACCGTGGACAGTAGCGCGTCGGGGCGCTCTTTGTGGATGATTTCCGTGAGGTATTCGCGGGTCAGCGGTTCGATGTAGGTGCGCTCGGCCAGCTCCGGGTCGGTCATGATGGTGGCCGGATTCGAGTTGACCAGCACAACTTCGTAGCCTTCGTCGCGCAGCGACTTGCAGGCTTGAGTTCCGGAATAGTCGAACTCGCAAGCCTGTCCGATGACGATCGGACCCGAGCCGATGATCATGACCTTGTGGATGTCGGTTCGCTTTGGCATTTGTCAGTGCAAGCTGGGATGGCTCGACGCCGCCGAGCAGAGGGCTGCTAGGCTACGAAAAAGGGGGACTGCCACTAATTTCCGCTTCTCCAATCCATTTTAAAATCAGCGCTTCGTCGAAAGGAAATTGGCTGGCTGTCCCCTTTTTTCGCGTCCTCGGACTTCCGCCACGGGCTGCTAGGCTAGGCCCGAATACTGTTTAGTTAGAGGTTTGGGGCCTGACTTGGCTTGTTCAGGTTGATGTCCTTGATTCGGCGCAAACCCGACCGTCGTCGGAATCATAGGCTTGTTTTCCTGCGCCCCGTCCGGGGCTTGGCCTCGAGGGGCTTCGGGACCCAGGGTTCCGCTTCGCTCCACCCTGGGCTACGATCCGGCGCCGCTTCGCGGCTCAAAGGCAGTAGCGGTGAGTTCGCGAATAGCGGCATCGATCAGGATCTGATCGGCCAGAAACTCTTCTTGCGTTCGGCGGCTAATCGATCTGGCGTGCCCAACGTATTCATCAATCAGTTGCAATTGCTCAACGAGATATTGCGGATTCATTGGTGTTCGCCAGTCTTTGTGCAAGCTTCCGCAATGTCAGAGCCCCCGTCTTGCGCATATGCTCTCGCTCTGCTTCGAACCTGAGTTTCGTCGCGCGCACGTAGCCGGCTAGCTCGTCGCCGCCTTCCGCCCACATCGGCAGGCCTTCATCAAACACATGGATCTGATGCGATAGCGTGCAATCTCGAAGCATACGCAGGTCTACGGGCTGCCCGACAGCGCGCTCCAGCTCGTCCATCAGGCGAGACTGCTCGCTCCAACTCAGACGGTTGCCGGTTCCCTCCAGCACCGCGATGTCAACATCGCTGTCGCTGCGCCGGCGCTTGCCTAAAATACTGCCGTAGAGGTAGACCGCGCTCAACCCGGCTCCCCTCCACTGGTCGAGCACTTTCCGGCAGGCTTCGACAATCGATTCCGTCGCTGTCATGGTTCGTCTCATTATAGGTTTGAGGCGCTGCGCCGAGAGAAGCTTCACCGATCGCTCAGCTCCAGCCCCGCCTCACGCCGCCCGCATCAAATCAACGAAGTCCTGGAACAGATAGCGCGAATCGTGAGGCCCGGGCGCCGCTTCCGGGTGGTATTGTACGGCGAACAGGGGATCCTTGCGACTGCGAAATCCTTCTACCGTTTGGTCGTTGAGGTTGATGTGCGTCAGCTCCACTCCGCCGCTGCTCAAGGAATCGGGATCCACCGCGAATCCGTGGTTTTGCGATGTGATTTCGACCTTGCCCGTCAGCTCGTTCCGTACTGGGTGATTGACGCCGTGATGGCCAAACTTGAGCTTGAAAGTCTTAGCCCCGATGGCAAGTCCCAGGACCTGGTGCCCCAGGCAAATCCCGAACATCGGCAAGCGGCCGATGAGTTTTCTCACGTTTTCGATTTGTGGCTTCAGAGGCTGCGGGTCACCGGGGCCATTCGACAGGAACACGCCATCGGGCTTGAGCGCAACTACATCCTCGGCGGAGGTGAGCGACGGCACGACCGTTACCCGGCATCCGATCTGAACGAGTTGCCGCAAGATATTGTGCTTGATGCCGAAATCGTAGGCGACAACGTGGAGTGAGCATTCTCTGGCCGCATCCAGAATTTCCGAGGGCGAACAGGGGACCACGCCGCGGGTCCATTCATAGCGCTGCCTGGTCGAGACCGAGGTGGCCAGATCGAGTCCGGCCATCGCTGGAATCCCGCGCGCCTTCTCGACCAGTTTTTCGTGGCCGGTTTCAAGAGACGAGATCACTCCCCGCATCGATCCTTTGGTTCTCAGGTGACGCACGAGAGCGCGAGTGTCGATTTCCGAGATGATGGGAATTCGCTGCTTGGCAAGGAAATCGGCTGCATGCTCGGTGGACCGCCAGTTGCTTGCCAGCGGCGAAAACTCCCGGACAACCAATCCCTCAATGTAGGGCCGGGCCGATTCGTTGTCCTCGTTGTTGGCGCCGTAGTTGCCGATCTGCGGATTCGTCAGGATGACGATTTGCCCGCTGTAGGAGGGATCGGTGAAAATTTCCTGATAGCCGGTGATGCCGGTGTTGAAGACTACCTCGCCGTAGCTCTCGGCCTTGGCGCCAACGGACTTTCCTTGAAATACGCGGCCGTCCTCCAGGGCAAGGAGGGCGTCAAACGTCATTCAGCCACCTCGAAGCTTTCGAGCAGGCCGAAGCGCTCCAGGGGCCAGTAGGAGAACACGGCCCTTCCGATGATGAAGGGCCGGCCGACGGTTCCCCAGGTGCGGCTGTCGTTCGAAGTGTTGCGGTGATCGCCCAGTACGTAGTAGTGGTTCGGCGGGACGGTGACGCGCGGATAGGTCGAACGGTCACCGTATTCGGGAAGCAAGTAGGGTTCCTCGAAGGGCTGACCGTTGATCAAAAGGCGGCCTTGCTCGATCTCGACCGTGTCTCCCGGCAGCCCGGCCACCCTCTTGATGTAGGATTTTGAGAGGTCAAGCGGAAACCGGAACACGATCACATCGCCCCGGCTGATTTCGTCGAATCGGTAGACGAACTTGTTCACGAAGATGCGTTCCTGATCGACCAGCCAGGGCATCATGCTGGTTCCCTCTACCTTGACAGGCTGGTACAGAAAGACAATGATAGCCGCCGCGATGGCGACGGAGACAACGATGTCTCGCGCCCAGACTTGGACGTCGAACCAGAAGGGCCGAGGGGCGCGCTTTTGCCCGGATTGGGGTTCCTCCCGCCAACCCTCGGAGTCGCCTGGAACTCCCGCTTCTCTTGTGTCGTAGTCGCCCATGTTTAGCCGCTACCTCACGCGGACGAGCCGCAACCGAAAGGGGGAGCGTGGCCGCTGCCGGATGAGGCGCGCCGAAGCGGCTAACCCCTCCCTCACGGTCGGGGCTCCAAATCTGGCTCCCGAATTTTCTGCCACGCCCACTAGCGGGCCGCTCCAATTGTGACGGAAACTTTCTCTCCGTATTTCTATCACGAAGACGAGTTTCGCGACAACAGCGTTGCACGCCGTTGAGTAATATGATCGAATCGGAGCAAGCACAAGCGCATGAAAGCAGCCCTCATCATACCAGCGCTCAACGAAGAAAGCGCCCTTGGGGAAGTCCTTCAGGAGATCCCCGAGGGTCTGTTCCAGCAAGTCATCGTTGCGGACAATGGCTCGACAGACCGCACCTCCGAGGTTGCAATCTCTCACGGCGCCGTCGTTGTTGCCGAGCCCCGGCGCGGCTACGGGAATGCCTGCCTCAAGGCTCTGACTCAGCTTCGGGAAGGGACGGACGTCGTCGCGTTCATGGACGGCGACGGCAGCGATGTCGCGGCGGAGCTCGAGACCCTGCTCAAGCCGATCGAAGAAGGGCGCGCGGATCTTGTCCTGGGCAGCCGCGAGCTGGGTGAGGCGGAACGCGGGGCTATGAACGTTCACCAGCGGTTTGGCAATCTGCTGGCTACGTTTTTCGTGCGACTGTTGTTTGGACACCACTACACGGACCTTGGGCCGTTCCGGGCGATTCGCGTTTCCAGCTTGGAAACTCTCGACATGTGCGACCGCAATTACGGCTGGACGATCGAAATGCAGATCAAGGCACTGCGGGCCGGTCTGCGAGTTCTCGAAGTGCCGGTGAGCTACCGTCAGCGGAGGGCCGGCGTCAGCAAGGTATCCGGCAATGTCTGGGGCAGTTTCGCGGCGGGAGTGAAGATCCTGTGGACCATCGTGCGGCTGCGCTTTGCCAAGCGCTGAGCTGTACCCACTTAGTGGCTCTGACGCATCTGTTGGGATAGCAGGCGGTTTGAGCGGCTGCGCGCGGGAAGAATCGAGGCTTCGAGCCCCCGCTCTATAAGACAAGGTTTCTCATGAATCCACATCGTGGCTCTTTCCCCCGTCTTTTGATACTGGCGACGTCACTGCCGATTCTCTGCGGAGCGCTCTACGTCGTGGCCGCCGGTGGCCGCGAGCCGGCCGCCGGTCCCTCTCGAAGCTCGACCACGGGCGATTCAGCGCCAACGCCGGTTCTCGTCGAGCTGTTCACTTCGGAGGGCTGTTCGAGCTGCCCGCCGGCCGACCGCCTGCTGGGGATACTGGAAACTTCTCAGCCCGTGCGTGGCGCCGACATCATTGTTCTCAGCGAACACGTCGACTACTGGGACCGCCTTGGCTGGAAAGACCGCTTCTCGTCTCCCGAGTTCAGTCAACGACAGAGGACTTACAGCCGATCGCTTGGCAGTGGAGCCTACACGCCTCAGATGGTCGTGGACGGCACGGAAGAATTCATAGGCAGCGACGCGCGTGCGGCACGCAACATCATCGCCCACCTCGCCCAGAATCCCAAAGCGGATGTCAACGTGCGGCTGCTGCCCGTAGCCAAAAAAAGCCCGGCCCGGAATGTCTCCCTTGAAATCGAGATCAATGGTTTCCCGGAAACGTTTTCCGCGGAGCCCCTTGCCGTGATGCTGGCGATCTCAGAGAACGGCCTCGAGACCGCGGTTCGGCGCGGGGAGAATTCAGGGCGTCACATCAAGCACCGAGGCGTCGTCCGGCAGCTCAAGACGATCGGCCGCATCAGCCCAAAGAATCCCGAGAAATTCTCAACCGTCGCCAAGGTGATGCTGGACCCCGGCTGGAATCGTGAGAACCTGCGGGCCGTGGTCTTCGTCCAGGGAGAGCGGTCGGGCCGGGTCGCCGGCGTGGTCGCGGCGCCGCTCGCTATAAAGTAGCGGAACCGCCGTGGGTTCTGAACATAGCCGCACCCGCAAGGGTGCGGTTCAGTCTGGCCGTGCCCCTGGCAGTGAGCATTCCAAGTGCGGCCCCGACGCGCTGACTACCCTCGACCGCACCCTTGCGGGCGCGGCTCTGTTGGATCATCCGCGGAGGCAGGCCGCCCCTTTCAGAGGATTCAACCTGGAGTTGATGAACGCAGCGGCTGTCGCGGCGTTTACCAAGACAGCCGCTGCCAGGTGAGATTACATCCGGGACTCGAGCAGTTTGCGAAAGTGCCTTGCAAAGCGAGGATCTCGCAGCGCTGTCAGAGCTTTGGTTTCGATCTGCCGGATTCGTTCACGAGTGAGTTCGAATGCCTGACCGATCTCCTGCAAGGTATGTTCGCGTTCGAAGCCGATACCGAAGCGCATTCGGATAACCTTCTCTTCGCTTGGAGACAGAGTCCCGAGTATAGCGGCCGTCTTTGTTTTGACGTCGGCTTCGAGCACGCGCGCGAACGGAGAAATCGCCCCGGTATCTTCCAGCAGATCGGCCAACGCTGACTCGCCGTCACGGCCGATCGGCGTGTCAATCGAGAGCGGTGCGCGGGAAATGGACCGCAAGGTCTCGACCCGATCCAAAGTGGTCTTGAGGTGCTGGGCGATTTCGCGATTCGTTGGCGGGCGGCCCTGCTGTTTCTCAAGCTCACGCAGAGCCCGAATAAAGCGGTTCAACTGATCGTTCATGTGAACCGGTATCCGAACGGTCCGCGATTGATCCGACAGCGCGCGCGTAACCGCCTGGCGAATCCACCAGGTGGCGTAGGTGGAGAACTTGAAGCCGCGGTGGTAATCGAACTTCTCCGACGCGCGCATCAGCCCCATATTGCCCTCTTGGATCAGGTCCAACAGGTGCAGACCGCGATTCACGTATTTCTTGGCAACCGACACCACGAGCCGCAGGTTGGCCTCGACCAAAGCACTCTTGGCGTGATCGGCCATTGCCTTGCCGGCACGAATCCGGCCCACGGCCGTCAGAATCTGGGACTCGCTCAAACCAAGAAGTTCTTCCACCTCGGCGGCTTTTTCAAGAGCCTTCTTCGAGAGGGACCGATTGCTGTAGCGCCGCGCTGACGGGATCAAACCCCAAGCAACAGCCGGATGCTCCGCCGCGCTGTTCTGGAAGTCGGCCGCGAATGTTTTCCACACCTCCGGCCGAAACGGCAGCTTCGCAATAGCGCGGGTGACTTGGATTTTGCCACGGCCCGCGCGCCAAGCCCATTCACGCCGCTCGGCTTTGCGCGCCCGGCTTTTGGGCGGGTTGGCGGCTTCCTCCTTAAACTTCTCAACACGCTTCGCCACACCCGTGAGCCTGCGCAACAACGAGGTCCGGGCACGAGCCTTGGCCGTGGGATCCTCGTCCGCGTTGGCAAACTCGGTCAATCCACGCAGCGAGATTCGATCTTGATGCAAATCCTCCCGCAGCGCCCTAAGCCGGGTCCAAAGCCAGGGCGTGCGAGAAACAGCCTTGACCACCTGACGGCTGCCCTTTTCGATGCGCTTTGCCAAGCGCACTTCTCCCTGCCCGGTCAACAGCGGGACCGTGCCCATTTCCGTGAGATACAACCGGACACTGTCCTCGGACGGAGAGGCCTGTTCCGTCTCGTTCCACTCGTAGTCTTCCGAGTGACCCTCGTGCCAGGCGGCGTCGGGCCGCGACCCACCCGGCCGTGTCGCTGCAACCGCAGCTCCGGTATTCGGTATCTCTCCTCCTCTGTATTGGTACAAGGACATATTTTTCACTGCGCACAGCTTCTATCATTAGATGCTCGAAGCTGCCCAATCGTTACTAATTCTTGTGCTTGAGACCACAACTCAGCCTGATGCCGCGCCTTCCTCTTCTTGATCGGCGGTTCGGCGCTATTGATTAGCAAGGCCTACTGGGAGCCGCCTCTGGGAGCGACAGAGCGCAGAGGAAGACACCATGCCGTAGTTAGATTATACACCACTTCCTGGTGCTGGTCAATAGGGTTTTTGTGATTTTTCACTATATCTTGATCTTGTGGAATCCGGTTTTCCTTGCGGGCTATCCTCCGACGACGCTCCAGGCCGACCTGGCCACGTGCTTGCAGGTCTCCGATTCCAGCAGCATCGAGGGCCACGCCCGGCAAGCCACCGGGAAATGGCTAAGGTTTGAAGTTCCTCTCAGAACGGTCGCCCGCCTGAAACAGACTCTCACCACCAGAATAAACCCTCTAGGGAGAATTGCAACTGGGAGGGGTAGCTAAGTTATTGAATCTTAAGGAAAAACTTTTTTGAACGAACGTGACTGACCCATGGGCTTTGGCCACAATGGGGTATGAGAAAGGATTCGAGTGGCGATACTGAAGAGGCTGAGCGGGCAGCGAAAACTGCCCTCCTGCACAGCGAACAGGGGAATCGCGGAAACCGAGATGAGTTGACCCGTCACTGGCGTTCTGGGCTCTGACTCGGGCAAAGCGGCCTGTTCCCGGCGGCTCCGTTGGCTTTTGCAGTCCCATGCACCGCAATGAAAGCCCGTTGAAACGGGCTGACGAAACAACTTCGGGAGGGCTGGTCAACCGGCCCTAAAAGGACCGGCCTAAAAGGAAACCAAGCCACGTGAACGTGGCTCGACGGCTCTCAGTGAACAGCATTGCCCCTTACCCCGATACTGTCCACTTAGTATCCGTATAGTCAAATCATTTCCGATTGTGGCAGGAAATTTCAGACGGGCCGGACAGAGCCGCGGACGGAAGTCCGCGGACGGGTGCAGCAGAACAACCGCGTGCTTACGCCTCTGAAACGAAGCTCTGTGAGGCGTTCGTTCGTTGCTGCCCGATACGAGAGCACGTGTGCCATTGAACCAAAACCCTCCGCGCGGAACTACTAACTGAACAGCATTGCCCCTTACCCCGAAGGACAGTATGCAACGGCCCTTCGCCGGACCGGCCTCGTAGCAGCCGGTCTTGGGGCGGCGCTGAAAATTAGGAACCGCCGGTCGCCGCTCCGCGACGGCCGAACAGGGAAAATCGAGTTGGATCAGGTGGCTTAGCATGTTTATAGACGGATAGCTCAACCGCAGGCTTGTTACCATAGTTATCTGAACCACGGTACAACCGGACCGCCGTGATAGACCGCACCATCTCCCATTACAAAATCCTCACCAAGGTCGGTGAAGGCGGGATGGGTGTCGTCTATAAGGCCACCGATACGAAGCTCGAACGGCCCGTCGCACTGAAGTTCCTGGCCCCGCACGCCATCGAAGACCCCGAACACAAGGCCCGCTTCGTTCGGGAAGCGAAGGCAGCCGCACGCCTGGATCACCAGAACATTTGCCCTATCTACGAAATCGACGAGGTTGACGGGCAAATGTTCCTGGCCATGGCCTACCTCGAAGGCCAAACGCTGAAGGACAAGATCGCCGAGCGCCCGCTCAAGCTTGACGAAGCCTTGGACATTGCCATTCAGACAGCACAAGGTCTCAAAGCGGCGCACCAGAACGAGGTTGTCCACCGCGATATCAAACCGGCCAACCTGATGCTGACCGCGGAAGGCCAGGTCAAGATCATGGACTTCGGTCTGGCGCAGTTGGCTGATCGCTCCAGACTCACGAAGACAACGACGATGTTGGGCACTCCCGCCTACATGTCCCCTGAGCAGGCGCAACGCCTGCCGACGGACCGGCGCACGGATATCTGGTCGCTGGGGGTCGTGATCTACGAAATGGTCACCGGGCGGTTGCCGTTTGAAGGGGAGCGCCAAGAGGCCGTCCTCTATGCCATCGGCAGCGAAGACCCGGAGCCGATCACGGCCTTGCGAGTGGGCGTCCCCACCGAACTAGACCGCATTGTCAGTAAGGCGATGTCCAAGGATGCGGGCGAGCGCTATCAGCACGTCGAGGAGATGATCGTCGACCTGAAAAGCCTGAGCAAGCAGCTGGCATCGGGTAAATCGACTAGCTTGCGCACCCACCCTGGCGCTGCGCCGAGTGATGTAGGGGCACAGCGTGCTGTGTCCGCACCGTCTCATGCAGTTGAGGCTTCCTGGGCGCAGCACGCTGCGCCCCTACAAGACCCGGCGGTCCCGGTAGCCCCGTCTGAGGTGGCGGTTTCAAAGCGGAAGCTGCGACTCCATCAGGGGCTGCTCGCCGTCACCGCTATTGCTTTGCTCGCCGTCTCACTCGTTCATTTCCGCGAGACGCCTCCGGAAGCCCCCCTGCGCCGATTTGCCTTTACGCCGCCGGAAGCTGTCGCGCCTACCACCTACCGTACCAATGTCGCTATCTCACCCAACGGCGAGCACATCGCCTTCATCACCGCGGGATCGGAGGGGAAGCTGTGGGTCCAGGATCTCGATCAGCGGCAACCGCGGGCGATTGACGGTACCGAAGGAGCCGTCAATCCGTTCTGGTCGCCCGACAGTGATTTCATCGGATTTGCAGCCGCTGAGGAACTCAAGAAGGTCTCGGTTCAGGGCGGCCTCGCCATCCGGCTTTGCGAGCTGCCCGGCACGATTTTTGGGGGAACCTGGAGCCCCGACGGCGAGGTGATCGTCTTCAGCTCCGGCTTACTGCTCTACGAAGTTCCCGCCCGCGGGGGGACTCCCAACCTGCTGATCTCGCCGCAGGAGCCCGAGGGGTCGCCGGGAGGGCCGACGGGAGGAATCGGCGATCCCCATTTCTTGCCGTCCGAAGCCGGGGCCCGTGTCCTGGTGTTTGATTTCGGGTCTCCGACCGAGCAGACCATGATGGTTCAGAACCTCGAGACCGGGCAGAAAGAGCTTCTGGGACCCGGCGCATTTCCGTTCTATTCGCCCAGCGGCCATCTTGTGTACCAATCTGCCTTGCTAACCTACGATCTTTGGGCTCTGCCTTTTTCTCTGGACACCTTGAGGGCTAGCGGTGAGGCCTTCCCCATCTCCCAGAACAGCCGTGGCCCCACGGTTGCGGCCGATCAAACGCTGGTTTACCTCGACAGTTCCGGCTCGGGGCAGCAGCAACTGGTTTGGCTCGACCGTCGCGGCGAGAAAACCGGTGAGATCGGCCCAGTTCAGGAGGCGATCGGTTCCCCCGCGCTCTCCCCGGATGGAAGCCTCGTGGCTGTGACGGCAACGGAGGGCTCGAATGAAGACGTGTGGGTGTACGACATTGCCCGCGGGGTGAGGACTCGCTTGAGCAGCGCCTCGGAGAGTGATCGTCGGCCGGTTTGGTCGCCTGCCGGAGACGAGGTGGCGTTCAGTTCCGATCGGGCGGGCAACGGGGGCATCTTCCTACGCCAAGCCGATGGCAGTGGAGAGGAGCAGGTGCTGGCTGCCACGCCCCGCCGTGAGTTGCTATCCGACTGGTCCTGGGATGGCAAGTATCTCCTCTACCACCTATACGATCCGGAAACCGGGGCTGACCTGTGGTACCTGGAGCGCAGCGAAGACGGCAGCGGTTGGGAGCCGCACCCGTTTTTGCAGACACCGTTCGGCGAGGTCGTGCCAAGATTCTCACCCGACGGCCGCTATGTCGCCTACGTGTCGGACGAGTCGGGTCAAAACGAAGTCTATGTCCAACCCTTTCCCGAGGGCGGCCGCAAGGTAACGGTGTCGAGCAACGGCGGGACGCAAGTGCGCTGGAGCCGGGACGGCAAAGAGCTGTTCTATGTTGAGAGGCAGACCTTGCTGGCCGTTTCCGTATCGAGCGGTTCGAGCTTTTCGGTAGGCTCGGCGACCCGCCTGTTTGAGCACACGGGTTTGCTGCCGGGCGGTAACTACGCCCCCTACGACGTCTCGGCTGACGGCCAGCGGTTCATCTTGGCCGAGCCGGTGGGAGAGGGCGCGGACGCCCCCGAACTGTCGATCCGCGTGGTGATGAACTGGTACGAGGAGTTCCGCGACCGCGAGCAGAACTAAGCCTCCCGAAACGAACTACATAGCGCTTGTCCGCGAATACCTGGTGAGATATCGCCTTTCGTCTACCGGTCACCCCGTGCCCGGGGAATCCCCTTGTTGGAAGGTGCGCCGTCGCGAGCGGGCTAAGGTCCCGATCTCTCCAGATCAAGTCGTTCCAACCCCGTCCGGTTCCATGCCTGGCAGACGTCAAGTCTGGTCCTTGGCTCATTGATGAGGTTGCGCCCGCGCTAGGACCGGCTGAGAGCCGGTCCCTACTAATGTCGCCAAGAATGGCGACACGGCACGCAAGAATGCGTGCGCCACGTCGTACCGCAGAAATGTAGAAGCTCCGGAGCACGGACTTCCGTCCGCGCCTCTGTCCGGCCGTTTGAAATTTCCTGCCACAATCGGGAACGATTTGACTATACGGATACTAAGTGGACAGTATTGGGGTTAGCCCGGGTTAGCCCAGGCTTAAACCCTGGAAATCCTTGTTCAACCTTCGTGGACACCCTTCACCATGCCTCTGTTGATGATTTTATGTTTACAGAAATATGCTAAGATGACGCTATGCGAAGCACATTGACTCTTGACGACGACATCGGCAACAAGCTAAAACGGCTGGCCGCTGAGTCAGGAATACCCTTCAAACGGGTTGTCAACGAGACGCTGCAGGCGGGTCTGCGAGCGCGGAAAGAGCCGCGGCGCGCCAAGCCTTACCGCCTCCAGCCGGTTTCGTTAGGCGGTCCGCGGGAAGGCGTCGATCTCGACAAGGCGTTGCGTCTTGCCGACGAGCTCGCGGATCAGGAAATAGCGGCAAAACTCCGCCGGCGCAAATGATCCTGGTCGACGCCAACTTGCTGATCTACGCGATTGATTCGGATTCCCCGCACCATTCCGAGGCCAAGCGCTGCATCGAGGGGTTGTTTTCAGGCGCCGAACGCGTCGGACTACCCTGGATCGTCGTTCTGGCTTTCCTCCGCGTGACGACCAACTCCCGAGCGGTGCAAAGGCCGATTACACCGGAAGCCGCCATGGATTTTGTGGATTCTTGGCTCGACCGGCCCAACGCGGAACTGGTTGGGCCGGGCACGAATCACTGGCCCATTCTTCGGAATCTCCTTCGCTCGACGGGAACCGCCGGCAATCTGACTTCCGATGCTCACGTTGCGGCGCTTGCCTTGGAGCACGGCTGCGATATCTACTCCGCCGATCACGACTTTGGCAGGTTTCCGGGTGTTCGGCACGTCAACCCGCTACAGTGATTTAGCCACAATACTGTTCAGTTAGCAGTTCCGCGCGGAGGGTTTTGGTTCCATGGCACGTGCTCTTGTATCGGGCAGCAACGAACGAACGCCTCACAGAGCTTTGCTGCAGAGGCGTAAGCATGCGGTTGTTCTCCTACGCCCCGTCCGCGGACTTCCGTCCGCGGCTCTGTCCGGCCGTCTGAAATTTCCTGCCACAATCGGTCACCGGCTGACGGTCGAAGCGGACGATAGGCCCGCCATTACTTCGTTACGCTTGCTCGCCGTGCTCACCGTACTGTCAAATACGCCTCCGCTCGCCAAGCGGCGCGTTCCCGGCCCTGGAAAGTGGCTATGCCCTTGAGCCGCGATGACGACTATCAGATCTATGAATATGCCTGCCACGAGGGCAACAGGGCAGTCGAGCTGATCCTCGGAGGAGCTCGCGCTGAAGAGAAAGCCGCCAAGGAGGGGGCGAAGGAGAGCCTCCATTCCTCAGATTCGCCGCGGCGCTGACATGATGCGGTCAGCAGCGCCGCATTTTCAAAAAAGTGCGGCCTGCCACTGACACATCCTACACCGCTACACTGTGGTAAAGGGACTGAAAGGGACCTCCCGCGGTTTTCTCACCTGCTGCGAATGTCCCCAAATCGAGCGCCAGACACTAGCTAGCTGTCGACAGGAGACACCATGGGCTATACTGTGGACCATTCACTCTCAGACCAACCCGTTGAATCATCCGGGATGGGGCAGAAAAGTTCGGCACAATGCCAGGTCACCGAAGATGCACGTTGCAAGGAAAGCTCTAGAATCGGGAGGTTCGTCTTTTCCGCAACCTTGATCGTCGTTGCGGTACTCATGGGCGGTTGCGGCCAGAGTGAGCCGGGTGAGCCGGCGTCCGCACAGCCCCCGTTCAAACCGGTCGTGAGCCTTCATGAGGTCATGCATGATGTGATCTTTCCCTCCGCCGAGGTCGTCTGGGAATCGGTCGGGACGATCATCTCCTACGAGGGAACCGAAGAGATTTACCCGCGGAGCGAGGAGGAGTGGGTTGCCGTTCAGAGCAGCGCCACGATACTCACCGAGGCCGGTAACCTGCTCATGATGGAAGGCCGCGCCAAGGATTCGGGCCCCTGGATGGAGCGGGCCCGCGAACTGATCGACGCCGGCGAGATTGCTCTGAAAGCCGCGGAGGCGCAAGACACGAAAGCCGTGTTCGACTCCGGCGAGCGGATCTACAACGCCTGCAACGACTGCCACATCCAGTACCGCTTCATCCATGATGATCCGTCGACGATTCGCCCCTAGCAGCCAAATAGCCCAAATCAAAGAACCGCTACACTACGAGTAGTGAGCCTGTCATCGGGTCGCTGCCGCGGCGTCGAGCCCGTCCCCGCTCTTACGGGCTAAATCATCGCCCGCAGCACCCAGATTCATCTCTATTCCCGGGAATCGCCGCAGTCAGAGGCTGTGACGAGCGGCGCGAGAACCCTCCCGACTCTCATGCACAACACGTCCATTCGAAACATCGCCATCATCGCCCACGTGGACCACGGCAAGACGACGCTGGTCGACGCCATGTTCCGCCAAAGCGGGATTTTCGGCGAACGCGAGGACGTGACTGACCGCGCTCTCGACTCAGGCGAGATCGAGCGCGAACGCGGCATCACGATCCTGGCCAAGACCACCGGCGTTCGCTACGGAGGCGTGAAGATCAACATCGTCGACACGCCCGGACACGCCGATTTCGGCGGTGAGGTCGAGCGAGCTCTCAAGTTGGTCGACGGTGTGATGCTGCTGGTCGATGCCAGCGAGGGGCCGCTGCCGCAAACCCGCTACGTGCTGATGAAAGCCCTGGAAGCGCGTTTGACTCCGATCGTCGTGATCAACAAGATCGACCGGCCTGACGCGCGTATCCAAGAGGTTCTCAACGAGATCTACGACCTGTTCATTGATCTCGACGCGGCCGAGGATCAGCTTGACTTTCCGGTGCTCTACGCCGTTGCCCGCGACGGGGTCGCCAAGCGCGACCCGGACGACGATTCCTCCGACCTGCACCCCTTGTTTGAGACCATCATCGAGCACCTGCCCTCTCCGGAAGGCGATCCCGGCGCTCCGCTGCAACTGCTAGTCGCAAATCTCGACTACAGCGAATACTTGGGGCGAATGGCCATTGGCCGGGTCTTCTCCGGAACCCTTCGCCAAGGAGACGAGGTTTCGATCTGCAAGCTGGACGGGGCCGTCCAGAAAACCCGCATCACCAAGATGTATTCCTTCGAAGGGCTCAAACGCGTCGAGGAAACGGAAGCTCGTCCGGGCGATGTTCTCGCCATCGCGGGCGTGGAAGGCATCACGATCGGAGAAACCGTAAGCGACCCGGAAGATCCCCGGCCGCTGCCGCCGGTTCAGATCGACGAGCCAACGATCGCGATGACCTTCGCGGTCAACACTTCCCCTTTTGCCGGCCGCGAGGGGCGTTATGTCACGTCACGAAATTTGCGCGAGCGCCTCGACAAGGAACTGCTGACCAACGTCTCGATAGAAGTCGCTGACGGCGACGGTCCCGACTCGTTCCGCGTATCAGGGCGCGGAGAGTTGCAACTGGCCATTCTGGTCGAGACGATGCGGCGCGAAGGCTACGAGCTGATGGTCGGAAAGCCTCAGATTCTGACGAAGAAAATTGACGGTAAGCTGCATGAGCCGCTGGAACATCTCACCGTCGATTGTCCGGAGGAATTTGTCGGCGTCGTGATGGAGCAACTCGGCTCACGAAAGGCGAAGACGTCCAAGATGGTCAACCACGGATCGGGCCGCGTGCGGATCGAGTTCGAGATCGCCTCGCGCGGGCTGATCGGTTTGCGCAGCGAGATTCTCACCGACACCAGGGGAACGGCGATGCTCAACTCTCTATTTGCCGGCTACATCGAGTGGCAGGGAGAGCTTCCCACTCGGCCGACGGGTTCGCTTGTCAGCGATCGTGCCGGCAAGGCCACCGGCTACGCTATATTCAACCTGCAAGAGCGGGGGGAAATTTTTATCCGTCCCACGGCGGTGGTCTACGAGGGGATGATCATCGGCGAGAACGCGCGCCCCGACGACTTGAACGTCAATATTGTTCGCGAAAAGAAGCTGACCAACATGCGCGCTTCAAACTCCGAGGTAGGCATCCGGCTGGTGCCGCCCCATATCCTCAACCTGGAACAGGCGATCGACTTCGTGCGTGACGATGAGTGGGTGGAGGTGACCCCGGCCGCGATCCGGCTGCGCAAGAAGACGCTCTCGGCTAGTTTTCGCAAGTAGACGGGGCGGCCTGCGGCAAGCGCTTGTGGTCATGTAACGCCCACCGCCGGCTACGGCGATGTACCTCCGGGCCCGGCATGAATCGAGACTCTGGGGCCCGTCCTCTGTATGATGGACTCTGTGGAGAACCTGATATGAGCAAGCGAGAGACGAATCTTCCTGGAATGATGGCCTTAGCTATGTTGATTTTGTCTATCCTTGCCGCGCCGAGGGTAGATGCATCGGATATTGCCCCGGTCGAAGACCAAATAGCGGCCGCCATCCTGGCGGCCCCCGAGGATCGCCGGGCCGGGGCGGGCGTTCTCGGCTACAACGCCGGCGGCCAGCTAGTCACACTGCGCGAGGGCGACAACGAGCTCATTTGTCTCGCTGACAAGCCGGGAGACGATTCGTTCAGCGTTGCCTGTTATCACCGCGATCTCGAACCTTTTATGGCCCGGGGGCGCGAGCTCTCAGCTGCGGGCCTCACAGGCAAGGAGCGGCATCAGGTCCGGGCGAAGGAGGTCGAGGACGGCAAGCTCTCGATGCCCCGCCGAGCTCGGGCCCTTTACGTGCTGAACGGCGGTGGCTTCGACTCCGCCAGCGGCAAGGTCACCGATCCGTATTTGCGGTGGGTCATCTACCAGCCTTTCGCCACCCCCGCGACGACCGGACTGTCGACCTCGCCCAGCCCCGGCGCGCCATGGCTGATGTACCCCGGAACGGCCGGCGCGCACATCATGATCAACCCGCCGAAAGCGAAAAAATAGCGGGCGAGGCCGCGGCAACCCGCCACCGCCTTGCGCGGCGCCCGCTGCAAATAAAGTAAGCGCGCTTGCAGGCGGTCCTCGAACCCGATTCCTTCACCGCCTTGACTCGCGAACGCGAGCCCGCCGCTCATGCGGACGAGCCACAAGCAAAGAGGGTCCACCGGGTCGACTTGGATGGAGACCCCCGATGAAGCGCGGACTTCCGTCCGCGCCTCTTTCCGGCCATCTGAAATTTCCTGCCACGGTCGGGAACGATTTGACTATCGGGAAACTACACACCTTTCGGCGTGGCCCAATGAGTGCGGTAGCGGCGTTTGATGTGAGCGTTGGCCGCCGGCTCGCTCGGAATCGATTCCGTCTCGGCGTCGAACTCGAAGTTGACTCCCGAACGCGCCACAATGTTCGCCAGGTGGCAGTGCAGCCCCGACAAGTGCCCGATTCCGATGTCGGCGGCCGGCAGCTTGCCGGACTTGATCGAGTCGATGAAGTTTTGCTGGTGATCGTCCGGCTCGTCCGCGTCATCGTGGCTGACCAGCTCGCCCTTGCTGTCATGTACCTTGAAGCCCCAGCGGCCGTTCCAGCTGCCGATATGCACCATGCCTTCGGAGCCGTAGATAGCCACGCCGTTATCCTGGCCGGCCATTCCGTAGGGCGCCCAGATGCGCAAGTCCCACATCAGGAACTTGCCGCCGGGATAGGTGAAGGTGGCATTCATTGTGTCGGGCGTTTGCTGGTCGTCGTCAAAGAAGTGCTTGCCGCCCATGCCACTCACCCGGCTTGGGTAGCTGACACCGAGCGCCCATCGCGCAATGTCTAACTGGTGAGCGCCGTCGTTACCGGCGTCGCCGGTTCCGAAATGCCAGTGCCAGTGCCATTTGTAGTGGAAGCGATTCTCGTTGAACGGGATCCATGGCGCCGGTCCCAACCAGGTGTCGTAGTCGACCCCGGCCGGCACGGGTCCGTCTTCTTTGTGGCCGATGTCGTCACGAAGCTGCACGTCCCAGGCCTTCGCGCCCACGATCTTGCCGATTTTGCCCGACTTGGCGTACTCGACGCCGCGGATCGACGACGGGCGGCTGCGTGCCTGCGTGCCGACTTGCACGATGCGCTTGTTGCGGCGCGCGGCCTGTACCATCAAACGTCCTTCGCGAACGTTGTGGGAGGCCGGCTTCTCGACATAGACGTGCTTGCCCGCGTCACAGCCAAGAATGGTTGCCGGGGCATGCCAGTGGTCGGGCGTCGCCACGACAATCGCGTCGACCGACTTGTCGTCCAAAGCCCTGCGCATGTCGCTGACGAAAACCGGCTTCGCCTTTTGAAGCGGCTCGAGGACTCTGCTGGCACGTTCCAGTGAAGCCTGATCGACATCGACCAAATACGAGATGTGGGCACCAGCAAGTTTGGCAAAGTTTCCGGTAAGCCCTCGCCCGCGGCCTCCGACGCCAACCATGGCGACGCTGACCTTTTCGTTGGCCGAAACGGCTCGGCGTGGAGCGGCGGCCGCGGCGAAAGCGGTCCCGATAAAATAGCGGCGATTCATGATGGAAATTCTCCCTTGTCGTGGTACAGCGGGTGTCTCTGATGGCAAGAGCAGCCCTGGGACAGCCGTTTCGGCGAACTCGCGGATGGCGGGTCCTTTCCTAGGGTCGCCGGTTTGGGAATAATTTTCAACTGCGGATCGTACACCTGTCATCGCCCACGGTTCGGAAAGCAGGAACAGAGCCCCAGGCGCAAGCCTGGGGTCAACTCCGCCAAGCGCAACAATCTTTCAAGAGCGCCAAATCTGCCCGGTTCGGTTCCGGCTAGTCCGGGTTAGGGCCTTTGCGTTGGCACTTCCAGGGGCTTTTCGCCAACGCCATAGATGCGGATGCCGCCGGAGCGGCGCTTGGGGGTCGGCGGTGGCGGCGGCGGCGGCCGGCGTTGTGCCCGGGGAGAACTAGCCGGTTGATCCTGTTGGCCTCGCTGGGCAAGCTGCCGCTCGATATCGGCCTGGGAGATGCTCATCTGGGCCGCCAGAATTCTGCCATCGCGAGATAGCCTGAGCTTATCGAGAAACTCCCCCGCCTGCGGTTGCTGGTCGCTGGCTTTGGCCATGGCGATGAAGCCCTGGATCATGTCATGGAATTGCTGTGCGTCCTGCTCGGTTGTTGTTCGCAGTTCGAGACTCATTTCAATATCGCCCGACACGTTGACGCCCAGGCCGAACCCGTCGACTTTGGATGCCATGTTCAACATCATCTGGGCTTCGGCGTCGTCACCCGAAGCAGGTGCTTGCGAGAATGGCCCGGAGGCTGCCACCCAGATGTGGTGGCGCCCGAGGCGATTGATCCAGTCCGTCATTCCTCCACTGAACGTCGCGGGCGCACCCAAAGCTCGGCGCTCGATCGCGCCCCGCACCAGTTCCCGCGAGCCCAACGCAAGCTCGCCGGTGTCAAGCATCACGAAATGGCTGGGACCTTCGTCCTGCCCCAGCGCCTTGCGCAGCTGGAATCCACGGTACATCTCGGTTTCGCAACCTTTCTGACACAGTACGCCTACGAGTTGCACTTCGTCGAATCTTCCGCTTGCCAGGACCAGCGCGTCGGCTTTGTCCATTTGTGAGGCGTCGGTGACGCTTGCCGTAATCAGAATCTCATCGATTAGGCTGAGGGGATTGGGTCCCATCAAGCTCAGAAACTGTTCGATTTCCGGTTGCGAAGACATGGCCTCTTGCCACATCCGCTGGGCCAGCGGAGAAGACACGAAGTCCGCCATTCGAATGCCGATCATCATGTTGGCGTCGGACCGCGCCAAGCGGGCCAGGCTCTGGCCGTTTACACCGCAGGGGAATAGCGTCGCGGCGAACAGTGATAGCAGGCAGAAAATGTGGCGGCTCATCGTGGTGAACTCCTTGTTTGATCGTAAGATGAATCGTCGTGGCTTGTAATCCGACGAAGACCTTAGCCTGTGAAAAACTCTCTGATCGCCCAATGTTTTTGCGGCCGCCGGCGGCCCTGGCGCCTTCCGGTATCTGCTCCGAGCGAGCGTATAAATCAGGGGCTGTTTCGCGGGCCGTTGATATACTGAAGCTTAGCAGTTGACGCCGGCAATCGCGTGCATGCGGCCGGGCAAGACTTTACAGATCTCCCGACCGGCACTTCAGCCTGACCGCGGGGCGCGGGGTAACTGCAATACTGTTGACTTAGGGGTTTCAGGGCTGGGCTGCCAGTGGTCGCGTTTCTTTCGGTGCGTGGCGGATCGGTTGCCGGAATCATACGTGGTTTTCCTGCGCCCCTTGCGGGGCTTCCTGCTCGAGAGATTTTCACCCAGGGTTCCGCTTCGCTGCACCCTGGGCTACGATCCCGCGCCGCTTCGCGGCTCAAGGCTCTCAACGAGCAGCTCCCGGGCTCTAAGTGAAGAGTATTGGGGGTAAATGGGGTATTTAGTTGACTCCAGTAGCCACAATATGTTGTGGTTGGGGGCATGAAGGAGGACTACCCCCGAAACCTCGTCGAGTTGGAAGCTCGATTCTCGACCGAGGAGGCGTGCCGGGAGTACCTGCTGAAGCTGCGCTGGCCGGAGGGGTTCGTGTGCCCGCGCTGTGGGATCCAGTCCTCATGGGCCAGCAAACGCAATCTGCTGCTCTGCGCCGACTGCGGTTACCAGGCCTCGGTGACGGCGGGCACGATTTTCCAGGACACCCGCAAGCCCTTGACGTTGTGGTTCCGGGCGGCTTGGTGGGTGACAACGCAAAAAGGCGGGGCCAGCGCGCTGGAGTTGCAGCGGGTCTTGGGTTTGGGTAGCTATGTAACCGCCTGGACCTGGCTGCACAAGTTCCGCCGCGCCATGGTGCGCCCCGGTCGCAATCGGCTGGTCGGCCGGGTGGAGGTGGACGAAACGTATGTGGGCGGAGTCGAAGAGGGCGTCCGAGGTCGCGAAATGGTTGGCAAAGCGTTAGTTGCGGTTGCTGCCGAGGAGGATGGGCGCGGTATGGGTCGCATCCGGCTCCGTCGGATCGCGGATGCCTCAGCGGCGAGCTTGGAAGCCTTTGTCGAAGAAGCTATCCAACCTGGCAGCCTCGTGCACACCGACGGCTGGGAAGGCTATGCGGGATTGGAGAACAAAGGATACCGCCATGAAGTCACCGTGCTGCGCGGGAAGCGGCAATCGGCGAGTAAGCTGCTGCCGAGAGTCCATCGTGTCGCCTCTCTGCTAAAGCGCTGGCTGTTGGGGACCCACCAGGGGGCTGTCAGTCACGAGTATTTGGACTACTACCTGGACGAGTTCACGTTCCGCTTCAACCGGCGGACCTCACGGTCGCGCGGCAAACTTTTCTATCGCCTCCTCCAGCAGGCGGTCGCCGCCGACCCTGCTCCCTATAAGACAATGGTCGAGGCCACCAGGGCCGGCACCCCCACCCCCAAGATGTAGTGGCTACTGGAGTCAACTAAATACCCCATTGGGGGTAACTGACAACCTCGGGGCAACTGACAACTATATCGGCAGCACGACTGCTCTTCTCTCGGAGTATCCGGCTTGATTGCACCTGGCCCGATTTCACGCCGGCACTCTTCGATTTGAAGGGGCCCGCGGAAAGAGAAGACCGCGGGATTTGCCGGCGGATTTAGAGCCAATGAATTTTTGAAAAGGAAGGGTTCTTTTTTGGACGTTCAAGCGACACAACTCCGGCCAGGCATGCTCATCAAGTTCAAAGGGGAGCTGTTCACTGTCTTCAGGGTTTCGCACCGTACACCCGGCAACAAGCGCGGGTTCGTCCAGTCGAAAATGCGCAATCACGCCAGCCGCGCGATGATCGAGCACAAGTTTTCCTCCGAGGACTTCGTGGAGAAGGTTTCCCTTGACGAGCAGCAGATGGAGTACCTCTACGAAGACGGCGGACAGTGTCACTTCATGAACACTGAAACCTACGAGCAGATCTCGATCGCCAAAGAACATCTCGGTGATCAACTCAACTACCTCATCCCCAACACTGAGGTGAAAGTGCAATTCTACGAAGGCAATCCTCTGAATCTCGCCTTCCCCGCCGCAATCGACCTCGCCGTGGTTGAAACGGCGCCGTCGATTAAGGGCGCGACGGTCACCAACGTAACCAAACCGGCAACGACCGAGACAGGGCTCGTCGTGCAGGTGCCACCCTTCATCAAGGAAGGGGAAAAGATTCGGGTCAACACGAGCGACGGGACGTATTTGAGCCGGAGTTGAGGCCAATTCGTTGCTCAGCCTGCAGATAGAGCGGACATCAGGGATGACGATTTGCTGTTCACCCCGCCAACACCTACACCACGGACCGGGTGGAGACTTCGCGGGGGATCGCCGCGGACAGGCCGACAGCCAGCGGCGCCCCAAGAAAATCCCTGCGGCGAGTAGACATGGCGAATCCCCCCTTTCGGTGCGGTCCGTGAGTGAACCGAGGTCAGCTTAGCACACCAAGTTATTCAGGGGATTCGCGTGTCGTCATGGAGAGCGCGGCATCGGCAACGAGGGGATGCTGTCAACGATCTAACTCACCCCCTCGTCTTGTCCCCCACCGCGGGGCCGACCCTCGGCTTGCAGCGGCCAGCCCTCGCTGTCGGCTCTTCGATCTAAGGCAGGGACCGCTCGATATTACCGTCGAAGATGTTGGTGTCGTTCGGTGATTCCCAGGCCGCCGTCTTGTAGGCGATCGTGTTGTCGCGAATGACGTTATAGCCCGAGGTCGCCACCAGGCTAATCCCCACATTGAACCGGGAGAGAAGGTTGCCGGAGATCACATCCCCCCTCGGACCCATGGGATCGTCGGGAGTCGGGTTGTAGCAAATAGCGAAAACCCCGTTGTCGCCCGCGGTGATGGTGTTATTGGCGATGCGGTTGCCGCTGCTCATTCCGCCTCGCACGAAAACTCCCAGGCCGACATTCGAAATATTCACGTCCTCGACTTCGACGTTTCGGGATTGGGCGATCATCACGCCGATTTCAGGCGGCGGCGCGGATACGCCGATGTCTTGTCCGCGAATGTTCAGATCACTCAGTTTTACGTTGCTGCTGCCCGCGACTCGGACTCCAATGAACATGTAGGCAATGTGGCCGTTGCGAACAGTGACCGACTTGGCTCCTTCAATCAGAATGCCGACACCCAGCAGCCCTCCCGGTCCCATGATTTGGTGGCCGTTTAAGTCGACCGTCACGCCGCTGGCCGTGATTTTGATCGCCGCATCCGCGGTCGAATTGGCAGAGAGCGAGAGATCTGTCACTAGTACGTAACTTCCCGCTTCGTCGATCACAGTCGTCCCGCTAATCGATGTCCGTCCCAACGTCTGAGCGGCAAGCGGCGAGGCGGCGAGTATCCCGCCGATGACCGCCGCGAGACACATGTTTCGTAGTTGATTGTGAATTTGCACAGTTTTCTCCTTCGTATCGTCCTAAGAAAAGTCCGCGGCCTGTAGTTCGGCCTCGGATATGACAAGTCGCGTAAGATGGTAAGAATCCCCCTCGCGAGGTGAGTTTTTTGTAACTTTTCTTTCAGTCGCGTGGTGGGGCAACGTAAGGCGGTCTGATTGCGCCGCATGCCGCCAGGGTTCGTTCTTAGCCGAACTATGTTGTTGGGGGAGAAGGCAGGCGGCGACTACGGGGGGTCTGGGATTGGACAAGAGGTTGCTGTTATTCGCCGCGTGCCTGCTGGCTTGCGGAACCGTGGGGCTCCAAGCTCAGGGGTCGAACTTCGCGGGCGCCCAGACCGGAATTTCAACGTTATCGGCCGACGGGCGCTCGATCATTACCGGAACGTCCACGTCTATTTCCCTCTACAAACCGGAAAACGGGCCAACATTTCAAGGGGTGTTCGGCCGGCATCTGAGCAACTATTTGAGTGTCCAAGCCACCTACGGGTGGAATCGAAATTCCCTCACGCTGACTTCTGCTCAGTCTTCCGAAGATCGTAGCGCTTTCTATGAACAGACTCGTTCGGCCACCCAACATGCGGCGATTGGAGAATTGCTGCTCTACTTTCGAAAGCAGGGGCGGTCCGTGCGTCCCTACCTGTCCGTCGGTGGCGGTGCGATTCACGTTGCCAGCAGTGAGAAAACGATCCGCGGCATGATGGAAGCAGGTATCACCGCTCCGGGCGGCTTTTCTTCCACCAAGCCAGCCATTCGCGTTGCGGTCGGAATTGACCTTTTCATCAAAGGAGGATGGGCTTTTCGGTTTACCTTCAGCGAGACCATTCGGAGAAATGCGATCAGCGCACAGCTCACTCCCGCCGGGCAACGCAACCTCGCCAACTTTCAAAACTTCTTCGGTTTCGTGAAAACCTTCTGAATGGACCGGTGTCTAAAAATGGGCTCCGGGTACGGTGCGAAGCGCGGCCCAGCGCTCGAACCTTCCAAGTCTCGTCGACTAGCTCTGCTTGAAACCCACGTACGGGCAATTCCCCCAATAGATCGGAGGAGTGTCGAGTGCCTCCGCCAGCATCCGCGCATGGCAAATGCTGCAGCAGTTGAACGCTTGCGCCTTCGACCCGGCCGGCGCGATTCGAACCAAGTGCTCGTGAACACACAGTCCTCTCCCGTCTGCGTAGGTGTCACGCAAGCCTAGCAGCGGCCCGGATTCCTGTTGGCGTCTGACTAATGCCGAATAAGCTCTTGCCTTCAACTTCGAGGGCGCGGCGGCGCTTTCCAATGCAGTGTCATCGAAAGCGCCTGCAAGATCCTCGAAAAACCTTTCGTTCGGTTCGGAGCTATTCATCTTGCCACCTCCGTTTGAACTGATCTCTGGCGCGCGCCAGCATGCGCTCGATGGCCTTTACGGTTTTCCCCGTGCGCTGTGCCATCTCCCGAGCGCTACGGTGTTCCCAATACTTCCAGAGCAGTACCGCGCTGTAAGTCTCGGGTAGTTGTTCCAGCACTAGTTTCGTTTTGCGCTCGAGACGGTCTCGATCGAGGAGTTTGTCGATCAGCGGCTCGACCGCCAGCTTCGTGCCCGGCTCAGCTTCTTGGTCAGCGAGGGGCTCGGGGTCGCGAAGGCGGGCCCGGTAGTGGTCCTCTACTTTGTGCCTCGCGATACCTAGCAGCCAGGCTCGCAGCGAGGCCTGCCCTTGAAAAGCTCCCAGACTCTCCCATGCAGCCAAGAAAACCTCCTGGACCAGATCGTCAACGAGATCCGCGCGGGGAATCAGCCGGCGCGACAAATAGCTGTAGATCGGATCGGCATAGCGATTGACGAAGTCCGCGGTTGCCTTGCGGTCCTTCCGCAACACCGCCGCCGCCAGGCGAAGATCCTCGGAGACAGCAGCCGTCGGCCGGCTGCTCGGCGGGATAGTGGATCCAGTAGCAGTCAAGCGCGGGCTCACTCTCTACTGCTTTAGTCGTGGAAGCACCGTCAATCCCCCGCTTCGTTTGGGCACGCCAAGTGGGTTCCCTTACGAAAGCATTTTCACAGCGCGGAGCAACTCGACAGTTGACGTCGCGGTTGTCTGGGAGAAGGAAGCGAGCCGCCCTATCTGCTCCCCTCAAAAATCCGCTACCGTGAACCGCAATTGGACGGTTTCGCGTGTCACCGACCTTTCCACCCGCTCAAAGCTATCCACCTCAAACGGCCGCCCAATCATGTTGCCCGCCAAGTCTTCCAGAATGGTTTCGACGATCAACAAATAGTCGCCGCTCTGCCAGGGATCGACCGGTGTGAACGCCCAGCTTTTCTCTAACTCGCCGACTTCCAGCGAGCCGCCGATCGGCTTGCCTGTAGGTGTGGCCACCGTCAATACTCGCTCGAGCAGTGCGTGGTCGAACGATTCAGGAAACCCCACCACAAATGGATCGCGAGTCGCCCCAGCGGGTGGCCCCAGCGTCCAGAGCCCAGTGTCGGGCGGCTCATGATCCGGCGGACCCGCTCGGAAGGTCTTTTCAAAGCCCGCTTTGAGCGGAATTCCATCGGCGTCAGGCCAGCCGCGATCGACGGCCAGCGTATAGCTCTTGCCCGCCTCCAGGGGCGGGCCGGCTTCGCGGTTGGGCAACAGCTCCCGCTTGACCCTGCCGGGATCGAAAAGCAGTGTCAACCGCTTCCCTGCGGCGTCCCAAAGTTCCTGGCCGATCTCGAGAAACGGCAGCTCGACCGCTTGTCCATCGCCATCGAGCAGTTTCGCCCGGCGATAGGCTTCGCCGCGGCTCATCGGCGCCGAGAAGTGTATATAGAACTTGAGTTGATTCTCGGGCAGCCGGTCCGCGGACGGGTAGATGTGCAGGACCGTGGTCGTGGGAGTTGTGTTGCGTTTCGGAATATCAAAGACAGCCCCAGTCCCCTCTGCTCCCGCTCCATAGTTTTCCGGCGTGAAAAGCGCCCGGTACATGACACCGGGCTGAAGCGGGTAACGCGGCTCAAAAATGACCGCGCCGTCCTTGATTTGATAGGAACCGGACAGGGGCGGAACCTGAGTCTGTGGAGAGTCGTTCTCAACAAAAACAACAAAGAGCTTGTGCCAGTCGTCCGCCTGAAAGGCCTCCGCTTTGGCCTCGATCGCCTGCGATCCTTCCCATCCCACAACCTTGAAGATGGTCCGAGTTGCGTCACGGTCGAGCAGAATCGAGGGCTCCGCCAGCAGGAAGGACGGCGCCAGCAAGGCGGCCGCGGGAAGGACTCCCGATAGACATCTTTGAAGCCGTGCCCACATTCGTTGATCCGTTGATCCGTTGAGCCGTTGAGCGCTTGCACTACCTTGCGAGCGAAGCACGCGATCGGCCCGCCATTACTTCGTTGCGCTTGCTCGCAGTGCTCAACGCAGGGTCAGCTCGTCAAGCGGCGCGCGCCTCGTACTGACAGGCCTCTCACGCACTTCGCCTAGCCACGTGGCGAGAAAAGCGGGCCAAGTCGTTTTCTTGAATCACCCCGGCTGGCCGCAGGAGGGGATGCGGCTGGATCCTTGCCAGGCTCCTTAGCGGCTTCCATCAGGACCGCAGAAGTTCGGTGATCAGGGGATGCCTCGCTATGCCGGAAAAGTCTGGGTCGCTGCGCGCCAGAAGCCGGTTTCTCCCGTTTAGCTCAATCGCTCTTTTCAGGTTCGCGGACGCCCCTTCGGCGTCCCCTGATAGGGCCCGCACAACCGCGAAGGCGTAATGCAGGTGATCACCGTTGGGCGCCATCTTCAGAGCTTTTTGGAAGTGCTGCTCGGCTTCTTCCAACTGACGGTCGTTCACCAGCCTGATTCCATAGTTGTAGTAATCATCGACCGTCTTTAGCTTGACTTTATCAGACTCGATTTGGCGGCGGCAGATTCGCGCATGCACCTCGGCACGGTGTCGCAGGACGGTATTCGGGCCTTCCACAGCCTTCTTGAACCAGGGCAGCGCCATCTTGAATCTCCGGTTGTTGAAATGGCTGACAGCTTTGCCATAGTGCCCCGACTGCTTCTCTGCCGCCCGTCTTTCCGCTGCTTTGAGCGCGGCTTGTGCGGCTGCCGCCTTCCTGGCAGCCACTGAGTCGTCAGCACCTCTTCTTTGCTCCCTGGCGGCGGCCCGCCTGCGACTGGAGACGGGTTTGTCCGCGGCGTGAGCCCTCTTCTCCTCAACTTTCTTTGGCACGGCGCTAGTTGATGCGGTTTTCTTCGCCGCGCGCTTCGGTGCTGCCTTCTTTCCCGCCACCGTCTTTACGGCGGATTGCTTCTTCGCGGAAGGTGGCGCTGCCTTCTTTGTACTCTTCTTGGCTGCTTTTGGAGCGGCCTTGCGAGTCGCCGACCCCTTCTTTGCCGCAGCCTTGGGCGCCTTCTTCTTGCTGGGCGCCCTCACCGGGGCTGCTGCTTTCGAAGCCGTGCGCTTCTTGCCTGTCGGCTTCGTCTTGCCGGAAGACACCTTTCTTTTTGAAGCCTGGACCGTTTGGGCCTTCTTGCTGCTCTTAGGTCCGGAACTTCCCGATTTGGCAGCTTTGTTCATTGCGCGCTGTGACATCCAGGTGCCCTTGTGATAGTCTGCCGGCTGGCTCGGTGCTGACTGAATGAACTTCACCGGCGCGGGAGCAGGAGAGACCGGCGCACTCCCGCAACGACGAGTCGCACAGGTTTATAGCAGATTCTGAAAGTTAAGGCAACTGAAGCCGATTGCGAACACCGCCGAAGTATGACTTGCGATCGAGCTGGGTCTATTAACTGTATAAAATAAAACACTTTGCATGATGCAGGGCTTCCTGCAGCGGTAAGCTTCGTATCCGCGTCAAAGGTCGTTTCAAAAGGGCTCAGCGGGCGCCCGGCGGCTCTACGCTGCTCTCAAGCTCTCTAACAGCGCGACGCCCTGCTGAATATCGGCGCGCTGCGCGTCTCCCACAATCTCCCGCTCGATGGTCAACGGCCCGGTGTAGCCATACTCCTTGAGCTTTGCCACGAACCGGTCCATGCCCACGTCACCTTCTCCTAACGGAGTCTCCGTACCCCACTGCCCCGCTTCGGTGGGCCATTTGGCGTCCTTGCAGTGAACGCTGAGCAACCACTGCTGGACTACCTCCAAGGCCGCCAAGGGTTCGCCCGAGCCGTAAAGGATCATGTTGGCCGGGTCGAAATTCACGCCCAGGTTCGGACGATCGACGTCTGCCATGAGCGCCTTGAGACACTCGGCCGGTTCCTGTCCGGTTTCGAGCGCGAACGTCTGGCCATTGCGCTCGCAGTAGTCGCACACTCGTCGAACCATATCGCGGACAGCTAGATAGTCCGGGTCGGCAGGGTCTTCCGGTACGAACCCGATATGGGTCGCCATGCCCGGGATTCCTAAAGCTTTCGCAAAGTCACTCGCCTCGTAGGTTCGCGCTTCGCGCGCTTCCCGCGTTGCCGGCGGGATAAAACCCACTGTGTCTTTCACGGTCGGGATGTCGGCATAGCTTTCCCCTTCGAAGCCTGGGAAGGCGGTGACGACCGTGAGCCCTTCGTCTGCCAGCGCCTGCCGCCAAGCCTGGCGGGAAGCTTCACCCAGATCCGCACCGCTATGAATGCCGATCTGTCCGCATTTGACTCCGAGCTCGGCGACCATTCGCGCAATGTCCGCGGGCGGAGCATCGATGCCGAGTTCGCCTCCCGTCCAAAACATCACTCCAACCTGCAGCGGTTCAAGTTCGGCCATGGTTTCGCTCTCCGTTTCTTTAACAAGTAAGCTTTGCTCAAGGTCTCCCAGTGAAGTGACCGCCCAGGAAGTGAAATCCTTCCCAGCAACGGTGGAAAACTCCGGGACGACGCTCAGAGTTCCCGGCGTGAGCTGGGGGTCTCTTTGCCCAACACGCTACCCAACACGCTGAAACGACTCCACCCAAGAAGTCCCTGCTTGGTTCCGTTTCGTGCAATTCAGGCTCAGACACCCTCACGCGGACGAGCCGCAACCAAAGAGGGAGCATGGCCGCTGTCGGATTCCGCGGGTCGAAGCGGCTAACCCCTCCCTCACGGTTGGGGCTCTGAATCTGGCTCCCGAATTTCCTGCCACATTTTGCAAGAATTTTACGATCGAGGTACTAAACTCGGACAATTGTACCGCAGCGCAGTCTTCGAAGCCGTCCCTGCGATTCAAGTCAGCCCAATGTCCGCAAATTTCCGTTTTTTGCCGCAATCAGTCACGGATAGTTAAAGGTATTTGAATCAATAATTTATGAGCTTTTTAGCGCGAAACCTCTAACGTCATCTTTTACACTGATATCAGAAAGAGGAGGTTTCATGCTTCAACAGAATTGTGCCGCTGGGAACCCGTCTGCAACGATCCATTCGACCGTCCCGGACCAAGGCCTGACCAAATCACAAGAGCGAGCCATTGCCGCGCTGCTCGATTCGCCCTCGATTGAATCCGCCGCCCGCAGGGCCGGGGTCGAGCTAGCCAGCCTGCGTCGCTGGATGAGGGACGATGAGGGATTCCAATCCAGGATGAGCGAGATCCGCCGCAAAGCCCACTCCGACATGACGAAGCGGCTTCGGGAGGGCGCGCTGGAAGCCATCGATGACCTGATCGATCTGGTCACCGCCAAGAAACTCGTCCCGCGAGGGAAGGCCTCGCTGATTCGCACGTTAGTTGAATTCGCCTTCCGCCCGCCGCGCTACTACGCCGACATCGAGGAGCGTCTCAGCGCTGTAGAAAATCGGATGCGGGCAGCGGGAAAAAGCCGCGGTAGCGGCGCCGGATCGTAGCCCAGCCATCTGAGTTGGTCTGTCAAGAGGGTAGAGCAGATTTTTCTGCCGCTGATGCACAGCCAATTCACAAGCTTTCCACAGAAACGGGCAAGTCTCGAACCAGCGGGGAGCCGCGGCGCTCGAGGGCCGCCAGGTAGCGCGATTCCTCATAAGGCTTGCTGTCTTGCCAGCAACGATACAAAATCCGAATCCACTTGAAAGCCAGGGCGCGCACGGCCGTATGGTGATCCTTGCCCTGCTCCCGTTTTTGTTCGTAAAATGCTTTCGCCCAAACCGAAAGCCGCCAATCTTCATGAAGCCTGGAGATGAAGCCGTGATCAGAATCGAAGGCCTCGGCGAGCTGCGAAATCCCGTAATCGCGGCCCCATAGCTTCGATCTTCCAATTAGTTGACTGTAATGTCTAATTCTAGCCAAAGATATTTGAAATTTCGTTCGTGGGGAACAGAGCCGCGCCCGCAAGGGTGCGGTCGAGGGTAGTCAGTGCGTCGGGGCCGCCACCGGAATGCGATCACTGCCAGACACAGAGCCGCGCCCGCAAGGGTGCGGTCGAGGGTAGTCAGTGCGTCGGGGCCGCCACCGGAATGCGATCACTGCCAGACACGACCGCACCCTTGCAGGCGCGGCTCTGTTCGTGCCGCCATTTCTGCGAACAAAATCCTCAGAATCGCCGGGCTAGTATCTAGGAGTTGGGTAGGTCGTTCCAAAGAGTGTTGAGCCGTTGGCCTAGCTGGCGGTAGCGGAGAGTGGAAGCCTCGTAAGCAGAGACGTGTTTCGTCGAGTCCGTGCGCATCCTTGCGGAACGCGGCGCTGACGGCCCTAGAGGTTGAAGACTTCACCCGCCGTCGATAGGTCTCGCGAGGCGGTCGCGAACTTCAAAAGCTCTGTTGATGACCTCTGGTGTTCCAGAAGTGATCTCGTATTTGTCGAGATCTCGGCGATCGACCCAGGCGGCCTCTGCCGCATCGTCCGCGGCTTGCAAAATACCTCCTGTCGGCTCACAGAGATAGTCAATCAGGATGTAGTGATATTCTAGTTTTCCAGTAGCGTCGGGTAGAATGCGTTCCACGACTTCGACCCTTTCGAGTACCCGCACATCGAGACCCACCTCTTCGCGGACTTCGCGGCGGATCCCTTCTTCCAAGGTTTCGCCGAGTTGGAGAACGCCGCCGGGGATCGACCAGATTCCTTTTTGAGGTTCACGGCCACGGCGCACGAGCAAGACTGTGTCGCTGTGGGTGATGATCGCACCGACGCCCACGACGGGCCGCGAAGGATAACGTCGAGACATTTGTCTCCCGATTGGAACACACGGGTTCGAAGCCGGCAAGGGCTAGCCCGCTTTTCTCGCCACGTGGCGAGGCGAAGTGCGTGAGAGAGACTCGTCAGTACGAGGCACGCGCCGCTTGGTGCGCGGAGGCGTACTTGGTCAGTACGGTGAGCACGGCGAGCAAGCGTAACGAAGTAATGGCGGGCCTCTCGCGTGCTTCGAGGTCGCTACTGGGGGATGAATGCCCGCCTCCCGTGCGCGAAAACTACAGTCGCTTTGGGCGCATCTTCGGCATGGCGAGAGGTGCTGGACGCATGGGCTCTTCTTTCTTGCCTAGCGGGGACCCGCAACGAGTACACACGTAATCGTAGGTTTCCTTGTCCAGCAGCACCAGCAGCAACCGTTTCCGCACCGGCATCGCCGACTTGCATTTCGGGCAGTAGATCTGGCTGACTTCCAATTGTTCAAAGTCTTTCGTTTGACGCGTGGGTATCATGCTGAACGCTAAGCAACTCCTATTTTGCCTGGTTTCGAATGGATTGTCGCACAAGGCGTCCGGCGGACACGGGATTGCTGGGTCGTAAGTCTCACGGGGGCGAAGAACGCTTGGGGCGGCAGGTCAGTAACATGACTCCGCTTTGGTACGTCCTTGTGTCGCTGAGTGGCAAGGTTCAGACTCGGTTGAAGAAGGGTTAGACCCAACTGTTAAGGCAATGCCAATCACCATCCCCTCTGTCGCATTCGTTCGAGGATCTTAGCACTGTACTGATCCATTCGCTGGGGCTTCCAGATGCGAGGGGCAGGAATACAGGCCGCCAGCCGCACCCCTTGGCGGCGATTTAATTGGGAAGCCGGAAAACCGTAGTGATACTGAGACGCCGCTTCCACCCCGTAGACACCCGGACCCCATTCGATCACGTTCAGATACAGTTCCAGAATGCGGTCTTTCGGCAGCATCAGCTCGGCAAGAGGCACCAGCGTATATTCGAGTAACTTGCGAACGGGAGAGCGGTGCGTCGTTAGGAAGAGGTTCTTGAGCAGCTGCTGACTGATGGTCGAGGCGCCTCGCAGCCTGCCGCTTTCGCGGTACTCGCGAAACACGATCATCAACTCTCCCCAATCAACGCCCCTGTGCTGATAGAAGGAACCGTCTTCGGCGGCAATCACCGCGCGCCGAACGTGCAAGGGGATTTGCTCAAGATGGACGAATGTCTGACGCTTTTCGTAGTTCGTGTCGCCTGATAAAACGGCTTCGATCCGCCGTTGGGCCTGAACCCCTGTCAAGACTGGATTCAATGTTCGGAGCAGAATCAGACTCACCATGCAAAACAGATAGAAGGCAGCTATCAAGCCCGTGGTCCATAGCACCAGGCGCAAAGCGAGAAGCCTGAGGCCGCGAGTTCGCGATTTCTTGCTCTTCCGGGGCACTATTCGCACTTCCAACAGCGGTGATTCGGGCTTCTTGGGTAAAACTTGGCTAGAGTTATCCTGCTGTGAAACACCCAGCTTCATTCAAAGCAGAGTCCGCAACTGTCGCGGCGGCCGGGGGATAACACGGATCATTCGTTCGAGGCTGAAAATATGCGTCGAGCGCCTTCACCTGCTTGCCGGAGGACGGGGCCGCACACCAGCCGACATTCGCCAAGCCTATCCAGGAGAGGAAAACCAGTGCTCGCTTGGTTCTATCGATCCGCATTTCACACCTCGATGTACTCCGATTATAAGCCCCAGCGAGACACCGGTCGCCACGCGATAGAAGAAGGCGTCGCCACTTTCTGGCCGCCTGCCGTGGCGCAAAAAGGTCCCACGGCGACGACTCCGATATGGATTGTTGTCGTTTAGCTGCTGCCCGCCGCCCCTCGGCTGACCGCCATTGAGTTTGGTGTGTTCGGCCTTGTAAACGACACCCATCCCGCCGAGCTCTCAAATGCCGAGCTCTCAAATGAAAGGGCCGGCCCAGGCAGCTATAATTGGCCTTCACGATCTTAGGCAAGGGCTGACCATGTCCCAGCGAAAAGCATTGATTACCGGCATCACCGGACAAGATGGATCCTATCTTGCGGAGCTGCTGCTTTCCAAGGGGTACGAAGTTCACGGATTGGTGCGGCGCGTGGCGCTGGAAGATCCGGAGCATCGTCTTTCGCGGATCGCGCCGATTCAAGACGATCTGTCTCTGCACGCCGCCTCACTCGAAAGCTACGCCAGCATCCATCGCGTCATCGACAAGGTGCGGCCGGACGAGTGCTATCACCTGGCAGCGCAGAGCTTCGTGAGTTATTCCTTTGACGACGAATTTTCCACCTTCAACACGAACATCAACGGAACCCATTTCTTGCTGGCGGCTGTGAGAAATCTAGCTCCGGAATGCCGATTCTATTTCGCGGGCTCGAGCGAACAGTTCGGCAAGGCCGATGAGGCGCCCCAGAAGGAAACGACCCGCTTCCATCCGCGTTCGACCTACGGAATCAGCAAGGTCGCCGGGTATGATCTGAGCCGCAACTACCGTGAAGCGTATGGCATGCACGTCAGCAGCGGCATTTTGTTCAATCATGAATCGCCGCGGCGGGGCTTCGAGTTTGTCACTCGTAAGATCTCCTCGGGCGTGGCTCGCATCGTGGCCGGCAAGGCAACCAGCTTGCACCTGGGCAACCTGACCGCCAAGCGCGACTGGGGTCATGCCAAGGAATACGTGGAAGCGATGTGGTTGATGCTGCAGCAGGCCGCGCCCGATGATTACGTCATCGCCACTGGAGAAACACATTCGGTGCGCGAGTTTGCGGAGTTGGCTTTTGCCTGCATCGGCCTGGACTATCGTGAGTACGTCGTGACCGAACAGAGCCTCTACCGTCCGGCCGAAGTCACTTTGCTGCTGGGAGATCCCTCAAAGGCTCGCGAGCAGTTGAAATGGCGCCACAAGTCAACCTTTGAAGAACTTGTTTTCGAGATGGTCAGCTCCGACTGCAGAGCTCTGGGCGTCGAGTCGGAAGTGTTGCGGCGCGCCCCCGCATCCGCGATCTGACCGCAGGCAAGTGTTCCTTATGCGTGCAACCAGGGAATTCGGAAACGGCGGTGTTCCCCTGGTATTGGAGGTCTTCGTGGATTCCGATCTTGGACCGGCGGTTGAACCGTCGGGCAGGGGAGGAGCAGGGTTTGATACAGTTTTGATACAATCCCGGCCGGTTTTAACGATTCGCCGATGGAACAAGAATTCAGAAGTGGTTTAGAATCAGTGAAGCACTCCGTTGGGCGCGTAGCTCAGTTGGTTAGAGCGCCTGCTTCACACGCAGGAGGTCCCCAGTTCGAGTCTGGGCGCGCCCACCAATGTTTTCAATAACTTACAGCGATATTTGCAGCTTGCGCAGAAGCCACTGTAGACGATTTTGTAGCTGGTCAAAGCATCAAAAATCAACCCTTATCGAGGATCTTGTAGTGGCTGATGGTGCGGTTGATCACGACAGCCCGATTCTGCCCTTAGCGACGGTGGTTCAGGTGCAATCTCCCGCGGGCTGGCAGCAGGTCATGATCGGCGAAACCAAACGATCTCGGTCGGCTAGATCACCGAAAGACTCGTCCAAGGCGGGATGCGGGCTGTCCGCGCATAGCCACCGAGAAATTTATTTCCCGCCAACAATCGTCGATCCCAGGGGCCTCGGTCGGCAGCCGAAACAGACGGAAACCGGGCCGGCTCAAGGACCTGGACGTGAGAAAATGGCATTGTCGGTGGGAAGGCTTGTTACCGACAGGTATCCGCAGGGCAGGCGTCCACTTCGCTCGATCACCCAAACATCTGCTGCGCCGTTCCACTGGGCATCGAAGTCAGGGCGTTCGCACGAGGCTTGCGAGCCATTCAAGCGATGAGATTATGGGGTCCAGCTCGTTAAGCCTTACGATAGAGCGTCAACAGCAGTGCTTCGAATCCCTCCAGCGGCGCAAGCTGCCAAAGTTTTTTAGGAATCTGTTCGGAAGTTCTGAGCACGCAGTTGACTTCCTTCAGGCTTTTGTTAAGTTTCAACTCCAACGACCGGAGGACTCGTGGAGCCACGAAAAAGTCCTTCCGCGGATTCGGCAGCAGGCGCTCTGTATGAGTCCACGGCGCTTCACGGACTTCGTGCAATGTGGACTCGCAACCTGGCGCGCAGGATCGGCGGACCCCAGTGTGTTGATCCTTCCACTCAGCTCAGCTCCTGGAGATATTTCGCACGCAGTTCGCGTCTACGACCTCGTTCTGGATTCCACATTTTCACATGCTCCCTTGATATACGACTTCATTGAGGAACCGCTGATTATTTTGGCGATGCTCATCGTGAGGCAGGGCGACCTGCTGAGCTGGCCGCTGCTCGTTGAGGGCGTTCGCGAAGGGAGAGAGGCTGCCTCTGAGACTTTCAGGAAGCTGCTTAGTTTCTGGTTTTTTTTTGGAATTGCGGCGAGGTTTGTCCCTGTTTCCTCGTACGACTTTAGCTGGGCCTCGGGCGAAAGGGGTGCGAAGAGGGTGGCGGACAAGCTCCTTATGTTCACGGATGATCCCACTCATCCCCACGAGAATCGGATTCCAGCGCCGGACGACTGTGTTTCGGTCTGCAATCGCCTTTACCGGGAGAGACAACGCCGGTTTCAACCCCAGCAGGAAGCGCTGATCAGCTTGGTGTCGTGGTTCCAGGCCCGTCAAGAGGACTTTCGGAGTCTGGCTGCCGGCATGTGGCAAGACATTGAATCGGATGCCAAGTATGGATTGCGGCCGAACGGAAGAGATGTGCTGCGGATAGACGTCAAGGCGCTGCGCGACAATGGATACCGTTCCGTGCAGTTTTTCCCGCTGCCGGAATATCCTAAGGTTCGTGCCCGCCTGTGGATTGAAATGCTGGGCTTGGGTGTCAAAATTGTCGTAGACCAAATGTTGGAACCTAATGCGACCTTGACCACGGGCAAGACCTTGGAATCGCAAGGTTTCCGACCGACACTTGGCGCAATTCAGGAGTTCATTGCCTTGCATGGCTTTTGGAGCATAACCACGGGCCTGAGCTTCCATGGTTCGGGTGGACGATCAGGATCTGCAGGACATGGATTTGACAGAAAGTTCGTGGTGCGCCCACATTTCCGAACTCTCCCCGCGGGCTTTCATCCCACTGAGCGGGCGCTGAGGAGATCCGTTAAGACCTTTGGGTATATGCCGCCGCCGGGAAAGACCTTCGTCAAGAGCGATTTTGATGAGGTTGAGGCAGCGAGCAAAACAGTTGGCCGTCCTGTGCTGACATACCGCGACGAGGACCTGGGATATGCACAGTGAGTCCTTGGGCTGTGGCCCGGGACAGCTCTGGTCTTGTGAATCACGAGGTCATCATCAACCTGATCTCCGCCACGACGACCAACAACGGCCTGCGAGTGGAGAGCCGACTGGAGAGGAATCTGTATCCCAAAGGAATCAAGATTTCTGACAAACAGATGGCTGAGGTGCAACTGCGACGAGAGGAATTTCATGGAGACTGGAACTACAGCATCCTTCCGAGAAGCCCTCAGTATGGAAATGTTATTTCCTGACGACTCCGAAACACAAATTATGCAAATGATAGGATGTGGAAGAAATGAGTTTCGTGCCCATCCAACTTGAAAGATACGTGGAACTTCATCTTAAGGCAAACCTGGCGCCAAGCGGGATGAGCTGGTTGCACGAATCGAGCACGGCTTGAAGGCAATCAGGAACGGCGAGCGCTGCGAATGCGGTCAAGCCATTTGGGTCGTCGGTTCTGCTGAAGCGGGCCTTGCATGCTTCACCTGCATTACCGGCGAGGCCACACCTTCTGAAGATTACGAGATTGTGGAAGCGTGCAGGGAACCGGATGAACCATTAACGGCGAGGGTACAGTCGATCACGAAACCAAGCGCCTATTAGAGAACGCCTTCGGTCCAGATGACGCGTCCTGGCGCCAGGCCGTTGCGCGGCGAGGTCAAGCCTATCGAGCAGGTATGGCCGCCCTTTGCCCTTCGAGAAGCTACTGAAGCCTCAGGCAGCGGTTAGTTGGCGCGAAACGCAGAGGGTTGTACGAATCGTTTGCGGTTTCTGGGCGCGCAATTCTTCGCCCATCAGCGCTTCTCCGAGACGGAAGTCAAGCACGATGTTGTCCGTGGCGCCGTAGGTTCTGCGACTGCGAATCGAGTCATCGATCGACTCGCGGCTCTTATCGGGCGTATAGACCATCGCGTAGGAGATGTGCGCCGAGTAGTGGTCCGAGCTGGCGAAGACGCGCACCGCCGGCAGCCGAGGAGACCCTACTTCTTCACCCACTTCTGCAGGAGCGGGGGACTGAGACGCCGGGCTCGTGTCAGCCCGGCAAACACGTTGCCCATATCATCTACGCCCAGACCTTCGGGGTCGGTGCCATCGATGAAGGCCCAGAGTGAGCCGTCTTTGGCGCTGCCGATCCGGATCCCGTTCTTCCACCCCGGGTTGCGGACGACGCCGGCGATCTTTTTGCTGGATTCCGAGTCGGCCACGTAGAGCGTATCGTCCGAGGTGATCGCCACACCGCTCGGTCGTCCGAAGTGTCTCCAGTCGTCCACGAAACGCATTTGCTGGTCGAAGATCTGGATTCGGCTGTTGGAGCGGTCGGCCACGAATAGCCGGCCTTGCGAATCGAAGGCCAGCGCGTGGGGCCCGTCGAACTCACCCGGTCCTGACCCCTTCCGACCCCACGCGCTGACGTACTTCCCGTCCTTTGTGAACCGGACAATCCGGTCACCGTCCTGCTGGCTGGTCGATGGGCGCGGGAAATGCCCATCGGCGATGATGATGTCGCCGTTGGGGGCGACAGCGCAGGCGGTTGGCGCGATGAAGGTGTCTGGCCCGGCTTTCGACACGCCCGCCTTGCCCAGCGTCAGCAACACCTTGCCATCCGGACTGAACTTGAAGAACTGATACCCCCGGCCCGCTTTTGAGGGATCGTCGCCGAACGGCCCGCTGTCACCTGCCCAGAGGTTGCCGTCCTGGTCCATGCAGAACCCGTGCGCCTGGACGAACATCCCCTCGCCGAAGGTCTTGGTGACCTTGCCCGAGCTGTCCAGCTTGATGATCGGAGGGTCCGAGCGGTGATGGATCCAGACGCCGCCCTTGCCGTCGGGGATGATCCCGATCGTCGACCCCCACTTGACGCCCTCGGGCAGCGTGCCCCAGTTCTCGAGCATGCGGTAGGGGTTGTTCATGGCGTTGGGGCCGGATTGCGCCAGCGGTATCCCGGACACGACGAGAATGAGAGCGCCCGCGCAAGCGAGCAGGAATTTCGGATATGTCGTCTTGAACATAAGGGTCCTCCTCGGGCAGCCCGTCGTGGACATCCACGCGGCGCGGAGCGCCATTACGGACCGATTGCCGCGGACTGGGTTGCGATGTCCGCCGGATCGCCAATGATACCCCAACTACCGCCGCATCGTCCAGCACCGTCATCATGGGGGGTGTGCGACATAAATATGGGAGAATCGGCGGCTGCATAGAGCCAGCCCGCGAGTGCTTGGCCGCCTGAAGTTTTGTCTTTGGTTCGTCCGAGGCTAAAGCCATACGGGAAAAGGCCGTTGAAACGGCCTCGTACGACGTGGCGAGCCTTCAAACCGGCCCTAAAAGGACCGGCCTATAACCAACCAAGCCCGCTGAACCGGGCTATCGCCGCGGCGGTTTTATCATAGTTGCCGAGCAGTCTTCCGACCTTTCGGGCTCAGGCGGTGTTCTTCGCTCACGGGGTCATCGTATGAGAGATAATAGCTGGAATCGGCATCGTTTAGAGGGAGAGCGACACTATGACAGTATGGCGAGGCGGACGGACGTTAGGTCTTGGAGTGGTTGCGGTGGCGCTGGTCGTGGGAGCGACGGCCGTGCCGGCGCAAGACGGCGGCTGGACCCACTGGGGCGCCGACGAGCGGAGCACCCGGTATGCCCCGTTCGACCAGATCGACGCCGGCAACTTCGAGGATCTCGAGGTGGCCTGGATCTGGCGCGGCGACAACTTCGGGCCGAAGGTCGATCCCATCATGCGCTCCACGCCGATCTACGCCGAAGGCAAGCTCTTTGGCGTGGCCGGCTACCGGCGGACCGTCGTGGCGATGGACCCCGCGACCGGCGAGACGCTCTGGACCTTCCGCGAGCCGCACACCAAGCGGTGGGCGGACTCGATGCGCAAGAACTACGGGAAGGGTGTCTCCTACACGCGGGTGAAAGGTCAGGGCCGCATCTACGTCGTCACCCCCGGCTTCTTTCTCCACGCCCTCGACCCCGACACCGGGTATCCCATCGAAGACTTCGGCGACAACGGCACGGTTGACCTGCTCGCCGACCTCGGGTACGAGTATCACCCGACCGACGGCCTGCCTTCGAGCGTTGGCTACATCACGAACTCGTCGCCGCCGATCGTCGTCAACGGCGTCGTGGTCGTCGGCAACTCGCACGAGCAGGGCTACCGGCAGACACGCGATGAGAACGTGCCGGGTCACATCCTCGCGTACGATGCCGGGAGTGGAGAGCACCTCTGGAAGTTCAACGTGATTCCGCAGTCGGAGAGCGAGTTCGGCTTCGACACCTGGGAGAACGATGCCTGGAAGTGGACCGGGAATGTTTCGGCGTGGGCGCCGATGTCGGCCGACTCGGAACGCGGGCTCGTCTACGTGGTGACGGATCCGCCGACCAACGATTATTGGGGCGGCTTCCATCCGGGCGCCAACTTGTTTGCGACGAGCATCCTGGCGCTCGATGCGCGGACGGGCAAACGAGAATGGCACTTCCAGACGGTGCATCACGACATCTGGAACCGCGACAACCCGACCGCTCCGAACCTGCTCGACGTGACGGTCGACGGACAGAACGTTCCGATCCTCGTTCAGACGACGAAACAGGCGTTCGCCTACGTCTTCAACCGGGAGACCGGCGAGCCGGTCTGGCCGATCGAGGAGCGGGCGGTCCCGCGCGGGCGTGTCCCGGGCGAGTGGTACTCGCCGACACAGCCGTTCCCGACCAGGCCGGCCGGCTACGACTTGCAGAACGTCACCGAGGACGACCTGATCGATTTCACGCCCGAGCTGCGGCAGCACGCGCTCGACATCCTCAGCCGCTACGAGTACGGATCGATGTTCATGCCGCCGCTGCATCCTGACAACGAGCTTGGGAAGCGGGGCGCCCTCCATTGCCCGGGTCCGGGCGGCGGCACGAACATCACCGGCGGCACGTCGGCCGACCCGGAAACCGGCATCCTCTACGTCGCCTCGCAGACGCGATGCGCGGCGCCGATCCTGACGCCAGGCGAGGAGGCCGACTTGGTCGACCCCAACCCGATCGGGCGCACGATCACGAAATACGCGACCGACAACGGCATGGTGCAGGGCCCGCAAGGGCTGCCGCTCTTCAAGCCGCCGTATGGCCGCATCACGGCGATCGATCTGAACACCGGCGACACGCTCTGGACGATTCCGAACGGCGACACGCCCGACTGGATCAAGAACCACCCGGCATTAGAGGGGGTCGATCTCCCCAACACCGGTCAAACAGGTCAGGCGCTTTCCATCGTGACGAAGTCGCTGCTCATGTATAGCGAAGGCCGCGGCGCCAGGCCGGTGCTTCACGCCGTCAACAAGCAGAGCGGCGCGCGGCTCGGGACGGTCGGCCTCCCGGCGCCGGCGAACAGCATTCCGATGAGCTACATGCACCAGGGCCGGCAGTACATCATCCTGCCGATTGGCGGCGGGCCTGACCGCCATCCCGGGTCGCTGGTGGCGTTGACCTTGCCGCGGTAGAGACGCGCCTTGGCGCCAGAGGCTGGAGGCTAGGGGCTTGAGGCTGGGCTCACACGCAAGCAGGCGGGGTCGTGGGATCAGGGCAGGGCCACCCGCCTGCGGCTGCGGAGGGCTCACGCGGACGCTGGCTCGCGGTTCTACCGCGGGAACGGTCGCAGCCCCGGCTCGATGCCGTCGCGCAGCGGCGTCCGCGCCGTGTTCATCACCATCGCCAGTAGCTGGTAGTACCCCATGATGCCGATCGTGTCGATGACGCCCTTCTCGTCGAACTGCGACACCAGTCGCGCGTAGGTCGGGTCGCTCACCCCGTGGGTCCGCAGCAGCTCCATACAGAAGTCGTACACGGCCGACTCATCGTCAGCCATGCCCTCGGGACGCCGCCCGTCGGCAATCGCCTCGATGATCGTCGGCTTGAGTCCTTCGCGCTCGGCGATCGGGGCATGCGCGGCCCACTCGTAGTTCTGTGTCCAGTGGCGCGCCGTGATCAAGATGACGAACTCGCTCAGGCGCGGCGGGAGGACGCTGTTGAAGCGCACGTAATCGCCGACGTTGCGCGCCCGGCTCAGCATCTCCGGGCTTCTGAGAAGCGGCACGAACGGCCCGCCGAAGCGGGTCGTGTTGCGAGCCGCTTTGAACTCTTCAACGGCCGCTTTCTGTTCGTCGGTCATCTCGCCCTCGGGAATCGGGGGCATCCGGTCTTGTGCTGTGGCAGTCATGGCGTATGTGAGGAAGAGTAGCGCGCCTGCGAGGGGCGTGCCGATCCGAAGTGCTCGTCGGTGGTGACTCGTCATGGTGACGTCCTTTGAAGCTGGGAGCCCCTCGATGGAGAGGAAGGTTTGTCCGTCAGCGTCGTCCATCTCGTAAACCGTGCAGATGTTGGAGTGGTGGAGGGCCGCCGCAGCCTGGGCTTCGCGTAGAGCCCGAGTGGTAGGAGAGAGGACATATGCCTAAACACCGACTGGCGTATATCTTTTCAATACAGAACTAGTACTATCCATGCCAAGTACCGAGCCGTCCCGAGCCATGGCGGATTCACTGCCAACGTGGCGCACGCATTCTTGCGAGCCGTGTCGCCATTCCTGGCGACATGGGGATTTTCCAAGCAGAAATGCGGCCATAGCTAAGGGCCAACTACTTCTGACAAGGCCCGACAATATGAAGCGCCGACCGATGCCGATCCAACATCACAACGTAATCTTCTTGCCTTCCCTGGCAGATTCGTAAACCCCCAGGACCAGTTGAAGCGCTGCGTAGCCCTCTTCGCCGGCGCACGAGGGTTTGCGGTGATTCTGGATGGCGTCGCCGAAGTCGAGGAATTGGCGTTTGATCGGTTCGATCGAGATCGCCATCGGGTCGGCAGCGCCCGAGTCGAGGGCGGTGGCCACCGGCGGCTCTTCCCCGCTGTCGCCTTCGACGTCCCAGGCAGTCAACCGGTCCCCTTCGAGGATGGCGGACCCCTTTGTCCCGTGAAGCTCGATGCGCTCCGGATAGCCGGGAATGACGGCGGTGGACGCTTGAATGACGCCGGTTGCGCCGCTGGCGTAGCGGATTACGGCGTTGACCATGTCTTCCGACTCAATCTGGTGGGCCACGCCGAGTTGCCAGTTGGCGAAGATTTCTTTCACCGGACCGGCGAAGTAGAGCAGCATGTCGACCGTGTGGATGCCTTGGTTGATCAGCGCTCCCCCGCCCTCGAGGGCCCAGGTCCCTTTGCCGGGATGGTCGTAATAGGATTGCGGGCGGTGCCACTTGACGTAGCCGTCGGCCTCGATGATGCGGCCCAGGCGGCCATCCTTGATGGCCTTGATGAGAAACATGCTGGACTCATCGAAGCGGTGCTGGCTGACGACGCCGAACCGCAGGTCGGCTGCTCGAGCCGCGTCGATCATTTCCTGGGCGGCGTCCAGGGTGAGTGCAATCGGCTTTTGCACCAGCACGTGTTTGCCGTTCGCTAGCGCTTGCTTTGCGATCTCACGGCGGGAGTTCGGGAAGGTGCAAACGTCAACGTAGTGGACATCCGGCCGCCGAGTCAGCTCCTCGAGCGTAGGGGTGAATTCGGCACCGTACTTGGCGGCGAATTGACGGCCCTTTTCTTCGATGATATCCGAAACCGCCACGAGGTTGTAACCGATCTCCTGGTACGACTCGGCATGTTTGTGAGCGATGGCGCCCGTTCCGACGAGTCCGACGTTCATGGTGTTGCTTCCCTCCTGAGAGGCGGCGCCGACTATGGACTGCTCCACCGGCGCCAAGAGTTCTGACAGCACTTCCATGCTGTTGCTTGGTTTTCATTAAAGATAAAAAGGTCTCTTTATCTATAGTCCTAGCCGCAGTCCCTTCTTGCCAATGTCACGGCGGAAATGCACCCCGTCAAAGTGGATTTCCTCGACTGCCGCGTACGTGTTGGCGATCGCCGCGCGGAGGTCTTCTCCCGCGGCAGTAACGTCAAGGACGCGCCCTCCGGCAGTGGCAATTTTGCCTTCCTGGAAACGCGTACCCGCGTGGAATACTTTGGCGCCCTTGTCCTCGGCGGCGGAGATGCCTGTAATCAGCCGGCCTTTGTCGTAAGCCCCGGGATACCCCTCGGAGGCCAGCACAACGCACACCGTCGGCCCACCGCTCCACGCCACGGACGAAGGATCGAGCTCAGCGTGCGCCGCCGACAACAGAAGCCGCCCGAAGTCGCCCGTCATTCGGTACATGAGTGGCTGAGTCTCCGGGTCTCCCATGCGGACGTTGTATTCGAGAACCTTCGGCCCCTCGTCGGTCATCATCAGTCCGCAATAGAGAAAGCCGCTGAAAGGGCTGCCCATCTCCCGGATTCCGTTCAGCGTCGGCTCGACGATGGTGCGAATAACCGTGTCCCGGACATCAGAGCTGAGAATGGCCGGATCGATGTAGTTTTCGAACGGCAGTTTGGGCCCGATTCGGTATGCCAACGATCCCCCGCAGTAAGCGCCCATCCCCCCGGTGTTGGGGCCTTCGTCATTGTCGAAAGCCGGTTTATGATCCTGCGTGGGAGGAAAATCGTAGAATCCGACGCCGTCGCTGAGAACGATGAAGCTGACTTCCTCTCCCGTGAGAAATTGTTCAACCAGAAGGCGGCGCCCGGCACCGCCCGCCAACTCGCCTGAAAGGAGCGCGGCAGCGGTGCGGCGCGCGTCGGTTTCGTCCTTGACGATGACCACACCCTTCCCGGCAGCGAGACCATCGGCTTTCAGCGCCACGGGATAACCAAATCGGGATAAGTTGGCGTCGAGGTGGGATTCGTTTTCGATAAGGGCGAATTCAGCAGTCGGAATCCCATGTTGCCGCATGAATTGCTTGGCGAAGATCTTGCTGGCTTCGAGTTGGGCGCCGTCAGTCGTGGGGCCGAGGATCGGCAAATGGCGGGCGCGAAACTCGTCTACGATGCCCGCCGCGAGGGGAGCTTCAGGTCCAATGACCGTCAGGTCAACGGCGAGGGATTCGGCGAGCGAGGCGATTTCCGAGTTCGACGAGAGGTCGGCTGGAAGGCAGGAAAACTCCCTGGCCATGCCGGCATTGCCGGGCGCGCAATAGACCTGGTTCACACTGGCAGATTGTCCCAATCTCCACGAAAGAGCATGCTCACGCCCTCCACTGCCGACAACTAGTACGTTCATCCCGCGCTAACGAACCGCCTTGGGTTCGTTGCCCCGTGTTGATTGCCCCGTCTCAGGGCGAATGCCATAGAATAACAAGAAAGCGGAGTTGTTGGGATCAGGATGGAGAAATTCACGGAACGGTATAACGTTGTCGTGGTTGGCGCCGGGCACGCTGGGTGCGAGGCGTCCGTGGCAACGGCGAAGATGGGTCTGCGCACGGCGTTGGTCACGCTGAATCTCGACTTGGTCGCGCAGATGTCGTGCAATCCCGCAGTTGGCGGGATCGCCAAGGGGCATCTCGTAAGGGAGATCGACGCCCTCGGGGGCATCATGGGCGAGGTAACCGACGCGGTTGGGATCCAGTTTCGGCTGCTAAATACCAGCCGTGGGCCGGCCGTGTGGTCGCCTCGGGCGCAGTGCGACAAGAAGCAATACCGCGTGAAGATGCGGCAGATGATCGAGCAGCAATCAAACCTCGTGATGAAGCAAGCCGAGGTGATCGATTTAGTGCTGGAGGATGTGGGCCAACCTGACACTGATGCTGGGAGAAAGCGGATCCGTGGCGTGCGTTTGCTCGATGGGCGAAGCATCGGCGCGGATGCGGTGATCATCACGACCGGGACCTTTCTCAACGGGCTGATTCATATTGGGGAAAGGACGTATCCCGCCGGGCGCAGCGGAGAACCGGCGTCCGTCATGCTGGGAGAGGTGCTCCGAGGTCTCGGATTTCGCTGTGGCAGGCTCAAGACCGGCACTCCTCCCCGACTCGATGGACGAACCATTGACTGGGACCGCTGCGAGGCACAGCCGGGAGATCGCGAACCAACGCCGTTTTCGTTCCGAACAGAAAGAATTGAACGCCCGCGGATCAGTTGCTATATTGCTTTCACGACAGAGCATACCCACAAGATCTTGCGAGAGAACATCCATCGATCACCTTTATATAGTGGCCAGATCGAAGGGATCGGCCCTCGCTACTGTCCTTCCATCGAGGACAAGGTAGTCAAGTTCCCGGACAAGTCGCGGCACCAACTGTTCCTAGAGCCCGAGGGGCTCGACACAAACGAGGTGTACGTCAACGGCATGTCGACGAGCATGCCGATCGATGTGCAGACAGCGATGGTCGCCTCCGTCCCTGGTCTGGGGCGCGCGGAGATGATCCGTCCCGGCTATGCCATCGAGTATGACTCGGTCGATGCAACCGAGCTTCGGCACACATTGGAAACAAAGAAGATAAGCGGACTGTATCTGGCGGGCCAAATCAACGGGACCACAGGTTACGAGGAGGCGGCCTGCCAGGGCTTGATGGCTGGAATTAACGCTGGTCGCTCGATTCAAGGCGACACCCCCATCGTTTTGGACCGGACCGCAGGCTACATAGGAATATTGATTGACGATCTGATCACCAAGGGAACGGATGAGCCGTACCGCATGTTCACATCGAGGGCGGAGTTTCGGTTGCACCTGCGAATTGACAACGCGGATCGGCGGTTAACTCCCATTGGGCGCAAGGTCGGGCTTGTGGGCAAAGACGACTGGGAACGGTTCCAGGACCTGGAGGCGGACAGGGAGAAAGTGAGTCGATTTGTTCAGAAACATCGGCCTGCCGCGGGCGACGGTCACTCGCCGCAACTGCAACAGGTACTTGATGAATCGGCGCCGGATCGGCCGACCCTGCTTCAACTGCTGAAGCGGCCTGAGGTTAGGATTGATGATATGCTCGATTTGATTCGACGGCACACGCAAGTCAACCTGAAGCGGCCTGAGTGGAAATCGATTGAGACAGAGATCAAGTACGAAGGGTATCTGAAGCAACAAAAGAGGCACATCCAGCAGTTGCGGCGAGCCGAGGCTCGCAGGATTCCCGACGGGTTTGGTTTCGCGGGGATTCCGGGGCTTTCGACGGAAGTCGTTGAAAAGATGGAACGAGTAAGCCCTGCGACTTTAGGCCAGGCGAGCCGGATTCCGGGCGTAACACCGGCAGCTATTTCCATTCTGAACGTTTATTTGGATATGCCTCAGCGTCCGCGGTTGAATGCCTGAACCTTGCCAGGACTTCGAGTGGCTACTGCAGCCGGTTTTGGCTAAACTCTCGCTGCAGCTCGCCACTGCGCAAATATCTAGCCTGTCACGGCATTATGATTTGCTGCAACGCTGGAACCACCACGTCAATCTTACATCCATACGCACTCCCCAACAGATCGTTGAGAGGCATTTTGGTGAAGCCTTGTATCTGGCAAAGGTCGTAGGCAAAGCCAAGAACTTAGTAGATGTGGGCTCGGGAGCAGGCTTCCCCGGCCTTCCGTTTGCGGTAGCGCGTCCGGATGTGGAGGTGACACTCGTCGAATCAGTCTCAAAGAAGGCTGCCTTTCTGAAAGAAGTTTCGCGTCCGCTAGGGAATGTTTCCGTTTACCACGGCAGGGTGGAGGGTCTGCAGGAGTGCTTCGAATGGTCGACGACACGCGCTGTGGCGTTGTCAGATGTGCTTCCTCACCTGCTCCGTATCTCCGCTCAGCTAGGGTTGCTGGTTTCGCGAGAAGAGGTCGCGCGGCTCGAGCAGGATAGCAGAGTTGTTTGGGAAGGCAGTGTTAGCGTTCCCTGGAGTGAACAGAGGGTGATTTTGATTGGAAGAGCCTCCTCTGCAGCTTGAGATTGTTTCACGTGGAACAAAGTTCTTCCGGGATGTTTCACGTGGAACTTTTTTAGCCTCAATTCGCCATAGCTGTGATAAAGTGAGGCTTCCCGTGGGAGACATACGTTTGGGAAAAGTTATCGCGATCGCTAATCAGAAGGGTGGGGTTGGCAAAACGACCACCGCAATAAACCTTTCCGCATCGATGGCTGCTGCCGATTGTCGGGTTCTCGTCGTTGATTGCGATCCTCAGGCTAACTCAACTAGCGGCCTAGGTTTCGGTTTCGATCCGGAGCGTCTAAACGTCTATAGTCTTCTCATTGGAGAAGTTACGTCTCAAGATGCCTGTTACCAAACGCAGACAGAAGGTCTTGATCTAATTCCATCCAGCAGGCATTTAGCTGGAGCCAATCTTGAGCTTGCCGGTGTGGACGGGCGCGAAACAAGACTGCGAGAAGCAATCCAGCCCGTGATCGCGGGCTACGACTATATCTTCTTGGACTGTCCTCCAGCGTTAGACCTGCTCACGCTGAATTGCCTCGTTGCAGCGGATTCCGTGCTGATACCGATTCAATGTGAGTATTTCGCGCTGGAGGGAGTTTCAGCTCTGCTAGATACTAACGACCGGGTCCGGCAGCACCTGAACCCAAAGCTGGCAATTGAAGGTGTGTTGCTCACGATGATTGACGAGCGAACAACGTTGACCAGGCAGGTTGCGGCTGATCTGCGGGAGTTCTTTCGCGATGAAGTCTTCCAGACAGTCATCCCCAGAAATGTTCGCTTGGCGGAAGCCCCCAGTCACGGTAAGTCGATTATCGAATACGACTTACGCTCGAAAGGAGCAGAAAGTTATCTGAATCTAGCGAGGGAGATTCTGGCACGCAACCAGGTCCGATCAACGAGTCAAGCCTCGAGTTAGCGACTTCGAATCCCCCAGCAGTACCCAGCCCTAGACCGTCATGCAAGCAAAACCTCATACGGCTTCATCCTCCAGAAAGGCCTTGGGTCGAGGCCTTGACGCCCTACTGCCGCCAAAATCTCAGATCGATTCATCCCCCGAGTCGGACACACCAGGTTCGAGTGCTGAGGTCCTAGAGCTGCGGATCGATAGAATCGATCCGAACCCATACCAGCCGAGACGAAATTTCGATCAAAAGGCTCTACTGGAGCTCTCGCGGTCTATCCGCGTGGATGGACTGGTGCAACCGATCGTTGTCCGCCCTGACGGTTCGAGATTTGCACTCGTTGTCGGAGAGCGTCGCTGGCGGGCCGCGAAGATGGCCGGGCTAGCAACGATTTCCGCAATTGTGCGTGAAGTCGAGCCTGAACGTGTTCTCGAAGTTACCTTGGTTGAGAACATCCAACGGGAAGACTTGAACCCGATCGAGATCGCACAGGCTTTCGACCGCATGATACAGGAGCTGCACCTTAGCCACGAGGAAGTTGCTACCCGCACTGGCAAGGACCGTTCCACCATCACCAATCTGCTCCGCCTTCTGCGGCTACCCAGGGACGTCCAGCAGTTAGTCGCGGAACGACGTATTTCTGGCGGGCACGCCCGTGCGATTTTGGGACTGGAAGATGCCGCCCAGCAAGTCGCCCTGGCCGAGAAAGCTGCCGCTCAGGGTCTGTCGGTCCGCCAGGTCGAGCGCACCGTCCGATCGCTCACCGAATCGAGGAAATCCTCTGGCAAAACACAACAACTAGATCCCAACGTTGCCGCTGCAGTGGCGGAGTTGGAGCAGAGGCTTGGCACCAAGGTCAGGCTCATCCAGCAAGGCCGGCACAAAGGCAAGATAGAATTGGAATATTACTCAGAGGAAGATTTGGAGCGGATTTACTCGATAATAATGGGTAACGGATAGTTTGTACTATATGTGTCGTTTTTGTGTCCCCGACCTTTTTCTTCCCGGTATGTAGTTGTAAATCAATCAGTTGAATGCCCCTGGGGCTCAACCGTCTCGACTATTGGTTTGTGGCTGGGGCTTGAATGCGCTCCAGCAGACCGGCAGCTCTCGCGGTCGCTATGCGAATAATCTTCTTGTCGTTCGCGATCCTTCTCAGGATGGGAATAAACTGGGCGGGCGAAACGATGCGGTTCTTTTCGAGAGAAATCTGAAACTGAAGCAGAGTCTTGTTAACCCCCAGGCGATCGAACCGCGCCGTCCTTTTCAGCTCAATCCGATGTCGTTCACTCTCCCCTACTTTGTTGAACCAAGCTAGAAGCGCGCGGGCCGCTGCGTTAGAAGTGTGATTGAACTTCGTATCCCCCGATACACTGTCCGCCCCTTCGTAACGAAAGGTCTTCTCGCCGGTAAAAGCCACTTTCAGGTTACTGTCGACGGCAACTCGGAAGTAATCGAGCTCCTTGACGTGTTCGAGAACCTCCGCCAACTCCGCGGCGCCAATTTCAAACTCTAGCGGTTCCTCGTCCTCGGATTCTCGATAGGCGACTGCTCCGGAGGACTCGACAACCACATCAAAATAAGCCGGAACGCTGCCGGGAAATGAGCGGGAGAAGAATATTCTGTAATCCCCTGAGTCGGCGGATGCGGGGACAAGGGTTGCGGCGACCCAACAAATCCAAACCAGCATCCTGGTCAGTAGGGCTCGGCGTCCTCCAGGCAAGCTAGGCACCCCGGACACCTCCCGCAGCTATTGCAGCGGCGGCATGACTCACGTTCGCATGACAGATAGCCGCGGCAAGCGCATCTGAGGCGTCGAACGATCTAGTGGGCTCCGCGGATCCGAGCAAAGACGCAACCATCATTTGGACCTGCTTCTTGTCAGCCCGCCCGTATCCGACGACGCTGTCCTTGATTTCAAGAGGCGAATACTCCCCGACGGGTAATCCTGCTTCCGCCGCCGCCAACAACGTTACTCCGCGCACATGGGCGAGTTGCAATGCCGTTCTTACGTTCGTCGCGTAAAACACTTGCTCCACCGCCACGGCATCCGGCCCGTGCTGTTCCATCAGGTTCTGTAGCCCGGAATAAATGTCCTTGAGACGCACGGGAAATGGGTTCTTCGTCGAGGTTTGAATCACACCCGCCGCAACTAAGCGGTGCCGTCGCCCATCGCTGTCGATGATGCCGTAGCCGGTTCGATGCGACCCACAATCGATTCCAAATACTCGCAAACCACTGTCCTTTAGTTGGGAAAATATACTGCGGTTCAGAACGTGCCCTGCCCCGCTAACAACGTGCGCTCAACCACTAATAACGTTTGCGAGCTGCCCAAGAATCGCGGTTACGACGGATTGCGGCCGATGACGCTAGGCGGAAAGCCGCTCCAGCTCGCTGTCGTCTATATCGAAATTCGCATAGACGTTGTGAACATCATCGTGCTCTTCAATTGCTTCCATCATCCGCAAGACGGCCGCGGCTTGTTTGCCCTCGACCTTGACGGTATTTTGTGGAATCTGGGTGACCTCAGCCGTTGCCGGCGTAATACCGGCCTTCTCCAGCTCTTCGAGTACCGCATTATGAGTCTCCGGTGACGAGATCACGGACCATGTCTCGCCTTCATCCGTCATATCATCGGCTCCCGCGCCGAGAACAATCTCAAGCAGCTGCTCCTCGGTCGTAGCCTCCTTGGGGACAACCACCAGGCTTTTCTTGTCGAACATCCAAGCGACGCAGCCGTTCTCTCCAAGGTTTCCCCCGCTCTTGGAAAAATGGAATCGCAGCTCGCTCACGGTGCGGTTTCGATTGTCAGTCACGACCTCGACAATGACGGCAACGCCGGCCGGTCCGTACCCTTCAAACGTGATCTCCTCGAAGGTCTCCCCTTCAAGCTGGCCCGTACCCCGCAAGACCGCTCGCTTGATGTTGTCCTGCGGCATACTTTGCGCCTTGGCGCTCGCGATCGCGCTGCGCAACCGGGGGTTCATCTCCGGATCGCCCCCGCCTTCTCGGGCCGCGATCTGAATCTCCCGAATGAACCGGGTGAACAGCTTGCCGCGTTTCGCGTCTAGGGCAGCCTTCTTATGCTTAATGCTCGCCCACTTTGAATGGCCAGACATACGACAACCTCTCGACTACAATAAAACCATTTCAAGAATACCAGAAAGCCCGCTTGCGGCACACCTGGAGGCGTTGCCAGTGAGGCGGATGCCGCTTCGCCCATAGTGTTCAGCATGCGACTGACTTTACTGGGCGGTCCGCCGGTCCGTGTTTGCCAGGACCTTACGCAGCCTTACCTGCAGAGTCAAGAAGTCGTGGCCGACAAGGGGTATCACAGCAACGACGCGCTGAGGGACCGCACCGCGCTGGAGACGCGTTCGATCCGTCACCCCGACCTGAAAGAGATTCGCGGGCGCGGGTTGCTGGCGTCTGGTGGTAGGGGCCGTCGGGCCAGGGGGCGTTCTCCTCGCCATGCCCGGCTTGCTGGTTCACCTCGCCAAGCCCGGCTTGCACTCTTTGGGCGTAGAGCCTTTCTTTCTCGAGCTGGTGCATGAGGGCGCCGGTTTCCAGGCGCACCAGGCGGCGCATCCTCCACTCCGTGTCGGCGATGTGACGCACGAGGCGGAGCTCGAAGGGGCCGCCGGCTTCGAGCTCTTGCTCCAGATCGGCGATTAATTGGATAAATTCTTCGGGGTTTTCATCTGGCAGCAAGGTGTCGCGGGCGAACAGGCCGTGCTTGCGGGCGTTTTGGCTGGACCGCGCCTTGCCTTCGGGGGTTCGCGGTCCGGTGCTGTGTTTTGCGTTCCTGGATTGGGCAAATTGGGGTTTGTCAGTTGGGAGAGAGGCTTGTTGTGGCGCCGGCGAGGGACTGGGAGAATTGGGTTCGTTTTTCACTTTTTGCGGATTCGGGCGATGGGACGTCCGTTTGGGTTCGTTTTTTCATTTGGTGTGGACTCGGGCGACTATGCGGGATAGCGCTTCCTTGGGGTGGAAGAGGCCCCGAGTTCAAATCTCGGCAATCACTTACAACATCTCCGAAAAGTGGTAGCCCGCCCCCGATTTTCCCCGGAGAATCGGGCGGGTAAAGAATATCTATTCGGGCTCTGTCCCTACTTCCCCGAAGCAGCAAAAAGCCAGGCAGAAGAAGCCTTTGCGGCCACGGGCCTGACCAGGACGAATGCTGATCCGCAAGCATTCTCAAATCTAGCACGCCGCGACGGAACCGTCGTCGTCTCGACTCTGCATCCCGAGGGCGCTTGACTGCGGGCTTCCGCCCGCGGCTCTGAAGTTGCTTTCCAGGGCTTTCTGCTGCTTGTCATCCATTCTGATGGCTCAACTGTGTCCCTTCGACGGTTTTGAGTCGTTCGATGATGTCGTCGATGGCGGCGCCTCGGTACATCATGTCCATGGCCAAGCGCGAGGCGCTGACTCGGCTGGCAGAGGAGGCTTTCTGGTCGTCCATCACGTTCTCGAGCGTGTCGAGGGCGCGAACGCTCATTTGCTGGAGGCGGGTGGTGGTGTGGGCAAGAATGTCCCGCCGGGCTGCTCTTAGGGCAGTCTGGAAGCTTTCCTGTTTCATCCAGCGATAAATGGATGCTTCACTCACATTTGCTCTTTTTGCCGCTCTATCGATCGTATTCGTTAGCAAAAGAGCTTCAATGGCCTTGTTCTGTAGGGTCGTAAGTTGTTCATTCATAAGTGGTCACTTTTTTCAATGACAGTATTTGAGAGTATCTGAGAGGTTTTCTGGCTATGGGGTATTTAGTTGACTCCAGTAGCCACAATATGTTGTGGTTGGGGGCATGAAGGAGGACTACCCCCGAAACCTCGTCGAGTTGGAAGCTCGATTCTCGACCGAGGAGGCGTGCCGGGAGTACCTGCTGAAGCTGCGCTGGCCGGAGGGGTTCGTGTTGTAGGGACCCACCAGGGGGCTCGTCAGTATGTTGGACATTCACCTGGAAGTGGTCACGGTTTTTCAATCGATCCAGCAATCCTGGCTATGGGGTCTCCAGTAGCCACAATATGTTGTGGTTGGGGGCATGAAGGAGGACTACCCCCGAAACCTCGTCGAGTTGGAAGCTCGATTCTCGACCGAGGAGGCGTGCCGGGAGTACCTGCTGAAGCTGCGCTGGCCGGAGGGGTTCGTGTGCCCGCGCTGTGGGATCCAGTCCTCATGGGCCAGCAAACGCAATCTGCTGCTCTGCGCCGACTGCGGTTACCAGGCCTCGGTGACGGCGGGCACGATTTTCCAGGACACCCGCAAGCCCTTGACGTTGTGGTTCCGGGCGGCTTGGTGGGTGACAACGCAAAAAGGCGGGGCCAGCGCGCTGGAGTTGCAGCGGGTCTTGGGTTTGGGTAGCTATGTAACCGCCTGGACCTGGCTGCACAAGTTCCGCCGCGCCATGGTGCGCCCCGGTCGCAATCGGCTGGTCGGCCGGGTGGAGGTGGACGAAACGTATGTGGGCGGAGTCGAAGAGGGCGTCCGAGGTCGCGAAATGGTTGGCAAAGCGTTAGTTGCGGTTGCTGCCGAGGAGGATGGGCGCGGTATGGGTCGCATCCGGCTCCGTCGGATCGCGGATGCCTCAGCGGCGAGCTTGGAAGCCTTTGTCGAAGAAGCTATCCAACCTGGCAGCCTCGTGCACACCGACGGCTGGGAAGGCTATGCGGGATTGGAGAACAAAGGATACCGCCATGAAGTCACCGTGCTGCGCGGGAAGCGGCAATCGGCGAGTAAGCTGCTGCCGAGAGTCCATCGTGTCGCCTCTCTGCTAAAGCGCTGGCTGTTGGGGACCCACCAGGGGGCTGTCAGTCACGAGTATTTGGACTACTACCTGGACGAGTTCACGTTCCGCTTCAACCGGCGGACCTCACGGTCGCGCGGCAAACTTTTCTATCGCCTCCTCCAGCAGGCGGTCGCCGCCGACCCTGCTCCCTATAAGACAATGGTCGAGGCCACCAGGGCCGGCACCCCCACCCCCAAGATGTAGTGGCTACTGGAGTCAACTAAATACCCCATATTCTGGCTTTTGGGTCCCGCCGAGGACGTGGAATGGTTGTCCTTTCCTTTCTGTTGCAACTGAGTCATTGTTGGTTTTGTCGTTTTTAGGATAACAAGCCGATCTTGGGATTCCTTGCGGGCGGTGGGTAAACCTATTGAAAACACAGGGATTATATTTACAAATTATCCGTGACTGAGTTGGGATGATTTGCGGTTCTTGGGGGGGAGCGGTGTTTTGGGGCCAAAGTGGCGCGCCGGTAGCCGGTTCGGCCGTTGGGTGGGGAGTTCGCTGGTCCAGCGGTTCGTCGCCGCTTGGCGTAGGAGCCTCGAGCATCGAGAGGGAGTTAGGGCTGGACCGGGTGAGAGCCGGCCGGTATCATTTCCGACGCGAATGCTGGCGCGGCACGCTCCCAGGGTAGCCGGCCCGGCGCTGCTGAAGGCGTTGAAGAGGTTTGGGGCGGCGGATTGCTGAGGAGTTGGGTTCGCTTTGGTCGTGTTTCCCTTTCGCTCCTCGGTTGGCTTTGCCATGCGTCCATCGAAAAGTCGTAGCCTGTCCCCGCTTTTCCTATTTGAAATCAAGCCACGTGAAGGTGGCCGGCCGACCAGCGCCCTGGAAGGTCGTAGCCTGTCCGCCCCCGACTTTCGTATCCGACTTTCGAGTTTTGCTGGCTTTGTGTTCTGGGGTTCGGGCTCCCGTCCCCGAACTCCCCTAGTTCAAGATCTGGTCTGGGGGTGTGGGCGGACGGAGTACATCATACCCTCGATCTGCCGCCCAGTCGACGAAGGCCCACCAGTTCAGCTTGCATTGCTTCTGGTCGGCGGGGTCGGGACAGCCAAACTCCTTGCCTTCGCCGGTGGTTTTGGCGATACCACGTAGAAGCCTGTCGCGATCGTTAGGGGAGCAGGTCGGCCACTTGAGAATCTCTTCGACTACGAAACGGACATTGCCCGTCCGAAGCAGCGACGTAAACGCGCCGCAAGGGGGCTCCGACACCCTTCGTATCCAAGGTGAAGCTTCCTCCATCGCGACAGTTGCATCGCTCTCCGGCAGCCTCTCGCCCAGCGACCCCAGTCCTTCCGCCAGAAAACCCAGCGAATCCCGATTGGTCGTTTTTTCCATCACCGCCAGCAGCCGCCGCGCAACCTCGGCGGCCTGCTCCCCCGACAACCTCTCGCCCAGTGACATCAGTCCTTCCACCAGAAAACCCAGTGAATCCGGTTTGGTCGTTTTTTCCATCACCGCTAGCAGCCGCCGCGCGAGCTCGGCGGCCTGCTCCCCCGGCAGTCTCTCGCCCAGCGACCCCAGCCCGGTCGCCAGAGAACTCAGCGAATCCGGGTTGGTTGTTTTTTCCATCGCCGCCACCAGCCGCCGCGCGACCTCGGCGGCCTGCTCCCCCGGCAGCCTCTCGCCCAGCGCCCCCAGCCCTTCCGCCAGAAAACTCAGCTGTTTCGGCTCGGTCGTCTTTTCCATCGCTGCCAGCAGCCGCCGCGCGACTTCGGCGGCCTGCTTCCCCGGCGGCCTCTCTCCTAGCGACCTCAGCCCGCTCGCCAGCGAACTCAGCTGCGAGAACGAAGTGGAGTTCGTATTTCCCATCGCCGCCAGTAGCCGCCGGGCTACCTCGGCGGCCTGCTCCGCCGTCAGCCTCTCGCCCAGTGACCTCAGCCCGCCCGCCAGATAGCCCAGCTGATCCGGGTTGGTCGTTTTTTCCATCGCCGCCAGTAGTCGCCACGCGACCTCGGCGGCCTGCTGCCCCGGCAGTCTCTCGGCCAGCAACCTCAGCCCGTTCGCCAGAGAACTCAGCTGTTCCAGGTCGATCGTTTTTTCCATCGCTGCCACCAGCCCACGCGCTCCCTCGGCGGCCTGCTCCCCCGTCAGCTTCTCGTCCAGCGACCTCAGCCCGCTCGCCAGAGAACTCAGCTCATACGGGTCGGTCGTATTTCCCATCGCCGCCAGCAGCAGCCGCGCGACCTCGGCGGCCTGCTCCCCCGTCAGCTTCTCGTCCAGCGACCCCAGCCCGCTCGCCAGAGAACTCAGCTGACCCGGAGCGGTCGTTTTTTCCATCGCCGCCAGCAGCAGCCGCGCGACCTTGGCGGCCTGCTCCCCCGTCAGCCTCTCACCCAGCGACCCCAGCCCGCTCGCCAGAGAACTCAGCCCAAACGGGTTGGTCGTTTCTTCCATCGCCGCTAGCAGCCGCCGTGTACCCTCGGCGGCCTGCTCCCCCGTCAGCCTGTCGCCCAGCGACCCCAGCCCCCTCGCCAGAGAACTCAGCTGATACGGGTGGGTCGTTTCTTCCATCGCCGTCAGCAGCAGCCGCGCGAACTCGGCCGCCTGCTCCCGCGTCAGCCTCTCACCCAGCGACCCCAGCCCGCTCGCCAGAGAATTCAGCTGAAACCGGTGGGTCGTCTCTACCATCGCCGCCAGCAGCCGCCGCGCACCCTCGGTGGCCTGCTCCCCCGTCAGCCTCTCACCCAGCGACCCCAGCCCGCTCGCCAGAGAACTCAGCCGATACGGGTCGGTCGTTTTTTCCATCGCCGTCAGCAGCCGCCGCGCGCTCTCGGCGACCTGCTCCCGCGTCAGCCTCTCGGCCAGCGACCCCAGCCCGCTCCCCAGAGCACTCAGATCCGAGTCCGTTTTTTCCATCGCCGCCACAATTAGCCGGGCCGTGACCACTGGTTGCCCATCTAAATGTATGGCTGCCAACACGCAGGCTCTGCGCTGGTCAACGTCCTCGATGCCCGGCTTCGAGCACTGCCCGGCAATCTGCTCATTGAAAATGGTTTGGCGTACTTTTTGGTCCATTCCGACCGCGGCGTGCAGCACGGAGTCGCTTCGAGAACCTGAGTGTTGAAAGACGGGTCGGCGACCGAATAAGGAAGTTCTGGTCCCAAAGGATCTCGTGAATCTGACGGCGTCCCCAGGTTTGAGTGCGGTGCTGACCACCGCTCTGCGAACCGCGGGGGAACTTTGACTCATATCCCAGAGCGCCTGAGCTTCCGCGCGAGCGATAGGCCCAGACTCGCCGATCCAGATGTAAAGGTCGCGCGCCTGCTCCAGCGTCCACCACCAGTTCAATGCGATCCCCACGCTGACAATGAGAGGCAGCCAGGGATTCAGCGCAAGCCGCACGAGGCTATAGGTTGCCAAACGCTGATGCGGGGCATAGCGCAGCCCGCGAAGCAGAGCTTGAAGAGCAATGTTGATTTGTTCCCAAGGGCTCAGTAGGGCTCTAAATTTGCTCACGAGTTTGCCGGCGTCTCGGAAGCGGCGCGCCTTATCTTCCAAGAGGTAGCGCCAGCGGTTCTCGCGTCTGTCGAGTTCAATGACGCCGTTCGCCAGGTAGTCGTGGTCGAGCTGCCAGACAGCGTCAGTCGATTCAGCTTCCAGGCGTTGCCGGGTGATTTCCTGTTTCGCCAGGAACTCGAGGGAGACACGGAGCGGTGAAGACTCACGGCGTTCCCGGCTGGGCGTCTGCACGGCCGGCTCGCCCTGACTGGCGGTTTGACCCTCGGCCGGTCGGTGATGACCACGCCACTCGTCGAGCGCAACCAGCAACTGTTCTTCCGTTCGAACCACGGTTTTCTGCGATTCGCGGTTGACCATCTCCACAAGAATCCTGCGAAGGGCGGCCGGCGGGACCCCGGAAAGACGAGCCGCTTCCTCGGTCTGATCACCGATGTGCGTCGCCTCGAGGCCTACCAGCCCCCGGACGCCATCATAGGCTCGCAGTGTAAGTTTGTTCAGTGCCGGCAGGCTTTGGAAGGCGAGTCGCATGCGGATGGGCAACAGGCCGTCGCGCTCGAGGTCGCCGCAGAGACGGTCTCTCAGAGCCTCCCAGCCACCCTCGGGGTTGTCGATGACATTGTCAGACGTGAGGTCGTGGACCAAGCCCCGGGCGACGCCCCGACCGAGGCGCGGCAGCAAATAGACCTCTTCGGGTCGGAAGCGGGCGCAGGCAAGGCCCCAATGCATGTCCTGCCGCACCGCGAACAAACAATGAATCGAGCCTTCTTCGACAAGCCGCGACAACTCGTCCCAGAGGGCATTGCGTTCGCGAAGTTCCGTGACGGTGAGCACCCGGCCACCTTTCTCGTCCGGCAGGAACCGCGAGCGGTGGCGCGTGATGTAGTCGTCGAACTGGTCGAAGAGCAGCACGGGCACGCGCCCCTTGGGCCGCTGGGTGGCCAGCCAGGGGATGAGAACGTCAGTGGTCAGCTCTGGGTCGCCGGAGACTTTCCGCAGCTCCCGGGTGAGTGACTCGCGGACGTCGTTCACCCAGTCCGCACCCCAGTAGCTGAGATAGGCGGGCAGGAAGGCAGAGTCCTTTTCGAGCTCGGGTAGTACGCCGCGGCGTAAGAGCGTGGACTTCCCGGCGCCGGATTCCCCGACCAAAAAGACGAGGGGGTGGTTCTGGACGAGTTGGGTGAGTTTTTCTTGATCGTCGTCGCGACCGACGAAAGCCTTGCTGACTTCTTTCAGAGCTTCCGGCTTGGCTAGGCGGGAGGCGGGACGCCTGCGCAGCCCCAGCCAGAGGAGTCCGCCGATAGCGATTGCGACTCCGGCAATGAAGACGTCGTCGGAGTACGACTTGATTAGTGGATCATCGCTATTTTGGAGGAATTGGCCCGCGCCGGCAAGAACCACGCCAACGGCAAGCGGGATTGTTCCCGGGCGCTTGAGCAGTTCGACGATCACCTTGAGGGCTTCGGTCACGTGGGCACGTTACCCAATGGATAGTTTACCCGGGGGAGCGGCGAAAATCGACTCTTTTCTAACAAACGCGGAACTTCGCAACCCATGACGGCCAAGCCGCGCCTTGGGAAGTGACAACGGATTCGGGGAGGGAGCCCGAATTTGAGATCAACGGGTACGAGGCGATACGCTGGTGAACGATGGGACCTTGCGCAGGGGCCGGGGGAGTTTCCCAATGCGGGCCGAGGCCTCGCAGGGGTCCACGGCTTTCTGGGCGTTGAGCCAGAATTCCGGGGTTGTTTGGAAGGCGGCGGCGAGTTTGAGCGCCATCTCCGCGGTCAGCGAGGTGTGGCCGTTCACGATTCGCACCCAGCAACCACGGAAGAGACGGAACCACTCGAATTGCGCCCGCTGGAAGCCCTTTCGTCGCCGAAAAACCGCGATACCCCGACGCCCCAATCCGCCCTCCGCACATCGCTCTCCGCGGAGACGGACAGGCCGGTTTGCTCCTACGCCCCGCCCGGGGCTTGCCCTGGATGGTTTTCGGACCCAGGGTTCCGCTTCGCTCCACCCATGGGCTACGATCCTACGCCGCTTCGCGGCTCAACGGCTCTAACGCGGGCCGGCCGCGGCCAAAGAGGGTCCACGGGGCCGACTCGATGGAGACCGCTATGAAGCGCGGACTCCCGCCCGCGCCTCTGTCCGGCCGGGCACACCTCTGCGAAACGAGGGATGGATTATTTATCGGCATAGCACGCCTCCAGCGGATTCAACGCGACGGCCGGTCGCTTTGCAATCAGAATCCTCAGTCTGGCGCTTACATGCGGACCCCTCTCTACGCCGCGGGTTGCGGCTCGTAGCGCTCGACCTGGATCTGATCCTGGTGCTTGCGCGCTTGGGCCAGCTCGTAGGCTGTTTGCAGGCGCAGCCAGTGGTCGGCGTTGGACCATCCGGCTTTCTCCAGGCGGATCGCCATGTTCGGAGAGATTCCGGACTGGCCGTTGATCACGCGCGAGAGCGTATGGCGGGTGACGCCCAAGACCTTCGCGCCTTCGGTCACGCTGAGTTGCAGCGGCTCCAAGCAGGCGTCCTTGATCGAACGACCCGGATGCGGCGGGTTTTTCATAGGCATGGCGGTTGCTCCTTCATGTTAGTGGTAGTCGACCAAATCGACCTCATAAGCATCGCCATCCTCAAAGCGGAAAGTGATGCGCCAATTGCGGGAGATCGTCACGCTCCAGTAGCCCTTCAGGCCGCCCTTGAGCGGATGGAGACGATAGCCCGGCAAATCGAGATCTCCAGGGTCTTGCGCTTTGTCCAGATGGAACAACACGTCACTGATGCGGCTGAGCTGATCGGCGCTGACCTGCCAGCGTCGTCTTGCTCATAAAGCCGCTTCAGGCCCCGGTGCCGAAAACTCTCGATCACAGTAAACTGTAACATGCAACATTGCACGTTGCAACAGGAATATATTCCCAGCCCTTGCTGGTCGGGGTTTGGATTGAAAGCGCTCCCGTGCTCGTCCGTTATGTTGCATAAAGGGTGTTATGTATCTATAAATCAGTGACTTGCAGACTTTCACTGTTTCGATTGAGGTAGCTCGGGAGCCCTGAAACTCCCACTCCGCTAAGCTGCGGCTACGTCTGAAACGCCTGGCGCAATTGCCCGGCCGCCCATTCCAGGTCGGGCTTTGTGATCACCAGGGCAGGGGCGATGCGGAGCACCTTGTCGTGGGCCTCCTTGCAGAGGATGCCCAGCTCGGCAAGCCGCTCGCAATACGGGCGCGCCGGTACGTGGAGTTCAATGCCGACCAGCAACCCGCGCCCGCGAATCTCTTTCACGTCGGGGTGAGGGATCTTTTGAAGCTCCGAGAGAAACCACTCGCCTAACTCCGCCGAACGATCGACCAGGGATTCCTCCTGAATCACCCGCAGGGCGGTCCGGGCAACGGCACAGCCGAGCGGGTTGCCTCCGTAGGTCGAGCCATGACTGCCGGGGCTGAAAACGCCCAGGACTTCCTTCGTCCCTACAACAGCGGAAACCGGGTAAAAGCCGCCCGAGAGCGCCTTGCCGAGAATGAATGCGTCCGGGCGGACCCCTTCATGATCGGCGCAGAACATCTTGCCGGTGCGTCCCAGGGCGGTCTGGATCTCGTCCAGCAGGAGCAAGACGTTGTTGGCGCGGCAGATCTCTTCAGCGCGCCGCAGGAAACCGTCCGGCGGGATATGGATTCCCGCCTCGCACTGGATCGGCTCAACGAGGAACGCGCAGGTGTTGGGCGTCACGGCCTGTTCGAGAGCATGCGAGTCCCCGAACGGAATGGTCACGAATCCGGGAGTGAACGGGCCGAAGCCGTCTCGGCTGTCTGGGTCGGACGAGAAGCCGACAATCGTTGTCGTCCGGCCGTGAAAGTTGTTCTCACAGACGATGATCTCCGCTTGATCCGGCGCGATGCCCTTGCGCTGATAACCCCAGCGCCGGGCTGCTTTGATCGCGGTCTCGACTGCCTCGGCGCCGGTATTCATCGGGAGCACCATCGCCAGGCCGCACAGTTCCGCCAGCTCCTGGCAGAACAGCGGAAGCTGGTCGTTACGGAAGGCCCGCGAGGTCAGCGTGACGCGCCCCGCCTGCTCCCGCAGAGCGGCCAGGATTCTGGGATGGCAGTGGCCCTGGTTCACAGCCGAGTAGGCGCTCAGGCAGTCGAGGTAGCGCTTGCCCTCGACGCTGTAAACCCAGGGACCCTCGGCTCTCGCCACCACCACGTCCAGCGGGTGGTAGTTGCTGGCTCCCCAGCGGTCTTCGAGTGCGAGAAACTCCTGGGTCTTTGTCGTGGCCTCAGTCATAAAGATCGTTTCCGCGGATCTGCCGGCGGCGCAAAGTTTCCGGCTCGCCGGCACCGGGCGGGGCGGCACGCCATCGTCAAGCTCCGCCCAACATCGTCCGCATCGGCGGTGTTCCGACTCTGCTTCGCCGCATGACCCGGCGCATGACCCGCCTCAACAATGTTACAGAGTTAGTATGGCAAGTGGAGCGAAACCGGTCACGGAAGTTCGGGCCGCCAGGCACGAAGACATGGCGGCGATCCGCTCACTCATAAGCCGCTACCCCCAGCAGCTTGTACAGCATGATTTGCCGCGCCCGGTGTCATTTGTCGTCGCGGTCTCCGAGGATAAGATCGTCGGATGTTGTGCTCTGCAAATCTATTCCCGGCGACTGGGGGAGCTCAGAAGCTTGGCCATCGATCCCGAATTCATGGGATTCGGCATAGCAAAGATGCTGGTGGAGCGCTGCCTGCAGCGGGCCCGGCAACGCAATGTAAAACAGGTCTTGGCCGTGTCGAGCGAAACTGCATTCTTCGAGCGTTGTGGCTTTTCCACTTTCTTCCGGGAAAAAACGGCCTTATTCTATGACCTGCCGACCAAGCCAGGCAGCCGTTCCTAGTCGCCGTGTCGGAAGGAGTTCCGGGAAACTGCTGGGGCCTGCGCCGAACGAGCCCCTTCCTCCGGTTCAAAGGTTGGCTACACTACGGTCAAGATTTCAATAACAGGAAGAGGGCCTTGCTCTGTGACGGTATCCTCATCAAACGACGCATCGGCGGACCTCATTGTAACTGTCCAGCAGCACATTCTGCACCAGCAGAAAAAGCACTTCCCCGACGCCGGGGGCTCATTCTCGTGGCTGCTTTCCGGAATCACGCTGGCGACGAAAATGATTCAGGCGCGTGTGCGCCGAGCCGGCTTGCTAGACGTACTGGGGGCCGCTGGCGCAACGAACGTCCAGGGAGAAGCTCAGCAGAAACTCGACGTCTACGCCAATGACGCCCTTATGCATTGCCTCGGTGTCAGAGAGAACGTGGCCATGCTCGTCTCCGAAGAAAATGAAGAGCCCGTGCCACTGCACCACGCGGTCGGTCCCGGAAACTACGTTGTGATCTTCGACCCCCTGGACGGCTCATCGAACATCGACGTCAACGTCAGCGTCGGAACCATCTTCTCGATCCTGCGGCGGCCGGACGAAGTGACCGATAACCCGAGCGATATGGCACTGCAACCTGGCTGCCGGCAGATCGCGGCCGGCTACGTGGTCTACGGGTCTTCCACCATTCTCGTTTACACGACGGGCCAGGGTGTTTTTGGCTTCACTCTCGACCCGGCAGTGGGCGCTTACGTTCTGAGCTATGAGAACATTTGCATGCCCGAGCGGGGAAACATCTACTCCGTAAATGAAGCGAACCTCGACTCGTTTCCCGAGGTCTACCAAAAGTATCTCGCCCGACTCCGGCGCGGCGACAACGGACGAAAGTACAGTGCGCGGTATATCGGCTCACTTGTCGCCGACTTCCACCGGACGCTGTTGAAGGGCGGCGTCTTTCTTTACCCGCCGACGACCTTGCATCCCAGCGGAAAACTCCGGCTGCTCTACGAAGCCAATCCGATGGCGTTTATCGCCGAACAGGCCGGCGGTAGCGCAACGGACGGAGAGCGCCCAATTCTGGACATCCAGCCGCACGACATCCACCAGCGCACTCCGTTGATCGTGGGGAGCAAGGCCGAGATGGAGGAATTCGAACGGTGCCGCGACCAGCTTGGGGCGGCCGAGGTAGCGAAGCGTTGAATAGTGAGTCCTGTTGTCATCACCGGCCATGTCCGCTCAAGGGCATGGTTCAATCGATGGAAGCAACCGAATTAGAGACTCTTCGCGCGTTTGACGGCCGACGGCTTTTCCACATTCTTCCACGAAAAAACAGCCTTATTCTATGACCTGCCAACCAAGCCAAGCAGCCGTTCCTAGCCGCCGCTTCTCAGGTGTCTCAGATAGCGAGCCATGCACAAGATGCGTCAATCGATGGAAGCAACCGCAACCGCGAGTGCCGGCGCGACAAGCGCGAGTTCGCTTCCCAGCGCGGGCGACACCGAAGGTGTCTGAAACTAGCTGAACAGGTCCTCGACCGGGATCTTGAGCCCCGGGAGGAGTTCTCCGCCGTCTAGCGTTTCGCCCGTGAACGCGGTGCGCATGGGAGCATTTGGAGTAAGGACGAAAACGCACTGGTCCTCCGGAAGGATCAACCACGCAATCTTGGCTCCGTTGGCGATGTAGTCGTCGATTTTCCGGAAGAGCCGGGGAAGGGAGTCGGCCGGCGAGCGGATTTCGACAACAAGATCCGGGGACCGGTCGAGAAATCTTGTCTTCGTTCGTATAAGCTCGTCGCCGCCGAGCACAACGCAGACATCGGGCAGGTAAAAGCGAGTGCGGCCGCGAACCTGCAGGCGACACCGTAATTCTGTTGCCGTCCTCCCGATCCGATTCTGCTTCAAGTAGTTGGCCAGAAACACTGCACAATTGACTTGAATAATCGAATGGGGGCCACCTCCCACGTTTAACTCGACCGGCGATCCGTCAATATACTCGAAGTGTTCATAGTCCGGATTGGAGAGATACTGCTCGATCGCGACAGGCTTGGCGGCTGCCGGGGAACTCATGGGCTCAGTGTACCAGTAAGGCTGAGCGTGAAACCGTGCCGGGAGCGCGCGTTTCAGGTGGCGCTACGTTCGGGTTTGCGCGAATTCGATCCGCATGAGCGGACCCCTCCGTTGCGCGGCCGAGCCGCAACCAAAAGAAGGGGAGCGTGGCCGCTGGCGGATGAGGCGCCTCGAAGCGGCTAACCCCTCCCTCACGGTCGGGGCTCTAAATTGACGTCTGGGATTTTCTGCAACGCTAGCTGGGCCAGCCTTGCAGTGACGCTTGCGGGATCTTCTGGATTAGGTCGGCTAGTTCGGTGCGGTTCTCCGAGCCAATCGTGAAGCAGTCCACGCAATCGAGCGCCAGCGCATGAGTCAGCGCCTCGCTGACGCGATGACGCATCACGCCTTCCCCGAGAATCTTCATGCCGATCACGCCTTTGCCGGCGCGCTTCATTTTCTCGAGTACGCTGATGACGGTCGCCGGGTCGGAGTCCATCTTCTCGCCAAGCGGATTGATGCGCGCCAGATCGACGCGCACCCAGGGGGTCGCGGCCGCGGTCTTCAGCGCAGCCAAACTGTGGCAGGAGGTCCCGTGCGTACGGATGATGCCCTTTTCGCGAGCTTCCGAGAGCACTTCCATCGCTCCTTTGCACTGTTCGGGCCAGTTGGGGTCACGCATGGAGTGCAACAGGACGATGTCGATGTAGTCAGTGCCGATCTCGCGGCGGTAGCGGTCGAGATCCTGGCGCATCTGGCCGGCAGTCTTGGCGTGGGTCTTCGTCATGATCGCGACCTTCTCGCGCTGGACGTTCCTCAACGCCTCCTTCAAGTGCGGATGACTGCCGTACTGATCGGCGGAATCCCAGAACGTCACTCCGTTGTCATGGCCGAACCAAAACAGGTCGGCAATGCCGCCGACGCCGAGCTGCCGTGTTTGGTTCGAAGCGCCGCCAAAACCGCTGGTGCCGGTTCCCATGGCCAGCCGCGACAACTTCACTTTGTCGGGTCCGAGGTAGACGTTGTCGAATGCGTGCTTCCGGGTCGCCCCCGATGCCGCCCTCGTGGCGGCCGCCAAAGCGCTGCCGGCAAGCAGTCCTTTGTGCAAGAATTCACGGCGTTTCATGATGAGTTCCTCCTGCTAGATAACTCGGTCGAGCCGCAAACCAGCCTGCTGTCAGGGTAGCATAACCGGCCTTTTCCAGAGTTGGGTTAAGGATCTACTGCGCCTCGGAGCCAATCTTGACGATACGGCCGAACTGCTGTCCCCCATGCGTCCCGCTGCTCCATGTGCCGACATATTCGTCGCGGTAAAACAGAACCCGCGCCGTAAAGGTGCCAAGCCCCGGGATAGCCGCATCCGTCAGACTCACAACCGGAGTATCGCCCGCCCACAACAATTTCACCGGGACCGGCACGGTGACGTCCTTGCTCCCATATTGGATGCGGGCGTGGAAGAGCCAAAAGTCTCCCGGCACTCTGGTGACCTTCTCGATCGTGTAGGTCTCCTCCCGCAGACCCTCCCGGCCATTGAGCGTAAAGTGGCCCTTCAGAACAACCCTCCTCATCGATTCCTGGAATTGTTTTTCAAGCTCTTGTTGAGCGGGCGTGGTATCACTGGCGGCGCCCAAAAACGAGTACACGAGTAAGGCGCAAAGAATGAGGAGGGCGCCGAGAACATACCGGCGTGAGGAGCGGCGAGGCTGGCTTGAATCCATGGGAGTCTCCGTGGAGCTGTCTTTTTCACAATCACCAGTCCGGAACGAGATTAGGCAAGAATGTGACCTTCAGCTTAGCAGGAGAAATCCTGGGAAAGAACACGGACTGTGGGCTAAAGTGATCTCTGCCGCACAAAGAAATCGGCAGGTCAACTCTCGCCACGGCGTTGGCGTCAAACCGAGCCGCGCGCGTTAGCAAGCGGTTGCGGGACAGACCAGCGGCAACCGCTTGCTGACGCGCGCGGCTCCTGACCCTGCATTATGGTTGGCAAAGCGGCAGGCCGGGATGTCAGTGGCCACGGCCTGGTGAAGTGATGGAAACAAAGAGGTTGCCGGGTGAGGTATAAATTTTCTTTACAAAATGTCCGGAAATGGCAGAGAATGGCAGAATATGGCAGGATCTGGGCCATTTTCGACGCCTCGTCATGGTGTCAACCGATAATGTTTTTGTTTTCAGTGCCTGCGGTTGCAGGCGGCGGCGGGACCGTGGCAGGTTCCCTCGCAAAGCGACAGGTTTTCTTGCGGATTTGAGGTATTCTTGTCGCTCGCCAAGGCGGGCGGATTGGCGGCAACTCGGGTGGACGGCCACTGCCACTAAGACCATGCCACTAAGACCATGCCACTAAGACCATGCCACTAAGACCATGCCACTAAGACATGCCAGGAATGGCGACACGGCACGTCTGGAGACGTGCGCCACATCGGCTTGTCGCCAGCTTGCTTGTTTCCAGCTTTGCCTCGCGGGCTGGTCCGCTACTGGATACCGTTCTCATTGTAGCAGGCGGGGTCCGGGCCGACGTTGCGTTGGGGCTTCGCCCAGGGCTCCCCCCACCGTTGGGAGGGTCAGTGACCCTCCCGCGCACCGGCCGCTGACCGGCCCCTGCTTTGGTTGCAGGCCGGCTTAGCCGTAGGTTTGGACGGCGTGCTCAATGGCAGGGCCGGCCTTCTCAAGATCTTCGGGGACCATGGCGGGCGTGACCTCGATGCTGGCGTTGAACGCCAAAAACCAAGGTTCAGCGATTGCCGGGAGTTGGGATACGTCGTCCATGTCGACGACCATAATTGCGGTTCGCTTGCCGCCATCGGCGATGAAATAGACGGCTTCGGGTTTCTGCTCCTCAAGAATCTGCGGGATGGCCTTGAAGCCTTCTTTCGCCGCGGCGTTGCCGGCCTCGACGGGCATTGAAATCTTAAGTAAGAATCGCATGGGTCTCCTTTTTCGTTTGGCACTAACCCGCATTTCTCATCGGCTGACGGGCCAAGCAAACGACAGGCCCGCCATTACTTCGTTGCGCTTGCTCGCCGTGCTCACCGTACTGTCAAGTACGCCTCCGCGCGCCAAGCGGCGCGCGCCTCGTACTGACGGGCCTCTCATGCACTTTGCCTCGCCAGCCGATGAGAAATGCGGGCTAAGGTTCGATCAAGAAGATTAGTGTACGCCGCTATGGCCGCGAATGCAACGGGGCTTTGCCAGCACCCTGCGGCACCGGTCGGAGTGGAGGGTCAGCGGTCTCCGTCGTCAGCCGCTCCGGCGGGCCGGGTTAGGATCCGGGCGCGAAATTGACGGTACCGCGCGTATCCGGCCACAAGAACAACCGCTCCCCGCTTGTATGTGATGTTGCCCAGGTGCGCCAGGGCGGTGCCGGAGTGGGCGGTCTCGACCGGTCCGTTCTGGTCGGAGGTCTTGCGGCTACGAACCGCTTTGATGAAGTTCTGGTAGTGCCGGGTCGGCGCCTCGCCCGAAGTGCCGGGCTCGTTCTTGCGTCCGAAGAAGAACTGATACTTGGTGTAGCCGCCGATGACCAGGTGGCCTTCCGAGCCATAGAACAGGTTGCCGTTAGCCGACTCGGCCTCGTGGCTGGAATTCCAGAAACGGACCGCGGCCTCGGCGTATTTCCCGCCGCCGTCGAACTCCATCAGGGTCGTCAACAGCTCGGTCCGCCAGCGTCGCGTCGAGATCCCGAATAACCGCGCGAGCGGCCATGCTTGAATCAGCACCGGTCATCAGGCTCACAAAGTCCGCGCGAGGGCGCCGCCATCCACCAGGATCGTCGTGCCGGTAACATAGCTTCCCGCTTCGCTCGCCAGCATCAGGGCAGGCCCGGCCAACTCTTCCGGACGACCCCAACGGCCCAGAGCCGTGCGCTCGGCGAATATCTTTTTCTGCTCATCAGTCAGAATCCTCCCGGGCAGCTCGGTCAGGAAAGGTCCCGGAGCAATGCAATTGACGGTAATATTGTGTGCTCCCAGATCAAGCGCACTGGCCCGTGTCAGCCCCGCCAATGCCGCTTTCGTCGAACAATAGGCACTGCGGGCTTCCTTTCCGCCCAGCCCGAGCACGGAAGAGGTGTGAATCACCCTGCCCCAATTGCGTTGCTTCATTTGAGGGACCAGCGCTCGAGTGAGCCGCATGCAACTCGACAAATTCAGTTCGACGATGCGGTCCCAGGATTCGTCTGAGATTTCGTCAATCGGCTGCGGAACATTGGAGCCGGCGTTGTTGACAAGGATGTCGACCCGTCCCAACCGCGAGAGAGTTTCCGACGCCAGCCGGTCAACCTGCTCGCGTTCGACCATGTCGACGGCCATCCACTCGACCCGCACATCGAGCCCTTCAGAGATCTCGGCAGCGGCGGAGCGAAGTTCTTCTTCCGTGCGGCTCGAGATCATGATGTCCGCACCTGCCTGTGCGAAGGCACGCGCCATCGCCTTGCCGAGTCCCCGGCCGCCGCCGGTGATCAATGCGGTTTTGCCTGACAAATCAAAGAGTTTATTGTTCATGGATGATTAATTCCTGCTTGACGCGTAAGGAACGGTGGCCTGAATCTTTTCAAACCCCGCCTGAATCTTTTCAAACCCCCGCCTGAATCTTTTCAAACCGTTGACGCGGCGACGCTGCGCTGCTGTTGCGGCTGCTCCTGAAGAAACCGCAGAAACTGCTCCGCGGCGGGCGAAAACTTCTTTGTTCGCCGATGAATAATCCCAACCGGGCGAACCAGCCCCTCGGCGCGGATCGGCAATCTCACCAGCCGGCCCTCGATCGCTTCGTGGCGCACGGTGCGTTCCGGAAGAATGCTGATGCCCGACCCGATCATCAGCGCCTCCTTGATCATCTGGATGTTGTCGAACTCCAGCACGACCCTGCGATGCACGCCGTGATCGCGGAAGAAACGGTCCACTGCCTTGCGGATCAGTAAATCAGGGTCAAAGCTGACGAATTCCTGACCCTCCATGTCCCGCGGGCTGAGCGACCTCTTTTTCGCCAGCGAGTGGCTGGGGTGGCAGACCAGAACCATGTTCTCCAGCCGCCACGGGATCACCCGAATGTCCTTGGTCGAACTAGGATAACTCACCAATCCCAGATCGGCCCGATCGTTGGCAACCGCCTCATAAACCTTCTCCGGCCGCACATAGTCCAGGTGAACGCTCGCGTCGGAATGGATGGCCTCGAACTTCTCCTTGATGCGAGCCATCTCATACAGTCCGATGGAATAGATCGAAACGACGCGGACCGTGCCGCCCAGCTCTTTGCGGAGCGCTTCGAGCTGCGACTCCATCTCGCCGTAGCGCCGGACAATGTCGCGGCAGGCCTCAGAATAGAGTCTTCCCGCCGAAGTAAGCTTCACGGGCCGCGTGCTTCTGTCCAGCAAGTCCACGCGGAGCTTCTTTTCCAGTTGCCGCACGAGCTGACTAGCGGCGGACTGGCTGATGCCGTTTAGCTCAGCCGCGCGGCTGACGCTGCTGGTCTGAGCAATGTCGCGGACAACCTTGAATTGGGAAATGCTCACGAGCTGACTCAAATAAGTATAGCTTATTGAGCGGCCAGCTTGCTTCCAGCCTTCTAATAGTAAATTTAGCGCTCCGCGGATGGCTTAACGGCGGACCAGATTCAGAGCTCCTAACGCAACGTGAGCTGGGCCCCGCTTATTCGCGCCAAGTCATCCCGGGGGCCGAAGCTTCCCATCGCTCGCTTGGCTAGCTCGTCGCCGCTTCGCGGCGAAGGACCGGCAGGCCGTGAGGAAGGCGGCGAGCAACAGGACGATCAGCGGAGGAATGGCCGGCGGGCGATCAACAGAGGGTTTCGCTTGCCGCCCTTGCCGCGTGCGGAATGGCTTTGCTGCCACGAAAGCGTGCATCGCCTGTATAGGGTATCAACAAGCCGCGCGGGGGGCACAAAATGCGCGATGCCGCTGTTCCAGGCGCTCGAAAGTAGCGGCGGGAGCGAGCTTTCTTCAGTGTGAACCCTCTGATCACACCCGGTTCGTTAGCAGACGTTCGCGCGCTGCTCGAGTCGAAGACCCAAGCCGGCCTGAGGATCCGTCAGTCTGGCCGACCACCCAATGAAAGACGTGGCAAGCACGGCGGCACGAGCCGCCCATGGCTCGTAATTGAGGCTGTCCTGGTTTCGCCCTCGCCCCGGTTTCGCCCGGTTTCGCCCGGTTTCGCCCTGAAAACCCGGACTACGACCCGGAGAAAGACCGCCGGCCACCAAGACGGTAGGAACCTGATCCCATTCACGTTTGCCGGTCTTGACCGGTGTTCTTTTGCTCGACGCTATACTAATGCGTAAGAGGCTGGCTGATGAAGATCCGCGCGATCGTGCACGAAGCCGAGGAAGGGGGCTATTGGGCTGAAGTACCCGCTGTTCCCGGTTGTGCAACGCAAGCTGAGACGCTTGACGAGCTGATGCAAAACCTTCGTGAGGCGATCGAAGGCTGTCTGTCGGTGGAGGTCGAACCACCTAAGAAAACGGCTAAAGGCCGGGTCGTTGAAATCGCTGTCTGAGGTCGGTGTCGCCTTCGGTTGGCTACCCGCAGCGACCGCCGCGACAGTTGCTTCCTTCTTCTGGCCTCTCCTTGCTTTAGCTGCAGGTTGGTTGGTTTGGATGCTATTAGCAGAAAGCTAAAGACCGCTTGAAACACCTATGACCCAGACCGTTTCAGATTTTCTCTCCTATCATAAATCCGCGTTTAGATACTCACCGCGATAAATAGCCACTCGCATTCCGGTTGCTGATGTGTTACCATGTACACATGAGCACACATACTGAAATTGGCGACACGGCCAGCACTACCTTGACTGTCCGGCTGCCATCGGCACTCAAGGACCGTCTTGGCAAACTTGCCGAGCAGACCCGCCGCACCAAGTCCTTCCTCGCGGGAGAAGCCATTGCCCGATACGTCGGGCGCGAACTGGAAATTGTCGCGGGAATCGAGCGTGGCCTGGACGATATGAAGGCCGGCCGCGTGGTTCCCCACGAAGACGTTGTGGCCGACATGGAAGCCACAATTAGAAAAGCAAAAACAAGGCGACCGAAACGGTGAGGAGTGTTGTCTGGTCAAAGCACGCCCACAATGATTTTCGCGGCATCATCGGTTATATCGCCCAGGACAATCCTTCCGCCGCCCACAAAGTAGCCACCCGTATCGATGAAACTATTCAGGCACTGGCCGCCACACCCACAGGACGCAGAGGGCGTGTGTCCGGCACTTATGAAAAACTGGTGGGCGGTATGCCCTACATCATTGCCTACGCCCTTGGCGATGAACCCCAGCGTCATGAGACCGTCACGATCCTGCGTATCATCCACGGAGCAAGGGACTGGCGCGAAGAAAGCTGGCCAGAGTAGCCGGCTTCGGTGAAAAGATCGGGGACGAAAAGATCGGGGGAGGAAAAGATCGGGGACAAAAGATCGGGGACAAAAGATCGGGGACAAAAGATCGGGGACAGCTCCCGAACTGTGAGACAATAGCGACTCTTCACTAACCGAATGGCTCGGATGGCCCGGGTGGTGGCGGCGGGTGTGCCGCATCACATCACGCAACGGGGCAACAATCGCCAGGACGTCTTCCTGCTCGACGACGACCGGCGTTTCTATCTCGAAACTCTCCGCGAACGCTCGCAACGCCACGGCGTCACGCTGCTTGGCTACTGCCTGATGACGAATCACGTTCATCTGGTTGCGATCCCCGAGCGGCCCGATTCGCTTGCCCGCGCCCTCGGCCAGAGCCACTCGCGCTACGCGCAACGCTTCAACCGGCGATACGGACGCACGGGGCATCTGTGGCAAAACCGCTTTTATTCCTGCCCTTTAGGCCGGACGCACCTGCTGCGGGCGCTGCTATACGTGGACTTGAACCCGGTTCGCGCCGGCCTGGTCGGGCGAGCCCAGGAGTATCCGTGGTCGAGTGCGCGGGTCCACACCGAGGGAGCCGATGCATCGGGAACCCTTGATTTGGGAAGCTGGAGCGAGATTTGTTCCGCGAACGATTGGGGCGAGGCGCTGGTCGCTGGCGCGGACGCGGTAGACGAGATTAGGACGGCGACTCGAGCGGGAAATCCGTTTGGAGATGACCGTTTCGTGGCCGAACTGGAGAGTCAGGCAGGACGACTACTGCGGTCGAAGCCGCCCGGCCCGCAGCCCAAATCGCGGGGCGCGACGGTCTAAACGGGAGTTCGGGAGCTGTCCCCGATCTCGCCCCGATCTCGCCCTACCGATCTCGCCCTACGATCTCGCCCTAAACGGGAGTTCGGGAGCTGTCCCCGATCTCGCCCCCCGATCTCGCCCGATCTCGCCCCAAACGGGAGTTCGGGAGCTGTCCCCGATCTCGCCACCACCGATCTCGCCAAACGGGAGTTCGGGAGCTGTCCCCGATCTCGCCCAGCGCGTATGCCGGGTCGTGTCCACCGTCACTTGTCCTTGTGGTGATTCAGCCTGTTCAATGACATGCGGTTCGAGCTTCACGACGCGGAGGAGTGGCTTCCTGCTCCCCGATTATGTCACGACGTCAGACACTTATTGTAAATACCAGGCGTGTAAATGCAAACGAAAGGGTTCCTGGTGCACCGCTTTGGACAGAACAGATCCCAGGGCCGTCAGAGTCGTCCCTCACCTGTCGCCTTCCCCCCAAAGTTACGACAGCAGCCCGGCTTCTCTTCCTGAAAGCCATTGCTTTCTCGCACCCTCCAAAGAAGGATTGCGTCATCTTGTCGCTTTCCCATTCGAAAGACGACACGCGCATATCTCTCTGCGTCGCGTTAGGGGTGTGCTTCTGCCAGCTCGATGTACAGCCGAGGCGCGCGTTCCAGACGCTGACGGGCGCCACCGGCCGCGTCGGAAATCGAATCATAGGCCGTCGCCCGCCGCCTTCCTGATCCACTGATCAGGAGCACGAGAGCGTTGCCCTCTCGCCAGTCAGGACGATTCACCACTTCTTGGATGAGAGCCACGAGATTCGGAGTTCGTTGCCTCACTGAACTTTCGCTTGCCACTTCCCACGGCTCCGGTGACCAGTTCACCGAGGCTGCGGTCGGCTTACGCAAGGAGATATTCTGCTTGACCTCCGAGAACGCCACAGCATCGCCTGCCAGCTCTGCATGAAGCGTCAAATCCGTTGGCTCTGTACCCCGCCGGCGTCGTTGTCGTGTTGCTGTGAACTGGAGATACGCCTCGTGTATCGGCGTTCCCCTGGGAATCCGAATGTCTGCAAAGCGCAAGCCCACAACCTGATCGGCGAGCCCTTGCCCTCCCAGGCTGAGGCCGGGAATGTCCAGGAACATCGACCCATCGGGCAACTCTTCCGCATCGTCCTCGGTGCGAGCGATGGACCGTTCCAGGGCTCGCAGACCGACGAAGACGGTCGCGGGGGCAGATGCGACGCGACCCTCGCTGTCGTGGACGGTGGCCGTCACGAAGTGGCGCCCAGAGCCTTCCGCCAGCCACGTCCCCTCGTAGGGCGCCTCTGTGTCGACGCTGACCACGGCGCCGTCGACGACGAACTCTACCCGCTCCACCCGGGCGCTGCCGTGGGCGACCGCCTCCGCCTGCAGGCGCACGGGCGCGCCCGCACCGACGACGTCCCCGCCATGGACCTCGATAGTTGGCCACGTCTCTGCAAGGCCTGCTGCCCCGAGCATCATTACCATAAAGTACTCATTCCCCTCGTGACACGCGTACTCAAAGAGCGGACCCTCCGTCCTTTTCATGGGCAGCGCGACTGACCAGGGTCTCGTAAACGTCGTCGGATCGTCGACCGTGAACTCGTAGGCGATCGTGTCCGCGTCGACCCGCGTGAAGCGCTCGATCAGATGCGTGTTCGCGCCGAGCAGACCAGTACGATTGGCGGCGTGGGCGAAACTGATTCCTCCGTAGTTCGTCTTGTCGGAGAAATTGGTCGTCTCGACGACCAGCGTGTGGCCCTCCCAACGGCCCCGCGAGTCCCCCATCCACTGGCCAATGGTGGGTCCGAGATGCGGACGCCCGTCCAGAGGGATGATGCGAACCTCGTGGATCATCTCCTTGAGAAGCACGACGTATCCCGGAGTCTGAAACAGCTGAACCAGCGCGTCGTAGTGAAAAGCAGCAGGAATCATCGGCGGTCCGGAGGTGCGCCCCAACAGGCACCGGTCCAACAAGGTTCGGTCCTCCGGGCCGTGAGGGAGGCGTTGCCACCGCATGTACATGGCAGCCGCTCGCGCCTGCCCCTCGGGTGTCAGAGGAGGAATTCTCCCATCCGGCGGATCCACAATCAGCGAGGTTCGCCGGTCCTCTGTGAGCGTTTGTCCCAGGGCCATCCAGATCTGGCTCGTGATATTACGACTCCGTTGAACGGCGCGCTGTTCCCGTTCAGCCGCTTCCTCCTCCGTGAAGAATGCTCTCCCCGCGAGCTGACGGGGTCGTTCTAAAGGCGTCAGCGTCCGGAAGTCCCAGATGCCCTGCAGGTCCGGCTCACCCCACGGGGTACGTGGCGTAGCCCAGGTATCCGCCGCGGCCGTCTCGGCCTGGGCAGCGACGGGTAGAGGCGCCAGGGACTCGGCTGCGATCACGACCACCAGAGCAACCATTGAGGCATGAAATCGATGGCTCATCTCGATCAAGACCTTCAAGGCCGCGGCGAGTCGCCCGTATGAGTCGCCTCGAATTGAGGACCCAAACCTCGCCTCCAGGTTGGTTCGACATCGATCGTCCCGACTGTCGAAATTGCGATTGACCTGCCAAATGCTAACACACGCGAAGCGTCTGCCGTCAGGCTTCGCTCAAATCGCCTTACCACCACCTAACGCCCCTCTGGGCCCCTGAGCCTCTTGACTGTCATTTTGCACGCTATCTGTCGTAAGATCTTGCGCACTATTTGTCGCGCTCGGCAGGCGTCGAAATCGCTCGGCGACCTCGCCTCGGTGGTCGCAAGACGTTGACAACATGGTCGATGCACAGCCTTGCCGCGCTAGCCGGAGTCGCTACCTGATCCGTTCGGTACGACAGATACCGTGCAAACTTGTACGACAAATAATTTGCAAAGTGACACCCTTGACACCCTCTGCTCCTGCTGTACAATTGGTATAACATAAAGGACGTTATGCAATACCAATCGCCCAACCAGAGGAGGGGCGGGAAACTGATCAGAATTCCAGCCCGAAAATTGGGCCGGGCGGGCTTTGAGGCGCTGCCCGCCACCATTGCCGCCGCCGGCGAACACGCCAGCCGCCGCTTTATCGAGTTCTTCACCGCCAACATCCGCAACAAAAACACCCGCCAGGCCTACGGCCGCGCCGTGCGGGAGTTTTTTGATTGGTGCGAGGCCCACCAGCGGCAGCTCGAGCGAATCGATCCCATCACCGTCGCAGCCTACATCGAGCAGCATCCGGGATCCAAGCCCAGCGTCAAGCAGCACCTTGCCGCCATTCGCATGTTGTTTGACTACCTCGTTACGGGCCAGGTCATCCCCTTCAACCCGGCGGCCTCGGTTCGTGGACCGAAATACGCCACCAAACGCGGCAAGACGCCCGTGCTGCGCCCCGAGGAGGCGCGGGCGCTGCTCGACTCCATTAACACCAGCTCGATTGCCGGTCTGCGCGACCGCGCTCTGATTGGTGTTATGGTCTACAGCTTTGCTCGCGTCGGCGCCGTGGTTGGAATGCGGGTCGAGGATTACTACCGGCAAGGCGGCAAGCGCTGGTGGTTTCGCCTGCACGAGAAAGGCGGCAAGCGGCATGAGGTCCCCGCGCACCACAACCGGAAACCGGGACAGCCTCGATTATGACGCCTTCGCTGTCGCCCTAGCGACCCTCCGCGCAGCCTTGTTGACAGGCCGCCCCGGCCGGCGGATTCGCAGATCCATTCCCGTTCGCGATTCCAGTTCCCACCCCCGCGGCACGCCGGCTACTTCGAAACCAAGCCTCATCCGAAGCCCCGGATTAATTTCCGGCCCAGGGCGCTTGTCCTTTTAGATGGGATGTTTTCGCCAGGAATGCCCACATATGTCCCCCATTGGTATAGAGATTATTCCTGAACTCCGGTAGATCCGCGTCACCCGTACTGTGCTTGTTGTACCGAGGCCCGTCCGGGTACGGGTTGGCCAGTTGCCGATCTATCCAGACGACCGCCCCGGCTATGCTGTCTTTTTGGTCAGGGGACAGGAGGTGATGACTTCGTGCCAGCGCCAGGGTAACGAAACCGGTCGCATAGGCATCGGGCCGCACTTCGCGTTTCTGGCAACAATCAGAATCGCTTCCTTCCCAGTTAATAAAGGGTCCGAGATCAGGCAAGGCCCAGCCACCATTATCATGTTGCAGTGCCAGCAGCTCGGTAGCCAGTTGCAGGGCAACGCCGTTATTCAAAATCTGGCCAGCGGTCTCCGAATCACACCAGAGAACGGCAGCCTTAACATGCAGACTGACTTCGGCATCCGACGAAGCTTTCTTCAATGTTGTGTGCAGTAAACGGAGATTGTCCTGGGGTGCGAGGTTCGGAAAAATACTGGCCGCGACACATGCAAGCGACGCTCCCCAAAGGTCAGAATCAGTTACCTCCCATGGAACCAGGTTCGCCTGAATCCACCGCCATCGGCCGGCTGCCGGACCGGTTTGGACTTGTTCCGCCCACATGTTTTCAAACGCCTGCCGGGTTTCGGTCCGCGCCGGTTGACCCAAATAGGCGTCATGCGTTGCTCGGATAAGCGCGTTGAAAACAGCTTCGACGCCGCGTGAGTCCGCGGCATCCAGGAAGGCTTTCAGTGTATCTGGAGGAAGATTCGAGAGCGCTGCAGTTTGCTCGAGCTTGGGATGTGAATACCAGGGCGTGTTGGATGACCACGTCAGGATGCGATTGTCGATATTCTCGATCAGGTCCTGGTATGCGGGGTACTCATCCACCAACAATGGTTCCACCAGGGCATAGGGCAACGACGTATGACAACTGATACAGGCTTTCCCTTCACCTGAAATTAGGGCTCCCGGATTCCTTGCCCAAACGTCCGCGCCATGACGTGCATAGCGGGAAAAAATCTCCGTAGACGAATCTTCTTCCGCGCTCGTAGTGATCGGTATCCAAACCAGGAGGCTTGCCGCAAGAAAATATAGTGGCAGTTTCCCTAAAGGTGAAGACGGATTAAGCATGCTGGCCTCGGTTTCTTAGTCTTTTTCTTCGAGAAATCCCAGGGACGGTTTGCTTCATCAATCATTGAAGCAACCCCAATTTTTATTGTTGCACGTCACGATCTTTGAGGGGAGTGTTTCCAACTGCATCCGCATAGATATCGACGGCACGATCCGCATCAACCTGGCGGATGGGCCGCACCCGAAGGGCTTGACGCTCAATTGATCATCTTCTCCCTGCATGTGTCTTCCCCGTCTCCGTTTCTTTCTTCCCAGTGACGGCCTATAATGTTGCGCATGCCGCGCCTTCTCATCATCACGCTTCTTCTGATTCTGATCGGCTGCGGAGCGGCTCAAGAAGTTTCGCAAGCTCCCAAGAAACGCAACTTCATCATCTTTCTCGTTGACGATCTCGGCTGGAGCGACGGTCGTGTTTTCGGAAGCGATCTGTACGAAACCCCCAACATCGACCGCCTGGCCGCCGACGGCATGCGCTTCAGCACGGGCTACGCCGCCTGCACGGTTTGCTCTCCGACGCGCGCCGCCATGATGACCGGCAAATATCCGGGCCGGACGCATGTCACCGACTGGATTCGCGGACACCAGCGTCCTTACGCCAAGCTCAATGTTCCCGACTGGACGATGAAGATCGAAGCCAGCCACACCACGATCGCCGAAGCACTGGGCGCGGCGGGGTACCGCACGGCTTCGGTCGGCAAGTGGCACCTGATGCCGAACGGCGATCCCGACATGAACGACTACGTACCCGAGAAGCACGGCTTTGAGGTCAACATTGGAGGCAATGAATGGGGCGCTCCAGGAAGCTACTTCCATCCCTACACGCATCCAACGCAGACCAGCCGCGGCGTTGGGCCACTGCCGCTGGGCGGCAAGGAAGGCGACTATCTCACCGACCGGCTCTCCGACGAAGCGGTCAAGCTCATCGAAGGGTTTGGGGATGAACCCTTCCTGCTCTACTTCCCCTTCTACTCGGTGCATACGCCGATCCAGGCCAAGGAAGCCGACATCGACCACTACAAGCCATTGGTCAAGGAAGGCATGCTCCACACGGATCCAGTCTATGCCTCGATGGTGACGAGCGTGGACCGCGGCATCGGCCTGGTCCGTGCCAAACTCGAGGAGATGGGCGTAGCCGGCAACACGGTGATCATCTTCACTGGAGACAACGGCGGGCTGGACCGCGACGGCTCCGGCCGCCCGACCGAAAACAGGCCGCTGCGCGAAGGGAAAGGATCGGCCTACGAAGGGGGCGTGCGCACTCCTGCACTCGTCTACTGGCCGGGCGTCACTCCGGCGGCCTCGGTGAGTGGAGAACCGGTGATCACGGTCGACTACTACCCGACGATCCTCGACATCGCCGGTGTCGAAGGCGACCCGTCACACAATGCCGAAGTCGACGGCTTGAGTCTTGTCTCCGTGCTGCGAGACCCGGACGCATCGCTCGATCGCGAGGCGCTTTACTGGCACTACCCGCATTACCACTCGCAAGGCGCCACGCCTTATTCGGCGATCCGGGCGGGCGACTGGCGCCTGGTCGAGTTTTTCGAGGACGGTCATGCCGAGTTGTACAACCTCAAAGAGGACATTGGTGAAGCCAACGATCTCGCCGCCGAGATGCCGGAGAAGGTTGCGGAACTCAAAGCCAAGCTCGCCTCCTGGAGAGATAAAGTCGGGGCGCAAATGCCAACCGAAAACCCGGACTACGACCCGGAGAAAGACCGCCGGCCACCAAGGAGGTAGTTTCAGAGCCACAACGACCAAGGCTCAGAGCCCCGACCGCAAGGGAGGGGTCTTGACCGGTGTTCTTTTGCTCAACGCTATACTAATCCGTAAGAGGCTGGCTGATGAAGATCCGCGCGATCGTACACGAAGTCGAGGAAGGGAGCTATTGGGCTGAAGTGCCCGCTATTCCCGGTTGTGCCACGCAAGCTGAAACGCTTGACGAGCTGATGCAAAGCCTTCGTGAGGCGATCGAAGGTTGTCTGTCGGTGGAGGTCGAACCACCTAAGAAAACAGCTAAGGACCGGGTCGTTGAAATCGCTGTCTGAGGCGGCCCGTGTCCGGCAAAGAACTGGCGAGGCCCCTTGATTCAGAGCCCCGACCGCAAGGGAGGGGTCCACCGCTTGTCAGCACCAAATCTGCCGGCGGCGTTTGCCTCACTTCAGTTCCGGCTCATCGGATCACGGTCACCTCACCGGGTCACGGTAACAACGACCAGCCCCGCCGCCGACACGCCCGAGCACAATAGGTAAACCCATGCAAGCATCGCCCAGTACCGAACTCCCCATCGTTGGCAGCGGCAAATTCCAATACCAGCCGGTCCCCGGTTGGGAACAGCTTCCCGAGGGCTGGAGCTTCGTCGAAGTGGCCGCTGTCGCAACCGATTCGCAGGGACGGGTCTACGTCTTCAATCGCGGCGAGCATCCGATGACGGTCTTCGGCCGCGACGGGAAATTCCTGCGGTCCTGGGGGGAAGGGAATTTCAATCGGGCTCACGGGCTGCACATCGCTGCTGACGACACGCTGTACGTGACCGATGACCGCGATCACACAGTCAGGAAATATACGCCCGAGGGCGAGCTCTTGATGACCCTCGGGACTAGCGGCGAGCACAGCGACACCGGCATGACGGATTTCGATTACCGGCAGGTGACTCATGGCGGCCCCCCGTTTCACTTTCCCACGAACGTAGCGCTCGACGCCGAGGGGTCGCTCTACATTACAGACGGATACGGCAACGCCCGAGTCCACAAGTTTTCGGCGGAGGGAGAATTGCTATTTTCGTGGGGCGAGCCTGGCGAGGGGCCGGGCCAGTTCAATCTGCCGCACGGGATTGCCCTCGACAGCAACGGGCGAGTCTATGTCGCCGACCGTGAAAACAGCCGCATCCAGATCTTCCAGCCCAACGGAGAATTCATCACCGAATGGACGGACGTGTCCCGGCCCATGCAGGTATTCATCGATCCCGAAGACAGTGTGTTCGTGGCCGAGGTTGGAAAGAAGGTGGGGCTTTTCCCTTGGCTCGAATCGGGGCCGAACCCAGTCGGAGGCCGCGTCAGCATTTTCAACTTGGATGGCGAGCTGCAAGCTCGCTGGGGCGGTGGCGACAACCCCGGAACCCCGGGCGATTTCCTGACGCCGCACGACATCTGGATCGATTCCGACGGCAGTCTGTATGTGGGCGAAGTCGTCTGGTCCGCCGCCGGCAAACACGGCCTCGGGCCACCCAACTGCCCGCCGCTCCACAAGTATGCGCGTGTGTAGGTTTTTCGCGGCGGGACTTGGCTACGAGTTAGACACTGCGATGCCTTTTGTTGCCGGTTGGACGAGTTGGGCTCTCTCCTGGACCTGCCCCCCCAGGCAAGTTATCCTAAGAAGTCAAGCGCTCAAAACCATGCCCTGCTGCTCATTCTGAGCGCGGGTCTTGCCCCTCCAATGCATGTCAAGAAGCTTCGCCTGTTGACCCCCGGGCCGACCCCGCTCTATCCGCCCGCTGTGCGTGCCATGGCCGGCGCGGATATTCACCACCGCACGGCCGACTTCCGGGAACTCTACAAGCGGGTGCTGTCAAACCTGAAGCACTTCATGGGGACCGCCAACGACGTGGTGCTGTTTACTTCCTCCGGAACGGGCGCCATGGAAGCCGCCGTGTCGAACCTGTTTTCACCCGGAGACAAAGTCCTTGTCGCCACGGCGGGAAAATTCGGGGAACGCTGGGTACAAATCACGCGAGCATTCGGTCTCGACGTGACGGTACTCGAAGCGCCCTACGGCGACGCCGTTTCCCCGCAGCGCGTGGCGGATGCCCTGAAGGCGAACCCCGGCATCCAGGGCGTCTTCGTGCAGGCAACCGAAAGCTCGACCGGGGTCTCCCACGACGTCAAAGCAATGGCGGAAGCCGTGGCCGAAACCGGCGCAATCCTGGTAGCCGACGCGATTACCGGACTCGGCACATCCCATCTCGATATTGACGGCTGGGGAATCGACGTAGTGATCGGCGGCTCCCAAAAGGCGGTCATGATTCCGCCGGGGCTGGCGTTCGCGGCACTGAGCGCCAAGGCATGGGCGCGCTGCGAGTCGGTGAAGCAGGGCTACTTCTACTTTGACCTCCAGAAGCATCGCGGCGCCGCGGAAACCGGCGAATCACCCTTTACCCCGGCCACGTCGTTAATGCTGGGCCTCGACGAGACCTTGCGTTACATCCGCGAAGTTGGCCCCGCGAACCTCGTCGAAAACGCACAACTGCTGGCCCGCGCGACCCGCGAAGCCGCCGTGGTACTGGGACTCGAGCTCTTCGCGAAAGCCACGCCGGCGGGCGCCGTGACGGCGATTCGCTCACCGCCGGGCGTTGACTCAGGCGAAATCGTCAAACAGTTCCGGGACCGCTTCGGATCAATCATTGCGAACGGCCAGGGTTCCATGAAAGGCCAGATCTTCCGCATCGCTCACCTGGGATACTTCGATTTCGCCGATCTGTTCGGCGTCATCGCGGGATTGGAGATCATCCTTCAATCGCTCGGCCAGCCGGTCAAGCTGGGAGCCGGAGTGAGCGCCGTGCAGCGCGTTTACCAGGAGGCCGCCTCGACAGCAAATGACGGCTGATTCGCATCCGTTGAAAGTGACGAAGTTGCAGAAGACGAGATGAAAGTCCTTATCACCGATCCGATCTCGCCCGGCGCGCTCCTCGTTCTCGAAGCCGAGGACGCCTGGGATATCGTCGTCACGAACCCAGACGAGTTCACCCAGCACCTGGCGGACGCCGATGCCATCGTCTGCCGCGGCGGGACCAAGATTACGAAAGAAGTTCTCGATCAAGCGCCCAAGCTGTGCGCTATCGGCCGGGCCGGCATAGGAGTCGACAACGTAGATATTGAGGCAGCCACCGCCAAGGGCGTCGTCGTGATGAATACCCCGGGCGGCAACGCCATCTCGGTCGCCGAGCACACCCTGGCGCTCATGCTGGCGCTGGCACGCTTGGTTCCTCAGGCAAACCAATCGACCAAGTCCGGCAAATGGGAAAAGAAGAAGTTCATGGGAACCGAACTGAACGGCAAAACGCTCGGCATCATCGGACTCGGTAACATCGGTATGCAGGTCGCCCGCCGGGTGCGGCCGCTGGGCATGAAACTCATTGCGCACGACCCGTTTGTCTCCCGCGAGCTGGCCACCGACCGCGGGGTCGAACTGCTCGCGCTCGATGAACTTTTCGCCCAAAGCGACTACATCACGCTGCATCTATCCGTGACGCCCGAGACCGAGCGTCTGCTCGCGAGCGATGCCTTCGCCAAGATGAAGGACGGCGTCCGCGTCGTCAATTGCGCCCGTGGCGAACTCATAGAACCCGAGGCTCTAGAAGCGGCCCTGGAGTCAGGCAAGGTTGCCGGCGCCGCGCTCGACGTTTTCGCCCAAGAGCCGCCGACCTCCTCCCCGCTGCTGCGCCACGAGAATGTCATTGCGACGCCCCACATCGGCGGGTCCACCGAAGAAGCGCAGGAGACGGTCGGGGTTCGCATCGCCGAGCAGGTTCGCGACTATCTCAACAGTGGAGTGGTGACCAACGCGGTCAACATGCCGTCGATCAGCGCCGAGCAGTATGGAAAGTTGCGTCCCTATCTCGATTTGGCATCGCGGCTCGGCTCCTTCGTTGAGCAGATCGCCAGCGGCCGCCCGCAGCGGGTCAATATTACCTATTCGGGCAACCTTCTGAAGGAGAATACGTCGCTCATCCGCAACGCCGCGCTGGCGGGAATTCTGAACCGCTTTCTCTCCCAAAAGGCGAACCTGATCAACGCCGCCCAGGTAGCCGCCGAACGCGGACTGGGGATTAGTGAGATCCACCGCTCGCGCACTCAGGGCGCCGGCTCGCTCTCGCTGGTCCTCGAAACCGAACAAGGCCAACGGACAGTCCAAGGAGCCGTTTTTGCCGACCACTCACCCCGTCTGATCAGCGTCGACGGAATTTATGTCGAAGCCTCGCTCGACGGTCACATGGTTTTCCTCAAGAACGTCGACGTGCCGGGCGTGATCGGCCGCCTGGGAACCATCCTGGGAGACAACAAGATCAACATCGCCGACTTTTCGCTGGGCCGCCGTGAAAACCAGCACGCCCCAGGCGAGCCGGCTGAAGCCGTGGCAGTCATCCGTATCGACGACGCACTCCCTAAAAACGTACTCGACCAGTTACTCGAACTGGAAGCCGTGAACTTCGCTCGCACGGTTGAGCTGGGGTAAAGAGAAGCTAAGTGCGGGCTAAGCAGAAATCACCGGCCCCGCCGCGGTAGAGACCGGCAATCCTGCCGGTCGATCGCCGCGAAGCGGCGACGACTAGCCTTGCGTCGCCGAACTTGGGCTTGAGAGGCCACTAACCCAGCAGCCCGCCCAGCTTCTCCAAAAGGCTGATCGCGGTCGTGCCGGCCGTCCCAACCGATTCCGCCGCCTCCCGAATACCCTCGGCGCTGAGCTCCCACCATTTGCGCCTCGGGTTCTCTTTCGTGGCTTCCTCGGTAAAGCGCTCCAGGTCGTCAGCCGCCTCCGCCGCCTTTTCTTCCGGAAGCTTCTCGGCAACCTTGGTCACCTGCTGGGCAAGTTGTTGCAGCAACGCCTTGATCTCGTCTGCCCAGGCCGCGCTTGGCTTCATTCAGTGGCCGCAGCGTGTCCTGCTCAGCCGCCGAGCGATACCGGCCCGATAGGCGGCCAAGATCGACTGCGCATCGGTCGTGTCAAGCGCCTCGGTCGGCAGCAGGGAACTGAGCTCACCGTTTTCCCGCAGATCGAGATAGCCTAGCTTGTCAGTGGTCGGGTGATCGATCCAACTCTCCAGCAGCGCCTGCGCGCCCGCAGCTCCGATTTGGTTGTTGCGGAGATAGAGGGAGGTCAGGGTGGAGAGCGAGGCCAGCGCCCGCGCGCCCTCGTCTCCGATTTGGTTGTCGAGGAGCTCGAGCGAGGTCAGGGCGGGGAGCGAGGCCAGCGCCCGCGCGCCCCCGTCCCCGATTTTGTTGCCGCTGAGGTCGAGCGAGGTCAGGGCGGAGAGCGAGGCCAGCCCCCGCGCGCCCGCGTCTCCGATTTGGTTGCCGCGGAGGTCGAGCCAGGTCAGGGTGGAGAGCGAGGCCAGCGCCCACGCGCCCGCGTCTCCGATTTTGTTGCCGCCGAGGTAGAGCGAGGTCAGGGCGGAGAGCGAGGCCAGTGCCCGCGCGCCCGCGGCTCCGATTTTGTTGCCGCCGAGGTAGAGCGAGGTCAGGGCAGAGAGCGAGGCCAGCGCCCGCGCGCCCTCGTCTCCGATTTTGTTGCCGCTGAGGTCGAGCGAGGTCAGGGCGGAGAGCGAGGCCAGCCCCCGCGCGCCCTCGTCTCCGATTTTGTTGCCGCTGAGGTCGAGCGAGGTCAGGGCGGAGAGCGAGGCCAGCCCCCGCGCGCCCTCGTCTCCGATTTTGTTGCCGCTGAGGTCGAGCGAGGTCAGGGCGGAGAGCGAGGCCAGCGCCCGCGCGCCCTCGTCTCCGATATTGTTGGTGTGGAGGTTGAGCGAGGTCAGGGCGGAGAGCGAGGCCAGCCCCCGCGCGCCCGCGTCTGCGATTTGGTTGTTGTTGAGGTCGAGCCAGGTCAGGGCAGAGAGCGGGGACAGCGCCCGCGCGCCCTCGTCTCCGATTTGGTTGAACCTCAGGTCGAGGGAGGTCAGGGTGGAGAGCGGGGCCAGCGCCCGCGCGCCCTCGTCTCCGATTTGGTTGTTGCTGAGGCAGAGCCAGGTCAGGGCCGAGAGCGGGGCCAGCGCCCGCGCGCCCGCAGCTCCGATATTGTTGGTGTGGAGGTTGAGCCAGGTCAGGGCCGAGAGCGAGGCCAGCGCCCTCGCGCCCTCGTCTCCGATTTGGTTGAACCTCAGGTTGAGGGAGGTCAGGGTGGAGAGCGGGGCCAGCGCCCGCGCGCCCTCGTCTCCGATTTGGTTGATGCTGAGGTCGAGCCAGGTCAGGGCCGAGAGCGAGGCCAGCGCCCGCGCGCCCGCGGCTCCGATTTGGTTGTTGAAGAGGCTGAGCGAGGTCAGGGCGGAGAGCGCGGCCAGCGCCCGCGCGCCCTCATCTCCGATATTGTTGGAGTGGAGGTTGAGCGAGGTCAGGGCGGAGAGCGAGACCAGCGCCCGCGCGCCCTCGTCTCTGATCCCAAGATCAACCAAACCAAGCGATGAAAGCTTCTTCAGCCCCGAAATATCCCGCACCGACTCTTTCGGCAAGGCTTCAATTACGTATATGGGGCCGGGAGGCAACTCCCGCACAACCTTATCCCAACCCGCGGCCCGGATCGAAATGAACGAGACAGCAGTCCAGCTCTCCTCCCGAGCTTGTTCCAGCACCTTCTCCAACTCGGCGGCGGTGATTGTTTCGGGCAGGTTCAACGGCGTTTCCACGGCATTCACGATGAGGCCTGGCAGCCCGAGGCACAAGGGAATGCGGGCGAAAAAGCGGGACTACCATCCGATTTCCGCTCGCCGAACCGCATTTTTTTCAACACCAACGGACCGCGATCATCGGTGGCTGCACCTTATTTCGCCGGACCGGACTCTCACCGCAGGCTGCCTGGCTCCGGCCAGCTTCCATCCTATCCAATTTCAGCCCCTGATTTGTGGCCACTGAACCGCCCCCGCACCCCATTATTGATAGCCCTGGGTGAAAGCGTAGCGGAAACCCCTGGCGCAACCACTTGGTTTCCCTAGCCTGACGTGGCGCACGCTTTCAGCGTGCCGTGTCGCCATTCGTGGCGACATCGCCTCGACACTAGTGTGTCGACGCCCGTGCCCGTCCACAAATCCTACCCCGCAAACCTCACCACCCCGTCATCACGCGAAACGCGCCCCCGTTGAACATCACACTCCGCCCAACGCTCACCGGTCATCCCCGGGTTGCCACAAAACCACCGAGCCAAAAACCAGTCACGCCCGTTAAAGAAATTTAATCTCTTTAAAACCATACATTTAGAGACAACCACCCCGAATTCCCCGCCCGCCACCTGCTAGCCTGAATGTAAGGACCAACTTGATATGAACAAATGTCGCTCCAACGTCCGCCGCGACGGACTCACCCCCAGCCAAGAGCGCACCATCCGAGCCATGCTCACCGCGCGCTCCATCGCCGCCGCCGCGCGCCAGGCCGACGTCGGTCAAAGCACGCTGCGCCGCTGGATCCGCGAGGACGACAACTTCCAAAACAAACTACGCCAGTTCCGCGAGCGAGCCCTCTCGCACGCCGCCCTGATGCTTCAGCAAGGCCCGGCCCAAGCCGTCTGCATCATGTACGAACTCATCCAACACGAGGGTCGCATCGATCCCGGACGAGTCTCGCTCATTCGCACCGCCATCGAGTTCGCCTTCCGCGCCGCCGTCTACTGCGACATCATCGAACGCGTCAAGGCCCTCGAGAAGGCCCAACGCCAGCCCGCCGCCGGCAATCCGCGGCCAACACCCGCCCGAATCCAACCCCAAAACGGAGCCGCGCGCGTCAGCAAGCGGTTTCCACTAGTTCGCGATCAGCCAGTGTGGGAGACAAGCACTTCGCAAAGCCCCCAGCCGCCGCGAGGGAATTTTCCGGGACCTGCGCGCGCCGTTCTGACGTAGCGTACGCATTCTGGCGTGCCGTGTCGCCATTCCTGGCGACATTGCCTCGACGCCCTACGGTGAGCACGGCGAGCAAGCGCAACGAAGTAATGGCGGGCCGATCGCGTGCTTCGGGCCGGGATTCAGCGGAGGCCGTCGCGGACCGGGCGGCCGCGGTCCCGGTGGTCCGGGCGGGTTTCTCACGCGCCTGCTGGAATAGACCTGGACGGTGACGACAGAGTCACCCGCGACGATTCGGATCAGATACCTGGCGTGAAATCTTAGTGCTGTATCGAAGGCGACCCATTCGATCGGTCGCCATCTGACGTGCTTTCAGAGGGTTGCGGTGGATCCAAACGACCAACCGCGGGATTTAGGTTCAGCGAGGCAGGGCGCGTTTCGTGAGATTTGCCCCAACGCTCGGGCTCTCACCGATTCTCCATCGGCGCGGATCTCACCGAGTTAACCCGCTTTTCTCACCGCGTGGCGAGGCGAAGTGCGTGAGAGGCGCGTCAGTACGAGGCGCGCGCCGCTTGACGAGCGGAGGCGTACGTGACAGTACGTTGAGCACGGCGAGCAAGCGCAACGAAGTAATGGCGGGCCTATCACGTGCTTCGACCGTCAGGCGGTGAGAAATGCGGGTTAGTGAGACTCTTGCAGGTCGACCCTCCGCGGGTGCGCGATGTGGTCCGCTTGCGGGCTATCGCCTGTGCTCCGGGCGGGGAACCTAAAAGCTAAATTGCAGCAGGAACTGGAAGGTGCGGCCGTCATTGAGTGTGTTTGTGATCTGGCCGAAACTTGGAGAGGTGAGATCGCGGCCCGGCTCGGCGAATTGCGGTGCATTGAAGAAGTTGATCGCCTCGCCACGAAAGCGGATCGCCTTGTCGGCGCCGAGCGGCCAGGTGCGCGAAAGGCCGGCGTTGATGTTGTTGATGGCGTCTTTCCGGAGGACGTGGCGGCCAAGCGTGCCGGACGCTTGGCCTGGTTCGAGGAAACCGAAGGCCGAGAACGGCATCGTGGCGCGCGACGTGTCTGGGTGATCGATGGCCCGGCCAAGGATAGATGGATCGAGGAGGTTCGGCCGATCCCGGCCCGTGCCATCGACGTTGCCGAATCCCAATCCGTCCGACCCCGTATCGACGGGGAAGGGAGTTCCCGACTTGAGAAGCAGAACGGCGGACATCCGCCATCCGCCGGCTAGCTTCCCAATCCACCCAGTCCGAGAAAGCCCGGGTAATTCATAGCTGGCTCGTGTGAGGAAGGCGTGAGGCTGGTGGAAAGAGCTCGGCCCGCGCATGGTACCTTGCGCATCGAACTCGGACGGGCTTTGTCCCCACCAGGCGTCGGAGCCTGAAGCCGTGTTGACGTAGTCGCCGCCCAGATCGATGGCCTTACTGAACCAGTAAGAAGTACCCAGTGTGAGACCGCGCCACCGGGGAATCACGAGCCGGATTTTGGCCGCGTCGTAATATCCGCGGGAGCTGTTCACCACACGGTGCAGCTCAAAAAAACGCGGGTCGGGCCGGCGGGCGTTGATCGTTTCCGTTGTGAAAGGGATACCCGGGACGCGGAGCGCCCGGTTCGTGTTCCAGAGATTGAGCAGCCGGATCGAGCGGCTGCCAACATAGCCGGCCTCCAGTCGCCAGTCGCGGGCCAGGGCCAGCTCCCACTGGAAGTTGTACTGGTGTGAGTAGGGCAGCACCAGGCCGGGGTCCAACTCGACGATGCTGCTGCGGGCGTCGGGGTCCAGGGCTCCCGGCTCGAGAGCCGACAGAGGATCCGCCAACTTCGGCGGCGAGATGACGACCTTGAGGCTTTCCGGGGGATTGAAGCGGGCCTGACTGTAGGTAACAGGAAAGATCTCGCCGTAATGGAGCCCGTAAGCCCCGCGCAGGACGCCCCAGTGTCCGCCCAAGCGGTAGGCAAAGCCGAAGCGCGGCGCGAAGTTATTGCAATCACAGTCGTAGGGAATCTCGCTCCGCTGGTTGACCTCCACGGGGGCGAAGGCGGGCTGATAGCGCAACCCGAACGTGAGCGTCAGCTCGGACGAGGCCTGCCATTGGTCGCCCCAAAACAACTCCGCGTCCCAAGCGCGGAAGCCGCGGCTGATGTCTCCGATAGCGAGCGAGTATTGATTGGGCAGGCCGAGCCGGACATTGGTGATGGTGTCATGTCCGAAATTATCACCAAAGATGTACTCACCCCGGTGGCCGGAGCTTTCAAACCCGTTGATCTGACTGCGCATCGCCGCGACGCCCGCGCTCAAATTGTGTCTGCCCTGGTGATGACGCAGCTGGGCAGCGTACTGGAATGAATTCCGCGCGCGGTCGATTGGGACCAGGGGGCCGGGTCCGAGAAACTGTATCGCGGAAGAGAAGAAGATCAAGGGCCCAACCGCCGTTTCATCTGGAACCAGGAGCGAACGGACTCTGTCGAAGCCCGCGGATACGTCCATCGTGGTGAGCGGGGACCAAGCGCGGCTCCAGGTGGCGCGTGCCCGGTGGTTCTTGGTGGTGGTGTCGGGATTCTGCCCGCCCACGAGCTGAAACGCCTGGATCCGCTGCACCGTGAACTGGTAAGCCAGCACGAAGCGGTCGCGGTCCGTGGCGTTCAAGTCCAGCCGGGGCGCAAGCATATTGTTGTCGATCGACTGCGCCGAGTTCGTGTTCAGTGCTCGCGGGTCGATATCGGGACGGTTCGGCAGCTCATCCGGATAGGCCGCGAGAATCCGGCTGACGAAGTCGCGTGTCGCTTGATTCACCGGCGCGCCCGTGACGGGGTCGCGCCGCAGCGGCGTTCTCTCATCGGCCTTCGGTACAAGCACATTCCCGTTGACGTTACCTCGAATCTTGTTCTGGCTCCCGTCGACGCTGAAATGCACTCGCTTGGTGAGCGGGCCCGTGAGCCCAAATCCAAAGTCATTCGAACGGGCCGGCTTGACGCTTCCAACCTGGAAGAACGAACGTGCGCTGAAGATGCTGTTGTTGTGCGTCTCGTAGATCCTGCCGTGCACCTTGAACGTTGCCGCGTGTTGTTGATGCAATACGGAAGACGGCGAACCGCCGAATTCGGAACCGAAGTAGTTGCTCTCAACTTCGAACTCCTTGACGATGGTCGCCGATGTGCCCAGCCGCTCGTTGAGTTCCCGCTGCACGGCGTTATCCACCAGTGTGATCCTGACGTTCTCGTTGCGGCGGCTCTCGCCCGCCGCGGCGTCCGTTTGGCCGAGGAGATTGAGTTCCGTACGATCCGGCCCGGTCTTGCTCCTTGTGGCGGCTTCTTCACCCGAGCTTTCTTCGGAGGGAACTGAAGCAGACGCCTCTCGATCACTGGCTGCGGGAGAGGGGAGCGTCGCGGTCGGCCCAGGCTCGCTCTGGCTGTCTTGGGGCGGAGCACTATCCGCTAGGGAGGAGAGGCATGAACAGAGTCCGGCGGTGCAAACCAGGACCCAGCGACTACAAGACAAACCCATATGGTGTTCCCGAAGCGGCAAAGCTACTGGCTCCATGATACCGAGGTGTGGGACTCCGCCTCGATGTTTGAGCCTTCTCAGGGTTGTCATTTGGCAAATAGACGACGGCTGCGTCTTCGTAGAAAGTGTTACCATCTTCGTCACCTCAGCCCTCTGACTGGGAAGCTCTGGGCTAAGCTAGATAGCTAAGCTAGAGTGAAAACTCGATGACGACGGACACGGACTGTATCATCGTCGGCGCCGGTCACAACGGCCTTGTGGCTGCCTGGTACCTGGCGCGTGCGGGGCTGAAGGTGACGGTGTTGGAGCGCCGGAGTGTCGTCGGAGGCGCCGCAGTCACGGAGGAACTGTTTCCGGGCTTCCGCTTTAGCGTTTGCTCCTACATTTGCCACATGCTGGAACGAAAGGTAATCGACGATCTGGAACTTCGCCAGCACGGCCTCCACATCTACCCATTAGACCCTGTTTCCTTGTTTCCATTCGTGGACGGGAGCCACTACTGGGCTTGGCACGACGCCGAAAAGACCAGCGAGGAGATCGGCCGTATGCAAGGTGTCCCCGCGGCCGACGCCGAGGCCTACCCGAGGTGGATTCGGTTCTGCGAGCAAGCGGGCGGCCTGTTAAAGCGTTACTTTCTGAGGCCGGCGCCGACGCTCGGAGAGGTTGCCTCGGATGTGCGCGGTACGCCCGACGAGCAGGTCTTTGAGACTCTGAGAAGCACATCAGCACGGGACCTCGCCGGGGAGTACTTCCGCGACCCACGGATCGCTGCCACTGCCGTTGGCAGTCCCGACTATGGGCGGATTAGCCAGCCGGGCAGCGCCCTGGCACAGGCCTATTTCAAAACCAATCTGCATACGGCGCACGAGGATCTGGGGATCGTACGCGGCGGAATGGGAAGTATCACCCGGGCAATGGCCCGGTCGGTCACGTCCGCCGGTGCGACGATCCATACCGACGCCGCAGTGAAGAAAGTGGTGATTGGGCAAGGGGGCGTCCGTGGTGTCGAGCTAGAGAACGGTGAATCGCTCATTGCTTCTCTTGTGCTGTCGAATGCCGACCCGAAGTCGACCTTTCTGCGTCTGGTCGGCGAATCGAATTTGCCCGGTGGGTTCGTCTCCCAGGTGCGGTCGCTCAAGACTCGATCGGCGTCCCTGAAATTTCACGCCGCTCTCAAGCGCCTGCCCGACTTTGACCGTTTTCTCCGGCCGGGACTCGACGAAACGAGCCTTGCTATGATTCGCGTCTTGCCGAGCGTCGATGCGATCGAGGCGAGCTGGAATGACGCCATGTCGGGAATACCAACCCGCTACCCTCTGATGCAAATCCAGATTCCTTCGCTCCTCGATCCGACGCTGGCTCCGTCCGGAGAGCACGTAATGTCCGTTTGGGTAACGTACCAGCCCTCTCACCTGCGGAACGCGTCGTGGGATTCGGGGCGCCAGGAGGTTGGGGAGGCGCTGATCGATGAGGTGGCGAATTACGCGCCTGACATTCGAGAGTGCATAGTGGACTGGGATTTATTCACACCCGAAGACATCTCCCGACGGGTCGGGATGACCGACGGGAATATCCGCCACTTGGACATTTTGCCGGGACAGATGCTTTCTGACCGCCCCTTACCCGGATGGGCGGACTATCGAACGCCCATCAAGGGGCTCTACTTGTGCGGGTCGGGCACGCACCCCGGCGGCGAGGTGACGGGGGCGCCGGGCCACAACGCGGCCCAGGCGGTGCTGGCGGCAATCCCCAACGGGATGTAGATGTTCTTGAAGCGCTTGTAAGGATTGAATCGTTGGCCGGTTTTCATGGCTGCCAGAAAACTGCCAGAAATCCGGTTGCCTTGTCTCATCGTCGTCTTCGTGGATGGCAGGCGCAGTAGTACTCCACTTCAACATCGCGTACGCCGTCGAGCGTCTCGCGCCTGTCGGTAGGCGTGACGAAGCCGCTGCCGCTGCACTTGGGGGCGCTGTGTCGATCTTCGGATACAACCAGGAATACTGCAGCCCCGGATGTCTTGTGGCATACCTGGATGGAATGTCCTGCGCGCTTTGCTCCACCATCTGAGCGTCGATTTGCTGCGGGACAGCTTTTACGCCTTGAGGCGACAAGCGGCCCCGGGAGTGGATGGCGTCAGGTGGCGGGAGTATGAGACCGTGGAAGATCGCCTAGTCGATCTGCACAGCCGAGTTCACCGGGGGCGTACCGGGCACAGCCCCCGCGGAGAGTCTACATAACGAAGGACGACGGACGGCAGCGTCCGTTGGGCATTGCGGCACTGGAGGACAAGATCGTTCAACAGGCCGTGGTGAGGATCCTCAATCAGATTGACGAGGTGGACTTTCGGGGCTTTTCGTATGCGTTTCGGCCGGGCCGCAGCCCGCACCAGGCGCTGGACGCGCTGACGGTGGGCCGCCTTCGGCGGCTGGGACAAGCAGGATGTTGAAGGGCGATGATAATGTCCCCTTGAGAGGGCGATAGAAATGTCCCCTAATCTAAGGCTCCAGAAAGGAGGAGCCGAGATTGGAGAGGACATGGATGAACGACAAGGAATTGAGACGGGGCGAGGTGCTGGGCCGGGTGAAGCGAGGCGAGTTAAAGCTGAGCGAGGCGGCGCAGGTGCTCGACATCAGTTACCGCCAGAGCAAGCGGATCTGGAAGCGCTACAGCGCGGGAGGGACAAAAGCATTGAAGCACGGCAACGTGGGCCGGGTATCGAACCGGGCCAAGCCAGCGGAAGTTCGCAAGCGAGTGCTGCAACTGGTGCGCGAGAACTACTCCGGCGAACCGCACGAGCGCTTCGGGCCTACTCTGGCGGCCGAGCATTTGCGAAAGGACCACGATCTGCAAGTATCGGTGCGGGCACTGCGGCTCTGGATGCTCGCCGAGGGTCTGTGGAGCCGCCGCCGCAAGCGCCAGCCGCATCGCCAGCGGCGGCAGCGCAAAGCGCACTTCGGGGAGCTGATCCAGGTCGACGGCTCGCACCACCGATGGCTCGAAGATCGCGGCCCGAAAGGTTGCCTGATGAACTTCGTCGACGATGCGAGCGGCCGGGCGCTGTGCCGCTTCTCGAGCGAAGAGACAACTTGGGCGGCGGCCGATCTGCTCGAAGCCTGGGTGCGTCAATACGGCGTTCCGAAGGCGTTGTATTGCGACTGGAAGAACGTCTACAAGCGCCAGCCGACGTCGCGCGAAGCGCTGGAAGGCATCGAGCCCGAGACGCAGTTCGGGCGCATGTGCGCCAAGCTGGGGATCCGCATCATCGCGGCATCGTCGCCGCAAGCCAAGGGCCGCGTGGAGCGGCATCACGGCACCCATCAAGACCGCCTGATCAAGAAGATGCGACTGCAAGGTATCTGCGATTACGAGGCGGCGAACCGCTATCTCGGCGAGCAATATCTGGGGGAACACAACGCCAAATTTGTCTGCGAGCCAGCGGCGGAAGCGGACTTTCATCAGCGCCCGCCCAAGCGTCTGGACTTAAAGTGGGTGTTCTGCTTGGAGGCCGAGCGAGTCGTCTCCAACGATCGGGTGGTCCGTTTCGAGAACCGCTTCTTACAGTTGAAACCGAAGCGCAATCAGGCTCTGGGGGCGGGGGGGAGAGTCACCGTGCAGCAAGCGCGCCAGGGCGAGTTGCAGGTGATCCACGAAGGCCGAGCGGTGGCCTTTGAAGAGATCACGTGGCCCGAGCCGAAGCCGCGCCCCAAGCCGAAACAACAAGCGGCCCGGCAGCGGCCCAAGCCGGCGGCGGACCACCCTTGGCGTAAGTCGCTGCGGTCGAAAAAACGTGCGACGACGACATAAAAAAGGCAGGGCTATGGAAATGACGGGACGGATGGAAAGCGTGGAAAACCTCAGCGAGCAGCGCAGAGGGTTCGCATCGCAACGACAGGTTTCCCACCCTTCCCACCGTCCCTTGGAAATCGCTGACGCGATTTCCACATTCCCACAGCCCCGACGACGACGATTATCTCTTACGAACTTACAAACAACAAAACGAAGGGGACATTTCTATCGCCCTACCGCCGGGGACATTTCTATCGCCTCTTGACAGCTGGGACAAGCAGGAGTGCTTGTTCCTACTGGTTCGGCTACAATGCCCGCGGCCGGGGGAGCCCCGGAGCTCCTAGCTAGCGAGCAGAGTCGTTCTCCAGGGCGCTTTTCTAACTTGGGTAATTAGCATCGGGCTAAAACTTCCGCGACCAATCCTTCGGCCAGCGTTCGATGACGACCTTCTTGTCGGTATAAAACTCAATGGCGTCGCGCCCCTGCCCGTGCATTACGCCCAGGAAACTGTCCTTCCAACCGCTAAACGGAAAATACGCCATCGGAGCGGCCACGCCGATATTCACGCCGACGTTCCCAGTAGACACCTCGTAGCGGAACTTGCGGGCCGCCGCGCCGCTGCTGGTAAAGATCGACGAAGCGTTACCGTACCGATTGCGAGCGATGATTTCGATCGCCTCTTCCACCGAGTCAGCGTGTATCAGACTCAGCACGGGTCCGAAGATTTCGGTGTTCGAGAGGCCGCTTTCCGGGGCAACTCCGTCCAAGACAGTCGGCCTCAAGAAATTGCCCTGGTCGTAGCCGGGAACCTGAGACTCCCGCCCATCGAGCACAGCGACCGCGCCTTCGCCGGTTCCTTGCGCGATGCAACCTTCGATGCGGGCTTTGCTTTGCGGTGTAATCACGGGCCCCATCGCGGTTCCCTCATCCAGGCCATAGCCCACTTGAATTTCAGCCGCGACATCGACGATGGCGTCGCGAAAGGTTTTCTGGGCTTCTCCGACGGTGATCGCCGCTGCTACCGCCAGGCAGCGCTGCCCGGCGCAGCCAAAGGCGCTGTCGGCCACGATTTGGGTCGTCGTGTCGAGGTCAGCGTCGGGCAACACCACGACGTGGTTCTTGGCTCCACCCTGGCATTGCACGCGCTTGCCTTTTTCCGCGGCGCGGGCGTAAATGTACCTCGCCACCGGCGTCGATCCAACGAAACTGATGGCGCGAACATCGGGGTGGTCGAGCAGCCGGTCCACCGCTCCCTTCGCGCCGTTGACCAGGTTGATCACCCCGGCCGGCAGATCGAGCTGGCCGATTAGCTCGAACATCTTGTGCATCGTGAGCGGAACTTTCTCCGACGGCTTTACGATCAGCGTGTTGCCGCAGGCAATGGCGTAGGGCAGAAACCACAACGGAATCATCGAAGGAAAGTTGAAGGGCGTGATGATGGCCACAACCCCCAGCGGCTGGCGGATCATCATCTCGTCGATACCGCGGGCGACGTCTTCCAGGTTGTAGCCCTGCATCAGGGTCGGGATGCCACAAGCGACCTCGACGTTCTCGATGCCGCGCCGCAGCTCGCCTCGCGATTCGGCAAGCGTCTTGCCGTTCTCCATCGTGGTGACACGGGCGATTTCGTCGAAGTGGTCTTCGAGAAGCTGCTTCAGCTTGAAAAGATATTGGATACGCTCTTCGGCCGGGGTGCGGCGCCAGTCCCGGAATGCCGAACTGGCCGCCTCAACCGCCAGGCCGGCATCAGCCGCCCCGTCCGCCGATACGCGGGTGAGCACTTCGGCGGTGGCCGGGTTGACGACGTCCAAGAACTCAGCGGGTGTCGCCGCCTGCCAGCGGCCGTTGATATAGTTGGATACCGGTTCCATATCTTCTCCTCGTTGCAGTCCTTCATTATTACGGACCGGCTTGTGCTGCTCTTCGGGGACTGTCACCCATTTTCGCGCACTCCAAAAGTGACGATCTAGACGATGACCTTTGCAGCGTGAAAATTGGCTGACTGTCCCCAGGGCAACGAAATCCGCGTTTGGACGAATTGGGAAGACTCAAAGAAAGGCTCAAAGAAGGTTCAATCACGTTATGAGTAAGGATGATTTGCCCGTATCTGTCGGTGTGATTGGCACGGGAGGCATGGGCGCCCGTCACGCCCGGAATCTGCACAACCACGTGGCTCAGGCCAGGGTCGCCGCGATCATGGACCTCGATCCGGGCCGCGCGCGTTCAGTCGCGGCCGATTGCGGCGGCGCCAGGGTGTTCGAGGACGCCGGGGAGCTGATCCGTGCCGATGCCGTGCAGGCGGTTGTAATCGCCTCGCCCGATCCCACCCACCCTGTTCTTACTCTGGAGTGCTTGCGGCAAAACAAACCCGTTCTCTGCGAGAAACCTCTGGCAACGACTGCCACCGCCGCTAAGAACGTCGTTGAAGCGGAGTCACAACTCGGGCGGCGGCTCGTCCAAGTCGGCTTCATGCGGCGCTACGACCCCCGCCATGTCGCCGTCAAGAATGCGCTGGACTCGGGGGCCGTGGGCCGACCTATTCTGTTCAAGGGCTGGCACCGCAACCAGGAGCCCTTTCCCGGCATGACCAGCGAATTGGTGGTGATCAACTCCTGCATTCACGACCTCTACTCGGCGCGATGGCTTTTGGGGCAGGAAATCGAAGAGGTCTTTATCCGCGGGGCGAGCACGGGCGAAACCAGCACCCCAGGTAGCGACGGTGTATTGGATCTTCAGCTAGTCCAAATGGTCTTGAGCGGAGGATGCTTGGCCACCATCGAAGTCAATATGAACGCCCGCTACGGCTATGAGGTCGGAGTCGAGGTGACCGGCGAGCACGGGATTGTCGGGACGGAACCTTCCCAGGGCGCGGTGATCCGGCGCGATGAAGCGCGCGCTCAACGGGTTGACGCCGACTGGCTCGAGCGCTTCGATACCGCCTACCGGTTAGAGATTCAGCAGTGGGTCGAAAGCGTGCAGCGGGGCAGCGCCGAAGGCCCCAGTGCCTGGGACGGCTACACGACGCTGCTGGCGGCGGAGGCATGCCTGCGCTCACTGAAATCGGGGATGCCCGAGAAGGTGGAATCAATCGAACGGCCGGCGTTTTACGTAGCCTCGGAGCCGTGACCATGAGTAGCTGCATCATGAAATTCGCGCGATGCAGGCGATGACACCTTACGTCGGCCCGGAGGCCGACGCGGCCCGCCAGGAGGCGCGCGCCACCTCGGGCCGCCGCGCCCTTTCGTAAGTTGCCGGAGACGGTCGTGATCAGGGCGGAATGAAAGCCCGTTGAAACGGGCTGAAGAACAACTTCGGGGCGCTGGTCAACCGGCTCTAAAAGGACCGGCCTATTGGAGACCAAGCCACGTGAACGTGGCTCAGGCTTGTGGTGGCTGTGGTGGGTGGCTGAGGCTTGTGGCCGCTGTGTTGGGTGTCGCCGGGTTGGGGCTCGTTTTTGGATCGGTTGTTTCCTGCGCCCCGTCCCCTTCAACGAGCGCCAGTGAAAGCTGGAAAGGTCACAAACACAGGCACGGCTTCGCCTGGGGTCGCAGCTATGCCGCTCCGGGCGTCACTTCGCTATAGTGGCCTCAAATGCGCTACCGGATTCCCACCATCGTGCTTCTGTTTTTCTCCCTGATACCGCTCCGCGCCCAGGAGAAACCCAACCCCTACGAACAGATGCTGCGGAGCAAGCAGCAAGTCACCGAATACCTGATCCGCGAGGCCCGGCGCATCACCGACGCCGCAGCCCAAGAAATCTCATCAAAGGACACCTGGGAAAAAGTCCGCCAGCAGCGCCGCAAAGAAACGCTCCAGATGCTGGGCCTCGACCCATTGCCGCCCCGCACGCCGCTCAAGGTCCAAATCACGGGCGTGATCGACCAGCCGGAATACACCATCGAGAAGATCGCCTTCGAGAGCATGCCGCAAGTATTCGTGACGGCCAATCTTTACGTCCCGAAGAAGCGCGACGGCCCTTTGCCGGCCGTGATCTATGTCTGCGGCCACGCCTACTCGCCGCACGGCAACAAGGTGATGTACCAGCGGCACCCGATCACGTTTGCCCGCCATGGTTATGTCGCGATGATCATCGATTCCATCCAGATTGCCGAGACGTTCGCGCTGCACCACGGCATCCTCAACAACGAAATGTATGACTGGTACTCTCGTGGCTACACGCCCGCCGGGGTCGAGGTTTGGAACGTGATCCGCGCGCTTGATTACCTCGAAACGCGCCCCGAGGTGGACAAGACCCGCTTCGGAATCACGGGCCGCTCCGGTGGCGCCGCCATGAGCTGGTTTTCCGCGGCCGTCGAGCCTCGTATCAAGGTTGCCGTGCCGGTGATGGGCAATAGCACCTACGCCGCCAATGTGGAGGCCAACACGCAGCGGCGTCATTGCGACTGCATGTTCCTGATCAACAGCCACATGCACGATATGATGCACCAAGGCGCGCTGATCGCTCCGCGTCCGCTCTACATGATGCACGGGCGAAAGGATCTGCTGTTCCCCGTGCCCGGATACAAAGAATTCGAGCGGACGATCGGGAAGCTCTACGCCTCCTACGGCGGAAGCGAAAAGTTCAAGAACCTGGTCGTCGACACCGCTCACAAAGACTCCGATCTGCTGCGCGGGGAAGCCGTCCAGTGGTTTGACCGCTGGCTGAAGCAGATCCCCAAGCGCGAGATTGATCTCAGCTATACGGACCTGCCGGGCGAGCAGCTCGCGGTGTTCGCCGGGAGTCCGCCGAAGGACGCCCAGAATTACCGGGTGCACCGGATGCTGATTCGGGACCCTCAGCCGCGCTCCTTCGCAACGAAGCAGGCCTGGGAGACGCGCCGCGAAGAGCTGCAAAAGGTTCTGAGCAAGCAATCGCTGTTTCGCTCGTTTCCCGTGGCGCATTCGGCGTTGAATGTTGGGCCGGGACTGATCGAAGCGCCCTCAGGCTTTGAGTCGTTGCAGTTTGAATCCGAGCCTGGCGTGCCGATTCAAGTGCTTTACCGCAAAGCGGCCGAGACTCCCGGACCGGCCCTGCTCTACATCGCTTCCGATGGAGAAGATCCGCAGGCCGTGCGCGACACGCTCCGTCCGGTTACCCGTTTGAAAACGAACCCGCTGATGATTGTCTACCCGCGAGGCATCGGGGAGGTTTCGTGGGGCAAGAAGTTCTGGAAAGACACGCTTCGCAACGGGATGCATGTGGGGCGGACGGTGGATTCCATGCGCTTGTGGGACGTCCTGCGCGCGGTCGACGTGCTGGCTGAGCAAGGCGTGAACTCGCCCATCGCGACGCTCGGCATCGGTGACTCGGGCATCCTGGGGCTTTATGCCGCCCTGCTCGATCATCGCATCGGCCAGGTGATGCTGGCGGACCCGCCCACGACCCACCGCGCGGGGCCGGTCTTTCTGGATGTCCTGCGGCACACCGATCTGCCCGAAGTAGCCGGCCTTCTCGCGCCGCGCCGGCTGACGTTTTACGGGCGGATTCCGGAGGGCTTCAGCCCGACGAGAGAAATCTACAGCCTGATGGGGGCCCAGGATCGCTTGTCAGTGACGATGAGCATCGAAGCCGCGCTCAACGGGCGGCATCATCACAACTTCGCCTCGGGGCTGTGAGCTGTTGGCCTGGCGGAGGGTTGTTAGCTGTTCCAGGGCTGGCGCGCCTGGCGGAGGCTGGGTTATCCGCCCGGAATAAATTCAGCGAAAATAGAGTAGAGAACTCTGCTTATGGAAACGACGCGACATCCTGCGGCAAATTGTTGATCGAGTTCGAAGGGTTGCGGATCCGTAGCGCATCGTTCTGTTCGGCAGTCAAGCCCGGTCCGAGGCTCGGGAGAACAGCGATTTCGACATTCTCGTTGTGTGGTCTTCGCAAGCCCCGCGGTTCCAGCGCTCGGCCCCAATCTACGCGGCTCTCGCGGATCTGCCTATCGAGGTGGAGGTCGTCGTCTACACTCCGACGGAAATCGAGGAATGGAGCAAAGTGCCGCAGGCATTTGTCACGACGGCAATACGGGAGGGCAGGGTGCTCTATGAAAGAGAAAGCTGACCTTGTGGAAGGTTGGCGAAAGAAGGCCGAGAGTGATCTCATCGCTGTCGATGCGACGATCGAAGCAGGCGCTTTTGACGCCGCTTGCTTTCACGCTCAACAAGCCGCAACCTCGTCGGGGCGGTGAGCGGCCAAACTTGTGGCCCTATCTACGCCGCCGGCCGCGGCTCGTAGCGCTCGACCTTGATCTCGTCCTCGCGTGCTTGCGCCTGGGCAACATCGTAGGCGGCTTGCAGGCGTATCCAAGTTTCCGTCATGGAACCGAAGGCCTTGGCGAGCCGTATCGCCATTTCGGCCGACATGCCGGCGCGGCCATTGACCAGGTTCGAGAGCGCTTGGCGGCTGACGCCGAGCACCTTCGCTCCTTCGGTGACGTTCAGGCCAAGAGGCTCCAGACAGGAAACGCGCACGACTTTGCCGGGATGCGGCGGGTTTTTCATGGGCATGGCCGTTCTCCTTTCGTTAGTGGTAATCGATCAGCTCCACGTCGCAGACGTCCTCGTCTTCAAAGCGGAAGATGATGCGCCAGTTCGTCTTCACGGTCACCGACCAATAACCTTTCAGGTCGCCTTTGAGCGCATGCAGCCGGTAGTTGGGAATGCGCATCGCCTCGGGCGAGCTAGCGACATCGAGCTGGGCGAGCATAGCTTCCACCCGGTCTTGCAGATCGGGACGGATCAGGCGGCGGTCGCCGCGCTCAAAAAAACGCTTGAGTCCGCGATGGTGGAAGCTCCTTATCATGGGGCATCATTCGTTGAGTGTAATGCGTCAATCGACACTTGTCAACAGGAACACTACGCCTAAAGGGATCGCCCTTCTCTGCCTCTTCGCTCAAGCCGTCTTTCGCCCGGCAGTTGTTTCAGTTTGCAACAAGAACGCCCGGACGCTTGGCAATCTCGGGGAAAGTGGCGAGCACCTTTTTATCGAAGGTTGCCAGGGGAAGCCGTTCGCGGTCGGCAAGCTCGACGAATAGGGTGTCGTAAGCGGCTATCCCCGACCGAACAGCGCGGGTGACCGCCCCGTGCCAAAGCTTCCTGCTCGGCACCGAGTGGATGCCAAGACGGGCCGCAAGGTCCAGCCGCTTTGGTCCCTCGTGGGCTTCGATGACGCCGGTGCGAATCGCCATCCAGACGACGTTGGCCAGCTCTGCCTCCCAGAGCGCCGGCGCGATCGGCTCGCGAACCGCGTCCCAGAAGCGGCGGGTCTCGTCGGCGAAGGGCTCGGTGCCGAACAGAAAGTACGCTACAACGTTCGTATCGACGACGGCCCTCACTGGCGACCGGCTCCGATCCAGTCCTCTATCTGTTCGGCGGTCGGCCGGCGAGGCTGTGCCGCCCACGCCGCCTCAATTTGTTTGAGGACAGAGCGACGTTCAGCGGTGTAGCTTTCAAGCAGTTCCCGCACTTCTTCTTCCATGGAGCGCCGGCTTCTCCGCGCCAGCGCTTTCAGCGACTTCACGACGCGTGGCGGCACGTTTCGGATGGTCAGGGTTGCCATATTCGCCTTGTTTGCTAGCATTATGCTAGCACACAGAGCACCTCAAGATGCGTTGCAGCCGTTGCGCGCACCGTTGAACGCTGATCAAAAAACGTCTCGATACCTATAATGAAGTCGTGGCGGCGTCATGCGGAAATCCTTGAATCCACAAAACTCCACACCTGCACGTGGCGAACTCTCTCTAGGGACGCGGCGACGCGTTTCACCTGAACGGAAGTCCATTACTGAAGATGAAGCGGACATCCTCTACTGCGAAAAGCACAAAGACGACCCGCTCTACGACTGGAAAGAAGTCGAGGCCCAACTCGACGCCCTGGAAAATTAAGGCAGCCCGGGCGGCGCGAACCGGATGCGGCGCTGTTGATCCCCGCGGGCAGCCGCCGCGGACGAGCGCCGAAGCCGGGAACGGGCGCCGATCCAGGAGCGATAGACCGCTCAATACCCCTTTCTGCTTGGACCCGTCACTGGCGTTCTGGGCTCTGTTTCGGACTAGGCAGAGGGGTAGAGGTAGGCCATCTCGAGGTGGCGGCTGCCGGAGCCGTCGTTGACGACGAACCTTCTTCGCCGGCGTTTTGTGCCTGTTCCGGAATGGCTCCACAGCGAGGCCGCTCCGTACTCGCCGTCCTTTCGCAGGGCGTAGAAGTTCAGCCCGAAGGTCAGGCGCGCTTTGTCGTCGTTGTAGTTGCGGGAGACCCGGCGGAGGGCGTCGAGGCAGGCTTTTCCCGGGCTCATGCCGTGCCTCATGTTTTCGACGACGGTGTGGGCGCCGGCGATGCGGATGTTCTCCTCGCCGCGGCCGGTGGAGCCGCCTGTTCCCACATCTTGATCAACGTAGAGGCCGACGGCGATGATGGGGGAGTCGCCGACGCGTCCGGGAATCTTCCAGGCCAGCCCGCTGGTGGTGGTGCAGCCCGACATTTCGCCCTTGCGGTTGAGGGCCAGGCAGTTGATGGTGCCGCTGGGCCGGTCCTCGAGCACCCCCCTCGCCCAGGCCAGCCACTCCGGTTTGGCTTCGGGATAGCGCCCGCGTAGCTCAGCCTGACCGGCGGGCTTCGGAGGCGCATCGAGGCCGGGTCCCCAGTCGCCGTTGCCCGATTCTTTCCACATCAGCCACGCCAGCCGCGCTTTTTCGGTCAAGAGATTCTCTTCCTTGAACCCATGTGCCTGGGCGAACCGCAGGGCGCCTTCGCCGACGATCATGACGTGGTCGGAGCGCTCCATGACCAGCTTGACGATTTTCGAGGGCGTCTTGATACCGCGCAGCGCGCCGACCGAACCGGCCCGGCGAGAGGGCCCGTGCATGACGCAAGCGTCGAGTTCGACGACTCCTTCTTCGTTGGGCAAGCCGCCGTAGCCGACACTGTTGTCCTCGGAGTCTTCCTCGTTGATGTTGACCCCGGCGACAACGGCGTCGAGCGTATCGCCTCCGGCGCGGATGAGGTCAATGACTTTTTCGCAACAGGCCAAGCCGTTGGCGCTCGAGATGGCGATGTCTTGGTTCGAAGGTGCGGAAGGAGCTGGGACCGCGGCGGCCGCGGCTGCCAGGCCCTGGAACAGGGTTCTGCGGGTCATTAAGTTTGGTCTCCGCTGGGGCGTTTCTGGGGGGCCGGCTCCCGCCGGGGGCTCTGAAGTGTCTTCTCGGGGGGGCAGTGGGCACGGGCCCTATTGAATGCGGATCGAGTAGGGGGGCATCCGCAGGAAACCGCCCTCTAGCAGCGCGGGCCAGTGCGGGACATCTTGCAGCACCGAGCGAAGCAAAGCGAGGGCCGGCGACTCACGGACAAGCCAGTCGCCCTCGAACAGCACTTCGAAAAACGGTTTCGGCGCCGGGTAGATGATGAGCGTAACCTTGTCTTCTTCGGGGATCCCAGCGGCCTCCTTGGCCATCTCAATCGCCGTATCAAAGCCGCCGATCTCGTCCACCAAGCCGTTGCGCTCGGCCTGGCTGCCCATCCAAACGCGGCCCTGCGCGACTTCGTGAATCTCGCCCCACTTCTGCCCTCTCGATTGAGCCACCTTCTCGACGAAGCCTTGGTAAATCGCCTCGATGCTTTCGCGAACTTTGGCCCGTTCCGCATCCGTGAAGCCATGGTAATCGCTGTCGATGGCGGCGAATCGCCCTCGCGTGATGACTTCTTTCTTGATTCCGATCTTGTCGTAGAGGCCGCGCAGGTTGACCTTCCCGTAAAAAACGCCGATCGAGCCCGTATAAGTTCCCGGATACGCCACGACCGGCGCCTCGGCCATCGCGATGTAGTAGCCTCCCGAGGCCGCCAGGTTCGACATCGAGACGACCATCGGTTTCTCTTCCCGCAGGCGGTTGACCTCCCGCCACATTTGATCGGAAGCAATGGCGTCTCCACCTGGGGAGTCGATCCTGAGGACAACCGCTTTGATATCCTCGTCTTCCTTGACCTCCCGCAGGGTGCGGGAAAAGCTGTCGGAACCGAGTATGTCCGCGCCAAGCAGACCACCGGATTCCCCCTCGCCGCGCAGGATGCTGCCCACGGCGTAGACGATGGCGATTTGCGCGTCGCCCGTCAGATCGAGCGATTCCAACGAAACGTTGCGATAACGGCTAAAGCTGACTTTCTTGAGCTCTTCGAGGCCGAGTTTCTCTTTGAGCGCGTCGTAGAATTCGTCCTCGTAGCCCAGCTTGTCGACCAGCCCGGCTTCCAACGCTTTCTTCGAAATAAACGGGCCGTTGTCGACCACCTCTCGCAGTGCGCCGGAGGTCATGTCGCGCGAGGGGGCCACGGTCTCCAAGAACTGGCCGTAGACCTCATCGAGGATCGACTCGATCACTTCGCGCGACTCGTCCGACATGCTCGAGCGCGACCAGGGCTCGGCGGCACTCTTGTATTTGCCGATCTGTTGCATCTCGGCCGTGACGCCCAGCTTCTCGAGCGTGTCTTTGTAGAAGGAAACCTCGGCCCGCAGCCCCTTGACATCAAGGAACGCTTCGGGCGCCAGGTAGACTTCATCGGCGGCACTGGCGACAAAATAATCGAGAGTACCGGCCTCCACCTGGATAAAGGCGACGATCGGTTTTCCGGATTCCTTGAACTCTTCGATCGCCCAGCGGATCTCTTGGGACTTCCCCCAGCCGGCGCCGAGGCCTCCGCAATGCAGGGCGATGGCGCGAATGCGGTCGTCTTTCGCGGCTTTCTTGAAAGCGTTGCGAACTTCGAGCAGCGTGGCCGGGGTTTTGGAGTCCCAGGAACCGAATGACATTTCGATTCCGACGTGTTCCGGGACGCCGCCCCGCAGCCGCATCACCAGAACCGAATCGTCCTCGATGCCGGGCTGCTCCGAGCCCAAGGTGAAGGCAACCAGGACCATCACGCCTAACAGTGCCACCACCAGCACGATTCCGGTGAGGATGCCTAACAGAAACTTGACCATGGATGAGTGCTCCGGCGCGGGCGCGAGTTCAACGAGGCGAGCGCTCAACGGGTCTGCCGCGCGCGTCGAGGCTCGGCTCCATTATATCGCGGGAGCGAGCGGTTCAGAACGGCGCGGCGCAGTTGCCGATGTCCTCGTCTTTGATCGCCTCAATCTCTTTGAGTCGCTTCTTCGAGATGCTGTTTTTCGGCCGGCTCACGGATGCGCCGGTATTTTCTCGGCGACCGGGCGCGGGTGAACGTCGATCCGCACGTCGACTTGCTGGCCGAGCTTGTAGAGCACAGTCATCAGCCGGTCAATGGTGAAGCGGTCAAGCTGCACATTGCGAATGCGGGTGAAGTCCGCATGGCTGACGCCGGTGCGGGCCTCGGCCTTGCGGGTTGAGAGCCCTTCATCATCAAGAATGCCGATGATGCGGGCGGCCAGAAGCGCCTTGGTCTGCTGCACGTCCGCGTCAGCGCGGCCGAAATCGCGGAACACGTTGCCGCTGCCGTGCACCAGCTCAAAATCGTCGTCGGTTTTGCTCATTGCTGTAACTCCTTCTTTTAGTCGCCGCAAGTGGACCTCGGCGATCGTTTTGTAGTCGGCTCCGCCTTGATCCTGATCCTTGCCGCGCCACGTCATGAGCCGGCCAAGTGCCCTTCCAGGCGACCGAGGCAACCGCTCCAGCCCTGGCTGTGCTTGTCGCGCGACTCGGTGGCCGGGAAACACTCGTGCGTCAGCACCAGCTCGGTCGCCGATCCCAGGTTACGGAACTCGACGGTGACCAGGGAGCCGCTCATCGAGCCATCTTCCCAGGACCAGGTGTAGACGAGCTTCTCGGGCTCGCTGACTTCCCGGTACTCTCCGACGGCGGTGTGGGTGGCGCCGTCCTTGTGCTTCATCTGAATGCGATACTTGCCCCCGACCCGCAGATCGACCTCGGCATTCGTTTCGTAGTCGGCGCTCGGGGCGCACCAGTGCTTCATTTGATCCGGGTCGGTCCAGGCGCGGAAGACTTTTTCGCGCGGCGCTTGGAATGTGCGGCGGAGCTGGAGCGTTGTTTCGATACGGGGGCTGGCTGATGCCATGCGGGATTCTCCTTTTCTTGTGAGTCGTCCAGAAATTTTTCCAGGGAGTCGAACTGCTGCTCCCAAAACCGGCGGCAATCGGCGATCCAGCGCGCGGCGTCCAGCATGGGACGCGGATTGAGCTTGCAGCGGTGGACTCGTCCCCGCTTTTGCCGCGAGAGCAATCCTGCTCGCTCCAGCACACGGAGATGTCTGGAGATCGCGGGCGCGGAAACCCGGAAGGGTTTCGCCAGCTCGCCGACCGAGGCTTCGCCACGGGACAGCCTCGCGAGGATGCCGCGGCGTATCGGGTCGGCTAGAGCAGAAAACGTTGCGCTGATCGAAGCCGGTGATTGTTTAACCATCGTGTTAAGTATTAGATGTGCCGCTCCCGAATGTCAAGCCGCAGGTTAATGCTTTCCTCCAGCAAGCAGCAATCTCCGTGGGACACGACTATGATCTGTATATGGAGGCGGATATGGAACTCCGCAAGAAGACTACGATCCTTTTCTCTCGTGAACAACACCGGCTACTCACTCGGTTGGCGCGGGAGCAAAGAACAAGCCTGGGAGATTTGGTTCGGTCTGCCTGCAAAGCGCAGTACGGGACTTCGTCGATGACCGAGCGAATCCGAGCAGCGGAAGTCCTTGGCCGTTTCTCGTTGCCGGTGGACGACGTGGAAACCATGAAGCGCCAATCGGTGCCCGACCCTTCGGAGCTGCTGCCTTGATCTTTGTCGACACGAACGTGTTCATCTATTCGGCCGGGGCGGAACACCCGCATAAGCATCCGAGCCGGAGGTTCATTTTTAGGGTGGCTCGGGGCGAGGTCGATGCGTTCACCAGTGCCGAGGTACTTCAAGAGATTCTGCATCGATACAAGGCCATTCAACGATTGGACGAGGGCCGCGAGATCTACTATCTGGTCCGCAAAGTCGTGCGTAATGTTACCCCAATCACCGCCGCACTCGTCGACGAGGCATGCCTGTTACTTGGCCGACATGATGAGCTGTCCGCACGCGACGCCTTGCACGCGGCCACCAGTTTGTCGGTCGGCGCTGAAGCGATTTGCAGTTACGACTGCGCGTTCGACAGGGTCCCGACACTCGAGAGACGGGAACCAGCTTACTATCTGAAATAGCGGAATGGAACCGGATTGCACTAAAGACCCCACCGCGGACCAGCCACAACGAAACGTAAGAGCGTGGCCGCTTAAGCCGTCGGATGCCGTGCGCGGAAGCGGAAGACCCCAGCTGTTACGGCAAATGTGCCGACTGTAATCAGATAATGCCCCTCTTGAATCGCTGGAAATTGTAATCGCCGCCAGTCGCCCGGTCAGGGGATTGACAAGTTCGCTGGGAGGGTTGGCGTCAACGGTCCTTGCTCACTTCGCGTGCTGGACCCAACACTTCACACTCTGGTTAACTATCTCTCAAGCGAGGTGACTTGTCAAGTGGCTGGGTGCATGAGGGTGTAAGACCACGATTCTTTTCTCTCCCGAACAACACCGCCGGCTCACTCGGTTGGCGCGGAAGCAAAGGACAAGCCTCACTCTTGTCGGTCTCTAAAGCGAGTACCATTATATACGCAGCCTGCTTGCGAAGCCGCACGGAAGCGGGGGGTTCTTGCAGGTGGCTCCGCATTGCCATGCGACCTAGAGAAACTGTCCGTTTTGCACCGGTCGCCGCCGTTTTGGTCCTCGCCGGCTTCTGGCCTCACCTCTCCGCCCAACTCGCCCCTGACCAAGTCGAATTCTTTGAAAAGAAAATCCGGCCGGTGCTGGCGGAAAAATGTTACGTCTGCCACGGCTCGAAGACTGAACCCATGGCCGGCCTTCGAGTCGACTCCAAGGATGCCTTGCTCAAGGGGGGCGGCCGCGGGACGCCGATCGTCTCAGGCGACCCGGACGGAAGTCTGCTGATCCGGGCGATCCGCTACACCAATCTCAACTTGAAGATGCCTCCGACCGGCAAGTTGCCCGCCGAGCAGATACGCGATTTCGAGCAGTGGGTGAGCATAGGGGCGCCCGACCCGCGAACCAGCGCGCCTGCCCCGGCCGTCGCCGAGAAGAAAGGAATCGATCTCGAGGAAGGACGCAAGTTCTGGGCGTTCCAGCCGATTCGGTCTGACACTCTTGCCGGCGTCCAGGCGTCCGTCGAGAGGAAGGGCTGGGCCACGTCGCCGATCGACTACTACGTCCTGGCGAAACTCCAAGAGAAGCGGCTTTCTCCCGCCCCGCCCGCTGACAAGCGCACACTGATCCGCCGCGTGACGTTCGACTTGATCGGGCTGCCGCCGGCGCCGGAAGAGATCGACAATTTCCTGAACGATAATAAACCGGGGGCGTTCGAAGCGGTTGTGGAACGCCTGCTGGCCTCGCCTCATTACGGGGAGCGTTGGGGCCGCCACTGGCTGGACTTGGTGCGCTACGCCGAGACGAACGGCCACGAGTTTGACAACGACAAGATCGACGCCTGGCGTTATCGAGATTACGTCATCCGGGCCTTTAACAACGATCTTCCCTACGACCAGTTCGCCAAGGAGCACATTGCCGGCGACTTGCTCGCCACCCAGCGTTTACGGGACGACGGCGCTTACTGGGATTCCCCGTTGGGAACAGGGTTTTTCTGGTTTGGCGAGGTCCTGAATTCGCCGACGGATTCGGAGAAGTCGCGTGCCGACACGGTCGACAACCAAATCGACGTGCTCAGCAAAGCCTTCCTGGGTCTGACGGTCGCTTGCGCCCGCTGCCACGACCACAAGTTTGATCCGATCCCAACCGCCGACTACTATTCGATGGCGGGCATTCTCCACAGCACCGCGATTCGCGACGGATGGATCGATTCGCCCGAGCGGGCGCGGGAAGTGGACGACATTCGCAGACGTGTCGCGGAGCTCAATCGCAACATTGAATCACTGCTCGCAGACGCTGGCCGGACTCCCGCCGACACCTGGAAGCGTTACCTATTGGCGGCTGCGGAACTGCTTTCGACTAATGAGATTGATCTGCCCTGCCGGCTGGAAGAACTGGCTGAAAAACAGGGACTGGACCGGCTGACGCTCGATCGCTGGATGGCGTACCTTCAGCAGGCCGCCAAGCAACCCGATCACCCGCTCCACGCTTTCGCGACCATGGCACGGGCGCCGGAGGAAGACGAACCGAAGTCATTCCGGGACCGCCTGGCCAGGGTCCGCGAAAAACTCGCCGAACTCGCCGCGAAGGCCGATCCCAATCACCCGGAGAACAAGCAGCGCGGCGACGTCGTTTTCGAGGATTTCGACAAGCCAACTTATGAAGGCTGGACCGTGGAAGGACAAGCCTTCGGCTCGGGGCCGTCACTTTCTGTCCCGCCGAACCAGCCGCTAGCAGCCTATGCCGGCGAAAGCATGGCCAACTCTTTTGGCCAAGGCACGAACCGGCTCGTCGGAAGCCTCGCGACACCGAAGTTCCGGATGCCGAAGCTCTACGTCCACATTCGCATGGCCGGCAGCCCGGGCCGCCCGCCCACCGGCAAGAACGCGCAACTGGGCGTCACGCTCGACGCCGACGGCCACAAGTCCCAAACCTTCACTTCGGTCCAGGGCGGGGTTTGGCAATGGGTCACGCGCCGCATGACCAAGGAGATCGGGCGGATCTGCTATTTCGAGATCGTCGACCGCAGCCGCGGGGGGCACATCGCGCTGGACAAGATTGTCTTCTCTGATTCCAAGGAACCGCCGTGGACGGCGCCGGACGCGAAGGTCGCCGAACTGCTTGGGCAGACCGCTTTGTCTTCACTTGACGCGCTAGCCGGAAGCTACGCCAAGCTCTATCAGAAAATTTCGGCCGGCGCGAACTCTGACTCCGAAACGCACTCGCTTTTCGCGGCTCTCAACCCGCCTGGTTCCGCGGAGGATGCTGCTTCGCCATTGCTGCCGGCCGCGAAGCGCGACCGCCTGGCCACGCTGCGGCTCCGGCGGCGGACGATCGCGGATGAAATTCCCGAGTCCGCTTTCGGGATGATCAGCAAGGACGAGAGCCCTCGCGACGTTGCCATCCACCTGCGGGGAAGCCATCAGAACCTCGGCGAGGAAGTCCCGCGCCGGTTTTTGCAAGTGATCGGGGGCGAGGATCAACAGCCTTACCGCGCCGGCAGCGGGCGGCTGCAATTCGCGGACGCGATGATCAGCGCGGACAATCCGCTGGCTGCTCGCGTGATGGTCAACCGCATCTGGCGGCATCATTTCGGCGCGGGCATTGTCGCCACGACGGATAACTTCGGCAAGGCCGGCGAGCGGCCCACGCATCCCGAGTTGCTCGACTTCCTGGCCCGGCGGTTCATCGGCGGCGGCTGGTCCATCAAAGCGATGCATCGCCTGATGCTTTTAAGCAGCGCCTACCGCATGTCGAACGTGGCTGGCGAACAGGCCGCCCGGCTCGACCCCCGCAACAAGCTGCTGCATCATATGCCGGTGCGGCGTCTGGAGGCGGAGGTGATTCGGGATTCCGTGCTGGCGGTGTCGGGAAGCCTGAACCGCGATCAATTCGGGCCCAGCGTGCCGCCCCACATCAGCAAGTATCAGGATGGCCGCGGCAAGCCCGTGAGCGGGCCTCTGGACGGCGACGGCCGCCGAGGCATTTACTTACAGGTGCGCCGCAACTTCCTGACGCCCATGTTTCTTGCGTTCGATTATCCCTCGCCGGTTTCGACGATTGGCCGCCGCGGGTCTTCGACGGTCCCTTCACAAGCGCTGATCATGATGAACAATGAGTTCGTCAATCAGCAGGCGCGAATGTGGGCGGAGCGTGTCGTCGCCGAACAGGCGGACGCGAACGGCCGCATTCAGGGCATGTTTCTTGCCGCCTTCGGGCGGCCCGCGAGCCGTTCGGAGGTTGAAGAGGTCGGTTCATTCCTCGGCGAACAGCGGGTGCTTCATGGTGGCGTCAGCAAGGACGACGCGCGTCCCTGGGCCGATTTGGCCCATGTTTTGATCAACTCGACCGAGTTCATTTTCGTAAGGTGACTAGCGATTTCGTAAGGTGACTAGCGATGCACCGTGTTAACCTCAACCGCCCGGGCGTTTCCCGCCGCGAGATGCTTTGCCGCACGGCCAACGGATTCGGCGGCTTGGCTCTGGCCGCGATGCTGGCCGGCAAGGTTTCGCAGGCGGCCGGCGGCGGCCGTAGCGCCGACCCCATGAAACCTCGGGCGCCGCACTTCGAGCCCAAAGCAAAATCGGTCATCTTCCTTTTCATGGACGGCGGTCCGTCGCAGATGGACACCTTCGACCCCAAGCCGCTGCTGGCCAAGGAAAACGGCAATCCCATCAAGATGGAGACGCCGACCACGGTGTTCAACATCAGCAACTTGGTCTTGGACTCCCCGTTCGAGTTCAAGAAGCACGGCCAGTGCGGGGCCGATGTCAGCGAGCTGTTTCCTCATGTCGCAACCTGCGTCGACGACATGGCGATCATCCGCTCGATGGTGGCCAACCACTCCGAGCACACCGCCGGCAACTATTTCATGCACAGCGGCTCGGGTTTCCAGGGACGTCCCAGCATGGGCGCCTGGGCGATCTACGGCCTGGGGAGCGAGTGCGACGACCTGCCCGGCTTCGTCGTTATGGAATCGGGTCTGATCCCGCCGGGAGGAATGGATTTATTTGGAGGCGGTTTTCTCCCGGCCGCCTACCAGGGGACGCTTTTCCGCGAAGGCAAGCACCCCATCGCCGACATCGAGCCGCGCGAGACGAATCCGCAAGCGCAGAAGAACAAGCTCGGTCTGCTGCGCAAGCTGAATCGGGGAGTGCTCGACCGTTTCGGCGCCGTCTCGGAGCTGGAAGCCACGATCTCGAACTACGAGCTGGCCTTCCGCATGCAAGCCGCGGTCCCGGATCTGATCGATCTGACGACCGAGAGCGAGGCGACCCGAAAACTCTACGGCTTGGACGAGCCCGATACCGAAGCCTTCGCGCGGCAGTGCCTGCTGGCCCGCCGCATGGTCCAGCGCGGTGTAAGGTTTCTGGAGTTGGTTACCCCGCGCCGCGCCCGCCAGGACCGCTGGGACCAGCACCAGCGCCTGATCGAGGGGCATCGCATGAACGCCAAGGCCGTCGACAAACCGATCGCCGGACTCATCAAAGACCTCAAGGCGCACGGGCTGCTCGATCAAACCTTGATCGTCTGGGGCGGCGAGTTCGGCCGCACCCCGACCGCGCAGCTTTCAACCGACGGCGATATCAACAAAGTAGGGCGCGACCACAACCCGTTCGGCTTCACCATGTGGATGGCCGGCGGCGGCATCAAGGGCGGAACCATTTACGGCAGGACGGACGAGTACGGATATTTCGCCATCGAGAACAAGGTCGAAGTGCACGACCTGCACGCCACGATGCTGCACCTGCTGGGACTCGACCACAAGAAGCTGACCTTCCATTTCAGCGGCCGCGACATGCGGCTGACCGACGTCCACGGCAACGTGATTCACGACCTGCTGGCTTGAGAAGTTGTCTGCCGATCTAACCCGCCTGAATCCCATTAAGCATTCGAGCGTGATTGAAGTTCAATGCGTCGGCGCCGCGCCGCTGAATCTCTAGCTGAAGCTCGACATCCGCGGTGACGACAAGAATCCCTCGCGTGCAGACTTTCGCGATCGCGGCGTCCGTTAGCCCAAATCGTTCGAATATCGGATCTCCGACCAAGACGCGGCTTGGGTCGTACGACTCCGTCATCCGCTCGACGATCGATCTGAACAATCGCCGGACCTGGCGCAGTTCATCCCCGCGCAGATCGGCAAGATCGCTCGCCTGACTCATGACGTGGGGCGTCGCGAACAGTTTGCCAAACCAGGCGATCAACCGCACAAGGAGATCGAAATCTTCGACTGTGAAGTCCTGGGTGCGTTTAAAGTTTTGAATCCGGTGCTTGTTGACCAATCCGACGAGTAACAGAACCAGAAGATTCGAATCAACAAGGGCTCCCTTACCTCTGTGTTTCTTGATTAGCGCCTCTGCGTCAAGCACCCGCGCCAACCAACTCTCGGATCTTCATGGACCTGACTTCGCCATCTTGCTTCATCACCGTAAAGCGTTTATACTCGCGCTTGTTTTTGCGGAACAACGCTAGTGCCTCACCGAGATTCTCAGCTGCTTCTGCGCCAGGGATGATCATGCTCAACGTGATGAGCCAAGCGTCCTTGCCGTCCACCGTTGTCGATTCGAGCTCTTCGAGCCGCATCCCTTCGGTTCGCTCTGGGCCAAGAGCTTCTCGCGCAAAAGCAGCAGCATTGCCGGTGGCCTCTTTGATCGACACCATTAGCCGAACCTTAACACACGCCGAATCGCCCCGGGGAGCGGCCACTTGCTGGCTGTTCGGGAGAGGGTGCTGGCGAGGGCCAACCGCGGGCTGCGGAGAGTTCAACTCTCTCAGGCAGTCCATGTCCGGCCCCATTCGGGAGTCCTGTGCTCCCAAAGCGGTCCTTGCGAGGCAAGCCGCAATCTTTCGTAATTTTTCCCCAGAAGAACGCCTGGGCGTAACGCTAGTTGCGAATGGAGCGTGGATTCGTACCCGCTGTGCTGGAACGAGCCACGGAATCCGTCGAACGACCCCTCCATTTCACGGCGGTATTGTGAACAGAAATGTTCGCAGAACCCGAGTACCCGCGCCTTTTTTGGTTTTTCTAAACTGTTTGCACTATTTTGTCCCTTTCGCTAGTATTTTCTCGCAATAATAAGGTAAGGGGCCATCGGTTCCGCCGGTGACCCGGGGCGCTCGCCCAGTCGTGACGGGGCGAGGTGCGATTCTTGCTGCAACAGGAGGAACGAATGGCTGTATCAGGAGTGAAAACCGCAAGGGAGAGTTCCTTGTGTCCAGGAAAAGGAAGCTATGTTAAGAAAACCTCCGACCTGCCACCGTCGGAATTCCGCCGCTTGGTCGAGTCTCGGGTAAGGCGTCTGCTGAGGCGCCGCGAGCCAGAGACGACCGACGAGAAGAAACGCCAAGACCTCGAGGGTGAGATCAACCTCATGTTCGAGAAAATTCACAGAGGGGCGGATTTCTTGCCCGCGCAATTTCTGTCTCGGGGTGACGCCCGCGCTGGGGCGGTGTGCCGCATCTCGACACCAGACAGCTTGGGCACCGGGTTCCTTATTGCGCGGGGTGTGCTGATGACAAACAATCACGTCCTCTCGAACCGGGAGGATGCGGCCGACAGCGTGGCCCAGTTTGATTTTGAAGAAGGAAAGCAAACCCGGGCGGTGGCGATTCGGCCGCGGGATCTGTTTCTTACCGATGAGCGCCTGGATTTCACCATCGTCGCCTGTGACACCGAGGGGCTGGATGGGATTGAACCGATTCGCCTTCTGCGAAACCCGGAAACAGCAACCCGCAACGAGCGAGTGAACGTCATCCAGCACCCGCGCGGGCGGCGCAAGGAGATCGCCATCCATGACAACAAGGTGACGCGGGTGAAGGACTTGGTGCTGCACTACGAGACCGATACGGAACCGGGCTCGTCGGGTTCGCCGGTCTTCAACAACGAGTGGGATCTGGTCGCGCTCCACCACGCCGGCGTGCGGCGTCCGAATAACTCCGCGGAAAACGAGGGGATTCGGATTTCAGCCATCGTAGCCCACTTGCTGGACTCCTCACGAGGCGCGGGCCGGCGGGAGTCGCTGCGCCGCGTGCTCGACACGGTCACGGACACGTCCCCCGCCCTGGGCTTCTTCGGCGCCCACGGGATCGGCAAAAGCGCGCTGGAAGTGCAGACGGACTTTTTCAAAGGCTCTCCAGACTTCGCCGACATCGGTTTTTGGAACATTGAGCACTTCAACAACGATGTGTCCGACAGCCGCGTGGGCGATGTCGCCGAGGTAGTGGCCAACCTTTCCATGGACGCACTGGGGCTGACGGAGGTTGAAGAAGGCGCTCTCGATCGGCTTGTCGATGCACTCGCCCTGCGGGGGGCGAACATGGACTTCGAGGCCATTGACGTGGCGCGCCGTCAGGATCTGGCCGTTCTGTTTGACCGCAATACGACTCAGGTCCGTCTTCGCGACGATCTCGCCGGCGAATATGCCGAGCAACTCGATGCCAGACTTGCCAACGGAAAGAAGGCTTTCCCGCGGCGCCCGCTTTTCGCCGATTGTACGGTCGGCGACGGGGGCGGTCAAGTACAGTTCATGATGATCGTTGTCCACCTCAAGGCGTTCGGAGACGACGAGAGCCGGGCGCGGCGGCGGCTGGCGGCAACCAAGCTGGCCGAGATCATTGCGGACATCCGGGACAAGCAAGAAGTTTCGATCATTCTTGGCGGGGACTTCAACGAGCGCATTGACACGGATGTGCTGAATTCCCTCAAGAACTCACCTGATCTTTTCAGCCTGACCGCGGATGATGCCAGCCGGGACGCCATATCTTTCGTGGGAAACAGACACCGTTCGCTGATCGACCACGTGATCGTCAGCAGTGACGTGCGGCTGGGCGAAATCGCGGGAGACGACGCCGCGATTGTGCGTCTGGATCTGCCTGCGGCCGACTTTGCGGATACGGTTTCTGACCACGTTCCGGTCGTGTTCCGCATGATCTTGCGCGACGAAGCCACCGAAGTGCCCCAGCCGGGTGAGGACGGCGGAGTGCGCGTGGAGGTGCCGGAGGGGGCTTCGAACCTGGAGCTCAGTTTTGTTTAGGTCACAGCCCGGCGCAAGCTTGTTTGCTCCTAGGCGCTGCCGTTTCGAATCGACGTCTTAAGCGGCAGCGCTTGCGCGGCCGTGACCCGCCTGAAGGTCGAAGTACGCGGTGAGGGAGCGATAGCTTCGTTGCGCTTGCTCGCCGTACTCATGGCAGGGTGTCGGGGCCGTGTCGCCAGGAATGGCGACGCGGCCCGCCGGGAGGCTTGCGCCAGTGTGCCCAGCAGGGGCTGATTCTAGCAGGATGAAACGATCCTGCCGGGACCGCTGGAGCTAACCGCAGGGAACCGCAGAGCGGAAGGCGCGGGGCGCTGTTGGGCATCCCGACGCCCTGCGGGAGCATGCCACAACGGGCTTCTCCCGAAAGCTGGGACCGATTACGTTGCGGTATGATTGACGGGCCACACTAAGGAGGGCTCCATGAGAACCCGAATGAAGTTACAGCTTGCGCTCACAGCGTTGGTGCTCTTCTCGAGCGCCCTTCCCGCCGAAACCCATCATTTCGAGCCCGCCGGCTAACCACAACACGTTCTCCTTCACCCACCGTCCGGTGCTGTGGATCAAACCGGGCGACACGGTCGTTACCAAGACAATCGATGCCCGGGGTTTTGACGCGCAAAACAACAAGGTCGGCGAACGCCCCCAACCCGCAAACCGGCGGCACGGAAGTCGAAGACTTTGTCGAGGTAAGCCTCGAAGCGCTGGCGGGGCAGGGCTAATTGCGCGCGGCTCGCGCACCCCAGCAGTCCGGGCGGGCGGTCGGCTCCGCCTCGTCACGGCTATAATGTAACTCCCTTTCGATCATGTCAAAGACCAGCTTGCTCGCTATTCTGTTCGGCCTCGCCGTTCTGGGGATACTGATATACTCCACCATGGGGTTGCAGCAATATTCTTGCAAGGTCTGTATCACCTATAGGGGCCAGACGAACTGCAGCACGGCTCGCGCTCCTAGCCGCGAAGAGGCCGTTCGAACCGCCTCGGACGTCGCCTGCGCGATCATTTCAGCCGGGATGACGGAAAGTATTCAGTGCTCGAACACGATACCCGACAGCACTGAGTGTGTCCAGAATTGAGGGCCGGCTCGTCGCTGTTATGCGTTCGTTTTTTAGCGCTTGTTAACCCAAATAGGTGACGACCAGGCGATCTCGCCGTCCACTTGGATCACCCGCACGTAGTAGTAACTCTCTCCCGATTCGGCCTCGTTGTCGACAAATGTGAAGCTTACCTCCCGGCCAAGATTCTGGCGGTTGTGGAGGAAAGTGTTGTTCTTGATGATGTCGATTTGGCGGATCGCGGCGGTGCCAATCACATGGATGGATAGCTGGAAGTCTCCAGCAATATCTGCCTCGTCTCCTTGAAGATACTCCTTCCCATCTGCCTTCAAGCGGTAGTCAAGAACAATGTTGTCGGTAGCTCCGTAGGAGTGCCTCTTCCTCATGGCGTCGAGCAGCCCGTCGCGGGTGAATTCCTCGGCGATCGTGCAGGCGTAGGAGATGTGGGTCGAGGTGTGGTCCGAGCTGGCCTGGACTCCGATCTTGAGGCCTTTCTTCCAGGCACTCCAGAGGAACCCGGCCTCCCGGGGAGGGCCCGGATCCGGGTTGCTGGAGTGCGGGGCTCGCGGCGCACCGGCGTACTCCGCCGAGGTCCGCATGCCTTGGTAAATCTCCACTAGCGGCTGCACTTCGGGGTCGGCGTCGCGATAATCGGTCCCCGAGCCGGTGGGCGTGTGGGGAATCGCGATGCCGTCGTAGCGTCTGAGGTATTCAAATAGCGCCTGCGCGCCCGTTTCGCCCCTTTGTTCCTCGGGCGGAATGGGAAGTACGGGATTGCCGCGCTCGGCGAAGAGGATGTTGCGGTGGCCGTTAGGGTAAGAGACGCTGCGCTCGTAGGTGTATACGGGGACGAAGGTCTTTGGCAACGTCAGCAGGTCGACGGTTTGCTGGGCCAGCCAGGTGTAGTATTCCTGCTCGGGTGCTCCGGCAGCGCCACGGGCGCCATCGGGCAGGCTCATGCCGCAGTGCTCGCTGACGCCGAGGTAGTCGAGGCTGGCGGCGTCCATCGCATACCGGTAAGCGTCAAGCAGGCTGCCGTCGTTGTGTCCGTCGAAGGAGAACTCGGTGTGCCGATGAGTGTCGCCACGATAGATGCGATAGGTTTTTCCGCCTGATTCGATCTTGTAATCACGTATGCGCTTCAGATCTTCGGCTTCATTGGGATGAATTGTTTTCGCAAGAAACAAATTGGGTTCTTTGCGGGCTTTAAACTCAGACTGCTTGGATACTCCAGGCTGGGCCGGGATGCGCGCGGCGTAGATGTCGCTGTGCTGGAACAGGAAGCTCTCGAAATCGCGGGCGTCGGTGACCCAGGCCGCATACAGGTTGCCTTTGCTGTCGTTGGCAAAACCGCCGCGCGCGTCCATGCGGTTTTGACTGAACGGCAGGTGCAAAGGGTCCCTCCAGCGGTCGCCGTTGTAGCTCGAACCCCAGATTTCCCAGGCCGCCCAGTGCGCCGAGTTTCCCTCATTGGGCTGATGACGGAAACGCAGCGTCCGGTTGCGGAAGAAAACCCACACCCGGCCGTGGCCGCCGGTCTGGAGGATCGGGTAGTCGTTGTACTCTTGGAGATCCTGCGGAAAATCGCGGCTGAGGCGGCTGACGGGGACATCCCAGCCGCTGCCGTTGTAAACCGAAACGGCGATCGAACGTGATTCGTAGAGGCGCGTCCCCTGTTTCTGTATGCCGTAGCCGGTGTCTTTGCCCCACTGGACTCCACTTTCGTTCCAGGCAGCCCAAAGACGGTCGTCCTTGTCGCAAAGCAAGCTAACGTGCGCCTCGAACATCGGCGTATTTGCAATGGGAACCACGCTGGACCACTTGTCGTCCGCAAAGGACCGCATCATGACGTCGTAGTTGCCGCGGTCGTAGCTGTCCCAGCCGACGTAGACACGCCCTTTGCTGTCGGCTGTGATGACTGGCCCCCAGTCGTTGGCCGGTGAGGCCGAGACCCGCTCTTCGTCCGACCAGGATGCTCCGTCGAAGCGGCGGGCGAAGACGTCCGAGCTTCCGTTGCGGAAACCCTGCCAGACGAGCCAGAGGTTACCGTTGAAGTCGCTGGTTAGGTTGGGGAAGATATCCGGCTGAGGATCGTCACTCAGGCGCTTGGCGGTTGACCATGAGCCATCGGAATAGTGGCTTCCGTAGAGGTCCCAGTTGCCGCCGGTCTGCTGCGACCACACCGCCCACGGGCGCCCCTGCTTGTCGCGGCCCATTCTTACGACGTGGACGTCGCCGGGCTTGTCCATCACCCGTTGTATCTCTCCCCAGGCTTTCCCGTCAAAGCGGCGGACAAGAACTTCGCTAGCCTTGTTGCGGTAGGCGATCCAGGCGACCCAGATTTCGCCGTCTTTTCCACCGAGTGCCGTCGCAAAGTCGTTTTCATAATCGCCAGTTGAGAGCCTTTCAGCGGATGGAACCCGGTCGACGGCAACCGCGCCGTCGAGAAGTATTCCGGAAAAGCCCGTCATCAACGTCCGCGGATCGACATCGAAGCTGCCTTGTTTCGTCTCGAACTTCATCCGGGTCCCGGGTGTCACTTTGACATCGACCACCAGGCCAGGGATGAGCAAGTAGGGAGCGGAATCGAGTGATTTGAGGGTGTTGTAGGAGCCCAACCCTCTGCGATGCGAACCCGGGCGAGTGGAGAGCGTCCAACTCGTGGTCCCCTTGCTCGTGGTACCGATGATCTCGTCTCCCGGCCGGGGATGCCAATTGCTGAACCGTACGACCTCGCCGTTGGTCACCTCGAGCGTGCCACTCCAGTCGGTGGGGCCGGTGTCAGTCAACCCGAACCGCACCCGGAAAGAAACGACCGATTCATCCGAGAACGTGGGCGAAGACTGGGATAGGGCGAGCGGGCTCGGCGCCAACGTCAGTGCTGCCAGAATTATGAATGCCCCTACGACGGCGGCGATAAAAATTCTCACGTACATCAAACCGCTCCCGGTGTTTGGTACGGCCCGTGGAACCGAATGGACCCTCTCGCGATTCGACTTTAGCACTTGACTTCGCGGCGGGCAACGGTTGAATGGAATTGCTAAGGGCGTCGTCACTCCGGGTGGAGGGACTGGGCCTCAGCGAACGGCAGGCGAAGGGGCCAGCCACGAATTGACTTCGCGGCGGGCAACGGTTGAATGGAATTGCTAAGGGCGTCGTCACTCCGGGTGGAGGGACTGGGCCTCAGCGAACGGCAGCTGAGGCGGCTGCTGGCCAAGCTGCGCTTATCCGACGGCGCACTGGAAGGCATGAACAACAAGATCAAGCTGGTCAGCCATCGCGCCTTCGGCTTCCGCACCGTCGAGCACTACGTGGCCGCTATCTACCACTGCTGTGCCAGGCTGCCGCTGCCCGGGGAAAGCTGATCACACTTTTGGGAGAGGAGCCGACTGATTATTCTCCGACAACCAACGTCGATCAAATACTACAGAAGAGAAGGCGGGATGAGCGAGGGAAGGCAGCGATGGAGAAAGGACCGTGCATGTTACTGCTCGTCGTCACCGACAGAAGTGTCGCCGCGCTCGAGCTAGGATTGGGCTTACCCGTCGAATATGATCGTTGTAGACAGTCTGGCGGCAGCGGTTCGACGAATTCTGAAAGAGTAAAACGTAGCTGGGAAAGCCAAAGGGGCAGGTTGTCGCTGAAAAGTTGGGAAAGTTGCCGCCCGCGCAAGCCAACAACTCCGGCGGCCGCCGGAGTCGGAGAATAGGATACTGTCCGAAAGCCCCGGGATAAAACCGGCAGGGAGTAGTGGATGCAAGAGCCCTTGCAGCGAAAGTGTAGCGACTACGCTGACCTCGAGTCATGCGCCGGCGGTGGCGACATCGCGGGTCAAGAGTTGAAAGAGGCACTGGCGAGCCGGCTATCGAGCCGCGAAATAACTCTTTTCGGGCGCCCACCTTGTGGACAGATGGGAAAGGCCACACCGGCTGTCGCATTAGCGCGAGCGGCGGCGGGGTCCGGCGCGGTCGTGGGAACGAGCGCACGTCAGGAAACTCGGGCGGCCCACCCACTCCCACGGATGGCAGGACCTCTTTTCAGACACTCACGGGATTTAACACCCTCGGAGATTGAACTAATGAAGGAGATCAACGGTTTGGAAACGGAACAAGAGAGTGGCCAGCCCTCCGCAGCCCCTCAGGAGCACAGCCACGGGCCGGACCACTAAATCCGCCATTCACCGCGTTCACCGGATATGGGGTATTTAGTTGACTCCAGTAGCCACAATATGTTGTGGTTGGGGGCATGAAGGAGGACTACCCCCGAAACCTCGTCGAGTTGGAAGCTCGATTCTCGACCGAGGAGGCGTGCCGGGAGTACCTGCTGAAGCTGCGCTGGCCGGAGGGGTTCGTGTGCCCGCGCTGTGGGATCCAGTCCTCATGGGCCAGCAAACGCAATCTGCTGCTCTGCGCCGACTGCGGTTACCAGGCCTCGGTGACGGCGGGCACGATTTTCCAGGACACCCGCAAGCCCTTGACGTTGTGGTTCCGGGCGGCTTGGTGGGTGACAACGCAAAAAGGCGGGGCCAGCGCGCTGGAGTTGCAGCGGGTCTTGGGTTTGGGTAGCTATGTAACCGCCTGGACCTGGCTGCACAAGTTCCGCCGCGCCATGGTGCGCCCCGGTCGCAATCGGCTGGTCGGCCGGGTGGAGGTGGACGAAACGTATGTGGGCGGAGTCGAAGAGGGCGTCCGAGGTCGCGAAATGGTTGGCAAAGCGTTAGTTGCGGTTGCTGCCGAGGAGGATGGGCGCGGTATGGGTCGCATCCGGCTCCGTCGGATCGCGGATGCCTCAGCGGCGAGCTTGGAAGCCTTTGTCGAAGAAGCTATCCAACCTGGCAGCCTCGTGCACACCGACGGCTGGGAAGGCTATGCGGGATTGGAGAACAAAGGATACCGCCATGAAGTCACCGTGCTGCGCGGGAAGCGGCAATCGGCGAGTAAGCTGCTGCCGAGAGTCCATCGTGTCGCCTCTCTGCTAAAGCGCTGGCTGTTGGGGACCCACCAGGGGGCTGTCAGTCACGAGTATTTGGACTACTACCTGGACGAGTTCACGTTCCGCTTCAACCGGCGGACCTCACGGTCGCGCGGCAAACTTTTCTATCGCCTCCTCCAGCAGGCGGTCGCCGCCGACCCTGCTCCCTATAAGACAATGGTCGAGGCCACCAGGGCCGGCACCCCCACCCCCAAGATGTAGTGGCTACTGGAGTCAACTAAATACCCCATCACCGGATATTTCCCGCGTGCCCTGGGCTCGGGGGGCGTAGTGAAAACTTGCGACTGTAGGAGATCGTATGAAAAACCATAACTTCAAGAGAACCCTGCTGAGTTTCTGCGTAGCAGCCGTCTTACCCGTAGCCGCTTTCGGACAGTACGAGGGGCTATTTTCGCCGGTGCCTGTGTCCAGACGGCTCTTGCGCGAACTCCAGGTGGAAAGCGCGTCTCAGGGAGGCGGAAGACTGCAGGCGCAATCGAGTCAGAACCAGCGGCGATCTCTCGATCTGCTCGCTCTGGAAGAGCTGGCTAAAGAGAGCAACCCGACCTTGATCCAGGCCGCAGCCCATGTGCGTGCGGAACAAGCGAAGGCCTTGGAGGCCGGCCTGTATCCGAACCCTAGAATCGGCTACGTCGGCGATCAGATCCGCGTGGCGGGCACCGCCGGCGAACTGCAGGGCGGCTTCATCGAACAGGAGATCGTGACCGCTGGAAAGCTCCGACTGAGCCGCCGGAAGTATGAAGCCCGGGCGAACGTCGCCGAACTGCAAGAGGACGCGCAAGCGCTGCGGGTGCTCAACGATGTGCGCATTCAGTACTACCACGCGCTCGGCGGGTCTGAACTTGTCAAGATTCACCGAGACCTGTTGAAGACTGCTGAGAACAACCTTGTCACAACGCAGGAAATGTTCAACCTCGGACAGGCAAACCAGGCCGACCTGCACCTGTCGAAGGCCGCCTTGCAGCAGGCGCGGCTTGACGTTCAGATGGCGGAGAACGACTACCGGGCGACGCTGCAACAACTGGCCGCCGTCGTTGGCGCGGATCTTGGCGGCGCTTCTTTGGCGGGCTCGATTGAGGGCGAGATTCAAGTGATCGACTTCGAGACGGCGCTCGCCCGCCTCCTCGATGAAAGCCCCGAATTAGCTATGGCCCGCCAGGAGGTGAAGGCGGACGAGATTACCGTGAAGCGGGAAAAGGTCGAGGCGATCCCCAATATCTTCATCGGGGCCGGCGCGGGACGCAACTTCGAAACTCGCGGAACCGTCTACAGCGCGAGTCTTTCGGTTCAAATTCCGCTGTTCGACCGGAACCAGGGAACCGTCCGCCAGGCGCGGGCCGACTTGGAAAGGCAGCGCGCCGAGGTGCGCCGTCAAGAACTGCAGTTGCGCCGCGGCTTCGCGCAACAGTACCGCCACTATCTAACGGCTCTTCAGCATGTCAGGGATTATCAGCGGGTCATTGTTCCGGAGTCCCGCAAGGCATACGAAGCGAAACTTCAAGGTTACAAAGAAAACCGAGAGGACTGGCCGGAAGTTCTAATGGTGCAACATGGGTACTATCACCAGCGGGCCGCGTACATCCACTACTTGATGGCCTGGCGGGAGGCCGAAGTCACAATTAACGGTCTGTTACTGGTCGATGGCCTCATGGCGCCGGACGCCCCGCTGCCGCGAGGGCATATCGACGCCGTGCCGAAGCCTCGATAGCAGCCGGTCCGTGAAAGACGACAACACTTGAAATCAGAGAGGAAGCCACAATGAAAGATAAGCCCAATCGCAGAGAATACATCGTGCGGGGAACAAGCGCGGCGCTAGGAATGTTGGCCGCCGCCGAAGGGGCGCAAGCGCAACAAGACCCCGCTCACGAGCATCATCAAGAGCAGGCTCAACAACCCGCCGCGCAAGAGCACCATCACGAGCACGCGGAGCCGGCCCAGGAAGGAGCGAACGCGGAATCGGCCGGCGGCGGCGAATTCACTGAGTACTCGCGCTACAAGCCTAGCTTTGGAGGCCCTCCGGGGAGCCCGAACTACCTAGGCAAGCTCGTGCCCGGGCTCCGCAAGCCGGGCTTGGCTCCCGTCCCCGTCAGCGCGCCGTATCTGGAGACGTTGCCCTGGAAAATGGTCAACGGCGCCAAAGAGTTTGAGATCACCTGCGAACCGCTCAAGAGGGAGTTTCTGCCAGGCTACTGGATGGACGTGTGGGGCTATAACGGCAGCATGCCCGGGCCGACGATTGAAGCTTATCAGGGCGATCGCGTGCGCCTTGTGGTCCACAATAAGCTGCCTGAAGCCACCACGATTCATTGGCACGGCCTGGAATTGCCGGTCAAAGAGGACGGCGTCCCGTTCGTGACACAGGACCCGATTGCGCCCGGGGACACCTTTGTCTACGAGTTCGACCTGCACCAGACGGGCACGATGTTCTACCACTCGCATATCGCGATGCAGGAAGCGATGGGGATGGTGGGCTTCTTCATTATTCATCCGAGAGTTGCATACGACCCGCCCGTAGACCGTGATTTCGCATTGCTCTTTCAAAACTTCTTCATTCCGCCGAACTCCACGATCCCGGATACCCAAAAGATGGACTGGAACTGGCACACAATCAACGGCCACTCGGGGCCCTATACTCTGCCCTTGGTGTGCAAGCACGGCGAGCGCGTGCGGGTCCGTCTGCTGGACTTCAGCCCCATGCAGCATCATCCTATTCATCTCCACGGACACACTTTCTGGGTGACGGGCAGCGAGGGAGGCCGGATTCCCGAAAGTGCCTGGATCCCGGGAAACAATACCCTCGTCGGCGTGGCGATCGCGAAGGACATCGAGTTCATCGCCTTCAATGTCGGCGACTGGATGTTCCACTGCCATATGTTTCACCACATGATGAATCACATGGTTTCCCAAGTGGGCCCGCGCATCCGCTCCGGGGCTTCGGTTGACGACTACATAACTTCGTTGGATGGCACGCCCGAAGTACAACTCGCTAAGACGGATGCCGGCTTCGCTGTTCCGGGATATCCTCAAGGCATGAAGGGCATGAGAATGATGGGCGGGGAGGAGATGAAAAAGATCATGGAGCGCCGCGAGGTCCGCGGCATGCGCGCAAGCTGGAACATGGCGCTCAAAGGCTTGACGACGGTCCTGCGCGTCCTTCCCGAGGATCTCTACGAGCAGGTCATGAACAGCGACGAACCGATCGAGCCCGGCGTCAGCGTGCCAGGGAGCGGACCCGGCGGCCACCACATGCATATGGGAGCGGACCATGCCTGAGGGGCGGCGGCCCGGCAGCGGGCCTATGAGCTGCATTTAATGGGGGGATGTCGCGGAAGTTCGCATGTCTGGGAGAACTTCACAGCGAAACGCACTTGGAAAGCTGCAGCGCCACCGCTTGTCGCCAAGTAGATTGGCACAGAGCAGAGCCACCGATCAGGATCTATCGCGGGTCCGCACCTCTCGTGAAGATGATCAGTGAATTGCCCTATAACGTGTGACTCCTTTAACCGATTGTGGAGCCGGAAGACCCCGATTACGTCTTTCGTCGGCAAGGGATCAATTAGAATTGACAACGAAAGTAGAATTGACAACGAAGGACCGCAAGTTCCGCTGGCGTCGTCCAGCTTGCTGCCCACCACAATGAAAAAGTTCCTGTTCCACGCCATCGGCATCTCGATGAGCCTGATCAGCGGCCTGCTGGCTGCCGAAGTCATCCTGCGCGTGCGCGACGAAGCCGGGGTGGAAGGCGCCTGGGATGCACTGTTCGAGCAGGAAGTTCCCACTACCCGCGGAACCGCAACCAGCGAGATCGTAGCCGACCCCATCCTAGGATTCAAATACAACCCAGCGCTTCCCGAGGTGAACTCACTGGGTATCCGCGAGAAGGAGATTCCGCTCGAAAAACAGCCCGGCAAACCCAGGATTATTGTCATCGGCGACTCGGTCTCGGTGATGTGCGACTGGGAATGGAACCCGCGGAAAGGCTACGTCCCGTTTCTTGGCCAAGATCTCGAAGGACGCGCCGAGGTAATCAACGCCGCGGTCTCCGGGTATACGACTTACCAGGAGCGCCTCATGCTGGAGCATTATCTGTTGCCCTACAAACCGGACCTGGTCATCCTTCAATACACGGTAAATGACAACGAGAAGTTCTTGCACCGCTTTGACAGCAACGTGGGGTTATTGTTGACCGAAGAGGCCCGCCGTGCCTACCTGCCGGAGAAGGGGGACCCGCTGGCGTGGCTCCCCGACTGGAGTTACTTGGCCATACGCCTGCGGTTCCTGGCGCTTCAGTGGAGCGTCAAGGACCACAAGTACCCCTGGGATAAGTATCCTGGCTTTCCGCTCGCGTGGCAGGACGAAACCTGGGGCCTTTTTGAAGAGCAGCTCGTCTTGATCAAAGAACTGGTTGAGGGAATCGGAGGTCAGCTGCGAGTCTTGATGGTGCCTTTCGGGCCGCAGTTCAAAAAGAAACTGCTCGACGAGGAACGCTCCTACGTTCTCAAGCCGCAGACGAAGATGGCCGAGATCTGTGGAAAGCACGGGGTGACGCTCATCGATCTCTTCCCCATCATGGAGAAAAACGATGGGGAGTCTCTTTTCTACGATATGGTTCACTTGACATCGAAGGGCCATCGAATCGTGGCGGACGTCTTGCGAGAACACCTTGCCGAGAACCAGTTGGTCCCCGCGGGGTAGCCCTCCCGCCAAAATGAATCGGACCCTAGCCCAACCCTAGCCCAACCCTAGCCCAACCCTAGCCCCCATACTCTTCACTTAGGGCCATGAGCTGCTCGTTGGGAGTCTTGAGCCGCGAAGCGGCGCAGGATAGTAGCCCATGGGTGGAGCGAAGCGGAACCCTGGGTGGGGTAACCTAGAAAGGGCAACCCCGAAGGGGTGCAGGAAAAAAACAGCATGATTCAGGCGGTGGATCCAGCCCTCTTGCTCGGAAAGAAATACAACGAACTTGCGCGAACGAAACCATTGAAGTCGACAGTATTGACCCTAACCCCCATTTCACGAAACTTACGAGCGCGCGCGAAGTGAAGTGTCCCCGAATTTTTTCACGCCTTCCTGCCGCTGCTTTGGGCCCTGGTTACTGCTGCATGTAGCGCTGGAATTCTTCCGGCCGGAAGCAATACCTGGAGGCTGTCTCGTAGGTGATACTGCCGCTGCGGACTAGTTTGGCGAGAGACTCCTCCATCATCATCATTCCTTCAGAGCGTCCCAGGCTGAGCTGCGAGCGCAGCATATGGTCTTCGGCCTTTCGAATGATGTGACTCACGGCTGTATTCGCCAAAAGAATCTCGGTAGCGGGGTAGCGGCCGCGTCCGTCAGCCGCCGGAAGCAATTGCTGGGCGATGATCGCCAGCAATCCGAGCGAGAGCTGTTGCCGGATCTGATTCTGTTTCGGGCCGGGGAAGGAGTCCACAATCCTCCCCACGGCTTGAATCGTGTCATTCGTGTGGAGAGTCGAGAAAACCAGGTGACCAGTTTCCGCGGCCGTGACCGCTGCCGCCATGGTTTCCGGATCCCGCATCTCGCCCACAAGAATGACATCCGGGCTTTGCCGCAGGATGCTGCGCAGCGCCGAGGCAAAGCTTTCCGCGTCGTGTCCGACTTCCATCTGCTCGAAGACGGAGTTCTCGTTGGTGTGGTAATACTCGATCGGGTCTTCGATCGTGATGACATGGTGCGGATGATTGCGGTTGATCAGCCCGATCAAGGCCGCCAGCGTGGTCGACTTGCCTGAGCCCGTGGGTCCGGTGACCAAGACCAAGCCTTGTTTCCGGTCGGTCAACTCAGCCAGCGCCGGCGGCAAATGCAACTCGCTGAGCGTGGGGATCTGATCCGGCAGCAAACGTATTGCCGCCGCCATGGTCCCGCGCTGAAAATGGACGTTGGTTCGGAAGCGCCCGATCCCTTCCCGCACGAAGCTGAAATCTACGTTGCGGGTCTGCTCAAGCTGCTGACGTCGCCGCCCGGTCAACAGCGGCAGCACAAGCGACTTGATGTGGGCCTCGGAAAATGCCGCGCCGCTGCTCTGCACTACGCTCCCGTTGATGCGAAGAATGAGACCGGATCCGGCCACCAGAATCAGATCGGAAGCGGCGCGGCGAGAGGCGATGCGCAGCAGGTCGTCGAGCGAGTCGGAGGGTCCGGCCGTGGCGTGGGCGTGCTCCACCGGCTGCGGGCCGGGAAGTTCCCCAGCGGCGGAATCTGCTGTCTTGACCTTCTCGTTCAGCTCCTGAACGATGCTCTCTAGATCGGAGTCGAAGGTTGCCATAACCGTATGAATAAGATTGTACCTTCGCTCGGCGGGCAACGGTTAGGGCCTTCGGCCTAATCCGTGCCGTCAATGTACTGACGGGGACAAGTCCATTTAGTCGCGGATAGAGCTCTTGAGCCGCGAAGCGGTGTAGGATCGTAGCCCATGGGTGGAGCGAAGCGGAACCCTGGGTCCGCGGCCCTGCGAGGGAAGCCCCGGATGGGGCGTAGGAAAATAAACGGCATGATTCTGACGCCGGATCCAGCCGGCTTGCTCGGAAAGAAATACAACGACTTGGGCGAGCGAAACCAATAAAGTCGACAGTATTGCCGTTAGCCCAGAAGCCGCCGCAGATTCCCGCCGAAGATCGCGCTCGCATCTTCAGAATCAAGACCGAGTTGGCGAAGAATATCAAGCTGCGACTCGGCGACGGCCGAGACCCAGCCGCGCGGGAAGAACGACGAATCGGAGCCGAACAGAAGCCTCTTCGGGCCGATGATTTCAAGCGTTTTTGCGAAGACCGTCTTCAGATCGATCTGCGGCGCTTGATATTTCACCCAAGAGTTCGTGCTGGAGGTGTCCAGGTAGACATTCGGCGCTAGATCGGCAAGCATGAGGACTTCCCGGAAAAATCCGGCGCCGAAGTGCGGGATCACAAAGTTGACTTGCGGGTAGTCCAAAGCCACCGGGTGCAGATCAATCGGGTTAGAAAGGCTGATGTCGAATTTTGACGGCAGGCCCAGCTTCTTGCGAACCCCGACGCTCAACACGCCCATGTGGACGAAAACAACAACGCCGGAGCGTTCCGATGCCAGCTCATAGATCGGCTTGAGTCGTTCGTCTTGGACCGAGAATCGCTGCATTGCGGGAAACAAGCAAATCCCCTTGAGCCCCAGTTCGTCGACTGCCCGCCGTGTCCGCCCGGCCGCGCCGGACCCCAGCGGGTTCAACATGAAATAGCCGTGGATGCGATCCGGATAAGCCCTGACCGCATCGGCGGCGGCGGACTCATCGCCCGGCACGCTGGCCATCAGCGCGATCTGGTCCATCCCGTGCTTGTCCAGTTCGCTGACCCAGCGAGCAGCCAATTCCGCGTTGTCGGCGGGCGGCGGATCCCACCCGAGCTGCCGCACGAGCCCGTCGGCATCTGCTTCCGTTCCGGCCGCGCGCTTTTGCTGAGCCAGCGTCTCAAAGAAACTCCTCGAGAAGAAGTGAGCATGCGCGTCGCTTACTCTGATTGGGCCCCAAGGGGTTTTCATGTTTTTGGGGCGTTCCTTCCCCCTGCCCCTAAAGCCATTTCGCCGCTAAACCGCTGATGACGGGCAGTTGGAACTCCTGACCCTGGTAGGCTTTTATCACCAGAACGATCCAGAGCACAAAGATTCCGAGACTGATCAGCGTACTCAGCAGCCCAATGAATCCAATGCCCATGAAGCTGAGTGCGACGCTTACGATCCCAAGGGCGAATTGAAGGACGAAGGCCGTAACGCAGAAGATAATGGATTGCAGCGAGTGGAATCTCACGAATCGAATGGTCTTGAAGGGATCAATCAACAGAAAGATAATGGCTGGAATCGGCGTGACGTAGGCTAGAGCCCCGGCAACGTTGTTGGAAAGGCTTTGCGCGGCTGGAGCTGCCTGTGGGGCTGTCCCCGCTCCCGCCGGATCTTCCGCTGGTTGCCCCGCCGGTTGCTCCCCGGCTGCGGTCCCACATTGAGGGCACGACGCAACGCCCGTTATGTCCGCTCCACATTTGCTACAGAATGGCATACGCTATCTCCTTGATACGCGAATTTGCGCCCGACTATAACACACTGGCTGAGCAGTCACAAGTGCGACATGCCAATTGTTTCTGTCTGCCAGTTGAATTGTGGCCGAAGCCTAGATCCTAGAGTCCGACGCCAGCACGGCGACTGCCGAAGACTGCTTTGTTTGCAAAACGAACCCGCTGGAACACGATGCCGAACCGCCTTGCCGCGGCGCTGGAGACGTGCAAGCGGCGGGGCAGACCGCTCTTGGACCTCACCGAGTCCAACCCCACCAAAGCGGGCTTCGAATACGATTACCGGGCGATTCAGCAGGCCTTCGCTGACCCCGCGGCGGCAACTTACGCGCCCCACGCTCTCGGCCTTCCGGCGGCGCGCCAGGCTGTCGCCGAGTATTACGTCGAACGAGGTGTCGCGGTCCCCTCCCATCGCATTTGGCTGACTACGGGCAGCAGCGAAGGCTACTCCCACCTGTTTCGCTTGCTGGCGGACCCAGGGGACGAGATCCTCTCGCCCGCTCCGAGTTATCCCTTGCTCGACCTGCTGGCCGACCTCAACGACGTGCACTTGGTCCTCTACCCTCTGCTCTATGACCATGGCTGGCAGCTCGATGTGGACGCGCTGGCTGCCAAGATCACTGCACGCAGCCGGGCCATTGTGGTCGTCTCTCCGAATAATCCGACGGGGTCTCTGCTGGCTGCCAGGGAGCTTGCCGGGCTGATCGAGCTTGCACGCGCCCACAAGCTGGCGATCATTTCGGATGAGGTGTTCGCTGATTACGTTTGGAAGCGTGAACAGCCAGGGGAAGTACACGGCACAGCCGAGGATCCATCAGGTTCGGGCAATCTGGGAGCCGCGGGCGCGGACCCCGCTGTTTCGATTGCACCGGGTGAAGAGCCTCACGAGCGAGCGCCCAGCCTTGCCGCGGTCGATGACTGTCTGACCTTCACCTTGAATGGCTTGTCGAAGACGGCCGCGTTGCCCCAAATGAAGCTTGGCTGGATCGTTGCCAACGGTCCAGCGGAGATGGTTTCGGCGGCGCTGGAGCGAGCCGAAGTCATCGCGGACACCTGCCTTTCCGTCGCTACGCCGGTCCAGCAGGCAGCTTCCCGGTTGTTGAAACTGGCCAAGCCGGTTCAGGGGCGGATCTTGGAGCGCATCCGCCAAAATCTGAGATTCCTTGATTCCTGCCTCGCCGAGGAGGTCTCCCCGTGCAGCCGGTTGCGGGCGCAAGCCGGCTGGTATGCGGTGTTGCGGATTCCCGCTATCCGTAGTGACGAGGAATGGGCGGTTGAGCTGCTCGAGCAGGACGGGGTCTACGTTCACCCCGGACGCCTGTTCGATTTCACGGAGGGTGCGTACTTGGTCATCAGCTTGATCGTGCGGCCCGAAACCTTTCAAAAAGGCATCCGCCACCTTCTCCAACGGATAGAGAAGCAAGCTTGAAGCAGCCGTCCCGGCGGAGCTAGCCCCGAGCTAGCTCTAGGGGTCGTGCTCAGGCCGAACGTCCCATGATTGTAACGGCCCTGGGTGCCGATTGTCACGCCGCTCACGCCGCGGGTTTCGGGGGCGCCGGCTGATCTGCTTCAACCCGCGGCTAGCTGCCACCACGCGAATCAGGCAAAAGGGCGCTACTATGTAACGGAAGGGTGTTGCTCGGCCGCGGCACCGCGAATCGGCAGGCTGGACAGCCCGCCGCGCGCAAGCAAGCCGTTGAGCTTAGCCCTGGATGCCGGGGCACGCCGGCGTTCCGGAGGATTTCATGAGCAAGGTTTCGCTTCTCGGCGAGTTCGTAATGTTTCTCAGGGAAAACAAGAAGCTCTGGCTGTTGCCCATCGTCATCACCTTGCTCTTGCTGGGCGCTCTGCTGGTGTTCGCCCAGGGATCAGCGCTCGCTCCCTTTATCTACACCGTCTTTTAGTTTGTCGCGCTCTGCAGGTGGGAAGCACTGTTCGCTGAAAAGCCGCCGGTGACGCAGGACCCGCCTGCTACAATGAGAACGGTGGGAACAAGCTAAGGTGGCGACAAGCTGATGTGGCGCACGTCTCCAGACGTGCCGTGTCGCCATTCCTGGCGACATGTCTTAGTTTGTCTTAGCTATAGCTAGCGCTAGCAGTGGCCACCGGTCCGAGTTGCCGCCAATCCGCCAGCTGCGGCGAGCGACAAGAATAGTTGCGCCTCAAGTAAGGGCCGACCTCAAATCCGCAAGAAACCTGTCGCTTTGCGAGGGGACTGCCACGGTCCCGCCGTCGGCTGCAACCCAAGCACTGAAAACAAAGACATTATCGGTTGACACCATGACGAGGCGTCGAAAATGGCCCAGATCCTGCCATATTCTGCCATTCTCTGCCATTTCCGGACATTTTGTAAAGAAAATTTATACTTCAACCGGCAACCTCTTTGTTTCCATCACTTCGCCAAGCCGCGGCCACTGACATCCCGGTACCGGCGCTCAGGGGGCTCTGGCAGCGTCCTGAAAGATGAAGATATGCTGCCGGGGAAGGAATTCGAGCAGATCCACTAGGCGAAAGCCCATGGGCTCGATCTCGGCTCGGACCTCCTCAACGGTCATCTTGTGAAGAGGGTGGATGGGGATGTCCGGGTCCTCTTTGCGGTACTCGATCAGCACGACACGGCCCTCAGGCTTGAGGGATCTGCGAACGTGCTCCATGGTCTTCTCGGGATGGGCTAGCTCGTGGTAGACATCGACCACGAGTACCAGGTCGACCTCGCCCAGCGGGAGACCCGGGTTGTCCGCGCTTGCCAGTATGCTCTCGACGTTGTTGATGCTCTTCCCGTCCAGGTTCCTCGCCAAGCGGTCCAGCATGCCCTGCTGGATATCGACGGCAAGAACTCTTCCTCGGGGCCCCACCTGCTTGGCGAGCCTCAGCGTGAAGTAGCCGACACCGGCCCCCAGGTCGACAACCGTGGCGCCCTTGGGTATGTTCAAAGCCTGGACGACGCGGTCGGGCTGCTCTTCCTCATCGCGCTCCGGCCGCGTAAGCCAGTCGGCGTGGGCCACGCTCATGACAGGCGCGATCCGCCGTTTCTTGATGAGCTTGCCGACCTGCAGCGGGCGCTTCGCGCCTTCCCCGGCACGTGGGGCCTGTGATCCTGTCTGGCCCGGAACGGGTTGCGTGCAGCCCGCCAGCCCGATTGACAGCAGGGTCAGGATCACCAAAGCCGCGGCTGTGGCAGTGACTGCCGCTGATCTGGGGCCTGGGTCATTCATAATTGCCGCCTCACGGAAAGCTCCCGACGCCTGGTCCCGCAACTATGCGGGAATCCGTTGAGCATTCAGCAACCCCGTCAGCAACCCCGTTCTCGTTAAGATCCCTTGCAGGTCGTTTCGATCGTCCGGGCTCAACTCGATCAGCGGCGAGCGCACAAATCCGCCGGCGAGTCCCGCCATCACGCCGGGGAAGCGATCAAGCAGAGGATTGTGCATGACTGGATCTTCTCAAACTGAGCGCGGCAGGTCAATGTGGCGAACCCGTTGAGCCGTTGATTCGGTTTTTCAAACTGAACGCGGCAAGTCAATGTGACGGCGAGCAGCGGAGCCGGCCTTTACCAAAACCCGGCTTGTTACCAAAGCGTTGTAACTTCGCGGCAATCGGTAGCGCCGAATCCGCATCGGGGTTATGCTTCGAGTGACGGTTCAGTCCCACGATGGAGTTCACTGTTCATCACGCCACACTCGAATTTGTCGAAGGGGACATCACGAAGGTTCCCGCCGATGCAATTGTCAATGCCGCCAATTCAGCGCTGGCCGGAGGAGGCGGCGTGGACGGCGCGATTCACAGAGCTGGCGGGCCGTCCATCATGGCCGAACTGGACAAGATCCGGCTCGAGATCGGGCGTTGTCCGACGGGCGATGCCGTTGTCACGGGAGCCGGAAACCTGCCGGCGAAATACGTTATTCATACCGTCGGACCGATCTACCGCGACGGCGCCCGCGGCGAACCAGACCGCCTCGCCTCCTGCTACCGGGCGTCACTCCAACTGGCGCAAGTACAGGGGGCGGAAACCGTTTCCTTTCCTTCGATCAGTACAGGGGTTTACGGGTACCCTATCGCGGAAGCCGCGCAAGTTGCGGTCAAAACTGTCGTTGAGCGCCTGCGGCAGCACGACTGCACGATCAAAAAAGTAATCTTCGTGCTCTTTGGAACCCCCGCTTACCAAGCACATCTTAGAGCCGCCGGGCAGGCAAAGCTGCCAGAACGAACTGGCTGATTTGCGCTCCGCCTCCGAGGTGGCGCGCGCCTCCTGGCGGGCCGCGTCGGCCTCCGGGCCGGCAGGCGGTGAGGAATGCCAGCTATGGCCGGCGCTTCACCATCATGACATTGTGCCCTTTCTGCACGACCTCGTCACGCTGGTTGATCAGCTCGATCTCGAGCTTCACAATGCCCCGGTCGGGCTTCGATCTCGATGCTCGCTTCTCGGCGACCTTCAAGCGGGCTTTGACGGTATCGCCGACGAAAATCGGCCCGACGAAATCCCACGACCAGTGCAGCGAAACGATGGCCTCCACTTGAAACTCCGAACGGTTCTTGAGGCCGTCGGTAATTGCCAGCCCGAGCAGACCATGCGCGACCCGGCGCCCGTACTCGGTTTGTTTCGCGTACTCGTCGTTGGTGTGCAGCTCGAAAAAATCCATCGACAGTCCCGCGAACTGCATCACGTGCCAGTCAGTGACCGTTACCCCCGGCGATTCGAGGGTCTCACCCACTTCAATTTGGTCAAAGTAGCGTTTAGGCATGGCGAGGGCGGCGCGGGTTACAACAGGAGTATACCCGCGCCAATGACTGTTGCCAATGGCGGCTCAAACGCTGATTCGGATTCCCGCCCGGATCAGGGTCAACAGCGGGCCTCGGGCCGAATGCAAAGCGCTACAGGCACACTGAGTCGTCTTCCCGTCAGAGCATGATACAGCCGGCGAGCGCGGGATGCTCAAACTGATTGCCCGGCCACCGCCAACTGGCCTTCGCGGGCTCGTTTCCACAAAGCCAAATACGGTTCGAGATCGCGCATCATCCTCTCGAACTCGGCAAAAGTCAGCGATTGGGCGCCGTCACTCCAGGCCTTATCCGGGTTTGGATGAACCTCGACCATCAACCCGTCGGCTCCGACGGCAACGGCGGCTCTGGTCAGCGGCGGAATCAATCTGCGCTTGCCGGCGGCGTGGGCCGGATCGAGAATAACCGGCAGGTGAGTGAGCTCGTTCAGGACCGGGACGGCTCCGATGTCGAGCGTGTTACGCGTCGCGGTTTCAAAAGTCCGGATGCCGCGCTCACACAAGATAACGTTCTGATTGCCTTCCGAGACGACATATTCGGCGGAAAGCAGCAACTCCTGAATTGTCGAGCTCAGCCCGCGCTTGATCATCACCGGGCGGTTGACTCGGCCAACAGCCTTCAGCAACGGGTAGTTCTGAACGTTCCTTGCGCCGATCTGCAGAATGTCGCAATAGTCCGCCACCAGATCGACATTCACTACCGTCATCACCTCGGTGATGACGGCCAAGCCGGTTGCGTCCGCTGCCTTTCGCAAAAGCTTCAGCCCTTCCTCTTCCAGGCCCTGAAAGCTGTAGGGAGAGGAGCGCGGCTTGTAGGCCCCTCCGCGCAAGATATTGCCGCCAGAAGCGGCCACGGCTTCCGCCGTCTCCATAATCTGTTGCTCGGTTTCAACCGAGCAAGGCCCAGCCATGACCGCAAAGTCCTCACCTCCGACCGTCGCTCTGCCGACAGCAATCTCGGTGCGAGCTGATTTGAACTGCTTGCTGACGAATTTGTATTCCGCCGAAATCGGCACGACGCTCTCGACACCCTCGCATGCTTTCAACGACTCTATTGAATGTGACAAGTCTCCGACCCCCACTGCGGCGATGACGACCCGCTCGCTGCCTTGAATGGAGTGAACTTTGTACCCCAATTCGTCGATTCTTTGGCAAACGTAGTCGACCCGCTCTTGTGATGCACCTAGCCTCATGGAAATAATCATGATGACGACCTTCGCTCCCCTGCCCCCGCCAGAAAGAAAAAACCCACTCGGTCGAGTGGGAAGTTTGGGAAGCTTGTGCGACTCAAAACCTGCGCCACTCTACGGAGACTAGCCCGTAAATCGAAACCAGCAGCGATAGGCCCACGAGAAGCACATGTGTAAGAGTATTTTTACCATGATTCTGACCTGTTTGTCTACTTTTTTCTAGCGCTTCAGCATATCATCGAAGTCGTTGGTGAGCTTCTTCACAGCATGAAACATGCACCATCCGTTGGTGGTGCTTGCCGCGCTGATCCGAACTTGACCAGCCATCATCAACCCCCAGTAGCCTGGCCCTTCGATCGAGTTCCAATGGTGCAGTACAATGCGTGTCTCGCCCTCACATGCGCATTGGAGTTGATACCGGAGGAACTTTCACCGACTTCGTCATTTGGGACGGAAGCCGCTACTACACTCGCAAAGTTCGCTCGACGCCGCAGGACCCGGCGCAAGCGATTCTCGAAGGACTTCGGGATCTGGACGCCAGCGAAGTCGTTCACGGCTCCACCGTTGCCACCAATGCGCTTCTCGAGCGGAAGGGTGCTCGCACTGCGTTTCTCACCACTCAGGGATTCGAGGACCTGCTCATCATTGGCCGGCAGAACCGGGAAAGGCTGTATGATCTGCTGGCGCCGGCAAAACGGCAGCTTGTTCCGCCCGATCTGACTTTCGGACTGCCGGAGCGCATTCTTTACGACGGCTCGGTCGAGCGTGATCTTGACCGGGCGGCCCTCGAAGGACTCACCGAAAAACTCCGCGGGCTCGGCGTCGAGTCGGTTGCGGTCTGCCTGTTGCACTCCTACGCCAACCCTGCCCACGAAAAGCGCGTGGGGGAGGCTCTGCGAGGCTTTTTCGTTTCGCTATCCCATGAGATTCTGCCGGAATACCGCGAATACGAGCGAGCTTCAACCACCGTTGTCAACGCCTACGTTACACCGTTGATGACTCGCTATTTAGAAAGCCTGTCCAAAAAGCTTGGCGCAACACGGTTACGGATCTTTCAGTCGAACGCCGGATCGATCTCTTCGAGTGCCGCCCGTCGTAGTGCTGTCCAGACCGTGCTTTCCGGACCCGCCGGAGGTGTTGTGGGGGCGGCCGCGGCGGCCAATCAGGCCGGGTTCAAACGCGTGATCAGTTTCGACATGGGAGGCACCTCAACCGATGTGTCGCTCTACGACGGAAAATTCAGCTATACGACGGAGTCGACGCTGGGCGATTTTCCTATCCGCATAGCGATGCTGGACATCCATTCGGTGGGAGCGGGCGGCGGATCGATCGCTTATCTCGACCGCGCGGGGGCGCTGCGCGTCGGACCCGGGAGCGCTGGAGCCGACCCCGGACCGGTCTGCTACGGGCGGGGCGAGCGGATCACCGTCACCGACGCCAATCTGCTTCTGGGACGCATCCAGCCCGAGAAGTTCCTTGGCGGGCGCATGCCACTCGACCTCGATCGCGCCCGGGGATTCATGAAGCTGTTCGCCGCCCGGGTTGGCGCGTCTATCGAGAAAACGGCGGCCGCGATTGTGGACGTGGCGAATTCCAATATGGAGCGGGCCATACGGGCGGTTTCGGTTGAGCGGGGACATGACCCGCGGGATTTCGCGCTGCTGAGTTTCGGCGGCGCCGGAGCCCAGCACGCCTGCGAGCTCGCCGAGCGGCTGGACGTTTCAACCGTCATCGTCCCGCCGCACGCGGGCGTTCTTTCGGCCGTTGGCATGCTGGCGGCTGATTGCGTGCGCGACTATTCGCAGTCGGTTCTCGGAAGGGATCCGCTCCTCGCCTTTCAGCAACTAGTTAGCCGGGCAGCGGCTGAGTTTTCAGACGAGGGCTTTTCCGATGTGCTGTTCGAGCGCATGATCGATCTGCGGTACGAGGGACAGTCCTACGAGATTACCGTCCCGTGGGAACAACGCGCCGGTTTTGACGCGCATCACCGCAAACTCTACGGCTACGAGCACCCCGGAAGAAAAGTCGAGCACGTGACCGCGCGCGTGAAGGCGACCGCCACTTTGGATAAGATTGACCTGGCAGCTCCCTCCCAGCGGGAGGAATTTTCCAGCGTCTACGTGGCCCCCGGTTGGCGCTCCCGAGAGGATGGCGCTGGCAATTTGATCCTGACGCGAGCCTAACAGAGCCCGGAACGCAAGTGACGGGTCAACGCGAGCAACGGGTCATCGCAAGTGACGGGTCAACGCGAGTGACGGGTCAACCGCGAGGGCGGCCAAACCGCGTGCGCGCGGGCTGGCCGCATTACTTTTCTTCAAGCCAGACTATTTTCCAGCCAGTCCAGGCTGGCGCGCAGGAACCTTTCAATCTCCGGCAGCGTACTCGCGACGGCCACGGAGTCCGAAAGCCCCAGCAGTTCCGAGCGGTCTGTCAGGTAGGCGACAACAGGCCGGTGATACCTGAGAGCCAGCGCGACCTCGCTCACGGTGCCGGGGCCGCCGGGAAGCGCAATGACAGCGTTGGAGGAAAGAATATTGATGTGGTTGCGAGAAAGCAGCTCTGTCCCCCGTGGCCCGCTCAGAGGCAGGTGGGTTGCGATGGAGATCTCAACCCATTCGTTGGGATAGCCGGCTTTCGCCCGGCAAAGGGGATCATCGGGCTGGCACGGCAGTATCCCGATGACAGATCCTCCGCGGCCGGGCGTTTCGAAAAATGCGCGGCTGACGGACGCCATCACACCACCGCCACCCCCGGTCAGCAGATGCACGCCGAGTTGGGCCAGCATGTTGCCCAGGCCGGCCGCCCGCGGCTCGCACGGATCAACTCCCGACCCCATGACACCCGCGACTGGTCGATGAGACACTGAGTTCTCCTCCCAAGAGGATCTATAGGACTCTCCCCGCCATTGTAAGCTCAGTCCCGCCCGTACGGCGGCGAGCGCAGTGTCTGTCCGATCTTGGGCACTGGGTGGGCAGCACAAGCGTCGACATCAGTGCCGGCGCGGCCCGCCGGGAGCCGTGCGCCACCCAGGGCGGTTCGTCCCCCCTGTCCGCAGAATGTAGAACTGCAGGCGTCTCGTGTCGACGCCACTCAGGCCGCACGCCCTGCGGGAAGCATGCCACAACCGGCTTCTCCCGAAAGCTGGGACCGATTACGTTGCGGTATGATTGACGGGCCACACAAGGAGGGCTCCATGAGAACCCGAATGAAGTTACAGCTTGCGCTCGCCGCGTTGGTGCTCTTCTCGAGCGCCCTTCCCGCCGAAACCCATCATTTCGAGCCCGCCGGCTACCACAACACGTTCTCCTTCGCCCACCGCCCGGTGCTGTGGATCAAACCGGGCGACACGGTCGTTACCAAGACAATCGATGCCCGGGGTTTTGACGCGCAAAACAACAAGGTCGGCGAAGGCCCCAACCCGCAAACCGGCCCCTTCTTCATCGAAGGAGCCGAGCCAGGCGATGTGCTCGTCGTCCGCTTCGGCAAGATTGAGCCCAGCCGCGCAACCGCTTGGTCCAGCAGCGTGCTGGCGCCCTATACCGCCGATCCTGGTTTCTTGCGCTTCGAAGCAGAGACGGAACAAACCACCGAGACCTGGAATATCGACAAAGAGGGGCGCGTGGCCCGAGTTGCCTCGGGATCAATCCAGCCCCAGGGGATCGAAGTGCCGCTGCGTCCGATGCTCGGTTGCGTCGCGGTTGCGCCTCCGAAGAAAGAAGCCGTTGCGACCAGCACTCCCGGCGCCTTCGGCGGCAACATGGACTACAACGGCATGGTCGCGGGAGTCAAGCTCATGCTGCCCGTCTCGGAGCCCGGCGCACTTCTGTTCGTGGGCGACGGCCATGCCCGTCAGGGAGACGGCGAAGTCGTCGGCAACGCTCTTGAAATTTCCATGGACGTCGAGTTCACGGTCGATCTCATCAAACAGAAGAAGATCTCTTGGCCGCGGCTTGAAAACGAGACGCACATCATGGTTCTTGGCAGCGCCCGTCCCCTGCTACAGGCGCTGCAGCACGCCACCACCGAACTGCAGCGCTGGCTCATGAGCGACTATGGGTTTGACGAGCGGGGCTCGTCCCTGCTATTGGGGCACGCGCTGGAATACGACATTGCCAACGTCGTCGATCCCCATTTCACCGTCGTCGCCAAGATCCAAAAGGGTTATCTCCGGGCGCAGTGAATGCGAGACAAACTCCGCGGCGCTCAACTTTCCACTGCCGGTGAACTGCTGTTCCCGAACTGCGCCGACAGACTCCTTTCGGTCAGAATGTTGGAAGTCCTCTGATTCCCCCGCAAATGCTGACTTTCCTCTTCTGGAACCTCAACAAGCGGCCGCTCGAGGGTGTCGTCTCCGCCCTCACGTACCAGCATCAGGTTGATGTCTTGATCCTGGCGGAATGGGCTATCCCAACGGCAACGATGCTGCTAGCAGTGCTTTTGCGCCCAGACCTAATGGACAGATTCCCGAGCGAAGAACTTAGAATCTTGACCGAAGACGGCGACAGCTCGCTGTTGTCGCCATCCGGCCTTCCGGACAAGGCGGCAGGATCGGACCATCTTCCAGTATTATTTAAACTAGATTTGTAGACGTGTTTTGATTCGACAATGTCCACCCACACTCAGGATCTCTGGCCGGCCGACATCGCGACTACTGAATTGAGGTCGCCAGTTGCGATTCTGAGGGAACAAGCCACTCTGCTGGCGGATAAGACTGAAGGCTTGATCGTCGGCAATGTCCGGACGGTCACCCTCGGTGAGCAACTCCAGCACACGTTCATGTTCGTGGCGCCGGCTCTGAGCCATTACACGTTTGACCTATTTAGCTTTACGCATGGCCCCTCGTTGTATCCAGTTGAGGCTTTTGATGAAGCAGGGTTATTGATCCCCATCCAATCCGAAGAAGAGTTCCTGAATTTCCTCCGCGATCTTTTCTCATCCGAGAGAACCAAACAAATCATTCACTCCCTGATAGCCCACTCCCGGACGTAGCTGACCGGATCGAACCCGCCATTTTCCCCGCCGAGGCTCCATAATGGAAGAAGTCTCCCGCGGCCCCTCCCCTCTTCTCCAGGTTGATGGTTCCCGAACGTGTCATCTGAATCGCGACAGATTTCGTCTACCCAGACGCTGGCGCCGGCGGGCTCCCGGGCTTTTCTCCATGATGCCTGGGCGGCGGTAAAGGGCACCCGGGAAGACTACACCTCGGGCAGCCTTTCCCGGGCCATTACTCTGCTGGCGATTCCGATGATGCTCGAACTCCTCATGGAGTCGACGTTCGGGCTGGTCGACATCTACTTCGTTGGCAAGCTGGGCTCCGACGCGGTCGCGACGGTCGGACTGAGCGCCTCGGTGCTGGTTATTCTGTTCGCGATCGCGCTGGGGCTGAGCATGGGGGCCACCGCCCTGGTCGCTCGCCGCATCGGGGAAGGGGACCCGGAAGGAGCCGGACGCGCGGCGGTGCAAGCGATTCTCGCCGGCGTCTTGTTTTCCATGCCTCTGGCGCTGGCAGGCGTCCTGCTGGCTCCGCGGTTGCTTACTTGGATGGGAGCGGCGCCCGAGGTAGCAGCCGGCTGGCCCTACCTGGCGATGTTGCTCGGCGGCTCCATTACGATTTTTCTGATCTTTCTCAATAACGCGATTTTTCGCGGGGCCGGGGATGCCGCGATCGCCATGCGCGCCCTATGGCTGGCCAACATCATCAACATGATTCTCGACCCCTGTCTGATCTTCGGCTGGGGGCCGTTCCCGGAGCTGGGGCTTCTGGGCGCGGCGGTCGCGACCACCATCGGCCGCGGCATCGGAGTCGCCTACCAATTCGGGGTGCTTCTCGGCGGCAAACACCGCGTCGCGGTGAAGCCGGACCAGCTTCGTCTGGATCTCCCCGTCATGAAGCGCTTGCTGCGGGTGTCGGCCAGCGGCATCGCCCAGTTCTTTGTCGCCACGGCGAGCTGGCTCGGCATCATGCGCATCATCGCCTTGTTCGGATCGATGACCTTGGCCGGCTACACGATCGCCCTGCGGCTAATCATGTTTTCCATCTTGATTTCATGGGGTCTCGCCAACGCCGCCTCGACGCTGGTTGGGCAGTCGCTGGGTGCGGGAAAGCCGGAACGCGCCGAGCGCGCCGTCTGGCTGGCGGGTTTTTACAACACGATCTTTCTCAGCTCGGTGACGGTGCTGTTCTGGATGTTTGCCGAACCTTTCATCGCGTTCTTCACACAAGACCCGGCAGTGATTCGCGTGGGAGTCGAAGCGCTGCGAATCCTAAGCGCCGGGCAGATTTTCGCCGCCTACAGCATGGTCACCGCGGCAGCCTTCAACGGCGCCGGAGACACCGATACGCCGACCTTCATCAACCTCGTTTGCTACTGGCTGTGGCAATTGCCTCTGGCCTACACCCTCGCGCACGTTCTCGATCTCGGCCCCACCGGGGTCTATGTTGCCGTCGCGCTAACGGCAGTCACCTGGACAATCATCGGGGTCACGCTGTTCCGGCGCGGCCGCTGGAAGACAAGAATGGTTTGAGGGCGCGGTGCGAGCGTCGGCAGCAGCTGCCGGGCCAGTGCGATTTCACTCACCGCGTAGGGTCCCATGCGAGAGCCAAACAGCACGTGCGTGCTGTTTTCCAGCAGCGCTACGAAGCGCAGTTGAGGATAGGCGCTGGCACCCCGTCACTTAGAGCCATGAGCCGCTCACTTTGAGCCCGTCAGCCGCTCGTTGAGAGCCTTGAGCCGCGAAGCGGCGCCGGATCGTAGCCCATGGGTGGAGCGAAGTGGAACCCTGGGTCCGAAACCCTGCGAGGAGAAGCTCCGGACGGGGCGCAGGAAAACAAACGGATGCACGTGCCTCCGCGGCAGAGCGCTGTGTCAAGGGCGTTCATCGATGCCCAAAACAAGACCACGCGCCATTCTGGGCCACGAGCCCATCACGGCATGCGACGGAACTGATGCCCGCAACAAGTTTCTGGCGGAGTGGTTCCCGGTCATCATCACCGACTGGGAGATGCCCGAGATGAGCGGGATCGAGCTGTGCCGCCAAGTCCGCAGCGCTGACCTGCCCATCTATACCTACATCCTGTTCCTGACCTCGAAACAGGAGAAACAACATTTGATCGAGGCCCTGGCCGCGGGAGTGGACGACTTCGTCTCGAAACCTTTCAACCCTCACGAGCTGCAGGCCCGTTTGGGCGCCGCCGAGCGAATCGTGAGGCTCGAAGCGGACCTGCGCCAAGGCGGCCTCTCTGCCGGTTCGTGTTCCTGCTGTCAAAGGTTTGTTTCCCGCTTCCTGCGGCTTGGCCGCGCGACTTGCGCCCCGCGCCTTCCGCTCTGCGGTTCCCTGCGGTTAGCTCCATCGGTCCCGGCAGGATCGTTTCATCCTGCTAGAATCAGCCCCTGCTGGGCACACTGGCGCGGGCATTCTGGCGTGCCGTGTCGACGCCTGGAGTTTCTACATTTCGAGGGCTTGATATTTTATGCGAGGAGCGGGTTTCTTGCTCTCCGTTGCTGGCTCTCAGGCCGTGATCATGCCTAGATAAAGTCAGTCTGTCTATTCTATTGTTGACAGACCGACTGAAGTGTGTCATTCTAAACTCTGGAAACTTCCTTTCCCATTCGGCATGGACCCCGAACTCAAAGATCTTATCCTTGGCACCATCGAATCTTCCCTCGACGCTCAGCTTCGCGCTGTCCGCCGGCTCCGAAAAGATCCTCCCCCGGCTCGCCCCAGCACCCCTTCCCGTCTGTCTCAGATCAATATGGCTTTTGACATACTTACATCTGTCCGCTCCCCTCTCCACATCTCCGAGCTGATCGCCCGCATCCACTCCCGCTTCGGCGTTGCCGTGGACCGCGAAAGCCTCGTCTCCTCCTTGTCGAAAAAAATAGCCCGCCGCGACCGCTTCCTCCGCACCGCCAAAAACACTTTTGCTTTACGAGAATCAGCTTCCGAACCAGCTTCAGAAAAGGAGTCCCCATGACGCTGTTAGAGAACTTCACCGCGATCAGCTCCCGCTGGCGAGGGGTGTTTCCGCAGGGGCGCACGCATCTCCGCGCTCAGCGCCAGGCGCTGGGTTCGCTGGTCTGTCTGGGACGCCGCACCCTGACGCGCATTATCTGGACCAACGGCGGCTCGCAGCGCAGCTGGAGCGCCGAGTATTTCCTGCATTCGCGCTGCCAGTGGCAGCCGCAACAGTTGTTTCAGCCGATTGTGGAAAGCGCTTTGGCGTGGTGCCGGGGACCTCTGATCGGCGTCGCCGTCGATGACACTCGTCTGCACAAAACCGGCCGCTCGATCGAACAGGCCTGCTACCAGCGCGATCCCATGTCGCCGCCGTTTCATTGCAATCTGATGCTGGGATGGCGCTTCTTGCAAGCCTCGCTGCTGCTGCCGCTCGAGCAGGAGGGAGTTGACGCGCGAGCACTGCCGATCCGCTTTCAGGACACTCCGGCGGTGAAGAAGCCCGGCCGCCGGGCCGACTCCGAGCAGCGCCAGCAATACCGCCAACAAGTCAAGCAGCACAATCTCTGGCAACGCTTCGTCGAGATGATGGGGGCATTGCGGCAGAGCTTGGATCAAGCCGGGGCGCGCCGCCAGACGATGGTGCTGGCCGCCGCCGGCAGCTTTTGCAGCCGCACGGTTTTGACGGCCCCGCGCGAGCGCAGCGAGATCATTGCCCGCGCCCGCAAGGACGCGCGGCTGTGCTGGAGGGCCCCGGCCGGGGGACGGCGTTTTTACGGGGCCGAGAAGTTCACCCCCCACGGGTCGCGTGTCAGTGGAACACACGGCCCGTTTCTAGCCTAGACGCTCGTGCGAGACACCCGAGCAGCCCTGAGAGCAAGGCGCGAACCGACCGGCGCGGCGTACCGAGTCCCCGCCGACGTAAAAGCACGCGGCAACCGGTCGCGCCGCCTGTGGCGCAACGGGTCATTTAAGTCCGCCCGCGCCCTACTCTCATAGGCTCTCAGAGCCCCTCTAACACGTTCCGAGGTATAGACCCGCCGGAACCCACGGCAGAGCCGCAGGCGTCTCCGCTGCCCCTGGTACCACCAACACAAACACGACAATGGCGACCGCGATCATGAGCACCACGGCGACCGGTGCGAACGCGACGATAGACGCGACCTCGCAGGCCCACGTTCGCTCCGCTGTCAACAGTGATCAGCTCGTCGCAGACTACCGCCTCGGCTGCGAACATCGCAAAATTGATCCGCGTCGTCGGGTCACGTAAGCGCAGCAAGTCGAGGACGTGCCAAACCGGGTTTGCGCTGTAGCGGAAACCGGTCTCGACGCCGTTCGCGTCATAGGTGCGCACCTTGCGCGTTCTGTACTTTCCAAGAACGAAGAAATCGCTCGTCGGCGCTTCTATATCCGCGTCGGATCGAATGACGACGTACGCCGTTCGCGAGAACGTCAAACCTTGAATCCCGGTCGGCAACCATAGATCGATCTTCTGATCGCCCGGCACTCCGCCCGTCCCGACCTCGCCGTCTTTTCCAGGATGGAAGTGAAACTTCGAGCTGTCCAGAACAAGCCCGTTCAACCGCAGCTCCTCGACGTTATCCCACTCACCCTCGCCGAGCGCGACAAAGAGCGTCGTTATGTCCAACGTCGTGTCGTCGTCCCGCAGAATCACATTACCCGCGACGAGGTGACGCCCGTACGCGAGCGCGAGCGGTATGTTCTGCTGAGCAGTCAACCGGTCGAGTAACTCTGTGGAGACAAGCGCCATACGCTTACTCGTTCATATCATCGAGAAAGTCAACCAACGGCCTGTCACCCTGTTGTAGCACAATAGAAATGTCCCCCTCGGTAGCACAATAGAAATGTCCCCTTGGGTTTGTTGTTTGTAAGTTTGTAAGAGAGAATCGTCGTCGTCGGGGCTGTGGGAATGTGGGAATCGCTTTAGCGATTTCCAAGGGACGGTGGGAAGGGTGGGAAACCGGTCGTTGTGATGCGAACCCTCTTCGCTGTTCGCCGAGGTTTTCCACGCTTTCCATCCGGCCCGTCATTTCCACAGCCCTGCCTTTTTATGTCGTCGCCGCGCGCTTTTTCGAACGCAGTGACTTACGCCAGGGGTGGTCCGCGGCCGGCTTGGACCGCCGCGGAACCGCTCGTTGTTTCGGCTCTGGGCGCGGCTTCGGCTGCGGCCGGGCGATCTCTTCAAAAGCTACCGCGCGGCCTTCGTAGACCACTTGCAACTCGGCCTCTCGCGCTTGCTGCACGGTGACTCTCGCGCCCGCTCCCAGAGCCTGATTGCGCTGCGGTTTCAACTGCAAAAAACGGTTCTCGAAACGTACCACCAGGTCGTTGGAGACCACCCGCTCGGCCTCCAAGCAAAACACCCACTTCAAGTCCAGGCGCTTCGATAGAGGTTGGTGAAAGTCCGCTCCCGCCGCTGCTTCGCAGGTAAACTTGGCGTTGTGTTCGTCCAGATACTGCTCGTCGAGATAGCGGTTCGCCGCCTCGTAATCGGCAATGCCTTGGAGCCGCATCTTCTTGATCAGGCGGTCTTGATGCGTGCCGTGATGGCGTTCCACGCGGCCCTTCGCTTGCGGCGACGAAGCGGCGATGATACCAATGCCGAGCTTGGCGCACATGCGCCCGAACTGCGTCTGGGGCTCGATGCCTTCGAGCGCTTCGCGCGACGTCGGCTGGCGCTGGTAGACGTTCTTCCAGTCGCAATACAACGCCTTCGGAACGCCGTATTGACGCACCCAGGCTTGGAGCAGATCGGCCGCCGCCCAAGTCGTTTCCTCGCTGGAGAAACGGCACAACGCCCGGCCGGTCGCATCGTCGACGAAGTTCATCATGCAGCCTTTCGGGCCGCGTCCTTCGAGCCAGTCGTGGTGCGAGCCGTCGAGTTGAATCAGCTCGCCGAAGTGCGCTTTGCGCTGCCGCCGCTGGCGATGCGCCTGGCGCTTGCGGCTCCGGCTCCACAGACCCGCGGCGAGCATCCAACGCCGCAAGGTTTCGGGCGGCACTTCGAGACTGTGATCGGCCGCCAGATGTTCCGACGCCAGCGTCGGCCCAAAGCGCTCGTGCGGCTCGCCCGAATAGTTCTCGCGCACCAACTCGAGAACCTGCTCGCGTCGCTTGTCATCGGCTCGGTTCGAAGCGCGCCCGACGTTGCCATGCACGAGAGCTTTGCTCCCCCCCTCGCCGTAACGCTTCTTGAGACGCTTCGCCTGGCGGTAGCTGACGTCCAGCAGCTCGGCCGCCTCGGTCAATTTCAGTTCGCCTCGTTTCACTCGGCTCAGCACTTCGCCGCGCCTCACTTCCTTTGCACTCATCGATGTCCTTTCCAATCTCGGCTCCTCCTTCGGAGCCTCAGATTAGGGGACATTTCTATTGGGTGCTCAAGGGGACATTATCATTGGGTTACAACACCAACGGCCTGTCACCGCTAGCCCATCGCAGAAACCGAGATCGAAACCGAGGCACATATTGACGTAAGGTCGCAGTCATAAACGCGAGGCGGCGTTCCGGCCCGTCTAGGTCCTCAGCTTTCTTGCCGATCTTCGCCCCGTGCCGCTCAAAGGCCAGCCCCGCACTAGTGCGAAGAAAGAGCCGAGAAACGTCGTCTTCGCGTTCCCATGTCCTGCCCGCACACTCACCAGCAACGGCAGGCGTCCAAGTGTCCGGCCTGCCGTCCTTGTGCTCATCGACCCACCGCAAAATATAGGCCTGAACGCCGCGATGCCACTCGCGCTCGTCGTCGCCGTTGAGCGCCATCGTCTCGTACTTTGACTGTGCGGTATTCTCACGCTTCCGGGCGAGCGCCATATACTCCCGGAGTTCGCCCGTCGCCCTCGCGAGCGGCAGGTAAAGCCAGCTCGGCATTAAGCAGATCGCTAACTTGTCGGCAACACATAGGCGCGAGAACTGACCGCCGCATTTCCTCGCGTAAAACCTCGAATGAAAGAGCGAGAATCGACCCCACGGCCCGAGCCATTGACCGCCCGGCAAGTTCACAAGCGGCAAGTCTTCCGAGGTGGTCCGGTCAAACAACGCCGACATAATCCGCGCCCCTAGCTCGACATGCGTTTCGCCTTCCGGCCCGTCCATATTCGGCTTCCCTAAGTACCCGAGATCGTGAACGAAAAACGCGACCCACAACCGGATCAAACGGGAAGCCGTAGAGCTTCCACCATCCCGCAGCGACAAACCAAGGATGCAAAAGAAACTGATGTATTCCAAATAAAACGCTCTTGGTTCCGATTCTCATATCAGCCACTCACCGTAAGGGTCCATTTCACCGCCGAACTCGATCGACGGATCGACCGGGTCAGGCGGAGGCACGCGCCGCCCGCGTCCAGTTCTAGAGGTTTCCCATCAACAACTGGACGGCGATTTGCTTGTGCGTCGCTTCCATGTTGCCCGCCTCGTTTGGTTCGTAGCCCTCGACTTTCACGATCAGCGCGTCGTAGAGCCCTAAGAGAAACGCAAAGTTTGAGCTGATCAGCGCCTTAGGAAAAGGTCGAGCATGTCGCTCGTCGTGTCCCACCAAACGCGGATCGTCGCCGAGGCAACCCGCTTCCCGAACCACATCTTGTCGCGGAACTTGCCGTTGCCCGGCGAGTACCCGAGGTCCGCTTTCAGGTTTTGCCCGAACGTGAAAGACCAGTCAAGGATACGCTCGCTGATATCGACTGTCGCGCCTTGCGGCCCGAGCTTCACTGTTACGTCGCCGCCGTTGAAAAACGTTAGCGCCGTGAGGCTCGGAAGCGTAACCGCGCCGTCCGTCTTGTTGCCGCTGCCGATAAAGTTCATCGACATCTGAACGGTTTCCTGATTGCGTCCGCTGAACGTCACGCTGTCAACGGCCATCGAATGAAGCAACCGCTTCTCGCCCGCTGCAAGTTCCTCGTAGATCGTCGTCACGCGCGCATCGGCCGCGACAGACGGGTCGGCAAACGTGTTGATATGAGTGAACGGGCCGACCCCGCTCGTCGAGACCTTGCCCATTCCAAAGTACGCGGCCCAACCGGCCATCAAGCTAGACAGATCGAAAGACCGCGCAAGGATGCCCGACGACGATCGGAGCCTCGTAATAGGACGGGGCGTAGCTCGACGCGATCGCCTCGACGTCTGCTGTAAGTCCGCGTCTTACCGGACGCCGACGTGTGCCGCCCGCTCCGAAATATCTCGATCCATTTCGTCATGACGTCAACCCCGCCCCGACGTGTGCGCGCTCGGCAAGGACAGCGTGAAGGCCTAGGACCGGCTCGCCGTAGCCCTCGGTAAACCTGCCGATCAGCTTGCCGTCGTGATCGACGATCGTGCGACACTCCGGGTTTTGACAGGCCGCGCCCGTCGCGACCGCCGTCTTGCGCTCATCAGTAGACCCGCCCCTCTTTCGCTACGGGTTTGTTGTCGTCCCTGACGATCACCGCGCCCAATGACCGAACCGCCTCAAAGGCAAGCGTCCGATCCGGGTCGGGATCTGACCCGGACGGGCCGAACTCTTGACGCCTGCGGTTCAGTAGCCGCTCGATCGTCCGATCGTCGCTCGACCACTGGTACTCGTCTACCGTGGCAAGCGCCCCGCCGATCTCGATCACAACAGCCATACCCCTTAACGCCCCCTCAACAGATCCACCATAAACTCGAAGTGACCCCGGTCTTTCCGTACGAAGTCAACGGGATCGGCGAACATTTCCTCGACCCCCATCGATACAACCTCAGTCGCCCGCCCTCCGTAGTCTTTCCCCGTGTAAGGGTTTGGGAACCGGTCGGGTCGCGCTCGCTCACTGAAACCGTAGCGCCTGCCGGTCAGCTTCGATAGAGACTGCAACGACTCGCCCGCCGTGCGCTGCTCAAGGAAAGACAACGCCTTTCGGTGAACGTCCGCGTCTTGAGCTTCGAGCCAATGCCCAAGCTCGTGAACGACCGTGCGCTCGCCCGCGTGCGCCGCCATTGAGACACCGCCGCCCGGCCCCGCCTGATGATAGGAACGCCCGCCCCCCGTGTTGCTAAAGGTTCACACTCTGACCGTCGAGTGAATCGACATGAACGAGCTTTGAAAACTCCGCTATCCCTTTTTCCCAAACTGGCTTGATTCGGGTATTCCTAACCTTTGCGCCGCCAAACCGCGATCGGCGAACCTTTACTTGACCCCTGACGGAAAACTTTGCAGGCTTGTCCGTCCGCAGAACCTCAAGCGCCCGCTCGCGAACGCCGCGCTCCGTCTGGATAATTTCATCGACGACACGCCCGAACTCTACATCGGCCTGTGAAAGTCTGCACCTTGCATCGGCGAGACTCTGAGCGACGCCCGCCTCGCCCTTTCTACTTTTCTCTAGTAGATCGGCGTGCTCCCTCATCAGCTCGACGTTCTTTCTATCTATTCCCGCCCTGCGCCGCTTTAGCTTCTCGATCTCCGCGTCGGTTGCCTTCGCTACCTCAAGTACCCGATTCGCAATCTGCGACGCCGTCCGCTCGCGCTTGATGTGCCCGCCTCTTTTCCGGGACTGCGTTAGCCGCTGGCTTAGACTCTCGACCGGCCCGGTATTAAACCCCTCGTCCGGTTGACTCGGTAGCCGCTTCAACCCCTCGACGCTAAGATCGAACCCGCGTCGGCTCGCCTCGCCTCGCGCTTGTTCCTCCGTTAGGCCCGTGACATTACAGCGACAGCGGTAGCCGTTCGGCGCATAGATCCGCCTCCATACAGCGTCGGTATGATGCGCAACGAAACCGTCCAGCAACCTGTGCGCCTTGCGAACCCGGTCGTCGCCCGCCGTTCGGTACTTCCAAAATGGCAAGGCGCGCCGAACGTCCGCCTGTAGCATCTGCGACGCCCGCCCGGCCTGATACGCGCCGTTTACGTTCGTCTCGAAGACGGTCTCTAAGTGGAACGGTTCAAGCGGCGCGACACCGGCCTTACGGAACGCCTCGTTCGCTCGGCGTTCGAAGACTGCCCGCGTGTGCCCTTCCGCGATCGCGTCGGTAAGTAGCTCTTTCGTGCGCTCGATCAGTGCAACGCTCTCGACCCGAGCAACCGTGAACGATACCTCGCGATAGCGGCGTTCCAAGCGATTGAATGCGACCTTCGTCATACCGATTTTTTGCCGGAAAAAATCGAGCGCCCGCCGCGCGGACGCCGTCGTCACCGGAATAGATCGACCGCCGCAACTGCGCACTGAGCCTATAGAAACAGCGACCGCAAAACGGATGGTTCGGCTTACGCCGTCGCCAGCAAACGCAGAACTGCCCTCGGATCGCCGATGTGATATGTGCGACCCTGCCGGGAACCTCGCGCCTGTCGGGCGTCCATGTTTCATGAATCCGGCCACGGTAAGCAACCCTCACTCGTTAACCTCCGGGATCTGTGCCGACGCCGCACCGATAACCTTCTCGATCCAGCGCCCGTACTCGGCGCGCGCCGCCTTGACCCCCTAGCCCCGCAACTAATCCCGGCTCGGGATCGTCGCCTTCGCCGCCGAGCTGCCCGGCAGGACCGCGCGGATCTTGGCTGGTCGAGCTTCCGCCGCCGCCCGCCCTGATGTGGATCACATCCTCGCCCTCTGCCGGTTCGGGTATGTCGTACTTGTCGTAAAAATACTTCGTTCCGACCCGGAGCCCGAGTCTCGCAAGGCGCTCGTCGCGCATGGAAGCCTCGCGTTCGTCTTCGGCTTCTTGGAAGTCAATTACCCACTTCGGACGCTCAACGCCCGGCCCGTAATTCAGCGCGACAAAGCCCTTCTTGGAGCGCCGCTTGGACGACTTGCGAGCCTTCTTGCGGGCAGGCTTACGGGGTTTCTCGACCGATGCGAACATCGGCGGTACGAACGGGTGTCGCCGCTTCGGCACGATCCCGTTAAGCAACTGCCGGATCTGATAGCTGGAAATAGTTTGATGCACGAACAGCAACCCGCCCATGGCCGACGCTTCGAAATCGGACAACATCGCGTCCGGGAACCGCGTTACCCAGCCGTAACGCCCTTCGTAGAACTTCGGAGCCCCCATATCCCATATCCCAAAACACGAAAGTCCGCGTCGCAAGATCGAGCTGCGTGTCGTCCGCGAACGGCGGAAGCCCGGCCCGTTTGAAATACCGCAAGTCTTGCTCCCACTTGACAATGGCAACGCGAGAGAGAAAACTCGGGTTTCGTGTTCCCGCAAAGTCCGAAGCCTTCGGCCTCGGGCCGAAGATATCCTCGAAGCCTTCCGGCAGCTCGCGATCTTGCGCGGCGACGACCGGCTTAGGTTCCAGCCCGGCGAAATCCATCAGCGCCACGCTAGACAAAACTTCTAGTTCAGAGTCCCTCATTGTTTCGGTAAACCTCCAGTGAAAATCAAAAACGCCGACGAGAAAAGCGCAAGAGCGGCGCTCGCCTCGTCGGCAGTGTTGTCGGTCTGCGCAACCGTAAAAGCAGCCATCAAGCTCAGTATCAGAAAAGAACTTGGCGGATGTACAGGCGTTAACTTCCGGTATTTCCCGGAATTGACGACTTTCTGCGGTTGCTTACTTCCTGTATTTTCGGTATTTCCTGTATTTCCTGGATTCACTCACCGGGGTTGTGGTATTAGGGGGCGGCGTTTCACCGCCGGTTTCAGGTATCACGAGACGCCATTGCCAGCCGACGGTCCTCTTTGCCCTGATTAAACCCGTCGCTGCGTAATACCGAACCATGCGACACTGACGTCCAGACTCCTGGCCGCCGCCGTTGTCGAGACATACCGTTCACTGCTCACACTGCCCCCTTTTGCTTCGAGGCTGCTGGCGCCGATAAATCATTACCGAGTTCGCGGAGCGAGTAAAGCCCTTTTTGTGAAGCTTGCGCGCTACGGCGTGAGCCGTCAGGTGCGCATTACCTGCTAAGATTTTCCGCTCTTCGGACGTCCACAGCTTGCCGCTCGACTCACGTTCGCGACTTAACCCGAGTTGCTGCGCTTGCTGCAACTGGTGCGAGAGCACTACTCCGGCGAGCCGCACGAGCGCTTCGGGCCGACGCTGGCGGCCGAGCATTTGTGGAACGACCACGACCTGCAAGTATCGGTGCGGACCTTGCGGCGCTGGATGCTGGCCGCCGGGCTGTGGAGCCGCCAGCGCAAGCGCAAAGCGCATCGTCAGCGGCGGCAGCGCAAGGCGCAGTTCGGCGAGCTGATCCAGGTCGACGGCTCGCACCACCGGTGGCTCGAAGGACGGGGGCCCAAAGCTTGCCTGATGAACTTCGTCGACGATGCGACCGGCGTGGCGCTGGGGAGTTTCTCCAGAGAAGAGACGACCTGGGCGGCGGCCGACTTGCTCGCAGCCTGGGTGCGCCGGTACGGCGTGCCGCAAGCGCTGTACTGCGACTGGAAGAACGTCTACAAGCGCAAGCCCACCTCGCGAGAAGCGATCGAGGGCCTCGAGCCCAAGACGCAGTTCGGGCGCATGTGCGCGAAGCTGGGCATCCGCATCATCGCGGCCTCGTCGCCGCAAGCCAAGGGCCGGGTGGAGCGGCATCACGGCACCCATCAAGACCGCATGATCAAGAAGATGCGGCTCGAAGGCATCGGAGATTACGAGGCGGCGAATCGTTATCTCGAGGAGCGGTATCTGCCGGAACACAACGCCAAGTTCGGCTGCGAGCCGGCGTCGGAAGCGGACTTTCATCAGCGCCTGCCCAAGGGCCTGGATCTCAAGTGGGTGTTCTGTTTGGAGGCCGAGCGTGTGGTGTCGAACGACCTGGTGGTACGTTTCGAGAACAGCTTCTTGCAGCTCAAAGGGAAGCGGAATCAAAGTCTGGGAGCGGGCGCGCGGGTGAGGGTGCAGCAGGGACGGGAGGGCGAGTTGCGGGTACGGTTCGAGGGCCGCGCGGTGGGATTTGAGGAGATCGACAGGCCGCCAGCGAAGGGGCGTGAGGCGCCGGGGCAGCGAGGGGATCGGCAGGTGCGCAAACCGGCGGCGGATCATCCTTGGCGGCGGGCGCTGCTGTCGCGAAAACGGAAAACGGCAAAATCGTAGGGCTGTGGAAATGACGGGCCGGATGGAAAGCGTGGAAAACCTCAGCGAGCAGCGAAGAGGGTTCGCATCGCAACGACAGGTTTTCCACCCTTCCCACCGTCCCTTGGAAATCGAAGCGATTCCCACATTCCCACAGCCCCGACGACGACGATTCTCTCTTACAAACTTACAAACAACAAAATCAAGGGGACATTTCTATCGCCTCTTGACAAAACTCTGCGACCAGCGGGCGCTGCAGCCGACGGTATTCTACCGCTGGCAGAAGGAGTTCTCTGAAAACGGAGCCGCCGCCTTCCAGACCAACAACCACAGCCGTCGCCAGCCCGAACAGGGACGCATCGAGCGGCTGGAGAAGAAGATCCGGACCAAAGATGAAGTTCTGGCCGAGTTGATGGCCGAGCACAGCGCGTTAAAAAAAAGCCTTGGGGAACTCTAACCAAAACCTGGACGCCGCCCGACGTGCGCGACCAGCTTGTCGATTTCGTGCGGCGCTGGTCCGAGAAGACCGAGATCCACACCGGGCGTTTCATGGCGTGGCTCGGCATCGCGCCCAGCAAGTTCTATTCCTGGCGCCGGCGCTACGGTTGCGTCAACGAGCACAACGGTTGGGTTCCCCGAGATTTCTGGCTCGAAGAGTGGGAAAAACAGGCCATCCTCGACTTTTACCGCGAGCATCCGCTGGAAGGCTAGCGGCGGCTGACGTTCATGATGCTCGACGCCCACATCGTGGCCGTCAGCCCGTCGAGCGTCTGGCGGGTGTTGAGCCGGGCGGGCCTGCTGCGCCAGTGGAACGGCAAAACGTCGCGGAAAGGAAGGGGCTTCCAGCAGCCTCTGGAACCGCATCAGCATTGGCATATCGACGTTTCCTACAGCAACATTTCCAGCACGTTTTACTACCTCTGCAGCGTGCTCGACGGCTACAGCCGTGCGATCGTGCAGTGGGACTTGCGCGAGGCCATGAGGGAAGCCGCTGTCGAGATCATTCTCGAAGCCGCCAAGGAGAAATGCCCGGACGCCAAACCGCGCATCATCTCCGACAACGGGCCGCAGTTTAGCGCCAAGGACTTCAAGCAATTCATCCGTATCTCAGGGATGACCACGTGAGAACGTCGCCCTACTATCCGCAGTCGAACGGCAAGTTGGAGCGTTGGCACAAATCGTTGAAGGGCGCATGCATGCGGCCGGGCGTGCCGCTGACGCCCGCGGACGCGCGGCGCTTGATCGAGTGCTATGTCGAGCAGTACAACACGGTGCGGTTGCACAGCGCAATCGGGTTCGTGACGCCGGCGGACATGCTGGCGGGCCGCCAAAACGAGATCCAGGCCGCGCGCGACCGCAAGCTGGAGCAGGCGCGACAGCAACGTCAGCTGCGCCGTCGCCAGGCGGTTTGACTTTTGGAGTTACCATGGCGTTGCCGGGTGAAACGGACGCGGGCTCTGCTGGGAAGCAACCCTGCCGAGGGATAGCCTGGCGGGCTCATCGAGACGATGATCGCGGGCGCGCAAGTCACCTTTCGCGCTCGACCCAAAACCCCATCGGATCGAAAGACCCTGATGCCTTGAAAATCCCCGCCCGCAGGGCGGCATCTACACTAGCGCGGAACGCTCCCTCTCCCGTTCCGGCTGAACCGGCACAGGAGCGGTTTCGGCTTCCCGTTCCGGCCCACCTCTCCCGGTCGGCAGCCGAGCCGGTCGCGAGACTCTCTGATCCACCGATCATTCCAGCCGGTCAGCCCCTTTACTTCTTCTTGGTTTAGCCAGGTCTCGTCCATGCGACGCCTCAACCCTCGACCTCGACCGGTGCGCCGCGCTGCTTGAGCGCCTCGCTGATCCGCCGCGAGGTCGAAACGCCCCAGTAGACCTGTTGAACGGTCCTGGAATCGACTTCCAGATCGCGAGCGACTTTGACGAAAAAGCCACGTTTGGGAAAGCTCTCGGGGTCAGCCACGCAACGGTCAGCCGCTATGAATCCGGGGAACTGACCCCTGGGCATTACCCCCTGCTTGTGCTCTACAGCCTCGCCGAGGGGCAGGAAAAGGGCGTCGTTGCAGAGGCACTGCGCGATGTGCTGGGGCTGGATAGTACGCCTACCGAGGAAATGATTCGAGAAGGCTTGAAGATCGTCGATAAGGTGCTCAGTGAGCTGGTCAGGATCTCGGCGCAGACGCCTATGGCTAGCCGCGCCCACCGGTTCGCGACGCAAGCCGTCCAGATCGCAAACTTCGGGACGACTAATCCGAAGTTCCAGGGGCAAAACGACAGTAAGTCATTGATTCTAAGGCGCAAAGGCACCTGGTGAGATTCGCTTTTCTGGCTACAGGCCCAGCAGCTCCAAGGCCCGCTTTTGCAGCGCCGTCGGGGCGGTCCGTTGTTCGAACGTGGCCGCGCTCCCCTCGCCGCCGACCCGGCAGGTGTTTTGGCAGCGCGTCGCCAGGGCGTCGCCAGGGCGTCGAGCAACGTCTGGAAGCTGTGCACGGGCAACCCCCCGGAAGTGCGGCGGCGGGCCTTTTTCTTCTTCACCGCCGCCGAAGGCTGTGCCGGCGCCACCGGGTCCCGTTGCTGCCGGTCAGCCTCAAGCTGCTCGTCTTCGAACAATAACTCCGCCCACGCTTGGCGCATCCGCCACTCCACGTAGTAGGCCAGCAGGCATAAAAAAATATGCGCCCGCACGTGATCCGGCGTGCGGTGAAAGATCGGCCGCACCCTCAGATCCGCCCCTTTCATGCAGCGAAACACGCGTTCCACACGGGCCAAGCTCTTGTAGGAACGCACCGCGTCTTCAGCCTTCAGATCAGCCTTCTTTTCACTGCTACGAATCACGTAGATGCCGTCCAGCGCCGCTTCTGCTTCGACCGCCACCGTGCGCCGCCGCCAGCGGAAAACGCCCTCGTCGATGGTCGTCTTAAAATGATTGCCCATCTTGTAGCGGTCCTGCACGCGGCCCGCCTTGCGTCCGATCTCGGCGGCGGTCAGCGGGGTGCGTTTGCGCCGCGCCACTGCGGCCTCGATGCGCTCGAATTCCTTCTCGCTGGCCGCCAGCAGCTCGCCGCGCTTGCGCCCGCGCTCCTCGGCCAGCAGCGGGTTATAACAGGCCACCAGGCGCTCGCCGGGATAGTCGGGGGAGCGAATTTCGGCCAAGTTCTTCTTGTCGAACAACGACAACTGCAACTCGCCGCCGTCGGCCAGCCGCCGCAGCGCGGGCGCGCGCAGCGCCGAGATCCAGCCCAGCCCGGGATGCCGCCGCAGGTTTTCAATCTGGGTTTGGGTCCACAAGCCGCGGTCGCCCACCAGCACCACGCGCTCGAGCCCGAAGCGCCGCCGCAGCGTGTCCACCTGATCGGGCAGCGTCGCCGGATCGCCCGTGTTGCCGGGGTAGACGCTGACCGCCAGCGGCCGTCCTTGGCTGTCGGCGAGCACGCCGTAGACGATGATCGGCTGGCCTTTCTTGCGGTCGCGGCTGTGGCCGTGGGCCGCCAGCGGGCAGTGGCGTCCTTCGTAGTAGCTGCTGGAGACGTCGTAGAGCACGGTGTCGCCGGCCGCGAGATGCCGCGCCGCGAGCTTCTTTTCGATGCGTTTTTGGCGGGCCAGCAGCCAGTCCAGCGCCGCGTAGAGATCGTTTTCGTCGGCGTCTTCGACGCCCAGCTGCTGGGCCAGCGTGGAATGCTGCCACAGCCTGGTGGTGGCCAGTTTCGAGCCGGGATGCAGCAGCCGCTCGACGATCATGGCCACGACGAGGTCGCGCTGGCGCGAGGGTTTGGACCCCAGCAGGCGTTCGAGGCCGAGCTGGCGGAGCGTGCCGAGAATAGCTTCAACGTGACCGTGGGGGCGGGAGCGTTCGACCAGGAAAGCCTCGCTGGCGGGGACAAAGGACTCCCCGGCGAGCGAGCGGCGGATCATGTCGATGAGGGAATCGGACAGGTGGGAGAGGTTGCCGAGGGTTTCGTGTTTGACCTGCTGGCCGGCGCGAAAGGAGCGGCGGAGCAGGTGGGAGGTATAGATTTTGCCTTTGTAGCGGCGAGTAGTGGTGGCTACATGAACAGGGCCGGATCTAGATGGCATAAAGCCATTATAGCATATACAGAACAAAAAGTCCAGAAGAAAGTCACTAATTAGTGGCTACAAACAGCACTTCGAGACCACCCCAAACCGGCCCTAACTCCCTTTCTTGGTTACTCTTACGCCGAAATCGGCCCCTGGAACTTCGGACTAATCCAAACGACTTCCCGCCCGAAAGCATTATCGAGATCCTGTCGCTTTTTCTGGAGCACCGCGACGACCTTGGAGTTTTGGATCTCTTCGAAGACGCTGCGGGTTATCTCAAAGTTCATCTCACAAAAAAAACCCGGTAGTGCACCCGCACCTGCGGATGCGTCAAAGTGTAGTTTTTCTCGGAGCCAAAAACCGGCATATAGCGCCGACTACCGCTGGATATCCCTTTATCCTAAATCTGGCGGTTGGTCGTTTGGATCCACCGCAACCCTCTGAAAGCACGTCAGATGGCGACCGATCGAAGTGGAACTTGAAGGTGACAATTTCAACTGCTCCGCAGTTGCAATCCTGACAGATAAGATTCGTTATTTCAGCATCTTACGGAAGAGTTCCAGTCTTCCCAACTGCCGGATTTAGGTTTATTGAATCAGCGGTTTAGCGGCATCCGCGCATCGTTTAGACCGAGTGCCGCTGGAAAAGTGACAATCCAGCGGCACTCACACTGAGTCGAAAGCACTTATTTTTTCACCCTACCCCGCTACTGCCACCGAACGTGAAACACCCCCCACCCGTGCCCCGCCGCTCACTAGCACCCTATCCTCTTTGTTTTTAATCTCTTTCCTTACCCCACACCACAGCAGCCCACGCATCCCCGCCGCTGCCATCGACCGTGAAAACAACTAGGCCTAAAGGAGACCAAGCCACGTGAACGTGGCTCAGGCTTGTGGCGGCTGTGTTGGGTGTCGCCCGGTTAGAGCTCGTTTTTGGATCGGTTTCCTACCTAGCGTGAAGACCCGAACGGCATCGGGTCAATACTTGTAAGGAGACCGATTTTCGGCAAGAAACAGCCTACGAATCAAGTGTTTGCGCCTTTACTTGGTCTCGCCGGCATACTGGATGTTGACAACGGTCCACTAATATTTGATAATGTGTGTATACTAAAAAATAGATAGTGCCCACAGGCAGCTTATGTCTGTGCAGCGTACACTTCGCCGCCTGCGGCGGCGATGTAGATAGAGGGAGGCTTCAGACAATGGCAATCATTGGTATTGATCTTGGAACGACAAATTCGGTTGTAGCCGTCATGCAGGCGGGCCAACCGACCGTCATCGCGAATCAGGAGGGCGGGCGAACCACTCCATCGGTTGTCGCTTTCGCAAAGAATGATGAGCGGCTTGTCGGCCAGGCGGCGAAACGGCAGGGTGTGACCAATCCCGAGAATACGATCTTCTCGATCAAGCGGTTCATGGGGCGGCGTTCCAATGAAGTCGCGGAAGAGACGAAACTGGTTCCCTACAGCATCAGTCCGGGTGACGGCCTGGTCAAGCTTCACGCGGCGGGCAAAGAGTATACGCCGCAGGAGATCTCGGGCATGATCCTGGGGAAACTCAAGGAGGCGGCGGAGTCCTATCTCGGCGAAAAGGTGAAGCAAGCAGTGATCACGGTGCCGGCGTATTTCAACGACTCGCAGCGTCAGGCGACCAAGGACGCCGGCAAGATCGCCGGTCTGGAGGTACCGCGAATCATCAACGAGCCGACGGCCGCGGCCCTTGCCTACGGCCTCGATAAGAAGAAGAACGAGACCATCGCCGTCTACGACTTCGGCGGTGGCACCTTCGACATCTCGGTTCTTGAAGTTGGCGAGGGCGTCGTCGAAGTCAAGGCGACGAATGGAGACACCCACCTGGGCGGCGACAACATCGATCAGATGCTGATCGAGTGGATTATTGCGGAGTTCAAGCGCGATCAGAGCGTCGATCTCTCGGGCGACAAGATGGCTTTGCAACGGCTGAAGGAAGCGGCCGAGAAGGCCAAGATGGATCTTTCGACCTTGCTCGAGACCGAAATCAATCTGCCCTTCATCACGGCGGATGCTACCGGTCCGAAGCACTTGCAGTTGAAGCTCACGCGAGCGCGGCTCGAGCAGATGATGGAACCGCTGCTGCGGCGCACGCTGGACCCCTGCAAGCGGGCCATGGCGGACGCCGACCTCACGCCCAGCCAGCTCGACGAGGTGGTGATGGTTGGCGGATCGACTCGGATCCCGCGGGTTCAGCAGTTGGTGAAAGAGCTATTCGGCAAGGATCCGCACAAGGGCGTCAATCCCGATGAAGTCGTCGCTATCGGCGCCGCAGTGCAGGGCGGCGTGCTGGCCGGAGACGTTAAGGACGTCTTGCTTCTCGACGTAACGCCTCTTTCGCTGGGTATCGAGACGCTGGGCGGTGTCTTTACCAAGCTTATCGAGCGGAACACCACGATTCCCACTCGCAAGAGCGAGATCTTTTCAACCGCATCCGACAACCAGACATCCGTCGAAATCAAGGTCTATCAAGGTGAGCGCTCGATGGCCGCCAAAAATCGCTTGCTCGGCGTGTTCCAGTTGGTCGGAGTTCCCCCGGCGCCGCGCGGTATCCCGCAGGTAGAGGTGACCTTTGACATCGACGCCAATGGCATTCTCAACGTGTCCGCTAAAGACAAGGCGACGTCGAAGGAGCAAAAAATCACGATTACCAGCTCTTCCGGTCTCTCAAAGGAAGAAATCGACAAGATTGCCCAAGACGCCGAAAAGCATGCCGCCGAAGATCGTGTGCGACAGCAAGAAGTCGAAACGCGCAACCGAGCGGATGCCATGATCTACAGCACCGAGAAGACACTCAAGGAGCACCGCGACAAGATCAGCGACGAAGACGCCAAAACCATCGAGGCCGCTATCGAGAAAACGAGACAAGCGATCCAGGCCAGCAATCTTGACGAGATGAACAAGGCGGTCGAAGAATTGACTACAGCCAGCCACAAGCTGGCCGAAGCGATGTACAAGGCGACCGCCGCCGAGGCGCCCGTGGATGGCCAGCCGGACCCGGGTGGGGATGGCGCAGCCGCGGGCGAGGCGGGCTCGGGCGACAAGAAGGACGACGTCGTCGACGCCGAGTTCGTCGATGTGGATGACAAATCGAAGAGCTGAGGGCGTTTGACGGCCCGCCCAAGGCTGCGCGCTCCGCCGAACACGCCGCGGTAAAGTCGGCCTGGCTGGATGAGGAAGGTTCGCCGTGACGACAACACAGCAGAAGGACTACTACAAGGTTCTTGGCGTGAAGCGCGGCGCCTCGTCCGACGAGATCCGCAAAGCCTATCGCCGCCTGGCGCGCAAGTGCCATCCTGACGTCAATCCGGGGGACCAATCCGCCGAGGACCGCTTTAAGACCGTCCAACAAGCCTACGACATCCTCAGCGACCAGAAGAAACGTCAGATGTACGACCAGTTCGGCTTTTACTCCGACGCCGGGCCGTATGCGGGAGCCGGAGGCAGGGCGGGGCAGGGCGGGTTCGACTTCAGTGGCTTCGATTTTGCCGATTTCACTTCGGGTGGCGCGCGCGGGTCCCGCGGACGGGCCGGCAAGGGGAGCGGGGGCGGGTTTTCCGATCTTTTTTCGCAGTTTTTCCGGCAGGGCGGCTCCGGCGCTAGTCCTCAGGCCGCCGCCCGGCCTGGAGAGGATCTTGAATACACCGTTGACATCGGGTTCTGGGACGCCATCCGGGGCACGACGATTCGCCTGAACATTTTTCGTCAGGAGAATTGCCGGCGGTGCCGCGGTTTGGGTAACATTGCGTCCGGTTCAGCCCAGTGCACCGAGTGCGGCGGCAGCGGTCAGGTAAACCAAACAGTCGGCGCCATGAGGTTCAACATCACCTGCCCCCGCTGCCAGGGCAGAGGGCAGCTCCCGAATACGTGCTCCGCCTGCGGCAGCTCCGGCCGGGTTGGGCACAACGAGACGGTTGAGGTGCGGATTCCGGCCGGTGCGCAGCCGGGGTCACGGTTGCGTGTTCCCGGCAAAGGAAACGCCGGACACCTGGGCGGGGCATCCGGGGATCTCTACATCGTCACCCGTGTCGGCTCTCATCCTTTCTTCGAGCGAAAGGCGGATGATATTCACATCGAAGCGCCGGTTACCATTCCAGAAGCCATTCTTGGCGGGAAGATCGAAGTGCCTACGATCGACGGCAAGGCTTTGCTGAAGATTCCTCCCGGCACGAATTCAGGAAAGACTTTCCGGCTGCGGGAAAAGGGAGTGCTGAACCGCCGCAGCCGCCGCCGCGGAGATCAGTTTGTTGAAGTGAAGATCGTCGTGCCCTCGATTGCCGACGAAGCTTCCAAAGAGCTGGCGCGTGAGTTCGCCAAAGTGAACCCGGAAGATCCGCGCGGGGATCTGTGGAATCAGGAATAGAATGGCGAGGCGAAAGAAGACGGAGGGCGCCTACACCATCTCCGTGGTGGCGAATCAGTTTAGCGTGCATCCGCAGACGCTGCGGCTCTACGAGCGGGAAGGACTGCTGAAGCCTTCACGCACGGAAGGCAACACGCGGCTCTATACCGAAGCCGACATGTCGCGGCTGGAGATGATTCTTTCTCTGACCCGTGATCTTGGAGTCAATCTCGCCGGCGTGGAGATTATTCTCAACATGCGCGAGAAGATGGAAGAGATGCAGCATCAGATGCAGGAGTTCGTCAGCTACGTGACCGAGCAGATGGGCTCGCTGCCGCGGGAGCCTCCCCCGGCTTTCTCGCGATCGCTGGTCCCGTTGAAGCGGCCTCTTCCGGCGCGTGTCCGGCCTGGGGCCACGAAGAAGGCGAAAACGGGCCGCTAGCGGCTGCTGAGAGGAATGGAACGGCGCCAACCGCGGCTTGATGGAACCGCCTGTTTGACCCCCTTCCAAACGACTGATAAACTGAAGGTTTCTACGACAGAGTTCGCGGTGAGACGATCCTGGAGGTCGTCCCCGGGAGCAGTGGGGAAAGCGAATGCCCAAGAGAACGTTTCAGCCGAATCGGCGCCGTCGTTCCAAAGTGCACGGATTCCGTGCCCGCATGAAAAGCCCTGGCGGACGGAAAATCCTGGCGAAGCGGCGGGCAAAGGGTCGGCATGTCCTCACCGTCAGCTCCGAGAGATAGGCCGGAGGAGCCAGTTCCGCCCGGTTCGGCAAGTTTCCCCAAATCCCGGCGCCTCCGCGGCGGAGCCCAATTCCAGCGTGTCTACCGCGAGGGCGCCCGATGGGCGAGCACCCTTTTTTCCGCCATTTCCCGACAAGCGGAAACAGGGGAGCCCGGTAAGACAGGACTGTCCGTCAGTCGCGCAATAGGCAATGCTGTTGTCCGCAATCGTGTCAAGAGGCGTCTTCGAGAAGCAGTCCGCCGAAACCTCACCCAGCTCGCGGACGGCTGTGAGATCGTTCTGCAAGCCCGGCGCCCGATCATCGACTCCGCCTGGCCGACGCTTGAAGCAGAAATACGCCGTGCCTTCCAGCAAGCAGCCCGCCCAAACAGCCGGCGAGGACGGCATCGTGGAAGGCGATAGCTTCATTGGCCGCAAACTGGTCGTCACCGCTCTGCTGGTGTACAAGGGTGTAATCTCACCGCTGCTTCCTTCTTTCTGCAAGTTCTATCCAACCTGCTCGGTATATGCCATGGAGGCAGTCGAGCGGCACGGAGTGAGCCGAGGCCTATGGCTGGCCGCCAAGCGAGTGCTGCGCTGCCGGCCGTTTGCTCCCGGCGGCCACGATCCGGTTCCCGATGCCTGAAGAAAACGACGAGCAATTCGTCCAGAAACGGCTGCTGCTGGCTTGCGTGCTCTCGGCGGCGGCCATTGCGGCCTATGTCTACGTTGCAAATCTGACAGCTCCACCGAGGCCGCCAGTACCGCAAGCCCAAGATTCGGGAGTAGAGCAAGCTGCCGGAGGAACATCGCCTTCTGCCGCGCCGTCCTCGCCCGCTTCCGCGCCGTTCTCATCCGATCAGCCGGCTGCTGCCGCGCCGTCCTCACCCGCGGCGCCGGCCGCTGGAGCCGAGCCGGCGCAAACCAAGGCCGATGACACCGAACGCCAGATCGTCGTCGAAACCGATTCTTTCACGGTCACCTTTTCCAACCGTGGCGCTGTTGTCACCAAGTGGGTGCTAAAGGACTATCAGAATGCGGCGGGCGATCCGCTCGACCTGGTCCACGAGCAGGGCGCTGAGGAATTCGGCAAGCCTTTCGCGCTGGCCCTTCCAGGGGGAGAGCCGATTGCGGCTCTCGATGACGCCCTGTTTACCGTCAATCGCGGGATGGCGGTCCGGCGGGCGCCTGCAACGGTGGTCTTCGAGTATTCCGGCGGCGGCTACACGGCCACGAAGACATTTCGTTTCGAGCCCGAGGGTTATCAGCTCGAAGTCGAAACGGAGCTTACCCAGAACGGCGCTCCGCGCGCGCACATGCTTACCTGGAACGGCGGATTCGGGGACACGGCCCAGCTCAACGATTACCTCAACAGCTCGACTTTTTACTATGATCCCGCCCTCCAAGAGTTCACCAGGAATCTGGCCGGGGATGTCGAAGATGAAGGGTCAGTGCACGCCGGCTCCTATTCCTATGCTGGAATCGACGACCTGTTCTTTACGGCCGCCTTCCTTCCCGCCGGCGAGAGTTCGGAGCTTCGGCTGGAATCACGCGCGGTCCAGCTCGAAGCCGTGAACGGAGGGGATAAGCAACCTTTTGCCGCGATGGCAGTCGGCGGCGCGGAAAAGAACCAGCTTCAGGTGTTCGTCGGCCCCAAGGAATTCCAGCGGCTCACCAGCATACGGCAGGAACTGGGAGAGATCATTGATTTCGGCTCTTACCTGGGGGTACTTGCCAAACCGCTGTTCTTCATGCTGGTCTGGACCCACGACAACGTCGTCAGCAACTACGGTTGGGCGATCATCTTCGTCACCTTTGTAATCAACCTGGCCTTGTTTCCGTTGAAGTGGAAGGGTTCGGGCTCAATGAAAAAGATGCAGGCTCTGCAACCGTTGGTGAAGCAGATCAACGAGAAGTACAAGGGCCTGAAGATGAACGATCCAAAAAAGCAGAAACAGAATGAAGAGATGATGGCGCTCTACAAGAAGCACGGCGTCAATCCCATGGGCGGCTGTCTGCCGATGATGATTCAACTGCCCTTCTTCATCTGCTTCTACCGCGTTCTTACCGTCGCCATTGAAATGCGCCAGGCTGAGTGGCTATGGGTCGCCGATCTCTCCCAACCGGAGCAGATGGCGATTCGGGTCCTGCCGCTGGCAATGGTCGCCTCGCAGTTCTGGATGCAGAGCATGACGCCGACGCCTGGGGGCGACCCCATGCAGATGCGGCTCATGAAGTTCATGCCGCTCATGATGGGCTTCTTCTTCTACGGGTTTTCGAGCGGCCTGGTGTTATACTGGTTGACTAGCAATTTGGTCGGTGTAGGTCAGCAGGTTCTGCTCAATCGTCTTCCTTCGGACCCAATCGAGATTGAGCAGCCACAAAAACGAAGGAAAAAGAAGAAAAGCAGCTAGCTAGTTTGCGGCGCAAAATGCGTGATGCCGCTATTCGGGGACTGTCACCAATTTTCGCGCCGGTCTGGTTTCTTCGCCTAAACCGTTAAAGTGCGAGGCGCGAAATTTGGCTGACTGTCCCCAGAGCAATGAATTTCCGAATTCTGCGCCGGAAACTAGCCAGCAGCCCGTGGCGGAAGTCCGAGGACGCGAAAAAGGGGACAGCCAGCCAATTTCCTTTCGACGAAGCGCTGATTTTAGAATGGATTGGAGAAGCGGAAATGGGTGGCAGTCCCCCTTTTTCGCCCGAGCACACTTTTGTCACGGGCTGCTAGTGTATCCGGCTCTCTTCCGCTAAGAAATGTCTTTTCAAGACTGGACGGTCGAGGCCATCGAACCCAAAATCGATGGCTTTGTGGGGCCGCTGCTGAAGGCGGCCCAACTGGAGCTGAACTACGCGGTGGAGTCCGGGGAGAACCTGCAAAACCGAAATCTCTTTTCTCCGGACTTGATCGTCAACTTTCAGGGCTCGGATACCGACTTGCTCCTCTCCCAGCGCGGCGAGCTGTTGCTGGCGATCGAGCAGTTGACCCTGGAGGCTTTGCGCGTCCCGCACCGGGAACGGTACCGGCTCGTTTTCGACTGCCAGGACTATCGCGTACTGCGCATCGAAGAGCTGCGGCTGAGCGCGGAGGCGGCCGCCGAGAAAGTCAAACAAGCAGGCGTTCCGTTCCGGTTTCAGCCCATGACCTCGCGCGAGCGGCGCATCATCCACCTGGCGCTCAGCGATGATCCGGAAGTGAAATCCCTGTCGGAAGGCGTCGCTCCCCGCCGGCACACGGTCGTCTACGCAGTCGATCCCAAAGAACGACGATAGTGGGGGTTGAACTTGCCTCCCGCTGAACCCCAGCCTGCGTGCCAGTCTCGTCCCCTTCTTCCCGAAGACACCATCGTCGCTCTTTCGACTCCGCCGGGCCGGGGAGGGCTGGGTGTCGTGCGCTTGTCGGGACCCGGCGCGGTCGCGATTACCGAACGCCTGATCCGCGGTGATTCCGGCCAAGGGAAGAAGTTCCCCGCGGCTCACCATGCCACCGTCGCCGAGCTGGTCGACCAGGAAAATCGGGTCGTCGATCAGATCGTCGTTACTTTCTTTCAGAAGCCTCATTCCTATACAGCCGAGGATGTTGTCGAGCTGTCTTGCCACGGTTCGCCCGTGGTGTTGTCATTCACGATTGAGAGAGCGATCGAGCTGGGGGCGCGGCTGGCCGAGCCCGGCGAGTTCACCCAGCGAGCCTTCCTGAACGGACGCATCGACTTAGCGCAGGCCGAAGCGGTTCGTGATTTGATCGAGGCCACGACGCTCTACCAGGCGCGCGTCGCCGTGCAGCAGGTCGAAGGAGCGCTCTCCCGCCGCCTCTCGCCGCTCAAGAAACAGCTCTGCGACCTCATCGCGCTGCTGGAGGCCGGAATCGATTTCGCCGAGGACGATATCAGCGTCGCCTCCGACGACCAAATCCTTTCGCGGCTTCGCCCGGTGATCGAGGGTGTTCGGAAGCTGACCGACAGCTTCCGTTTCGGAAAGGTTGTTCGCGGCGGATTGACGCTGGCGATACTGGGCCGTCCGAATGTCGGCAAATCAAGCCTGTTCAACAGCCTGCTGGCACAGGAGCGTGCGATCGTCACCGAGCTGCCCGGCACAACTCGCGACGCGGTCAGCGAAGTCGTTTCCATCCGCGGATTACCGGTAAAACTGATTGATACCGCCGGCATCCGGCCGGCACAGGACGTCGCCGAATCCATGGGAGTCGAGCGGAGCTACGAAGCTCTTGCCGACGCCGACCTGATTTTGGTTGTGATCGACCTCTCGGAGGACCTCGAAGCCACCGATAGAGAAATATGGTCGAAGGCCCGTGAGGCTGGCCGCGGCTTGCTCGTTGGCAACAAGAGTGATTTGCCCGCGAAAGCGCATCCCGGCGAAGAACTGCTGCGCGTCTCCGCGCTAACAGGAGAAGGCATCAGCGAGCTGCGCGAACAAATCCATGAGACGGTTTTTCCGAATCGCGGCGAGGTCCAAGAGGGCAGCTTCATCACCAATATCCGCCACGAAACCTTGCTCAAGGAGTCGCTGGGTCAATTAGAAAACGCGCAAGCCGCCGTGGACGCCGGTGTGCCGCACGAGATGTTTTTGCTGGACCTCTACGGGGCGCTGCGGCCAATCGACCAGGTAACCGGAGCGACCACGGTAGAGGACATACTAGGCAACATCTTCTCGACCTTCTGCATCGGAAAGTGACAATAATAAGTCATGCAGGCAGTTATCCACGTCAGCTTCAAAAAGACCGTCCTTGATCCCCAGGGCCGCACCATCTGCTCCACGCTCAACGGGCTCGGCCACAAGAATGTCCTCGATGTGAGACAGGGCAAGTATTTCGAAGTGGAAATCGGCGACGAGACGCCGCAAGAAGCCGCTCGGGAACAGGTCGACAAGATCGCTCGTGAAGTTCTGGCGAATCCCGTTATCGAGGAGTATCACATCGACTGGAAGAGCTGACGCCATATGTGCGGAATCGTAGGTTATATAGGACCGAATGAGGCGGCGCCGATCATCATCGACAGTCTGCGCCGTCTGGAGTATCGCGGCTATGATTCCGCCGGACTCGCGGTCAGCGCCAACGGAGAGAGCCTGGGAGTGCGCCGGGCCGCCGGCAAGCTCCGCAACCTCGAGGAAGCGCTGAGGCTCAACCCGCTCGCCGGCTCCTGCGGCATTGGCCACACTCGCTGGGCGACCCACGGCCGGCCGACCGAGGAGAACGCCCACCCTCACCGTGATTCGACCGGCGATATTGTCGTCGTCCACAACGGAATCGTCGAGAACTACCTCCCGCTAAAGGCGGAACTCGAAGAACAGGGGCACGAGTTTGTCACCGATACCGATACGGAAGTCATTGCGCATTTGATTGCGAAACATAGCGGCCCTGGCGTCTGCTTGGAAGAAGCCCTGCGACAGGCGATTCGCCGGCTCCGGGGTGTGTTCGCTCTGGCCGCCGTCTCGAAGCGCGATCCGCGAAAGATTGTTGCCGCCCGAAGCGGCCCGCCGGCCGTCGTGGGACTGGGTGACAACGAGTACTTCGTGGCCTCCGACGTGCCCGCGATACTGCATCGCACGCGAGACATGTTTTTTCTGGCGGATGGCGACATAGCCGTGCTCACGCCGCGTGGTGTCCGTGTGATGGACTTTGAAGGCCGTCCCGTGAACCGCCCGGTGCAGCACATCCTGTGGGACCCGGTGATGGCGGAAAAAGGCGGCTACAAGCACTTCATGCTCAAAGAAGTCTTCGAGCAGCCGCGGGCGGTTCGCGACACCTTGCTGGGCCGCGTGGGCCGGGAAACCGGGCAGGTGTTCCTCGACGAGATGGAGATCACTCCCGCGGAGTGCGGGGCCATCGAAGAAGTGCGCATTGTGGCGTGCGGCACATCCTGGCACGCGGCGCTGGCGGGCAAGTTCATGATCGAGCAACTCAGCCAGTTGCCCGTGGAAGTCGACTACGGCAGCGAGTTTCGCTATCGTGATCCGATTCTCAGCGACAAGACTCTGACCGTGCTGATCAGCCAGTCGGGCGAAACCGCCGACACGCTGGCCGCCCAGCGTGAAGCGATCAGCAAGGGATCGAAGACGCTGGCGATCTGCAACGTGCTCGGCTCCATGCTGACCCGCGAGGCGACAGGCACCGTCTATACCCACGCCGGCCCCGAGATTGGTGTTGCCTCGACGAAGGCATTTACTGCTCAACTAGCGGCGTTGGCGATTCTTGCGCTTTACCTGGGCCAAACGAAGAAGAGAATCTCGCCGGCTTTGTCGAAGAACCTGGTTCAGGAGCTTCTCGCCGTCCCCAACAAGCTGGAGGCGGTTCTCAACTGCGACGATCGATGCGAACAGTTGGCGCGAACCCTTTACCGCGCCTCGGACTTCTTGTTTCTCGGACGCGGAATTCACTATCCCATTGCTCTCGAGGGAGCCCTCAAGCTCAAGGAAATCTCCTACATCCACGCCGAGGGCTACCCGGCTGGCGAAATGAAGCACGGGCCCAATGCGCTGATCGATGAAGATCTGCCGGTGGTCGTGATCGCCACGCAAGATCCGGCCAGTGAAAGCAGCCGAGTCCGTTACGAAAAGACTGTCGCCAACATCAGGGAAGTCCAGGCGCGCCAGGGCCGCGTCGTGGCATTGGTGAACCAAGAAGACAGAACTTTGCCGTCGCTGGTGGAAGACATCATCGAGGTCCCCGCCGCCCCCGAGCTGCTGCTGCCGATTCTCGAGATCGTGCCGCTGCAACTGCTTGCCTACCATATTGGAGTGCTCCGCGGATGCGATGTCGACCAGCCGCGCAACCTGGCCAAAAGTGTAACCGTCGAGTAGACCGCGCCCGAGCCGTGACTGCGAGGGCGTGCCCGTGGGCCGGCGTCCCCATCATCGAGCGGATTTCGATTGAAGAGCGTGTACTCTCGCAGTTGCTTAGCGTCACGCCAATAGATCTTTCACGAGCTCATCGATTTCCCGGCCCGTGTCAGTCTCTTGTAAGTGCTGGCGCACTTGCCTGCGAAGCGCGGAGAAGTGTTTGCCAAGATCCAGATCGACCTCTGCCGCTAGCTTCTCTGCCGCGAGCCCCAGCCGTGACAGTGCCACATGCAGATCGTTGCTTGAGTCGAACTCTGGAACGGGAACCTGCCAGATGTGCTTATGAAAGTCACGTTCATCCTTGCCATAGGACATCAGCGGACGAACTAGAGCAGTCATTATCGGCGAGTTTAGAATCGCACAGAGGTAGTGAGCTTCGTCGTCAGTTGCGACGGTAGCCCAATACAAGCTGTTGTTTATGACTGCGCGTGGCAAGTTTACACGGGCAGCAACGAGGTGCATGCCGGACTTCGGGTAGACAACCCGGCGCTGCTGAATTGGAAATTGCCTGCTTAACTTGCTCCGGTAATCTAGCTGCTCACGCAGAGTCAGACGCGCGCTCGACCTGTGCCCTATCCAGCAGTCCTCTGCGCGTCTCCACCAGTCAGCGAGCCCCGGATACAGATCGAGCCGGTCATCACTTGACTCAAGCAACCTGCCTGAGTCCCAAGGGAGGATTACTTCCAAAGCCTCTAGCGTTCGAAAGGGAATCGTGGTCTCTCCCGACAACAGTGGACGGACGAACTCCGATTCAACGATACCCTCGAAGTCCGCGAGGCCTTTCCACGGCTTTTTCTCGTTGGCGCTTCTATGTGAGCGAACTCGTGCTCGGCCTGTTGGAACGCCCAATGGCCCGGGCGCCTGTCGCTTGACTAGAAATAACAAGCGCGGCGCGAAGATCGCTCCCTGAGTAAATCGCGCACGGTAAGGCGATTCGACGTCCGGGCTAAATGGCCTGGCGAAACCGTCTGAACGTTCGACGGCCTTCGCAACGCTGGCCCAATCGGGGTTGTCCTCAGGAACCCGGCCCGACCAAGCCTGTACCAACGTCGGCATAACTGAAGCAGTGTCGGCCTTCGTTCCGAAGACGACTGCCGCGGCGCGAGGGAAGAAGTGGGGGCGGAGGCGTCTCAGATCCCATGGTTGGGAGAATTCGATCTGAGTAGGATCGGTGCTATCTGGAAACAAGCCGCTTCGAAACCCAGCGAACTGGGCACGGTCAACAACGGCGTTGGGCATGACCAGCGCCAATCGCCCTCCCTGCTTGAGGTAAAGCTGCGCGATCCGCGCGACAAACAGCGCAGACAGATCTTGATGCGTGGCGACGGTTGCACCGTGCCAAAGGCCCCGCGCTTTGCTCATCTTCTGGAAGCTGGACTGCATGTCCAACGTCATGTGCCGATAGGCCAGCCAGGGTGGGTTGCCGACAAGCACATCAACTCGATTCTCAGACCTCGCCAGCCAGACCGGCCGAGCCAAATTGCGAATGAAGTAGCCCCAGATGTGGTTCCGGCCGCCCTGATGAAGCCCGCACATGGTCTGAAATGTAGCCGTGATCACGGCTTGGTCTTTACTGTTAACAGCAAATCGCTGGAAGATGGCGGTCAAAGACGTGGAGCCACCCGATTGTTGCTTTTTTCGCAAGTTCGCCGACTAACTGGTCGAATCTGGCAGCATCGCCGAGCAGGCTCGCTGGCAACCGCAGTTCGGACGCGAAGAGTTCCCGTCCGTCGTCGGTCTCGATAACGAGCTGGTCCCCGGTTAGAAGATCCTTTCGCCGCTGCCTCCACTGCATGGCGTCTCCGAGATAAACGGGCACGTGGACATGGGACCGGTTGGGATCAGAGAGCCTTTTGCGGCCGATCGCGAGCAAGTAAGTGACTCGGGCGAGTGTGACCGCGACAGGGTGAAGATCAACCCCGACAACGTGCTCCGTGACTCCGCGCAACAACTCCGGGAGAGATTGTCGAGCGGCTTCAGCCGCTGCGATGTAGCGGCGGACAGCGTGAAACAGGAAGGTCCCTGACCCGCAGGCGGCATCCAGCACTCGTTCCCGGAGCGGGTCTTGGACAGCCGTTTCGACGATATGTTCCGCAAGCCAATCAGGCGTGTAATACTCCCCCAGTCTTTTGCGAGTGTCCTGACTGATCACCGACTCGTAGAGTATTTTTAGAACGTCGTGTTCAACAGCGCTCCAATCGAAGCGGGCCAAGCGGCGAGCGAGCGTTCGAATGAACGTCACACCCTCCGGGATCTCGACTACCCAATCGAAGAAATCACTGTCAACGACTCCGACAATCCCATGCTCGGTGAGCTTGCTGCCCGAGAGGAGCGTGGCCGGCGGCAGCAGCTCAACTTGGAGCCCTAGAACCGCGTGGGCGATAATCTCTGCCGTATTGACCAGCAGGGTGTGCTCAACGAATAGCTCATCCGTGTCCTCGAATTGGGACCCTAGTGCCGAAGTGAGTAGCCGGGCCCACAGTTCACGCTTGACCTGGAGTGATTGCGATTGCTTGTGTCTCTCAAAGAGAGCCGCGAGCGTTGCCTGATCGAGGTCGTGCCAGCTCATGCCGGCTCCCATCCGGGTGCGGATCGCTTCGGATGTGGGAACTAGTCCACGGACAGTCGCCATTACGCCATCCAGCTAAATGAGTAATTGATCTAGATCGGGACTGGCCGCGCTGACCATGAGCGATGAGACCTCGGCGAGCTGGTCTACCGAGGAGTGATAGCATCGCCATTCCGCTCCGTCCGTGAGGACGCCAACGTACCGATTGCCCGTTTGGCTTTCGCGGGTGCTCACGTAGCCCCCCAATTGCTTCACAGCGTCATCTAGGACGTTGCCCTTGCGCAGGTCACGCTTGACTTCGATCACCGTTGAACCAGCTTCGATGTCGATTCGTCGGCGGTCTCCGACGGGGGACTCGAGATGGATGTCCCGCAGATCGGCGGCCTCGAGATCGAGGGGGGCGGTGAGCAAGAATTGCCGAATATCTGCCTGCAAAGTGGCTTCCGAACGAGAGCCACCTCTGCTGGCAATGCGCTTTACGAGCGCCTTCAAGTCCTCCGCCATGACCACAAACCCTATCAGATTCTGATGGAGGTCGAGCGTCCGGGCACGCCTAGTTCTGGCTCTGAGGGCGGTCAACTACCATCTTTTTCACAACCGAGCCTTTGTCGAGCGCTCCTTCTGGATGAAGGGACGGACGATTCGGACGGCCAAGATTAGCCTTCGACGCTCACGCCGCGCCAGAAAGCGATATGGTCTTTGATTTCCTTCGCGGCGTCCTTCGGCTCGGGGTAATACCATGCCGCCGCCGGGTTGCGTTTGCCGTCAACCTCTATGTCGTGGTAGCTGGCGTCACCTTTCCAAGGGCAGCGCGAGCTTTCACTGCTGGATCTGAAGTACTCCCGGCTGACGGAATCAGGGGGGAAGTAGTAATTTCCCTCAACCTGAACGCAGTTGTCGCTTTCCGCCAGAACAGCCCCTTCCCAAGTCGCTTTAGCCATGGGTCTATTTTACTTGGAAAAGATACGTCGTCACACGCTTTGAATCCCGCCGCCATCCGGTCGCGTCAGCGCCTTGGGGACCCGCACGCCAAAGCGGGCGCCGATCTCGGCCAGCTCGCGGCAGGTCAGTTCCGGAAGAGGAATACCCGCCCGCCCGCGCACCCGGCGGTTTCGCAACTCCCACTCACCGGGCGCAAGGATCTCAGCGGCTGCGTTGGCGGGCGCAACGTCCTTCATCACCAGCAGAGTTTCGGCGACCATGGCTTGGTAGCGTTCGGCGTCGCCGAAGCAGGAAGGGTCCACAACCACAAGAAAGACGCCGGAGATGCGTCCCCGGTCATTGGCCGAACCATCTTGAATGGCAGCACCGATCAGCGACGGTTCGGGATCATCGATCATCCCTAGCCCGCCGAGCAATGCAGCTACAAGAGCCAGGCCCGAGCCTTTGTGCCCGGCGACCTGGCCGCCAAGGGGAACAAGCGTACCTCCGGCGTAGAAGTCCGGCGGATTCGTGCTTGGTTTGCCTTCCGGGCCGGTGATGCAATCAAGCGGGAGTTGCTCTCCTTTGTCGTGCGCCACCCTTACTTTGCCCTGAGCCACGGTTGTCATAGCGGCGTCGAAGACAACAGGGGCTCGGCCCGCTGCGGGCACGCCGAAGGCCCAGGGGCTCGGAGCCAGAAAACGGTCCCGGCCGCCCCAGGGCGCCATGCCCCCGACTCCCAGACCGGCCGCCCCGGCGGTGATCATCGTCACGAACCCTTTTTCCGCTGCCCTTTCGGAGTACTCACCCAGGCGGCCTATGTGAGTGGAGTGCCGAATCGTCGCGACGGCGATGCCATTCTCCTTGGCGTGGCTCATCGCCCACTCCAGAGCGAACGCCGTCGAATACTGACCAATGCCGCGCTGGGCGTCAATCAACGCGGTCACGGCGGTTTGACGGGTTACGACGGGACGCGCCGAGGGAACCAAGACGCCGGAGTCAAACTGATGCGCGTATTGCTTCAGGCGCATGACGCCGTGTGAGTCGTGCCCCGAGAGGTTGGACCGTATCAAGTGGCTCGAGGCCTCCCCGGCGGCATCTTCGTCGGCTCCCATGGACTGGAATATTTGATGAACGAAACGCCGCAGCGGTTCGGGTGGAATCAGGCGTGGATCGGACATGGTTTTCTGTGCCGGCCAGTATCGGGAACACTGGCGAACGGGCAAGTCCTGAACAGCTTGCTCCGGCATCCCGCTTGCTCCGCCGGCCGCCGAGACCAGGCCGCGCCGGTATGCTAGCATGAAGCTGCTTCAGGCAGCCCAGCCAGATAATCCGGTTGGGAGGAGTACCGTCAATGAACTACTCTAGCGTCGAATCGCCGGTCGGCCGCATTCACATGTTAGCCAGCGAACAGGGTTTGTCGGCGCTGTATTTCGACTCCCAAGTCGAGGCCATGGATCAACGTTTCCCGCCAGACTCGCGCCGGCCAGGACACGGCAACCCGTGGCTGTTGCGCGCCCAGGCATTCACCTACTGTTACTTCGCCGGTGACCTGGACTACGCCCCCGAAATCCCTCTCGACATCCAGGGAACACCGGCCCAGCTAGTGGTTTGGAAGACGTTGGCGGCGATTCCGCCCGCCGAGACGCGCAGCTACCAGCAAGTAGCGGACAATGTCGGCAAACCGCGGGCATCGCGGGCAATCGGCGCGGCCGTGGGACGCAATCCGGTCAGCTTGCTCATCCCATGCCATCGCGTCGTTGGCTCAAACGGCAAGCTTACCGGCTACGCGGGCGGACTCGGAGTAAAGCGATTTCTGCTCGAGCACGAAAGGAAGTGTGGCCGCGCTCTTTACCCTTGACACGCCCACCGATGAAGGTCTCATCAACTCTACCGTCCCCTCCAGCGGTTCGTCCGCATCCTTGACAGCGGCGCGGATTCGGTGGCAGAGGTACCAAGCCGTCTTGTAGGCGACTTTCAGGATCCGCTTCAACTGGTTAGCCGAGATGCCCTTGCGGGATTCGCACATGAGATAGACGGCGGCAAACCACTTCTTGAGGGGAAGGTGGGAATCATGAAAGATCGTTCCTGCGGTAACGGAGAACTGGTAGCGGCATGAATCGCAATCAAACTGGTCGCGCCTTTTTATGTGGGAGGTCTTTGTCCGACTCACAGCGAAGGGGCGGAGAGGGGTTGTCGCACGCCCCGACATCATCGTCTCGATGAGCCCACGCGGCCATGTCTCAGCACGGTTGCTTCCCCCGGGTCGTGGAGGGCTTTAAAAACAAAGCCAAAGTCACCCTGAGAAAACCTTGCGGGTTGCGCACCTTCAGAATTACAGAAGTCCCACTATATCAAGCAGTTGGCAAGCTACCTGAGCCTCAGCTTACCCGCAGATTCCGCTGACGAGGCTTTTTTTTGGCAGGTCCTGAAAATGGATCGTGGACATCCCCATCGCACGCTTTGTTTTCACGAAAGGTCTTTGGATCTGAGCGGTTTCATCTCTGGACCGCTTGCTGAGGCGCACGGCTCAGAGGTGTCCGGACCCCCGGCCGCGGCGTCTTGCTAACTATAGTCGCGGCGCAGCTTTTTGCGGTTCCGCTTACGCGCCAGCGCCTGTTTCAAGCGCTTCTTTTCACCCGGTTTCAGGTAATAAGAGTGGCGCTTCACTTCTTTAATAATATCTTCCTGCTGAACTTTTCTCTTGAATCGGCGCAGCGCGTTATCAATCGCTTCGCCCTCTAGCACGCGTACTTCAGCCACACATTACCTCCAAGGGTGGGAATACGATAGGGTAGAGTGGAGAAGAACCACCAACCCCAACTAGAATTCTACAACAGCGGCAGCCCTTAGTCCAGGCGGAGCGCGGGCGACTCGTTGCGGCACGCCAGTTGCAAGCAATGAAGTTGCGCGGGGAATCAGGTTCCAAACCCGCGGCCTTGGGTCCAACTGGGCTGCGGCAAGCGGGACGCTGATGCCCCGATCGCGCCATCCCATGGACAGGCCGGCGGGAGACCGAGTAATTGAAGCCGAGCATCCTTACGATCATGCTCGCCGGCGGGGCGGGTGAAAGACTTCACCCCCTGACCACCGAAATAGCTAAACCGGCCGTGCCATTCGGCGGGGGCTACCGCATTGTCGACATTACGCTCTCCAACTGCATCAACTCCGGCCTGCGCCAGATCTATATCCTGACGCAGCACAAGGCGCTGACCCTCAACCGTCACATACGGCAAGCGTGGAACATCTTGTCGCCCGAGGTGGGTGAAATCATCGAAGTTCTGCCGCCCACCCGGCGGGTCGGCGAAGACTGGTACCTGGGGACAGCGGATGCGGTGTTCCAGAATGCCCGCACGATCGAGATATCGAACCCTCGCTGCACGCTCATTCTGGCGTCCGACCACGTTTACAAGATGAACTACCAAGCGATGTTCAACTGGCACACGGCGCATCGCGCCGACGTCACCGTGTGTACGACGCAGGTGAGCCCCGCGGAAGCAAAGCGCTTTGGGATTGTCGAGATCGGCGAAGACTATCGCATCACTGGCTTTGAGGAAAAACCACAGCACGACTCACCCGCGCGCTCTCGCTTCAACACGGAGATGTGCAGCGTTTCGATGGGTATTTATCTCTTTTCGACGCGCGTCCTGCTCGAAGCCCTGCGGCAAGATCACAAATGCGTCTCCAGCTCTCACGATTTCGGCCGAGACGTGCTGCCTCGGCTGGTCCGCCAGGGGCAGCCGGTCTTCGCTTACGGTTTTGTGGACGAGAACAATAGAGAATTACCCTATTGGCGCGACATCGGAACACTGGACGCCTACTACGAAGCGAACATGGACCTGGTTTCCGTCACCCCGGTCTTTAATCTCTACGATGAAGCATGGCCTTTGCGAACGTATCAACCGCAATACCCGCCGGCGAAGTTTGTCTTCGCCGAGGAGGGGCGCCGGATGGGTGTCGGCGTCAACTCGATGGTGTGCTCGGGATGCATTGTCTCCGGCGGCCGGGTCATGAACAGTATCCTCTCCCCCGGGGTTCGCGTGAACAGCTATTCGGAGATCGAAAGCTCCATCCTATTTCATGAGGTCAAGGTGGGGCGTCACAGCCTGCTTCGCCGCGCGATCGTGGATGCCGGAATCCAGCTCCAAGAGGGGACCCAGATCGGGCTCGATCCGGAAGAAGACCGGTGCAAGGGCCATTTCGTCACCGAAACGGGAATCGTCGTCGTGCATGCCGAGTCTCCCGGGGTGGTGCGGCGTGACGGCGGGTGCGAGGGGTAAGAGCGTTTTGGGTTGCGGTTTCTACCACGACTTTACCAGCCGATCCAGCGCCACAAGCTTATTCAACAGCCCAGGCAACAACTCCAGCCGCAAGGCGTTGGAGCCGTCGGAGAGCGCTCGCTCGGGGGCTTCGTGGACTTCCATGAAAACGGCGTCGACCCCGGCCGCCACGGCGGCGCGAGCCAGCGGCTCGATGTACTCGGGTTGCCCCCCGGAGGAGCCTTGCTGAGATCCAGGCAATTGCAGGCTGTGAGTCACGTCCAGCACGACCGGGTAACCCAGTTGCCGCATCATTGGCAACCCCCGAAAGTCGACGACCAGGTTCTGATACCCGAAGCTGGTTCCCCGCTCGGTCAATAGAATTTGATTATTTCCAGTGGATGCTACCTTCTCGGCGGCGAACCGCATGTCATAGGGAGCCAGGAACTGCCCCTTCTTGATATTGACAGCACGGCCGCTGCGCCCGGCCTCGACGAGCAGATCAGTCTGCCGGCACAGGAACGCTGGTATCTGCAAGACATCCACAACTTCAGCCGCGCGCTCTACCTGGCCGGCCTCGTGGACATCGGTGAGCAGCACCAGGCCGGTTTCGCGCTTGACGGTTTCGAGAATGCGCAGGCCCTTTTCGATGCCCGGTCCGCGGTAGGAATCGACGCTGGTCCGGTTCGCCTTGTCGTAGGACGCTTTGAAGATGACTGGGATGCCGGCGTCATCGGCGGCTTGCTTGACTGCCTTCGCGGTGGCCAGTGCGTGCTCACCGCTTTCGATGACACAGGGGCCGCAGATGAGGGCTAGTGGAGAGCCCCTGCCGATCTGTAGGGAGCCTATTTTGACAAGGGGCATGGTGGTATACGTGTGGAGTTTGCCGGGGCTCTGAGCCTGCCGGGACTCCTTGCTGTTCCGGTCTGCTTGTCGGCGGACCGCTTGCTTACGCGCGCGGCTCTGAGTCACTCCTGTTGAATTTGGTTGCTTGGCGGTCTTTGTGGCGTTCTTGTGCCAGGGCGATGAGGCGGCCGATCAGCTCCGGGTAAGGGACACCGCTGGCTTCCCATAGTTTCGGATACATGCTGATCGAGGTGAACCCCGGCATGGTATTGATTTCGTTCAGCAGGATTTCCCCCGTGCTGTTCTCCAGGAAGAAGTCGACACGGGCCAGCCCGGAGCACTCGGCGGCCTGGAACGCCGCGATCGCCAGCCGCCGCACCTCAGTGGTTTGCGCCGCGGTGATCGGGGCAGGGATCAGCAGCTCGGAATCATCGTCCACGTACTTCGATTCGTAGTCGTAGAACTCGCCCGAGGGGACGATCTCTCCCGGCGCCGAAGCCTCGGGCGAGTCGTTGCCAAGGACGGAGCATTCGATCTCGCGTCCGTCGACCGCTGCTTCGACGATGATCTTGCGGTCGTATTCGGCGGCGAGGTCGAGGGCTTGTTCGAGATCCTTGCGGTTGCGGGCTTTTGAGATGCCCACGGACGAGCCGAGATTGGCTGGCTTGACGAATAGCGGGTACCCGAAGCGACTTTCCAACTCGCTGACGCGCTCGCGACTTTGGCCCCGCGGCAAGGCGATGTGGCCGACCGTCGGCAGACCCCGCTCACGGAACAACCTCTTCATGACGTCCTTGTCCATGCCTACGGCTGATCCCAGCACGCCTGCCCCGACATAGGCCACATCCGCGAGATCGAGGAAGCCCTGAACCGTGCCATCCTCGCCGAAGGTGCCGTGCAGCACGGGGAACACGACGTCGACTCCCGACACCGAACCGGGTTCCTGCGAAAGGGCAACGGCGGTATCGGTTGACAGCGCTTCGGCGGCCTCTGGAGGTAACAAACGAACCGACTCAGCAGGCGGAAGCCAGCGGCCCTGTTTCGTAATGGCCACTGGGACGACGTCGTATTGGTCCCGATCGATGGCGGAGATGACTGAAGCCGCCGAGCGAATCGAGACTTCGTGCTCGCCGGAGCGGCCGCCGAATAGAACCGCGATGCGGGGTTTGATGTTCACGTTGTTCCGTTGAGCCGTTGATCCGTCTGCCCTGAATTGCGGCGAGCGCGAGCCAAGCGTCGAGATGAGCGGCGGGCTCGCGTCCGCGAGTCAAGGCGGCTAAAGGAACCGGGTTCGAGCTCGGACTATCCTAGCAGAAGCTGTCGGCCGCGGAAGTAGGCCGGCGAAACAGTGGTGGTTCCGACCCCGTAGATGAGCGTGGTCCCAAGCCCGGCGCCCAAGGCAGTGATGACACTCGGCGAGTTGCTTCGCCGGCTGATCCCGATTAGAAGAGTGCCCTATTATTACGCCGCTTGGCCGCTGTCGACAGCGCAACGCTAACTCAAGGAGGATCTTATGAACCATTCCCAACGCACTCGCCGCTCCAGCCGCCGCCGGTCGAGGCCGCAACCCCAGCCCCGGCCGCTGGTCGAGCCCAACTCCGCCGGCATCGATGTCGGCGCCCGCCAGATGTATGTCGCCGTCCCGGAGGATCGCGATCCGGAGCCGGTGCGGATCTTCTCCACCTTCACGCAAGATCTGGAAGCTCTAGCCGATTGGCTGCTCGATTGCAACATCACGACGGCGGCGATGGAGTCCACCGGGGTGTACTGGATTCCGCTGTATCAGATTCTCGAGGATCGCGGCATCCAGGTCTGTCTGACGAGCGCGCGGCAGATGCGCAACGTGCCGGGACGGCGCACGGACTGGCAGGAATGCCAATGGCTGCAATACCTGCATTCGGTGGGGCTGCTGCGGGCGGCGTTTCGTCCCCAGCAGCAGGTCTGCGCGGCGCGCTCGCTGCTGCGGCATCGCGGGCGGCTGGTGGAGAGCGCCTGCGATCAGATTCGGCTGATGCAGAAATCGCTGACGCAGATGAACGTACAATTGCATCACGTGATCAGCGACCTGACGGGGGTGACGGGGATGGCGATCGTGGACGCGATCCTGGGCGGGGAGCGCGACGCGGCGCGGCTGGCGCGGCTGCGGAGGCCCGAGATTCGCGCCAGCCAGGAGACGATCCGCAAATCTTTGGAGGGGGATTGGCGAGCGGAGCATCTGTTCACGCTGCAGCAGGCGCGGGAGCTCTACGGCGCCATCCGAGGGGCCATCGAGGAGTGCGACCGCGAGATCGAGCGGACGCTGGGGGAGTTCGAGTCGCGGGTGGACCCTGACGAGCAGCCTCCGCCGCCGGGGAGCAAGAAGCGCAAGACGCGGCGCACGAAGCGCACGGGGGACTTTCGCTTCGACACGCGGCGGGAAGCGTATCGGCTCTTCGGAGTGGACGTGACTGAGATTCCGGGCCTGGGGGGCAACGCGCTGGTGCTGTTCAGCGAGCTGGGCCGGGACATGAGCCGCTGGGGCAGCGGGGACGAATTCGTCTCCTGGCTGGCGTTGTGCCCCGACAACGACAAGACGGGAGGGAAAGTGGTCTGGCGGGGGGTGCGGGGGGTGAAGAACCGCGCCGGGCAACTGTTCCGGATGGCGGCGAGCTCGCTGCACCATAGCGCGACGCCGCTGGGGCAGTTTTTGCGGCGCAAGAAAGCCAGCCTGGGCGCCCCAGGGGGGATCACGGCGGCGGCGCACAAGATCGCGCGGATTTTCTACGCCATCGTGAGCCAGCAGGTGGAGTACGACGAGACGATCTGGCGGCAACAGGACGCGCAACGCGAACGCCGTCAGCAGACCAAGCTCAAGCGGCGAGCACGCAAACTCGGATACGAACTGGTGCCGATCCAGGCGGGCGCGTAGGAAGAGGTTCCTTAGAAGTCTCGACGCGGCAAGCACGAGTGCTTGCGCCACTACAGCTCAGCGCCTCCACTGCTCCACGGATCAACGGCTCAGCGGCTCAACGGCTCAACGGCTCAACCGATTCACGGCCTCATCCGATAGAGCATCCTCGGGAAAGCTATCGTTTCCCGGACATGCTCGATGCCGCACAGCCACGCCACGCAGCGCTCGATGCCCATCCCGAAGCCGCCGTGGGGCACGGAGCCGTATTTGCGCAGCTCCAGATACCATTCAAAAGCTTCACGCGGCAGCTTATGCTCTTCCAGCTTCTCAACGAGCAGGTTGTAGTCGTGGATGCGCTCGCCGCCTCCAACCAGTTCGCCGTAGCCTTCCGGAGCCAGCACATCGACGGCGAGCGCCAACTCGGGACGCAGCGGATCCGGCTGCATGTAAAAAGCCTTGATCGCCAGCGGGAAGCGGTGCACTACAACCGGGCGGTCGTAGTCCTCGCTGACCAGTGTTTCGTCCTTACCGCCGAAATCGCCGCCCCACTCGATTTCGCTGCCCTTCCTTTTCAGTACCTCGACCGCCTCGTCGTAGCTGATGCGGGGAAACGGTTTCCGTACGGATTCGAGCTTGGAGACGTCTCGCTCCAGCGTTTGAAGCTCTTGCCGCCGGGTTTCCAGCACCCGTTCGACCACGCAAACGATCAGGTCTTCCGCCAGCGTCATGACGTCGTCGAGTTCGGCGTAAGCCATTTCGGGCTCGACCATCCAGAACTCCGTCAGGTGACGGCGTGTCTTCGATTTTTCCGCCCGGAAAGTCGGTCCAAAGCAATAGGTTTTGCCGAATGCCGCCGCCGTCGCTTCGTTGTAAAGCTGCCCGGATTGCGCCAGGTAAGCAATCTCGTCATCAAAATAAGGAACTTCGAAAAGCGTCGTTGTGCCTTCGCAAGCGGCGGGCGTCAGGATCGGCGTATCAACCAGCGTGAAGCCGTTGTTGTCGAAAAAATCCCGCACCGCCCGGATGACCGCGTGACGCACCCGCAGCACCGCGTGCTGCCGGCGGCTGCGCAGCCACAGATGGCGGTGGTCCATCAGGAACTCGACGCCGTGCTCTTTGGGCGTGATCGGGAACGGCTCCGCGGCATCCACCGCCTGCACGACTTCCACGCTGCTGACCTCGATCTCGAAACCGCCGGGCGCCCGCTCCTCGGCCCGCAGCTTTCCGGCAACGCGCACGCTGGACTCCTGGGTTAGATGGCGGCAGCGGTCGAAGACCTCGGGGTCCACAACGGCTTTCACGACGACCCCTTGCATGAAGCCCGTGCCGTCGCGAAAGATCGGGAACAGCAGCTTGCCGGAACGCCGCAGGTTGTGGAGCCAAGCTTCGAGAGTGACGGTTTGGCCGTCGAACTCGGCGGCGCGTTCAATCGTAATGACCGGCGGCTTAGCGGCCATCGAGGGTGCTCTCCAGCTTTTCAAAGCAACGTTGAACTTCCGCCAGAGGGTTTTCCATCTCGGGCACTTCCCGCAGCTCGAGAACAAGCGGGACATCGTCATCGCATGAGCTGAGCAGTTCCATGGCCGGCCCCCATTCGATCGAGCCCTCGTCGCCTGAGCCGTCGCCTGCCAGCGGGAATATGTGGTTGTCCAGCTCACCGTCGTTGTCGTGCACGTGCGTCGAACGGATGCGGTCCTTCATGAGGCGAAACTCGCTTTCGACGCCGCCGCTGAGATGGGCGTGGCCCGTGTCAAAGCAGAAGTTCAGGGGCAGGTGGGTGGTCCCGACAAACAGCTTCAGGCGTTCGGCTCGCGAGAAGGCGTTGGGAATATTCTCGGCAAGCATTTCAACTCCCAGCTGCTTTCCGAAAACGATCAGCTCATCCAGGCAGTTGAAGGCCGCTTCGACCTTTCCGTCGTCGTACTCTTCCTCCGGAACGCCGATGTGCTGAATAGCGTACTGGAACGGAACTGAGTCGGCGAGCTCGATGGCTCGCTTGACCTCGTCGGTCGCGGCGATACGCTGGGCCTTGGAAGTCCCGGTCATCGATATGTGGGCGTGTGGGCCGCTGCGCCCCCAGATGTCGTCGCTGAACAACGGTGTGTGGATCGAATGCACCTTCAATTCAGCGTCCCGAAACCAGTGTTTCAACTCTTCAATTTGCGCGTGATTGTGATAGTCGAGGTGCTGCCGGGCACAGAAAATCTCGATTTCGTCCACACCGCTTCGCAGGATGCGGTCGAGCAGCGCCACCGTTAAACGGTGTTCGACGAACAAGTAGGTTGACAGAACACGCCGCATCTTGAGAACAGCACCGCGACCCCGATGGCCCCCGCCGTAAACCCGGCGGACAAGCCATTGATTGTACCTGACTCAGGCGATAGGGAAATAACCTGTCATGCCGTCGCACCGGTCCCAACAGAAGTGACCGCGCTGCTCGATGCCGCCGTGAACCTCAAGCATCAACCTGGCGTGCTCTAATTGGTGGTAATCGCGGTAGGGATGCCGGTCACCCGGCGCCCCCCGCACAGATCCGTGCTCGCACTGCTAATGCACACGGCTCCTACCTCGGATGAGTAGCGCAGAAACGTGCCATCGGATAAGGGTGCAGAACGCGAGGGGTAGGAATCCAGCGGTCCAACAGCCGATTCAGCTTCTGCCAGGACTTGCGCCCCTTCTGGCTGCGATGAAACAGGATGTTTCTCCACAGCACGCGTAGCGTTTGGCCAAGTTTGGTTTGGAACTCCATGCGGGCAAGACGCGGTTGATCGAGTTTGGGCGGTTTGCCGCTCAGAACCGGAAGCAGCGTGGCGAGGGAAAGCCGGAGACCTTCACGTTCTTGGTTTTCACGCACTACTGCGGGAAGCGCAAGAAAACCGCCACATTCATCGTCTGGCGCAAGACGGCGAAGAAGCGGATGGTGGCGAAGCTACATGCTGTTAAAGCAGTTCTCCGCCGTCGATCAAGAAGTGACCAACTGAGCGAGTTTGGGGGGGACAAATGCATCAAGTTGGGCCACTTTCCGGGCCTACTGTAGGCCTCATCTAACCCGCAAAAGGCTGCCGTGGCTGAACCGCGGGCGTGGAGCGAAAGAGCTGCTCGGTTTCGCTGTTGAGCAGTGTCCATAAACCGTAGACACCGACGGCCGTGCCGATGGGGACATTGAAAAGGTTTAGCGCCGAGAGCACGATGGTGAGTATGCGCGCCCACGGCTGGAACTTGAGCAGTCCGATGCCCGCGACGATCCCGGGAACAGCACAGATGAGGACAAGAATAAACAAACCCATCCCCACAATTCCAAGGATCGGGATCGCAACGGCGGCCTCGGGATCGTTGTGCGCCGAGATGCCGACTAAACCTGCGATGCCGCCGAACAACAACAGAATACCGAGGCCGATGAGAGCGGCCACACCGCCGAAGACGATGTTCAATATAGCGAGGATCTTGACGTGGTCCCTCATAAGCGCCCTGGCGGCTTTATTCTAGTCCGTTCCGCGTGTGCGAACAACTTTGGCTTCAATCGTGGACCCGCCCTGACGGCCTGGGGCGTCGAGACAGAGCCCCGAGCGCAAGCGAGGGGTCAGGGAGCACGTCGGCTGTCGGAACTTCGCACAGTCCCGCGAACTTGGACTTGTCACACGAACTTCGCCCCGTCACTTGCGTTCCGGGCTCTGTAGTCGCTAGAGCTAGAGCCTTCCCAGCGGCCTGGCGTTTTCCCCGAGTTCCTTTACAAACACCTCGGGCGTATCGAGCGCCTGTCGAGGTCTGGTCACTCCTTGGGGGGCGGCTCCAGCACATCCAATGCTTCGAAGAACTCTTCGCGGCTCGTGAACTTTACCCGAGGACGCCCATCCGGCATGCCCATCGCGGTTTCCAGCCTATCGATATCTTCCCATTCCTCGTAGGAGACGTAGCGCACTTCGCGGTCTTTGAGAAGCATCCCGATGACTTCTGGGCTTGCATCTTGCGGCTCGCCGACCAAGCCTTCCTCCAGATCCGCCAGCATGGAGGCAACGGTTTCCTTGGCGTCGGCTTTGTTGGTGCCAATGACGCCGGTCGGCCCCCGCTTGATCCAGCCGCTTACGTAGACGCCGGTCAAGTCTTGCCGGCCTTCCCGATCGATGACCCGCCCGTTGTCGTTGGGAATTACACCACGGTCATCAAGGAATGGCAGACCGGCAAGCGGAACACCCTTGTAACCCACCGAGCGCAGCACGAGACCGGCTTCGATCGTTTCGAACCGGCCGGTGGCTCGCGGCCACATGGTCCCCTTATCATCGCGGTGAAGCTCATTTTTGACAATCCGCACCCCACGCACGCGTCCGTTTTCGTCGCCGAGGATCTCGACGGGCGAGACGAGAAAGCGGATCGTAAGCTGTTTGGGCTTGTGCGACGGTTGCTGGGCCGCGTACCCTTGCAAGATCTCGATCTTCCTGGCGATGACATGATCGGACTCGGCCGCCGCCCGGCTGTCTTCGTCCAGCACCAACTCTTCCGGCAGCGTCCGAATCTCGGCGTCGGCCAGCTTGCCGAGCTCGGAGATCTCGGGATTCGTAAAAGCCGCTTGAGCAGGTCCGCGCCGCCCCAACAGATAGACGTGTCTCACGCCGCTATCCCGCAGCGCCTCCAGCGCGTCATCGGCGATATCGGTGATACTAAGCTCCTCCACGGTATGGCACAGTATGCGCGCAACGTCGATAGCAACGTTCCCTACTCCAATCACGACTGCGGCCGGATGACTGAGATCAAAGTTGAAGTTCGCGTAGTCGGGGTGGCCGTTGTACCACGCTACGAACTCCGTGGCCGAATAGCTTCCTTCCAGGTCCTCTCCGGGGATGTTGAGGCGGCGATCCGACTGAGCGCCGGTCGTGAACACAATCTGGTGATAGTGCGCTCGCAGGTCGTCAATTGAAATGTCGGCGCCGTATTCCACGTTGCCGAAGAACCGAAAGCGCGGGTCCGCCGCCAGTTTGTTGTAAACCTGGATGACCGACTTGATTTTCTGATGATCGGGGGCAACTCCCAGCCGGACCAGCCCGAAAGGAGTCGGAAGCCGATCATACATGTCGACCTCGACAGCGAGGCCAGTCGCCTGGAACAGATGCTGAACCGTGTAGAAACCGGCGGGTCCAGAGCCAATCACGGCTACGCGAAGCGGGTTTCCTGATGTTCCCAACGGACTCATAATCGGCTTACAACAGTAGCAGATGGGTTCGCGTCTTGGCTATGTTGGGCCTTGGCAGCGGTGGCGTAGGCTTGGTGCCGGAGGTTGAAACCATCTGAACGGAGCGAAAGGGCGTGGTCGAGCCGGGGACCACGGCAGCTCGGTGACCGGGGACTCAGACCATCGCCGCCTCGCGGCTGCGGCTCTGTTTCGTTTTCTACTGGGAGAAACGGCGATTAGAACCGCTCGAGTTCGGCGATCAGAGCGTCCAGACCCTTATTGAGGTAGAGGCCCGTGAGTCGTTGCTCTTCGGGAGAAGGCGGGGTGACGTCGAGAAGCCGGGCCTTGTCGAGGCTCTCGCGGCTGGGGATCCAAATGCTGTCGTCTTCAAAGAGAACGTGGCTGACGTAGCCGGTCATGCCCTTGATCGCGAATCTCGATTCGCCGCTTCGCGACCGAGGAGAGAAGACAAAGCGCTGTTGCGCACTCGTCGACAGCGACTGCCCAGGACCCAGATCGACGCGGGAAGCCGGCCCCGGCAACGAGCCGGCTGCATAGCGTTTGTCATCAGCATCGTCCACGAGCCAGCCCATCTCGAAATACCGCACGGCTTTCCGCGAGCGGTTTCTTACCGTGACTTGCGGCGACCCGGAGGAACGGCCATCGACCATCGCGAAGCCGCTGAGAGCTTCAAGCGGCGACTCCGGGACATCCAGAAACGCCAGGGCAACCTGGTTCCCAGTTCGGGCGCGGGCCGCGGACGACAGCACGCGTCCGCCTCTTCCGGCGGGCCGGGCCTGCAAACGCGGGCGGTCCTGCTGCCGCTGGAAGCTAGCCAAGATTTCTTCGCGCAGTTTTTCTTTTCCGCCCGCCGCGAGGGCCGCTTTGAAATAAGCCCTGTCGCGGTCTGCTTCCATTTCCCAAACCATCAGACGGCGGCGCGAGTCGAGCTTGTCGGGACCGAAGAAAGTAAGGCCGGAGAGAAGGACCCCGTCCACGACCACGTTGACGAGTCCGTTCTCGGGCGCCGGAAGCGGACGCAACAACCGCAAGTTCAGCCGAACCGGGAATGTCCCATCGGGCGCAATGTTCAGGCTCGGCACCGCGACTGAAGCTTTGCCGCCGATCGTTCCTTCTTGCGTGAAGACCGAGAAGCTGACGCTGCGAACCACCGCTTTGCTAGTGTTGCGAACCGACAGAGTGCAGCGCAGATCAATCAAAAGCGCTCCGCCGCGGGAATTGATTTCGGTCTCAGCAGCGTCGATCGAGGCAATCGAGAGCGGCACTCCGGCCGGAACGGTCACGTTCACCGCTGAATCCGAAGTCACTCGGGCCTCGGACATCCCAGGCCGCTGGGCCGGAGCGTGCGAGATCCCGGCGCCAATCAGCGCCAGAACCGCGGCCAAAGCTCTCTTATGGCAGATAGACATGGGTAATCGTAATTGTTCCCGTGGCGGAATCCAAAGCGCGAATCATCATGCCGCCGTCGGCCGCCACGCCGACCTCGGTGTTTGCATCATTCCATGCGGCGGGCAGGACCGAGAACTGGGGGTCTTCGAACGCCTCGGCGTTCGATGCTCCGCCTCCCGATGCGAATGCGAAGCCGCCCTTTTCCAGTTCAGCGACTCGCTCGCCGGCGCCTGCTTCTTGCCCGCGCCGGGATTCGGCGGGACCTTTGTTGAGCGCCAGGGTGACGGGCTTGCGGGCTCCCGCGGCTCGCTTCAGTTGATTCCCTGGGTCCGCGGGCGCGTTCTTATCGATGCCCAACTCCGAACGTTCTTCTAACGCGGCTCGCAGGCGTCCTCGAGTAGCGGATGCAGAGAGGTCGGCCTCTCTCACCTCGTCCAGCACTGAAGTTGGCGCCGGAGCTGGTTGTGAGCGCGGTGATTCGCTGTCCCGCGACTGAACGTTTTGCTGTTGAGCGCTGATCTCGCGTGATTCTCGATACGCGCCGGTCCGCCCGTCCTGGAGCGAGAGAGAGGATTCCTTTTTGAACGGAGCTTCGACTGACGCCGGGGCGGCCTTGGTGTCAGAGGCTACGCGGCGGAATTTCTCATTGCTCACTAGCTCGGCGCCCGCCAGCTCGGTGTTCGAGCGCGGGGTTTCTCCCGAATCGTCCGCGACCAGCGACGAGCTGCCTTCAGCCGTGCCGCCGGCCATTCGCTTGATGGTTGAGGGAGCTGACGGCGCGGGGCCATCGGCGCGGCGAGGGCTACTGAAGGCATCGGCGGCAACTCTCCCTACAGCAACTGCCGTCACCTGCTTTGCCTTTTGGCGTGCGGACTCGCTAAGCAGCCGGCTTGCCGGCTCGGCGTCGTCGAGGTCTTTGGCGGCATCGGCCTTCCGCGCGGGCTCCTCCGCTCTCGGGCCGTGATCGGCGAAAGTCGTCCGCGCCACTTCCTCGGCCAGGGCTTCGGCTGGCGCTGACGCCTCGGCTTGTACCCGTTGCTGGTCACCCTCGAATTGCAAGGCGCCTTCGAGCGAGATCTTGTCAGAGAAAACGGCGCTTTCCGGCACGGTCTCGACCAGCGGGAGTTGCTTGTAGACCACAAAGGCACACAGCGCGGTGGCGGAAACGACTCCCAAACGCCAGGCGGCCGGGCGGCCGAACCAGCCAGCCACGGAAACCGCTTCCGTTTCCGGCTCCGCCTGAGAAGCGGCCACTTTAATGCGGTGCGCGAGGGCTTGCCAGTCGACGGCGGGCAGTTCGGCTAGATCGCTCAAATCGCTTTGCAGGTGAAAGAAATCCGAGACATCCGATTGGCAGCCAGCACACTTGTCAAGGTGCCTTTCGATACGCCAGCGCGCCAGAGGTCCCAGCTCGCCGCCGGCGAACAGCGCCAAGTGCGTCTCTCGCGGATGATTGAGGAAGAATGACCTCATCTCTTGCGCCCCTTGGCGTAGCGCCGAAACTTCACTCGCGCGTTGGCGATATGCGACCGCACTGTCGCCGGCGAGCAGCCCAGATGCCGAGCCACATCGGAGGCCGGCAGGCCTTCGACATCCCGCAGGATGAGCGCCACCCGCTCACGCTCGGAGAGCAGCCGCAACCCGTCCTCGATATAGGCGCGTTTTTCGCCGCGCAGAACCGCTTGCTCCGGATTCTCCGTGGGCATTTCCGCGCTGTCGCCCAGCTCTTCGAACGTCACTCGCTTGCGCCGGCGCATGAAATCAAGGGCCGTGTTGACGGCAATGCGCCCCAGCCATTGGGAAGCCTTTTGGGCGTCCTGCAGTTGAGAGCGCCGGGTCAGCGCTTTGACGAACGCTTCCTGAGTCAGGTCTTGGGCGTCGGGCACGTTGCCCACGACCCGGTAGATCAAGCGGAATACCCGCTTCATGTTCGCTTCGACGAACTCGTCGTCGCTCGAGCGGGCCGCTTCGGCCTCTACCGATGAGAAGCTCTCGGTCTCCATGGCCACCGATACCGCGACTGTCGGCATTTCCGCGTGCTGCGCCCTCTCACTAATGATGACGCCGAAGTCCGCGAAACGTGGAGGAATAAATCCGCCCCGCGGTTCGCTGTGGAACTTCCAAGGGCAACACTGGGACGGTCACTTGCGCCGTCGCAGTAAAAATCACGCGTCTTTTCCGAGCTTAGCACCGGCAGTCCTGAGATGGGCGGCGCTTCATGGCGGCGGACAGCAACGGGCGGAAGCTGATCGCCGCCGGGCATTGCGGCTAAGATAGAGGCGCACACACCTCTGGATGAAATACCCGCTGGTTGCGCCGCTGGTGGCTCTGACGGCGGGCATTGCGGCCGCGCAATACGCAACCTTTAGTTTTCGGGAAACGCTGATTTCCATCACATTGCTGGCTGGCTTAGCCGTTCTCGCGCGGCGGGCCGGATCGCCTCGCGCGGGCGTGGCCGCCTGTCTGGCGGGGTTCGCTCTCGGCGGCGCGCTGCTGGCGTCGCTTCCTGACCGCCCGAACCCGCTGCTGATCTCGTCGGTCTTGGAGCAGGAGAAGGCCAACTTGGACGACCCGATTCGGCTCAGGGGATATGTTCGAATCCCGACCGAACCACTCGAGCTGGCCGATCAGTTTGTCCTGGAACTCGAGACTGTCTTCGCCGATACCGTAGCGGAAGGCGGGGTCCGCGTGACGGTGCGGCGCCGCGAAGCAGATCCGCCTCTCAGGCTCGAGTACGGGCGGCGAATTGAGTTTCTGTGCCGCCTGCGTTTCCCTCGCAACTTTGGAAATCCGGGAAGCTTCGACCGTGTGGCGTACCTCGAAAAGCAAGGCATTCATCTGCTGGCGACCGTGCGGCCGGGAACGCCGATCCATGACTTGGGAGACGGCGGCGGGGCGGCTTGGGAGGCGGCCATGTGGAACGTCCGCCGCGCCGCGAAACGGCGGCTCGATAAGCTGCTGTCGGGCGATCCGGGGAAACCGCCGGGCGTACCCTCCAAAGAGGAAGCCGTCCTGAAAGCAATGCTGCTCGGCGACCGCTCGTTGCTCGACCGCCAGACGACGACCCAGTTCCAGCGCGTGGGAACCTACCACGCCCTGGTGATCTCGGGCCTGCACGTGGCAGTAGTGGCGGCTGTGTTGCTCTTTGCGCTGAGGCTGGCGCCGGTCCCGCCACTGCCGCGCAACGCCATTGCTCTGCTTGCAGTCGTCTTCTATGCGCTGCTGGCCGGAGCCGGCCTGCCCGTGGTGAGAGCGAGTTGGATGTTTGCGTTCCTGCTGGTGGCCGTCCTGGTGTATCGCAAGCGCCGCGCTTTCAACGCCGTCGCGGGAGCGGCGTTTTGCTTTCTCCTGTTCGAGCCGGATCTGCTGCATGACGTCGGCTTCCAAATGTCGTTTCTCGCGGTCGGGCTGATCGCGGGAATCGCGGCGCCTGTTTTGGAGACAAGCGTTGAACCTTACCGGCGGGCGCTTATCGATATCTGGAATGAGGATCGGGATCTTCACATGGAGGCAAACGTGGCCCAACGCCGCGTCTCCCTGCGCATGTTGCTCGGGCCCTTGCACTCGATGAGCGGTCTGCCGAAACCTGTCCTGGGAGTTCTGGTCTGCGGACCGCTGCGAGTGCTGGCTTGGATGGCCGCGTTGTGTGTCGTTTCTTTGATTGTCCAAATCGGGCTGGCGCTGCCGATGGCCGCGTACTTTCACCGTGTGACCTGGAGCGGCGCGGCAGCCAACTTGTGGGTCGTGCCGCTTCTGTTTGTCGCCGTTCCCGCGGGGCTGCTCGGCCTGCTGGTGAACTCGGAGGCGATCCTCGATGTTGCTCTGCTGGCGGCGCGAATGATTGTCGCCGTCGTGGAGTGGCACGCGGAACACATCGCTGCGGACTTTCGGACGCCTCCACCGCCTGTTTGGCTGGCCGCCGCGTTCGGCGCCGCGCTTGTATTGCTGGCGATTTCGCTCGGGCGGCGGCAAGCGAGAAACCGGCAGCTCGCCTCGGCCGGGCTCGTCGCGGGGCTGCTCATGCTGATCGTCTCGCACCCCTTCCCGCACGATTATTCACCCGGACGGCTGGAGCTGACCGCCATCGACGTCGGTCAAGGGGAAGCGCTGTTGCTGGCTTTGCCCGACGGAAAGACCATGATGGTCGACGGGGGCGGATTCCCCGACTATGGCGGATCCGTTCGCTCGGCCTTCGATATCGGCGAGTATGTGGTTTCACCCTACCTATGGTCACGCTCGATTCAGAAGCTCGACGTATTGGCCGTTTCTCACCCCGATGCGGACCACGCGGGAGGAGTTCCGGCGCTGCTGCGGAACTTTCCGGTGGGAGAGCTTTGGCTAGCGAAGGACCGATTGCGCACCGAATATATCGACCTGGAACGCTTTGCCCGGCAACGCGGAGCCGCCATTGTCGAGCTTCGGCGCAACGATCGCCGCTTGGTGGGCGGGGTCGAGTTCGAGGTGCTGGGGCCGCCAGCCGACGGCCACCGCTCAGACGGCAGCGCGATCAGCAGTAATGACAGCTCCTTGGTCCTACTGGCTCGATTCGGCAAACATCGTTTTCTGCTGACGGGTGATGTGGAAGAGCGGGGTGAGTTGGAACTACTCAGCACAAAGGCTGTGATGCGGGTGGACGTTCTCAAGGTCGCGCATCACGGCAGCCGAACATCGTCGCATCAAGCTTTCCTGGATCGCTTGCGGCCCACATTCGGAGTCATTTCCGCCGGCTTTCGCAATACCTACCGCCATCCGCACGAGGAAGTGCTCAATCGGCTTGCGGCCTCGGGCGTGACGATTCTCAGGACAGATTTGGAAGGCGCTTCGACGGTATCTTCCGATGGCCGCCGGCTCTACGTCACGTCCTTTCGGAGCGGCCGTCTGGGGCGCTGACCACTCGGCGAAGCCGCCGGCAGTGCGCGGGCAATGTTCGGTCGCTGAGCGTCCCTTTTGGTCCCCACTAGAGGAACGACCCGGGAGCCGCCGATATAATAACTCCAACGTGAGTTTTCGTCTCTTTCTCCCGGTTTTTGTTGTGCTGGCGCTGCTCGTGCCGGTGCCGGCTTATATTCGCAATCAGCGCCGCCGGGGGGTTCCCCTCAGCCGCGCCGACTTCGAAAACATACAGTTCGTGCTTCACGAGTCGACTGTCCCCGGACTTGCCAACCGGGACGGGGAGACGGTCATCACCGCCGGGAGTCTGCCCGTGGCGGCGGTCCTGGCGGCCATGGATAGCTGGAACCAGATCGAATCGTCGATGGCGCGCTTCGCCGAGGTGCGGCCCGGCAGCCTCGAGCCACGCAATGACGGCGTCCATGTGATCACCTTCGCCGATTCGTTGCAAACCCGGTCGCTGGTAGGAAGTGCGGTTGCGATTACGACTCTTTCCTCTCAAACGAACGGGGAGCTGACCGACACCGACATCATCTTCAACGCCTCTCTGACTTTCTCGACGACTCTGGCTGCCCGATCGTTTGACATCCAGGCCACTCTGACTCACGAGCTGGGGCACGCCCTCGGCCTGGACCATTCCAATGTCGCGGGCGCAACGATGTTCGCGCAGGTGGCGCGCGAGAACCGGACCCTCGCGACACTCACCGCCGACGACATGGCGTTCGCGGCTGACCTCTACCCGCGGGCGGGCGCCATGGCCGGCTTTGGAAGTCTCGAGGGCAATGTCCGTTTGGAGGACGGAGCAGGCGTGCGCGGGGCGGCTGTCAGCGCATTCGACCCCGCCAGCAACACGGTGATTGGCGGGATCACGGAGAGCGACGGCAGTTATCGAATCGGCAAAGTGCCGCCCGGCAACTACTTGGTCTATGCCGAGCCTCTGGACGGCCCCGCGCGCGCGAACCAGTTCGGACCGGCCGGCAATCAGGCCAGCCTGGCATTTCAAACGAACTTCTTCGGCGGGCGCGCCAGCCCCGCGACGGTGGCCGTCGTCGTCGCCGAGACAGCGCGCGCGGACATCACGGTAGCCGCCGGCGCCGGGACGATCAACATCGAGGGAGCCGGGGCCGCTCCGTTTCCTGGACCCGTTCGCAGCTTCGTCGGAGCGGTGATTGAAGCGGGCGCCGAGTTTACCATCGCCGTATACGGAACCGGCCTGGACAGCCCTCGGATCACCGCAGCATCGCTCTCTTTCCTGGGCGCCCCGGTGCGGGTCATCGAAGGTTCTTTTGAGCGCGACATCGTGATGTTCAGCGACGGGTCACGATTCCCGCGCATCGAGTTTCGAGTGGAAGCGTCTTCGGATTCTCCGGCGGGGTTGCTAAGTCTGATGATCTCGACCGAAACGGAGGCGACAATTCTCTCCGGCGGGATCCGCGTGGCGCGGCCGCTGATCCCGCCGCTGTTTTCGTCCGAGGGCATTGTAAACGCCGCCAGCTTTCTCGAGGGGCCGCTATCGCCCGGCGGTGTTTTTTCGATTTTCGGCAGGCGCCTGGGACCTGAAACCGAGCAAGGATCGGTGGGCCGGCTCAATCCGGTTAGCGGCGGTCTCATGAGGACGATTGGGGACACGATTGTGCTGGTGAACGGTGTTCCGGCGCCGTTGTTTTTCGCCAGGCAGGATCAAATCAACGCCCAGGCGCCGTTTGAGATCGCCGGGGCTGCAACGGCGGAGATTGTCGTGAGCTATCAGTTCGTGCGAGGGCCGCCTTCGACGGCGTCCGTCGCCGCCACGAACCCCGCCATGTTCACTTTCCCAGATGGCACGAGCGCCGTCGCGCTCAACCAAGACGGGACCCTCAACACCGCGGGAGATCCCGCCCCGAAGGGCAGCGTCGTTGCCATCTTCGGTACTGGACAAGGGATGGTCGAACCCATGATTGAAACCGGGGAGCGGGCGGCGGTCGCGGAACTACTGAATCGGGTGAGCGGGGCCGTCAACGCGATGATCGGAGGGGTGGAGTCCGAGGTGCTTTTCTCGGGCATGGCGCCGGGGTTTGTTGGGCTAGTGCAAGTGAATGTCCGCGTACCGCTCGAGATTGAGCCGGGATCTCAGGTCCCCCTAAAGATCAACATCGGCGGCGTGCCAACCCAGCCGGGCTTGACGCTGGCCGTGGAGTAAGGAATCCGGGGTCCGCTACCTTGAGCTACTGAGGCGTTTCGGTGCACCGATCAACGCCGCTGTCCAGGGCGCTTACGAGATGCTGCCGAAAGGACCACTCGTACCTGTACAGTCAAATCTTTGCCGATTGGGCAGAAAATTTCAGCCGCCCGGACAGAGGCGCGGACGGAACTCCGCGCTTCATCGGGGGGCGAAGGAGACGCTATCGCCATTCTTTTCCATGATGTCCATTCCTTTGTCGCCGACAGTGAGCAAGATTTAGAAATGCTCGTCGTTGGTATTGCGCGAGAGAAGGGCAGGCTCGACACGGAAGTCGTGGAATAGCCGAGACGACCGTGGCGAGGTTCCCGCTAAACAAGGGGACCTCCGTTTTGCCAGCCTCCGCCCGGCAACTATTAGCAGCTTACGAAGGGTTAAGATCGCGCCTGGCGAACGGCCAGGATGTGTCCGCCGAACCGAGCTGAAGTGTTGTTCGGCGTACCCGGAGCGCGACCGCCGGTCTTGTACCCGAGTGCCATCTACTTCCGTCTACTCTAGACGTTCAGGGGTCTCAACCGCGCGGTTCACACGGGGCACCCCTAATCAGGAGAAATGTACAGGACATGAGACCCATAAAAGGGGCTGGTCCGTACAAGGACATTGTCGATGCCCCATCGCCTGACGTTCAGCAGCGCAAGATAAAGTTGGGCATTAGGAGCAATACCTTCCGGCAGTACGCAAAGCGCGGGCTGCGGTCGGCGATTGCCCAATACTACGGCATCGTGCAGGATGATCTGACCATCGCACAGCACATCTTCCGTGGGCTAAAGCGTCCCTTGTTGCACGACGGGGACATGCGAGCAGATAAAACGGTCCTCGTGTATACTTGGTGTTCTCGACGTGACTACGAATGGCGCGGGGACCCGAACTATGGTGGAGTGGTGGAACGAACACTCCCTGCAGGTAGGGCCTTCGTCGTGTTGGTTCGCTCGCGAGAAGCCGATGAATACGGCGTGTCTGGCTCAATTGAGAAGTGGAACTGGGTCGAAGAAGATCCTGAGCTTCCGTGCGCGCCGGTAAACTGGGGACAGCGATACGACACGAGATTATGGAGCCGAGGCACATGAGCACTCATGACGAACTGACTCGACTGGTCGGCGAAACATTCGAGGGCGAGAACGGAGAATTCCGCCCTTGTGCGTTCTTTGACGATCGTCTTGATTGCATACGCGTGATCGCACGGGATTGCAGTGTATACGAAACACGTGTAAATGACAGGCTCACTGTCCTAATCGACAACTACCCTGATCAGTCGGGGCGGAAGAAGTACGTGGGCTTCACCATCAAGGGGGCGAGGCACTTCTGCCGGGAATACAACCTGGGCGCAACAACGTCAATCAGCATGACCGCACTGTTCGATGCGTTGCTTGCCAGTTCCCCTGAACCTGCGGTGATGTTCTTCATCGATGCAATCGCTAAGCCCTTGGTCGAAGAGGAAAGGATCGACTCGGTGGAGGCCCCAAACGAACCACTTTATGCGGTCTAGGACGTCCGCCTCTCCGCCGAGGGCGAACTGAGCCGTAAGCTATTGAATTGAAAAGATTGGTGGGCCCTGCAGGATTTGAACCTGCGACCGACGGATTATGAGTCCGCGGCTCTAACCACTGAGCTAAGGGCCCGGAGCTTTTCCCCGATTCTAGCATGCGGTTCGAAAGCGGCTATTCCGCCCTTCCATTGCGAACAGACCCGATCCGCTGCATCACGCATCACCTGAGCAGGTGACGTTTCTCGGGACGATTGAAGCAGTCGCCGCGGGCCTCTCCGGCGCTATTGCCGGCGGGGCTCCGGCGGTGGGAGATGGGGCCACATATAATGTATCGAGATGGCCTGCCCTCTTTGCGAAAAACGCAAGCCAAAACGCTATTGTCCCGCCAAGGGAACGAAGATCTGCTCGCTCTGCTGCGGGACGGCAAGGGAGGTCACCATCGACTGCCCCTTCGACTGCCGTTATCTCGAGGAGAGCCGGGAGCGAGATTATCAAGGCAACCTCGAACCCAAGAACTTCCCCCACAAGGAAGTGCGGATCGAGCAAAATTTCTTGACCGAGCACGCGGAGCTGCTGAACGCGCTGGGACAGGGGATTCTTGAAGGAACCCTTTCCGTCGCCGGGGCGGTGGATCGCGATGCTCAGCAGGCGCTTGACGCTCAAATACAGACGTACAAGACACTGTCGAGTGGAATCCACTACGAGAGCCGGCCCGAGTCCCTCTATGCCCGCTCGGTCTACTCGGAACTTCGCGACACGATTCAAGCTTTTCAACAAAAGGAGACCGACAAGTTCGGATTTGCGCGCACGCGTGATTCAGATATCTTCACGATCTTGGTGTTTCTCTATCGCATCGCCCTCGACCGGGACAACGGAAGGGCGCGCGGCAAGGCCTTTCTGGACTTTCTGCGGCTCCATTTCGGCGGCGTGGAGGAGCCCGGGCAGAGTTTGATCGTGCCCGGCGTCTAGACCGCCAAACTGCCCCCGTATGGACGGCACAACCGCAGTTCCGTTCCAAGAACCAATGCTAAACTGATCGTTTAGTGGAAACCTTGGGACAAGCCGGCGATGGCGTTGGGCTGGTTGTATTCGCTCACGGGTCGAGTGTTGCGGAAGCAAACGAGGCCGTGCGGCAAGTGGCGAGCGAGACAGCAAGGCGTTGCGGATTTTCGCTGTGGGAACCGGCTTTCCTCGAACTGGCTGAGCCCGATCTGGTCGCGGCCGTTGGCCTGTTGGCTGCCAGGGGAGCCAAGAAGATCGTGGTTGCTCCCTACTTTCTTACCATGGGAATCCACCTTCAGAGAGACCTGCCACTGATCGTGGAAGAGGCTTCGCGGGCGCACCCTCATGTCGAGGTAGCTTGTTCGCCGCCCCTGGACGGGCATCCGGCGCTGGTGGAGATTTTGGCCGCGCGAGTCGCACAGGTGCTGGCGCCATGAGCGAGGACCGCAACCGGCCCGAAAGGCGAACAGCACGGCTTGTTCGCTCGGCAACGCTTGCACCCAAAGTGGCGCGGATGGAGTTCGAGGTCGTCGATCAACCGTCGTTTGACTTCCGGCCGGGACAGCACATAGGTATGATGCAAGAGCGGGAGGGAGAGCTAGTTCGCCGCTGCTACTCAATCGCTTCCGCCCCCAACGGCACGAATCGTTTCGAGTTGTGCGTCGCTGGAAGCTTCCTGGCGGAGCCGGAGCCGGGCATGTCGGTCGATCTGGAGGGGCCGGCGGGAATTTTTCTGTTGCGGGACCCGCTGCGAAAGTCGGTTTTCTTGGCTCATGGGACTGGCATCGCGCCGATTCGCGCCATGTTGCAGCACCTGTTCGCGGACGGGCAAGCAGCTCCGGAACATCCGCCGATGACGCTGATATTTGGCGCTCGGACACCGGAACGCCTATACTTTCGGGAGGAGTTTGAAGGAATCGAGCGGCGGCGCCCGAACTTCCAGTTTCGCCCCACCCTTAGCCGAGCGGGCAATGGCTGGAGCGGCCGCCAAGGCTACGCTCAGGCTCATTTAGGGGAAGCGCTCGGAAACGACGACAGGGCAGTGGACGTCTATTTCTGTGGGTGCCGGGAGATGGTTTCGGAAGTTCGAGCACAATTGCTCGAGCGCGGGTTTGACGAAGAAGCAATCATTCACGAGAAATACGGCTAGGCCGGAACCCAACAGGGTGCATTTGGCACTCGCGAAAGGTGTTGCGTATAGCGGACTGCTCCCCAGGCTTGCACCTGGGGCTCTGTTACCCGCTTCCCGAACTTTATGCCACGTTCTGGCAAGGATTTCAATTCATAGGTGCTGAGGGTCACGGCTCGGAAGTCTTGGCAAGGAACAACAATACGTAAAGGAAAACAACCATGAAGAAATTAGTGTTCCTCTCGGCGGTCTTCGCGCTCCAACTGCTGGTCGGACCGGCGAACCTCCAAGCCGAGGCCAGCGTCGACGACGTGGAAAAGCAGCTCAAAGCGCTGGGAGACCACGTCAACGCGCTGCTCGATCGCACCGATGAGGTTTATTGACAGTTCAAGCCCGCCGGATTCCGCCACTCCATCGGGGACGAGATGGAGCACCTCGCGCTGGCTCATCAAGATCTGCAGGGCGTGTTCACAAGAGCGCTCAAGAAGGGAGAGCAAGCCGAGAAGGCCAAGACTCTGTCCGGCAAGGAAGAGTTCCTGCGGGCGCGGATGCTGGATCCCGAGAACAAGGCGGAAAACTACAACGTGAAGAACATCCTGCAGAGCAAGGCCGAGGTTGCCGAGTACTTCAAAACGGCACATCGCAAAGCTCTAGACGTGATTCGAGTCGTTGACGATCCCAGCCTTTATGTTTACAAGCACCCTTCAAACACATACGGGGCACTGACCGGTCTGCAATGGCTTTATTACCTGGTTTACCACGGTGAGCGGCATGCGATTTGGATCGAAAAAATGCTGGACCACCCCGAGTTCCCGGGCGCCAAGAGCGGCAGCTAAGGCGCGCTTTCCTTAGCGCGCGAAGTAACCCGTTCTTGCCCGAACGGTCACTCCCGGCCGGTTCACTTTTACCTGCAAGGCGCGCCAAACACCATCGAAGCTTTGGTTCTGCGGGTAGTAGGCCACGCCGTAGACGCTTCGCAGTTCCCGGCCCACTTGCGGGAAGACCGGCTCGAGGTCTCGTATCGAGAGAGCCGGGAACAACTTGCCGCCGGAAGCTTCGGCGAGTTGCCTCATATGCGAGCGGCCTTTCCGCGACCAGCCTCGTCCGAAGCGCTCGCCTGAACGCAAGAAGACAGGGTAGATCAGCGCGTTCATCTCGGCGGCGGCGCGAACCAGCTTCTTGATGGAAACCCGTGAAGGCAGTTCCTGCTTGCTGACGCGATTGTCGATGCCGTCGCTAATGATGATAAGAGCATTGCGCTGGCCGGGGCGCGATTGCAAGTCTTCGGCATAGGCCAGGGCGATCGTGTCGTAGAGCGGGGAGGCTCCGGAAACCTCGGGCAATCGGTCTATGGTCCTCAGCAGTTCTTCGCGGGCGCCGGTGAGCCGCGAGACGACGTGGAAGACGCCGCCGGCGAGCGCGTACAACGCTACCCGGTCGTGCGGCCGGGCGAGTGCGATGAAGCCCCTGGCGGCTTCTTTCATTGCCGCGCGGTCTGGTCTGGTGCTGCCGCTGAGATCGAGCAGAATCGCCAGATTGAACGGAATATCATCCGAGCTGGCGAAAGTCACTTTCTGCGGCACTCCGTCTTCGACGATCTCGAAGTCTTCGGGATGAAGGTCCCCGACGGGGCGCCCGCCCGGTCCGTAGGCGGACACTACGAGATTGACCATCCTCACGTCCGAGCGAAAAACAGGATCCCCAGCGGACGCAATCGCCTTCCCGGCTTCAGGCAGTTTCGCCGCCAGCGGCTCGGGGCGCTTGGCGGGGGGCCCTTCGAGGATCGAGTTGAGGATGCCCGGCGCCTGCCAGGGGAACTTGACTGGGGAGTCTTCGGGAATCTCGAAGTCGGTCAGCTTGATCGCGGCCGGGGAATCCGCTTTGATTCTCACTTGACCATAGGCCATGTTCCAATCAGCCAGTCTGTCGCGCAGCGTCCAAATCGTACGCGTGCCAGTGACCTCGATCTTTTTTTGTGTGAACTTGAAGCCCGGTGGAAGCGTGATCTTGGGCGGCTTCTTCTCCGCGTCCAATCGAAACCGCGTCGCTCGCCAGGGAGCGGTAATCGCCAGCTCGCCGCTCTTCGTCCGCAAGTAAACCCGCCGCACCATTCCGGCGACGACAATCGTGCCTTGTTCGGTGGTGGCATCGAGGATGTAGTCGAACGGAAGCTGGATGTCGAGATCGATCGGCTCCTGATCTTGGGGTTCGCAGCGGACAAAGATGACGTTACCGTCGCGGGTGATCTTGATGTCGTCCTTCGTCGCTTTGCGTTTTCCCCCCTGCCCATGAATCCGCAGGCGGGCCCCGGTTGTTACCCGCACGTAGATTCCCCCGACAGGGTTGTTGACGTTGAGGGTAGCGGCGCTCCCGGCAAGCTGCGCCGAAACCAGCAACAGGGGGGCAAGAATCACTGAGGCGAATTGGGACATGGTCCGCCCGAAGACTTCATTCATCCTACAACCGAGATGGTCGGGGCGGCTGTGCTGTTGGCCACCGGCTTTCTATCGCCGCGTGCCCGGCACATCGACCGTCACTTTGAAGAGCGTCTTTCCAGCGGTGACGTATAGCGTCTTTAGGTCCGGGCCGCCGAAGGCGCAGTTTGTGATGGTGTCTTCAGGGATCGGAATAAAGTCCTTCAGCTTGCCCTCGGGCGTGATCACGTGGACCCCGCACTTGGTGTCCAGCGTTTCGCTCGTGCCGCGGCGGCGATGGAGACCCGCCGCGACGTAGAGGTTGCCTTCGCTGTCGATGGTCATGCCGTCGCCGCTGCGTCCGCGATAGAAGTTGTAATGGACCCGCATGTTCGTCACTGTACCGTCAGCCTGCAGATCGTAGGCGCGAATCATGCGGGCTCCCCCTTCGGCGCCGTTGGCTTCGATCAGGTAGAGGGTCTTGTCGTCGGGGGATATAACGATTCCGTTGGGCTTTTCGGTGTCCGGTTCCTTGATGATTTGCGCGATCGTCCCGTCGGGATCGACGCGGTAGACGGCATGCACGGGGACTTGATCGGGGGCGACACTGCTTCCGGGCCTGTCGGTGAAGTAGATGCGCCCTTGGCTGTCGATCGTGAGGTCGTTGGGCGAATTGAGGCGCTTGCCTTCGAAGCGGTCGGCGATTACCTCGATCTTGCCTGTCGAGAGGTCGGTCCGGGTCACTTGCGGTTTTCCCAATTCCGCGCTGCTCCCCTCGCAGGCCAGCAAGCGCCATTGGTCGTCGAAGATCAATCCGTTGGCATGGTTGCTGGGCTGCCAGAATACGCTCACGCCGCCGTTGACGGGCAGCTTCATGATGCGGCTGTTGCGGACGTCGGTGAAATAGACGTTGCCCTCCTGATCGACGGTCGGCCCCTCGGTGAAGGCGACGGTCGTGGCGACTTCGACCTGGGCGCTGGAAGCGGCCGGCTCCGTGCTCGCTGCCGGCTCCGGCGGCGCTGGCGCGGAAGCGCAGCTCATCAGAATGGTCGATGCTACAATGGTCAACCCGGTCGTTCGAATCACTAGTTCCTCCAATCGCAAACTCAGTGCGGCTCGCGGCTACAAGTATACTGCGCGGGCGGCGGTAACTACCGGACTTCGTGCCGGCGTTGCGATCTGGCCGGAGTTGTGGTCGTGGCGACCGCTGATTGCAAAAGTTGAGCGTTCACTGCCAGTGCCTTCCGAGCCGCGTCCGTTGGGCGCCCGCGAAGTGAAATTCTTGGCAAGCGAAGCAGAATATTTCATAGCGCAACTCGGAGCCCCAGGCGTGAGCCTGGGGTCTATGGCCGCGACGGGTGGCGCCGATGGCGGTTGCAGTACGCTGTTTGATTCCAGCTCATCCGGTGCTGGGCACGGTTCATCAGGCGAGGCCCAGGAGCAATTGCGAACTTATGCAACGATGGACCAGCCTTCGCTCGTTTCGGGCCGGATCATTTAGAAACCGGTCGCTTACAAACCGGTCGCTTTCGAGGAAAGGGTAAGGATATGGCGGATGAAACAAAGCCCCTGGTCGGGGTCGTCATGGGCAGCAAGTCGGATTGGGAAACGATGAAGCACGCCGACCAGATGCTGACGCGTTTTGGAGTGCCGCACGAGTGCAACGTGATGTCGGCGCACCGGACTCCCGCCCTCACGACGGAGTACGCGTCGTCGGCCGAGCAGCGCGGCGTTCAGGTGCTGATCGCGGCCGCCGGCGGGGCCGCCCATCTGGCGGGCGTGGTCGCCGCCCACACGCTGTTGCCGGTCCTGGGAGTGCCGATTCAAAGCCCCGCGCTGAATGGATTGGATTCTCTGCTCGCGACAGTTCAGATGCCCGCCGGGATCCCCGTTGCGACGTTGGCGATCGGGAAGCCGGGAGCGGTCAATGCGGCTTTGATGGCCGTCCACATTCTTGCCAACAGCAACCCGCAATTGCGAGAAAAGCTGCGAGCCTTTCGCGAAGAGCAGGCCGAAAAAGTCCGGCGGGCAACACTGGAATAGCGCGACGGGAAGAACCAGTTTGTTCGAAGCCTGGGTCCCCGCAGGTGTGGAGATCCGCGAAGAGACGCTCGTCTCGGTCACGGCATGAGCAGTATTCACTGGTCCCGCCTCGGCTCCCTCGGCCCTGCGGAGGTGCGTTGAAATCCCATGAGTGAGCCGAAGTTTCATAAAGCCCAGTCCATCGTCAATTTCGCCGAGAGCGAGGCTTCGATTCAGCGCTTTTGGGATGAGCGCCGCATCTTTGAGAAGAGCCTCGCCCAGCGCCAGGGCGCGCCGAAGTTCATCTTTTACGAAGGGCCGCCCACAGCCAACGGCCTGCCTCATAACGGACACGTCCTGACGCGAGTGATCAAGGACATCTTCCTGCGCTACCGCACCATGCGGGGCTTTTACGTCCCTCGCAAAGCGGGCTGGGACACGCACGGGCTGCCGGTCGAGGTCGAGGTCGAAAAAGAGCTGGGCATCCACGGCAAAGCCGCCATTGAAGAGTACGGCGTCAAGGAATTCATTCTGCGCTGCATGCAGTCGGTGTTCCGTTACACCGAACAATGGGAGCGCATGACCAGCCGCGTCGGCTTCTGGGTCGATCTGGAGGACGCCTACGTCACCTATCACAAAAGCTATGTCGAAAGTGTCTGGTGGGCGCTTTCCGAGCTGTTTCGCAAGGGACTGCTTTATCAAGGCCACAAGATTGTCTGGTGGTGGCCGCAGGGGGGCACGGCGCTGTCCGCGGGCGAAGTGGGACTCGGTTACAAAGAAGTCGAGGACCCCTCTGTCTATGTGGCGCTGGAGCTGGAGGATGATCCTTCGACCTTCCTGCTGATCTGGACCACGACTCCCTGGACACTGCCCTCCAACCAGTATGTGGCGGTGCGGGAAGACTACGACTACGTGCAGGTCCGGGACGGCGACCACCGCCTGATCATCGCCGCGGCCCTGCGCGAAAACATCGCCAAGAAACTGGGCCGTGACCTTCCCGTTGAAAAGGAATTGAAGGGAAGCGCTCTGCTGGGACGGCGTTACAAGCCTCCGCTCGACTACTTCCACGAACAGTACCGAGACCTCGAAGTCGAGCGGCCAGACGGCAGCAAGCAACCCGCTCTTTGGACCGTACTAGCCGCCGACTTCGTCGAACTCGACACCGGAACAGGGCTGGTCCATGAGTCCCCGGCCTTTGGCGAGGTCGACTATGAGCTGTTCCGCAAGACCCGCGCTGCATACAAGAACGGCGACGAGATCCCTTTGCTGTGTCCCGTTACGCCGGAAGGCAAGTTCACCGCCGAAACTCCTGATCTCGAAGGCATGTGGGTCAAGGACGCCGACCGCCCGATCGTCGCGAAACTCAAGGAGCAGGGTATCCTGCTGCACCGGGAGAGCTATCGCCACGATTACCCCTTCTGCTGGCGGGCCGACGACGATCCACTGATACAGTACGCCCGCCCGGCCTGGTTCGTTCGCACGACGGAACGCATTCAAGACGCCATCAAGAACAGTGAAAAGGTGAGCTGGCTGCCCGAGCACATCGGCACCGGGCGCTTCGGTGATTTTCTGGCCAACAACGTCGACTGGGCCTTGTCGCGCGAGCGCTACTGGGGCACGCCGCTTAACATCTGGATCAATGACGAAACGGGCAAGATGCAGGCTCCCGCATCCGCTGCCGAGATCGAGGCGAAGAACCCCCGAGCGTTCGATCATTTCCATAAGGACCGGGAGCAGAACCCCGAGCTTTCCGAGCATTTGATGGTCCACAAACCTTGGATCGATGAAGTGACCTGGAGCGAGCCCGGCGAGCCCGGCGTCTACCGCCGCGTTCCCGACGTGATCGACTGCTGGTTCGACTCCGGGTGCATGCCGTTCGCGCAGCAGGGCTATCCGCATGAGGGCCGCGAGCGCTTTGAAGAAGCCTTTCCGGCCGATTTCATCACGGAAGCGATTGACCAGACCCGCGGCTGGTTCTATTCGCTGCTGATGGTTTCGACTCTGGTGTTTGACGAGGAGACGCAACAGCGCTGCGGGCTCAAGAAGAAGCGTGAATTCCCGCACCCCTACGGCACCTGCATTGTGCTGGGGCACGTGACCGATCCCGAGGGCAAGAAGGAGTCCAAATCGAAGGGCAACTTCACGCCGCCCGAGGCCGTTTTGGACCGCGTCGCACAGGAGTTCGCCGTGGTCGGCAGCGAACAAGCAGGCATGAAGGTGGCGGACGGCGAGGTGTTGCTGGCCCGCGAAGAGATCGAAGCGCTGGACCTCCACCCGGGCGTCGAGGTAAAGCTTTTCGCAAACTCACGAGACGCGGCTAGCCTCGTGAGGGTGCGCCAGGGTAAGCGGCTGCCTCGGCGCGTGGCGGTCTTGTCCTCCGCCGACTGCCAATCGCTCGGTCTCGGCAGCGCTTCCAAAGGGCTCGAGGTCGCGCCGAACGAAGTCCCGCGTCTGGCGGCCAAGGAGCGAATCACGCTCGAGAGCATGACGAGTTCCGCGCCAGGGGCGGACGCTTTCCGCTGGTTCTTTTTCGCCGCTAATCCGCCCTGGTCATCGACGCGCCACTCGCTGGGAAATGTTCGGACCCTGCAGAAGGAGTTTCCGCTCAAGCTGCGCAATGTCTACTCCTTCTTCACGATCTACGCCAACATCGACGGCTTTGATCCGGTTACGGCAAAGGGGCGTCCCCTCGGCGAGAGGGCGTTGCTGGACCGCTGGATTCTTTCCGAGGCGGCGATTTTAGTCGGGCGAATGAGAGAGCTGATGGACTCCTACCTCGCCTACGAAGCGGCGAGGGAGCTTACGAATTTCGTGGAATCCCTGTCGAATTGGTACTTGCGCCGCAGCCGCCAGCGCTACTGGAAAAGCAAGATAGACGCCGACAAGCAAGACGCCTACGCGACACTCTACGAGGCAATCGTGACGGTGACGACCCTGGCGGCTCCGTTTGTCCCTTTCATGGCGGAAGAGATTTATCAGAATCTGGTTCGCGGGCCCTTCGGCGGCGAGCGGGCCGAAAGCGTTCACCTTTGCGATTACCCAACCGCCGATAAGGCAGTGATCGACCGCAAGCTGTCGCGGGAGATGGCGGCCGTGCGCAACATCGTTTCGCTGGGGTTGCGCGTGCGCACCGACCATAAGTTGAAGGTCAGACAGCCGCTTTCGCGCGCCGAGGTCGTCTTGCCCGGCGCGGGGCAGAGAGCAGCGCTGGCCGGCTATAGCAACCTGATCGGCGAGGAGCTCAACGTTCACGACGTTGTATTTGTCGGCGAGGGTGAAGAACACGTGCATTATCTCGTGCGGCCGAATTACCGGCGCCTCGGGCCGCGCTTGGGCAAGAAAATGCCGGCCGCGAAAAAGGCCTTCCAGTCCCTGGACGCCGCCGAGCTGAGAAGGCAACTGCTCGACAACGGCACGGCTTCAATTGAACTCGACGGAGAATCGCTCGCCCTCGAGGCCGAAGACGTCGAAGTGCTGGTTGAGGCCGCTGAGCATTACGCCGCCGCCGGAGACCAAACGACGGTTGTAGTTCTTCATTGCGAGCTGACCGCTGAGTTGCGCGACGAAGGGCTGTATCGTGAGCTGCTCCATCGGGTCCAAAACCTGCGCAAGGAGCTCGATGTCGAGTACACCGAGCGCATTCAGCTTTGGATCAGCGGTTCAGAGCGCGTGCGGCGAATCCTCGAAGCCAGCCGCGGTCATTTCATGAGCGAAGCGCTCTGCACGTCGCTGACGACCGACGGCGAGGCCCCCGCAGGCGGAGAGCGGCGCGAGGTAAGCGCCGACGGGGAAGAGGTTGTGGTGGTTCTGAAGCGGGGCTAAGGCCGCTTCAATTCACCGGCCGAGCAGGCCTTTCCTCTTCAGGATCGTAACGTAATATTCGTGCGTAAAGTAAAATACTCTTCACTTAGAGCCATGAGCTGCTCGTTGGGAGCCTTGAGCCGCGAAGCGGCGCCGGATCGTAGCCCATGGGTGGAGCGAAGCGGAACCCTGGGTCCGAAACCCTGCGCGAGGAGAAGCCCCGGACGCGGACGGGGCGCAGGAAAACCACCGGGGGAAACCGGGACAGCCTCGATTAAATTGAAGCGGGGCTAAGGCCGCTTCAATTCACCGGCCGAACAGGCCCTTTCTCTTCAGGATCGTAATGTAATCTTCCTCGGTAAGCGGACTTTTGCGGGCATCAACCTGAGTGAGCATGCGGGGTTGGTCTCGCAATAAACTCGCGACACCATCGCCCTGATCGAAAGCCTTGTAGGGAAACGGGCTGATATCCAGTACGAACCGGCCCATCGGGCGGACGTTCCAGCGACTTGGGCGGATATCGCGAAAGCGCGGACAGGAAAAAATCCCCAAAACCGTGAACTATGGGACTACCCAGCCCCATTCTCCCTGCTATTGTCAATGTAATCAATGGCTAGCTTGAGGTTCATTCGCAGTTCCTCGCTCAGCCCCCGGTCTCCGACAACATCTTGAATTTCACGCTCGCTTTTGCCTATCAATGTATTTGCCTCCTGTGTTGTCAAAAACTGCAATCCCTGAATCTCTGCTGTCCTGTAGGTTTGTACCAAATTCTCAAGAACTTCGTTCGTCACGCTTTCAACTGCGGCGTAAAAAAAGAACTGTGGCTTCCCACCTCGTCCAAACTCCCGAGCGAACCCGAGGTATTGGATGTCTTCCAACCTAAGCGACAAGCGAAGTTCTTCTTCGCACTCCCTAACAATCCCCGCTTTTAACCAACCGCTAAAATCACTTTGGCTCTAGAAACCAATCTCCGTCCACATTAACGCTCCTGACGCAGAACACCCCAACATCCCCGGATCGAAAGCTACCGTCTTTGACCGAAGCGCCGCAACCCAATATCTTTCCTCCAACTGTATTACGCAGGCGATGCCGACCGTGTTGGACAGCGGACTCTGATTGAATCCCAGCAATCTACCGGCCTTGTCATATGCGAGGTCTTCCACGACTCGTTTTCGCGAATCACCGGGCACTCTTTTTCCTAGCGTCTGCTGGTGATTGGTCACAACCATCGCTGTAAAGTGCCGGCTGCACTGTAATGGCCCTTTCCGTTTCGTCCCAATCACATACCCTAACCACGAGCGTATCGTATCGAATGCTGGACATAAATTCAGGTTCGTCACTCTTGAGCAGTCTCCACATCTCGCGCTTATAACTTTCGAGATTAAATAGTCCCTGCATCGTGGAGTCTACACTGAAGACTTGGTCCTTCACAATGACAGTAAGATCCTCGTTTGTTCCAGGTCTTGCCCAATGGGGTATTTAGTTGACTCCAGTAGCCACAATATGTTGTGGTTGGGGGCATGAAGGAGGACTACCCCCGAAACCTCGTCGAGTTGGAAGCTCGATTCTCGACCGAGGAGGCGTGCCGGGAGTACCTGCTGAAGCTGCGCTGGCCGGAGGGGTTCGTGTGCCCGCGCTGTGGGATCCAGTCCTCATGGGCCAGCAAACGCAATCTGCTGCTCTGCGCCGACTGCGGTTACCAGGCCTCGGTGACGGCGGGCACGATTTTCCAGGACACCCGCAAGCCCTTGACGTTGTGGTTCCGGGCGGCTTGGTGGGTGACAACGCAAAAAGGCGGGGCCAGCGCGCTGGAGTTGCAGCGGGTCTTGGGTTTGGGTAGCTATGTAACCGCCTGGACCTGGCTGCACAAGTTCCGCCGCGCCATGGTGCGCCCCGGTCGCAATCGGCTGGTCGGCCGGGTGGAGGTGGACGAAACGTATGTGGGCGGAGTCGAAGAGGGCGTCCGAGGTCGCGAAATGGTTGGCAAAGCGTTAGTTGCGGTTGCTGCCGAGGAGGATGGGCGCGGTATGGGTCGCATCCGGCTCCGTCGGATCGCGGATGCCTCAGCGGCGAGCTTGGAAGCCTTTGTCGAAGAAGCTATCCAACCTGGCAGCCTCGTGCACACCGACGGCTGGGAAGGCTATGCGGGATTGGAGAACAAAAGGATACCGCCATGAAGTCACCGTGCTGCGCGGGAAGCGGCAATCGGCGAGTAAGCTGCTGCCGAGAGTCCATCGTGTCGCCTCTCTGCTAAAGCGCTGGCTGTTGGGGACCCACCAGGGGGCTGTCAGTCACGAGTATTTGGACTACTACCTGGACGAGTTCACGTTCCGCTTCAACCGGCGGACCTCACGGTCGCGCGGCAAACTTTTCTATCGCCTCCTCCAGCAGGCGGTCGCCGCCGACCCTGCTCCCTATAAGACAATGGTCGAGGCCACCAGGGCCGGCACCCCCACCCCCAAGATGTAGTGGCTACTGGAGTCAACTAAATACCCCATCTTGCCCAATCTAGAATCTTTGTAGTGGTATTGCACTCCATTGCTTTCTTCAACTTCCGGTTGGCGACATTTACACTGAAGACTTGGTCCTTCACAATGACAGTAAGATCCTCGTTTGTTCCAGGTCGGGGTATTTAGTCCAGTAGCCACAATATGTTGTGGTTGGGGGCATGAAGGAGGACTACCCCCGAAACCTCGTCGAGTTGGAAGCTCGATTCTCGACCGAGGAGGCGTGCCGGGAGTACCTGCTGAAGCTGCGCTGGCCGGAGTTCGTGTGCCCGCGCTGTGGGATCCAGTCCTCATGGGCCAGCAAACGCAATCTGCTGCTCTGCGCCGACTGCGGTTACCAGGCCTCGGTGACGGCGGGCACGATTTTCCAGGACACCCGCAAGCCCTTGACGTTGTGGTTCCGGGCGGCTTGGTGGGTGACAACGCAAAAAGGCGGGGCCAGCGCGCTGGAGTTGCAGCGGGTCTTGGGTTTGGGTAGCTATGTAACCGCCTGGACCTGGCTGCACAAGTTCCGCCGCGCCATGGTGCGCCCCGGTCGCAATCGGCTGGTCGGCCGGGTGGAGGTGGACGAAACGTATGTGGGCGGAGTCGAAGAGGGCGTCCGAGGTCGCGAAATGGTTGGCAAAGCGTTAGTTGCGGTTGCTGCCGAGGAGGATGGGCGCGGTATGGGTCGCATCCGGCTCCGTCGGATCGCGGATGCCTCAGCGGCGAGCTTGGAAGCCTTTGTCGAAGAAGCTATCCAACCTGGCAGCCTCGTGCACACCGACGGCTGGGAAGGCTATGCGGGATTGGAGAACAAAAGGATACCGCCATGAAGTCACCGTGCTGCGCGGGAAGCGGCAATCGGCGAGTAAGCTGCTGCCGAGAGTCCATCGTGTCGCCTCTCTGCTAAAGCGCTGGCTGTTGGGGACCCACCAGGGGGCTGTCAGTCACGAGTATTTGGACTACTACCTGGACGAGTTCACGTTCCGCTTCAACCGGCGGACCTCACGGTCGCGCGGCAAACTTTTCTATCGCCTCCTCCAGCAGGCGGTCGCCGCCGACCCTGCTCCCTATAAGACAATGGTCGAGGCCACCAGGGCCGGCACCCCCACCCCCAAGATGTAGTGGCTACTGGAGTCAACTAAATACCCCATCTTGCCCAATCTAGAATCTTTGTAGTGGTATTGCACTCCATTGCTTTCTTCAACTTCCGGTTGGCGACATTTACGGTATTCCCACGCCGCGACGGACGGTTGCTTCACATCATGCGCCAAAGCCAGAAAGCGTGTCAGAGTGCTCTTGATGAGATCCAACTTGTTGTCGCTATCCCTTAATCACCACTGCCAGCTCTACAAACCTTTCACGCTCTCGCTCGAAGTACTCTGGCGGTAAGTCGGAGCCGGTGAGAATTTTATAACCAAGATCATGTTCCGCTTCGGCCCAGGCGTGCCGAAGTATCGTCCGCGCCTGTACTTCACAATAGAGTCCACGTAAATATTGGTGGTCCTCTTCAGACAATGACTGCCAAAACAAAGTCCCAGGTGTCACATAGACTAGAAAGTGGTACGATTCGTAGCCTGGTACCTCCTGTTGGCGACCGTCAGGAACTTTAAGACCGCTAACCTTTTTGGCTCTTCCGGGTTTTTAGTGGCTCACGGGGCCAGCTCCAGCCCGCCGCAGTGGAAGTAGATGGCGTGGATGAAGTTCTGTTTGTTTCGGAACCCCCGGGCGGTGTACTTCACCCACTGAATCTTCGCGTTCAAGGATTCGCTGGCCGCGTTGGTGATGCGGTGGCGCAGGTAGGTCACGATGTTTCCAAACCGCCGCTTCAGCATGCGCCCCGCTTCAATCATCGGCGGCAGACGGCTCCGCGACGCCCAGCTGTGCCACCACCGGAAGTGCTTTCGGGCTGGCCGCTCGTAGCGGTAGTCGAAAAACGCCATCATGGTTTCCTTCAACCTAAAAACGGCAGTTGGACGTTCTAGCATTCGTTGTAACATATTGAAAGAACGTATCTTATGTGCTGATATTGCAACTGCGGAGCAGTTGCAATCTTCACCCGCCGGTCCCCGACGACACTCGGGTCCAACTGACGTCTCGTCACAAGGTTGGGGCGGTTCGAAGACGACTAACTGCCGTTTTTAGGTTCAAAGCCCAGGCCCGCGCGGTCTTCAATCCGCTGTCCCGCAGCGCCGCGAAAGCTCGCCGGTCTTTGGGCTCCCTCCGCGCCGGATGCCGCAGCCAGTCGTAACGCGTGCCCGCCAGCGTGTCGTCTCCCTCCGCGCGCAGGATCTTATTCTCCTTGCGGCGCACTTTGTCCACCGCCTTGGCCAGATGCTGGGCGATGTGAAACTTGTCGAAGACGATCTTGGAGTCCGCTTCCCGCAGATGCTCCCGCACCGAGGCGATGTAGGGATTCCACATGTCCATGGCGACCGCTGTGATGCTGTTGCTTTGCTCCGCTGTTAGAGTTCCCCAAAACCCGTCCAGGCTGCTCTGTTTGCGGCCTTCGGCGACATACAGCACCCGGCCTCGCTTCAGATCATTCACCAGAGTCAGATAGTGATGGCCCTTGCGAAAGGCCTTCTCGTCGACACCGATCTGGGTGACCGGCTCGGCTTGGCGCCGCTCCAACCCACGCTTCACCGCTCGCTCCATGATCCCATGAATTTCGTCCCAACTCAGTTGCAACAGCCCGGCCACTGCTTTCTGGCTGGCTGCCTTGAGCCATTCAATCGCCAGCGCTTCAAACAGTGCCGTGAATCGGCTGGACGGCTCCGCCCACGCTAGTTTCACCACGCGCACTCCGTGCTCGGGGCAGGCGCTGCGCGGCGGCTCGGCGTGCAGGGTCGTACGATATTGGCACGTATCCAGGTGTCGCCACTGCCGCTGTGGCTGATGGTCGTAAAGCTTGCACGCCACTCCGCATTCCGGACACGGCCACTCCATCCCGTGCCGGTGTGCCAGCTGAACGTGCACTTCTCCAGCCTCCAACTTCAACTCCACCGAGTCCACCTGCCAGGGAGCCTCGATTCCCAGGATGCGCCGATACAGTTCGCAGTCTTGCATCCCGGAATTGTCGCATGCCAGCCTGGGTAGGCCGTCAGCAACCCACTACAAACCCGGAATTCCCACCTTTTTAAGACTATGTCTTGTGACTGCCCCAAACCACGTTTGAAGCCTCTGTCTATCGACGAAAAACTTTTCGAGATCGTCCTGAAAACAAAAGATCAATCGAGCGGCGGCTAGGTCTCCAATAGCGACGGCTGTGAGCTTTTTGTAGCGTTTTTTCTTGCCTCGCTTTTTTTGGAGGTTCTTTTGCAGTGACCTGACATTCTTGGCACGGTACGTAGCGGCATGGAGGATTTTCAACTTGCTTCCTGAAAAGGAGTCTTGCGAGTCTTGCACTTTCCATTGCAGAAATTGGGCAACCAACTTGGATAATCTCGCGTAGCGCCATTGATTTGTTCTGTCGTATTGAATGATCTCGGACGAGTTGCTGGGGAACATTCGTGAATCTCCAAGCTCAGAGGAAGCCGTGCGTGTGTCGTTCAAACCGCGGTGGAACCGCCTAGACGGACCGGTATCATACCTTAAGTATGCACGGATTCGGGCGTAGCCGATGCAGTTGTGGCGGTAACGGCAGTCGTGTTCACTCAGAAACCTGGCGAGTCGTCTTTTCCGCGGTTTCCCTCCCAGTTTGAGCCGCCTGCCAATTCCGGCGGGCAAAAGCAGGCTCGCAAGCGGCATGTTCCCAGTAGCTTGCGGCGAGTGCCTCCGGGAAGCAATTCGAAGCCCGCCGCAAACCGCGCACTGAAGTAGACGCCGCCGCGTTTCTCGAAGTGCCGCTATGAGGCCGAAGGGCGCTCGATGGCGCTCCAAAGCCCGGATTGTGAATACAGAGCGGAATCACGCCCTCAAGCTTTGAGCCAAATCGACCGTTCATAGGGTAAGAGGCGAGCGGAAAGCTTTGGCTCATTACCTGGTCACCGGCGCCGCCGGTTTTATCGCATCCAAGGTCGTGGAGTTACTGCTTGCAGAAGGTCACACCGTTGCTGGACTCGACAATCTGAATGACGCCTATGACGTTCGGCTCAAGCAGTGGCGGCTGGAGAGGCTGACAGGGCAGCGCGGATTTTCATTCCACAGGGTGGACATCTCCGACCGCGCGCTGCTCGAAAAGTGGTGGAGCTCGGCCTCAAGGTTCGATGCCGTTCTGAATCTGGCGGCTCACGCGGGCGTACGCTACAGCGTCGAAGACCCTTGGGTGTATATCAGCACCAACATCACTGGGACGGTGAACCTGCTCGAGTTGTGCTGGCGGAACGACGTAGAGAAGTTTGTACTGGCTTCGACGTCGAGCCTCTATGGAACGCGCAACTCCGTTCCCTACAGGGAAGATGCGAACACCGATCGTCCTCTATCGCCCTACGCCGCTTCCAAAAAAGCCGCTGAAGACTTTTGCTGCAGCTGCCACCTTCAACACGGCCTCGATGTGACGGTTCTGCGCTACTTCACCGTGTATGGGCCTGCCGGGCGGCCGGACATGAGCCTATTCCGGTTCATTCAGTGGATCGCGGAAGAACGTCCCGTTCGGGTCTACGGCGACGGGACGCAGTCGCGCGACTTCACGTACGTCGACGACATTGCGAGGGGAACCCTCGCCGCTATCAAGCCGCTGGGCTACAAAATCATCAACCTGGGGTCAGACCGTCCAGTTTCCATCATGGACTCGATTCGCTTGATTGAGCGCCTGTTGGGCCGGACAGCTCAGATCGAATATCATCCTACTCACCCGGCAGACGTGAAAACAACTTGGGCCGACATCGACGTAGCGCGCCGCCATCTGAACTGGGAACCCAAAGTTGTCCTTCAGGAGGGAGCAGAACGCTGTGTACGGTGGTACCTAGACAATCAGGAGTGGGCCCGAGACATCGTAAACGGGGTAGCCTCCTCCAGGGCTCACGCCCGCCCGATAACCCCAAGCTTGCCTTCACCAAGAACGGTTCGAGCTATCTCAAGTCCCAGAAATGGTTATGTCTTCTTCGAAGGCCGCTGAGCGAATGATCCTAAAAACGGCAGTTAGTCGTCTTCGAACCGCCCCAACCTTGTGACGAGACGTCAGTTGGACCCGAGTGTCATCGGGGACCGGCGGGTGAAGATTACAATTGCTCCGCAGTTGCAATATCAGCACATAAGATACGTTCTTTCAATATGTTACAACGAATGCTAGAACGTCCACCTGCCGTTTTTAGGATGATAGGCTCGGGGGCCGGTCACTCCTTGCCCCGGCTGAAGTGCTTATCGGCGAAGGCAAGGGATGAGTTGAGGCGGGGAGCGCAAGACCCCTGCAATCTTAGGAACCTACTGCGGACGGTGGACCGGAGGCCCAACGCGGCACGGCTGGAGCCGTGCGCCACGGCCTCTTCGGCGGCTGAGCCGGCTAGATATCGAGGTTCTTTACATTAAGGGCGTTGTCGGCGATGAACTTGCGGCGGGACTCGACATTCTCACCCATCAACGTGGAAAAGATCTCTTCACTCTCGACGGCATCATCGATACGGACTTGCAGCAGACGTCTGGTTGCAGCGTTCATTGTCGTATCCCACAACTGGTCGGCGTTCATCTCACCGAGCCCTTTGTAGCGCTGGATTGTGGCGTCCTTCATTCCGGCGCTTTTGACATGCCGCAGCAACGAGATGCTGTCATTGACCGTCACTTCCGACTTCTTGCCGACGACGCGGAAAGGGGGCTGGTTAAAGGGAGCGATGCGGTGCGACAGAGCTCGAAGGCGGCGGTATTCAGGCTGAGCTGCTAGTTCGATATTGATGAGGCGTTCGCCCTCGGTCGATTCCTTGAAAGCGACCATCCAGGCCGAGTGCATCTCGTCGGGAAGCAGCTTGACGGTGAGATCCAGCTTCTCAAGGCGGTCGGCCAGATCGCTCATCACCGCTTTGTCCTGGTAGTCCTGCTTGCTGTCGAGCGTCAGCTTGATGTCAGCGAGAATGTCAATCACTTTGGGATTCCGCAAGCGCCGTTCAAGCTGCTGAAACATGATCGAGTATTCGTCCACGTCAACCAGGAACTTGCGCAGTTGCTCGCCGGCGATTACGCTGCCATTGGCGCCGTTGCTGCCGTACTCAATTTGCACGCCGTCGGTGGCTAGCCGGATGATCTCGCGGGTAAACTCTTTCTCGTCCTTGATGAAACGCTCGCCTCTGCCGCGCTTGATGCGATAGAGCGGCGGCTGAGCGATGTAGATGTGACCCTTGTCAACAAGCTGCCTCATCTGGCGGAAGAAGAAGGTCAGCAACAGAGTGCGGATGTGGGAGCCGTCGACATCGGCGTCCGTCATCAGAATGACTTTGTGATAGCGCAGTTTGGTGACGTCGAAGTCCTCGGCCCCAATACCGGTTCCCAAGGCGGTGATCATGGCCCGCAGTTCGGTGTGACCGAGCATTTTGTCATAGCGGGCCTTTTCGACGTTCAGGATTTTACCCCTTAGCGGCAGGATGGCTTGGTTGCGCCGGTCCCGCCCCTGTTTGGCGGTGCCGCCGGCCGATTCACCCTCGACGATGAACAGCTCGGCTCGCTCGGGGTCCCTTTCCTGACAGTCGGCGAGCTTGCCGGGCAGTCCAGCAGAATCCAGCGCCCCTTTGCGGCGGGTCAGATCACGCGCCTTGCGGGCGGCTTCACGCGCCCGGGCAGCCTCAATGGCCTTCTGGACGATCCTCTTCGCCACCGCCGGGGTTCGCTCAAAAAACTCGCCGAGGCGGTCGTTCACAAACTGAACCATTTGTCCTTGAATGTCACTGTTGAGCTTACCCTTGGTTTGCCCTTCAAATTGCGGCTGGGGCAGCTTCACGCTGACAACAGCGGTAAGACCTTCGCGAACATCATCCCCTGTCAGGTTCTCCTTGAGGTCCTTGAATAGTTTCGCCTGCTGGCCATAGGCGTTGATGGTGCGGGTAAGCGCTGAGCGGAACCCGCTCAAGTGAGAGCCCCCGTCAATCGTGTTGATGGTGTTCGCGAAACTGAAGATCGTCTCCGCGTAGCTGTCGTTGTATTGGAGGGCTATCTCCACCGTCAGCACCTCGCCATCCTCCAGCGGCCGTTCACCTTGAAAATGAATCGGCTTGGGATGCAACGAGTTCTTGCCGCGGCTCAGGTACTCCACGAACTCAGCGATGCCGCCTTTGAAATGGAACTCCTGCGGCTTACGCTCGCCACGTTCATCGATCAGTTTGATCTTTAGGCCGCCATTGAGGAAGGCCATCTCTCGAAGACGTGTGGCGAGTGTGTCGTAATTGAATTCAGTAACGCTGAAGATGTCCAGATCCGGCTTAAACGTGATCTTCGTGCCAGTTTTCCTGCCAGCTTTGCCAGTCCTCTGTAACGGCTCTTGCGGGATGCCTTTGCGGTACTCTTGTTCCCAAGTGAAGCCTTCGCGCCAGATTTCCAGTTCTAGCGTCTCCGCCAGAGCGTTGACGCAGCTCACACCGACACCGTGCAAGCCGCCCGAGACCTTATACGTGTTCGAGTCGAACTTGCCGCCAGCGTGCAGTTTGGTCATCACGACTTCCGCCGCCGAGACACCTTCTTCCGCATGTATGTCAACCGGGATACCGCGGCCGTCATCAACAACAGTGACAGAATTGTCGATGTGGACCGTAACGGTGATCTCACTGCAATACCCAGCTAGTGCTTCATCGACCGAATTGTCGACAACCTCATAGACCAGATGGTGCAAGCCGAGTGCGCCAGTCGAACCAATGTACATCGCTGGACGCAGCCGCACTGCCTCCAGCCCTTCGAGGACACGGATGCTTTCCGCGTCGTAGTTGCCCTCAGTTGATGTTTGATTTTCCGCCATGCGTTCTCTGTCTTAGACCCTCATCGGCATGATCACATAACGATAGTCATAGCCGTCAGGACTAGGAAGCAAACTCATCTGCCCCGCGCTCTCTTCGTTTAGGAATTCGAATTCCACATTCTCCGTCCCGGCAACTCCAAGGAAGTCAAGCACATACTGCGAATTGAACCCAATTTTGAGCGGATCCCCACTATAATCGACAGGTACTGACTCTTCACTCTCACCGACATCCGACCCACTTGAAGTCAGCTTCAGCTCTCCTGATTCAACCTCAAACCGAATTGCATGTGAGCGCTCGTCAGCAAACTGCGAGACCCTGCGAATGGCTGCAACCGCTTCCTCCCGGTTCACAGCAACTTTAGTCCCCTTCTCGCTCGGGAGCACCCTTTCATAATCAGGAAACTGCCCCGTCAGCTTCCGGGATATCAGTAAACGCCGCCCACAGCGGAAGAACAAGTGGTTTTGGTCGCTGGCAAACTCAATTACCATCGATTCAGCAGCTTCAGTCGCCAGCTTCAACAGCTCAGCCATCGCCTTACGAGGCAACAGAGAGCGCAACTCACCCTGCAAACCGTCAAATTGGTGGGCAACTTCGATGTAGGCAAGCCTGTGGCCATCCGTTGTCACCATCACCAGCGACTCTTCTTTCAGGAGAAGCAACGACCCTGTTAGCGTGTAGCGCGACTCCTCGCTGGCTACGGCAAAGATCGTCTTGCTGATGACATTGGCTACTAAAGAAGTGGGAATCTGCGTCAACACAGCCGGCATCCTCGGCAGCTCAGGGAAGTTCTCCGTTGACATGCCGGCAATCCGAGTCCGAGATCTGCCGCAGACGAGACTCACCGAATCATTGTCAAGAGACTTAACGGCCAGCTCCGCATCGGGAAGCAATCGGACATAGTCCAAGAGTCGTCTTGCCGGCACCGTGGTGGTGCCGCTCTTGCTGACATCAGCTGGGCATGAGGTCCGGATGCCAAGCTCCAAATCAGTCACGGTCAGCAAGATCTCACCGTCCTGAGCTTCGATTAGGACATTCGACAAAACCGGAATTGTCGTCTTCCGCTCGATGACACCTTGGCCCAGGCTAAGTTCCTTGACTAGATCTGTTTTCTTAACGGTCAGTTCCATTGAATTAACTCACTCAACCATGTCTAAGCTGAGCCCAAGTGGAGCTCGGAGCCGCGACTAAGTGAACAGCTATGCAACACTTAGATACCTATATAAAGTAGTAGTAGCGCCTGTGAATCCGTGGAAAAACACCTAACACATTGGTAAAACTACAGGTTATCAGTAGGGCTCGTTGTGGAAAAAGTGTGTCCTCCTGTGCACAAGTCAGCTTGGATGCACCTTGATGCATAGGGTGGAAACATCGACAGGAGCTCAGCTGTGGAAAATACTATTATATCTAACTGAATCTGTCAGTTAGCCTGTGGATGATTCTGTTCAAATCTTGATCGTGCTGACGCAGCCGCCCGATCTTGTTTACTGAGTGCAGAACCGTGGTGTGGTGCTTTCCTCCAAAGGATCTTCCGATCTCCGGGAGTGATGCTCTAGTCAAGTTTTTACACAGGTACATAGCTATTTGCCGTGGAAGCGCAACGGCTTTGGCATTGCTGCGAGTGCATAACTGCTCAGGCTTGATCTCTAGTTCCTCCGCGACGGCCCGTTGAATCGCCGGGATGGTGACCTTTTTTGAGCTCGTGCCCATGGACTGCAGGGCTTTCCGGGCCATCGACATGGTAATCTCGGCTCCAGTCAGCGATGAGAGGGCGGTGAGCCGGATGAGAGCTCCTTCCAGCTCACGAAAATTGGATTTCATTTGAGTCGCGAGATAGCTTCGTACGGCCTCGGGGAGATTCACGCCTGACTGATCTGCCTTGCGATCGAGGATTGCCATCTTTGTCTCCAGGTCGGGAGGCTGAATATCCGCCATCAGTCCCCACTCGAATCTTGACCGCAGACGGTCCACCAAGCCTGGAACCATCTTAGGGGGGCGATCGCTGGAGATGACAATCTGCTTCTGTGTGTTATGCAATGCGTTGAAGGTGTGGAAGAACTCTTCCTGTGTTCCGTCTTTTCCTTGGAGGCTCTGGATGTCGTCCACCAAGAGTGCGTCAGCCGAACGAAATCGTTCGTGGAATGAGTTGATGCAGTTGTAGCGCAAGGAGCTGATCATCTCATTCATGAACTGCTCGCTTGAGACGTAGACGACACGCAGTTTTGGGAAATTGGCCCGCAGGCCGCGTCCGATCGCGTGCATGAGGTGGGTCTTGCCCATACCGACTCCGCCGTAGATATAGAGCGGGTTGTAGGACCGCGCGGGGTTCGCCGTGACGGCTGTAGCGGCAGCGTGGGCGAACTCATTACAAGAACCAACGACGAAGGTATCGAATGAGTAGTTCGGGTTGAACAGGCTATCCGAGACGCTGAAATCCAAACGCTGCTGCTGAGCCGCGGCCGCTGGCAGGGCGGTGCCGAGTCGCTTGACTCGTTCGGTGTCGAACTCGATGGACTCAAGCGCCATGGCTAAGCTGCGAGCTGTCGAGAGAATGCGCTCGCGGTACTCTTGCTCGAGCCATTTTCGCGCACTCGGGTTGGGTGCGATCAGATGCAGAGCCGAAGCTGAGTCAATGTGGCTGAAGCGGACCGGAGCGAGCCAGTTCTCATAGCTATCCCTGCTCACTTCGCTTTCCATGCGGTGAAGAATCTGCTGCCAAGCGTTCATGCGTATCTTGTCCAGCCCAAGGCGGCGTTCAGCGCCTAGCTGGTGCAGTCTCCAAGTTGTAGGTAGAAAAAATCAATTAGGGGCTGAAGGGTTTGAACAACCCCTAAGAGGAAAGCGTTAGTATAGCACAGAATAGACGCTTAAAGAACAGCTAATTGGCAACAAAAACGTGCCCTGAAACACTTGTTTTTAAAGAGGTCCCGCGACAGAAGCGGAGGGAAATGTTACGACAAAATCGAGAAAACTGGTTTCATTTGTGAACCTGATAGTACTTCGTTGAGTGATCCCTGGCGATAGCCCTCAAGATCAAGAGTTACATACTTAAAACCGAGATCCTTAAAGATCTCTGTGAGCTTTCTCGCCATCTTCAGGCTCAATACACGAGGCAATTCGTCAGGCCCGATCTCGATTCGTACTAGTTCGTTGTGATACCGGACGCGGAAGACGCGGAAGCCGAGTTGCTTCAATTCTTCTTCCCCGCGCTCGACCAGTTTGACGTTTTCGTGCGTGACCTCGGTCCCGTAGGGGATGCGCGAGCTGAGGCAGGCCGCCGCTGGGCGGTTCCAAGTTGGCAGGTTCTCTCGATGTGACAATTCGCGGATCTCTGCTTTCGTCAATTGAGCCTCGAGCAGCGGGGCGCGTACGCCATGTTCTTGAGCGGCGCGGTGCCCGGGACGGAAGTCGCCCGTATCGTCGACATTCACTCCGTAGACGATGTGCTCGAAGCCTAGAGAGTTGCCAATGTCCTTGAGACGGGTGAACAGTTCGTCCTTGCAGTGGAAGCAGCGGTTGGCATCGTTGCGAACGTAGTCTGGATTTTCAAACTCGTGTGTCTCGATGTACTGGTGCCGCAGGTTGAACTGCCTGACGAAATCTTCGGCATCGCGCTTGTGCGATTCCGGAATCGAAGCGGAGTCGGCGGTTACCGCCAGCGCCCGATCGCCTAGTGCTCTGCTCGCTGCCCAAGCGAGGTACGCCGAGTCGGTTCCGCCGGAGTAGGCGACCATCACCTTGCCCATCGACTCGAGGATCGAGAAGAGCTTTTCTTGCTTCTGCTCCGGCGCAGAGGACATCCCTAACATTATATACCCATTGGAGCGCCCAGCCCCCGGCCGGTTTCGAGCGAGAAGAGGCGTGAGCGGTGACGCCCGAAAGTCGAAATGCGGCATTCCGCCCGTCCGGCGGAAACGAGGCGTCGGTAAAAGTGGAGTGAGTGTTAGCAAAAGAATATTTCGGGTGGTTGGCTGCCGCGGTTGGACTTGAGGGTTAGAATCAACAAGCAGAAAAAAGCGCCGCCACGAAAGCGGCGCCTCGAGCGCTAGCCGGACGAGAGCGAAAGTCTGGGGCCACGGTGTTGCGGTCGAATCCCGTTACCCTAAAAACGGCAGTTGCTAGGGGGCATCGGTGACATACAAGGGGCCGCCGAGGACTCTGCCGTGGAGAAATTGGCGGAAAATCCAGCTCAGAATCAGTCGCCAGCGTTGGGCTCGGGTCAACTGCTCCGCAGTTGCTCGCACCCATTGCAAAAAGGCGCTCCCCCGCTGCAAAGCCGCCTTCATCTGCCGCGCCCTGGCGTGCAAGCTGGTAATCGTTACCGTGGTTTGGTGGCCGTGGCGCGTCCGCCGGGCAATGCCGTGCAGCAGCAGCGGACGCGTCGTGATCGCCTCGCCATGCTTGTCGGGGATCGCCAGCCGCGTAAACAGCGTCCACCAGTTGTACACCAGCGCCCCGATGCGCGCCAGCACCTGACAACGCAGCAGGTCCTGGGTCGTGAATCCCGACCAACTCCACTGGTTCTTCAATTCGTCAAAGTTGTTCTCCGCATCCGCCCGGTCGCGATAGTGCTGCGCGATCGTCGCCACCTCCTCGTCGAGCGAACTCAGCAGCACCACGTACTCATAGAGCACACCCTGGTCGACGATTTCCGACAACCCCAACGAGAGCTGTTGCGGCGCCGCCGGGTCGGGCTGAGTGAGGGCCAGATCGTTGCGAATCTGGCGCCGCAACACCACCAGCGGCCGGGACCGGCTCCAGCCTTCCAGCATCAACTCCGTGCTGATGCCTTGCCAGCCTTTGCCCGCCGACTCCCATTCCTCGCTGCGAAACAACCTCTCCAACAGTCCCTTCACGCCCCGGCTCTGCCGCAATTTGAACAAATAAGGAAGCTCGCGCTGTGCGGCGCCCAGCATCATCCGCTCCGTCCCCCAGCCGATATCTCCGCGCAGCAGCGCCGGACGCTGCCCGGGTTCCAAGCCGTCGATAAACTTCCACAACTGCGGCTGTGCATACGAGGACGCCGTCTGGTTGCCCGGCTGCATTTCCACTTCCAGCAGCAGCCGCAAGTTGGCCACGAAGTAAGTGTGGTAGACATGCGAAGGACGCCCCGGCTTGCCCGGGTTGTAACCGCGCTGGGCGCCCTGCTGGCACCCGTAGAGCGGCTTGACGCTGGAGTCGACGTCGAGGATCCAGGGCTCTTCCAGCAGCGCCTTGTAGGTCCGCTGCAAATGCTCGCGCAGCCAGCTGCTGCAAGCCTTCTCGCCGGCCCCTTGAAACGCCCGCCGCGCCGAATCTTCGCTGACGACCTTGCTCATCCCCAGCAACTGCGGGTTGACCCCATCGCCGCGGATCGAGCTGATGTGCGCGTAGCGGCGATGTCCCGCCAGCAGGCTCAGCAGCAGGGCGCCCAACACGTCGCGCACCGCCGGAGCATTGGGGCTGCGGTAGTCGAGCGGACAAGCGGCGACCCAGTCGTTGAACAACCCGGCGGTTTTAAGAAACTCGATGAAGTAGGGCATCTGCCCGTAGGCGGTCACCGCCGCGCCGGCGTCCCAGCGCAGATGCACCTTGCCGCCGTAGGTGTCCAGCGCCTGGCTGCCACGGCTCTGCTTTGCGATGGCATTTTGGGGCTCCCCCAGCGGGTGAAGCTGTATTGCGCCTCGTGATTTCGACATCACCCACAGTATCAACCACTTGCCCCCTGAGCCGCCAATTCAACCGCCGTTTTTAGGATTATAGGGGTGAAGCGAGCGGGTGAAGGATGGGGGGGCGTCGCAGCGTGGCGCGGGGCCCCAGGCCTGCCGCGCCGACATGAATGCCGAGGCAAGACGTCGGCCCTGAGGCCGACGCTGCCCGCCGGGACGCGCGCGCCACGTCAGGGCGGCGCAACGAACCGGAAGGACCACAAAGTGCTGCTTGCGCTATTCGCTCCAGCCGTGGGCGTCGCGGACCGAGATCATGGCGCTGAGGATGTCGTTCCAGGTTTGGCGCTGCATCATGATTTCGTTGGGGAACATGCAGCCGTCCCAGCAGATGTGGCGGCAGGCCTTGGTCAGCTCGCCGTTCTCGTCGCGCAGCCAGTAGCCGGCATGGCGCGGGATGTCGAGCTTGCCGTTGGGGTCGGTCGCGAGGCAATGGCGTCCGGTCTTGTCGTGACTGCCTGAACCCTTGACGGTGGCATCGGTTTGGGCCACGTGGAAATCGATCGTCCAGGGGCGCAGGGCGGAGGTTAGCGTTTTGAGTGCGTCGTCGAGCTGGGCCGGGTCGTCCCAGGCGAAGGCCTGAGGCAGGATGGCGTCCTCGGGTGCGTTGTAACCGAGCGTGTAGAGCAGTGTATGGGCCATGTCGGCTTGGAAGCCGATGTTGGGGCGGCCGGCCAGCTCGAGCAGGTGGACCATCGTTTTCCAACTGTGCATTCCCCCCCAGCAAATCTCGCCCTCGGCGGCAAGCCGTTCGCCGTGATCCTCGGCGATCTTGGCGGCCTGCCGGAACGTCTCGGCGATCTCGCGGTTGTGAGCTTCGGTGTCGCCCTCGGCCCATTCCGCGACGCCGGTCGCTGAGTCGATACGGACGACGCCATAGGGGCGCACCCCCAGCTCGCGAAGCTTCTGGGCGATACGGCATCCTTTGCGGACTGAATCGAGGAACATCGTGCGGCCTTCACCCGAGTCCATCGCCGAACCGCCGCCGGTGGGCGGCCACACCGGGGCGACAACCGAGCCAATGACGAGATTGCGCGACTGGAACTTGTCGGCCCAGAGTTTCAGCTCGTCGCCGGAAATATCGATGTCGATGTGGGGGTCGTAGAGGAAGAGGTCGACGCCGTCAAACTTCGTGCCGTCGACTTCGGCTCCGGCGGTCAGGTCGAGCATCGTGTCGAGATCGATCGAGGGTTCGGAACCGGGTCCTTTGCCGATCACGCCGGCCCAGACGCCGTTGTGCAGTTTGGGGTAGTTGTTGGCGCTCATTTACTGACAGTCCTTTCTGGTTTGGCGAGTGGATCGTGGCTGTTTGGTGATCGCCGGCCGCAGTTGGGGCCAAACCCGCCCCGCTTCAAGATAATACTCCGACCAAGCGGAATCTTGCACGGGCACTGTCAAGAGACCCTGCTGCACACTGGCCTATTTGCCAGGCGGGAACAGCTTGAAGACCTCGAGCGTTTCGCCGCCTTCACTCTTCAAGTGCTGGGGCATGACGGCTGCTGGGTGGGTCACCAGGAATTCGTCGCCTGCCGCGATCGGGGCGCCGTTGAGTTGGCCGCGGCCGCTCCAGACCAGCAGGGCGTAGGGGGATTGCTCGGTCATCTCAAATGTCCCGGTGACGCGTACGCGTTTGCCGCTGAACTTCGGGGTCATTCGCGGCGGGAAGATCCAGTGTTCTTCGCCCTGGCCGGGCTGACGAGTTTCTTCGATTCGCTCGGGGACCAGATAATTCTTCTCCATGACACCTGGGGTCGCGGCCCGCTCGAAGTCGACGAATTGCAGGGATTCCTCGATACTGTCGAAGCCGGGGTGAGTCTGCTCAGGAGTTTTCCTTTTGCCCATGAAGTACCAGTCCAGATGAAGCGAGACGTCGGAAGGCTGCTGGATTTCCAGTGTCAGGGCGGTCCCGGGGCGGTGCGGCACGCCGGATGGCACATACATTCCTTCCTCGAACTTCTGCGGCGCAACCGGTGAAAGCTCGAGAGCGTGGTCGCCGCCGTTCTCCACGGCGCGGCTCAGGTCTTCGCGCGTGACACCAGGGTACAAACCGAGGTGCGTATAGGGTACGGGCCCCTTCGGGCGGGGCAGAAAGTAGTAGGCTTCCTCCTTGCCTAGTTTGTGGCGGCCGAAGTATTGGGGAAAGTTTTGCACGTCCTCGTCGCGGGCGTGGAAGTGAAAAACGATGGGGTGGTGCGGGTCGAGAACCTTGTTGAGCACCGGGAACATCGGGGCGTAGCGTTCGGCCAGCACGGGGCCGAGGATCGCTTCGGGCCGCGCGGTGATGGCGTCCTTCAAGGAGATGGGCTCTCCGGGGACGTCGAGAAAGCTCAAACCTTCGCCGGGCGCCGGGTTGGGATGGGCGGCCTGGGCGGTTGAGGCGATCCAGCGCTCGGGGATCCAGCGGTTGACCTCGGCTTTGAAGGTGCCTCCAGGTTTTTCGCTCAGCCCCAGGCGGGCGTGGTCCATGTAGTAGCGGGTGACGAAATTCGGCTTGAGTTTGAGGATGCCGCTGGTATTCTCTAGAAGCTTGTCGATGCTTTCCATCGGTGGGGATGGCAGGTTTGGCGGGTGAAGGATTGGGTCCGTCGATGACTAGCTGGATCGGTGCTCGCTTGCTGCTAACCGCTTGCTTACGCAGGCGGCTCCGAGTGTCGCCAGGCGCCCATCGAAGCACGTGCTCGCTTGTTGCTAACCGCTTGCTTACGCGCGCGGCTCCGAGTGTCGTCAGGCCGTCATCGAAGCAAGGAACTCCGCATTGCTGCGGGTCTTGCTCATCTTGTTGAGCAGAAGCTCCATCGTGTCCACCGCCGACATCTGACTGAGGACCCGGCGCAGGACCCAAACGCGGTTCAGCTCTTCGGGCGCCAGCAGCAGCTCTTCCTTGCGGGTTCCACTGCGGTTGATGTCGATGGCCGGGAAGACGCGCTTGTCGACCATCTTGCGGTCAAGGTGGATTTCCAAGTTGCCAGTGCCCTTGAACTCTTCGAAAATCACGTCGTCCATGCGGCTGCCCGTATCAATCAGCGCCGTGGCGATGATCGTGAGCGAGCCGCCCTCTTCGATGTTGCGGGCGGCGCCGAAAAAGCGTTTGGGGCGCTGCAGGGCGTTGGAGTCCACGCCACCAGAAAGAATCTTGCCCGAAGGCGGAACGATCGTGTTGTAGGCGCGCGCCAGCCGTGTGATCGAGTCCAGCAATATGACAACGTCGCGCTTATGCTCGACCAGACGCTTGGCCTTTTCAATCACCATCTCGGCTACTTGGACGTGCCGCGTGGCCGGCTCATCGAATGTCGAGCTGATGACTTCGCCCTTGACCGAGCGCTGCATGTCGGTGACCTCCTCGGGACGTTCGTCGATCAGCAGAACGATCAGAATGATCTCCGGCTGGTTGGCCGTGACCGAGTTGGCGATCGACTGCAGCAGCATGGTCTTGCCGGTGCGGGGCGGCGAGACGATCAAGCCGCGCTGTCCCTTGCCGATCGGCGTCATCAGGTCCATCACGCGGCCGCTGGGGTTCTCCTTGGTGGTCTCGAGACGAATGCGGCCTTCGGGGTAAAGCGGCGTCAGGTTGTCGAAGAAACTCTTGCTCTTGGAAGCCTCGGGCGGCTCAAGGTTGATGGCTTCGACCTTGATGAGAGCAAAGTAGCGCTCGCCGCTTTTGGGAGGACGAACCTGGCCGGAAATCGTGTCGCCGGTGCGCAAATCAAAGCGCCGGATCTGAGACGGCGAGACGTAGATGTCGTCGGGACCCGGCAGGTAGTTATACTCCGGGGCGCGCAAAAAGCCGAACCCTTCCGGCAGGGTTTCAAGCACCCCTTCGGAAAAGATAAGGCCGCTTTTCTCGGCTTGCCCCTGCAAGATCCGGAAAATCAACTCCTGCTTGCGCAGTCCGGCGGCGCCTTCAATGCTGAGCTCCTTGGCCAGTTCGCTGAGTTGGGCAATGTTTTTTTCTTTGAGAGCCGCCAAATTCAAAGTCGGCGTCTCTTCTTGTGTGCGCGATGCCATGATGTCCTCTGGATGGAAAAATTGGATGGGTGGGTTTGAGTTGAGAAGCGGTGACGGGTCACCGAATGATGTTGTCCGTTGTCTCGGCGGAACTGGCTAGCTGGTCAGAGCTTCCCGGATGCCGCTCCAGAGCGGTCCGGCGCCCTCGCCGGTCTTTGACGAGAACGGCACAACCGGGCGAAACTCCCTCTCGATGGAACTTACGATCTTACTTCTCTCAGACGGCCGAAGCTTGTCAGCCTTGGATGCAGCCACCAGAAACGGCTGGCCGTTTGCCTGCAGCCAATCGGCCATCTGGACGTCGAGCGGCGTCGCTCCGTGCCGTACGTCAATGATCATCACGACCAACCGAAGTTGAGGGCGCTCTTGCAAATAGCTTTCGGCTAACTTTCGCCATTCGGCCATGATCCGCCGCGAAATCTTCGCATACCCATAGCCCGGGAGGTCGACGAAGTAGAATGCCTGATCGATGCGGTAGAAATTGAGTGTCCGGGTACGTCCGGGCGTGCGGCTGACTTGGGCAAGCTGTTTACGATCAATCGGCGCCGAGCCCGCCTTGTGCTTCTGACCTCGAAGCAGCGTATTCAGCAGACTCGATTTTCCAACATTACTCCGGCCGACAAAAGCAATTTCCGGTAAGCGGTCGCGGGGAAATTGAGAAGCGTCCGGTGCGCTTGCAACAAACTCGACTGACATGACCGGCTAGGGCACTCTAGGCCGGCTCAAACCTATTGTCTGAGCCGCGGCGTAGGAGGTTACCGGACAACTAGTGCGTTACCTTCTGACCTTCCTCCGCGCTCGGCCGGGTTGTCTCCGGCGGCGGCTGAACGGCGGTCAGATCTTCGATGGGTCTTTCTAATGCTATCATCAACACCTCGTCCATGTGCTCGACGAAGTGCAATTTCATCGCTTCGCGGATATTCTCGGGAATATCGGGCAAGTCCTTTTCGTTTTCCTTGGGGATAATGGCCTCGAAGATGCCGTGACGGTGGGCAGCCAGCAGCTTTTCTTTCAAGCCGCCGATCGGCAAGACCTTGCCGCGCAGTGTAATCTCACCCGTCATGGCGATATCACCGCGAACCGGCACCCGAGCCAGCGCGCTCGCGAGTGTGGTTGTCAGCGTGATTCCCGCCGAGGGGCCATCCTTCGGGATGGCTCCTTCCGGGATATGAATGTGAACATCGAGATGGCGATAGAAATCCTTCGGCAGCCCGAACTTCTGCGAGCGCGAACGGATATAGCTCATGGCGGCTTGCGCCGACTCCTGCATCACATCGCCCAGCTTGCCGGTCATGGTCAGCTTTCCCTTGCCGTCCATGAGCGTAGCTTCGATGCTGAGCAACTGGCCGCCCATTTCGGTCCAGGCCAGCCCCACCGCGGCGCCGATCTCGTTCTTCTTTTCAGCCCCGATGTCGCGGTATTTGGGGATACCCAAGAAGTCTGGAAGGTTCTCGTTGTCAACGACCGTTTTCTCTTCCTTCTCGCCCTTCTTGCGGGAGACCACGTTGCGGGCGACTTTGCGGCAGGTGTTGCCGATCTCGCGTTCCAGATTCCGGACACCGGCTTCGCGTGTGTACTCCTGAACGAGGCGCACCAGGCCCTCGTGGCCGAACTCGAGGTCTGAATCCTTCAGCCCGTTCTGGCGCAGCTGCTTGCTCACCAGGTGCCGCTTGGCGATCTCGATCTTCTCGTGCTCGGTGTATCCGCTGAGGCGAATAATCTCCAGCCTGTCTTGCAGCGCCGGGGGCAGTGTGTGCAACACGTTGGCCGTGGCGATGAAGAAGACCTTGCTGAGGTCGTATTCCACATCGAGGTAGTGATCCACGAACATGTGATTCTGTTCGGGATCCAGCACTTCCATCAGCGCCGCCGAGGGGTCGCCGCGGAAGTCCATCGACATCTTGTCGAGCTCATCCAGCATGAAGACCGGGTTGCGCGTGCCCGCTTTCTTCATCATCTGCATGATCTGTCCGGGCAGGGCGCCGATGTAGGTGCGGCGATGTCCGCGGATTTCGGCTTCGTCCCGGACGCCGCCGAGCGACATGCGAATGAACTTGCGGCCCGTCGCCCTGGCGACGGATTTTCCCAGCGAGGTCTTGCCCACGCCGGGAGGCCCCACGAAGCAGAGAATCGAGCCGCGCGGATCCCTGACTAGGCGGCGCACGGCAAGGAACTCGAGAATGCGGTCCTTGATTTTCAAGAGGCCGTAGTGGTCCGTATTGAGAACATTCTCGGCGTACTCGAGATCCCGGATCTCGCGCGACTTCTTCTTCCACGGGACGGCCAGCAGCCAATCGATGTAGTTGCGCGAGACGGTCGACTCGGCCGACATCGGCGGCATATTCTCCAAGCGCCGGAGTTCGGTCATCGCCTTGTCGTGGGCGTCCTTCTTCATCCCCGCTTCTTCGATCTTGGCGCGCAGTTCGTCGAACTCGCTTTTCTCGCCGCGGCCCAGCTCTTTTTGGATGGCCTTGATCTTTTCGTTGAGGTAGTACTCTTTCTGGGCCTTTTCCATCTGCCGCTTGACGCGGCCCTGAACCGTGCGATCCACGCTGAGCTTCTCGATCTCGATCTCGAGCACCTCCGCGATGCGCGTGAGACGCGCAACAGGATCGAAAATTTCGAGGAAATCCTGTTTTTCTGGAATCGTCAACTGCAGATTCGCGCCGATGGTGTCCGCCAGCTTGCTGGGATCGTCCACCCGCACGGCGGCGATCATGGTCTCGTAGTTGAGGTTTTGGCTTTGCTTGACGTACTGCTCAAACAGAGACGTCGCGCGCCCGATCAAAGCTTCGATTTGCGGACTCTCCGGGGTGCTTTGAGCCGCTTTCTTGACGGTTGCACGATGGAAGCCTTCCTCCAAGGTGATCGACAAAATGCGGGCACGCTCCAGGCCTTCCACGAGCACCTTGATATTGCCGTCGGGCAGCTTGAGGCTCTGAACGATGTTGACGATGGTGCCGACTTGGAAAATTTGATCCGGCGTGGGGTCGTCGATCGAGGCGTCGTGCTGGGTCGCCAAGAAGATCTTCTTGTCCGTCGCCAAAGCGCATTCCAAAGCCCTGACGCTGGATTCCCGCCCCACCACGAACGGATTCATCATGTGAGGGAAGATCACCACGTCCCGGATCGGCATCATCGGGAGTCGCTGGGTCAAGGACTTTTCCTTCGCTGACGGCATAAGTGTGTGGCTGATTCTCCAGGCGTATTCAGGCTGGCAATTTAATTGTAGCCGATCGGCGTGGATTGAGGGCTAGCCGGCTTTGTCGAGAACCGTCAAGTGCACTTTGTGGTCTTCGACCATTTGCCTGGTTACAACATATTCCTTGACGCGTTTGTAGGACGGCAGATAGTACATCAGGTCAAGCATCATCTCTTCCATGATCATCCGTAAGCCGCGGGCGCCGACCTTGCGTTCCAGCGCCAGACTCGCGATTGCTTCAAGTGCGTCCTGCTCCAACCGCAGGTGCACGTTTTCATACTCGAAAAGCTTCTGGTACTGCCGCACTAAACAATTCTTCGGACGCGAAAGAATCTCGACGAGAGCCTTCTGGTCCAGCTCGCCCAGCGCCGCGTTGACCGGCAAGCGGCCCACGAACTCGGGAATGAAGCCGTGGCGGATCAAGTCCTGCGGTTGAACTTGTCCCAGCAAGCCCAGGTCCCTCTCGCCGTCGATCGCTACCGCCTCGTCGGCTCCCTTGTCTGGTTCCGCCGACGCGCGGAAGCCCACGACGCGCTGGTCCAAGCGCCGGGCCACGATCTTTTCCAGCCCGACGAACGCGCCGCCGCAGATGAAAAGGATGTTCGTCGTATCGACCGGCGTAAACTCTTGGTGAGGATGCTTGCGGCCACCTTGCGGGGGAACGTTAGCGACGGTGCCCTCGAGGATCTTCAGCAGCGCCTGCTGCACGCCCTCGCCCGAAACATCGCGAGTGATGGAAGGGTTTTCATCCTTCCGGCTCAGTTTGTCGATCTCGTCGATGTAGATGATTCCCTGCTGCGCCCTCTGAACATCTCCATCGGCGGATTGCAGCAACTTCAGGATGATGTTTTCCACATCCTCGCCGACGTAACCTGCTTCGGTCAGAGTCGTGGCATCGGCGATGGCGAACGGAACGTCAAGGATCCTCGCTAGAGTCTGGGCGAGCAGCGTCTTGCCCGTGCCGGTGGCGCCGACCATCAGGATGTTCGACTTCTGCAGCTCGACATCGCTGTTGCCGCGCTGCTTGTTCATGAAAACGCGCTTGTAGTGGTTATAGACGGCGACAGCCAGCTTCTTTTTGGCGGAGTGCTGTCCGACGACGTATTGGTCGAGACGCTCCTTTAGCTCTTGGGGTTTCAGGAGGGTAAAAGCGTTGGGGCCGGAAGACTCCGGCTTGTCGTCCTCAAGGATCGAATTGCAAACAGCAACGCATTCGTCGCAAATGTAGGCCTTGGGGTAGTCGCCCGGGGTCGAGATCAGCTTGCCAACGACTTCCTGGGTTTTGTGACAGAACGAGCACCGTAGAGTATCATCGCCTCCGCTTCGTTTCACAAAAGAACTCCCGTTGGCGGACCCAGCCCGGCGCCCGAACGATGGACGGGACCCGGCGGTGACGCTGCCAGGACAGCCATACCAATTATCGTACGTGGGGCCCCAGATGGCAATCGAGTGTTGACCCTAATTACATCAGCGTCCTGTTCCGGTGGCGGGACGCAACCGCCGCGGCGGCCCGTACAGTTCCATTCTTTCATAGATCCGAAGCGTGACGCGTCTTACACGGGAAAACGGTACGGCTGGAACAGGATGGTTGCGGTGCGTCCGGGATAAGGAGCTGTCCAGCAATGAGTCTAGGCAGAATCCCTGATTCGCCGAAGCAACCCATGGTCCATAATGATTTCATGAGGCAGATAAGTAGTGGCGCCTACCTCATCACGCTGCTTCTGCTAATGAACGCCCTCGCCGCGCCTGTCCTCGCGGCGGATGAGCCGGACCCCAAGAAGCGGGCTTGGGAGGTATACGAGCGCGCCAGAGAGCGCGTTGGGGCCGAGCCGTCGGCTCCGCCCGTTCGTGACTACACCTTTGACCTGGTGACTCGCACCAACAACCCAAAAGAGCAGGATAAACAAATTGAGCTGACGAGCAAAGGGTTCTTTCTGACGCCCAACTTGGTCCGCCAGGAGATCGAAGTTCCCAATGCCAAGATCATCGTGGTTTTCGACGGCGAAAAGGGCTGGCAGATGCTTCCCAACGATATGCGTTATTTGCCCGACGGCGCCTCGGCGCAAATCAAGGCTGACCTGGCACGCTCCCACGTATTTCTGGCCGAGCCGCCCGTGCGGGATCAGGTGCGCTTTCTTCGCGAGGAAGAAGTCAACGGACGCATGACGGAAGTGATCGAGCTCAATGACGTCGGCAACATGCCGCTGCGTCTTTTTGTCGACAAGGAAACCGGCGACGTGATCAAGAAGATGTTCGTCGGCGACACGCCCACGGGTTTGGCGCAGGTGGAGGAGCTTTACTCTGACTTTCGCGTGGTGGGCGGTTACCGCTGGCCTTTCGTCAAGCGAGTCCTGCGGAATGGAAAGTTCGCCCTGGAGAGCACAACGCTCAGCATGAAGGTCAACGTGGGGTTGACCAAGAACGACATGATTCGCTAGTGGTCCGCCGGTGAGCCGGACCCTCCCGTGGCCGGTGGACGAACGCTGGGCTGGCGCGGGGCCCGCGTATAAGAAACTGATTCCTAAGACAGTCACTGCCCGCGGCCGAGTGACGTGCCAGGATCGTGACGATCCTTACAACCGGATGACGAAGTTTCTTCAATGCAAGTTTTCTTGTGCTACCTTGACTAGTATGCGCCGCTGGTTGATTCTTTCCCTTTCGATTCTTTCGCTCACCGTCACGGCTTGGTCCGCTGGAAGCCTCTCCAACCGCCGTGCCCCGGGCTTCTCGCTGCCGGACTTGAGCCTTCAGCAGCACGACCTCTACAAGTATCGCGGCAAGGTGGTCATCCTGAACGTGATGAGAACGGACTGCCCCCATTGCCTGAGTTTTTCGAAGAACCTGGCCCGCGTCGAGGACAAATACGAGCGCCGGATCAAGGTTATCGATATCGTGACTGCCCCGCCGGACAACCAGAACACCGTCCAGAAGTATCTGATCTCGAACGGCCTCAGCCAGCTTGTATTGTTCGATTGCGGGCAGGTGGCCGCTTCTTACTTGAAGCTCACGCCGCAGAACCCCAAGTTCAACACGCCCCACTTCTTCGTGATTGATCAGGAAGGCTGGATCCAGGAAGACTACGGCTACAACGCGTTGAACAACAGCATCTTCCAGGGCGAGGGGCTGGACAAGATTATCGACAAGTACCTCGAGTAGCGGCGTTTCGAAGCAGGCGCCCGGCCCGACGCATGGCCCGTCCTGTGCTTGCAGTCCGGTTACGAGGGTCAGGAGCGAGACGGGCGTAGCACGCTGCGCCCCTACGGGATTCCCTCCGCGAGATACAATCGAGAATCCCGGCTCGGGCTGGCCAAGGCCCCTTCGGCGAGCCTTCCACCGGATGGACCTCGATACCCCCATCACCTATCTCAAGGGCGTCGGCCCTCACCGCGCCAAGATGCTGGAGGCCAAGGGCGTCCTCACGGTCGAGGACTTGCTCTACTACCTGCCCTTTCGTTACGAAGACCGCGGCAACACAAAACCCATCTCCCAGCTCGCGCCCGGTGAGACCGCCACGGTTGTGGGGCGCATCTCGGCGGCGCAACTTTTCCATTCGCGCCGCAGCTCGCTGCGTATGTTCGAGGTCCGAATCACGGACGGCAGCGGCCCGCCGCTGGTCTGCAAATGGTTCCGCGGAGACTACCTGCAGTCGATCCTCGAACGGGGCCGCCAGGTTGCTCTCTACGGCAAGGTTGAATGGGACGATTATGCCAAGGAAATCACGATTTTTCACCCGCAATACGAAATCCTCGACAGCGCCGACGAGGCCGAAGGGAATCTGCATCTGGCCCGTATCGTCCCGATCTATCAGGCCGCCAACAAGGTGAATACCCGTATCCTGCGCGGACTCATCCATCGCGCTCTGGAAGCCGTGCCCCCGAATGAGGACCCGCTGCCGGAAAGCGTCCGCCGCCGGATCGGCTTGCCCGCGCGTCCGCTGGCGCTGCGGCAGGCGCATTTTCCCGAAGCTGACGCGGACTTGCGGCTGCTCAACGCTTTTCGAATGCCGGCACAGTCCCGGCTTATTTTCGAGGAGTTCTTCTACCTCGAGTGCGGGCTCGCCCTCAAAAGACGCAAGACCCGCGGTGTCCAAGGAATCGCCTTTTCCCTCAACGACCGCGCGCGCGAAAAGATCAAGAGTATCCTGCCCTTCAAGCCGACCGCGGCGCAGAAGCGCGTGCTCAAAGAGATTGCGGGCGACATGTCGCAGCCCGCACCGATGAACCGGCTGTTACAAGGCGACGTGGGCAGCGGCAAAACCATCGTTGCCCTCGAAGCCGGCGTGATCGCACTGGAGAATGACTATCAAGTCGCGGTGATGGCGCCGACGGAAGTGCTGGCAACGCAGCATTACCTCTACTTCAAGCAACTGCTGGAACCGGCCGGCTATGTCGTCGTCCTGCTGACGGGCTCGGCCAAAGCGCGCGACAAGAAATCTCTCAAGAGCATGGCGGCCGCAGGAGTGGCGCAGGTAGTCGTTGGCACTCACGCCCTCATCTCGAAAGACGTCGAGTTCAACAACCTCGGCCTGATCGTGGTCGATGAGCAGCACCGCTTCGGCGTCATGCAGCGGTTCGAGCTGCTGCGCAAAGGCAAACACCCGGACGTGCTCGTGATGACCGCCACCCCGATACCGCGAACGCTGGCGCTGACGGTCTACGGCGATCTCGACGTATCGGTGATCGACGAATTGCCCCCAGGACGGCGTCCCATCATTACGAGAGAGGCCGGGCAAGATCGGGTCGAGAAGGTCTACAGTTTTGTCCGCAAGGAAGTGGACAAGGGACGTCAGGTTTACGTCGTGTGCCCCACCATCGAGGAGTCGGAGGCCAAAGCCGTCAAAGCAGCGCAAAAGCTTTACGAGCACCTCTCCAAGACCGTTTTTCCGGGTCTCGAGGTCAGCCTGCTTCACGGCCGGCTGCCGACTGCCGAAAAACAGTCGGTGATGCAGCGATTCAAAGCCGGGGAGGTTCAAATTCTCGTCTCGACGACCGTGATCGAAGTCGGCGTGGACGTGCCGAACGCCACCGTGATGGTCATCGAGCACGCCGAGAGCTTCGGGCTCTCGCAGCTTCATCAGTTGCGCGGGCGGGTCGGGCGCGGCTCCGAACAAAGCTACTGCGTGCTGCTGACCGAGAAGGTGGGCGAGACCGCGCGCGAGCGCATTCAAACGATGGTTGAAACGCAGGACGGATTCAAGATCGCCGAAACCGATCTGCGACTGCGAGGTCCGGGAGAGTTCTTTGGCACCAAGCAATCAGGGTTGCCGGCGTTTCGCGTGGCGAACCTCATCCGCGACCGCGAGCTGCTCGAAGCGGCCCGGGCCGAAGCGAACGCCTACATTGAAAACCCGGCCAACGCCAAGGAGCTGCAGACGCTCGTGAAATACATTCGCGAAAAGTGGCAGCGGCGCTACGGCCTCGTGCAGGTGGGGTAGTAACAACAGGAGGCCCAGGGTTGGACGGGTTTTCGCGGTACCCGGCAGGTGGCGCCTGGACGGCACAGACATGTCGCCAGGAATGGCGACACGGCACGGCTGGAGGCGCGCGCCAGTGTGCCCAGCATGGGCTGATTCTAGCAGGATGAAACGATCCTGCCGGGACCGATGGAGGTAACCGTAGGGAACCGCAGAGCGGAAGTCGTGGGGCGCAAGCCGCGCGGTGAAAGCCGAAGGAAGCGGGGAACGAATACTTCGACTGTAGGAACACAAACCGGCAGAGAGGCCGCGTACGGGCGGTAAGCGTGCTGGCCACCGCGAAGCCCAATATCCATACGAGACGTGCGAGGTAGAGCCGGACGGCACGAAGGAACAGAATCAGCGCCTTACCTGGGGAGAGCTTCTCCGTGAGAGCGGGGGAGAAGTCAGCAGAAGCCATAGTAGCCGAGAAGGCGGGTAACGCCGCTGGAGCAAAGGGCTGAAGGACCAAGGAGCAAAGCTAGAGGAGCGACTGGCACAGCGTGCAAGAGGTTTCCCGGAGTCCCGGACCGCAGGGTCCTTCCCCGCTGGGGGAACGAGACGGGGAGCAGGCGGAGGCAGAAGCGGTGGAACCGTGGCGGGCCAATGCCGGCGGGAACCCGAGCGTGAGCCGCGAGACTCTCGACAGAAAGTGATGCACGACGATCTGATGGAACAAGTGGCGGCCGAAGAGAACCTGCGGCGTGCGCTGGGGGCGGTCAAACGCAACCGCGGCGCGGCGGGCATCGACGGCATGACCACCGAACAACTCGAATCCCACTTTCGACGCCACGGTGAAAAGATCCGGGCGAAACTGCTGGCGGGGCGCTGGACGCCGAGTCCCGTGCGGCGGGTAGAGATATCCAATCCGCACGGAGGCCAACGGCTGTTGGGCATCCCGACGGTGATGGACCGGCTGCTGCAGCAAGCGTTGCTGCAAGTTTTGACGCCGATCTTTGAGCCTGGTTTTGGGAGCCGATGTTCAGCGAGTCGAGCTACGGATTTCGGCCGGGGCGGAGCGCGCATGAGGCGGTACGCGTGGCACAGGGATACGTCCGCGAGGGCAAGGACTGGGTGGTGGATATAGACATCGCCAAGTTCTTCGACCATGTGAATCACGACATTCTGATGCGACGGATCGCGCAAGTGATTCGGGACAAAAGGATCTTAAGATTGACAGGCCGGTATTTGAGGGCCGGAGTACTGCTGAACGGGGTGCTGGTCAAGAGCGAGGAGGGCACGCCGCAAGGCGGGCCGCTGTCTCCATTGCTGGCGAACATCTACCTGGATGCACTGGATCGGGAACTGGAGAACCGCGGGCTGAGTTTTTGCCGTTATGCCGACGACTGCAACATTTATGTGAGCAGCGAAGCGGCGGCGAAGCGGGTGCTGGCGGGGATCTGGAGCTGGATCGAGCAACATCTGCGACTGCAAGTGAACGAGGCGAAGAGCGGGGCGGGGCGGCCTTGGGAACGGAAGTTTCTGGGGTTTCGCATCAACCGCCGGGGGCAGCGGGAAGTGGCGCCGCAAAGTGTCGAGCGGCTCCAGCAGAAGGTGCGAGAGATATGGCGCAGTTGCCGCAGTGTCACGAGCCGGGAATTACGCGACGAGTGGCGGCGGTATATCGTCGGCTGGTGGGGTTACTACCGGCTGGCCGAGGATCGGCGCGCGGTCTTTTGGCTGGAAAGCTGGATTCGGCGGCACATTCGGAAGTGCTTCTGGCTGCGCTGGCACAGCGTGCGGGGTCGCTGCCGCGCATTGCGGCGCTTGGGCGTGCCCGAGCGGATGCTGCGCTATGTGCCGACGCGTCGTGGCGCTTGGTTTGTCGCGGCGCGGGCGATGATGCATCGGGCCCTGTCGAAACGTAATTTGCAGCGTTACGGATTTGTGATGCCATCGGATCTCGCGGCCAGCCGGTAAGCCGCTGGGTCCAACCGCCGGATACGGAAAACCGTACGTCCGGTGGTGTGGGAGGGTGCCGGGGCGCAATCCCCGGTACCCGACCCGATCGCCGGGGCGACGCGCGCCTCATACTAACGGGCCTCTCATGCGCTCTGCCTCGTCACCCGATGAGAAATGCGGGTTAGCGCCTGGGCACGGCTCGATATTTACTCGCCGAAGGGGAAGATAAACGAACCTATGAAATACACCGCCACCGGTATCACGGCCAGCGCGATCAGATCGAGCATGACGCCGGCCTTGAACATTCGCGGAATGGTGATCCAGCCGCTGCCGAAAACAATCGCGTTAGGGGGCGTGGCGACGGGAAGCATGAAGGCGAACGATGCGATCACCGCCGCGGGGATCAGCAACAGATAGGGGTGGACTCCGATCTCCACAGCCGTCGCCGCAAGCACCGGCGACACCATCAATACCGTCGCAATGTTGGAGGTGGTTTCCGTCAAGGCCACGGAAAGCAAACAGGTCAGCAGGACCAGCAGCCACACCGGAACGCCTTCCAAGACCGTCAACTGCGAGCCCAGCCAGCGCGCCAGTCCCGAGTCCTGAATGCCTGCCGCCAGAGCGAAACCGCCGCCCAACAAGATGACGATTCCCCAAGGCAGGCCCTTCTGGATACTGGGCCAGTCGACGATAAACTGCAGGCCTCGTTCCTCGCCGCCATCAACCCGGGCCGGCAACAGGCAGAGCAGGATCGCCATGCTAATAGCCACCGTGGCGTCGTGCAAACTTCCGGGCGACGCAAAGGCGCCCGACCAGCCCGGCACGGTGACGGCCCCGAGTTCCATGGGCCGCCGAAAGATCCACAACAGCGCGGTCAATGTCGCGACAGCCAGCACGGTTTTTTCCGGCGAACTCATCGGCCCCAGGCGGCGCCTCTGCTCCGCGATCACATCCTGCCCGCCGCGGAAATGAATCCGGCTCAGAGGAATGTCGGCGCCGAAGCGGCATAGGTAGACCCAAATGATGGGCAGAAACACGATCACTATCGGAATGCACATCATGCTCCAGTCGAGAAAGCCGATCGGCGGCTGATCGGGAAACCGCTCCTGGGCGAACCCCAAGAAAGCGACCGTCGTCGGAGAGCCGATGATGGTTCCGATTCCACCAACACTGGCGGCATAGGCAACGCCGAGCAGCAAGATAAGCCCGAAAGTGTCTTGGACTCTCCGCGGCGTCTCCTGTTTTGACACGCCTTCGATTTCAGCGAATACCGCAAGCTGAGTAACGACGGCCATGGCGATCGGCAACATCATCATGGTCGTGGCAGTGTTGGAGATCCACATCGACAGGAACGCCGTGGCGCACATAAACCCCAGCACGAGGCGGTCGGGTTGCGTTCCGAAAAAGCTGATCGTGGCCAGAGCGACGCGGCGATGCAGGTTCCACTTCTCCATGGCGATGGCGATGATGAAGCCGCCGACGAACAAGAAAATGATGTGATTCGCGTAGTGGGACGCCACCGCGCGGCTGGGCATGATGTCCAGCAAAGGGAAGAGTGCAAGCGGCAGCAGCGCCGTGACCGGGATGCTGGCCGCCTCGGTGATCCACCACACCGCCATCAGCGCGGCGACGGCCGCGGTTCGCTGCGCGCGGGGTTCCATGCCGGGCGCCGCCGGAAGGAGCAGAATGGCGAGGAACAGAAACACTCCCGCCGCGAAGCCGATCTTTTGGCGCAGCCCGTATTGTTCGTTGTCAGCCGGCACGGTTATTTCGTTGGCCGCCGTTGGGAAAACGAATTCATAACCCTAGCATGGATGTTCGCCGCGACGGGACTTGCCGCCACTCCCGGCACTTGCCGCTTTCAAACCTGAGTTGAGCCGGCGCCGAACTTGCGTTCCTGCACGGAACGGATGTAGTCGTAGTAAAGGCGAAGATGTGGCTCTGGCGACCACTTTTCCCGAAACGCTCTGTAGCCCTTTTCTCCAAGGCCGCGGCGGAGACTCGCATCCCCGGCCAGCCGGTCTAGATGACCTCTCAGTTCATCTTGCGTGCGATAGACAAATCCGCCGCGGCTTTCCTGGACCAGCTCCGGCAGTGCGCCCAGGTCGTGTACGATCACGGGCTTCTTAAAGGCGAATGCTTCGATGACGACGATTCCAAACGTCTCATACGTGATTGACGGGACGACGACAGCCAGCGCATGGCGATAGTAGTTGGCGACTTCGTCCAGATGCAGCCAGCCGGTAAACCGGACCCGGCTCATGCCCTTCGCCAGGCGCCAAAGTTGATCTTGATACATGCCGCCTCCGGCGATCACGAGATCATAGTCGCCGTCTCCTTGAAAATGATGGAGGATTTCTTGCACGCCCTTGATCTTCTCCAGCCGGCCCACAAACAGGAAATAAGGTCTGGGGTGGGGAGCCACTGCATCGCCGGCCGCCTGCGGCGCCGGTTCGGGAAGAAAGTCGGGCAACACGCTCATCTCCATCGGAAATCCGCGTTTCCGGTGTATTTCCCGGCAAGACCGGCTCGGCGCCAGGAACAAATCGACATGCCGGGCCGCGTGCACAAGCATGTTCGTATAGCGCCACCATTGCGGCGGGCGTCCGGATCGGACGGTGCAGGAAATGCAAGTCGGCCGGTCGCAGGCATGAGTGTTGTTCTTCCACAAAACGTTCATCGGGCAGACCAGCCAGTGCTCGTGAGCCGTATAGAGGCGCACCGCTGGATGCGGCGGATCAATCGCCAGAACGCCCGGCCCGAAAAGAGAAATGTTGTGGTAGTGAATCACATCGAATTTCTTGCGGGCCAGAATAGCGGCAATCTTGCGCCGCGTCAGAACGGGAAGGCCAGTCTGGTGGGAAAGCAGCGGGGATAGAACCCGGAAGCCGCTCTCGAGCTTGTGAACGGTGATTCCAGGGCGCGGGGGGAACGCTTCGGTGCCGGCCGCCGGCGAGAACATGTGGTAGGAGTCGGCGCAGTGGATGACGTCGACTTCGTGGCCGGCTTGGACGAGCTGCGTGCAGAGCCGGTGCAAACAGATTGCGTCCCCGCCAAAACTATAGGGCGGGTAGTAGATGGAGATCATGCAGAATCGCAGTTGCCTGGACACGAAATGGATTCTCCCCTGGTCTCGGTGTGGCGACGTGGCGGCCGGCTCTGCCGTGCCGCCTCGCGCCTGTGGCGCGTGGTTTGGGAAACACCCGCCACGCAGGCAGCAGACAAGCGTTGATCGGGAAGGATCCCAGACGCGATGTTCGGCCACCCTATTGTGCGGCGTTTTTCGGCGGCGCCGAAAGCATCTTTAAGAACTTTCGCGCCCTCCAGACCCAAGGACGCTCGAGCCGCCGCAGGTAGCGCGGCAGGACGGCCTGCTTCATGATGATCTCCTGCATCATCTCGCGTGCCTGCCCAATCTCGCCCTGGTTCGCCAGCAGCCTGCCCAGACAAAAATAAGCTTGCGAGACCTGCGTGCGCTTCAGAATCGATCGGTAGACTTGGGAAGCTTTGTCCGGCTCGCCCAGTCCTTCATAGGCTTCGGCTAAAGCGAGGTTGCCCTCCTGCAATCTGTAGCTTGGTTCGGCCTTGGCCAGCGCGGTCAAATCTTTCACCGCGGAGGCGTAGTCCCCGGTCTCCATTGCGGATAAGCCCCGGCCGTAAAGGCTCTCGGAATCCTCGGGGTCGCGCCGCAACGCCTGGCCGTAAAGCTCGATCGCCCGAGGGTGGTCGCCATCTTTGCCGCGGATCAAAGCGAGTTCGCACAGGGCCTCTTGGGACGGGCTCTCGCTCACCAGCTTCTCGAGCCACTCGCGCCGGCGCGCCCGCTCCCAGCGCTCAAGAACCGGCAACCTCCAGTTGAACCCAGGCAGCACCTCGACGAAGAAATACACCGCCGCGCCGATCGGTCCGAGAAAAAGGATGACCCAAAACCAATATCCTTCCGGGCGATTACGGATAAAGTGAACGATCATCAAGGCCTGCAGCAGGACCCCGAGACTCCAAGGATTGAGGAAATATGCCGTGTGCCCGCGCTGTGGGATCCAGTCCTCATGGGCCAGCAAACGCAATCTGCTGCTCTGCGCCGACTGCGGTTACCAGGCCTCGGTGACGGCGGGCACGATTTTCCAAGCCTCAGCGGCGAGCTTGGAAGCCTTTGTCGAAGAAGCTAATCCCAGATTGCCACTACGACCAGAGTAATACGATCCGGGAAACACCCGCTGATCTCGGTTCCAAAACACCGAGACTGCCCATGGCACATATGTAGCGAAACCATCGCTAGTCCGCGGCAGTCTCAAACCAAAACAGAGCCTTGTGGCAGGTAGTCGGGCCCGTCACGGATCAGACTCCGAGCTGTGTACTGCGTCCTTTCGGGCCAGGACCGCGACCCGCCGGATTCCCTATTACGGTTCAATGTGCGATAGGCTGTGAGTTTTCGCCGGTTCGTTCCCGTTTGCTCACCGAGCGCGGTAACGAACGGGCCCGAGCATTCTTCGTATTGATGGCCGACGACTCCGCTCCAATCCGCCCGGGCGAGGAACTCGACGTTGCCCGCCTGCAAGACTACTTGCATGGGCGGCTGGACGGAGTCGAGGAAGGTATTGTCGTCGAGCAGTTTCCCGGGGGCCACTCGAATCTCACCTATCTTCTCAAAACGGCCAGCCGAGAATACGTTCTGCGGCGGCCTCCGCTGGGTCCGGTTGCGCCGAGGGCCCACGACATGGCGAGGGAGTACCGGATTCTTGACGCTGTCAGTCCCCATTTTCCACCGGCGCCGAGAGTGTATCTCGTGTGTGAGGACCCGCAAGTCATCGGAGCCACGTTCTTCATCATGGAGCGCCGCCACGGCCTGGTTTTGCGGCGTGAGGCGCCGCCTGCCTACCGCGGCCTGGCGGACTTGCCTCGGCGGGCCAGTCAGGCCTTCACCGACTGCCTGGCCGAGCTTCATACAATCGACATCTTCCGCCATGGGCTCGACTCACTCGGGCGTCCGGAGGGCTTCCTCGAGCGCCAGGTGCGCGGCTGGACCGGCCGCTGGGAGCGCGCGAAAACGGAAGACGTTCCCGAGATGGAACGCCTCCGCGGCTGGCTGCTCGAGCGGCTTCCCCGTTCGCAAACCGCCACCGTGGTTCACAACGATTACAAGCTCGACAACATGATGCTCGACGCCGAAGACCCCGGACGCGTCACAGCCGTGCTCGATTGGGAAATGGCTAGTGTCGGCGATCCGCTGATCGACGTCGGAATCGTCATGTGCTACTGGGTTCAACCCGGCGACCCCGAAATGCGCAGGGAAGCGATCAGTGCCTTGACTACGCAACCCGGCTGGTTTTCCCGCGAGGAACTTCTGGCGCGCTATGGAGCGGCGACGGGACACGATTTGTCCAACATCGCCTACTACGAGGTTTTCGGCCTTTTCAAGCTCGCCGTCGTACTGCAACAGATCTATTACCGGTTTCACGCCGGCCAGACTCAGGACGTGCGCTTTCGCGAGTTTGACAAGCGGGTCAAGGGTCTTGCCGAGGCAGGCGTGCTGGCGATGGAGAGGCGATGAGCGCGCTTTATCTGTTCAGCCACGCTCAGGCCGGCCCGCGCCAGGCCTACGACACGCTCTCGGAGTTGGGATGGACCCAAGCGCGGTCGCTCGGCGAACACCTCGCCGTGTTCAACGTCGCGCACGTTCGCCCCGCTTGACCCAGCGCTCACGCGCTTGGCTCTGAGTGCCGGGTAGGGGCTCCGCGGGCATACGGGCGTAGCACGCTACGCCCCGCACCGGACCACGAACCAGGGCTGGCATGACGTGGCGCAAGCTCTCAGCTTGCCGCGTCGAGACTCATCTCGACGCCCTAGCCGAGGCAAAAACTGCGCCACTCCGGCGCAATTTTTTTGGGACCCTCTTGGCAGCATGCTCGAAATCCGCTCAAACCCGCCCAATTGCCTGGCAAGCGGATGGCATCTGCCACGGTGGGGCCTTTGCCACTGTCCCGACTGGCCCGGACGTTTTGCAGTGATCCTGAACACCCGCATGTAGGGGCGTAGCGTGCTACGCCCCTGTGTTGTGCGCTTTTGCGAAAGCTCTTTTTTGGCGTGGCGTGGCCATTTGTCTCACTCCTGTATTCATGATAGAAAACGAGGGGTTCTTTTCCGCGAGTCGGCGGGGGTGTTGGGGGCTTCAAATCCCTATGGGGATTGGGTTTGTCTTTTTTTTCAAAGTTGGAACCGGATTGGGGGGAGTCGGCGGTTTTGTCAGTGTTTCGGAAAGAGGAGCTGCTCGTGGGTCGTCGAGAGAGTGGAAGGAATTTGGGTTCGTTTTTTCATTTTTTGTGTATCTGGGGGATGAGGCGGTGATTTGGGTTCGTTTTTCATTTTGGTTTTTCTAGATTTGATTGTGGGCTAGGGCGCCGGGCTGGGACCAAGTTGCGGGTGGCTCCTGTTGATCCAGACGGGCGTCGAGATGAGCCTCGACGCGGCAAGCTGAGAGCTTGCGCCACGGGTGGCTTGCGAAAGGTGCGGTCTGGCCGACGCACTACACTAAACAGATGGAGTGCGCCGGCGAGGACGCTGGTGCTTGAATGAAGACTCCGGCGACAACACAGCCTCTCTTACTCGACATCGACGTCGATCTGACGCTCGGCGACAGTCTGTGTGCCGGCTATCAGGTTTTTGGGCGCCGCGCGCGAGTGCTGATCCTGTTGTATTTCACGGCGGTTGTCGGCGCGGGTTTGTTTCTCGTGTTCAACTCCATTGGCGCCGATATGGGCGGCCATCTGGCCGCGCCGGTGGTCGGAGGCGCCGTGGCCTCTCTTTTGTTGCCTGCCGCCGCTGCTGCCTTGATCTATTGGAGCGCGCAGTCTTCCTTTCAGCAACGGGGGCGCCAAGACATGCACTTTCATTTCTGTCCTGACGGCATAGGAATTCGCGCGCACATCCACCCCGGATGGCTGGCCTGGGAAAACGTCGGCCGGGCCATGGAAACGCGCGGCGCGTTCTTGCTGTTTTCCAGCCCCCAGGAATACTTCTTGATCCCAAAGCGATGCCTCTCGGGGAGCCACATGGAGCAACTTCGCGACGTGCTTCAGCTCTATCTGCCGGACAAGGTGGAGCTCAGCTAGCCGCGCCCGCCGCAACGCAAAAAACCTGGTTCGGGCTTCTTCATCCGCAGGTAGGTGGACGCAAGGAAATAAGCTGTGTGATGGAAATGTCCGTACCCCTTCTTCCCAATTGCGCTCTTGATTTCTTGCTCGGCTTCCTGCGGCTTGCCTGCTGCTGCCAACATCATGGCTTTCATACCGGCAAGCATGCCGCCTGTGTCCGAAGGATCAGTTCTTACGGATTCTTCGATCTCAGCGTAGGCCTCCGCTTCTTGCCCGAGCTGGAACAAGGTCCAGGCGCGACCCCATTTTCGCCCGGACACACTTCTGCCACGAGACCTTGACCTTGGCCGGCCCGGCCGGAGTTTGTAGTAGTCTTATGCTGATGCCACTTTCCGACGTGTTTGAGATCAGGGCGGGCGTTCAACAACGATACGCCGACGTGCTGACGCCCAAAGCACTTGGCGTTCTCGCCTATTTGGCCGAATTGGACAGCGACCGCAAGGATCTGATGCAGGCCAGACTGGAACGCCGGCGCCGGCGAGCTCAGCACAGTGAAAGGATCCAGTTCCTGGACCCTGAATCCACAATTCCCCGCACGGGGATCAAGGTCGCCGACGCTCGCGCAGGAAGGTTCACCGGGTCTGCGATCCCAGAAGACCTGAAGTGCCAGTGGATACAAGGGACCGGTCCGGGCGCGAAGCCCCGGGCTCCGCTTGAAAACAGCATCCGCAACGTAGCATACGCACTTCTCTCCGGCGCTGACGGCTGGATGTTTGACGGCGAGGATGCTCTGGGTCAGATCGAGACCATGTCGCTAGATAACCAGCGAAACCTTCGCTTGGCGTTCGCCAAGGACCCGGTCTTCTTGCAGACGGCTGAAACCGTAGCGGGACAAATGAACTCATGGGCGGAGGGCTTCTTCGGACACAAGATCGTGGAGGACTGGCAAAAGCAGCTCGACTTCACAACCAAGATCTTTCGGGCACGCGGCCTTCATTTGGAGGATCGTCACATTCGAAACGCAGACGGCAGCGGCTTCTCCGCGTCGCTTGTGGATGCCGCCCTCTACGTCGCCGCTAATCACGAGTCACTTGCGCGGCAGGGCGCCAGCCTGGTTCTCTATCTTCCGAAGATCCAGACGGCGGAGGAAGCCGCGCTGTGGCATGACATTCTCGGCGGCGTGGAGTCCTGCCTGGGCTTGGCGAGCGGGGCGATCAAGACTTATGTTCTGGTCGAGCAGATTGAGGCCTCGTTCCAGTTGATGGAGATTCGGGCGGCGCTCGGAAACCGCTTCGTGGGATTCAACACAGGCCGCTGGGATTACATCAACAGCGTCGCCGACGCGATGGCCTGGGATCCGAATTTCATCCACCCCAACATCGATGCCGTAACCATGACCTACGGCTACATGCGGAATTACGAGGACCGCGTGCGGCGGGCGACCAACACTCCCGACGAAAAGGGCCAATGCGCGCTGTGGCAGGGTGGCATGGAACCCAACATCCCGGTCGGTTCTGGAACGGGCGTCTCCGAGAGCATGAAGAAAGCGACTCTGGGCGCCGAACGCGAACAAAGAGAAGGGGCCAGCGGCAAGTGGGTGGCCCACTGGAAGATGGTGCATATCATCCGCCCAGTTTGGGAGAAAGCCGGTGAGCCGAACCAAGCGGGCCGGCCGTTCCCGCCGCTGACCTACACGGATTCCGACGCGGACGGTTTGGCGCTTCTCGAGCCGGCTCCGCGAACGATTCGGGGGGCCAGGGACCTGATCAGCGTGGCCGTCCAATACGGCAACGCCTTCGAACAAGGATTCCAAGCGGCCGCGCTAAAACCCGCGGATTTCTTCGGCAACGAAGACGTTCTCTACCTAATGGAAGACATGGCGACAGGAGAGATCCGGCTCAGCATTCTTTGGGAATGGCTGCACAAGAACGTGACCCTCACGGCAGCGGACGAGGAAACCGGCGCCAAGGAAGGCGATCCGTTTACCGAAGAGATGTTCTCCAGGCTCCTCTCTGAAGAGTTCGCCAAGCTTCAACAAGCGAGGGACGTCGACGTTCATGACGACTCCAAGACCACAACACTGCCGGTCGCCAGAGTGGTTGTCGACGCCTACGTCAGGTGCGCCCAGAAGGCTCCCTGGATGGTTGATCTGCTCAACGTCAACCTAACCGTCGAGCAGGAGCAAACAGCACGGCAACGGACACGCGGCTTCCTGGAGCTATTCGCCACACAGGGCGTTCGCATTACGAAGAATCTCGATTTCGCATCTGGGTAGGGCCCGCCGCCGCGCGAAAAGAAGTCAATCTACTTGTGTTCCAGGGGCTCGACGGCCTGATCGGCGCCAAGCGTTACGACGCCGGAAAGTTCAAGCTGGCCGCCAAGCTTTTCGAAGAGATGATGACCAGCTCGGGCTACCCGGACCTTCTGACGCTGATCGCCTACGACCACCTGGATTAATTAGGTACTTTCCGGCGCAAAAAGGAGCGGTTAAGTCCTTTAACGTCCGCTTGTTGCCGCGCGGTGAGCCACCGTTGGCGCGCTTGGGCCTGGCACTTTGGCCAGTGCCAATTGCGGCGGGAATTATACGAGATGGCCTGGTGTCCGCAGCGGGGACACTCATCGACATGCCCGCCCAGGGCTGCGGTGCGGCAGCGCGTGATGGCACGCAGGAGCTTCAGCTGTTGGAAGCTGAGCCTGTTTCGATGTCGATCAACGAAGCGGTTGCCCTGTGTTTTAATGATGTCGGCCACCTCGACGGAGGGCCGGCTCATGTGGGCGTGTGCAGCTTTCGCGACCGTTTCAAGTGAGCCGGACTGCGGACAGGGATCTGAGCCTCGCTAGCAGACGTCACTTCCGGTCCATGGCCATTTATGAGATAGGTTGTCGAAAGGTTGCCCTTCGCGTAACTCGGATTTCAAATCGTAGCCGGCGCTGAAAGCTTTGCCGCTGCCGCAAATGACGGTTAATCACCAAAAACCAAAACGGCCGTACAACGCCGTTACGGCTCGACTGACCACTGTAAGAAATGGAGCCCCGGGCGCAAGCCTTGGGGACAAGTCCGCCGAACGCGACGCCTCTGACAAAGTGACTAGATGTCAGCGTAGCTCCGGCTCGAGTGAGAGCGCGAGATTCACAGCCCGGTCTCTTCGCTCGCCGTGCCCGTTAGTGAACCATGATGTCCGCCGTCGCCACCGTCTGGTCCCAGGCCACCTTGAGTACACCGTTTTTGCCGCTCGCCGGCTCAATCGTTATCGTGAGCTGCTCCAACGGAGAGTCCAGCCTGGACACTTTCATCGCCGTGCGCCCCAGGTCCTGACTTTCGTCGTATTCGAAAGCGCCCCACTGCTTGGCCACTTTGTTCAGCACAAGCGTCCACTTACCGTCATCCGGTATCGTGAACAAGCTGTAGGCGCCCGCCGGAACGTGAATTTCGCCCACCATCAGGTCCGCTTCCGTGGTCAGCGTCGTTGCCTCGTCGGCCCCGGTCCGCCACACCTTGCCCAATGGCTCGAGCCCGCCGAAAATCTTGCGCCCCTTCTTGTAAGGACGCCCGTATTCGATCGTGATTTTCTTGCCCGCAATGGTGCCCGAGCTTGACTCGTGCGGACTCTTGCGCTGGGCCCGCGCGATCGTGCAGAGACTCAGGGCCGCCGAAACCAATAAAATTCGTCTGGTGATGATTTGCATCAATTCAACTTCCTCCTTAGGGCCATCCTAGCAGGGTGGGAGCCAGCCGACCCCATACCACCACGACTTCAGTGATTCCACACGCAATCGTTGGGCTAGAGTAAACCCAGACGCCTCGCGCCGGCTTCCGTCCATGCGGTGCCGGCGAGAACGCTCTGGAGAGTCTTGCGGGGCAGGGTGTCGCCGCCGTGATGGTAGTGGACAACAACTATGCGGCCGTCGTCGTGGGCGTAGATTCGACCGCCGCCGCGAGTTTCCCCAGCCAGCGAGAAACCGTCTTTTTTCAAAGCGCGAACTAATTCACGGACTGGAGTGTTGCGGAGCCTGTGAACGAGTCGCCCAGGCAGGCTCATGTCCAGGCAGGCTCATACAGACACGGCGACCACGGGGGAGTCCGCCGTTTCAATCTCAGGGGGGATGCTTTTTCCTTTTTCGAGCAGAACTTCGATGTAGGCCTGGGCGGCCTCGTTGAGCGCCCGCAGCGCTTCCTCGCGGCTATGACCCCAGGCAGCGCATCCGGGAAGCACCTCCACCCACGCGCTCCAGCGACCGTCTTCTTCCTTTTCAACCGCAACGGGTACGATGAACGTTCGGTTTTCGGGCGACTTCCCCATTCAGTCTCCCCTTGACTCAAGCCTCAGTACTGACAATACCACGCCTGGCTCGACCAGAATGACGAGGGCACTCTGCTCTGCTGCCTCCAAAAAGTCGAGCGCGGCAGTATAGGTTGCAACCGAATCACAGATATCCTCTCAAAGGGTATCAAGCTTCCTGATTTTCCAAAACGCTACGATAGCCATTCCTAAGGCGGCAGCACTCGTTGACAGCATAACCCACCAAGACCAACCCACAAATCTTCTCATGCTCGCTAGGTTAAGCTCACCTCCGCTCTTTTTCAGGTCTTGGATCTGTAGTCTCACCTTATCCAGCTCCGAAAAATCTTGTATGGCAAGAATTTCAATAGCTCGTTTTTTTAGTACTTGGATCTGTTTTCTGACTGCTTCCAAGTCTGAAAGGTCACTTACATCCAAGACTTGAGCCGCTCGCGCCTTAAGGCGCCCAATTTCTAACTGCTCACGCTCAACCAGCGCCCTAAACCCCGATTCCTGGTTTTCAATTCTCGCTTGGACCCGGTCAGCGCGGTCATCTATAGACATGACTTGAATTCCGGAGTAGATCGAGCCACCCAACCATACGACTATTCCGAGCAGCATCATCAGACGCACGCTTTTGAAAAGGATGGGGTATTTAGTTGACTCCAGTAGCCACAATATGTTGTGGTTGGGGGCATGAAGGAGGACTACCCCCGAAACCTCGTCGAGTTGGAAGCTCGATTCTCGACCGAGGAGGCGTGCCGGGAGTACCTGCTGAAGCTGCGCTGGCCGGAGGGGTTCGTGTGCCCGCGCTGTGGGATCCAGTCCTCATGGGCCAGCAAACGCAATCTGCTGCTCTGCGCCGACTGCGGTTACCAGGCCTCGGTGACGGCGGGCACGATTTTCCAGGACACCCGCAAGCCCTTGACGTTGTGGTTCCGGGCGGCTTGGTGGGTGACAACGCAAAAAGGCGGGGCCAGCGCGCTGGAGTTGCAGCGGGTCTTGGGTTTGGGTAGCTATGTAACCGCCTGGACCTGGCTGCACAAGTTCCGCCGCGCCATGGTGCGCCCCGGTCGCAATCGGCTGGTCGGCCGGGTGGAGGTGGACGAAACGTATGTGGGCGGAGTCGAAGAGGGCGTCCGAGGTCGCGAAATGGTTGGCAAAGCGTTAGTTGCGGTTGCTGCCGAGGAGGATGGGCGCGGTATGGGTCGCATCCGGCTCCGTCGGATCGCGGATGCCTCAGCGGCGAGCTTGGAAGCCTTTGTCGAAGAAGCTATCCAACCTGGCAGCCTCGTGCACACCGACGGCTGGGAAGGCTATGCGGGATTGGAGAACAAAGGATACCGCCATGAAGTCACCGTGCTGCGCGGGAAGCGGCAATCGGCGAGTAAGCTGCTGCCGAGAGTCCATCGTGTCGCCTCTCTGCTAAAGCGCTGGCTGTTGGGGACCCACCAGGGGGCTGTCAGTCACGAGTATTTGGACTACTACCTGGACGAGTTCACGTTCCGCTTCAACCGGCGGACCTCACGGTCGCGCGGCAAACTTTTCTATCGCCTCCTCCAGCAGGCGGTCGCCGCCGACCCTGCTCCCTATAAGACAATGGTCGAGGCCACCAGGGCCGGCACCCCCACCCCCAAGATGTAGTGGCTACTGGAGTCAACTAAATACCCCATTGAAAAGGACCGTGTCCTTTAAGGCATCCTCGATTATCGGTCTGAGAATGGCCTGAGTGTTTTTCGAATTTAGCCGGTCAAGCTCATCCTTAAGGCGCTGAATTTCCGCGAGTGCGACGATGTTGTATTAGCCGAATTCTCTTCATTTGCCATGCCAAGCCCTCCTCTGTCTCGCCATAAGCTAAACGAGGGTTTCCAATTGGGTCGCCCTCGCATTTACAGTGTACTCATCGCCAAACCCCGCTTGTAGACACTGCGGGTTGGCGGTGTGCGTGCAGCCTTCGATCGAGACACGGTCACTCCCAGACTCAACCGGTCGCAGTCTGCTTAGAGGGCAACGGCGGAGTGGCCGCTCCGCGACCCTCTGCGGAACGCCGCCATGAAAACGATCAGACAGCGCCGGGCTGCAAATGTTTCGGAAGCTCGGCGACGTAGACCTGGGTATGGCCGCTCTGGTCGCTGGCGAACGCAACCATTGTTTCGTCCGGCGAAAAGGACGGGTGAGGATGAGTCCACTGGGGGCCGTACACCGTATCGCCTTGCATTTCCATCCAGCTCAGTGCCTTCTGCTTTTCAGCGGCAGCGGCCGCCGCTTCCCAGTCCTGGGCCAGCGCGTAGCGGGAGCGCAACCACTGCGATCCCTGGCTGGAGGCTTTCGATAGACAGATCGTTTGGCGGGCGCCGGTGGCCACATCGACCAATTGCAGGCCGGTGTCGGGGTGGTTGGTGTCGCAAAGAACCTTCGTGCCCGACCGGTTGGGCGTGATGTGCCAAGCGTTGAACTCAGCTATGGTCGAAATCTCTCGGGTCGTCCAGCTCATGCGTTTGAGCGCTTTCGGCCAAACGGTGAAGACGAGGTCTCCCGTGCTTCCCAAAAACGTCTCGTGAACGACGAACTCGTCGTTGTCGTGCTCGTAGAGACATTCCAGGCTGCTTCCATCGCGGCGGATGCGGTGCATGCGCGGCGCCGGGTCGGCGGCGAATTCTATCCACTCCGGGTCGAGCGGCGAGAACTGCGGATGAATGATCGTGCGGGGGAAAGCGAAAAACCGTGCTTCGCTGCCGTCAGTCGATCCGGTAACGATTCCCCAGCCGTTTTGCCCCCGGCAAGCGGCGACAAACCAGCGGCCGTCCACGCTTAACGAACATTCACCGAGCTGACCATCGAACTTCGCGACGAGCCGTTCTTCGAGCGAGTCAAGCGCGATCTCCCAAACCGAGCCTTCTCTGACGAAGAACACGGTTTTCCCTGGCGGCGGAATAATCGGGGAGAAGGGGTGAATCGCGCCTTGGTTCGTCAACTGGCGGATTTCGCCGTCGGGGAAGCCGGCTTCGAACAGTTGCGCCGAACCGCTGCGGTAGGACGTGAAGATCACCGAACGCTGGGCGGGCGTGAACGAGCTGCAGAGAAAGTAGGTTGGGTGGCTCACGTGCAGAGCGTTTGTCAGTTGGTGGACCCTGGCGCCGGTCTGTTCGTCGGTGAAGACCCTGTGCTCGGACGGGGAGACAATTGCGCGGCTGGGGTTCATCGTCTAGTCACTTGACACGGACCAGCCGCAACCAAAAATGGGACGGGATGGAGACGCCACCGCGATGAAGAGCGCGGACTTCCGTCCGCGCCTCTGTCCGGCCGGCTGAAATCTTCCGCCATGGCCCGAATTATGACAGAATCTTGCCAGGCTCCCGGTCCCCTCGCTTCGAAGGAGATATCGAAATGATCACAAGGCGCACGCTACTGAGAAACGCCGCTGCGTCAGCTTGGATCGGCATGTGCGGCGCTCGTGCCGCCTGGAGTGCCGAGTTGGAGACCAAGGCGCCGGTCGCGCAGAAGATCACCAAGATTGAACCGTTCATTCTGCGGTCGCCGCCGCAGCGCGACAAGGCGGAAGATTACTTCATCTCGATGCCGCCGGTCGCCCAAATGACCGGACGCTAGCCTAGCCAGTGATGTGGTTTGCTACTATGGGCGGGCCGCTTAACGCCCGCGGCTCAATTGCTGGTCCATCTTTTTCATGTGGGAGGAATTCGAAATGCAGCTCACCACCAAGCCGATCCTGACTCTGGATGTCGCCAAGCAAATCGCCGCGGCGGCAGAGGCTGAGGCGGCGAAGAACAGTTGGCCCGTAGCCATCGCGATTGTGGACCCGGCCGGCCAGCTTATCTGCTTCCAAAAGATCGATGACACCCAAATCGGAAGCGTCGAAGTAGGAATTGCAAAAGCCCGCTGCGCCGCGCTGTTCAAGCGCCCCAGCAAAGCGCTTGCCGACGTGGTAACGGATGGGAACGTCGGCATGATGAGCTTGCCGGGCGCGATTCCCGTGGAAGGAGGGTTGCCTCTGTTTGCCGGCGGTCAGATCGTCGGCGCCGTCGGAGTCAGCGGAGTCATGTCCCACCAAGACGGTGTCGTGGCCCAGGCAGGGGTGGATACCCTGACCGCGATCGTCAGCTCCTAACGCGGACAAGCCCGAACCAAGAGGGGCCACAGGGACGACGGGACCCAGACGCGTTGCCAGCGTTGAGCCACCGCCTTCGCGCAATCTGCTGTGACGCCCAAGCGCAGCCTTGAGCGGGTCCCTCCGAGCAAAGGTGCTAAGCTGGGGCAGTCGTCGGCTTTCCGCTTCCGCGGTTCCCAACTCCCTTATCCCGGACGAGCTTGAACCGAACGGGCAGATTTGGCATCCTTGAAGGATTGTTGGGTTTAGCGGACTTGACCCCAGGCTCCCGCCTGGGGCTCTGCTCCTGCTTTCCGAACTTTCCGCCAAGCTTTGCAAGGATTCAACGATAGAGGCACTAATCACCATGGTCGAACCTCGTCTGTCGCGCGGCCTGCGCGACCTGCGTTCGGATCACATGCTGGCTCGCCAGCACCTGATCGATACCGCCCGCAAGGTCTATGAACTCTATGGCTTCTCGCCGCTCGAGACCCCGGCTATTGAGTACCTCGATGTTCTCTCCGGCGCGGCCGGACAGGAAGCCCAAGCACAGATTTTTCGCGTCTCCAGCCCCGAGGATGAAGAACTGGGACTGCGGTTCGACCTCACCGTTCCGCTGTCGCGTTTCGTCTCGCAGCACAAGGATCTGGCGTTCCCGTTTCGGCGTTATCAGGTGTCCCCGGTCTGGCGCGCGGACAAGCCGGCCGCGGGGCGCTTTCGGGAGTTTGTCCAGCTTGACCTCGATTCAGTCGGAGCGGAATCGGAGGTTGCTGATACCGAAATCATCGCGGGCATGTGCGACACCTTGGACGCGCTCAAGGCCGGTCCCTACCTGGTGCGGTTCTCCAGCCGCAAGATTCTCGATCTGCTGCTGTGTTTCGCAGCGGTACCCGAAGCTGCCGGAGCCGAGGTTTTTCGCGTTCTCGATAAGCTCGAAAAGATCGGCCCGGAAAAGGTCCGGCTGGAGCTGACCAGCGGTTACGCGGACGAGTCGGGGGACCAGATTGCGGGGGTCGGGCTGACGGGCGAGCAGGTTGACAGGATCGAACAGTTCCTCGCCATTCCCGCCTCGGACCGCGACGAATCGCTCGAGAACTTGCGCGGCCTCTTCTCCAGCATCGAGAATGCCTCGGAAGAACTCGACGCCGTGGGCCGCATCTCTTCCCATCTCAGCGCCCTCGGCTACAAGAGCGATCGTGTTGTGATCGACGTCAGCATTGCCCGCGGGCTGGCCTATTACACCGGACCGGTCTTCGAAGCCGTTCTGCTGGACGCCCCACAGTTTGGATCCGTGTTCGGCGGCGGGCGCTATGACGATCTGGTAACCCGTTTTACCGGACAGCGCATTCCGGCGACCGGCGCCTCGCTTGGCGTCGACCGGCTGCTGGCCGCGCTCGTCGAGTTGAAGCGCGTCCCCCGGAAACAGACACCGTCGCAAGTGCTCGTCACGGCCATGGACGCCGCTCTGATGAGCGAGTATCTAGCCATCACATTCGAGCTTCGCCGGGCCGGAATTCCGGCTGAGATTCATCTCGGCAAGCCCAAAAAGCTGGGCAAGCAATTGCAGCGGGCGGACCGTCTTGCGATTCCTTACGTGATCATCATGGGGGGCGACGAGGCCGGACGCGGTGTCGTGACCTTGAAAGAGATGGAGGTCGGCCGGGAGAAAGCGGCCGACGTCTCGGGCCACGAAGAATGGAAATCGGCGCGTTTTGGCCAGCAGGAAGTCAAGCGGGCGGACCTAGTGCAAACCCTCACAAAGTTGCTGGCCGAGCGGAAGTAGGCCTGTAGCGCGGGTCTCTCCGAGCCCCGCGCTACGGGGTTATCGCTGCTGAAGTTGCCGAAACAGCTCGGCAATTGGGAGTGCGATCTCGGTATCCGCCGCCCGCAGAGTGGCCTCGTTGACTTCGCGGATACCTTCTTTCGTCGCGTCAAACGCATTGCCGGCAATGGGATCGAGAAACCAAACATGCCGCACTCCCATTTTCAGGTAGTCGTTGATCTTCTGGTCCATCGCCGCCATACGGTCGTCCCGGGAGAGGATCTCGATACAGACAATCGGAGGATGCCTGACAATGGGTTCGTTGGGGTCGTCTTCGGCGAGCACGCAAACATCGGGCACCCGGAACCGGGTTGCCGTTACTTGGACTCGTTGCTCCAGCAGGGCGACAACACGCCATTCTTTTTCGCGGGCCAGGATATACGCACATACCAGCCCCTGTAAACGGCTGTGACTTCGTTCGCCGAGATTGCGCTCCACGACAGCACCGTCCAGGTACTCGCGGTCCGGGCTGTAGTCAGTCGACAGGTATTCTTCGACGGGTACCACGGTCGAAGCCGGCATATTCTCAGGTTACTCTTTTCGGCGCCCTCGCGGCTGGCTCGAAGTGAAGTTCTTACCAGCGTGGCGGAAAGTTCGGAAAGCAGGAACAGAGCCCCAGGCGCAAGCCTGGGGTCAAGTCCGCCACGCGCACAAATCGTTCAAGAGAGCCAAATCCGCCCTGTTCGGTTCGGGTTAGTCCCGGTTACGAGAGCCCATCGAGCGTAGACCGAATCCTGGCGACTTGCGATTCGTAATCCGCCAGTTTCTCGCGGATCGACTCCACCACATGCGGGGGCGCCTTGTCCAGGAATTGCTCGTTGCCAAGCTGACGCTTCGAAGAGTCGCGAGCTTTCTGGAGTGACTGCAGTTGTTTGGAAAGTCTTTCGCGGAGCACGGCTGTCTCCGCGGCGGGCAGATGCAACACGAGGTCGAAATCGGTGCTGTGGTGCATGGCTTTTCCCTCTGGCGCCGCTCCTTGTAAGGCTTCCAGCCGCACGTTCGCCAGTTTGGAAAGCGCCTCGGCTTGGCGATCGACCACGCCGGCGGTCCCGTCGGTGTGCCCGTGGAAAGTCCCGTCGAGCACTGTCTTCGGGGAAACGCCCATCTCGGAGCGAAGGTTGCGCGCGGCAGTGATGAGCTCCTGCATCAGTCCGACTTGACTTTCGGCCTCGGGGTCGGCCAGAGCCGGGTTGGGAACCGGATAGGCCGCGAGCGCGATCGAGGCGGGTCGTCCCTCGGTATTTGACGCCAGACGCTGCCACAACTCTTCTGTAATGAACGGCATGATCGGGTGCAGCAACCGCAAGGCCCGCTCCATGGCCGCCAGCATGTTCTTCCACTCCGGGGTCAAACCGGAACCGTCGCTGAACGACAGCTTTTTCAGCTCCAGATACCAGTCGCAGAATTCGTGCCAGAAAAAGTGGTAGAGCAGGTTCGCCGCTTCGTGATAGCGGTATTTCTCGATCTGCTTGCCGGCTTGCCGCGCCACATCGTTGAGGCGCGAAAAGATCCAGCGGTCCTCCAGCGGCACTTCGCCTGTTGAGTCCGATGCCAGCGGCAGATAGGCGGCGGCGTCCTGAGGCGTCCAAGGCTCCGCGTCCGCCTTTTCGAGGCTCATGAAAATGAACCTTGCAGCGTTCCAGATCTTGTTCGCGAAGGTGCGGGCGCCGGCGATGCGCTCCTCGGAGAGAACAACGTCCGAACCCTGCCCGGCGGCGACCACCAGCGAGAATCGCACGGCGTCGGTGCCATACTTCTCGGTCACCACCCGCGGGTCGATGACATTGCCCTTGGTCTTCGACATCTTCTGCTTGTCCGCGTCACGGACCAGCCCGTGAATGTAGACCTGGCGAAACGGGATGCGGCCCGCCATCTCGATTCCAAGCATGATCATTCGGGCGACCCAGAAAAACAGGATGTCAGAACCCGTGTTCAGCAACGAGGTGGGATAGAAGGTCTTGAGATCGGCGCTCTCTTCCGGCCAGCCCATGGTGGAAAAAGGCCACAAGCCGGAGCTGAACCAGGTGTCGAGAACGTCGTTGTCTTGCTCGAGTTCTTTGGAACCGCATTTTTCGCATGAAGCCGGATCCTGGCGCGAAACGATCACGTCCCCGCAGCCGCCGCAATACCAGGCTGGAATGCGGTGTCCCCACCACAGTTGGCGCGAGATGCACCAGTCGCGGATGTTGTTCATCCACTCGAAGTAGTTGCGGCGCCACAAGTCGGGGATGATCTCGATCTCGTTCGCCTCGACCGCCTGGATCGCCGGCTCGGCCAGTGTTTTCGTGCGGACGAACCATTGCGTCGACACCCTGGGCTCGACGATCGTCTTGCAACGCTGGCAGGCGCCGATGTTGTTGGTGTAATCCTCGATCTGCTCGATCAGCCCTTGCTCTTCGAGCCGTGCGACGACTCGCTTGCGGGCTTCGTAGCGGTCCAGGCCCGAGAACTCGCCGAAGCCCTCGCTAATGCGAGCTTCCTCGTCCAAGACCGTAATGAACTCGAGGTTGTGCCGCTTCCCGGCGGCGAAGTCGTTGGGGTCGTGGGCCGGTGTGATCTTGACCACGCCCGTGCCGAACTCGGGATCGGCCAGCTCGTCTCGGATCACCGTGAGGCGCCGGCCCACCAAGGGGAGCGTGACGGTCTTATCCCAGAGGTGCTTGTAGCGTTCGTCCTTCGGATTCACGGCGATGGCGGTGTCGCCGAGCATGGTCTCGGGCCGTGTCGTGGCGACGGTCACGAACTCGTCTGAATCGGTAACCGGATACCGGATGTGCCAAAGATGGCCCTTCTGCTTGCTATAGACGGCCTCCAAATCGGAGACGGCGGTGTGGCAGCTCGGGCACCAATTGATCAGGTATTCGCCGCGATAGATCAGCCCCTTCTCATAGAGCCGAACGAATGCCTCGCGGACCGCCCTGGAAAGGCCCTCATCCATCGTGAAGCGCTCGCGAGTCCAGTCACAGCTTGCGCCGATCTGTTTGAATTGGCCGACGATCGTACCGCCGTACTTTTCCTTCCAGGCCCAGGCGTGTTCCAGAAACTTTTCGCGGCCGATCTCTTTGGCTTCGATGCCCTGCTCGCGAAGATTGCGCGTGACCAGCATCTCGGTGGCGATGCTGGCGTGATCGGTGCCGGGCAGCCAAAGAACGTTGTAGCCCTGCATGCGCTTCCAGCGCATCGTGATGTCGATCTGAGCGATCTCATACATGTGCCCCATGTGCAGGGCGCCCGTCACGTTCGTCGGGGGGACCACCAGCGAAAACATCGGTTTCGAGGACTCGGCGGAGGCTACAAAAAGGCCTTCGTCGACCCACCATTTGGCCCAGTGGGGCTCGAACCGGCCCGGCTCGTAGACTTTCTCAAGCTGCAGGGAAGACATGGAAAATACTGTGGAATCATCAATATATCACGGGCAGTCGAAGGCCCCATTGACGCTTTTCCAGTACCCCTAGTAGAGGGACCTTCCCCTGCCCGAACAGCCGCGGCGACGTGGCCGTGGGGCAGCGAGCGGGCGATGGTGAAGGCCTGGGGCAGCAGAGGGCCGAGAGTGCTTTCGCCTTTCAGCACCCGGCGCAGCGGCGAAGCAGGTCATACCTCTGTTTCTGAACGGCGGCGGCCGTCCACAAAATTCTTTCCGCCGCAGGTGCGGCTGCGCCGGGGTGAACAGAACTAGCGGAATAGATCATCTTCTGAGGGGCGGACTAACTGTGTCGCGGATGCCTCGCCGGCGCGGATCGACAGTCCCTCGACAATCACAACGGGTCTGCCTGCATTCTTTGCCATCAGTAGCCCGGCGGCCGCTGCGATTTCATCGGCGATGGCCGGGCTTGTGGCGTGGAGCGGCTGTCCCTGACGGTCCGTTTGCCCTCGCAAGTCCTCCACGGGTTGAAACCCCGCCACGCCGATCGCGACGTTGACCAGCCCGACTCGCCACGCCCTTCCAAAGGAATCACTGATGACTACGCCGATATCGAGACCGGTGTAGTCCCGCAGGCCCTTTCGGATGGCTCGCGCGGAGGCATCGGGGTCTTTGGGCAGCACGGTCGCATGGTGGTTTCCGGGGACGTTCGAGCGGTCCACACCGGCATTTGCGCAGACGAACCCATGCTGCGTTTCTGAAATGATCAGCCCCCGTTCCATGCGCACGATGCGTTTCGACTGCCGGAGGACAAGTTCGACCAGCCGCGCGTCCTTGTTATGATCCCGGGCGTAAGACTCGGCGCGGGCTGAAGGCCGCAGCGCGCGCAGGTCGACAATCGCGCCTTCTGCTTTCGAAACGATCTTCTGTGCAATAACGGCCACGCTCCCGCTGCTCCAGGCGACGTTTTCGCGTTCGCAAGCCTCGGCGATGAGCGTGGCTAGGCGGTCTTCGGGGCGAACCTCCGGGAGTGTTGTCAGCGAGGTCAGTTTGAGTTCCGAGGAGCAGCTCATGTTGCGGCCGGGCTCATGTTGGGGGCCGGCTCAATGAGAACCTGGCTGCACACCTGCCGGCTACCAGGATATTCACACATCATACCGGCGCCGGCTAAGATGTCAGCATGATCAAGTTGACGCTTGTGGCCGGGGTTAGTTTCTTGGCAGAATCGGGCGCACTTTTTTGCCGTTGCCGCCCAACTGATGCGGCGAATTCTTGTTGACCACGCCCGTGCCAGGCTAGCACAGAAGCGGGGTTCCAGACCCGATTTGATTTCGATGGCTTTTACTCCGGAGCGCTCCAATGAGCTGTTGGCGCTTGACGAGGTGCTGAACCGGCTCGGCGAGAACGACCCGCGTACTTTGCAAGTCGTCGAGTTGCGGTTTGTCGGAGGCTTGACGGTCGATCAGGCCGCCGAAGCAATGGGAATATCGCCGCGCACCGTGAAAAGGGAATGGAACTTTGGCCGAGCTTGGCTGCGAGCGGAGCTTGAAGCAAAGGCAAAAGTCAGCGATCAGCAAGACGGCCCCGGCGGCGGCTCGGGGAACGGGAATAGCGACTCCAGAAAGGCTAAAGCCAAGGCCGTGGGGACGAGCTAGCGAAGGCCGCTGTATTGCCCAATGAGTCCCGCATCCGGGACTTGAAACATGCGAAAGCCGAAGACCGTATTGGTGGGGCCTACGATCAGTGGTCAGGCGGTCCAACTCGCCTATTTGATGGGTGCGGCTCGTGTCGATCTGTGCGGCTGCGGCTTCTCCCAACCGGCCAGCAAGAAGCCGGCGCATTATTTTTGCCGGGGCCACCCCAGGCCAGATTGGCGTGGTCGAGAAGCGCCAAGTGGAAGCGATGAATCGGCTTCTCTCGGTCATCCGCGGAGAGGGCGTGCACATCGTAGTGCATGGCCCACACTGCGTTAAGCGAATACGACGAGCTTCTTGACGAATGAGTCTCCTGTTCAGCTACAGGCACCCGCGCGCTGGAACTCTCCAGAGGAGATTCGGGTAGCGGTTATCTCCAGCCCGCCCGTTTGCGAATCGGACGAAGTGATAGGATGGATTGTTGGGTTCCGGGCTCCGTGCAGTGAGATGCCGCGAACCCCGTCAGGTCCGGAAGGAAGCAGCGGTAGCGGCCTCCCTCGCGTGCCGCGGAATCACCCGGAACCCAGCTTCGGCAGCACGCTTTCCATCCCACGCCCCGCCTCGAGCGGTTCCCCGGAATCGGGGGTTGTTCTTCTGTGGGCGCCGCCGTTGTCCGGTGAGTTACGGCGGCCAAAAGAAGTATAATCTCTGGACCGCTTCCTTAGAGGGTGAAAGAATCGCGGACAGTCCACTTCGCGCCGTTGAGAGACATTGATTGCTTGGGACTTTCGTCGGCGGCGCTCGATACAGTCCCCATTTTTCACATCCCCTGACGGCCGCGGCACGGTTGAATCGATGTACCAGGTCATTGCCCGCAAATATCGGCCGCAAACGTTTCAGGACGTCGTCAACCAGGAACACGTCAAGCAAACACTTTCGAACGCGCTCACGCAGGGGCGCGTCGGGCACGGCTACATCTTTTCGGGGCCGCGCGGGACCGGCAAAACGACCATGGCCCGCATCGTGGCCAAGGCTCTCAATTGCGAAAAGGGGCCCACGCCCGAGCCGTGTCTGAAATGCGTGAGCTGCACCGAGATTGCTGGCGGCAACTCCATGGATCTGGTCGAGATCGATGCCGCCTCGAATCGGCGAATTGACGACATTCGCGAGTTGCGGGAAAACGTGCGGTACCGGCCGCTGCGCGATGCTTACAAGGTCTTCATCATCGACGAGGCGCACCAGATCACAGCGGACGCTTTCAACGCACTGCTGAAGACACTGGAAGAACCTCCCGAGTGGGTGGTATTCATTCTCTGCACGACCGAGCCCCACCAATTTCCCAGCACGATCGTTTCGCGCTGTCAAAATTTTCCATTCAGAACGGTCGAACCGGATCTGGTCGTCGAACGGCTGCGCTGGATTTGCGGGCAGGAAGGGGTCGTTGCCGACGAAGAAGCGCTGGTCACGATCGCTCTCGCCGGAGACGGCAGCATTCGGGACTCACTGTCAACACTCGATCAGGCCATCGCCAGCTTTGGAAAGAAGCTGGAGGCCGGTCCCGTCAAAGACCTGCTTGGCGTCATTCCGGCTGAAATCACCGACGCGGTGACCAACGCGCTGCGCGAAAGCCAGCCGCGGCAAATGCTCGAGGTGGTTGACGAGCTCTGCCGCGAAGGCCGGCATCTGCAGCACTTCAGCGGGGAGTTGGCGCGCTATTTCAGGAACCTGCTGGTGATGAAAGTGTCTGGCGCGGATACCCGGCTGGTCACCGCGGGTGATGAAGAGAGAAGCCGCATTTCCAAGTATTTAGAATATTTTAGTCAGGAGGATCTAACCCGTTACTTGCAACTGTCCATCGATCTATATCGTGACTTGCAGCACGCCACCCAGCCGCGGTTTCGGCTGGAGATCGGGCTGCTCAAGCTGGTCCACGCGGGGCGTCTGACACCGATCGAGAAGGTCTTGGCGGAATGGGGAGACTCCGGGGTTGGGAATAAATCCGCGGGCCCGGCATCAGCCGAAAGCGGCGCGGGCTCGAAGCTGGGTGCTGCTCCCGGCCCATCCGCCGGCGACATCCGTGAGCGGCAAGAGAGCGGGTTCACGAGTTCGATATCTGAACCGGCGACTCTCGCCTCCCCACCGCATGAACCGGCAAGCGTGGCGTCGCCAGCCACACTGGAGAGTCCATCAGATCCGATTCAGCCGGTAACAGCAGATCCAACACCGCCCGTGCCTGGCCAACGAGCGGCCGAGTTTTCCGCTGGGGAATCAACTGCCGGGCCCGCCCCTGGCGAAGCCGTGCCGCTGGAAGCCGGGTCCGGTCTGCGACGGAAGGTGGTTGCCGCTTTTCGGACAAGCGGAGACGACTTCACGGCGGATGCCATCGAGCGCGCGCTCATCAGTCAGGCGGACGGCCAGGTTGAGATCCGGCCTTCTCCCGACGACATGGCCCCGCTCCAGATCAATTTCGGGGCTGTCACGCAGACAATTCAGCGAATAGCCGGCCAAAAACTACGTGTTAAACTGGGGGACCAACTGGGCTCCGGCGATGCCGAACAGATAGCCGACCAAGCCGCCGGACGGGCGCAATCGGGGGCTAACGGCGCTGTGGAGGGTCCCTCCGAGTCTGGCCGGCAAGCAGGGCCGGAAGAAAGCACGGACACCAAGAAAAGAGCCCTGGCCGATCCGGAAGTGCAAGAGTTCCAGCAGCAGTTTGGCGGAAGAATTCGAGAAGTTCGAGATCTAAGGAGGTACTCGTAGTGAAACTGCCCGGCAACATGCAGAAGATGATGCAGCAGGCGCAACAGATGCAGAAGCAGTTGCAGGAGGAAATCGCTCAGATTCGCGTCGAGGCCTCAACTGGCGGGGGCATGGTCACCGTCAAAATGGACGGCCAGAAGCAAGCGCTCTCCGTGGCGATCGACAAAGAAGCCATGGAAGATCGCGAGATGCTGGAGGACATGATGCGCGGGGCCTTCAACGAAGCTGTCAAGCGCGTCGATGAAGAAACTCAGTCGAAGATGGGCGGCATGCTGGGGGGAATGGGTCTCCCTCCAGGACTCATGTAGGAATCTCTCCCAAAGAACAGCCTGCCCTATTAGAACAACCTGGTTCGGACTGCTATGGACGACCTTGCGGCACCCATGTCACGTTTGGTGGATGAGTTGAAACGCCTGCCCGGGGTGGGGCCCAAATCCGCCCAGCGCATGGCGTTTCATTTATTGGGGGTTCCCAAAGAAGACGTCGAGCGCCTGGCACAATCGCTTCTGGATATGCGCCAGAGCATCCAGCTCTGCACGCGCTGCAACAATTTATGCGAAGGGCCGCTTTGCCACTATTGCAACGATTCCGGCCGCGACGCAAAGACCATCTGCGTCGTCGAACAACCTAACAACATCATCACCATCGAACGCACGCGCCAGTTCCGGGGCCTCTATCACGTGCTCCACGGGGCGCTGTCGCCCATTCGCAATGTGGGCCCGGAAGACCTGATGTTGAAGAACCTGCTGGAACGGCTCCGTGACGGTGAGGTTCAAGAGCTGATCATTGCCACCAGCCCGACGTCGGAAGGACAAGCGACCGCCACTTACCTCGCCCGCTTGCTGAAACCGCTAGGCGTGCGTGTGTCGCGCATCGGCATGGGGGTTCCAGTCGGCACTGAACTCGACTACGTCGACGAAGCGACCATGATGGAAGCGATGGAAGGCCGCCGCGAGCTGTAGCCGAAATCCTAGCCGATTGCAACGGGAAATTTCAGACGGCCGGACAGAGCCGCGGACGGAAGTCCGCGGGCCGGGTTTTCCACATTCTGCAGACAGGAACCGCCCTAAGGTGGCGCGCGCCTCCCGGCGGGCCGCGTCGGCCTCCGGGCCGGCGTAGCGTTGGGCCTCCAGGCCCACAAGCATCACTCCGGCCATGCCGCAATTCGTGAAGACCCTTTCATCGCCAGGAGAATTCAGTGCCAACGAATCTTACCCATGAAAAAGGCCGGACGTTCGTCCCATCACAAACCGCACCGTCAATAGAAGCACCGGCGAGCGTAAACCGCCGGGCCTTCTTGGCCGCTTCGATGGGAGCCGGTCTGTCAGCCTGCGGGGCAAGCACCGAGGAGCCTCCCGCTGAGAAGCCGGCTTCGGTCACCCTAAGCGATGCCCTGGCCAAAGACGCCCTCGGCCAGGCGGAACTCGTGCGCTCGAAAGCGGTCCAGCCGATTGAGCTGGTCGAAGCCGTGATCGCCCGCATCGAGGAGCTCAATCCGAAGCTCAACGCCATCGTCACTCCGATGTATGATCTGGCCCGTAAGGCGGCTCGGGCGAATGTCCCGGAGGGGCCGTTTCATGGCGTGCCTTTCTTGCTAAAGGACCTAGTTGCAACATACGCTGGTGTCCGCTACACAGCCGGCTCGAAAGCCCTGGCCGAGAATATTTCCAGAGTCGACAGCGAACTCGTCGTGAGGCAGAAGCGGGCGGGTCTGATCACCGTGGCCAAAACCAACACTCCGGAGTGGGGCTTAACAGCGACCACCGAGCCACATCTGTTTGGGCCGGCCCACAATCCCTGGGACTTGGAGAGGACGACCGGCGGATCGAGCGGAGGCTCCGCCGCGGCTGTCGCGGCGCGCATCGTCCCCATGGCGCATGCCAACGATGGCGGCGGATCGATTCGTATACCGGCATCCTGTTGCGGTTTATTCGGACTTAAACCTACCCGTGCGCGCAATACGCTCGCTCCCAGGGCGGGCGACATCTTGAGCGGCCTCGCCTGCGAGCACGCCGTGAGCCTGACGGTGCGTGATAGCGCCGCGCTGCTGGACGCGACCGAGGGGCACCATCCGGGCGACCCCTACTATGCCCCGCCGCGGCAAAGGCCTTTTCTCGAGGAAACAAAATCCGGCCCAGGATCGCTGCGCATCGCCTTTTCGCCCGGGCCGCCCATCGACACCCCGGTTCATCAAGACTGCGTGAAGGCCGTCGAGAGTACGGCGAAACTGCTGGAAGGCCTCGGGCACAAGGTCGAACAAGCGGCTCCCGAAGTCGAAATGGAGCGGTACAGACAAGCCTTTATGGTTCTGTGGCTGTCGGGTTTCGCCAACACCGTGGAGTCCATCGCGGAAGCTACCCATAGCGATCCGAAGCCTGATCTCTACGAGCCGATGAACTGGCAGCTCTATCAGCAAGGCGCCACGATCAAGGCCTGGGAATATTTGCGGGCCGTGGGCTACCTGCAAGCCCTAAACCGCCGGTTCGCACATTTCTTCGACAGCTGCGACGTATGGCTGACACCGACTGTCGCCGAGCCACCCCCCAAGCTGGGCGTGTTGCACCCGGGACCGGAAGTTTCCTCGCCCAATGCCGACCGAGTCGTTGAGCGGGTATTTCAATTTGTCCCGTTCACCCAATTCGCGAACACCACCGGGCAGCCGGCGATGACGATGCCTCTGCACTGGAACGATGCGGGACTTCCGATCGGCGTGCATTTCTCCGCGCGCTTCGGAGATGAAGCAACGTTGTTCCGTTTGGCGGCACAGTTGGAACAAGCCAGACCCTGGATCGATCGGCGACCGCCGGTAGTAGCCGGCTGAGGTCGGCCTGAAGTGTCCCTCATCGATCCATGCCGAATTGCTTTCGCCTAGCAGAGGACCTAACCCGCTTTTCTTACCACCTGACGGTCGAAGCACGCGATAAAAGCGCCATTACTTCGTTACGCTTGCTCACCGTGCCCGCCGCAGGTCCCAAGTACGTTTCTTTGATTGAGTGAGGGGCGCCCAGCGGCGCCTGCCTCCTACTGACGCGCTTCTTATCCATTTCGCTTCGCCACCTGGGTAGAGTCGAGGACGGGCGCGGGTGCTCTGGACGCCCTAGCTAGAGGGGCCAGACGCGTGGTCAGGTTACGCACGGGCGTTAGGGCTTCGATGATTGTCCTCTCTCCCAGACGCGCTGCAATAGTTGCGTGACGCCCAGGTGCGCGGCCCACCTTCGAAGGTAATCCTGATCCAGCTCTTGCCCTCTTACCTTGATGATGCCTAGCACGTCGCTCCATTGTCGTTCGGAAACTTCCCCTCCTGTCTGGTACCACACCAGCTTCGTCAAAACCGTGTCTTCGGGTGTCACGACAGGAAACCGCAAGGAGGGGCCTTCCCCAAAGGAAAATTCCGTGACCGTGCGCCGGTCGAGTTCGCCCTGGTAGTAGGGATCCGCGGGAAGAGGGAAAAGATCGAACTTGTAGCTGCTTTCATAGTGAATGAGATTGAACGGGCGGCAAGCCCGCACTGCTTCCCGCATCACGCCGTCGTCCGCATAAAACTCCTTCGACAGTTCAGCGCTGAGGGGGGCGATGTCCCGGTCGTGTAAGTCGGCCACCAGATCGATAGCCACGGTGGCCCTGGGGATTCCGTGAACAGAGCTCGCCAGGGAGCCCCCAGCGGCATAACGGATTGAAAGACGATCGAGCGCCGCAAGGAGCGTGCCGAACGCCCGCCAGGCGTCATTCATTGACGTTAGCGTGACGTTTGGCATGAGGGCTGGGGCGCTCGTGGAGCCGCGGGTCCCAACCGTAGACTTTGACCATGGTTTCGGGATCGAGGCGCCGCGCCGCCGCGCGCAAGAAAACCTCCCGCTCGCCGGCGTCTGGATACATTTGCCGAACACCCGCCTCGGCGGCTTTCAATACCTACTCGGTCATCTCGAAGACCTGTTTCAATTTTTGCGAGGGGGTTCGGCGCCTCTGCAACGAAAGGAAGACTTCCAGGGCCTGCGGGTCGGTATCCGAGAAGAAGTCGCACGGCATCGAGTCCTATTGTAGAGCGCGCCAGATGGGCGGCGGCGGTTTCGCGGCGGTGTTCGCGCTGCTAGTGTGGAGTTCCGCTGGGGGATCTGGCGGGCTGGGCGCCGGAACAGAGCCGCGCCCGCAAGGGTGCGGTCGAGTCTGGCAGTGAGCGCATTCCGGTGGCGGCCCCGACGCACTGGCTACGCTCGACCGCACCCTTGCGGGCGCGGCTCTGTTCCGGTGCCCAGAAGAGGTTTCTACTTTGCATGAAAACAAATGACTTGCAGCAATATCGACATTTTTTTGATGTGATGGCGGCAAGCGCCTAGGGGCGGGGATGCTTCACTTTTTTTCGCAGTTCGATGTATTCGGCTAGAGCTTGCTCGAGTGAAGGCATCTTCTCTAGACCAAGCGCCTCGATTTTCGAGTTGGAGAGTTCGGCATTCCTGGGCCGGCGCGCGGCGGTTTTGTATTCGCGATGGTTGCTCGGTTGAATGTCCGCGTCGAGACCAGCGGCAGCCACAATCTTTAGCGCGTATTCGTACCAGGAGACCTTGACACCGCCACCGATGTGGTAGGTCCCGAAGGGAGCACGCTGCAGCAAGTCGGCACAGCGGGAGGCAAGGGCGGGCGCATAGGTGGGAGTTGCGAAAAAATCCTCCACGACCTTCAACGGGCTGTGGTCTTCAGCCTTGCGAATCACCAGTTCGGGGAAATTTCCCCGCCGTGTGTAGCGCCCAGCCGGTCCGAAGACACCGGCCACGCGCACCACATACAGCTTCTCGAGAACGGCTCGGGCGTAAAGCTCTCCGGCGAGCTTGGACACGGCGTAGGCCGAGGGAGGGTTGGGGGTATCCTCCTCAATGTAGGGTTCCCCTTTGTCGCCGTCGAAAACGTGGTCTGTCGAAAAATGCATCAAGACACTGCTGTTCCACTCGCAGGCGACTGCCAGTGAATGGACCGCGACGCCGTTGATGCGCATGGCCGTTTCCGGTTCTTTCTCGGCCAGGTCGACGTGGTTGTAGGCGGCGCAGTTGAGCACCCAGCCCGGCACATGCTTTTGGAAGACTTCGGCAATGGCCTCGCGGCTCGTGATGTCGAGTTGTTCGCGGCTCAGGCCCACGACGGTAATTCCGCGGCGGCGCAGCTCGGCGACCAGCTCGTTTCCGAGTTGTCCGCCCGCCCCTAGCACCAGTGCTCGCAAGATGTTTCTCCGTATCGAAAATTTTAGCATTCACTTGGGCCGGACGAGCGTCAATCGTTCATGGCCTTCATGGCCGGTCGCGGGCAAACCTTGCGGACCTGTCGCCGAAACAAGCGGTTTCGATGCATTCCAGAGTTTGACCGTCCCGATTTGGTTGAGTTTGATCAGGATGGAATTGGCGAGCCCGTCGGCCATGCGCTTCTTGAATATCTCGGTTAAGGTCATTTCGGGCCTTGAGTAAAAGAATCTCCCATTGCTCGAGTGAATCGGTCAGATAAACTGAAAGGAGCCGCCCCTAGGAGGTGGAACTGATGCGTGCACTGGTATTTCTTCTCTTCATGATTACTCTTCCGCTAGCCGCGCAACAGAGTGATTCCGAGGCTCGGAACGAGCAGCAGAGCCAAAACGGCGAGCAGGAGGCACAAGAAGCGGCGCCGCCTCCCGGCCCCAGCATCCGCGAACAAAACGGCGTGATCGTCATCGGCGGCTCGACTCGTTCCACGCAGCCCGCGCAACCGGCGGAGCCGGGCGAGCCCGCCGAAGCAGGCGCACCCGAACAGGACGCTGCGCCAGCAGAAGAGCCGGCCGCGGACCAAGCAGCCGCCCCTGCGCCAGCTCCTCAAACTCCGACCCGAAAGAATCAGCGCATCCAGGTCTTCAATATAAGCGGCAACCCGGTGGAGATTTCCATCGTCACCAACGAAAGCACATCCGCGACAGGATCGCACAAAACACAGACCTTGCAATCCATCAGCAAACGCGATGTCCCCTACCTTTCCGAGCACGAGGAAGTCCTCAGCCAGAGCGAGACCGAGAAGACCATCGAACGGACGACACAGCGGTACGACGCCAACGGCAACCCCACTCAGCAGGAAGTCGTTCGGGAAGAAGTAAGGACACTGCCGGACGGTACAATCGTGACGACGGCCACGACCTTTGTCGAGAACATCAACGGCCGCATGGAAGTGGTCGAGCGGACCCTCAGCCGGGAGAAAAAGTCGGGCGACCGGATCCAGCGCACGATTACCTCCGAAAGACCGTCCATCAACGGCGGCTTTCAGATATATACACGAGAGGAATCCGTCGAGACTCGGCAGGGAGACGCCTCCGCCCGAATCGAGACCGTTCGCCAAGTCGACAACGGAGGCGGCCGGCTGGTCGAGTCCGGCCGAGAGGAGACGGTGATGAGTCAGTCGGGCAACACCGCGACGACTGAAAAAATCGTCTGGGAGCGCGATGCACTAAGTTCGAAAATGATGCAAGCTTCGAAAACCGTGGGGACGCTGGTGACTCAAGCCGACGGATCGTCGACAGAGACAATCGAGACCTATGGCCACTCTCTCGGCGACGGCTCGGGGCGTTTTTTGAATTCCACGCGGCCTGAGCTGGTTCGGACAGTCACGCGCGAGACCACGATTGGCTCCAGCGGCGAGACGATCGAGACAACTCATACACATAGCCGAAATCCGGCCGACCCAACGAAGATGGCGCCGACACGGATGCAGCAGAAAGTCCGGCGTAGTCCGGCGTCCAGGCGCGGATGGTGAAACGATCGAAACCCACGTATACGAACAAACCGTCAGCGGCCGCTTGCGGCCGACTCAGACGATCGTGGAACAGGTCCAGAAGTAGGTTCCCTCGAATCGGCGAAGGGATGTCGAATCGATTTGCTCTCAGGGGTAACAGAGCCGCAATCGCCTGGATCAAGAAGCCGCGAAGTATTGGTCGTGGCTTTGGCTTAGATCGGTCAGGCCGCTGCCTTCGCTAGCCGGTGTGATTTTGAATGCGGACGCGCGTCTCGCATAGCCGCGTTCGGCCAAGTAGTCTTTTAGGGCAGCCTGCAGCAGCGCGGTCAGGCTGGGCGCTACCTCCTGGTCCTGAAGATAGTGCTCCAGTGATTCTTCGAGTTCGTCCGAAATGCTGACGGTAATCCGTTTCACAACCGAATTATACATCAATTGATGCAGATGATGAATTTGATGCAGCGACTACTGCAGCTCGGTCTCGACCTGCTGCAAGTCGTCGACAAGCTGCTGCGCTTGCTGGCGCAGTTGCCTCACTCTGGCCGCGACGGCTCGCAGGCGCTGTTCGGCTGCCACGGCGGTCCCAGCGGGAGAGGCTCGCGACGAGGCTGGGGTTTCCCCGGCAGTCGAATCGCTAGCCGCCGCTAGCGAGGCCAACACCACTTCGCCTCCGCTGAGCTTGTTCAGCGCCTGTTCGAACGTGTCTTCGTAGATCAGGCGGTTCCCCATCGCCAGCACCACTTTTTTGAGCTGCGGCATGCGAGCGGTATCGGCTTGGATGTAAATAGATTCAACGTAGAGAAAGCTCTCGCCCACCGGCAGGGCGATGATGTCGCCGCGCAGCACGCGAGAGCCCTGCTGGTTCCACAGCGAAAGATCTTTAGAGATGTTCTGGTCCTGGTTGATGCGCGACTCGATCTGATTGGGGCCGAACACCAACTGCTGCTTGGAGAGATGGAAGAAGATCAGCTCTCCGAGCTTGTCGCCGTCGCAGCGGGCCGCCATCCAGCCGATCAGATTGTCCTTGGCGCGCGGGGCGAACGGCAGCATCAGCAGGAACTCGGGCTCGGTTTCACCGGGCAGCGTGGCCACGATGTAGGTCGGTTTCATGGGCGCCTCCATGCCGGTGTCGCCGGAGAGATTCTTTGCCACTTCCCATACATCCTCCTTGTTGTAGAAGACTTCCGGGTCGCGCATGTGGAAGGTTCGATAGATCTCCGCCTGAATCTCGAACATCAGCGTGGGGTAACGAACGTGCTGCCGGGGGGAGGCCGGCATCTCGGACTTGTCTTTGAATAAGTTCGGGAACAGGTTCCAATAAGCCTGGATGATCGGGTCGGTCTCCTCAAAGACATAAATGGTTGTTGTGCCGTCGTAAGCGTCAATCGTAGCCTTCACCGAGTTGCGCACGTAATTGATGCTTTTGCCGAACGAAGCAACATTCAAGGACACCGAGTAGGGGTGCACGTTTGAGGTCGTGTAGCCGTCGACAATCCAGATCAGCCGCCCGTCGTCGGTGATGACAAGGTAGGGATCAGGTTCCCACTGGATAAAGCCGGCCAGGTGAGAGAGGCGCTCGCCGACGTTGCGGTAGAGCATCATGCGGCTGTTCTCGTTCATGTTGCCGGTGAGCAAGATGTTGTAGTCGGTTCTGGCAATCGACGCCATCAATCGCAGCCACAAGGAGTTGATCAGGAATCCACCCTGCCCTTCATAGCTGGAGGTGATGTTCTGGTCACCGGAAGGGTAGTCGAATTCCTTCTGATCGGTGGTCACAAAAACCGGGTCATGGGTGGCTTCGCCGTAGTAGATCTCCGGGCGAACCAGCTTGATGTCGGGAATCTTGACTTCTGGCGGGGCATCTTGGATTAGCAGAACCGGCAAGCCGTCGGGGGTGGTGCGATTCACCTCCGACATCACGACGCCGTAGCCGTGCGTGTAAACAAAATGGGGGTTGATCCAACTGGCGCGCGCCTCCACCGGAAGCTGAGTGACGTCAATCTCTCGAGGCGACAACAGGACCTGTTTGATCTTGCCGTCGATGATGTAGCGGTCGATATCGACGTCGGGGAAACGATAGTAGAGGCGAAGGGCTTGGATCTGCGTGATCGTATCGGAATAGGCCCGCGAGTCCCAAAGCCGGATGTTGTCGACCAAGGTCGCGTGAGCATTGACGTCGAGATGCTCCTGCTGTGCGGCGCCAAATGTTTTTTCGCTGGATCGGCGCGTTATGCCGAACGCTTCACCTGTGGCCTCGATGTGCCGCTCAATGAAGGGTTTTTCGAGCGCCAGCTCATTGGGACGCACTTTAATGATCCGCACGACTTCGGGAACCGCCGCGTTGACAAGCAGCGACACGGCCACCACTCCAAAAGCCACCTTCCATCGAGACATGGTCACAAGCGCGATCGCCGCTAGGGCCGCTGCAATGACGAGCCACCGCAACGGCAAGCTGAAGGTTTCATCCAGATAGTCGATGCCTGTCATGAAATCGCGCTGGTTCATCAAGAGGGTGTAGCGCCCCAAGAAAAACCAAGCCGCCAGACCCACCAGCCCGACGCAGGCGAGAATGCGAGCGACGCCGGTTTGCGTGGCGCCGGGCAGCAAAAAAGGTGCAGGACCGGGATCAAACTCCTCGATCGAGCCGCCATCGGAGCGAAACTGCTTGATCTTGTCGAAGATCTGCCAGCCGCGCCCCGCCACCCAAAACACCAGAGCACAAAACACCGCTGTCGCAAACAAGAATCGCAACAGCAAAGAGAAGAAGGGGAGACTGAAAAGGTAAAAAGCCAGATGCTTGCCGAAGACCGGATCCTGCCAGGCATCGGCCGGCGTCTCCACGCCCTGTGCGCCGACGAAGGCCATCACCGTCCAGGAATCAACAGACGAGCCGATAAAGACGACCGCCAGCACCAGCAAGGCAACAGGAACGAGCCTGGTGTAGATGGGGTAGCGGTTGATGGGGGCGCCGGAAAAGGCCGCGCCGCGACTGTGCGCCCAGAGCAGCGCAACCCATGCGAGCAGGGATGCCACGACAGCCGGCATGAAGCGGTAGAACAGCATGGTCAGCCAGGTCTGAAGCTGGCCCAGCTCACTCCACCAGTGGTATTCAATCGCGAATTCGGCGCCCGTGCGAGATCCCAACAGAAGGATCAGCACGATAGCGGCCAGAATGGAAAGTCGAATCTGTAAAGGGTTCATGGTTTCGGCACTGTGCGAGGTTGCGTTGCGAGGCAGGTGTTCGCTGCTAAGGGTCGGAGTTTATTGTACATGCCTGGAGCGCGTGACGCCCGCGGTGATGGGGCATCGCCCTGCGTCAGGGTGCGGCGCGGGCTGAGGTGCGGTCGCGGACCACGAGCCTGTGCGGCACATTCTTCATACTTCACCGGGTAGAATCTTGACCGCGGGCTTGCGGCCGCGGCTCTGTTTCGGGGCGCCCGCTACTCAGCCAGCCCTCCTGATTTCGCCATGCCGTCTGGGTGTTCGAGTGATCATCGCCCAGCCGCCGCGGTCCGCGGGTTACATTAAATGGTTAGCATTCATAGGCAGAGCCATGAAGACAATCACGACTTTGATGCTCAGCGTGTTGCTGTTGGCCTGCTCAGCCCCCTGCGCGGATCTGCACGTAGGGCAAACATTGGCCGAGTGGAAAGCAGCTCGAAGCCCCGAAGCGGACGGATCGTCTCCTGGCCTCCAGTATGACCATGTCGGCCCTACAGCGTCGAATCCAAACTTAGCCGCGGCGAAATCGCGCCAAGCTGATTTCGAAGGCGGCGGCCGGAGGGAGTAGCAACTCTGAATATAATGGGTGGAACCCCTGCGGCCCGAGAAACGCCCCGGAGCGATGCTTCGCCGGATTTCTGGGGACAGCAACGACGGCCGGGCATCGGCCGAAAACAAGGAGTGCATTGTGATGAGTTGTCCGAAGAACAGTTCCTTTCGTCTGATTCCAGTTTGCTTGATCTTGCTGCTGGGCGCCTGCGGAGGAGCCCCGGAAGAGCCCCCTGCCGAACCTGCAAGCACATCCGGCGGCGCCGGGCGAAAGATTATCTATCCAGCGGAGTTCGCCGAAGGCAGCCCCTTTAGTCCGGGCGTGCTGGCGGGCGACACGCTTTATCTTGCGGGTCAGGTGGGTCGTGACCAAGCGACTCGCGAACTACCCGAAGACATTGCCAGCCAGACCAAATTGGCGATGGAGAACATAGGTCTCATCCTCAAGGCAGCGGAGCTCGACTACGCCAACCTGGTCAAATGCCACGTCTTGCTGGATGACATGGACAACTACCAGCCGATGAACGAGACCTATGGCGGCTTTTTCGAGACTGGGCGCTATCCCGCGCGAACGACTCTCGAGATCGCCGGACTCGTAGGCACGGCTCATGTCGAAATCAGTTGCATCGCGTTCGCGGACAAGTCTCGCATCGAGGTGGTTCGGCCCGCGGAAGGGACCATTCCCGCCGCGATGGGGCCGTATTCCCCCGGAGTAAGGGCCGGCGATGCGCTCTATCTTTCAGGACAGGGCGGCCGTGATCCTGAAACGAACGAGATCGCCGAATCGGTTGGAGCCCAAGCTGCTCAGGCGATTCAGAACATCCACGAAGTCGTCAAAGCCGCGGGCTTGGGACTGGAAGACGTTGTTTACACCAACGCCTACTTCCTGGGCTGTGACAAGCGCGCCGAACTAGACCGTGCATTCGAGTCGAGCTTTCCGGCGGGCGTGACGCATCCGCGCTCGAACCTCTGTCTCCCCAGGCTGCCGGGAACGATCAGCACCGAGATCACTTTCTTCGCGGGTAAGGGGCCGCAGGTTGACGGCACCGTCTATTTGCCCGTGCGGTCGTCGCCGGAATCAGGTTCGGACATCGCCTCCCAGATGAGCGGCACGATGGAAAAACTCGGCAAGGACCTGGAAGGCGCGGGGCTGGACTACAGCCACGCCGTCAACGCGAATGTCTACCTAAAGACCAGCGATGATTTTCAGGGAATGAACGGCGTGTTCCGGGAGATTTTCCCCAAGAATCCGCCCGCGCGAACGACGGTAGCGATCCTCCAGGAAGGCGATCACGAACAGATCTTGGTCGAGGTCGCGCTAATCGCGGTGAAGTAGGATCAGCGTCAAGCCGGCCCGGCACGACCTCAAGCCGCGGCCTCCACGACTTGGCGCCGGACCGTTTCCTGACGCGGACCAGCCGCGAGGTGGCGCGCGCCTCCCGGCGGGCCGCGTCGGCCTCCGGGCCGACGTTGCGTCGACATGATTGTCGACGCGGCAAGCTGAGAGCTCAACCAGGGAGTGTGGCCGCAGTGGCGTGCCGCGCGTCGAAGCGGCAACCGCTCCCTGACGGTCACGGCTCGTTTGGCGGGTCTTCTTCGCCTTCAGCTTCTTCTTGTTCGAGCAGGTCTTTGATCGATTGCTGAATCGCTTCCACGGCGCTCTTTTCGACTTCGTAGGTGCTGGGCTGGCCGGCGCGGGCGGCGTAGACCAGATCCTCCTCGGGCGAGCTGATCATGACCTCTTCCCCGCTGCCTTCCGTTGTCGCCACTTTGGCTTCGATCGCAGGCGAGGAGAGGCCGTATTTATCGAGATCGGCCTTGTCGTCGGAGGTAAACGACTTGGCCGTGAGGCCGCGCAGCCAGTCGATCGCCGTCTGCACTTTGCCGGAGTCGAGTTCCCTCTCGTCAGCGGAGGTCAGGCGCCACTTGTCTTCTTTCTTCTCGGCCACCACTCGCGTATCGCCATCCCGCAATTCCAGCTTGGCGATCTCCTGGAAGCCAAAGTCGAACAACTTCTTGTTGCGGAAGTCTTCCAGCTTTTTGTCGAGGCCTCCGGCCATGGTGCTGGAGACTTCGTAGACGCCGCCCTCGAGATCCGAGCTTTTGGCGTAATAGTTGTCATCGCTGTCCTTGGCGATCGTCAGGGTGTGCGTTCCGGCTTCGTCGACGATCTCAACAGCGGCCGCGGGCTTGGAGAAATCGTATGTTTCTGACGACTCCTCACCCTCTTCGAGCACGGACATCATCTCGGCATTCCGTACGGAGCGGACCAAATCGCCCACGGTGAAGTTGTCGGCTCGAAGCGGCTGGGGCCTGAGGATTTGCCAAGTGTCGTCCCCGGTCTTGCCGAACTCGATCGATCCCGCAGCCGCATTCAGCACAATGCGCGAAATCTTGTCTTCGTCCACTTGCAGCAGCTTCTTGTCGCGGAGATCGAAGACCTCTTTCTCGAATGTGGTTTTGACGTAGCTGTAGACGGTGAACAGCCGCGTGTCGCCCTCCAGCCGGGCGTAGACGCCGGATCCGGTGGGCGTGTCGCTGCCGAAGATCACGCGGTAGGTCTTGGCATCTTCCCCTTCCTCCACTACAGCCTCGACCTGAGCCGTTCCTTGCCCGGTGAGACCGTAGGGGGCCCAGTTGATCACATTTTCCTCGACGACCCGGTCCGAGTTCATTGACGCCAGCGAGGAGACCATCGAGTTGATGGAGAACTGATCCGCGGGCGCCGTCAAGGGCGCGCCGAAATTCCACTTGTCGTCTTCGCCTCGCTCCAAAACGATTGGATCCTTGTCCGGCCGCGTGACAATGACTTTCTGAATACTGTCTTCCTCGACATCGACGATCGGCGTCTTGTCGTCGCCGGAGGAAGGCGGGTTTTCCTCCGTGTAATACACCAAACCGCCAAGGATGGCGAGTACCCCCACGGCGATCAGCAGCGGCATGGGTTTCACAGGCGCACCTCCCCGTGAACGGCTATTGAATCAAAAAGAGTACGAAAATCGGCGACGCGCAACATCGTGATCGAGATCAAGCTAGCCTCAATACTGTCCAGTTGGTGGTGTCAGGGCGGACCTGCCAGGGTCGCCGTATTTTTTCGGCACATGCGGATCGGTGATCAGAATCACGCGTTTGTTTCCTATGCCCCCCTCGGGGCTTTGGCCTTGAGGGGTTTCGGACCCAGGGTTCCGCTTCGCTCCACCCATGGGCTACGATCCGGCGCCGCTTCGCGGCTCAACGCTCCCAACGAGCAGCTCATGGCTCTAAGTGAAGAGTATTGAAGCTAGCCTGCATTTCCCACCATCGGGCTAGCGCCGGTGCCACCAGGCATTGATCCCCACAATGATAATCACAAGCGGGAAGCCCACGACCGTCAAGAAGAACACTCGCGACATGTCGGAGCTTGAAAGGTCAAGCGGCGTGTCTTCGGGGTCCTTCGGGCGAATCGAGATGAGGTCTTCGTCCGAGCTGAGCCAGTTGAGGATGTTGAGGAAGAGATCCAGGTTGCTGCCGCGTCGGAGGAAGTTATTTCTGGCAAAGACGGATGTGCCCACCACGACGACTCGTCCCTGCTTCTCTTCCTCTGCATCATCGTCGCTTGCCGCGGCATCCGTCTCGTCGTCCTCGCCCTCGCCCTCATCGTCCTCGCCGTCTTCGTTCTCGGCGTCGCCACTTGGCGCTTCTAACGGCACCTCAAAGGTCGCCGCGACTCCGACGGAGATCGGTCCTTCCGTTTCCTTGTCAGGATTCCGGCGCAATTCGCCTTCTACGACCTCAAAATCCTCAGTGGCAAAACTGCCCGCGGTTGTGCTGAACAACTTCGAGGTGGTCCAGCCGTCGGCGGAATCACCCGGTTCCACTGTTCGGCTCATCGGGAAAAAAGTCGCCAAATTCTCCAACACATCGGTGATGGCGTGCGGCTCATACTCCGCCACAAGCGGGGTTAGCGGCCCGCCGCCGAACAATTGTCCGATGCCGGAGAGGTCGATGATGAGGTCGTCCTTGACTCGGACTCCCCAGGAGCCGAGCATTTCAACGAGGCGCGGACTCTTTTCGTAGTCCAGCATGAAGACCATACGGCCGCCACTCTCGACGTACTTCTTAAGAATGTCGATCTCGGGCTCCAGGTAGTCGTTCGCCGGCCCGGCGACAGCCACAAGAGTGCAGTCCTGGGGGACTTCCGGATTTTCCAACAACGAAATGGTCTGAGTCTTGTAGTTGGCTCCCTCAGTCTCTTCTTTTGCTCCCGCAAAACCCTCGCGATCGCTATCCTCGGGGTCAGCCTCGCCGTGACCGGTCAAGAAGCAGGCGGTCTTTTCCTGCCCTTTCTTGACGCGAATGATGGCGTTGGTGATGTCCTCTTCGCTGGCGGAATTGGCCTCTTCCCGGTTGCCGGCGTACTCGACGTAGATCGTCCCATAGGTCCGGACGTTCATCTCTCTCGCTATTTCCGGCCTGCTGTCGGGATCGACGTAGCTGACGCTCACACGGCTGGAAGCGTTTTCGTACTGCACCAGTGAGCCGCGAACGCGCTCGAACGAAGGCGTCTGATCGAAGTAATAAATCTTCAAGTCTTGCTCAAGCCCGTTGAGTATCTTGATGCTTTGGTCCGACAGACTATAAAGCTTGTTTTCGGTGGCGTCGTAGGTCTTGTTGTAGCGGACTCCCAGGTAATTGACGGCAACCAGAATGGCGGCGAAGACCAGGACATAGGTCACCATGTAGCTGCCGGACTTGGCTTGGCGTGTCTTTAGGAAGTCTAGGCGCATGGTTTGTCTAACCCTCGTGACTCCTAGGCTCGCCAGCGGAGAGACTCCATTGAACGCTTACTCAAAAACAGGCCCAGTCCGATCGCACTGACGTAGTAAAGCGTATCTTTGAGTTCGATGACTCCTCTGGAGAACTGTTGTATGTGAGGAGCAATGGCGATGTATTGGCAGAGCTCGCCGATCATCGATGAACTATAGGCGTTCACCCAATCCAGAACATAAAGGAGAAGGAACAGCGTGAACGATACCGCGCCGGCGACGATTTGATTCCGAGTCAGCGTGGAGATAAACGTTCCCAAGGAAAGAAACGTTCCGCCCATCAGCAGCAATCCCAAATAGGCAACCGCCAGCGCTTTCGCATCGGGCGTGCTGTAGATAAACAGGATGCCCAGGCTCAGCAGCGAAACGCCGAGCATACAAGCATAGAGAAGCATGGCGGCGAGCCACTTTCCGAAAATGATCTCATAGTCGTAAATCGGAGATGTCAGCAGCAGCTCGATTGTGCCGCTGCGCTTCTCTTCGGCAAACAGCCGCATCGTGATCATCGGAGACAAGAAAAGCAGAATAATGCTGAAGTTCCCCAGCGTCGGCTGAATAATGAATTGATCAACGTTCATCGGGCCAGCGCCGCCCTGCATCATGGCCCGGCCGCTATAGTCCACGAAAAAGGCGACCGCGCTAAAGAAAAAGTAGCCAAAGATCAGCGCGAACATCGCCAGCAAAACATAGGCGACCGGCGAGGCGAAATAGGAATTCAGCTCCCTTCGGGCGATGGTCCAAATGTTTCTCATGCGTCGGCCCCTTTCTCAACCTTCGGAGCGTCTTCGGCCGGCGGTTGCGCTGTTGAATCTTCCTCCGAGGCATCCTCCGTGCCTGGGCCATCAACGGCCTCCGCGGCCTCGGACTCGGCCCCGGTGAGTTTCAGGAAGATGTCTTCCAGGCTTAATCCGACGGACCGAATCTCGTAGAGCCCCCATCCCGATTCGATCACGGCTCGTGCCAGTTCAGTCCGGATGGCCGGGTCTTTGCCGGTTTCCACCTCCCAAGCGGCGCGGCCTGCTTGACCCGTTTTACGGGAGACGTTCTCCACACCGTGGATACGCTGAAACTTGGCCTCCACTTCTTCAGCTGGCCCGTCCACCTCGACCCAAACCGAGTCGTGTCCTTGGAGCCGCGCCGTCAGGTTCTCCGGCGTGTCGCTGGCTTCGATCTTGCCGTCATTGATGATGATGACGCGCCCGCACGTGGTGGATACCTCCGGCAGGATGTGCGTGCTGAGAATGATCGTGTGCTCTCCGCCTAGCTCGCGGATCAGCTCTCGCACTTCAATAATTTGCTTGGGATCGAGGCCGGCGGTCGGTTCGTCCAAGATCAGCACGTCCGGGTTATGAATCAACGCCTGCGCCAATCCGACCCGTTGTTTGTAGCCTTTCGAAAGCTGGCCGTTCAGTTTGCCCTTCACCCCGCCGATGGAGCAGCGATCGATCACGGAGTCCACACGGGCCGCGACATCGGCGCTTGCGATTCCCTTGAGGCGCGCTACGAATTCGAGGTAGTCCCACACCGTCATTTCTGGATAGACGGGGGGCGTTTCCGGAAGGTAGCCGATGCGCCGTTTGACTTCAATCGGCTGCTCCTGCACGTCCATGCCGCCGACACTTGCCGTGCCTTCGGTGGGGGGCAGAAAACCCGTCAGGATGCGCATTGTCGTTGTTTTCCCGGCGCCGTTGGGGCCCAGAAATCCGACAATTTCCCCCTTCTCTACCTCGAAGCTGATATTTCTGACAGCGGTAGTACGCCCGTAACGCTTGGTTAGGCCCTCAACTTTGATCATGACTGGATAAGGGAGCGGGTAAAGCTAAGATTGCAGGTTCAACACGGGAGCGATCGAGTCGCCGGTCAAGCGATATACCACTTTACCACAGCCCAATAGTTTTATTTAGCATCCGGGTTCGGCGGTCCCTCGAGTTTGGCCTTTCTGGGGTGGCGCGCGCCTCCTGGCGGGCAGCGTCGGCCTCCGGGCCAGGCGTGGGGCGTAGCGTGCTACGCCCGCTGGAGTTTCTACATTTCGAGGGCTTGATGTTTTGTCGAGGAGCAGGTTTCTTGCTTTCTCCGTTGCTGGCTCTCAGGCCGTGATCATGTCTAGATAAAGTCAGTCGGTCTATTTTATTGTTGACAGACCGACTGAAGTGTGTCATTCTAACTCTGGAACCTCCCTGGCCCCACTCAGCATGGACTCCGAACTCAAAGATCTTATCCTCGATACGATCGAATCCTCCCTCGACGCTCAGCTTCGCGCTGTCCGCCGACTCCGCAAAGATCCTCCCCCGGCTCCCTCCAGCCCGCCTTCCCGTCTGTCTCAGGTTAATATGGCATTTGACATACTTAAAAAGGCCCGCAGCCCTCTCCACGTCTCCGATCTGATCGACCGCATCCATTCCCACTTCGGCGTAGCCGTCGACCGCGAAAGCCTCGTCTCCTCCTTGTCGAAGAAAATCGCTCGCGGCGACCGCTTCGTCCGCACCGGAAAGAACACGTTTGGCTTACGAAAACCATCTTCGGAACCAGCTTCAGAAAAGGAGTCCCCATGACACTGTTAGAGAACTTCACCGCGATCACCTCCCGCTGGCGAGGGACGTTTCCCCAGCGGCGCACGCATCTCCGCGCCCAGCGCCAGGCGCTGGGTTCGCTGGTCTGTCTGGGACGCCGCACCCTGACGCGCATCATCTGGACCAACGGCGGCTCGCAGCGCAGCTGGAGCGCCGAGTATTTCCTGCATTCGCGCTGCCAGTGGCAGCCGCAACAGTTGTTTCAGCCCATTGCGGAAAGCGCTTTGGCGTGGTGCCGGGGACCTCTGATCGGCGTCGCCGTCGATGACACTCGTCTGCACAAAACCGGCCGCTCGATCGAACAGGCCTGCTACCAGCGCGATCCCATGTCGCCGCCGTTTCATTGCAATCTGATGCTGGGATTGCGCTTCTTGCAAGCCTCGCTGCTGCTGCCGCTCGAGCAGCAGGGAGTTGACGCGCGTGCGCTGCCGATCCGCTTTCAAGACGCTCCGGCGGTGAAAAAGCCCGGCCGCCGGGCCGACGCCGAGCAGCGCCAGCAATACCGCGAACAAGTCAAGCAGCACAATCTTTCGCGGCGCTTCGTCGAGATGATGAGGGAGTTGCGGCAGAGTTTGGATGAAGCCGGGGCGCGCCGCCAGACGATGGTGCTGGCCGCCGACGGCAGCTTTTGCAACCGCACAGTTTTTACGGCCCCGCGCGAGCGCAGCGAGATCATCGCCCGCGCCCGCAAGGACGCGCGGCTGTGCTGGAGGGCGCCGGCCGGGGGGCGGCGTTTTTACGGAGTCGAGAAGTTCACGCCCGAGCAAATGCGTCAAGACGGCAAGGTAAAGTGGCAAAGGGCCAGGATTTTCTACGGTGGCCGGTGGCGCAAGATCCGCTACAAACAGCTGCGCGGGGTGCTTTGGCAGGGCGGAGCGCGGCGCCAGCCGTTGCGCTTGTTCGTGGTGGCGCCGACGGCGTATCGCAAGCGCAAAAGCGGCCGCTTGTACTATCGGCGTCCGGCGTACTTGCTGACCAGCGACCTCGACAGCAGCGCGAAAGCCCTGTTGCAGATCTACTTCAACCGCTGGCAGATCGAAGTCAACCACCGCGAGGAGAAGGACACGCTGGGAGTCGGCCAGGCACAGTTGTGGAACGGGGTGGCGGTACCGAAACAGCCGGTTTTGGCGGTGGCGGCCTACAGCGCTTTGCTGCTGGCTTCGCTCCAGAGCTACGGAGCGAAGCGAGGAGAGCAGTACGCGCCGCTGCCGAAGTGGCGACGGGACGCCAAGCGGCCTTCTTGCCTGGATCTGATCACGCTGTTGCGCAAAGAAATGGCCGAACACCCCGAAATACTGGCCCCGCTGGGCCTCCATCCCAGCTATCAAGGCTTCACCGCCGCTGCCGCAGCCTGAAAAATGTAGAAACTCCAGGGGGCGTAGCGTGCTACGCCCGACGCCCGGAGCGTGGACTTCCGTCCACGCCTCTGTCCGGCCGGCTGAAAGTTTTTCAAGCAGGCCGCCGCTGATCACTTCGATACCCGCAGCACGGCGAGGAAGGCTTCTTGCGGGATGTCCACGCGCCCCACGCGCTTCATGCGTTTTTTCCCTTCCTTTTGCTTTTCGAGCAGCTTGCGCTTGCGCGAAATATCGCCGCCGTAGCACTTCGCGGTAACGTTCTTGCGCAACGCCGCGATGCTCTCTCTGGCCACGATCTTATTGCCGATTGCGGCCTGCAAGACGACTTCGAACATTTGGCGGGGGATGAGCTTGCGCATCTTTTCGATCAAGGCTTTGCCCCGGGCGTGCGCCTGTTCCCGATACACGATCATCGAGAGCGCATCGACGGGATCGCCTGCTATCAGCACATCCAGCTTGTCCATCGGCGACTCGCGGTATCCCGAGAAGTGATAGTCGACCGAGGCATAACCGCGGGAGACCGTCTTGAGACGGTCGTAGAAATCCAGCACGATCTCGTTGAGGGGAACTTCGTAGGTCAGCATTACGCGGCTGCCCGCAACGTACTCGAAACCCTTCTGCTCGCCGCGTTTGTCGTCCAATAGCTTGAGAATGCCGCCAAGATGCTCGTCGGGGGTGATGACGGTGACGAGGAAAATCGGTTCCTCGATCTTTTTGATGTCCTGGATGGCCGGCCAATGGCTCGGGTTATCCACTTCAACGACCTCGCCGCCGGCCTTCGAAACCCGATAGCGAACACTCGGCGCGGTAGTAATGAGATTGAGGCCGAACTCGCGTTCCAGCCGTTCTTGGACGATCTCCAGGTGAAGCAGGCCGAGAAAACCGCAGCGAAACCCGAAGCCCAGCGCGGTCGAGCTTTCCGGCTCGAACTGGAACGAGCGGTCATTGAGCTGCAGCTTTTCGAGGGCTTCGCGGAGCAACTGATGCTCGTGCGATTCCACCGGGTAAAGCCCGGCAAAGACCATCGGCTTGCTTTCCTCGAAGCCTTCCAGGGGTTCGGCCGCCGGGTCGGCGTCATCACAGATGGTGTCGCCGATCTTGGTTTCGGTTACGTCCTTGATGTTGGCGACGACCCAGCCAACTTCGCCCGAAGCCAGCTCCTCGCACGGAAAGGTTTTGGGCGTGCGATACCCCAGCTCCTCGACGCTGTAGGCGCGGCCGGTGGACCACAGGCGGATCTTCATCCCTTTGCGCAGGCTGCCGTCGAGAACCCTCACCAGGATGACAACGCCGCGATAGGCGTCGAACCAGGAATCGAAAAGCAGCGCTCGCAGCGGGCCGCTCTCCGAGCCCTTGGGAGGCGGGATTCTGTGGACGATCGCCTCGAGGATTTCGGCGACCCCTTGGCCCGATTTCGCACTGACGAGCAAAGCGTCCGTGGCATCGAGTCCGATGGTGCTCTCGATCTCCTCGCGCACGCGACCGGGATCGGCGGCGGGCAGATCAATCTTGTTGATGATGGGAATGATTTCCAGTTCGTGGTCGAGTGCGAGATAGGTATTGGCCAGGGTCTGGGCCTCGACTCCCTGGGCGGCGTCGACCACAAGCAGCGCCCCTTCACAGGCGGCGAGACTCCGTGAAACTTCATAGGAAAAGTCGACGTGCCCGGGAGTATCGATTAGGTTGAGCTGGTAGGCCTTGCCGTCGGTGGCCCGGTAGTTGATCCGGACGGCTTGCGCCTTGATGGTAATGCCGCGCTCGCGCTCGATATCCATCGTATCGAGCACTTGCTGCTTCATCTCTCGATGAGAGAGCGCCTCGGTCATCTCGAGCAAGCGGTCCGCCAGCGTCGATTTACCGTGGTCAATATGCGCGATGATCGAAAAATTTCGGATCAGGGAGGGGTCCATCGAGGGATGGCCGCATGGCGAGCGGAGGAAGGCTAAGATTCAAGCTAGCAGTCAGATGGAAAGGGTGTCAATTTTGGGGATGCAGGTTGTCAGGCATTGATGACGCAGTAACGACCGGCTCTCAGCCGGTCCGCTTAAACTGCTTGCACTTGGGCCGCTTTTGACCGGCTGAGAGCCGGTCGTTACTTTTCCGGTGACGCAGCGCTGGACCAGGGCCAGTCCTGACCGCGTTGAACTAATCCAGCATTCACGGGGTTCGATTCGATATAGCCGATGATTCGGCGGCGCTCGAAATCATTCCTCGGCCAGTGGTCGAACGATTCGTGCTGCCAAAACGGCAGTCCTTCACGATTCAGCAGCCGGTTAGCTCGCTGGGCAGTCGTGCCCTTGATGCCTTGTGTGATCTTTTTCAGCTTAATGCGCGGTGACAGCAACACGTGAACGTGGTTAGCCATTACGACATGAGCTTGCAGGTCGTACTGCCGTAGAGAGCGGTCGCCGAACAACAACGAATCTACAACAAGACGCGCGACTCGCGGGTCTTTCAGCTCACACCGGACCGGACAGCGCCCGGTCCAGCTGGCGATCAGCAAGAATAAACGCGCGGCCGACGCTGATATCGTTGCGCGGAATGGAAAAGTTCGCGGGTAAGGAGCCGAATAGCCTCCAGGTCAGAAAGATGGAAGTGTCCGCAGGGTGCCAGTGCGGCAGCTTCCGCCGGTAAAAGGCCATTTAGGTTTGGATTCAAATGTCGATTGCCCATCAGAATAGCGCATTTCCCGGCAAGGTGGGACCGGCTGAGAGCCCGTCGTTACTCATTTCGTGCATGAAGTGTGCTGTCTTCGGAACGATTCGGGCCGAAAGTGAGAGAAACAGACCTTTGCGGGCCGTTATTGCCAAATCTAAATTATCCCGTAAGTGTCTATTGAATCAGCCCCTTACGTATCAGAATTGCAGAAAACTACAGAAAATGTAAGGGTTTCGGCGTTTTTTACCCCTGTTGAGCGGATTTGAACAGGTTTGGAGGCGCCACCGTTCCCGGTTTCGCGAGAATCCGAAGCGGCTGCAAGGTTTGAGCCCGTGATCGGCTTTGTGGAGCGCGACGAACCCCGCTGAGCGCCGCCTCAACCGTTTCTATCCATCACTGTACCAGCCGTGTCAAGTGATGAAGCGGAGCGTGAGAATATCGGACCGTCCGCGGGGCCGGCGCCGAGGCAGTGTCGCCAGGAATGGCGACACGGCACGCACGAATGCGTGCGCCAGTGTGCCCAGCATGGGCTGATTCTAGCAGGATGAAACGATCCTGCCGGGACCGATGGAGGTAACCGTAGGGAACCGCAGAGCGGAAGTCGTGGGGCGCAAGCCGCACGGTGAAAGCCGAAGGAAGCGGGGAACGAATACTTCGACTGTAGGAACACGAACCGGCAGAGAGGCCGCGTACGGGCGGTAAGCGTGCTGGCCACCGCGAAGCCCAATATCCATACGAGACGTGCGAGGTAGAGCCGGACGGCACGAAGGAACAGAATCAGCACCTTACCTGGGGAGAGCTCCCCCGTGAGAGCGGGGGAGAAGTCAGCAGAAGCCATAGTAGCCGAGAAGGCGGGTAATGCCGCTGGAGCAAAGGGCGGAAGGACCAAGGAGCAAAGCTAGAGGAGCGACTGGCACAGCGTGAAAGAGGTTTCCCGGAGTCCCGGACCGCAGGGTCCTTCCCCGCTGGGGGAACGAGACGGGGAGCAGGCGGAGGCAGAAGCGGTGGAACCGCGGCGGGCCAATGCCGGCGGGAACCCGAGCGCGAGCCGCGAGACTCTCGACAGAAAGTGATGCACGACGATCTGATGGAACAAGTGGCGGCCGAAGAGAACCTGCGGCGTGCGCTGGGGGCGGTCAAACGCAACCGCGGCGCGGCGGGCATCGACGGCATGACCACCGAACAACTCGAATCCCACTTTGCACGCCACGGTGAAAAGATCCGGGCGAAACTGCTGGCGGGGCGCTGGACGCCGAGTCCCGTGCGGCGGGTAGAGAAACCCAAACCGCACGGAGGCCAACGGCTGTTGGGCATCCCGACGGTGATGGACCGGCTGCTGCAGCAAGCGTTGCTGCAAGTTTTGACGCCGATCTTTGAACCGTTGTTCAGCGAGTCGAGCTACGGATTTCGGCCGGGGCGGAGCGCGCATGATGCGGTACGCGTGGCACAGGGATACGTCCGCGAGGGCAAGGACTGGGTGGTGGATATAGACATCGCCAAGTTCTTCGACCATGTGAATCACGACATTCTGATGCGACGGATCGCGCCAGTGATTCGGGACAAAAGGATCTTAAGATTGATAGGCCGGTATTTGAGGGCCGGAGTACTGCTGAACGGGGTGCTGGTCAAAAGCGAGGAGGGCACGCCGCAAGGCGGGCCGCTGTCTCCATTGCTGGCGAACATCTACCTGGATGCACTGGATCGGGAACTGGAGAACCGCGGGCTGCGCTTTTGCCGTTATGCCGACGACTGCAACATTTATATCAACCGCGCCGCCCGAGATCCGGATGGCGGGGATGGGGATCCAGCCAACCCTCGTGATGCCAACCCACTAGAGACCGTCGATCAGCGGATTAGGGCATAAGCCCGAGTGACAATAGCAGAGCGGTCTTGCCTAAATAGAGATGTCTTGTCCGCGGCGTGCCGGAAAGGCGACGACGCGCTGGGAAAAGGCCGCCCACGAGTGACTCGCCCTAGAAGTTGATGCACTGAGGACTTCCCGTCTTGAGCAGCCCTTCCAAGTCGTCCCAGGACAAGCCCGAGAGCTTGCCGCGGATGGTGTTCGATCTCGCCTTTCGCTGCGTCCTGGTCTTCTTGGTGATGGAAGGATGCGTCAGTACCTGGATTGTTGGGAGCCAGGTCGTCGACTTTACGCGGACTTACATGTCCGAAGCGCGGCGCTTTAAATTCGATCCCGAGCTGGGCTGGGTCAGCAAGCCGAATCTGCGAATGGATGACGCCTTCGGGCCGGGAAAGCATCTCATCATCAACTCGCAGGGATATCGCTCCACGCGCGACTTTGATGAAAAAATCCCGGCGGGGAAAGTGAGAGTCCTCTGCACGGGCGATTCTTTCGCCTGGGGCAACGGCGTCGGCAACGGCTCGCCCTGGGTTGAGTTGCTCAGCTCCCTGGACCCAAAAGTCGAAGCCATCAACCTGGGCCAGAATGGTTACGGTTTGGATCAGATCTATCTCCGCTACAAGCGCGATGGGGAACGCTTTGAGCACGACGTTCACGTTTTCTCGTTCATCGGCCTCGATTTCGACCGCATGCGAAACACAGACTTTCTGGGCATGCCGAAACCAAAGCTGCGCCTGAATGGACAAGCGATCGAGGTGGAAAACAGCCCGATTCCAGAACCATCCGATTTGAGAATCTGGTCGCTGAGGGCATCAAAATTCTTGTTTGAGTTTCGCACCTTCGAACAGCTCATGAAGCTCTACGTCGGGCAGTACGCCACTCCTCCGCTAGGCGACCGAACGCTGCGCGCGGATACGACGCTGAAAGAGCTGATCTTCAGGATATTTGAAGAGATTGCCAAACTCACCGCCGGCCGCAATGCCACCCTCGTCGCTGTCTACTTGCCTGTGTCGCTGGACTATGCTCTGGACGAACGCTTGGATGGGTGGCGCGCCGAGCTTCGCACTGAGCTGGACAAGCGGAACATCAACTTCGTCGATTTGATCGATTCACTTCGCGCGATGCCGCCGCCGCAAGCCGAAGCTCTCTTCATTCAATCAAAGGCGGTGATGTTCGAGGCGGGGCATTACAACGAGAGCGGCCACGAGCACTTCGCTTCCTTGATCTATCGGGAGCTCTGCGGTGTTCCCGAAATCGCCGAGAAGCTGACGGCCTGCGGTTCGGAATGACGGCGGGCTCCGCGGGCTTGTTCCGGGGCGGGCGCGCTAGCGCTAGCCCGCATTTCTCACCACCTGACGGCCGAAGCACGGGATGGGCGCACGACCACTTCACCTCGCGGCCTGATGAAAAAGGGTGCGATACCGCAGGCTACCTCACCGCGATGACTTCGCGCAGGCTGTCTCGTGTCAAGAAGAACTTTACGGAACGGAATGATCCGAACAGCCGCTCGAGGTTGCGGTTATTAAACGTTTGCTGCAGAGTTCTTTGCTGGCGGACTTGCAGCGTGAGGACTTGGGAGTCTTCTATCTGATAGCGGTAGACACGCACCATCTCGCCCCGGCTTTGCGTGTGGAAGAAGGTGAGCAGGCCGCCGTCAGGGCTCAAAATCTCGCCCAGCCAGGCAACCACCAGATTGAGCAAATCGGCGTCGAGGTGCTCGAGCGTGTCCCACGCGAGAATGGCGTCGAACTGATCAACGCTGTAGTTGAGATATTCGTCGATGAACTGCTGGGCGGTTTGGGGGTCGAACTGGCGGTCGGGGAGGCGCTCTTTACAGTAGTCAAAGTCAGCCAATAGATCCAAGGCATGGATCTTGCAACCGTGTTCGCTGAGAAAGTTCACGTTCGACTGAGTCAACCCGCCCAGGTCGAGGACTTCCAGATTCGGCCGGTCCGGGAAGCTCTCGAAAAAATGGCTGAGCCCGTTGCTCTTCCGCCGGTAGGTCTCGGGCTGGTTGGGAGTCGAGGAAAGCAGCATCTTTAGAGTTGGGGCGCGGTTGAACCTGCTACCAGAGCTGAACTCTCACTGTGTGCCTGAAGCCGTCCAAGCAACACCGGACCTTCTCGCGGGACACGATCGGAACCAAAGTGCGGGGACGAACCAGGGCCGCGGTTTCGGCGGCGGTTACGGCTTGGGGACCGTTGGCGCGGCGGGGTTCTGCGCGGCCGCCACGATCCGCGGAGTGCTCGGACCCATTTGCTTCTGTGCCGCAACGGCCAGCCGCGCCGCAGCCGGTCCGCTCGCCGCATTCTGCCCCGGCTTGACGATGTCGATGCTGCCGCGAAAAACAGCGCCGTCCTCGATCACGATCCTCGCTGTCGACAAATCTCCCACGAGCGAACCTGTCTTGCGGATCTCGATCCTCTCGCCCGCTTTAACATTCCCCTGCAGACGCCCGAGGATCGTAATCGAACGGGCCGAAACGTCGGCGTGCACCTTACCGTTGGGCCCCACAGTCAGACTGTTTTCCTTTAGTTCGACCGTGCCTTCCACTTGGCCGTCTATATAGAGATCCTCGCTGCCCGTGATCTCGCCCTTCAACTTAAGTGATTTTCCGATCTGAGCCAAGTTTCGCCCCCGTTCTGGCCCGCCCGCCGCGCTCGACGCACCCGAGCTCGCCGCAGCGGGCCGGGACGGCGTCGCGGTTGGCGGCAAATCAGACGGTGTTCCTGGTGTCGAAGCGAGTGGTGTCGCCGGGTCCTCTTTTCTTCCCCACATGGTATTCCTCTGCGCGTACTGTGAAACTTCTATAGTACACCTGTTCACTTCACTTTTGGGGAACCATCAATGCCGGACGTGCCTGAACACCCTTTCCGAACGATCAGCTCTCGAGTCGCCTACGAGAACCCGTGGATTCAACTCCAAGAACATGAGGTGGAGGTTGTCGCCGGCGGCCACAGGTTTCCATACTCGTTCCTTTCTTCATCCGCATCCGTGATGGTTGTTGCGGTGACACAGCAGGGCCACATCGTCTTGGTGAAGCAATACCGCTATCCGAGCAAAGAGTACGCCTATGAGCTGCCAGGCGGCGGGTCCAAAGGTTTGAGTGTGCGGCAGGCCGCCCGCAAGGAGCTTCGCGAAGAGACCGGCTATACGGCAAGACATTTGCGGAAGCTCGGCGATTACGTGGTCTATTGCGGCTTATCGAACGAAGTCTGCCACGTTTTTCTGGCGCACGGACTTCGCCCCGGCAACGCCAAGCCTGAAAAGACCGAACACCTGACGGTTGAGTTGGTGGAGTTCCAGCAACTGTTGAAAATGATCAGCACAGGCGAGTTCCGGGACGGCATGGGACTGGCGGCGCTAAGACTTGCCGAGCCTGAGCTCGGGGCGCTAATCAAGGCGGGAGCTCACCCGAGGCGTCAACGCAAATAATCCAGGAGTGTATACGGCGCCGGCTCTTTTGCGACAGTGTGCCATTCCGAGTTTCGATCCCGGCCACCGACGTGCATGCTGGACCTGCGGGGGCGCGGTGGAACGCCCCGCAAGTCCGAGGATAGCGTTAAGGGGCGATTCAGGGAGACGGCTTCGCCGCTGGGCTGGCAGCGGCCTCGGTGGCGGAAGCGACGGGGTATTCCTTGTCGTATAGCTCGATGATGTTGTTGGTAATCAGTATCTCGTTGACCGCATAAAGAACAGGGCTTTGCGGCGAGGAAACATCCAAGACGATGGCAAAGCTGTTCTCTTTTGCATATTTGTCGATGACGGTCATCAGCTTGCCGCTAATGTCGCTCAAAGCCAATTGTTGCGCCTGGTTGAATTCCAATTGCGCATCCTCTGAATCCCGCTTCAGGTCGCGCTCCTTGTTCTGCAACTCTCGCCCTAGCTTGTTGCGAGCCTCATCGCTCATCGTGTTGGCGCCCCGCGAGAGCTGATCCCTCAGGCTTTGAATCTCGTTCTGAAGGCGGCCGAGTTTGTCCCGGGTCGGTCCGTACTTCCCCTGCAGATCTTTCGCCAGCTTCTGCCCCTCTAGGGTACGCGTAATGGCGTCCTGGATGTTGATGATTGCGATCTTGGTGTTGGTGGCCGTCTGGCCGTAGGTTGTGGGCGAACCAGCGGCTAAACATAGCAATGCAGCGGCTGACAAAAGAACTCTGCTGTTCATGGGAACCCTCACGTGAAAAGGCGCGAAAAATCCTTTTCGTTCAGTCTAACATAAGGCCCGGAGCGCCCTGGGCGGCATGGTACAAATGGGGACAAATCCTTCACCGGCGCTAGAACGTCCGGCTGATCGTGAACCGGACGGTCCTGGCTTTTTCAAAGAACGGAAGAGATCGCCCAAAGGGGGCGACCGCGCCGATGAAGGAAGTCTGGTTGGGGAACAAAGAGCGGTTTGCCACGATCGGGGGCTGCAGGAACGTCTCCACTCGCAACGGGTTGTAAGCCCAATAAAACCGGAAGGGCGCGTTGACCACGGGCATCATGATCTGAAGTTCGACTCCAGTCGAGGCACGCATCTGTTGGGTGGCTGGGATGACACTGATGTTGTCCTCAAACCCGGCCTGCGGGAATTGAGCGTTAAGCTCCGCGACGCGGCCTGGGTTGAGCTTCACTTGGTTTTTAAACAGGATCCTGTTGAATCCGACATCGAAGAACGGAGCCACGGTCACGGGCCCGAATATCGGGATGCGGTATTCCAGGTTGTAGACCATCCGCGTATCCCCGCCCGGGAATACCAGCCGGAAGATCGGAACGGTGGTCGTGATCGGCACCAGCTCCTCCACGCCCTCGACAATCCGCACTTGCTGCCTCAGGGTCCCGTCGCCGTTCAGAACCGGGACGCTGGCCGTGTCGGGAATCCACGCCATCGGGCTGACGGAGAAGATTTGGAACCCCCGGATGTCATTTTCTCCTCCCATGAACGAGCGCCGGAACGGCGGCGGCACCTTGCCGCCGTAGCCGCTCAGCACCGAGAACAGCCCGCGCATAGCAAGGACGTTGCCCCTTGCGCTCACCTTCTTGAAGTACTTGGCTTCGATCACCGGCTGAATGAAACGGGTGTTGCCGCCGATGCCGGCAATGCCGATATTGGCAAATAAACTCTTCCCGCCCGTTGGAGTGATCGGATGGTTCACTGTGTTGTGGAAAAAGCCGGGTGTAATCTCACTTGTCGTGATGCCCTCCAGCGAGTTGGGCCCCGACACTCCCTGGGAGTTCAAGAAGGAGAACAAGTTTTCCGCCGAGCGGCTAAACGTCGTCAAATCAGTTAGCCGATAGCTGTAGGTGAGGCTGAGGCGCGAAAAACTCCGCCTCATCGGGTAGCTCGCGAACGTGGTGAACCCGGTGGTGTTCTGGCGATAGTCAAGAATGTTGTCGCGGCCCAGGCTTTCAAACAACGGAATGAGATTCCTTCCGCTGAAGATGGACGCTTCACGGGCTTGGTTGAAGTTGAAGCGGCGCGTAAAGACCGTGAATCCCGCCTGAATGGGGCGGTCAAACAGGTAGGGCTCGGTGAAGCCGAACATGATCACTCGTTCGCGGCTGCCCAGCTGAGTTTCAAACGTCAGCGTCTCGCCCAGGCCGAGGAAGTTGTTCGTCGAGTATCCGAAGCCGATAAAGCTGCCGGCGAATCCGGAGACGCCGCCATTCAGGCTGATGGTGTTTCTCCCGCGCTCTTTGACGTTTAGCGTCAAATCGACAAGTCCTTGGCGCGTGTCTCGTCTAATTTCGGTGGATTCCTCGCCCGGAGGACCGTCTTCACCTGATTTCAGCGGCTCGAAATAGCCCAACTGATTGAGCCTCAGGATGCTCGTGTCCCATATGCGGGTGTTGAACATGTCGCCTTCGTCGAGAAACAGCTCGCGGCGAATCACCTTGTCGCGAGTGGTCGTGTTACCGGCGAAGTTAATGCGCCGAACGAAGAACTGCTTGCCCTCGTCGACCGTGATGTTCATATCGATCTTGGGCGGGTCGTCATCATCCCGGAACTCGAAGTTGGGCTCGCCGACGAAGTCGATGTAGCCGAACTCACCGTAGAGCTTCTTCATGTTCTCCAGGCCCTTGCGCAGGCTCTCCACGTTGAAAATGGCGTTCTCGGGCATCTGAAAGACCGGTCCCAGCACGGCATCCGGGGTACGGAAAAGCTTGACGTCGGTAAAACTCAGCCGGCCGCGGCGGTACTGCGGACCCTCCTCGAGGAAGACCTTGATGTCGGCCTTCTTCCCTTTTTTCTTCTTGAGCAGGGGGAGCGGGAACAGCGAGCGGCCTTTGGCGTCCCGGATATTCAACTCATGCTCAATGGCCGTGGCCTTAAAGTAGCCTTTTTGCTGATAGGCGTTTCGCAGCCGCTCTTTGTCTTCCTCGAGCTTTCGGATGTCAAACGTTTTGGAGAACATCTTCTCCAAGATGAAGCTGTACGGGATCCCCATCGGCCGCAGGTTTTTCATGGCATGCCGCGCCTCCCCGTCCGACATCACGGTATTTCCCTCGATGTCGATTTTGCCGACTTTGACCTTGGGACCTTCCTCGACATTGAAAACGATCTCAATCGAAGATGGCGGTATCTGACGAACTACAGGTTCGACCTTGGCGTACTGGCGGCCGCGTTCACCGAGCAGTTCGCGCAGGACAATCACTGCCCGCTGCACTCGGGTGGGGTCATAGCGGCTTTCGACGGTTAGACCGACACGCCGTTCCTTGAATCGCTCCAGGATGTCTGAAATCGTCGCCGACTTGTTGCCCTCGTAGCGAATGGTGCGAATGACTCTGCGCTCGACGACGACAAAACGAATAATCTTGCCGCGTTCGCCTTGCTCTACCTCCAGGCGCAAATCGTCAAAGAATCCGGTGTTCCACAACACCATGAAATCGCGGCGGAGACTGGCTTTGTCGAAAGCGTCGCCGGGCTTGTTGAAGATTCTGGCCAGCAGGCCGTCGCGCGAAATGCGGCGGGCGCCCCGGAACTCCACGTCTTCAATAATCTCCTGGCGGGCGCCTCTCTCGGCGGCTGGCGTCTGCTCTTCCTGAACATCCTCGAAGGGAGAGGCAGGCTTCTGTTCTTCCGGAACGTCTTCAAACGGAGAAGCGGGCTTTTGCTCCTGGGTCTCGCCGGGAACGTCCTCGAACGGAGAGGCGGACTTCTCTTGTCCGGTCTGCTGTGCCAGCAAGAAGGTCGCTGCCGCGGCGCCGGGAACCGCGGGCGCCGCCTGCCGCGTTTCCGAATGCTCCGTGTCGCCCGCGATGGGCCGGCCATCCTGTGCCTGGGCGAGATTCACCAGGCCCAGGCACAGGAAAACCGCCGCAAGCGACTGCAAAATCGCTGCAGGCAAATGTCTTACTCGGCGACTTCTGATGCCGGTCAAATTCGCTTCCCTCACAACTGACTGACTGGGCAAAAGGGCTAACTGGGCAACAACGCTGTCCTGAACAAAAGAGTTAATCGGGCATGGACCTAATCTGGTGACGGGGCCAAGCTGCACAAAGTGTCATCGCTGGGCGACAGAACCTAGCCGGGCAACGAAGCTAGCCGGGCAACGAAGCTAGCCGGGCAACGAAGATTGATACGCACGCCATAAGCTAGCGGTTTCAGCCCCACAATCGCCCCCGAAGCAAGCAGTTTCTTCATTCTAGCGGCAACTGACTCAAAGCAAGCCCGCCTGTGTCGTAATATTACATCCGCGCCGGCTGCTTGTGCGTCAGATAACTTTGACTCAAGGCGGCCGCGATGCCGAACTGGCGATCCGCGCCCCAACTACTCCTTGAACTTCAACTGGGACTCGCCGACGTTGCCATCGTAGGTCAGCTCATAGTGTTTGAGCTTGTGTTTGGCGGTGACTTGGAAATACAAGTACCCGCTCACGGTCTCCCGCGTTTCCCCGATCGGCAGCTCCAGTTGCTGCAGCCGTCCCAGCAGCGAGGTCGCTTCTCGTTCCTCGGCGGTTACCTTGATCTCTTGTGACGGCTCCCCGCCGGAGCCAAAAGCCCCCCCTTGTCCGCCAAGAGTCCGCGGGCGAGTTCCTGTCCCCGGAGCCCCGCCGATGATCACCGGCTCGGCCTCTTGTGAAAATATGCCTCCCGACTTGCTGGTCCGGACGGCGCCCATCACCAGGACGGCGGTTCCCGCGATCTCTTCGGGTGACATGGCGGTCGAGCGCTCATTGTTGCGCCTGGAACGCACCACGAAGTCGTCTCGCGACAGGACGACCTTCGAGTTGTAGAGCGGCCGCACGCGCATCTCCAGCAGCAAGTATTCCTGGTCGAAGTCCGTGCCCAGCAGGGACTTGATTTCGTTGGGGTCCAAGATAATCCGCGCCGAGATTTCCGCGTCGTCGAGTCTCGACGTCACCCACTGACCGCTTGCCGGCCAGCAGCAAAGACCGGCCACCAAAAGGCCGGCGATCGATCCCGTTTCCCTCATGACTCCTCGCTGGTGCTGGACTCCTGCCCGTGATTATGGCACACGGCGGCGGGTGCGCTGGGTGATTGGACGAACCCAATGCGTGCGGACAAGACCAGCAAGTCCCTGCCACCAAGGATCGGGGCGCAACGAAGCAGCGGGAAATTTTTCGGGCCGATTCGATTCGGAAAGGGACGGACCTATCACTTGCGTTCCGGCCGGGATCAGTTGCTTGCGGTACTATCGGTGCTGGGAGGCTTTCTTGACCAGCCAAGCACGCCTTTTGCTTGTTGCCGGAGCCGTTCTTGACACCCTTGGCGTCGCGCTGATTGCGCTGTCGTTCGTGCAGGAGACAGACACATTGTACGCCGGCCTGGTCTTGATGGCGGTGGGCTCCGTATTCTTTGTCCTTTGGGGGCGACAAAACTCTCGCGGCCTAGCCGGCGACACGGCCCCACAGTCAAGTGCTTCCACCAAAGGCTGGACGCCGGAGCGGGAGCTGACCCGGCCGCTGCCTCGCCAGGTTGTTCTGACGCCGGTGGGCCGCTGGAGAACTCTTCTGTGGATGCTGGCGCTGGCCGCCGCTGTGATTTACACCAACGTCATACCCGGGCGTGCGACTCCCCGGCAGGAGACCCTGCAGCGTTTCGGAGTTGAGGTGATGGGCGTCATCCATCGCAAAGAGTCGCGGCCGCACGACGGCGGCGCGACGGTCTATTACCTCTACTACAACTTCAAAGATGCAAACGGTAAAGGCGTGCGGGCTTCGGTCGCCGTCGGCGAACAGGTCTATTCTTCGTTCCAAGAGGGCGACTCGATTGAGGTCGCCTATTTGCCCGAAGACCCGTTCTTTCACGAAGCGAAGGGGTTTGGAGACGGCCGCGGTGCTCGGCCGCTCGGATATCTATGGGTGGCTCTGCTCACAATCGCGATCGTTGCGCTCGAGATACATCGAATCCGGCACAAACGTCTGGCAATGTACGGCAGGCCAATCGCCGGAGTTGTTACCAAGCTGACACGGCTGGGCGCTGCAACCGCCTATTCCGTCCAATGCACCGCGGGAAGCCGTCGCAGGACGTTACGCGGTTCCGAGCGCAGGCCGGGCCTGCGGGCCGGCGACCCGGTTACCGTGCTCTACATGCCCGACAAGCCGCAACACATCGTGTTGTATCGGCTCTGTCTCTACCGGGCGGTCGATTAGCCTAAGGCTGGCGGCGCCCTATCGCCGGACTACGCCTCCGGATACACCATCGTTAGCGGATCGGGCAGCGGGATCTGGTGGATTTCGCCGTCTTTCGCCAGTTTTTCGAACTTGTAGTCGGGCTTGTCAGGATTCCCCCTGATCATCTCCTCCACGTTGCCGACGGCCAGGATGACAAACTGGTCCGGGTGAATGTACTTCCGCGCAACCCGTAAAACGTCGTCTCGCGTGACTGCGGCGATGCGATCACGATATTTCTCCCAGTAGTCCTTCTCGCGCCCGGTATACTCATCGGAAGCGAAGGTCCCGGCGACGATCGAGGCTGTCGCGAAGAAACGGGGAAAGATCTCGATGGTGTAGTTCTTCGCCGTGTCGAGTTCGTCGGCGGAAACCTTCTCGCTTTGCATCTTGTCGATCTCTTCCAGCACGATCGCCGTAGCTTGGGCGCAGGCGGGGTTGCGTGATTGGAAGGAAGCCCGAAACGTCCCTGGGTAATAGGTTCCGGGGCGGAAACCCGAGCGGGCGCTGTAGGCGAGCCCTTCATCCGACCGCACCCGGATCATGATGCGAGAAGTAAAGCCTCCGCCTCCCAAGATCGAATTCATGATCCCCACGGCGAGGTGGTCCGGGTTGTCTCGCTGGATGCCGACGTGCCCGATGGAAACGCGCGACTGGTTGACGTCGGACTTGTTGACCATGTAGACCCCGGGTCTGGGTTTGTGGCCGGGCGCCGGCACCTCGGGAACACCGGTCTTCGCTCCCGGCCAGCCGTCGGCAAGAGCACTCGCCAGCCTTGCCAGCATGTCCTTCTTTTCGAAATCCCCGGAGACGGAAAAGATAAGCGCCGAGGGATGGTAGTAGCGCTGATGCAGCTCGATCATTCGCTCGCGCGTGATCGACTCGATGCTGGCCTTCGTGGTTTGTTGCGTGGAGAAATGCTTATCGCCGCGCAATAGCCTGGCGAACTCGCGGCCTTCTATCGCCCCCGTGCGGTCGTTACGGCGCTGCATGCCCTGGAGCCGCCGGCTGCGGGCCAGTTCCAGCCGCTCGGCCTCGAAGCCGGGGTTCTTCAGCATGTCGAAGTACATCTTCAGCGACGCGTCGAGATTTTGCTTGAGGCAGTCCAGCCCGGCGCCCCCGGAAGTGCCCCCGATACTGCTGCTGATCTGGCTCGCAAGAAACGCCTCCTTCTCGTCAAACTCGCGAGCCGGCATGGTCTTGGTTCCGCCGGCGCGCATTTGGCTTCCGGTCATTGATGCCAGGCCGGCGCGCTCGTCAGGGACCAGGTAGCCGCCGGTCCGAATGGTGGCCGAGAGATTGATGAGCGGCAACTGATGATCTTCGACAAGGTAGGCGGTCGCGCCATGGGGCAGCTCGTGCCGATACTGCTCGGCCTGAGGCGGATCAAACGTCAGCTTCGAATATTTCAGCTCGCTGGGGTGCTTCGGCAAAGCGCTTTCAGCGCTCCACAACGCGGCCGGAGTCGCCGCCGCGGCGGCCACTAGCTTGAAGCAATCTCGTCGTCTCATTGCGAACCTCCCGGCCTTGGGCCGTCCCGGCGCGGCCGCGGATCGGTGTTGCTTCCTTCCTTGGTGTAGTAAATCGCTACCGTGCGATTCTCGGGACGAAAATACTTTTTCGCGACGCGCTGAACGTCCTCCCTCGTCACGGCTTGGATGCGGTCGGAGAACTTATTGATGTTCTCCCAACTGCCAAGGGCGTCGTAGACCAGCAGTTGAACCATCAGACTGAACTTGGAGCGCAGCCGCCGGAAGTCCCCGGCAAGCTGCTGATTCTTGACCTTCTGAATCTCCCGCTCGCTCACCAGGCTTTCCTTGAGCGCCTCGATCTCTTTATAGAGCGCCTGCTCGACTTCCTCCGGCGTGTGTCCTTCGCGCGCAACTCCGCCGAGCCCGAAATAGCCGTCGAATTTGAGCCCGGCAACCGAAGTGCTCGCTGCGGTCGCGATCTTCTGTTCGAGAATAAGCGATTTGTAGAGTCTCCCCGTGCGGCCATTGAGAATTCCCGACAGCACGAGCAGCGCCGGCTCGTCCACATGGGCGTCGGCCGCGGTGTGATAGCGAATCTTCACGGTGGGGCGCGTATCGGCCTCCGCTGTCATTCGCTTTTCGGCTTGCTGGGCGACCTCGCGTGTCCGGACGGGCTCGGCGGGGCGAGGGCCTCGCTCGAGCCGCCCGAAATAACGTTCCGCCAGCTCGATTGCCTGCTCCGGCTCAAAATCGCCAACCAGCGCGGCGGTCAGGTTGTTGGGCGCGTAGTAGACGGAAAAAAAGTCGAGCGCTTCCTCACGCGTGATGCCTTCGAGGTCGCTGGGCCATCCAATCACGGGCCAACTGTAGGGCGACGACTGCCAAAACATCGATTCGAATTGCTCGTCCAGCTTGCCGGTCGGCGTCGAGTCGACGCGAAGGCGCCGCTCTTCGTGAACGACATTGCGTTCACTGTAGAACTCCCGGAAGACAGGATTCGCGAGCCGGTCGGACTCCATCCAGAACCAAAGCTCCAACTTGTTCGAGGGAACGTTGATGAAATAGACGGTGTAATCGTTATCCGTCCCGGCGTTCATTCCGGAGCCGCCGGCGGTTTGATAGATTCGGCTGAACTCGTCTTTGACGATCAACTTGCGTTGCTGTTGAAGCAGCGTGTCGAACTCGCCGAGCAACTCTTTGTGGCGTGTGCTGCGATTCTCCGGCTTCTTGGGATCGCCGGCTAACCCGCGCCGCTGCTTTTCAATGAGGTTCTCCTCTTCCTTGCGGATTTCTTTCTTCAAGCCGTCGAGCTTCTCGATCACCCTCAAGTCATCTTCGATATTGGACGTCCCAATCGTGCGGGTGCCTTTGAACATCATGTGTTCGAAAAGATGGGCGACGCCGGTAACTCCGGGGCGTTCATTGACCGAGCCGACCTTGGCGACCCAGCCGCAAGCCACATTGGGGTCCCCCTTCTTTTGAACGAACAAGAACTTCATGCCGTTTTCGAGCACATGGACTTGTGGTTCGACCCTTTGCGCGGAGGCGACGTCCAGCGTCAGACCGCCGATCGTGAGCAGACCCGGCAGAATGAATAACAGCAAACGGAACGGTTGTTGGAGAGTTCGCATCGTTTTTCCTAGTCCAGGATTCTCTAGTCTACGACGAAGAAACTACAGGTCAGGGTAACCAAATTCGTAACATAAGCCACGGAGTCGCTTGATCGGCGCTCTCGGTGCTCCCTCGAACGCCGGCCGGGGCGGCCACGTTTCCGTCCTGGGGCGCGAATATACGAAACCAATCGATTATGTTTTATCCTTGTTGACAGCAGGCAAGTTGTTGTCCTGCTCGCCCCTGGAGGTGGTGATGGAACGCGTGCTGCGGCGCCTGCTGATTATGTTTTATCCTTGTTGACAGCAGGCAAGTTGTTGTCCTGCTCGCCCCTGGAGGTGGTGATGGAACGCGTGCTGCGGCGCCTGCTGATTCTCCCCATCCTTTCCGGCCTTCTAGCCCCCGCGCTTCCAGCCGTCGATTTCCTCGTCGTCTTTGACGAAAGCTCAACCGCGCGCATCTATGACGCCAGCACATTTCAGCTATTGGGCGCCCCGATGGTGGGCCCGAACGGCATTCGCGCGATCGGAATTCCTGACCCCACCAACCCGTCCGTTCTCTTGAAGATCTACGTCGTCACCCGGGATTCGGTCGTGATCTTGAGCCCGTCGCCGCCGTTCTCCGTTCTCGCAACCCGTTCCACCGCCGGCGAGGTAGACAGCGAGCAGAGGGCCATGCTCACGCGGGATGGGACGAAGCTTTTGATTTTCGTGGACGACTTTCTCCAGATCTTCGATACTCTCAACCCGGCTCATCCCAGCGCCATGACGTTGCAGTTGTCCTCCACCATTACCGGCGTCGGCGTTAGAACTGATTCGAAGCGGGCGTACGTTGCCGCCGAAGGGACGACTACGCTTCGCATCCTCGGTTTGTCCTCGTCACCGCCCCAGTTTTTGGGAGGGCCGCTTGTCATGCCGCTCGAACCCAAATTGCTGGTAACCGCCCCCAACGGGTTTGCGATCTACGCCTTCGCCGAGGGCGCAGTTTTCGAGATCGACCCGTTCGCCAACACCGTCGGGCCAGAGATCAGCACTAGCTTGCCGGTCCCCCTCTCCGTTGGATTCGATCCGGACGGCCCTATCGACACTGCCTTCTTACAGCTACCAGGATCGATTGTGCTCTACGACATGCCGAGCGCCGGGATCGGCAAGTCCTTTTCCCAGGCGAGCACGGTCGTCAAAGCCGTGTCGCCCGGACGAGGCCTGATCTATGTCTTGACCGAATTCAACGGCGTCCTTTTCAAGATCGATACCAGCACGTCGATCCTCTCATCCGTCGATAACCCAGCGACAGGGTTCCCTTTCGGAGACCCGGCGGTGGACATAGAGGCCGGTCCGGGCGGCCAGAGTATGTATTTCGCATTCGGCGGGAGCGGCGCCATCGCGCAAATCGATGCCTCGGGCGCCACCCTGCTCGGTCAACTGAACCTTCCCACCGCGCCAACCGGCCTTGAAGTTGTTGCACCTCCGGGTGCATTCGGGACATCGCTTGAAATCTACGGCGGCAATCGTCAGTTGGCGGCACGCAGCGCCGCGTTCGAGAAGCCGCTGGCCGTACGGGTGCTGGGACCTGACCTGAGGGAGGTCTTTCAGCAAGCGGTTAGCTTCAGCAGCGATACGCCGGGAGTCATCTTCAACCCTCCGATCGCCCTCACGAATCTTTCCGGAGTCGCGGAAACGTTCGCGATACCGCCCGTGGCCGATCCCTTCCAGATCCAGGCATCCATCCCGGATGACGAGTTCGTCACGTTCGACATGAACAGCAACGCACCCGGCGTGGATGGTCTTTCCAAACTCGAAGGCGATTATCAATACGTTCTCGATACCGAACTAGTCCATGTAGCCGGCGATGCGGGCACTCCGTTCGACATCCCTCTGGTCGTCGGCGCTCGCTCGGGAGGCCAACCAGTCGAGGATTTGGAGATTACGATTACCAGCCCCAGCTCGGCGGTAACCTGTCCCGGCCCGAAGGAAACCAACGCCGATGGAGAAGTCTCGTTCACCTGCGCGGCCCACGACGTCTTCTTCAAATCAACCGTTGATCTCAAAATAGAGGACGAACTGGGACGCGAACTGGAAGATCCATTCCACGTCACCGTGGTTCCGAGCGCTGCTGACTTGCCCGGCTCCTCGATGGTGGCCACCGGCCAAATACTTCGGCTCTCGAGCCGCAACCTCAGCGGTACGGTCGGACAATTCTTGCCCGACTCCATACGCTTGAGAATCTCCAGCGGCACGGGGTTTCCCGTCGACAACCTGGGCGTTCGCTTCGAGTCCGACGATGACGTCATCATCGACCCGCCACTCGCCGTGACCGATTCTCAGGGCTTCGCCCGAGCCGACGTGACGCTGGGATGCGGCTCGCGGACAATGATCACCGGCACATTGAACTCGACCGGCGAACAGGAATTCGAGATCGGCATACGAACGAGCAGAGGTCCGGCAGTCTCCGTGACCAAAACGTCGGGCGATAACCAAACCGGCAATCCCGGCGAAGATCTCGCTCTTCCTTTAGTTGGGGTCGTCAAGGACATTTGCGGAACCCGCATTCCGGGGGAGCCGGTCGTGTGGGACGTCCAGCCTCCCGGCTCGGCTACTTTGCTGGGAGCCTTCGCGACAACGAACAACGTTGGGCAGGTCTCTGCGCGAGTGCGGCTCGGTAACACCTCACAACTGGTGCTCGTCACGGCGCGGGTCGGCGATGCGGCCGCGACTTTCCGAATCGAGACGAACGTAACGACCACTCAGATTGTCGTCATTCAGGGCGACGGGCAGTCGGTTGCGATCGGCCAGGAAGCGGCCATGCCTCTGGTTGTGGAAACCCGCAACAGCGACGGAGCGGCGATCGGTGGAGTCTCGGTGACCTTCGCCGTGGCAGGGGGCTCCGCTACCTTGACGTCCCCTGAGGCCGTATCCGGCAGTGACGGCAGGGCGTCGACCCGCCTTCGGGCCGGACCGGAAACGGGGCCAGTGATTGTCGAGGCGCGGGCAGTGGGTCTGGTCATTCAGTTCCGGCTTAGTGTTGTCGGGCAATTGCCTGTAGCCACCGTGCTGGGCTTTGTGAACGGCGCAAGCTTTCGGGTGGGTCTGGTGCCGGGCAGCCTGGCGTCGATCTTTGGTACGGGACTAACGCAAGGGCTGAACGGGGTGCTGGCGGCCGATAGCGCCCCGTTCCCGACGATTCTGGGGGGCGTGCGCGTCTTTGTTGCCGGCGTGGCGGCGCCGATGATCTCGATCGCCAACGTCAACGGTCAGGAACAACTCAATATCCAAGTTCCCGCAACCGTGGCGGCGCCGGGCGCCGTTTCGGTGACGATTGACAACAACGGAGCGAGCGCCACGATCTCCGGGGTCCAGACGCTGGTCGTGCAGCCCGGGATCTTTCAGGTCACGCTTCCCGAAGGGTTGTTCGCCGCCGCGCTGCACGCGGACTTCAAGCTAGTGAGTCCCACAAATAAGGCGAGGCCCGGCGAGGTGATTCTCTTGTTCGTGACCGGGCTCGGACCCACCGATCCGCCGATCGGGACCAACGTGCCGGGACCGGTACCCCCCGCGGTTACGGTCAACCAGCCGATTGTCACGGTAGACGGGGTTGAGGCCCAAGTGCTGGGAAGCTTCTACGCACCGTTCCAATACACGCTCTATCAGATCAATCTGGTGATACCGCCCGGGGCCGCCAGTGGCAATCTGACCATCCAAGTGACGATAATCGGCGTTTCGAGCCAGCAGCTCGTGATCCCGATAGGGTAGCGTGGCGCAAGCTCTCAGCTTGCCGCGTCGGCACTCTTGCCGACGCTTGGGGTTTCTACATTCTGCAAGACAGAGGGGGGCGAACCGCCCTGAGGTGGCGCGCGCCTCCTGGCGGGCCGCGCCGGCCTCCGGGCCGACGTCGCATCGACACTTCTTAGGTAGTCCTGAGCGGGGGTAGTTCTGAGCGGGGAGTCCTGAGCGGACCGGCTAGTTCTTCACCAGCCAGCCGCGGTTCCAAGGCTGCGCGAGCGTCGGATGATTGGCGTAGCGCCTCATCTTGAACTCCAGTTGCGCGCCCGTGCCGGGTTCCAGGTGGACAGTAACGTAAGGGGCGTCCAGTTCTTGCGATTTGCCGTCGTGGCGGACTCCCGTAAATTCGTGCTCGCCGTAGCCGCCTGCCTGCACTTGCACGTCGCGCGCTTCGATTTGGTTGACGTTGACCAAGGTCACCGTGACGGAGCCGGCGGTGAGTTTTTCGACCAGCGCGGCTACATCCTGGGGCAGCCCCGAGCGGCGCCGCGCCGGATCGAAATAGCGCAGCCGGCTGTTCAGCACCCAGATACGGCCGCCGGCGAAATAGCCGCCCAGGGTCAGCCGTGTGAGCGTTTCGGTGGTTGCCGGAACGACCCTCAGAAGAAAGTCCGCGAGCCGGGTGTCGGGCGAGGTCGGATCGTTGCGAATCCTCTCGACCCGCTCGCGGATGTGCTCGAAGTCCGCCGCCATGGCGCGGGTGGGGTAGTCCGGGTCGTTGCCTTCGAGAAAGCCGATCCAGCCTTCCTCAGTGGGGACGCGCTCCAGATCCTTGCGGTCCATCGACCATAGGTAGATTTCCGTCAGGCGGTCGCTGAAGAGATTTCCCGTGTATTGATAAAACTCCGGCTTGCCGTTGTATTTGTAGCCGCGGGGGTCGCCGTACATTTGCGGCAGCAGAGTCTTGCCGTTCTCGACTTTCTTGTGTTCGTAGATGAGGTCGAGCTGCTTGCGCAGCACATCGACATAGGACTGGTCGCCCGTCAGGAGCAAGGCGTTCGAGAAGCCGGCCCAAGACGCGGCGGTGAAGTTATTACGGTGAGCGATCTGCTGCAGTTCGCCGTCGAAGATCGTAAAGTTCCAGCCGTAAGTGCCTTTCCACCATTGACCGTCGTGCTCGCCTCCGAGTGTGCCGTCGAGGCCGATGTTGGAGGGAATCATGCCGCCTGTTTTCGCGGTACGCTCCTTCCAGGCGTTCATGTAATCGAGTGTCCAGTCCCGGTATTTTTTTTCGTGTGTGAGCGCGTAGGCGTTGAGGCCGAGCAGCGTGGCTCCCATATTCAGAAAGTTGTCCCCCACCGAATCGAGGTATTCCTCGCAATGGGCCAGCATGCGCGGGTACCACTCGATCAGATCGAGCATCTTCTGGTCTCGCGCCGGATTGTGCAGCAGGTGGAAGGTGCCAGGCACCGGATCTCCCACCCAGTCGTAGACCGTGGCCCTTCGCAACATCGGCCCCAGGCTGCCGTTCCAGATGCTTTTGATGATCTTCTTGTCGGGGTCGTAGTTGGGCGCCTCGGGATCTTCGTCCATGTACATTCCGGCGAAGCGTTTCATGCGCCGGACCAGCAGCGGGTTCGTGGGCTCCGACAGTCCCCAAAGAAAGAACGCCCGCATGCCTTCGCCGGTATGAAACCAGTCGGACTGCGTGATGAATTCCTTGTGATAGGCGCCGTTCTTGGCAAGTTCGGTCAGCTCGGTGCGAAGTTCACCGTATTGGCGGAGGTGCCCTTCTTGGCCTTTCTTGAACGCCTCCAGCACAGCGTCAGAGCCGCCGAGGGCATGCAGCAGCGTCCAGTTGTAGAAAGTCTCAATGGCGTCGTCGGGACCGTCGAGTGTTCCCCAGCGAATTGTGTGCAGCAGATAGCCGCGTTCATCGAGGTAGTGCCCGGCAAACTCTTCGACAGCGCGCGAGTTGGCGTCGAGCAAGGCACGTTCCATCAGAGCCCAGCCGGGAGGCGGCATCGCGGAGTCCACGTGAATCGCCGGTTCCGCGGCGGCGCTCGAGTGAAAAGAAGTCAGTGCCAGAATGGCGGCATGGATCGTGAATCGGAAACGCATGGAGTGCCTCGCAGGTCGTGGCCTGTCCGCAACGCAGTCAGGACGGACACTAGGCATTAAGACTACAAAGTTCAGCGCCCAAGCGCCACCGCTGAACCGAGCCCCGCGCCCGCAAGGGTGCGGTCCAGGGTAGTCAGTGCGCCGGGGCCGCCACCGGAATGCGGTCACTGCCAGACTCGACCGCACCCTTGCGGGCGCGGCTCTGTTGTCGATGTGGTGGCGGCAAGCGCCTAGAGGTGCGTTTAGCGCACTTCCCGGATTGCCGGTCGAATTTGGCAAGGAAGTCCTTTTGTTATAATCAGTTCCAACGTTGTCGCTTGCCTGGGGCGCCGCGCTTGCACTTTCGCGCCCGGCCCCGGCCATAGCAGCCGGCTCCTGGCCGTGAAGGACTCCCCGTGGAGCACAAGAACCAGCGCGTCTCTTTAGTGGCATCGAGCATTCTGTTTGTTGTGCTCGTGGCTCTGGCGTTCTGGCAGACTTCGCTTGATTTCGGAGAGTTTCGGCCCTCCGGCCGGGGCGAAACGATCGTCCTGTCGGCAATTTCGACGATCGTCGTCCTGGGAGTTTTCACGCTTGGATTCATCGTTTTCCGCAGCCTGCTGAAGCTCTATGTTGAGCGGCGCCAGAATCGCCTGGGCTCGAAGATCAAGACGAAGCTCGTCCTCGGAGCGCTGGCCCTCTCGATCGTTCCGGTTGTTTGCCTCGTCCTGTTTTCATTCACGATCTTGAACCGCACCCTGAACAAGTGGTTCGAGCAGCCCACTGTGCTGATTCAGAAGAACTCGGAAGAACTGGTGGAACGCCTCAACGAGATCATGAAGCAGAAGATCGAGACCGACGCCGCCTGGATCGCCTCGCTGCCCGAGGTTGTCGCGGCGCTCGCAGGGGGCGCCGCCGGCACACTGTCGCCGCTGAGGCTCCGGGAACTGGGAACCAGCGTCAATGCGCACTACGTCGCCCTGCTGCAGGCGGGTGAAACGAAGCCGCTGCTGGAGTTTCGGACGGGCGAACTGATTTCCGGACCGGTCGAGTGGCGCCTTTCTCCCGCTCAGCGTCGGGATTCAAGCGCCGGCGGAGTCGTCTTACGGGTTGTTACGGATTACATCTTCGCCGCCGCGCCCATACGGCACGAAGGGCAAGAGCTAGGGCGCGTCGTTGTCGAATGGCGCATCCCGCAAGACCTCCTCGAGCGGCAGGCCGCAATGGAAAAGCAAGTGCGGCATTACGCGACGCTGCAAAAGGACCACCGTGAATATCGCTATCTCTATTCAGGAATACTGGCGCTGATCTCGGTATTCGTCCTGTTCGTGGCAACTTGGCTGGCGCTGTTTTTCTCCAAACAAATCATCGTCCCTATCGAGGCTCTGTTGGAGGCGACGGACGAGCTCTCCAGCGGTCACCTTGACTTCCGGGTGAGCACGCCCGCGATGGATGAGCTGGCGGCGCTGGTGCAGTCATTCAATCAAATGACCCAGCAGCTCGAGACTCACCGGCGCCGGCTCGAGGAGAGCAATCAGAATCTGGCCACGGCAAATACGGAACTCGACGCCAGACGCCGTTTCATCGACGCCATTCTCGAAAGCATCACGCCGGGCGTGATATCGGTTTCCGCCGAGGGCGACATTCAGAAGGTGAACTCCGGGCTCGGTCTGATTTTCGCGGAGCCGGAGATCCGCGCGGCCAGCCACCTTCGCGACCTGTTCTCGCGAGAAGACTACGAAGAAATCACCTACATGATGCACCGCGCCCGCCGCACGGGGCTGGCTAGCCGCGAGTTCGTCATCAAGCGCCAGGAGCGGATCTTCCATCTGTCGGTCACGATCTCCGCGCTCGAGCGCGAGGCCGTGAAGGAGTCGCACGAACCGCCGGGATTTGTCATTGTCCTCGAGGACACCAGCGAACTGTTGCGCGCGCAGAAATCAGCCGCTTGGAATGAGGTCGCGCGCCGCGTCGCGCACGAAATCAAGAATCCTCTGACGCCGATCGCCCTGTCGGCGGAGCGAATGAGGCGCTTGCTGGACCGTTTCGGCGCGGCGACCAGCCCGAGCGAGCGCCGGGAAATCGAGCAGCGCTTCGAGAAATGCACGGAAACGATTGTGCGGGAAGTCCAAACGCTCGGCACGCTCGTTGACGAATTCGCCCAGTTCGCGCGGTTCCCGGCCGCCAATCCCCAGGCCGCTGATCTAAACGATGTCGTCGAGGCGGCACTGGACGTCTTTCAAGGGCGGCTTGGCGGAATCCGGATTGAGAAAGACCTGAAAGGGAATCTGCCGCCGGTCTTTGTCGACCCGGACAAGTTCAAGAGAGTCGTCGTCAACCTCATCGACAACGCCGCGGAAGCGATCGAGGGTTCGCATGTGAGAGAAATCTTCATCGGCACCACGCCAGGAGTGGTTTCCGACGCCGTCGAGCTGACCGTGGCCGATTCCGGCCCCGGCATTTCCGCCGAGGACAAAGAGAAGCTGTTCCTGCCCTATTTCTCGACCAAAAAGCGCGGTACCGGTCTCGGCCTCGCCATTGTGAATCGTATTCTCACCGAACACCAAGCCACGATCCGTGTCGAGGACCGGCGACCCACGGGAAGCCGCTTCATCATTGAGGTTCCCACCGCGGCCAGCCGGGCGCCGGCCGCCAGCGGAGTCAGCGCGTGACGAGGAGGCGTGTACTCGTCGTCGACGATGAGCCCGGAATCCGCGAATCGCTGATCGGGATTCTCGAGGACGAAAACTACGAGGCGGACGCTGTTGCCACGGGCGAGGAATGCCTCCAGAAACTGCAGACGAAAACATTTCATGTTGTCCTGCTCGACATCTGGCTGCCCGGCATGGATGGGCTGGAAACCCTCGATCGGATTCAGCAAGTCGATCCCTCGCGCCGCCCCGTGGTGGTGGTCATCTCGGGGCACGGCACAATTGAGACAGCCGTCAAGGCCACCAAGCTGGGAGCCCTGAATTTTCTCGAAAAACCGCTGTCGCTCGAGCAGGTAACGCTCAGCGTGAAAAACGCTGTCGAGCGGGGCAGGCTGCTCGCCGAGAACGAAAACCTGCGGGTGCAAGTTCGCTCCGACTACGACATCATCGGCGATAGCGTGCCCATGAAAGCCTTGCGCCAGCAGTTGGCGCTGATGGCTCCCACGAACGGCCGGGTTTTGATCTTCGGCGAGAGTGGCGCCGGAAAGGAGCTCGTCGCCCGGGCGCTGCATTCCCAAAGTCTTCGCTCCGACGGCGCCTTTGTGGAAGTCAACTGTGCCGCCATCCCCGAAGAACTGATTGAAAGCGAGCTGTTCGGACATATCAAAGGCTCTTTCACCGGGGCGCACGAGGACCAGGCTGGAAAATTCCAAAAAGCCGACGGCGGAACTCTTTTCCTCGATGAAGTTGGCGACATGAGCCTGAAGACTCAGGCCAAAGTGCTGCGCGTGCTCGAGGAACAGCGTTTTGAGCCCGTCGGGTCGGGGAAAACGATTCAGGTCGACGCCCGCGTGATCGCTGCGACAAACAAACACCTCGATGAGGAGATCGAGCGGGGGAATTTCCGGGAAGATCTGTTCTACCGGCTGAACGTCGTGCCGTTCTACGTGCCTCCGCTGCGCGACCGGCCGGAAGACATCCCCGTGCTGGCCGAACACTTTCTTCGTCAATTCAGCACTGCCTACGTGCGCAAGTTCAAGCGTCTCACACCGGAGGCAGGCGACGCTCTGGTTCGCCACCCTTGGCCCGGGAATGTGCGAGAACTGCGCAACCTCATGGAGCGGATCGTCATCCTGACTACACAGGGTGACGTGGGGGTCGGCGAATTGGGCTTGTCGAACAACCGCCGCCCGGGCGAATTTGACCGCGGACGCATGCCACGCTTCTCAAGTCTCGAGGAAGCTCGCAAGGCTTATGAGCGTGACTATGTGCTCAAGACCCTGGAACAACTCGGCGGCAATATGACGCGGACGGCGGAAGCTTTGGGATTGGAGCGCAGTCACCTATACCGCAAGATGAAGGCGCTCGGGATCTCGCAGGCCGAATTGCCCAAGATCTAACTTGGATTTCTCACCGACGGACGAGAAGCGGTTCGTTTGGGTTCGTTGGCAGTACTTTGCCTCACCTTTTGTTCGGCCCTGCGCGAGCGGCCGAGCGCCGTGATGAGAAATGCAGGTTAACCGAGCAGGTGGAAGCGAAATTGCTGGGGATCAAAATGCGCTGGCAATTGCGGGCGCCACCACGCCAGCATGACTTTCGGCTCCGGCTGAGATCCACGGCCTCTGGCTTTGCGACAGATACTTCACGAACGCCTCGGAAGGTAAAGCCCGACTGAACAAGAATCCCTGCCCCCGAGAGCAATGTAAAGAGCGCAAGAATGTCAGCTGTTCCTTTGACTCTATGCCTTCAGCAGTCACCCTCAGCTTTAGACTGCTCGCCAGAGCGGTCAGAGCCGCAATGATTTTGCCATTCCGGGCATCGTCCTTGTTGAGAGCAATTACAAAGGACTTATCAATTTTCAAGCTGTCGAGCGGGAAGCGGCACAAATAGCTGAGCGAGCAATAACCGGTTCCAAAATCATCCACAGCGATCCTTACTCCAAGCTTTGCCAAGTCCTTGAGCACTTTGGAGGTGGTCTCTGGGTGCTCCATTAGAAGGCTCTCGGTCAGTTCCAGCTCGAGCATGCGTGGAGGCAAACCGGTATCGCTTAAGACTTGCGAGACCGTGTGCACGAATTTCTGTCCGTACAACTGGCGCGGAGAAACGTTGACGGACATGGTGAGCGGCGCCAATCCTGCCTTCTGCCAGGCTCTGCTCTGAGCGCAGGCGGTTCGCAAGATCCACTCCCCCATTGGCAAAATCAATCCTGATCCTTCCGCGATCGGAATAAACTCTGCTGGGGAGAGCAAGCCACGGCTGGGATGATTCCAACGCAGCAGAGCCTCGCAACCAGTGACCTTCCCTCTATCGAGCGCCACAATAGGCTGGTAGTGGACCACAAACTGCCGGTCCTCGATGGCCTTCCGCAGATCGGTCTCTATGGGGTATTTAGTTGACTCCAGTAGCCACTACATCTTGGGGGTGGGGGTGCCGGCCCTGGTGGCCTCGACCATTGTCTTATAGGGAGCAGGGTCGGCGGCGACCGCCTGCTGGAGGAGGCGATAGAAAAGTTTGCCGCGCGACCGTGAGGTCCGCCGGTTGAAGCGGAACGTGAACTCGTCCAGGTAGTAGTCCAAATACTCGTGACTGACAGCCCCCTGGTGGGTCCCCAACAGCCAGCGCTTTAGCAGAGAGGCGACACGATGGACTCTCGGCAGCAGCTTACTCGCCGATTGCCGCTTCCCGCGCAGCACGGTGACTTCATGGCGGTATCCTTTGTTCTCCAATCCCGCATAGCCTTCCCAGCCGTCGGTGTGCACGAGGCTGCCAGGTTGGATAGCTTCTTCGACAAAGGCTTCCAAGCTCGCCGCTGAGGCATCCGCGATCCGACGGAGCCGGATGCGACCCATACCGCGCCCATCCTCCTCGGCAGCAACCGCAACTAACGCTTTGCCAACCATTTCGCGACCTCGGACGCCCTCTTCGACTCCGCCCACATACGTTTCGTCCACCTCCACCCGGCCGACCAGCCGATTGCGACCGGGGCGCACCATGGCGCGGCGGAACTTGTGCAGCCAGGTCCAGGCGGTTACATAGCTACCCAAACCCAAGACCCGCTGCAACTCCAGCGCGCTGGCCCCGCCTTTTTGCGTTGTCACCCACCAAGCCGCCCGGAACCACAACGTCAAGGGCTTGCGGGTGTCCTGGAAAATCGTGCCCGCCGTCACCGAGGCCTGGTAACCGCAGTCGGCGCAGAGCAGCAGATTGCGTTTGCTGGCCCATGAGGACTGGATCCCACAGCGCGGGCACACGAACCCCTCCGGCCAGCGCAGCTTCAGCAGGTACTCCCGGCACGCCTCCTCGGTCGAGAATCGAGCTTCCAACTCGACGAGGTTTCGGGGGTAGTCCTCCTTCATGCCCCCAACCACAACATATTGTGGCTACTGGAGTCAACTAAATACCCCATCGGTCTCTAACTGCAGTTGAGAGAGCGCCCGGATGTGTTGGTGGGGGTTGAAGAGTTCGCTGTACCCCTTTTCAGCCGCCTTCTCGCGGTACATGGCCGTGTCGGCGTCCCGCAGCAAGTCCTCGGGCCGTTCGTAACGCATTGAACTTAAGGCGATCCCGATGCTCACAGTGGTCAATACGGCCTGCCCTTGCAAATGGAAGGGCTCTGCCAGTGCCGTGCGGAGCCTCTGTACTATGCGCTGGGCCTGAGCCGGGTCTCCGAGCTCGCCAAGAAGGATTGCAAACTCGTCTCCCCCCAAGCGCGCGGCGGTATCCCCTGGACGCAAACACGCTTCCAGCCTTTTAGCTGTGTACATCAAGAACCGATCCCCGATGACGTGTCCGTACTTGTCATTGACGACCTTGAAGCGGTCCAGGTCCAGGAACAGCACCGCAAACAAATAACCCTTCTGTCGTTTTGCCCGGCCATGGGCGATTCTGAGCCTCTCCATGAACAGGATCCGATTGGGTAGCCCAGTGAGAGGATCGTAATGACCGGTCCGCCTGCGCTCGTCCATGATGCTCCCCAACAAGACGACGTTGAGGCAAACCACCAAACTGATGGACACCTCGGACTGTAACAGCGGGCCCATCAGAGACTCGCCCGTGATAATAAAAATAGTCTGGCCCGTTATGACTACGAGTATCAGCCTCGGCAATGTTTGCTTCGAATGCTGCAGGGTCTGCCGGATCAGAAAATAAACAATCGTTGCGACAAAAACGCTCAAGATAGAAACTTGCAGCATCATGGATCGTTGTTCTGACCAGTGTGGCAGGACAGGTTGCAAGGCCATCAATGCCAGCATGACCGGCAGAAATACCAGTCGCCAGTCCCGTGCGCGCCAGATTATGAAAAGACTCCCAGCCGCCGCGAGGAGACGAATCAGGACTGAAGCGATGGCAAAGAAAGAATCCACGAGCGTAGGACCTCAGGCTGAGTCTGGGCGGTCGGTTAGTATGGGTTCATGCAACCGGCGGGCTTGTTTTCCGTACGGCTGGCCGAAAAGCAGTATTCCCACGAGGTACTTTTCTCCCGCCCGGCGGCAGTAACAGGTGGATCCGACGCACTCCAGAGTCTGACCAGACAGGCGGACGGTGGCCGGGACCGGAACCTGCTTCGGAGCTTCTAACTGAATGCCTTTCTCGGTCACATTCCGAGCGACCACAGCGGAAACCCCGCACCTTCCATATGGATCCGTCCAATACAGCGAACCGCTCCCGCCAGCCGCTTGCCGTTTCAATGCACGACGCTCGCGGACCCCTACCCTGGATCGGGGACGTTGATCGCCCCAGGGAATAAAATCTTCCCTCCTGCTCAATTCCTCGAAAAGCACTGTTATCAAGTTGCTAGCGGTTGCCATAGCACACTCCTTATGGTACTGAGCAATTTTTTCTAGTACCTTCACCCAATACTCTTAATTTTCTTTCTTTCTTCCGCCCGCGTCAATAGTTCCCCGGGTTCAATTTCTGAAACTTAGTCCCAGGGCCATATAAGGGTTTGCCCTTATAAGGTAAGGTCGAGGAAAACGGAGGTCCAGCGCGTCGGTCGCTGCGGCTAAGCTCAGTGTGCATCAGAATCTTCCGAGGGCCCGATAGGTTGAGTAGGGAAACCTCCAACATGCCTGCCCGAAGTAAACGAACGACAGTGCGCCAATCAGACTCCAACTTATTGTGAGTCGCTTGGCCGCGCTTGCCCGTTAGTGGTGTGGAGGCGACCTTTGCGGTCCCACCGCACATGTTTCGGCGGTGATGCGGACCATTTGAGCCGCGTTCAAGCGGTTTTGTCTTCAACACCGAACCCCAGCCAGCCGGCAGGCATTGTCGTGGTCTCCCCGTAAGGGGGCGCCCCTCGTAGTATCAGGGACATGGCGCCGAGCGATGTCGCGGATGCATTCATGCGTGCCTCAAACTGATTCGTGGGTGCGTATGCACGCCGGATCCGCGGGCCACGTTAACGGATATAACTAACTCCCGCCGTCGCGGTCATGGTATTTTGTTCCCATAGGCCGAAAGGACGCTTCCATGAAACCCCAAAAATTCAGACTCCCACTGGTTGTCGCTGCTCTTACTATTTCCCTCTGCTCCTGCTCGTCCGAAGAGCCCGTCACGGCGTCGGCAACCCGCACGAATGCCGAAAACGCTTTTTGGCCCCGCCACGTCGTCGCCGAAGGCTACATGACCCAGACCGCCGTTGCCGCCGACTTCACGGGTGACGGGTTGGCCGACGTCATCTCGAACGGCGACGGCAAGACGCGGCTTTACGTCGCGCCGGACTGGACCGAAGTCATCATCGACGCCGCCGATCCGCCCCGCAAGCTCATCCACAGTGAAGTGATGGACGTCGACGCCGACGGCGACCCCGACTTCATCGGAGCGGTCTACTCTCCCGGACCCATCTTTTGACTGGAGCGTCCCGATAACCCGACCCAAGATTCATGGACTTTCCACCTGATCGACGACGCCGTCAACGGCACGCACGGGCTGGTCACCGGCGATGTCGACGGCGACGGCCAGCTCGACCTGGCCGGTAACAGCGCCCAGCCGAAAGACACGCCTTACCCCGAATCTCTCGTGTGGTGGAAGGCGCCAGCCAACCCGCGCCAAGCTGAGCGCTGGGAGCGGCATGTTTTTGCCGACCGTGACGCGCCTGGCCTGAGTCATTACCTCGGGCTCGGCGACGTCAACGGCGATGGCAAGACCGACGCCGCCAGCGCCGCCAAGGTTCCACCGGACGGCAATTGGTTCGCCTGGTGGGAACAGCCCGCTGATGGCAGTGTCCCGTGGAAAAAGCACGTCCTGGCGACCGACCAGGAAGGGGCTACGAACATCCTCATGGCCGAGCTGAACGGTGACGGCAAGACGGACTTCATCGCCACCCGCGGCCACGGCAAGGGCGTGCTGTGGTTCGAAGCGCCCGACTTCACGCTCCACCAGATCAATCCTGACCTAGAAGGCCCTCATGATCTGGCAATCGGCGACATCGACAACGACGGCGACATCGACGCCGCCTCCTGCGCCAAGGACAGTTTCATCGCCGCCTGGTTCGAGAACGACGGCAAAGGCAACTTCACTACGCACCATATCTTCGAAGACCAGGCGGCCTACGACATCCGGCTCGTCGACATGGAAGGGGACGGCGACCTGGACGTCCTCATCGCCGGCCAAAACAGCAAGAACGTCGTGTGGTACGAGAACCGCGTGCGACCCTAATCAGTCTGTAAGGCGTTCGGGGTTGTCCGCAAAACCTTCGTAAACCGCCCGTAGAGCGGGGCTCGAAGAGAACGGCGGCCTTTAACTGCGTCGCGTCTCTCCGTGCCTGTCCACAGCCCGGGACGCCGCCCGGACGCCGCCTGCTACACTAGTGATAACTGACCACGATATCAGATAACGATGCGCACAATCGTTGACATTCCCGACGAGCAATTGGACTCGCTTGCTTCGATATGCCGCCGGTACGGGATTTCCCGGGCCGAAGCGGTCCGAAGGGCTGTTGCCTCTTACCTGAACGAGCAAGCGGACGATACCGGCGATGATGCTTTCGGAATGTGGCGGAAACGCAAGATCGATAGTCTTGCCTATCAGAGAAAACTGCGCGCTGAGTGGTCACGGTGAAAGCGGTATTCGACACCAACATCCTCATTGACTATCTAAGCGGTCTCGAGGCAGCCCGCCGCGAAATCAGACTCCACGAGTCCGCGCTGATCAGCCCCATCACCTGGATGGAGGTCCTCGTTGGCGCCCAGCACCCGGAAGAGGAGGAACGCGTGCGGCGGTTTCTGCGCCGCTTCGAACTAGTCCCGATCGATCAGAGAGTGAGCGAAGAGGCCGTTCGAATTCGACGCGAAAAGAAGCTTCGCTTGCCTGACGCAATCATTTGGGCCAGCGCCAAGACCAACGGTGCTCTGCTCGTAACGAGAAACACCAAGGACTTTCCCGAAGCTGCCCCGGATGTGCGGGCGCCCTACCGAGTCTAAATTAGCTTTGTTCACCGAACCGCGAGGCCCGACTGGGCGGGGGCCACGTGAGGCGACGATCGATTTGGTTCTTCCATTCCGTGCACTTTCCTTCAGCCTTGGCTGGCCTATCGAGTCGTCGGTCGTGAGACGGACGGGGAAGCGAAAACGCTGAAGCTTTCAGTGGCCACGGCCTGGCGAAGTGATGGAAACAAAGAGGTTGCCGGTTGAGGTATAAATTTTCTTTACAAAATGTCCGGAAATGGCAGAGAATGGCAGAATATGGCAGGATCTGGGCCATTTTCGACGCCTCGTCATGGTGTGAACCGATAATGTTTTTGTTTTCAGTGCCTGCGGTTGCAGGCGGCGGCGGGACCGTGGCAGGTTCCCTAGCAAAGCGACAGGTTTTCTTGCGGATTTGAGGTATTCTTGTCGCTCGCCAAGGCGGGCGGATTGGCGGCAACTCGGGTGGACGGCCACTGCCACGCAAGACTATCCCACTAAGACCATGCCACTAAGACATGTCGCCAGGAATGGCGACACGGCACGTCTGGAGACGTGCGCCACATCGGCTTGTCGCCAGCTTGCTTGTTTCCAGCTTTGCCTCGCGGGCTGGTCCGCTACTGGATACCGTTCTCATTGTAGCAGGCGGGGTCCGGTTTGTTGGCTCGCAAGAATGAGCCAGACCGACCTACTACCGGGACTTGAACCAGCAGTGGCCCCAGCGCTAGAATCAGGAGTGCGACTAAGCGCTTGATTCCAGTGTCTTCAAGGTGGGCTTTACCGGCGCCAGCGCGCGATACAGGATAAGTCATTGCAAATACAAGAGGTTTCTTTCGGTGACACTCAGAAAGGCTGCGGATCTCAAAAGCGAGATCCGCGCTACGGGGCTTTCCTATGCCAGAGGACCAACAACAGCACCCGCTTAAGCTAATGCCTACGGAGGGGGCGGGGGGGCGAACCGCATGTAATCGAGGTCCTGACGGTATGGAAAGAAAGTGTTCGGTCTGCAGTCTCTTTCTTTGTCTCTTTTTGTTCGTGATCGCCGCCAGGGCTGCGGACACAACAGCCTTTCTTGTGGTGGACCCTCAGCCCGCCGCGCCTGTACGCCACGGCTTGACCAAGCTCGAGCAAGCTGTACGCGCCAAAGGAATCTCTTATCGCGAACGCACGAGGCTGGGAAATGCTCGCGGCGGGCCGATCATCGTCGCGGGCCTCGGTAATGGTTCGGGAGCCGCCGCCACGCTGATTCGGGACTTGGGGATCACAGCGCCCGCAAAGCCTGAGTCGCTTCTCATCCGCCGCGCCGAATGGAAGGGCGCCAGTGTTCTGCTGGTTAGCGGGGCGGATGACCGGGGCCTGATGTACGCCCTGCTCGATGTGGCCGGCCGCATCGGTTGGGCTGAAAATCCGGCCAAGCCTTTGAGTGAAATCCGCAACATCGAAGAAAGTCCCGAAGTCGCCGAGCGCGGGCTTTCGATGTACACCATGAACAAGGCGCGCTTCGAGAGTTTCTTCTACGACGAGGCCTATTGGGCGAGCTACCTCGACATGCTCGCCAAGAACCGCTTCAATACTTTTTCGCTGCTGTTTGGTTATGAGGCTTCCGGTTACCTCGCCCCTGCCTTCCCCTATTTTTTCGACATGGAAGGCTTCCCGCGGGTCAAGGCTGTGGGAGTGACTCCGCAACAGCAGCAGCGAAACGTCCAAGCCCTCAACCGGCTGATCGAAATGGCTCACGATCGCGGCCTGAACTTCACGCTGGGCCTGTGGGACCACATCTATCGCGGTGATCACTACACGGACGGCGTCTGGGACTACCTGCCGGTCGAGCCGGTCAACGGGAAGAAATGGCCCGTCTCCGGCGTAACGAAAGAAAATCTGCCGGCTTATTGCAAAGCGGCGCTCGCCAAGTTTCTGCGGCTCGTTCCCGGCATCGACGCGATTCAATTCCGCATGCACGGGGAATCGGGCCTCACGCGGGCCGAGATGAAGCAGTATTGGCGCGACATCTACGGCGTGATGAAGCAGCACGCGCCCGGCGTCCGCTTCGACGCCCGAGCCAAGGGCTACCCCGACGACCTGATCGAAGACGCACTGGAGCTGGGGCTCAAGTTTCGCATCGCCACCAAATACTGGGCCGAACAGATGGGCATGCCCTTCCATCCCACCCACATCCAGCGGCGAAACCAATTTGACCGCCGGCATGGCTATGCCGACCTGCTGCACTATCCGCAAAGGTACAAAATGCTGTGGCGGCTGTGGACGAGCGGAACCTCGCGCATCCTGCTGTGGGGGGACCCTGACTACGTGCGGCGCTTCGTTGCGAGCACGCATCTCTACAACGGAGAAGGCTTCGAGGTGACCGCACCGCTGGCGACCAAGATGGCCTCCCGGCCGCACAACGAGAAACCTTTCGATTTGCTGGCGCCGCGATACCAGTATTACGACTACGAGTTTGAGCGCTACTGGCACTTCTTCCAGCTTTTTGGAAGGCTGGGTTACAACCCCGGCGCTTCCGCCGAAATCTGGGAGAGAGAGTTCCAGCGCCGCTTCGGAAAAGAAGCCGCGCCATTCGTCCAACAGGCATTGCACCGCGCCAGCCAGATTCTGCCCCGGATCATTGCTTCCTCCTTGCCGCCGGACAAATTTCCTACGACCCGGGGCTGGCCGGAGAAACAACGCTGGGGAGACATTTGGCAGTACGCCAAAGCCACTCCCAGCGACCCGCAGCAGTTTCTCAGCATCTCAGACGCGGCTGATCTGCATCTCGAAGGAGGCGAGTCGGCGAAGATACATCCGTTTGAAACCAGCGATTGGTTCGCTCAAGCCTCGGCCGACGTCTTGACGCTTGTCCGCCAAGCCGAGCAGCACGCCCCTGCTGACGGCGGCTCGCCGCGCGGCAAAGAGTTCCGCTCGACCATGGTTGACCTGAAAATCCTCGCCAACCTGGCGCGCTATCACTCCGAGCGAGCCCGGTCCGCTTTTCATTGGGCGCTATTTAAGAAATCCAATGACCTGAGTCCACTGGACGTGTCGATCCAACACGAAACTCTGGCCGCCGGTGCTTGGGAGAAGATTGTCGAAGCCGCCGGCAACGTCTACGCCGAGAATCTGATGTTCGGCAGAGAAACCGACCAGAGAGGTTGGCCCGTCGAGCTGACCGGCCATTGGAAAACCGAGCTGATCGAACTCCAGCGCGGCCTGCAAGAGCTGAAGAACTTGCGCGAGGTATTCGAACACGACCGCTGGCGCGTCATCCGAAGATTTGATTTCGACGGCTACCGCGACCCTGCAAGATATGAGTACGCCGAACGACGCAACTCCTTCTCCATTGATCTGCCGAACGGGAATTACGAACTGCGTCTCGGCGTGGGTGAAGAGTCTCCCGACAGCCCCGGCTACGGCCCCATGTGGATCGAGGCGAACGGGGTTGACCGCACCGACACGTTCAGCGTAGCGCCCGGCACGCGCGAGGGGCGGCGCATCCAAACCACGGTGAGCGACAACAAACTCAACGTCGCCTTCAAGGCCACGACTGCCGGGAGTTGGCACATCAGCACTCTCAGCGTGCTAGGCGCCGGGCCGCGGATGGCTCATGCGCCGATCCGAAAGATAGAGCCGGGCCAAGAGTTTGCGATTGGCGCCACCCTCAGCGGCACCGCGCCCATTGCTCGTGTTCGCGTCGGGTACGGGAACACTGAGCAAGGTTTTCAGTATCGCGAGATGGAAAAGCTCGACAGGCTGGTTTACCGCACCGTGATTCCGGGTGTGGCGAGTCCCGGCAAGATGAGCTATTTCATCGAGGCAGTGGATGAGCAAGGACGACGCGTGACCTACCCGCCAGACAGCGGCGCGAGTCTCGCGACGATCATCGTTACCAGCGATCACGAGGCGCCCACTGTCAGCCACCAGCCGATCCGCCGCGCCCGGCCCGGAGAGCCCGTAACCGTTCGGGCCGAAGTCCGCGACCCCTCCGGCACGAAGTGGGTACGCCTGCGTTATCGCAGCGTCAACCAGCACCAGAACTTCCGCACGCTGGCGATGCTGCCAACCGGCCGGCCGCACGAGTACGAGGCGAGGGTTCCCGGTGAATATCTAGACCCGCAATGGAATTTCATGTATCTGATTGAGGCTATGGACAACCACGGCAACGGCCGGATCTACCCCGATCTCAACAAAGAGACACCGTACGTGGTGGTCGATTTGCAACACTAGAAAGCCCGTGGTGCAAGTCCGAGGACGCGAAAAAAGGGGACAGCCAGCCAATTTCCTTTCGGCGAAACGTTGATTCTTAAATGGATTGGAGCAACGGAAATGGGTGGCAGTCCCCCTTTTTCCGATCTCAACAAAGAGACACCGTACGTGGTGGTCGATTTGCAACACTAGAAAGCCCCGTGGAGCGATTTTCCGGCGGGAAAGGACCACGGGGCGACCACAATCGCAATCGGGGCGTGCCGGAGAAGGCTCAGGCCGGTGGCGGTCCCGCCTATAAGGTATGATGCGGTAAGGCTGGGGTTGCATCTTTTTCAATTCCCGCATCGGGTGATCCTGAGTCCAAACTCGCCCTGAGCGGGTTCGAGGCGGCCAAGCGATGTCCGGGTAACTAGCGGTCGATGGCTCGATTTGGTCTTACGATCTTCCTGAGCGCTTTTCTGCTGTTTCAGGTGCAGCCGCTGATCGGCAAAGCCATCTTGCCGTGGTTCGGCGGGGGCCCGGCGGTGTGGACCACCTGCCTTCTCTTCTTTCAACTCACTTTGCTGATCGGGTACGGGTATGCGCACGTGACCAGCTCCCGGCTGGGCCTGCGGGCTCAATCTCGCCTGCATCTTGCCCTGCTGGGGGTTTCACTGTTCTTGCTTCCGATCACGCCGTCCCCGGAGCTTTGGAAGCCCAGCCCCGACGACCCTCCCACGCGCCAGATCCTGCTCTTGCTGATCGGCACGATCGGACTACCCTACTTGCTGCTCTCCTCCACGGGGCCTCTGATTCAGCGCTGGTTCAGCGCGGCCAATCCCGTGCGTTCACCCTACCGCCTCTACGCGCTTTCCAACATCGGTTCGCTGCTGGCTTTGCTGACCTATCCGGTTCTCGTGGAGCCCTGGCTGGCGCTGCGAAACCAGGCTCTGGTTTGGTCTTGGGTCTACCTGGGGTTTGTCGCGTGTTCGGCTTGGATTCTCCTGCGGGCGCGCTTCTGGGCGCCGCTGGACTCAACGATCTCGCGTGGGCAAGAGGACAGTCCCCCGGCACCGGCGGAGAGGCCTGCTCAAAGCGGTCCCGCCAGCGCTGATCCGCCTAGTGCGGTATTGGCGCTGCTTTGGCTCGGGCTCTCTGCCATGGCCTCAGCCTTACTGTTGGCAACGACCAACCAGATGTGCCAAGAGGTTGCCGTTGTTCCGTTTCTTTGGATTCTCCCCTTGGCAATCTACTTGCTGACATTCATCATCTGTTTCGACGACGAGCGCAGGTACGACCGCCGCTGGTTTGGCATCCTGCTCGGCGTGGCCGCTCCAGTGGCCCTGATGCTGATCGCGCTGGGGTTGCGGGCGCCGCTTGTCTACCAGGTAGCGATCTACTCGCTGGCCCTGTTTGCCGGCTGCATGTGCTGCCATGGCGAGCTTGTCAAAGCCAAGCCGCACCCGCAACACCTGACGACGTTCTACTTTTTCGTGGCGGGAGGCGGCGCCCTGGGAGGCGCGCTGGTAGCGTTGCTGGCTCCCCGTGTTTTCTCGGGGCTAATGGAATACCCGCTGGCGCTGGCGGGCTGCGCGGCCCTGACACTTTTCGCTTGGTATCGAACGCGCGCTTGGGAGCCCTATCGCGACCGGCCCTACTGGATCATCGCACCGGTCGCCGCGCTGATGTTTGTAGTGATCACGCCCATGTTCCTTTCGCCGGCTCATTCGAAGCAGGATTCGATCGTGCGGTCACGGAGTTTTTACGGGGTCCTTCGTCTCACCGAGCAGACGGGCGAGCACGGAACAAAGCGAGTCCTGACCCATGGCACCGTCATCCATGGCAGCCAGTTCGCCGGCGAACAAAAACGCTTCTGGCCCACCACCTACTATGGGCGCCAAAGCGGCATCGGACTTGCGATGAAACACCATCCACGCCGCCAAGCTGCCAACGGCACGGAGCGTTCGCTCCGCGTTGGCGTCGTCGGGCTGGGCGCTGGAACGATCGCGGCTTTGGCCGGCCCCGGGGACTACATTCGCTTCTACGAGATCAATCCTGAAGTCATTCGAATTTCGGGCGAACATTTCACCTTCCGCCGCGATACGCCCGCGATTGTGGATGTGATCCCGGGAGACGCGCGAATTCGAATGGAATCGGAACTTGCGCGCGGCCAGCCCCAGAACTTCGATATTCTGGCGGTCGATGCCTTTAGCAGCGATGCTGTCCCGATTCATCTGCTAACGCGGGAGTGCATCGATACTTACTGGCGGCACCTCAAGCCGGACGGGCTTCTTTTGTTCCACATATCGAACCGGGTTCTCAATCTCGAGCCGGTCGTGCGCGGCCTGGCGGCTCATTGCGGGTGCGACGTGGGCCTTGTCGCGAACGCGGGCGATGACGCCACGGGAGTCAGCCAGGCCACCTGGATGGTGCTGGCGAAGAACGATACCTTCCTGCAAGCCCCTGAAGTCGTACTGGCAGCCAAGGGGCCAAGCGGCATGCAGCAGAGCCCTCTGCTTTGGACGGACGATTTTGCTAGTCTGTGGCAGGTGCTGAAGTTTTAGCGCCCGGCGCCGCTGGGCTCCCCCGCCGAAACCAACTCGTCGGCCGGAATCAAATTCCGCCATTCGAGGCCTTCGAACGGCACACTCACGACGATGTTCTTCTCCACCTGGAAGACCAGCCTCTTGCCCGAGTGAGCAGACCGCTCCGAGCCTTACTGAACCGCAGGGTCGAGCGGGTCGGCATCGAGGCCGTCCGCGACACCGTCGCCGTCTTCATCTCCGATGCCGTCACGGAAGATGAGGCCGTCGCCGTCCACGTCCTCCAGTCCCGCCAGCACCAGCGCGGAACTTTCGAAAAGGGGCGGCAGCTTCTCTCGCGTGACCGGATCTCGCTTCAGATCCCCTGTCGCGTTATCGATTTCAAGGGCGACAGCTCCTTTGTTCAGAAGCAGCGGGCCGCACTCTATGGGATTGAATACCATTCCTTTCGGACCCCGCGCTTTACCGCGGGTTTCGACAACGACGTTCAGTGTCGAAATGGACAGGTCCGGATCAGGACGCCATTCAATCTCGGTTGACGATTTGTTATTGGGCCGGCCATTCTTGGGGAACACCGCAACCGTGCCGGTTCCCCCATTGCCGTCATCCGTTGGGATTCCCGAGTTCAGGAAGCCGTTGATCACCGCTATGCCGTTGACCTCGGTGATCTGCCACTTGGCTGGCACGTTGTCCAGCACCAACATTTCGACGCCCGGGTTCGAGTAGGTGATGGTGAAGTCGTACTCGGTCGTCTGTGATTGCTTGATCTCAACGACCAGGTCGATTTCGCCGTCCGGCGTGTCGTCTGAGGTCATAGGAGGGGCATTCGGCTCGAGACGATTCGGCAAGTCGGGTCCGCCGGTAATTTCTCTGGAAAGCCCCTGCGCGGTCAATTGGATCAGCTTGACGTTGTCGAGAAGATTACCGAAATTGTCCCCCCCCTCGTCGGACAAGGTGTGATCAATAACGATTCTTGCCGCGGTCGGCGTGGGGACAAAGAATTCGCGCGTATACGTTTGGAAGGGGGCGTCCCACTCCAACTCGAAGCTTTCACTAAAGAGGCTCCCCAGCGACACCGTGGTGATATCAGCAGTGGGATCGTTAAAGAAGCGTTGATTCCCGGCGCCGATTGTGGCCGTGCCGCTGCTATTGTTGAGTCTCTACGGGAGTAGGGCTGCTTGCGCCTCGGCGAAGCTCTTCAGTGCGCCGCCGTTGCGCGAGATGCACTATCGCTCCTGCTGTTCGCTGGCGAAGGCAAGGATGCCCGGCGCGCAACGGTCGTACCCCAGGCGGCTGACCTGCTTGTGCCGGCTGGCAGGCGCTGAAGTTCTAGCGCCCGGCACCGCGGTGTGTTGCGGCGGGCGAAGATGATGCGACGGAGATGCGGCTGTTATCCCGACAGCGGCAAGTGCACCACTTCACCCGTGGCTGCTGACTGATAAGCCGCCAGCATCACTTCGCTGGCCTTGGCTGCATCGGCCGCCGTGACTTCAGCTTCCTTCTCCTGCTCCAGGCAGTCGAGGAAAAGGCTTTGGTCGGACTTGGCGGGGAGTGTCGCCGGAGTATACCAGTCCGTCTTGGAGGGGGCGCCGGCTCGAGCCATCGTGCTGGACCAGAATCCCATGGGGTCGAGAGGGTCGCGCGGGGGAGGCGTCCACGGGGCTGAGTCAGACGCAGTCTCCCAACGAGGGGCATGGGCGTCGATGAGAATACTTCCCTTGGTCCCGAATAAGCGCGTAAAATTCAGTCCGGACGCCCGGTGCGCCTGCCATCCGATACGGCCGGCGATGAGCGTGGCCGTCAAATCACCTTCGAGCGTCACCGAGAGGGCCCCAAAGTCTTCTATGTCGCGGCGATGGTGCTCTTCGAAAAAGTAGTTTGCCGTGGTGGCATAGACGGAGAGAAATTCCCGCCCGCTCAGCCACCGAATCAGCGTGAGCGAATAGACGGCTGTGGTCCATACCTCGCGCTTGGCATCAGGGAAGGTGAACTGGGTCGGCGGGTAGTGCTCCTTGCGCCCGACACCGGCGGGCGCCCCGCCCGTGTACCCTTTGGCAAACATCAAATCGCAGTGGATGGCCCTCAGCTCGCCCAGTTGCGCCGAGTCCACGATCTTCTTGGCGCGTTGGGCGTAAGGCTGTCCGACCTGCGTGAACATCTGGCTGCGAACGCCCGCGCTCTCGACTGCTTCAACCAGGCGGCGGGCATCGTCGACCGAAGTCGCCATCGGTTTGTCGACATAGAGGTGCTTGCCGGCTTTCACGCACTTCTCGGAAACACTGGCTCGGCGCTCGAACTCCGAACACACCGACACTAGGGCGACATCGTCACGCTGGAGCGCCTGATCCAAATCCGGCAGCAGCGGGACCTTCAGCTCTTCGGCAAGCTCGCGATTGAGCCGGCTGCGGCGTGCATCCAGGTCACTCTCGTCGGCAAGTCCGATCACCTTGCATCGGGAGTCGGCCTGAAAACCCCGGCCATAGTTTTCCTGGTGGGTCATGCCGCCAGTCACCAGCAAAACGCCGAACGGGGGTTTAGCCATGGCCGATCTCCGAACGGATCATGACGCCGGCCTCCCTTCACGGAGCGATTCTTGGATGAGGCGCAGAAGATGCCGCTGGGGGGCGTTATTCGGCGGCGTCAAATCGACCGGCAAACCATCTGAGCCAGGCGAGTCGCTGAACTGCATGGAGCCGTGATTGCCAATCAGCAGCAGCGTTGCTGCCGGGAATTCCGCGCGCGGTTCAGCACTGCTGCGAACGAGATCAGAGCTGATGAGCGCGGTCTGGCCTTTGGCGAACTTCGCCAGAATACTGACGTAGCCGAGATCGGCCCCTCCTTGCGCGTAGAGGGATAGCGGCGGCGCCCCGAACCAACGCTGCGCCATCACTACCGCGGCGGCGGCCGTCGGGGTCAGCAGCCCGTGGTCGCTCGTCAATTGCAAGTAAGCGCGCAAGGCGACAGGTTCGCCAATCGGGTTGCTTGTCAGTTTCGTCCGGAGCGTCTGCTCCAGCCAATCCAGGTACGCCACTGCGGACACATTATAGCGAGCCGACAGGGACCGTCTCAAAACGTCCCGACCTGCTCTTTGAACGGGCGTTATTCAGGCCCCGCGCTACATGCGGGGATGATTCGGTGGATACTGACCGTCATGGCTGGAAGATTCAGCGGCGAGGTTTTGGTCGTGGAAGTACCTGCGCCCGCTCAGCCCAGCTCTGCCAAAGGGCGCTCAACTCTTCGCCCCGCTCAGGATGCTTCGCGGCGAGGTCGCGGGTTTCGGTGCGATCTTTCGCCAGGTTGTATAGCTCCCAACGCTGGTCCTTGAGGGCGACCAGCTTCCAATGGTCTTGGCGTACAACCCGGCCGCCGAAGTGTTCCCAAAACAGCGGCTCATCGTCCGGCCGGTTTTCCCCGCGAAAGATTGGCGCCAGGCCCCTGCCTTCGACGGGGTTGACCTTGAGACTTCGGCGGGTCCTCGGGTGAGGGGCGCCGGCCAGCTCAGCGGTCGTGGCCATGATGCCGACCACAACCGCAATTGACAAGTTGCTCTCGGCGGACAAGGCCGGCTCCGACTAGCGGAAATTTGCCATACTTTGGTCGCAGCGGGGATGTAGCGCGGCGATCTGATTGAGGCTGCGCAGGCCGTGTCTTCGAGCTTGCGCAAGCCGGCTGCTGAGTCCAACGTGTTTCTTGTCAGGCTGTTCATCCATTCCTCTCGAGTCGCCGAGCGCGGAATCTCATATCCACTGAAATCACTGTTTCGAATGAGCCGGGAAGACCTCCATGCGTAGGCGTCCGCGTCCCGCAAGAAGAGTGGCGCAGCGGGAACGAAGCGTCACTGCCCTATTACGACCGGCTGTGGCATCAGCCGCATTGGTTGGAATGCTGTGTTCTCCAAGATTGTGGCTGAGCAGCGACCGGCTCTTTCCCCCAACTCCGCTTTGGGCTGGTCTACCCCAGCCTCCCTTTCCGCTCGACTACCTGCTCTTGATCGCAACTCTTGTGTCTCTGATCGGCGCCGCCACTTCGTCGCGGCCGCGGCGCTGGATCAAAGCTTTCCTGGCGCTGTTGGGGATGCTGCTGATTTTCGACCAAATTCGCTGGCAACCCTGGATGGTCCTCTACGCCGTCCTGCTGGGTGCATTCCTGTTCACCCCACGCAAGGAAACCGCCGAACCAGCCGCTCAAACTCAGGTGCTTGATCTTTGCCGGCTCTACCTGATCTGCATGTATTTCTTCGCGGGGCTGCAGAAGTTTCGCTACAGTTTCGCCGTGCTTGTCGCTTCTATGCTCAGTCCCCTGCTGCAACGGTTTCAGATCAGCATCGAATGGCTCACCGCTGAGAATACGGTCCCGATGGCGCTCTCGATGGCGGCGGCGGAATGCGCCTCCGGGGTGCTGGTGGCGTTTCAAAAGACGCGCCGATGGGCCGTTTACTTCCTGATCTCCATGCACGTCTTGCTCGTTCTATGGCTCGGTCCCCTGGGCGCAGACCTCAACCAAGTCGTCTGGCCGTGGAACATCGCCATGGTTGTCTTCCTGCTGTTGCTGTTTCGGCAAAAGGACGAGTGGACGCTCGGTTCGCTCTGGCGTCGCCACTTGTCGACCCGGGTCTGCGCGGTCATATTCGCGATTTTCCCCTTGTTGGCGCTGACAGGCGTTTGGGATTCACCTTTGGGGTTCTCTCTGTATACCGGCAGCTCGAAGGAAGGATTGATTCAAGTCGAACGGGAGCGGATCGCCGATTTGCCGCCCCTGGTCCGGCGTGTCACGAGTCCGGGAGGGACCATCCAGATTGCGAATTGGTGTGAAGAAGCCCTGGGAGTCTACCCCTGGAGAGAAACCGGCATCTTCAAGTCGGCCGGCAGACAGGTGGCTGAGTGGCTGGGGCCGGAAGCGACTGTGCGCATAGTCGAGCTGGGGAGGCCCAACCGGTTGGACGGAAAACGCGAGGCAAGAGAGCTTGACGGTGAGTGAACTGCAATCGGCACTCGTAAACGGGACGGCGCCTTGACGTGACATACCCCATCGCCGCCGAGGCTCCATGTGCCGGGCGTGTTTGTTGCGAAACCACCTGGGTGTGCGACATGAAAGTGGAGCTCAAGCCGCTCGGGCCTCCCAATAGTCCTCGAAGCGGCCGTTGTGGTGGCAGCAACGAAGGGCCAGAATCGCGTTGGCTCCGCGGACGGTCCAGAACATGCCCGACCGTTTCAGGCGAGAGCCGATGACACTCTTGCAGCCGGCCTCGATCACTCCCGAGCCGACAAACAGATGCTGGCGCCGAAACTCTGGGTAGCGCATCCGCTTGGCATTCTTTTCAAAGTATTTGGCTTCGTCGCGGAACTCTTCCGCGAGTTGGGGACTCGAGCATTCGACCGACCGCAGCGAGCACACTAACTCTTCCATCCGCCCCTGGTCGAGGTGGTCCTGATGGATCGTGATCCAACACCGTTGCTGGGCCTTGTCGTGGGGATGAAGCTGGCGTGCCAGGTCCCACAAGTGCTGGCGGGCGTGATAGAGGTCGACGATCTGAATGGCGCCGGGAAACTGCTGCTGGGCAATGTTCCAGATCCATTCGGCGCCATCTCCCAGCACGACCTTCTTGCGTGCCCGGCTCCAGCCCCGCTTCCAAGCCTCCACATACATGCGTTTGCCAAACTCGTCGGCGGTCTCAATGGCGCCGCTGTAGCTGGTCGAGTCCGGATCGCGGATGGGGTAGCCCTCTTCGTCCCACTTCGTTTGAGTGAACACGCAGCCCAACTTAGCTTCGCGGGTGTGGGCCGCCTCTCCCTTCCTTTTGCCCGCTCGGCCCACCGTCTCTTTGCGCACCACCGGAATTCCGGTCCCATCCATTTCGATGTACAGGATCGGAACGGGTTCCCCCACCACCAGCGGCAGCTCCAACTGCATCGCCCGCTGGATCTCGCTCTGCTCCCGCGCCGCGATATCCTCTCCAATCCCCTCCGCCGTCCGCTCCACCGCCTTGGCGGTCACTTCCAGACCCGCCAGCAGTTCCAGCTGCCGGCGCCCGTGATCGAAGGGAGCCTCCTGGCCCACCATCGCCTGCATACGGCGTACCCCAGGAGAGCATTCCGTTTGGGCGATGTCGAGTTCAGCGTCGGCCGGAAATTGGCCGCTGTGACAGTGCCCGCACAGGTAGTAGGGGCGCGATATATGCACCCTGCCCAGGGCGGTGAGAACCGACTTGGAGCGCAGTTCCCGGTAGTGAGCTTGGTGGCCGCAACAACAGGGAAGGCTCCGCTGGCCGGCCGCTGGGGCTGCCCATTGCAGTAGTTCGGAGAGGGCGGCGGCGCCAGCTTGGTGCATCGCCGAGCGCACCGCCATCTCGACGGCTTCCAGATCCCAGTGGCCTGTCTTGCGCCGCCCGCTGAACAGCACGCGCAATAGCTGGTCTAGTTCGCGCGCGACCTCTTGCTGGATGGCGGCGGCCGTTTTTTTTCCTGGGGGGTCTGCGCCTCAAGCTGCAGCGGCCGCTGTTTGCAGATGCGGGTATTGAGCTCCACGAACTCGCGGCTCAGTTGCTGGAACTTGCGGAACTCGGCCACTTCGCGCTCGGCTTTGCCCAGCGCGGCCGGAGTCGGCAGCGACTCGGTGACGGTCTTACGATCGGCCTTATAGGTGAGGCGGGTATGGGGACCGTGCCCCGGTTGACCGGGGCGATGGCAGCGGCAGCTTGGTTTGCCGCAACGCCCCGAGGTGCTGGTGATCGAACCGGGGCGCAGATCGCCCAGCTCGCCGATCTGGCGGACGATGTCGGTACGCTGTTGCTGCAGTTGCTCGAGGGAATCAGGCATGGAAGTGACCTCCTGTTCCTAGCGTAACACATACGCAAGGATATTGGCCACAATAAAGAGCCTGCTGAAATACTCACTTCTATGTCGCGCACCCAAACCACCTCGTTCGGTTGCCTCCCCCAAACGGAACTGATATTCTCAACGGAGCTTCCATAGGCTCTCTGCCGCTGACCTCAAGCCTCTCGTGAGCGCTGCCAATCGGCGGCAAGGGAGGGCTGCTCTGCCTGCCGGGAATACTCGCAAGCAGCCGCCAGGGTCGCCTTGTCAAACATTAGGAAAAGGAATACAACATCATGTCAATGATTTCGCGCCGCGCATTTGTAAATCGTTCCGCTGCCCTAGCCGCGGCTCCGGCCTTGCTCAGCGCCCAGGCAGCGGGAACCAAAGTGAACCTGGGATGGGTCGGCTTCGGCAACCGCGGCGGCCGGCACATCAAGACCATGATGAAAGTCGCGGCGGACGACGCACACATCAAGGCTATTTGCGACGCCTTCGCGCCGCGCCTCGCCAAGGCCAAGGACGATGTCGTCACCGAACAAAAGTCGTCTCCCGACACCTACGACGACTACTACAAGATGATCGGGGACAAATCGATCGACGCCGTCGTCATCATGACGCCCGAGCACCTGCATCGCGACATGGCGATTGCGGCGCTCGAAGCCGGCAAGCACGTCTACTGCGAAAAACCGCTGACGCATACGATCGAGGAAGGCTTTGAGATCCTCGCCGCCGTCAAGAAAAGCGGCAAGAAGTTTCAGGTCGGCACGCAGCGGCGCAGTTCGCTGCTCTACCAAAGGGCCAAAGAGATCTACGAATCGGGCATCTTGGGCAAGGTCCACTATGCCCGAGCGTTTTGGTACCGCAACAGCCCGGAAACGTTCCCGGCCTGGCGCTACAACATCCCCGATGACTCGACCGAGGACAACACCGATTACGAAAAGTTCCTCGGAACCGCGCCCAAAACTGATTTCGACAAGCAACGCTACTTCCAGTGGCGGCTCTACTGGGATTATTCCGGCGGCATCTCGACCGACCTGCTGGTGCATCAGACAGACGCCATTCATATGATCACCGGACGCACTCACTGCAAATCGGTGATGTGCAACGGCGGTATCCATTGCTGGACCGAAGACGACCGTGAAGTTCCCGACACCGTGACGGCCGCGTTCGAGTACCCGGACCATTTCCACGTCAACTACAGCTCGATGTTCCGCAACTCGCACTACCGGTACGGCGAGCAGCTCCTCGGCAGCGAGGGGACCATGGAAATCATGGGCCTTACCGACATCTATGTCTATCCCGAGAAGTACCGCGGCGCTCCCGAGGAAGTGGCGGCCCGCCCGGAATTCCGCATTCGCGGCCGCAAGGACCTCGGCCAGGGCAACCCCACCGGCGACCATCTGAAGAACTTTATCGATGCAATCAAAGGAACGGCCGAGCTGAACTGCCCCGTCCAGACTGGCCACGAGGCGGCGGTGACGGGGCACTTGGCCACCATGTCCTACCGCAAAGAGAAGAAGGTCTTCTGGGATCAGGAAAACCAGCGTTACTACTTCGGCTAGCGCCCGCGCTGCAATTTGCGATCCCGCGGGGACTGTCACCAATTTTCGCGCATTTCAAAAATCCTCTCTTAGACGATGAATCTTCAGCGCGAAAATTGGCTGACTGTCCCCAGAGCAACCGTGCAAAGGGGAGGCTCCGGAGCGGGCCTGCAGGGAAGCTAATAATTCGATGAGCCAAACCTATTCGAAATCCAGACTGATCCCGGCGATGATTCTCGGGATTCTGACCTACGGTCTGATCGCCGCCCTTCTGGGTACGATTCTGCCGGAGCTGGGCGAGAAGTTCGGTCTCAGCGACGAGCAGAGCGGCTTGATCGCGACCATGTATGCGCTGGGACTGATGATCGCCTCCGTCGCGGTAGGTCCGGTCGTCGACAACAAAGGCAAGAAGACAGGAATCGTGGCCGGGCTCAGTGGCATTACGCTGGGCTTGCTCGGCCTCATTTACGCCGCAAGCTACGGCATCGCCTTGGTGTCGATGCTGGTCTTGGGGTTGGGAGGCGGGATGCTCGTCACCGGCTCCAACGCTCTGATCAGCGACATCGGTGAAGAGAAAAGATCGTCCGCCCTGAACCTGCTCAATATGTTCTTCGGGCTGGGTACGATGATCACTCCGCTGCTGGCGGCTAATGTTGGCGCTTTGAGTTCCACCTACGCTCTCTCGATAGCTCTAGCGGCGTTCGCGGCAGTCACTTTGCTTGTCAACGTGGCTACCCCGATGCCCCCGCCAACCGGAGAGCGAGGCTTTGTGGCATCGCAAGCGCCGGCCTTGCTGCGCCAGCCGGCCCTCTACTTGCTTAGCCTCATGCTGTTTCTCTACGTCGCTTGCGAAATGGGTGTGTTCACTTGGCTTGTGAAGTACCTTGTGGATGAACAGGGCGTTGAAATCAGCTACGCGCAAAACGTTCTCGGCTGGGGATTCGCGCTGGGACTGCTGCTGGGGCGGGTCATCGTATCGAGAATCTTGCTGGCCGTCGCCGAGATCAAAGTGACGCTGTGGGCCTCGGTGGCCATGATGGTGACGACCTTCGCCATGCTCAAGGTGGGAGATCCGGTGCTGGTCGGCGTGTCCGTGTTTGTGGCGGGGCTGGCGATGGCCCCGATGTTCCCCACAACGCTGGGCATCTGCGGCAATGTCTTCACGAAAATGACGGGAACGGCCATGGGAATCGTCATCACCTCCGGCTGGATTGGCCTAACGGTAAGTTCCTACATCATCGGTTTCGTGGCCGAACGCACGACGCTCAGCACCGCGCTTCTGCTGCTCCCGGCGATGTCTTTGCTGCTGATCGTAGTCAACCTGCTGCTGAGACCCCATCTCAGCAGGCCTGTGAGTGTGTAAGCGGCCGGTTAACGTCATTACACACCGGGTTGCCGGCGGCGCGCGCACCCCCGCTGTGCGGCAGCCTTTGACCCCAGTTCCACGTCGCGCCCCACGAGCCGCGTTCACGCGGCTTGGTGTCACCAGGCTAGTCGTTTCACGGCTAGTGGACGGAGCATCCCACCCAGGCTGGCAGCCCGTTTCAACGGGCTTTTCCCGAAAGCCGGGACCAGATTGAGCTGCACATTATTGGCGGGCTACATTAGCGCGACGAGTGTCACCTCCACTGCCGGCTCACAGACACAGCCTGCCCTGAGAACTCGGCGCTTGGCAAGAGCCCCACTGCCGCCTACAATTGAAAGACTCGTCTTCCCGAAATGGAAAACCTCCAGCAAATTCTAGATGGTTTCCTCGGATTTCTCCAAAGCCCCCCGGATATGATCGGCCGTCTCTGGGAATGGGTCGTCGACAACGCCACCCCCATCGCTGCTGTGACCGCAGTCCTAACCCTGCTCGTCACCCTGCTCCTCGGAATCGCCGGTCTCAAGCGGCGACGCGACAGAAAACAAGAAGACCCTGTTCTGCCCGGCGCCGACCGCGACCGTACGGCCATGCTGGCCAAGATCCGCGCCAACTGGGTCACACCGTGGCTCGAAAGCGATCTCTACCAGAAGGCCCGAGTCGAACTTCAATTGACCGAGCGCGAAGACGCCGTCCAGACCCGCATCCACCGTTACAACCAAACCGACAGGGAAACCGGCCCCGAGATACCGCGTGACAAGCCGATCGAAGAGATTTTCGACGAGGCCGCCGGGCAGTTGCTAATCCTGGGAGAACCGGGAACCGGCAAGTCGACCAAGCTGATCGAGCTGGCCCGAGCCCTTCTTGATCGCGCCGTGAACGCCCAAGTGTCCAGCGAAGGAAATAGCGCAAGTGGCAGCAGCGCCGTATCTTCAAAACCAATCCCGGTGATACTCAACCTTTCTTCCTGGACGAAAAAACGGGCGGCGCTGGGCGAATGGATTCAGTCCGAGCTGGTGAGCCTCTACGGCGTCTCGCGCCCCCGGGTCCGGCAATGGGTCGAGGGTGCCGACGTCGTGCCTTTGCTCGACGGGCTGGATGAAGTGGCTGCGGACCAACGGGCCGCCTGCGTCGAGGCTATCAACACCTGCCGCCGCGAGCGTGGTTTGCAGCCCATGGCCATCTGCTGCCGCTTGGAGGAATACCGCAAGCTCCCGGTGCCCCTCGACCTTTCCGGCGCCGTCGCCGTCGAACCGCTGCAGCGGGATGAGGTCGAGAGCTACCTCGATAAGCACGGTTCCAAGTTGCAGCGCGTCCGCCAAGCGCTGCGGGACGATCCGGAACTCTGGGACCTGATGGACACGCCTTTGATGCTGACGGTTCTGTTCCTGGCTTCGGGAGCCGAAGGGGACGAGGCGCGCAGCGAGCCGGATCCCCGCCGGCGGCTCTATCTGCGCTTTGTCCGCAAGATGTTCGGCGGCCCCAGGACCCGGCGGTTCGGCGAGAAAAAAGCGCTGCGCTGGCTTGGCTGGCTCGCTGCTCAGTTGGTCAACCGTGACCAGATCCCATTTGCGCTGGAAGATCTGGATTTGGAGTGGCTGCCCTCGCGGCGTGCCCGGCGCGCCGCGTCGGTGATTTTCGGGCTGGGCGTCGGGCTGGGCGTCGGGCTGGGCGTCGGGCTGGTCCTCGGGCTGGTTTTCGGGCTGATCGGCGGGCTGGTCTTCGGGCTGATCGGCGGGCGGGTCTTCGGGCTGGTCTTCGGGCTGGGCGGCGGGCTGTTCTTCGGGCTGGGCCTCGGGCTGGTCGGCGGGGTGGTCTTCGGGCTGGGCGCGCGAAAGAGATCCTTTGACCCAGTCGATGCTTTGGGCCTCGACTGGCGCCGCTTGCCTCAAGCTCTGGTCTTCGGGCTGGGCGGCGGGCTGTTCTTCGGGCTGTTCGGCGGGCTGTTCGGCGGGCTGTTCGGCGGGGTGGTCTTCGGGCTGGGCGCGATTCTGCGGCCTGTCGCGGTGAGCGAGCGCAGCGCGGCGAACGAAGGCACGTCCCGCTCGCTTCGCTACGCGCTGCGCATCAGCTCCGCCGGAGTCGTGTTGGCAATTGCGATGGCGTGGCTTTTATCCACCGAGGGCGCTATTTCCGATGTGGTCCAAGCCGTGTTCTGGTTTCGACCATGGCTGGTGGCCTGGGCCGATTCCGACGCGGTCCAAGCCGCGTTCTGGTTTGCACCAGTGCTAGTGGCCTGGGCCGCTGTCCTACTTGCCCTAAACAAAGGCGGCTTTTTCGTCCTCCGTCACTGGGCCGTGCGCGCCCAGCTCCAGCGGCTCGACCTGGCCCCCCGCCACTACGTCCAGTTTCTCGACGAGGCCGCCGCCATGCTGTTTCTGCGAAAACCAGGGGGGGCCTACCAATTCTTCCATGTCACCTTCCGCGACTTCGCCGCCGAAACCTACGGCGCCGAGTGGCTGGCAAAAGACCGCCTGCCGCCTCCGCCCAACCAGACCGCCGCCGCAAAGTAACCGGCCCCCGCCATCTCCAAAGTGCTTTTCATGCCCCGTTGTGGCCAAAGGCCATCGGCCGGTAACCGATTTCTAAGAAAAATATTCCCTGTGTCTTCAACACATTCCACCCTCCCAGGCAAGAATCCCCGCAAACGCTCCGTTATCCTGAATAGTAGTGAATCAATCGAATGACAAACGATATGCACAATCCAAAGAAAACGCGAACTGGTCTCGGCAAGCGCCAAAAATCCCCAAACCCTTACATTTTCTGTAGAATACTGCAATCGGCGCTCGCGGGTGTTGAAATAAAACGACTTACGACTCTGCCCAAAATTCGTGCCACGACGCCTTGCGGCGCACTTTAACGTGTATAGTACTCCAAAAGCGAAGAGAAGTTCCACGAAAACGACACTTTGCGGGCCAAGGCAAGCGCTCTTACTCGTAAGGCGGTCGCGGGCGCGGAGCTGAAGGAATTTCAAAGATTGTGATTACATGCTGACTGAAGTGAGGGCACGATAGTTATATGGTTCGAACACAAATCCAGCTTAACCCGCAGCCAGGCGCGGGCATGCGCGCAAGTCTTAGGTTAACTAAAACTCAGCGGCGCAGACTCGGCATGGACAAACCGGCTGGACTCCGCCTAGAACGTACTGTAAAAACATTAAACCATGTTGATGTTTTTTGCAACCGCCTCACTTGCAGAAACCGCCGCTCAACGAAAAAGCCTGATCTCAGTTGTGGGAATGCAGACTTTCCTCGAGAAGCGGGTCTGGGAACGGGACCATGGGCGCCGCGGCAAGACCGCGGACCATGCCAGTATCCCGGACGTAAGGAGTGCCAACAGCAGAACCACGTTGATTGCCCGGTTGCTCATCTGGCGGACTCCTGATCCGTTGTCACTCGCTTTCGATTGCCTGTACCCGAAACTTGCGGCGTAGTTTGTCTGCGACCTCGGGATCGAAGCCTGCATCTGTCTCGTCGATCACCATCACAAAGCGGTGGTCAGAGACGGCCGGGTCGGGGGGCGCCGCCCGTCGCCCGGGAAAGACATACTCAAATCCTCTGCCTGCCGGGCGCGCTCCATCGCCTCTGCCGGGCCGTGACAAGTCTGGCACTTGACACCCGCACCCACATGGGCGCGGTGATCGAAGTAAGCGTAGTCGGGCAGGTTGTGAGCCTTGATCCAAGAGACCGGTTCTGGCTTCAGCCCATGGTCCGGTTGGCGGGCGGGGACAAAGGATTCGCCGGCGAGCGAGCGGCGGATGACGGCGATCAGGGAGCCGGGCGAGTGAGAGAGGTTGCCGAGGGTTTTCGCGTTTGCTATGTGGTGTGTCACCACGGCGAGTGATACGATAGACTAGAACAGCAAGGAGGCGAGTGAAATGCGAACAAAGTCAGCCCTGATCCTGGCCGGGCTCGGTCTACTCATCGTTACGGTTGCGGCGCCTGTTTGGGCGCACCACGCCTTTTCCGCGGAATTTGACGCCAATAAGCCGCTCAAGCTCGAGGGCAAGGTCACCAAGATGGAATGGATCAATCCTCACGCCTGGATTCACATCGACGTGAAACGCGAGGACGGCAAGGTCGAAAAATGGATGATCGAAGGCGGCACGCCGAATACCCTGCTCAGGCGAGGATTCACCAGGAATTCCTTGCTGCCGGGAACCGAGATCATCGTCGATGGCTATCAAGCCAAGGACGGGTCGCAGAAAGCAAACGGCCGGGATCTCACCTTGCCCGGCGGGCGAAAGCTTTTCCTTGGCTCGTCCGGCACCGGCGCCCCGCGGGACGGGAGCGACTCCACGGAGTCGCCCCGGAAATAGACGACCCCGAATCTCGGTGAATCCGTTGCTCCGTGCCTACGTTAGTGCGTGATGGCGGTCTTTCCGTCAAGGTTCGGCCACTGCTATTTTGTCGGCGCTTTGGAGAGGGAAGCCTGCGTGCGTCCGATTCAGTAAAAGGCGATCCATCTTCCCGAGAATCCCACCCCGAACCACAGCCCCAGCGAGACTAGGCCAACCAGCTTGCCCCAAAGCGGCCCGACGCGGTTCTCGTCAGCCGCGGCCACTTTGCGGCGTACCGTAAAGGCAAAGGTGATCGCCAGCGGAAGGAACGTCATTTTGTACCAAAACGGGGGGCTGTAGTAACACTTGATGGACTCCGACAAGAACAGCGGGATTCCCGTGACCAGCATCACCGTAAGGCTGCCGATCAGCCACGGTTGGGCGGCCCGCGCGATTTGAGCAACCGGCTGACGCAGGCCGAGGCCGAGCAGACGCAAGTCCACAATCAAGACGGCTCCGCCAATCAAGGCTAGCGCCAGCAAATGGACAGACTCGATGATCGGAAAAAGCCACAGCGAGTTGCGTATCGCCTCGCCAACCGCCGTGGCTTCGCACCACTCAAAAAAAGGCAACAAGGACATGAAAGAGTCCGCTCAGTCGAACCAGTTGTACGCTTGCATTCTTCCCGCCACGACGACACCCGCCCATAGCAGCAGGGACAGGAAGCCCGCCACCTTGGCTCGCACGGGGGTAACCGAATCCTGATCCCAGACAGCCACCTTCCGATAAATGCCCCGGTGAAAGACAAAGGCGTTCAGGCCTGCCATCACGAGCATCACCATCTTGACCTGAAAGAAGATGTTCTGGGAAGCCCTTACCGGACCGGAATAGAACAGCAGCACTCCGCTAATGACCATTAGCACGAAGCCGGCGCCAGCCCACGGTAAGAGCCGGCCCGCGACATCGGAAACCGGCACGCGACGCAAGGCCACGCCCACGAGCCGAAGGTCCAGCATCGCGATCATCCCGAGAAACAGGCACAGCGTCAAGACGTGGGTCGTTTCGACCAGGGGATAGACCAAGATCGATTCGCGGATCGCGATGCTGCCGCTCGTATTCTCCAGCCATTCAAAAAAACTGGGTAGCATTCTTGGGCAAGCTCCCACCGGTTGGGAAACGGCGGCCGTGGCCACCGCGGTTTGGCGCCGGGGCTTCTCAAGACTGTACCAGAAAAGCCGGATCGCCGTTGAACGTTGTCCCATGCAGGATTAGGCCGCTTTCCCCACCACCTGACGGCCGAAGCACGCGATAAGACCGTCATTACTTCGTTGCGCTTGCTCGCCGTGCTCAACGTACCGTCAAGTACGCCTCCGCTCGTCGAGCGGCGCGCGCCTCGTACTGACGGCCTTCTGACGCACTTCGCCTCGCCACGTGGTGAGAAAAGCGGACTAGCTTCAGGCTGGGCGCTTACTCCTGACCCCACTTCATCTTGTTGCGGAGGACGTTGAAGAAGCGCACGTTCCGTGGCTGGATGATGTGAATCCTATGTTTTGCGCGGCTGGCCCGGATGCGGTCGTTGTGCCGGAGGTAAAGGCCCACTTGGCCGTCGACCGTCAAGTAGGAGTCATCGTCGCCTCGGCGGATGACCACTTCCACGGTTGAGTCCTCCGGCAGCAGGACCGGGCGGTTCGTGAGGGTGTGCGGGCAAATCGGAGTAACGCAAATCGCGGGAACAGTCGGGAAGATCACGGGTCCGCCGGCGGCGAGCGAGTAGGCGGTCGATCCGGTCGGGGTCGAGATGATCAGCCCGTCGGCCCGGTAGCTGCAAACGAATTCGTCGTCCACATAGGCATCGAGCAATAGCAGCCGGGCCACGGCGGATTTATTGACGACCATATCGTTGAGGGCATGGTAGTGGCCGACGACTTCACCGTCCCGAAGGATTTCGACAGATAAAACGGTTCTGCGCTGGAAGTGGAATTTACCCTCAAGCACTCCCTCCAAATGGGTGAAGAGCTCTTCCGGCCCGGTGGTCATCATGAAGCCAAGCCCGCCCAGATTGACAGCCAGGATCGGAATGTTGCGGGGTCCCATTCCGCGGGCCACCGAAAGAAGAGTGCCGTCGCCGCCGAGTACGATCAACAGGTCGAATGTTTCGGTGAACTCGTGACGCTGGAAGCCGGCTTCGCGGCCCAGGTAGCCGGCCGAAACCTCGTCCAGGCTGGTACGAATGCCTCGCTCATCGAGCCAGGGCAGCAGTTTCTCGAAGACCCCCGGGATGTCCCCGCCGTCCGGCTTGGACACAATGCCAACGGATTTAATCATCTCGATTCACGAGTCCGCTGCCATGGAGCAGGAACTCCTTGTTTCCTTCCGCGCCCCGGATTGGGCTCTCCATCTCACCGACACGGCGGAAGCCGGTCCGCTCGAGGGCTTCTCGGACTTTCGCGGTGACCTGCTGGTGCAGCGCGGGGTCGTCGACGATACCGCCCTTGCCAACCTGGCCTCTTCCTACCTCGAATTGCGGTTTCGCCAGCACCACCAACCCGGCTTCAGCGGCGAGCAGGGGCCGAATAGCCGGGAAAATCAGCGTAGCAGATATGAAACTAACGTCACAGCAGGCGAATTGGACCGGCTCCTGGACGGCCGCGGAGTCGAGGTAGCGCGCGTTGATGCGCTCCCGCACCATCACCCGCTCGTTCCGGCGGATCTTCCAGTGAAGCTGTGCCGTGCCGGCGTCGACGGCGTAGACCTTTGCGGCTCCGTGCTGCAGCAGGCAATCGGTGAAGCCGCCCGTGGAAGCGCCAATGTCCAGGCAAATCTTGTCCTGGACGCTGATGTGGAACTTTTCGAGAGCCGCCTCGAGCTTGACTCCCGCGCGGCTGACATATCGTGGCGCTGGTCCCAGGATCCGAATCTCGGCTTGCGGAGCGACCTGCTGCCCGGGCTTGGTGATCTTCTGTTCGTCGGCCAAGACTTGACCGGCCATGACGAAGGCTTGCGCTTTCTGGCGGGACTCGGCAAGTCCTCGCTCCAGCAGCAGGCGATCGATGCGGACGCGCGGCTTCATGAGGTGCGTTGGACGATCTTTTCGGCTATCTGACGCAAACGCAGCGCGCGCTCACCGAAGACATCGAGCGCATCGGTTGCTTGTTGCAAGTGGTCTTGCGCCCGCGCCCGCGACGCTTCCAGGCCGTAGAGCGCCGGAAACGTGGCTTTTTGCCGGGCGGCGTCCTTGCCCGCGGTCTTGCCCAGCGTTTCGGAGGTACTGACGACGTCCAGAATGTCGTCGACGATCTGAAAGGCAAGTCCTATGTGCTCACCGTATCGGCTGAGGGCCTCTAGTTGCCGGGCGGAGGCGTCAGCGTAGATGCCTCCCATGCGGACCGAAGCGCCAATGATGGCTGCAGTCTTCGAGCGATGAATGTAGTCTAGCCGGGCGGCATCAACCGCCTTGCCTTCGGCTTCCAGATCGGCGACTTGGCCTCCGATCATGCCGTTGACTGTACCGGCGGCGGTGGAAAGCTCCCCCATCAGACGGACTTGGTTAGCGTTCGGGATGCCTTTCAGTTCGGACAAGACTTGAAACGCCATGGTAAGCAGGGCATCTCCCGTCAGAATAGCCATCGCCTCGCCATAGACTTTGTGGCAGGCCGGTTTGCCGCGGCGAAAATCATCGTTGTCGAGTGCGGGCAGGTCGTCGTGAATCAGGGAATAGGTATGCACCAACTCCAGCGCACAAGAGGCGGACTCGGCTCCTTCGGCCGACTGCAGAACTGCTTCAGCGGCCGCTATGAACAGGATCGGCCGAATGCGCTTGCCGCCGGCGAGTACGCCGTGGCGCATCGCGGAGTGGATCGTCTCGGGATACTGGTTTTCGGGGGGAAGCAGCCGCTCAAGAGCCCCGTTGACCGCGTCTCCCCGATCGGCCAGGTACTGATCGAGTGTCACTCGCCGGGCTCACCATCGTCGAGTTCGAAAGGCGCGGCTTCGACTTTTCCTTCCTTTTTCAGCAGGATTTCTACCTTGGCTTCGGCTTGCTCTAGCTGCTTGCGGGACGACGCGCTCAGCTTGACGCCTTTCTCGAACAGGCCGATCGACTTTTCCAGCGGAAGATCTCCGTCTTCGAGTTGCTTGACGATTTGTTCGAGTTGCTCGAGTCCTTCTTCGAAGGAAGGCTCTTTCTTCGGTTTCTGACCCATCTAGCTGTTATTGTAGGCCGTGCGCTGGAGGCGCGCCAATCAAGACCACGATTTCACAAGGCGCGGCCGATCGGGTTGGCAATCGGGATGATCAGTCTTTTGTATCCCATTCTTCGAGCTGCTGACGGGCCCCGTGGCGGACATGCAGCACCAGAACCTCATCGTCTCTGATCTGAAACAGAACACGGTAGACTCCTCTCCGCTTACCAACGAGGAGTTGCCGAAGAGGTTGTCGAAAGACTTCACTCTCCCAAGCTAATGAGCACCGCTCCGGGTTGGACTCAAGGGTTCGAATTGCTTTCCAGATTTTGTTGAGCCATTTGTTCGCGGCAGCGGGCGAGTCACGGCTGATCCAGCGGCAGGCCTCGAGCATGTCTAGCTTGGCTGCGTGCTGGACAGTATCACGATACGTCATGTGGGGTGTGGCAGATCAAGCTCCTGACGAATGTCTTCCACGGCCTCTTCGAGGGGCTGTCCTCTTCCTGCGTCAGCGTCCGCTAAACCCCTCTTGATCCCTTCAATCGCTTCGAGGCGGTCCACCAGCTCGAGCAGCTTTTGATAGGAGGTTGCGTCCTGAACGACCAGCTCCGACCGTCCGTTGACCGTCAAAACAACAGGCTTGCCGCTTTCCTTCATTTCACGGACAAAGTCAGTCGTGTTGCGTTTGAAATCACTGAGGGAACGAATATCCTTGCTGATGTCGATCACGAGAGCACCTTCGCACTAGATTTGCATCAAATTAGATGCTAGCAGCTTCCTGGAAGTGCGGTCCATGATTTCTCGCTCATAGGAAGCCCCGGCGAGCTCTTGGGCAAGAAATGGGGCTAGAATCTGAATTCGTGAGCTTTCTACTGCCTTCTCTGCTTCTCCTCCTCGCGGCCTTTGCCCATGCCCAAGACAGCACCCGAGTGGCCGGTCAGGGCTAGAACTCGGGCTTCGAGGAGCCCTTGGTATCTTGGCCCCCCCCACTTGCCGTCGCGAGACAGTTTTGCTCAGCTAGAACCCCGCGCGGTCCGGCGCACTTACAGGTGCGCGGGCGCCATGTCGAATGTGCAGCACCTCAACTGTGTCGTCTGTCACGCGGAATAGGATTCGGTAGACCCCCGTTCTTTTGCCGTAAAGCAGTTGGCGCATCTCTTCCTGAAATGATTCTGATTCAGGTGCTCGCGGGCAGCGGCGTGGATGCCGTGCCAGAGTCTCGATCGCGTCGATCAGACCGTTGTACCATTGAGGACCTCGGTCGGGTGCGTTATCAAGCAGCCATTCGTAGATCTGTTCCGCTTCGGAAACCGCCGTTGGAGTCAGCCTAACGAGGTATTTCATACTTGCGGCGCATTTCCTTGTCAAACTCCTCCAATGTGACGCCCTCCCCTCGATCCGCTTCCTCCAGACCCCTCTTGATTCCTTCGATTGCCTCCAGGTGGTCCACCAGCTCGAGCAGCTTTTGATAGGAGGTTGCGTCCTGGACGACCAGCTCCGACCGTCCGTTGACCGTCAGAACGACAGGCTTGCCGCTTTTCTGCATTTCGCGGACAAACTCAGTCGTGTTGCGTTTGAAATCACTGAGGGAACGAATATCCTTGCTGATGTCGATCACAAGAGCACCTCCGCACTAGATATGCATCAAATTAGATGCTAGCAGGTTCTGGAAGGGCGATCCATGATTTCTCGCCAGAAAACGCCGGACACGCGGCCTTCGGGCCAGGGTGCAGCCTTTCGGATTCGACTCGACGTCAAGGGGGCTCACAGGAAGCCCCGGCAAGAGCAAGAACTCCCGGACAAGGATTGGTCTAGAATCTGAATTCATGAGCTTCCTACTGCCTTCTCTGTTTCTCCTCCTAGCGGCCTCCGCCCCTGCTCAAGACAGCACCCGAGCCGGCCGCTTCACGGTCGAGCATCCGACCTTGCACAACCTAGGCTTCGAATGGACGATTGTCGGCGACGCCAACCGCAACGCCTCCGTCGCGGTCGAGTTTCGCCGCGCCGGTGAATCCGAGTGGCGCCAGGCGCTTCCGCTGGTGCGCATCGGCGGCGAGCGCATTTTCCGAAATGGGGTATTTAGTTGACTCCAGTAGCCACAATATGTTGTGGTTGGGGGCATGAAGGAGGACTACCCCCGAAACCTCGTCGAGTTGGAAGCTCGATTCTCGACCGAGGAGGCGTGCCGGGAGTACCTGCTGAAGCTGCGCTGGCCGGAGGGGTTCGTGTGCCCGCGCTGTGGGATCCAGTCCTCATGGGCCAGCAAACGCAATCTGCTGCTCTGCGCCGACTGCGGTTACCAGGCCTCGGTGACGGCGGGCACGATTTTCCAGGACACCCGCAAGCCCTTGACGTTGTGGTTCCGGGCGGCTTGGTGGGTGACAACGCAAAAAGGCGGGGCCAGCGCGCTGGAGTTGCAGCGGGTCTTGGGTTTGGGTAGCTATGTAACCGCCTGGACCTGGCTGCACAAGTTCCGCCGCGCCATGGTGCGCCCCGGTCGCAATCGGCTGGTCGGCCGGGTGGAGGTGGACGAAACGTATGTGGGCGGAGTCGAAGAGGGCGTCCGAGGTCGCGAAATGGTTGGCAAAGCGTTAGTTGCGGTTGCTGCCGAGGAGGATGGGCGCGGTATGGGTCGCATCCGGCTCCGTCGGATCGCGGATGCCTCAGCGGCGAGCTTGGAAGCCTTTGTCGAAGAAGCTATCCAACCTGGCAGCCTCGTGCACACCGACGGCTGGGAAGGCTATGCGGGATTGGAGAACAAAGGATACCGCCATGAAGTCACCGTGCTGCGCGGGAAGCGGCAATCGGCGAGTAAGCTGCTGCCGAGAGTCCATCGTGTCGCCTCTCTGCTAAAGCGCTGGCTGTTGGGGACCCACCAGGGGGCTGTCAGTCACGAGTATTTGGACTACTACCTGGACGAGTTCACGTTCCGCTTCAACCGGCGGACCTCACGGTCGCGCGGCAAACTTTTCTATCGCCTCCTCCAGCAGGCGGTCGCCGCCGACCCTGCTCCCTATAAGACAATGGTCGAGGCCACCAGGGCCGGCACCCCCACCCCCAAGATGTAGTGGCTACTGGAGTCAACTAAATACCCCATTTTCCGCATACGCGAGCATCTCGACTACACCGTTCCTGACGGTTTCGCGGGAAGTATCCTCAACCTCGAGCCTGGCACGGAGTACGAGTGCCGCTTCGAGTTGAGCGATCCCGACGGCGCCACGGGCCGGACGGGGGAAACCGTGCGCGTCAAGACGCGTACCGAGCCGCAGCCCTATGAAGGCGGCCGAACCCTGCACGTCTATCCGCCCTATCACGATGGTGACAGGCTGGAACCCCATTTCAGCAGCCTGTCCCAGGCCTACTACGGCGCCGGGTTGGGCGACTGGAACGTCGTGTGGGAGCGGCGCGTGCAACCCGGCGACACCATCCTCCTCCACGCGGGCCTTTACCGGAACGAGCGCCGCAACTACGTCGACCCCATGATGACGCCGTTCGACGGGACCATGTGGCTCACCGTCAAGGGCACACCGGAAAAACCCATCACGATCCAAGCGGCCGGGGACGGCGAAGTCGTCTTCGACGGCGCCGGCAACGACCGGCTGTTCGACGTGATGGCCTCGGCCTACCACATCTTTGACGGGCTGACCTTCCGCAATACCGGCGTCGCCATCTTCGCCGGCCAGAAAGAGGTGCTGGGCGCGGTGGGGCTGACCGTCAAGAACTGCCGCTTCGAAGACGTCGGCTTTGGCGTCTGGACCGAATACGCCGGATCGAGCGACTTCTACATTGCCGACAACATCTTTCTTGGCCGCACCGAACAGCGCAACCTTCTCGTCGGCTGGACCGGCCGCCTATGGAGGAGCGCGGGTCCCTACGGGTCGCACGAAGTCCGCAGCTACTACGCCATTAAGGTCTACGGACCCGGCCACGTGATCGCCCACAACGCCATCGCCTATTTCCACGACGGCATCGGAATCTCGACCTACGGCACGCCGCAGCAGGACCCCGAGCGGCGCGCTTCATCGATCGACATCTACAACAACGACATACACATGTCCGGCGACGACTTCATCGAGACCGACGGCGGCGTGCACAACATCCGCGTCTACAACAACCGGGGCGTGAATGCGGCTCACGGCGGCTACAGCTCGCAACCGGTTTTCGGCGGCCCGGCCTACTTCATTCGCAACATCCTCTACCACGTCCCCAGCGGGGTCGCTTTCAAGTTCTCCGCCAAGGCCGCCGGACTGTTCGCCTACCACAACACGATCATCGGCGAACAAGTGGCGCGCGACCCTTCGTCGAACATGCACTATCGCAACAACTTGTTCCTGGGAAGGGATACACCGGATCGGGGTGTGATGACCTGGGCGAATGCAACCGAGGCCCATAGTTCGGACTACAACGGCTACCGGCCCAACAAGGGAGTCGCCGAGCAGTATCGCTGGCTCGCTCCGAGAGGCGGCCGGCTGATGTACGAACCGGAGCGCGAAGACTGGAGGACTTTCTCAACCCTAGAAGAATTCCGCGCCGCGACCGGCCAGGAGCAGCACGGGTTGGAGCTTGACTTCGGCATCTTCGAGGAGATGACCCCGCCGGACCCTTCGAAGCGGCACGCGGTTTATCACGCCATGGATCTGAGCTTCCGCTTGAAGCCGGGCAGCAAGGCCGTGGACGCAGGGGTTCGGATCCCGACGGTCAATGACGGCTTCAGCGGGGACGCCCCGGACCTGGGCGCGCTGGAGGTGGGCCGGCCCGAACCGCACTACGGCCCGCGCTGGCTCAAGACCCAGCCGTTCTATCGCTGATCGATTGAGTGATTCCACCTCGCGGCCACAAGATAACTTCTGGGCCCGGTGCTTTGCCGTTGGAGTGCGAGAACCTGATCGATCAGCTAGTCTAGTCGGAGGTTCCGGCGGCTTTCAGATGCACGGGTTGGGTGACGGCGCCGTTGCCGGCGGAGTCCCAGACAGCGAAGCGCACCCACTTCTTGCCCGCTGCGTCGAAGGGGATTTCAAACTTTTCGCTTGAGAAGGGCGCGCGGCCCGTTGCGGAAATGATCTTGCGGCCGGTCTTGTCGCCGTCGCCCCAGACCACCTCGGCGAACTCCAGCGGGAAGGTCCACTCGACATCAGCGATGACTTTTCGCCGCGGGCCGGATCCCTCAACGGCGTAATTTGTGATGAGCACCTCGCCCGTGGTTACGAAAAAGTCGCCCCGGCGCAGGGCGTTGAAGATGGGGCTCCAGTCCTCGTCAAAGCGAGGGATGCGGTCCACTTTGATGTAGTTCACCGCTGCTTCGCCGTAGATCTCATCCTCGGGGAATTTCGTATAGGTGTCGCCTTCGGCGAACAGGTATTTCGGCTCACCCCAGTTGTTCATGTCGTCCAGGGTGTCGAGGCAGCGGTACTCGCAGAGACGCTTTTCAGAGTTGTCCACGGGGAAATTCTTGAAGGCCACGCCGAGGTAGCGGTCGCTGCGGAAGTGAGGGGTGTCCTTGATGACGTCGGGATGGAAGGTCGATCCCTTGGTGCGCGGATGAGCCTGCCAGACAAGCGCCCGCTCGCTCTCCATCATCCGCAGCATGTCGTCCGCTGAGCCGGTGTGATAGACCTTCCCGTAATCAGGATGGTTCTCGACCAGCGCCTGGCCCTCGCCGCGCACCTTGGTCCAATAAACCGGCTTGGGGAAGACGACCGTGTAGTGTCCGCCGAGATAGACATTCGCCTCCTCGCCGGGCAGCAGCAGGAAGTCACGGTCGGAATGGCGGCGGCAGGCCTCGAAGTAGCTGTCCATCTCAGCGAGGCGGATAGGGCCGGGGTCGCTGGGGTGCCCGTCAGAGTGGAAGTCGGACATCATGGCGATGTTGATGCCCCTGGCACGGAAGGCGGGCAGCCACGGAGGCCGCAGGTCGAGCGTGCCGGCGTCGCGCAATTGCTGGGAAAAGTGCGTGTGGAAGTGGCTCGTGGCGACTTTGTATCCGGGAAGCGGCTTGTAGAAATCGTCATGCGTGTAGGCCAGGACTTGCTTCTGGGTGACGCGGGGGTTGTCCGGGCTGAGGTAGAAGTAAACGGCCATTCGCTGCTCGGTTCCGGGGGGCGCGTTGTAGAGCGCGAAATTGCCCTGCGCAAAGCGGCGGGACTGGCGCACGCGCGCCTGCCACAGCTCGTCAGAGACGCCGTAGGGACGAAACATTTCCTCGCGGTCGCCGTGACGGACGCCAACCGAGAAAGACTCTTCGTTGTCTTTGCGGTACCAGACGTAGCCCAGGTTCATCTCGATCTCGCGTGCCCAGAAGAACTTGTGCGGCGGCGGAAAAACGGCGATCGAGCCGCCGGAGGTTTCGACAATGGCAAGGCGGTTGCGGGAGCGCAAGGCCACGGGCCCGCTGTTGGGCGACCCGCCGAACTCGTACTTTTGCCAGTCGCTCGAGGTGTCGCGCCAGACAACTCGTGGAGCATCGGCTGTGCGAAAGCCCGTCAGGCCACCGGCGTATTTGTAGGCTACGCTGGGTTCCTCCGTTTTGGCGATGGCTTCCTGCCGGACGAGGTTCGATCCCTTATAGACCGTGTATTGCAGGCGGCCCTCGAAGATGCCGAGTGACAGTCCCGGGAAGGAAACTTCCAAGCGCGCCCCATCGGTTTTCACGCTGCAGCCGGTTGTTTGGAAGGAGGAGGTTGCACGTTGTATTTCGTCAGCGCTGCGCGGAAGTCCGGGATTGGTTCCCTCGAGGCCGGGGACACTCAGGGGAGAATCCCAGAAGACGACCCACTTTTCTTTCTCGATGATCTCGGGAGTGATGTTGACGCCGAGTGCGCGCAGCGGCCGCAATTGCTGTTCAGAGATGCGTCTTAGTCCGGAGGTCACATGGAACTCGGGTGAAAGATTGCTGGCTAGCGTCGACCAGGCGCCTCCTTTGGGCCGGACAGCCATTTCGGCGACGATGGGGTGTCCGTTGTCGATGCCCAAACCGAGCCGGAGGTCGGTGTCGCGTTCGCCGCGCCAGGTGAGCGCGAGGGTGTTGCCTTCGATCTTGGCGGAAAGTCCGTCGGCGGCTTTGTATTGGCTGAGGTCGCACGCCAGATCGGCGGCGGCGGCGGGGGCGAGTGCCAGAGCGGCCCCAAGCGCGACAATGATGTGCGTGCAGCGAATCATGGAATTGTTGGAAGAAAAGTGACGCTTGTTTTCGTGCATGACGATCTCTGAAATTTGGGCGCGCTCCCGCGCGCGTTGTGGTGGCGATAGTAGCATATTGGGCTGGAAACAGGGGTTTCTTGGATATCGCGTTTCTCGGATATCGCGGACTGTGCTGAAATCATCCTACCTGGCATAATTAAGGCGTCTGGACGGCGACTTCGTCTTACGCCGAGCAGGACCGATTTTATCCGGGTCAGCCTAAGCAAGAGTTAGACAACCCTAGCCTATGCCCAGCGCAACCATAAAGCTGTTCTTGGTCCACGGCGACGCGAAGCGCTTACGGACCGCCGAACTTTCGAACTGGACGGGAAAGGCCGTCGCTGGCCCACGCAGCGAACTTGATAGTGTCCTGCGGCGAGACGAGGCGGCCAACTCGGGTGTCTATTTCTTGAGTGGCACCGATTCCGAGTCCGGTAAGCCTGCGCTTTACGTCGGCGAAGCCGAAAGTATCCGTGATCGCTTACGGGGCCACCTCAACAAGGACTTTTGGAATCACGTCGTTTTCTTCATCAGCAAAGACGAGAACTTGACCAAAGCTCATGTTCGATACCTGGAGGGTCGCCTCATCGAACAGGCGAAGTCAGCTGGAAGGGCGCAGGTGATGAATGGCCAATCGAGTGGGTCAAAGCTGCCCGAGTCTGACCGCGAAGACATGGAGGTCTTCCTTGAGAAAATTCACCAGCTCATGCCTGTGCTCGGGGCCGACGCCCTGCTGCCAATTGGTTCGAGACCGACCGGGCATGCTGAACAGATTCTCGTCTGCAAGATCAAGGGGCTGAAGGCCACTGGTCATGTCACCCCAACGGGCTTTGTCGTACTGAAGGACTCGCAAGCGGTTCTCAAGGAGCGTGCGTCTGCCAAAAACTACCCGTACACCCTCGCGACGCGGAAAAGATTGATCGGATTTGGAGTATTAGTCGAAGACGGAGGGCATCTGAAGTTCACGCAGGATGCTGAGTTTAGTAGCCCCAGTGCGGCGGCAACCGTTGTGCACGGAGGATCGGCGAACGGACTGCTCGCTTGGAAGAGCAAGCGTGGCAAGACGCTTAAGGAACTCGAAGCTCCCTAGCCCTCGCTTCCAGGGAACTGTCAACCAGCGGCGCTTCCGCAACTTTCACTAGCGCGTCCCTGAAGATCAAGGCTTTGTCGATGCCGTTCATGAGATAGGCTCGACAGACCACTTGTGGGTAGGCCTGGAGGGACCGGAGGGACGGCAAGTTCGTCTGTCTCGCCTGTTCCGCTAAACTAGGCTTTCCCCCTATTTGTCGATCAAGGAGACCGCCAGCATGAGCGACCTCGTCCTCTTCACGCGCGATGGGTCGGTGGGCGTGATTACCATCAACAATCCGCCGGTAAATGCCCTCAGCCCGGGCGTTCCCGAGGGTATCCAGGAAGCGATCCGGGGAAACCAGGACGACGATGCAATCGACGCCTTTGTTCTGATCGGGGCAGGCCGCACGTTTATCGCGGGGGCCGACATCAAGGAGTTCGGCAAGATTACGTCGGGGCGGAAGGAGCGCGGCGAGGGGCTTCACCCATTGCTGAGGGTGCTCGAGGGGTGCCCGAAACCAGTGGTCGCCGCGATTCACGGAACGGCGCTGGGAGGAGGCCTCGAGGTGGCCCAGGCTTGCCACTATCGCGTGGCCATCCCTGCGGCGAAGATCGGCCAGCCCGAGGTAAAGCTGGGCATTATCCCCGGGGCGGCCGGAACCCAGCGGCTGCCCAGACTGGCGGGTGTAGCCAAAGCGGCGGAGATGTGCGCCCTAGGTGAACCGGTCGCGGTGAATACCGAAGATGGCATCATCGACCACATTGTCGAGGGCAAAACGCAAGCTGATCTGCTGGCCGGCGCGGTGGCGTTCGCGCGCGAGGCGGGGGCCAAGCCCGGGCCGCCGCCCAGAGCCAGCGAACGCTCAGACCGGCTTGGCGATGAGGCGGCGAATGCTGGGATCTTCGCCGCCCTGCGCGAGACGGTGCGCAAGAAGAGGCGCGGCATGATGGCCCCGCTCAAAGCCATCGAAGCGGTCGAAGCCGCGACAAAGCTGCCCTTCGATGAGGGCGTCAAGCGCGAGGCGGAACTCTTCCGCGAGTGTCTTTACTCGGACCAATCCAAGGCTTTGATTCATGCGTTCTTTGGAGAGCGGGAAGTGCGCAAGATCCCTGGCATCCCCAAAGACGCGCCTACTTTCGAGATCAACAAGGCCGGCATCGTCGGCGCGGGGACGATGGGCGGCGGCATCGCCATGGCCTATCTCAATGCTGGGATTCCCGTGATTCTCAGAGAAGCGACGCAAGAAGCGCTGGACCGCGGCCTGGCGACAATTCGGAAAAACTACGAACGCTCGGTAAAGCGGGGACGATTTACGTCCGAGTATGTTGAGCAGCGGCTGGCGATGCTTCAACCGCGGCTGACCTTTGACGGTTTCGAAGACGTTGACATCGTGGTCGAAGCCATCTTTGAGAACATGCAGCCGAAAAAAGACGTCTTCGCGGAACTCGACAGGATCGCCAAGCCCGGTGCAATCTTGGCCTCCAACACATCGACTCTGAACATCGACGAGATCGCGTCGGTGACGTCGCGTCCCGAGCAGGTGATCGGACATCACTTCTTCAGTCCCGCGAATGTGATGCGGCTGCTCGAGATTGTTCGCGGCAAGGCTACCAGCGACAAAGTCATCGCGTCATCGATGGCGCTGGCGAAGAGGTTGCGGAAGGTCGGCGTACTGGTCGGGAACTGCTTTGGCTTCGTCGGCAACAGCATGTTCCACGCCTACGGCCGCGAGGCGCAGTTCCTTGCCGAAGAGGGCGCACCGATCGCGGCGATTGATGCCGCGCTTTACGATTTCGGGATGGCGATGGGCCCGCTGGCGACGGGCGATTTGGCTGGGCTAGACGTTGGATGGCGCATCCGCAAGGAAAATCCCCTGGCTTTCCCTGAAGGCGCCCGGCGGCCTTTGCTCTCGGACAGGCTTTGCGAACTAGGGCGCTACGGGCAGAAGACGGGAGCCGGTTACTACCGCTACGGGGAAAACCGCCAGCGGCTCGATGATCCGGAAGTGGCGAAGATAATTCGGGAAATTGCGGCGGAAGCCGGGATTCCGCAGCGCGATATCAGCCGCGAGGAAATCATCGAGCGGACGATCTACGCGCTCGTCAATGTCGGGGCCAAGCGTCTGGAGGAAGGCATGGCGTTGCGGCCGGTGGATATCGATATTATCTATCTGAACGGCTACGGTTTCCCAGCTTATCGCGGCGGGCCGATGTGGCACGCGGACACCATCGGTCTCGACAAGGTGTACTCCCGAGTGAGCGAATTCCATGACCAGCATGGTCCGTGGTGGGAGCCCTCGCCGCTGCTCAAGCGGCTGGCCGCTGAAGGCAAGACATTCTCGCAATGGGCGGCGGAGCGGACGGCCGCCGGCTAGCAGCCCGTGGCGGAAGTGCAGTGCGCACGAAAAATCGGGTATAGCCACCGATTTTCGTATCTACATTGATGGAAAACACGGCGTTTACGAGTCACGAAAATCGGCTGGCAGTCCCCATTTTTCGCCGAACCGACTTGCGCCACGGGCTGCTAGGGAACGACCTTCATGTCCATGACTCAATACAACCCCGAGAACCCCTTGGTTGTTCAGGGCGACCACACCATCCTCGTTGAGGTGGATAGTCCCCGCTACGGCGCCGCGCGGGATCAGCTCGTTCGTTTCGCGGAGCTGATCAAGGCCCCCGAACATATTCACACCTACCGCGTGACGCCGCTGTCGATTTGGAATGCCTGCGCCGCCGGGACCCGTGTCGAGGAAATCAGCGAGGCGCTGCGGGGTTTCTCGAAATACCCTGTCCCCGCGAACGTTGAAACGGAGATTCGCGACTGGGCTCATCGCTACGGCAGGCTGCGGCTCTCTCAAAACGGAGAAGATCTTGTTCTGGAGGCGGACGATGCCGTCCTTGCCGAGCAGGTATCCAGACACAAAGCCGTCGCGCCTCTGCTTGTGGAACGCATCTCCAGCCAGGCGTTCCGGATTCGGGCGCACTCTCGAGGGGAGATCAAACAGGCCCTGATCAAGGTTGGATTCCCGGTCGAAGACCTGGCCGGCTACGTCGAGGGCGAACGGCTGGCGTTCGAGTTGCGAGCGTCTTTGGCGGACGGGCGGCCTTTCGAGATGCGGCATTACCAGGTGCAGGCCGCTGATGCGTTTCATGCGGCCGGGGGGAGCAAAGGCGGGTCCGGCGTCATCACGCTTCCCTGCGGCGCCGGCAAGACGATCGTCGCCATGGGCTGCATGGCGAGGCTGCAAACTTCCACGCTGATCTTGACCACCAGCGTGACCGCCAGCCGCCAGTGGATCCGAGAGCTGCTGGAGAAGACCACGCTCGCCGAAGACCAGATCGGCGAGTACAGCGGTTTGCGGAAACAGATCCGGCCGGTCACGCTCGCCAGCTACCAGATCATGACCTGGCGCGCGGACCGCGAGGCCGAGTTCCGCCACATGGAGCTGTTCAACGGCCGCAACTGGGGGCTGATCGTTTACGACGAAGTCCATTTGCTGCCGGCGCCGATCTTCCGCGTCACCGCCGGGCTGCAGGCGCGCCGGCGGCTGGGGCTGACGGCGACGCTGGTCCGCGAAGACGGGCACGAGGATGACGTGTTTGCCTTGATCGGCCCGAAGAAAGCCGACGTGCCATGGAAAGTCTTGGAGGAGCAGGGCTGGATCGCCAAGGCCACTTGCACCGAGGTGCGGATTCCCCTGCCCGAGGACTTGCGCATGCCGTATGCGATCGCCGAGCGCCGCGACCAGTTCCGTCTCGCCGCCGAGAACGAGCAAAAAATTGACGTCGTGCGCTACATCCTCAACCAGCATCCCGATGATCTGACCCTCATCATCGGAATGTATCTTGACCAGCTCAAGAAGCTGGCCGAACTCTTGGGAGTTCCCATTCTGACGGGTCAGACGCCGCAGCGAAAACGCGACGAGGTTTTCGCCGAATTCCGCGAGGGACGGCTGCGCGTTCTGGCGGTTTCCAAGATCGCCAACTTCGCGGTGGACCTGCCGGACGCCTCGGTTGCCATTCAGATCTCGGGCACCTTCGGTTCGCGCCAGGAAGAAGCGCAGCGGCTGGGCCGGATTCTGCGTCCGAAGGAAGGCGCCAATCAGGCTCACTTTTACACCCTTGTGACTCGCGACACCGTCGAGCAAGACTTCGCGCTCAAGCGGCAACTGTTCCTGTGCGAACAAGGCTACAATTATTCGATCGTTGACTCGGAAGAGCTCACCGGCCCGCAGCTCGTCAGATGAAAGTTCTGGAAATCAACTGGCTAGCCTTCTTGGCTGACGTGCAGGGCTGGGGCAAGATACCCGCCGCCGCCCGCAGGATGCTGGCGAGTCCGCACGCTCCTTCCCCCGAGGAGATCAATGTCGAACTCCGCGAGCATCACGACGTCTTGCTGAAAGCCAATATTCTGCGGCGCAGCGTGAATGGCAAAAGGCTGCTGCTCAACAAAGACGCCAAGAACTTCTTGCGCGTCATCCGGGCGCTGGAGAAGAATAGCAGCCTCGAAGCGGGATCGAAGCAGGTCTTTGAAGCCTACCTTGCGGATTACTTCACGTATGCGGAGAGAAACTCGCTGGCCAGCCTGACCGGGCAATGGTACTACGACCACGACGCGATCCATAGACAGGTCAGCAGAATTCAGTGGCTCGAGGAATTCGTGAAAGCGAAACACAGGCACTGGGTCAAGCAACACGTATCCCGCTCTTCCGGCGAGAACTACTTTGATTTGCCGCAAGTATTCGCCATGAGCCAAAGGCTTGTTAGCAATTGCCTGGAGGACCGCGGGCCCATCTTCTTCGAAGAACTGTCAAGCCGTTACGAGGGCTGCGATTCCGGCGTTTTCGATGCGGCCCTGATGAGTTGCTTCCGCTATCTGCTTCTCTACCCCTGGCTCGAATCCAGCAGCCTGGACGCCGTTCTGGGCATTTGGCCGGGCATTCTCAAGCGTCTCAACCGAAAACCTCCCACTGCGCCGTCGCCGGTCCAGACAACGAGCACTTTCCAAGCTCCGCTGCTGATCCAGGACATGACGGTCTTGCTGGTATCGGCCGGAGCTGAAAACTTGCGTGTCAGAACGGGCGACAACCAACTGTTTGCCAAAGCCCAGAAGACTTTGGAGGAGAGTCTTTCCGGCGTCCCGGCCTGGGTTGAGGAGGGATTTCAACTCGACAGAGCGTCACGGGTCGGGGACGCCCTCTTTCATGTGCAGCACTTGGGACTCGTTCAGCAGAAGGGGGTCCACGGAAAAGACTTGCGGATCGAGACCACCAAGAAGGGATTGAAGTGGCTGGAACTGACGGCGAAAACACGCCTCCGGCAGATGCTCGACTCAGTCCGGGAAAGGACCGAGAAACTGAGAAAGTCCTCCGACGCTTCCTACGGCGCTCCGTCCTTGCTGGCTTATCAAATCTCGCTGAACAGCGACAAACTGTTTCGGAAAGTGGCCCACGCCGTGATGGAGCAATGCGCCTCGCTGCCGGCCGGCTCACTGGTTGGCTTCGAGGACTTCCGCGAGTACCACTCGCAGTGCGGCAATCCGCTTGTGAAGCACATCGAGGCGGGAGGAAAGATCCAGGGGACCTTCGGCCGAAACTACTTCTACGACTTCGACCAAGGCGACTCGGAAGAGATGGAGGAATCTTGGGCTGATCTGCTGTGGAACGTCGTCCGCTTGCGGCTCTTGCCGATGGGCGCGGCGACAATCGGGCAGTCCGCCGGCGGCTCGTTGTGTCTGGGCCTCTCCGATGCGGGCCGATATTTGCTGGGACTCGCCGACGACTTCGAGCTGCAGGAGGCCGCCGGCGGCGGCGTCATCGTGCAGCCGAACTTCGAAGTGGTTTTTCTTGGACCCCGTCCGCTGGCCGAAGTGGAGATGGCACGCTTCGCGGAACACTGTGGCAGCCAGGTCGGCTTGCTGTTTAAGATCACCAAGAAATCGGTGCTGAAAGCCGCCGCCTCCGGGATGACCGCGGAATCGGTTTTCGAGACGATCGGCCGGCATTGTTCGAAAGATATTCCGAACAATGTGAAGCGCGAGATCGCGGGCTGGTTTGGCGGTTGCCGCAGGATCACGCTCCATTCCGCGGTGCTGATTCGCTGTCCGGATGCGGAAACAGCGGCCCGAGTGCGAGCGGTTTCGGGCGGACAAATCGATTGCGTCACCGATACGATCCTGGAATTACGCGACCGGGACAGGCGGCCCGAGTTGGTGCGCAAGCTGAAGGGTATGGGGATTTTTGCTTAGGTTTTGACCTCGCGCGGCGTTCAAGGCAAGGCAGGCAAACTACCTCTGCTACACGGATGAAAAGAACGACTCAACTGGGACCAGGATTTCCGCCTGTATGCCGCCTGGGGCTGGCCACCCGCGGAAACACGCACTTGCGCCGCGCCGATGTCGAACACGCGATCGAAAACGGACTGCGGTTTCTCAACTGGTGCGGTAGGCCCGACGGGATGTCGCGGGCTGTCGCGGGGCTCGGGCGGGGGCGAAAGGACGTCGTCGTCGCGGTGCAATTCAAGTCCCGCGCCGCGCATGAGGCCGAACAGGAATTCAGTTGGATTCTCGATCAGTTGCGTACCGAATACCTGGACATCGCGACGTTCTACTACGTGGAGTCCGAAGCTGAATGGAGTGAAATTACGGGACCGTGCGGCGCTTGGGAGGTGCTGGCCGCCCGCAAACGTTCCGGCGCTCTCAAGATGATCGGGCTGACGAGCCACCAACGGGAATTGGCTGCCGGCTGGGCGAATGCAAGAAGGCTTGGCGGCGGGGCGGAGACCGCTGGCGACGCCAATCCGTGCGGCGCCAATCCGTCCGGTGAACGATGCCGCCTCGACATGCTGATGATCCGATATAACGCTGCCCACCGGGGAGCCGAACAGGATGTCTTTCCCATTACTCGAAAGAGGTCCATGCCGGTCGTGACTTTTACGGGGCTGCGCTGGAGAGCCTTGCTCAAAGCGACTTCCGATTGTCCAGGAGGATTCGAGCCGCCGAGCGCGGCTGAATGTTATCGTTTCTGTCTGGCGAACCCGGACGTGGCTGTGGCGCTAGCGGCTCCCGGTGACCGCCCGGAACTGGAACACGCTCTCTCGTTGCTGGGCGACTGGCGCGCTCCCGCCGAGGACAGCTACGAAGTCATGCGGGCTCACGGAGACAGGGTTCGGCGGCATGCGGGTGTTTTCTGGTAGCCGTCGTCCCTGGGCGCGCCTGGGGGCTGTTTGTTTTCGTGCCCGCGGCGCTTCGCTGCTGAGTTAGAATAGTGGTGAGCACCGGCCGATGGTTTATCTCGTCCTCGGGCTGGCCGCTTGGCTGGCCGCGGTGCCGACGGTGTTCGGTGCCGAGATAGGGCGCCGCTACGCACCCAACATTTTCGTCGGAGGCGTCGTCAACGGGGCCAGCTTCACTCCCGCTCCGAATAATTTCGTCTCACCCAACGCCATCATCTCGATCTTCGGCAAAGATCTCTCGCTGACAACGCGTCAGGTCCGTCAAGGGGACCTAGTCAAGGGGCGCCTCCCACAGACGCTGGCCGGCGTTACCGTTTCCATTGGGGGTGTTCGCGCGCACCTGTTCTTCGTTTCGTCCCTTCAGATCAACGCGCAAGTCTCTTTGCCCATCAGTCCACGCTGCTTCGCCCCGCGCTCGGTCAGCCTCACGTCCCAGATCAACGCGAAAGTCCCATCGGGCCTCCTTCCGACAATCTTGGAGGTGCAGGTAAAGCGCGGGAACCTGCAGAGCAATGTCGAAATGATCGAGGTTCGCGACGCGTCTCCAGGCCTGTTTTCCTGGCCTTCCAGTTTCATTGAGGGGCCTCCCCGAGCCGCTGTCACTCACCAGGATTTCAGTCCTGTCGGCCGGGGCGACCCGGAAGGGGCCACTCCGGCGCATCCGGGAGAACTCATCGTTCTATGGGCTACCGGCTTCGGTTGTACCGCCCCTTCCGTGATTGCCGGCGTACTTCCCACCTCTCCAGCTCCGCTGATTCTGCCCCTGAAGGTTTGGCTTGAGGAGACTTTGGTGCCCGACAACTTGATCTTCTATGCCGGGCTAGCCCCGGGGCTCGCCGGCCTCTACCAAATCAACCTGCTGCTTGGCAACGACATTCCTACCGGCGATGTCGAAGTCGTGGTCGAAGTGGACGGTGTTCAGAGCCAGCTCGGCATGACGATTCCGATTGACCCGCTCGCTGAACCGTAGAAACAGCGGCGGCGAAACCACCCGGACATGAAAAGTGTTAGCCGGCCGCGGAAACGGCCCGCGTGGTCCACACGCGCGGGACCGCCTCTCAAGACAGAAGCTGAGAAGATTTTGGTGACAAAGTTCGGCGGAGATCGAAAAGTCGAGATAAATACATAACAAAACATAAACATTTATCGCCGGGCGCCCCCCATGTTGTAGAATTGGGGCTTCTAGTTCGCTTCCGCCGGATAAACCAGGCAGAGGACGCACCGAAGTCCTCGCGTGCGGCTGGGCCTGGTATCGATGGAAGCAAACTTCGGGGGGTCTCGTGACCGAAGTCGGGCTGGTAGGACCCGGAAGAGTTGGGCGTGCGCTCGCGGAGCTGTTACCGGCGGAATCCTTTCGCCTGGGTCCGGTTCTGTCGAGCAGCTTGACTTCGGCGCGTCGCGCGGTTCGCGTGATGCGTCGCGGCTCTCCCGCCGCCGGTCCCGAGGACTTTGCCACTTGCCCGGTGATTCTGATCGCGGTTCCCGACGCCGCCGTTGAGGTGACCGCGTTACGTCTCTCCAAGACGGAGTTTTCATGGAAGAAGAAGGTCGTTCTTCACAGCAGCGGAATATTCGACAGTTCTGTTTTGGAGCCGCTCGGAAGACGAGGGGCTTCCGCAGGTTCGATGCACCCGCTCTATGTGTTTCAGAGGCGGCCGGTCAGTCTAGCCGGAGTTCACTTTACTGTCGAGGGGAACCCGTCGGCGGTCAACGTTGCGCGCAAGTTGATTCGGGCATTTGACGGAGAGTTCCAAGTCGTCCGCCCGGAAGACAAGGTTCATCACTCGATCGCTACCACTCTGATAGCGGATTTTGCCACGGGATTGCTCGAGGCGGCGGTTGGACAGATGGTGGCGGGCGGGTTCTCCCGCAAGCGTGCTCTAGGAGCGATCAATCGGTTGCTCGAGGTTTCGCTGGAAGACTATGAACGTTCTGGACGCAGCAGCCGGCCGGGTCCGCTATTGCAGGGCAACACCGAAGCGGTACGAAGACATCTCGAAACGTTGCGCGCGGACGATCCCGAACTGGCTAGCACTTACCGCCATGCGGCTAAGGGCACGCTGGCGTTGCTCCACAGGGACGATTCCGCATTCTCGTTTCTGGATAGCGAACAGCCTCCTGATCCTGGTGGTGCTGGGAGCGCTTCTGAAGCCCGGCCAAGCTCAGACGGATGAACGCCGGGACACTTGCCTCGTTAACATCAACAAAGTCACGGTGGAAGAACTAGAGAAGGTGCCGGGCATCGGACGAGCGCGGGCAGAGATGATTGTCCGCATTCGTCAGAAAAACGGACCGTTCCGGCAGGTGGAGGAGCTACGAGCGCTACCCCGCCTTTCCGAGAAGACGCTCAAGACTATAAGAAAGCTGGTGAGCGTTTCTCGATGCGAGTCCAGGCCCGGCGGCGTAAGGAAACCTGCAGAGCTGGGCTATCCAATGAATCAAGAGCGATGAATGAGATAGACTCCGGTGGCTAAAACAAACAGTCCGGCAGCCCGCTGCAGGCTGATGGAATGCTGCTGGAATCCGACCCAGCCGAAGTGATCGACGATAACCGACGCGGTCAACTGGCCGAGAATGATGCACGCCGCGAAAGTCACCGCCCCCAGGCGATGCGCCAATGTCACCCCCGAGAGCACCAGCAGCGCGCCCATGCAGCCTCCCAGCCAGCACCACCAGGGCGCCATCGCGAGCTGAGAGGCGGCGGGCAGCCTGGTTTGCGTGGCCGCCGCATAGCCCGCCAGTACGCTGAGCCCAACCGCGAAATTGGTAATCGCGGCAAGGACGGGATGATTCAGCGCCAGCCGCAGCGACGCGTTCACCCCAGCCTGCACTGGAAGCAAACATCCGGCTGCGACGGCCAACATCACGAAGATCAGAGTCATAAAGCTATTCTACGGGCGACAGCAACTTAGCGAACCCGCGCGAACCCTTGCTTTCAGTCACCCGTCGTCGGGTTCCGGCGTTATAGCAGCCCGTGGTGGAAAAAAGGGGACAGCCAGCCGATTCTCGCGTCGCAGTATTGTTGGAAACAATGGGGTTCCACGAGCGAGAATCGGTGGCAGTCCCCCATTTTCGCCCGAACACACTTCTGCCACGGGCTGATAGGATATGGCGAAATCGGGAACCTCGGAGGTTGGAGACCGCAGGCGCTGCTGAAATATGCCTCAGGAATTTCACCCGCCCAACCTGCCGCCACCAGCATTGTGATTGCCGGATTATGAGAGTACACTGGCAACGACGAGGGCCAAATTGTTAAGCGCCCTTCGCCAATTTGGCGGCTCCCCTCGCCGCGGCCTCTTCGACTCCCTGCCCAAGAATCTGGGTCAACTCGCGATGGCTTTGATTTGCGCACTACACTAGCTCACCAGCCGCTTTGGAACGTAGGCGCCCTCCTGGAACTTCGAGAAAAAATGGGATGTCAGGGGATGGAGGACCGGTTCACCGGACAGGTCGGCTTCGAGATTTTGCTGCGCCACGTAGGTTTCGTGGTCGCTGCCGTGGACCAGCACGCGATACCAGGGTTCGTCCTTGGGAGGACGCGAGCGCGCGACGTGCTCGTACCATTCCTGGGTTCCGAGGAAAACCGGGTCGGCATCATAGATGACGCCTCGATAGTCAAACAGGCGATGGTGAATGGTCTGCCCAATCGCAAATTTGGCTTGAGAGTTCATATGCCGGCACCGCCCGTAGCGCAGGGCTCGCAAGAGACCTGCGTTCTTGAAATCCGCTCAGCGGTGGGGTGCGGCGCAACAATAAAGCCGCAGGTCTCTTGCGAGCCCTTATAGTTACTGGAGTGCGGCTACCAGTTTACACACAGTCAAGCTACGGACTGGAGTGACGCTACCAGTTTACACACAGTCAAGAATGCTTGGCGGCTCAGCCGCCTTGAACAGGCTGGACCTCGCCGTGACCGAAGATGCGGCGAAGCAATCGCACCATCCCAGACTTCAAATCAAGGACCAGACTGAACAGGGCCGGGACAAGCACCAGAGTAAACACCGTCGATATCAGCAGTCCGCCAATGACGACGCTTCCGATTCCGCGGTAAAGCTCCGCGCCGGCGCCCGGAAAGATCACCAAAGGCAGCATCGCGAAAACGCTGGTCAGCACGCTCATGAAAATCGGCCGGATACGATTCCGGGTGGACTCGCGGATGGCCTCGCGCGGATCCATATTGTCATTCCGAATATGGTTGAGCGACTGGTGGACCAGCAGGATGGCATTGTTGACGACGGTCCCCACCAAAATGAAGAACCCCAGCACCGTCAGGATGTCGAGCGCCTGGTAGGTAAACCTGTTCATGACGCTAAGTCCGAGCAGGCCACCGAACCCGGCCAGCGGTACGCTGAAAAGAATCACGAGAGGGTAGGCAAAGCTTTGGAATAACGCGGCCATGAGCAAGTAAGTGATGACCAGGGCGAGCAGGAGATTCCACGCCAAGGCGTCCCAGGTCTGGCTGAGCTTGTCGGCTTCCCCACGTGGGACGATGCGGTAGGGGCCGCTGAGGACGCCTTCTTCCGAGAGCGGCCGGATGATCTTGGCCTCGATTTGCTCCATCGTCGTTTGCAGCGGGACGCCTTGGGGCGGGGTCAACCGGATCGTGCTGGCGCGCTGGCGCTCGCGATGCCCGATCTCAACCGGCGAGCTCGTCAGCTCCACTTTCGCCAGAGCGTCCAGGGTAACCAGGCGGCCGCCCGGGACCGCGATCGGCATTTGGGCCAAGTCGTGCGTACGATGACGGCGATTCCCTTCGACAATGAGCTTGAGATCAATTCTCTTGCCTTGCCATTGGTAGTCGGAAACCTTGGCTCCATCGACGAGCGCATTGATGGCCAGTCCCAGCTCGCGCCCGCTCACCCCCAACTCGGCGCTGCGCAGCCTGTTCGGAACGATGCGAAGTTCCGGCTTGCCGCGGTCGACCCCGCCGAGGGGCTGCGCCTGAGCCTCCGGCAACTCCTGCTGCAATCGGGCGAGCGCGATTCCACCGATTTCTTGCAGCCGGCCGAAATCGGGTCCGACGACATCCAGATTGATATAGCCCGCGTCCCGGCCACTTTGAAACAAGCTGCGAGGGCGAAACCCGCCCAGAGCGGCCGGAATCTTGCTGATGGCCGAGCGGAGAACCGGTACCAGCTCAGCGACGCGGAGCGGGTCCTTTGCTTGACTGCCGGCGAACAGGGAGCTTCCACGGGCAATCATGAAAGCCTGAGAAATGCCGCCGCCGGGACAGTTCTCACCCGGCGCATCGCAGTCGTAGAGAGGTTGCAGGGTCTCGAAGTAGGTGTGCCGCAGGCTCTCCGCCTCGGCCAGGCTGTAGTTCGACGGCAGGATCACCTGTCCCAAAACAAAGTTGATATTGCCGGCAGGCAGATATTCCACGGCGGGAATCAAATGAGCGGCCCCCAGGATCGCCGCCAGCGTGAAGACAAGTGCCACGGTCAAGCGGCGAATCGTTCCGCCGCAAATCCAATACACGAGATCGGCTATCCTGCTGCTCAGCGAACCGAAGGCGCCCAACGCTTTCCGCGGCGTCTTCGCTTCTGCGTTTGCGGACTTGCCTCCGCCCATCACCTTTGCCGCCATTGCCGGGATCACGGTAATCGCCACGATCATGCTAAGAATCACGGCTGCGCTGATGGCGATTGCGATATCGCGGAAGAGCTGACCGGCCTCCTCCGCAATGAAGATCACGGGCAGGAAGACAGCCGCCGTCGTGAGCGTGCTGGCCAGGATCGCGCCCCAAACCTCGCGCGCTCCGTCGAAGGCCGCTACCGCCCTCGACTTGCCCATCTGGTGGTGGCGATAGATATTCTCCAAAGCCACGATAGAATTGTCGACGACCATGCCGATGGAGAACGCCAGTCCGGCCAGACTGATGACATTCAACGTTCGGCCGGTGAGGCTCATGACGAGAAAAGTCCCGATCACGCTGATCGGCATGGCGAGGGCAATGATCAGAGTGCTGGTGAAACTTCGCAGGAAGAGGAAAAGCACCACCACCGCCAGCCCCGCCCCGATGTAGAGGCTTTGCCGCAGGAGGCTGATCGAGCTGTCGATGTATACGGTGGCATCGAACATCTGAACGATCTTAAGATTCCGCGGCTCCAACACCTGGCGGTTCAAGCGGGCGGCGGCTTCCTTGACTCCCACCATGATCTGCATGAGGTTCTCGTTCGGGGCCTTGGAGATGAAAAAAGGGAAAATCGGCTGACCGTTGAGGTAGCCCTGTTGGCGCTTCTTCTCGAATCCCAGGCGGGCATGGCCAAGATCGCGCGCAAAGATCGGCACGCCGTTTTGGTGAGCGACGACGACACTTTCCACATCCCCGGCGGAGGTGTATTCGGCGGAAGTCCGGACGGTGTAGTTGCCTTTGCCCTCGTCAAAATCCCCTCCGCTGACGTTTGCGTTTTCACGATCCAGGGCATTGGCGAGCTGGCTGATTGTAATCTTGCGCGCCGCCAGCTTGACCGGGTCGGCCAAAAACTGCATCTCATGCCGCTGGCCACCCAACAGATTGACCGCCGCGACGCCAGGCACGCGTTCGAACTCCGGGGCGACAACGTCCTCGATGAAGTCGAACTCGTGCGAAACCGGCCCCTGCGCGGCATCGCGATCGATGTGCATCATCAGAAATATGGCGATAAATTGCGTGTCGGAGCTGGCTGCACGAACCTCCGGCTTCAGGGCGTCGTCGGGGTAGCGGGGCACTTGTCCCAAACGGTTCGAGACGTCAAGGAGGGCGGTGCCGGTATCCGTCCCGATCTTGAAGGTCATCAAGATTTCCCCCCCGCCCGCCGAGCTTGTGCTCTCGATGCTTTCGAGGCCCTCCAGCGCCTTGAGCTGGTCCTCCTGTTCCTGGATGATTTGGCGTTCGACTTCGAGCGGCAGCGCGCCCGGCCATTGAGTCGTGACGCGAATCTGCGGCTTGTCCACGGTCGGTGTCAATTGGATCGGAATTCGGGAAAGCGCAAGCCCGCCGAACAACACCAGTAAGATGACCCCCACGGCGGTGGTGACCGGATACTGAATCGAGTCCTGAATGATCTTCATGGCGCGGGGTACTCCCGGGGCATGGGACGCACCGTCTGCCCGGGCCGCAGCCGCTCGTTGCCACGCGTGACAACGCGCTCGCCGGGCTGCAGCTCACCCTGAATTTCGACCCATTGACCGACACCCTCTCCGATCACGGCGGCAACCTGCTTGACCGTGTCGCCGGGCTGCAAGACGAAAACAATCCAGCCGTCCCCTTCACTAACCAGTGCGTCTTTGGGAACGATCGTCACCTGCCGGGGACTCGCGGGCGCCAGGGTTACCGTAGCCGTCATGCCCGTGCGAACACGGCCGCCGCCGGAAGGCACCCTGATTTTCACTGGAAAAGTGCGGGCGTCGGGATCGGCCTCGGGCACCATGACCGAAACCTTGCCCGCCAACGGCTGCATCGGAAACGCGTCGAGCTTCACTTGAGCTGACTGGCCTAGCCGCACCCTTCCGATGTGAACTTCCGGAACTTCGATGGCGACTTCGAGTTCCTCCAGCGACAGCAGGCTGACCACAGCCGCTCCTTCCTGCAGCCACTGGCCGACCTCGGTCCGTTTCTCGGTGACAGCACCGTCGAAGGGAGCGCTGATGACGCTCTGCCGCAATTGCAGCTCCAGCTCGCCGATCGACGCCCGCAAGGAGACCCTCCGCGCTTCGAGGGCTTCCTGTTCGTAACGGGCGATATCGAGTTCTTCGTCGCTGATGAGTTTGTCCGCAAAGAGCGACTCGGCGCGCCGGTGACGTGATTCGGCCGAGCGAAGGCGCGTTTCCGCCTCGACGACATCGGCCTCGAGAGTCTTCTTGCGCGCGTCAAGAGAGGAGGTGTCCAGTTCGGCCAGCTTCTGCCCCCGCTTGACCCGGTCTCCCTCGCGGACGAGCAGTTTCAGGACCAGGCCTTCCACTTGCGTCGCCACTTCGGCTCTGCGCAACGCCTCGATACTTCCGGGAAGCTCGAGACTGGCCCCGATGGAATAGGACTCAGCTTCGGTGAATTCCACGGGAGGAGCGGGGCGAGAGTTCTGTGCGAACAAAAGAACGGGTGAAGCCGCCGCCGCCGCCAGCCCAGCGGCAAACCGCTTCAGCGCAACCACCCAGCCGCCTGAAGGAGCTGACTCTCCGCGAGGACCAGTCCCGCGCAAAGGCTGTGCCGCACTTTGACTTTGCCGAACTTTCAACGCCGCACCTGCCATTGCGCAATGGTTGATTTGCTGCACGATTACTTGTTGGCGATGTGTTTCGCCGGGGAGTTGCCTCGAGACAGCAAACAGAAGCCGTTCTTTGGATTGGCCGAGACCCGAGGCTGGAACCTAACCCCAATACTGTTCAGTTAGCAGTTCCGCGGCGAGTTTTGGGTGGATGGCGCGTGCTCTTGTTTCGGGCGCCAATGAACGCCCGCCACCCAGCGCTCTGCCGCAGAGGCGTAAGCATCCGTTCGTTTTCCTACGCCCCTTCCGCTTCCGGGGCTTCCCTCGCAGGGTCTCGGACCCAGGGTTCCGCTTCGCTCCACCCATGGGCTACGATCCGACGCCGCTTCGCGGCTCAAAAGGCTCTCAGTGAACAGCATTGAACCTAACCCGCATTTCTCACCGCCTGACGATCGAAGCACGCGGTGAGAAAAGCGGGCAAGAAAAGGCTAAGAATCATTGTATAGAAAGAAACGATGTGCGCCAATTTGCGTGGACGCTTTCCGGCGGCCTGAAGTACACTAAACCCAAGAAGCAGGCGGCGCGGGCGCCCTACTTCTACAGGTGGAATGAGACTTGACCGAACACGGGTTCTGCTGCTCGGCTGGTTGCTGGTCCTCGGCGCGGATTGGTTCTCTCTGACGGCCCAGACCCATCAGCTCGACAGCGATATACGTCTGTTCACGGTCCTGACAGCCATCAACCTGGCAGGTTACGACGATGGACTGGGGTCGCCCTCCGACAGCCCGGTTCGCCAGGCAGTGCGCGATGATTTGAAAAACTTTCAAGGATCCAGCTTGCAGTTGCTCAAGAATTTCTACGGGCAAAACAAAAGTAGCGACCCGGGGCGGAATCTCTCCCAGTACGTTTCTTTCGCACTCATCAGCGAAGGCCCTCCGGGGTTCGAGCTGAAAGCCGCCTTGCCGACTGATTTGCCTCCGGACGTGCGGCGGCTGCGAGGGCTGAGCTCGATTCTGGCCGAGTTCTATCAGCAGGCGCCGGTCGAAAAACTCTGGAGCAAATACCAGCCTGCTTACGAAGCCGAGATTGCGCGCTATCAGGAACCACTCATCCAGGCGCTTTTTGAAGCGGGAGGCTATCTGAGGGTCTCGCCCAGCAGCCGGCAGGTACAGAGCTTCCGGGTCCTTTTCGACTTGCTTGGGGCGGCCAACAACATCAACACCCGCGGATACAAGGGAAACGTCTACGTCGTGGTTCACCCCTCGAAGGAACCGCGAGTGGAAGAAGTGCGCGGCGCCTTCTTGATGCACTTGCTGGATCCGCTGGCTGTGCGATACGCGAAGGAAATTGCCAAGAAGAATGTTCTGTCTCGCTTCGCGATGTTTGCGCCCGCGCTTCACGAAGTTTACAAGACGGACTTCCAGTTGCTTGTGTCCAAATGCTTCGTGCGAGCGGTGGAAGCCCGCTTGAGCCATGGGCCTCGCGCTGAACGCGACGCCCAGGTGGAGCAGGACCTGCGGGAGGGCCTGATCCTGACGCCTTACTTCTACGAGAGTTTGGCCGACTACGAAAAGCAAGGGCAGGAGATGCGGCTCTTCTACCCCGAAATGATCAAGGCCATCGATCTCAAAGCCGAGGCCGCGCGGCTGCAGCAAGTGAAGTTCGCCGAAACTCCGGCTCGGCCGGCCGCACCGGTGCAACCGGTGGCTCCTCAGGTTTCCGAGACCGAGTTGGCGCTGCGGGAAGCAGAGATGCTCTTCCGCTCGGAGAAAGTTGAACAGGCGCGGAAGAAGTTCGAAGAGGCCCTTGCCAAGGGCGGCGGACACAACGCCGACGCCAGTTACGGATTGGCTCGCGTGGCGATCTCGCAAGGGGACGCCGATCTGGGCCGCGACCTGTTCAACCAGGCATTGGATTCGGACCCCGATCCCTATGTCCGCTCGATGTCTCACGTCTACATTGCGAGGATCTCGGACGTGATGGGACTGCGCCAGCAGGCGGTCGAGCATTATCAACTCGCTCTGGGGGTGCAAGGGATGCCGGACCGCGCCCGAGATCTAGCCCGGAAAGGGCTGGAGAAGGCTTTCGGAAGCCCTCGGCAGCAACAACAGCACAGGGATGCGGAAGCCGCAACCGGCGAGGACGGGGAAGAAAACGCGGTTCCCGGTGAAGGCCGGGCGAAACCATAGGATCCCTGGGTTCGTCGTCTAAGACAAACTCAACGAGAGCCTGACTGGAGAATGTCCGATCCGAAAATGTTACTTTGTAGATGTATCCAAGAAATACTGGAGAACGTGATGACGAAAGGAATCCTAGGGGTCGCTATCGTTTTGGCGCTGTGCGCGCCGATCTTCGCCCAGCGACCCGAGGCCAAGTCGGACAAAGAATTCGAAGTTTTGAAGGAAATTGAAGACGCCAGGGACGCGGACTTGCGGATCGCGGCCATTCACAAGCTGCTGACCAACTTCAAGAACACCGAGTTCAAGGTGTTCGCCAACTTCATGATGATGCTTTCCTATCAGCAAAAGAACGACTTCGAGATGATGCTGCTCTATGGCGAAAAGACACTCGAACTCGATCCCGACAATATCGACACGCTGGCTTCGCTGTCATACGCGATTCCGGCGCGCACGGGAGAGTTCGATCTGGACAAGGATGAGAAACTTGCCAAAGCGGAAGATTTCGCCAAACGCGCTCTGCTGGCGATCCCCACTCTGGAAAATCCCAACCCGGATGTTACCGCCGACGAATGGCTGATTGTGAAGAAGGACTTCATGTCACAAGTGCATGACTCGCTAGGACTCGTGGCTCTGAAGAGAAAGGACTATGAAGCCGCGGAAAAGTCACTTCGCCAGTCGCTGCAGGTCGCCAGCCAGCAAGGAGCGGCGACGTTTTATCACCTGGCCGACGCACTGAAGCAACAGGGCAAGAATGACGAAGCTCTGGCGATGGCCGACAAGTCGATCGCGACCGGGGGAGTGATGGGCGGAGGCGGTCAAGACTTGGCCAAGGTCCTGAAAGCGCAAATCATCAAGGCCAAGGCGGCGGCTATGATGAACAAGTCGAAACCGGCGGCGAAGCCCGCGGAGACGGTCCCCGAAGTCGAGATCGTCAAAGAGCCGTGATTCCGCGCTGGCCGGGCCGCGCGCGTTAGCCAGCGGTCCAGAGGTGAAGCCGTTCAGTGTCACCGCGGCTGGCGAACACTCGATATCCATTTCGGGGAGGCCGTCTCCCGGCACAATCACCGCTCGTGCGCTAAGCGGCGCTTATTCCTGTTTTGACGGACTGCCCGTTGATGAATGCTGAACTCGATTCCCTGGAGCAACGTATTGGTTACCGCTTTCGCGATCGTGAGTTGCTGGCGCAATCGCTGACTCACCGCTCTCACGCTCAAACCCCTCGGGAAGTCGACTCGAACAACGAGCGGCTGGAGTTCCTGGGAGACTCCGTTCTGGGCCTGGCCGCGAGCCATCGGCTGGTGGAGCGCTTTCCAAAACTACCCGAAGGCCATCTGACCAAACTGAAAGCGTCTTTGGTTCGCGCTGAGAATTTAGCGGATGTGGCGCGCCGGCTGAAACTCGGCGCCTACCTGCGTATTGGGCGAGGAGAGGAGATCAGCGGCGGGCGCAACAAGAAGGGCTTACTGGAGGACGCGCTGGAAGCCCTCATCGCCGCGATCTATCTGGACGGCGGCCTGGAAGCCGCCAGCAGTTTTCTGGACCGGACGGTCTTGAGCGACACGGCGCTGGAAGCCGCGGAAGACAACTCAACCATTGACAATTACAAGTCCGCTCTCCAGGAGTATCTCCAAGCCCGCGCAATGCCGCCGCCGGCGTACGTAGTCGTGGACGAGACAGGCCCTCCGCATGGAAAGACTTTCACCATGGAGGTTCGTGTCCACAGCGTAACGGCGCGTGCCGACGGCGCTTCGAAGAAATCGGCCGAGCAGAAAGCGGCTCAACTGGCGCTGGAGCGCCTAGTGCGGCAGGATGATAGCGATTTCGTCGAAAACGATGGCGGCCGGACCAACGAAACCGAAGGTTCACCGGCTTCGTAAAATACTCTATGGTGCGCCCGCCCCGACGTTTCCGCTTCGCCATGCTCGCGGGCCTGGGGCAAATAGCAGTCCATCATCAAACATCCCAATGATATGATGCAGATTTCTAAACTCGCGGCATACGCTTCCCTGCTGGCCGGCGCCGGCTTGCTGGCAGCGGCAATGTCTCCGGAGGCCGGCCGCACGGCTCGGGCCAAGTTGGTTCGCATCAGCTCCGAAAAACTGGGCGCTGGAGAGTCCGTCACCTTGACCGAAGACGAGATCAATTCCTTGTTGCGGTACGATTCGGAACTTGATATTCCGGAAGGCGTCCGTGATGTGGAGGTCAGTCTGGATAACAACCGGGGCGAAGTTCGGGCACGGGTCGATATGTCAAAGATGCAGTTACCGGGGGGCCGAGATCCCGGATTCCTCATTCGAATGTTGCTGAGCGGGGAGAGAGAAGTGCGGGCTAGCTGCCATTACACGTCGTCGCAAGGCGAAGGACGCATCGACGTGGAGTCGGTCGAGATCGACGGGACGCGTATCAGCGGTTCGATCCTTGACTGGCTCATCTCGAGCTATGTAGTGTCGCGGGTTCCTGAATTCGAACCTGGCAGAGCGATGCCCTTGCCCCACAATCTGCGCCAGATTCGGCTCGAGCCGGGCCGTGCTGTCCTCACTTCGTATTGAGGCCGGCACAGCGGATCGCGCGGCTCACGAAAGCGCCTCGAGCAGCCGCTCAATGTCTTCCTGACGATTGAAGACCGAGGGCGACAGCCGCATCTGGTCCCACTTCACCTTGGCCGCAACGTTCACCTTGGCCGAGCTTCGCTCGCGGACGTTCTTCGTCCTCCACAAGAAAGGACACGATTGGCGCCGGTATGCCGGGTGGAGTGATCGCCGGATAGCCGAGCCGACGCGGGAGGCAATCACCTCAAGAAACCACGTTCACCGGCTCACCCGCCAGGAATGCTTCTACGTTCGCGATGCTGAGGTCAAGCAAACGCTGGACCGCATCCTCGGCGCCCCAGGCAACATGCGGGCTGACAAGTATCTTCGGGTGAGAGAGCAGGGGATCGTTGGTTGCCGGAGGTTCACGGAGAAACACATCGAGTCCCGCCGCGGCCAGGTGGCCGCCGTCGAGGGCCGCGAGCAGAGCAGCGTCATCCACCAGAGCCGCCCGGCTGATATTGACCAGCACTGCGCCGGGGCGCATCCGGGGGAAGGCATCGCGGCCAAAAATCCCCCGGGTTTCCGCCGTGGCCGGCGCGGCGATCACCAGGAAGTCGCTTTCCGAGAGCAACTGCTGGAGAGGAACAACATGCACGTCGCGCGGCCGGGAAGGATCATTGACCGTTGCAATGACACGCATCTGAAACCCACCCTGCGCGATCCCGGCAATACGGCCGCCGATCTTGCCACAGCCAAACAGGCCGAGCGTCTTTCCGCGCATGCCAATCGTCGGATAGGCCAGCGCGGTGTTCCAGCGCCCCTCCAGAAGCATCGGCCGCCCGAGCTCGAGTTTCTTCGCTATGCCGAGCAGCAGCCCGAAAGCGTGTTCGGCAACTGCATCCGTGCAAAACTCGGGAACGTTTGAGACGACAATTCCGTTTCGCCTGGCTGCCGCGAGGTCAATCGCATCCGTACCGGCGGCTTGGACGGAGATGAGCCGGCAATGATCGAGATACGGCACGACGTCGGCCGCCAGACGCGGCGTGGTAATCAGGATGTCGGCTCCACTGCAAATCTCCCCTGCCGCCGCGTCACCCAGAACCGCGTCGTGATAGTGGAGTTCGCCTAGCGCTGCCAGCCGCTGTTGCTGTGTCTCCGACATAGGAGACAGGGAGTTCACGTGAATTCGCATGAATCGTGAGTGCCGGCGAGGATTATACTACTCTACATTCCTCCTGCACGTGATGGCCATAACCTGTCATAACCTGCCAGGATTGCAGCACTTACGGAGACCTCGTCCGTGCTTGCGGAGGGCGAGTATAATGAGCCGCAAGCGGCCGGCCTGACAAGCCGATCAGCTACGGCTTCGGGATTCTGTTCTTCCGAAGCCCTCAGCACCTGCGTAGATCGTTGGAGCGCACCGGAGACTGTTGTGAACAAGAGACTCCGAAGGAAGAAAAAAACCCGCAAACACACTGAGCGCGGGCCCGGCGGACTGAGCTACGAGAGGTCAGCGCCGGGTGCCGGAGAGGTCCTCGAGTTTCCCGGCGCCGGCAGCGGTGCGGAATCGGCCGCTGCTGACGGTTCCTCTTCCGATCTGATATCCACTCCGCTGATCACCGAGCAGCTCCTGGGGAAACTCCACCAACACCTGGAGGGAAAGAATTTCTCCAGCGAAGAGGAATTCAACGCCTATCTCGAAAGCCTGGCCGACAAGGAACTCGAAGATGTCTTCGAACCCGACAGCAGCGGCCCAATCGCGCGGGCTCAAGATCTGGCGTACAAAGCGATGGAAGCGCCACCGCTCGAGGCCCAAAAATTAGCCCGCCAGGCTGTGGCGTTGGACCCGGATTGCGTCGACGCGCTGGTCGTGCGGGCCCTGGACGAAGAACGGGAAGCAAAGCGAATCGCCAAGCTCCAAATGGCTGTAAGAGCCGGCGAGAAGCGGCTCGGAAAAGAATTCTTCGAGGAAAATAAAGGGCATTTCTGGGGGCTCCTCGAGACTCGTCCCTACATGCGCGCGCGTTATCAACTAGCGATGGGGTTGATGTGCGCCTTGCGCGTCCGGGAGGGGATGGAGCATCTCGAGGCCTTGCTTGACCTCAACCCGGACGACAACTTGGGCGCGCGGGAAGAGCTGCTGGCCGCCTATCTGGTGGCCGATCACGTCGAAGCGGCGCGCGATTTGGCCGAAAGATACAGCGAGGACGAAAGCGCCTTTTTCGAGTGGGCTCGTGTGCTGATTTACTATTTGTCGAGGGAGTTCGACGAAGCCGCCAGCTCTCTGGCCCGAGCGCGGCTTGCCAACAAATACGTCGAAAGGTACTTGCTGAAAAAGAAGGAGCTCCCGGAGGAGGAGCCCCTTGACTACATCATGGGCCGGGACAGTGAAGCCCAATACTGTGCATTTCACCTCGAGCTGCCGTGGTCCTTCCACCCCGCCGCCTGGATGTGGATTCAATGTGGCGGCCAGCCGGGTGATGAAAAATACTTCGGCGGCTATTCGATGATGAAGAAGGGGTCGACGCTGATTTAGCTTGCTTTCCGATTGTGGCAGGAAATTTCAGGCGGCCGGACAGAGCCGCGGACGGAAGTCCGCGGACGGGGCGCAGGAGAACAACCGCATGCTTACGCCTCTGCAGCAAAGCTCTGCAGCAAAGCTCTGAGAGGCGTTCGTGAGGCGTTCGTTCGTTGCTGCCCGATACAAGAGCACGTGCCATGGAACCAAAACCCTCCGCGCGGAACTGCTAACTGAACAGTATTGTGGCTAGCTGGGTGCGCGCTCCATCATTTTTCGCAAAGACAGGCAATAGCCGCGATGACCTTTCCCGCAAAAATTCGCGCCGTGCTCGAGATGATCAAATTCGAGCATTCGGTGTTCGCTCTGCCTTTTGCTTTGACGGGGGCCTTGCTGGCCGTGCGAGACAGTGGATTCGAGTTGCGCGCGCTGTGGGGAAAAATCGGCTGGATTGTTGTCGCCATGGTTGCCGCCCGCTCGGCGGCGATGGCCTTTAATCGAGTAGCTGACGCGGAGATCGACGCCCGCAATCCGAGAACAAAAGTGCGCGCCATTCCCGCGGGCCTGGTGTCGAAGGGTTTCACCTGGGGATTCATCGTCTTTTGGTCGGCCGTACTTTTCGCCGCCGCTTACATGCTGAACCCACTGTGTCTCAAGCTGGCGCCTGCCGCGCTCCTCATCGTCTTCGGATACTCCTACACCAAGAGATTTACCGCGCTCTCCCACCTCGTATTGGGCTTTTCACTCGGAATCGCTCCGGCGGCCGCCTGGATCGCCATCCGCGGAAATTTGGACTGGCCGATCTTGCTGCTGACAGCAGGCGTCATGTTGTGGACAGCCGGATTTGACATCATCTACTCCTGCCAGGACCAGGAGTTCGATCGTCAGGAAGGGCTGTTCAGCATTCCCGGGGCGATCGGTATCCGCGCTGCGCTGATGGTCGCACGGCTGCTCCACATCGGCATGATTGCGGTGCTCATTTGGCTATCGCAATTGCTGCATCTGGGTCATCTGAGCCTGGCCGGAATCGGAGTTGTCGCCGTGCTTCTCGCCTACGAGCACAGCCTGGTGAAGCCCCAAGACCTGTCGCGCGTCAACGCGGCGTTCTTCACTATGAATGGTTTCGTCAGCATCCTGTTCTTCCTGTTCTGGGCCGCGGATATACTTCTCCTTACTCCAGGCGGCGCGGCGACCTGAGCGGTTCGCAAGCAAGTCGAACCAGAAGCGGACCAGCCCCGTTCCTAGGAGTCTGTCCCATAGAAAATCTTCGGTCCCACATATAGACAAACCTGGTTTTCTGACTCCCTACAATAAACTCGTGCTGGTTTCGGACTTCGACTACGATCTTCCCGCACAACGCATCGCCCAAACCCCTCTCGCCGACCGCTCCGCCAGCCGCATGCTGGTCATCGACCGCGCTGGCGGAACGTGGCAAGACCGCGGCTTTCGAGACTTCCCCGGCTATCTTCATACAGGAGACCGCCTCGTCGTCAACAACTCACGCGTCCTGCCCGCAAGGGTGTTCGGCCGCCGCGAGGGAGTCCACGCGACCACTTCCAAGAAAGACACCAGCGGCCTGGTCGAGCTGATGCTGCTCAAGGAGGTCAGCCGGGACCCGGTACGCTGGCAGGCCCTGGTTCGTCCCGGCCGCAAGATGAGGGTCGGCGAAGTCATTCATTTCCCCGGGGGTGTCACGGCCAGGATCGTCTCGCGCGGAGAGTTCGGCCTGCGCGTCGTCGAGTTCTCGGCGCCTGGGGAAGACTTTCCCGGCTGGCTCGATGCGACCGGGCACATGCCGCTGCCCCCCTACATCAAGCGTTCCGATGATTTGGCCGATCGCGAGCGCTACCAAACGGTTTATGCCACACGGAGCGGGTCGGTGGCCGCGCCCACGGCGGGCCTGCATTTTAGCGGCGAGGTTCTGTCGCAACTCGAGCAGCGCCAGGTTCAGAAGGTCGAGCTCACCCTGCACGTGGGCCTCGGCACGTTTCAGCCGGTACGCGTGGAGCAAGCCGAAGACCATCGCATGCACGCGGAGTCTTACGAAATCAGCGCCGCAGCCGCCGCGCAGCTCAACACCGCTGGGCGCACCGTGGCGGTCGGAACCACGACGGTCCGTGTCCTGGAGCAGGCCAGACGCAGCTCTGCTTCAGGAAGATTCGAAGCGGGCGCGGGCGAGACGAACCTGTTCATTCTCCCTGGGTTCGAGTTTCAGGCCGTGGACGCCTTGCTGACGAATTTCCACCTGCCCCGCTCGACGCTGCTGATGCTGGTTTGCGCATTTGCCGGGCGGGAGCTGATTCTCGACGCTTACGCGCACGCGGTTCGCGAGGAATACCGCTTCTATTCTTATGGGGACTGCATGCTGGTGGTTTAGTCTTCAATTCAATCGCGGTGGCTGAAGCACCGCTATGAGTGGGCGGGCCGCCACCTTTCCGGATGAAACAGAGCCGCACCCGCGAGGGTGCGGCCGACGGTGCTGGAACCCCAGCTCCAGTCGGCAGTCCTTGGACCCCAGCCGGTTTTCGATACGTGTTTCATGGGGAAGGTGAGTCCTCGCCCGCCAGCCCATTAAGATCCCAGACCACGACCCCGTCCCGTATCGTCAGCTCGCACACGAGCCGCATCGCTCCGATAACCCTAAAAACGGCAGTTGGACGTTCTAGCATTCGTTGTAACATATTGAAAGAACGTATCTTATCTGCTGATATTGCAACTGCGGAGCAGTTGCAATCTTCATCCGGAGCAGTTGCAATCTTCACCCGCCGGTCCCCGATGACACTCGGGTCCAACTGACGTCTCGTCACAAGGTTGGGGCGGTTCGAAGACGACCAACTGCCGTTTTTAGGATAACCCGTTTGTTGCGCACATCGAGGAACCCGAAACGTCCATGCTCAACGCGGATGACCGCGACATCCGCGCCGGCGCCGACGCCAAGATGACCGAGGTCGTCACGCTTGATCTGAGCCGCTGGGTTGAGCGTCGACATCTGGATCACGTCGCGGAGCGAAACCCCCTGGTTGAGGAACTTTGACATCACGTTCAGCATGTCCTTCATCCCCCGGTTCATGCTGCGCGTGTGAAGGTCGGTCGAGATCGAATCGGGCATCCAGCCCTGGCGGATCGCGGGAACGACTTGCCCCCAAAGAAAGCTACCTCTTCCGTGCCCGACGTCGAACTTCACGCCGCGGTCGCGAGCCTCGAATAGGTACGGCAGCACTTCGCCTTCGTCGTCCAGAATCGGCATGCCGAATCCGTACATGTGCGATCGCCGCACTTCAACCGCGTGCAAAAGGTCGGTCGTGTCGACAGGATCCTCGATTTCGACATAGATGATTGGGGAATCGGTCGTGGAATGCCCACGAAGACGCCCTTTGCTGACTTCGAGGCCACTGACGCCGACTCCGGCTTTCCAGCCGAGCATGGCCGGCGAACCTTCCTCGATTTCGCCAAATTTCCACGAGCTGACCGTTTCCGCCGGCGCGATCTTCGTCGGTGCGTCGCGGACCATGTCTTGCTCAAAATGGTCGATCAGACGGATAACGCCTTCGGACGGTCCGCTGCCGCAGCCGCTCAGAAGGGCAATGCAAGCAACAGCGGCAAGAGTACGAATCTTTGTGAAAAGGGGCGTTGCGCCGAGTACGGCGGAGCGAACCCGCCGCTTCGAAACCTTCGCCAAATGTTGTGAGGAGTGGTAACGCGTGAAAGCCATACGGCCTCCTTTTCCCGGATGCCTACCACGTCACCCGACTTCGGCGCGGTTCTTCGGGAATCTTCTATTCCTCAACTCTTTTGAACGTTGCCGGCGGCCAATCAGGATGATTCACCGTGAAGCCGACAACTCGGTCTTCCTCTAAGTCAAACGTCAACACAATGGCCGTTTTCTCGCGGATACGGAAGACGGTCGGGCTCTCCGGATGGAGTCTCGATTCCCCACCCCACATGCTGTAAAGAAGAATGCCGTCCTCGAAGACGACCTTCTGCTTCCAACCTCGTTCGTTTTTGAATTCCCCGGCGTAAGCCTCGAGCCTTTCGGCGGAAAGGACGGCGTCTTTCGATTCAGAAATCGGGGACACGCCCGCGTCACGAAGGAGCTTGGAGATCTCAACTTGCCCGGCCTCGGTTGCTTTCGCCAGGGCCAAGTCTATTGTCTTTTGGGCAACGCCTCCGCCGGCAAGGACGTCACGAACACTCGCAACGTCGCCCTCGCCGACCGAAGTAATCAACTCATGCCGCTCGAAGCAGTAGAGGTGTTCAGCGGTACGCAGATAGATGCGCCCTCCGGCCAGTGCCGGCGTGGCGTAAATATCCTCTCCGAGGTCGTTCACCCTCAGCACGTCCCATTCCCCGGCGGCCTTGAGAACGGCAACCTTCCCGGTCTCACTGGCTATGTAGATCTTGCCGTCCGAGGCAACGGGCGATGAGTAGTACTTGTCGATCGCTTCGCGAATGCGCCCTTGTTTGAGAATCTTCCCGCTCTGCGCGTCGAGAGCGGTGACAATACCTCCATTCTTGATCAGATAGAGGATCCGATCGTAGAGCAACGGCGTGGAGACCTGCGGAAGCCCCTTCCGAAGTCGCCACCGAACGTGCGTTTCCGTGATATCGCCGCTTCCGCCCAGGCCGATCGCCAGAAAAGTCAGGTCGCCGCGGACCGCCTTGTTGGCCCGCCCGTATTCTTCGGCATCGAGGGCGCCGTCATCGCCCGCCCATCGGCGCAACATGGCCGACATGAAACGGTTGCTCGAATTCTCGTTCAGGTCCGAAAGGCTGATCTTACCGTCCTTGTCCTTGTCGGCCCACTGGAGCATCCTTTCGAAAGGTGCACCCGGCCCCGGGCCGAGACCGCTGCTGTTCGCAAAAAACATTCCGTCGCCGACAACCGGGGACGACCTGGATTGATAAGCCAGCCCGTTCACCCACCAGAGCCGCTTCCCTGTCTCGGCTGAATAGGCGGCAGCCTCGACAGGGGATATTCCGACGATTTGCGTCGGGCCGTCGTCCGGCCGATACAACACCGGGGTTGCATAGCCGCCGAGGACGCTGGGTTTCTCCACTTTCCACGCCACGCTGCCGTCCGCGGCATTGAAGGCAACCAAGTAGGAATCGCCGATTTGATCCACCATCAGCACAATCTTGCCGTCTACATAGAGCGGCGAGGTGGACATGCCGTGTTCGGTGTCAAACGGCCCGAGCGGGACCAGCCAGCGCCGATTGCCGTCGGGGCCGTAGGAAACCAAACCAACCTCGGAGAAGAAGGCGTAGACGTTTTCGCGGTCGCTGACCGGGCTGGGCGCGGCGGGGTCATTCAAATCGTTGCGCGCCTCGCCGCGGTCTTTCTCGATGGAGCGCCGCCAGAGAGGCTTGCCGGTCTCGCGGTCAAACGCCAGCACGAGACGGTTATCGTCCTGGTGGGCAGTGAGGAAGATGCGGTCCTTGGTGAGGACCGGCGACGATTTCCCCGGTGCTGCGGGAACCTTCCAAGCCATGTTGAGACCGTCGCCAAAAGCGACTGGCAGTCCGGCGGTATCGGCCACGCCGGAGCCGTTGGGGCCCCGGAAGCGGGACCACTCGGATGCTTTCAAACACGGGGCCAGCAAGGCAAATGACACCGAAAGTGCTGCTGCAAATCTCGGAAACATTGGGACCTCCTACGAGCGACTTATGGTTCTTGGGGCGGTCGTCGTTCCGGCTCGCGATCCTCCGCACAGCAGCTTCTCGACAGCGTGTGTACTCATATCGATAGCCCAAAACCGTTGCGTTGACAAGTGACATCTTCGGACATCTCGGTCTTGACCGTATTTGCCGTGCTGCCGCACCGACTAGGACCTCTTCCGCGGCAAGCGGCAAGACCGGTGATGGCGCCCCCTGTCGGCTCATGCCACGTCCAATGCCTGATTGCGGAGGCCTCAAGGCTTGCGACCGTTGCCAGCGCAAAGATCAAGGTAAGCTTTCGACGATCCTGCATGGTCAATTGATCCGAATCGGCGAGATGAACGCCATCGAAAGGAACGTTTTTCCCTCCGATGGGAGTGAACACCACACAGTGAACAGCGTAGGCGAGAAATGTCGGCGGCGATTAAGGGAAGTGTGTGAATTGCGTGTGGTTCTTGCGAGGAACCTTGACAACATCGGGCGCGATCCTCCGCCCAGCAGTTTCTCGACAGCGTGTGTACTCATATCGATAGCCCAAAACCGTTGCGTTGACAAGTGACATCTTCGGACATCGCGGTCTTGACCGTATTTGCCGTGCTGCCGCACCGACTAGGACCTCTTCCGCCGTGCGGCGAGCGGCAATAATGGCACCCCTGTCGGCTCATGCCACGTCCAAGGCCTGATTGCGGAGGCCACAACGAGGGTAGGACCCTACCGCAGGATTGCTGCCGATAACACATTAGGCCCGTCTCGTCCGACGTATACGCGACATGGCGGCCGTCGGGTGCAAAACCTTGCCGCCCGTCGCATGGATTTCCCCTCTTGTTCAATCGTGCGGCAGGAAATTCTCCATCACCCAATACTCGGTCTTCCGTTCAACGGTGGAGAATACGATGCGCTTACCGTCCGGGTGGATGTTCAATTCGCGCGGCCCGTCCCCTTGGACCGTCAACTCCACCGTGCGTGCCTTACCCCCATTTGTAGGGATGCTCCATCGGGCTGCTGCTGGGGTTGATGAGATTGCTTCTAGTTCGAGTCCCCGGTCGCGGCCTCTTCCGCTGGTTCGGTCCAGAGACGGTGATCCGACCATTGCGACTGTCTGCGGTAGTGCTTGTTGCTGAAAAGGATCCGCATGTTCAGGTACATGTTGAATTCGGTGGGGGCCCAGTAGCCGTCCTCCAAGGGCTTTCTTTCGATGCTGCCCTCTGCCCGGCGAAGTTTGCCCAGCAGTCCCCACCACAGACTGACCGGCTCGATCAGCCAAAACTCGACGCGGGCGACTTCGAAGGTCTCGGCGTCAATGAAAATCTTCCCCCCCGACTTGTTGAGCGCGTAGTCGATGCGCTTTCGGATCGGCAGCCGGCCGCTCTTGGGCTCGAAGGTGATGACATGCGTCGAGCGGCCATCGATGATTTTCTTCTCGGCTAGCGCGACCCGATAGCGCCCCACAAGCTCCTGGCCGAATTGGATGCGATTCTGGTCCTTCTTTTCTTCTATTTCACCGCTGGCAATGCGCCGCCGCAAGTCTTGCTCTCTGCGGTCTTCCGCCTGCTGTTCTTCCGCCGAGAGAGGATGACCGTTACGCTCGATCACGCGGCCGTGGAGAACGCCTTCCACCGGATACATCTTGGAGCGGCGCACGTCACGCGTCTTGATGCCGCCGTCCTTCGTGAGTTCCTCCCGGATGGCGAGTTCCATGAAAGTGAACTTCTGCTCGAGGTTTTGTTCCCGCAAGTAGTCGGCATGCTTGATGGCGCGGGAGACGATCTGTTCCGGAGTCAGCGGCGGGGCTTCGTTCTTCGTGGCCGATTCGGCGGCGGCAAGGGGCACGATCGAGAGCGCCAGAAGGCACAGCAGGAGTTTCATCGTACTAATGATATCTACGCGGGAGGGGCCGCGGGCGTTGCAAGTGGATGGGATTCTGACGGGCGCAACAGCCGCATGCGATAGGCGAAATGGAGGAGCGGCGGTGTTTCGGTTGGGCTCCAGGTCCGCGGGAATAACGGGGCCTTTGGGGCCGAACACGGCACGGTGTGGAATCCACGACACGCCGGGCTTGGTACGCCACACTGCCGCAACGTCCGAGGGGCTACCAAGAGGCGGCCCGAACGCCAGCGGACGGCGTTCAGGTAGCGGCTCAGTTGCTACACTGACAGTGGTCAACGTTAATCAATCTTAAGGAAGGTCTTCCTTGAAAAGCAAAAGCGCAGCTACGGTCCATCGTATTGCTCTCACCAAAGCCCGCCACAACCTCGGCGCGGTCATTAAACGAGTCCACGTCAACAAGGAGTACTTCATCCTGGAACGGGACGGCATCCCCGTGGCGGGACTCATGGACGCCGATGCGGTCCAACACGGTGTATTTGGCCGGTAGGGAGGCCTCACAGACTGCGCACTTGTTGTCTTGCTCAGCGCGTTTCTCTGCCTTGAGTTTTTTGCGCTGCGTCGGTTTCCCGCGTTCATCGTAGGTTAGCTCCTTGAACAGTTTTCGCCGCAGAGCCCAGAGCAGTTCGTCATCCTCGGCGCTGAGTGCCACCAACTTGGACCGAACCTCCTCCAGCAGAGGTGAGAACAGCTGGCCCAATTCCTCTTTGGTTAGTTGTCGGTTCGCCATTGGCCTGGACTGACCCACCTAACGGTCGATAGCGGGGCCTCGTGAGCCGCCGTTGGAGTCACGCTTCGCGTTTTCCGGCAGTGCCGAGATGACTGACCGCAGTAGTAAATTCACAGCCTCGGATGTCTGGAAGACCGCTGCTACATCCGGATCGAGAACCACCGCAACGGTACTACCCTTCATCGGCGCCGCAAAACGGTTCGCCCGCGATTCGCCGTAATCAAAGCGATACTCCGCCCGGATGTCGTTCTGCGACGGGAGCTGATGCTTAATACTGGACGTTCTCTTCATAGTCTCGCCGTTCCCGTTTCGTCGCCGTGCGGGTGCTGAAGATCCGCACTGTGTCGTTGGGCGCCGAGAAGCAGACCACCAACAAGCGTGCCCCGACCGCCCCCCTATCATATCTATTAGCCCGTGGTGCAAGTCCGACTACGCGAAAAAAGGGGACAGCCACCGATTCTCGTGCCGCACTTTGTTGGAAACAAGGGGATCATCCACGAACGAGAATCGGATGGCAGTCCCCCATTTTCGCCCGCGCACACTTCGTTTGCTATTGGCCGTCGATAGCGCCGGAACAGAGCCGCGCCCGCAAGAGTGCGGTCGAGTCTGAAAGTGACCGCATTCCGGCGGCGGCCCCGACGCACTGACTACCCTCGACCGCACCCTTGCGGGCGCGGCTCTGTTCCGGGGCGGTGCTACAGCACTGGGCCGATGCGCCAGGTCACGAACTCGCCGTGACCCAGCGCCTCGCTGAAGGTCTTTCGCCCCGAGGCCACTTCCAGGACAAAGTGATACATCCTCTTGCCGAGCGTGGGGAGGTCCTCGCTGCCGTCGGCAATGGTGCCGGCGTTGATGTCCATGTCTTCATCCAGGAATTGCCCGGTGGCCGAGTTGGAGACGATCTTGACGACCGGAACCGTCGGGAATCCGAAGCAACTGCCGCGTCCGGTGGTGAACAGACACACGTTGCAGCCGCCGGCCGCCATGCCCGCCACCGAGGGAGGGTCAAAGCCCGGCGTGTTCATGAAGACGAAACCGGTTTTGTCGATGCGCTCGGCGTAATCGTAGACGCCGGTCAGATTGGAGGTGCCGGCCTTGGCAGCGGCGCCGAGCGACTTCTCGACGATATTGGTAATCCCGCCGGCCTTGTTGCCCGGCGAGGGGTTGCCGTCGAACGTCGGCGCATTGGGGAACCCGGCGACGTAGCGCTTGTACCATTCGACCATTTCCAGCAGCCGCTCCCCCACCTCGCGGCTGGCCGCGCGGCGGGTCAGCAGGTGCTCGGCGCCGTGGATTTCGGTGGTTTCGGCAAGGCAGACCGTGCCGCCTTGCTTGACCAACAAATCGGAAAAGTAGCCGACGCCGGGGTTGGAGGTGATCCCCGAAAAGCCGTCCGAGCCGCCGCACTCCAAAGCCGCTACCAGCTTCGAAGCCGGACACTCCACGCGCTGCTGTCCTCCGACTTCCTCGATCAACTCCCAGACGGCCTTGACGCTGTCGGCGACCCCGCGCTTCGTGCCGCCGCTTTCCTGGAGAGTCAACCCGCGCCGCGGGGCCACTCCGTTGCCGCTGGCCTCGGGCCGCAGGTAGTAGCTCACCTGGTTCACTTCGCAGCCCAGCCCGACCACAACGGCAGCGGCAACGTTGGGATGATCCGCCAGCCCGTCGAGGGTGCGGCGCAATTGCTGCATGTCCTCACCCTCGGCTTGGCCACAGCCGTCCTGGTGAGGGAAGCAAACGACCCCATCGATGCCGGTGCCTTCGAAAGACTCGTTGCGGAAGGCGTCCTGAACCTGCTGGGCGGCGTGTGCGGAACAATTCACGGTGCCGACGATGGCGACATAGTTGCGCGTGCCGGCACGTCCGTCGGCCCGCGGATAGCCCATGAAAGTGCGCTCGGGCAGCAGCGGGATATCGGAGAGATCATTCAGCGCGGTCGAGAACTCGAATTCGCGCTCCCGCAAGTCGAACAGCAAGTTGTGCTCATGGACCAGGTCCCCGACGCGGATGTCCCGGCTGGCCTTGCCGATGTTCTCCCCATATTTGTAGACAGCCGCGCCTTTCGGGATCTCGGCGATCGCAACCTTGTGCCCGGCGCCGATGCTCTGGTGCACTTCTATCTCACGGTCTCCCACGGATGTCTTGAGTCCGGCGGAAAGCGGAACCCGCGCGACCACGACGTTGTCGTTTGGATTCAAGAAAATAAACGGCCTGTCGGTGCTTAGACTGTCAACCGATACGAACGACATGAAAACACATTCCCTCCCCAGGGCGGGCTGGCTCCCCAGCCGAAGCTGCCCCGTCGCCGCCGGCTAGGATTTCTCGGCCAGCACGCGTCCAACCGCCATCAAGAGTTCGATTTCGTCTTCGCGGAACTCTCTTTCTTCGAGGGTACCAATCCCCAGGGCGCCCACGGCGCGGTCACCTGCCATCATTGGAGCACAGAGTGACCCTTTGACGCCGGTCTCACGGGCCTTCGGGCGAGCCGTGCCGCTGTCCTCGGTCTGCAAGTTGCAGAGATCGACCGGGGCTTTGCGCTCGACAGCGAGGCCGGCGATGCCTTTGCCGACCGGGACGTCCCGGATCAGCGGGAGCAGGTGATCGGGAATGCCCTCGGTCCAAGCCGCGAGGTGGAGGACCCCATCGGAGCCGAGTTCATGGATCGTCCCCGTGTCGGCGCGGAAGTGGCCCAAGGTGAGCCGCAGCGCCCGGTTGCGGTCATGGGCCGCCGCGCGCACTCGATCAAGAAAAGGCTCACTCGGCATGCTGGTTACGGGAGCTTCGCTGCTTCGGAGTTCCGTTTAGTTGGGCAAAGTAGCCCGTTCTCGGGGACTTCCTTGGCTTTTGGGGCACTATGCACGTTAAAGCTCGACTCTAGGCGCTGCGGCATGAATTTGGGAGATACTCGTAAGTCGTTTTGTTTCAGTGGCCCGGGACCGCCTGTTGCAGTATTTTGCAGAAAACTGCAGGGTTTGGGGATTTTTGGCCCTGGCAGAGCCCAGTTCGCCTTTTCATTGGTTTGTGGATGATTGTTTGTCATCCGATTGATTCACCGCTATCAGCATAGCGGATCGATTTCGGGTGTCAATCCCTGAGCAGGCGAGTTTGTTGAAAACACAGAGAATATTTTTCTTTGAACTTGGTGACCGGCGCATGGCCTTCGGCCACAACGGGATATGAATCGCCGTCTCGACGTTTCGTTGGGCGGTGGTCAACAGCTAGAGGGCGGTTTTCGCAAGTCGTTGATGCGAAAGGTGCTTATGCCGCCTGTTTTTCGAAGGAACCGGGCTGGAGTAGAAACATGCCGAGGTGATTCCGCCGGACAAGGGATAAATCTCGGCCCCGAGGGCGGTGGCTGCCTCTTGGTGACGGTCAGACGGCAAGGAAGATATGATGAGCGCCCCGTCGGCAATTTCCGTGCGGCCGGCGCTTTCCGGAAACTCTTGGTTTCCCCCTCACGACCGGCGCTCAACTTGGCCGATGCGCTGAATTTCGCAGTCTTGCATGGGTGTGCGACATAAATATGGGAGAATCGGCGGCTAGAGCCAGGGTACGAGTGCTTCGGCACCTGAAGTTTTCCCTTTGGTTCGGCCATGGCTAAAGCCCTACGGGAAAAGGCCGTTGAAACGGCCTCGTACCAGGTGTCGAGCCCATCAAACCGGCTCTAAAAGGACCGGCCTATTGCAATCCAAGCCCGGTAAACCGGGCTAACGTCGCGCCGGCTTCCGCGGGTCATTCACGAGCAGCTTCCTATCCGGGCGTATCAAATACGCTCGGTTATCGCTGCAAAGAAAACACATCCAGCACACCTCCACATTCATGTCGCACACCCGTCTTGCATCGTAAACTTGACACTGCGAGACTCTTAATGGTATTGGTGTCGAACTGCAATAGGAAATCCGGATGGTAAACCGAGTTAAGCCTCTTCGATTTACTTATGCCGACTGCCTCTTGCGGGCGAATTCATCTTGCCGAGGAAACCGACAATGAATGCTACTCCCACCCGGAAAGTACGTTTGGCTGAGACGCGACTGTCTAGACTGACGCACCTTCTCAGGCTCGCTCTTCTCGCGGCATGCATCATAGGCACGGCCTTGGCGCAAGCACCGATGATTCAAGGCGTCGTGAATGGAGCTTCCTTTCAACCGTTGCTGAGTCCCGGCGTTCAAGCCGCAATTTTTGGTCAGAATCTCACTACAGAAGGACTTTGTTTTGCTGACGAAATTCCTCTTCCCCCCACGCTGTGCGGAGCACGGGTCCTTGTGGATGGCATATCATCGCCAATTTCATTTGCTTCACCGAACCAGATGACCGTGATTTTCCCCTTCGGCCTAAACCCAGGACCCACCGAGGTGGTAGTGGAGGCAAGTGGCGTTCGCTCCGAGCCGATCCAGGTTACTCTCGAAACTCACGCCCCTGGAATCTTGACTGCGGCCGGGGGAGGTGAGGGACTCGGATCGTTCACTAACCGCGGCGCTCTCGTAACGGAGGAAAGTCCGGCCGAGCCTGGGGACATTCTTTCGCTAACAGCGGTGGGGCTCGGGCCAACGACCCCCCCGGTGGCTGCCGGTGACCCCGCACCTAACAGCCCGCTCGCGGAGACAGTCACGACGCCCACGATTACGATCGGGGAGGGGCCGGGCCCTTCGGCCGTTACAACGCCCAAGCAGCAGGCACTCGTGGCGGAGGTGCTGTTCTCAGGCCTCAGCCCTGGTCTTACGGGAGCCTATACGGTAAATTTTCAGGTGCCCATGGGACTCTCGGAAGGTTTGCTCCCACTGACTCTCGGGATCGGCGGCCAAGTCAGCAATACCGTCCTCCTCCCAGTCGGTTTGCCGGTTCCCGTCATCCAATCTCTCGTTAGCGCCGCGAGTTTTGGTTCCGGCGGGCTTGCTTCGCCTGGCTCGATTTTGACGATGTTCGCCGACAATATTATGACCGAGCAAGGTTTGAGCCTCTTTCCCGCCACCGAATTCTAGGGCCTGACCGTCACATTCGACGGGGTTCCCGCGCCTTTGTCTGCCGTGATTCCGTCCGCGGGGCAGATTAATCTCTTTGCCCCCACCGAATTGCCGGAGTCAGGAAACGTGGATGTGCTGTTGACGACGTCAGTCGGTACAAGCTCGGCTTTTTCGCTCGAAATGGCTCCTGCTACCCCCGGCATTTTCCCTGTCAACGATCCCTCGGACCCTGAAAAAAGAAGCTCGGCGGTAACGCTGGCCAACACGCGCTGGCTGGCGATCCCAGATTCAACGTCGCTAGCGATTGGAATCCCAACGAACTGCGCGGAAGCCGGTATTGACCCCGCGTCGTTCTGTGGCCGGCCTGCCCAGCCCAATGATCCTTTGGTAATTTTTGTGACGGGGTTGGGCAAGGCCACCCCCGACGGCGATCCAAGCGGCCAGCCCTTGGAGACTGGATCGCTGGCCCCCCTTGACGGCAACCCGTTGTTCCGCACAGTTGACACCCCTGTGGTCATGGTCGGCGATATACCGGCGGAGGTGCAGTTCTCGGGACTCACACCAGGATTCGCCGGGCTCTATCAGATCAATATATTAGTGCCGACAGGGGTTCCAGGCGGAGACGAGGTCCCCATTGTGGTTTCGATGCCGAACAGTCTCGAAGATTCCCGTACGATCGCAATCGAGCCTTGATCCGGCGTCGTCTACCGGATCGAGTCTTTCGTCACGCCCCACCCGGCGGGTGAACGGAATTAAAGGCCGCAGGTCTCTTACGAGCCCTGCGCTACGGGAGCCGGAGCGGGCGCAGCACGCTGCGCCCCTACACTACGCGCGGCTGAACTCCAACGCGGCGCGGGTGATCTCGGCCTCGACGTCTTGGCCTTCGTGGAACCAGAGGCGTCCATTGAGGCGAACCGTCTTGCCTGGAGCGCAGTCGGGCAATAGCGGGTCGGCGTGGAAGCAGGGGCAGCGGCGGTTGCCCCAAGCGCGGCCGGTCCGCTGCCAGGCGGTGAGGATCCAGCGGTTGCCGTCTTCGGAGCGTACGGCGGCGACGGGTTCGCGGAAGATCTTGTTGCCGGCCGTCTGCTCGTTGAAGTCCGGAGCTCCTTTGAGCATCACGCAGATTTGGGTTCGCAGCTTGGTCAGGGGTTCTTCGGCACCGTTACGCAGCCATAACTCCATGTCGACCCGGTCCGCAGCCGGCCGGATCTCCGCTCCAAAGGCAACCTGATTCGGCAGCTCCCACTGATGCCGCAAACCTCCATCGGCCAGCCTCTCCCAATCGACGTTCTCGATGACAACATTCTGTTCGTTCCAGATCGTCGGGACGTGCGTGTGCGCGAGATAGAGCAGGCCCAGGTTGCTGAAGATCGCTTCGGGCAGATCGACGACAACGTATTGCGCGGGGTCCCAGGGAAGGAACACGCTGGCCTTCGTTCCTCGCTGGGGGTCGATCGCGCCCTCCAGGAAGCCGATGCGCGGGTGGCGTCCGCCGGGGTAAGGCCGGACTTTGAGGTTGTCTGTAGATGGTGAACCCGCGGCTGGCGGCGCCTCGGACAACTTCGTCGCGTAGGGCGCGACTTGGTCTTCAGAAAGCCCACTGACCAAAGCCGCCTCGGCTGGGGTGTAGCGGTGGTCGCGGAGCATGTTTTCCATCCAATAGTCGATGTCCGCCCGAGTCGCCTCGATTTCCAGCGGCAAGGCGAGCGTCCGTCCGGGCTCAGGCTCGGGAACGCGTGTCTCCGCCAGCGGGTCCGCGGCCGGCGTGGCAGGATCTATGAAGCGCTCCAGGTCCCGAACAGCCAGCGTCTCGTACCCTTCGCTTTTCAGAAGCTCCATGTACTGGCGAAACATCTCGGGCGGCGTGTGCACCCATGGATGGGCAACGTCTGGGACACCGTGGAACTGCAGCACCACCATCTTGCCGGGCTCTCCAAGCGCCAAGACCGACCGCAGGTGGGCAAGGTCCCAGTCCGGGATGGAGACCCCCGTCGACGGGATCAGTAAGGGGTCGTGCCTGCCCGGATCATACGAGATTCCGCGCTTGAGCGTCCGGCTGCGCCCTTCCGGCTCCTTGCCTCGGCGCGCCAAGCGGTAGCCCACCTCGCGCAGCCGCCGCAGCGCCTCGGGACCAAAGTGGTTGCCACACCAAGCGAAACTCGCCGGGCGCGGCACGCCGACTTTCTCCAGAGCGTTTTCGACAAGAGCCAGCTCGCCTTCCAAACGCCCGGCGTTCCTCGGGATCGAGAAGTTCGAGTGCGTCCAACTATGGTTGCCGATCTCGAAGCCCATCTCATGAATCCCGGCGATGTCCTCCCAGGACATGAAGTTCTCCGCGTCGTCCATCCAGCGGCGGGTGACGAAAAAAGTGGCTTGGAAACCCAGGTCCTCGAGCAGCGGCGCGACGAATGTTCGATGGGATTTGACTGCGTCGTCGAAGCTCAGCACGACCCGCTTCGGGCTCCCACTCCCGCACGAGTTTGAGGCGCTCGCGACAAGAGCCGTTGCGCCAGCGGCAAGAAATCCGCGCCGGGTCAGTGCCAATGAACCCGTTGTCCTAGGGCTGACGAGTGTGTTAGCAGCGCCCGGCTTGACGCCGCTGGCCGGAAACAGGTTCATGGCCATGGGCCTCCATTATCGCTCGAAGCCCAGTCGTGGCACACGCGCCCACCCGTGCCGTCTCCCGGTTCCTCGAGAGGTTGCCGCCGCGCGCGCGAAGCCACCCGCGTAAACGGCTCCTCCGCGGACCGCGGCCGTGCTAACGAATGCAGGGAACTGGCCGATAAGAAGTGCGTGGAAACCTCACCGCGCTGGGTGTGGTCGCATCGAGGTCTCGCGCATTCTCGTCCGCCGCTGTCTTCATGCCGGCATAGTCACCAGTGAAGGTGTTGCTTTGACTGCCGTACTGTCACCCAACGAGGCCAAAACGCCCGGCATTCCTAGGGATCGAGAAGTTCGAGTGCGTCCAGCTATGATTGCCGATCTCGAAGCCCATCTCGTGAATCTCGGCGATGTCCTCCCAGGACATGAAGTTCTCTTTGTCGTCCATCCAGCGGTGGGTGACGAAAAAAGTAGCTTGGAACCCCAGGTCCTTGAGCAGCGGCGCGACGAATGTTCAATGGGGCTTCACTGCGTCGTCGAAGCTCAGCACGACCCGCTTTTGGCGCCTCTCCCGGTCCGGGCGTTTTTTCACAGCCGCTGAGTGTCGCGGCCGAGGCTTGGGCCTTCATGCAGTTCGTCGCGGAGAGACAGTCGTGAGAAGTATCCTCGGACCCCGCCTGGCTGACCACAACCTGCGCGCGCAGTTGGACCGCTTTGTCTTGGAAACGCTCGAGGCCTTCGTGCCGGGTTTGGCCTCACTGTATGTCATCACCGGGGCGTTGCGCCTGACGCTGTGGGACAGCAAGCCCGTCGAAACCGCGGTCTTGACGGTCGTGGCCGTGGTCTCGGCTGGAATCCACGTCAAGCTTCGCGCTGAAATCGGCAATGACCGCATCCGTCTGGAACAAGCCCATCCGCTGGCCGCGGGGGTTGCAGGGGTGGCGTTGTTCAACGCCCTGTTGCACCTTTTCCTGATCCCGGAGCCCGAGGGTACCACCGTGGTGATTCTGATCGCCATGGCGTCCGGGTGCATTTTGTTAAACCCTCGTTGGCTGGCTGGGGTGCTGGCCGTGTCGGGTGCAGGCTGGGCGCTGGCCGCTTTCATGGCCCCGCGCGACGTGGGTTGGCTGCATTTCGGAGTGGCCCTGATCGTTGCCGCGCTTATTGCGTTTGCGGTTCACGCCATCCGACTCCGCACCTACCGGGAGTTGCACAGCGAACATCTAGCGGAGGTGCGGGCGATCAGAGAGCAGCATCTAAGCGAACTGGAAAGGGCCGGCAGCGACGCCGCCCGCAAGACCAGCATACTCGAGGCAAGGGGGGAGATGGATGGCCTGTGGGATTGGGATCTGAGCACCGACCGGCTCTACTTCTCACCGCGCTGGAAGTCAATGCTGGGCTACACAGACCGAGAATTCGATCTGAGCTCCGAGGACTGGCTCAACTTGATCCACTTCCACGATTTGCACGATGTCACGGAGCGGCTTTGGGCCCACCTCTACGGAAAGGCAGAGCATTTCGAGGCTGAGCATCGGATTCAGCAGGCCAACGGGGACTACCGCTGGGTACTGACCCGGGGCTGTGCCATACGGAACGAAGCCGGAAAGCCAGGCCGGATGGTCGGGTCCATGGTCGACATCAAGCTTTTGAAGAACTTCGAAGAGCGCTTGTTGCACGACGCCAGCCACGACCGGCTTACCGGCCTGCCGAACCGCGAATATTTGTTTGAGCGGCTGCAGGGCGAGTTGCAGCGCCAGCAGCACAATGAGCGGTATCTGTTTGCCGTTATCTTTCTCGACCTGGACCGCTTCAAGGATGTCAACGACAGCCTCGGGCACCTCGTGGGTGATCAGTTGCTGGCAAACGTGGCGCGCAGGCTAAGGGAGAGAATTCGGGACCGGGATATCGCGGCCCGAGTCGGCGGAGATGAGTTCGTCGTGTTATTGCGGGGCCTCTGGGACGAAGCGCAGGCACTGCACATCGCTTCCAGAATTCAAGCCGCTGTCGCTTCAACCTTCCAGCTTGAACGTCACCAAGTCAATGCCACGGCAAGCATCGGGATTGCACTTAGCGGAGCCGGCGCCAAGGATCCCGAAGAGCTGCTTCGGAACGCGGATATCGCTATGTATAAGGCAAAGGCGCGGGGCAAGGGGGAGATCCAAGTTTTTGACTCAGACATGCACGTCCGCGCCGCCAGAAGATGGAACCTTCAAAACGAGCTGCGAAGCGCCGTCGAGGACGGACAGTTGGAGCTGCGTTACCAGCCGATCGTATGGCTGGATTCCGGACGCCTCAGCGGCGCTGAAGCTCTGATCCGCTGGCGCCGGTCTCGCGGCGAACTGGTTTATCCAGGAGAATTCATCCCCATCGCGGAGGAAGTCGGCCTGATCAGCGACGTCGGAGACTGGGCGCTCGAAGAAGCCTGCCGTCAGAACAAGGAGTGGCAAGACGCCGGCTGGCGCTCGGTGAAGATGTCGGTCAACGTCTCCGCCCGGCAACTCAGCCGCCCCGAGTTTCTCAGAAGCGTCCGGAAAATCCTAACCGAGACGGGGCTCGATCCCCAGTGGCTGCAGCTCGAAATCACCGAAAGCGCCTTGATGGGGACGCTGGATGCAACCCCGGAAAGCTTGGACGGGTTGTCCCTGCTGGGAATTCCGCTGGCGCTCGACGACTTCGGCACGGGCTACTCCTCTCTGTCGCACTTGCGCAAACTTCCGGTCCGGACCTTGAAAATTGACCGCTCCTTTATCGCCGACATCCAAGCGGTACCGACATCATCCAAGGACCGAAGTAGACCGAGAGCCGCGGCTCTCGCTGACTCCATCATCAGCATGGCGCACGGCCTGCGTCTCAAGGTGGTTGCCGAAGGGGTCGAGACCGAGAGCCAGCTCAGGCGTCTTCAGAGCTACGGCTGCGATAAAATCCAAGGCTACCTCATCAGCCGCCCGGTTACCGCGGATGAGTTCACGGCGATGCTTCGGCAAGATGAGAATCTTCTCGCTGTTTCCGCCGGGGAGGAAGCCCTTACCCGGTGACGCTCGAACGTCCACAGCTTCATCGCTTTGCGGCGCATCAATGGACAGGCAAGAGCGGCTGTCCCGCGGGCCGCGATCAAGGAGTTGCATATTCAAAGCTTTGCGGCTTAAGCTGGGGGCCGGTGCGTGCTGTTTCTCACAGTCTCCAGCCCCGGCGGGCAATCCTCGCGACGGCGCTGCTGTTCCTTGCCGTCTCCTGCTTGCCCCAGGCCGCGGCCGAACTGACCAAAGAGACGCTTCAAGCCTTTGAAGCCTACGTCCGCGCCACCGAAGCGCGCCTCGATCGAGGGTTAACCGAACGAGGACCCTTTCTCTGCATGAATGCGGAGCGCCATCCCAGGCGTCAGGCAATCGAGAGAGCCTTGCGGCGGGGCGAGGCGCCTATCCACCGGCTGAACGGCAACGATGCAGAGGTTCCAGGCGGCTATGTCCACCATTGGCTCGCCGTGATGTTCGTGCCGCGCGCCGACTTGCAACTGGCCGGAGCGGTCTCGATGGACTACGACGGCTATCAGCGCTTTCACCGGCCCTACGTCCTCGACTCCAAACTCATCGAACGTGACGGACACCGGTCGAGATTCAAGCTTCGGCTGGAATTCCGGAAGCTAATGGTCCGGGTGGTGCTCGACACCGAACACGACATGGAGTGTTACCGGCTCGAGGGTGGCCGCGCCCGTGCCCGAACGGCCGCGGCCCGGATTCGCCAAGTCGCCAGGCCGGGCGAGGAATCCGAAGAGCTCGTGGGCGAGGACGACGATCGCAACGAAGGGTTCCTGTGGCGCCACTGCTCCTACTGGCGCTTTCAGGAGGGAACACTAGGCGGCAGCGAGGGCACGTTCGTCCAAATGGGGTATTTAGTTGACTCCAGTAGCCACTACATCTTGGGGGTGGGGGTGCCGGCCCTGGTGGCCTCGACCATTGTCTTATAGGGAGCAGGGTCGGCGGCGACCGCCTGCTGGAGGAGGCGATAGCAAAGTTTGCCGCGCGACCGTGAGGTCCGCCGGTTGAAGCGGAACGTGAACTCGTCCAGGTAGTAGTCCAAATACTCGTGACTGACAGCCCCCTGGTGGGTCCCCAACAGCCAGCGCTTTAGCAGAGAGGCGACACGATGGACTCTCGGCAGCAGCTTACTCGCCGATTGCCGCTTCCCGCGCAGCACGGTGACTTCATGGCGGTATCCTTTGTTCTCCAATCCCGCATAGCCTTCCCAGCCGTCGGTGTGCACGAGGCTGCCAGGTTGGATAGCTTCTTCGACAAAGGCTTCCAAGCTCGCCGCTGAGGCATCCGCGATCCGACGGAGCCGGATGCGACCCATACCGCGCCCATCCTCCTCGGCAGCAACCGCAACTAACGCTTTGCCAACCATTTCGCGACCTCGGACGCCCTCTTCGACTCCGCCCACATACGTTTCGTCCACCTCCACCCGGCCGACCAGCCGATTGCGACCGGGGCGCACCATGGCGCGGCGGAACTTGTGCAGCCAGGTCCAGGCGGTTACATAGCTACCCAAACCCAAGACCCGCTGCAACTCCAGCGCGCTGGCCCCGCCTTTTTGCGTTGTCACCCACCAAGCCGCCCGGAACCACAACGTCAAGGGCTTGCGGGTGTCCTGGAAAATCGTGCCCGCCGTCACCGAGGCCTGGTAACCGCAGTCGGCGCAGAGCAGCAGATTGCGTTTGCTGGCCCATGAGGACTGGATCCCACAGCGCGGGCACACGAACCCCTCCGGCCAGCGCAGCTTCAGCAGGTACTCCCGGCACGCCTCCTCGGTCGAGAATCGAGCTTCCAACTCGACGAGGTTTCGGGGGTAGTCCTCCTTCATGCCCCCAACCACAACATATTGTGGCTACTGGAGTCAACTAAATACCCCATTCGTCCAATACGAATCTCTGGCGTTGTCCCGCAGGCCCCATATCTGGCCCCTCGGCAACATAATGAAAGAAGCACACAAGGAGTTTGCGCAAGACCTTCTGTCGAACGCCGGGAAGGCGATGAAGAAACTGATCGCCACTCCGAACCCGGCCCTGGCTAACGCGAATGGCGGCTGCTTGATGGCCGCCAAGGCCGGCTAGCTGCTTTCCGCAGCGGGCCAACAGAGCCGTGACCGCAACCTGGGTGGCCAAGCGCTAGCCGGCGCTGAATCCGCTGCCCCAAAAATCGCCAAATTCCGGGAGTAAAAATCCCTCCAAAACCCGCCTTGGGCCGCCGCTCTACGCTACAATAAATAAACCACTTACCTTCCCCCGAAACACCCTAAAGAAAGGACGTCTCGTTGGCTGATCAACCCCCGGATACTCCCACCCAACTCCCGCTTGGCAACGGCGCGCCGCCCGACAATCTGATCCCGATCGACATCGAAGTCGAGATGAAGAAGTCCTATCTCGACTACGCCATGAGCGTGATCATCGGCCGCGCGCTGCCTGACGTGCGCGACGGGCTCAAGCCGGTCCAGCGGCGTATTCTCTACGGCATGCTCGAATCCGGGCTGCGGTCCAACCGCGGCTATCGCAAGGCGGCAAAGATCGTCGGCGAGGTAATGGGAAACTACCATCCACACGGCGATCAGTCGATCTACGACACGCTGGTGCGCATGGCCCAGCCGTTCACGATGCGCGGCCTGCTCGTCGACGGGCAGGGAAACTTTGGGTCGGTAGACGGCGATCCGCCAGCGGCCATGCGCTACACCGAAGCGCGCCTGACGGCACTGGCCGAGGCGCTGCTCCGCGACCTCGACCAGGATACGGTCGACTACCGGCCGAACTACGACGACACGAGCGAAGAGCCGGAATGCCTGCCCGCGGCCGCGCCGAACCTGTTCATCAACGGAGCAACCGGCATCGCCGTCGGAATGGCGACAAACATTCCGCCGCACAATCTCGGTGAGATCGTCGCCGCCGCCATTAGTCTCATCCAGCACCCGAAGACGCCGCTGGAGACGATTCTCGAGACCGTTCAGGGACCTGACTTCCCGACCGGGGGGATCATCTGCGGCCGCGAAGGCATCCTCAATGCTTACAACACCGGCCGCGGCCATATGACCATCCGCGCACGGGCGCATATTGAAGAAACCGAGCGCGGCACCCGCCGCCAAATCATCGTTTCCGAGATCCCCTACCAGGTCAATAAATCCAGGCTGATCGAGCACACAGCAGCTCTGGTCAACGACAAGAAGATCGAGGGTATCTCCAACATCTGGGATGAAAGCGACCGCGACGGCATGAGGATCGTCTACGAACTCAAGCGGGGAGAGCAGCCCGAGGTCGTTCTCAACAACCTCTTCAAACACACTCAACTACAGACCGGTTACGGCATGATTATGCTGGCGATCGTCGACGGCCAGCCGCGCGAGCTGGGTCTGCTGCAGTACCTCAATCTCTTCATTGAGCACCGCATCGACGTGGTCAGGCGGCGGACCAACCACTTCCTGCGCAAAGCCCGCGACCGGGAGCATGTGCTGCTCGGTTTCCAAGTCGCGCTCGACCATCTCGACGAGGTGATCCAGCTGGTCCGGCAGTCTAAGAGCCCGGCGGAGGCAAGGCAGGCGCTGATGGATCGCTTTGAGTTCAGCGAGCGGCAAGCGCAAGCCATCATCGAGATGCAGCTCCAGCGGCTGACCGCCATGGAGCGCGACAAGATTATCGACGAGTTGGCGGAGATTCAGCGCAAAATTGCTGGTTACCTTGAAATCCTCGGCTCCGACAAAGTCCTCCGCAAAGTCATCGTCGACGAGCTGAGGGACATCAAAAAGAAGTTCGCCGACGAGCGCCGCAGCGAGATCGGCCCGCCGGTGACACAGATGTCGATGGAAGACCTGATCGCGGACGAAGATGTAGCCATCACGGTCACCCATAACGGCTACGTCAAGCGGACTCTTGTAACGACCTACCGCCAGCAAACCCGCGGCGGGCGTGGCCGCATCGGGATGGGCACCCGCAGCGAGGACTTCGTCGAGCACCTGATGATCGGATCGACGCACTCCTACTTCCTGGTCTTCACGAACCTGGGACGGGTCTACTGGCTGCGGATCTACGACATTCCCGACGCCGGCATCACGGGGCGCGGCAAAAACATTGTCAATCTGCTGGACTTCCAGCCCGAAGAGACGGTACAGGCTTTCTTGCCGGTCAAAGAGTTCGTCGAGGGCCGCAACATCGTGATGGCAACCCGCAAGGGCGTCATCAAGAAGTGTGATCTCAGCGTCTTCAAGCGGCCCATGTCTCGGGGAATTATCGCGCTGGGGCTCGACGACGATGATGAGCTGATCTCAGCTCATCTGACCGATGGCAACCACGATATCTTCGTCGCGACCAGTCGCGGCAAGGCGATACGCTTTCACGAGTCAGCAGTCCGTGCCATGGGCCGGCCCGCTCGCGGCGTGCGATCGATCCGCTTGGAAGGTGACGATCGGGTGATCGGAATGGTCGCCGCCTTGGAAGACATGCTGATTCTGAGCATGACCGAGTACGGCTATGGGAAGCGCACCAAGCTCGATCAATACCGTCTCACGGCGCGGGGAGGGAAAGGCATCATCAACATCAAGACGTCGAAACGAAACGGCCACGTCGTTTCGATCATGACGGTAACGAAAGAGAACGACTTGATGATCATCACGCGAAACGGCAAGATCATCCGCATCGAGTCGGACAAGATCCGGGCCACCGCACGCTCGGCGCTGGGAGTCCGGCTGGTGAACCTCGGGGACGGTGATGAGATTGCCGCCGCCTGCGTAGTCCCCGAGTCCGCCGAAAACGGCAACAACGACGAGAAGCCCGACGGCCAGGGGGTTCTGATTCAGTAATTACCCGTTTTGATCGATTCGTCCGGACTTAGCCTGGCGGCGAAGTCACCGGCGGTTCGAGGCGTGATATCTGCGTCATTCGTCTCACCACTTCCTTGGGGTCTCCCGTCTCTTCGAGAAGCTGCAACTGGCGTTCCGCCCAGGTGGGCCCTGCGGCCATCTCACGAACATGGTCCAGGTAGCTCAGGCAGTCGAGTTGTTCCGCGGTGTCTCGCAGCAGTTCGACGAGCTCGACGACGGCCCCCCTCGCCGGCCGGGACTCAAACGTAAACGAGTCGACCAGTTGCGCGTCCAGCCCATACCGGGCGGCTCGCCACTTGTTCTGCTGTACCGTCATCGGGTGGCAGTCGAGCTGGTAAGTCCCCCGGTCGATCTGGTCGGAAAGCGCCCGCACCAAACTCTGAATCAAGGCGGCCAGCGCCAGCGCATCCTCCAAGCAGCCCGGTGTGTCGCAGATGCGGACCTCGACGGTGCCGAATTTATGATGAGGCCGGACGTCCCACCAGATATCCCGGGTGGAACCGATGAATCCGGTTTCCATCAAATGGTTGAGCAGCCACACATACTCGCTCCAGTTGCGCATCGCCGCCGGCAAGCCCGCTGTAGGCAGACCTTCCATGATCTTTGAGCGATGCGAATGCAGACCAGTGACCCGGTTGTTCCACCAGGGGCTGTTGCAGCTCATGGCCAAAAGCGTTGGCAGGTGCCGAAGAATACGCTCGCAGATCATGACCGCCTTGTCTCCGGAGTCGACACCAACATGAACATGGAGTCCGAACACCACGAACCGCCGTCCCATATCCTGCAGGATCTCCAGCATCCGGGCGTAGCGCTCGTTGGGAGTTGGTATCTGGTCCTGCCAAATAGAGAATGGATGCGTGCCGGTCCAGTACAACAGCAAGCCCTCCTCATCGGTCACTCTTTCCACCGCTCGGATCTTCTCCCGCAGGTCGCCCTCTGCCTCGGAGACCGTCTGGCAAACTTCCGTGTTGATCTCCAGGTAGCACTGCATCAATTCCGGCTTGACCTGGCCGTGAAGGCGTTTGGGCAGCCGCTCGAGCACCTGCTGTATTGAACTGGACAGTCCCATGGTCTCGGCGTCCACCAACGCCACTTCCAACTCAACCCGAAGTGTGGGACCGGCGCTCGGCGTGAAGATCATCTTTTCCATGTTTTCCATGACCTCCCCTGGTGGAGCGGTAACCCTAAAAACGGCGGTTGAATTGGCGGCTCAGGGGGCAAGTGGTTGATACTGTGGGTGATGTCGAAATCACGAGGCGCAATACAGCTTCACCCGCTGGGGGAGCCCCAAAATGCCATCGCAAAGCAGAGCCGTGGCAGCCAGGCGCTGGACACCTACGGCGGCAAGGTGCATCTGCGCTGGGACGCCGGCGCGGCGGTGACCGCCTACGGGCAGATGCCCTACTTCATCGAGTTTCTTAAAACCGCCGGGTTGTTCAACGACTGGGTCGCCGCTTGTCCGCTCGACTACCGCAGCCCCAACGCGCCGGCGGTGCGCGACGTGTTGGGCGCCCTGCTGCTGAGCCTGCTGGCGGGACATCGCCGCTACGCGCACATCAGCTCGATCCGTGGCGATGGAGTCAACCCGGAATTGCTGGGGATGAGCAAGGTCGTCAGCGAAGATTCGGCGCGGCGGGCCTTTCAAAGGGCCGACGAGAAGGCTTGCAGCAGCTGGCTGCGCGAGCATCTGCGGCGAACCTACGAGGCGCTGCTGGAAGAGCCCTGGATCCTCGACGTCGACTCCAGCGTCAAGCCGCTCTACGGGTGCCAGCAGGGCGCCAAGCGCGGTTACAACCCGGGCAAGCCGGGGCGTCCTTCGCACGTCTACCACACTTACTTCGTGGCCAACTTGCGGCTGCTGCTGGAAGTGGAAATGCAGCCGGGCAACCAGACGGCGTCCTCGTATGCGCAGCCGCAGTTGTGGAAGTTTATCGACGGCTTGGAACCCGGGCAGCGTCCGGCGCTGCTGCGCGGAGATATCGGCTGGGGGACGGAGCGGATGATGCTGGGCGCCGCACAGCGCGAGCTTCCTTATTTATTCAAATTGCGGCAGAGCCGGGGCGTGAAGGGACTGTTGGAGAGGTTGTTTCGCAGCGAGGAATGGGAGTCGGCGGGCAAAGGCTGGCAAGCGATCCGCACGGAGTTGATGCTGGAAGGCTGGAGCCGGTCCCGGCCGCTGGTGGTGTTGCGGCGCCAGATTCGCAACGATCTGGCCCTCACTCAGCCCGACCCGGCGGCGCCGCAACAGCTCTCGTTGGGGTTGGCGGAAATCGTCGACCAGGGTGTGCTCTATGAGTACGTGGTGCTGCTGAGCTCGCTCGACGAGGAGGTGGCGACAATCGCACAGCACTATCGCGACCGGGCGGACGCGGAGAACAACTTTGACGAATTGAAGAACCAGTGGAGTTGGTCGGGATTCACGACCCAGGACCTGCTGCGTTGTCAGGTGCTGGCGCGCATCGGGGCGCTGGTGTACAACTGGTGGACGCTGTTTACGCGGCTGGCGATCCCCGACAAGCATGGCGAGGCGATCACGACGCGTCCGCTGCTGCTGCACGGCATTGCCCGGCGGACGCGCCACGGCCACCAAACCACGGTAACGATTACCAGCTTGCACGCCAGGGCGCGGCAGATGAAGGCGGCTTTGCAGCGGGGGAGCGCCTTTTTGCAATGGGTGCGAGCAACTGCGGAGCAGTTGACCCGAGCCCAACGCTGGCGACTGATTCTGAGCTGGATTTTCCGCCAATTTCTCCACGGCAGAGTCCTCGGCGGCCCCTTGTATGTCACCGATGCCCCCTAGCAACTGCCGTTTTTAGGTTTATGGGCCGATTGCTTGCCGGCGGCGGTGGGCGGGCCTCGTGGTTGAACGTAACGCGGACCGGCTGCAAACAAAACGGGCGGCGTGGCCGTCGCCGGATTCCGCGCGTCGAAGCGGCAGACCCCTCCCTCACGCGGACCAGCCGCAACCAGAGGGGGGAGCGTGGCCGCTGGCGGATGAGGCGCGGTGTAGCGGCTAACCGCTTCCTCACGGTCGCGGCTCCGATTCTGGCTATCGCTGAACTCAAAGCCGCACGACTGGAATCGACGCCGAACCGTAGATCTTTCCCGCTTTGACGGTGGCGACGGGCCGCAGTTTGCGGTGGCCCGTGCGCTTCGCGCCGAGGGCGTCCACAAATTCGAAATCACCCTCGTCCAATGAAAATACCGCGACATCGGCTTCAGCGCCTTGCCGCAGGGTCCCCAGTCCGTTGAGCCGCCCGAAGAGCTGGGAGGGATTTTTCGTCACCCGCTCGATGACTTGTTCCAGCGTGAGCCCCAAGTGCATGAACTTCGAAAGCGTCGTGGCCAGGTCGAACACCGGTCCGTTGACATTGAATTGGTGAACATCGCTCGAGATCGTGCCGGGCAACACATCCTGAGCCAGCGCCTTTTCAGCGGTATCAAAGGAAAAACTGCCGGCTCCGTGGCCGATGTCGAGGCTGACTCCGCGAGCAATGGTTCGGTGGACTTCAGGCATCACGCGGCCCCGATCGTTGAGGATGCCGCCCTCTCCTCCGCGAAAACTATGCGTGATGACGTCGCCCTTTTTTAGCATGGCCAGTATGTCCGGCAGGGGCGAGTGGGAGCCTCCGATGTGAACCATGAGCGGCAGGTTGACGGCATCGGCTGCTTCGCGGGCCAGCGAGAGCGCCTTGAGGTCGTGGTCTCCCGCGATGTTGCGCGTGAGGCGAACCTTCATGCCGAGAATGACGTCGCGGTTGCGTTCGATCGTTTTGACCGCCAGCTTGGGGTTGGCGTAACGCAAGTCGAGCAGCTCGCCCCAGGGGTTCTCTTGTGACAGCGTCGACTGGCCGACAACGGAGATATTCAGCAGGGCGAAAACTCGCGTGTCGGCCACGTTGATGACGTACTTCCGCAGACCGGGAAACGTATGGGCTCCAGCTGAGCCGGCATCGACGGCGGTCGTGACGCCCTTGGCGATACAGGAAGGATCCGCCGGAATCCCCAATGGCGCGACGCCATCGTAGACGTGAACATGAATGTCGATCAGTCCGGGAGTGACGATTTTCCCCGCCGCATCGAGAACATGGCGCGCCTGGTTCGCGGGAATGCCGGCGGCAATGCGGGCGACCTTGTCCCCGCTGATGGCCACGTCTCGCACCGCGGAGAGGCCTTGGGAAGGGTCGACCAGCTTGCCTCCCTTGACGAGCAGATCGTAAGGCTGACTGGATGCCGTTTGCGCCCGCAGGGTGGGGTGATCGCGCGCCAGCCAACTGCAAACGAGGGAACCGGCCAGGGATTGTTTTAGGAAATGTCTTCGCGTTCCCCGAGGTCCGGGGTGGTGGTTATGAATGGGCATCTTTCAGCGTCCTCGGCCGCGCTCGTTCGCCAGCACAACCCCGACCGCGCGGCCGCGAATCCCGACGGGACGCGACGAGTATAGCACTTGACGGGCCGCTCGGCGGCAGGAATTGCGTCCTCGATTGTCCGTGCCACCAGAGGCCCTTTAGCTCCAATACTATTGATTTAGTGGTGTCAGGGTGGGCCTGCCAGGTCGTCGTATTTTTTCCGGCGCAAGGCGGATCCGTCGTCAGAATCATGCGTTTGTTTTCCTGCGCCCCTACCTTCTTGCCATATGGCAAGATCCTCGGGGCTTTGGCCTTGAGGGGTTTCGGACCCAGGGTTCCGCTTCGCTCCACCCATGGGCTACGATCCGGCGCCGCTTCGCGGCTCAACGCTCCCAACGAGCAGCTCATGGCTCTAAGTGAAGAGTATTGCCTTTAGCTCTGTCCCCGCCCGCCCACGCAGTCGGTGAAACCTACTTGCTGGTCCCCAAACTTCTCGAAAAGGTTGACCGCCTGCAGCTCATCTTCTTGATCCGGCCGGGAGGACCGGGAGCTGGCCGAAACCAACAGGCCCCCGCGACAGGTCCCCCCCACCATGGACGGACCAACCGCGTCGATCGGCTGGCTCGTGCTAATCTTAATTGGTGGATAGGGTTGCGATGGAATGCCGACGGTTCTCAGAGTACGGTCCTAGCGCTTTTTCTTTGTGTCCTTGGATCGGAGCGAACCTCCGCACGTTCACGTCAGACGCCAGGGCATGGTCGCGAAATTCTGGTTGGAACCCGTTGCTCTCGAGCGGGCCGGGGGCTTCAGCCGACGGGAACTGAATCTGATTGGGAAGCTCGTTCAGAAACATCACGAGGCTTTACTCAAGAGATGGTATGAGTTCTTCGGCCGTTGAAACGCAAGAAGCACGGGCCCAGTTGGTCAAGGTGGACGACGAAGCCTTGACCGTTGATCTGGTGGATGGTCGAACCATCATCGTGCCCCTGGTTTGCTTTCCTCGTCTATGGCACGGGACACGGCGGGAACGCAGTCATTTTGAGATCGTTGGGGACGGCGCCTACATCCATTGGCCCGATCTTGACGAGGATTTGACAGTTGCGGGTTTGTTGGCTGGACGGCAGTCGGGCGAAAGTCCTGGATCACTAAGAGAATGGCTGGGCTCTCGAAGGGCGAGCCGTAACAAGCGCGGATCACGGAAGGCCGTCTAACGAGGCAGGCGCGGCGGGAAAGCAGGCTTTTCCCCAGAAATTGAGGCGGTCCCCCTTTTTGCGCTACAAGGAACGCGCGCGAGCGGAGCGCGGACTAGGGGCCTACCGCTTGCTGACGCGCGCGGCTCCGGCGAACTGCGCTCTGCCATGTCGGCCTCAGCGGGTCTTCTCTGGCGCGGGTCGCTGATTTATTCGGGCGGGCCGGCGTAGGACCGGCTGGACCGGCTGAGAGCCGGTCCCTACGATGTCGCCAGGAATGGCGACACGGCACGCAGGAATGGGTGCGCCACGCCGGGGAGGCTCGTGTCTCGTACCTAACTTGCTTCGCTCGTCACGTCGCAAGAATGCGGCCTGAAAACTCGCGGACCATCTTCACGACCGCCTTTACGTTATCCACGGGGGTTTCGGGGAGGATGCCGTGCCCTAGGTTGAAGATATGGCCCGGGCGCCCCCCCGCCCGGCGCATGATGTCTTGCACTTGCCGCCGCAGCTCCGGCAAGGGCGCGAACAAAGCAACAGGGTCCAAATTGCCTTGAACCGCGGCTTCGTGGCCGATCGATGACCAAGCTTTGTCGAGGCGCATTCGCCAGTCCAGCCCGAGTACGTCGCCTCCCGCTTGGTGCAATAAGTCAAGGAAAGGTCCCGCGCCAGTTCCAAAGTGGACGACAGGAACGCCGGCCGTCTGAATCCGGCGAATTAGTTTTCGAGAGTACGGCAGAACGTTTTTGGCGTAATCTCCGGGAGACAAGGCGCCGACCCAGCTGTCGAAGACCTGGATCACTTCCGCGCCGGCGGCGACTTGACTGGAAGCATAGGGCGCGAGAACCTCCACGATCTTTTCCATCAAGTTCCGCCAGGCGGCGGGCTCGCTGTACATCAGCCGCTTGGTGTTGAGGTAGTGGCGCGAGCTGCCTCCTTCCACCATGTAGCTGGCCAGCGTGAAAGGGGCGCCAACAAATCCGATCACGGGAATGCGGCCGTTCAACTGCTGCTTAACCTGAGCAATGGCTTCTCCGACGTAACCAAGCTCGGCGCCATGGAGGGTACTGAGCGCCTCGATGTCAGCCAACTTGCGAATGGGCGGGTCAATGGATGGGCCCTCTCCCGCTAAGAACTTCAGCTTGAGCCCCATGGGCTCGACCGGCAGCAGCAGATCGGCAAAGATGATGGCGGCGTCGACGTCCAGGATCTCGACCGGCTGCAGGGTGACTTCCGCAGCAAGGTCGGCGCGCTTGCAAAGCTCTAGGATTGAATGGCTTGCGCGGATTCGCCGGTACTCGGGCAGGTACCGCCCAGCCTGCCGCATGAACCATACCGGGGTGCGGTCCACTGGACGCCGATGGCAGGCTTCTAACAGCGGGGCTGGCATCTCTGGATGATATCAGGGCGGGCGCTGTGGGGCCTGAGCCAGGTGAGCTGAACTGGCGGCTGAAGTTGTCGGATTCCTGCTGATCCAGTATGATCATCGGTTCGGGCGAGGAATCGAGCGTGGCGGATACTTTGCGAGTCGGGGTTGTTGGGTTTAGCGGTTACAGCGGTGCTGAACTGGTAAAGATTCTCAAGAGACACGGGGGAGTCGAGGCCGTTCTGCTCGAGCATCGCAGTCAGACCTACATCGATCAGCGGGTCTGGTATCAGGAAACCAAGCGCATGCCATGGTCGGCGGATAGCCTGAATGAAGGCAATATCTCTCTTGTTTTCCTGGCCACGCCCCACGAAGTGTCTTTGGAGCTGGTTCCAGTCGCACTGGATGCCGGCGCAAAGGTCGTCGACCTGAGCGGAGCCTTCCGGCTGCGGACTGCGTCCAACTACGACCGCTGGTATCAGATGGAACACAATCGGCCGGACCTGCTGGCCGAAGCAGTCTACGGCCTGCCGGAGTACTTTCGGCAGGTGATCAAGGTCGCGCGGCTGGTTTCCAACCCGGGCTGCTACGCGACAGCGGCGAACCTGGCGATCCGGCCCTTGATTACCGCAGGGGTGCTGGATCGCGAGGCAGGTGTCATTTGCGATGCCAAGTCCGGCGTCAGCGGCGCGGGAAAAAAACCTTCCGGCAACACTCATTTTTGTTCCGTGACGGAGAACTTCTCCGCATACGGAGTGCTGGAACATAGGCATATTCCGGAAGTTCTGCTCACTTCCGACTTGGAGGAGCAGGAGTTCTGCTTCACCGCCCAACTCCTGCCTGTTCATCGGGGGATTCTTGAAACGATCTACGTCAAGACCGCGACCGAAATGTCCGCCGACGATTTGCGGGCAGTCTATCAGAAGGTGTATCAAGACGAGCCTTTCGTCCGTATCTACCCCGACGGGCAATTTCCCGATCTGCAATCGGTAGCTCATACCAACTATTGCGACCTGGGCATTCAGGTCAATGCCGGTACCGGCCGGGCGGTCATCGTGGCCGCGATTGACAACCTGGTCAAGGGCGCCGCCGGCCAGGCGGTTCAGAACATGAACCTGGTCTTGGGCTTCCCTGAAACCCAGGGTCTCATCTAGTTTCACGCCCTGTATGGCAATGAAACTCCTGATCAAACTTGGCGGGACCCTACTCGAGGAAAAGGAAACCCGGCGGCGCCTGGCGGCGGAGATCGCCGCTGTAGTTGAGGCCGGCCACGAAACCGTGGTGGTCCATGGCGGCGGCAAAAGACTCAGCCGCTACCTCAGCACTCACGGAATCGAAAGCGAATTCCGCCACGGATTCCGGGTCACCCCGCCGGAAATGCTGGATGCCGTTCTGCGAGTCTTCGCCGGCGAGATCAATCACCATCTAGTGGCCGAGCTAAATCATGCCGGTACACGTGCCGTGGGCCTTTCCGGAATTGACGCTGGCTTGGTCCGCGCTGTCCCTTTGGCTGCAGACCTGGGCGCGGTCGGTAAAGTCGATCAGGTCGATGCGTCGATTCTCAATCTGCTGACTGCTCAGGGTTACCTTCCCGCGGTCGCTTGTGTCGCCGGCGGCCGGCACGACGACATCTACAACATCAACGCCGACCAGATGGCCGTTGCTTGCGCGGGCGGCTTCGCGGCGGACGAGCTGATATTCCTTACCGATGTCGAGGGGGTCTTGGATCAAAACGGAACGCTCGTTCCCAAACTGACCGCTGGCCAGGCCGAAAACTTGATCACGAGTGGGGTCGCTCACGGTGGAATGGAAGCCAAACTTCGTGCGGCCATGGCCGGACTCGGGCAGGGAATTGCTTGTGTGCGCATCGTTGCGGGAGCCGTGAGGGGAGTCCTGACCCGGGTCGTGCAGGGTGAGCAAATGGGCACGACGCTCACTTCCGCATAAGACAGTCCAGTACCCGGCGTTCGGGCGAAAAGCCCCGCCTCCCGGCCGTCATGGTCAAGTTCCATGTTGTGAGTTGATTATCGTAATGCGTGCCCGTTCGCTTCCTTGACTCGCGGCGGCGGAGTCCTTTGAATCCAAAACTTCAGATAATATACTAAACATAATAAAGTTTCCATAAATAGGTATCTTTTTACTGAAATCGTGTGTATACTTTGAACGCTGTGCAGGCGAGGAGTCTGCCAAGGGGAGGGAAACGTTTTGCGAACTGAAGTCGTCGATGTCAGCAGTGCGATGGGCAAGCTCTTGTGTACACCGATCTTTCAGGCGTCGGGAAAGAAGCTTCTCGCGAAGGGGCACCAAATCAACGAAGAAGATATCCGTCTGCTGGGTTCAGAGGGACACGATCGTGTCCCGGTGGCGATACTAGACGATAATGAGATCCCTGAGGATCAGGCCTCGAGTCAAATCGCCGCCGAGGCGGCTTGTGGGGCAATGGAAATTCGTCTCGCGGCGGGCGGAAGGGCCAATCTATTCGCGACGGAGAATTGTTCCTTATTAGTGGACGAAGACCTGTTGCGACGTATCAATCGCTCGGGGAATGTCACGATCGCCACCGCCCCGAATTTCTGTTTCGTGCTGGCGGGTCAGAGAGTCGCGACCGTAAAGACCACTCCTTTCGCGGTGGAGCGGCAAGACTTTGAGACCACGCTTTCTCTATTGAAGGAACAGGGGCCGATCCTGCAGGGCCGTCCTATTGGAAATCCTACGGTAGCGGTGCTCTACACCGATTTACGCAGCGGCGCGCGAGGCAGGCAGTTGTTTGAAGGCATCATGAAGACACGCCTCGAGCGTTTTCATACGAGTGCAAGCTACGCCCTTTCCTGCGTCGAGGACGAGGAGACCGTGGGCCGGGCCTTGGAGCACTTGCTGCGGCCGCGGCCAACCATCCTGCTTGTCGCCTCTACCACGGCGCCGGCCGGTCCCTCCGACGTCGTCGGGCGGGCGATGGAGCGAGTGGGGTGCCGCATTGAGAGCTTTCTTGCGCCGGTGGAGCCCGGCAACCTTCTGTTGCTGGCTTACGCCGGCGAGATTCCTGTCGTTTCGGCGCCAGGGTGTTTCCGGTCTCCGAAAGTCAACGTGGTCGATCTGATTCTGCCGCCGCTGCTGGCTCGCTACTCGCTTTCGGCGGGCGAGATCTCGACTCTCGGGCATGGCGGCCTGTTACAGTGACTCTTCTCACTGTCGGTTAAGCCCCTTCTACACCCCCCGTCGAGGACCCGTGGCGGGTGGTGCTCAAGTGGCTTTGACACCATTTCGTCGTTGCCAGGCCGTCCCTGCCAGGTTGGTTTTCGGTGAACCCTGAAGGTCTACGTCGGTCCATGACTAGTACTAGGGACCTTAGTACATCAGTAGGGTTGATGATCCAGGCGAATTCCGCCATAATCTAAGTGTGTCAAGTTTCCTCTGGGACTTTCTCCGTAGTACAGCTCGGGTGATTCGACGGGTTCCGTCCGTGCTCAGCTCGTCTCGGAACCGCGCGCGCAAAAAGCACCAAGAGCGGCGTGACGGGCCTCGTCTGCCCACGAATGAGCAGGGCAGCCTCGAGTGGCTGCACTCTGGCGGCAGCCGCCACGAGATGAAGATCAACATCCGAGACAGGTCGGATTCGGGACTCGGGATCAGTTCGGCCGAATTGTTGCGGGTCTGCCAGACGGTCTGGATCTCGACGGACAACTACCCGAGGTGCAAAGGCGTGGTTCGCTATTGCCGTGAGGGAATGGGCGGCCATTTCGTCGGCGTGAGACGAGTGCTGCGGGAAAGGCGTCGTGCGGAAAGGCAGCCGGCGGGCGGAAAGGGGAAACTCTACTGGGAAGCCCCCGGAGGCGGGCAGAAGGAGGCCGAGGCCTTAGTCCGCGATGCCAACGGCTACGGCGTGCAGGTACACGTCCCTGACGCGGTGCCCGTGCCCGCCGTTGTTCGGCTGGAAGGGCAGGAGTCAGATTGTTTCGGATCCACGTGCTACTGTACGTCTTATCAAGATGGCTACCTCGTGGGGCTGCACGTGATCCGGCGGGTGGAGGCTGGGGAAATCGAGCAGTTCATCAACTGACCCCTCGGTCAAGTAACCCGGCAATCTGTCTTTTGGGCCCAATTCTCTAGATCCCGGCCCTCAGGGGCGCTCGAGTTGACGCACACGGAATCTTCGTCCCGCTGACAAGGCCTATATAGTGGTTTTCCCGGAGGGTCAAACTAGTGCTTCTGGCCGATTGCGGGCTAGGCGGCAATCGAGGATACTTCAAGCATGAAACTAGGTCTGGGCAATCTCTGGCGGCGAGCCGCCCGTTCGCTGGGACTCGAAAACGAAGCTCCAAAGGAGCGCATCCAAGATCCGGTGGCGCCGCCTGGGGTGATCGGCTGGCTCAACGAAGACGCCACCGCCGGACTCGCCGCCGCCGAAGCCATAGAGTGGTCGGATAGCGAAGTTATCGTGCGGATTCAGCAGCCCGTCGATAGCGGCAGAAAAGTGTGGCTACTGCCCCCCGCCGCGGATGGTGTTTCGGGTACCGTGCGTTGCTGCGACGAAATCGCCAAGGGGTTCCGGGTCAGCGTCCTGCTCGACCGCGAGGAAGCGATTGCCGAACCCGAGCAGGCTCCGCTCGGACGAGTATCGCTGACATGGACCGCCGCGAATGGCTCAATATGCCGGGCCGGCGTCGCCATTGAGAGCGGGACCGAGGGTGAGCTGGAGATCTCCACGCCGGAAACGGTGCCGGTACCCGCCCTGGTCTTGCTGTCAAGCTACGAATATCGCGGTCTCGGCGTAGCGAAAGAATGCCGGCGTGAGAAAGACAGCTACCGCCTTACCGTCGGCGTGACGGAAGAAGTCTACCCCCAACCTAACCCCGCCTGACGGTTCCGCGCCCTGCCACGTTTCGTGTTGCGGCTCTTTCGAGTCCTCTACCTGCCTGCTAGCCGGGCGGGTAAGTTACCGTGCCGCGGTTTCGCCCAGCGTGGCGGGTCAGTGCCCCACAAGCGGGCCAACCGCTGGCGAACAGTCTTAGATTCTAGTCGCGCGATTCTGAGGATTTTGTTCGCAGAAAGAGGGGCGTGCAAAAACGCTCCCCGCAAGGGGGGAGAAATGGCTCATAGTGGCGCCGAGCTCGCCAAGAATGGCACGAAAGCCCGTTGAAACGAGCTGAGGAACGAGGTCAGAAGAGGTCTGTGAACCGGCCCTAGAAGGGCCGGCCTAAAGGAGACCAAGCCACGTGAACGTGGCTCATGCCGACAGGCCGCACGCCCCTGAAATACTGTAAGCTCCAGGCCCGGACCCGTACTAGCACCACCACCGCCCAAACTCCCCGCGAACGAAATTTCAAATGTCTTTGGCTAGGGTTAACCCGGCCGACATTTTCTTCGCACTTTCGCTCTAGATTGTTCGCCAGCGTCCGATATGGACATTGGTGAACTCAAGCTTTCACTATCAGACCAACGAATTGGTCCTCGAGGCGCCTGACCCTCGGCGAGTGAAGAACGCCCTCACCAAGCTGACCCGCCTGCCGGCGTTCTTCCCGGTGCTCCAAGAAGCGCTGCGGATGACGGAGGACCCACTGTGCTCATTCCAGGAACTCGAGCGCGTGCTGGGAGCAGACCAGTCACTGACCGCCCAGTTGCTGCGGTTGGCCAACTCTGCTTTCTACGCGATGCGGTCGCCCATCGCCAGCATTTCGAGAGCCATTACCGTCATCGGCCAAATTAAGCTGCGGATGCTGTTGCTGCAGATGTTTGTAGCGGGATTATTTCATCGCATGGTCGGGCAGGAGCCGCTTGCGGATGAGATCTGGGAAGACTCGGTGGCCGCGGCGGCGGGCTGCAGGGCGGTGGGGGAGTTCTTCCCCGATTTGGACGCGGACGAGTTGCTCGTCGCCGGGCTGCTGCACAATATCGGTGAGTTTGTCCTGCTTTCCCAATTCACCGAGGAGTACCAAGCCGCTATCTCCTTGCAAGAGGAGATGACACACTACGCGGCGCAGCACACGGTCTTCGGCACGGACTCGCGCAAGGTCGGCCGCTGGCTACTCGAGGCCTGGCGCCTCCCCCGCATCCTGGCGGACGCGGTCGAACATTGGGAAACACCCTGGGAGCCTTCGCTGGATTCTGACGGCAAGACATTCATGAACCTGATTCATGTCGGCATTCAATTGGGCCGTTCGTGGAACCGGGGGAGGAATGTCGAAGAATTGATGGCGTGGCTGGACAAAGACACGCTCGGGCACATCGGTCTCAGCGTTGATTCTCTGAGCGGGATCTACGAAAATCTTTCAGAGCCCGTGGCGCAAGTGCGAGGCCTGCGCGACGTAGTCCGGTGCGCGGCCTGAGGGCGTCTCCGCTAGATCATAATCGTCAGGCGGCCACTACGCTCGAGCCCGGTATGTCATCTGGGACGCGACCGCCTCGCTGAGGCGGCTCCTTTTGCGACGGCGCCGCCGGGCGGCCCTGCAAATGGCAATCGGGACCCACAGCATCAGCATGATCGTTAGAAGAAAGAGCCAGAGCGGCTGCTCCATCAGGAACGCGCCCGTAACAAACGGGATGAACGAAGCCCACACCGCCCAAAGAGCCGCGAAAAAATAAACTGAAAAGACCTGCCTGAAACAGAGGGGGACTGGTTCACAAGCCCTGTACGGGCCTCTCGGGAGATGCCGGGACCCGAGCACCCGATAGCTAGCCACCGGAATGAGAGGCGCCATCAGTACCGAAAGCCATTGAGTGGTTACATAGGAACCGTCGGAACGAAAGTCAGTCTGGCCCAAAGTCGTGGAGAAGAAGCCTTCGAGATCCCTGCGACTCTCCATATATGATCCGTGAACTTCAGTGGAATTCATTTTTCAGTACCGGGAACAAAACGCTCAATTGTCCGCGTCAGCCGGACTGTTGTCCAAATCAGACTGACGTTACCTGATAGTACCGGTACGATAGTCCTCTCGCCAATTCCACTAAAGTGATAGAAAAAGTAAACCCAAGTCATATTACTCCCGCGCGGGTTTAGCCTGCGGCGCGCTTCTTGACTTTTGGGAGGGAGAGGGCGCCCTTGTCGCGTTCAAGCGTCATCACTCGGCTGACTACACGCCGAGGGGACTTCTTGGGCGACTCTTACCCTTCGCGAATCTCTCGGCGGCCGGGATCGAACACCATGCGACGGCCGCTCCACATCGCATCGGTTGTCATGATGCAGGCGATCGAGTGTCCGTAGCCGGCCTCGGCCGGACAGTACAAATCTTGGGGCGCCCGCCTGCGAACGCAGTCCAGCCAGTTCGCCATGTGATGCAAGGTGCCCGGCTTCTCGGGGATTTCCTCGGTCTCTTTTATCGCCTGGTCACTCTCGACGCCGTCTCCAGAGATGCGCCATACGTTTTCCACTTCGAGAGTTCCGCGTGTTCCCTGGACTCGCGTTGCGCTACCCGCTCCATTGGCCAGGCAGGTGCCGTAGGTCGCCAGGAAATTCTTGCCGCCGTGGCCGTAATCGAGCACGGCCTGCATCGTGTCCGGGTTCTCGCGGTAATCGTGGAAGCGATAGATCTTTCCAAGCGCGACGACGCTTTTCGGGTACAGCTCACCGGTCAGCATGTGGACTACGTCGATGCCGTGGGTCATCCATTGATCGATGATGGCGCTCGAGAATTCGCGGAACAGCCGGAACGAGCGGTAGATCTTCGGGTCGAACGGCCGGTCGGGTTTGCCCATCAAGAAGGCTTTCCAATCAACATCGCTTTCCTTCAGGGAGTCAAGCTCCTTCTGCTTCTTGGCCCAGCGGTACTGGCTGTATGTGTTCCAAATAACGTCGACCTTGACGATCTCGCCGATGCGTCCTGAGTTCATGATGTCGATCGCCGAGCGGTAACGCGGATCGCTGCGCCTTTGCGTGCCGATCTGCACGATGCGGCCGGATTTTTCAACCGCGGCAAAGGCTTCGTTCAGCTCGCTCAGCACATTGCCCATCGGTTTTTCGATGTAGACGTCCTTGCCCGCCTCGACAGCGGCCTTGAGCATCTTGGAGTGCTGATGGTCCGGGGTGGCGATGATCACGGCGTCGATGTCGTTGTCGGCAAGCACTTGTTCGTAGTTGGGATACGATTTCGGCTCGACGCTATAGGACTCGCGAACTCGCTTGGCGGCCGCCTCCAGGCGCTTGTTCCAGATATCGCAAACGGCGGTGACTCGCGCTTTGTAGGTGCTGCCAAACTCGATGCACTCTTTCAGGAGCTGGATGCCGCGGCCTCCCGGACCGATCATGCCGACACGGATCGTGTCATTCGCGACGGTGCTCCGCTGAGCTGGGCTTGCCGCCCGCGAAGGGGTTGCCGCCGACAAACCTGACAGCGCCAGTCCAGCGCCGGTGGTTGTGGCGAGAAAGTTTCTGCGATGGATGCTGGTTTGCTTCTGTTTCATGGTTCACACTCCAAAGCCGACGAGACTCTATCTTTGAATGGCCTATTGGGTCCAAAAAGCTGTTCAGGGTCCAGACGATTATAGCGCGAACCCCCGCCGCTGAGCGTTCATCGAGGCAGTCTAATCGCTCCGCCACAAGCGCCTAAGCCGCTGCCAGGATGACTGAGCGGGGGGCACGCCGTAGGCCTCGGATATCTCCTGGGCGCTGTCCGTCACGGCCTCCAAGGCAGGCTCGATCTCCGCGAATGGCCGTATCCGCAGATTGACTTGATGCTCCGGCGCGGTTTCCCCGCCGGGCGCGGAGCCGCGAAAGTAGTGTGGCTGCCAGGGCGCGGCGGCGCCTTTCCCGCCCAACCTGTTTTCCTGGGCCATGACCTTCTTTTCCGCGATCAATTGACGGCGCGCCTCGGCCCATTTGCGATGACCTTGCTGCAGCTCGGGCGCGGACTCGATGTTGCGTATTTCCGGCTGAAAGGCTTCCGCCTCGCCGCGGCGCCGCGGAACGATCATGCAGATGGGCTCGCCGGCCTGAAATTTCACCTTCAAGAATGGGCGCGTGATTTTCCAGTTCATCGTAAACGTTGCTACGGCCCAGTCGGTCTCGACCAGACCGTCGAGAGCGCAAACGCCGTCCTTCATCCAGTTCGCCGGGCCGCGCACGAGCAAGTTGTAGCCAGGCGGCGTGCGAAACAGGTATGGAATGTGCCACGTCAGGATGCCGTGGCCGAAGATATTGCGGATGAATTTTGATTCGCGGCCCTTGGCGTATTTCACCTTGAGGCTGTCGATCCCCGGCTTGCCGGTCCAGACGGCTTCGAGATCACAGTCGTTGAGAATGAACCAGCCGTCTTGATTGGCGACCCGCAGCGGCAGACAGCGATTGGCGCCGTTTTGGCGCCAGTCCATCCAGTCGCGGTCGATCGCGGCGGGAACGATCTTCAGGGTCAGCGGCTTCAGCCGGTAAGCAGTGAATATGAGCGGCTCCGCAGTGGCCTCGCGTTCAGCGGCTTCCTGCTGATCGGGACTAGATGCCGTCTCTTCCTTTTGCAGCTTCGGTTTGGGCATGGCCTTTCGAACGACGGTTCTACATAGTTGCTAATAGTTGCCTTTGGCGAGTGACTCCGGCTCTTTTGAAGAAGAAATCCTCTGCGTACGGAGCGATTATACATCTTTTTCAGACGAAAGCACAAAATACTCCTTCCTGGCCGGTCCATCAGCTCACGGCTACGGGAACCGCCGCAGATCGAACACGGCGATCCGCTCGTCTTCCCATTGGGGTTCTCCGCACAGTTGGGTCAGCTCGGTCCGAATGCGGCGCATGGTTTCGTCGGGGATGCCGCCAAGACGCAGTGCCGACTTGCGTCCCAACAAATCGCGCCGCTCAACCTCATCCAACCTTTGTTTGGCGTAGCTTTCGGTACGGTCTTTGTGCAGCACGACGGTATCGAAACCAAGTGCAAGCAGGCGATCGCGGTCGATGGGCCGTTCCAGCTTCGGCACGCCCGCCAGGTCCTTCAACGCCGGCTCGGTTTGAATAGCTTCCAAGGCTTGCGGAGGAATCGTCGACAGGTAGCCGTCCGCGATCGGCCGGCCATGGACCGCTTGAGCAAGGAGGTTGGGAACAGTGCGGTTGCGCTGATGGAAAGGGATGTCGAGTATGGCGCCTTTTTGTCCCGCTTCTCGCAGCCGCGAATAGAGAGGTGAAATCTCGATTTCGCGAATGGGGTAAGGAGCCCACAAGTACTCGAGAAAGATCAGCCCCCCCAGCAAAGCAAACTTGAGATCGCTCGGCTTGCGGAGAGCTGTCCATCCGTACCCAACCAAGATCGCAAGTCCCAGGCTTGTCAGAATCAAGAAACGGTTGGCGACCCTAAGGAAATCCAGCCCCGGGAAAAACTTCAGCAGGGCGAAAGGAAGGGTGATACCGTCGTACAGCTTGCCATCCCAGAACGGGTGAGCGCCCAAGGCCAGCAGCAGCGTGGCCAGCGTAAACAAAGCCCAGTACGCCGTTCCTCTCTTGCGGCGCACGAGTGCCCAGGCCGCCAGGCCAAGGGGGATAAATCCGAGGTAGCAGACAAACCCGGACGCCTGGTAGGCGCGGTTCAAATAGGCGTCCACGGTGAAAGAACCCAGCAACGGGTGCTCAAAGAACGGTGTGAAAAGGTAGCTGGCATCGATTCCGCGGTCGACCAGCCGCTTTTCGAAATAAGTAGCGCCGGAAGCCATTTCCGAGAGCAAGGGGAAGACCGCCGGCAGCAGAATGAGCGCCGACACTCCGGCCGCGATCGCCAGGTCGCGGACCAGACGGCCGATCGGACGCGTCTTTTGAAACATCCGAAACATCGCCAAACCCGCCAGCGGCGCCAGCGTCAAGATGAGCATCAGTCCCAGGTGCCAGCTACAGAGGGCATTGAGAGCGAAGCAAACCGCCAGGCCGGCGACATTGCGGGTTCCGCCCCGCCGGGACAAACGGAAAAAGTAAAGCAGCGTCAGCGGAATGAACTGGGTCGAGAACAGATTCAAATGCTCCAGTGTTTGCTCGATGTGCTGCGGGAAATAAGCGAACACGAGTCCAGCCAGGAAGGCCCCGCGCACATCCCCGGTCAGCTCCTTGACCAGCAAATAGCCTCCCCAGCCCGAGAGCCACAGTGCCAAAAGAACGCAAAAGTTGTAGGCCGCGCCCGGCCCCCAGATCACGCTGACCGGCATCGCCGCAACCATATTAAACGCCGAATGCGTGTGAAAGATGACATCCGCTCCCGAGGGGTGAAACAAGAGCTGGCTGTGGTAGGGGCTCTGCCGCAGCTCCAATAAACACTTTTCCCACCACCAGAAGTTCCAGTAGTTCTGCCAGATATCTCCGGCTCCCGCCGGGACGGACGACCCCATATGGAGCACCAATGGGAATGTCATGCAGATGGTCAGGACAAGATAAAGGCCGGCAACGGCCCCCCGGCTCTCGAGGAGCCGCGACAGTGTGGTCGAAGGATCGACGGAGGCCGGCATGCAGGTCTTCCGATTGGCGGAATGAAAGGAAGGAAACGAGCAGAGCGGGGAAGGGGGCCTGCGCTCAATTCAGAGTTTTCTCAAAGACTGATCTTACACGACGCGGCGGTGGTTGTTGACCGAGAGGCGCCACCAAGCAGCCCCCGCCGACAGTCAGCTTGCCGAGGCCCCTTGACCGCACCGAGCGGAAACCAGTTCCTGCATTCGGTCGCGGATGGGGTATTTAGTTGACTCCAGTAGCCACTACATCTTGGGGGTGGGGGTGCCGGCCCTGGTGGCCTCGACCATTGTCTTATAGGGAGCAGGGTCGGCGGCGACCGCCTGCTGGAGGAGGCGATAGAAAAGTTTGCCGCGCGACCGTGAGGTCCGCCGGTTGAAGCGGAACGTGAACTCGTCCAGGTAGTAGTCCAAATACTCGTGACTGACAGCCCCCTGGTGGGTCCCCAACAGCCAGCGCTTTAGCAGAGAGGCGACACGATGGACTCTCGGCAGCAGCTTACTCGCCGATTGCCGCTTCCCGCGCAGCACGGTGACTTCATGGCGGTATCCTTTGTTCTCCAATCCCGCATAGCCTTCCCAGCCGTCGGTGTGCACGAGGCTGCCAGGTTGGATAGCTTCTTCGACAAAGGCTTCCAAGCTCGCCGCTGAGGCATCCGCGATCCGACGGAGCCGGATGCGACCCATACCGCGCCCATCCTCCTCGGCAGCAACCGCAACTAACGCTTTGCCAACCATTTCGCGACCTCGGACGCCCTCTTCGACTCCGCCCACATACGTTTCGTCCACCTCCACCCGGCCGACCAGCCGATTGCGACCGGGGCGCACCATGGCGCGGCGGAACTTGTGCAGCCAGGTCCAGGCGGTTACATAGCTACCCAAACCCAAGACCCGCTGCAACTCCAGCGCGCTGGCCCCGCCTTTTTGCGTTGTCACCCACCAAGCCGCCCGGAACCACAACGTCAAGGGCTTGCGGGTGTCCTGGAAAATCGTGCCCGCCGTCACCGAGGCCTGGTAACCGCAGTCGGCGCAGAGCAGCAGATTGCGTTTGCTGGCCCATGAGGACTGGATCCCACAGCGCGGGCACACGAACCCCTCCGGCCAGCGCAGCTTCAGCAGGTACTCCCGGCACGCCTCCTCGGTCGAGAATCGAGCTTCCAACTCGACGAGGTTTCGGGGGTAGTCCTCCTTCATGCCCCCAACCACAACATATTGTGGCTACTGGAGTCAACTAAATACCCCATCGGTCGCGATCTCAATGATGTGATTGAGATGTGGCCGATCTATCATCAGACGCCGCGCGTGTCCAAGTATTTCTTCAAGCCTTCCAAGGCGGCCTGCTCGATCACGCCGGAACAGCGCTTGACGCTGCCGGCGACCTCCGCCGAGAAACGCTTGGCTTGCGCCACCACGTGCCCGCTCGCCGCCAGCAGCCTGCGGCAGGTTTTTTCGAACCTTTCCCGGTTTTGGCGGCCGCGGCTGCGACTGGCGCGCCCAATCTCGATCAGCCGATGCTTCACACTGCGGGAGCGGTTGCGCAGCTTCGTCCCGGCCTGGCCCGCCAGCCGCTGCATCTTTTTCATGGTGCGCGTCAACACCCGCACCCCCGTCGCTTAGCAGGGACGAGTCGGTGGGGTAATGAATATTGGTTTCCACCACCGTCGTATCCAGGCGCAGCTGGCGGCCCGCGACGAGCTTGCGTTCCTTCGCCAGCGCCACCAGACGCTGATGAATCTGTTCGATGACGTCGGGCCCCAGCGCCAGCCCGATCTTGCCCAGCGTCTTGGCGTCGGGCACTTTCTCGGCCCCGATGCGGGTGAACAGGCGATAGGCCAGGTTGGCGCGCACCTCACGCTCCAGGGTGCGGTAACTTCAGCGAACGTGCTTGAGCAGCAGCCCGGAACCGGCTGGGAGCGGCGTTCGTGCAGCAACCGCCCCACCTCTCCGCTCACAGCTCAGGACTTAACCCCGCCTTTTTGCGCCGGAAACTAGCTAGCTAAGCTAGCGCCGACGCCATGGCCAGGATAGCGAATATATAATCTCTCGTAGGACGGTGAACCCGCTCCACCAAGTCACCTTGGCCTGCTCCTCAAACAGCGTAACCCTCTGCTACATTACCGACCGCGGCGGCCTGAGGGATGACCTCCCGTGCCAGATCGCCCGCGCTCTGGAAGCGCGCGTGGATTTAATTCAGATTCGCGAGAAAGACCTTTCGAGCCGGGAGCTTTACGAACTCGCTCGAGGCGCCCTGAGTTTGGCGAACCCCGCGGGAACTCGCATCTTATTGAACGAGCGGGTCGATGTGGCGCTAGCCGCGGGGGCGGCCGGGGTTCACTTGCCATCCAACGCCGTCGCCCCGTCGAGGATTCGTTCGGTCACGCCCCCGGATTTCTTGATCGGAGTCTCTTGCCACAGCATGGAAGAGGTTCGACGCGCTGAAACCGAAGGCGCCGGCTATATCGTGTTCGGCCCGGTTTTCCCAACGGTTTCCAAGATGAAGTACGGGACCCCGCGGGGGCTGTCGGCGCTGACAGACGCCACTCGGGCTGTCAGAGTGCCCGTTCTTGCCTTGGGAGGCGTAACCCTGGATAATGCTGGCCGGTGCCTGGACAGCGGGGCTGCTGGAATCGCGGGAATCTCCTTATTTCAAGAAAGCGCCAATCTCTCTGCTGACGTTGCCACGCTTCGCGCCATTCGCTCCGGATGAGGTCAGACCGCTTTGGATGGGCGGCCCCTGTCGCTAGCAGTTTCTGGCTGAAAGCGGTATCCAAAATCGCCAGTCACGCTAGATCAACGTCAGCCAGGGCGGCGAGTCGTTAGCGCCAGAAAACCCTTCTTGTTTAAGGGCTCTGGCGCCAAGCGTTGCCAAGGGACGGTGGCCGCGCTTTGGCGTTCGCAGCGCCGCGTCCGAAGCGACCCCAGCCTGCGGTTGCAGGCGCTGGGCCTATGACACAATAGTCGGTTATGCAAACACATTCGATCGCGGTAATACCGGGCGACGGGGTCGGCCTGGAGGTGATGCCCGAGGGACGGAGGGTCCTTGACTTGATTGCCGAGCGCTACCAAGTCAAGTTTCGCTGCACGGAGTTTGACTGGAGTACGGAGCACTATTTTCATACTGGAAAGATGATGCCGCCGGACGGGGTGGAGCAACTTCGCCCGTTTGACGCAATTCTGCTGGGCGCGGTTGGGCACCCCGACGTGCCGGACAACGTCACGTTGAATGGATTGCTGCTGCCCATTCGCCGGGCTTTCGATCAATATGCCTGCGTCAGGCCCGCCAAGCTGTATGGCGGCGTAACTTCCCCTCTGGCCGGGAAAGCGGCCGGTTCGATCGATATGGTGATCGTGCGCGAAAACACCGAAGGAGAGTACGCGCAGGCGGGCGGCTTCGTCTACCGCGACCTGCCAGCAGCGGTCGCTGTTCAAACCTCTATTTTCACTCGCCAAGGAACCGAGCGTATCATGCGCTATGCCTTTGATTTGGCCCGGCGGCGCGGCCGCAAACGCCTGACTTCGATCACGAAATCGAACGCCCAGGGATACAGCATGGTGCTATGGGATGACACCTTTGCCGCCGTGGCCAAAGACTATCCCGATATCGAGACCGAATCTCTGCTGGTTGACGCCGCGACTCTGCACTTCGTGCGGCGCCCGGAAGACTTCGACGTTGTGGTCGCATCGAACCTGTTCGGTGACATCCTCAGCGACCTTTCCGCGGCGATCACCGGGAGCCTCGGCCTGGCCCCTAGCGCCAATCTAGACCCTTCTCGAAAATTCCCGTCCATGTTTGAGCCTGTTCACGGGTCGGCCCCCGATATCCAAGGCAAGGGAATCGTGAACCCGCTGGCGATGATTCTGAGCGTCGCCATGATGCTGGACTTCTTGGGGCTCAAGGAAGCCGCAGTCGCGGTAGAGCAGGCCGTGGCCGGGGTGCTCGAAGATGGCGAAACATTGACGCCCGATCTGGGAGGAAGCGCGGCAACTGCTGACGTTACCAGCGCCGTGATTGCGAAGCTGACCGCTTAGTTCCATTCTCTCGCCGGCTTGGACGCCGATCCGGACCGAACGCCCTACGGCGTGGATTTCGAGGAGGTTCCAACGAGTGGCCGAGCACCCGGCCGCTCGTGCTCTTTTACACCACAAGACCTTTTGAATCAGCGAGTGATTGTTGCGGCCAAGAACACTTGGGACGGTTGCTCGTGTCAATTCCCAAAACAATGTCTACGCTGGGGACACGATTACAGGACTGCCTGGACGGTCCGGCAAGGTCGTGATATCAACTCCGCGGCTAATCGATCGCGCAAGAAGCGCCGATCAGTCCATCGAGGTTATCGCACGCCTCGATGGTTGCTCAATCACCCAGCACGGTTCTGGTCGTCGACGACGAAGAGGGCATCCGCGACTACCTCGCCGAGGTCCTGCGGTTCGAAGGCTACAAGTGCCAGTGCTTCAGCGAAAGCCTCTCCGCGCTTGCTTATCTGGCTGAAGAGAAAGGGCCGGCCGATCTCGTGCTGGCTGACATTCGCATGCCCGGCATGAGCGGAATTGACCTGCTTCGCGAAGTGAAATCGCGCCAACCCGAACTGCCTGTTATCCTCATCTCGGGCCTCTACGAACTCGCTCTGGCACTCGACGCGCTCGAAGCCGGCGCGGACGACTATCTCAAAAAGCCGGTCAAGCCGAGCGATGTCGTGACCCTTGTCGGCAAGTACCTGCAACGAGAAGCGCGCCGCCACGAGGAGGTATTTCGAGAAGCTCTCCGTCAGTTTCTTGATGGCAGGTTGGCGAGCCCTTGACGTTGTGGTTCCGGGCGGCTTGGTGGGTGATGGAGAGGGTACAGAAGCCCTGATCGAAGTCTTTCGCATGCTGGGGTTCCGGCGCTACGAAACGTTCCAGCATTCGAAGCGCGTCGCGGCATATTCCCGGCTATTCGGTGAGCACTGCGGTCTGACGGACTCGGAACTGGGCCACCTGGAGCTGGGTGCGCTGCTGCACGATATCGGCAAGATCGGCATTCCGCGCAATGTCCTGCTCAAGCCTGAGCCTCTGACCGGGGAAGAATGGCGTGTGATGAAGACTCATCCTCAGATCGGTTACGGGTTGCTATCCGAGTTCTCGGCCTTCCGTGAAGAGGCGCAAATTGTCTTGTCCCATCACGAGCGCTTCGATGGCAAGGGCTATCCGCGAGGCAAGTCCGGGAAAGAAATCCCGGTCGGGGCGCGGATCTTCAGCATCGTGGACACGCTGGACTCCATCACTTCCGACCGCCCTTACCGGTCGGCACAGCCCCTCTCGAAAGCTCGAGAGGAAATCGAGAAGATGAGCAGCAGCCAGTTTGATCCCGTGCTGGTGGATGTCTTTGGGAGAATCGCCGTGGAGAAGCTGCAGGAAATCCAGCAACAGTACCCGGACGAAGTATCCTGATCAGCTTGCGCCTGAGGCGTGAAAAAATGGCCGGACGCTCGGTTAGTTGGGCGTGTTTCCCGTAAGCCCGTTGAAACGGGCTGAGGGATTGGTCCGGGTGGTGGCGTCAACCGGCCTAAAGGACTGGCCTGGCAAAGACAAGCCCCGTGAACGGGGCCGGAATCGGCGCTGCACACTCCCTGGGCGGTGCGATGGTTCGTGCTCTGTGTCGCTGCCGCATCAAGCAATGGGATCACGCAGTTCCGGTTACCCTCAAACTCTCCGCGGCTCCAACGATGTCGTGTCCGGTGGTGTTCTGGAACGGGCGCAGGCCGAATTCGGGCAGCGCGGCGAAGATGTGGTCGAAGATGTCGGCTTGGACGTCTTCGTATTGCACCCAGCGCTGGTCGTTGCTGAAGACGTAAATTTCGATCGGCAGTCCCTTATCGGTGGGCTGGAGTTGGCGAACCAGGAAAGTCATTTCGTTGTGGATCTTGGGGTGACGCCGCAGGTATTCGATCAAATAAGCCCGGAAGGTTCCGACGTTGGTCATGCGGCGTCCGTTGACCAGGACGCTTTCGTCAATGCCCTTCTGCCGGTTATGGCCGGACAGCTCCTGCTGCTTTCGTTCGATGTAGTCCCGGAGCATTTCGATCTTCGAAAACTTCTCGATCATTTCGGGCGTCGAGAACTGGATGCTGTTGACGTCAATGTGGACCGAGCGCTTGATGCGCCGCCCGCCGGATTCGCTCATGCCTCGCCAGTTCTTGAAAGAGCCGGAGATCAAGGCATAGGTAGGAATGGTGGTGATTGTCTTGTCCCAGTTTTGAACTTTGACTGTGTTGAGGGTGATCTCGATAACGCCGCCGTCGGCGCCGTAATTGGGCATTTCAATCCAGTCGCCAGGACGAAGCATGTCATGCACGACGAGCTGGATACTGGCGATGAAACCGAGGATCGTGTCCTTGAAAACCAATAAGAGGACTGCGGTCAGCGCGCCGATTCCGCTGAGGAAGACCCAAGGCTCTTTGCCCGTCACGATCGTCAGTGCGAAGATGAGGGCGGCTACGGTGACGCCGATCTTGCTGACCTGTATGTAGGTCCGGATCGGAATCCGCTTCGATACCTCGAACTTCTGGTAGACATCGCTGATCGCGTCCAGCAATGCATTGACCACCAGGATTCCGATGATCAGCATGTAAACGTCGGCCACCCGTTTCGTTAGCGTGATCAGGGCTTGCGAGCCGGGAAACACAACCGAAGCCATGGCCCAAATCACCAGTGCCGGCGCCAGGTGGGAAAGCTTGGTGAAGACCCCTCGCTCGACCAGGGGGTCGTCCCAGTCCGTTTTAGTTCTGCGGACAAACCCGATTATCACGCGGACGATGATTCGCTTGACGATGAAGTTGACAATGCAGGCGAGGAGGGCGACGGCCAGGATGGCGGCGCCGCGGCTGATGATGGTCGCCTGCATTTCGCCTAGGCCGAGGCCCGCGATGAGGTTCTGAAGCTCTTCAATCATTTGCTGCTCCGTGGGAGGCTAGACTTCCATTTTAGGCACTGGACTCTGGGGTGCATACTGGTTGTCGGCGCCACATCATCCGATTGCCGGGATCGGGTTGACCCCGACGGAAGCCGACGGGTGGGGCTCGGGACCGCGGTTCAGAGTTTGGCGGGGCCACCCTGAGGATTTTGTTCGCGGAAAGAGGGGCGTGCAAAGCCCTCCCCGCAAGGGGGGAGAAACGGCTCATAGTGGCGCCGAGCTCGCCAAGAATGGCACACAGCACGCAAGAATGCGGTTCAATGCGGTTGAAGCCAGAGTGGCACGAAAGCCCGTTGAAACGGGCTGAGGAACGAGGTAGAAGAGGCTTGTGAACCGGCCCTAAAAGGGCCGGCCTTAGCAGACCAAGCCACGTGAACGTGGCTCATGCCGGGCGGGGCGCACCGTTGCGGTCAGAGCCCGGATGGGGGTCTGGGGGGGGAGGGCTGGGGAATGAATTGATGAAACCGCAGTCCCGGCAAGTCGTCAGCCAGGCGAGAACCGGGCCTGGGACAGCAGAAAACAGCCGCCCCCAGCGCGGGCTCGGAAGCTTCTTTCGGGCGCAGCAGCTCGGGCGAGTACCAGCCTCGGATGGCCTCCCAAACAGCGTTGCCCGGCACGGAAATTCGTCGGCTAGCGAAACCAAACGAAACCCGCGAGGGTACCGCTGAGACCGTTGATCATCGCGTCGGAGAGGGAGGGCTGGCGGGAGGAGGTGATGAGCTGCAGGGCTTCGCTTAGAAAACCGATCGCGAAGCACCAAAAGGCCATCAAGATGACCCGTCTGCTCTTTTCGGCTCGCAGACACGGGGCCAGCAAGCGGCTCAAGACAACGAAAAGGGCGACATGGTACACCTTCTGTGCAAAGTGGCGTGCATCGATCCTCGACGCGTTATCAACCGCCCCAAGAAGAGCCTCGTAGAGGCCGTACGCCCAGTTGATTGCTAGATCGGACGAAGAGAACAGAATCCATCCAACCCAGGCGGCCAGCAGAATCAGCGGAAGGCGTGTGTTCCGTTGAGTTGTTGTTCCGTTGAACCGTTGAGCTGTTGAGGCGTTGTTCCGTTGAACTGTTGAGGCGTTGAGGTGTCCAAGCGGGCTCACGGTGGGAGGGACCTATCGGATCTGCCTAGCCGTAGCGGATGCCGCGGCGGCCCGGGCAGCCGCCGCGGGACGAAGTCGGGATGCGGAAGGACCCGCAACAGCGAACGCCCGTAGCATCTCGGGCAGAGGGTTTCCACTCCGCTGGATGGCGTAGCGGTAAATTTGCAGCAGTCTCTCGAAGTTCATCTCGGGCGTGTATCGCCTCAGGTAGGTCTGGCGCGCATTGTCCCCAAGAGTGTCCGTCAGCCCGGCGTTTCCGAGGATCTGATCGAAGGCCTCGCTCAGCGCGGCGACATCTGTTGGACCGGCGCTCAATCCGTTGGTCCCATGGTCCACGAGTTCGGCTAATGCACCCAGATGCGAAGCGATCACTGGACGCCCATGGGAAAACGCTTCGATCACAGCCAGGCCGAACGTCTCGTACCCGATCGAGGGGGCGATCAGAACCCGGGAGTTCTTCAAAAGCCGCTGAGCAGCTTCCGGGGCGAGACGGCCGCTGAACGTGACAGCCGGAGGGTAAAGGCCAAGGCCGGCGGCAAGCTGCTCCAAATCAGCCCGCTGCGGGCCGTCGCCGGCGATCACGAGCCTCCGGTAGGCGCCCAGCTTGGATCTCACCCAAGCGCGAAGAAGAACGTCCACTCCCTTTTCGCGGGAGAGTCTGCCGAGGAACACGGCATAGTCCGACGTGGAAGGGGCTGAAGCGGGTTCCCCGGGATCGTCAACGGAATTCGGTTTGACGAAGGTCCGGGCCGGCGGCAAACCCGCGGCGAGAAGCTTGCCGCGGGAGTGGTCCGAAGGAGTCACGAAAGCTACGGCTTCTCGCGTCCAGGTTTGACGGACCCGGTTCGCGACGATCATGCCGGCCGCGACGGCCGACGCCCAAAACGAGCCGCGGTAGCAGCGATGCACCACGCCGCGCCAGGGAACTTTCCCGACACAGGCTTCGCAGACTCTGCCGTTTCTCAACAGCAAGGCGTTGACACAAGCGATCCGATAGTTGTGGATGCTTTGAACGGTCGGAACTCCGGCGTCCCGGCAAGCAGTGTGAACCGAAGGAGACATACGCAACCAGAAGTTGTGAACATGGGCGACGTCGGGCCGGTGGACTTCGCAAAGCCCGCGGACCCGCTCGTAGGAGTCCGCCGACCAGGCCGACTGAGCAACCAGCTCGAAGGTTTGCCGCAAGCGGCTTTCGGAAGGGTTGCCGTTCTCAAAATCCGGCTCGACCACTTCAATCCCGTTCCGGCGCAGCAAGGAGGCCTCCATGGCCGCAACACGGTCTTCGCCGCCGAGCTGGCGGTAGCGATTATGAAGCAGCAGTACTTTCAATGGAGTTTGATCCGTGTTGGTAGTCCCAAACAGAGCCGCGACCGCGAGGGAGCGGTTTCCACTCCTGCGTGCTTAAGCCGACAGCGGCCAAGGGCTTTTTCGTTGCGGCTGGTCCGCGCTAGGTGAGTTGTGGGCTCGGGTGGTTCACGATGGCCCAACGACGCGGCCACGGTGGAGAAAGATGCGTATCAGCCCCTCATCGTTCCTTCAGCGCGTTGCCGGCGCCGGGCGCCATACCGAAGCAAACCCGCAAATTGCAACCCCCACATCACTAGAAACAAGGGGTTCAACAGAATGTACCGCCTCCAGAGCCTCAATGGTTCGTTGAGCAGCCGGAAAAACCATTCCAGTCCCGAGCGCTGCATCCAGCGGGGCGCTTGGGGTACCCGTCCGGCATGAAAGTCGAAGGCGGCGCCTACCCCGGCCAGCACGACGCCCGGGAGCACGTCCCGGTGGTCAACGATCCATTGTTCTTGGCGCGGCTGCCCAAATCCCACGAAAACGATATCGGCTCTTGCCGACCGAATCGCATCGATGGATTCTCTGTCAGCTTGCGGGCTCGAAGGCGGGTTTCGGCACGGATAGGATCCCGCGATTCGAATTCCCGGGAATCGCTTGCCGAGGGTGTGGCGCAGTACCTCGATGACCTCCTTTCGCCCGCCGAACAGATAGATGCGGTGGCCAAGGCGAGTGGCTTGGCCGCAAAGGGCCAGCATGAGATCAGGTCCGTAGACACGTGGTTGTTTCCGGACTCCAAATGATCGCAGAGCCCAGGCGAGGGGCATGCCATCGGTCGTCGCGACGTCGCCGGAGTTGAGGAGCGTTCGGAACGCAGGCCGCAGTACCGCCGTCATGACGGCGTTGACCGTGCAGACAAAGATGCAGTGACCGTTCCGGCTTTTGGCTGGATAGTGACGGCGCTGTTCGACCCAGCGGCGGCAGAGCCGCAGCACCTGGCCATAGTTGGTCGCGGAGATTCCGACGCCGAGAACCGCTTGCTTCAGCGGGAGGGCCTCCACGCCGGCAATGCATGTCGCCACGAATGGCGACACGGCACGTCTGGAGACGTGCGCCACGCCGGCGCCGCTTCGACGCGCGGCCTTGCGGTTCGCGCGTTTCATCGCTGGACCGCTTGCTGGCGCGCGCGGCTCCGTCGAAGCATCTCGGCGCAGCCAACGACCGCAAGGAATAGCAACGCCGGATGCCAAACGAATTTCACCGTGAACCAGGAGCGCGCGGTGAGAACTCCCAACACACCGATCGCTTCCAAGCAGAGCAGGCGCTCGAGCGGCCCTGTCGCTCCGAGTCGGGCCGCGCGAAGCAACACCCGCCAGGTCCACAGACAGGCCGCCAAAAGCGGGACAAGTCCCCACAACGACGTGCCGAGAAGAACTTCCAGATAGGTATTGAGAACACTCGAAGCGCCCGCGCGCGTGCCGGCGTTGAACCCGGCGAGTGCAACGAAGCGCCCCCCCGCGTAGGCCCCAAACCCGGTCAGTGGCCGGTCCGAAAGCTGTTCGAGACCATGTTCCCAGAGCGGCACCCTGCCACTTAACGAGTAGAAGGCTTGATTATCTTGCCCGCGCATGAAGTAGCGCTTTGCCAGGTCACCCGCGCTCGTTTGCCAACCGATCACGAGTGCTAATGTTGTCAGCGCCAGCAGCAACCTCGTCCGCCGCGCGGCGAATAGGACGGCCGCGCAACCGAGCAGCAGACCGGCAATTGAGCTTCTCGACGATGACAGAATCAAGGTCAGCAATCCCGCGGCTGCTCCAACACAGTAGATCGCCCCGCGTGCTCGGCCCTTGGACCGGAAAAAGAGCCTGGTGAGGCAAACGATCGACACCACCGCGGATATCTCGCCAATGGTGTTCCAGCCCACAACCGGAAATACCCCGTTGAGAGCAAAACCAATGACGCCGACTCCGGCCTCGCGGCGGATCGCCAGGTGCGGCCAGATCAGCACTCCGGCCCAAACCGAGCCGAGCAAAGCCGCGTAGAGTGTCCAGGTAAAATCGAGCAGGACCTTATAGCTCTCGGTGGTGGTGGCCGTCCATAGCAACAAAGCAAGGACCGAAACCTGTGTAAGGTACTCGGCGGATTTATAGAATGTCCAGGCAGGCTGGACCGACCAAAGTGAAGATATCACGCAAACCAGGGCGTAAGCGGCCAGAGGGGCGACAATGCCCCGGAACACGAAACGGGGAGCGGCGTCCGCGCGAAACAGCCACGCGGCGACCAGCAGAAAACTGACTCCGACAAGGGCGACGCGGTAGATGGCCCAGGCGTCGAGCGGCTGCTGCTGAATCGAGTCGACCCCGCGGCTGCGAAACACCAGCCCGCTCAGGAACAGCAGCAGCCAGAGTGCGTGGCTCCCGTGCAGCCCGGCTAGCAGCCGCCGCACTTTTGAAAACGCTTGTTCCAGGCACAATGGAGCAATGAATAGACAGGGTGTGACGGCGAGCAGTATCCAGACCGTGCGGTCCATGGGCAGGTACAGCGAGACGCACAACGCCAGCAGCCCTTGTGCCGAGCCCAAGGCCATCAGTAAGGGCAGTTCCCGGGCATACCGGTGCGTCATGCCCTTTGGCGCCTCCGCTGCAGGATAGCTTCGGAGATTTCCCGGTAGAACTCACCCTTGGTCTCCCAACAGAAATGTTGCTTCACGCGCTGCTGTCCGGCTTTTCCGAGCCGAGAGCACAATGACGGATTGCGAGCCAGCCGCGCGAAAGCGAAACTTAGATCGCGCACGGTCTGCCGGGGTTCGATGGCCGCTACCTTGATACCCGTTCTCGGGACGACCTGAAGAGCCGGCCCCCCGAGATCCAAACACACCACCGGCCGGCCGGCCGCCATCGCCTCGAGGCAGACCCAGCCTCCGGAGTCATGAAGGCTGGGGTGCGCAAGCACATGACATTGCGCCAGCTTGCCGGGCACTTCGGCCCTCGGCAGCGGCCCCAAAAACTTGACCTGGGATCGCAAGCCGAGCTGCCCGGCCAGTTGCGCCAGGCTTCGACGCTCCGGCCCGTCGCCCACGATCCAGTACTCACTGGCGGGAAAGGACTGCTGAAACTCTCTAAAGGCACGAATCCCAAGGGCAAAACCTTTCCAGTGCAACAGCCGCCCGACACTCAGCAGACGAAAAACACCCTCCGGCGCGGCCGGCAACGCGGCCAATCTGGAGATGTCTGTCTTGGTGAGCGCCACCGCGGGTACAACCAGAACACGGTTGCAGCCCAGACTTCGCAGCTTCCGTCCGGTGTCCTCGGTCGTCGCCAAAGCGAGGGCGGCGCGATGGGCGGACAGGACGACGAAGGGGTCCATGCAACTGCGGCTTCTGGCGGCGTCACGCAAGGCCTCATAAAGCCGGCACCTGGGACTCCAGAACTCCTCAAAAGCGTCAGGCGCGGATTCACCGCCTCCAACCGGCCCCCAGAGAAAAGGCACGGGCAGCAGCGGCAGCAAGCTCGGCAACCAATAGTTCACGAAGGTTACGTGATGGGTCAGATCGAAAGAAACGCGGCGATGCAGCTTGCGGGCCACTAGATAGGCGCCGATTTGCCATAGGTAGTAGTAGAGGTGAAGTCCGCGGTTCCCTCGTTTCCAAAAGCGCGCCCAGCGCGGCAAGTCGAAATAGGCGAAGTGAACGTTCTCGAGCGGAACGGTTTGGAGCGCGTTTTCAATCGGTTCGCGGTTGTTCTTTCGGGTGAGCACCCAGACCTCGTGGAAGCGGGCCGCCTGACGAACGCAGTTCCACCCGGCGCCAGGCTCGGAACCGAGCCCCGGCTCGCAAGCATAGGCGGAGATGAGCAGCTTCATCCGGCCGCCCCGCGAGACATCACGTCCTTGTTCGTACCCAGAAACTTGTTCACGCCCAGAACTTGATGGACGACTGACCCGAGACGTTGCGCCGATGCTTCCGGCGTAAAAGGGGAAATGATTTTTTTCGACTCCGAACCAAACTGGCTAATCAGATGCGGCTGCTTGACAAAGAGCGCCATGTGGCTTGCGAGTTGCTGAGCGTCGTTCGGATCGAAAACAAATCCATTCCTGCCGTGGCAGACCATCTCTTTGGCTCCGGCTTGATCAGAGCAGAGGACAGGCTTGCCAAAGACCATCGCCTCGGGCACGACCATCCCGATGATGTCCTCGAGGCTGGGAAACACAAAGACGTCGCTGGCTTGGTAGCAGGCGCCCAGTTGAGAGTAATCGACGGCGCCGACCCAACTGATCCGGTCGCCGACCTCGAGTATTCGGGCCGCCTCGCGAAGGCGTGCTTCTTCCGGACCGCGGCCTACAATTGCGATCGAGAAGTGACCGACCTTGTTCCTCTCGAGGAGTGCGCAGGCCTCGATGAGCGTGTAGAGGCCTTTTGCTCGAATCAGCCTGCCGACGTAGAGGAACACCGGCCGCGGCAATGGGTCGAATTCTCCATTGCGTCGGCTCTCGTAGCTCAGGGTCGACGGGTCGGCGGGCTGGTAGGGGTATTGCGTGAGCTTTCGCGAAGGGATCTCAACGACTTCCCGCAGGTAGTCAGCTCCCTCTTTTGTGTGACTCACGGCGTAGTCGAACCAGCGTGCCGTCACACGCCGCAACGCCAGCCGCGCTGGGCTGCCGGGGAAGGTCACATGGGGTCCCACGCCGCCCCAAAGCAAGACTAGCGAACAACGGGTCCAAACTTTGAGCAAGATGGCATAGATCGTACATAGATCAAACCCGCGAACGAAGACCAGATGGGGGCGAAACTTCCACAGCTCCACCAAAACGCGGGGAGAAGCCGTGACGACGCCGCGGGGGTTTCCCGCCGAGGGTTTGCTGCTCGAGCGAAAGCCAACACCATTCAACTCGCGGACCCGGAACGTGTCTCGGCACCCAGCGACGAAGCCAGGCCAACAACCGGTGAAGACGACGGTCCCGGGAAAGCGCCTCGTAAACTCACGGAACAGAGGCTGCATGAAGTAGCCGCGCGCCAAGGAGGGCGTCACCCAGGCGATGCGGAGGTCGGAGTCTGCTTTCGGAACCGCCCCCCCGTTGCCGTTCGATCTAGATCTAGGGCCCTTCCCATGCGGCTCACCGCGGAGGGGCTTTTTCACTTGACGTGATTCCATTGAGTACACTCGTTTCAACATGTTGAAGGGCAATGAAAATGTCCCCTAACGGAGGCAATAGAAGTGTCCCCTTTGGAGAGGGGTTGGCGTCCGGCCCTTCGCCTTGAAAGCCGATGATTGCGACGTCGAGGGACCCGTCAAGGGTCCGCACAGCCACGCCCTACGGGCCTGCCCTTGACTGCTCCCTCACCGTCGCGAAAACAGCACTCGGTTCAACAAGGCGAAAGGGCTCAAGAGCTTAGTGCATGAAGGGACTACTGTTAATTTGGAGCCGTTTAGCTTGGGAAGCGGCGCTAGGCTAGAAATTAGCCCGGGGGTGGAGCGAAGCGGAACCCTAGGTAGCCGCTGGCGCCCTTTATTCGATAACCGTAGCGGCCGAACAGAGGCCAGGTCAGAGCCGTGACGAGGCTCTTATGCGACAGTGTCATTGCGTCTTGCCACTCGTTGTCGTGCCGCAGCCTGACCATGCCCGTTCGGTAGCGCGCCGGATTGCCTCCAATGGTATGACTGGGGCCCAGACGCACCGTCCGCGCGGAAACCAAGGGCAGAGAATCCCTGGGCTCCCCAACAAGTGAAAGAATCAGTTGCAAGGATTCCCCGGGACACTCAATAAGATCCTCGTAGCGAAGGCACATATAACGCGTTGGATCTTTGCCCAGCAGACTGCTGGCAGCGAAGTTCCAAAGGTTCCACATGATGGAAGTCTTGGCTGGATGAGACCGAGACTGCTGGACGCGGTCGCGCCGCCCGTGCAAGCGTCTCGACCGCTGACCCGAGAAGGCCACGCCCCGCGGGTCCCGCACCAGGTGGACGAAGTACGCGTCGATCGATTCCACAGCGGTCAGTAGAAAGCCGAATAGCGGATCTTTTGAAGAGTCGATCAACACTTTGCATCCCGTCTGCTGCCGCGCCGCATCGTAAAGGCTCTCGATGGCTGAACGGGATTCGGCGGTTTTCTTCAACACCCGCTGACGACCGGGCGATGTTAACAGCACTGGGAGGTGGCGTGTTCGGATAGTTTGCAATTTGCGGTGAAGCTGACGAGCCGCCGGCCGGTCGAATCTTCCAAATGCATGATCGAGAATCGTCTTCCAATGACGACACAAGTCCAGGGGCTCTCCACAACCGCAGCGGTGCTTGTCCAGGTAGCGGCGGCCAATCGAGTAGAGTTCACCCAACGGCTGAAAGCCTTCGATCTCGCCGAGCATGTTCTGGAGAATCGTGCTGCCGCTGCGTCCCCAGCCGGCGATGTAGAGAACTTTCAATTGGTTTGTCATGTGCTGCTCACGTCGGATGCCGAGGGTCGAAGCGGCAGACCCCTCTCTCGTGGTCGGGGCTCTAAATCTGGCTCCCGAATTTTCTGCCACGTCTCAGCAGGCCGTACTGATGTGCACTTGATAGGGTCGGCACTTGAGAAATATTTGATGGGCCAGGTTCATCGCGGGACCCAGAACCCGCCGCCGACTCTTGTGGAAGCGGTAAAGAACCTCGATGCTTTGAAATCCGGCTTCGGCCAAGAATCTTTGGACTTGGCAGGCCGTGTAGACTCTCACATGTCCCATGTGCCCCAGGCTGTGGAGCTTTTGAAACTCCTGATAGGGGTCGTCGAAACCGTGCCCGCGAAGAAACGACGCGATATTCTTGAGCGAGTAGAGATTAGGCGTGCTCAGAACCAGCCAGCCGCCCGGCCGCAGCACCCGGTGAACCTCGGCCAGCGTGGCGATGGGGTCCATGCGAAGGTGTTCGAACACCTCGTTAAACAAGATGAAACTGAAACGCGCCCGCTCGAAAGGCAGAGGCTCTCGCTCGATGTCGCACTGGATAACAGGCAAAGCGTACTTGCGGATGATGGGCAGAAAGCGGTCCGGATTGAGATCAACGGCCTGGACCGGGTAGCCCAGTTTTTGAAGCACCACGGTGAGCTGGCACGGCGCGGCGCCAATCTCGAGCATTTCGCCGCCCTGGTAGAACCGCCGGAGCAGCCGCAAGTCGCTTTCATAACGCTGTTGATGATTCTTCAGATAGCGCCGGCTCCAAAGGCGCAACTCAGCGGGCAGCAGCTCGCAGTCACGCGCTAGCTGGTCCCAGGTCGGGGTGAGTGTCCCCGCCAATACTTCGTTACGCTTGCTCGCTGTGCTCAACGCAGGGTCTCGAGGCGGTGTCGCCAGGAATGGCGGCACGGCACGCAAGAATGCGTGCGCCACGTGGCGGGAAAACCAAGTGAGTGATCCAAGTGACCAGCCGCCGTTGTTCCGAGTCGAGGCCGAAAGCAGCCAGCGATGCAGCGAATGCGATGCAGGAAACGGCGCTGGCCGCGGCCAGCAGCGCGAAGCCTGTCCAGCCGCTGAGCGCCACGAGCCCGACAACGGCCGCGGTCACCAGGGCCGCCGCCGCGCCCTTGCGGTAGCGGCGGTCGTAGGGCCAAATGCCGACCTTCGTGCGGACTTGCCACAGGGCCGCGGAAAACAACAGCAGATTCGCCAGCGCAGTCGCCAGGGCCGCCCCGGCAATCCCGGCTCGCGGGATCAGAATCAGATTCAGCCCAAGGTTGGCGGCCACGGCGGCAACCGTGATAGCGAGCCATCGTTTCGGGTGACCCGACATCGTCAGGACCGAGCCAACAGCTCCGCTTGCGATGTTCACGAATTGGCCGCAACTCAAGATCATCAGCGAGACAGCGGCCGTTCGGTACTCGGCGCCGTAAAGGGTGCTTAAGACCTCCGGCGCGAAAATAACCATGACCAAGAACAGGGGAGTGGCGGCATGCAACCCCCATCTCGTGCTGATTCGGAAGAGGCTCTCCAGTCTCTGATGCTCCCCGAGATGGTGCAGATCGGCGGCCATCGGAACAAAGATCGCGTTGACGGCCGCAAGCAGCGATCCGAGAACAAGCGCTGTCTGCGCGGCAACCTGGTAGACGCCCACCTCGGCCGGCGCGCAAAAAACGCCGATCAACAGGCGGTCCATCGAAAGAAGAAGGCCGCTGAGAATCGACGCCGCCGCGGTTGGGACCGAAAACGACAGCAGTTGCCGGGCCGTTCGCCGATTGTATTGACGAACTGAAAGCGAGCCGGGAAATAGGCGCACCAGCAAAAGCACAGCGATAGCCAACGCCACGCCAAAAGACAGAACCCGCGCCGCGATCGCGCCAAGAAGCGCCTCTCCAGCCAGCCAGAAAACGCCCAGCAACAACAGATTCGCGGCTCCGGGAACGATTTCGCCGGCCCAAACCGAATACTGCGTGCGAAGAGTGACGCGAGTCGCGGCCGCCACGACACGGAGCATGGCGACAAGCGGTACGGCGGCGGCGAACCACCGGATGACCACCGCCAGCGATCCATTCCCGAAGATTTCCGACGCAATCCACGGGGCGAGAACCCAGAGACCGCCTGCCACCAGTAAACCGCAGCCCCCGGTCAGTGTCAGCGCCACGGTGAGGACCTGTTTCAAAGCGGTCGGGGCAGTGCGGCGATATCTTGTCCCCAGGCGGATCACGCCGTTGGACATCCCAAGCCGGGCGACCCCTTCGAACATTTGGAGCAGAGCGATGCCAATGGCATAAAGACCCAGCGACGCCGGACCGAGCAGACGCGCCAGAACCGCGTAGGTCAGAAAGTTGAGAACACGCGCAGCGAAGTTCCCTCCCAGCGAAACGGTTGCCTGACGCGCCAAACGGGAAAAGTCATGTGACGACTCAGCGCTTCTTAGGTCACGGTCAGCCCGAGCGCCGCCATCCCCTGCCGTGACCGCGAGGGAATGGTCACCTGGCGCTGTTTCGTCCGTAGTCACAGCCCAGTTTGGCGGGAGTGGAGAGCTCATGGATTCTCGTTCGCGGTTGAAAACCGCCTGAAACGTCACCTGGCCCAAACAGAGCCGCGCCCGCAAGGGTGCGGTCGAGGGTAGTCAGTGCGTCGGGCCGCCATCGGAATGCCGCCACTGCCAGACTGGAACCGCACCCTTGCGGGCGCGGCTCTGTTTGGGTCCCTCGCTCGAAGCTGACCGCCTGAAAGGCGGTGGGTTTAGACCTGGCGATTGAAACTAAACTTTGCAGGAAGTCGATGGTGACGCGCTGACGCTCACGGCTCGGACAGTTTCGCCTTGAACAAGGCCCCTGAGAAGGCGCTGGCGGTAGCGCATGCCTTTCGCTTCCATGCCATCTTGATAGCCATCGCAGAGTGAATTCAGCAGATAGAGAGTGAAGAGCGGGTGCAGCGGCTCAGACAGCCGGCTCGGCGGGGCCGCCCGGAATCGAAAGCCGAGATTCGCCTGCACCTGGACTTGAAAGTGGAACCAGTCCCAATGGACCGGCGCGTTCCATTTCGCGCTCTCCCAGTCGAATACCCGCAGGCTGTCGCCATCAACGCGCAGGTTCCACGGGGCGAAATCACCGTGCGATAAACCGCACGGCACAACAGCCGTAGCAAGCTGCTCTGCTGCCTGATCCAGCGCCCGCTTTCCGGCGTCAACCCAGGCACCGTCCGCGACAGCCGCGAGTTCGCGCCAGCGGCCATCGGTTTCGGCAATCAAGTCCTCGCCGCTTCGAACCGAGCGGGCGGGAGCGTGCAGCTCCCTCAGGAACCTGCGATGGCGGGAGGAAAAACGACAACCCGCCGGGCGGCCAGCCACGGGAGTCTGCAACAAAACGTATGTACCGTTCCAAACTTCGGCAAACAGAACTTCCGGAACACACGGCCGCAGCGCCGGAAAGCCCGCTAGCCTGCGCAGTGTGGACGCCTCGTGCCGGGTGCGCCGGGCAGCTTCATCTGTCAAGGGAACTTTGAGAAAACCAATAATCTTGCCGTCGCGTGACATGATTTGAATGGTGGCCTTGCAGTTGCGGCCAGGCGTTGGAATAGAAATCGCGAAAGCTGGGCTTTTGACGCCGAGGGTCTCATCAACAAGGACTTCCAGTGCGGCGAGCGATTCACGTGAAACGTCAATTTGGTTGAGCAGCAGCTTGGAGCACCGAGCCCGGATGGAAAGCCGCAGTAAGTTCTTCAGCAGCCTGGCTCGTTGGGCGTACACCGTGCAAAGGTCCAGGCCGCTGATCGCGGATTTGGTTGCATCGAGCGGAAGCAGCCAGCGAGGATTCCCAGGCGAAGGAACGACGGCGAACGCCCTCGACGGAGGCTGTTGTTGGATGGCTGTGGTATCTGTTGACAGTTGCGGTGACTCCGGCGCGGGCCCGGCGGCGGTCAGGGTCGCAAGGGTTCGCTCGAGGCACTCTTTTCTAGAAACGAGCGGGGCCAGCGGCGCTTTTGATGTGTTTGGTTGTTTAGCGATCCACCACCCGTGTTGTATCCGAAAGCGTGCGGCCAGATGCCGCACGACAATCCGAGTGGCTTGGTCCCTTACTTGTGAGGCGTCTTGCGCCGCATCGACGATGTTGGCGGCCGGGATTCCTTCGGCGAGACTCAAGTACGACCGGCGCTGGCGCCGGGCCTCGGCGGGCTCGACTTCCTGCTTGCGAGAAAGCGTCACAGCGGGCGGAGCATCGAGCAGCAGCACAAGGTCCGGGCAGGGCACAATGCAACTCAGGACTCGCACCAGCCAGGCCGAGCCGCTGTAGCGAAATCGCCTCGGGTCGGCGAGAAGGTCTTGGTAGTAGCGATCGAAAACGACGAGTCCCGATCGGGCAGCGAGCGGCCGGATCAACATCCAGTAGCCCACGGCGTAATCAAGCACATAGGCGACCAACTTCAGCGTGGAAACCAGGTTTGACCGCGGCGGCTGGCCGTGCGAATCGGTCACGGGGCCGGCGGATTTACTCTTTCCCACCAACATCGGCCTTAGATGGAACACTCGATAGCGGCGGAACGCGCCCCGCGTTGAGTCCATCAGCCCAGTTGCCAGCGTGCTCTTTCCGGCCCCGTCAGGTCCAAGGACAGCCACGAAAAGTCCCGTCGGACGGCGCCAGCGGCGAATCACGCGCAAGACTTCCGCGGCGATGTGCCGCACAGGATTCGACCAGTCTCTCGCCAGGGCAGTGAGCCACAGGCGCCTTTTCATCGTGGGGAGCAGTTCGGCTAGCCGGCCATCGGAGCAGGCGTTCACGATTTGCGGCGACGCTCGTTCTCCAAACAATTCTGCAGCGATTTTTTCCGAACCCTTCCTTCCGAGCTCATCGGAAAGTCCGCCCAGCCGACACGCGTGTTGCTCGGTAATCAACCCCTTGAATGATCTCTTGGTCAGCAAATAGGAGAACTCAGTCTCGGGGGCGGGAACCCAAAAATCATCGCGTGGCCGCCGCCCGGCTACCAGCTCGGCGCCCGGCGACAGTATCAATCCGCCGCGGCGGTGCTCGGTGATCAAGTCAAGGGCGATTGTCTTGAGCTGGGGTCCTTCGAACCAGCCGAACACAAAGTAATGGCCGCCCCACGCGTATTCAAGATGCTGTAGCGCCAAGTAGCGGTCCCCCGTCAAGTCGTGCAGTACGCCGGGAATGCGCTCGAAATCATCCGGATGCACGGCCATGTCCAGATCTCCGGATACGGCGAAGGGGAGCCGGTCATAGCCATGGAGAACGCAGTAGCGGACCCGATTCGCGTCGAGAAGCACGAAGAGAGACCGCAAGAAGTGCGGTGCGGAAGGGGCTCTCGCTTCCGTGTCCCTGGTGGCTGTGGCCGGAATCTCGGCAACGAGCCGCGGGCTGGTCTGGTTGTTCAAGGGGTGCTCCGCCTCCCGCCGCCGGCACGGGAGAAAATGACCGCAAAGGAAACGATGGCGGATTTAGAGTTCGTCAAAGATTGCTGAGCGCGCCGATTAAAAAAAAGCGCTCTCGTCCCCCGCTAACAGCGGTCTCTGAGACCGGTGCGCCTATTTCAGTAGGCTCCCCGCCCAGACAGGACGGCACGCGGCGTCTCCAGAAGTATCTTTAAATCAAATCCCAGTGACCAGCGCCGGATGTAGTCCAGGTCGAGTTCCACCATATCCTCGAAAGGCAAGCTGCTACGGCCGCTCACTTGCCATAACCCGGTGATGCCCGGCGGGACCTCCGATCTTTCTCGCGCCCAGGTCCTGAATTCCCGGCTCTGACCGTCAGGCTCGAGGTCCTCGGCGGGCAAAGGACGGGGTCCGACCAGGCTCATGTGACCGGCCAGGACGTTGAACAGTTGCGGGAACTCGTCCAAGCTATAGCGCCTCAGAAAAGCTCCCACGGGCGTTACCCGAGGATCATTTTGAATCTTGAAGAGGTGGCCGTTCTTTTCATTTCGCGATTCGACGCCGGACCGCCCTGAGGATTCTTCGTGCATGGAACGAAACTTGTAAAGAGTAAAGTAGCGTCCGCCCTTGCCGACCCGCAGTCCGCTGTGCAGCACCGGGCCGGGGCTGCTCAGCTTGACCATCAAGGCCACAAGAATCAGAACAGGACTCAGCAGCAGCAACAAAGCACTTCCCGCCGTGATGTCGAAGATTCGCTTGATCAGCTCCCGAGGCCGGGCAAAGGCAGTGGGACGAATATCGAGAACACGGAGCCCGCAATACTCGATTAGCCGCACGTGACTTTCGTTGGCGAGAGGAGTCACGGCGCAGACCGCTCGAATGCCCATCCGCCGTGCGAGTGCCAGACCATCAAGGACAAGCTTTTGCTCAAGGCCTTCGTCCAAGAAGATTAGCCGGTCGAGGGCGCAGCGGTTGACGATCGCCGCCAGCTGATTGGTGTCTCCGAGAACCGTCCTCCCGGAGCGGTGAACGGAGGGGCGCGGAACCGAACGGCGTCCGTTTGGAGGAACGATCACGCCCGCAAGGTGGCTGCCGTTGCTTCGGAGCTCCTCCACAAAGTCAGCGTTAATGCCGTTTCGGGCAACGATCGCTACGCGTTCGACTCGCGGCCATCCGCGCTGCAGAAATGACCCAGCAGCGGAGGCGAGCAGGCTCGAGACCTTCAGAGCCAAGCACGTCAAGAGCGCGAATGAAATTGCCAGGGACAGCGACAGGCCGCCTCCAACTCGACTGCAAACGAAAACCGCGGCCAGTGTCAGCCCCCCGGCAATAAAAACCATCTCGGGAATGCCGCTTGGCCGTGGAAGTTCCCGCCCCTCAGCCATCCTTCTTGTTGCCACGCAGACTGCCCCAAGAAAGCACAAGGCAAAGGGAAGACTCACCCAGTCAGAACCGAGAGGACTCAATGCCGTCGGTAGGGCGCTCCCAGAAAACAGGCCGCTGCTTTCTCCCATCGCTTCCAATCCGCTCAATAGCGACGCAATCCTCCACGCAACAAGGAGTCCTGTCAAGTCGAGAATAAAACGTAGCGGCCGGTAGCCTCGCAGGCACGAAGGGTCGGCCGGGATCCGCCCTGCCCGAAACGCTAAGCGCGGTTCGCCGGCGTTGGGCCGCCAAGTAGCCGTGTCGGCGGACGGCAACTCCACAAGGGGGGCAAATGGTGAAGCGTGCATCACGTGAGTAGGAGCGAATTCTTGAACCGCCAACTCCTCCGCTGAGGTTTGCTTGCGGCTCCGGTGTTCAGATGGTTCGGGGAGGAAGGAGGCCGCTAAGGCAACGTGGTCCCATGAAGAGCTGACCGGGTCAGGTCAAATATGCCAAGACCGTTCTCACGAGGAGGGCCCCGGCGCTGCTATCTGGCGCGGACGGCGCCGGGAATTGTAACCGCTGTAGTAATCAACCGGGGCCGCCTGTTTCTTGGAATCCGGTGTGTCCCAGCGGTTGAGAATCGTACCCAACACAGTTGTCCCGTCTTCGGCGAACCTTTGGGCGGCAGCCCGCGCATCCTGCCGGGTTGTGCGTCCAGCACGGACCACCAGCACGACCGCGTCACTTAATTGCCCGAGCACACGTGCTTCGCAAAACTCCATCATTGGAGGTGAATCGAATATGACCACGTCAAACTGCTCCCGCAACCGTTTCACGAGTTCGGTTGCGGAGTGAGTGTGGAGCAGGGTCGCGATGCTCTCGGCCGTTGGTCCGCTGGGCAGCAGAAAGAGGCCGGGGATGTCGGTACGAAGCGACAACCCGTCGACATCGTAGTCTCGCGGGGGTTGAGATTCTCGCAACAAGTTCGAAAGTCCCCAAATATTGGGAACACCATAGATCTGATGAAGCCGCGGCCGGCGCACATCAGCGTCAACCAGCAACACGCGGTCATGAACTCCAGCCAGCGTGATAGCCAGGTTGCTCGCGACAGTCGTCTTGCCCTCGTGAGCGTGTGAGCTCGTGATCACGAACGCGCGCCGATTCGTCTGAACCGCGGCGGTAAAAAGGATCGACGTTGCGGCAACCCGAAAGCACTCCGCGAAATGAGACGGCGGCTCGTGCCAGCTCAGCAGCTCGATCTCCGCGGGTCCGTTCCTCCGCGGGCTTTCCAGAGCATTTGTGGATGAAAGGCTTAACCTGGCAGTCTCATTCGAGGACCGAAATCTTAGTCGCATCACGCGTTTCCGGCGCGTGCCTGGCGCGTCCGGATTCCCGCGAAAAGTTGGCACGATACCAAGTTCAGGCAGTCCCAGGCAGGCGCGAGCGTCACCGGGCTGCCGCAGGGTGCGGTCTCGGCGGTCGCTTATGAAGGCAAAAACGATTCCGCTGAGAAGCCCGGTCAACAGTCCCAGCAGAGCGCTCGACACGTGATCCGGACGGATGGGCTTGTTCGAGGCAATCGCCGGGTCGACGATACGAATATTGCTGGCGCTCATCGCCGACAACACGCCGGCTTCCTTGACCTGCCTCAAAAGATGGTCGTAAAGCTGCTGATAGGTATTCACTTCCCGGTTGAGGATGTTGTACTGGATCGACTTCCCGGTCTGGTCGGAAACCAGCTTGGCCTGCCGGCCGTAGTCGGCTGCGAGCAGTTGCTCCCGGCGCCGTGCGGCCTCGAACTCGTTGCGGATCTGCTCGAGTTTGTTTGCTCGCTCGTTCTCGATCGTCTTGTCGAGCTGCGCCACCTGAGCCTCGACGCGTTTGACCTTGTAGTGGGCGGGCGTGTAGGTCGTCCGCAGTTCGGCGAGCTGGCGGCGCAAGTCGTTCCTTTGGATTTGGTAGTTGGCGGGGTCGATCATCCCGCTCAACTCTTCCGGCCGGCGGGTCGTGACCAGCTCGAAGCGGGATTGGATTGCGATTCTGCCGGCTTGCGCGCGCAGAAGCTCGGCTTGAAGCTGGCTCAGCCTCTGTTCGGACACATTTTCGTCATCGGAAACAAACATCAACCCGTTCTCGCGAGCGTAACGCCGCAGATCTTCTTCGGATTGCTCGAGCTGAATCCGGAGCTTGTCGAGCTGCAGTCCGAGCCATTCCTCGCTACGTTCGGCCGCTTGCCAGCGGGCCTCCAGGCTGGACTGAATGAACTCTTCGGCCATTGTGTTCGCGAAGTCCGCCGCTAGTCGCGGACTAGGCCACTCCGAAACCACCGCGACGATTCCAGTGTTTCTGGAGGGAACGATCTTGTAGCTGGAAGCCGCAACCGAAAGCGCCCGCTCGTAAGCCGGCACGGCCGGCGCCGGCGGCAGCTCCAGCGCCCTGCGCCAAGCCGAAAAGCGGTCCGTCGAATAGTGAAACTCGGGTCGGGCGTCGAGTCTCAGCTTCTCGACAACGCGCCGCAGCAAGGACTGGCTTTCGAGAATCTCGATGCGGGTAGCGATATAGAACGCAGCCGCTGAAGGGCTGGGCGCCGCGGTCGCCCCAGACGATCGCGCGCGCAGAGGGTCGCCATGGGGAGGGTCCACTTCGAGCGAAGCGCGGGCCTGATAGATCGGCGTCCGCGGAATGCTGAGCAGCAGCGCGGCGATCGCTCCAGCCACTCCCACGAGCAGTATCCGAAACTTCCGGCGGGCCAGAATAGTCCAGTACTCAGCGATCGTCGGTTCCGAACGCTCATCCGAGAAGTCAGCGGGCGAGGGAACACCGGCCGTGTTTCGAAGGTGGCCCGCGGCGACGACTTTGACCGGCGGATTGCGATCGCTGAATCTCTGGAATCCATCCATGGTGCTATCCGCCTATCGCCGAAAGATGACCACGCCGGTGGCCACCCGAATGACCGTGTCGGCCGCCCGGCGGGCGGCTGTCTTGCCCGAACTGTTCGGCACGAACAGGATGTCCTCGGGCTGCAAGGCGACGTCCTCGGAGTTGCTTTCCATGATGCGCTTCAGGTCGACTGGCAACTCGAGCCTCTCGCCCCCGCCAGGTGCGGGACGGAGAATCTTCGCTTTCTTGATCGCAGCGGTTCCGTGAACCCCGCCCGCCAACGCCAAGGCCTGGAGAACGGAAATGCTCTCCTGCTCCCGAAGTGCGAAGCCGCCCGAACGGCCAACAGCACCGATCACGTAAACCATTTCCGCCCTGGGCACGGATATCACATCGTTCGGCTCAATGATCACGTTGTCCGCCGGGTGATTGGCCTTCATCACATCTTCGATATTGGCCGCCGCAACGCTGAAGCGCCCGCTCGGATCGTCTCGCGCCGTGGCCAGCGGAATCCGGCCCTGCTCCCGCCATCTGGTGATCTTGATGACATGCCCGGCATCCTCGCGAAGCCCTCCAGCCATGGACAAAACCTCGATCAGCGACTTCCGTCCCCGCAGTTGATGCAGACCTGGCCGCTTGACCGCACCAATCACCGAAACAGGCTGACTGCCGAACTTGACGACGCGAACAACGACTTGCGGGTCGTTAATGTAGGTACGATAGCGGCCCGTGAGAAGCGCCCGGACCTCCCCAATGCTCAGGCCCTCAACCTGTAGCGGCCCCGCCAGCGGAGCGTGGATCATGCCGTCGGGGCCAACGGGCAGCGGCGAACGGGGAATGTCTTTTTCGCCAACTACTTCAATCGTGACTTCGTCGCCCGGACCCAGCCGGTAGGATCGGTCCGCATCGGATTGATCCGAAAGAGCGGACACACCCGTCTCCGGAGAGCGATTGCTCTCGCTAACCGGGCGATCGCCGACAGCCGTAAACGCGAGGTCATCGCGGTACTGGGCTCGGGCAAGTGGTTCGGCCAAGAGCAGCAAACAAAGCCCCGACACACCGAGCGAACCCAACCCAACAGGTCTAGTTCGTCCGTTCTTCTTCGGCAGCATCACTAAGTCTCCGGCCTCTCTCAAGACAATCAACGGAAGTCCGCGCAACGCTCCCTAGAAATGTGAAGAAACAGGGGTTGTACCGGGCGCCACTGGCGGAAATCTCAAGAAATCAACACCCTACATCGGCGCGAAGTGGACTGTCCCCGATTTTTTCACGGAGCCCCTGCCTCCGCGGGCGTCCGCGACTAGTACCACGCATACTTTGGGACATTGGCCGGCGATTGGCCCCAAGCGGCACTCCAGCGGCGTACCCCTCGATTTGTCCCCGGCTGTAGTAAGCAACGGCGCGCATTTCGAAGGGCGCTAACTGCGGCCGACTCTCCGAGCACGGGCCCTCTCCGGCGCGCGGTCCAACCAGGCTCGATCAATCTCCACCGCCACGGACCGTTTCAATAGCGTCACCGAAACCACCAAACGGTCCGAATCGCGGCGCCGTTTGAGAACTCCCTCCAAACCGCACAGCGGTCCGTCTTTCAGCCGCACGGTGTCTCCTACCTCAATGTCTGGATAAGGTTCAGCGGACAGCCCGGACTGAATGATGGCCTGAACGGCCTCGATCTCTTGTTCGTTGACCGCAATCGGTCCAGCGCCAAAGCCGACGATCGCGCTGACTCCGGCCGTCTGTAGAATCGGCAAGCGGCGTTCAGGGTCAAAATAGCAGAACGTATAGCCGGCAAAAAGAGGTTGCTTTACTTCCTTATAGCGGTCCGACCAGCGATGTTTGGCCGTATACAGCGGCAGGAACTCTTCATAGCCCTTCATCTTGAGAGCAAGAGAAACGCTCTTCTCATGCCGCGGCTTGACTTGCAGCGCAAACCAGGCTTCACGTCCTTGTTGGCTCATTTTTGGAGTGTGGGTCTGGCGCGGAACGGTGTCCTGGCTAGAGCTCTGGAACCTAGTACTTCTCTGAAAACTCATTAACGTTCCATGGGCTTCGTCCAACACAGCGCGCGAAAGGGCGCCGCTCGCGGCCTTTTGTGGCGCCCAAAGAAGCAGCACTCTTTCTGGGATAGCGCTACCGCAGGCTGGGTCCCAGTCGCGACCCAGCGGAGAAGCTGCACGGAGACCGCATGCAGATCAGTGCCGCCGAAAACGTGCCGGCATTTGGTTCCGCCGCCGCGTCCTGGCCGGCTCAAATATACGAAAACGAGAGACCATTGTACATAATGATTGCGAGTGTTATTCTATATTCACAATAGTTTTATACATATTACTATGCAACTGAGATTTTAATGCGCCGAAATCATGCGCGGTGACACTAGATGCAACTCCAAGACCCATACACGGCCAGGCGCCGCCGGTCATCTTGAAAGCTCGCGGATCCACAATCACGAAGTCACCGGAGACGCCGAGCCGGATCGCTCGGAAGTACTGATGAAGAATCAGCCATTGTTCGAAGCAGGGTCGCACCCGTATGGATCGAAGAAACGCCTAGCGCGTGATGAATCGAACGGCCAAGAAACTTGCGCGGAGCTAAAGTAAATAGCAATGAGACTGCTCTGGCTGAGTCTGGCAATTCTCGTTCTTGGGTTGACGCCCGCAACGGCTCAGAACTCTCACGGCTACCTCTTTGCCGCTCCGGGCGGGGTGAGCGTGGCGGGTCAGACGGACTCCACGTTGCAGTTCGGTGGCGGTGGAGAACTCCTGCTGGCAAGAGGTTTCGGATTGGGCGGAGAGATCGGCGGACTGAGCCCCAGCGGCGATCTCGGGGCAACGGTCGGCCTGCTCTCGGGAAATGCCTACTATCATTTCGGCTCGAAGCGCCGAATCGACCCCTACATCACTGGCGGGTATTCGCTTTTCTTCCGCGGCAACACGGCCAACTCTGGAAACTTTGGCGCCGGCGTAAATCTGTGGCTATGGCAAAGTTTGGGGCTCAAGGTCGAGTTTCGAGATCACGTCGCCTCCCCGGGAGGCGTCACCGCTCACTGGTGGGGCGTGCGTTTTGGCCTCAACTTCTAACCCCTGTGCTCGACTGTTCCCGATTTTTTCAGCCCCCTACCCACACCGGTCAAGGTGTATTCGTTTGGGTCTTGCTACACACGCTCGACCGCTACGACTGTTACGTCATCGAGCACGCCGTGGTCACCGCCGTAAGCCAGGCCTTTTTCAACGACTCCTTCCACGACTTGCCGGCCCCCGCTGCCGCTCAAGTCGCCTAGCGCCGCCACCAAGGGCCCATCCTGGAAGAAGTTGTCCTTTCCCTCTTCCCCTTGTCGGCGAATCTCACCTAACCCATCGGAGGAAACCAGCAGCACCTCGCCGGAGGTCAGCTCGAGTTCGCGGGCATCGTAGTGATCGGGCGTTCCGACCGGGAACAAGCCAAGCGGCAGCCCTGCCAGCGGAATTTCCCGCACCTTTTTTTCGGAGTTGGCGGAGAGCAGCATGGGGTACGGCAGACCGGCGTTAGCCACCTGCACCGCCGGCCTCCCTGCTTCGATCTGGAAAACCGTCGCCGCGGCGTACATCCCGCCGGGCAAGAACTGGTGCAGCTCCGAGTTCATCTTTGAAAGCAGTTCCCTGGGATCCTGAAAATTCGCCGCCGATTGATGAAAGATCGCTTTCAGCAGCATGCTCGTCAGGGCGGCCTGCACACCGTGGCCGCTCACGTCGGAAATCAGCCAGGTCGCCCCGCCGTCGTTTTGGTGAACATCGTAATAGTCGCCTCCCACGGCATCGGAGGGACGGTAGAACGTACTGATCTCGAAACCGTCCACTTCCGGAAAGTTTTCCGGCAGCAGACTTCGCTGCACATTGGCCGCCATCTCCATTTCTCGCTCAAGGCCGCGGTGCTTGTCAGTCAAATCCGTGTGTTCGCGCACGAGCCGGTCAAGGTCCTTGACCTTGTCCGCCAGTTGCCGGCGCAGGCTCTTTTCCTGAAGCGCGTTTCGGATCAAGAGCAGGAGGTGGTCGTTGTCCCAGGGCTTTTCCAGATAGTGGTAGAGGCCGACTTCGTTGATGGCGCGAATCGCGTTCTGCTTATCCGCGAAGCCGGTCAGCAGGATTCGGGCCGCTTCGGGCTGCAGCCGGCGCGCTTCACTCAGAAACTGCAACCCGTTCATCTGGGGCATCAAGAAGTCGGAGATCACAAGGTCAACCGGGTTCCTTGCAAGGTGATCAACAGCTTTCCTGGGATCGTCGAACAGCTCCACTGCGTAGTTGGTTTCGAGCGTAAAAAGGCCCTTGAGCGAGCCCAAAACCAGAGCATCGTCATCGACGACGATGATGCGGGGCGCTCTTGCTTCGGGGGAACTCATCGTTTCAACAGACCGAAAAAAAAGAATCTACTCTGCAAGGACGATTCTAGCCTCAAGCAGGGGTTACTAGCAGAATACTATTTCAACACACAACAGCGGCCAAGCTGCACTCGCCGGCAGCAGGGTTCCAGGGAAGAAAGCGAGGCGGCACGAACAGGGCCGGTTCTCCACCCGCGGGCCGCTGCCCGAACTCCGGCTTAAAACCCAATACTGTCGACTTAGAGACTTTGAGCTTAGAGCCTTCCAGCCCAGAGCCGTTGAGCCGCGAAGCGGCGCAGGATCATAGCCCACGGGTGGAGCGAAGCGGAACCCTGGGTGCGAAGACTGTCAAGGGTAAGCCCCGGACGGGGCGCAGGAGCAAACCGCCCCATTCGTCTCCGCGGAGAGCGATGTGCGCCGGGTGTTCAACGATGCCCGTAACAAGACCACGCGCCACGCAGCAAAAAACGTCCGCGGACTGCTAAGTAACCAGTATTGGGCTTAAACCGCAACCCGGTATTTCTCGATCCCATCCGCATCGAGCGCGACCCCGAGGCCATGACCGGCCGGCAATTCGAGGAATCCGTCCTTGACCGCTTCCATGGCCGGGCCGGCAATCTCACTCCGCATGAGAGCATCCTTGTCGTCTTCGGGAAACGGCACTTCCTGAATGAAGAAGTTAGGAATCGAAGCGGCCGCATGCAACGCGGCGGCAGTACCGATCGGCCGCCGCGATGATACGGCGCAACCGCCACATACTAGTATATCGTTTCATTAAAAGATACACCATCTCAGGCGACCTCGAGCGCCTCGAACTTGCCCCAGCGGTGAACGACTGGAGCGGCATTGATCTCCGCGATTCCCAGCAGGATTCGTTCTCGAAGCTCCGCCCAGGACTCCACTCGAATGCCCTTGAGAAAGGTGCGCGCCATCTTCCCAAACAGGGTCTCGACAATGTTGAGCCAAGACCCGTGGGTGGGCGTATGTACGTATTTGAAGCGGTTCGGACGCGTCGCCAAATAGGCCTTTGTCTCCTTGGATATGTGAGCGGAATGATTGTCCAAGATCAATCGGATGGTGCATTCGGCCGGGTAGGTTTGGTCCAGATCCTTCAGCAAAAAGATGAATTCCCGGCTGCGGCGCCGCCGCTCGACCCGCGCCGTCACCCGGCCGTCGTGCAAGTCTAGCGCCGCCAGAATCGAGCAGGTTCCCAGACGTTTGTATTCGTGATCCCGAGCCGTACAGGGATGCCGCCCGGGGACCGGCGGCAGGTCCGGCGCGGTGTTGGCGATCGCTTGCACGCCGGGCTTTTCGTCCACCGAAACCGTGATCACGCCCGGCGAAGGGCCGCCCTCGCCAGAGCTTTCACTTTGCAAGGCCACCTCGCGGTAGACCAGCAGCACCTGCCGCATCTTGGACTCGAAATCCGGATCGCGGCGCTGCCGGTAGTACTTCACCTTTTCCGGATGCAGCGGCTGGGCGGCCAGAATCCGGTGAACCGTCGCTTTAGCCGCTTGGGCCAGGGCCGGATAGCCCGCTTCCACGGCATGCTGGCGGACGTGCCGCGCGAGCGCGCTGCGGGTCCACAACTCGGCGGCGTATCCCAGTTCCTTGGGCTTGCAGCAGGCCAAGTGCACCACCCAGGCCTTGGCCTCTTCGCTAATGCGGGGCTCGTAGGGACGATGATAGGCGTCCTTGAGGGCCGCTTCCACCCCCATGGCGAGGGCTCGCTCGATCCATTTGGCAACGCTCTTGCGGGTCATCTTCACGGCCCGCATAATCTCGGCGATGGTCTCGCCGCCATGATAGCGCCACAGAATCTCGGCGCGTTGCACCTCCCGAGCCGGAGCCTTGCGGGAACGACGCAGCCGCTTCAGATGTTGCACCTCTTCGGGAGTGAGAACCAGTGGGGGACGCTTCGATTTTCCTGCCATGCAACCAGTCTAGCAAAAAACATTGTCCTATGGTTATGTTTTGATGAAACGTTATACTAGGTCTCGGCAAGCGCAGCCGCTGTTGTCGGAAAAGCCGCGGCCGAATCCGACCGGTGTCGTACTCTCGGCGGAAATCTTGGCAAGCGGCTGCCCCTGGACATTGCCACTGGGCTCTTCGAGCCAGAGCAGATGAAACGGCACCTCTTGCTCCCGTTGATCGAACCTCAACAGCCGCCCTCAAAAGGAGCGCAAAAGCGGCTGCGAGCGGACGGTCTTCTTCCCCGCTAGTTTGTTGGACGGGCGCGGGCGCCGACATTCCTGTCGACGCGATGTCGGCAGCAGTTGACGGCGTTGCCCGGTCCGGCGGTCTGAGGTTGTCTGCCATGTTGGAGAAAGATCCAAACTCCAGCCGTCCAAACTAGAATGAATACTTGATTCGCGAAAGACTCGAAGAAGTTTATTGCCGCCTTGCCGAAGCCGCCCGCCTCGCCGGCCGCCCGCCCGAGGAAATCACCTTGGTAGCCGTGTCCAAGATCAAGTCCGCCTCCGACATCCTCGCCGCCTACGACGCCGGACAGCGCCATTTCGGCGAAAGCTATGTCCAGGAATTCGAGGCCAAAAGCCGCGAACTCCCGGATCTCCCGGAGGCGGTTTTTCACATGATCGGCAAGCTCCAAAGCAACAAGACCAAACCCGCTTCCGCGTTGTTTGACGTCATCCAAACCGTACACGGCATCAAGCTGGCACGGCGGCTCAACGACGCCGGCAAGCCGTTGGACGTGTTTCTGGAAGTGAAGCTCAGCGATGAGGCCACAAAGTCCGGCTTGAACGAGGACGAGCTTCCCGCCGTCAAGGAGTTCGTCGAAAGCTGCGATAACCTGAAGCTGCGCGGGCTGATGGGAATGCCTCCCTGGTCAGAAGACCCCGAACAGGCTAGGCCGCACTTCCGAAGACTGCGGCAACTTGGGGAGCAGCACGCGCTGGCTGAGCTCTCCATGGGCATGAGTCACGATCTGGAAGTGGCCATCCAAGAGGGGGCTACGCTCGTTCGAGTCGGCACCGCCATTTTCGGCAAGCGAATCCGCCCGCAGTGAAAATCGCACTTGTCTCCCCGCTTCCGCCCGCGCGAACAGGCGTAGCCGAATACGCATCCACGCTCCAAAAAGAGCTGTCCAGGCACGCCCGGGTGACGGCCATCGAGTCACCCAATCTCTTCGAACTCGAGACGTTTGACGCCTGCCTCTACCAGATCGGAAACAACCAACTTCACGGCGATGGTTACGAAGCGGCCCTGCGGGTTCGCGGCATCGCCGTCCTGCACGATGTGGTACTGCATCACTTCATGCTAGGGCGGCTTTCGCGCGAAGACTACATCGAAGAGTTCGTTTTCAACTACGGCGAGTGGCTGCGCCATGTCGCGGAAGAGCTGTGGCAAGACCGTGTCCTTTCCGCGGCCGATCACCGCTATTTCGATTACCCGATGATCCGGCGCATCCTGGAATCCAGCCGGGCGGTCATTGTTCACAACCCCAAGGCGAAACGAATGGTCAGCGAAACCGCCGGTGAAGCAGGCTTCAATCCGCCTGTCTTCGAGATCCCGCATTTCGCGGCCGCGCCTGAGCCGCCCAGCGACCCGGAGCGAGCAGCGATCCGCGCCGGCCTGGGGGTTCCGGCCGGCGCCGTTGTCATCGCCGTATTCGGCTACATGCGTCCCTCGAAGAGGCTCCGCTCGCTCGTCAATGCCGCGAAATTGCTGACGACGCCTTACCGGCTGCTGCTGGCCGGCGACTTCGTTTCACCAGAATATGAGGCGACAGTAAGCGCGTTGCTGCACAACGTGCCGTCCATCCGGCTCCCTTTCGTGCCCCAAGACGAGTTCTGGCGGCTCGTCGCGATCACCGACATCTGCGTCAATTTGCGCTATCCATCAGCGGGGGAGACATCCGGCATCGCCGCCAAATTGACCGCTGCCGGCAAGACTTTGATAGTGACCGGCGGTGAGGAATACTCCGGTTATCCGGAAGGCGCGGTCCTAAAGGTCGATCCCGGCGAAAGCGAAGTGGAACTGCTGGCCCACTACCTTTGCGCCCTGGCCAGCGAACCGGAGATGCGATCGGCCATCGGGGGGAGAGCCGCACGGTTCGCAGCCGAATACCAGAGCATCGAGAGGGTCGGCGAACTCTACATGCAAGCCCTTTATCGTGTCGCTGGAATGCGTTAGCGCACCCTATTGAGGGATGTTGCCCAGCTACTAAAGAAAGAGCCGAAGCCGTCTTGGGAGCGGGCGCTGACACGCCCCCGCTTCCAGTGCGGGTTACCATCAGCAGGGCAATCAGCGCCCAATGGGATTTCATCCGAATCGAACACCGTACATTACCAGTAAGTGGTCTGCTGAAACAACCGGATAAGCAGAAGGTTGCTAGAATCGAGGTTGTATTCGCGCGGATTGAGGAGAGCGTTACCGCAATGATCAGACGACACTGGTTTCTCATTACCACTACGTTTTGGTTGACGTCCGCGTCCGCTCTAGCCGCGGCCCCGCACAAGGCGCTCATCGTCGACGGACAGAACAATCACAAGATATGGCCCGAAACAACTCAGATGATCAAGGGTTATCTCGAAGAAACCGGCCTGTTCGCGGTCGATGTGGCAACGACACCACCGGCCGGTGGCGACATGAGCCTTTTCAAGCCCAAGTTTTCCGATTACGCCATCGTCATTTCGAATTACAATGGCGAGCCTTGGTCCGCGGAGACACAGGCCGCGTTCGACAACTTCGTCCGCGGCGGAGGAGGGTTGGTCTCGGTACATGCGGCCAACAATGCATTTCCCGAATGGCCGTCCTACAACGAGATGATTGCCGTGGGCGGTTGGGGGGACCGCAACGAGAAATGGGGACCCTATGTGCGATTTCGTGACGGCAAGTTCGTCCGCGACACGACTCCGGGACGGGGCGGCGGCCATGGTACGCGGCACGAATTCCAGGTCGTGATTCGAAACTCGGAACACCCGATCACCAAGGGTCTGCCGACGAAATGGATGCATTCGCGGGACGAGTTGTACGACCGCTTGCGAGGTCCCGCCAAGAACCTCACCGTGCTCGCTACGGCCTACTCCGAGCCTTCCACGAAAGGCACCGGGGAGCATGAGCCCATGCTCTTGGTCATCCACTACGGCAAAGGGCGCGTTTTCCACACCACGCTCGGGCACGCAGTTGTTTCGCAACAGTGTGTTGGCTTCATCACAACATTACAGCGTGGCGCGGAGTGGGTCGTGACGGGCAAGGTCACCCAGAAGGTTCCGAACGACTTTCCCCAGGCGGATAGGATCAGCCTGCGGGATTAGGAAGCGCAATTGCTCGCTCCCAACTAACAGTCAGTCGTTCGAGTGGCGTTAGGGCAAATCGATCATTAGCAACTCCGCTGCCCCACCGGGCTCCTAAGTAAGTCTCGTCAACCTCCACGCGCCCGCTGAGTCGATCGCGTCCGGGCCGCACCATAGCGCGCCGGAGCTTGTGCCACCAAGTCCAAGCGGTCTTGTAGCTGCCCAGGCCCAACACCCGCTGCAATCCCAGTGCGCTCGTCCCATTCTTCTGGCTGGTGAGCCACCACGTGGCTCGAAACCAACTCTGGAGGGGCTTGCGAGTGTCTTGCAATATTGTGCCTGCTATCACCGAAGCTTGATGCCCGCGGCTCGCGCACTGCAGCAGCGCCCTCCGCACCGCCCAAGCTTGGTCATGCCCGCAGCTCGGACAACGAAAACCCTCCCGCCAGCGGAGTTGACACAGATACTCTCGGGGTGAATCTCTTCCTGATTTTCCGCTATGTAGGGTACGAGCGAGCGACCCAAAGCCCCTCACCCGAAATCGCCAAGATTGCTGATCGCTGTCAAGTCTTGGGCTGCGGAGAAGAAAAGCCGCAGAGACAAGTTGAGGCGGAAAAGGCCGTCGTTGGCGTGGTCGTCGACGGCTACAACACGCTCCGCGAGGGTACCGGAGAGGAAGTGGAGGGCTCAAAGGCCCACGTCGGATCTCCAGATGTTGGTCCCAAGGTGAAGACGAGGTAGGTGCGCCTCTGAGCGCCTTCAGCAGCCTTTCTTGTCTTCGCGGCGGGACGTCCCTGTCGCCATGCGAGCAATAGATGCCGAGGCGTGGACGGAAGTCCACGCTCAGCCCGCTTCACCGGGCTTGGGTTTCCGATTAGGCCGGCCCTTGTATGTTGATAAGGAAGGGGAGCGCCCGGGCCGCCGATTCTCCCATATTTATGTCGCGCACCCGTAGAGTATTCTTATGAGACTAAGACGCCGTGATCTCCTCAAGGGTCTGCATCCGGCTGCCGCGGCGGTAGCCATATCGCCATTTGCCGCGCCGAGCGAGGGACGGGCTCAGGAGGGTAATTTCGGCGAGGAGCCGAGGATCATTAACCGCACGGCGATCCAGGGAGTCTGTGCCTGGCCGAACCTTCAGAGACTGGAAAACGGCACGCTGCTGGCACTGATTTTCAACCAGCCGTGCCACGGCCTTTGGGAAGGAGACTTAGACTGCTGGGCCGGCGAAGATGACGGCAAGACCTGGCGTTTTCGGGGAAGGCCGGCCGAGCACGAGCCAACGACCAATCGGATGAATTGTGCCGCGGGCATTGCCAACAACGGTGATGTCGTCGTCCTGTGCAGCGGTTGGGCCGACCGCAGCCCGAAAGGTCAGTTGAGCGGACCCCACCGGAGGGTGCTCCGTCCTTGGGTCTGCCGGTCTTCGGACGGAGGACGAACCTGGTCCGTCAGCAAGCACTTCCCGGCGCCGCCCGCGGAATCCATCGGCAGCGGCAACGAGTTCATCCCGTTTGGAAATATCCGCGCTGCCGAAGACGGATCCCTCTGCGCGACGGTTTACCTGACGAAGAACCACTCGCGAGATTGCTACCTGCTCCGCAGCCGCGACGACGGACGCACCTGGGGCGGGCGCGCCCCGTTGAACCTCGACGGCAACGAAACCGACATCTTGCATCTCGGCGGAGGACGCTGGCTTGCGGCCTCCCGAGAGTTCGGCCAAAGGCGCGACGTGCACTTGGAGCTGTTCGCTTCCGATGACGACGCACGCACCTGGAAGCGGAAACGGCCGCTCAGCCTGCCGATGCAGGTCACGGGCAACCTGGCGCTTCTGGCCGATGGACGCATCTTGCTCAGCTACGGCAACCGCTGCTGGAACAACTTCGGCGTGGACGTGCGACTAAGCGACGATCAGGGGGAGACTTGGAGCCCGCCGATCCGCATTGCCGATTGTCCGCGCCCTGATTGCGGCTACCCGAGCAGCGTGCAGCTTTCCGACGGACAGGTTGTCACTGCCTATTACACGAGAGTGTCAGACGACTTTCACTACGAAATGCGCGTGGCCGGCTGGAACCCGAGCGCGTTTTCGGTCGAAGGAAGACCAGCGGGGTGAAAACTGGCCTGCGCGCCGCGAACAATAGAAACCGAGGCGTGGACGGAAGTCCACGCTCCCGGCCAGCACACCCCGCGGACACCCAGGGCGCCAAGCCCGGGGCCCACCCGCGCCAAGAATGCAGAGCGCAGGGTTCGCGCAAGCTCAACAGCGGCGCCACGCCTCATGGCCGGCTCCAACCCGGCCCCCGCACGAAACGGCCCGGGGTGGCGCCTGTGTGCTTGCCGTCGCGCAGAACCTGCACGCCGTTGACGAATACGTGCTTCACTCCGCTCGCGTACTGGTGAGGGGTCTCATAGGTCGCGTGGTCCTGAATCGTCGCCGGGTCGAAGACGACGACGTCCGCGAAGTAAGCCGTCTTTAGTGCGCCGCGCCGATCAAGCTTGAGCGTGCCGGCCGGCAGCGAAGTGAGTTTGCGGATCGCTTGCGCGAGCGGGATAAGCTCTTCCTCGCGGACGAACTTGCCGAGCAGCCGAGCAAAGCTGCCGTAGGCGCGCGGGTGGGTGCTGCTTTTGAGAAACACGCCTTCCGGCGCCATCGAGGCCGAGTCGGAGCAGAAGCTCACCCAAGGCAGTTTGATTTTCCTGCGCAGGTTCTCTTCCGATTGCGTGAAATAGACGGTCTGTACCCGGCTGCCGTCCTCGAGGATCAGATCCATCGCGGTTTCCTCCGGGGTGCTGCCGCGGAGCTCGGCGACCTCGGCCAAGGTCTTGCCGGTGAGGCTCTTCAATTCCGGATTCTTGAAGCCGACCAACAGAATTTTCTCCGGCGAGCCGGCTTGCAGATACATGTTTTCCCACTCATTCGACCAGCGGTTCATCTCCGCGATGATGCGCTTACGCGTGGAGCGGTCGCGCATGCGCTCCAGGGATTTTTCAAAGCCGCCGTCCTGAACCCAGGGCGGCATGGCGGCGTTCAGCCCTGCCGAGCCGGCCGTGTAGGTGTATATGTCGGCGGTTACATGCAAGCCCTCGCCGCGTGCTTTCTCGATCATTGCAATCGCCTGGTCGAGTTTCGGCCACGCCGGCTCTCCCGCCGCCTTGAGATGATAGATTTCCGTGCGCACGCCGGCGGCGCGAGCGATGCGCAGCGTCTCCTCCACCGCTTGGACGAGCCCGGCGCCTTCACTGCGCATGTGCGTGGCGTAAGCGCCGTCGAACTCGCCCGCCGTCTTCGCCAGGGCGATCAGCTCTTCTGTCTTCGCGAAAAACGCGGGTGGATAGACGAGCGACGACGCCACTCCGAGCGCTCCCTCGCGCATGGCCTCGCGCACCAGATCCTGCATGCGCGCAAGCTCTTCGGGAGTCGGCTCACGGTCGTCGTGGCCGATGACATAGACGCGCGGAGTTGTGGCTCCGATGAACGAGGCCACGTTGGGGGAAACGCCCTTGCGCTCGAGGAACTCCAGGTATCCGCCAAGCGTCGTCCATTCGATGTCGTAGCGAATGTCCCCCTGCGTCTGCTGCATCCGCCGCTTCATCTCGTCGTTCAGCGGCCCCATTGAGTTGCCCTCTCCCATGACTTCGAGCGTCACTCCCTGGCGGATGTCGCTTTGGGAGCGACCATCCTCGATCAGAGATTCGTTCGACCAGCACATCATGTTGATGAAGCCGGGGGCGACCGCCAGGCCTTGGGCGTCGATCTCGATCTTGCCTTGGGCGGAAGCGAGGTTGCCGATGTGGGCGATCTTGTCGCCCTCGATCGCAAGATCGGCCGTTCGCGGCGGCCCGCCGCTTCCGTCGTAAACGGTTCCGCCGCGGATTAGCACGTCGTATTCGACAGTCGGTGTACAACCGCCGAGCGCGACGACAGAGGCAAGAACTGCGAGAAACCGCATGGCGCATCCAGTCTAGCCGACCCGCGCCCGGTACCGCGTGGCTCATGTCGCACGATCTTGTCCTCGGCCACAACGGAAGTCGGAGGCGGACGCACCCGCTCACGTCATACGCTAAGGGGCTCAAGGGCCAGTGGACCGGTAGCATCCCCGAGCGCTTCGATGGGAACACCCATCTTGTCGAGCAGGCTCAGATGCAGGTTGGCCAGAGGTGTGTCCTCTGGATAATTGACGTGACGCCCACCCGTGCCCGCGGCGCCGCCGGCTAGGAGGATCGGCAGATTGTAGGAGCCGTGGGCGTTGCTGTCCGACATGCCGGCGCCATAGACGATCATGGCGTTATCGAGCAGCGTCCCGTCGCCGTCGGGCGTCGAGGCCAGTCGAGCGATGAACTCTGAGAACAGCTCCACGTGGTAGCGGTTGATCTTCCTCAGTTTTTCGAGCTTTACCGGATCCTTTTGGTGATGAGAGATCGGATGGTGGGCGTCCGGCACGCCGATCTCGGGGTAGGTGCGGCCCGTGATCTCGCGCCCCATCATAAAGGTGGCTACACGGGTGAGATCCGTTTCGTAAGCGAGCGCGAGGAGATCGAACATCAGCTTGGCGTGCTCTCCGAATGTGTTCGGGATCCCCGCCGGTTGATCGACTACGGGAAGCTCTCGGCCGCTCTGCTCCTCGGCCATCTGAATCCGCCGCTCGATGTCGCGGACCGCCTCGAGGTATTGGCTCAGCTTGGCCCGGTCACTCGACCCAAGCTCGCGTGACAGATCGCCCGCTCGCTCGGTGACCGAATCGAGCAAACTCGCATCCTTCGCGAGCCGCGCTCTCCGAACGTCCGGGTCCGTGCTGCCGCTGTCGCCGAAGAGCCGCTCGAACACCACGCGCGGGTTGATCTCCATCGGGAGCGGCGTCGTCTCGTTCGCCCATGAAATGGTGTTCGTGTAGGCGCAGCTGAAACCCTCGTCACACGAGCCGGCAAAGTCACGCCCGTCGAGCCCCAGCTCAAGCGTGGCCAGCTGCGTCTGGCGACCCAGGACCCGGCCAGCGACCTGATCCATTGAGATGCCGGCGCGGAGACTCGACCCATCATCGCGCTGCGAGACCACCCCGGTTAGAAAGCGGGTGGATGCGCGTGCGTGCGGTCCCTGGGCGTCCTTGCCACGCATCCCCGAGAGCACCTGCACCGAGTCACGGAACGGCTCGAGCGGTTCGAGGATCGTCGGGAAGTCGAATTCGGTTCCCTCGGCGGCAGGCGTCCAGTGGTCCATCATCATCCCGTTCGGGACGTAGACCACGCCAAGCCGGCGCACTGGTTTCGCCGCCGTTTTGCGGAGCGGCGTGGCTGCCGGCGCCATGGCGTCAAGCAGCGGCAACGCTAAGGACGCGCCCATCCCGCGCAGCATCATCCGGCGTGGAATGCTCTTCTTCGTGATGATCATGGCTTCGACCTCCGCATGCGGAACGGCGTGCTCTGAACTATGCCGTTAATGATAGACGACCAGCGGTAATCATCGGCGGCTGCCGCCGCGGTGATGCTCCGTACGCTCGACCGGTCGTAGTGCTCCAGGCCTCGTCCGAGGGCATACGCCAGCAGTTTCTCGGTCACGGCGCCGGCGAACTGCCGCCGGCGCTTGAGCAGAAGCGTGCGGAGGCCCCGCGGCCCGTCAAACCGGGTCCCGTCGGGCAAGAGCCCCGAGGCGTCAAGTGGCAGACCTGCCTCCCCGGTTGTTCGCCATTTGCCAACCGCGTCATAGTTCTCGAGGGCCAACCCCAGGGGGTCCATTGGCGCGTGGCAAGCCGAGCAGGCGGGGTCCTCCCGGTGCTGTTCCAGCCGATCGCGTACCGTGGCTGCTTGACCGGCCTCGCCGCGGTCGGGAAGATCCGGCACATCGGCGGGCGGGGGAGGCGGCGGCGTCCCGAGGATGTTCGTCAGCAACCATTTACCGCGGAGCACGGGCGACGTCCGGTTGGGATAAGAAGTGACGGTGAGCAGACTTCCGTGCCCCAAGATTCCGCCCCGTCGTTCGGCCAACTCGCCATCGAGCTGAATGCGGCGGAAGTGGCTGCCATAAACGCCGGGAATGCCGTAATGAGCGGCGAGCCTTTCATTGGCGAACGTGTAGTCGGCGCTGAGCAAATCGAGCACGTTTCGGTCATCCCGAATCATGCTCTCGAAGAAGAGCTCGGTCTCCCGCCGGAAGGCTTCGCGAAGATTCTCATCCCATTCGGGAAACGCGGCCGCGTCCGGCACGACGCTGCGGAGGTTCCGCAGATAGAGCCATTGGCCGGCGAAGTTGCGCACCAGCGCTTTCGCGCGGGTATCGGCCAGCATCCGCTGAGTCTGCTGCTCGAGCACCTCCGGATCCTGGAGCTCGCCGCGTTCGGCGACTTCGAGCAGCTCTGCGTCCGGAATGCTGCTCCACAAGAAGAACGACAGCCGCGAGGCGAGCTCGAGAGCGCTCAACTCATAGGCTGTCCCCGGAGCGATGCCGGCGGGATCCCGTTCGATGCGGAACAGGAAATCGGGCGAAATCAGCAGCCGTTCGAGCGCAAGCTGGATACCGGCATCGAAGCTGGCGCCGCCGCGGCCCGCGCGGTAGAAATCCATAAGCGTATTGACATCCGCCGGCTCGACCGGCCGCCGGTAGGCAAGCCGCGCCAGCGACGACAAAATCTCGCGGGCACACGCTTCTTCGTCCGAACGCGCGTCACTCGCCGGCCGGCAAGCAAACAATCTGCGCCGGCTGGGCGTGTCGCCCGGGCCACGGCTCTCATACGGTCCGGTGATCGCCAGGTGCTCCACGGCCGCGCTGCCGTCGCGCATTTCGTTTACCGCCGAAGCGAACACGCTCTGCCGGGGCTGAAGCACTCCTTCGGGCTCGGTAAACCTCCGGACGAATGAAACGCCGACTACATGCGGCCCGGCCTTCGCCTGAAACCGTACGCGCAAGTTGGAGTCGGCGAAGAGCATGTATTCTTCCCACGCGGGATCGCCGAACTGGTTGCCGGCGTAGCTCGCCGGAGCCTGTGCACCTTCCGGCTCCTCGCCGCCGAAGGTGAACGTCCGTACGAGAACACCGTCGAGCCGCACTTCCAGTTCGTGGCGCGACCCCAGGCCGCGAACGTAGTTCACGTAGTTCCGATGCAGTCGAATCGCCAGGTCGTACTCGCCTTCGACCAGAAAGAAATGTCGGACGCCGACACCGCCCCGCGAGCCAAACGGGAGGTCGTCGCCCATCCGGTCGTCCTGCAGGAGGAGAATCGGTACGTAGTAGTTCTGCGATGCCGGTACCAGCGGGGTCTCGCCGACCGCCAGCCGGGCGGTTTTACGCGCCGCCGACAGGTACCGCTCCATCAATGCGGGCGAGACCGTCAATACGCCGGCCATGTTGTCGAAGCCGTTCTGGCCGATGTCGTCCGCGGGTAAGAGCGCGTTTACGTCGACTTCGAGCGCCAACAGATCACGAACGGCATTGGCGTATTCGGAGCGGTTCAGGCGATGGAACGCTTCGGTTCTGCCGGGATTCGGATTGGCGGCAGCAAATCGATCGATCTCGGATTCGAGCCAAGCGGCAACGGTGTCGTAGGTGTCATCCGCTGGACGTGGTTGGCCGGCCGGCGGCATCGTTCTTGTGCGCAGCTTCCCGACGACCTTCTCCCAGATTTCGGATTGCTCGGCGACCCGTGAAAGGTCGAGGCCCTCGACAGACAGGTCGGCCGTGCGGAGTCGTTCGTTATGGCAGGAGGCGCAGTACTGATTGAGAGTCGCCTGATGGCGCGTCGCTTGGGCCTCCGGCTGTGCTTGGGCGTCCAGCTGTGATTGACCGGTAACAGCGTACGGACCCCACACGAGCGCCGCTGCAACGAGCGCCGCCCCTCCGAACACGAATCGCGCCGCCGGATATCGTGACATCGACTGCCAGTCCCCTGTTAATTATAAGCGAACCCTTTTCATGCGGGGCCGAATGCGGTAAAGTCTATGTGAAAACGCTGCGGAACGCCGGTCGCGAGCTACAAGCCGAAACGTAGCGTTATCTGTGATGCAGGGGCGCGGCGTGCCGCGACCCTGGATGACTTTGCTGTTTCGAACAGTTATGCTACTCAACTTCTTCACGGCCGCCGTTCTCGGCTGGTCAGTTACCGCTTACGCGCAGTCCGCGCCCGCGGTCATCGAAGCGGTGAAAGTGCGCGACCTCGATATGACGGGCACGCTGATCGAGGAGGGAGCCGACGTCAACGCTCCCCAAGGCGACGGGGCCACGGCTCTCCACTGGGCGTCGCACTGGAACGATCTCGACGCGGCCTCGTTGCTCATCAGGGCAGGCGCGGACGTCAACGCGGCCAACGAACTCGGCGCCACTTCCCTATGGCTGGCGGCGATCAACGGCAGCGCAACGATGGTCAAGCGGCTGCTCGAAGCCGGCGCCAAACCGAACGTTGCGCTCAAGATGGGCGAAACTCCCCTGATGGCTGCCGCCCGGTCGGGCAACGGCCGCACCGTCGAGCAGCTTCTGGCACACGGGGCTGACATCGACGCCAGAGAGCACGAACGCGGACAAACCGCTCTGATGTGGGCGGTGGCCCAGCAGCACGCTGATGTCGCGCGCGTGTTGATCCGGAATGGCGCAGACCTCGACGCCCGAACCAAGGTCTATTACCAACTGGAGAACACAGCGGGCAACACGAACTCGAGCGGAAATTTCCGAATGGCGCACGGCGGCTCGACGCCGCTGCTCTTCGCGGCCCGCAACGGTGACGTCGAGACCGCCAAAGTGCTCGTCGAGGCCGGCGCCAACGTAAACGACACCGCGGCTTCCGGCGCCAGCGCGCTTGTACTCGCGGCGCATAGCGGGCACGGGCCGCTTGCGATCTACCTGCTCGAGCAGGGCGCCGATCCCAACGCCGCCGAGGCCGGGTACACGGCGCTTCACGCTGCAGTCCTTCGAAGCCAAATCGAGTTGGTGAACGCGCTCCTCGACGACGGCGCCGACGCGAACGCGCTTGTGGAGCACGGCACGCCAGGCCGGCGGTTCAGCGCGGATTACAGCATCCGCGCTCAACTGATCGGCGTGACCGCGTTCTGGATGGCCGCGAAATACGGGGAGCTCGAGATCCTGCGTACGCTCGCAAAGCGCGGAGCCGACCCGCACCTCGTGCCCAAACCCCCCGTGTCGGCACTACAAGCCGCGATGGGCATGCCGGGCGGATCCTTGGAGAATCGACGTGACCGCACCGGTAAATCGCCACCGGATCCGGCCGAGGAGGAGCGGCTAACGCTCGAACTGGGACGCTTTATCCTCGCGCTCGGCGTCAATGTTAACGCGGCTGACGCGGAAGGCAACACCGCGCTCCACCATGCGGTACTCAAAGACTTCGAGTCGGTGGTTGGCTTCCTGGCGTCGAACGGCGCCGACGTGAACGCGGCAAACAAGCGCGGCCGAACGCCGTTGGTATTGGCCGAGACTGCTCAGACGATCCCCGGCACGAACGCGCTCAAGGGTACCCGGCCCAAGGTCGCGGCGCTCCTACGTCGACTCGGTGCTAAGGACTAGCAAATTATTCGGGCATTCGGCGCATTCCGGAGGCGTTCAGCTTCTCGCCGAACAGCTTCCGGTTCAGATGGCCCTCGGATGCCTGTGGCCCCGCATGTGGCTCGAGAGAATGAGAAAAGCTCCAAAGTAGTCTCGCATCGGATTGCTCCTGTGAATCATGGTATCCCCATTCAGTGATTCGCCGTCCGGTGGTCTCGCTCCCGCTGTGCGGTGCGGATTCCGGCTCATCTGAGGCGGAATCCAAGGCGGAGGTAGTACGAACAGCCGATTGGTCCCCGAAACCGGTTTCGCTAAGCTCCTAGTAGCCTCGTATCGTAGCTTCGTATAGAGCAGTCATCCCGTGTGCGGGCTGCAACGTCGCCTGCGCGCCGATAACTTGGTCTTTTCAACCCAATCACCGGCCTCGACGGTTGCCCCGATAACTGCTTCCCTTGACGGGACGCGTTTGGGAATATGAATTCATGAGCCGAACCAGAATCAGCCAAGCTCTCCTGGTACTGATGTTCTTGGTCTTCGTGGCCGGCGAGTACGTCTCTTTCCATGATGTTTACGGCATTCCGTTCCTTCTGGCCGCGGCCGGCTCGGTCGTCTTAGGCCGAAACTGGAAAGGATGGGTCGTGGCCGCCGTCTTCGTTGGAATCGCCCTCTACTGGTCCAGCAAGGAGCAGCACGGCTGCTCTTTCTGGTGGCGCTCGCGATACGTGGTCGATAAGACCCTCGGGCGGCTGCCCTATGTGTCCTGGGATGACGTTCGCTACGCAGCGTTTAACGAAGGGCACTGCTTCTACCCGGAACAGGAACACCGCTGGATCGTCGACTCCATCGAGCTGCTGGAGACGGAAATGATCGACGAGCATAAGTACCAGCAATTCAAAACCGGCCTGGGAAACTTCTGGATCGCCGAAGGAGAGGGCGAAGAGCCGAAGGAAGAAGGTGAAGCAGCACAGGGCGCCCTGGCATGGCTGCTTTGGGAGGTGAATGTTTACGAGTCTTACCAGGGCCACGAAGACACGGTGTTGCCCGGAGATACTGTTGTCGACGCGGGAGCGCACGTGGGTGTTTACACGCGCTACGCCTTGAAACGGGGCGCGGCCAGGGTGATCTCCATCGAACCGGATCCCACGAATATCCTGTGCTTCGAGCGGAACTTTGCTGACGAGATCGCCTCCGGAAAGGTCATCCTCATCAAGGCCGGAGTTTGGAATGAAGAGTCGGATTTGGAACTGCAGATCCACGATCACATCAGCACCCGCCCGACGCTGTTCACCATGGAGGGGATTTCTCACTCCATCACCGTGCCGGTGAGGCCCCTCGACGACATCGTGGACGAGTTGCAACTCGATCGGGTGGATTTCATCAAGATGGATATCGAGGGCGCTGAAAGGCAAGCTTTGGAAGGCGCCCGGCGGACCATTGAACGCTTCCGTCCGCGCATGGCCATCTGCACCTACCACATGCACGACGACCCGGTTGCCGTCCCGCAAGTGCCTTTGAAGATTCACTCCGACTACCGCGTTCACGCCAAAGAGTTGGACGTCAACTGGGAAGACACACGTCCGAAGATCTTGTTCTTTAATTAGCTGTTCCGTTGAGCCGTTGATCGGTTGAGCCGTTGATCTGCTGAGCCGTTGATCGAGGGCGGGGGCGCAAGCTGCCCGGCACTTTACGAATAAGAGCCGGCTCAACGGAACAACCGCTCAACCGCTCAACGGAGCTAACCCCCGTGAATCGTGACCTTCCTGACCATGAAAGTCCAGAACTTTGCTCCGCAGGCCATGATGAGGGAAGCCCACAGGGCCTGAATCACGATCGCTTCGGCGATTTCCATGCCTTCCAGCTTGCCCAGATAGATCCGCAGCGGCGTGTAGGCGATGTGCTGAAACGGCAGGTACGACAGAACGGTCCGGGCCGCCGGGGGAAACATCGTCATGGGCACCAGCAGCCCCGACAATAATTCCTGTACGAAGAATTTGGCCCGCAGCAACCCCAGGATCGACTTCATCCTCACGGCGAAGCAGCCAATGACGAAGTTGATCGCCCCCGTCAGAAAAACGCTGCCGACCAGCGACAGAAGGAACAGTGAAAAATGCCCCACGCTGGCAGGTCCCAGCACGGGGAAAACGAGCGAAATCACGATGGCCGCCGGCGCGGTCAGCATGACGAGCCGAAACCCCGCCTCACCCAAAGCACGGCCCAGATACATCGTCTGAATACTTACCGGCTTCAGCATCGAAAGAGCGATCTTGCCCTCCACGACATCCGCCGCCATGTTGTGGTCGATGTTGTTGAAGTAGACTGACCGGATCACCCAGCCCACCGCGACGTAGGTGACCATCTCCTCGAAGGTGAAGCCCCGCGCGAAGTCCGGGTCGGTCGCGTACAGCGCTTTCCAAATATAGTAGTAGACCGTGACGTTGATCAGATAGGTGACGATCCCGGTGTAGTAGCGCAGCCGAAACGCGAGAATGTTGACGAAGCCCAGCCGGGAATACTCCAGGTAGTTCCTCATCGGGCGGGGGAGAGCGGCAGCGGTCATTCGATCTTGCGCTTCGGGTCTTGTGATTCAGGCTATATCCGGCGCGGGGGCTGTTCAAACACGTGACCCTTCGAATTCGGGGATCAAACGGCCCGTGTAGACGCGCTTGACGATTTTCTCGATCGACTCTTCCTCGATGAAGATGTCGCGCACATCCACCGCGGCGACCACCCAGCGGATCACCTCTCCCACGGTGTGCTCGCCGCGGTCAAAAAGCGCCCTGTAAGTCAGGTCGTCGATTCGTTCCATCTCGACATTCGGCAGCGACAAGGCCTCCAGGGCCGCCGCTTGCTGGCGGTCCTTCAGCTCAAAACGGATCTGGTGCTGCCGCCACAACATTTTCTTCAACTCCTCGAGCGGCCCGTCGAAGAGAATGCAGCCCTGATCGATGATCATCAGCCTGCGGCAAAGCTCCTCGATGTCGGACAGGTCGTGCGTCGTCAGCAAAACGGTCGTGCCGAAATCATGATTCACTTCTTTGAGAAACGCCCGGATGTTCTCCTTCGCCAGCAAGTCCAGACCGATCGTGGGCTCGTCGAGAAACAATAAAGGCGGATTGTGCAGCAGCGCCGCCGCCATGTCGCAGCGCATCCGCTCACCGAGACTCAGCTTGCGGACCGGCTGGTGAAGGTAGCGGTTGATCTCGAGAATTTCGTCGAAGCGAGCCATCCGAGCCTGGTAGTCGGCGTCGCTGACTTCGTAAATCTTCTTCAGAAGACGGAAGGACTCGACCACCGCGATGTCCCACCAAAGCTGCGTGCGCTGCCCAAAGACGGCGCCGATCGTACGCGTATAGGCCAGCCGATCCCTGTACGGAACGAAGCCGTTGGCCGCCACCGAGCCCCCAGTCGGAACAAGTATCCCGCTGAGCATCTTGACCGTCGTCGACTTCCCCGCGCCATTGGGTCCAATGTAGCCCACCATTTCGCCCGGCTCGATCTTGAAGGAGATGGAATCGACAGCCCGCAGAGTGACGTATTCGCGGGAGAAAAGATCGCGGACCGCGCCCCACAATCCTTCTTTGCGCTTGAACGTGCGGAATTCTTTGACGAGGTCGACCGCTTCGACGCGACCTAGCATGAACGGCCACCATTCTATCACGGGGCAGGGAAAGAATATAATTCCGTTGAGCGGTTGAGCCGTTGTTCCGTTGAGCCGGCTCTCATTCGTGAAGTGCCGGGCAGCTTGTGCCCCCGCCCTCGATCAACAGATCAACGGCTCAACCGCTCAACGGACTAGTCGAAGATGTCTGCCGCGGTGATTTTCAGATCGAAGCCGGCGAGTTGGAATGAACGGACGGCTGTCAAACCGTTTTCACTGTAAACCGATAGCTGCCGCTGCCAGGGATCGGCCAGCCAGATGTGGGGCACGCCCCAGGACCGATAGTCTTCGAACTTCTGAACGATGTCCGTGTGGCGATCCTCCCGCGAAACAATTTCAACCACAATCAGTGGTGGCTGCGAAGGGACGAGTTCGGCGGGTTTTTCCTGAAACACAGCGAAGTCGGGGATACGAATGCGTGCTGGCGCAATGCGCATCCGAAGTTCGGTCATCAGGTGAAGGTGATGATCACGGCTCAACGGCGTGAACAGTTGAACAAGGCGGACTTGCACCGCGCTATGAGGGGTTTCGGGCATGCCGCGCTCGACGATATGGCCGTCCACGTATTCCGCGTCCGGTTTGTAGGCCGTTCTCAAGTAGTCCTCGACCGAGATGAGAGTCTGAGTTGCCACTGAATCCAGCTTAACAGGGCTGGGGTACACTGACGTTGTTCCGTTGAGCGGTTGAGCCGGCTTTCATTCGTGAAGTGTCGAGCAGCTTGTGCCCCCGCCCTCGATCAACGGCTCAACAGCTCAACAGCTCAACAGCTCAACAGCTCAACAGCTCAACAGCTCAACAGCTCAACAGCTCAACAGCTCAACAGCTCAACAGCTCAACAGCTCAACAGCTCAACAGCTCAACAGCTCAACAGCTCAACGGCTCAACGGCTCAACGGCTCACACTATATAGGCCATCCACATATGAGTCAACCGGAGCGCTTCGGGTCGCGGATCGGCATGATGCTGGCCATGCTGGGCATGGCAGTCGGGACAGGGAATATCTGGCGATTTCCTCGCATTGCCGCCAAAAACGGGGGCGGCGAGTTCCTGGTTGCCTGGGTCGTCTTTCTGCTGCTGTGGTCCATTCCCCTGATCCTGCTCGAGTTCGGGATGGGACGCAAAACGCGCTCGGGTCCTATCAAGGCGTTCATCGAAATGATGGGGCCGCGGTGGGCCTGGATGGGGGCATTCATTGTCTGGATTGCCACGGCGATCATGTTCTACTACTCGGTCGTCGCCGGCTGGACCCTGCGGTACATGCTCGCTTCGTTGGCGGGAGAGGTGCCCGGGGACTCGCCAGGGGTATTCTGGCTGGAGTTCACCGGGTCGGCTTGGCCGGTCGTTACCCACGGAGTGATGATCGGTCTCGCCGTGCTGGTGGTCGCGCGGGGCGTGAACGCGATCGAAAAGATCGGGCTGATTTTGGTGCCCAGCCTCATTGTCTTAGTGCTGATCCTGACGGGCCGCGCACTGCTGCTTCCCGGCGCCTCGGAGGGGCTTTTCTACCTGTTCACCGTCGATGTCGCCCGCCTCTGGGATGCAAGAATCTGGATCGAAGCGCTGGTGCAGAACGCCTGGGACACTGGTGCCGGCTGGGGGCTGGTGCTTTGCTACGCCGCCTATCTGCGGGAGCGCGAGGACACGGCCCTCAACGCCTTCGTCCTGCCGGTCGCCAACAATTGCATATCGCTGCTGGCCGCCATCATGGTGTTCTGTACGGTCTTCTCCGTCGTCCCTCAGTTGATGGAGAATGCCGCCGTCAATCCAGTGGCGCTCAAAGGCCTCGGGGGGTTGCAAGAGGCCGTCGCCTCCAACCGGCCCTTCTCGGCGGACCTGCTCCAGGAGACGATCTTCTCCGAAGGCAATACCGGCATCACTTTCATCTGGATGCCCCAATTGTTCAAGACCATGAAATTCGGCTCGTTTTTCATGGTGCTGTTTTTCACGGCGCTGAGCTTGGCGGCCTTCACGAGCTTGATCGCCATGGTCGAAGTCGCCACGCGGGCGCTGCTGGACGCCGGCGTGGCGCGAGCCCGCGCCATCAAAATCGTGGGCGTTGGCGGGTTTTTGCTGGGAGTGCCCTCCGCGCTCTGGATGGGCGTGCTTGACAACCAGGACTGGGTGTGGGGCGTGGCGCTGGTGCTATCCGGGCTGTTTTTCGCGGTCTCGGTCATGGTCCACGGCGTGACGCGCTTTCGCCAGGGGCACCTGAATCACGATGACTCCGATATTTCCGTCGGGCGCTGGTGGGACTGGGTGATCGGACTCCTCGTACCCGCGCAAGCCGTCATCTTGCTGGGCTGGTTCCTCTACCAGTCATGGCGCGACGACCCAACCGGCTGGTTCAAGCCATTTGATCCGGAGAATGTTTTTAACGTAGGCACGGTGCTGTTTCAGTTTGGTGTCGTGCTGGCAATTTTGATCTTTGCCAACAAAGCAATCGCAGCCAGGGTTGCCAGAGCGGGCAGGTAGCGATTCGGCCTGATTTGTTTGCGGCTGTGGTGTAGCTTTCCGCTTATGAGCACCTGTATAGATAAATCGCTACCGATTATGGCAGAACCTTCAGGCGACCGGACAGAGGCGTGGCCGGACCGTGGACTGGTAAGCGAAGACAAACCAGCCTTGACCGTCAGTACCGAATGAAGTGGATCCTTGCCAAACGTAAGGTGTTGCGTCTGCGGACTTGACCTGGACTTGCCCCCAGGCTGCCGCCTGGGGCTCTGCTGCTGCTTTCCGAACTTTCCACCTTGGTCAGCGGATCATTCAATTCAAGGCCTCACCCGCAGGTCCGCCCGTTCCGGATCGTAATCCGGGTTGGGAGCCGGCATCTTCGCTCCCACCGATTTGCGCCAGGCGTCCAGCAATCCCCTTAACTCCTTCACCTTGTCCGGCATGGCCTCGGCAAGATTGTTCGTCTCCCCGATGCCATCCTCGAGATTGTAAAGCTCCAGGCTGTCGTCGTCGTAGAACTCGATCAGCTTGAAATCACCCTGACGCACCGCTCCGCCCGGCCGGCCGAGCTGGTTGCTGTAGTGAGGATAGTGCCAGTAAAGCTCGCGCGCGGCGAGGGAGCCCTGTTGCTTCAGCAACGGTTCGAGGTTCACCCCGTCCAGTTCGATCGAAGTGATACGCGATTTCCAGGCGCCGGCCATTCCCAGCATTGTCGGGAAAAAGTCAACGCTGTTTACGGGAACATCGGACGTGCTGCCCGGCGCGGCGACCCCGGGCCACTTGATGATCAGCGGCTCGCGAATGCCGCCTTCATAGAGGTGGCCCTTGCCGTTGCGAAGCGGTGCATTCGAAGTGACGGGCTCGTTCTTCCACTCGGGTGAGTTCAGGCCGCCGTTGTCGGACATGAAGAATATGATCGTGTTGCCGGTGATTCCAAGTTCATCGAGCTTGTCCACCAAACGGCCGATGTTTTCATCCACGCTGTAGATCATCCCGGCGTAGATCGGGTTGTGCTGGTCTTGGCCGGGAACCAGGCCTGGAGTGAGCTTGGCTTCGAACTTCTTGACATGCTCTTGTTTGGCCTCGATCGGAATGTGAACGGCGTAGAACGGCAGATAGAGAAAGAACGGCTTGTCCTGATTGCCTTCAATAAACTCCAAGGCATGGCCGGTCAGGTGATCGGGCAGGTATTCACCTTCTTGCGCTTCCACGGGCGGATTTCCCCTCCATTGGGGGAAGAAGAAGCTGCGCGGCATACCGCTGCGCGTTCCCGCATAGTTGTAGTCGAACCCCTGATCCTGCGGCAGGAAGCCTTCGTCACCGAGGTGCCACTTGCCGATATGCCCCGTGGCGTACCCGGCGCCTCGCAGTGCTTCGGCGATCGTTACCTCTTCAAGCGGCAGTTGATATTCGTTCTTCGGAGGAATCACGGCGGAGTAGGGCAAGCGGTGGTCGCCCCGGATATAATTCGTGATGGGGTATTTAGTTGACTCCAGTAGCCACAATATGTTGTGGTTGGGGGCATGAAGGAGGACTACCCCCGAAACCTCGTCGAGTTGGAAGCTCGATTCTCGACCGAGGAGGCGTGCCGGGAGTACCTGCTGAAGCTGCGCTGGCCGGAGGGGTTCGTGTGCCCGCGCTGTGGGATCCAGTCCTCATGGGCCAGCAAACGCAATCTGCTGCTCTGCGCCGACTGCGGTTACCAGGCCTCGGTGACGGCGGGCACGATTTTCCAGGACACCCGCAAGCCCTTGACGTTGTGGTTCCGGGCGGCTTGGTGGGTGACAACGCAAAAAGGCGGGGCCAGCGCGCTGGAGTTGCAGCGGGTCTTGGGTTTGGGTAGCTATGTAACCGCCTGGACCTGGCTGCACAAGTTCCGCCGCGCCATGGTGCGCCCCGGTCGCAATCGGCTGGTCGGCCGGGTGGAGGTGGACGAAACGTATGTGGGCGGAGTCGAAGAGGGCGTCCGAGGTCGCGAAATGGTTGGCAAAGCGTTAGTTGCGGTTGCTGCCGAGGAGGATGGGCGCGGTATGGGTCGCATCCGGCTCCGTCGGATCGCGGATGCCTCAGCGGCGAGCTTGGAAGCCTTTGTCGAAGAAGCTATCCAACCTGGCAGCCTCGTGCACACCGACGGCTGGGAAGGCTATGCGGGATTGGAGAACAAAGGATACCGCCATGAAGTCACCGTGCTGCGCGGGAAGCGGCAATCGGCGAGTAAGCTGCTGCCGAGAGTCCATCGTGTCGCCTCTCTGCTAAAGCGCTGGCTGTTGGGGACCCACCAGGGGGCTGTCAGTCACGAGTATTTGGACTACTACCTGGACGAGTTCACGTTCCGCTTCAACCGGCGGACCTCACGGTCGCGCGGCAAACTTTTCTATCGCCTCCTCCAGCAGGCGGTCGCCGCCGACCCTGCTCCCTATAAGACAATGGTCGAGGCCACCAGGGCCGGCACCCCCACCCCCAAGATGTAGTGGCTACTGGAGTCAACTAAATACCCCATCAATTCGTGATCCCTTGGCGCACTGGATACCGGCCGGTCATGATGCTGGCCCGCGTCGGCGAGCACACCGGGCAAGCCGCGTAAGCGTTGGTGAACTTCATCCCCTGAGAAGCCAAGCGGTCGATATTCGGGGTCTCGTGGAGCTTGCTCCCGAAGCACCCTACGTCCGCCCATCCGAGGTCGTCGACGAGGATGAAAAGAATGTTCGGTTTGGCGGCCTCGGGCTGCGCCAGCGGCTCGCTGGAGCACCCCGGGAACACGGCACTGGAGACAGCTAGCAGGCCACAGGCGAGAAATTGCGGCAAACGGCGCCGGCTTGTCTGTAACATCTCGTGCCCCTTTTCGATCGCCCGTGCTTGAACGATTGGAAGCACGACCGCAGGGAGATTGTAGCCTACTGCATCCCGCGACATAATGCGGCGCAACAAAATGCAGGGGCCGGCAATCCTGCCGGTCCCAAGCGTATCTTTCACGGCCTGCGCCGCGCAGGGGCAAGGGATCTCGTTAGAGCAGGGGCGACCGAGCCAGTGGTCATGGCTATCGGTGGATGAAAACACTCTGCGCCTTTGATAGGTACAATATTGTCAGTGAACGTGATCTTCATAACGCAGCGGCAAAACTGGAACGGCACTTGGCTGAAGTTGAATCGGCCTGCGACAAGGCCCGAAGGTTCTGGTGCCGACTCCAGTGCTCGCAAGTTATTGAATTAAAATGCGCAAGTGGCGGAATTGGCAGACGCGCTAGGTTCAGGTCCTAGTCCGGTTCACTCCGGGTGGAGGTTCAAGTCCTCTCTTGCGCACCACCTTCTCAGGCATTTCAAAAGCTTTGCCGCCCCTTCCCCATGAGCGAGGGGCTCGCGTTGGCGAGCCAAGGCGGTGATGGAACCGGGTGCCAGCTCGGAGTATCCTGTGCCTGTAAGGTCGGATACCAAGTTGTTGCGATCCAGGCGGGCTAGCGCCAATACTGTTCAGTGAGCAGTTCCGAAGAGGGTCTTGGTTGAATGGCGCGTGCTCTTGTTTTGGGCATCGATGAACGCCCGCGACACAGCGCTCCGCGGCAGAGGCGCGCGCATCCGTTTGTTTTCCTGCGCCCCGTCCGCGTCCGGGGCTTCTCCCCGCAGGGTTTCGGACCCAGGGTTCCGCTTCGCTCCACCCATGGGCTACGATCCGGCGCCGCTTCGCGGCTCAAGGCTCTCAACGAGCGGCTGACGGGCTCAAAGTGAGCAGCTCATGGACTCTAAGTCTAAATGAAGAGTGTTGGGGCTAACGCAGGAGAACGCAGGAGGTTCCTTAGAAGTCTCGCTGCTGTACCGCTCTACGTCCCAGGCTTCTCCGATAGCGCCGGGTCAGCTATATCGAACTTCGGGCCGTCTCGTCCCCAGTCTTCGGGGCGGAACATGCGGTCTTCGCCCATTTGGCCGCCGATCTCTTTCACGGTCAATTGAATCTTGGAACCCTTCACATAACCCCAGACCTAATGATAAAAACGAGACGAAGCCATCCAACCGGGCGCCCGAGCTCAGGTCGGGCCGCCCACCCGTTCAGTCGAGATCCCCTTCCTCCGCTAACTGCTTCACCATCTCTTCAAAAGCGGCAACCGTTCGATCGACATCGTCGCCGTCGTGCACCGCTGAAGTCAAACCTCCCGGCCAGCCATTGACGTCCACGCCCTGGCACAGGAAACCCAGCCGGATCTTGTGCACCAACTCGGGCGGCGCGCCCGACTGCAGCGTCTTCCAGTGCACTCGCCCGGCGAGTATGTCCGTTGGCGTGATGGATTCCCGTTCCGGATTCGTGAAGATATGGACAGCCGAAAACTCTCCATAAACGCACCAGCTCGCGCCCAGCCCGCGCAAGACCGCATTCATTCCGTTGCGGATGTTGGCGGCCGTTTCGTTGGCGGTAGCAATGGCCGTGCCGTCCTTGAGAAGTTTCAGCGCGGCTACCCCGGCGGCGGCCGAGAGCGGCGAAGCGTTGAACGTTCCTTGATGGGGGACAGCGGGATCGACAGTTTTCTCGTCGTCGCCGCCGAAGTCCATGCTGGAGAAGATCCCGGAGCGGCCCGTGACAACCGCGCCCGGAAGCCCGCCCGCAACCACCTTGGCCAGCGTCGTCAGGTCGGGGGTCACGCTGTAATGGCTTTGCGCGCCACCGGGTGAGCAGCGAAAGCCCGTGACGACCTCGTCAAAGATGAGGACGACGCCGTGGCGGGTTGTGATATCCCGCAACCGCCGCAGTGTTTCACCGCCGGTGGGAATCCGCCCGAAACTGGCTCCTGTGGGCTCCAGCATCAACGCCGCAACGTCGTCGCGTTCTTCGAGAATCCGCTCGACGCTTGCGGTATCGTTCGGTTCGACAACGATCACCTGCTCGACGATCTCTTTGAGTATGCCCGCCGGGGCGCTGGCCCCCGGCCCGGAAGCGCCGAACGCCACGTGGTCGTGCCAGCCGTGGAAATGCCCCGCGAAGCGAATGAGCTTCGGCTTGCGAGTATAGGCCCGCGCCAGCCGCAGCGCCAGGTGGGTCGCCTCGGTGCCGGAGGAGGTAAACCGCAACGTCTCCGAGCTGGGCACCATCTCGCGGATCAGGCTGGCCCACTCGATTTCCAAATCGTGTTCCGCGCCGTAGTGCGTGCCGCGCGCCAGTTGCCGTTGCGCCGCTTCGACGATCACCGGATGGCCGTGGCCCAGAATCAGCGCCCCATGCCCGCCGAAATAGTCGACGTACTCGTTGCCATCGACGTCCCACTTCCGCGAGCCCTTGGCGTGGGAAACAAACAGCGGATAGGGCCGCAAATGCCGCCCATAGTGCGTCACGCCACTAGGAAACAACTCCCGAGCCCGCTGAAAACTCTGAGCCGAAGCCGGCGTCTTCTCCAGATAGGCCTGATAGATCTTCGAATCCTTCAGTTTGGTTTTGACAAGCATTGTGAACTCTTAGGATAACGAACAAGCGAATGACCCCGGGAAGCCTAACGAGCGGGACAATCCCGCGGGAGCAGCAGTGAACCGGAATGAGTGTGATCTTGAAGCAATGGAAAGAACCAGTTTAGCCCAAGTTTAGCTAACCCCAATACTCTTCACTTAGGTAGAGCCGTTGAGCCACGTTCACGTGGCTTGGTCTCCTTTAGGCCGGTCCTTTTAGGGCCGGTTGACCAGCCCTCCCGAAGTTGCTCCTCAGCCCGTTTCAACGGGCTTTCATTCCGCCCTGATCACGACCGTCTCCGGGCAACTACGAAAGGTCGCGTCGCCACCGCTCGCCACCGCGAGAGCCTAAATAAAGTTGTTGAAACGAAAGAGGTTGTCGATTGGGACATAAGATTTTATAACGTTTCTTTATGAAATGGCAGAGAATGGCAGAGAATGGCACATATACCGGACTTTTCGGCGTTTTCTGCCTCTCGTGGTTGCTGTCGACGGATAGTGTTTTTGTTTTCAGTGGCTTGACTCCAAAGGGTCGCGGCGCCCCCATGGCAGACTCCCTGGTGATTTGACCCTTTTTCTCCTGAATCGTGTGTTTTTCTTCCGAGCCAGGATCTCTGGACGTTCTGGCAGAGGGCTGGCGGCAATACCTGTGAATACGGATTGGAGGCCACGGGAAACGAGGTCCCCGGACCACGCGCCGGAGGCGCGGGGCGGCACGCCAAAGCCGTGCGCCACGGTTGTTGCAGGAAGCGCGCGGAGCGGTCTCACATATTCAGATTAGCAGGCGGCGGGCGGGGAATTAGAAGCGGATTTCTTTAAACGTATGACTTGAAAGGGAATAAAAGTCTTGCAATAACGTGACCCGTTTGGGGGGAGGGGTGTTTTGGTGGGGGTTGGGGAGCGATGGCCGGTTCCATCACTCACTTTCACGGTGGCGTCCCTCCACGCTAGGCGCCCCGCCTGACGGGACTGTGTCGAGGCACGTCGGCCCGGAGGCCGATGCTGCCCGCCGGGAGGCGCGCGCCAGTGTGCCCAGCATGGGCTGATTCTAGCAGGATGAAACGATCCTGCCGGGACCGATGGAGGTAACCGTAGGGAACCGCAGAGCGGAAGTCGTGGGGCGCAAGCCGCACGGTAAAAGCCGAAGGAAGCGGGGAACAAATACTTCGACTGTAGGAACACAAACCGGCAGAGAGGCCGCGTACGGGCGGTAAGCGTGCTGGCCACCGCGAAGCCCGCAATCCATACGAGACGTGCGAGGTAGAGCCGGGCGGAATGAAGGGACAGAATCAGCGCCTTAGCTGGGGAGAGCTCCTGCGTGAGAGCGGGGCAGAAGTCAGCAGAGGCCATAGTAGCGAAGAAGGCGGGTAACGCCGCTGCAGCGCAGGGCTGAAGGACCAAGGAGCAAAGCTAGAGCAGCGACTGGCAGAGCGTGCAAGAGGTTTCCCGGAGTCCCGGGCCGAGAGCTCCTTCCCCGCTGGGGGAACGCGACGGGGAGCAGGCGGAGGCAATAGCGGTGGAGCCGCGGCGAGCCAAGGCCGGCGGGAACCAGAGCGCGAGCCGCGAGACTCTCGACAGAAAGCAATGCACGATGATCTGATGGAACAAGTGGCGGCCCAAGAGAACCTGCGGCGTGCGCTGGCGGCGGTGAAACGCAACCACGGCGCGGCGGGCATCGACGCCATGACCACCGGCCAACTCGCATCCCACTTGGCACGCCACGGCGAGAAGATCCGGGCGAAACTTCTGGCGGGGCGCTGGACGCCGAGCCCGGTGCCGGGGCGCAATCCCCGGTACCCGACCCGATCATCGCTCGTCGACGACACTGCATTCCGCTATTCTGTTGAAAGCCGTCGGCGCAAAGCCTGGGAGCAGAACACCATGAAACAGAGCGTTCGATACGCTTCAGCCCTACTGTTTGTGGCCGCGTTTTCCGCGGTGTTCTTGTGTGGCGAATCCGCCGTCGACGGGCGGAATTGGTCTCGCTGGCGGGGCCCGGCCGACAACGGAATGGCCGTGGGCGACGCGCCCGCGCGCTGGAGCGATACCAAGAACATCAAGTGGAAAACCGACATTCCAGGGAAGGGCCACTCGTCGCCGGTAATTTGGGTCGACAAGCTCTTTCTAACGGCGGCGATCCCGACCGAGCCCATTCCGGAGCCTCAGGCTCGTCCGAGGCCGCAAGGCAAGCGGGGCGGGCATCCTGGCGGTCCAGGCGGGGACGGACCCCGTGCCGGCGGTCCGCGAACCAAGAAGGGCGGTGGCCGCGGACGCGGCATGAGACTCGGCAAAGCGATCGGGGTCGAACACAAGTTCGTGGTGCTGTGCCTGGACAAGAATACCGGGAAAACGCTGTGGCAGAAGACGGTCAAGGTGGCCAAGCCGCACGAGGGTTATCACCAGCGCTACGGCAGCTTTGCGTCCAACTCGCCGGTCACCGATGGCAAGCATCTTTTCGCCTATTTCGGCTCGCGCGGTGTCTATGCATTCGACCTCGACGGGAATCTCTTGTGGGAAAAAGACTTGGGCGAGATGCAGAAGATTTTGCAATTCGGCGAAGGAAACCCTCCGGTTCTTCATGGAGACAAGCTGATTCTGAAGCGCGATCACCAGGGCCAGTCGTTCATCGTGGTGCTCGACAAGAACAACGGGAAGGAGCTTTGGCGCAAAGACCGCGATGAGATGAGCTCCTGGTCGGCGCCGCTGGTTGTCGAGCATGGCGGGCGCACCCAAGCGGTCGTCAGCGGCACAACCAAGACCCGCGGCTATGACCTGGAAACCGGCGAGGTCATCTGGGAGGCGGCTGGCCTCGGCCGCAACGTTATCCCCAACCCGGTAATCCAAGACGACATCGTGATCGTGATGAGTGGTTACCGCGACCCCAATCTGCTGGCGATTCGGCTGGGCGGTAAAGGAGACCTGACGGACTCCGACGCGATTCTGTGGACGAACCAGCGGGCCAACTCCTACACAGCCTCGCCGCTGTTGCACGACAACAAGCTGTATTTCGTCACTGACAACGGATTCCTCAGTTGCTTCAACGCAACGACGGGCGAACCCTATTACCAGCAGGTGCGATTGCCGAAGCCCTATAGCTTCAAGGCGTCTCCGGTCGGCGCGAATGGAAAACTGTACCTCTCGACCGAGGACGGCGACGTCGTCGTGCTCAAGATGGGCGAGGAGTATGAGGTCATCGCCACCAATACGCTCGAAGGCCACTCGTTCATCTCGTCACCGGCCATCGTCAATGGCGAGATTTTCCTGCGAAGCCAGACTTCGCTGTTTTGCATCCGCGAGATGAACTGAACATCGTGTGAGCCTGAAAGTCGCCTGAAGCGTAGCTTGGCCGAAACAGAGGCGCGCCCGCAAGGGTGCGGTCGAGGGTAGTCAGTGAGTCGGGGCCGTCATCGGAACGCGGTCACTGCCGGAGTGGACCGCACCCTTGCGGGCGCGGCTCCGTTGCGAACGCGCGCTCGAAGCTGACCGCCTGAAAGGCGCTGGGTTTCGACCTGGCGATTGAAACTTAATGAAAGCAGGAGAGGGTACGATGAGCGCGGAGCGACTGCGGCAGTATAAGAATTACGCATGGATCGTGTGCGATCCAGAGCTGCTTGGGGGTAAGCTGGCGATACGCGGCACGCGCTTCTCGGTGTCGTTCATCTTGTCGTGCCTGGCTGAGCAAATGACGCTCGAAGAGATCGAGGAAACCTACGCTCCTCTTCCCCGTGAGGCGATCCCGGAGGTTCTCAGAGTTGCATCGGAACTCCTGGACTCTCCCCATGTGGCTGCTTGACGTCAACGTACCGCGTCAGATCGCGCCGGTTCTGGCCTTGCTTCTCACACAAGTTTTCTCATCCTTGGCGGCCGAACCGAAGCAACCCAACGCCGAACAACGCGCTGTCGCCTACCTGTCGAAGGAAGTGCCGGCCTGGTCGCGCGAAAACCACTGCTTCTCTTGCCACAACAACGGTGACGCGGCGCGTGCCTTGTTCGCGGCGAAACGCCTGTCCTTCAGCATTCAGAACGGAGTGCTCGACGATACGGCCGATTGGCTGGCCCGGCCCCTGGCTTGGGACAGCAACCTCGGCGAGCCCGGCTTTAGCGACAAGAAGCTGGCTCGAATTCAGTTCGCCGCGGCTCTTGCCGGCGCTTTTGACACGGGGTTGATCGGCGACAAGCAAGCGCTCATCGAAGCGGCGGAGATGCTCGTTCCCGACCAGGCAGAGGACGGGTCGTGGCAAGTCGATGCCGGCAACTCGTTGGGATCGCCAGCAACCTACGGGCCGGCGCTGGCAACTCGCATGGCTCGGCGCACCCTGCTCCACGCTCAGCGCCTGGCGGGGGATGACCGTTTCGGGAGATCGCTTTCCCGCGCCGATGAGTGGTTGCTGAACTCACCGGTGAAATCGGTAATCGGCGCCGCGGCCCTGATGCTGGCCCATTCTGATTCCGAAGGCTTGTCGGGAAGCAAGCCGGCGGTGAACGAGAAGTTGAGAGCAGCGTTCGAGACGATTGCAGCTGCTCAAACCAGCGATGGCGGCTGGGGGCCCTACAAGAACAGCCCTCCTGAACCGTTCGACACGGCGCTGGCCTTATTGAGCCTGGCTGAATTTCGCGGAATGCAAGATGCCGCGGACAAGCGAGGGATCGACGATCTGATCGCTCAAGGCAGGGCGTTTCTGATCAAGACCCAGCTTCCCGCCGGCGGCTGGCCCGAAACGACTCGCCCTCCCGGCATGACCAGCTACGCCCAGCACGTATCGACCTCTGGCTGGGTGACCTTGGCGCTGCTCCGGACCTACTAAAGCGCCCAACCGGCGCTTCGGAATGCTTCGCCGGCCAGATCGAATAGCCAGAATCAATCCTGATGAACGATAATTACAGTAATGGCTGAGCCGCAGGACAAGAAGACCGCGCAACAACGAGAAGCGTTGCGAAAGCAGACCACCATGGAGAAGCTGATCGAGATTTCTGACCGCTGTGCGGAAAGGCCGACCCTGGACCCGCGTTCGGCTGACGAGATGATTGGCTACGACGAACACGGCGTGCCGACTTGACTTAAACTCTCCTTTCAAAGCGGCCTCATCCAGGAGGCCCCCACTGGTAAGTTCACGGAGAAAACCCCTATGACGCTAGACGAACTGGATCGAGAATTCTCTCCCCTGCGCGGCCGCGTGCAAGCTATTCGGGGGTATCTTTGACGCCTCCGGCAAGAAACCACTGCTAGAAAAGATCGAAAAGCAAATGGCGGACCCGGCTTTTTGGAACGATTCCGCAAAGAGCCAGACACTCATGCAGGGGCGCAAGCGCCTGCTCGCAGCCGTTGCGACCGACCAGGCGCTAGGCCAGGCGCTCGCCGACCTTGAAACGCTGTTTGAGCTGGCCCGCGAGGGCGAGGCCGTCAGCGGCGACATCGAGTCGGAGATGGGCTCGCTTCGGCAGCGGGCTGACCTCGTCGAAACCGAAGCGCTGCTCTCCGGCCAGAACGACCATCGCAATGCAATCGTCGTCCTGCATGCGGGCGCCGGCGGCACCGAGGCCCAGGACTGGACCGAAATGCTGCTGCGCATGTACCTTCGCTGGGCCGAGCGCGAGAGTTTCAAAACCGTTGTCACGGATTCGATTGCGGGTGAAGAGGCCGGCCTAAAATCAGCAACCTTTACCGTCGCTGGCGAGAACGCTTATGGCTTGCTGCGGTCCGAAGTGGGCGTGCATCGGCTGGTTCGGATCTCCCCGTTCGACTCCAACGCCAGGCGCCACACATCGTTCGGCTCGGTGTTCGTCTACCCCGAGATCGACGACGAGATCAAGGTGGACATTCGTCCCGAGGATTTGCGCATCGACACCTATCGTTCCGGCGGGGCCGGCGGCCAGCACGTCAACCGAACCGACTCCGCGGTGCGGATCACGCACCTGCTGACGAACATCGTCGTGCAGTGCCAGAACGAGCGCTCTCAGCACAAGAACAAAGCATCCGCCATGAAGGTTCTTCAAGCGCGGCTTTACGACCATGAAATGAAAAAAAAGCAAGCCGAAGCCGACAAGCTCGAAGCTTCGAAGGCCGACATCAATTTCGGCAGCCAGATTCGAAACTACGTGCTGGCCCCTTATCGCCTCGTCAAAGACCTGCGCAGCAAACTGGAAAGCGGCGATGTGGACCGCGTACTCGACGGCGATCTCAGCCGCTTCATGCACGCCTACCTGGTCTACGACAAGACCGGCAAGCTGGCCGGCGAAGACCGTGAGATGGAGTAGCGGCTTCTTGCAGCATAGGGTCCCCGCCCTGTCTACCGAACCGCCCGCAGGCTTGCCCCGTCGCCGGCGCCGTAGCCGATCGCTTCTCCGGCGGCGCCGCAACAAACGAAAACCGCGATCATCGGCAACGCTAGCAGCAGCTCACGCCTGTTGCGCTTCTTCGCCCATACGGTCCTGATCAGCCGCATCAGAAGCAGGAGCGGCAAGACTGTCACGGCAAAGCCCGCAAAGGCCAAACGAACCGCTCGCCCACAGTCCGAAACCCGCATGGCCGCGAATGAACGAGAGTAGAGATATTTCTGAACCGCAAATTCGCGAAATGAAAACGGTGTCCGGTGACGGATCAACATGCCGGGCTCGACGCGGATTCGCGCCCCTTCGCGCCGCAGCTCGCCGATCAGAAAGCTTTCCCACAGCCCGGCGAAGCGCTTGTCTTCCAGCGGAAGAACCGCCTTCTTGTAGCTGACGCTGCCTCCAGGAATGGCCGCACCCTTGCCCGCTGCCAGTGGAGGCATCGACGAGCCATACTCCAGCAAGAAAAACGCCCAGTCAAACAATGAGTCCCGGCTGGCATTCTCCACCGGACCGGCCACGACATCGTGGCCTTGGGCATGTGCCGCCAGAACCTGTTCCGCCCAGCCGGGGGGGGCCAGGCAATGGTCCTCGATAACAGCGACAACTTCGGCGCGGGCCGTCTTCATCCCGTGCCACCGCAGAGCGGGAATCGAATGTTCGTAAAGCTCGCTCTCCACCTTGACCCAGGGAAACCGCTCGCGTATGGCTTCCGCGGTTCCATCCCGTAAGCGGTCGCATACGATCACCTCGATCGCCTCCCGGTTGTTCTGCTCTTCCAGCGCTTCGAGGCATTCCAAGACGAACCGCTTCCCGTTGACGGACGGAATGACGACGGACAACTCAGGTTTCATCAGAAAATTCTGTGCTCACTTGATCCGCCGCCCAACAAATACCCGCAAGCCTCTCCCAGCGACCACAGGGAATAAAAGAACGCAACCCAGCCGGCGGATCCGACCAGTTGACGCCGGGCGCCTGGCTTGCCGTCGAGCGACTGCCAAAGCCGGCGGAGCAGTATCCACGGTACGAGCGGGGAGGTCAGGCACCGCGCCAAACGTTCCGGAAACCCCAGTTGGCCGTTTCTTTCCGCGGCAAACCAGCGGCCATAATGGAAACGCTGCAAGATCACTTGCGAGAGCCTCGGCTCGCCACGATAATCGACACTCGCCGACCCCGCTCTCCAAAGTGAACTTCCTTGCTTTTGGAAGCGCTCGTGAAACGCGGAGTCCCAAGCCCCGCGGCGGAGCAGGTCTTCGCACTCCTCGAGCGCGGCTCGTTTGTAGGAGCAGTTGGCTCCGCTCAGCTCGTCCACCGCGCCGTCATCGGCCGGCGTCATGTGACGGCCGTACTCATAGAAAAAGTCGCCCCATTGAAAAGCCGACGCACCCTCGCCGGGATCGAATCCGACCGGCCCTCCGATGACAGGAGCCGACGCTTGCTCCAGGTGGGCTTTCCGCAGAGCTTCCACCCAGTCCGGGCCGGGAACCATCCAGGACTCCAAGTTTGCCACGACCTCTCCCGTTGATTCCCGGAAACCCTTCCAGCGAAGCCGCGGGATCGACAGCGGTTTCCGAAAATGGAAGAATTTGACATGAGCGAAGTGTCTTGAAAGAAACGAAGCCGGATCTTCATCCGAGCTGTCGAGGACCAGGACCTCCTCGGCTGATTGGCGGGCCAGCGAACGCAAGCACATCTCCAGCGTTTTCGGAGTATTGTAAGAAGCCACGACGACGGAAATCGCCGGCCGCGACTGCGGTTCGCTCAATCCCGGCCTGCCTTTCTAGCGGCGCAGAATAGCGTGTGCCCTCCAGGCGGGCGCCAGCCCCTGGCCAAGATGAGACGCCGCTCCTTCCGCCAGTAGCTCGTCATCCATCGAGATTTCCAGTGGTTCGCCGGCGGCGGCTCGAGGCTCAAGCCAACATCTCCTTTTGGCGCCGGCTTGAAGAACGCCTTCCAGTCCGCCCACATGGAGGGCAGCCAGTTGACACGGGAGAGGAAAACGACATCAAAGCCGCTGCCCTCGAGAGCGGCTCGGAGCTTCTCCGGCTCCCATTGCTGATAGTCGCTGCTGTCGCGATGCTTTTTCCCGCCGATTCCCCGGCGCGCGGCCGTTCGGATAATCAAAGTCCCGCTTTGCCTAAGAAGCCTCGCAAACTGACCAAGCGCCTGGTTCGCATTCGCTGCTGAAAGGTGTTGCAACACGTCCGCGCAGACAACGACGTCGAAGGCGCTGGATGCAAACGGCAGCGTAGTCACGTTCGCAACCGCTAAGCGCTTCAATCCGCGTCGCGCGGCGAAGTGCAATCCGTCGGCCGACAGGTCACAACCGAACAGTTGCGTTTGTGCCCACCGGCCGCCGCATTCATGCAGAAACCGGCCTGTTCCGCAGCCCGCGTCGAGAACTCGAGTTGGAACCGGCCCCGCGTAATGGGCGGCCAGCTCCAACCCCATCCGCCGCATGGCTTGGGTCCAAGGGTGTTTATCTTCCAGCTCCGAGAGGCGCTCGTAGTATGGAGGAGTCAGTATCTTCGGCGCCGGGTCGTTCATCGGCCGTGATTCCGAGGCGCGCGCCGCCCCGACGTGGCGCACGCATTCTTGCGTGCCGTGTCGCCATTCCTGGCGACATCGCCCCGGCACGGTATGTTGAGCACGACAAGCAAGCGCAACGAGGCAATGGCGGGCCTATCGCGTGATTCGACCGTCAAGTGGGTAGAGTTCGGGCTGTTGCCATTCAAAATCTTGAGAAGGCCGATGGTATCATTTATAGGTTGCAGCGACCAGACGCTTTATTGAATAGGAGGTTGCTCATGAAGAGAATGCTCCCCGCGATCTTCGTACTCTTGCTCTCACTGGGCTGGTCCGGCGCCCGGGCGGCTGAAAGGAGCGACGCCGAAAAGCAAGCCATTCAGAAGATCGAGGCGGCCGGCGGAACAGTCCGCGAAATTGCTCAAAATGATGACCGGCTGGAAGTCAACTTTCAATTGACCGGCGAGTCGGTCACCGACGAGCACGTCGCTCCGGTGGCCGAGCTAAGCAACGTCTATGAGTTGCTGCTGGGCAAGACCAGTGTCACCGATGCCGGCCTCGCCCACATCAAGGGGCTTTCGACCTTGAACCGTCTCCATCTGGAGAATACGAAAGTCGGCGACGCCGGTTTGGCGCATCTCAAAGGTCTCAAGGAACTCACCTACCTCAATCTCTACGGCACGCCCGTCACCGACGCGGGCCTCAAGCATCTCAAGGGCCTCAAGAACTTGAAGAACCTGTACGTGTGGCAAACAAAGGTCACCGACAGCGGCGCCGACGGATTGCGGAAAGCGCTTCCCAATTTGAAGATCGAAAAGGGCTGGGACCTTGCCGAAGTGGAGGCCACTCAAAAGAAGCAGGAGGCGAAAACCAAAGAAGAAAAGAAAGAGGGAGCTAATTAGCCTCTCCCCAAGCTATCAATCGGCCATGCGGGCTCGAGACCAGCGGGTCTAGGGATGGTGCGTCTCGGGCTCTGTGGTCTTGGCGCCGCCGCCGAGCGAATTCACCTTCCGGCCTGCCGCCTGATTCCTGAAGTCCAAGTTGTAGGCGCCTGCGAGCCCCTTGCTGACACACGCCGCCGGATCGCCGGGCAGTTCCGTATCGAGAACGTGTACGAAGACGCCGCGGCCATGATCGCCGCGCGGCATCCGGATGTTCTCATCATTGCCACCCCGCCTGACAGCCACTATTCCCTCTGCCGGCAAGCGCTGGAGGCCGGAGCACACGTCTTCTGCGAGAAACCCTTCATGACTTCGCTGGAAGAAGCCGACGACGTGATCGCGCTGGCCCGAAAACGCAACCGCTGCATCCGCGTTAATAACCAATATCGCTACATGCCGGTCTATCGCCAAACCAGGGAGCGCCTTCAAAGAGGCGATTTTGGGCGGCTCTTCTACCTGCAGTGCTGGCAGTAGATGTTTCATCCGGCGCCGAGCGAAAAGGTGGCCTGGCGTGCCGCTCTGAAGCAGTCGACATTGTTTGAGTTCGGCACACACGCGCTGGATTTGATCTGCTATCTGTTCGATGATCTGCCGCAGGCCATTACGGCCCACATTCCCCGGGTGCGCAAGGACTACGATTCCGACGTGCTGGTCCATTTGGTCCTGCGATTCCCCGATGACCGCGTGGCCGCGGTTTCTCTCAATCGGGTCAGTCACGCCCCTGAGCGATATCTAGAAATGAGGCTTGATTGCGATGAAGCGTCGTTGCGCCTTTCTCTGGGAGGAGTGGCGCGGGTGTCTGTCGAGTGGTCTCGAAGGCGTGGCGCGCCAACAGCTCGTTTCAGCTTCGTCAAGGGCGGCGAAGCCCGCGCGGAGTCAGGCGGGCGTTCGATCACTTACGTGAAAGAGCGCCAATCGGCCTTCATGTCGGCGACGGCGGATCATTTGCGGCTGTTCCTTCAAGAGCTGCGCCGAGAACCCGTTGACCACCGGCCGATTGAACACGCGCGAGAGATACTGCGGCTGGCATTGAGTGGATACGAATCCGCCTCCACGGGCGAGACGGTTTGGCTGCGCAAAGACGAGCCGTGACCGTAAGAGAGTGGCCCGCCGCCTGTTCGCACCGAATCCGCCACCACTGACATGGCCCCGCATGGTTACGGCTTGCCCGCCCCCCCAGCGAGCGGCTCCCACCCAGGCAGATGCTATGATGTCAGTTTTCGCGGCTGCCGCGACTGTTGGGTCCGCGCCGCGAGCTTCCCCGCAAAGAGAGGACAGACGATGGGAATGTACGTGAAGGCCGCCAAAGTCGGCGAACTTAGCGAAAACTCCGTAAAGCTCTTCGAGGCCGAAGGCAAAAGCATTGCATTGGTCAATGCCGCGGGAAGCTACTACGCTCTCGACAATCATTGCACGCACGTAGGCGGACCGCTGTGCGAAGGCCACGTCGACGCCGCGGCTATTGTTTGCCCCTGGCACGGAGCGCGCTTCGACGTCGAAACCGGACAAGCCCTGTCAGGCCCTGCCCGAGGAAATGTGGCTTGCTATCCCGTTCGCATGGATGGTGACGACATCGAAGTTGAAGTGTGATCACGTGCAAACCTCACGAGTTGTTCAAAACGTCAAGATCACTTCCGTCGGCTGCTATGTTCCGCCCGGCACGCTCACGAACGCCGATTTGGAAAAAACCGTCGACACCAGCGACGATTGGATCGTCTCCCGTACCGGTATTCGTACCCGCCATATTGCTGATGAAAATACCGCCACGTCAGACTTAGCCACCGAAGCCGCGCGTGAAGTGCTCGCCCAATCCAATCTCTCTGGAAGTGATATAGAGACCATCATTGTTTGCACGGTTACGCCGGACATGTTGTTCCCATCGACCGCCTGTTTGGTTCAGGACCGCATTGGCGCGAAAGGGGCTTGGGGATTTGACTTGGTCGCGGCTTGTTCGGGCTTGCTATACGGCCTCACCACCGGCGCGCAAATGATTGCCAGCGGGACTCAAAAACGGGTCTTGGTCATTGGCGCCGACACCATGTCAAAAATTGTCGATTACCGGGACCGGACGACTTGTGTGTTGTTTGGCGACGGTGCTGGCGCCATGTTGCTCGAGCCTTGCGACGAAGAAGGTTTAGGGTTGATCGATTTTGCTCATGAGGTGGATGGGTCCGGCGGCGACTATCTCTGTATGCCGGCCGGGGGCAGCCGCAAGCCGGCGACCTGCGAGACCGTCCAGCAGAGGCTTCATTACGTCCATCAGGCCGGCCAGGAGGTCTTCAAGTGGGCCGTTCGCCAAATGTGTCAGGTTTGCGAAACGGTCCTCCAGCGAAACGGCTTGACGGCGGACGACATCGATGTCTTGATCCCCCACCAGGCGAATGCGCGCATCATCCGAGCCGTGGCGGCGCGTCTGGGTTTGCCGCCGGAAAAAGCCATCGTGAATATTGACCGATACGGCAATACAACTGGGGGAACGATTCCGTTGGCAACCAGGGATGCCATCACCTCCGGCCGCCTCAAGAAGGGCGACCTCGTGCTCATGGCGGCGGTCGGCGCCGGGCTAACCTCCGGCGCCGCACTGTGGCGTTGGACCTACTAGCAGGCTTGCCCTCCAGCTTTACCCTTTCAAAGTAAGCGTCGCCAAAAAAGGGGCCATCCGCGGGGCATAACCCCCGCCGGCGCGATCTGTGTAATCCGCGCGGTCCGCGGATACTAGGGTTTCCCCGCCTGCTTGCCTAGGGTAGAGTCATGCGTGTTTAAGGTTGCGTCCTGGAGGCAATAAAACTAGTTTGAAATTAGAGATTCCATAGCGAGGTTGTGGTGCGTCCGAAGGTCAAGTTTTTTCTGATAGCGTTTTGCATGGTTTCGATCCTTCCCTGGTCTGGCTGCGCCAGCCCGGCTACGGGACCCGCCACGGTTGCCGACAGCATGGCCCGGGCTCAATTGCCCGATGGGCAATACATTTCCTGGAAAGAGCACACCATTGACGACCAGGAACTAGGCGGCGGCATCCGTCTGCGCGGCGGGGATGGCTTGCAGATGGCGGACCTCGACAAGGACGGCCATATCGACATCATTTCGGTTCACGAAGACAGCAACCATGTACGCGTGGCGTTCGGTTTCGAGGACCCCGACGAATGGTTTCGGCTCTCGCTGGCGGAGGGCGCCGAAGCCGCTGCTCCCGAAGATGTCGCGATCGGTGACTTGAACCGCGACGGCTTTCCCGACGCCATCGTGGCTTGCGAGAAAGGCCACCTTCTCTACTTGCAGAATCCGGGCGGCAGCGTTCGCGGCTGGCGCTGGCCGCGGGTCATCCCGGAAATTACGGCGGGACGCGGCTCGTTCATCCGCGTTTTTTTTGCTGACTTGAACAACGACGGCAAGCTGGAGGTCGTTGCCGCCAACAAGGGGTCCAACCGCCCCAAGGAAGCCGCCGTGGCCAAGCCGCTGACCGAAATTTCCTGGTTTGAAGTTCCCGACGACCCGCTCGACGGCGGCGGCTGGCAAGAGCACGTCTTGAGCGAGGTGGATACCCCCATCAATTCCCAGCCGGTGGACCTGGATGGCGATGGAGACACCGACATCGTGGGCGGTTCCCGAGGCGAGCAGCGCATCTTTTGGTTCGAAAACCTTGGCCGGGAGGAGGGCGGGGAGGAGATCACTTTCCAGCAGCACCCGATCACCCTCGAAGGGGCGGACTCCGCTGCCGAGGGGCCGCTGCGCACATCAGGATTCAACCTCGACTTCTTCGATTTCAATGCAGACGGCCGTCTGGACATTGTCACCGTCGCGCTGCAGCCGAAGGGCGCTGTATTTTGGCTCGAACAGCCGGGCGATCCCGCTCAGCCCTGGCCTGTCCACCCTGTCGGTACGATCGCTCCGGATCATGCCGCCGGGATTGCGATTGCCGATATCAACGGCGACGAACGGCCCGACGTTATCGTCGGAGGCTACAGCCGCGGGCCACGCGACGAAGACAGCGACGAAGTGAGGGCGGCGGATCCTGTCGGGCGGATTGCCTGGTTCGAGAACCCGGAGGACGCGGCCAAGGGCTGGGAACGGCACGACATCTCCCGCCGCCAGCGCGGCATGTTCGACGCCTTCGTTGCAATCGATATCGATGACGACGGGGATATCGATTTCGTTGCGACGCGCGGCAACAGCGGCAACTATGACGGTGTGTTCTGGTTGCACCAGCTCCATTCTGAACGGCCGTCGAATGCTTTCACTCCCGCGCGGGAGCAAGAAAGCGAACCTCTGCCGCTGCCTTCGAGCTAGGGCGTTTCCTGGCCGTTTCCGCACTCGGGTAGAGTCTAGCCCGCCGCCTCTGAGGGTTTTGTTCGCAGAAATGGCGGCACGAACAGAGCCGCGCCCGCAAGGGTGCGGTCGAGTCTGGCAGTGACCGCATTCCGGTGGCGGCCCCGACGCACTGACTACCCTCGACCGCACCCTTGCGGGCGCGGCTCTGTTCCCCACGAATGAAGTTTCAAACGTTCTTGGTTAGAATTAGGATTCGCGTCCCGCGTATTGAAGTGGGTCACGCAGCCCTCGATTTCTTGAATGGCCCGGCCCCGTACGGTAAATGAGTCTTTCGAACGAGCGGTTTTTTGTCACCGGAGCCACCGGCTTCGTTGGAGCGTTTCTCGCCAGAAAACTCGCCGATCTCGGATGTGATGTTCACCTGCTCGCGCGCGACAACGCGAACCGATGGCGGCTTCGCGATGTCGAGAACGCCTTCACCTTTCACCGCGGCGACTTGACGGATGTAGAAGGGCTTCGCAAGATCGTCTCGAAGGTTCGGCCAACCGTGATCTATCATCTTGGGGTCCACGGCGCTTATCCGTTTCAGACCGACGCCGATGAGACGATTCGCACCAATGTGTTCGGGTCGTGGAATCTGCTCAAGGCCTGCTCGGATGTGGACTACAAGGTTTTCGTCAATACCGGCAGTTCGTCTGAGTACGGCTCCAAGTCCCACGCCATGCGCGAGACCGACGTACTGGAGCCGAACAGCTACTACGCAGTGGCGAAATCGGCACAGACGCTGGTTTGCCGGCACACCGCGCGGGTCGACAAACGTCCGATCAACACATTTCGCTTGTTCTCCGTCTACGGCCCCTACGAGGAACCAACACGGCTCGTGCCTACGGTGATTCGGAATTGTCTCGAAGGCAGGGAATTGAAGATGGTTTCTCCCGATACTGCAAGAGATTTCATTTACGTGGAGGACGTTGTCAGCGCCTATTTGCGGATTGACGAACTGAGCCGGCATTGCGGTGAGGTCTTCAACATTGGCAGCGGCATGCAATCGACCGTTCGTGACGTCGTAGAGGCTTCCACGCGAGCGACGGGAGCGAGTCCGAAAGTGAGCTGGGGAGCGATCCCCCATCGGCCATGGGACACTGAGACTTGGGTCGCTGATTGCACCAAGGTTCGCCGCATGCTGAAATGGACGGCCCGCACCGGCCTGGATCAGGGAATCGCCAAGACCGTGGAGTGGGTTCGCTCCGAGCCCTGTCAGCCAGGGGATTCCTCGCCCGCCCGGGCGGCTGTCCGATCCTGATCCGGCGAAAAAAGGGTACAGCCACCGATTCTCGCGTCGCACTAGTGTTGGGGAAAATGGAGTTCCACGAGCGAGAATCGGATGGCAGTCCCCCATTTTCGCCCGCGAACACTTCCGCCACGGGCTGGGGCTCTTTCGTCCCGTGAAAATGACTACGCCAACCAGGCTGCGGGAGGGAGTCGAGGTTTTCAACCGCGACGCCGCGCGTGACCAAGGGTACGGCTATACAAGCAACGATCAGCTCAGCAGCCGCTTGGCGACACAACGCTCGACCGATGCCGTCTTGCAGACCGATCCGTTTGTTGGACGCTCGGTTCTCGATCTGGGCTGCGGCGATGGTTTCTACACCGTTCGCTACTGGGATCAGGGAAAACCTCGTCGCTTCACTGCGGTGGATGCGGCGGGCGAAGCCGTTCGCGTCGCCAGGCGGAGGGCCGCTGATCGCGCCATTGATTTTTCAGTCGTTGATGGTAATCACTTGCCCTACCGTGACGACAGCTTCGATGTGGTGCTGCTGCAAAGCATTCTGCATCATGCGGGGGATCCAGCAGGGTTGATTCGGGAAGGATTTCGCCTTGCCCCGCGCATCGTGATCCATGACCCGAACGGGAATAATTTCGGGTTGAAGATCATCGAGAAGACGTCGCGCTATCACATCGAGCACGGCGAGAAATCCTATTCGCCGCGGCTGCTGCGGCGCTGGGTCCGCCAAGCGTCGGGTGTGCCGATCAGCGAGCATTTCGCTGGTTTCGTCCCCATGTTCTGTCCCGACTGGATGGCCCGCTTGACGAAAGCGCTCGAGCCGCTGCTGGAGGCCGCGCCGGGACTGAGGGCGCTGGGCTGCGCCGTCTTCACGATGGTAGCGGATCGAAAGGATCAGACTGATCGTTGCTGACGCGGACCAGCGGCAACCAAAGAGGGGAGCGTGGCCGCTGGCGGATTAAGCGCGTCGAAGCGGCTAACCCCTCCCTCACGGTCAGGGCCCGAATCTGGCTCCCGAATTTTCTGCCACGTTTGGCGCGAATCTCATGATGCAGGTACTGAAGAATTGCGGTTAGTTTCTTCACGCCGAATTCTCCCTAAAGAATTACGGCAATAGCCGCCGCGGATCGAGGCGGATTGCCCCCGGCATCACAGGCACGGTGGAAGGCGTGCTCGGGTGACGGTTTTATCTTACAAAGAGGCGGCGAACACCGCATGAAGTGCGTTTGTCTCAGGCGCCAAGCCTGGTCCTTGCCCATTCATCAGATAGGCTGTAGCTTGGAAGTCCAACGGAACAGATGAGTCATCTGGTAATCAACGAGCGCCCGGCCAGTCATTCTTCACTTCAACCCGCGGCGGGAAAGATTCAACACTGGAACCGCAAGTGGCCGAAACAACTGATCTAGCCTCCATGGCGCGGCGCGTCCGGGCAGCCGTCGTGCGCATGGCGCACGAGGGCAAGACGCCCCACGTGGGCTCCGCCCTGTCGTCGGTAGACTTGCTGGTCGCCCTCTATGTTTCCGTGATGAAGAATGATCCGGCGGAACCGGCCGCGCCGGAACGTGACCGCTTTGTCCTCAGCAAAGGTCATGGCTGCACAGCCCACTACGCTGCCCTTGCCGAACGCGGTTATTTCCCCAGCTCCGTCTTGAGTGAATATGCACGGGACGGAGGCCGCCTGGCCGAGCACCCTAGCCGGGCTTCGGTTCCGGGCATCGATGTCGCCACCGGGTCTCTTGGACATGGCCTGCCCATTGCCGCCGGCATGGCGCTCGCGGCCAAGATGCGGGGCGAGAAATACAGGACCTTCGCAATGCTGAGCGACGCCGAATGTTTCGAGGGCAGTGTCTGGGAAGCGGCACTGTTCGCCTCGGCGCGGCGACTGGACAATCTCGTGGCGATCGTGGATTTCAATCGCTGGTCCGCCATGGCTCGGACCGACACTGTTCTCGAGCCGCTAGCCGTTAAATGGACTGCGTTCGGGTGGCTGGCGATGGAGATCGACGGGCACAATCTTGGTGAGATTGTTGAAGCGCTGGAATCTGTTCCCGCCGTCCCCGGCCGCCCGACAGCGGTAATTGCCCGCACGGTCAAAGGCAAAGGCGTCTCATTTATGGAGGACGATCTGGAGTGGCACTATCGTCCACCCAGCGCCGAGGATTTGGCTCGCGCCCTGGAAGAGATCGGCGCTGGCGACCCGGTTTCCCGTGGCGGGCGGGGTCCGGCATGAGAAACGCCTTCATCCGCGGATTGACCGCGCTCGCGGGGCGCGATGATCGTGTCGTCCTGCTCACAGGCGATCTGGGCTACAAGATCTTTGACGATTTCGCGGCACGTTTCCCTGGGCGATTCATCAATGCGGGTGTCGCCGAGCAGAACATGGTCGGCGTGGCCACCGGACTGGCCCTCGAGGGCTTCCGGCCGTTTGTGTATTCGATTGCTACGTTCGCAACCTTGCGGTGCTTCGAGCAGATCCGCGACGATGTTTGTTACAACGCCGTTCCGGTCACGATCGTGGGAGTGGGGGGAGGTTTCAGCTATGGCGCCAATGGGCCAACCCACCACGCGACCGAAGACATCGCTATCATGCGGACTCTTCCGAACATGACCGTCGTCTGCCCGGGAGATCCTGTGGAGACGGAGCTCGCGGTTGCGGCCGGCGCTTCACTTGGAGGCCCCCTCTATCTTCGGCTCGGCCGCTCGGGCGACCCGGTTGTGCATCACGATCCGCCCAGCTTCGAAATCGGCATGTCCATCAAGGTTCGGGAAGGGAGTGACTGTGCACTGGTTTCGACAGGCGGCATGCTGCCGGTGGCCATGGCTGCCGCGGATTTGCTGGAAGCAGAGGACATTTCCTGCCGGATCATCAGCATGCATACCGTGAAACCCCTCGACACGGCGGCGCTCGAAGCTTGTTGCAGGCAAACGAAGGCTCTGTTCACCCTGGAAGAGCACAGCCGGCTCGGCGGCCTTGGGTCAGCGATCGGCGAGTGGTTGTCTGAGAGCGGCAAGGCCTGCAAACTGACCTGCTTCGGCACGGAGGATCGGTTCGCGGACACTGCCGGGAGCCAAGCCTACCTGAGGCGGCGGCATGGTCTGAGTGCCGAACAAATCTCCCGAAAAGTGATGGGGAAGCTCGGAGAATAATCGTTGCTCACCGACAAGTTCGTCTCCGTCGTAATCGCCTGCTATCGTGACGCCGGAAGCGTGGGTGAGATGCACCGCCGGCTGGTCGAAGTCTTCAAACGTGTTACGCCAAACTACGAGTTGCTGTGGGTCAACGACAACAGCCCCGACAACGCGGAAGAGCTTCTAAGCAAGATCGCCGCGGCCGATCCGCGAGTCACCGTCATCTCCCACAGTCGTAACTTTGGGTCGCAAATGGCCTTCACGAGTGGAATGCAGCAGTCGCTGGGCGAGGCCGTCATCCTCATGGACGGCGACCTGCAGGATCCTCCGGAAGTAATCCCCGACTTTGTGCGTACCTGGCTGAAAGGTTACGACGTTGTCTACGGAGTACGGACGACTCGGCGCGAGAGCCGTTTGCTCCAAGCCGCCCGCAAAGTTTTCTATCGGCTCTATCGCCGCTTGTCGTATATCGACATGCCGCTCGATTCGGGTGATTTTTCGCTGATGAGCCGCCGGGTGGTCAACAGCCTGCTCGAAATGCCCGAGCGCGACCGCTTTCTGCGGGGCCTGCGGAGTTGGGTTGGATTTCGCCAGATCGGCGTCGCCTACCAGCGTGCCGAGCGCTTTGCGGGTGAGTCGACCAATTCATTTTGGGATAACATTCGCTGGGCCAAACGCGGGATTTTTTCGTTTTCCTATCAGCCCCTGGAGTTGATATCCGCCCTGGCATCGATCGTGACCGTGCTGGCCGGTGTTGCCATCGTGCTTTACATAGCCCGCTACTTTTCCAACCCCGACGCCCCTGCCGGTTTCATGACGCTGCTCGTGGCAATCTTGTTTTTGGGAGCCGTGCAGCTATTCAGCATCAGCATCGTGGCGGAATACTTGGGCCGCGTTTTCGAAGAAGTGAAGCGGCGGCCTCGCTACATTGTCCGCGGCATTTTGAACAACCACAAGACGGACTCCGACTGGCCGGAACACTATCCGGCCTCGGAGAGTTTGCATGTCTTTCAAAAAACGAGAGGAAAGTAAGGCAAGAGTCGGGAGAAAGCTAGGGCGTGCCGAGTTTCGTGACAGAAAAATCCCGCCAAGAGGCCGAACGAGAAGTCCATGAGCTCGGCTGGTGGTATCAAGACTTCGAGCTGCCGTGCGGAGTGCGGACTGGAACCGGGCAGGAGCCATCCTATCGCCCCATGGAGCGCTGGGCGCTGATGGAGCGCCATATTCCTGAAGACCTCCGCGGCAAGACCGTGCTCGACGTCGGCGGCAATGCCGGCTACTTTTCGATCCAGATGAAGTTGCGAGGGGCGGAGCGCTGCGTGCTGGTCGAGCCCTACCGCGAGTTTGCGGCGCAAGCAGCGTTTGCCGCCGCTGAATTCGGAGTCGAGCTGGAGGTCGTCAACGAAGACGTTCACACCTACTGCCTGACCACCGAGGAGCGCTTCGATTACGTGCTCTTCCTGGGGCTTTTCTACCACCTCAAATATCCGGTTTTGGTGCTGGACCGCCTGGCCGAGATGACCAAGGACCGAATCTTTTTTCATTCGTATTCGGTCGAAGCCGAGAGCGGCTCCGCCCCCGACCTCGAACGCGATCTCGACCGGGTGGACGACGCCGAGATTCACAAAAACGACTTTCCGGCTATGAAGTTCATCGAACGCCGCTACAATGACGATCCGACAAACTGGTGGTTCCCGACTCACACCGCGCTGGAGCCACTGATTCGCAGCGCCGGCTTGAAAGTGGTAGCGCGTCCCCACGCTCAGTTGATCGTGGCCGCCCCGGAGCGCCCTCTCGGCAAGGTAGTTTATCCCAAACTCGTGTTTCCTAAGTACGCCAAACCCGGCGGCCCGGTTCACCCGGGTCCTCAACACGTTGACCCCGAGTTGTGGCAAAAACTATTACGGAGCCGGGAACGGCAATCGTGACGATCGCCCGTGAAGATAACTTCCCGTGAAGATAACCCGCTGTGAAAATAACAATAGACACGACCCAGCAGACACTCACGACCGAAGACGGTTCCGATTGCCGCAGTCAAGGCTTGTACACCAAGGAATCCTTTGAACTGCTCTCCCGCGAGTGGCTCCGCGTCGGCTGGAGTCTGCGGCAGTACTTCACGTTTAGCTGGTTCGGCCGTCCGGTCGTGCAGCTTCCCGAAGATCTGATTCGCCTGCAAGAAGTCATCCATCAAATCAAACCGGACGTGATCATCGAGACGGGGATCTATCGCGGCGGCTCGCTCATGTTCTTGGCGACCCTTTGCAAGGCCGCCGAACGAGGGCGCGTGATCGGTATTGACGTGAAGATTCCGGCCGAAGAGCGCGGCTGGATTGAGAGCCACAAACTCGCCCCGCTGATCACGCTGATCGAAGGGGATTCCGTGTCGGCGGATGTGGCGCAACAGATTGCCGGCCTGATCCGGGGCGGGGAAACGGTGCTGCTGATTCTCGATTCCAATCACACCAAGGCCCACGTGCTAGCCGAGCTGGAGCAGTACTCCCCTCTCGTGACGGCGGGCTCCTACATCGTGGTGACGGACGGCTTCATGAAAGAGCTGGCCGGCGTGCCAGGGGGCGAGCCGGAGTGGGCTCTCGACAATCCGGCGGCCGCGGCGGACGAGTTTGCCGCCAGCCATCCCGAGTTTGAAGCGGGTCAGCCCCCCTGGCTTTTCCATGACAGCGAGCTGACCGAGAATGTCACGTATTGGCCCCGCGGATGGCTGCGAAAGGTAGGCTAGGCGCAATGCTGTTCCCTTAGAGCCGTTGAGCTACTCGTGGAGAGCCTTGAGCCGCGAAGCGGCGCCGGATCGTAGCCCATGGGTGGAGCGAAGCGGAACCCTGGGTCCAAAACCCCTCAAGGCCAAAGCCCTGAAATGGCGCAGGAAAACTAACGCATGATTCTGATAACCGATCCGCCATGTGCCGAAAAAAGATACGACGCCCCTGGCAGGCCTGCCCTGACACCACTAACTGAACAGTATTGGGGATAGGCGGCTCCAAATCGCACAGCGGTTATATTGAAAGTATGAAAATTGCAGTTTCCATTCCCGACGATGTCTTCGAGCGAGCCGAGCGGCTTGCGCGCGGTGCACGGAAGTCGCTCGGCCAGTTATTCGCGGATGCGCTTCGGGAGTACCTGGCACGCCATGCGCCCGAAGAAGTAACCGCCAGGATGGATCAAGTGTGTTCCGAGTTGGATGAGCCGGCCGACCCGTTCGTTTCAGCCGCGGCCGGCCGTATTCTGGCGCGAAGCGAGTGGTGATGGCGCAGGGAATGACACCCCAACGAATCGAACAGCAAATCGAACAACTTGGGCCGTGGTTCTACGAATTTGAGCTGGGCGCGAACCGCCGTACGCGGTCGGAGCTTCCCGCCGAAGTGACCGCGATTTTCCAGACCCGCCTGGAAATGGTGAACGCGGCCGTGGAAAGCCATTTTGGTTCGCGGCTCAGTGAAGCCACCTGCATCGACGTCGGCTGCCACGAGGGTTTTTACTCCATCGCCATGGCGCGAAAAGGCGTGAAACACGTCGCCGGCTATGATTTGAGGGAGCGCAATGTCGAGAAGGCCCGCTTTGTCGCCGAAGCCCTCGGCGTGACCAACGTCGCCTACCATCAGGGCAACTGCGAAGACCTCTCGGTTGAATCCGCCGGCCGGCATGACCTTTGCCTTTTTTTGGGACTTCTCTATCACCTCGAGAACCCCATGCTCTGCCTGCGAAACATCAGCGCCGTCACCAAGCAGATGTGCGTTGTCGAGACCCAGGTCGTCCAGGAGGTAGAGGGCGCCTCGGAATGGGGCGCCAAAAACTGGACCCGCGACTACCAAGGCGTGCTGGCCTTGATTGACGAGTCCAACGAATATTACGCTGAGAATGGGGAGACGGGCGCATCGCCCGTGGCGGCGTGTCCCTCTCCGAAGGCGCTTACGTTCATGCTGCGGCAGGCTGGTTTTCAGCGCACGGAGTTTATCGATCCGCCGCCGGATGCCTACGAGCAGCACAAGCGCGGGAAACGGGTAGTCTGTGCCGCCTACAAGTGAGTCCCCTTCCGCGCAACCGGCTCCCCAAGCCGCGGCGGCCGCGTGGCGGCGCATCATGGCCACTTTCGCCACGGTCAGCGCCGCTTACGTCCTGTGCCTTTGGGGCGCATTCCCGGGTTACTTTGATCCTCTCTACCCCCTCCACAGCGACTTTTACCTTTCGCCGGGGCTGTCGATCCGTAACAGCTCGCTGTGGGCTTATCTGGACTGGCCGCGCCCGATCGGCTACCTGACGGCGGACTTGCTGGGCCGGCTCGGACTGCAAGGTTTCATTGCCTCCTTGATCCTGATTACGCTTGTTAACGCGACCCTCACGCTGGCACTGGTCAGGCGCGTGATCAACCGCGATATTCCCGTCTTGTTGTCACTGCTTTACTGTTTTCTTTTGTTCTCGCATCCGCAGTTCTATCTGAACTATATTCACGACACGCTGGCTACACTGTCGTACCTTTATTTGATCGCGGGCATGCTGAGTTGGTATGCCTACCGGCGGCGGCCTTTCCGGCGATACCTAGTGATCTGTGTCGTGACTTTTGCCCTGCTTGCGTTTACCAAGGAGACGTATTTCGTCTCGGCGGGATGCTTCTGGCTGGCTCAGGTCTTGCTGTGCCGGGATGAATTGCGAAAAACGGCGGCCTGCTTGCTCGTCTCACTCGTTGCCCTTGAGGGCAGCGGTTTGTACTTGAACTTGAACTCAACCGAGCCTTTTATCCAATTGGAGAACGAGTCCTCGAATCCCTACTACATGAACTTTGCTCCGTCATCACTGCTGCAAGTGTTCGGCTACTACGCCGCGCGTTTGTTTACGCCGACACTCGCCCTGGCCGCCTTCGCCGCAATAGCGCTGCTTTGGCGCCGGAGGGAATTGCTGCTGACGGCGGGATCCTTCGTGGCGGCGGGTGTCTGCGCCCTGGCGCCCTTGACTCCGCTGCCTCAGCACCTGGACCCGCAGTACGCCTGGACCCCGGCTGCGTTGGTACTTTGCCCCCTGCTATTTCTGGCGGTTTACATGCGGCCAGGTTGGAACCGGCCGATCGTGGTGCTGGCCGTGTCCCTGGTCGTGATTGTGCCTCTTACGGTTCTTGCCAATGGCAAGGCCTATTCCGAAAATCGCTGGGCCACGGAACAGGAACAAATCAATCGAAACATCATTGCCGCCTACCCGCGACTAAAGTCACTGAACCCTTCGGACAAAAAGATCCTTGTCAGCGGCTTGAAAACACCAGTTCATCCTTTCTTCGTCAGCTATTACGCCGAAAGAGAATTCGGACCAGGACACGAATGGACAGTAACTATTCCGCGCTGGCGTGCCGAAACCCAAGAGCGAAACGTGACTCTGGCCCGGCCCGCGAACATCACCGTGAGCGGCTTCGACAGGGCTTTCGCGTTCGATGACGAGGGAAAGCTAGTCAGCGAGTGGCCGCGTGAGGAATTATCGAACCTTTCCAGCTCGGACGACCTGGATATTTCAGACGCTGACCTCGTTTTGCACGCCGCTTTGAAACCGATTCGTAACTCGCTCGTTGAGAACCCTGATCAGTGGCACAAACGGCTCGCGGCCGGCATCATCTTCTGGGAATGGGGTCAACTGAAGAAGGCGGAGGCGCACCTGGAGGCCGCCGCCCGCTCCAACGGCTTCGAGAATCCCTACCCCCTGTTCTTCCTGGGACAGGTCAACGAATGGCAAGGCAATCATGAGAAAGCACGAGGCTACTACCAGCAGGCTATTGAGCGGGAAGGTGGTTCTCCCAATCCTAGTTTCCGCGAAGCACTCACTCAACTCCAGCAGAAGCTGACGCCGAAGGCCTCTCGGTAGCGCCTCTTCCCGCACCACAAATAGCCGGCCACGTTCACGTCGCTTGGTTTTCTTAGGCCGATCCTTGGAAATCGCTCCCGCGATTCCCACATTCCCACAGCCCCAACGACACCGATTCTCTCTTACGAACAAGAAAAACAAGGGGACATTTCTATTGCCTCTTGACCATTGGACAACTCCGCGGGTGCGGCCCCGCATCAGGGTTTGGTATGGTAGACGGCATCAAGCAACACCAGGGTCGTCTTCCCCCCTTACATCTCGAAGTACCCGCCTCTCCTATAGTTCATGACTATTGCGGACCTGAAACAGAAGAATATCACCGAACTCACCGCAGTCGCCCGCGAGCTCGAAGTCCCCGGCGTCGGCACTCTGAGAAAACAGGAACTCATCTTCCGCATCCTGCAAGCTCAGGCCGAAAAGGAGGGGCTGATCTTCGCCGAAGGAGTTATCGAGAGGCTCCCGGAGGGGTTCGGATTCCTGCGCTCGCCCGACTACAACTATCTCCCCGGTCCGGATGACATCTACATCTCGCCCACCCAGATCCGGCGCTTTGATCTGCGGACCGGCGACACGGTCTCCGGTCAGGTTCGGCCGCCAAAGTCGGGTGAAAACTACTTTGCGCTGGTCAAAGTTGACGCCATCAATTTTGAGCCGGCGGAGGCGTCAAAGAACAAGATTCTGTTCGACAACCTGACGCCATACTACCCCAGCGAACGCGTCAAACTGGAAACCACGAAGGAGAATCTCAGCGGCCGCGTCATGGACCTGCTGACCCCCATCGGCAAAGGACAGCGAGGGTTGATCGTTTCCCCGCCCCGCACCGGCAAGACGATGCTTTTGCAGTCAATCGCCAACTCGGTCACGGCGAACCACCCCGACGTCACGCTGATCGTTCTGCTGATCGACGAGCGGCCGGAAGAAGTCACCGACATGCAGCGTTCGGTCAAAGGCGAGGTGATCAGCTCCACTTTTGATGAGCCCTACACGCGCCACGTGCAGGTCGCTGAGATGGTCATCGAAAAGGCCAAACGATTGGTCGAGCACAAGCGCGATGTCGTGATCTTGCTCGATTCGATTACGCGCCTGGCGCGCGCCTACAATACGATCGTTCCGCCCTCGGGGAAGATTCTCTCCGGCGGCGTCGATTCGAACGCTCTGCAGCGGCCCAAGCGCTTTTTCGGCGCCGCGCGCAAGATCGAGGAAGGCGGATCTCTGACGATCATTGCGACGGCGCTGGTCGACACCGGAAGCCGCATGGATGACGTGATCTTCGAGGAGTTCAAGGGCACGGGCAACATGGAGATTATCCTCGACCGCAAGCTCGTCGACAAGCGCGTGTTCCCCGCCATCGATATCCATCGCAGCGGCACCCGTAAAGAGGAACTGTTGCTCACGCCGGAGAATTTGAGCCGCATCTGGGTGCTGCGCAAAGTCCTCAGCCCGCTCTCGGTGAACGAAGCGATGGAGCTGCTTCTCGGGCGCATGGCTAAGACCCGCAGCAACGCCGAATTCCTCGATTCGATGAAGAATTAGACTTGAGCCGGACGTTTCGGCAATCCTCACAACCGCTCCGCTGGCCTGTCCCACTGTTGTGCTGATCCGTTGTAGCCATAAAGATGCTAAGATGGTTTTGTGCGGACCACGATCGATATCCCGGACGCAGTCTACCGCAGGCTCAAATCGAAAGCTGCCCTCGAAGGCTCGACGGTGAAAAGCATTGTCTTGAAGCTTGTACTCCGTGAGCTTAATGGCCCCAAGCAGGCGGTCCGAACCGAGTTTCCGCTGATCCGCGGAAAGGAATCTAGAAAGCTTGATCTGACGAATGCCGAGATTGAAGAAATCCTGCTTGGTTGACGTCAACGTTTGGATCGCCCTGGCGTACGACCTGCACGTTCATCATCCAATTGCCCGGAAATGGTTTGACGGCTTGGAGCCGGAGCAAGCTCTTTTTTGCCGTCTGACTCAGCTTGGTTTCCTGCGGCTCCTGACGAACCGGAAGGTCATGAGAGATGATGCCATGAACCTGGTTGAGGCGTGGAAGACTTATGACCGAGCACTACGGGATAGCCGTGTGGCCTACGTGAGCGAACCCCCGCGGCTTGAACTCGAACTCCGGCGGCTGACGAAGTCCGGCTTCCAATCGACAAATCTCTGGACCGATGCTTACCTGGCGGCTTTCGCGTCAACAAGCGGGTTCAGCGTGGCGACCCTGGACAAGGGATTCGCGGCTATGAGAGGAGCAGAAATCACGCTTCTCACCTGACTCCGCATCAGCCCCCCTGTGAGCGCGCCACGGGCCGCGGCCCCTTGTCCTTCTTGGCCCGCAGCTCTTCCTCGATCAGGGCGACTCTTTCATTCAAATTAGCCAAGGTTTGACCGACCGGATCGGGCAGTTGCCCATGCTCGAGCATCGCTTCTTCTTCCTCGGAGATCGCCACGCCCTTGATCGCAACGACGCGGCCTGGAATGCCGACCACGGTGGAATGTTCCGGCACCGATCGAACAACGACCGAGCCCGCGCCCACCCGAACCCACTCTCCCAGCGTGATGTTGCCCAGGATCTTGGCCCCCGACCCGACCACGACGTGGCTGCTGATCGTTGGGTGGCGTTTGCCCTTTTCGTGCCCGGTACCGCCCAGCGTGACTCCCTGATAGATCAGAACATCGTCGCCGATTTCCGAGGTCTCGCCAATCACCACGCCCATGCCGTGATCAATGAAGAAACGACGCCCGATTTTGGCGCCGGGGTGGATTTCGATGCCCGTCAGCCAGCGCGCCAGATGAGAGATCAGCCGGGCGATAACGAACAGCCTCCAGCGGTAGAGCCGGTGGGCCAGGCGATGCGTCAGGATGGCGTGAACGCCGGGATAGCACAACAGCACTTCAAAGACGCTCTTGGCCGCTGGGTCGCCGCGAAATACAGTTTGGATCTGTTCTCGTATGGCCCGAAACATAAAGGTCCTCCTTGCTTCGTTCCCTGCTCGCTCGGTCTTTCGAATTCGTAAATGTTTTGGAAAGTGGCTGCACCGCCGGGCTGCACCAGCGAACGCTCCGGCAAACGCGCCGAAGCACTGCAACTTGGGCTGAACCGTGACGTCTGGGGCCGACGTAGACCGGCTTGCAAGGAAGTGCTCTTACGCAAGCCGGCGCTAGGCCGGCCTGCTACAACAGCACTTGTTAACGAGAAGCATGGCGGGACTTTCCTTGATGCTAAGTCATGCTATTGGGGGAAGTCAAACGCTATTTCGCGCCACGTCGAGCGACGCATGCGCCCAATTCGAACGTGACGCCGCCGATCGGGTCAGGCCGCGCTGCGCTTCGGAGCTATTCTCGGCACGTTGATGCGGTCCGCGGTCTTTCTCGCCTGAGCCAGGTCGTACTGCATTTGCAGGCCAAGCCACACCTCGGGAGCGCTGCCGAAAGCCTTGGAAAGCCGTATGGACATTTCCGGGGAGACTCCGGACTTGCCGTTGACAAGGTTGTTCAGCGTCTGACGTTTGACTCCAAGGCGTTCCGCGGCTTCCGTAACAGTGAGTCCGAGCGGCTCAATGCATTCCTGACGGACGATTCTTCCTGGGTGGGGCGGATTCTTCATCGTCATTGTTATTTCCCTAGTGATAGCCGGTCAAATCAACGTCCCAGGCGTCTCCGTCTTCAAAGCGGAAGATCACGCGCCAATTGGCCCGAACAGTTACAGCCCAGAAACCTTTGAGGTCGCCTTTGAGACGGTGCAGCCGAAAGCCCGGCAGATCCATGTCATCCGGCTTGCTGGAACTGTTAAGAGCGGCGAGTATGTTTTCTACTTTCTCTACGTGATCGGGCCGCATGCCTTTTGTTGCACTCTTCTCGAGCAGCCGCTGCAGCCTCTTGTGCCTGAAACCTTGAATCAATAGATCATGGTGTCATGACAAGCGACTATTGTCAATGTCCTCATCGCACCGCCGGGGTTTCCGACAAACAGACGCCTCAGTCCAGCACGATTCTGCTAGGATGCCTTCCATGCTCTTACTCCACTCAGAAGGTCTCGGGCTAGCGGCGTTGGGTTGCGGCTGTTGATCACCGCGATTTGCTTGTTCAGCGCCTGCACCACCACGCTTGACGAAACCCGCCAAGCCACGGGAGTGCGAATCGGCGAAGTGAGGGAAACGTCCGCGATTATTTGGACCAGGATTACAGAGAAAACCGGACGGCGCACCGACGAAATTGTCCGCCGCAAAAGAGCTGACAAAGACAATCCGGAACAACTCAACCCGAGGGATCTGGAGGGCTCGGTCCCCGGCGCCGAGGTTTCACGCTGTCGACGGCAGCGTGGTTTATCGCTACGGCAGGTCTCGGACGGTGGAGCCATAGTCACTATTCGGCGCAAAGGGACTTTCCCACGCAAGGGACCGGATTACGGATTCTTTCTCGAGGCGGTGGTGATGCGGCTTGGCCCCAATGAGCACTGACTATTCGCCTTCGCCGTCTTCGGATCCGTTGGGCTACAGGACCGAACTGCGCTGGCATTCCGACTTCTACCCGCTCGGCTTTCAGGTCCAACTTGCCACGAACTCAGAGCAGGTTCTTGCCGCCGCGGGTGATTGCTGGGCAGGATTCGAGAGGCGTTTTCCGGAACCGCCTCTGCACTTGCGCGTGATCGTCTCTCCGGGCGAAGCGGCAGAAGGAGGAGTTACGTTCCGCGACAGTCCGCCGGCCCCGGAGTTCCGCGCCAGCGGTCATCTGCTGGTGCTGGCGGCGGACAGGCATCATTTCGCGGCTTGTGATCTGGATTCGGGTTTTGCTTCCTGCTGGGTAACAGCTTCCGAAGTCCGCCGGGGAAAGTCGTTCCAACAAAACTACCTGGAAGGCTGCTGCTACGCCATGCTGACTCACCGCAGCGTGACGCCGATTCACGCCAGTTGCGTTGCCTATCAAGGAGTCGGCGCTCTGCTGTGCGGCGGATCGGGAGCGGGAAAGAGCTGTCTTGCCTATGCCTGCGCTAAAAGCGGGCTGCGGTTCGTTAGTGACGCTGCCTCCTACCTTGTCAGAGATAGTGACGACAACAGAGTCATGGGCATCCCCAAGACCCTCAAGCTGCGTCCATCCGCCGAGAAACTCTTTCCCGAGATTACCGGCCGGCAGCAGAGCGCCAACTCCAAGGGCGAAGCGGTGATCGAGGTTGCAATGGATCGATCCGAGGAGATGACATCGGAGAACACTTGCAGCGCGGGATACGTTGTGTTTTTGGACCGCCGGGACGGTTGCGAAATGGAGCTGCGTTCGATCGGGCCACGCGAGGCCATCGACAGGTTGGTGGAGGAGCTGCCGGCTTTCAGTGAAAGCGTTGTTCAGTCACATATCGCGTCTCTCGAACAGCTCGTACGGCCGGGGGCCTGCGTTCTCAGCTACGACGACCCGCGGGTTGCCGCGGACCGGATTCAACGGCTCATCAAAGGCCCTTGAGCGCGGACTTCCGTCCGCGCCTCTGTCACTGGCTATGCGGCCTATACGGGATAGGGGAACGCCCGCGGTCAAGCGGAACTTGCGGCCAGCTCTTTGTAGATTTCAACAATTCGCCGCACGGTCCAGTCGGCGTTCTCTTGAATCGCGCGGGCGTGGGCCCGCTTTGCGATCGCCAAACGGCGCGGCTCATCCTTCAGAAGCTCGATCGCCGCCCTGGCGAGCGCTTCGTCGTCTCCAACCGGAACCGTGAGGGCTGCTTCAGGGGACCACTCCGGGAGATGCCCCACAGCCGTGCCTACCGTGGGCACTCCGGCTACCGCGGCTTCCAGTGCTACCAGCGGCCCCGTTTCGTGCAGCGATGAAACGAGCAGAACGTGAGCCTGGTCGACTAGCGGGCGCAACTCAGCGTGTGTCAAGAAACCGTGAAACGTAACGGCGTTGCCCAACCCTTGTTCGTCCGCGAAGCGCTGGATCTCACCATGGAGAGTATCCTCACCGACGACATCCAGGTGGAAGCTCACTCCCGCGGCCTGTATTCGCCGCACGGCGCGGAGAAGCGTTTCTTGATCCTTGACGCGGTTGAGGCTGGCAACATGAATCAGGCGGCGCCGCGCTCGGGGGCCGCGGTTCTGGTGTGCCTGGTTCGGTTGCGGGCTGTCTCGAGTCGGCCTCTCCCGCGGGCTGCTCGCCGGCCAGCGGTCCAGCGCCACGCCGAAGGGCAGACACTCCGCGGCGATGCCAAGTTCGAGAGCCTGTTGTTGCGTGCTCTTGCTGGGCGCGATCACTCGGGCCGCGCTTGCACTCGCTATCCGGAGCCACAGCCGCCCGCGCCAGTTGGCCCGCCCGCCATAGCCAATGTCAGGCAGTGATACCAGCTCACCGCCTGTGACATGGAGGACCACCGGAACCCCAAGGAACCGGCCCGCCACCCCCGCAATCACTCCCATTGGAGCGGCCGAAATCGCGTGCAGAACATGGAACGGTGATTGGCGATGCTCGGCAACGATTTGGGCCAGCGCCCTAAGTCCCCGGGGCCTGCTTCCGGCGTTCGAAACATGTGCGCCAAGCAAGTCGTAACGGCACGGCTGGGGGTATTGCTGGAGCGCGTACACATGGACTTCGTGCTCCCTGGCCAAGCGCTCCAGAAGCCAAAGCAGGCAGGGAGTGACCCGATACTCTCCACCGCGGTCCACCCCGCCTAGCACCACGAAGCCGATTTTCATGGATTCCGCAGAATCTCCTGGTAAGCGCCGCGCAGTTCGGCGCCGATGGCCGCGAAAGAGAGCGACCTTTCGAAGTGCGCTCGGGCCGTCCGCCGTAGCTGGGCCCGGTCGCGTTTCGCCCACTTCAGCAACGACCAAGCCATTCCCGCACTGTCACCTGGAGAAGAAAGACCACCCGCGGCGCCGTTGCCGGTGATCCGCCGAAAAGCTGGTATGTCAGTGACTAGCGGGGTCGTGCCGCAAGCCAGCGCCTCGATTACGGAATATCCGCTGCCCTCGTTTTGGCTCCCCGAAAGCAGAAAGTCCGAGGCTTGGTAGTAGCGCTCGATTTGGTCGTGTGGCACCGCCCCGACCAGGTGAACTCGCCCGGACAGATCGGGGTCAGCCGAAATTCGCTCGCGCACGGCTCCCGCCAGTGAATTCTCCGTGTAGCAGCACCAGAGATGAGGGTCGGGCAGATGTCCGGCGGCGCGGCTGAACGCGCTCAGGACCGTCAGCGGGTCCTTGTTGGGATCGAGCCGCCCCACCCACAGCAAGCACGGGTCGCCGTGGAGGCCGGTTTTCTGTTGCGCCGATTTCTGGTCACCGGGTTGGAAAACAGTCGATCCCTCGATCACTTCGAAGACCGGCAGATCCTTCCCAAGCACGCCGGCTTCGACGAACGGCCGCGCTTGTTCCCGCGCCGTGAAGGCAACACCGGAGAGGCATCGGAAACCCCATCCGTGCACGGCCCTGCGCCATCCTTTGGGCGGCTGGTTGGCGTGGTCTTGGGCGAGGAGTCTGGCGCTTGGAACCGTCTTTGCCAGACGCCGGGTTTGACGCGGAGATGTCAGCCCGTGCACGTGGATCAAATCGGGCGAGAGCGCCGCCACTTTTTGTTCAAGCGCACGCGAGCGCCGGAGAAAGGATGGGGTCCGCGCTGAACTGCTGTCAGCCACATCGGCCACAAAATAGTAGGACACCCCGTGTTGCTCGATTAATGCGTCCGCGTGGGCTGATTGCACGACCGAAACGCGAACATTTTCGCTATCCGCAGCGGCGGCAACGCGAGTCAGCGTGGGCCAAGCGTCGAGGAGATCGTGCGGCGTTCGCCGAGCCGGATCCAAGTAGCAATTCACCTGGACAACGTGGATCGGCGTCACTTCCACCTCGCGATATGACATGAGATCCCCGAAGAGGGGCTATCCCCAATACTGCCGACTTTAATGGTTTCGCTCGGCCAAGTCGTTGTATTTCTTTCGCAGCAAGACGGCTGGATCCGCCTCAGAATTATCTGTTTGTTTTCCTCCGCCCCTTCGGGGCTGCCCTCTTGGGTTACCCCACCCAGGGTTCCGCTTCGCTGCACCCTGGGCTACGATCCTACGCCGCTTCGCGGCTCAAAGGCTCTCAGCGAACAGTAAGCGGCCTATGGGGTCTCGCCGCCCGGCGCCACGTTGTTCAAATGGGCCAAGACCGCATCGCGAACCACTTCGTGCCCCTCCGGATTGTAGTGCGAGCCGGGATAGACGAAAAGCCCTGGAGGATCGCGATGGGTTCTGAATACCGGGACTAGATCAATCATGGGTACCCCAAGAGCCTTCACTGTCGCACGGGCGGTCTAGAGGAAACGCCCCGGCACTTTGCTGGGATACACTAGGGGGCAGGTCTTGATGGTGCTCGTTGCGCACGGCGACGCTCGGCTGGAACCAAATTAGCAGACAGATCCTGATTCCCGGCTAGAGCTGAGTATAAGTGGTCGGCTGCGAGGTGCGTGCTGGACCCTGCGCAGCCAGCAGGCGCTTGGTTTTTTTGGTTCAGGCAATGGCGGATATCCTCCTTACCCATGCGAACCACTTGTATTCCGACCGCAAGCAAGTGCGGAAGATGCAGCCGTATCCCCCACTGCAAACACTGATCGCCGCCGCATGCCTTCGCCGCCACGGCTACGAAGTTGCGCTGTTTGACGCCACGCTGAACTCCCCGATAGAAGGCTTCCAGGCAGCCCTCGAACAGCATCACCCGCGCTTGGTCGCCGTCTGTGAAGACAATTTCAATTTCCTGACCAAGATGTGTTTGACGCAAAATCGTGAGCTGACTTTCTCGATGTTCCGCGCGGCAATAGATTCGCGCGCGCCGGCCCTCGTCAACAGTTCCGACGCTAGCGACAATGTTGCCGCTTACCTCGAAGCCGGGGCGAGGTTCGTGCTGATAGGAGAGCTGGAAAGGACAATCCTCGAAGTGGCCGACTTGATCCTGCGCCCCAACGGAGGGGTGCCGGAACAGATCCACGGTCTGGCGCTCTATCATCCGGAAAGCGGGCAGGGAAACGGGCAGGAAAGCGGGAAAGTGATCTACACCCCCCGGCGCCGGCTGATGGATGATCCAGACTGGCTGCCGGAACCGGCTTGGGACTTGGTCGATGTGAAGCAGTATCGCGACGCTTGGAAAACCAAGCAGCGCAGGTTTTCACTCAACATGGTTTCGAGCCGCGGCTGTCCGTATCGCTGCAATTGGTGCGCGAAGCCGATTTACGGGGATTCCTACCACTTCCGCTCCGCGGCGGCCGTGGCCTCGGAAATGGCTCGCCTCAAGTTTGAATTGGGCGCCGAGCACTGCTGGTTTGCCGACGACATCTTTGCGCTCTCGGGAAAGTGGACCCGGGCCTTTGCCTGCGAGGTGGAACGGCTCGACGCCAAGCTTCCCTTCAAGATGCAATCCCGTTGCGACCTGATGACCGGAGACACCGTTGCCGCGCTGCGAAAAGCAGGCTGCGAGGAAGTGTGGATGGGCGTGGAATCGGGCTCGCAAAAGATCCTCGACGCCATGGACAAGGATGTCACTCTCGGACAAGTTCGCGAGGCGCGGGATCATTTGCGCCAGCACGGCATTCGCGCCTGCTACTTTTTGCAATTCGGCTATCCCGGCGAAGACTGGGAAGATATCGAGCAAACGATCCGGCTGGTCCGCGAGACCGAGCCCGATGACATCGGCGTTTCGGTAACTTACCCCCTGCCCGGCACCAAGTTTTACGACAGCGTGGCGGCGCAACTGGGCCCGAAGAAAAACTGGAGCGACAGCGACGACCTGGCAATGATGTTCCAAGGCGCCTATGCGAGCGAGTTCTACAAGGCGCTTCGCGACGCGCTTCACTTGGAGGTTGACTTGTCCAACGGCAGGGCCGCCGGCGAGCCGAGAGGTTTGGCTGATGCTTGGCGCGAGGTCGAGCGGCTGCGGGCAAGATGCTCCAGCCCGAATCCAACCGTGCCGAGGAAGCAGAGCCACAACCCAACAGAGGCGACATTTGTTTCGTCCAACCCATAGCAGCCCGTGGCGCAGGTCCGAGGACGCGAAAAAGGAGGACAGCCAGCCAATTTCCTTTCGACGAAGTGCTGATTTTAAATGGATTGGAGAGGCGGAAATTGGTGGCAGTCCCCCTTTTTCGCCCGAGCACACCTTTGCCACGGGCTGATAGGGGGGCTCCCAGCCATTTATCCCGAAAGATGGAACTCCTGCTGACCCACGGCTATTTCCTCGACGAGGACCCCAAGGAGCTTCAAATCATGAAGCCCTACGCGCCGCTGGGTATCCTCTATCTGTCTTCTCATCTGCGTGCCAAAGGCTTCGACGTCGAGGTCTACGACAGTACGTTCGGCTCGCGCCGGGAGTTGCTCCGAATCCTCGATTCCGAGACGCCTTCGACAATCGGGATCTACGGCACATTGATGACGCGCCGGGGTGTCCTCGATATCACCGAGGCCGCCAAAGTTCGCGGCTGGAGAGTCGTCGTCGGGGGACCCGAGCCCGCCAGCTACGCGCGAGAGTATCTTGACGCCGGGGCTGACATTGTCGTCGAAGGTGAAGGCGAGCTGACGCTCGAAGAGTTGCTTGCCGCCTATCGCCGCGGCAGGGATGGGGGCCTGCACGCGATCGAGGGCATCTGTTTTCAGAATCCAGACGGCTCCATCACCCGCACCGGATCGCGTACTCTGATCTCCGACCTGGACTCCCAACCGCTGCCGGACCGCGAGCGCATCGACATTGACAAATACGTTGATGTCTGGCGCAAACACCACGGCAAGGGCTCGGTGTCGGTGATTACGGCGCGCGGGTGCCCCTATGATTGCCGCTGGTGCAGCCACTCGACCTACGGCAAAACGCATCGGCGGCGCTCAGCCGCGAATGTCGCGGACGAAATTGAGTGGGTGCTCGATCGCTACCACCCCGACATGCTTTGGATGGCGGACGACGTCTTCACGATCCATCACGGCTGGATTCTTCGATATGCGGAGGAGATGAAAGTCCGCCGGCTGCGGATTCCGTTCGAATGCATCACGCGGGCCGACCGGCTGAACGCCAAAGTCGCCGACGCGCTTGCCGAGCTGGGCTGCTTCCGTGTATGGATCGGTTCCGAGAGCGGGTCCCAGCGCATCCTGGACGCCATGCAGCGCGGCGTCACTGTTGAGCAAGTCAGACGAGCAGTCGAGTTATGCCGGCAACGCGGCATCGAAACCGGCATGTTTCTGATGTGGGGTTACGAAGGGGAGCAACTCGCCGACATTGAAGAGACCATCGAGCATGTGAAAGCCTGCCTGCCCGACGTATTCTTGACGACCGTCTCCTATCCGATCAAAGGCACGCCTTACTTTGACGAGATTTCGGACCGCCTCGTCAGCATGAGCCCGTGGCCAAAAAGCACGGACCGCGAATTCAAGATTCGAGGACGGCATTCGCGCACCTACTACAGCTTTGCTGACCAGTTGCTGAAAAGTGAAGTCGCGCTCGAGCGATTGCGGAAGAGCGGCAACGGTTCGACAAGTGCAACGGACTCAACAGAACTCGAGACACGCGTCTTATCCGCACGCCGAGGGTTGGAAACGGCAGCCGACGAGGTGGAAGCATGAGTGCCGGGAAAGCGATCACGCCGCTCGATGGGGCGGGAGCGGCATTCGACGAAATCGCCGGAAGATACGACAGGGACTGGACCGCGACACAAATCGGCGCCTTGCAGCGAGCGGCGGTTTGGCGAAGTCTGGACCGCTTGTTCGGGCCGGGCGATCGAGTGCTGGATCTGGGGTGCGGGACGGGAGCCGACGCTACGCACCTGGCCAACAGGGGAGTCCAGGTGCTTGCGACGGACATCTCGCCGGGAATGGTTCAAGCAACGTGCGAACGCGCCGAGGAGCAGGGGCTGTCGGAGCAAATATCGGCGCGAACCGTTGGGATGGAAGGGCTCATGCAGCTCGATGCGAAACCCTTCGACGGGGTGTTCTCGAACTTTGGTGCACTCAACTGCGTGAGCCCGGGTGAGATGTCTTCGGTGGCTCGAGCGTTGGCACGGTCCGTGCGGCCTGGAGGACGAGTGGCGCTTTGCGTGATGGGGCGTTTCTGTCTCTGGGAAACGGTGGCCTTCCTGCCGCGGCTGCAGCCGGGAAAGGCTTTGCGGCGCTTGTCCGGCCGCGTGGAAACCTCGCTCGGCACCGGGCATGACTTCGCAGTTCACTACCCGACGGTCGCCGAGCTACGGCGCGTCTTTGCGCCGGAGTTTCGGTTTGAGGAAGTTCGCGGGGTGGGAATCTTTGTGCCGCCGTCTTGCCTCGAGGGACTGGCGAAACGGTTGCCGCGGCTGCTGCGGCTCTTCGCCCTGGCGGATCGTGTCTTGGAAAGCTGGCCTGTGTTTCGAGCAATCGGCGACCACCGTTTGCTAATACTCAGTCGGCGGTAGCCGCCGCATCGCAAACTCGAATCGGCTGCCGAACCCGCGGTTGTCCCCAAGAACGGGCGCAGTAACGCAAGCTCTCACCTTGCCGTGTCCAAACTCGTGTCGATCGCTAGGACCATCAGGAGTGCTCACCCCTGCTGGTTTCATTCGTATTCCCTGAACTTGGCATACTGGGTACTTCGATGCAGGCGGTAATACCCACGACCGTTGGTTCCTCCGTTGACCGGCTGAGCCATTACGCATTCGTCTTCGCCTTCTTGGCCTCGCTGACGGGACTCGTTTCGATCGCCACGTCGCACGTCTGCTTGGGTATGGCGTTGGCACTTCTACTGGCGTCGAAGACCCCGCTACGAATGCCGCCGGCCGCGCTCCCGCTGGCCGGATTCATGGGCCTCACCATCGTATCGATGCTGGCCTCCGACGATCCGCTGGCCGGCTGGCCGCAGTTGAAGAAGTTTTACGTGTTTGCCTTCCTTGTGGTCCTCTATTCGCTTTTCCGTAGCGTCGACCAAGCTCAGCGCTTGTACCAGGCTTGGTTTGTCGCGGCCCTGGCCGCCGCCGGACTGAGCGTGGCCCAGTTTGTCTATAAGTGGATTCAGTTGGAAGCCACGGGCGGGGACTTCGACGTAGAATACATGGGCGACCGCATCACGGGATTCTTCAGCCATTGGATGACGTTCAGCGAGGTGAGCCTGCTGGTGTTTGTCGTCCTGCTGAGCTACCTGATGTTTTCCGAGAGCGTCCGCTCAAGAACGCGAGTCATTTGGGTCGGTGTTTCGATCGTCCTTGCAGTTTCGTTGCTGCTGACATTCACCAGAAGTGTCTGGCTGGCTCTGGTGGTCTCGGCGGGGTACTTGATTTGGCACTGGAACAGGAAGCTTCTGTTCGCGGCCCCGGCTCTGTTAGCCGCGCTCGTGGTGATTGCGCCCGGAACTGTGCAGCGCCGCATCCAGTCCATCGCCAACCCGGGCGCGAATTCCGCCCGGCTCATCATGTGGAAGACCGGCTGGCAAATGGTTCAGGCACATCCTTGGCTGGGAGTCGGGCCCATGCGCGTGGGAGCACGCTTCGGCGAGTTCGTCCCCGAGGGAACCGGCGAGCTGCCGGACGCCTACTACGAACACCTCCACAATGTCTTCATCCACTATGCGGCCGAACGGGGAATTCCGGCGGCGCTGATGATCTTGTGGCTGCTCGCGCAAGTCGTCTGGGATCACGGAAAAGCCTTGACGCAACTGCCCCCCGGCCGCGGGGACCGCCGCTTCATCTTGCGGGCGACGATGGCGGCGACGATCGGCGTCCTGATCATGAGCTGTTTTGACCTGACGCTCGGAGACAGCGAGATTTTGGCAGTCTATCTCGCGATCGTGGCGCTCGGTTATAGAGCCGTTCCACAACGAGAACAAGATCCTCGTGGGTTGAGGCCGGCCTCTGCCGGTCAGCAGGACGCCGCGGGAAGCGCTAGATAAACTTCCAGCGCTTACCCTGCGGCTTCTTGGCCTGAATTCCCATGATATGGCAGGCGAAGTATGTCGCAGGCGAAGTTCGTCAATTCTTTCCCCACAGTCGAGTTTTGGGGGACCAACCCGCCCTTTAAATAGGCCTCGTTGACGATAGCGTAGTCGTTGCTGATGGTCCATTCAATCGGCGCCCCCACCACCTTGCTGATGTCGGACGTTTCCAGACCGCGCTTGCTGCCGACACGGTTGACCACCAGCTTGATCCGCTCCATGGGAATGTCAAGCTGCGTCAACTGATTGATCCTGCGCCTGGCTAGATGAAGCGACATGACCTCGGCGGTTGAAACCAGATAGACCACGTCGGCGAGCTCCAGGACCTCTTGACAGGAGGTAAACAGCGCGCTAGGCAGATCGATCACCACGCAGGGATACAGGTGAGAGGCCGACTCAAACACATCACCGAGCCGAGTCAGGCCATCCGCCGACACCTCGCTGCTTGAAGAGGGCGAGGCCAGCACGTCCAAACTGTTCCAACTGCAAACGATACTCGGCCAAAGTTCATCAATGATCTCGGTCCGGCTGACGGCATCGGCAAAGGTGAACTCCGGTTTCAAACGCAGACGGAAGGCCACGGTGCCGGAGTGAAAGTCAAAGTCAATGAGCAGAACTTTCTTCTTGATTCCACGCGACACGGCATCCGCCACGTGCAGAGCCACTGTGGAAGCTCCATTGCCCCCCTGGGCGGGCATGAAGCACACCACACGCCCCTTCGGCCTTTTCGCGCTTTCCTTTTTGGCGCGCTCGCGAAAGACCTGGCGCAGTTGATCGGGACTGAATGGGGGACTCAGATACTCGGCTGCCCCGGCTCGCATGGCGCCCAGGATCGAGTCGGCGCGCGAAGTGATATCGGCGGCAATGGGGACCGCCTTGGGAAAAGATTCGCGAACCTCCCGGATCAGCTCAAGCGCCCGGCCGGGATCACCTACATCGACGATAACGGCCGCTATGGAATCTTCCCTGGCCGAGATGAGATTTCGGAGCTCTCCCCTGCTGGGGTAGTCGGAAAGGATCGTCGGGTCAGGCTCCACCTGAGCTTGCCGAAGCGCTTCCAGCAACTCGCGGCTCAGTCTTTCGTCAGGGGAGACGATGATGACTGTATTCGCCATATATTATGATCTAAGCCGCAGACCGTCACCGCCGCGCACACTTATGCACCGGCAGTATGGCGCCTTCACTCACCCGTGGGCACAAGCCGACCTGGACCGCACGGCGCGTCCATCCGCACTCCCCCCTCTTACCGTCAATCTTACCCCGCAATGACTACGGCTGTCGATCGGAGCAATGGGCACACTAAGCGAATCAAGTCTTCAGCTTAGAAACACCCCAGAAGCGCCTGAAGGACCGCCCGCCCTAGGCCGACGGTTTGCCGGCTAACCGGGCCCGATACTGCTGGAGCCGCTTTATCCCGGCGCCTAGAACTCGTTGCCGCTATAGAGGTCTCCAACGAATTCCTCATAGCCGTTATAGAGCAGCGTCGGGCGACGCTCCATGGCCGGAATGACCTTCTCGCTGGCCTGTGACCAGCGGGCGTGCGGCCGTTTCGGATTCACATTGGAATACCAACCGTACTCCAAGCCCCCTACCTTGTTCCATAGCGTCGGCGGCCGCATCTTGGTGAACTCGATCTTGACGATCGACTTGATACTCTTGAGCCCGTATTTCCAGGGCACGATCAAACGGAAAGGCGCCCCGTTCTGTTTCGGCAGGGGCTTGCCGTAGATGCCCGTGACAAACAGGGCCAACTCGTTCATCGCCTCATCCATCCTGAGCGCTTCAAAATAAGGCCACGGGTAGTGCGGCTGCGAGCCGATTCCCGGCATCTCACTAGGCCGATGCGCCGTAACCATCCGCATGTACTTGGCCTCCGGCTTGGGGTCGACCTCCTTGATAAATGCCGCGATCGGAAAACCTGTCCACGGGACGGCCATCGACCAAGCCTCCACGCACCGCATCCGGTACAACCGCTCCTCCAGCGGGAACTTTCGCAGCAGGTCATCGAGGTCATACTTGCCCGGCTTGTTGACAAGCCCTTTCACTTCGACCTGCCAAGGGTCTATGGTGAACTTTCCGACCAGGTCCTTGACCCTCTCTTTGTCCGTTGTGAACTCGTAAAAATTATTGAAGCCGGTCGCGGCATACTCGGGTGTAATCGGACGATCGAGTGTATACTTGGGATTTCGTTTCGCGGGGTAGAGATTACCAGTAGCCGCACCGCGCAAAGCGCCCGCCAGCAGCGACTCAAGACCCACAAAGCCCATTGCTTTCAGCAAGGTGCGCCGGTTCTGGTAGAAGGATTCCGGCGTCGCTTCACGTTCAGGTATTTCCCAACCCCGGGGAATTTTGACCAGCACAGGTGACCTCCAGACGGCTCGGCCTCACGCTACAAATCAAACTGCCGAGAGCGCAAGCAAACCAGACAGCACTTCCTTATGCTGTCATAGCTGACATGATATCACAGGCCTGCCAGTCTTCCGGTCATCCGAAGCGTCCCAGCCCGGATTGTTGTCTCCTCGCCGTGATTCATCTGCCTCAATGGCGCCCGCGGCTGGAGTTGAGTGTCGATCGCAAAAAAGCAGATCCCGTGCCCAAGCTAATCCGTTGGACGCGCGGCGGGCCGGATCGGCTTCGCCAGACTGACAACGTGCCGGCCATGACCGTTCGAGCGCTCGACACCGGCGTCATTCCGCGTGTCCTCGAGATCCAAGCAGTCTGCCCGGAAGCCGCCTCGCGGAGCGAAGCCGACTACCGCCGGCTGGAAGGCTGGGAATGTTCATCGTGGTAAACCATCGTGGCTGTCAAAGATGAACAGATCGCCGGCTTGCTGACGTATACGGAGACAGGCGGCCTTGAGATTCTGAATCTAGCGGCCGATCCTGATCACCGCCGCCAGTGTGTGGCCGGAATCCGTTCGAAAACTGTTGCAGCAGATTGCCGGCCCGCTATTCCTAGAAGTCCGGGCAGGAAACAGGCTTGCTCTAAGCCTTTACAAGAAGCTTGGATTTACGGAGACCGGGCAGCGCCGGTCCTGCTATCGCAATCCCGTCGGGGATGCCGTCATCATGGTCTTTAGCCGATAAGCTTCACGTATCCTGTAACTAGGGGTGTCCGTTTCGCCCGTTTCGTAGCGGATTTGAAATCTTTCCTTGACTTTGTTAAGGTTGGGTTGCCGGGTACCCGGCGTACTAGTGGATGTCACAATCTCCGCGAAAACGGCAAGGTCGCCACTCCCTGCCGTCATCCCTCAGGGCGTCTCCCCAACGACCGCATTTCCAGCAGCAGGAGGAGAAGAATGAGTAGCAGTGTTGAAAACGATCCCGCTCAACATCTGATGGAAACCAATGACGAATACCGCGAATTAGCGCAACAACATTCAGACCATAGCCGCAGGCTGGAGGAGCTGAGCGGCCGGCGATTTCCGACCCCGGAAGAGCAACTCGAGGAAATGCAACTGAAGAAAAAGAAACTGCACCTGAAAGACCGCATGCATGGCTTGATGCGCGAATACGAAAAGCAGGCCAGCTAAAGCCAGGGCCACGGTGAGCTCTGCAGGACAGAGCCCCGAGCGCAAGCGAGGGGTCAGCGAGCACGCCGCCCGAACCGGCGGTCCTAACTTGGACCCCTCGTCTGTGACCACTCCGTAAGTTGTTGATTCTGCGTCAGGGCGGGGAATGGCTGCGAGACTTCCATAGGCCGGGGCGGGGGGCGGACTGAGTCACACCCCCGTTCAGTCCGGCACCGCCGGGCGGCCCAGCTCACTGGCGTTCGGGGCTCTGTCCTGGTCCGGCGAAGAACGCATCGTGATGACCGGCGGGAAGCTATAATGAGCCCTCAGTGAATAGGCCGGAAACGGCCCGATCGCCAGTTGTTTTAGTAAGCGAGTCCGCCGCCAACCCTGCCGCACCTTTTCATGGTCCGAGACGGCATCTACTACGCAACCGGCTTCACGATAGCGGGAGGCCTTCTGTGGTTCGTATTCACTCCCTACTGGGGGCTGCCGTGTTTTCTTCTCGCTGCCTTCTGCATGTACTTTTTTCGGGACCCCGAACGCCGGATCCCCGAGGGCCCCGTGGCCGTTTCTCCTGCTGATGGAAAGGTCGTCCATATTCGCTCGCTCGACAACGGCGGGTGCCAGGTCAGCGTGTTTCTCAACATTTTCGATGTGCACGTCAACCGCATCCCCGTTGATGGAGTCATCACTGGAAGCGAGCACCGGCGGGGCAAATTCAAAATGGCATATCTCGAAGAGGCTTCGGCGAAAAACGAGCGGAACAGTCTTACGATCGACTCTAAAGGTTCACAAGTGACCGTCATACAAATCGCGGGCCTGATCGCCCGGCGCATCGTCTGTGATAAGAAGATAGGAGACAATGTGGAAAAGGGGCAGCGATACGGCCTCATCAAATTCGGCTCTCGTACGGATGTTTTTCTCGGCCCGGAATGGCAACTGACCGTGCAACTCGGCGACAGAGTCAAAGGAGGCAGCTCCATTCTGGCTCGCCGCGCTGAGTGAGTCTTACATGCTGAGCGAATCCAAATTACGGCACAATCGCAACCGGGCCTATGCGTTGCCCACGTTGTTTACCGCGGGAACCTTGTTTTGCGGCTATTACTGCTTGATGAAGACCGTTCAGGCGATCTCGCTGCCGGCGGGCATGGAAGCGGAAGCCGCCCGCCTCTACGACTACGCCTCGCTGGCAATCGGGTTAGCCGTCTTCACCGACGGCATGGACGGCAAAATCGCGCGCATGACGAACGCTGTCAGCGAGTTCGGCCGCGAAATCGATTCGCTGGCTGATGTGATCACCTTCGGAGTCGCACCGGCCACGCTGGCCTTCGCCTGGGGTATTCGCGCCCCGGAGCTGGCATCGGACCTTTGGTTCGGCACCTGGCTTCCGGCCATCGGCTACCTGATGACGTTCCTTTATCTGACCTGCGGAGCTGCACGGCTGGCCCGCTTCAACGTTCAGACGAATCCGCGGCCCAAGAATCCCGGGCGGCCCGACCGCCGATATTTCGTGGGACTGCCGATTCCCCCAGCGGCCGGGATGCTGGCCGCCATCGTGCACTTTTGCGGCGGCTATCCGATTCAGCACTGGTGGCCCTGGGGAGTCCTGTGGCTATCGCTGATCGCCCTGCTGGCGTCGCTGATGGTTTCGACCTGGCGCTACGCCAGCTTCAAAGACTTGGGCTTTCGCGTGCCTGGCCTGCTGTTGGTCGTCGTGCTGGCGGCCATGATTTTCTTGATCTGGAATTTTTCCCAGCCTGTGTTGCTGGCCATGGCCTCGGGATTTGTGCTGAGCGGCATTCTCACGAGGATCGGCGGCGCCTTGCGGCGGACCAAGCGTGCCCCGGCCGATCCAGCCATCCAAGAATCCCCGGCGGATAGCAACTGAGCGGGTGATGCCTCCGGACCGCGCGATTCCCCAGCAGACTCCGCTGCACTCACGCCCGCGTGCAATAGCTCCCGCAAGCGGCGTGGCGCGGGCGCCCACGCCTGCCGCGCCGGGACTCATCTCGACGCCTGCTTTTCTTCTCGCCCTCCTGCCACTCGGTGGCCTGCTGCTTACCTCCTGCGGCTATCGAGTCGTTGGAACAGCCGACACGATCCCGGACACCGTCCGAACCATCGCCATAACAACCTTTCAGAACGCCACGACCGAATACAAGATCGAGCAGCATCTGACCGCGTCGGTCGTGCGCGAATTCATCGCCCGAACGCGCTACCAGGTCGTCAGCGATCCAGAGAATGCAGACGCCACCCTGTCCGGGACGGTGCTCAATTTCCTGTTGTTTCCGACTATCTTCGATCCGCGATCCGGGCGCGCGACGAGCATAGCGATGCTCACCCAAGTCCACGTTACGCTCCGTGACCGCAAAACTGGAGCGGTCATCTACGAGAACCCTCTGATGGAATTCCGGGAGAGATACGAGGTCAGCACCGTGCCCGAAGCATATTTCGAGGAAAGAGAAGCCGCCCTGGTCCGAACCAGCCAGACCATGGCCCGCAGCCTGGTCTCGGCCGTCCTGAGCGGCTTTTGAACCACAGCAAGTGTGGCAGGAAATTCGGATAGCAGAAACAGAGCCCCGGGCGGGAGCCTGGGGTCAAATCCGCCAAATCCCCATAGTTTCAAGAGGGCGCAATCGTTCTAATCAACAAGCTTCACAGTGACCATCTCTTCGACAACACCGCCGCGACCTTCGGCCCGGATGATGACGTGTTCTTCGGCGCCCGGCGGCAGATCATCGGAGAGTCTGAAAGGCGTAAGCCGGCAGCTAAAAGATTCCAGATTCGTCTCTTCCACTAACCTCCGCTCCTGGAGGCCCTGAAACACCGCGACTCTGCTCGCGTTTAAGACCTGACAATGGATGGATACTGACTGCCCTTTTCTCGCCGCGATACGTCGAGGTCGAACCGTAATTTGAGGCATCCACCCGTATACTAACGGGTTGGCCGTCGCGGAGCGGACAGTGGCGGCATCCGTAGGCAGGAGAGGTTGACGCCAGATGCTTCCTAACGTGCTTTCTATCGTCGTTGCCCGTAGCAGGCTCCGAGAGAACCCAGTCAGAATCAGAGAAACGGAGGTGTTACCTGAATTATGCACTGCGGCGTGGACCTGAGGAGGGCTGAGCCGCAAGGGACCATTGGGGACCCCCGAAAACATGGGGTAAAAAGGTCGGCTGGCAAAGATCCCAGCTTCGCCAGCCAACCCCAAGGAGGTCACCCACATGGTTACCAGACGAAAACAGCATAGCTCCCAAAGGCCCGTCCAACAAGGCCCAGCCGTGACGGCCTCGCGGCCCAATAAAATCGGGGCTTCGACGCCTTACAACTTCCGCGGCAAGAAGCCGACTCCCTACGGCGGCTTGCTGCCGGTGGTCGGGAGGGCGCTGATCTGAGAGCCTGGCTATGTGCTATGCATAAAATTTTATGCACTAGCCGTAACACACTGGAAACACGTCACTTCCGAGCGAGGTTTTGACGACGCGGATTCTGGGCGGGAAGGGAAACCGGGGACGGAGAAGCCAAAAGACCAGTTGCCGAGCGACCTCACGACGACCGCCAACCCGCTACGAACGCAGCCACACTCGCAAAGTGAATCTGTGCATAATTCAGGTGTTATGCTCAAGCTCTTCCATCGAGATCCCTTGCGATAACAATTCTCGGACTGCTGGCTGCTTGCTTGGCAACGACGGGCCTAGCTAGGCTTGAAACACCCTGTAACCCGCCTGGTGCGGAGATCGCCTTCTATCTTCTGTCAACCCGGTTGAGCGAGGCTCTGAGAAAGGATGGACCCGGCGCAGGCGCTGCTTAATCACAACTCTGGTTCCAAAGGACTTGCGAGCGGCATAAAACGGGACTGCATCTTAATTTTCCTCCGTCGCGGCCCTAGCCACGAAGGTGTTTCTGCCATCATGAAATGTGCGATCCTGAGAGTCCGAATCCGGCGTTGCTGGGTCTGACACGGACAATCGGAGAGCAGACCCGGGGGCCGGACTGGAATTAGACCGACGCTCGTGATGACCCCGAAGGGGAGTTTCCTCTCCTCCGATCGCAGCTATTCGACTTCAAATTAATATCCAATGTTCAGGGCTAAAACTGAAATACTTCGACAGTGCGCTTTTCGGTACTGGTTACTCTTTCTCCTGACAGCCCTCGCCGCGGCTCCCTCGGCCCAAGGGCAATTTCTGGTCCTGGCTCAAGATGAGGACACGGTGGAGGAGCTTCGGAACGGAAGCACGCTCACTTTCGCTTCCGAAGGCGTCGGCGACTCCGTCACCATACGGGTTTCAGTTGCCTACCAGGGGCCGGACCGCTCGACTGCAACCATAGACGTGCCGGATTTAGCAGGGTCGCGTACCTTCGATTTTCGCGTAGGGCCCCAGCTCCCCGGCAGCCTGGCCCCAGGCCGGACGATCGACTTCGACGTCACCTTCACCCCCACCGGAGTCGGACCCTTTAGCAGCCGTTTGACACTGAATCTGACCCAGAATGAGTTAGGCAAGCAATCGGCGCCCATGAACGTCGTGCTCAACCTGTCAGGCGTCGTTGCGGATTACACGGTCAGCTTCCAGTTGCTGGGAGAGGGTAACGAGACACTCGTTGGGGACGGCGAAGTATTCGAGTTCCCAGAGACGGAGCTGGAGCAAACTTCCACGGCGACAGTCATCGTCACGAACCGCGGCAGCGGGCCCGGAACCGTCCGCGACATCGTGTTCGCCGGGGAAGCCGTCTTTGTTGTGTCAGGCATCCCATTGCTTCCGGCCGAGATCTTGGCCGGCCGTGACCTGCGCTTTAGGCTGGAATTCACTCCGCTCGAGCGCCGGCGGTCGTTCGCGTCAATGAACGTAACGTTTGGCCTGGGTTCGCAAGCTATCGCGATCCAGGGTCCCGGTGTCGGCGCCACCTTCGCTCACGAATCAATCATCGATGGCGTAGTGACGCCAATCCCAGAGGGTGGCAAGATCACATTGCCTCAGACCGAGCTGGATGAGGAAACGTCAATTACTATACGGGTCCGAAATACGGGAAACTTCGAAGGCGATGTCAGCACGATCACCGTCACTGGCGATGGCTACAGTTTGAGTGACACGCCCATCCTGCCGGCTACGCTCGATCTTGGTGACGAGATTACCTTTACCATCACTTTTACCCCGGCCGAACCCGGCCTGAGCGCCGGACAGCTTCGAGTCAACGACATTACCTTCGACCTGGAGGCAGAGGCGCTGGGCTCGCGGATCATCTATACAATAATCTCCGGCTCGACCACGACGACGGTGGAACCTCCCGAGACGCTGGTCTTTCCTCAGACGCGGATCGGCCGGGTGAGTCCCATCATCTTTGAAGTCACCAACAGCGGCAACGTCGCCAAAACGATTACCGGCATCGGCGTCAGTGGCAGCTCGTTTTCACTGCAGGGGTTGCCGCCCCTGCCAGCCTCTCTTGGGCCCGACCAGAAACTGGCTTTTACGATCAACTTCGAGCCTACGAATACCGGACCCTTGAACGGGAGCATCACAGTCGACGCGGCCAGTTTCAGTCTTTCCGGCGTCGGCGAAGAACTGGAAGATCTTCCGGCCGTCAATATTGGCGGATCAGGCGGGGCGATCGGGCCCGCCCAACAAATCTCCACGAGCCTGACTCTGGCCGAACCGTTTCCGGTGGACCTCGAGGGAACGTTGAGCCTGAGCTTCACCTCCGAAGTCTTTAGCAATGACCCGGCGGTTCAATTTTCAACGGGAGGGCGCACCGTCAGCTTCACGATTCCCGCGAATCAAGTTGCCGCGGAGTTCGCCACGGGAACACAGGATGTGCTATTGCAGACCGGCACCGTTGCCGGCACGATCACCTTGAGTCCGTCGTTTCAGTCCGAGATTGGGGGCTTTGATGTAACACCGGATCCGGCGCCTGAACTGGCCTTCACCGTCGCCCGCAACGCACCTGAGTTGCGCAGCCTGCAAATCACGAATATCAACGATGCCGGGTTCGCGATTCAGGTAACCGGTTTTGCGACCTCTCGTAGTGTGAATCAACTGAGCTTTCAGTTCTCCGGGGCCCCGGGATCGGATCTGACGACATCCGCAATCAGTGCGAACGTCGAGACGCCTTTCCGGTCTTGGTACCAAGGGTCACAGTCCAGCGGTTTTGGAAGCCAGTTCACGGCCACGGTCAACTTCAACGTCGACGGTGACGTCACATCGATCGACTCAGTCTCGGTGACCGCGACGAACGAGGTAGGTGTTTCCAGCCCGGTTTCCATTAACCTGGAGTAGCCTTTTTGAGCCGCCGTGCCAAACGTGTCAGGAGCCAGATTCGGAGCCCCGACCGTCAGGGAGGGGTTAGCGGCTTCAACGCGCCTCATCCGCCAGCGGCCAAGCTCCCCGTTTGGGTGGCGGCTCGTCCGCGTCAGGGAGGGGTTAGCCGCTTCGACCGCCTTATCAGACGGCGGCCAAGCTCCCCGTTTCGTTGCGGCTGGTCCGTGTTAGGGCGCGGGAAAACAGGCGCATGACGACACTTCATCCGGGCTCGCGCCGAAAGAAATACAACGACCGAGAGGCATCTTCTTGAAGAACTCGAGAATCCGGTTGCCGATACTGCTCGCCGCATTGTCTCTTGCGCACTTGGGTTCGCTCAGCGCTCAATTCATCATCGTCACGCAAGACGAAGACACCATTAGCGAACTGCAACGCGGCAGTTTGATGACTTTCAGTTCAGGGGCCATCGGCGAGCCCGTATCGAGGCAGATCACGGTCACCTTCGATGGGCCTGAAACCTCTTCCGCATTGATCGCCACTCCCCGTCTGGCTGGATCGAGAGGATCGCGAACGTTCGAGTTTGTCTCCCACGCGGAGCTCCCTGTGCGCATCAATCCAGGGGAGAGTGTTGACTTCACCATTACATTCTCTCCGGGCGGCCTAGGACCCTTCTCCAACGTCTTCACGCTAAACCTCAACCAAACCGACACCATCATTTTTCAGCGGGGACCCTTCACACGCGAAATTGAGCGGACACGGGAAATCGATATTCCCATCAATCTGTCCGGGCTTGTTGCAAGCTATCGGGTGACCTTTCAAGCCGACGGGGAAGGCAACGAGATACTAGTCGAGGACGGCAGCACCGTTCGTTTTCCTGACACTGAGCTCGAGCAAACATCGACAGCGACCGTCGTTATCCAGAATAACGGCAGCGGGTTGGGATCGCTGGAAGAAGTCACCCTCTCGGGCAGCGGCGAGTTTAAAATCGCGGGCCTGCGGCTGGTGCCCAGCGATATTGCCGCTGGAGGAGAAGTGAGTTTCACACTCAGTTTCAGCCCCTTGGAGCTGAGGACGCCGGCCGCCTCGGTTCGCTTCGTGTTCGGACTCGGAACGCTCAACCTGGCGCTCACGGGAGAGGGAGTCACGGCCGACCTCATCCACGAAACCATCATCGAATCGACGACAAGCGTGGTCTTGGAGGGCGAGAAAATCAACTTCCCGTCAACCATGCTCGGCGAAGAAACGTCGATTGCCATGCGGGTTACGAATGGAGGAAATATCGGCGGTTCCCTCAGCCGTGTGTCGCTGACAGGTGGGGATTTTAGCATCGATGATCTGCCCATTCTTCCCGCAACGCTTGAATCCGGTCAATCCGTGAATTTCACCCTGACCTTTGCGCCCAGCGAGCCCGCGGTCTCGACGGGGCAACTGCGAGTGAACAGCACAACGTTCCTGCTCGAAGGCGAAGGCTTAGGGCCGATGATTCTCTATTCGCTGATTTCGAACGGAGGCAACTCTGAAGTCGGCGTGCAAGACACGCTGATCTTCCCCAGTACGCGAATCGGAGAATCAAGTTCCCTGGTTTTGGAGATCAGCAACAGCGGCAACGCCGCCGAAACGATTGCCGGCATTGGAGCCGGCGGCGGCGCCTATTCTGTTTCCGGACTCCCGCCGCTGCCAACCCAGCTCGACCCCAGCCAGCGTCTGCCGTTCACGATCAGCTTCGAACCCGACAACATCGGAACTTTGACTGGAAGTCTCACGGTCGGCGGCGATACGTTCACGCTGTCCGGTGTGGGTGAGGAGCTTGTTCCCTTGCCCAAGGTCACCATCGGTGGAAACGGCGGGATCGTCTCCGCTGTACAGCAAGTGGCGACAACCGTGTCTCTCGAAGAGGTTTTCCCCGTGGGTTTGAGGGGAACTTTGACCCTCTCGTTCACTTCGGAAGTTTTCAGCGACGACCCCGCCGTGCAGTTTGCAACTGGTGGCCGCGCCGTTGCTTTCAGAATCAAGGCGGGCGAAACGTCCGCGGAATTCCAAGGAGGCGCGCGAGAAGTGCCTTTTCAGACCGGCACGGTAGCGGGCCTCATCAAGCTAACTCCCTCGTTCCAGTCGGAAATAGGCGGATTCGATGTGACGCCCGACCCAGCCCCCGAGCTGAGGTTTTCGGTTTCCCGCTCGGCGCCGCAGTTGCTCGGCCTTCAAATCACCAACGTGAATGCCAATGGATTCGCATTGCGGATTACAGGACTGTCCACGGCCCGCTCCGTCGACCAACTGGAATTTCAATTCGTTCCTGTCCCGGGATCGGATCTTCAGACAACCCGCCTGACTGCTGATGTCGCCAGCCCGTTTTCCTCCTGGTATTCCAGTGGCCAGTCCAACAGCTTCGGCAGCCAATTCACGGCCACTGTCAACTTCAATGTGGACGGTGATGTCGCCGCAATCGGCTCGCTTGCGGCGACAGCAACGAATAGCCTTGGAACATCCCCAGCCGTCAGCATTAGCTTGCCGTAAACCGGCTCAAGCTGGATCAGCGGGCTGTTGCACCAAACGCTTCCACGGGAAACGCGTGCTGAAGTCCTCTCGCCACGGATCAGGGGCGTTTCACCACTTGACTTTGGCGACAGCGCGGGGTACAACCCTTTACATGCGACGACGAAACTTCCTCCAACTGGCTGCTTTGGGTGGCACCGCCGGAGTGGCGGCCTCGAACGCGGCCGAAGCCGCCCCGATGCCGTGGCCGGCGCAAGAGGGCGACCTCGAAATCACGAGCGTTCGCATCGTGAGAACCCGCCCGCGGCGCCCGCTGCCTTCCTATACGCCTGCTCCGGGTTCCTGGTCAACCCGCGGCGTCGAAGTCGCCAATCCAGTGTCGATCTACCCAAAGTACAAGGCGACCCGCTCGTTATTCCAGCCCGATCCGGGCGGGGTGAGCAGTTTCACGGTCGAGATCGGCACCGACAAGGGCTTGAAAGGCTACGGCCGGGGAGGCCCGGCCGGCGGACCGATCATCGAAGGGCATCTAAAAAAGTTGCTGCTCGGCGAGAACCCGCTCAACATCGAGCGGCTGTGGGACATCATCTGGCGTTCATCCATGTCCTACGGCCGCAAGGGCGCCGTCATCAACGCCATTAGCGGCGTCGATCTGGCGTTGTGGGACCTTGCCGGCAAAGTCTGGGGCTTGCCGGTCTACAAACTGCTCGGCGGCGAGACCAAACCGCGTATCCCGTCCTATTGCACCGGCAACGACATCGAACAGCACATCGAGTTCGGCTACACCAAGCTCAAGCTGGCATTGCCCCATGGCCCGGCCGACGGGCGGGAGGGCATTCGGAAAAACGTTGCGCTGGTCAAGCGGACTCGCGAAGCCTTGGGGTCCGAAGGCGAAATCATGATGGACTGCTGGATGGCTCTCACCGAGCGCTATACGCTGGAGCTGGCCGAAGCTTTCGAGCCCTACCGCGTCTACTGGATGGAAGAGTGCTTGCAGCCTCACGACTACGAAGGCTTCGGGCGGCTGCGGGAGCAAATCAAGTCCACGCGCATCGTCACCGGCGAGCACGAGTACACGCGCTACGGCTTCCGTCAGTTGCTGGAGCATCGCTCGGCTGAGATCTGGCAGCCCGACATCCACTGGTGCGGCGGCATGACTGAACTGCGCCGCATTGGCGCCCTCGCGGCGGCCTACGACATTCCCGTGATTCCTCACGGCGGCGGCCAGCGCGACGCGATCCACTTCGTCATGGCAACGACCAACAGCCCCTGGGCCGAAATGTTCATGCCCGCGCCCGGCGGCCCCGGCGTTGTCTACGAGCGTTACGAAGAAGATAACAACCTGACGCGCGGCCCCGAAGGCATTTACACAAGGCCGTCCGAAAAGCCGGGATTTGGCTGGGATATCGAGGTTGCCTGAGCAGGCGTCTGACAGCAGACTCTACTGTAGGTTGTTTGCCTCTAAGCGCTAGCTAGCTGACGGTGCTTCGTAAGCCATGGAGCTTCCGTCCTCGGAGGATTTGGCGGATGCCTCGGTTGCGCGGCCGGGGCCGAATCTGCTCTTCCGCAAAACCGCGTCGTGGCGCCACGCCTTGGCGAATCCCGCGAACGCTCCCGCTTCGAGCGGCGGGCTAATCAAATAACCTTGGACTTCGTCGCATTTGTTCTTTCGCAGGAAGGCCAGTTGTTCGATTGTTTCAACGCCCTCGAAGGTCACTTTTAGGTTGAGGCCATGGGCAAAAGCGATGAGCCCGGCGGCAATGGGAGATTCACCGTTTGACCTCGTGATCTCGCGAATGAAGACGCCGTCCATTTTTAGGCGGCTAACGGGGAAGCGGCGAAGATGCGTGACAAAGGAACATCCTGTACCAAAGTCGTCCAGCGAAATCTTGACGCCCAGGGCGCCTAGGGGGAGAGGGTGATCGTCCGACAAGGGTTCCCCCCGTTGGGGTCTCACACTCACGGATGAACCGAGAGCGTAGAACCTCAACTGCCACACCCATGTGGCCCGAGGCCTCCAACTTTTCAATTCGGGTCACGCGCCCTTGGCAACTCAACTGCACTTCTCGAGAAGCATCGAGAGTGACAACAAAAACTCGATGGGCGAGTCCGGCGCAATGTCGGCATCGACTGCAAGACAGGCCCCCCGTGAACTCAGGTTCCGAGTTCGGCCCGGCAAGTCAATCGCTCTACCCCGATTCGGAGGATATTAACCGCCAGCGCCAAGTTGAACGGGTGTGCGACATGAAAGTGGAGCTCAAGCCGCTCGGGCCTCCCAATAGTCCTCGAAGCGGCCGTTGTGGTGGCAGCAACGAAGGGCCAGAATCGCGTTGGCTCCGCGGACGGTCCAGAACATGCCGGACTGTTTCAAGCGAGAGCCGATGACGCTCTTGCAGCCAGCCTCGATCACTCCCGAGCCGACAAACAGATGCTGGCGCCGAAACTCTGGGTAGCGCATCCGCTTGGCATTCTTTTCAAAGTATTTGGCTTCGTCGCGGAACTCTTCCGCGAGTTGGGGACTCGAGCATTCGACCGACCGCAGCGAGCACACTAACTCTTCCATCCGCCCCTGGTCGAGGTGGTCCTGATGGATCGTGATCCAACACCGTTGCTGGGCCTTGTCGTTGGGGTGAAGCTGGCGTGCCAGGTCCCACAAGTGCTGGCGGGCGTGATAGAGGTCGACGATCTGAATGGCGCCGGGAAACTGCTGCTGGGCAAGGTTCCAGATCCATTCGGCGCCATCTCCCAGCACGACCTTCTTGCGCGCCCGGCTCCAGCCCCGCTTCCAGGCCTCCACATACATGCGTTTGCCAAACTCGTCGGCGGTCTCAATGGCGCCGCTGTAGCTGGTCGAGTCTGGATCGCGGATGGGGTAGCCCTCCTCGTCCCACTTCGTTTGGGTGAACACGCAGCCCAGCTTGGCCTTGCGGGTGTGGGCCGCTTCTCCCTTCCTTTTGCCCGCTCGTCCCGCCGTCTCTTTGCGCACCACCGGAATTCCGGTCCCATCCATTTCGATGTACAGGATCGGGACGGGCTCGCCCGCCACCAGGGGCAGCTCCAACTGCATCGCCCGCTGGATCTCGCTCTGCTCCCGCGCTGCGATATCCTCTCCGATCCCTTCCGCCGTCCGCTCCACCGCCTTGGCGGTCAGCTCCAGACCGGCCAGCAGTTCCAGCTGCCGGCGCCCGTGATCGAAGGGAGCCTCCTGCCCCACCAGCGCCTGCATGCGGCGCACCCCGGGAGAGCATTGAGTTTGGGCGATGTCGAGTTCGGCGTCGGCCGGAAACTGGCCGCGACGGCAGTGCCCGCACAGGTAGTAGGGGCGCGACACATTCACCTTGCCGACGGCCGTGAGCACCGACTTGGAGCGCAGTTCCCGGTAGTGAGCTTGGTGGCCGCAACAACAAGGAAGGCTCCGCTGGCCGGCCGCCGGGGCTTCCCATTGCAGCAGTTCGGAGAGGGCGGAGGCGCCGGCTTGGTGCATCGCCGAGCGCACCGCCATCTCGACGGCCTCCAGATCCCGGTGGCCTGTCTTGCGCCGCCCGCTGAACAGCACGCGCAACAGCTGGTCTAGCTCGCGCGCGACTTCTTGCCGGATCGCGTCGGCCGTTTTTTTTCCTGGGGAGTCTGCGCTTCCCCCTCCGGCGGCCGCTGTTTGCAGATGCGGGTATTGACCTCCACGAACTCACGGCTCAGTTGCTGGAACTTGCGAAACTCTCCCACTTCGCGCTCGGCTTTGCCCACTGCGGCGGGAGTCGGCAGCGACTCGGTGACGGTCTTGCGACCGGCCTTATAGGTGAGGCGGGTATGGGGGCCGTGCCCCGGTTGACCAGGGCGATGGCAGCGGCAGCTTGTCTTGCCGCAACGCCCCGAGGTGCTGGTAATCGAACCGGGGCGCAGATCGCCCAGTTGGCCGATCTGGCGGACGATGTCGGTGCGCTGATGCTGCAGTTGCTCGAGGGAATCAGGCATGGAAGTGACCTCCTGTTCCTAGCGTAATATATACGCAAGGATTTGGCCACAACAAAGAGCCTGCTGAAATGCTCACTTCTATGTCGCGCACCCAACCACCACTGTGTGGTTGACAGTTGGTTTTGTGTTTCGATACCATGATGAGAAGTCAGCGTCTGTCTGTTGCTGTCCTATTTCCAGCTCCTTCACAGTTGGGTGGGGTTGACAGCCAGCTTGGGGTAGAATGAAAGATCGTTGTGACCTAAGCTGACCGTAGCGGATTTCGCTTGTTAACGAGGTCGAAAGGGTCTCAGGCGCGAGTAGGAAGCTCTGGCTGTTGCGTCGTCGAGAAGACTCACGCCGGTGGGTCCTGTTAGGGCGGCGCAGGTTCATGTAATCAAAGAATGTAAGACGGTGCGTCCGTGCTTACCGTCCCGCCGAGTGTGTGTGCGGCGAGGCCGGTATGGCGAAGGGCGTTTGGTGTCTTTTACTGGGTGATTGAGTGCCGACGTTTAGCCAGTTAGTACGCAAGGGCCGCAAGCGGCCGAAATTCGGAACGGCCAGTCCGGCGCTGCAGGCATGTCCGCAAAGGCGCGGCGTGTGTACGAGGGTGTATACGGTTACACCCAAGAAGCCGAACTCGGCTCTCCGCAAAGTGGCGCGCGTGCGTCTTACGAACGGAATTGAGGTGACCACCTATATTCCCGGTGTAGGTCACAATCTGCAGGAGCACTCGATTGTGCTCATCCGCGGCGGCCGCGTGAAGGACTTGCCCGGAGTACGCTACCACGTCATCCGGGGCACGCTGGACGCCGCGGGCGTCAACGACCGCCGGCAGTCCCGCAGTAAGTATGGAGCGAAGCGCCCGAAGCAGTAGCAGGCGGAAAGGATCAAAGAGGATAGAGCATGCCGCGAAGAAGAGAGGTTGAGCATCGGAAGCCGCCGCCGGATGCCGTCTACAATTCCACGCTGGTGTCGAAGTTCATCAACTGCTTGATGAAAGACGGCAAGAAGTCGGTTTCCGAGCGCATCTTCTACGACGGCATGGAGAAGGTTCGCGAGCGGTCGAACGATGATCCGCTGACGCTCTTCAAAAAGGCGGTTGAAAACTGCAAGCCGGTTGTCGAAGTGAAATCACGGCGCGTGGGCGGCGCGAACTATCAGGTGCCCATCGAGGTGGCTACGAATCGCCGCGTCAGCCTGGCGATTCGCTGGCTCATCAGTTACGCGACCGCGCGCTCGGAAAAGGGCATGGCGGAGAAGCTTTGCGCTGAGATTATCGAGGCGGCGGCGAGCCGCGGCGCGGCTATCAAGAAACGCGAGGACGTTCATCGCATGGCGGAGGCCAACAAGGCTTTCGCTCACTATCGCTGGTAAGGGAGAATTCATACGCGAGAGCAGCGCCGATCTGTTCAGGTCTTGTCAAGGGAAGCGAAGTTATGCCGGTCAACGTGCCACTTAAAAGGTTCCGCAACATCGGTATTGCCGCGCATATCGATGCCGGCAAAACCACTACGACCGAACGCATCCTCTACTACACCGGGCGGCTGCATCGCATGGGCGAGGTGCACGACGGCACCGCGACCATGGACTACATGGAGCAGGAACAAGAGCGCGGCATCACGATTACCTCCGCCGCCACGACTTGCTTTTGGCGCGAGCATCAGATCAACATTATCGACACTCCCGGGCATGTCGACTTCACGGCTGAAGTCGAGCGGAGCCTGCGGATTCTCGACGGAGCGATAGCCCTTTTCGACGGTGTTGCGGGCGTTCAGCCGCAGTCGGAAACGGTTTGGCGTCAGGCCGACAAGTATAACGTTCCCCGCGTTTGCTTCATTAATAAGATGGACCGGGTCGGCGCTGATTTTGACTACGCGGTTCAAACCATCGTCGATCGGCTGAAGGCCAAGCCCGTCCCCATCCAGCTCCCGATCGGCAGTGAAGCTTCCCTGCGGGGCGTCGTCGACCTGATTGAGATGAAGGCCATCTTGTGGAACGACGAGACGCTGGGCGCCAAGTACGAGGTTGGCGAGATTCCGGATGAACTGAAGGAAACCGCGGCCGAGCGCCGGGCGAAGCTGATCGAGAAGGTCTCCGAGCAAGACGACGTGCTGTTTGAGAAATTCGTCGAGGGCCAGACGATCAGCGAGGACGATCTTCGGGCCGGGGTGCGCCGCGCGACCATAAGCTTGAAGATAACGCCGGTGCTGTGCGGTTCGGCCTTCAAGTACAAAGGCGTGCAGCGGCTTCTGGACGCCGTTGTCGACTTTCTCCCTTCTCCCCTCGATGTTCCCCCCGTTCAGGGCACGGACCTTTCCGGCCAGGAAGTGATTTACCGCCAATCGGACGACAAAGAGCCTTTCTCGGCGCTGGTCTTCAAGATCATGACCGACCCCTACGTCGGGCAGTTGGCGTTTTTGAGGGTCTATTCGGGGACGCTGAAGGCTGGTGGCAGCGTGCTGAACGTGGCCAAGAACCGCAGCGAACGGATTGGGCGTCTGCTGCGGATGCACGCCGATAAGCGGGAAGACGTGGAAGTGGCGCGCGCGGGCGAGATCCTGGCGGCCGTGGGACTCAAGACGGTTCAGACCGGTGACACGGTTTGCGACGCCAAGGCGCCTGTCGTGCTGGAGCGAATCGATTTTCCGACGCCGGTGATCTCGCTAGCGATTGAACCCCGCACGAAGGCGGATCAGCAGAAGATCGGCATGGCCCTGGGAAAGCTGGCGCACGAGGACCCGACTTTTCAGGTGGTCACCGACGCCGAGACCGGCCAGACGATTCTTTCCGGAATGGGCGAGCTGCATTTGGAGATCCTGGTCGATCGCCTGCTGCGGGAGTTCGCAGTCGAGGCGAATGTGGGCAAGCCGCAGGTCGCCTATCGCGAGACGATTCGCAAAGAGTCGAACGGCGAAGGACGGTTCGTGCGCCAGAGCGGTGGCCGCGGCCAGTACGGGCATTGCAAGATCAAGATCGAGCCCTTGCCGGGCGGCGAGTTCGAATTCGAGAACGCGATTGTCGGCGGTTCGGTTCCCCGTGAGTATATTCCCTCCGTAGGGCAGGGGATTCGGGAAGCTCTCGAGGGCGGTGTTCTGGCCGGATATGAGATGGTCGGCATCAAGGCGACGCTCTACCACGGCAGTTTTCACGAAGTGGACAGCTCCGAGATGGCGTTCAAGATTGCCGGGTCGATGGCGTTTAAGGACGCCGTGAAGCGGGCCCGCCCCGTTTTGCTCGAGCCCATGATGGCGGTTGAGGTGGTGGTCGCGGAAGAGTACATGGGCGACGTGATGGCCGACATCAGTGGCCGGCGGGGAAAGGTCGAGGGCATGGAGTTGCATGGCGGGTCGCAGATCATCAAGGCCGTGGTTCCGCTGGCGGAAATGTTTGGGTACGCGACCGACCTGCGTTCTCGTACGCAGGGCCGGGGCACCCACAGCATGCATTTGAAGGGATATGAACAGGCGCCGGCCCAGGTAGCGGAAGAGATTATTGGGCGGGTGCGTGGAGTTTTCCACTCGTTGTGACGCGTAACTAGTTGTGACGCGAAACGGGGAGCGGCTGGGCCTGGAGTTCGGTATCCGGGCGCCGGCTGCGGCCACTTAGGAGAGAGAGCAAGCGATGGCGAAGGAGAAATTTGATCGCAGCCTGCCGCACGTGAACGTGGGGACAATCGGCCATATTGACCATGGCAAGACGACCCTGACGGCGGCCATTACGAAAGTTTTGCAGAAGAACGATTCCAGCGTGTCGTTCCGCTCGTTCGACTCGATCGACAACGCCCCGGAAGAGAAGGCCCGCGGCATCACCATCGCCGTGTCGCACGTCGAGTACCGCACGTCGAACCGGCACTATGCGCATGTCGATTGTCCCGGCCACGCCGACTACATCAAGAACATGATCACCGGCGCGGCGCAGATGGACGGCGCCATCCTGGTGGTGGCGGCGACCGACGGTCCGATGCCGCAGACCCGCGAGCACATTCTGCTGGCGCGGCAGGTGGGCGTGCCCTACGTCGTGGTGTTTCTCAACAAGTGCGACGCGGTGGACGACCCGGAGCTGCTGGAGCTGGTGGAGCTGGAAGTGCGCGAGCTGCTGACGAGTTACGACTTCCCGGGCGATGACATTCCGGTCGTGCTGGGCTCGGCGCTGAAGGCGCTCGACGGCGACTCCGCAGCCGAGCAGGACGTCGCGAAGCTGATGCAGGCGGTCGATGACTACATCCCGACGCCGAAGCGCGAGAAGGACAAGCCGTTCTTGATGCCGATCGAGGATATTTTCTCGATATCGGGGCGCGGCACGGTGGTGACGGGGCGGGTCGAGCGGGGCATCGTGAAGGTGGGCGAGGAGATGGAGATCGTCGGTTTCCGCGAGACGCAGAAGCGCGTGATCACGGGCGTGGAGATGTTCAAGAAGCTGCTGGACCAGGGCGAGGCGGGCGACAACGTGGGGCTGCTGGTGCGGGGCTTGGAGAAGGACGAAGTGGAGCGCGGGCAGGTGGTGGCGAAGCCCAAGTCGATCACGCCGCACACGAAGTTCAAGGGCGAAGTGTACGTGCTGAAGAAGGACGAGGGCGGGCGGCACACGCCGTTCTTCAACGGCTACCGTCCGCAGTTTTATTTCCGCACGACGGACGTGACCGGCGTGGCGCAACTGCCGGAAGGGACGGAGATGGTGATGCCAGGCGACAACGTCGGCATGAGCGTGGAGCTGATCAGCCCGGTGGCGATGGAGAAAGGACTGCGATTCGCCATCCGTGAAGGCAGCCGCACCATCGGCGCCGGCACGGTCGCGGAGATTATCGAGTAACTCATGCCGAAGGAAAGAATCAGGATTCGGCTCAAAGCTTACGACTATCGGGTGCTCGATCAGTCGACGAGTGAGATCGTCGATACGGCCAAGCGGACGGGCGCACAGGTGGCGGGGCCGATCCCGTTGCCCACGGTCAAGAACAAGTACACCGTACTGCGCTCGCCGCACGCCGACAAACGCTCGCGGGAGCAGTTTGAAATTCGCACTCACAAGCGGCTGCTCGATATCTTGGAGCCGACCCAGGATACTGTCGACGCGCTGATGCGTCTGGATCTTCCGGCGGGCGTAGACGTCGAGATCAAGGCATTTGGCAGTTGATGCTCCCAGCGGGCAGGCAATTAGGTCAGACGAGGTAAGCAAGGCAAACTGATGGCGCCGGGAATCTTAGGGAAAAAGATCGGGATGACGCAGATCTTCAACGCCGCCGGGCGAGTTGTGCCCGTGACGGCGCTCAGGGTCGGTCCTTGTGTGGTTGTCCAGCGCAAAACCGCTGCCCGGGATGGCTATGATGCCGTGCAGATGGGATATGTCGAGTTCGTCAAGCCCAAACATGTGAAGCGTCCGATGGACGGGCACTTCAAGAAGGCGGGAGTCGAGCCGGCGCGTTTTCTGCGCGAGTTTCGCCTCAGCGGCGCCGAGGACGCGGAGTTCAAGCCCGGTGACCGGGTTCTGGCCGAGGAGTTCCAGATTTCCGAGAAGGTTGATGTGATTGCCAACTCCAAAGGGCGCGGTTTTCAAGGCAATATCAAGCGGCACGGGCAGTCCATCGGACCCGTAACGCATGGCTCGATGTCGAAGCGGGCTCCAGGCTCGATTGGCCAAAGCGCCTTTCCCTCGCGCGTGTTCAAAGGAGTCAAGATGCCGGGGCAGATGGGCGCCAAGCGCGTCACGGCCCGAAATCTGGAAATTGTGGAAGTGAATCCCGACAACAACACGATCTTGGTGCGGGGTGCCGTTCCGGGCCCCAATGGCGCCTATGTGGTTGTGCGAAGGACGTGGAAATAGGGTCATGCCGAAGGTAGACGTAGTTGACCTCGAGAACAACGTCGTGGGCTCTCTGGAGCTGGCGGACGAGGTGTTTGGGGTGGAAGTGAATGAAGGGCTGATCTATCAAGCCGTTCACCACTACCGGGCCGGCCGCCGCGCGGGAACTCATAAGACCAAGGAGCGCGGCGAGGTCCGCGGAGGCGGCCGCAAGCCCTGGAGGCAGAAGGGTACTGGCAGGGCGAGGGTCGGTTCCATCCGCTCGCCGCTGTGGCGCGGCGGCGGCACGGTTCATGGGCCGCGGCCTCGGGACTACAGCTATCACTTGCCGCGGAAGATGGTGCTGGGAGCCTTGCGGTCGGCATTGTCGGCGCGGCTGGCCGACGGCGCTGTAAAGGTTGTCAAGGACTTCGAGCTGGCGAGTTCGAAAACGAAAGAGTTTTCCCAAGTATTAGGCCGGCTGGAGGCCGAGGAGACGGTCCTGTTGCTGGATGATGCGGACAACGAGAATCTGAGATTGTCGAGCCGGAATATCCCGGGTGTCACTTTGATGGCGGGCCGTGATGTCCATCCTTATCATTTGCTGGGGCATAAGTCGGTTATCGTTTCCGAGTCCGCGGCGGTGAAGTGCTGCGAGGTGCTGCGATGACTCCCTACGAAGTGATTCGAGGGCCTCTAATTACCGAGAAGGCCGAAGAGATTCGCGCTCTGCAGCTCACGATGTGTTTTCGGGTTCACCCGAAAGCCACCAAGAACGATATCAAGAACGCGGTTCACAAGATATTCAAGGTCAACGTTGCTGAAGTTCGCACGGCCAACTATGCCGGCAAGATGCGGCGGCGCGGCCGCTATTTCGGCTATCGCCCGAGCTGGAAAAAAGCGTACGTGAAGCTGAAACAGGGCGAGAAGATGGTCGAATACGCCCAGATATAGGTCTCAGAGAGTTTTAGAAGGCGATCTTACTTATATGCCGATCAAAACGTACCGGCCCACGACCCCGACCAGGCGCTTCCAGACAACGGTTTCGCGAGAGGAGATCACGCGGGACCAGCCGGAAAAAGGACTTGTCAAGGGCAAGACGCGTTCGGGTGGCCGCAACAGCAAAGGCCGGATCTGCATTCGGTTTCGGGGCGGCGGCCACAAGCAGCGCTACCGGGTCGTCGATTTCAAGCGCGACAAGGGCGGTATTCCGGCGGTCGTGGCCGCGATCGACTACGATCCGAACCGCTCGGCGAATTTGGCGCTGTTGAACTACGCGGATGGCGAAAAGCGCTACATTTTGCAGCCGACCGGCTTGAAGGTCGGCATGAAGGTGATGTCGGGGCCGGAGGCGGATATTCTTGTCGGCAATTCTCTGGCTCTTCGGAATATCCCGCCGGGAACGATTGTCCACAACGTCGAGCTGCGGCCGGGTAAGGGCGGCCAGATGGCGCGTGCGGCGGGCTCGGAAGTTCGGCTGGTTTCGAAAGAGGCCGGGTATGCGCTGCTGAAGCTTCCCTCCGGCGAGATCCGGCGGGTTCTGATTGATTGCGCGGCGACGATCGGGCAAGTCGGTAACGTGGATCACGGGAACATCTCTTCGGGTAAGGCCGGGCGCTCGCGCTGGCTGGGGCGGCGTCCTCACAATCGCGGCGTGACGATGAATCCGGTCGATCACCCTCATGGGGGTGGAGAAGGGAAAACCTCGGGAGGGCGGCATCCGGTGACCCCCTGGGGCGTGCCGACGCGCGGACATAAGACCAGGAAGAATCCCCGAACGGACAAGTATATTGTGAGCCGCCGGGGCGCTAAGAAGTAGCTGGAAGAGGCAGAGTTTATCCATGGGCCGTTCGCTAAAAAAAGGACCATTCTACGACGACCATCTGGCGAAGAAGGTAGCCGCTCACGATGCCCGGAAAGAAAAGAAGGTCATCAAAACGTGGTCGCGGCGTTCGACGATCCTTCCCGAATGGGTCGGTCATACGATCGCCGTCCACAACGGGCGCAAGTTCATTCCCGTGTTCCTGACCGAAAACATGGTGGGACACAAGCTGGGAGAGTTCGCGCCGACCAGGACCTACCGGGGGCATGCCGGCCACGGAGCTAAGTCGGCGAGGGCCTAGAAGGGAAAGCGCGGCCAGGGAAGGGAACTGGTCTAGTAAGAGCAGAGACAGGCGATGCAGGCAACGGCAAAATTAAATTACGCCCGGCTTTCGCCCCAGAAGGCCCGTTTGGTCGTCGATCTGATTCGGGGCCGCAGCGCCTCCGACGCTCTGACGATTCTAAGGGAAACGAACAAGCGCGTCGCCCCGCGCTTGGAGAAGCTGCTGCGTTCGGCGATTGCGAATGCCGAGAATACCGGCGACGTGGACGTGGACGAACTCGTGGTTTCCGAGGCATACGTGAACGAAGGGCCGCGGCTCTACCGCATGCGGCCGGCGGCGATGGGACGGGGGCACCGCTACCGGCATCCCATGGCCCACATCGTCGTGACTGTCTCCGATCAGCGGAGCGAAACCGGGCAAGAGAGCGAATAGGCGGCTTCATGGGACAGAAAGTACACCCCTACGGATTTCGGCTGGGCTACACCAAGCCTTGGCGTTCGCGCTGGTTCGCGAAACAAGGCTATGCCACGTTGCTTCACGAGGATCTCAAACTCAAGGACCAGCTTCGGCGCCGGCTCAAGGCCGCCGGTATCAGCTCGATCGAGATTGATCGCCCCGGTAATCGCCTGCGTATTACGATTCGAACGGCACGCCCCGGCATCATTATCGGCCGGCGCGGCTCCGAGATCGAGAAGCTCAAGCAAGAGCTGCAGGACAGCACCAAGCGCGAAATCTACATCGACATTCAGGAAGTGCACCGGCCCGAGCTCGACGCTCAGCTTGTCTCCGAGTCGGTTGCGTTGCAGATCGTCAAGCGTGTCGCCTTCCGCCGCGCCATGCGCAAAGCGGTTGATTCGGCTCTTCGATTCGGCTGCAAAGGAATCAAGGTTTGGGTGGCGGGCCGGCTCAACGGCAAGGAGATTGCCCGCAGTGAATGGTATCTGCAGGGACGTCTGCCGTTGCAGACCCTCCGCGCTGACATCGACTACGGCTTTTCGGAGGCATTCACGACCTATGGAGTGATTGGCGTGAAGTGCTGGATTTATAAGGGCGATATTTTGGACCGCAAGGGTCTGTCGCGCGCGCCGGGTGAGATCGAGGAGCTGGAGCCGGCGCGGCGCCGTGAAGCTCGCAGCGCGGCCGAAAGGGAACGCGAGCGCATCCGGGCCGCCCGCGCGGGCGACCGCAGCCGCCAGCAAGCAGCGCCCGGCGAAGGGGCCGCTCCCGCGCCGCCGCCGCTGGCCGCTCCCGTGTCCGTTGCCGAAGGCGCCGCTCCGGTCCAGCCTCCGTTGGCAGGCGCCGCCGCCCTGCCTGCGGAGCAGCCCTCGGAGGCGGCCAAGGAAGCGCCGAAAGACACGGAAGATCAAGCGGCGAAGCCCGAGGGCGCGAAGTAAGACTTTTCGGTTGGCGGATAAAGATTGGCGGACAAAGAATTGAAACGCAGGACTCACGAGCGAGGAACTGAACCATGTTGATGCCCAAGAAGGTCAAGTTCCGCAAGCAGCAGCGCGGCAAGCGCCGTGGAAAGGCTTGGCGGGGCTCGGCTTTGTCGTTTGGCGACTACGGACTCAAGGCGATGGGGACGGGCTGGGTCACCGACCGCCAGATCGAGGCCGCTCGCGTGGCCATGAATCGTCACATCAAGCGGGGCGGCAAGTTGTGGATCCGAATATTCCCTGACAAGTCGATCACCAAGAAACCGCCGGAGACGCGCATGGGGAAGGGCAAAGGCGCGCCCGAGCAGTGGGTGGCTGTCGTCAAGCCCGGCCGCATGATGTTTGAAATGGAAGGTGTTCCCGAGGCCATGGCGCAACGGGCGATGCATCTGGCGGCCCAGAAGTTGAGCATTCCGACCCGCTTCGTAAGCCGCCATTCCGGGGGGCTGATATGAAGGCCGAGGAGATACGCGAACTTGGCCCCGACGAGCTGGCGGCAAAGCAGCAAGAGACGAAAGAGCAAGTTTTTCGCCTTCGTTTTCAGATCAAGATGGGCCAGTCCGACAGCGTCAAGAAGTACCGCTCGGCCAAGAAGGATTTGGCCCGCATGCTGACGGTGGAACGAGAGCGTACGGCCACGCCGGGTGAAGCGGCAGAGTCAGGATAGAGGGGATATGGCGGTGTCTGAGCAGCTTGTGACGCGCGGGAATCAAAAGGTGGGCCTGGTGGTGTCCGCGAAAATGGCGAAGACGATCGTGGTCGAGGTGAAGCGCAGGGTGGCTCATCCGCTTTACCGGCGAATCGTTACCCGCAGGAGTAAGTTCTACGCCCACGATGAAAAGGAGCTGGCTCAGGTGGGGGACCGCGTTTCGATCGTCGAGTGTCGTCCCATCAGCAAACTGAAGCGATGGCGGCTCAGCGAGGTAATTTGGAAACCGCAGCGCGCCGGTGCCCCGGAAGCCAGCCCGGCCGGAGCCGCGAGTGGGAAAGGAAGCTCTGGCTCATGATTGGTTCGCGCACACGGCTTGAAGTCGCCGATAATTCCGGCGCGCGGCGCTTGCGCTGTATTCTCCCGCGAGGCGGTGATACGGGCCCCAAGGCCGGCTTGGGCGACGTCGTAATGGCGTCGGTGCAGGAGGCGACCCCCGACTCGAACGTCAAAAAGGGACAGGTCGTTCGTGCCGTGATTGTGAGGACGCGCAAGGAGACGCGGCGGCGGGATGGCACCTACATCCGCTTCGACACGAACGCGGCGGTTTTGGTCACCGATCTCGGAGAGCCTGTCGGCACGCGCGTGTTCGGCCCCGTAGCCCGCGAGCTGCGTGACAAGAGATTTATGAAGATCGTCTCGCTGGCGCCGGAAGTTCTCTAGCGGCTGAATGAGCGAAGAGGCGAAGTTCTGATCTGAAATGTTGAAGACGACCATACGCAAGGAAGACACCGTCGAGGTGATCGCCGGGCGGGATAAGGGCAAGCAAGGGCGCGTGCTGGAGGTCGACCGCCAGCGCGGCCGGCTGCTGGTCGAGCACGTCATGATGGTGAAAAAGCACGTGCGGCCTAATCCCCAGCGCCAAATTAAAGGTGGCATCGCCGAGAGCGAGGCCTCGATAGCCATCTCCAATGTCTTGCTGGTCTGCTCCAATTGTGGAGCGGTTCGGACGGGCACGCACGTCGAGGACGACGGAAGGCGAACCAGGGTTTGCGGAAAGTGCGGCAACCCGATCGAAAAGAAATAGCTAGACAAGAAGCCGGCGAACTTGCGATTCAGCAAGCCGGCGGGTCGGAGATACGCCGGGGATGCAAGAACCGGTTAAACGAAACATGACACTGCGGTTGAAAGAGAAGTATCGAAACGAAGTGAGGCCGGCCCTTCAAAAGGAGTTCAACTACTCGAGCCCGATGGCGATTCCCAAGATCGCCATGATCAAGATCAATATCGGCATGGGCGAAGCGATACAGAACTCCCGGCTGCTGGACGGGGCCGCGAAAGAACTGGCCCAGATTAGCGGGCAGAAGCCGGTGATTACCAAGGCCAAGAAGTCGATCGCCGCCTTCAAGCTGCGTGAAGGGGTGTCCATCGGAGTGACGGTGACGCTGCGCGGCGACCGCATGTATGAGTTCCTCGACCGCCTCATCAGCATTGCCTTGCCTCGTGTGCGGGACTTTCGCGGCATTCCGGCGAAGTCTTTCGACGGCCGCGGCAACTATACGCTGGGGCTGCGCGAGCACCTGGTGTTTCCGGAACTCGAATACTCGAAGGTGGAAAAGGTCAAGGGAATGAACGTGACCCTGGTCACGACCGCAAGAGCGGATCAGGAGGGGCTGTCGCTGCTGCGGTTGATGGGGATGCCGTTCCGCGCTTCTTAGGGCCTCTATGGTGAAATCCTTGCAAAACATGGCAGAAAATTCGGGAGCCAGATTCGGAGCCCCGACCGTGAGGGAGGGGTTAGCCGCTTCAATGCGCTCCATCCAATTGTGGCCGCGCTCCTCTTTGGTTGCGGCTCGTCCGCATTAGGGCGGGCCGGAGAATTCGCGGAGAGCTCTGCCGGAAACGAGGTTTTGGAGATATGGCGAGAATTGCAAAGATTGTCAGGGAGCTGAAGAAGCCCAAATTTAAGGTTCGGCTTCGTAACCGCTGTCTGCGATGCGGGCGCCCGCGCGGCTACATCAGGAAGTTCAAGCTTTGCCGCATCTGTTTTCGTGATCTGGCTTTGCTCGGTGAGTTGCCCGGAGTCATGAAGAGCAGTTGGTAGATCAGCTCCGGCACAAAGGAATTAACAGAATGCTAACTGATCCGATTGCAGATATGCTGACCCGCATCCGCAACGCTCTGGGCGCCAAGCATAACAAGGTAGAGATCCCCGCTTCCAAGATCAAGATCGAAATTGCGCGCATCCTGAAGGAAGAAGGCTACATTGCCAACTACCGTGTCGCCGAGGACGACTACAAGAAGACGATCAAGATCTACCTGCGGTACAATCCCGACCACTCGCCGATCGCGACCCGCATCCAGAGGGTCTCAAAGTCCGGACGACGGGTTTACACGGGTTCAAAGAAAATCCCCCGAGTGATCGGGGGAATGGGTATCAATATCCTGACGACCTCCAAGGGAGTGATGACCGGTAAGCAGGCTCGCCAGGCGGGAGTTGGCGGGGAGATTATCTGTAACGTCCAGTAGACGCCTATGTCGAGAGTTGGAAGTAAGCCGATATCGCTACCCGCCGGGGCCAAGGTCACGATCAAGGACGGTGAACTAGAGGTTCAAGGGCCAAAGGGTGTATTGATCTGCCCGATTCCGCCGGGAATCGAGTTCAAGTTGGAAGACGCCACGCTGACCGCCAGCCGCGGCCGTGATGAACACGCTGCCTTTCACGGCCTGGCGCGGAGCTTGGCGAGTAACGCCGTCACTGGAGTGACCGGCGGGTTCACGAAGAAGTTGGAAATCGTCGGGATCGGCTACCGCGCCCAAGTCGCGGGCCGGGTCGTGGTCTTTCTGCTGGGTTTCTCGCATCCGATCGAGCTGCTGATGCCGGAAGGAATTGAGATCGAGGTTGGAAAAGCGGTCAGTAATACGACCCTCATTACGGTCTCGGGAATCGACAAGCAGGTGGTCGGCCAGACGGCCGCCAAGATTCGGGCGCTGCGGCCCCCGGACCCGTACAAGAACAAGGGAATACGCTACGCGGGCGAAATCCTGCGCAAGAAGGAAGGCAAGACCGGAGCCGCCGCCTAGCCTGCTGAGAGCAGGGCGGCGCGGAACCGTCATCAGTTGCAGTAAACGAGTTGGGGTAATAAAGGGATGTATAGTCCTCCATCGAGACGAGAGCGGCGGCTGAGAATTCACCGGCGAATTCGCAAGCGGTTAACAGGTTCGGCCGAGACGCCGCGGCTAGCCGTGTATCGTTCGCTGAAGCATGTCTACGCGCAGTTGATCGACGATTCGGCGGGAAAGACGATCGCCTCGGCGTGCACGCTGGACAAAGACTCCGGCGTCAAATCGGGCGGCAATATCGCCGCCGCCCAGGATGTTGGCAAGAGGATCGCCAAGCGCGCCGCGAAAGCGGGCGTCAAGAGAGTGGTCTTTGACCGTGGCGGACATCTCTACCACGGACGGGTCAAAGCGCTGGCGGAGTCGGCGCGCAAGGGCGGTCTGGAGTTTTAGGCGGCCTCTAGGAAGCGAAAGCGAGTCCATGAGCCAAACGCAAATCATAAATCCGGCGGAATTAAATCTGAAAGACCAGGTTGTCAACATCAACCGCGTTACCAAGGTGGTCAAAGGGGGCAAGAATCTGAGCTTCACGGCCCTGGTGGTCGTCGGCGACCCGGCGAAGCATGTTGTCGGCTACGCCAAAGGCAAAGCCAAGGAAGTGCCCTCGGCGATCCGCAAGGCAATCGAGAAAGCGAAGAAGAATCTGGTCAAGGTGAATGTCCTCGGCCACACGATTCCCCACGAAGTGCTTGGCATTTTCGGCGCCGGCCGCGTACTGCTCAAGCCGGCCAGGGCCGGTAAGGGCACGATCGCCGGTGGCGCCGTGCGAGCGGTCGTCGAAGCCGCGGGCATCCAAAATGTTCTGACGAAGTCGATCGGTTCGAAGAATCCGCACAACGTGATCAAGGCGACCTTCGAAGCGCTGGGACAGCTTCGCGAGAAGAGCCAGGTTGCCGCCATGCGCGGGATCGACCCGCGGAATATGTAGAAGGAAAAACGATGGCGGGCACAATCAAAATACGATTAGTCAAAAGCCCAATCGGCTCCCCGAAGAAGCTAAAAAAGGTCGTGAAGGGGCTGGCTTTGCGCCGCCTCAATCAGACCGTGGAGCGGCCCGACGATGAAGCTACCCGCGGCATGGTGAGCAAGATTCCCCACCTGCTGGAAGTGACAAAATGAACTTGAGCGAATTGCATCCTCCGAAGGGACAGAACCATCGCCGCAAGCGAGTCGGGCGGGGTTTCGGCTCCGGGCTCGGGAAGACGTCCGGCCGGGGCGAGAATGGCCAAAAGTCGCGCAGCGGCTACTCCCGCAAGCGCGGATTCGAGGGCGGTCAGATGCCGCTCGTCAGGCGTGTCCCAAAACGCGGTTTCCACAACATATTCCGGAAAGAATTCGCCATCATGAACGTGGGACAGCTCGCCAAGCTCGAAGGTGACGCCTTCGACGCCGCCGCTCTCAGGCAAAAAGGGCTGCTCAAGAAGCTCGGCGAGGGGCTCAAGGTTCTCGGCGGAGGGGAGCTTTCCCGGGCGATCACGGTGACGGCGCACCGTTTTTCGAAATCCGCGCGGGAGAAGATCGAAGCCGCCGGCGGCAAGGCGGAGTTGGCCGCTTCATGAAGCTCCTCGATACCATCGTCAACGTCTTCCGTATCCCGGATCTGCGCAGGCGCGTGCTTTTCACGCTGGCGATGCTGGCGGTCTACCGCATCGGCGGCCATATTCCCACTCCGGGCATCAATACCGAAGAGTTGCAGCGGCAGTTCGAGCAGGCCGCGGGCACGGCTCTGGGTTTCATGGATTTGTTTTCCGGCGGCCAGCTCAGCCAGATGACGATTTTCGCGCTGGGCATCATGCCCTATATCACGGCGTCGATCATCTTGCAGTTGCTGACGATCGTGATCCCTACGCTCGAAAAACTTCAAAAAGAGGGCGAGCTGGGGCGGCGCAAGATCACGCAGTGGACGCGTTATCTGACGATCGGGCTCAGCATTATCCAGGGCTCGGGCATCTCCTTCATGCTGCAGCGCGGCGGCCTGGGCGAGGCTGGTATCGGCTTTGTCTTCATGACGGTGCTGACGCTGACAACGGGCACGGCTTTTATTATGTGGCTCGGCGAGCAGATCAGCGACCGCGGCATCGGCAACGGCATGTCGCTGATCATCTTCGCCGGCATTGTGGTCGGGCTGCCGAGCGCCGGAAGGAACCTCTACGAGAACGTGTTCGTGACACGCCAGTGGAATATGCTGCAACTGGCCATGATCCTGTTCATGATGGTTCTCGTTGTCGCGTTTATCGTGATGGTCGAGCGCGCCGAGCGCCGTATCCCGGTGCAGTATGCGCGGCGCGTTGTGGGACGCCGCATGATGGGCGGGCAGTCGACACACCTGCCTTTGAAGGTGAACTCAGGCGGCGTGATCCCGGTGATCTTCGCCTCTTCGATGCTGGCCTTTCCCCAGACTCTGGCGCTGGTGTTTCAGGACAGTCCTTATCTCACAAATCTGCTGGCGACGGTTTCCTATGGCGAGCCGTTGTACGAGCTGCTCTACGTCGGGTTGATTGTCTTCTTCTGTTTCTTTTACGTGTCCATTATTTTTAATCCGACTGAAGTCGCCGACAACATGAGGAAGTACGGCGGTTTCATACCCGGAATCCGGTCGGGTAAGCCGACCGCCGAGCATATTAACCAGATCCTGACCAAGATCACCATGGTGGGCGGTCTGTACCTGGCTTTGATTTCCGTGATTCCGGATTTGATGATCGCCGGCGCCAGGGTGCACCACCTGCCATTGATCGGGAATTGGGCGGACACGGTGGTTCCCCGCTGGATTCTCGAGGGGCTGAACGTCAACTTTTACTTCGGCGGAACGTCACTGTTGATCGTTGTCGGTGTCGCCATGGACACGGTCAACCAGATCGAAGCGCAGTTGATTATGCGGCACTATGAAGGCTTTACTCCGCGGGCTGGAAGAATTCGCGGGAGGCGGTCGTTCGCCTAGCCAGGCCGTTAGGCAGGAAGCAGCTTGGATCCGAGACGCGCAGTATGAGCCCGGCGGACGCAGACGGAATCGGAGCCCTTATTCTGTTCGGCCCGCCTGGAGCGGGCAAGGGTACACAGGCGAAGAAAATCGCCGCACGATACGGGATTCCGCAGATTTCCACGGGTGACATGATTCGCGAGGAGATCCAGCGCGGCTCCGAGTTGGGTCAAAAGGCGCAGGAGGAGATCGCGGCGGGCCGGCTTGTCGGCGACGAAATGGTGAATGGGCTGGCGGACGCCCGGCTTCGGAAAACGGATTGCCGTCGCGGGTTCTTATTGGACGGTTATCCCAGGACCGCGAGACAGGCGGCGAAGATCGAATGCTTGATGGAATCGCTTGGTCATCGGCCGACGGTGATCGAAATCAAGATTGGTTATAATGAACTTATTCAGCGAATCACCGGCCGACAACTCTGCCCGAAGTGCGGGGCTATCTACAACATCCACTCGCATCCGCCTAAGATTACCGACGTCTGTGATGTCTGTCAGGCGCGGCTGGTAGTGCGAACAGACGATCGTGAAGAAGTCATCGGTGAGCGTTTGCTGGCGTATGAGCGTCAGACTTTGCCGGTCTTTGAGGTGTTTCGGGATAAGGGCGAGAAGATTCATTCGATCGACGGGGCCCTGACCCAGGATAAGATTTCGGCGCGGATTCTTGAACTTTTGAAACGCGGATGATCATCCGAAAAAGCCCGTCCGAATTGCAGAAGATGCGCGCCGCCGGTGAGCTGGTGCGCAAGACTTTGAACGAGTTGTCGGAAATGGTCAAACCAGGCGTGACGACATTGGACCTTGAGGTTGTGGCCGAGAAACGAGTGAAGCAGGCTGGCGCGCGCGCGGCGTTTAAGGGCTATTACGTCCCCGCGGCCGGCAGGCGTTTCCCGACGGTTCTGTGTACTTCGATCAACGAGGAAGTGGTCCACGGAGTGCCTTCGGCTAAGCGCGTGTTAAAGGAGGGCGACATCCTGAAGATCGACATGGGAGTGCAACTGGACGGTTATTACGGCGACTCGGCGACAACGGTGCCGGTAGGCAAGATCTCGCCCGAGACCCAGCGCCTGCTCGAAGTGACCCAAAAGTCGCTGGAACTGGCAATCGAACAGATGGTAGCCGGACGCCGCCTGTTCGATGTTTGTGGAACGGTTGAGAACTACGTGGAAGGGAACGGCTTCTCGATCGTCCGGGAATTCGTGGGCCACGGCATCGGCGCCAAGCTGCACGAATCGCCGAATGTTCCCAACTTCATTGACCGCAGGCTCTCTAACCCCAGGCTTCGTCCGGGAATGGTGCTGGCGATTGAGCCGATGGTTGCGGCCGGCGCGCCCGACACGCGTGTTTTAGGTGACCGCTGGACGGCGGTGACGACCGATGGTTCCAACGCGGCGCACTATGAACACTGCGTCGCCGTCACGGACAACGGACCTTGGGTGCTGACCGCCTGAGTTTGAAGGAAGAACCTTGCGGCAAGAGAAGGAAGATGACGAGGCAGCCGTGGCAGTGACCGCGACCGTCACTGCCCGTTTGCCAAATGAACTGTTTCGGCTGCGGCTTGAGAATCAATCCAGCGTGGTGGCCCATGTTTCGGGTCGCCGCGGCAATGATTTCTTGCGGCTGTTGCCTGGTGACAAGGTTCGCGTAGAGTTGTCACGCTTCGATGCGGGCAGAGGGCGGATTACACAACGGTACTGAGCATGAAAGTAAGAGCTTCCGTTAAGAAACTATGTCTGAAGTGCAAGGTGGTCCGCCGCAAGGGCGTGGTGCGGGTCATCTGCGAGAACCCGAAGCACAAGCAGAGGCAGGGATGATGGCGCACACACCACACCTGCGACTCGTTTGGAGGATGAGCCATGGCGCGCATTGAAGGCGTTGACTTGCCGAATCACAAGCGGGCCGAGATCTCGTTGACCTACGTCTACGGCATCGGCCGAACGCGGGCGAAATCGCTTCTTTACCGCGCCGGAATCGATTTCGGCACGAAGATGGGCGATCTCACCGACGATGAGATCACGAGCTTGAGGAAAATCCTGGAGGCCGAAGGACAGGTGGAAGGCGATCTCCGCAGCGAGATTGCCCTCAACATCCGCCGCCTCATGGAAATTGGCTGCTACCGCGGTCTGCGTCACCGGCGCGGGCTGCCGGTTCGCGGTCAGCGGACCCACACCAATGCGCGGACCCGCAAAGGGCCGCGCCGCGGCGCGATTGCAAACAAGCGCAAGCTGGCGAAAAAGTAATTCGACTTCTGTTTGTTGAGGAACGATGGCGAAGGCAAAAGGAAAGAGCGGCAAGAAAAAATTCAAGAGTCGTGTGAGGAAGTCGATCTCCGTGGGCGTCGTCCACATCAAGGCGACCTTCAACAACACGATTGTGACGATTAGTGACTTGGACGGGAAAGTGATTGCCTGGTCGAGCGCGGGTTCGCTGGGTTTTCGCGGTTCGCAAAAGGGCACTTCCTTCGCCGCCCAACAAGCCTGCTTGACGGCCGCGAATGCCGCCAAAGACCACGGTCTGCGGTCGGTTACGGTTCGAGTGAAAGGCCCTGGCGGAGGGCGTGAATCGGCGATTCGTGCCTTGGCTACCGCGGGTATCTCCGTCAAATCGATCCGAGACGTGACCCCGATACCGCATAACGGCTGCCGGCCGCCCAAGAAACGGCGCGTATGATCCTGGTTGATGGCAGACCGGCGGAGAGAATGGCTATGAAACTGGTTGCCAGAGAAGAAAATGGCGCGATATAGATCCGCGGTGTGCCGGTTATGCCGGCGAGAAGGAATGAAGCTCTTTCTGAAGGGCGAACGATGTTACGGGACGAGTTGCGCCATCGAGAAACGCAACTACTTCCCCGGTCAGCACGGTAAGACGGCTCGCCCGAAAAGGATGCTTGGTTACGGCCTGCAACTTCGGGAGAAGCAGAAGGTGCGCCGCATCTACGGCGTTCTTGAACGGCAGTTCCGCAATTATTACAAGAAAGCCGCCAAGATGAAGGGCGTTGTCGGCGAAAATCTGCTCTCGTTGCTGGAGCGCCGCCTGGATAACGTCGTGTTCCGTATCGGCTTCGGGACAAGCCGCGCCCAGGCGAGGCAGGTGGTTTCGCACGGCCATGTGGAAGTGAACGGCCGCAAGGTCAACATTCCCTCCTACTTGGTGAAGCCCGGGGACCTCGTCGCGATTCGCGAAAGCCACCGCAAACACGCGGGTCTGGCCGCCACTCTCGAGAGTACGGCTCATATGCTGGCTCCCGGCTGGCTGGAAGTCGACCGAGAGAACATGAGCGCCAAGGTCACCGGCCAGCCTCGCCGGGATGAGCTGGTGCAGATCCCGATCAATGAACAGTTGATCGTCGAGCTTTACTCCAGATAGCCCCAAGAGCATTTCGCACGGGCCGCCGGCCAAGCGCCGGGAACTGAATAAAGGTGGAGAACAGATCGTAATGTGGAAAGGATTCCAGAAACCGAAGCGCCTCGTGACTGAGGGTGACGTCCTGACGCGGATTCACGGTACGTTCAGCGCTCAGCCCTTTGAACGCGGGTTTGGAACGACAATCGGTAATTCCCTGCGGCGGGCATTGTTGAGCTCGATTGAAGGCGCCGCCGTCACCGCCGTCAAAATCGAGGGAATCTCGCACGAGTTCAGCCCGATCCCCGGCGTGGTCGAAGACGCCACCGATATTATCCTCAACCTGAAACAAATCCCTTTGAAGCTGCACGGGGAAGGATCGAGGACGATACGGCTGCGGGCGACCGAGGCCGGTGAGGTTCATAGCGGGCAGATAGAAGCTGATTCCGACGTGGAAATCCTCGACCCCGAGGTCTACATCGCCACGGTGAGTCAGGGAGGCATCATCGACATCGAGATGCGCGTCAGGTGGGGGCGCGGCTACGTCAGCGCGGAAAAGAACTTCGAAGATGATCTTGCGCTGGGCTATATTCCGATTGATTCTGTGCACTCACCGGTGCGAAAGGTCAAGTACGTCGTCGAGGCGGCCCGCCTGGGTCAGATGACAGATTACGACAAGCTCACCGTTGAAGTCTGGACGAACGGAGCCGTTTCACCGCAAGATGCAGTCGGCCTCGCCGCCAAGCTGATCAAAGATCACATGACGATCTTTATCAACTTCGAAGAAGAAGCGGCCGCGGAAGGAGTGCCCGCCGACGCCGAAGCCGAACTCTACAACGAGCACTTGAACCGCTCGGTTGAGGAACTCGAACTCAGCGTCCGTTCTTACAATTGCCTGAAGAACGCCAACATCCAAACGATCGGCGACCTGGTCGTGAGAACCGAAGCCGATATGCTCAAGACCAAGAACTTCGGCCGCAAGTCACTCAATGAGATCAAAGAGATCCTTGGCACGATGGGCTTGGCGCTGGGCATGCGGTTTGACGAGCATGGCCGCCTGGTAGCTCCCGCCGGTAGCGAACCAAGAGACGAAGACGACTTAGAGGTGCAGGGGTTACATGAGGCATAGGAAAGGCGGATTCAAGCTCCAGCGGAACCCTTCGGCGCGCCGCGCCCTGTTGCGGGGTTTGACGACCAACGTGATTCTGCGGGACCGCGTGGTGACCACGGTCACCAAGGCGAAGGCCGTGAAGCCGGTTGTCGAAAAGATGATCACTCTCGCCAAGCGTGATACGCTCCATTCTCGCCGGCAGGCGGCCGCGTTTCTCAATACTCCGGGAGCGGTAAAGAAGTTGTTTGACAACCTTGGGCCGCGTTTTGCGCAGCGAAACGGCGGTTATACGAGGGTTGTGCGTCTGGGGCCCCGCAAAGGTGACGGCGCCGAGCTGGCCTTGATTGAACTGCTCGGTTCCGAGCTGAAGAAGCGCACCGAAGAGCGCCGCAAGCGGCGCGAGGAACGCATGAAACAGCAGCAGGAAGCCGAGGCCGCTGAAACCGTAAAAGAAGAATCACCTGAAAAATAGCCAGGCTGATTTCGCAACTCTTGCCGGACAGATCCGCGCCGGCGCACTTGGCGGCTCGCCCGTGCGCGAGGGACTGACCTTCCTTCGAACGCCCCTGACGGCGGTTCGTTCACTCCCTGCTTTGGTTTTTCCTTCAGGGCTGTGGCCTGGGCTTGCCCGCGCGTTACAAGGCCTCGACGCGTTCTCAACTAAAATGGTGATAATGGCGTCCAGTTCCGTCTATCTTCGATCATTCGGCATTGCCTTGACGTCCGCGTTTCTGCTCCTCTGCGGCTGCCAGGGGCGTCCGGATCCGGCCATTGCGGCCGAGGTTAACGGCTACAAGATCACCTTCGCCGAGCTGGAACGCTACCTACAGGCTCAAGTGCCGGATGTCACGGATCCGGCCTCTGAAGACCAGTCCCAGATGTTGCGGCTCACGGTGTTGCGGGAGCTGATCGACCGCCATGTGATCCTCCAGCGGGCCGAGAAGCTCGGACTCATGGCTGTTGACTCCGAGGTTCAGGCAAAGCTGGATGGACAACGGGCGCCATTCAATGACCCCAGCGATTTCGAAAAGCAGCTTGAAGAGCGAGGTCTCACATTGGCGGAGTACCAGGCCGAGCTACGCCGCACGATCACCATCGATAAGCTCTTTAACAAAGAAATCACATCGAAAATGTCCGTTTCCCAAGCTGAGATCCGCAAGTATTATGACGAGAACAAACCCAGCTTCCACCTGCCGGAACAGCAGATTCATTTAGCGCAGATCCTGGTCACGGCCACGCCGGAAGTCCCGGTACCCAACTACAAAAATGACGACGCAAAGGATGAAGAGACGGCCCAGGCAAAGATCGAAATGCTGCAGCAGCGTCTTCAGAACGGCGAAGCGTTCGATATCGTTGCGGGCAACTACTCCGAAGACCCCGTTTCAACGAGCAATGGAGGAGACTTGGGGTTCATTCCCCAGTCGGCTCTGGAAAAAACCGCGATCGCCTTGCGGCGCGTCGTGGCCTCGTTGTCGCCCGGGGAAATCTCGCCGATTATCCGCTCCGGCAGTGAGTTTCGCATCATCAAGCTGATTTCACGAGAGCCCGCCGGGCAGCGCAAATTCTCCGATCCGCGCGTGCAGCAAAGTATCCGGGAGACCCTGTTGAACCGCAAGGATCAACTCCTGCGGACTGCTTATATGGAATCTGTCCGCAACGAAGCCGGCATCGCGAATTATCTCGCCAGAAGAGTGGTCGAGAGTTTTGGAGTCTCCGACTAGCCGCAATACCGCCGGCTTGGTGACCGCATGTGCTCCGGCGCGGTAAGGCCCCATTTGGGGTAGTCTTTCAACGCCGGGGTGGTTGCGGATTCTCAAGAATCTTGGCGGTTTCTCGTACCCGGGTGGGCAGCTCTTCCCGGTGGCTTGGTTCGGCAAAGACCAGTGACGAGTTTCGGTAGTAGGCGGCCTCCTTTTCCCAGCGCAGGCGTACCGCCTCGCGGCCCCCGAAACTGTTTTGTGAGCTTTATGAGTAGGGGCCGGCGGGCGCGTAGTAACGGCGGCCGAAGAACATATCGGAATAGTTTCCCTCGGGCGTTGGCGTGCCGGCGGGCAGTGCGTAGCGCTCGACGATTTCCTCGTTCAGCTCAATTCCCAGACCGGGCCTTTGGGGCATGGCGATCTCGCCGTCCACTACTTTTAGTGGCTCTGCCAGCAAGTCTTCGATGAACGGATTGCCGGTTTGGTCGACTTCCACGGTGATGCTGTTGGGCAAGGACGCGATGACGTGCATATTGGCGACGAGGGCGACTGCATCGCTCCAGGTGTGGGTCGCCACGCGAAAGCCGCGTTCGGTCGCGAGTTCACCGATGCGCCGGCATTCGGTGATGCCGCCGGCGCGGGAGGCGTCGGGCTGTACGATATCCACAAGTTGCCGGTCTATCAGTTCGATGAATCCCTGAACGCCAAAGTCGTTTTCGCCGGCGGCTAGCGGAATCTTTTCGCAATCGGGCCGCAACGCCAGGTAGCTGTCGAAGTCCTCGGGAGTGAAGGGCTCCTCCAGCCAAAAGATATTCGCCTTTTGAAAGTGGGGGATCAGGCGCCGTGCTTGCTCGAGCGAGTAGCGGGCGTTTCCGTCGACCATGAGGCGGTTCCCGGGGCCGATCTCGTTGCGGATGGCTTGCAAGGCGGCGAGGTCATATTCGTAGTTCTTGCCAAGGCGCGTCTTCATGGCGCGAAAGCCGTTGGAGAGGTGGCGGGCCGCTTCGTCCGCCAGTTCGCCAGGGTCATTTTTCCACAAAAGGCCGCTGGCGTAAGCAGGGACGCTGTGCCGCTCCGAGCCGAGCAGTTGGTAGACCGGCTTGCCTGCCGCTTTCCCGCGAATGTCCCAGAGGGCAATGTCGATTCCTCCCAGGGCGGACATGGCGGCGCCTTTGCGCCCATACCAGCGGGTGATGCGGTAGTTCTTCTCCCAAATGCCTTCGATGTCCAGAGGGTCTTCGTCAATCAACAGGTCGCGCAATTGCTGCTCGACGATCATGCGCACCAGATCGGGGTGGGAGTAAACGGAGCCGATGCCTTCGATGCCGGAGTCGGTCGACACCCGGATCAGCGAGGAGAGGCGGCCGGTGCAGACGCCGCCGGCATAGTTGAACTCCTTGCCGGGCGGGTAGGTGAATCGCAGGTTGACGACTTCGAGGTTGGTGATCTTCATGATTTGTTGTTGGTTTGATTTCAGGCGAAGAGATCGCGATCGCGATTGGGAGAAAGTGAGCTGAACAAGCGTCGACACGAGTGCCGGCGCGGCAAGCTGAGAGCTTGCGCCACATTGCCCGGCCCCGTCTCTCGACCCGCGGGTTCTCCGGAATCCAAAGGGCGTTTCGTTCTCATGGACGCTTGTAGATATGGCCGCTCTTCATGACGAACGATACATGCAGCATCGTCTCAATATCGTCTCGGGGGTCCTTTGGCGTTGCCACGATATCGGCCGCCTTGCCCGCCTCGATGGTTCCGGCCGATTCCTCGATTCCAAGTAATTGGGCGGCCGAGAGCGTGGCGGAGCGGACCGTCTCGAGTGCAGGCATGCCGGCTTCTTTCATATAGACGAATTCCGTGGCGTTGCTGCCGTGGGGGCATACCCCGCAATCCGTGCCGAAGGCGATCTTCACGCCTTCCTTGTACGCCCGGCGGAACGTCTCCTGGATCTTCGAGCCAATGAAGAGAGCTTTGGGCCGGATGATTTCAGGGTAGTAGCCCGGAACCTCCGCCTTCTCGGCCACGAATTTCCCGGCCGAGATGGTTGGCACCCACCACGTCCCGTGCTTTTTGAAGAGGGCGATGGCTTCGTCGTCCATTAGCGTGCCGTGCTCGATCGAGTGGATTCCGGCGCGGATGGCCCGCTTGATGCCCTCGGCGCCGTGGGCGTGCGCGGCCACATGAAAATCGTAGTCCTTCGCTGTTTCGACGACGGCGCGAATTTCTTCCTCGGTGAACTGCGGATTCTGCCCGCTTTTGGCCACGCTCAGTACGCCTCCGGTCGCCGTGATCTTGATCAAGTCGGAGCCTTCTTTGTAGCGCTGGCGCACGGCTTTCTTGGCGTCTTCGACGCTATTGACCACACCTTCCTTCGGCCCCGGATCACCCATCATGTCCATGCGGACGCCATTGGTCCGGTCGGCATGACCGCCCGTCGTGGCCAGCGACTGACCGGCGTTGAAGATATGAGGCCCATCAACGAGTCCCTGGCCGATCGCCCGCTTCAGCGAGATGGAGACGCCGCCCCGAGTGCCCAGGTCCCGCACGGTTGTGAACCCAGTCATCAAGGTTCGCCGTGCATAGACGACCGATCGAAACGCGTAATCGGTGGGATTAAGCCGAAAGCGCTCCTCGTAGGCCTTGGGGTTGCTCTCGGTCGCCAGGTGGACATGCATATCCATGAGTCCCGGCATGCAGGTGTGGGACTTCAGGTCGATTGTCTCTTCCCCGGCTTCGGCCGCGATGTAGCCCTCGGCGACACGAAGGATCTTGCCGCCTTCCACAACGATCGAGACCTGCCCGGCGACGCTGAGTTTTTCGACGTCGATGAGCTTGCCGCAATGCAGCACGGCTGCCGGGAGCGGAAAGGCCAGAGCGAAGAGCGAAAGGATTGGGAGCAAACGCATGCCCGATTGTAGTTGAGTTTCGGGCGGCTGGTCTAATGTGAGTGGTTGATCGCCGTGCCATACACTGCGTTCGGCGATAATGAGCAAGATCACCTGTCCCGGCGTTATACGAACAGAACTGGATTTCAGGGCCGTCTCAGGCAACGAGCCCCTGAACGAACCCCTGATTGGGGAGGCTGACCCGTCATTAGAACCAGCGTGAACCTGCGTTATCTGACAACCGAAGCGACCATGCCCTGGCCGAGAATCACCTTCGCCCTTTTGTTCGGCATCTTTGGAGGCGCGGACCTGCAAGCCGCTCCGAGTCGGCAGTTGTCCGGGCGGCTCGACGCTGTCGTTCAGGAAGCCATTGACGACGGAACGATGCCCGGCGCGGTTGTTCTTGTCGGCCGCGGCGGCGAGATTCTCCACCGCAAGGCCTACGGGCTGAGAAGCATCGAGCCAGCCCGACAGCCGATGCAGCTCGACACGATCTTCGACTGCGCTTCGCTGACCAAAGTGGTTGTTACCGCGCCCGCGGTCATGATGCTGGTCGAAGAAGGAAAGATTCGTCTCGCCGACCCGGTGACAAGACACCTGCCGAATTTTTCGGGGGGTGAATCGCCGATCACGCTGCTTGAACTGCTGACGCATTTTTCGGGTTTGCGGCCCGACCTGGATCTGGAGCCTGCCTGGAGCGGCTACGAAACCGGTATAGACAAGGCCTACGAGGAAGTCCCCGTCGCCCTTCCGGGGTCACAGTTTATCTACAGCGACATTAACTATCTTCTGCTTGCCGAGGTGGTTCGAAAGACGACCGGACAAAGGATTGACGAATTCGCCACGGAAAGGATATTCGGTCCGCTGGGAATGACCGAAACCCACTTCCGTCCGCCAACGGAGCTGCGGTCCAGAATCGCTCCCACCGAGAGGCTGCCGGACGGAACCTTGCTGCACGGTGTCGTGCATGATCCTACGACGCGGTTCATGGGTGGAGTGGCGGGTCACGCCGGCATGTTCTCGACGGCGGACGATTTGAGCCGCTTCGTTCAAATGATGCTGAATGGAGGACAACTGGGTAAAGTGCGCATCTTGGGTCCGTTGGCTGTGGTGAAGATGACAACGCCCCAGTCTCCAGCGAACCACCACGCGCTGCGCGGCTTGGGCTGGGACATTGATTCGCCGTACTCCTCCACGCGGGGCGATCTGTTTCCGCTGGGCTCCTACGGCCACACCGGCTACACCGGCACATCGATCTGGATTGACCCCGCCACGCGGACCTACGTCATTCTGATGACGAATCGTGTTCACCCAGCGGTCAGAACTTCCGTTGTGGATTTGCGCGGCAAGGTAGCTAGTGTTGTTGCCGCTTCGATTTCCGGCGTTAACGTGGAGCAAGCCCGGCGGACGAGCTGGCAACACAGCCGTTTTCCGGGGACGGTGCCCCGACCTTCCGGCGTCCGCCCGGCAGCCGTGCTCAGCGGTCTCGATGTCTTGGTGCGCGAGAAATTCACGCGGTTTTCGGGGAAACGGGTTGGTCTGATTACCAATCACACCGGTATCGATCGCCGCCGCCGCCGGAACATCGACTTGTTCTTCGAGGCGCCCGGGGTTACCCTGGCGGCAATTTTCAGCCCTGAACACGGCATCTCCGGCCGCGAGGATCACCAGGGTGTCGCAGACGGGAAGGACGAGAAAACCGGCGTTATCATCCACAGCTTATATCAAGGAGACCGCCGCCGCCCGACCGCGGCGATGCTGAGCGGCGTTGACGTGCTGGTCTACGACATTCAAGACGTAGGGGCTCGCTTCTACACCTATGCCACAACGATGGCCTATGCCATGGAAGAGGCGGCGAAACTGGGGATTCCGTTCTATGTTTTGGATCGCCCCAACCCCATCACCGGGATCGTGGTCGAAGGTCCCATGCTCGATGAGGCCTACCGATCGTTCGTGGGCTACTTCCCCATGCCGGTTCGGCATGGAATGACAGTCGGCGAACTGGCGGGGATGTTCAACAAAGAGCGGAAGATCAGCGCTGAGTTGCAAGTCGTCCGGATGGAAGGCTGGGGCCGCGGCCTTTGGTTTGACGAGATGGGGCTTCCCTGGGTGGACCCGTCCCCCAACATTCGGGGTGTCGAACAGGCACTGCTGTATCCCGGGATCGCTTTGCTCGAGGGGCTACCCAATTACTCGGTCGGCCGAGGAACCGATACACCGTTTCTATTCGTCGGAGCGGACTGGATCGACGGTGCTGCGCTGGCTGATGATCTCAATGGCGGCGGGCTGCGGGGTGTCAGCTTCTATCCCGTGCGCCGAACGCCGAAATCATCTCGCTTCGCGGGCACGCCCATCGAGGGGGTTCAGATCACCGTGCTGGATCGAGACTCTGTTCGATCGACCCGGATTGGACTGGAAATCGCGGCGCAACTCCTGAAGTCCTACCCTGGGCGCATGAAAATGGAGCTGACGGCGAGGCTGATTGGGCACGAGGCGACAATCCAGGCCCTCTCGCAAGGACGAGCAGCGTCGTCCATTTGGTCAATGTGGCAAGCGCAACAGCTCTCTTTCTTGCGGATTCGGACCCGCTATCTGCTCTACTGATTCCGATCCGCAGCGGGAACGAACAAGATCCCGCACCTGCGGCATCCGAATCACAAGCTGTCGAGAATGTTGTTGGGCCGCTTGGCTACAGCTCCCCCTTGAGACCCCCCCTAGGTTCGCGGCCCGTGACTCCGGCGCGGTTACGGCATCTCGGCCGTGTCAGTCTTCAGGCGATTTCCCTCGAGCTGATCGCCGACTAGGCTGCTATCGCCTGAGCCTTGGCGCCACTTCCTGGAGGCCGGCCGCGCTTTCTTTCACCAGCCTGCTTCATCCATGAAGGTGGGCGGCCTCGGCGTTTTCCGCGGCCACGCGCCAGCCGCTCGAGCGAGACGATGGCGTCTTCAATCTGTTCTCTTTCCTGGCGTAGTTCTACTAAAATCTTGTTTACATCCATGGTATCGGTCTCCCTTTCCGAATCAAGATCATGGCGGATTTCCGGTATTTAACCAAACCTCCAGCCATTCGAGGGAAATGCTTCCTCTGGCCGGATCCGTTCTGAAAACAGAACGACAGACCGCAACAAAACATGCCCATGAACAGTTTTATAGCAAATTGAGGGCCCGAAGTCAACAAATTTGTTCTGGATTCAGAACAAGATTCGCCATTTTGTTGTTTCGAGGGCCTCGCGGCGTCCTGAGCTCGGGACGGAAGCGCGGCTTGGGGATCGGAACTGGATAAAAACGAAGCCGTGCCAACAACTGCCCGGATTCACGGCATTCACCCAATTCATGCTTACTATTATGCCTCAAAACGAGCTGGAAGAAAAGAGGGTGGCGCGCTTTTTCCAAAATTTGTAAAACGGAAACCCGAGCGCAACCAGCAGCAGGCCCGTGAGAGATTCGCGGGGGGATTTGAATAGTGTCATCACGACCAAAGATCCTGCCATGAAAACGAACAACGCCGGAACGATTGGATAGCCCAGGGTTCGATACGGCCGTTTCATTTCAGGGCGTTTCGAGCGCAGCACGAAAACGGACGCGGCCGTCATGCCGTAAAGAATCCAGCTTGCGAAAATGACGTACGTGAATAGTTGTTCGTAGCGCCCGGAGAGCACCAGCAGGGCCGCCCAACTGCTTTGGGTCAAGATGGCGACGTGCGGCGTCACGTAGCGCTCGTGGACGCGGCCCAAGGCCTTAAAAAAGAACTTGTCCCGGGCCATGGCGTAGGGCACGCGCGCGCCGGAAAGAATCGATCCGTTGAGTGCGGCGAAAATCGAGATCATTGCCGCGAATGCCACGGCGTCTCGGCCTCCCTCACCGAGAAATCGCGAGGCCGCCTCGCTGGCCACCCGTTCGCTGGAAGCAACCGCGGCGGCGGGCAAAACGTAAAAGTAGGCGACGTTGGTGACCAGGTAGATCAGCATGACCGCGATCACGCCTAAAATCAGCGCCCTAGGAATATTCCGGTGCGGATCGCGCACCTCGCCGGAGACCATTGACACGTTATTCCAGCCGTCGTACGCCCACAGAGCTGCTACGAGCGCCGCAAAGAAGCCCGACAATCCGCCGGTGTGCGCTACGGTCGAGACAAGATTGGCAGCCTTGCCGCCGCCGAGTATCGCCGCCAGGCCAACAATTGCCAGGATCAGCACAATCTTTAGAGCAGTGACGGCGGTTTGAACCCTCGCGCCCAGCTTGACGCCGAAATAATTCAGCCAAGCCAGGCCAAAGATCAGGCCCATCGCGAGGATTTGACCGTAATGCACCTCTAGCGGCGCTCCGCCTTCACCGAACGGAAGAGGGACGATGAAGAAAGTGGCCTCGAGGCCAGGCCAGAAGTTTGCGAAGTAAAGAAAAAAGGCCGTGGCAAGGGCAGCGATGCTGCCGCTTTTCGCTACCCAGAACTGTGTCCAGCCGTAAAGGAAGCTCCACAGCGGCCCGTAGGCCTCCCGCAGGTAGACGTATTCCCCACCGGCATGGGGCATGGCGGCGCCCAGTTCCGCGTAGGTCAGGGCCCCGCCAAGGGAAAGCAGTCCTCCGACGGTGAACACCAGCAACACCATGGGGGCCGAGCCGACCTCGGCGGCCATGGTGGATGGAACCAGAAAGATGCCGCTCCCGATGATGGTCCCCACGACGATCGAGGCGGCTTCCCAACTGCCCAGGCTGCGAAGGAGTTGTCTTGGGGAGTTTTCCGAAGGTGCTGGCACTGAATGAATTTCCTCGAATCCAAGCCGGCAAGAATTCAAAGGCGTCGGGGCCCACGGCCGGCGGGCTGGGCATTCAGCCCGCCAAAGGCTACTAATCATCACATATCCGCCCGTGACAGGGGTAATGTGGTGACCGCGATCTGAAGCAGCGCCTCGGCCGCAAAGATCACCGCCGTTGCCCCGTCAGATTGCCTTGCGGGCCTTGTTGCTCCCCAGACAACACACCGCCATGGCAATGGAGGTAGCGATCAATAGTTGCCATGGGAAGGACATCCTCAATGGCTGCCAGGCGGCCGGCGCCCATCCACTCCAAATCTGGGGCTGGAGCAGCGTGACGGCGCCGAACCCGCTGGCCAGAGCAAGGATCGCGCTCGTTGCGTTGCCGCGGGTGGTGAGGACAGCCGTCAAAAAAACCGCGGTCAGGCCCGAATAGGCGAAGGTCATCACGCTCAACGCGAAATCGATCAGCGACTGATCAGCCGCCTGCTGCCAGTGGACGCAAGCCATTGCAAATCCGCCGAGCACCAGGCCCCATCCGGCCATTGCAAAGCGGCCAACTTGGAGGTAATGACGCTCTCGCCGGCCGGGAAAGACGACGCGATACCAATCGTTGACAAACGAGGAAGCCATGGCATTGAGGGCGGAATTCAAGCTGGACAGGCCGGCCGCGAACAGTCCCGCGATCATCAAGCCCGGCATCCCCGCCGGCATCTCGTGAAGGATGAACGAGAGGAAGATTTGGCGGCTGTCGTCGACCGCATAGCCGGGCGCCGACGCACCCATCAAATCGGGACGCTGGTAGAAGATATAGAGCAGCGACCCGATCGCCAGGAACAGCGCGATGACCGGGATGCCGGCAAGAATCGCGGCGATCACCGAGCGGCTGCCCTGTCGAGCGCTACGGCAAGTCAGCACGCGCTGAGCGAGGTCGTGATCGGTGCCGTAGGCTCCGATGTTGAGCAGCGTCAGGCCGGTCAGCGCGGTAAGCAATGTGTAACGGGATGAGGCGTCGAATCCCAGACCGCTCTTCGACAGGTCCCAGCCCGCATCGATCACGGTAAGTTTGGACGAAGCGCCCGCGCCGGGGCTGCCGAGCTGGGCGATGATCTCGCCCGCGGACAACGGGATGCGGTGCAGCAGAAGCATAACGGCCACGACCGCCGCGCCGACGAAAACGACTGTCTGGATTACGTCGCTCCAGATCACGCTACGGACGCCGCCCGCCAGCGTATAGACAACCGCCACGACGGTGAGGGCGGCGATCGCCAGCCACAGATGCGATGGCTCGAGATCCCCGAACAGGATCAGCGACAGCGGCAGAGCCGCAATGAAGATTCGCGCTCCGCTTGCGAAAACGCGGCCAATCATGAAAGTCCAGCTCGAGGCGACTCTGGCATTGACTCCAAAGCGCAGTTCGAGCAATTCATAGACTGTCACCACGCGATGGCGGTAGAAAGCGGGAACCAGCACGCCAGCTACAAAGACCGCGCCCAGGATCGCGCCGATGTTGATCGATAGATAGGTCCAGTCTCCGCGAAAAGACTGCTCGGGCGCGCCGATAAACGTCGCTGCCGAGAGAGAAGTGGCCAGGATCGACAGGGCCACGGCCCAAGCAGGCATCGCGCGGCCCCCCAGGAAGTAGTCCTCCGTATCTAGTTGTTTCTTGCGGCCCAACCAGAGGCCGCTCAACAAGAGGACGAGACCGTAGGAGCCTAGAGCGACCCAATCCAGGACGCCGAAGCTATAGTCGCCGTGCAATCGGGCACCTCAGTGGCTTGCGGCTTGGTCGGTGGGCGGCATGGACGCCAGCAGCTCAATACGCGTTGACAAACAGCAGGCCTTTCGGGTCTCTAGCCCAAGAGTTGGACTTCGATTCGCTGCAACCGGATCGCCCGTATCCAAGATCACTGGCACGTCCGGGCAAAGTATCGTCGCGTACCCCCTTCCGCAATGAAACGGGTCGAAAGTAACGTGAAAGATCTGAACCGTCTAGTGAGTCGTCGGGAGCCAAGGTAGTGATTCCGGGGCGGTCCGCGGCGATCACAAAACGGTTCTCGTGAGATGATAACGGTGATAAGATAGATGACGATCAATCCAAGGTCAAGACCGCGGCTGGGCAACGCATAGCCCCCGGAGAGACCAAGGATTGTATCAAACCTTCGAGAAACAGGGGACGGTCAAGCCGCCGCTGGGGGAGGTTGGGCATACCCGTGGCAGCCTGACCATGGTAAACTGCTGAGAATAACCCCTTGCGAATGGCTTCGCACTGCTATATACTCGCCGAATGATTCACCGTCTTGGTGAATACGGCCCGCCTGGCTGAAGCGATCAGATTCAACTGCGATAACGAAGATCAGTTTTGGGAGATTCCGATGATGCTGAGAAAGATTACGCACGCCGCACTGGCGAGCTCATTGTTGCTTCTGGTGACAGCGGCGGCACTGCCGTCTCCACAAGAGAAGGCCGAGAAGAGGGCCAAAGACACGCAGGAATACGAGCTGATCAACAAGACCTTCAAGGAAACGAACGCCGCCACAAAGCTGCAGTTGCTGGACCAATGGAAGGAGAAGTACCCGGCCACGGACTACGGCGAGGAACGGATGAGGCTCTATATGGCGGCCTACCAGGGGACGAACCAAGGGGTGAAGGCCGTGGAAACGGCCAAGGAAATCCTCACGAAGATTGAGGGAGACTTCGGCGCGAACTTCACGATCGCTTCGCTGACTCCCTTCCTTGGCAAGACCGATGCGGCAACCTATGACGATGGCGTGAATGCCGCGAAGGCGTTGCTCGGCGGCGGGATTGACAAGCAGTTCGCCGCGGCCAAGAAGCCCGCGCAGGTCTCCCAACAGCAGTGGGACGACGCCAAGAAGCAGGCGCAGACATCGGCCCACCAGACGACCGGCTGGGTGGCCATGCAGCGTAAGCAGAACGTGGAAGCCGAAAAAGAGTTCAGCGCGGTGCTGAAGTTGAATCCGGCGTCGGCGCAGGTTTCCTACTGGCTGGCGCAGGTGGTGCTGGCGCAAGCCAAACCGGAGAAAAACTCGCTCGCGATCTTCTCGTTCGCCCGCGCGGCGACCTACGATGGTGCGGGGGCGCTGGCTCCGGAAGGACGCCAGAAAGTGGACGAATACTTGACGCAGCTATATACGAAGTTCGCGGGGACCGAAGAAGGGCTTGCCGAACTAAAAGCTCAGGCGAAGGCCAGCGCTTTTCCGCCAGCGGGACTGGAGATCAAGTCGGCGGCGGCCCGCAAATTTGAACATGCGCAGAAGATGCGCAAGGAGCACCCGTTGCGCTACGTTTTCATCGATCTCAAAACGAACCTGCAGGGAGCCAACGGTGATGCGATTTGGAGCGACCTCAATGGCAAGCTGACCCCCGAGATGAGACTCATCGTGGTGGGCTCGGAGCCCCCCGATCGGCCGAAAACGGTGCGGTTGACGAGCACCGCGGGCGGCAGCACCGAAGTCGTTCTCAACCTCGAGAACCGGCTGCGATCCGGGCTGCGCACCGGCAGCGAGCTTAAGTTTGAAGGTGTCGCGGCGGCGCTGACGAAGCAGCCTTTCCGTCTCACGCTCAACGACGGCACGGTTGTGCCTTAGACGAGCCTTAGACGGCGAACAAGTATCCAAAACGCGGGGCTAGCCGATCAGGCTGGCCCCGCTTTGTTTGTGTCTGGCGGTCAAACGAACTCACGGCTGGGCCGGTTCTCACGCAGGAATTCGACGATAGACTCTAGTGAGGTTCCAGGCTGAAAAATCGCCGCTACACCCAGACCCTTCATGGTGTCAACGTCCGAATCGGGAATGATGCCGCCAAGAATGACTCGTACATCGTCCATGCCGTTTTCCTTCAACAGCGCCATGACCCGCGGGACGATCACCGTGTGAGCGCCGGAGAGGATTGACAGGCCGATGAACTCGACGTCCTCTTGCAAGGAAGTCGATACGATTTGCTCCGGCGTCTGTCGCAGGCCGGTATAGATGACTTCCATCCCAGCATCGCGCAGAGCCCGAGCGATAACTTTGGCGCCGCGGTCATGGCCATCCAGCCCGGGCTTGGCAACCAGCACGCGAATCGGGCGCGACGTAGAGCTAGTGCCGGGGCTTGCCATCGGAGTAGATCAGCATACCAGGGTAATGCTCCGGCTAGTCTGCATTTTTCAGTGCGCCTTTTCGGCGCGGACCTCCTGGCCAAAAGCCCGCCGCCTGACCGCACTTTGAAATTCCTCTGGGAACGGCTGGTTTTTTCGCCCACCCCAGGCCCCGCAAGGCTGGAAGACCGGCCTTGCGCCGAAGATGACGATAGGAGAAGCGACCCGGGGTTTCGATTCGCTCCACCCCGGGCTACGATTAAGGCGCCGCTTCGCGGCTCATTCGTTCCTCACTTGCCGGGCCGCGAGGCTTGCGCGAATGACTGCGCCGCGAGCTGAAGTCCGGAGCTGGTTAGGTTTGCCGCCGTACAGCGTGGAGGATCTCTTGCTCTCTGGACGTGGGTTCCTCACAGCGTCCTCCCAGATGACGGGCTAAGAACTGCTCGGCCGCGGCGTAAAAGGCCATTCTGTTTTCCGGCCGCCCGAACCCGTGACCTTCGTCCGCGTAGAGCAGGTAGTCGACCTCCTTGCCCTTGGCGCGCAGGGCGTTGACGATTTGCTTGGCCTCGGCTTGCTTCACGCGCGGGTCATTGGCTCCCTGGGCGATGAGCATGGGTATGTTGATCCGGTCCGCTTTGAACAGCGGTGAGCGGGATTCCAGAAACTCTTTCTCGGTTTCGACATCGCCAACGCGCACGCGAAAGACGTTCAGCAGAGGCTGCCAATAAGGGGGAACCGAGTCGATCAGCGTAATAATGCTCGACGGCCCCACAATGTCGATCGCACAGGAAAACACATCCGGAGTAAAGGCTGCTCCCACCAGTGCCGCGTAGCCGCCGTAGCTGCCCCCGTAGATACAGATGCGCTTGGGGTCCGCGACACCCTCGGCAACCGCCCAGTCAACCGCATCGATCAGGTCGTCATGCATCTTGGCGCCCCACTCGCGATTCCCGGCGTTGAGAAACGCTTTGCCGAACCCGGTCGAGCCGCGGAAATTCACTTGCAGCACGGCATAGCCGCGGTTGGCCAGCCATTGGGCCTCCGGATCGTAGCCCCACTCGTCTCGCGCCCAGGGCCCGCCATGGACGTTGAGCACCATTGGCAGTCCCCGCGGCTCCGCGCCCGCGGGAAGCGTCAAGTAACTGTGGAGATCGAGGCCGTCGCGCGACGTGATCGTGAAAGGCTTCATCGGCGCCAGAGTGTAATCCTCCAGGTCCGGACGGTTACTGAACAGGTAGTCGGCCGATCGAGTTTCGCGGTCGTAGGCGTAGTAGCGGACCGGCTCACAGTCGGAAGTGTAGGCGACTAGCCAGGTGGAATCCTGCCGGTCGCGGCTGACGACGCTGAACTCTCCCGGATGTACTCTCTCGATGGCCTTGAAATCTTCCGCGATCGAGTCGTCGAGCAACGTCCATTGCAGCCGATGCAGGCTATGGCCGGCCGCCTGCGCGTGGTGTTTCGTGGGATGAGTCATTACCGGACCGAGATCAACCTGCTCGTTGTGGCAAAGCACGTGCTTTCCCCGAGCTTTCAGATCGATCGTATAGAGCTCGGTCGTGTCGCTCTCGAGGCTGTCTTCGATGTAGAGATGCTCTCCGTCCGGCGTGAAGCCCAAGGCGCCGCCATTGTCCTGGGGACCCCAGGTGAGGCAAGGCTGGAACTCGGCGCCCGGATCGCGGCTGACGAGGAGCTGAAAGCCTCCGTCGGGCATCGCCACCGTGGCGCCGCGCACCCGAAACTCGTGATCCGTCAGCCAGCCAACGTAGTTGCCGGGATTCTCGGCTTCTTGCCTGACTTCACCGCTCCGCAGGTTGATCCGGTGGAGGTCGAACACCTGCTTGTCGCGCTGGTTCATCGCGGCCAGGATTTCATCCGGAAAGTTCGGGTCGGTGATGACATCCTCGACCCTTACCCCCTCGAACGGGCTCAGATCCCGAATTGCGCCGGTTTCGAGATCAACGGCGTAGAGGTGCCAGTTCTCGTCGCCGTCCGAGTCCTGCAGGTAGAGAACGTGGCGGTTGTCTTGGGCCCAGAAAAAGACCCGGATGCCGCGTTTACGATCGTCTGTAATCGCCCGGTCGTCGTCACCGCCCACCGTGCGGACCCAGACGTTCAAAACGCCTTCGTCGGGGGCGAGGTAGCCCATGCGGCGGCCGTCGGGCGACAATCGCGGGCTGGCGCGCTCGGGATTTCCAAAAAGAACTTCGCGGGGGATGACAGGGGGCTGTTCTGGCATTAGACAGGTCGGTGCTGGGCCGTTTCTGATTTCCGCTCATTGGGGCAAAGTGGCCTGTTCTCGACGATTTCCGTCGCTTTTGAGGCACTATGCACGTTAAAGCCCGACTCTGGGCGCTGTGACATGGATTTCGGGAGGTGCTCGCAAGTCATGTCGTTTCAGTTAGTTGACCCTAATTTTTGCAGTTTTCTACAGGAAATGTAAGGGTTTGGGGTTTTTTTGCCTTTGTAGAGCCCCGTTCGCCATTCCATCGGGATTTGTGCCGCATTGTTTGTCATCCGATTGATTCACCGCTATCAGCATAGCGGACGAATTGCGGACGTCAATACCTGAGCAGGCGAAACTTGTTGAAAACAGAGGAAATATTCTTTTGGGAAGTTGGTGACTCGAACGACCGGTTCTTTGAATGGCGCGTGCTCTTGTTTCGGGCATCAATGAACGCCCGCCACACAGCGCTCTGCTGCAGAGGCATAAGCGAGGCGGAGACGGCCTAGCAGCCCGTGGCAAAAGTGCGCTCGGGCGAAAAAGGGGGACTGCCACCAATTTCCGCTTCTCAATCCATTCTTGAATCAGCGCTTCGTCGAAAGGAAATTGGCTGGCTGTCCCCTTTTTTCGTGTCCGCGAACTTCCACCACGGGCTGTTAGGCGCGCGGGTGCTCGCTCGCCGCTGCCAATTCCAACGGAAGTGATCCTTTCCTTCAGCCCCTTTTCAACCGATGCGTCATCTCGTAACGCTGCTCAAGATTGCACTTGCCGCCGGACTGATCGTTTGGCTCATTCAGAGCGGGCGGCTGGAGCCCGCGAAGGTCGCCGCAGCCGCGCGGCACTGGCCACTGCTGTTGGCGATCGCCGGAGTCATATGCATCCAAGTGCTCGCCGTTACCTGGCGCTGGAACTTGCTGCTCCGAACCCAGGATATCCGGCTGACTTACGGGCGGACCCTCAACCTAACGATGATCGGACTTGCTTCCACCCTGTTTATGCCCGGTTCGGTAGGGGGTGACCTCGTCAAGGCCTACTACGTCACCCTGGACGCTTCGAATAAGAGGCCGCAGGCTGTCATGACGATCTTCTTGGACCGCCTGATCGGCTTAATGGGCTTGCTGACCGTCGCAACGGCTGGCGCCCTCTTGAATCTTGCGGCCGTGCGGGAGAGCAAGATGCTGATCGCGCTGGCAACGGCGGCGACAGTGGCGGTTCTGTTTGGAGCGGCGATTTTCATGATCGGCGCACTCGTGGCGGAGAAAGGCAGCGCCATTGTCGCAAGGCTGAGCCAGCGGCTGCCTTTGGGCGGCGTATTGTGGAAATGCTTTCAGGCCGCAAGAGAGTGCCGCCGGCAACCTGCCACGCTGGCAGCGGCCTTCGCCCTCACCCTGCCGATTCACCTGCTGGCCTGTTTCGCGCTCTATTTGGCGGCCGTGGCGGTGGGGTATTCCGGAGATGCGTACGGTCACTTTCTCTTCCTCGTGCCGCTCGGCCTGTTCGCAACGGCCATTCCCGTCTCCCCGGGCGGCATCGGGACAGGACAGGCTGCGTTCGTGGCTCTATTTGCTTTCTTGCCGGGCGGCGGCGGCAGCCTGGGCGCGGATGCGTGTACCGTTTTCCAGTTCGTGGCGATGTGCGTCTATCTGACCGGCCTATGGGCATATGTTTCCCGCCGGAGAGACGTAGCGAGTGCTGAAGTTCAAGAAGGAATGTCTAGCTAGCGGATGACGAGTGGGCCAACGCTGCTCGCTGCTCAGAGAGGCGCCAGGAGAGGCCGCGGCGCAAGAGGGGACTTACTCGAAGCTCACTCAGTGAACATCATCTGCTGCTCGGTGTCTTTCCAGGCGCTGATCTTCAGGCGCCGGCAAACCCAGCACAAGCGCTCGGACTGTTCCGTCGCCCCCTCGGAGCCGCAGACGGTGCAGGCGAAGGTCTTCTCCGGTTTGGGCTCGAAGACAGTCATCTTGGCGGTTTCCAGCACCCGAGGATCTATCACGGGCCGTTCGGAACTCCGCTTCGAACTAGTCTTAGTCTTCACTCGAACCTCCCTCGGAACCAACTCAATCTTTGGGGAACGACGTTCTCCACTATCTTAACATGCATTTTGCCACCTAAACACAATGCTGTTCACTTAGAGCCTTTCAGCCGCGGATAGAGCAATTTGAGCCGCGAAGCGGCGCAGGATCGTAGCCCAAGGTGGAGCGAAGCGGAACCCTGGGTGCGAATACCATCAAGGGTAAGCCCCGCAAGCGCACGGGGCGTAGGAGCAAACCGGCCCGTTCGTCTCCGAGGAGAGCAATGTGCGGCCGACGTTCACCGATGTCCGATACATGATGACCCGCCATGCAATAAAAAGTCTTGCGCCATCTCCCTCGGAGCGAACGCCTTCGCGTATTCCCTGTCCAAGCGACGCCATTTCCTGAGTCCAACTTGCCGGTGTGGCATCCTGATGGGGTGATAACTGTTTTCGGTAACCGAATCGTTCGGGCCTCCGTTCTGGCTGCCGCGGTTGTCTGGATTGCTTCTCTCGAGGGTGCCGATCCTCAACCGGCTGCCGGGGGACCGCGTCCCGCCACCTTCGGTCCTGCACAGTTTCCCGACAGCCCCGAAGTCCGATTTCCCAGGTCTGACGAGAATTCCGGCGAGAAGCGAGGCTGCAATGTTCCTTCCGCATCGATCGACGCCTCGCTGAGGAATGACAATCGGCGAACGACGGGTCTGGTGCTTGCCAAGGGCGGTTATTTCCCGCCCGTGCAGCAGAGTATGCTTACCGCCCGATGGAACAATATTCAGTGCCGCAAGGTAGACGGCGAGATCTCCGCCTGGTATTCGCTGCACGACGCAAGAGCCTTTGAGGAAAAGCGCTTCCAGGCGCGCGGGATGTTCGAGCCCTTCGCGCGGGTCCACGTCTATGGAGGAATCTCCTACTACGACAATCCGAAGGATTTATTTCGTTCGCGCTCGATCTTCTTTATTGGCGGAGCGGAATACCCCACCGTCTTGGGAATGACATTCAATGCCGACTACTTGTGGGACGCCAAGGAACACGGAGAGTGGCTGACCCTGCAAGTGTCCAAGCGTCACAAGCTAGGAACCATTCGGCGCGGGGCGGTGTTCACCTACAAGCACGGCCTGGGCGCCACCGGGACACACAGCTTGCCGGGTAATACGAATACAGCCAGCATCACGGGTGTCCCGAGCGTCTTTTATCGCGCCATCCTGGAGATCGACGACGGGCCCGTGACATGGTACATGGAAGCCAGCCCGCACGTGAGCTTCGTCAGCCGCGCGACCGGAGTCCGAAAGAAACACGTCTTGGTCGCGGTAGGCCTGAGGATGGATTTTCCGTAGCCCCCTTTTCGTGGCCTAGCAGCCCGTGGTAAAAGTACAAGAATACATAAAATACTTTACAATTAAAACATCTTGGTGTATAATTGTTTCATGGCAATGGGACGACGCAACCAGCGGCAGCGCCAGAAAGGGCTGTGGGTCGCCGCCGCGGATCTGCCACACACAGCGGCCCACCCGTTTTATCGCAGGCTCAACGAGCTGCTCGACGAGCACGGCTTCGACGACTTCGCCGAACAGCGCTGCGAGAAGTTCTACGCGGCGCACATGGGCCGTCCCTCGCTGACGCCCGGCAGCTACTTCCGCTGCCTGTTGATCGGCTACCTCGAAGGCATCGACAGCGAGCGCGGCATCGCTTGGCGCCTGGCCGATTCGATCTCGCTGCGGCGCTTTCTCGCCATCGAGCTCGACGAATCCACGCCCGATCATTCGACGATCTCGCGCAGCCGCCGCCTGATCGACGTCGAAACGCACCGCCAAGTGTTCACCTGGGTGCTGCAATTGCTCGCCAAGCAGGGGCTGTTGAAAGGCGGCACGATTGCGGTCGATGCCACCACGCTGGAGGCCAACGCGGCGTTGCGCTCGATCGTGCGGCGCGACAGCGGCGAGGCCTACGAAGAGTTTCTCAAGGGGCTGGCGGCGCAGTCGGGGATCGAGACGCCGAGCCGCGAGCAACTGGCCAAGCTGGACAAAAAGCGCAAAAACAAAGGCTCCAACAAGGATTGGACGAATCCGCATGACCCCGACGCCAAGATCGCAAAAATGAAAGACGGGCGCACGCACTTGGCGCACAAGGCCGAGCACGCCGTGGACCTGCAGACGGGCGCGCTGCTGGCGCTGACCGTGCAAGGCGCCGATCTGGGCGACACGAGCACCGTGTCCGAGACGATTAGCGCGGCCGCGGAGCAAGTCGCCGCGGTCGCCCAAGACCAGCAGGCGAACGAGCAACTGTCTCCCCAAGGGCTGCAAGAAGTGGTGGCCGACAAGGGCTATCACAGCAACGACGTGCTGACGGACCTGACGGCGCTGGAGCTGCGTTCTTACATCAATGAACCGGACCGCGGGCGGCGCAACTGGTGCGGCAAGCGGCGGCAGCAACAAGCGGTGTATGGCAACCGGCGACGGATGCGCGGCGAGCGGGGCAAACAACTGTCACGGTTGCGCAGCGAGCGGGTGGAACGCAGTTTTGCTCACTTATATGAGACCGGCCGGATGCGGCGGACGCACTTGCGCGGCCACGAAAATATCTTGAAACGGCTGCTGATTCACGGCGGCGCGTTCAACTTGTCGCTGCTGCTGAGGAAGGAGCTGGGAGCGGGGACGCCGCGCGGGCTGGCGGAAGCGAAAAAGGCCTTCGATTGGCTCTGGGAGGCCGTCAGGCGGCTGTTATCGGCCCGCCGAACGCGGTGGTTTCGGCTGTGGCCGCGCCCGGCGAACGGCTCCTTCCGGCTCGACTCGCCACTCTGCGTCTTCCGGCTCGCTCGCGCCGCCTGAAAACGGCCACATTTACCACGGGCTGCTATGTGCTGGGCTGCAGCCGGGCGCTGGTCGCCGAGTACCGCTCGATTGACGAACAACTGCGAGGGGAGAAGAAACAAGGGCAGAAGTCGGAGGAGAAAAAATGAAGCTTGACATGGCGCCGGATAAGAGGAGAATAGAACATGTCGGTCTGGAGGATAGGGCTCTGCTGAGGAGCAACCCGAGCGCCGCGGCCGACGCCGGGATGGGGGCGTGGCGGTGGTCCAGCCGATGGTGCTGGGAGCTTGCCACGCCCTCCCCAAAGCGAGGCTGCCATCCTGGCCGAAAAGCGATAAACCTAAGCCGCCCGTCCTCAAGCACGCCCAGTGGTGTGCCATATGGCAAGATCGAAGGGGCGCCGGAAAACTAACGCAGGATTCTGCTAACCGATCCGCCATGTGCCGAAAAAAAACGACGACCGGGCAGGCCCGCCTGACACCACTAACTGAACAGTATTGGGTCTAGACCGCTGATCACGGCCAAAGCTGATTTGCTTTCACAACTTCTAGCCGTCATTCGCTTCCTGCGGGCAAGCACTCGCGGCTACCGCCTCCGTCCCTGGCAAAGCCCTTATCTGCGCTGGCGTATCGAAACCTACTGGGGCTGCCCCGCGCACGAGATAGACGCCCGCGGCTTCTTGAGCTTCACCTGGCGCCAGCGCCGACCGCTCGTCCGCTTTCTACGTTGGGCCGCGGAGATGGGCTCACAGGAACGCCATCGTCTTGATGCCTGAGACCTCGAATCCCCGGCGGCAACGCGGATTCTTACAGTTGGCGCGATCGTCCCGAAGCACCATGTAGGACTGGGCCTTTTGGAATTTCGCGCGGTCTCTTTCGTCCGCTCCGCGTGGCAGCCGCTCCCTTTTTTTCCTGACCACCCAGCGCAGCGGATAGTCGTGAACCTCGCGGCAATAGGGGCAGTTCAGCCGGACTGGTTTTGTGGTTTCTGATTCTGAGTAGAAGTTTTGTTCGTTCATGGGAGTTGCTCGCCGCGCCGCTGCAAACAAGGTAGCACGATTCAGCGGCGCAAGCGCGAAACCTGATCCGTATTGTGTCCGTACATTGATGTTCGCGTCATTTCTGATTGAAAGATCGAGCGAGAACTGTCGGGGCTAACCCGACCTAACTAAACACTGCCAGCCCGGACCCGGAGTTCGCCGGCGGCTGTTACGATAGAAGTCTTGTGAACTCATACATACGAAATGTGCTTCTTGCCGTCTTGTTACTCGCCTCATGTGGGCAGGACCAGCCGGTCGAGGGGCCATCGAGCGAGGACGGACGGAGCGGAAACGTGATAACGACTGAGTCAGGTTTGCAGTACGAGGTGATCGAGGAGGGCGATGGCGCGAAGCCGACCAGGCGCGATCAGGTCACCGTCCACTACAAAGGAGAGCTCACCGACGGCACGGTTTTCGACTCCTCCTACGACCGCGGCCAACCCGCGACCTTCCCCCTCAACCGGGTGATTCCCGGCTGGACGGAAGGCCTGCAGTTGATGCGCGTTGGCGCGAAATACAAATTCTATATTCCGCCCGACCTCGGTTATGGTTCACGCGGCACCGGATCCATTCCGCCCAATTCGGCTCTGATATTCCAGGTTGAACTGCTCAGGATCGGCGGCTAGCCGGAGCGGCTGCGGGCCATCCGGCCGGGGTATTCAGGAACATAAGCAGCGCGTGCCCGCCATGTTCGAATCCTTCAAAGAGTGGTTTCTCGGCTTGGGCGCCCAGTACGGAGTCAACCCCCTCGTCTTTGGCCTCATTTACGTGGGGGCCATTCCCTTCTTCACTGCGTCCCTGGCTTGGCTCGTGCGTAACCAGCGGGCGGGAAAGTCCGTCGCCGCCCCCGCGCTCAGTGCTTCGTTTTTTTTCGTTTCCGCTTACCTTTACCTGGCGATTGTCGGCAAGAATATTCCGGCATGGGTATACATCTTCGCCGCCGGGGTGCTCGCAATCGGCGTCTACTCGGCGACCCGGAAAGTTCGAGCGAAGCTGGGCAGAACACCGGAAAGCGACTGAAGGCATGACCCGAGGCCGGCGGCCCCCGAACTAGGCCGCATACTCCTTCAACGCGTACTCCTTCAAAACAATCGGATCCACGTCCAACCCCAAACCCGGACCCTCGGGAATGGTGTATTGTCCGCCGCGGAATTCCAATGGCTCAGTAAAGACCGAAGCTTCCAATTCGCAGTAGATCCTCTCGACCCATTCAGCCCGGCGCGTATGAGCGATCAAATGCAGGGTCGCCAAAAATCCCGGCCCGAAGTAGGGCGAGTGCGGCGCCAGCGACAGGTTATAGGTCTCGGCCAGCGTCGCGACTTTCATGAACTCGCTGACTCCGCCGACCTTGATGACGCTGGGCTGAGCGTAACGCACCGCGCCTTCGCTCATCATCAGTTGGAACTGGTGGACGGTGCAGGCATTCTCACCCGCCGCCAGCGCTACACCGGATTCATCCATGACTTGCGCCAGACCGGGATAGTCCTCCGGCGGCCAAACAGGCTCCTCCAGCCAATGCAGATCGTACTCATTCATGGCCAGGGCCATCTCGGCCGCATGTAACGGAGTCCATTCGCAATTGACATCGACTGTCATCAGCAACTCGCTGCCGATGGCTTGCCTGCCTTTCCGAACACTCTCGACGCCGGTCTGGTGCAATTTGACCATTTCATAGCCTTCGCTCGCCGCCTTCTCGGCGTCAGTGGCCATCTGATCTGTATCGGCATAGCGAACGAGACTGGCGTAGGCCTTGACCTTCCCGCTGGCGCCGCCACCAAGCAGCACGCAGAGAGGCAGGCCGGCTCGCTTGCCTGCGAGGTCCCACAAAGCAATGTCGACTCCGCTGATCGCGAACGTCGTGACGCCATAGCGGCCAAAAAGATGGGTCTTGCGAAACAGCAAATCAGCGATACCGGCAATGTCGCTGGCATCTTGCCCGATCAGTAGCGGACGAAGCGTGTGGTTGACCACAGCCGCCACGGCTTGAGGCACTCCGTAGCCGAACGCCTCACCGTATCCGGTCAGACCATCCCCGGTCTTTACCTCGACGATAACTTGACTGAAAGCTCCCCAGATCCATGGGATCCGCGGGTCACTGAGCGGAATTGCAAGCGGCGTGGCGTGTACATCGACGATCTTCATGAGAATGGCTATTGTATGAGTCCGCAAACCAAGATGCGGCCAGCTCCGATAAGCGGCTGCGAATTCTGTTCAAAATCCAAAACCGGCCGAACGTGGCCTTCTGAAGAAGGCACAAGCGGCTGAGAAAAGGTCGCGCGTCAGCGGATCACCAGCGCCTGGGGTAGTCCGGGAAGCTGCGGAGCAGGCCGTTAGCTCAGTATCTCGTGGACGACACGTCCGTGGACATCGGTCAAGCGGAAGTCGCGGCCGGCGTGGCGGTAAGTCAGCTTGGTGTGGTCGAGGCCGAGCAGGTGCAGAATCGTTGCCTGGAAATCATGAACTCCCATGACATTTTCAGCGACCTCCCAGCCCATCTCGTCGCTTTCTCCAAAAGTCATGCCGCCCTTGACTCCAGCTCCCGCTAGCCAAGAGCAGTAGGTCTTGGCGTGGTGACCACGGCCTTCGGCGGTGGGATCGGGCACCAGCGGCGAGCGGCCGAACTCGGTCGTCCAGACAACCAAGGTGTCGTCAAACATGCCGCGTGACTTGAGGTCTTTGATCAGACCGGCGATCGGCCAGTCGACGTTTTTCGCGAGGCGGTTGTAGTTGGCCATCTTGGCGTGGGCGTCCCAGTTGTAATCGATTCGCGTGCCGCCGTCAATCACTTCCACAAAACGCACGCCGCGCTCGGCCAGGCGGCGGGCGGCGAGGCACTGCCATCCGAAACCGGTCGTCGTGCCGCGATCGAGGCCGTAAAGCTTCAAGGTCGCATCGGATTCCCGTGACAAATCAAACGCCTCGGGCGCCTGTGCCTGCATGCCGAAGGCCGTCTCGAACGACTTGATGCGGGCGCTGAGGTTGGTGTCGGTCTCACGTCCTTTGAGATGCTGGCGGTTGAAATACTCCAGCATGTCGAGTTCGGTGACCTGCATCTCGCGCGTCGCGACGCGGCGGTGCATGTTGGCAATCGGCTCGGGGCCGGGGACAATGCGAGTGCCCTGGTGCAGTACGGGCAGGAAGTCCGAGCCCCAGGACTGGGCTCCCGCGTAAGGCAGCTCCGGGGCGATCACCATGAACGAGGGCAGATTCTGATTCTCGGTTCCTAAGCCGTAGCTCACCCAGGAGCCGATGCTCGGCCGGTTGAAGGTCGCCGATCCGGTGTGGATGCCGATCGTTGCGCCGAAATGGTCCCCGTTGATGTTCTTCATCGACTTAATGAGGCAAATGTCGTCGATCACGCCGCCGATGTGGGGGAATAGGTCACTCACCGAAATGCCGCTCTGGCCGTAACGTTTGAACTCCCAGTCAGCTCCCTTGTAAACTCGTTTGTCGCTGTGGGGCTGGCCGTGGTTTTTAGTGAGGAACGGCTTGGGGTCGAACGTATCCACGTGGGAAACGGCGCCCGTCATGAACAAGAAGATGACCCGTTTCGCCTTCGGCGCGTAGTGCGGTTGCTTGGGCGCCAGCGGGTTGAGGGGGCCGGGCCCGGCTGTGGCGCCTTGCATCATTTCGGAGAGGAGACCGGGCAACAGCAGACCGCCGCCGGCAAGTGAGCGTATGGTTTGACGCCGAGTGAGCTGCGGACTGAAGCTTTTCATGGCTCCTTCCTCCGAAGATCCGCCCTGTCTCAGGGACAGCTAGGGAAAGCCGACGGCAAGATTTTCGTTCCGATACTAGTCTACAAAACTCATTGGGGCGGATGCAGTTTGCTGGGTGCACCCGTGGCGCAAGCTCTTAGCTTGCCGAGCCGGCACTCATGCCGGCTCTTGTGTGGACGTGGTTGCCGATGTTCCTAAGTGGTGCGCGGAAGCTGGTTCACGGTGTGATGTGGCAGCGTTCAGAGGCCAAGCGTCGAGATGAGCGGCGGGCTCGCGTCCGCGAGTCAAGGCGGCTAAAGGAACCGGGTTCGAGCTCGGACTATCCTAGCAGAAGCTGTCGGCCGCGGAAGTAGGCCGGCGAAACAGTGGTGGTTCCGACCCCGTAGATGAGCGTGGTCCCAAGCCCGACGCCCAAGGCAGTGGTGACACTCGGCGAGTTGCTTCGCCGGCTGATCCCGATTAGAAGAGTGCCCTATTATTACGCCGCTTGGCCGCTGTCGACAGCGCAACGCTAACTCAAGGAGGATCTTATGAACCATTCCCAACGCACTCGCCGCTCCAGCCGCCGCCGGTCGAGGCCGCAACCCCAGCCCCGGCCGCTGGTCGAGCCCAACTCCGCCGGCATCGATGTCGGCGCCCGCCAGATGTATGTCGCCGTCCCGGAGGATCGCGATCCGGAGCCGGTGCGGATCTTCTCCACCTTCACGCAAGATCTGGAAGCTCTAGCCGATTGGCTGCTCGATTGCAACATCACGACGGCGGCGATGGAGTCCACCGGGGTGTACTGGATTCCGCTGTATCAGATTCTCGAGGATCGCGGCATCCAGGTCTGTCTGACGAGCGCGCGGCAGATGCGCAACGTGCCGGGACGGCGCACGGACTGGCAGGAATGCCAATGGCTGCAATACCTGCATTCGGTGGGGCTGCTGCGGGCGGCGTTTCGTCCCCAGCAGCAGGTCTGCGCGGCGCGCTCGCTGCTGCGGCATCGCGGGCGGCTGGTGGAGAGCGCCTGCGATCAGATTCGGCTGATGCAGAAATCGCTGACGCAGATGAACGTACAATTGCATCACGTGATCAGCGACCTGACGGGGGTGACGGGGATGGCGATCGTGGACGCGATCCTGGGCGGGGAGCGCGACGCGGCGCGGCTGGCGCGGCTGCGGAGGCCCGAGATTCGCGCCAGCCAGGAGACGATCCGCAAATCTTTGGAGGGGGATTGGCGAGCGGAGCATCTGTTCACGCTGCAGCAGGCGCGGGAGCTCTACGGCGCCATCCGAGGGGCCATCGAGGAGTGCGACCGCGAGATCGAGCGGACGCTGGGGGAGTTCGAGTCGCGGGTGGACCCTGACGAGCAGCCTCCGCCGCCGGGGAGCAAGAAGCGCAAGACGCGGCGCACGAAGCGCACGGGGGACTTTCGCTTCGACACGCGGCGGGAAGCGTATCGGCTCTTCGGAGTGGACGTGACTGAGATTCCGGGCCTGGGGGGCAACGCGCTGGTGCTGTTCAGCGAGCTGGGCCGGGACATGAGCCGCTGGGGCAGCGGGGACGAATTCGTCTCCTGGCTGGCGTTGTGCCCCGACAACGACAAGACGGGAGGGAAAGTGGTCTGGCGGGGGGTGCGGGGGGTGAAGAACCGCGCCGGGCAACTGTTCCGGATGGCGGCGAGCTCGCTGCACCATAGCGCGACGCCGCTGGGGCAGTTTTTGCGGCGCAAGAAAGCCAGCCTGGGCGCCCCAGGGGGGATCACGGCGGCGGCGCACAAGATCGCGCGGATTTTCTACGCCATCGTGAGCCAGCAGGTGGAGTACGACGAGACGATCTGGCGGCAACAGGACGCGCAACGCGAACGCCGTCAGCAGACCAAGCTCAAGCGGCGAGCACGCAAACTCGGATACGAACTGGTGCCGATCCAGGCGGGCGCGTAGGAAGAGGTTCCTTAGAAGTCTCGACGCGGCAAGCACGAGTGCTTGCGCCACATCTACGATTGCAGGCGCAAGATGAACCAGGCCATCCCGATGACGAACAGAAGTCCGGCGCCGACTTGAACCGGTTTTAGAGCAGCAGCGACCCTCTTGAGCCGGCTGAGCACCACCGCAAAAACCAGCATCAGCAACCCCTCCCCAAAGACTACTCCGGTTAGCACAAAGAGCGAGTCCATTTGGGACTGCTGCAGAAAGCTTCCGAAATAGAATCCGTGGAAAACGCCCATGCCCGCCGCGACCATCCAGCGGTAGCCCGCCTGGGGCAGCATCAGGATCTCCACGGCGAGATAGGCCACCGTCAGCGCGGCGGCAGCCTCTACAAAGCGCGGCGCAGGCTCCCAGGATTTGGCGTTCACGACTACCGTCGAGATCGATTCGGCAAGAATGAAGGCCACGGCGAGCCAGAACAGCTCCTTGCGGCTGCGTCCGGCAAGCACGAGCGCAAGCACGAACAGGATCTGTGCCGGCCCGCCCATGACACGCGCCAAGCCCGCCCAGATTTCCGAGAAAGCGACTTCGGTTGCAGTCGGCGGGACAAAGTTGATCGTCGAGCGCGTGAAAGTGAAATCGAAAACCGCTTGCTCGGTCACCTCGCCGCGCCTGGCCCGCAACACGTGAACGTGATTCGGTACCGTCGCGCCGGCCAGCGTGCATTCCACATCGAGGACGTCAACCGGATCGGGGAACTCGAACTTCGAGTGGCAGACGTACCAGCCGTCCTTCTCTTGCGATTCGCAGGAACCGCCGACGCGCTGGCCTTCTTCGCCGCGGCTGTAGAGGCGAACGGCGCCGAGAAGCGCGGGCTCCGGATTCTCCAAGTGGACGATCTCGTAAATCGGCATTCGCAACTCGAAGCTGGCGGTGTTGCCCGACACCTCGATTTCGCCGTTGCTCATGCTCATCACGTGAGCCGAAAGCGACGAAGCGAATGCCGCGGCCGCCAGCAGCGCCGGGAGGGACGAGCGTATTAGGCAAAGCCTCGCTAGTCGGCCTGTCACCTCCTGAAGACTCGCGTTCATCGTGTTCTCGAAATCCAAGCGGACGCCGGCAATCTTGTGCCAAATGCGGCCGCCCTTCATCTTACAATCCGGGTGGCGCCGAGACTCGCCAAGAATGGCACGCAGCAAGCAAGAATGCGGTTCAATTTGAGGCTGAAGGCCAGTGGAACGAAAGCCCGTTGAAACGGGCTGAGGAGCTAGATCACGAGAGGCTTTTGAACCGGCCCTAGAAGGGCCGGCCTAAAGGAAACCAAGCCACGTGAACGTGGCTCATGCCGACAGGCCGCACACTCCCGAAATGCTGAAGCTCCAGGCCCGGGCCCGTATCAGCACCATCCAGACTCCCCACGAACGAACTTTCAAGTATCTTTGGCTAGCGTTGGCAAGGCCCGTGATACCATCCTGAGAGCACGCGGTCCATGGCGTGCCGGGCCATGAAAGCGACGTTCAAGCCACAGTCCGGGCTCAACCCGCCTGACGCTCGCGAGAGAGCCGCCAGGGAAGGGCATATGCGGGCCTTGATGGAGCCGTTGCTCCAGCTCGAAGACCGCCTGCGCCAGGGCGGCGGACGGGAACGGATCGCCAAACAACACAAGGCCGGAAAGCTGACTGCCCGCGAGAGAGTCGACAAGCTGATCGACCCAGAGTCGTTTTTCCTGGAATTTGGCCTGCTGGTAGCTTGGGACCGCTACGAAGGTAAGGCGCCCGCCGCCGGGGTCGTCACGGGCTTGGGGCGAGTCGCGGGACGCCCGGTTGCGATCGTTGCGAACGACGCGACAGTGAAAGCGGGCTCGTGGTGGCCCGAGACGGTCCCGAAGATGGTGCGCATGCAAGAAGTGGCCATGCGTTGCCGCATCCCCATTATCTACTTGGTCGACTCGGCGGGAATCAACCTGGCGTTTCAAGAAAGTATCTTTCCCGGGCAATACGGTGGGGCGCGGATCTTCTACAACAATTCGCTGATGCGGCGCACGCTGAAGGTCCCGCAAATCGCGGCGGTCATGGGGCAGTGCATTGCGGGCGGCGCTTATCTGCCCGCTCTCAGCGACGTGCTGATCATGGTCGAAAAGACCAGTTTCATGGGACTGGGCGGCCCCAATCTGGTCAAGGGAGCGATCGGCAAATCGGTCGACGCGGAAACGCTCGGAGGCGCGGCAACCCATACGGCGACAAGCGGCGTGGCCCACTACAAAGCGAAGGACGACGACGCCTGCCTCGAGATGATTCGTGGCATGGTCGCCGCACTGCCCCGCAATCCCGGGTCAGGAGCTGGGGAAACGTCGTTGCCCTTGCTGGACCCCGACGACATCTACTCCGTGTTGCCGCCGGATCACCGCTTGCCCTACGACATGCAAGAGATTGTTTTCCGTGTGGCCGACAAGGAGGGCTATCTCGAGTTCATGGCTGACTACGCACCTGAGATCCTTTGCGCGAATGCCCGGATCGAGGGGCGTCCGGTTGGGCTCATCGCCAATCGCAGGGGTTTTCTCCGGCACGGAAAGAAAACGCGCATCGGAGCGATCATTTACACCGAGAGCGCCCGTAAGGTGTCACAGTTTGTCGAGATCTGTGACCGTCAAGGGTTGCCGCTGGTCTATTTGCAGGACGTAACAGGTTTTATGGTCGGCCCCGAAGCCGAGCAGAGCGGCATCATTCGCGCCGGAGCGGAAATGGTCGAGACGATGGCCTGCGCAACCGTGCCCAAGATCGTGGTGACCCTGAATCACGCCAGCGGGGCGGGATACTATGCCATGGCGGGGCAGGGCTTCGACCCGGATTTCATCTTCAGTTGGCCTACGGCGCGCATCGGCGTGATGGAGGGTGAATCCGCTGTCCAGGCCCTATACGGAACGCAACTCGAGCGGCTGAAGCAAGCGGGCGAGGGGGTTGGTGAAGAGTTGGAAGAAGCAATGGACCGCACGCGCGCTGACTACGAAAGGAGCCTCGATGCGAAATGGTCGGCCGCGAGAGGTCACGTCGACGCCATCATTGATCCCCGTCAAACGCGCGAAGTCCTGGCATTTTGCCTGGAGACCGCCGCCGATGCCCGGCCGCGCATAGCGAACCAGTAACACTCTAGAGCTTAATGTCCGAAACCGCGCAAACTCCTTCCGGCGCCTTGGCAAAAACCCTCGTCAGCCGCCACCAGTTTCGATATTACGACTTACTGGTTCATGTCTTCGTCGTCGTCTTACTCGTCTCGAACCTCGTAGCACAAAAATTGTGCGCCATCGGTCCCTTCACGATCGGGACGATGGAGTTCGGGCCGTTCCTGATTAGCGGAGCGCAGGTGCTTTTCCCCATTACTTACATTTTTGGCGACATCTTCGTCGAAGTCTACGGTTATAGCGCCTCGCGCCGGGCCATCTGGATCGGTTTCTTCTCGGCGGCTCTGCTGGCGCTGATGGCACAGGTCACCACGAGCCTGCCGGCGGCTCCCGAATTCGATAACCAGGAGGCCTTTGAGAAAGTCTTCGGCTTCGTGCCGCGCGTGCTCGCCGCCAGCCTGATCGCCTACTGGTGCGGAGAGTTCGCCAACGCGTTTGTCATGGCGAAGATGAAGATTCTCACTCAGGGAAAATATCTGTGGACCCGCACCGTCGGCTCGACGGTCGTGGGACAGTTCGTCGATACGATCGTGGTCATCACTGTCATCTTCGTGGGGATTCACGACTTTCCAACGATGCTGAACCTGATGGTTACCGGATACGTCTTCAAAGTCGTTTACGAGGCCTCCGCCACGCCACTCACCTATTGGGTCGTGAACGCCCTGAAACGAGCCGAGGGGGTAGACGTCTACGACGAAGGCGTTGACTTCAATCCCTTCAAAGGCGAGAAGTCGAAGGCGGGTCCGAGCGGAGCGGAATGATCTACGACAAGGCCAGAAAGGAAGCGTCCGCTTCTTCGTTGAACCGCTTTATATCTTCGTAGCGATCTCTTAGTTAGCAGTTCCTCGATCTCGCGGGTCGAGCAGTTCCCGCGGCGAACCCATACCACTTTCGGCGGATGACCGGGCAGGAGGGAACGGCGGGAGAAGTCTGAATCTTTTGAAACGATGATGAGGCTGTTAGTGGCAGCGTAGTCCCACACCGTTTCATCTTCAGCGCTGTCGAGCCCGACGGCCACCACATGCACCGAGTCAGGGTATAACGAAGCAAGTTTATGAACCAGCGTTCGGGAGACGTTCTGGTCGAGCAGCAGCCTCACTACGGTAGCGCTACTAACCGCCGCTCACGCTCGGCGGCGAAGGTCAGACAGGCCTTGATGTCCTCGCTGGTCAGCTCCGGAAAATCCTCCACGATTTCTTGCTCGGACATCCCCGAAGCGAGATACTCCAGGACATCTGAAACCGTAATGCGCATACCGCGAACGCAGGGCTTCCCCCCCATTTTCCCCGGCTCAATCGTGATGTAGCGGCGGTAGTCCATACCTTGAAGGTAGGAGCTGGGTTCGATCGAGTCAAGCCCCGGCCCAAATCCGTCCGTCAAAAGAATATTGCGTCTCTTGAGTTGTTGTCAAACGCTTGCAGGGCTCCAAAAGCCCCGCGGCCTTTCAACCGAACATCGATCAGATGCTGTCAATCCAATGCTTGGGCTCTTTGTCTGACTTGAAGCCGTCAAGAAACCGCGTGAACCTGTCTGGCTGCAACAGCCCGAGCATGATCAGCCCCAATACGAGAGAGCCCAAGACAAACCGTACCGCCGGGATGCGTAACAGCGGGTAAGCGAAGGCAGCAAGAAGGCAGAGAGCGATGATCACAACTGTCTTTCGGCTCATCATTTGAGATTTTCCGGCACTTGCACTCGCCGGTCGGCGACATTTAGCGCCCCATCCAGCCCCCATCGACTAGCAAGGTTGTGCCGTTGACGTAGTTGGACGCTTCCGAAGCCAGGTAGAGAACCGCCCCCTTGATGTCGTCCGGCTCACCCCAGCGGCCTGCCGGGATGCGCGACAAGATCGCCGCGCTACGGCCGGGGTCCTTTTGCAGCGCTTCGGTATTGTCGGTTCGGATGTAGCCCGGAGCGATCGCGTTCACATTCACGCCTTTGGACGCCCATTCGTTCGCCAGGGCCATGGTCAGCGTTGCGATCCCGCCTTTAGACGCCGCGTAACCCGGAACCGTGATCCCCCCTTGAAAACTCAACAACGAGGCGGTGAAGATAATCTTGCCCGAGCCGCGCGCGAGCATCTCTTTGCCGAACTCCCGCGCCATCACAAACTGTGCGTTGAGGTTGACGTCGAGCACTTTGTCCCAGTATTCATCCGGGTGTTCGGCCGCGGGCTGGCGCAGAACCGTGCCGGCATTGTTCACCAGAATGTCGATATTCGGAACGTCGGTCTTCGCCTGCCCGATAAACCGATAAAGCGCCTGGCGGTCAGAGAAGTCGCAAGCGTAGCCGCGAAAGTGGCTGCCGGCTGACTCGACTTCCTTTTGGACTTCGCTGCCGGTCGTCTCCATCGAAGCGCTGACGCCGACAATGTCCGCGCCCGCTTCCGCCAACGCCAAGGCCATGGATTTGCCGATGCCCCGCCGGCAACCTGTCACCAGGGCAACTTTTCCGTCGAGTCTAAAAAGGTCGAGTACGCTCATGATTGGACTCTGCCTTAGCGGAATTTCGATTCTACCCCGGCTCCACGCCGAGCAGCCCCGGCCGCATCAATCGAAAAAAAATCACCCGCACCGGCTGGCCGATCGGCTGGGTGGGCCGCGGGGCCCTCTCGACCGTCCAAAGATCCTTGTGCCGGCCGAAACGCCGACGCTGTATATCAGCCAGCGGCCGTCTCGGGACGAAGCAATTCCCGGCCCTCCGTACTCTCTCAGCCATTAAGGGCTGGTTCGGCTGAGCCTGGGCGAAGCGTGCGCGAGAGATGCTGTGTATGATAGTCACTCAATTGTATCGTGGCGCCCCCCAAGGAGAGGAGGTGATGGTGGTGGGCGGATCCTTAGAGGTCTCGATGCAGGCGATGACACGCCTACGTCGGCCCGGAGGCCGACGCGGCCCGCCAGGAGGCGCGCGCCACCTCAAGGCGACGCGCCCTTTCGTACTTGCCGCCGGTCTCAGGGGACGTGCAGCCTTTCGCTTTTCGCTAGCGACTTCGCGCCGGCGCTCCATTCGGGCGACTGTCTGAACCTCTTGACACTCTCCAGGCATCATTCTTAGAATAATTAGAAGAGGCAGGGGTGTTGCAGCACTATTTTGTCGAGTCTTCCCTTTATCGCTTAGTCGTAGTCGGCGTACCAGGAATATGCGGAAGAGCCTTCAGGATAAATACAAAAGACGACTCACGCAAGAGCAGCAGGACCTTCGCGCGTTAATGTCCCGCCGAGGGCAGGACATTCGGGCCACCGACGGCGAGGCGCCCGAGGACAGCGCCGAGCAGGCTGCCAACGCTTATTCGAAGGAGTTCGTTTTTCGCCAGACCGACGGCGAGCGCCTAAGACTCTCTTTGGTGAATCGAGCGCTGACGCGCGTCGGGTCCCCTGAATTCGGCTCGTGCGAGTCATGCGGGAAAGCGATTGAGAAGAAGCGGTTGAACGCGGTCCCCTGGGCCCGTTACTGTCGGGCGTGTCAAGAATTAGAAGAAGAACTGAATGGCTCCCCAAAGGCCGCGATTTTGTAAACGAGATCAGCTAGTCACAGGAGGGCAGTCTTCCCTAGTAGCCCGCTCAGTGCGATTCGAGAAACGGTTCCGTCCGCCGCATTCCGCGGCGTTGCCGATTCTCTTTTCTCGGTCTTTTTTCCGGACCAGTGTCGCTTGTGCGGCCAAGCGCTGACTGGATACAGCAGCATTCCTGTCTGCCAGCGCTGCCTGTCAGAGGCCGGTCACAACCAAGCCCGGTTCTATTGCCAGACCTGCGGTCAGCCCTTTGAGACGGAGCCTCCGGAGCGGGCCAACCGGTTGTGCGGCTTGTGTCTCATCTCGCCGCCCGCGTTTGACAAAGCTCGAAGCTTCGGGATCTACGAGGACAGCCTGCGCCGGCTGATTCATTTGTTTAAGTACGACAAGATGAGGCCGCTGGCGAGGCCGCTCGCTGGACACATGGCGACGGTCTTGCCTCAACTCGGTGTAATTGATCTATGCGTGCCGGTGCCCCTTTTCCGCTGGAGACAATGGAAGCGAGGGTTCAACCAATCGAAATTGCTCGCGGTGGAGTTGTGCCGCAGCGCGGGAATCCAGCTCGGCGGGGGAGTTTTACAGCGCGTGAAAGCAACCGAGTCTCAAGCAGGCCTGTCGAACCGTGCCCGGCTTGCCAACGTGGCGGGGGCGTTTGCGGTCCGAAACCCCGAGGTGGTGAACGGGCGGCGCGTGCTGGTTATCGACGATGTGATGACAACCGGCGCGACGCTGGAAGCATGCGCCAAGACTCTGAAGAAAGCGGGAGCCGGCTATGTTGCTGCACTGACCATCGCCAGAGCGAAGCGCCGTATCATTGATGTAAGAGGGATGTAAGAGGCGGGGGATCCTAGGAGCAGGGATGCAGTCGGCGGCACGGACCGAGACGACAGACCGCGCGGCCGAAATGTAGCGCAAGGGAAGGTGCCCAGCAGCCATGCCAAACGGCAGCGTTTTTTTGCGGACTCCGGTGCTTGTACTCAACGCGACGTACGAGCCGATCAACGTGTGCGCGGCTCGCCGAGCCCTTGTACTGATGCTGAAAGGCGTCGCCGCGGCAGAGGAGTCCGGCAGCGAGGCGGTACATTCAGAGAGGCAGGTTGTCAGCGTGCCTTCCGTCATCCGACTGCTGGAATACAGACGTATCCCGCGGCAGACCCGCGCCTTGTCACGCAAGAACATTCTTGTCCGCGACCGCCATACCTGCCAGTACTGCAGGCGCACCTACTCGGCAACCGACCTGACACTGGACCACGTAGTGGCGCGGTCCCGCGGCGGCAGGAGCACCTGGGAAAACCTGGTCGCCTGCTGCCGGCGATGCAACAACCGCAAGGGGGATCGCCTGCCCGAGGAAGTCGGGATGAAACTCGAGCGCCGCCCGAGGCCGTTTACCCTCCACACCAGCCGCAGTCTGATGCGGCAGTTGGGAAATCACCAGGAAGCCTGGCGTAAGTATCTCTTCTATTAGCACGGGTCTGCTCGTTGCCGCCCGTGAGGCGGATGGTGCGCGCGAAGCCGCTGTTTCGCCTGGCTTCGAGGGCGGCTGCTGAGCTTGAAGCCGGCCCGGGCAGGAAAGGCGAAACCGGCATCCAAACGCGGCTGTCAGCGGTCACAAACGGGGAGACCGCAATGAGACGCCATGAAGCGTCCGGCGGCAAGGAACGAACCTTGAGGGGCAACCGTCACACTGCTTGAGTGGCCGGCCAACTCTCAACAGAACCCAAGGCGGCCCCCAGGCAAGCCCTATGAGCAGCCTCCGGATATTTTCTCGCCCAAGAAGCAACTTCCTGATTGGCTCGATGGCGGTGCTGTCTCTGGCAGCGAACGCGCAGCCCCAAACCTTCCGCTTCGCCCTCGCCGCATCGGAGGGAAATCCGCCCGGGCCCCGCCTCGACGCCCCGCTGGTCTACGACCCGGCCGGCCGGCAACTTTTTACCTTTGGCGGCCGGGAAAGCGCGGCCCTGAATGACCTCTGGGCCCATTCGATTTCAACCGGCCGATGGCAGCGGATGAACCCCTCCGGAGGCCCCCCGGCGGCGCGCTTCGGCCACACCGTGGTCTTCGATTCGGCGCGCCGGCGCTTGATCGTCTTTGGCGGCCAGGCTGCCGGATTCTTCAGCGATGTTTGGGCCCACGACATCTCGCGCAACACATGGGAGCTGCTAGCGCCTGAAAACGTCGGCCCCTCTCCCCGCTACGGTCATTCCGCGATTCATGATCCGGCGCGGGATCGCATGGTTATTTCGCACGGGTTCACGGATGACGGGCGCTTCGACGACACTTGGGCGTTCGACCTGGCAACGAACACCTGGCTCAATATCAGCCCCGCGGCCAACCGGCCGCTGCGGCGCTGCCTGCACCATGCCGTCTACGACGGGGGCAACCGTCAGATGCTGTTCTACGGCGGCTGCGCCAGCGGGTTTGGTCCTTGTCCGCTGGGCGATCTGTGGTCCTTCGATCTGGAAACGGGTCAATGGAGAGAGTTGCGGGCAACACCCTCACCCCCGCCGCGGCAGTGGTATGGAATGGCGTTTGACAACTCGCGCTCGCGGCTGACCGTCTTCGGAGGCAGCGGCTCGGGGGGCGCCATGGACGATGCCTGGGAGTATGACCCGGCAGCAAACACCTGGACCGGGCTATCGCCCGAGGGGGGTGCTCCCCTGGGAAGGTTCCGGCATGAGGCAGCCTACGTTCCCGATCGTGAGCTGGTCTATTTCTTCGGCGGGCGCACTTCCGCCGGCTTGACGAACGAACTCTGGGAGCTGGCGGCCAGCGAGCCTGGGGCCGCGCCATCGATTTCCGCCGGCGGTATCGTGAACGCCTTCGACTTCCGGGGAGGAAGTGTTGCGCCGGGAGAGATCATCTCGATATTCGGCGCGGGACTGGGACCACTCGCGGGATTCGTAAGCAGCTTCGATCCGGTCACGGGACGACTGCCACGCACCTTCGCCGGCGTGACGGTGGCGTGGAACGGAATCCTTGCGCCGTTCTACTTTGCGAGCAGCGGCCAGCTCAATGTCCAAGCCCCCTACGAAATCGCCGGCCAGCCAGAGGCAGAGGTTGTGGTGACCTACAACGGGATTCCGGGGCCTTCAGAACGCCTGCCAGTGGTTGACGCCAAGCCAGGACTGTTTCCGGTACTATTCAACCAAGACGCGTCGATGAACAGCCCGGACAACCCCGCCGCCCCGGGCACCGTCCTGGTGATGTTCGCGACGGGGCAAGGCGTGACAAGCCCGCCAAGCGTCACCGGCGGATTTCCCGCGGGCGTTTTTCCGCGGCCTGTCGCCGATGTGAGCGTCAGTTTTGGAGGCACCGGCGCGCAGGTACTTTTCGATGGCCAGGCGCCCGGGACAGCAGGCGTGATTCAGATAAACGCTCGTCTTGCCGGGGGGACGCCCGGCGGCCGGGAAGTGCCGGTGACGCTAAGGATCGGCGAGGCGCTCAGCCAACCCGGCGTTACCGTTGCTATTGGTTCGGAGCCGTGAAGCTACGGCCGCTTTCTGCTTTGAGAATCCGTGTGCGCCACGCGGGCGCGGCGTGTATCAAGCTGCATTTTCCCGGCGGATCATCCACCCCTGAGGGCGCCTGAGGGCTGCCGGGGTCAGCGCTTGGCGGCTGCTGACGCTTCCGCGTCCGCGTCCGAAAATCTCAGATCCGTGAAATGGTGGAGATCCATTCGAACCCTGCGCCCCCGAAACTTGACGCCTTCGGCTTCCAGTCGCAGTCTTTGTTCGAAAGAGCTGGGCCCTTCGAGCGCGATGCGGCCTCCCGCCGCCACGACACGATGCCAGGGCAGCCCCTGGGCCGGGTGTGCCATCCGAAGCGCCCATCCGACATGACGGGCTGAGCACGGCGGATTGGCCGCGAGAGCGACATCGCCGTATGTGACTACGCAGCCTCCGGGTATGGTGCTGACAGCCCGCCAAATCGCCTCCAGACGGGGTTCCTGAGCCGGTGGCCCCTTACTCATCAGCCGAAGCCTCGTCAGCAACGTCCGAACGAAGCACATGGTCCACTTCACTCGGCGTAAATGGCAGACGCAGCATCGCGAGAGAACCGTTCACGCTCAGCTCCGCCGAGGGCATCGCCTGATCCTCGTCTATTAGCAGAACAAACTTGCTCACCCGGTGCCGCAGCTGCTCGTACATCTCCAGTCCGCTCATGCGCCCGATCCGGCCCGCGGAGAACACCCAATCAAAGCGGATCCTCTCGCACAAATCCAGACCTTCTTCCGCCGTCGTGACCGGAATCGCGCGATATCCATGGTCCGAAATCTGGTGAACCAGCTTCTTTTGCGTTTCACGATTTTCTTCGATGATGAGAGCGGTAGGGGGGCGGTTGGCGTTTCCTGCCTGGCGGCGCTGAATGATGGCGGAAGACTTCTTAGGCGCCCAATTGGCGGCAGCAAGCGGGTACTCGATCTCCAAACTAAACCCGCGTGCCGCCTCCTCGTCCAGCCGGAGCGCTCCCCCCATGCCTTCAATGAGGCTCTTGCAGACCGAAAGGCGTAATCCCCGCGGTGAGGAAGGTTGAGCTGAACGCACCGCCCGCGGCGGGTTGTCTTGAGGCGTGACTGACTTGCCGGGAGTGATGGTAATGAGCGTACTTGCACTCAACGTATTGGTCGAGATGTGCAGCGCTCGGCTGCCGAGGCTGGAGAGCATGTCCTCAGCGCGTCGAATCACGTTTGCGGTCACCTTTTCTAATTGCCCCGTGTCCCCGGACACCTCCAGCGCTTGCCGCGTCGGCTGAAAATCCACCTGAAAACCGTTCTTCTCCCATCGCGGTTGCTGATTCTCGATAATGCGCTGAACGACCGCATTGAGATCGGTCTTCTCACGGTCTCCCTCTCGCGGCCGTGCCAAACGGACAACCTGTTCAAGGGCATCTGACGCTTGCCGGGCTTGAACTTCTAGTTCTTTAGCGCGAGCGGTGGGAATGCCGCCGCCCGATTCAAAATCCGCGCTTTCCGCCAGGCTTCGGATCCTGTCGAGTGGCGCCGCCAACTGCTCGGCGACGCTCTCCAGCAGGTCCCTCACAACCCCCGCCTTTTCCGTCCGGTGGACTTGATCTTTTAGCGACCTTTGATCGCTCATCCGCAAAGCAAGGGCCGACAAGCTGGCAACGTGCTCTACCCGCGAGACTTGTTCAGGGCTGAAGATACGCTTGCGGCGGCGATCTTCGATCTCGATTACACCCACACATTCACGGTCCAGCATCAGCGGCACGTAAAGCAGCGTTTTTTGACCAAAGCGGCGCACCACGTCCTTATCTACAAAGGGGCATTGCTCAGCGTCTGGAACATCCGTCCGGGCGCGGTTTCGAAAGCAAGTTACTGGCCCGCTCATGGCACTGAGCGATACCGCGGGCGCTGGAGGCTTATCCGACCAAGCGACGTATTCCAGTTGCTGCTTGGCCGGATTCAGGATCAGCACGAAGCAGTGCGTAGCACCAGCTACCGTGGGCAGTGTCTGAGCAATTCTTTGCTGGATGGCTTCAGGGTCAGCCGACGAGACGAAGGCCTCAGTCAAATCATAAAGTGTCTGAAGCTGCTCTTGGTCAGCGCTGATCTTCTTCTCGTAGCGCCACCGAAACAGATAGACGACGCACCCAATGGCCAGCAAGATCACCCATACGGTCCAGAAAATAGAGGAGCGGTTGGCCCGCGCCAAGAAGGAAAAGACGTCGTTGATCGAGGTCAGCCACGCGAATGGAAAGATCACACCAAGCATTTCGGCGATAGAGCCATTGGAGAGGCGTCAGTCCCAGACCGGCCGAGGTGACTACCCCCAGCGGCTTGGCCGCCCGATTGTTCGCCAACCGCTGATCACAACATACAGGGCCGCCATGCTGGAGTCAATCGACAAGCCCGGATCAGTCCAAAAGAACCTTTCCAGTACCATGAGAGCGAAGGGTAGAACGTGTCACAGCCATTGATTGTCATGAAGTTCGGGGGCACGAGCATCGGCTCGCCCGAACGCATCGTCAGAGCTGCCGATTTGATTCAACAAGCCCGCGAAAAATTCACCGTGGTTGCGGTCGTCTCGGCGATGGCCACGGTCACGGACATGCTCCTTGAGGTCATGCGGCGCGCGGAAGCAGATGACCCAGCGTCAGTTGACACGCACCTGGGAGCCCTGAAGAGGCTCCACGTCGATGCCTGCCGGGAGTTGTTGCCGCTCGAGGATCACGACGAAGCCATTCATGAAATTGAGCGTCTGCTGGGTGCTTTTGAGCGAATCGCCCGCGGCATGCTGATGTTGGGGGAACGTCCGCCCAAATCCGTTGATGAAGCCGTGCCGGCCGGAGAAAAGCTGTCCTCCTATCTCGTCAGTGCTGTTCTTCGATCGAGGGGCGTGCCCGCTAAGGCAGTGGACGCATGTGAACTGATCGTAACCGACGGTGTCTTCGGGAACGCCTCGCCGCTGATCGACCTCACCCGTACCAGCGTAAATACCCGTCTCAGGCCCGCTATCGAGAGGGGAGAAATCCCGATAGTGACAGGCTTTAGCGGAGCAACGCCGGAAGGACAACCAACGACGCTGGGACGCGGAGGCTCTGACTTCTCGGCTTCAATTCTCGCGACGGTTCTCGACGCCTCCGAGCTATGGATCTGGACCGACGTAGACGGTATCCTGACGGCCGATCCTCGCCTTGTGAAGGATGCCCGGGTGCTCCCCGAAGTCAGCTACAGTGAGGCGGCTGAACTTGCTTACAACGGCGCCAAAGTGTTGCATCCCAGAACACTGGCGCCGCTTGTGAACAAGCGCATCCCGGTCTGGATCAAGAACAGCTTGGAGCCCGAGAAGCCGGGGACGCGTATTGTCCACCAAATCACCGCCGATCACGGTGTACGTGCGATCACATCACTAGCCAAGGTAGCGCTGATCACGATTGAAGCCGCCAGCGCATCGATGTCCGGAGCCCAACTGATGGCTCGGGCGCTCGAGGCCGCCGCTCGTGCCGGCGTTGAAGTGCTCTTATTGACCCGTTCGAGCTTTCGTCAGAACTTCTGCATGCTCGTACGCGCCGAAGAACTTGCCAACGCACGAGAGAGCCTGTGCGAAGAGCTTGCGATTGAGTTGGCCCACGACTATGTGCGCCCAATCCGTGTCGACGAAGGCGTTGGACTTCTGGCTGCCGTCGGCGAAGGTATGCACGGGACACCCGGGCTGGCAGGGAAAGTCTTCACGGCCATTTCCCAACAGAATATCAACATCATCGCTATCGCCCAGGGATCGAGTGAGCTGACCATTGCAATCGTAGTCGCCGAGAAGGCCCTTGACAACGCGGTAAGAGCTGTTCACGAGGCCTGTGAATTGGGCGCGGGGTAGCCCCAATATTGTCCACTTAGTATCCGTATAGTCAAATCGTTTCCGATTGTGGCAGGAAATTTCAGATGGCCGGACAGAGCCGCGGACGGAAGTCCGCGGACGGGGCGCAGGAGAACAACCGCATGCTTACGCCTCTGCAACAAAGCTCTTTGAGGCGTTCGTTCGTTGTTGCCCGATACAAGAGCACATGCCATTGAACCAAAACCCTCCGCGCGGAACTGCTAACTGAACAGTATTGGGGGTAGCTAGACGTTTTCCGTCTGTCCGTTTGACCCTTCTTAAAAGAATCCGATATCCTCAGTAATGACACTTCGGGACTGACGATACTGTTCGGCAAAAAGGGTGTTGCCGCTCACCGGCGCACCTAAATCTGAAGTCTGAGTTCATGAAGCGAAAATAAGCGAAGTTCGCCCCTGCTTGCCTTCGGGACTGTCCCAAAACATCGGCGTTGGTAGTGATCCATGCATCTGTTTGAGCTAACACGGGCGCTCGTCGATATCGACTCCGTCACTCCCAACGAGTTCGAAATCGGCAACTATCTCCACGACTGCCTGCGGCCGCTGGCCGGCCAATACGACGGCCGAATCGAGCTGATGCCGGTTGCTCCCCAGCGTAACAACGTCTATGTCAGCTGGGGAGAACCCGACGTTGTCCTTTCCACCCACATGGACACGGTGCCGCCGTTCATCCCCTCGCGAGAGGACGACGAACGCATCTGGGGGCGGGGCGCCTGCGACACGCACGGCATCGGGGCGTCCATGATCAAAGCTACGGAAGCCTTGCTGGAAGAGGGTGTTCGCAATCTTGGATTGCTGTTCGTGGTAGGTGAGGAAGTCGACGGCGTTGGCGCGATGAAAGCCAACAAGCATCCTCCAGGTTCGCGATATCTTATCAACGGCGAGCCAACCGAGAATCTGCTAGGACTCGGCACTAAAGGCGCGCTGCGGCTGGAACTCGAGGCCAGCGGCAGGTCCGTGCATTCCGCCTATGCCGAGTTAGGCGATTCGGCGATCGACAAGCTGCTGGATAATCTCCAAGCGTTGCGCCAAGTGCAGTGGCCGGTTGACGAAATTCTGGGCGACACCACCTTGAATATCGGAACCATCTTGGGCGGAGAGGCGGCCAACGTCGTTCCCGATCACGCCGCGGCTTCGGTCGCGATTCGGGTGGTGTCGGACCTGGAAGATCTGAAGAAGCTCGTCTTTTCCACGCTCGACGAGCGCGTGACCGTTGCCATTGCATCCGAAGTGCCCGCCGTCCACCTTAAATCGGTACCCGGATTTGAAACTACCATCGTCAAATACGCGACCGACATTCCCAAGCTGACGAGATGGGGTCAGCCCCTGCTGATCGGGCCGGGAACCATTCATGTCGCCCACAGTGTTGACGAGCATGTTCCCAAGAAACAACTTCACGAGGCCGTTGAACTCTACAAGAGCCTCGTGAAACAACTTCAAGCGACGCAGTAGAAAGCGATTCGCTTCCGCATGCTGATCCGGCGGGAGGAGCTTTGTCATGGAGAGGAAAATCGAAGTCGGCGTACTAGGCGCAACCGGAATGGTCGGACAGCAGTTCGTGAACCAGTTGCGGGACCACCCTTGGTTCGATCTGACGTGGCTCGGCGCCAGCGAGCGCAGTGCCGGTAAGCCCTATCACGAGGCGGCAAACTGGACGCAGGACACCGCGATTCCGGAGTCCGTTGCCTCTAGAACGGTCCATGCGTCCAAGCCGGAGAACGGCACTCCGCGGCTGGTCTTTTCGGCTCTGGACGCCTCCGTCGCGGGAGAGATCGAGCAGGCATTCGCTTCCGCCGGCCACTTTGTTGTGTCGAACTCAAAGAACCATCGCATGGACGCCGACGTGCCGCTGCTGATCCCCGAAGTAAACGCGGACCACGCCGGCTTGATCGCCGTGCAGCGCAAGAACCGCGGTTGGAACGGTGCCATCGTCACGAATCCCAACTGTTCCACGATCACGATGGTCATGGGACTGGCGCCGTTGAAGCCTTTCGGCATCAAGAAGGTCATTGCCAGCACCATGCAGGCGATTTCTGGCGCCGGATATCCAGGGCTGCCGTCGATGGACATCGTGGCCAACGTTATCCCCTACATTGGCGGCGAAGAAGAAAAGATGCAGCGCGAGACCCAGAAACTGCTCGGGGATTTCAAAGGCGATCGCGTGGAACCGCTTGACGCCGTGGTCAGCGCGCACTGCAACCGGGTCGGCGTTGTTGACGGCCACACGGTCACCGTTTCGGTCGAGTTGGAGCAGAAGCCGGCCATTGCGGAACTGGAGGCCGCTTTTGTTTCTTTTCGCGGGATTCCGCAGGAGAAAAGTCTTCCCACGGCTCCGAAACAGCCGGTCCATCTGATGAAGCGACCGGATCGCCCGCAGCCGCGCAAAGATGCGATGCTCGAGCAAGGTATGGCGGTCAGCGTGGGAAGAGTGCGCGTGTGCCCCGTGCTCGATTACAAGTTCGTCGTTCTGGGACATAATACGATCCGTGGGGCGGCGGGCGCGGCGGTGCTCAACGCCGAGTTGATGCTCAGCGACGGGTTGCTGGACTGACGCCGCGGGTACCGCGGGCACGCCGAGGCTTGTCATTGTAGTGTGGAACCCGCGGAGCCGACGGGCGAGCACTTTGAAACACCCGTAGCGCGGGGCTCGCAAGAGACCCGCGGCATTTCGTCGTGCCGCACCTGACGGGTGAACGGATCAAGAACGCAGGTCTCTTGCGAGCCGCGCGCTACGGGTGTTATTGACAAGGACAAGAACGATGCAGCGAAAATTGCCGCCTTTCGGACGGATTGTGGCCGGGCGCGGCTAGAAAAAAATTCATGATTGTGATGAAATTCGGTGGCAGCTCGCTAGCGAGCGCCGATGCAATCGATCGAGTCGCCGCGATCGTTGCCTCCCATGCGGAAGCGCAGCCTCTGGTGGTGGTCTCGGCCATGGGCAAGACCACCGACCTCCTGCTGTCGATTGCCCGGACGGCCGCCGCCGGAAATCGTGACGAGGCAAACAAGCAGGTGGATGAACTCAAGGCCTGCCACCTTCGAGAAGCGGAACCGATCGTCCCAGATAACCGCAAGCAGGAACTAGAAGCGTTCATTGAGCAGCGCTTCCTGGAGCTGGGGGAACTCGTGGGCGGCTTCGCGGTCCTGGGAGAGCTGACGGCGCGGTCCAGCGACGCTTTTTCGAGTTACGGCGAGCGCCTCTCCAGCTTCGTCATGACGCTCGCGCTCCGCAACAACGGGATCGCCGCGGCTCACGTTGACTCCCGCCAGGTCATCATCACCGACGAACGATTCTCGCAGGCATCCCCGCTATTGGATCTGACCAGCCGGCTCCTGAAAGAGAGGATCCCGCCGCTGTTCGAACGGCATCAAGCCGTCGTCATGGGCGGCTTTATCGCCTCCACGAAGGACGGTGCTACCTCCACGCTGGGGCGCGGCGGTTCCGACTACACGGCATCGATCATCGGAGCGGCCCTGGGAGCCAAGGAGATTCAAATCTGGACCGACGTGGACGGCATCATGACGGCCGATCCCAGCATCCAAAGCGACGCCCGGCGGCTGCGCGTGATGTCATTTGCCGAAGCCTCCGAGCTGGCGTATTTCGGAGCGCGTGTTCTTCACCCCAGCACCATGCTGCCGGCGGTCAAAAGCAATATTCCCATTCGTGTTCTGAACTCCCACCGCCCGGATGTGGAAGGAACGCTAGTGGTTTCCCAATGTCCGCCGTCGTCTTCGACCGTGAAGTCCATCGCTTACAAAGAGGACATCACGGTTGTCGACATTCGCTCCACGCGCATGCTCATGGCGCACGGGTTCCTGGCAAAGATCTTTGAGGTCTTCGACCGTTTCGAAACGCCGGTCGACATGGTGAGCACGTCGGAGGTCGAGGTCTCGCTGACCATCGACCGGACCGGGCGTTTAGCCGAGATAACAGGCGAGCTGAAAACATTCGCGGAAGTCACCCATTCCGGGGGGCAGGCGATCGTTTGTCTGGTCGGCGACAATCTGCGCTATACTCCCGGCATTGCGGGGAAGATCTTTACCGCGATTGAAGGGATCAATATTCGCATGATCTCCCAGGGAGCTTCGCGGCTGAACGTAAGTTTTGTGATTGACGAAAAGGACCTGCGGTCCGCCGTGCAAGCGCTCCACGGAACTTTCTTTGAAACGGTTGACGAGGAAGTGTTCGCATAGCGATGAATGAATCCGAGGCGAGCCCGGCGAAGCTGGCGCTGGTGGGCTACGGCAACATGGGACGCCTCCTCGAGCGACTGGCCCCCGATTTCGATTTTGAAGTCGGGCTCAAGCTGGACGAGTTCAACAACATTGACGGCGAAGGGATCACGGCGGAAAACTTCCAGGGAATCGATGTGGCTGTTGACTTTTCGATTCCGTCCGTCGTTGCCGAAAACGCCGAAAAAATTGCTCCTTTGGGCGTGAACCTGGTGATAGGAACAACCGGCTGGCTGGATCAACTGCCGCGCGTCAAAGCCGCTCTCGAGCGTGATAAGATCGGCCTGGTTCACGGTGCTAATTTTTCGGTGGGCGTGCTGGCCTTCTATGGCATTGTCGAGGCGGCGTCGCGAATTTTGGCTGATCAAGACGACTACGACTGTTGGGCCTACGAAGCTCACCACAACAAGAAAAAGGACGCCCCCTCGGGCACAATGCTTCGATTGCTCCAGGTCATGAAAGACAGTGGCTATCCGAAAGACCCCGACGTTGCCACGAACCGGGTCGGGGCGATGCCGGGCATGCACGAGATCGGATTCGACTCCGAGGCGGATACGATCCGGCTCAGCCATACCGCGCGCAGCCGGATGGGTTTCGCCCGGGGAGCGTTGCGCGCCGCGCGCTGGGTCATCGGCAAGCAGGGGTTATACGAATTCTCATCTATCTGGAAGCAGGTATAGCCTTGCCATGCCCGCGCGGATCGCTAGACAAAGCAGCTTAGTACCTGCATCATGAAATTCGCGCCAAACGTGGCAGAAAACGCGGGAGCCGATTTAGAGCCCCGACCGCAAGGGAGGGGTCAGCCGCATCGACGCGCCCAATCCGACAGCGGCCAAGCTCCGCTCTTTGGTTGCGGCCCGTCCGCGTTAGGATAGGCAATCCCGCCTGTCTAGCGGTCTGAAGAAGCGCTTGCCGCGGGACGCCCACGGACGCGCCGCAAGCAATGGAGGTTGTCATGTTTAAAGGATGCGGCACGGCGCTGGTGACCCCGTTTCGCGCCGACCTCTCGGTTGACGAGCAGGCGGTGCGCCGTTTGGCAAAGCGCCAAATCGACAGCGGCATTCATTTCCTGGTCCCCTGCGGTACGACCGGGGAGAGCCCGACGCTGAGCACGCAAGAGCACCTGCGCGTTGTCGAATTGGTTCTGGAAGAAGCGAAGGGCAAGGTCCCTGTTCTGGCGGGCGCCGGCGGGTACAACACGCAAGAAGTCATCAAGCTGGCCAACGAGCTGGAAGCGATGGGAGCCGACGGACTTCTTTCGGTTACGCCCTACTACAACAAACCCACTCCCGAGGGACTTTACCAGCACTACAAGGCCATCGCGTCCGCCACCCGGCTGCCCATCGTTCTTTACAACGTTCCCAGCCGCACGGGAATCAACATTGCTCCCGGAACGCTGGCGCGTCTCGCGTCGATCGACAATATTGCCGGAGTGAAGGAAGCCTCGGGTGACATCGGGCAAGTGGCGGCGATCTTTCAAGAGCTGCCGCACGACTTCTTGGTGCTTTCGGGTGACGATTCCGTCACGCTGCCGCTGATGGCATTGGGAGGAGTGGGCGTGATCTCGGTGGCTTCCAACGAGATTCCCGCCGAAATGTCACAGCTCTGCCGCCTTGCCCTAACAGGAGACTTCGATGGGGCGAGGGAAGTTCATCGGCGCTACCATTCGCTGATGGAGATCAATTTCGTCGAAAGTAATCCCGGGCCGGTCAAAGCAGGCATGGCCATGATGGGACTGATTGGGCCCCATTACCGTTTGCCCATGGTCGAACCCAATTCCGGCAGCCAGGCGAAGATCTCTCGCGTGCTGGCGCAAGTGGGGCTGACTACGCCCGCCGCCGCGTCAGCCGACTAGGACGGTAAGGACAACCCCGGGGTGGGCCCGGCTCATGGTGCCCTCGCATTCCCCGCGCTGCTGAACCTCTCGCTCAATTCTCAACAGCAAGATGCCTTCTCAACAAGCTATGCTCGAAACCTCGATCAACCAACTTTTCGGCAAGAATCCGGAAGACTTCACCCATCAAGACATGGAGTGTTTTCAGGAGTTCAAATCAGCCTTGAACTCCGGCATCGCGCGGGCTGCCGAGCCTGCGCCCGGCAGTCCGCTCGGCTGGACGGTGAATCCCTGGGTCAAACGCGGCATACTCGTCGGCTTTCGAATGGGAAAAACCGTCGACATGTCGAGCGAGGGCAGCCGTTTCCGTTTCTTCGACAAGTCGACCTACCCGCTTAAGACGCTGGGGCTCGACAACAGCGTCCGTGTCGTGCCCGGCGGATCGAGCATTCGCGACGGTTGCTACATAGGCAAGAGCGTCACCTGCATGCCGCCGATGTACGTCAACGTAGGAGCCTATGTCGGCGACGGAACCATGGTCGATTCGCACGCGCTGGTGGGAAGCTGCGCTCAGGTTGGAAAGAACTGCCACCTCAGCGCGGCGGCCCAAATCGGAGGCGTGCTCGAACCCATCGGGGCTTTGCCGGTGATCATCGAAGACAACGTTCTGGTCGGAGGAAACTGCGGCGTCTACGAAGGCACGATCGTCAAGAAAAGGGCGGTTTTGGGGGCGGGAGTGATTCTGACGCGTTCCACGCCGGTCTACGACATCGTCCGTCAAACGATCCATCGCGCCGGCGGTGACAGCCCCCTCGTCATTCCCGAAGGCGCGGTCGTGGTCGCCGGCTCACGGCCCGTCAGTTCGGGAGCAGGCAAGGACTGGAATCTTTCGCTCTACACGCCCGTCATCGTCAAATACCGCGACGAAAAGACAGACGAACGGATCCAGCTGGAGGATTTGTTGAGATAGTGGCCACGCGGAAACCAGACCCTAACAGCCCGTGGCAAAGTCTGCTCGGGCAAAAAAGGGGGACTGCCACCAATTTCCGCTTCTCCAATCCATTTCAGAATCAGCGCTTCGTCGAAAGGAAATTGGCTGGCTGTCCGCTTTTTTCGCGTCCTCGGACTTCCGCCACGGGCTGCTAAGCTATACTGACTGGGTCAATTGACTTGCGCGGAAAGTAGTTCCAACCCTTGTTTCCGCCATTCCGCGAGGTAGTGCCGCCAACCCGCCGCCACGGCGTCCCGTCCCGAATATTATGAGGATTCTTAAATGAAGGGTGTCGTCCTGGCGGGAGGTCTTGGTACCCGTTTGGATCCGCTCACGCGGATCACGAACAAGCACTTGTTGCCGATCTACGACAAGCCGATGATCTACTACCCGATCGAATCGCTTGTCACAGCCGGTATCACGGATATTCTCATTGTTACGGGAGGGCAGAACGCGGGAGATTTCCTGCGCCTGCTAGGCAATGGCAAGGAGTTCGGCCTCAAGCATATCAACTATACCTACCAAGACGGCGAGGGCGGAATCGCCGAAGCCCTGGGACTGGCCGAGCACTTCGCCGAGGGACAAAAGATCTGTGTCGTGCTCGGGGATAACATCGTCGAGCGGAGCATCGCCGATGCCGTCGATGCCTTCCGGAAACAGCCTCGCGGGGCCCGAATCCTGTTGAAGGCGGTGCCTGACGCAGAGCGTTTCGGCGTCGCCGAGATCGACGGCAACCGTATTGCTGGAATCGAGGAAAAACCGGACAAACCGCGCTCGAACTATGCCGTAACCGGAATCTACATGTACGACGCAACGGTTTTCGACAAGATTCGCACCTTGGCCCCCTCGGGGCGGGACGAGCTCGAGATCACCGACGTCAACAATCTGTACGTTCGGGAAGGCACGCTGACGTTTTCGATCCTGGAGGGCTGGTGGACCGATGCAGGAACCATCGATTCCCTCGTCAAGGCCAGTGAACTGGTCGCGAGAACCGGCGCGAACAACATCACCGCTGGCGGTCCGGCTTCGGAGACCTAGGGGGCGAGGAATAGCGGCCAATCCCGGCCCATCGCCGCTACTGGCCCGCCTGGAGGTTGTCGCTGATTAGTCCGAAGTTCCAGGGGCAAAACGACAGTAAGTTATTGATTCTGCGGCGGAAAGGCGGCCGGCGAAATTCGCTCTTCTGGCTACAGGCCCAGCAGCTCCAAGGCCCGCTTTTGCAGCGCCGTCGGCGCGGTCCGTTGTTCGAACGTCGCCGCGCTCCCCTCGCCCTCCTCGCCGCCGACCCGGCAGGTGTTTTGGCAGCGCGTCGCCAGGGCGTCGAGCAACGTCTGGAAGCTGTGCACGGGCAAGCCCTCCGAGGTGCGGCGGCTCGCCTTTTTCTTCTTCACCGCCGCCGAAGGCTCGGCCGGCGCCACCGGATCGCGTTGCTGCCGGCCGGCCTCCAGCTGCTCGTCTTCAAACAGCAACTCCGCCCACGCTTGGCGCATCCGCCACTCCACGTAATAGGCCAGCAGACACAAAAAAATATGCGCCCGCACGTGGTCCGGCGTGCGGTGAAAGATCGGCCGCACCCGCAGATCCGCGCCTTTCATGCAGCGAAACACCCGCTCCACGCGGGCCAAACTCTTGTAGGAACGCACCGCGTCTTCGGCCTTCAGATCGGCCTTCTTTTCGCTGCTGCGGATGACGTAGATGCCGTCCAGCGCCGCTTCTGCTTCGACCGCCGCCGTGCGCCGCCGCCAGCGGAAAACGCCCTCGCCGATGGTCGTCTCAAAATGCTTGCCCATCTTGTAGCGGTCCTGCACGCGGCCCGCCTTGCGTCCGATCTCGGCGGCGGTCAGCGGGGTGCGTTTGCGCCGCGCCACCTCGGCCTCGATGCGCTCGAATTCCTTCTCGCTGGCCGCCAGCAGCTCGTCGCGCTTGCGCCCGCGCTCCTCGGCCAGCAGCGGGTTATAGCAGGCCACCAGCCGCTCGCCGGGATAGTCGGGGGAGTGAATTTCAGCCAAGTTTTTCTTGTCGAACAACGATAACTGCAACGCGCCTTCGCTGGCCAGCCGCCGCAGCGCCGGCGCGCGCAGCGCCGAGATCCAGCCCAGCCCGCGATGTTGCCGCAGGTTTTCAATCTGCGTTTGGGTCCACAAACCGCGGTCGCCCACCAGCACCACGCGCTCGAGCCCGAAGCGCCGCCGCAGCGTGTCGACCTGATCGGGCAGCGTCGCCGGATCGCCCGTGTTGCCGGGGTAGACGCTGACCGCCAACGGCCGTCCTTGGCTGTCGGCGAGCACGCCGTAGACGATGATCGGCTTGCCCTTTTTGCGGTCGCGGCTGTGGCCGAACGCCGCCAGCGGGCAGTGGCGTCCTTCGTAGTAGCTGCTGGAGACGTCGTAGAGCACGGTGTCGCCGGCCGCGAGATGCCGCGCCGCGAGCTTCTTTTCGATGCGTTTTTGGCGGGCCAGCAGCCAGTCCAGCGCCCCGTGGAGGTCGTTTTCGTCGGCGTCTTCGACGCCCAGCTGCTCAGCCAGCGTGGAGTGCTGCCACAGCCTGGTGGTGGCCAGTTTCGAGCCGGGATGCAGCAGCCGCTCGACGATCATGGCCACGACGAGGTCGCGCTGGCGCGAGGGTTTGGACCCCAGCAGGCGTTCGAGGCCGAGCTGGCGGAGTGTACCGAGAACAGCTTCAACGTGGCCGTGGGGGCGGCAGCGTTCGACCAGGAAAGCTTCGGCGGCGGGTACAAAGGATTCGCCGGCGAGCGAGCGGCGGATGACGTCGATGAGGGAATCGGGCAGGTGGGAGAGGTTGCCGAGGGTTTCGTGTTTGACCTGCTGGCCGACGCGAAAGGAGCGGCGGAGCAGGTGGGAGGTATAGATTTTGTTTTTGTAGCGGCGAGTAGTGGTGGCTACATGAACAGCACCTGATCTAGATGGCATAAAGCTATGATAGCATATCTAGAGCAAAAAGTCCAGAAGAAAGTCACTAATTAGTGGCTACAAAAAGCACTTCGAGACCACCCCAAACCGACCCTAACTCCCTTTCTTGGTTACTCTTACGCCGAAATCGGCCCCTGGAACTTCGGATTAGAAGGGCACCAGCGACCGCCACCGGGCGCGATGCCGCAGCGACCTGCCCCAGCCGACTCGCTGTGGAAAAACCTGTGTGCATGCTGTGAATCGAAGCCCAAAAAACTCCCCCGTCCACCTTGACAGACCAACTCAGCGCTACGGGTTTTGTGGCATTGCGGGTTTTGCGCCGCGCGCACTGACCTACCTGGACCGAACCCAGATCGGCGAGCTCCAGGCGATTTGCTTGTCCTGGTCCGGCTGGCGGACTCGCTCCCCTGGGAACTTGCTCTATGACCCCTCGACGCCGTCCCAGTTGCCCTTCATCTCTCCGCCGGTTAGCTCGCACTTGTGGGGAAACTTCAGGCTGCAGTCGCTGAGCGGCTTACGCAGCGCAGGGTCCATCAGCTCATGGATATCAAGCCGCATGGCCTCCCTTGAGTAGGCCGCCAGGTCCAGGATTCCCGTGTCCATCCGTATCGCGTCCTCGGGGCAGACCTCGACACAGTAGCCGCAATAGACGCAGACGCCCAGGTCGATGTCAAAGCGAATCGGGTACTTCTCGACATTGGGGTCGGGATGCTCCCCGGGCACGATGGTAATGCACTTGGCCGGGCAGACCGTCTCGCAGAGCATGCACCCCACGCAACGGGGGGTGCCATCTTCGCGCACGGTGAGCCGGTGGCGGCTGCGGAACCTCGACATGAGAGGCCTGAGCTCCTCGGGATACTGGACGGTGACAGAGGCGTGAAGGTGCTTGAAACGGCCCAGAAGGTGGGCCGTGTGGAGAAAGAGGTTTCGGAAGAAGTGCGCGGAGGTGATCTTGAGGCCGCAAAGGATTTGGGGGATGTAGGTCTTCTCCCAGAAAGTCAGCTCCGGTCGGCGGACAACTTTTACGGCCATTACGGCGTCTCCCCCAGAAAGATCAGCACCACGGCTGTCACCACGACGTTGGCGACCGAAATCGGGAACAGCCCCCTCCAGCCCAGTTTCATAAGCTGATCGTAGCGGAAGCGCGGCACCGTCCAGCGCAATTGCATGAACACCCAGCAGAAGATGAGGACCTTGGTCGTAAAGCTCGTCACCCCCAGCAGGACGTAGAGCAAATGGGGAACGAGAAGCTCTCCACCCCAGGGGAAGTGAAATCCGTCCGGCAGCAGGAACGGCACCTGCCACCCGCCGAAAAAGAGCGTGGTTGCGAGGCAAGCCACCATGATGGTCTCCAGGAAATCGGTGAGGAAGAACATCCCGAACTTCATTCCGCTGTACTCCACGAAGTAGCCGATGATCTCCGACTCTGCTTCCGGCAGGTCGAAGGGAGCCCTCTTGGTTTCCGCCAGCGCCGCGGTCACGAACACGATAAAGGCCACGGGCTGGGCGACGATGCCCCAGAAAGGGATCCAGCCGCCAATCATTTGCCCCTGGGCTCGCACTAGCTCAGCCAGGTCCATGGTCCCATACACCATGACCACACCGACGATGGAGACGCCCAGGGCGATCTCATAGGAGATCATCTGCGCGGTGGCCCTGAGTCCTCCCAGGATCGCGTAGTTGTTGCGCGAAGCAAAGCCAGCGAGAATCACGCCATAGACTCCCAGTGAGAGCATGGCAAAAACGTAGAGCAGCGCCGCGTCGATCTTCACGACCTGGAGTTCAATGACACGATCCCCCCAAATCAGGCGGTCCCCAAAAGGAATCGCGGCGAAGGCCACCAGGGCGAAAAAAACCGAGAAGAAGGGGGCTAAGGTATGGAGGGTTCTGTCCGCGCCGGCCGGGACGATATCCTCCTTGGTGAACATTTTGACCGCGTCGGCCAAGGCGTGAAAGAGGCCCAGCGCCCGAAAGCCGAAGATGTCAGCGCGGTTGGCCCCGATGCGGTCCTGGATGAGGGCAGACTGTTTGCGCTCTGCCCAGGTATGCAAGCCCGCCAGGTTCAATACCGCGAACAAGACGATCCCCGCCAGGGTGAGCTTGACTAGCAGGACTTCCATCATGGTGCGATCGCCTCGGGGGCTGTGAAAAAATCGGGGACAGTCCACATCGCGCCGGATGCGGTTACTGATTCAATGGAACTATTTCGGCCGGCGCTCGGTACAGTCCCCATTTTTTCACCGCCCCTCGTGCGCGGGATCGACCGTCGCCACCTCAACACCTTGCGCCCCGATCGTCTCATAGCTCAAATCCGCGAAAGGAGCCTCGGCCGCGGCCAGCCCCAGGAAGATTTCCCGCGGTTCTCTCCAATCGAACGTCAGACCCAATAGCCCGGCCAATTCCAGGAGAATGCGCCAGTCCTCCCGCGAGTCCGCCAGCGGAGGAAAGGCCCGGCCGATGCGCTGCAGGCGGCCGTGGCAGTTCACGAAGGTGCCATCCTTCTCCACATAGGCTGCACTGGGCAGGACCCAATGAGCCAGGGGCGCGGTCGCGTTCTCATTCGTGCCCGAGAAAACGAACAGACCGACTTTCTCTCGGATCTTTCGGGCGCTCTCCTCCCCGAAGAGCTCCACCAGATCATGTCCGGCGACCCACAGGACGTCAAGTTTCCCGGCCAGGGCATCGTCCACAATCTGGCTGGCGTCGGGCGCATCCGGGCCGGCCAGACCCAGCAGAGTCGCTCCCAGCGTGTTGGGGTTCTTGTCTGCTTTGATCAGGAAGTCGTCCGAGCTTCCAGGCTTCTCCGGAACTGAGGCGCTGAGGCGGGCGCCCAGAGCGCCCCCGAAAATCTCCCGGATCAGAAAAAGCTCCTCGTTGCTGAGCTGGGCCGAGGCGATCACGCCAATCCTTGAGCCGGCCCCGTTCCGGCCGCCGCCCTGTTCCTCGGCCAACCCTGCCAGGGCCGTTGAGATCGCGCTGAGGGCCTGCTCCCAAGTTGCATCGGCGCCATCCGCCGCCGGCCCGCGTACCTTGGTAAGACGTCCCTGATCGATCCAGCCAAAGCCGTAGCGCCCCTCGTCGCACAACCACCATTGGTTGACATCCGGGTTGTAGCGGGGCTTGATGCGCGCGACCCGAGCCCCGTCGTTCAGGTGGGGACTGTCAAGCACGTAATGCATATCCACGTTACAGCCCTGGCTGCAGCCGTTGCAGACCGTGGGGGCGCTGGAGAGGTACCAGACCCTGGCTTTGAAACGGAAATCACTTTCGGTCAGGGCTCCCACGGGACAGATGTCCACCACGTTGGCCGAGTAGGGATTGTCGAGCACATCGCCAGGGTAGAGTCCCAACTCGGCCCGGTCTCCGCGGTTGAAAATGCCGAACTCGCCGGTCTTGGTGATCTCGTCGGTGAAGCGCACGCAGCGGGAGCAAAGGATACAGCGCTCCTGGTCCAGCATCACATGGGGGCCGAGTTCCACGGCTTTTTTCTTCTTGACCTTGTGCTCCCTGAAGCGCGGGTCATAGAGCCCGAAGTTCATGTAGAAATTCTGCAGGTCGCACTCACCCGACTGATCGCAGACCGGACAGTCGAGGGGGTGGTTGGCCAGCAGAAACTCCAGCACCGCGCGGCGGCCATCCTCAGCCTTCTCGCTCTTGGTATGGACGGCCATCCCCTCGCTGACGAACGCGTTGCAGGCAATCTGCAGCTTCGGGAACTTCTCCACCTCCACCAGGCAGATGCGGCAGTTGCCCGCGATCGAGAGCCCGGGGTGGTAACAGTAACGCGGAATGAAGATCCCTAGCTTCTCGGCTGCCTGGATGACGGTGGTCCCTTCGGCCACACTGACCTCACGACCGTCGATGCTCAGGCTAGGCATGGGACCGCCTCCTTCTGCTCGGCGCTCCGCCCGCTGCGGATGTACTCCTCAAACTCAGGCCGAAACTTCTTGATGTAGGACTCGACCGGCCAGGCAGCCGCGTCCGCGAAGACACAGATCGTGTTTCCTTCCATGTCGCCGACGATGGCGAGCAGGTCATCCAAGTCCTGAACACTCCCTTTCCCTTCGACGATGCGCCGCAAGATGCGATGGACCCAGCCGGTCCCTTCACGGCACGGCGAACACTGGCCGCAGGACTCGTCGGCGAAAAACCGGGCCGCCGAATCGAGCGCCTGGACCATGCAGGTGGCCTCATCCATCACGATCACGCCCCCGGATCCCGCCATGCTGCCCGCCGCCATCAGGGAGTCAAAGTCCATGGCAACGTCGATCTCATCGGCGGTCAGGATCTTGGCTGAGATCCCTCCGGGGATAACGGCCTTGAGCTTGTTGCCCTCATGCACGCCACCGGCCCGCTCGATGAGTTCCCGCAGGGTAATGCTGACCGGCTCCTCGTAGACGCCGGGCCGGACCACATGTCCGCTGACGCAAAAGAGCCGCGTACCGCCCTGACTTTCCGTGCCGATTTCGGCGAATCGTTCCGCTCCATTGCGGAAAATGAAAGGGACACAGGCCAGCGTCTCCACGTTGTTCACGATGGTGGGGCAAGCGAACAGCCCCGAGATCGCGGGGAAGGGGGGCTTGAGCCGGGGAAAACCCTTCCCGCCCTCGAGCGAAGTCAGCAGCGCGGTCTCCTCGCCGCAGATATAGGCGCCGGCGCCGCGGTGGATGACCACATCCAGGTCAAAGCCGGTCCCCTGGATGTTCTTGCCAAGCCAATTCTGACGATGGGCCTCATCGATGGCGCGTTGTAAGCGCTTGGCCGACCGGAAGTACTCGCCCCGGATGTAAACGTAGGCTTTGTGACTGCCAATGGCATAGGCTGAGATGATCATGCCTTCGAGCAGGGCGTGCGGGTCCCGCTCCATGATGTAGCGGTCCTTGAAGGTACCGGGCTCGCCCTCGTCCGCGTTGACCACGAGGTACTTGGGCTTGGTCGTTTCCTTGGGAATAAAGGACCACTTTCTTCCGGCCGGAAACCCCGCCCCGCCCAGGCCGCGCAACTTGGCCCTGCTGACCTCCTCGATCACTTGCGCCGGTGTCATCGAGGTGAGAGCTTTGCTGGCCGCGGCATATCCGTCCTCAGCAACGTAGGCTTCCAGCCAGGTCCCCTCTGGATCTTTGAATCGCCTGGAGAGCACAGGCCCGTCCGAGCAGATGAAGGGGTCAGGCTCAGGGGTTGATTCCGGGTTGCCCGGCTCGCTGAGTGCGTCCTGGACGAGGGCATCGGCCGTTTCGCCCTCAACAGGGCCGACGAAGCGTTCGTCGAGTTGGGCCATGGGCGACATCTCGCAGGCGCACAGACACTCGACCTCCGTGAGGGTGACCTTTTGATCCGGGGTGGTCTCGCCCGGGCTGATTTTTAAACCCTCCTTGATCCTCTCCAACAGATCCTCCGCCCCGCGCAACAGGCATGGCAGACTCGTGCAAACCCGAAGCTCGCGCCGGCCCACGGGTTTGGTGTGATACATGTTGTAGAAGGAGACTGCCTCGCGCACGTGGGAACGGGCCACGCCCAGAATGCGTGCCACCCAAGCCTCCGCTTCTTGGGAGACGTAACCCTGATTTTCCTGGACGAGCCACAACAGAGGCAGCATGGCCGCCTTGGGATACTCGTAACGCTCGATAATCTCTCCGGCCTTGCCTTCGAGGTCGGAAAGTTTCACCGGTCGAGTTCCCCACCAATCATGTTGACGGACCCGAAGGTGGGGACCATGTCGGCTATCATGTCCCCTTCGAGGAGTTTGGGCAGCGCCGACATGATGGCAAAGCAGGGCGGACGGACCCGCACCCGGTAGGCGCTGCCAGCTCCGTCACTCACCACGTAGAACCCGAGTTCCCCGTTGGCCCCTTCCACCGGGAAGTAAACCTCGCCCTCGGGCGGGCGCACGCCGTGGCCGATCATGACCAGCTTGAATTGCTGCATCAGCCCCTCGATGTTGCCGTAGGTGTCCTCCTTGGGAGGGAGGAAGACCCGCTTTTCGTCCGCGGCGATAGACGGATACTGGGCACGGCCCGAGCCCTCCAGCGTTGGGCCGGTCACCGCGCAACGGCCTGAGATGGCCGCGATGTTTCCCACTTTGGCGACGTCTACCATCTGCGCGGCCGGGATGGGCCGCCCCGTCTCCGTGTCGACCAGGACCGGGCCGGGCGGTATGTCGGCCAGCGCCCTCTCCACGATGCGCATGGACTGCTCCATCTCCTCCATGCGCACCAGGTAACGATCCATGTTGTCTCCGCGGGTACCCACCGGGACGTCGAAAGGCAGCCGGTCATAGACGGCGTAGGGGCAGTCCTTGCGCACGTCGTAGTCCGCGCCGCTGGCGCGAAGAAACGGGCCCGTGATCCCGTAGGAGATGGCGTCTTCGGCGGAGATCACGCCCGTTCCCTTCATGCGGTCCACGAAGAGACGGTTGCGGGTGAGCAGCGCATCCGCCTCGGCGAGGACCTTGCGTGTCTCGGCAAAGGCTTTGCGGCAGGGCTCGGCGAAATCCTCGGGGAGGTCGGCCTTCACCCCGCCGACACGGCAGTAGCTGACGGTCAGGCGCGCCCCGGTTACCTTCTCCACCAGTTCCCAGAGATACTCGCGGGCCTTGATCATGTAGAGAAAGACGGTGAAGGCTCCCAACTCCATGGCGCTCGCCCCCACGCAGGTGAGGTGGTCCGTGATCCGGGAAATCTCCGAGAGGATCACCCGCACGTAGTGGCAGCGCTCGGGAACCGAGATCCCCAGCAGCTTCTCCACCGTCATGCAGTAGCCCATGTTGTTGATCAGCGGGGAGACGTAGTTGAGCCGGTCGGCGTAGGGGACGACGCCATTGTAGTCCACCAATTCCGCCATCTTCTCAAAGCCGCGGTGGAGGTAGCCGATCTCCACTTCGGCCTCCCGGATCTGCTCCCCTTCGAGCTTGGCCACGATCCGCACGATGCCGTGCATGGCCGGGTGCGCCGGGCCGATGTTGAGCATCATGTCCCGGGTATCGAGTTCCGCCGGGTCGCTCTGAGTTCTCGGGGTCGTCTCCATAGGCGCTGCTAGTTGAGGGGCCCAATCAGGGGCTGGCGTTTCTTGACGGGATAGTCCTTGCGCAGCGGGTGGCCTTCAAACTCTTCGTACATGAGAATGCGCTTCAAGTTCGGATGCCCTCTAAAGTTGATCCCGAACATGTCCCAGACCTCGCGCTCGAGCCAATCGGCTCCGGGCCACAACGAAGTCAGGGAATCCACCTCGGCATCAGCCTCTTCCACGGGAATCACCAGCCTTAGCCGATGCTTGTGGGCCATGGAGTAGAAGTGGTAAACGACCGCGAAGCGCGACTCTGCCGGAGGTCCGGGCCAGGGGTCCTCATCCGGAATCTGAGAAGACGGGCTCACCGCCACTCCGGAGGAAGCGAAGAAAGCCGGAGCGGGCCGCTTCCCAAAATCGGAGTAGTCCACCGCGCTCAAGTCCATCAGGAAATTCATTTCGAAGTCCGGGTCCTCCTTGAGAAACCGTGTCACCTCGAGCAGGGACTGCCGACCGAGAACGACGGTGGCGTCGCCCCGGTAGGTGTGGGAAGCCAACACTGCGTTGGGGAACCGGTCCCTGACAGACTCGATCAATGCGGAGGCATCCATACGTCAGACGATGTCCGGGCGAGGTTCGGACACGGGCCGGCTGCCGCTTGTCTGCTGGCCCTGGATCTTGTCCTGCAGCTTCATCAGACCGTCAAGCACCATCTCCGGCCGCGGCGGGCATCCCGGTATGTAAACATCCACAGGAATGATCGTGTCGATACCCATCACGGTCGCGTAGTTGTCATAGAAACCGCCCGTGCAGGTGCAGACCCCGAAGGCGACCACCCACTTAGGCTCGGCCATCTGGTCATGGATGCGCTTCAAGATCGGCGCCATCTTGTGACTGATCGTGCCGACGACGAAAAGTACGTCGGCCTGACGCGGCGAAAACCTGGGAAGGCCCGCTCCGAAGCGGTCTACGTCGTAGTGCGAGCAGGCCGTTGCCATGTACTCCATCCCGCAGCACGCGGTCACGAACGGGTACTGAAAGATCGAGTACTTGCGGGCCCAGCCAATAGCCTCATCGAGGCGGCTGGTCAAAAACGATGATTCACTCGGCATGTCAGTTCCCGGCAGATCACTTCCACTCGAGGGCGCCGTTGTCCCAAGCGTAAACATAGCCCACCAACAAGATCCCCAAAAAGACGCCCATCTCGGTCAGGCCCAAGGTACCTAGGGTGCGGTAGACCACGGCCCAGGGGTAGAGGAAGACGAGCTCGACGTCGAAGAGAATGAACAGGATCGCGGTCAGATAGAATTTGACCGCCAGCTTTCCCATGGGCAGGGAGAAGGGATCCTTTCCACACTCGAACGGCGCCAGCTTCTCGGGCGTGGGCTTCTTTTCCCCCAGCGTGGAACCCAGCACCACCATCGCGGCCGCGATCCCGCCGGCCAGGACAAAAGTGACGACGATCCCGATGTATTCGTTCACCAGTCGACAACCTCGCTAGAAACTCCAACGTATAGCGTTACTGTACATCATTTCGTTACAGCGAGCCCGCTGGGGGTGCGCGACATAGAAGTGAGTATTTCAGCAGGCTCTTTATTGTGGCCAATATCCTTGCGTATGTGTTACGCTAGGAACAGGAGGTCACTTCCATGCCTGATTCCCTCGAGCAACTGCAGCAACAGCGTACCGACATCGTCCGCCAGATCGGCGAGCTGGGCGATCTGCGCCCCGGTTCGATCACCAGCACCTCGGGGCGTTGCGGCAAACCAAGCTGCCGCTGCCATCGCCCCGGTCAACCGGGGCACGGTCCCCATACCCGCCTCACCTATAAGGCCGATCGTAAGACCGTCACCGAGTCGCTGCCGACTCCGGCCGCGCTGGGCAAAGCCGAGCGTGAAGTGGCCGAGTTCCGCAAGTTCCAGCAACTGAGCCGCGAGTTCGTGGAGCTCAATACCCGCATCTGCAAACAGCGGCCGCTGCAGCTTGAGGCGCAGACCCCCCAGGAAAAAAAACGGCCGCCGCCATCCAGCAAGAGGTCGCGCGCGAACTAGACCAGCTATTGCGCGTGCTGTTCAGCGGGCGGCGCAAGACAGGCCACTGGGATCTGGAAGCCGTCGAGATGGCGGTGCGCTCGGCGATGCACCAAGCTGGCGCCGCCGCCCTCTCCGAACTACTGCAATGGGCAGCCCCAGCGGCCGGCCAGCGGAGCCTTCCCTGTTGTTGCGGCCACCAAGCTCACTACCGGGAACTGCGCTCCAAGTCGGTTCTCACCGCCCTGGGCAGGGTGCATATATCGCGCCCCTACTACCTGTGCGGGCACTGTCACAGCGGCCAATTTCCGGCCGACGCTGAACTCGACATCGCCCAAACGGAATGCTCTCCTGGGGTACGCCGTATGCAGGCGATGGTGGGCCAGGAGGCTCCCTTCGATCACGGGCGCCGGCAGCTGGAACTGCTGGCGGGTCTGGAAGTGACCGCCAAGGCGGTGGAGCGGACGGCGGAGGGGATTGGAGAGGATATCGCGGCGCGGGAGCAGAGCGAGATCCAGCGGGCGATGCAGTTGGAGCTGCCGCTGGTGGTGGGGGAACCCGTTCCGATCCTGTACATCGAAATGGATGGGACCGGAATTCCGGTGGTGCGCAAAGAGACGGTGGGCCGAGCGGGCAAAAGGAAGGGAGAGGCGGCCCACACCCGCGAAGCTAAGTTGGGCTGCGTGTTCACTCAAACGAAGTGGGACGAAGAGGGCTACCCCATCCGCGATCCGGACTCGACCAGCTACAGCGGCGCCATTGAGACCGCCGACGAGTTTGGCAAACGCATGTATGTGGAGGCTTGGAAGCGGGGCTGGAGCCGGGCACGCAAGAAGGTCGTGCTGGGAGATGGCGCCGAATGGATCTGGAACATTGCCCAGCAGCAGTTTCCCGGCGCCATTCAGATCGTCGACCTCTATCACGCCCGCCAGCACTTGTGGGACCTGGCACGCCAGCTTCATCCCCACGACAAGGCCCAGCAACGGTGTTGGATCACGATCCATCAGGACCACCTCGACCAGGGGCGGATGGAAGAGTTAGTGTGCTCGCTGCGGTCGGTCGAATGCTCGAGTCCCCAACTCGCGGAAGAGTTCCGCGACGAAGCCAAATACTTTGAAAAGAATGCCAAGCGGATGCGCTACCCAGAGTTTCGGCGCCAGCATCTGTTTGTCGGCTCGGGAGTGATCGAGGCCGGCTGCAAGAGTGTCATCGGCTCTCGCCTGAAACGGTCGGGCATGTTCTGGACCGTCCGCGGAGCCAACGCGATTCTGGCCCTTCGTTGCTGCCACCACAACGGCCGCTTCGAGGACTATTGGGAGGCCCGAGCGGCTTGAGCTCCACTTTCATGTCGCACACCCGCCCGCTGGTGGGGTCTTAGCGTAGAGATGAGCCGTCGCGGTTCAACCCTGGGCTTGGCTTTGAGATTCCAACGACCACCTAAATCCGAACGTAGCCGTGCGGATCGATGTTGATGTGTCCCGACTGCGACACAGCGTGTCGACGTCCGTCAGACGCGTGAACCTGAAATGCCCGAGAAACTCTTGATGTGACATCGAAATGGAACCCCGGCGCCACCTGATACGAAAGCTTCCACGCGCGCGGGAATGGCGCCACCCCATGACGAGCCCCTCGATGGTCGAAGACCCTGTTTTCACTATCAATCCACCCGCGGGAGCCGCTCTTATGGGGCGACCAGTGTCTCAACTTGAATTGCTTGCTCGCACGCGCGGCGAGCCTGATGCGTTCAATTCCGGCCTCGGCCGCGTGGGTCCAAAGATGCCGCACGTCGGCTGCAGCCGAAAACGCACACTCTGGAAGTAGCAAGCAACAGGACTCGTCGTGAGGCTTGACTGTATTGATCCATTCAAGTTCCTCACCAAGAAACTCATTGATCGCTTCGAAAAACTGATCCATCGAATGCGGTATTAGCTTGAGAAGCGTGCGCTCAATCCATCGCACGCGGAAGTGGGGAACTACTTCGTCAATGATGAGACCCTCCTCATACTTCGCGCGACCACGAAAGATGAGAAGGTGCGCGCCGCCGTTACTCGAAGCAGTTTCTCGTGCCTCCTCGAATTGACTCGGCGCGAGGCCAGGCACTTGACTCTTCGATCGCATCCAGATCACTTGCCAGGTGCCTGGAAACGGATCTCGTTGCTTGAGAGCGGATTGAATGCGTCGATCGCTGTCGGGAGGCGACCCCGCAATAATCGCAGTAGGCATCGGTCGACACGACAGGGGTCAGCGCTTCTTGGACGAGGAAATAGCCTTTAGAACAAGGTCGAGTGGTATGGAGATGCGCTGGATGTCAGCTGCATCCAACCCCGAAAACAGAACCTGCAAGGGATCGGCTTCAGCGTGTGCAGGCGTCCCGCTCGAAAGGGAGGCTTGCTTTTTCCAGGCGTAATCGCTGGGCCTTTCGGTAAGCCACGCGTCGTTCCATTCGATTTGCTTGTCCGTCGCCCAGCGCTGGATTTTTTCCAGCACTCGTTCCGTCCTAAAGCTGTGCCACTCACGCTGCGATCCTGCTTTTTTCACGGCTTTGCCAAAAGCCGATAACGGCAGAGAGTTCTTCACGGCTTCCAGCAACTGTAGGCGAGTGGCGGCCTGCTCAACACCTTCCGCGAAATCGCGCCTCAGCTGAATTTCGGCCGCCTCAGTTGTCAGCTCGATCGGAATCCATGATTCAGGCAACGCCTGTCCTTCACCGGGTTTCCGCCAGGCCACTTGGCCCGTATTCTTGTCGTAGTACGGGCGATCCGGGCTATTATAGCCGACGCTCGTAAACGCCTGGAAAAGGTCGGGACGTATGCCGTAGAGACGCCCCTCAATACTTTTAGCTAGCAGGTCTGATTTGCCAGCGGCTACGACCAGAAAGTCTTGTCCCGGACGCCTCAGAATTGAGACCACATCGGGATGCCGCTGTAGAAGCTCGATGAAGCCAAGCTCTGGTTCACCTGAGGGCGGAAACTGGGAGTTCCGTTTGGATGCCGCGGAGTCTATCGCAGCCCGGAAACGCGTTCCGACTACAGGCTGAGTTGAACTTTCTTGAATCGCCTCACGCAGAATCTCGCGCCATGAATCGGCCGTTTCTTCCGACATGCAAAGCCCGCAAAAACTTAATGGGGCGCTTGAAGCGCCCCATTGAATATAACTTTTTAGAAACTACCGCGATAAAACAATCGCGTGCGAAATTTTGGCCTTCCGGCCACTTCCCCATGCCCATCCGGTGGGCTGCTGTCGGAGATCCATACGCCGAGCATGAGGTCCCAGCGTAAGCTGCTCCGTAGCCGACCGAAGTCCCTCCCGCCGCAGACAGATCTTATGTCTGTCCGGAGCAGGATTAACTTCATTATAGGCCTTCGAGAACGTCGCGTCAAGGCTTACATAGGGCCTACATAAAGCCCTTATATTCAAGTGTTTGTTCTTGAAAAGATCATGGTAACTCAACGCTTGCGCATCGCCGAAGATGACGCTGACCAATCCACCGGCACGCCAGAAGGCGCGTAGAAAGCGGCTTGCCTGCCCCTAAGCCCCAATACTCGTCACTTAAGAACATTTTGGTAATAATTTGTTTTAGCATTAGTGTGCATCCTCAAGGGATCGGCGGGCTGTTCGCCCACCACAAAAGTCTTAAGTGAACGGTATTGCCCTAAGCCCATTTCACACAATGATCCCATACCCTATTCCCTTGCCCGACACCCCCGCGGGATCATTTTTGGATTGAATGCTACATCACGGCGACACCGCCCAGGCCGTCAAGCTACCGGGGGAGATTCCGCCGATCAGGGTGACCAGCGCGGCCACGGCAAGTGCCGCCGACACGGCCACCGGGAAGCGCGACGGCGCCGCATCCCGCGGCTCCCTCATGTACATGAAGACGGCCACGCGCATGTAGATGAACGCGGACACCACGCTGCAGGCCACCGCTAGTACCGCCAGCGCCATATGGCCCGCGCGCACCGCGCTCAGGATCACGACGAACTTGGCCGCGAAGCCGGCCGTTGGAGGGATGCCGGTCAAAGACAAGAGGAACAGCAGCATCAGCGCGGCTGTTCCGGGCCGTTGCGCCGCCAAACCTTGATAGCCGTCTAGTTTCTCGCCTCGCTCTCCCAAAGCAATGACCACGCCAAAGGCCCCGAGAGTCATAAACACATAGAAGAAGGCGTAGGTCATCGTCGCCTCGACCCCTTCGGGAGTGCCGGCGATGAGGCCCAGGAGAGCGTAGCCCGCATGCGCAATGGAGGAATAGGCCAGCAACCGCTTCATGTCGGTTTGGGACACAGCGACCACGCTTCCCACCAGAATGGAGAGTGCGGCGAGCCCTATCAGAACCACCGACAAGACTTCGGCTTGCGAGCCGAACGCGACCAGGCCGACCCGTCCCAGCGCGGCCAGACCAGCCGCCTTCGAGCCGGCCGCTAAAAAGGCCGCAACCGGGGCGCTGGCTCCTTGATAAGCGTCCGGCGCCCAGGCATGCAGCGGCGCCGCCGCGATTTTGAAGGCGATTCCTACCGTGACCAGCCCGACGGCCACCAACAGCAGCGGGCTGGAGCCCTGCCCCGCGAGAGCCGAGGCAATGCCCGCGAAGCCGGTTGCGCCCGTGACTCCGTAGGTCAGGCTGATCCCGTAGAGCAGCAAAGCCGAGGCGAAGGAAGCAAGAAGGAAGTACTTGATCGCAGCCTCGTTTGACGCCGGCCTCTCGACCGTGATGCCGACCAGGATGTAGGAGCAAAGCGTCATGAGTTCCAAGCCCAGGTAGAGGGTCAACAGGTCAAGGGCTGAAACCGCGAGCATCATTCCCGTCGAGGCCAGCAGTAGCAAGGCATGGTATTCGGCCTTCGGGATCCCTTCCCTGTCGAGGCTCCTCACGGCCAGAAGCGCAGCAAGGGCGAGCGTGGCGGCGATGAGGACTTTGAAGAATTGCGAGTACCCGTCGACGGTGATCATGCCGCTAAACCCAGTCTGGGCGCCCCCGGACAAGGTCCAGCCCGCGGCCACGGCGGCGGCCAGCGCGGCGAGGACGGTCCCGACCGCGGCCACCGGCGTTTTCTGAATCCGGCGAGCCGTTAGAATGAGCGCCAAGGCCATGCCGACCAGAATCAGCTCAGGGACCAGCAGGGCCAGGTCAGATAGGGTGGCGGCCCCCTTCATGGCACAACTCCGGCTGCCAGAAGCTCGGCCACGGGGACGCGAAGATAAGAAAGGACACTCTCAGGGTAGAGGCCGAGGCACACGGCGAGCAGAGCCAGTGGGGCCAGCGTCGCCACCTCACGGACATTGAGCTCGAGCTTCAGCCCCTCGAGCCCCGGGTTGATCTCGCCCATGACCACGCGGTAGAAGAGCCAGACCATGTAAGTCGTTCCCAAGGCGACGCCCCAGACGGCCGCGGCCCCGAGCCAGGCCTGAGTGTGGAAGGCGCCGCCGATGATGAGGAATTCCCCCACGAATGAATTCAACCCCGGGAATCCCGCCGCCGCCAGACAAAACAGCGCCAGCAAAGTGGAGTAGACCGGCGCGATTTTGGCGACTCCCCCGTAGTCCTTGATCTCCCTGGTGTGGGTGCGCTCGTAGATCATGCCGACGCACAAGAATAGCGCCGCGGAGACGATCCCGTGGTTGATCATTTGGAGAATCGCGCCCTCGACCCCGCTCTTATTCAGCGTGAAGATGCCCAGCGTGACGAAACCCATATGACTAACGCTCGAGAAAGCAATGAGGCGCTTGACGTCCTTCTGGACCAGGGTCACGTAGGCGCCGTAGACGATCGCGACCACGGAAACCACCAGCATGGGCGTGAGGAAGAGCTGCACGGCGTCGGGAAGTATGGGAAGCGAGATCCGCAGAAAACCATAGGCGCCCATCTTGAGGAGGATCCCGGCGAGGATGACGCTCCCCGCCGTGGGGGCCTCGGTGTGGGCGTCCGGGAGCCAGGTGTGGACCGGGAACATGGGTACCTTGACCGCGAAGGCGGCCAGAAAGGCCACGAAGAGCCAGGTCTGAAATGCCGGGTCAATCGTCTCCCCCGCCAGTTCCTTGAAGTCCATCGTGCCGAAGGCGTGGTAGACGGCGATCATGGCAACAAGCATCAAAACGCTGCCAGCCAGCGTGAAGAGCAGAAACTTGACCGCGGAGTAGACTCGCCTCGGGCCTCCCCACACGCCGATGAGCAGAAAGATGGGAATCATTACGAGTTCCCAGAACACAAAGAAAAGGAAGAGGTTCGATGCGGCGAAGAGCCCGATCATCGCTGTCTCCGCGACCAGGAGAGCGGCGTAGAATTCCCGCACCCTGGTTTGAATCGCGGTCCACGAGGCGCCGACGCACAGCACGCTCAACAGCGCGGCGAGGAAGATGAATGGGACGCTGATCCCATCCACGCCCATGCTGTAGGCGATGTTCCAGGCTGGAATCCATTCTCGCAGCTCGACGAATTGCAGAGCACTTGAACTCTTGTCGAACGAGCAGTAAAGCGGGGCCGAGACGGCCAGAGTCGCCAAGGTTGTGGCCAGCGCGATCCAGCGCGCCAGCCGGTCGCTGCCCAGGAGCAGGATCAAAACCGCCCCCGCAAGCGGCAGGAACGTCGTGGCGCTGAGAACGGGATAGTCAGTCATAGGGCAAGCATTGCCAGAACCAGCAGCACCACAATTCCAACCGCCATGATCAGGCCGTAGTGCTGGGCGTGACCGTCCGATGTCGTCTTCAGGATCTGGCTGAAGGTCTGGGTCGAGCGTCCCACGCCGACGAACGCGGAATCGACTACGAGGCTGTCGAGTTTGCGCAACAAATCCGCCGCGCCCAGCACCGGCCGCCGGATCACAAACTCATAGATCTCTCCGACGAAACCATACTCGAGGCGCGCCAGTGGACGCTGCACCAGAGCCAAAAAACCGGCCGAACCTCGGCGGTAGAACCAGTCCGTGTCGAGGCTGATCGTGCGCTCGGGGTCGAGGTGCTTGAGCAGCAAGAAGAAACCCAGCGCTGTGAAGCCCAACATCCCTAATGTGCTTGTGACGTGGTCCAGGGTGTATGAGACGTAGCCCACGGCGTTTGGAAGGTGCTGGTACAGCAGCTCGGGGAAGACCCCGATCAAAACGCACGGGACCGCTGCCAGGGCCATAGCCACGAGCATGTTCCTGGGCGGCTCCTCCCCGCGCACGCCGGAATCTTTGCCGAAGAACATATAGTAGGGAAGCTTCAGGCCGGTGTGCAGGAAAGTTCCGGCCGAGGCCAACGTCAGCAGCAGAAAGACCAGCGCCAAGTGCTTCTCGCCCGCGGCGGAGATTATCATGGACTTGCTCACGAAGCCGCTAAAGAGCGGCACGGCCGAGATGGCGAAGGCGCCGACCATGTAGAGGCCCAGGGTGAGCGGCATGGTCTTGTAAAGCCCGCCCATATCGCTCAGCCTTCGCAGCCCGGTCACCTGCAAGACAGCGCCGGCTCCCATGAAGAGGAGCGCCTTGTAGAGGATGTGCGCGAAGGCGTGGGCCGTGGCGCCCATTATGGCCAATGGGGTCCCGATCCCCACCCCGCAGACCATGTAGCCAACCTGACTGATGATGTGGTAGGCCAGCAGCCGTCGCGCGTCGTTTTCCAGCACGGCGTAGACCACCCCGTAGACCGCCATGGCTGCTCCCAACCACACCAGCAGTTCCGTCTCGGCAAAGCCGCGGATCAGTACGTAGACCGCCGACTTGGTGGTGAAGGCAGTCATGAAGACCGCGCCCGTGACCGTGGCCTCGGCGTAGGCGTCGGGAAGCCAGGCCCCCAGCGGCGGCACAGCCGCGTTGAGGAGAAAGGCGGCGAGGATCAGGGCCCAGGCCGTGCCGCCGGAAAACGCTCCCATATCCCCGAAGACAAGCGACCCGCTCTGGGACCAGTGGAGCACGATCCCCGCCAGCAGGATGAGCCCCCCGACTACGTGAACCAGAAGGTAACGGAACCCGGCTGCCACGGCTGCTGCCTGGCGGCGCCGCCATACCAGCAGCACGGATGAAACCGCCATGATCTCCCAGAAGACGTAAAGGGAGAGGAAGTCCCCGGCAAACGTCACCCCCAGCGCGCCCCCCGCATAGGTCAGGGCGGCTACGTGCTGGCAATCGTCTTCCACATGCAGCGCGTAGACCATGCCCAGCAAGGCCATCAGCGAAAAGACATAGGAAAAGATCAGGCTCAAGCTGTCCACCCGGCCGAATACCAGGTCTTGCCCCAGGAAGCTCACCTCGCCGTAGGTGCCAGGCGACATGCTCAGGCAGGCGGCCAAGGCTGCGGCGGGCAGAATCAGCATCGCCAGGCGCTTGACCTGTCCCTTGAGGAACGGCAAGACCCAGGCGCCCAGGATGAGCAAGAGCCCTGGATGCACCCACTCAAGCAATGGATGCACCCACTCAAGAGTCATAGTGGTCCTCGCGACGCATGAGCCACACCTTTCCGATGAGTTTTGATACGACTATGATCGCCGCGCAGGAGGCCAACCCATAGAGCGAGCCCCAAGCAGGAAAGCCCTCGAACGAGAAATGGTGGTGACCGCCGTGGAAGATTCGCGGCAGAATGATTTCGGCCAGAGCTACTACGGCCAGGCCAGCGTAAAACCATCGCTTGATCCGGGCGAAACGGACGGGATCTTCCAGATGCTTTTCCAAAAAGTTCACGGCATTGCCCTCCCTGCAAGTTCCAGGACCGGAGCGGAATAGAGGCCCAGGAACAGGCTGGCGGCAGCGCTGATCGTCAACGGCGCCACCATCCAAGGCACCTCGCGGACTTCCGCGTTGGTCGACGGCGACTCCTCTTCGAAGTAGGCCTTGTACACAATCGGGCCCAGGTAGGCCGCGCTCAGCAATGAGCTGACCAGGATTACCCCCAGCAAAACAAAGCGGCCTTCGCCCTCCACCGTGCCCAGCGCGAGGTGCCACTTGGAGACGAATCCGCTGGTGAGGGGAATGCCGACGATGCTCAGCGAGGCCAGCGAAAACGCGGCCATGGTCCACGGCATGCGCTTGGCCAGGCCCGACAATTGGCTGATTTCGGTCTTGTGCGTGGATACATAAATTGAGCCGGCGCATAAGAAGAGTGTGATCTTCGAAACGGCGTGGTTGGTAATGTGGGCAATCCCGCCCGTCACCCCGTTGGAGTTCAACAGTGCCGCGCCCAGGATGATGTAGGAGAGCTGGCTCACCGTTGAGAAGGCCAGTCTGGCTTTGAGGTTGTCCTGGCCGAGCGCCAGCAGCGATGCCACCAGGATCGTCACCGACGCCGCTCCCAAGGCCAGTTGGTCCGCGCCGAGCTCGCGCATGGCGTGAGGACCGAAGACGAAGAGAAAAACCCGCAGCGTGGAGAAAACCCCGGTCTTGACCACCGCCACCGCATGCAGCAATGCACTCACCGGGGTGGGGGCGACCATGGCAGCCGGCAGCCAACTGTGCAGCGGCATGAGTGCGTTCTTGGCGAATCCAAACAGGAATAGGGCGAAAATCACGAACAGCAGCGTGGGCTGCTCCGTGAGCTGCGCGGCCGGCAGTATCCCGTCATTGTGAAACTCCAGCGTTCCGGCCACGTTGTAGGTCAGAATGATGGCAGCCACCAGGAACACCTTGGCGGCCCCCAGCAGATAGATGACGTACTTGCGCGCGCCTGCCTTGGCCTCGGGCGTCTCGTGGTGACCCACCAGGGGGTAGGTGACCAGGGTCAAGGCTTCGTAGAACAGAAACAGGGTGAAGAGGTTAGCGGAGAAGGCCACCCCAATAGTGGCGGAAAGGGCCAGAGCGAAACAAGAAAAGTAACGGGTTTGGGCGTGCTCTCGAAGAGAACGCATGTAGCCGATCGAATAAAACGAGGTCAAGATCCACAGCAGCGAGGCCCCCGAGGCAAAGAGCAGGCCGAAGGCATCCACCCGAAAGGCCAGTTCGATGCCGGGGAGGAGCCGAAACAGCACGCACTCCGGCGAGCGGCCGGCCAGAACCTCCGGGACCATGGAGGCTACCAGAGCGAACATCACGACACCGGCCGCAACGGACCAGAATTCCCTCAGATTGGCGCGACGCTCGCCCGTGCACGCGATGAGGAGTGCGCCCAAGGCTGGCACGAGCGCCGCGAGCAGGGGGATAAGCGAAAACGTCACCATTTGAGTTCGGTCAGGTCCGCCACGCCCGCCCCAGGCTTGTTCCGGTTCAAGGCGATGATGAGCCCCAGACCGACCGCTGCCTCCGCGGCTGCCACGGCGATCACGAACAGGGCCATGACCTGACCACGCGGGTCTTCGAAGTGCCGGCTGAAGCCGACCAGACTGAGGTTGACTGCATTGAGCATGACCTCAACCGAGACCAGCATCAGGATGATGTTGCGCCGGGCCAGGAAGCCGAATACTCCAATCCCAAAGAGAATAGCGCTCAATCCCAGAACCGTACTCACGGGCACAATCATGACTCTGTTGGTCTCCTCCTGGCGATGACGATGGCACCTACGATAGCGGCCAGCAGCAGCAGCGAGGCTATCTCGAAGGGCAACGCGAAAGGACCGAACAGCGCCATGCCTACCTCCGCCAGGCTGCCCTGAGGCGGACCTCCCGCTGCCACGCTCCGTGCGGCGGGTGCGGCCACAGCTCCAACGGGGTCAAGCGTGCCGGGTTGGGCGAACCAGGCCAAGGCTGCCACGGAGAGCCCCGCGGCGGCGGCGAGCGGCCAATGATTGCCGAACCGCGGCCCAGCCTCCTCCTCCGGCAGGTCGAGTACCATCACGACAAAGAGGTAGAAGATCAAGATGGCGCCCGCGTACACGATGACCTGCACCGCTGCCAGAAACTCCGCGCTCAGCAGCAGGAAGATGCCCGCCACGTGCAGGAAGAGCGCCAGCACCCAGAGCATGCTGTGAACGGGATTCTTCCGCGTCACGGCCAGAAGCGCGCTCGCGATGCTGGCGGCCGCCATGTAGTAGAAGGTTGCGGTAAGCAAGGTCATTCGCTGGGGTAATTGCCGCAGCCGTAATCCTCGAGGTGGCGGATTGCGGGGTCCCCGGCCGTGATCCAGTTGACAACGTCGCCGAGCAACAACCTTCTCATAATTGTGATTGATTTGTTCTGCTCATCCAACGGGATATGATTTTGTCGTGGGAGTATATCGATAGTCAACACCCCTTCGTGGCCTTTGCGATTCTCAAAGTCTAAGACAAATGTTGCACGAAATGGCGCCAAGACGCAACGGTGCAAAGCATTAGGCTTTTCGCCTCTTCCGGGTTCCCGAGCGCGGCTGATCTGGCTTCCAATCCGGAGGATGAACCTAGTCGGCGAGTTGCGGGTGAATCCATTAAGCTTCCGGCGGGGCAGTTTTCATTGTACGGCAGAGCGTTTTGGTTCCCGTTGAGGCAAGACTGTCATCGTACGCATTCGCGGGTCAGTGGCCCGGACGGGCCGGATAAAGGCGCTAGTTCGGACCCGCAACACTAATGTTCACGGAATCGCTGATATCCCGGGCGAGCCTGACCGGGGTCAAGATGTTCAGCGTACGGCATCTTGGCGGGCGGCAACCCGCGCAAGACCAAGCCGGTGGACGGTTGCCGCAGGGCCGGATTTGCGCTGATTGCAGCAAAGTGGCCTTTTCGCGGCGGCTACCGTGGTTTTGGGAGCACTATGCAGGTTAAAGCTCGACTCTGGGCGCCGTGGCATGAATTTTGGGAAACGTGTAAGCCGTTTTGTTTCAGTGGCCTGTGGGTGCAAATTGCAGTTTTCTACAGAAAATGTAAGGGTTTTGGGATTTTTGGCTCTTGCAAAGCCCGGTTCGCCTTTTCTTTGATTGCGCATGATTGTTTGTCATTCGATTGATCCACCGCTATCAGGATAGCGGAGCCGTTCTGGGAATTCTTATCTGGGCGGGCAAGATGTATTGAGAACACGGGGAATATTTTTCTTAAAAATCCGTGACTGGCCGGCGCTCTCGCCGGCCCTAGGCGTGTCCACGCGTCGCAGGCGTCCCGCTCGCGCCGCCTGAAAACGACCACTTCTGCCACGGGCTGCTAGCCTGCATCGACCCTTGACAGTTACCTATCATCCTAAAAACGGCAGTTGGTCGTCTTCGAACCGCCCCAACCTTGTGACGAGACGTCAGTTGGACCCGAGTGTCATCGGGGACCGGCGGGTGAAGATTGCAACTGCTCCGCAGTTGCAATATCAGCACATAAGATACGTTCTTTCAATATGTTACAACGAATGCTAGAACGTCCAACTGCCGTTTTTAGGATCATGGATGTCGCGACTGAAGACTCGGGCGCTATACTATCTGTTCGATTGGCGGCCGGCAGGTTGTCGCGGGCTCTTTTCGAGGTTAGAGGCCAGCTAGCAGCCCCTGGGTGCAAGTCCGAGGACGCGAAAAAGGGGACAGCCAGCCAATTCCCTTTCGGCGAAGCGCTGACTTCTAAAATGGATTGGAGAAGCGGAAATGGGTGGCAGTCCCCCTTTTTCGCCTAGGGGGCGACGGATCAACGATGCCGGAGACCAGCCGAGGGCCGCGCTTGACGCCGATCCAGTGGGTAATCTGCGCGGTTGCCGCTTTAGGGTTCGCGTTCGACATCTACGAACTGCTGATGCTGCCGCTGATCGTGCGGCCGGCGCTGCTGGAGTTGGCTGAAGTCCGGCCGGGCACGCCGGAGTTTAGTCAGTGGGTCGGGTTGCTGTTTTTCCTTCCCGCCGTTTGTGGCGGAGTTTTCGGGCTTTTGGGAGGGTACCTGACGGACCGCTTGGGGAGGCGGCGGGTGCTGGTCTGGAGCATTCTGCTCTACGGCTTTTCGGCGTGCGCGGCCGGTTTTGTGACCTCCCCCGTATGGCTGCTTGTGTTCCGCTGCACGACGTTTGTCGGGGTCTGCGTGGAGTTTGTCGCGGCGGTGGCCTGGCTGGCGGAACTATTTCCCAACCCCAAGCAGCGCGAGGCGGTTTTGGGGTATACGCAAGCCTTCGGTTCGATTGGCGGATTGATGGTTACCGGGGCGTACTATATCGCGGTGACCTACGCGGATTCGTTGCCCGCCATTCACGGTGTTCACGAGGCCTGGCGCTATACGCTGATCTCGGGGGTGATTCCCGCCATTCCGCTGATGCTGATCCGGCCGTTCCTGCCCGAGTCACCGGTCTGGGCGAAGAAGAAGGCGGCGGGGACTTTGCGGCGGCCGAGCCTGGCTGAGCTGTTTCGTCCTGAGTTTCGAACGACGACCCTCATCACCACTTTGATGTTCGCGTGCAGCTACGGCGCGGCGTTCGGAGCGATCCAGCATGTTCCCCGCATCGTTCCCGGCTTGGCGGAGCTTTCGGGGATGGCCAGAGCGGCGCTGGAACAAACCATCAGCGGTGTTCAAGCTTTTCAGGAACTTGGAGGCTTGTTGGGGCGGCTCGCGCTGGCGGTCCTGGCCGTTCGCATAGTTGCCCGGCGCAAGCTTCTCAGGATCTTTCAGATTCCGGGGCTCGTCATCCTGCCGATCGTGTTCTTCTACGCTTCCACCAACAATTTAGCGCTGCTCAAATGGGGCATCCTGGTGGTGGGCCTGCTGACGGTGGCGCAATTCAGCTTCTGGGGAAATTATCTGCCGCGTGTTTACCCGACGCACCTGCGCGGGACCGGAGAGAGTTTCGCGGCCAATATCGGCGGGCGCATGATCGGGACCTCCGCGGCCCTGGTGACGACGACGCTGCAAAACTACATGCCTGGGGACAGTGCTCCCGTGCAGTTGGCTTACGCGGCGGGGCTGGTGGGGTTCTTGTGCTATGCGGTGGGGTTGGCCGCCAGCTTCAAGCTGCCGGAGCCTAGCGAGCAGGAACTGCCGGACTGAGAGGGCTACAAATCATCGGCCCTCCCAAGGCGACCCGGTCTCGTTCTGCGGGCGGCCGCGGCATCCGAGGCGGCTTCGCCTTCGGCCGATTGCACTCCATCACTGGGGTGGCCGCAGGAGGATTAGAAGTGAAGTGTCGTGACCATTCATCTCCCAGAACGCAACTCTCCCGTCGGGAGTTTCTAGCGCTGTCAGGAGCGGGCGTGTTCAACTCTTCTTGTTCGCCCGACTCGACAGGCTCCAAGGCGGGCACAGAACCGCTCCACTTCGCGGGCCTCACGGAGGTTGCCAGCTTGATCAAGTCGAAGGATCTCTCGCCCGTCGAGCTTACTCAGATGATGCTCGACCGAATCGAGAACGTTGACCCTCGATTGAAGAGCTACGCCACGGTGATGGCCGACTAAGCCTTGGTCGCCGCCCGCCGGGCCGAGAAGGAAATTCAAGCCGGCGAGTACCGCGGGCCGCTCCATGGCGTCCCAATTGCGGTGAAGGACCTCTGCTACACGAAGGGCGTACGGACAATGGGCGGTCTTAAGATTCTGGCCGGCTTCGTGCCGGACTACGATGCGACGGTGGTTGCGAAGTTGAACAAGGCTGGAGCTGTGATGCTGGGCAAGCTCAACATGACCGAGGGCGCGATTGCCGGCTACCACCGCGATTTCGACATACCCGTGAACCCGTGGGGAGAAGACCTCTGGACCGGCGTCTCATCCAGCGGATCGGGTGTTGCGACGGCAGCGGGTCTCTGTTTTGCCTCGCTCGGATCGGATACCGGAGGCTCGATCCGCATGCCGGCGGCAGCCAATGGGATTGTGGGTCTAAAGCCGACCTATGGCCGGGTGAGCCGGTTCGGCATCCTTCCACTTGCCGAATCTCTCGACCATGTGGGGCCTCTGACGCGCTCAACGAAGGACGCCGCTGTTGTGTTCGAAGCGATCGCGGGGTTCGACGCAAACGATCCGACCTCGCTCCGCGACCCCGTGCCGAACATGCTCGATGCGATAGCGGGCGGAATCGAGGGCTTGCTTGTCGGATTCGATCGAGAGTACTCGGACGGCATTGAGGACCCCGGACTTGTCGCATCCATTGAGGCTGCGCTAGGTACGCTTGAACAGATGGGCGTGGAGATTGTGGAGGTGAAACTACCGGCCGCCCCCGCGGATGCACATGTAGCGATTGTGCAGCGGGAAGCGCATGACGCGCATCAAGAACACTACGCTACCCGAGCGGCGGAGTATGGACTTTTCGCCGGGGAGTTCATTGGCATGGGCGGGCAAGTCACCGAAGGGCAGTACTCTGAGGCCCTGGGGAAGCGCCAGGAATATGCGGCCGAGATATTGAGTCTGTACTCGGACGTCGATGCGATTGTAATGCCTGGTGGGCGCATGCCTTATCCCATACCTTCGCGTACCCAGTACGGAGGGATGGAGGAAGTAGAACAAGCGACTCCATGGCCTGCCCAATTCATGATTCCGGCTAACATGGCCGGCACGCCAACGCTTTCTTTGACGTGCGGATTTTCTGAGGCTGGGCTGCCCTACACAATGCAGCTCATGGGCGATCGGCTGCGCGAGCCGCTGCTGTGCCGCATAGGACACACCTACGAAGAGGTAACTGAGTGGCACGAGAGACATCCGGCCGTGTAGGTTTTCGTCAATGCCCACTGAGGGAGATTGCCATTCTGCAAGGCCTTTCCCAGCCTTGCCCTTGCTCAGAATAGACACGCTTGTGCGATGAAGGGCGCTTGCGGTTTCGATTCAACACGTTGAGCGTGGACTGGGGTCCACGCCCCAGTCCGGCCGTTTGGGGTTTCTCTGGAATGCGCGACGATGCAACGGATTGCTCGGGGTGTCCCCGGGCGGCGCTATCGCGTACTGAGGATCCGCATGTTTACCGGATGATTCTAGGGCTTTCGGTGCGCATATTGTGACGGAAACCCGGTGTTACCATAGACTTGGCAAGTGGATTTTCTGTTTTTCCTCCTCCTTGTGGGCGGAGTCGTGGGTTTCTCGATCGCCCTCGGCCGAGCCAACGCGCGCGCTCGCAAGAACCGCGTGCTTGTCGATGAACTGCGGTATGACCTGAACGCCCTGCGCTCCACATTGCCGCGACGTGTTTGGGAACTCGAGCAAGAACTCGCGGACTTGAAGAAACACCCCGCCGGCGTTGAAGGCGAATTGCAGCCTGGGGCCGCGGCGTCGACCGAGGAAGTCGCTTCGGCCCAAGCGGCTCGGGAACCGTCTCCCGAACCCGGTCCGCCGGTTGCCGCGGCCGTTCCACCGGCGCCTCATCAAGCCCCAGCCCCCTCGCTAGCGGACCAGCCGGCCGGTCCAGTCGGCGCGGGAGGAGATTCACCACCGGAACAGCCGCCCGTGTCACCGCCCGCGCCGGGTGTTCCTGGCTATCGCCCACCTCCGCCTCCGCTCGGTCAACAACCGCCGGGCGGCCCCTTTGGCGGACTTAGCGGCGTCGACTGGGAACAATGGGTCGGCATCCGCGGGGCCGCCCTGCTCGGCGCGGTCGTGATGGCGCTCGCGGGTATTTTGTTCCTGCAATACGCGATCGAACACGGGCTGATTCCGCCCACGGTTCGGGTTGCGCTGGGTTTTCTGGCGGGCATCGGTTGTGTCGCCGGCGCCGAGAAGCTTCGGGAACGCGGCTACGGCCCAACAGCCGGCGCGCTGGCCGGCGCCGGCATCGTCATTCTCTATGCCTCGGTATGGGCCGCGCGGGTGCTTTACGAGCTGATCGGGAGCGGCCTGGGCTATGGGCTGATGATTCTGGTGACCCTCGCTTGCGGAATGCTTTCGTGGCGTCACCGGGCGCGCGATACGGCGCTGCTGGGCTTGATCGGAGGGTTTGCCACTCCGTTGCTTCTCACGACGGGCCAGGACAACCCGATCGGCCTGTTCGCCTACATCTTGATGCTGAACGCCGGGTTGTTCGCGCTGGCGCGGTTGCGCGGCTGGCCTGTCCTGGCGGGGCTCAGTCTGGCCGGTACGGTGTTTTATCAATTGACCTGGATCGTGCTCCGCATGGGGCCGGAGCGGGCCATGCTGGGACTTGGGATTCTAGGGCTGTTCGGTCTCTTCTATGCCATCGCGGGGCGCTTGCAAGGCTCCGGGAGTGAAGACGAGAAGGAACGAGAAACCTGGCAGCCGACTCAAATTGCCGGAGTTCTGTTGCCCTTCGCCTTCGCGCTTTATTTCGCGGGCAACGCCGTCTTCACTCCCCACCTTTATCCGATCGGTATTCTGCTGCTGTCATTGTCGGCGGTTGCAGGCTGGCTGAGCCGGGTTCAGGATTTCCCGCTGCTCTCGACCGGTGCGGCATCGGGCAGCGTGACGGTGGTGTGGGTCTGGTGCTTGCAGGCGAAGTGGAGCGCCGCGCTGGCTTGGGAAGCGGTGGGCGTGTGCGTCGTGCTGGCGCTGCTGTTCCATGTCTTCTTTGAACTGGATTGGCGCCGCGGCGGCGGGGATGACTATCAGTCTTTCTCCAACGGCCCGCTGATCACCTCCGCCGGATTCCTGGCTTTGCTCGTGTTCACGCCGCTGTGGGCGGGGATGTCGGCGACGTTTTGGCCATGGCTCTGTGGATGGGTCGTGCTGGCGGCGCTGCTGATCCGGCAATCGGTCGAACCTTCGCGGCAGCATAAGCAGGGCTTGGCGGCGCTGGGCCTGGGTCTGGGGTTCTCACTCTTCTACTGGGCTCACTGGGGCACTCCGCGGTTCCCGGCGGCGGCGCTTTATTTCGGTCTCCTGGGGGCATGCGGGATAGTGTTCCAGGCTCTTGCGCTTGTTCTCAAGCAAGCCCGGAGGCAAGTCTGGGCGAATCGCGCCGCCGCGATCTTTGCGGCAACCGTGCTGGTCTTTCTTCTGGTCGAAGGCCTCGAGCATAGGCTGTCTCCCGGCCTTTACCTGACGACGACGGTTTTGCTGGCGCTGCTGATCGTACTCGCCGCCACGCGGCTGGGGTCGGGCAAATGGTATTTCTGGGGAATGGCGCTGCTGGCGCTGGGACACAACATCTGGACCGAAGAGTCTTACCGTTACGCCTCGAATCCAGAAAGCCCGCTCCTTGCGTTTCTGCTTCAATTGCTTGCCGTGCTGCTGTTCTCTTGGTGGCCTTTGCTGACCCGCACCCGCTTCGGCGGCGAGCGCTGGGCCTGGTACGCGGCGGCCTTGGCCGGGCCCGCCTGGTTCCTGACACTGAGAAGCCTCTACGAAATCCGCTTCGGCGACGCCACCATTGGTCTGCTGCCCGTTGCTCTCGCGGCTCTCTCGCTGGGCCTGGCCTTCCGTATCCAAAAGCAAGGACTGCTGGACCCGGCGATGCACAAACGCGGGCTGGTGTGGTTCTCCGCTGTCGCGATGGGGTTCATCAGCGTTGCGATTCCGCTGCAGCTTGACAAGGAATGGATCACGCTGGGCTGGGCGATCCAAGGGTTCGCGCTGACCGCGCTTTGGAAGCGGCTCGATCATACCGGGCTGAAATACTTCGCGCTGGCTCTGCTGGCCCTCGTCACGATACGGCTGGTGGCGAACCCGGAGATCGTCAATTATCATCCGCGCTCCAGCATCCCCTTCATCAACTGGCTGATGTACACGTATTTGGTTCCGGCGGCGGCTTTGTTGGGCAGCGCCTGGAATCTCAACAGGCTCGAGGTCGAACGCAGCTCAGGGCGGGAAGAGTCGATCTACTCGGGCGGCTATTCGGTCGGCGCCATCCTTTGCGGCATGGCCGCCATTGCAGTGGTATTTGTCTGGATCAACCTGGCGATTTTCAACTTCTTCTCGGCTGGGCCCCAGATCACGATCTCGTTTGAGCATATGTCGGCAAGGGATCTCAGCCAGTCGCTGGCCTGGGCGCTTTACGCCCTGCTGCTTTTGGCGATCGGGGTCAACCGCCACAACGCCGGCCTGCGCTGGATTAGTTTGGCCTTCCTGGTGCTGACGATCGGCAAAGTGTTTCTGCACGATCTTGGGGAACTCGAGGACCTCTACCGCGTAGCTTCACTAGTGGGACTTGCCTTCAGTCTGATTCTCGTCTCTCTTGCTTACCAGCGCTTCGTGTTTGGTAAGGACTCACCTGGCGAAAGCTCGCCGAAAGGAGACTAAACATGCGCCAACTGGCTTTGACATTGGGGTGGTTGTTGGCTGCCGCGGCAGTTTCTCCCCAGGCGTTTTCGCAGCCCGTGGACCTTCGAACACTTTTCCCGTCTCAGGCTGACGTGTTTACCGGCAGCAGCAGCCTCTCGCGGTTGGAGTTGCCGCTGGATGTCATCGCGGCCTGCCGCCCGGATCTTTCCGACTTGCGAATCGTTGACGCGGGAGGCACGGAGGTTCCCTATTTGATTGACAGCAGGAGGGCGGTCGAAACCGAAGTTGAGGTCGAACAACGAGTTACGCCCGAGCTGTTGGAGGTGAAGCGCCAGACGATCGAGCGGCCAACAGGGCCGCCGCTTCGCCGGGAGACATACGAGCTGCCCTTCCCGGAAGAGCGCTCTCAAACTGGAACCTGGGACTTGGTCATACAGAGCCGCCGCTCCAGTTTTGTGCGGCGCGTAGAGGTTTCCGCCGTCGGACAGGATGGGTCCAGCGTCAAGCTCGTCGAGAACGGGTCGCTGTTCCGGTTGCGCAACCCTGTGCGCGAGAAGACGAGGCTGAACGTGCCCGATCGGGCGGCGGACCGTCTCGTAGTCACTCTCGAAGGAGAGGACGGATTCTTTCTCGAGCCGGCATTCCGTCTGGAAACATCCCGTACGTTATTGCGCGAGCGGGCAGTCGTTGCATTGAGCGAAATCAGCCGCGAAGAGCTGGACCGTAAGACGATCGTCGAACTGGCCCGGCCACGCGGTCTGGTTCCCGACGTGCTTCAGGTGTCCACGACAACACGGTCGTTCCATCGCGCGGTGGAGATTCGCGACGAGGGCCCCGGCGGCGGCAACTCGGCACTCGGCGGCGGGGCTGTGTTTCGGTTTCCGGCCCTGGCGGTGGTGGAGGGATTGGAAGTACAGCTCTCGGCGGCGCGGGGCGATCGCCTGCGCGTCGAGATCGACAACGGTGACAGTCCGGCGCTCGAGGATCTGGCGTTTCGCGCGGTCGTGCGGCGTCCGGCGCTGCTTTTCACTCTCGAAGGCCGCGGCGAAACCGAGCCCTCGGGCACGTTGTTGTTCGGCGGCGGGCGCGCCTACCGGCCGCGATACGATCTGCAGCGGCTCTGGAGCGCCCTCCCCGCCGGATGGGATGGCACTCGTGGCGAGGGTGAACAACTCTACGCCGGCGCGCGCCTCGGTGAAGTTTCAGAAAATCCGCGTTTCGACGCTTCGCCGATTCTCGCTTTCGCCATGCGGCCGGGAGCCGAGATCGAGGCCCGCGGCTACACCCACCGCCGTGAACTTCACGCCAAGCCGTCGGAGGAAGGGCTCATTCGAGTCCAGCTCGGATTGGAAGACTTGGCGCATGCCCGCGAAGACCTGGGCGACCTGCGCATCATCGACGATCAGTCCCGGCAATGGGCCTACCTGCTGGAGGGGCAGGCGGGAAGTTCCCGCATGGAATTGAAGATCTCGGGCACGGAGTCCGAGGACGGAGAGTCAACCTACCGGCTAGAGCTGCCCGTCGCACCGGCGAAGATCGATGAACTTGCGCTCGAGACCTCGCTTCCCTTCTTTGACCGCGGCTACCGGCTATTGGCCAAATGGCAATCAGAGCGCGGGGAGGAATCGGTTGCTTTGGCGCAAGGCCGCCTGGTCCGGCGCGCCGGCGAGATGCGCTCACTGAGGATACCGATCCAGCCAAGGAGAATCGATTCCCTCGAACTCATCGTCGAGGACGGTGACGACGCGCCTTTGACGTTCGACCGAATCGAAGGCAGCTTCCCGGTTCCCGAGGCTTACTTCGTTGCCCCTGAGGGGGACTATTCGCTGCTGCTGGGCAATCCGGAAGCGACGGCTCCGACCTACGAGTTGGAGCGCGTGCGAAGCGTCGTGCTGGCGGTGAAGAGTTCCGATGCGAGCGCCGGGACATTGATCGAAAACCCAGCCTTCAGTGCGGCGGCTCGTCTCGGGACCCAGGCCGGAGCCCAGCAGGCTCTGCTGTGGGTCGCTCTGGGGCTGGCGGTCGCGGTATTAGCCGGGCTCACCCTGAAGCTGGCGCGCCGGGAACAGACCCCGACGTAGCCACGTTCTGCTTCCAGTAATCACAGTAGCGAGATGCGGGAAGGCCATGAAGTATCGATATCCTTCCTTCTCCTCGAGCTCGCAGCGCTTCTCCCCGGCCAGCATCGAACCCGGGACTGTCCGCCCCGGCATTTTTTGTTTGAATAAAAAACAAAAATGGGCAATAATGGTTTATGGGCGAACGCCACGGCGCTTACGTCTCCGAACAGCACCAGCCGGCTTCCAAGCGAGCGGCCGCCATCCGGCTTGAAACCGCCCCGCCCCGCCATAGCCCGGCGGCCTATTTCTCCGCCCTCCTGTTTGCCGATCAAGTCAGCGTGGCAGGAAAACTGTGCCAAGCTGATACTTATACACCCTTCAAGCCGGTGACTTACCAGCAATCACAGACGAGCCGCCTCTACGAAGAGGTTCGCGAGCTGCAGGAGCAGCTTCGCGCCGTTCAGGCGAAGTGCGACGAATTGTCTATTGAACTGCACAACAGGCGGACAGGGCACATTGTCAGGAGAAAACTGCACGCGGTTCTCGACCTTGTCCAGCGGATCACGCCGGAGGGCGTTCGCGCCCGTTTTCGGCTGGCGTATCTTCGCGTTTATCGCCGTCTATTCCCGCATGGTGCGCGCGAGTTCGGGTCGGCGGACCTGGTCAAGCTGGGAGAGAAAAACAAGTCGCGGAGCGAGACACTTGAAAGGTCAGGGGCCGACTCGCCCGGTATTTCAGGTTCAGCGGGAACGGGGCTGGCCCGTCTCCAGTGCTATCCCTCCTATCGGCCGCTCGTGAGCGTCGTCCTGCCGGTCTGGAACCAGCCTGGGTTTCTCGAGGAGTCGATACGGAGCGTGCTGGGCCAGTCTTACGAAGAAATCGAGCTGATCGTAGTCGATGATGGTTCCAGCGTTGACCTTGCCCCAGTTCTTGACGCACTTGCCGGGGACCCGCGCCTGCGGGTAATTCGCAAAGATCACGAGGGGATTGCGCAGGCCCTGAACTCCGGTTTTCGCTTGGCGAGGGGCGAGCTGTTGACCTGGACATCGGCGGACAACGTCATGCATGGCGAAGCGCTGGAGACCCTTGTCGATTTCATGCTCCGTCATCCGGGAACCGATATGGTGTACGCCAACATGGAGCTTATGGATGAGCGGGCCGAACCGCTCGTCGGCTCGGATCTGAGGCTGAACAATCAACGGCTCCATGCTTCTCACATGCTCGATCTGCCGGAGTCGGTCGAGACTCTCGAGTTGGCGGAAGACAACTTTATCGGCGCTTGTTTCATGTATCGAAAATCCTCGTCCGAAGTCGTCGGAGATTATGACGGATCCCGGCTGGGAACCGAGGACTACGACTACTGGCTGCGCATGCTGCTGTGCGGGACCATTCGCCATCTCGATTCGGATACGTGTTTGTACCGTTACCGCATCCACGGCGAGTCACTCTCCGCCAAGTACGGGCGTACTGTTGTTGCGGAGAACATTTCTTCGCTGCTCGGTGAACACAAGCAGCGAAAGAAGCATTTTCGGCGGCCGTTTGCGGTCGACATTCTCTACGACGGGGCTCCCTCGTTTCCGCCGGACACGGTTGTGGCGATTGCCGCGGCCCTTCGGCGGAACGGGCATCGCGTCGGAGTGTATTCTTCTTCGCTGCCTGAAGGCTTTCACGAGGATTTGCTGTTGGCCGATGTTTTGCCGCTGGAGCGCGCTTGGCTGCCGGAACAGAGCCGGGAAGGCAATAGCAGAGCGCGGCAGAAGCGGATTCTTCTCTCCTTTCTCGATCCCCAGTCGTGGGGAGTCAAAGGTCCACCTTGGCCGGACAGGCCGGCATTCCGTTTCCAGTGGCTGCCGCCCGATGCGAATCCGGATAGCCGGCCCGCCGGCCAGGGATCTTCCTGGCTGCTGTGCGGTTCGGCTGGTTGCCTGAACCGGCTGACGGAGGACGAGCAACGTCGCGCATCCCTGCTGATACCGTCGAAGATCGCCTACCAGGACGAGTCGTTGTTGTTTCTCAAGGCGAGGGACAATTCCTATCCGCTCCCAAAGATTCCTCAGCTTGACAAGCCCTTGGCGCTCTATGTGGGACCCACGGAGAAAACGTTTTTCGACGCACAGATCCTCCGTGACACGGCTGAAAGATATCCAGAGGTTCAATTCGTCGTGATAGACAACAACGGCGACGATTCGGCAAGCCCCGCGGACAATTCGGTCACGGCCATGAATGTCCTCTACTTACACGGCGAATCGCCATCCGAACGCCTTGCCTGCCTATCGCAGGCGAGACTGCTGTTGGCGCCGCTGCGCGGAAGCGATAGCCGGTTGGGGGACATGCAGGATCTCTGCCACCTTTATCTGCTTGCCGGGAAGCCGATTCTCGCGACGGATGCGATCTTGTCCGCCGGGTTTCGAGACCTGCCGAACGCGCTGATCGCGCCGCCGGAGGGCTTCGCGGAAATGCTGCCCGCGGCTTTCGAGATCAACCTGAACCTTGCCATCGCGGACGAGTACCGCCTGAGAAGGTCCGCGAATCAACTCGCCCAAGATCTGGTCAACATAGCGAACAGCCGCCTCTTCGCGTGCTAGCTGGCAGCCCGTCGTGCAAGCGGGTTCGGCGAAAAATCGGGGACTGCCACAAGCGGCTGCCAAGTCCTTGTTTGTCGGTGAAGTATTTGGCCGCGGCTGACTGTCCCCAGCATTTTTTTACGCCTTCCTGTCAGCCGACTTCCTCCACTAGCCGGTCCGCGTTGTGATATTTGCACCATTCGCCGGCGAACTGATTGGCCGTCTTGCGGTAATGGGGATAGTGATCGACGATCTCCCGAATGAGATCGGGGATTTCCTGTGTCTCGTGATAGGCAAGTCCCACGGAGCCGAGGGGAACTGACTGGCCGGGCCGCGGGCCAAGGAAATCAATTTGGAAGGCTTCCATAGCGATTTTCTGGTCCGCTCCGTTGCTTCGCAGACCAGCACGCAGCAGGCGGCATGCAGGCCACAGTGAAACGACGACGCTGCATTTCCCGGCTGGCTTACTTGCTTCCAAGAAAACCCGCTTGGCGGGGACGTGCCGGCCCGATCTCGCGGCAGGTGCGTTCCGGTCTGATTCTTCCTCTAGACACAACAAGCCTTCGCGCCGCTGTCCGCGAAATACCAGCGTCACCAGCAAGTGCGTGGAGCCGCTGGGAACTTGCACCAAGCCCTGAACCGGCTCGAAACCGATTTCCAGGCTGCCGGGATCTACCCTAGCTGCGTTGCCCGCAGGACCGTTCCGGAACGTCCATGCGATCGAGGACTGCTGGCAAGAGCCCAGAGGCGTCATTTGATGCCGCAAGGTTTCCGGGTAGCCGTCGTTTCCCCCCAGCAGAAGCTGCCGGGAAAGCCAGGTGCCCGCCGGGACGATCACGGGAATTCCGGCGGCAAGAGACTCAGCGAGAATTCCCGAGCTCCGGGCGCGGTAGGCGTTTCTCTCATAAGGCAGCAGCGTGATATCCGAGCACAGCAACAGGTCTTTGTAGGCGGCGGCCGAAAGCGGTTCGTCGTACAAGGCAACCATCGACGAAGGGAAACAAGCCAGCTCCGCTCTGGGGATGGCGGTCTCCACTGCTCCCTCACGCGAGTTGGGATTGGATTGCACAACGAACCGCGCCGTGCCCGTTTCCAGGTAGTCTTTCTTCAGATTCCAGGCAATGGCCGGCAGCAAATGGTAGCCCTTCTCGCGGCGGGCGTCACCCAAGCAGGTGATCCGGCGAGGCCCTTCGTTCACGATGGGCTTTGGTGACTTGTGTGTGTGGAATCGGGAGGGTGCGAAACCGAAGCGTTCCCGCTTGCTCGTACTGCCCGGTCAGCTCTTCAGAGTCCGTATGGAAATGGATTCTTCGGCTGTCCGTTTCCCGATGGAATGACTCCAATGCGCTGCGAATCTCGCTCAGGGCCGGGTCCGCGGCGGCATCGCCCTGAAGAGAAGGGTCGGGGAGATTTCTGCGGAACAGAAGATGCCAAGATGCCTCAGCGCCACAAGAGCTTGCACGAAAAAAATCGAGCAAACCCAGCATGTCGCTATGTGAAATTGTCGGAATGAAAACGACGTCGCGCGGCCCGAGGGCGACCTTTTCGAAGAGCAGCTTCGGGTCCCGGCCGAAAGCCTTCTCGGCCTTCTCGCGCGGCACTGGGCGATTGTGACCAAGTGTTCGGCGATAGACATCCGCGAGCAACTTGATGAGCTTGTGAAGGGATTCCAGCCCAGACGGCGACTCGTCACGCGACCGTCGGGCCGGGTTGTCTGTCGCATTCCGTGTCTTGTAGAGAAGACGGCTCCTGAAATCAGCCCAGGTTCGAAAAACCCAATTGGCGATTGAACGAAGGAAACGGCGCGTCCGGCCGGCGGGCAACTCCGCCCAGAAATCGAACTCGTAGACCCGCGGAATCGGCCACGGCGCCTGCGCACGATTCGGAAATCCGCGATGGGTTGCCAAAACCGGCTGGTAGCCGGCTCGTTCCGCCGCTCGGAGCACGTGCGCGGCATATCCGTAATGATGCCCAGCCTGGTCCCTTATGGAATGGTCAATGACAACGAACTTGGGCATGACAGCCGGCAGAGGGCGATCAGGGCCGCTGGCCGCGGATCACCTTCGATCAAGGCCGCTCGGAAGTGAGCGGCGTCTTAGTCCAGTGACAAGTCCAATGACCTGCCGGTTCGCGGATGGCTTCGTCCATGGTTCCATACCTCGAGGAGTCCAGGTGTAACGCCAGGGGACCGATGGGTGTGAGGGTTGAACCCGGCGCTTCCAGTATCCGTTACCGGCAATACATCGTAGCGGAGCGGATGCCACGTCACAGCGTTGCTACACCGGCGAACGGAAATCGTCGCGGGTTTCTTCAATCCACTGGCGCAGCAGATTGCGGTGATCGAGAAGCTGTTGTTGCCCGTCTTCCCTGCCTGCCAGGTTGTGTACCTCGCCTGGGTCGAGCTGCAAATCGAATAGCTGCTCGGGCCTGGCGCCGCCGTTGAACACGATGTATTTGTAACGCTGGGTTCGCAGCATGCGGCCCTGGCGATCGGGGAAGCCCAGGTGGGAAAGCTCGGAGACAACGTAGGATCGGTCCCAGCCGTCCCCCTCCAGCGCCGGCCGCAGGCTGCGCCCGCGCACTGCTTCGGGCGCCGGTATTCCCGCGTAGTCGCACATCGTCGGCAAGATGTCGATCCCTGAAACAAGTGAGCGGTCATCGACGACGCCTCTGCGCTTGAGGCCCGCGCCGGCAACGATGAGCGGTACCCGGACCGTCTCTTCCCAAAAAGCCGCCTTTTGGGTCCAGCGGTGCGCGCCGAGGCCTTCTCCGTGATCGGATGTCAGCACGACCAATGTGTTGTCGGCCAGACCCCGGAAGCGCAGCGCCGACAGCACGCGCCCAATCTGGCGGTCGACGTCTTCGGTCAGCCGGTAGTAGTCATGCAAGTAATGCCGGAAATCATCGGCTTTCCACTCTTTCGAAATGTGGAGCGAGTTGGACATGCGGCCGTAGTTGGCCGTGCGGTGATACTGGATGTACTCAGGTTCCTGCGGGTCCCGCCACATGTTGCCTGGAGCCGGCGGGAAGCCGGACGTTGACTCGTAGTCACGGCTTCCTTCGTGTCCGCGAATCCAATGGCACACGTCGTGCGGATTCATGAACGAGGCCACTAACACCTGAATTATGCACAGATTCGCTTTGCGAGTGCGGCTGCGTTCGTAGCGGCTTGACGGCCGTCGTAAGGTGGGAGCTCGGCAACTGGTCTTTTGGCTTCTCCGTCCCCGGTTTCCCCTCCCGCCCAGAATCCGCGTCGGCAAAACCCCGCTCCGAAGTGGCGTGTTTCCAGTACGTTGCGGCCAGTGCATAAAATTTTATGCATAGCGCATAGCCAGGCTCTCAGATCAACGCCCTCTCGACTACCGGCGGCAAGCCGCCGTAGGGAGTCGGCTTCCTGCCGCGGAAGTTGTCAAGGCGTGGATGCCCCGATTTTATTGGGCTGCGAGACCGTCACGGCTGGGCCTTGTTTGACGGCCCTTTGGGAGCTATGCTGTTTTCGCTTGGTAACCATTTGGGTGACCTCCTTTGGGTTGGCTGGTGAAGCTGGAATCTTTGCCAGCCTACCTTTTTACCCCATGTTTTCGGGCGTTCCCCAATGGTCCCTTGCGGCTCAGCCCTCCTCAGGTGCACCCCGCAATGCATAATTCAGGTAACAGAAAAGGCTTGGACGGGTTGCCGGTCAAAAAGCGTATGCATTCGGTGGCCAGCGGCTCGTCCATGTTGGCCCCCAACGAATTCCCGCCGATCAGGTGGTGGAAGCCGGGAGGCTTGCCGAACCCTTGCGGGATGTGCCACTTTCCGCCGTAGTAGGTTTCGTACCCGTTGGCGCGAAAGTGTTCGCCCATCGTGACCATGCCTGCAACGATCGCCTGGCTGTTCTTGCGCACTCCTGTTTCGTGCGGCATGCGTCCGGTCATGATGCTGCCGCGGGCGGGGGAGCAAACCGGGTAGGTGCAATAGGACTGCAGGAAGCTGACGCCCTCGGCCACGAGGCTGTCCATGGCTGGAGTCTTCAGGTAGGGGTTGCCATTGGCTCCCAGCGCCGAGTTCGATTGCTGATCGGTCATGATCAGCAGCACATTCGGCTGCCCAGAGGGCTGAGACTGTGGCGTTGCCGACCGAGCGGCGGCCAAGCCCGCTGCCGTGCTTGTTAGAAAACCGCGCCGATTGATTTTTCCTGACATAACTTGGAACAGCATAGCGAATCCGGCCAATCGAGGCCCGAGGATCAACTGGCATTGAGAGGCCGCGCTGGCCGGTAGTGAGCTAATTCTGCAGATTTAGCGCACTGCCCTTTGGTGAGCGTGACCCTACTTGTGTGAAATAATGTCGGCAGACATGCAGGACCGCTATGTTGGCGACGTCGGTGATTTTGGCAAGTACGGACTGCTGAAGGCACTGGCGAGGGATGATTTGCGCCTCGGGGTCGTTTGGTACCTCAACCCCGACGCAGAGTCGAATAATGACGGGAAACTCATCGGTTACCTGAAGAGCCGTCGCCAAGATCTTCGACCATGTGATTGCGTCTTATTCGACCAACTTGAAGCAATAGTCGATGAAGACGACCGGAAGGTCGATGCGATCCCCAGTAGAAAAATCTTGCCGGCAGGAACGAGTTTCTTTGAAAAGCCACTCACCTTTAGTGACCTTCCGTCAAGGCCCAAGAGTAGAAGATTCGAACGAAGGGCTCTGTACAACGAGCAGGCCAGAAAGGCGGTCAGCGCCGCCGATTTGGTCTTCTTGGACCCTGACAACGGCCTTGAATGCCGCTCGGCTCCACCGTTGACGAAACAAGGCCAGAAATACGTGTACCTCGAGGAGATTACGCCGTACCTAGGATCGGGAAAGAGCGTGTTGGTCTAGGGTGTGCGACATGAAAGTGGAGCTCAAGCCGCTCGGGCCTCCCAATAGTCCTCGAAGCGGCCGTTGTGGTGGCAGCAACGAAGGGCCAGAATCGCGTTGGCTCCGCGGACGGTCCAGAACATGCCCGACCGTTTCAGGCGAGAGCCGATGACACTCTTGCAGCCGGCCTCGATCACTCCCGAGCCGACAAACAGATGCTGGCGCCGAAACTCTGGGTAGCGCATCCGCTTGGCATTCTTTTCAAAGTATTTGGCTTCGTCGCGGAACTCTTCCGCGAGTTGGGGACTCGAGCATTCGACCGACCGCAGCGAGCACACTAACTCTTCCATCCGCCCCTGGTCGAGGTGGTCCTGATGGATCGTGATCCAACACCGTTGCTGGGCCTTACATGCGTTTGCCAAACTCGTCGGCGGTCTCAATGGCGCCGCTGTAGCTGGTCGAGTCCGGATCGCGGATGGGGTAGCCCTCTTCGTCCCACTTCGTTTGAGTGAACACGCAGCCCAACTTAGCTTCGCGGGTGTGGGCCGCCTCTCCCTTCCTTTTGCCCGCTCGGCCCACCGTCTCTTTGCGCACCACCGGAATTCCGGTCCCATCCATTTCGATGTACAGGATCGGAACGGGTTCCCCCACCACCAGCGGCAGCTCCAACTGCATCGCCCGCTGGATCTCGCTCTGCTCCCGCGCCGCGATATCCTCTCCAATCCCCTCCGCCGTCCGCTCCACCGCCTTGGCGGTCACTTCCAGACCCGCCAGCAGTTCCAGCTGCCGGCGCCCGTGATCGAAGGGAGCCTCCTGGCCCACCATCGCCTGCATACGGCGTACCCCAGGAGAGCATTCCGTTTGGGCGATGTCGAGTTCAGCGTCGGCCGGAAATTGGCCGCTGTGACAGTGCCCGCACAGGTAGTAGGGGCGCGATATATGCACCCTGCCCAGGGCGGTGAGAACCGACTTGGAGCGCAGTTCCCGGTAGTGAGCTTGGTGGCCGCAACAACAGGGAAGGCTCCGCTGGCCGGCCGCTGGGGCTGCCCATTGCAGCAGTTCGGAGAGGGCGGCGGCGCCAGCTTGGTGCATCGCCGAGCGCACCGCCATCTCGACGGCTTCCAGATCCCAGTGGCCTGTCTTGCGCCGCCCGCTGAACAGCACGCGCAATAGCTGGTCTAGTTCGCGCGCGACCTCTTGCTGGATGGCGGCGGCCGTTTTTTTTCCTGGGGGGTCTGCGCCTCAAGCTGCAGCGGCCGCTGTTTGCAGATGCGGGTATTGAGCTCCACGAACTCGCGGCTCAGTTGCTGGAACTTGCGGAACTCGGCCACTTCGCGCTCGGCTTTGCCCAGCGCGGCCGGAGTCGGCAGCGACTCGGTGACGGTCTTACGACCGGCCTTATAGGTGAGGCGGGTATGGGGACCGTGCCCCGGTTGACCGGGGCGATGGCAGCGGCAGCTTGGTTTGCCGCAACGCCCCGAGGTGCTGGTGATCGAACCGGGGCGCAGATCGCCCAGCTCGCCGATCTGGCGGACGATGTCGGTACGCTGTTGCTGCAGTTGCTCGAGGGAATCAGGCATGGAAGTGACCTCCTGTTCCTAGCGTAACACATACGCAAGGATATTGGCCACAATAAAGAGCCTGCTGAAATACTCACTTCTATGTCGCGCACCCGTTGGTCTATCACCACTTGACACGCAAGGGTCACGCACAAGACCAGGTCAAAGCGGAGATCGACAGGTTGTCACGACTGCCTGGTGCAACTCCGCCGTGGGCATTCGTCTTCAAGCGCCAGTCGGTTCGGTTCTACTTCTGTATTCCCACCGAGCGGCATCGAGCAACCCTCCTTGAGAGGTCCCGACAGTTCTTGTCTGGACCTTGGGGACTAGCGAAACACTTCGTGGAGATAGGGTTGCCGCAGGAGGCGCAAAACTTCGAGTCTTCGGCTGCTGGGCGTACGACGCTATAGCCGCGCTCGCTCCTAGCAGCCCGTGGTAAAAGTACAAGAATACATAAAATACTTTACAATTAAAACATCTTGGTGTATAATTGTTTCATGGCAATGGGACGACGCAACCAGCGGCAGCGCCAGAAAGGGCTGTGGGTCGCCGCCGCGGATCTGCCACACACAGCGGCCCACCCGTTTTATCGCAGGCTCAACGAGCTGCTCGACGAGCACGGCTTCGACGACTTCGCCGAACAGCGCTGCGAGAAGTTCTACGCGGCGCACATGGGCCGTCCCTCGCTGACGCCCGGCAGCTACTTCCGCTGCCTGTTGATCGGCTACCTCGAAGGCATCGACAGCGAGCGCGGCATCGCTTGGCGCCTGGCCGATTCGATCTCGCTGCGGCGCTTTCTCGCCATCGAGCTCGACGAATTCACGCCCGATCATTCGACGATCTCGCGTACGCGCCGCCTGATCGACGTCGAAACGCACCGCGAAGTGTTCACCTGGGTGCTGCAATTGCTCGCCCAGCAGGGTCTGTTGAAAGGCGGCACGATTGCGGTCGATGCCACCACGCTGGAGGCCAACGCGGCGTTGCGCTCGATCGTGCGGCGCGACAGCGGCGAGGCCTACGAAGAGTTTCTCAAGGGGCTGGCGGCGGAGTCGGGGATCGAGACGCCGACCCGCGAGCAGCTGGCCAAGCTGGACAAAAAGCGCAAAAACAAAGGCTCCAACAAGGATTGGACGAATCCGCATGACCCCGACGCCAAGATCACAAAAATGAAAGACGGGCGCACGCACTTGGCGCACAAGGCCGAGCACGCCGTGGACCTGCAGACGGGCGCGCTGCTGGCGCTGACCGTGCAAGGCGCCGATCTGGGCGACACGAGCACCGTGTCCGAGACGATTAGCGCGGCCGCGGAGCAAGTCGCCGCGGTCGCCCAAGACCAGCAGGCGAACGAGCAACTGTCTCCCCAAGGGCTGCAAGAAGTGGTGGCCGACAAGGGCTATCACAGCAACGACGTGCTGACGGACCTGACGGCGCTGGAGCTGCGTTCTTACATCAATGAACCGGACCGCGGGCGGCGCAACTGGTGCGGCAAGCGGCGGCAGCAACAAGCGGTGTATGGCAACCGGCGACGGATGCGCGGCGAGCGGGTGGAACGCAGTTTTGCTCACTTATATGAGACCGGCCGGATGCGGCGGACGCACTTGCGCGGCCACGAAAATATCTTGAAACGGCTGCTGATTCACGGCGGCGCGTTCAACTTGTCGCTGCTGCTGAGGAAGGAGCTGGGAGCGGGCACGCCGCGCGGGCTGGCAGAAGCGAAAAAGGCCTTCGATTCGCTCTGGGAGGCCGTCAGGCGGCCCTTTTCGGCGCGGCAAGCGCTTTTGCTTGGGTTGTGGACGCGGCTGGTCAACGGACCCTTCCGACTCGACTGGCAACCGCGAATCTTCGGTCCCGCTCGCACCGCTTGAAAACAGCCACTTCTGCCACGGGCTGCTAGGCTAGGGCGATAAGTAGTTGACCGTCATGATCCACTGGCGGGCCGCCGTTGTATGGCCACACCACGAGCAACGCAGAATCAGCTCACTACCCGCTGGCCGAAGCTGTTCCAGACCCCCTGCTATAATGCCGTTCGAGGTTTCAACCGCCCCAAGACAGGAGAGCTGCGTGGAAGTCATGGAAGTGGGTCTTGCCGATCCCGAGACCATCGCGAAATACGAGCCGGTGATCGGTCTGGAAGTCCACGTCCAGCTTTCGACAAAGACAAAGATTTTCTGCGCCTGTTCCACGGAATTTGGCAATCCCCCCAATACCCAGACCTGTCCGGTTTGCCTGGGCCTGCCGGGGGCGCTCCCGGTGCTCAACCGCGAGGTCGTCAACAAGGCGATCCGGGCGTCTTTGGCGCTGAACTGCGAGGTGCGGCCGTTTTCGCGGTTCGCGCGCAAGAATTACTTTTATCCGGATCTGCCGAAGGGCTACCAGATTTCGCAATTCGATCAGCCGCTGGCCGAGCACGGCTGGCTCGACGCGCCTCTCGAGAAGGGCACAAAGCGCGTCGGCATCACGCGTCTTCATCTCGAGGACGATGCCGGGAAAAACACCCACGACGGGTTTAGCGACAGCGATCGCTACAGCTACGTGGACCTCAACCGCACCGGTGTCCCGCTGGCGGAAATCGTGAGCGAGCCCGACATTCGCAGCGCCGCGGAAGCTGTCGCCTACTTGAATGAGTTGAAGCTGACAATGCAGTACGTCGGGGTATCGACTTGCGATATGGAGAAGGGCCACTTGCGCTGCGACGCCAATATTTCCGTCCGCGCCCGCGGCACGGACAAGTTCGGTACGAGAGCCGAAGTGAAGAACCTCAACTCCTTCCGCTTCTTGAAACAGGCGATTGAGTACGAGATTGCGCGGCAGGTCGGCGTGATCGAAGTCGGCGGCGAGATTCGGCAGGAGACGCGGCTTTACAACGTCAACAGCGGCGTGACGGTGGCCATGAGGTCGAAGGAGCACGCCCACGACTATCGTTACTTCCCCGAGCCTGACTTGATGCCGCTCATCATTAGTGACGAATGGAAGCAGCAGGCGCGGGAGTCGATGCCGGAGCTGCCCGCGGCGCGGCGCCGGCGCTTCTCCGGGGACTACGGCGTGTCGGAGTACGATGCTCGCGTTCTTACCTTGACACAGGACATCGGGGACTATTTTGAGCAGGTTGCCAAGGTTTCGGGCGAGCCCAAGCAAGCGGCCAACTGGGTACAGGGGGATCTCAGCGGGGCGCTCAACACAGCGGGCAAGAAGGTAGCGGAATCGCCCGTTTCGGCGCGAGAGCTGGGCGAGCTGGTCAAATTGATCAGTGCTGGAACGATCTCCGGAAAGCTGGGGAAGGAAGTGTTCGCCAAAATGTTCGACAGCGGCCGCGCGGCGAGCGAGATCATCGAGGCCGAGGGCCTGAAGCAGATCAGCGACACCGGCGAACTCGAAAAGCTGATCGATGAGGTCATCGCCGGCAATCAAAAACAGGTCGAAACCTATCGCGGGGGCAAGACGGGAGTGCTTGGGTTCTTCGTTGGACAGATCATGAAGGCGACGCGGGGCCAGGCGAATCCCAAGGTCGTTAATGAGTTGCTGAGGAAGAAGCTGGCGTAAGGCCGCCCGCGTTTTCCGCGGCGCGTGGGTTAGATTGTTTTCTCGCAAAGGCGCAAAGACGCAAGGCAACGTCAAACGATCAATCGTCCTTGCCCGGGCTCTCGCCAAGGGTTAGGCGCAGGAGGCAGGCATGAGAAAAGTTGATATTACTAGGCGGCGGATTCTGATGGGCGCCGCGGCGGGAAGCGCGGCAGCCGCGGGAATGGCCGCGGCGGCACCGGCAGCCAAGACTGCTGAGGCCTCGGGTCCAACGATTTGCTTTTTCTCGAAGCACCTGCCTCACCTGAACTATCCCGAACTGGCGAAGGCCCTAAAGGACTTTGGTTTTCCCGGGGTTGACCTGACCGTGCGTCCCAAGGGACACGTTCTGCCCGAGAACGTCGAGCGCGACCTGCCCAAGGCCGTTGACGCATTGCGTGCCGAGGGGATCGCGATTCCGATGGTCACGACCGGCCTCACCTCAGCCAGCGACCCCGCGGCGCGGCCGACCCTGTACACGGCCGCCAAGCTAGGCGTGCCCCTCTACAAGCTGGGCTACTACCGCTACGGGGACCTCACGAAGCTCGACGAAACGCTGGACCGCGTCAAGCACGAGGTGGAGGGCTTGGCGGCGCTGGGGCGGCACGCGGGCATACAAGGCGGCTTCCACACACATTCGGGGCGCTCGGTCGGTGCAGTGATGTGGGACACGTGGTGGATCCAGCGCGACGTCGACCCGCAGTGGATGAGCTCTTACTTCGACCCCTGCCATGCCACGATCGAAGGCGGCTCGTGGGGCTGGAAGGTAGGCTATCACCGCCTCGCCGAGCGGGTCACGATGGTGTCTATCAAGGATTTCTTCTGGGAAAAACAGAACGGGGAGTGGAAAATTCGCATGTGCCCGCTGGGAGAAGGGATGGTGCGGTTCCCTGAGTTCTTCGGGATGCTGGCTGCCGGCGGATTCCGGGGGCCGCTCTCGCTGCACATCGAGTACGAGATCGGGGGTTCGACGGAGGCTGCCCGCCACGAGAAAACCATGGCGGCGATTGAGCGGGATTTCGCCTTCCTCAAAAAGCAGGTGCAAACAGCATTTGGGTAGCAGCGCCTGGCGCGGACCACTTGAATATGCGGGGGCTGCCCCCTGGGGCGGATTCGCCGTGGATGAGCGAACGCCTCAAGTTGGTGACGCTTCAAGCGGGCGACCCCTCACTCGCGTTCGGGGCTCTGAATCTTCGTTCGGAATCTTCCTCCAGATTTGGCAAGAACTTCACATGCTCGGGGCAGCGTTACTCGGCGCCCGGATGCAGGTCGCGGCTGGTGAGGAATGCAGGCTAGACGAGGCTAGATGCGATTGATCAGGGTTGCCACGTAGGCCGCGCCGAAACCGTTGTCGATGTTGACGACCGAGACGTTGCTGGAACAACTGTTGAGCATGCCCAACAGGGCCGCCAAGCCGTTGAAGCTGGCTCCGTAGCCGACGCTGGTGGGTACGGCGATGATCGGCACGGCCACCAAACCTCCGACCGCGCTGGGAAGGGCCCCCTCCATTCCGGCGCAACAGACGATCACTCGGGCGCTCTTGAGGCGGTCGATGTTCGACAGCAAGCGGTGGATTCCCGCCACGCCGATGTCGTAGATCGTATCGATCTCATTCCCCATCACCTCGGCAGTCACTCTTGCTTCTTCGGCTACGGGAAGATCCGCCGTGCCGGCGCAAATCACGGCAATCTTGCTCTTGCCAAGGATCTGGCGGTCACGCCAGACGCGAATCGCGCCGCAACGAGCGAAGTACTCGGCCTGCTGGTCGAGTTGCTTGATCTCCGCCGCCACCTCTTCGTTAGCGCGTGTCACCAGCAGGTTCGGTGATCTTTCGAGCAGCCGCCGGGAGATCTCGCGTACCTCTTCCGTGGTCTTCCCCCGAGCCAGCACGACCTCGGGCATGCCGTGGCGCAGGGCGCGGTGATGGTCCACCTTGGCGAAGCCGAGGTCCTCGAAGGGCATATGTTCGAGCTGTTCCAGAGCCTTATCGGGAGAAGACGTGCCGTCCTTGACTGCTTCCAGGAGTTCGCGTAGCTGCTTTTGATTCATCTACCGCGAGGATATCTAAAAAGTCAGGCTATCGCCAACTTTGAGTCCGCGGGCCGTTGCTTGGCCCGCTGCCAGTTCGAGCACGTACTGCGCCGGCGCGCCCTCGCCGTAGGTTGGACACTGGCTGGGATTACGCCAAGAGCAGGGTGGCGTGTCTTTGGAAATGTAGACGATGCGGCGGCCGGCATCGATCCAGATGATGTCGAGCGGGATGAGGGTTTGAAACATATAGAACGCCCGCGGCTGCATGTCGGGAAAAACGAATAGCATGCCGCGATCGGCTGCGAGCTGAGTCCGGAACATCAGTCCCCGGGCCACTTGCTCGGCGGTGGTCGCGAGTTCGGCTTGGATTGTCGTTCCGTCAGGCAATCCGATCGGTGCGCCGGGCGAACCCGAATAAGTTCCGGAGTCCGGTCCCGGCTCGCATGCTAAAAGACACGCAAACAGCAGGGGAATACAGAGCAGGCCGTGGCAGAAGTGTGTGCGGGCGAAAAAAGGGGACAGCCACCGATTCTCGCTCCTGGAACCCCATTGTTTCCAGCCCGAGTGCGAAGCGAGAATCGGTGGCTGTCCCCTTTTTTCCAGGTTCGGTTGACGCCGAAGCGTCTGACGTTCCCCGGCAAGACGATCATTCTCCCGGCGGAGGCACGACAACGTCTTCGTAGGGGTGCCGGGTCGTGATGGCATTGCCGTGAAGGAACACGTCGAGTGCTTGCTCATAAAGGTCTCGCGGTATCGCCGGGGCTCCCGCCCAGCACCCCAATTTCTGGTAGGCGGCGATAGTGGCGATGAGTACGTCCCGGTCTACATCCGGGAAAAATGAAGCTTCCTTGGCGGCGATCTCTTCAGGAGGGGCGCTCCTGACCCATTCGCGGGAGGCGCGAAAAGCACGCATGAATACCGGGGCCCGATTGGTTTCGAGAAACTCGCGGGTTGCCAGCAAACTGCTAAAAGCGACCGCGGGCATGGCCGCCCCGACCGCAGCGACGACGCGCCCCACGCCGTCGTGTTCCAACTGCTGAGGAGCCGGACCTTGCAGGTGCACATAGGCAGCGCGGCCGGCCCGAAAAGCGGCGTCGATCTCCTCCACGGAACCCGCGTCGATGGATTGAATCTTGTCCCAGTCCACGCCCTGCTCATGCGCCGCGTATTGGAGCATCAACAGCGGCTGGCGTCCGTGATCGGCCAGCAGCGTAGCGCCTTCCAGTTTCTTCCAGTGAAACTCCGGGTCCGGCTCCCGGGCGGCGAGAAAAAATCCGTCGCGGCGGTTGATTTGGGCAAAATGAACCGGCAGACCGGTTTCCCCTTTTTCCATGGGTCCCCAATTTGAACCCACCGCCGACTGCATCACGTCCACCTCGCCGCCGCGCAGCAGGGTATGTGAACGCTGGCCGGGCTGCAAAACGTCGTAAGTGGCCTCGATTCCTTGCTCAGAAAGGAATCCGCCCGCGATGGTTGAAATCAGAGGGCTATAGAACGCCGAGTGGCGCGAGACCATGATCCGAAGTGCATCGTCTGGCATTGAACTCCGCCTTGGTTGAGTTGCCCGTTTTCTGCAATCGCTGTTCGGGATGCGCGGAATGGTTCGTCGCGCAGCACCAAGGATAGTCACTGGGCGGAGCTGTGTCAATTTAGATCATCTGCGCTTAGCCTGCCGCTCGGAACTTGTCGGCCTGGAACTGACTCGCATCGACGTAGTTCGCGTTGATTTCAATGAAGCCCTGCCACTTCTCGGGCAGGTCCTCTTCGGCAAAGATCGCCGATACGGGACAGACTGGCACGCAGGCGCCACAGTCAATGCACTCCGAGGGGTCGATGTAGAGTTGCTGGACATTATCGAAACCTGGGCGGCCGTCATCATAGCCCTCGCCCTGTTTCGGATGAATACAATCCACAGGGCAAGCGTCTACACAGGCCGTGTCTTTGATATCGATGCAAGGTTCGGCGATAATATATGCCATTTTCTGACCTCCGTCCTCCGATTGAATACCGTTCTCTCCAAACAGAGAGTGCACCCAAATAAGGAGCCCATCGACTTAGCAGAAAGCCTTGGGGCGCCGAGCACTCGAGCCTGATCCTGTCATTCTTTAGTACCGATCGCTGGCCCAGAAAGCCCAGTTCCGAAGAGCATGTACACGGTATTGCTTACCTTGGAGTTTCCGGTCGATAACGCGGCGGGCTTGCGGCCTCGTCCCAGATTCCCGCCGGCAGGCTCTGGATACGTCGCAACCGATCCATCCACCCTCGCTCGCGCCACATCTTCTTGTAGCAGGTTCAGGAGAACTTAATCAACATCTTGTTTGCAAAACTTTACTATACTGATTTAGAGGCGGCTGCGTGAGCGAACGCACCAAAGTCCCCAGGGCTGAACCCGACAAACAGGCGAGCCATTTCCTGCAGGGACGGACACCGGCCCTATTAGCACGAGCTGAGTAGCGGAACGTAAGCGATGGTTGACGACATGAACACGTTGGAATCTCGTGAGGAGTCGACCAGGAAGGCCATTCTGCATTTCCTGAAAAGACGGGGCGAGGCCGATGCGAAAACGGTCGCCAAATTCTGTGGCCTCACGACCATGGCAGTTGGCCGGCATTTGCTAAAGCTCAAGGCCGATGGTTTGATCCAGACCCGATCGGAGCGGCGCTCCGCGGGTAGGCCGGCGGCCATGCACTCGCTTACTGAGGATGGAGATGGCCAATTCCCGAGAGACTATGCAGGCTTAGCCATCGATGTGCTGTCGAGCCTGGTTCAGCTCGACGGCCAGGAGAAGGTCCGGCAGGTTTTTCGGAAGCGGCGCATCACCATGCAGGCTCGCTACCGATCACGCACGAAGGGGGGAAAATTCGAAGAGCGGGTGCACGAAGTGGCGGACGTGCTAACCGAATGCGGTTACATGGCCGAGGCCGAGTCGTTGGGTCACGGAGAGTTCTTGCTAACGTTGTGCAACTGTGCCATTCGCGATGTAGCCAAGCGTTTTCCGGAAACCTGTGATGAGGAATTGCGCCTGATCCGCAGCTTGGCGGGCGGTAAGGTGACACGAGTTTCGCATCTGCTGGCCGGAGATCGCCATTGTTCTTATCGGATCTGTGCCAAGGGCCGTGTCAAGGGCAACTCGGGGCGCCAAGCCGAGGCAGGATGAAGAGGACGTTTGATAAGTGGCATGATGATTTTTCTCGGTTCGCGGAGGATTTGTATCCCGGCCGCTATCCACGGGACTATGTGAAGCTCCTGGCTGAAATGGGAGAGGAGGTGCGGAGGCTGGCGCGACAGAAAAACTCTACCATCGTTGCGCACAACTACCAGTATCCGGAGCTGCAGGAGGTAGCCGAGACGGTGGGCGACTCCCTCGGCCTGAGCGAATACGTCGCGAAACGCAAAGCCCCTCGCGTAGATTTCTGCGGCGTGGGCGATTTGCGAATACATGAAGATGAACACCATGGAAAAGCTGCTGGATTCGCTCCGAAACGACCGGGTGGAGATCGAAGTTGATCCCGAAATTCAAATGCGGGCCCGGACGGCTATTCAGCAGATGCTAGCCATTCAATAGCTGGTCCTTGATGCGCAGGAAAGCCGACTCGTTAGTAACATTCAGGAGGAGAAAGAACATGGGAACCTTCGTGAAAGTCGCCGAGCAGGGAGGGATTGCGGAAAACTCGGGTAAGCTTGTCGAAGTCGGGGGCCGTGAAATCGCTCTGATTCGATCGGGTGAAGAGTACTATGCGCTAGACAACACCTGCACACATCGGGGTGGCCCTTTGGCTGAAGGGTTCGTTGAAGGTGGCGAGGTGAAGTGCCCGTGGCACGGAGCCCGCTTCGATCTCAAGACCGGACAACCAACCGGGCCGCCGGCAGCGCGAGGCGTGACTACTTATGCAGTACGGGTGCAGGGGAACGATATTGAGATCGAAGTGTAACCTGTCTAGCCACGCTAGCGACAATGGACAGGTTGCCCCTGCGATCGAATTTTGGCGAACCATAGGAGGACAGAATGGAGATGAAACGCATCTCACCCGAAGAGGTCAAAGAGCTCCTGGAATCTGACGAAGGTTACATCTACCTCGACGTGCGAACGGTCCCGGAATTTGACGCTGGTCACGTGCCCGGCGCGAAGAACGTTCCTGTCATGGACCGCGATCCATATGGCCGCATGCAGTTCAATTCGGAGTTCGGCGAAATCGTCGAGGCGAACTTCGGAAAAGACGCCAAGTGCATCACGGGTTGTCAGAAAGGGGGTCGCTCGATGAAGGCGGCCGAGATCCTGCTGAGTGCCGGCTTCACTAACGTCGTCGATATGCGCGGCGGATACGGTGGCGAGACGGACATGATGGGACAGATGATCTACCCGGGTTGGGCGCCGCGCGGACTTCCCACGGCAACGGAGAGCGATCCCAAGGAGCGCTACGAAAACTTGGCGAAGAAGACGGACTGAGCGAATTCCCTTTCATTGCCTTCCTCAAGGAGGATGCAGAGCGGCGTGCTTCCCAAACAGTTCGCGCGCAGGCGCCTGCGCTTGCAGTGATCTCTTCCCGGCCGCCCACGTCTGGTGCGGCTACCACGACCTAGCCGGCTGGAGAAATATCAAGAACCTTCGCCTCGGCTATCAGTTCAGGCCCTACGCGGAGATCCCATCTGGCGCCCCGGACCCAAGGCGCGACCAACTTCAAATTTCCACCGCCGAACGGTTGGAGGTGAAACTAACAATCTGTTGCATGACCCCTAAGTTTGCCGATACCGCTCAGACCATGGAGGCTCGTCTTTACGAGAATGATGGACGAACTGGGAGAGCTGAGCATCTCGCTTACCCCCCCGCGGAGCGCCTTCCCAAAACAAGCGTCTCCGAAGCCGCGGGGGTGAGAAAGCCCGCAGACTTCCCGGAGGCGTTTGCGCTGGATGAGCCGGTTCATCGCACCGCACAGCAGGCGGCGCCGCTTCGGCGCGAAGCGGAGCCGGAAGCAAGGAGCCGGGAAGCTAACGCATCTCATATAGGTACAGGTTCCACGGAGAGAGTCTTGACTGACCCTGAACTTGTTTCTCCCTAACTGCACGCCAGCCGGGAATCGGATCCTTCAGCGAGACGACCCTCGCGCCTTCTCTGAGTTGTCGCTTTAGGAAGGGCGCGAGCCGCTCCCAAGCCTTCGGTAGCAGGTACCCGGTCACGACCGTAGCCGGGCTGACGTCCTGGCTGAAGATATCCCCATGGATCACGCTGACTCTGCCCTCCAGTCCAAGCTCCCGGATGGCCGATGAGGTCTGTTCGCACAAAGCCCGGTTCCACTCTATTCCGACCGACCTAGCCTGAAACCGTTGAGCTGCGGCCAGAATGATCCCCCCGTCTCCGGAACCCAGGTCGTAGACCAGATCGTTCTTTCCGACCTTTGCCAGCTCTAGGGCGGCGCTGACTACGTGGGCAGGAGTGGGAACAAAGGGGCCCAGCCAATTCGGATCATCAAGGCGCTGCTCAGGGGCGTCGGCCTGGGTGGAAGCTTGAGCTAACAACTGGCAGTGGGCGCCAGCCAACCCGGTGAGAGCCAACACCACCAGGCAGGTGCGGATCGGATGCATCGATACACTCAGTTGATGAACCCGGCTCAAAAAGCGGGCCTCACAAATCTCAAGTTCCCCTCTAAGCTTGGCCAGCAACTCCACGATCCGGGCGGCATGGTGTTTGCCGTGGTGGATCTTCATCGTAGGGGCGTCGATGTGCGGCTCCAACACGCCGGTGGAATAGGGCAGATCGGGGAGAGTGAAAGCCATAGTAGTCAGCTCCTTTTTTTGTCTGATGGATCGATTGAACCGTCCTCAACCCCGGAGTTTCGCGGCGCGGAACCCGCCGATGCGGTGACGGACACCACGGAGTGAACTAGAGTGAACTACTGACCGGAGGCGAAGTCAGGACAGAAACATCTTACTAAAGACGCTCAAGGCCGCCGCAAGGCCGGAATGACCGATTCAAACTAAAATCCGGGCTGGAGTGAGAAGATTGCTTCTAAGCTGGGCTAGACCGCGGTCTGCTATCCTCACCGCGTGATGCCCAACCGAGATACCCAAAAGAGCTGGGAGTACCATAACGCGACCAAGCACTCGTCTTGGAGTATTCGCAACAATCCCCACTTCCTTGACTGGCCGAACCAGCCGATTCCGTTCAAGATCTACAGCGATCTCGAACCAATCGCGTTGGCCCAAGAGTTTTCCCATTCCACGGTCCCTGCCCTAGCCGCAATCGGCGGCAGTGTGCAGCGGGTGGACGCCGGGATCATACCCACCCTCCGCCAACTCAGTCAGCTGCTCCATTTCGCCGGCGGTATCACACGGCGCCGGAAATACGCCGGCGGCGAGATTTTATTTCGGGCGGCTGCTTGCACCGGGGCACTGTATGAGATCGAGCTGTACCTGGTCTGTGCTGAGCTGGAAGAGTTGCCGGCCGGCGTCTACCATTGGAGCCCGAAAGATTCGTCGTTGAGACGGCTGCGACACGGCGATCATAGGGTCATCCTCAGCAAAGCAACGGCAGAGGAACCAGCCGTCGTATCAGCGCCGGTTGCGATCATTTGCACCGCCACTTACTGGCGAAACTCCTGGAAGTATCAATCTCGTGCGTATCGCCATTTTGGCTGGGACAACGGAACATTACTCGCCAATCTATTTGCTCTCTCCGCGGCTCACGGCATACCGGCGACGCTGGTACAGGGGTTTGCCGATCGGGCCGTGAATCGGCTGCTGGACGCCGACACAGCGAAGGAGGTCAGTTTTTCCATTGTTACTTTGGGGGGCGGCTCACGGCCGGTCCCGCACGAGCCGAGTGATTTGCCGCGGCTCGGCTACCGCGTCGAGCCGCTTTCGAAGACGGAGGTTGACTACCCGCTGATGCGGGAAATGCATGAGTACTCGTCGCTGGCTGACAGTTCCGAGGTTGCTGCATGGCGTGGCGCTCCCCCGTCGAAAGAAGTCCGGGAGCCCATTGGGAGTCTGATTCCGCTTCGGCCGCTGCTCGCGGACCGTCTCCCGCCCGAGCCGATCGAGAAGGTAATTCAGCGGCGTGGCTCCAGCCGGCAGTTTGACCGGGCGCCGATTTCGTTCGAGGAGTTGTCGACCATTCTGGAACGGGCGACGCGGGGTGTTTCCGCTGACTTTCTCGATCCATTCGGATCCCAACTCAATGACCTCTACCTGATTGTGAACGCGGTTCACGGTCTAGCCCCTGGGTCTTACTTTTTTCACCGCGCGCAACGGGCGCTCGAGTTACTCAGCGAAGGGGACTTCCGAGCCCAAGCGGGCTATCTTGGACTGGAACAGGGCCTTCCGGCCGACGCAGCCGTCGCCATCTTCTGCCTGGCAGACTTGAAGGCGATCTTTGAGCGATTCGGAAATCGCGGCTACCGGGCCGTACAAACCGAAGCCGGCATGATCGGGGGCAAGGTTTATCTTTCTGCCTACGCCCAGCGCTTGGGGGCTACCGGGCTAACCTTCTACGACGATGATGTGGTCAAGTTTTTCTCACCTCACGCCGAGCGAAAGAGTGCGATCTTCTTGACGGCGGTGGGCAGGAGTGCGAGGAGGCGGAGCTGATCCGTTTGCTCGACGAAGGGCTGCAAGGCTTTTGCAAAAGAAAACGCAAATCACCGAAACGTGTCCTGCGCCTCCCTGGTGGCCGGCCAATGCTGAGGGCGCCCTGCAAATGCCGTGCTGCAAACCGATTCATACGTTTTCCCGGCTGCCTTTAGACTGATTGATTCTCGACAGCCATTTCCCCCACCGTCCATTCCCCCCGCGATATAATTGGTCGGGGAATGAGAGCCCCCTGATTCGGAGGATCGCCATGCAAAAAACTGTCCTGCTGCGCCTCGTAGCGCTCGTCCTCTGCGCCGCCGGCCTCGCGGGCGCCTACAAAACAGCAAAAACAGAAACTCTGATGTACGAAGCCGCGACCCTGTTGGTACAGTCGCTGACTCGCCTGCAAAAAGGGTCCACCTTGTTTGACTTTGACGCCAAACACCGCGCCGACTGGCACTACTTTCCTGAAACAGGGTTCACTGCCGAATATGGCTACGTGCGGAACGGAATCACATTCAATGACATGGACCCCAAGCAGGCGCACTTTGCCAATGCGCTGCTCGGCTCCGGTCTCAGCCAGGCCGGATTTGTCAAGGCCGCAAAAGTCATGGGGCTCGAGCAGATTGTCGGGATCATTGAAGACGACAACACGGGATACCGCGATCCGCAGCGGTTCCATTTCACGATCTTCGGCGAGCCGTCCTTGTCCGGGACCTGGGGATGGCGCGTCGAAGGCCACCATCTGTCGCTGCACTACACCATCCAGAACGGCGAGCTGGTTTCGACCAGCCCGACCTTCTTTGGCGCAAATCCTCACGAGGTAGCCCAAGGTCCTCATCAGGGATTCCGTGTGCTTGCTCGAGAGGAAGATCTCGCCGTTGCGTTGCTGAAATCGTTCAACGACGAGCAGCGCAAACAAGCGATCTTTACCGATATCGCCCCCTATGACATCCTGACGATGGCGGACAAACGTGCTCAGCTCGAAGGCGACCCTCAGGGGTTGCAGACCTCCAAGATGAACGAGAAACAGTACGAGATGTTGCTTGAGTTGATTGCCGAATACGCCAACAATCTCCCCGCCGAAGTGGCCGCCGGGCGTATGAAAGCTGCTCAAGACACGCCCCGCGATCAGCTCCTCTTCGCCTGGGCGGGCCGCATGGACCGTCCCGAGCCCAAGCCGGTACCGATCGGCGGACGCACCACCGGCAACCGTGAGAAGAACGGCAACTACTACCGCGTGCAGTCGCCGACGTTTCTCATCGAGTACGACAATACCCAGAACGTCAGCAACCACAGCCATTCGGTCTGGCGCGATTATGAGAACGACTTCGGTCTTGATGTCCTGGCGCTACACCACAAGATGTACGATCACAGCACCGGCGAGCACATCGCCCTTGCGGACTAACAATCGCCCAGGCAAGCGCAAGCCCGGCGACGTGGCGCCGGACTTCGACCTCAAAATCGCTGCCATACCTGCGCTGCTAGTTGAGATCCATGGGTGAAAGGTGGTAGGCTTGCGGCGCTATGGCTGATGTTCTTGAATTGTTGATTGCTGAGCGGGATCGGCTGGATCAGGCGATCGCGGTGTTGCGGGGACCTCGTCGGCGGGGTCGTCCACCGGGAGCAGGGAAGAAGGTTGCCGCTAAGAAGGCGCGGAAGCCGCGGCCGATGTCGGCTGAGGCACGGAAACGCCGGAGCGAGGGGATGAAGAAGTGGTGGGCAGCCCGCAGGAAGGCCACGAAGAGAGCGGCTAGGAAGTCTTCCTAGTTCTGGTCTCCTTGCTTTTGGCGTTTGGTCTGATAGTCCGGCGGCAGACGAGAGGCCTTGCCTTTGGCGGTCGTTTGTGGAGCGAGGCTGGCGTCGAGTTCCTTCACGAGAACGGAGTTGAGCCTCGGTGGAAATAGCTTCTGGATGCTGCCCAACAAGGCGCTGCAGACTGACGTGATACGACGCGGTCCAATCGAATCGTGGTACCGTTTGGCACTGACCTTGAGTGTCTCAGCGGTTGGCGGCGGCCTGTGCTAAGCAGACTGACGCGCCCTTCCGTTAGGCGGCCAAAACCGCTCATCTAGGGAAGGAGCAGGATGTGATAAGGAAGATTGCCACCGCTGCTGTTTACGTGCGACACTTCCATGGAAAAGAAAATAAACATTGCCCTCGCGGACGATCACACGATCTTCCGAGATGGGTTGCGTCAGCTGCTCTCTACCGAGCCGGATTTCGAAGTAGTAGGTGAGGCGAAGAATGGCACGGAGGTGCTCGACCTCGTGCGCGAATTACAGCCCGATATCCTGCTACTGGACCTCAAGATGCCGGGGCTTGACGGCCTTTCCGCCTTGCAGCGCATTCAAAACCAGAAGCTGAAGACGAAAATCATCGTTCTGACGGCGTCCGACGATGAGGGCGAGTACGTTCAGGCAATGAAGTTCGGCACCTCTGGTATCGTTCTCAAGCAGAATGCTACCGAACTGCTGATCAAGAGCATCCGGAAGGTCCACGGTGGTGAGATTTGGCTGGATTCCAAGACGACCGCCGCGGTGATGAGACAGTTCGTCTCCCCAGGCGAGTCGGGTCCGCGGGAACGCGATAAGCCGCGATTGACTAATCGCGAGCGTGAAATTGTGGCCCTAGTGGCTCAAGGGTTCAAGAACAAAGAAATCGCCGGGCGCATCTTCATCAGTGAACAAACGGTCAAAAACCACCTGCACAATGTCTTCGACAAGCTTGGCGTGTCAGACCGATTGGAGCTGGCGCTCTACGCCATTCACCGTAAAATGGGGTATTTAGTTGACTCCAGTAGCCACAATATGTTGTGGTTGGGGGCATGAAGGAGGACTACCCCCGAAACCTCGTCGAGTTGGAAGCTCGATTCTCGACCGAGGAGGCGTGCCGGGAGTACCTGCTGAAGCTGCGCTGGCCGGAGGGGTTCGTGTGCCCGCGCTGTGGGATCCAGTCCTCATGGGCCAGCAAACGCAATCTGCTGCTCTGCGCCGACTGCGGTTACCAGGCCTCGGTGACGGCGGGCACGATTTTCCAGGACACCCGCAAGCCCTTGACGTTGTGGTTCCGGGCGGCTTGGTGGGTGACAACGCAAAAAGGCGGGGCCAGCGCGCTGGAGTTGCAGCGGGTCTTGGGTTTGGGTAGCTATGTAACCGCCTGGACCTGGCTGCACAAGTTCCGCCGCGCCATGGTGCGCCCCGGTCGCAATCGGCTGGTCGGCCGGGTGGAGGTGGACGAAACGTATGTGGGCGGAGTCGAAGAGGGCGTCCGAGGTCGCGAAATGGTTGGCAAAGCGTTAGTTGCGGTTGCTGCCGAGGAGGATGGGCGCGGTATGGGTCGCATCCGGCTCCGTCGGATCGCGGATGCCTCAGCGGCGAGCTTGGAAGCCTTTGTCGAAGAAGCTATCCAACCTGGCAGCCTCGTGCACACCGACGGCTGGGAAGGCTATGCGGGATTGGAGAACAAAGGATACCGCCATGAAGTCACCGTGCTGCGCGGGAAGCGGCAATCGGCGAGTAAGCTGCTGCCGAGAGTCCATCGTGTCGCCTCTCTGCTAAAGCGCTGGCTGTTGGGGACCCACCAGGGGGCTGTCAGTCACGAGTATTTGGACTACTACCTGGACGAGTTCACGTTCCGCTTCAACCGGCGGACCTCACGGTCGCGCGGCAAACTTTTCTATCGCCTCCTCCAGCAGGCGGTCGCCGCCGACCCTGCTCCCTATAAGACAATGGTCGAGGCCACCAGGGCCGGCACCCCCACCCCCAAGATGTAGTGGCTACTGGAGTCAACTAAATACCCCATCACCGTAATATCCGCCCGGGCTAGTCCTCACGGCCCGGCCTTGATCGATCATGGGGCAGGAGAGCCTCAGAGTTCCATGACGATCCTGTGTTCTTTGATCCTGATCTTCTTCCGCGGCAGGTGAGCGTTGTGGTTCCAACGAAACCGCACGCGCGCGGACCAGCCAAAGAGAATTTTTTTTCAACGAGTGTCGAAAGAGTCGCTGAGGTTCAACTTGGGTGCGCGACATAGAAGTGAGTATTTCAGCAGGCTCTTTATTGTGGCCAATATCCTTGCGTATGTGTTACGCTAGGAACAGGAGGTCACTTCCATGCCTGATTCCCTCGAGCAACTGCAGCAACAGCGTACCGACATCGTCCGCCAGATCGGCGAGCTGGGCGATCTGCGCCCCGGTTCGATCACCAGCACCTCGGGGCGTTGCGGCAAACCAAGCTGCCGCTGCCATCGCCCCGGTCAACCGGGGCACGGTCCCCATACCCGCCTCACCTATAAGGCCGGTCGTAAGACCGTCACCGAGTCGCTGCCGACTCCGGCCGCGCTGGGCAAAGCCGAGCGCGAAGTGGCCGAGTTCCGCAAGTTCCAGCAACTGAGCCGCGAGTTCGTGGAGCTCAATACCCGCATCTGCAAACAGCGGCCGCTGCAGCTTGAGGCGCAGACCCCCCAGGAAAAAAAACGGCCGCCGCCATCCAGCAAGAGGTCGCGCGCGAACTAGACCAGCTATTGCGCGTGCTGTTCAGCGGGCGGCGCAAGACAGGCCACTGGGATCTGGAAGCCGTCGAGATGGCGGTGCGCTCGGCGATGCACCAAGCTGGCGCCGCCGCCCTCTCCGAACTGCTGCAATGGGCAGCCCCAGCGGCCGGCCAGCGGAGCCTTCCCTGTTGTTGCGGCCACCAAGCTCACTACCGGGAACTGCGCTCCAAGTCGGTTCTCACCGCCCTGGGCAGGGTGCATATATCGCGCCCCTACTACCTGTGCGGGCACTGTCACAGCGGCCAATTTCCGGCCGACGCTGAACTCGACATCGCCCAAACGGAATGCTCTCCTGGGGTACGCCGTATGCAGGCGATGGTGGGCCAGGAGGCTCCCTTCGATCACGGGCGCCGGCAGCTGGAACTGCTGGCGGGTCTGGAAGTGACCGCCAAGGCGGTGGAGCGGACGGCGGAGGGGATTGGAGAGGATATCGCGGCGCGGGAGCAGAGCGAGATCCAGCGGGCGATGCAGTTGGAGCTGCCGCTGGTGGTGGGGGAACCCGTTCCGATCCTGTACATCGAAATGGATGGGACCGGAATTCCGGTGGTGCGCAAAGAGACGGTGGGCCGAGCGGGCAAAAGGAAGGGAGAGGCGGCCCACACCCGCGAAGCTAAGTTGGGCTGCGTGTTCACTCAAACGAAGTGGGACGAAGAGGGCTACCCCATCCGCGATCCGGACTCGACCAGCTACAGCGGCGCCATTGAGACCGCCGACGAGTTTGGCAAACGCATGTATGTGGAGGCTTGGAAGCGGGGCTGGAGCCGGGCACGCAAGAAGGTCGTGCTGGGAGATGGCGCCGAATGGATCTGGAACATTGCCCAGCAGCAGTTTCCCGGCGCCATTCAGATCGTCGACCTCTATCACGCCCGCCAGCACTTGTGGGACCTGGCACGCCAGCTTCATCCCCACGACAAGGCCCAGCAACGGTGTTGGATCACGATCCATCAGGACCACCTCGACCAGGGGCGGATGGAAGAGTTAGTGTGCTCGCTGCGGTCGGTCGAATGCTCGAGTCCCCAACTCGCGGAAGAGTTCCGCGACGAAGCCAAATACTTTGAAAAGAATGCCAAGCGGATGCGCTACCCAGAGTTTCGGCGCCAGCATCTGTTTGTCGGCTCGGGAGTGATCGAGGCCGGCTGCAAGAGTGTCATCGGCTCTCGCCTGAAACGGTCGGGCATGTTCTGGACCGTCCGCGGAGCCAACGCGATTCTGGCCCTTCGTTGCTGCCACCACAACGGCCGCTTCGAGGACTATTGGGAGGCCCGAGCGGCTTGAGCTCCACTTTCATGTCGCACACCCGTGGTGGTTGCCAGGCGGAATTTGCGGCGCTGAGGCCTCGATGGCCGGCAAACGCCGAGTCTTGCGAGCTTTGTTGCCTTGAAGTGAATCCTTTGTCCGCGCCCGCGGCTATTCATGAAGTGAACGCAAGGGCCGGAGCCGCGGAGGCAAGGCCGGAGCTGGGCCGCCCGGCCGTGACAGGCAAGCCGGCCGACAGCGCCCGGCGGCCGCCGGCTAGTTCAACTCGCCAACCAAGTCGCGGGGCGGAGCCGATCGGGAGGATGTCCGATAGTTCGTAGAAAGTAGCGACTCTCCAGTCCGAGCCGTTAGGCTCGGAGTGATGTTTTATTTTTTTAAAAAGGAGAGTCGCTATGAAGAAACGATACCAGATCGACCGCGAACAAGCCGTTCGCCAATTCCACAAGCAAGCCGAAGAATCCGGGCAAGAACTGCAACTGCACTTGCCGCTCAAAGAAGTCGCCGCCGCCCTGCAGCAAAGTGTCGGTGAGTTGATGCGCCAGGCAGGCCTGGAGCTGATGCAGCTCATCATGGACAACGAAGTGCGCCAGCTCGCCGGCGAGCACTACCAGCGGCGCGAAGCCGAGCAGCCCTATCGCTGGGGCCGCGAGAAAGGCTTCCTCGTCGTCGATGGACAGAAGGTCCCCATTCAGCGTCCGCGGCTGCGCAGCGACGACGGCCACGAACAATCCCTGGGCAGTTATGCGTTGTTCCGGCGCTGGGAGTCGCTATAGACGGGTCGAAAACGGTTTTGGGGCTGCGGCAGGGAGCGAGCGAGAACACCACGGTGGTCGGCGAATTACTGCAGGATTTGGCCGGGCGCGGCGTCGATTTCTCGGCGCCGATGCTCTATGTGCTCGACGGCGCGAAGGCGCTCACCAAGGCGGTCCGTAAGCACGCGGGCAAGACGGCGCCGATTCAGCGCTGCCAAATGCACAAGCGCCGCAACGTGACCGGTCATCTGCCGGAGCAATACCGTGCAGCGGTGGACCGCAAGATGGCCAACGCTTATGCGATGTCGAGCTATGAGGATGCCAAGACGGCCTTGGAGAAGTTGCATCGCGAGTTGCTGGAGTTGAACCCGTCGGCGGCTCGTTCGCTCGAAGAGGGGAGAGAGGAAACGCTGACGGTGCACCGGCTCGGACTCGACGACTTGTTGCGTTGTACGCTGGCGACGACGAACCCGATCGAGTCAGCCTTTTCGGTGGTGGACCGCATCTGCGGACGAGTGAAGCGCTGGCGGGGAGGCGATCAACGCGAGCGCTGGGTGGGAGCGGGTCTGTGGCTGGCGGAGAAAAGCTTCCGGCGCGTCAAGGGCTACCGCCACTTGCCGAAATTACTCGACCAGCTCGCCAGACTGTCGACGCCGCCACCGGCCCAGGCCCAAGCGGCGTAAACTACAGGTTCTGGAGAGCCGCGCGTTTCAACGGAATTCTGGACATGCTCCCGATCGGATCGGCGAATTTCTGTAGTCGCGAAGGTTCCTAGTAGCGATGACCTCGGCGTTGCAAGCCGCCGCCGCCGCTACTTGCATGGCATCTTCGAAGTCCCGCATCGGCAGCTTCGCGGCGTAACGAAAACTCTTCGTATTGACTGGCGCAACCTCCACGAATCCCGTCAATCCGACCAAGAAGTCCTTGGAGCTATTCCTGCTTCGCTTTGGAGTCACAATGTAGTAGAAATTCGCGATCGAATGCCAAGCGATAAACGCTGTCCCAGGCTTGGCTCGCAGTATGTCGAGAAGCTGAGCCGAGGCCTCCGCGAAGGGCTTGCGATCGAGCGCGAAATCGAGAACGACATCCAGGTCCAGGAGAATGATCACAGATATTTTTTGCCAGCCGCTCGTAGCGTTCGTCGTCCCGATCCGCCGGCCGAAACCGCCCGCGCCATTCTTTCGAAAACGACGGCTCCGTAGCCGTGCTCATCTGCCGCAGGCCCTCTTCGATGAGCCGCGAAAGAGAGACCCCTCGCCGCCGCGCATACTCCTTCGCCCTGGGCAGAACTTCCTCGTCAATCGCAACCGTAAGCTTGGTCTTCATCGTCTCCAGCTTTCGTCACGCGGATCTGCTTGAAGTCCGGTTTCCGCTTCGTTCATTGATACGTACACTCCCTATCAGTATACGTATTTCCTGCCAGGCGGAATCGTCGTGAAAGTTCGTTGGAAGTTGCCAGGCCCGTAGCGCTTGTGCCCGATCTTGTTCCACCCACCAGGCGGGGTCTTCGAACGCCGCGGAGTCAAATTCCAAGCTTCTCAACAACCGCCTCTAGCGAAAGGCCTTCCTGGCGCTGCTTGGATTCCAGCAGTCGTCGCTTCATCTTCTCGGATTTGAGCAGATAAGTCGTTTCTCGCTCCGATTCGATCTCGCGCCACAAGGCGATGGGCACGATAACAGCGGTAGGCTCGCCAGTGCCGTCGGAAACGAATTGGATTTTCGTATCCCCCATGATTTTAGTTTACTCGTTTGGGGTTTCGGGCGCAGTTGCTGTGATGGAGGGACCACTTCACCACTCAGTCTAGGACGTAAGCCGCCCACCGCTCCATTCCCAAACGTCGCACCGAAGAGTGTCTGTAAGATGATATAGATCAGCCATGGCGCGCTACCGGATCTTCTACCTGAAGGACTCTCACATCACTGCGCGACGAGAGAGTCCGCCCAAGTCCAAGGGTACTCTGCTTCAGCCTCGTCATTACGAGGAGCAGGGCGGGCTGGAAGCCGAAAGCTCCTACGACGTATGGGAACGGCTCCAAGGTGAAGAAGCCGAGCGGCGTGGAATTCGCAAGCTGGGCGTGGGCGATGCCATTGAGACTGAATCACGGGAAGTGTTGATCTGTAACTTTTGGGGATTCGACCGAGCCGAGTGGCGCTCCGCCGAAACACGTCCCGAATCCGGTGCTGACTCGGCTTCGAGAAGCGATGCCCCCGAAGAAGCCGGCCGGCCCCAAGCCACGTGACCCGCCAAGATGCAGAGACTTTCATCGTCAGGCTCCTAGGTGATCGGCTTGCCGCTTTGTCCGCTATGGAATTAGTGTTCTTCGCAGGCCCAAAGTTATCGGTCACCTCATCGTGAACCAAGGTTTTTCCTGAGAAAACGACACTTTTTACTGCGAATTGTCATGCTCATGTTGAACCGCCAGGCGGCTTGCGTGCATCTTAAAGATAGCTGACCATACCGGGCGGCAAGGCGGTCCCGGTGGTTACTACGAACTCAGGAGTCTGTTGCATGGACTTGATCAATTCCTGCGCGGTGGTCGCGTATATCACGGATCCAGTTGCCGCATTCATTAACCGTTTGCGCCAGGAAGTCACCCCTGGCTGCCCGCATCAAGCTCACATCACGATTCTTCCTCCCCGGCCTCTGGACGTCGACAAGGGTCAAGCCATCGAGCAATGCCGTGACATCGTCAGCCGCTTTGAGGCATTCGAAGCCCAACTGGGGGGAGTAAACCTGTTCGAGGGTACCGGGGTCATCAAAGTGACCGTGACAGGCGGGCTGGCGGAGCTACAAACGCTCCATGACATCCTGAACACCGGTCCGTTCGAATCGGTTGAAAACTTCGAATATATGCCACACGTCACGGTGGCCCAAGAAATCCTGCCCGAGAACGTATCCGAGTGCCTGGAATCGGTGCGTGCCCGATGGACTCAGAACGGACCGCCGCCGGCAGTGCGGGTTGAGTCGTTGACATTCGTACAGCAGAAAAGCGACGGCACTTGGGCTAACCTGGCGAAACTTTGGCTGGGACGCTCGCAACCCGTGAGCCGCTAGCCGGTTCGGCGGGGCCGCGTTTTCGCATCGTGGAGCAGCCGGGATGCAACAGGCCCGGCGTCATTCGCAAACTCGGCAACCTAGGGCCTCTCGCCGCCTCGAACTTACCTGGCCGTTCGGGTCGCTCCCGGTGCGCGCCTGGGCGCGGGGCTTCTCGAAGGCTCGGCGGGTTGATTGGGGGGTACAAACAGGATTCTGGCTTCGGACCGGCTCGCATCGAGCACAAACAGGGGCTGCCCGGATACGGCCGTCAGTTGAAACATCGACTTGCCGTTGAGGCGCGCCAGCGTAGTCGGCTTGCAACTGCAGGAAACGAATTCGGTTGGGCCGCCGCTCAGCGGCACAAACGCCACGCGACGGGAGTCGCTGCTCGCAACAAGCGCCCGCCGCCCGTCAGCCGTGACAATGATCGCATTCGGATGGACGACCCCGTCATTTCCCGAAGCCAGCGGAACGGGCTGAGCGCTTCCGTCGACCTGCTGGACGAGAAGGACTTCGTTCTTGTCGTAGTCGGCGATCACGGCATCGTGGGACCGCTCCACGAAGGCCAACGCCAATACTCGGCCCACCGAAACGATCGCACGCGGGTCTTGCCCATCTTTCAGCACATGGACAGATCCGCCGTTGCGGCGCGAAGTGGCAACCAAACCAACTTCCCCGTCATCGCTGATCGCGAACGCAGTAATGACACCGTCAAGGGACGACAGATCCACCGATCCTTCGACCGAAGGATTTGCGGGCAAGCCGCTAACGAACTGAATGGTCCGTTGCGCCCGGTCGTAGAGGGCGGCGGCATCCCCTCGCGGGCTTAAGACAATTCGGTCGGCCCCGCCAGCCCCTGGAACCGGGATGGCGGCGGGCGGAACGAGGGTCACATCCAGCACTTTCACTTCGCCCGATACATTGTCCACCGCGAGCACGTAGTTGTGTAGCGGCGAGACGGCGGCCACCTTTACTGAAAACCCAAGCGGCATCGGGTCGGCGACATAGGAAGCGCCCGGAATACCCCGGATGGGATGGAGCGACCCCCGCGAGGGGTCAAACGTGTAGCCCAAGACGGGTCCTTGAATCACGCCGTCGGGAGAAGACGCCGACTGCCCGGCAGCGGCAACCCGGTTCAGCGCGGCGCCCTTTCCTGGCGACAGAGCAACTTGAACTTGGGAATAGGCGGATCCCGCGCCGCCAGCCAGCATAGCCAAAACAATGCCTGCCGGCAGAAGGGTATTACCTCGACGAGTGCTTCCTGCGTACATTATTAGCCTTTCGGGGGTGCGATGGCCCACTAATGCTAAGGCGACCGTCGGCCTTCACGGTTACCCGCAAACACCTCATTGTAGCCACTTGCGGTTTATGCGATGGAATACTGTCAACAGGATCAAGCCACATCGCCCAGCGCCTAATTCCGGCGCGGCGGGGCAGAATCTGTATCTCGACGGAGCGAATTCACTCGCCTCAGAGCCGCGCTCCCAAAGGTGCCGTCTAGCCGCGGCAATCCATCACCGCCCGGTTGAAAAAAACTCATCTGGCCGGCTCTGGCTCACATCAGACAGCTACCCCTCAGGACTAGTATCTGCAGCGCCATCCGCCTCTCGGATCTGCACGAACTGCCAGCCGAAGCGCCCCTTGATGCACAGATGTCCGTCGGTCACTTCCTGGTCGAATGGTGAGGTGACTTTGACGATTCGCTTGTCCTGCGTGTGCAATGTCACCGTGCAACCGACACCGCAATAGGGGCAGATCGTGTCGGTTTGCTCCTGCTTGGACTCGTCCCAGGTCCCCTGCTGGCGCATATCCTGTTCACTCTTGAACATGAGGGCGCCGGTCGGGCAGACGCCGATGCAGTTGCCGCAATAGACGCAAGCAGAATTGGGCAGCGCGGTGGTGTACTCCGTCGAAATGCGGGCGTCGAAGCCGCGTCCGGCGACCGCGATGGCGAATGTGTTTTGGGCATCGACGCCGCAGGCCTCAACGCACTTGTAGCACAGAATGCATTTCGAATAGTCGCGGATATAGAGGTCGTTGTCGACCTTGACCGGCTGCCGGACGTTCGCCGCAGTGGTTCCGTCCGGAGCCTCATGCTCGCCAGGCCTCGCGGCATCTCTGACATCCTCTGCCGCCGAATTTGCCGGGGGGCCGTAGCGCTCGGGTTTGGCCTCGTATTGTTCCATGTAGCCCTGCAATTCGGGGGCAGTCGAGACATCCACCGACGAGGAAAGGAATTCCAGCACCATGCGCCGGCTCAAGCGTACGCGCTCGGAGCCGGTCTTGACCACCATGGCCGGCTCGACTTTCCGCGAACAGGCAGGAACAAGTGTTCGCGACCCTTCGAGTTCGACGACACAAACGCGACAGGCGTTGACGGGGGTGAGATTCTCCAGGTAGCAGAGTGTAGGCGTATCGATGCTGAGCTTGCGGGCGGCTTCGAGAATCGTCGAGCCCTCGGGCGCCGAAACTGTTTCTCCGTCAATCGTGATTTCGACTTCCGGTTTGGGGTCTCTGGGCGGCGCGGCGGAGATTGGCCCTCGCGGCACGGGGATGCGAAGCAGCGGAGCGTCGAGGGGCGTTGGTTGGTTTTCGTAACTCATATGATCCGTTGAGCGGTTGAGCCGTTGATCCGTTGATCCGTTTTGCGGTTGATCCGTTGAGCCGCCGAGCTGTTGAGCCGTTGAAGCGATTGCCTCCGGAGAACCGGATGCTCCTGGCGGGATCGAGGAAGAATCGTTATTCGAAGATCCTCCACTTGCCCAGTGCCGATTCAATTGCAGTCGAGGCCGTGTGCCCCAGCCCGCAAATCGAGGCGTCGCGCATGACCTGGCTAATCTCTTTGAGCATGGCGGCTTCCTGCTCCCCAGACCCCAACGGGCGGCCGTTGTTCAGGCGCTGCAACAGCTCTTCTTGCCGGACGGTGCCGACACGGCAAGGCACGCACTGCCCGCAAGACTCGTCGCGGAAAAAACGCGCGATCCGCAGCAGGATCTTCTTCAGGTCGGCCCTGTCGTCGAACAGCATCACCACCGCCGAACCCAGCGTCGCACCGATTGCCCGAGTGCCCTCGAAAGTCAGCGGCGTATCGAGTTCGCCGGGCGTAACAAATGCACCGGCGGCTCCACCCAGCAGAACACCCTGAAGCTTTCCGCTACCGCCGACGCCGCCGGCCAACTCGATCACTTCGCGCAACGTGACGCCAAACTCGGCTTCGTAGACTCCCGGCCGCCCAACATGCCCGGACACGCAGAACAGCTTGGGGCCGGTCGAACGCTCGGTGCCAATCCCGCCGAAGGCAGCGCCACCCTCGAGAATGATGTGAGGAACGTTGACCAGCGTCTCGACGTTGTTGACCAGAGTCGGCCGCCCGAACAATCCTGCCTGCGTCGGGTAGGGCGGCTTGTTGCGCGGTTCGCCCCGGTAGCCCTCGATCGAGTTGAACAGGGCCGTCTCCTCGCCGCAGATGTAGGCTCCGGCGCCGCGCCGGATCTCAATGTCGAATTCTACCCCGCGCCCCATCACGTCGATGCCGAGGAGCCCGGCCTGGCGTGACGCCGCGATGGCACGCTCCAGCCGCTGGGTCGCCAGCGGATACTCGCCCCGAATGTAGATGAAACCCTTTTCGCAGCCGGTCGCGGTTGCGGCGATCGTCATCGCTTCCACGACCGCGAAAGGATCGCCCTCCATCAGGACCCGGTCTTTGAACGTGCCGGGTTCCGACTCGTCGGCGTTGCAGATCAAGTAGCGCGGCGCTTCCGCTTCCGCGACCGCCTTCCACTTGACACCGGCCGGGAAAGCGGCCCCGCCACGTCCCGCGAGCCTGGCGTCGGTAACCTCTTGAATCACCGCCTGCGAGCCCAGCTCGAACGCTTTCTCGAGCGCCGCGTAGCCGCCCTGCGCACGGTAGCTGTCGAGGCTTTCGGGATCGGCTCGGCCGATGCGCTTCAGCAGCCGCAACCCAGGCTGGCCGGCTTGAGGAACCGAAACAGCCGGGTCGAAAACATCGGGCTGAGCAGCCGGTCTCCCGTTAGCCGAACTCAGACTGGAACGAACCAGAGCCTCTTCAGCGGGAGCCAGGACTTTCTCCCAGGGATGTTCGCCGGCGGCTGACAGCAACGCAGCGGGGGCGCGCTCGCAAAGCCCCAAGCAGGGGCTGCGGAGCCAAGCCGTTTTGCCGTCTTCGCCGGGCGATCCGGCCGGGCCAAGCGTTTGCTCCAGACGCTGGCAGATTTCGCCGGCGCCCTTCGTCAGGCAGGCGATGTCATCGCAGACATGGACAACAACAGGCGGGCGCGGGCGCACCGACAAAAGAGCATAAAAATCGGCGACGCCAAACGCCTCCGCCGGAGGAACATTGAGCCGTCTGCAGGCGTAGTTCAGCGCCCCCGGACTAATCCAGCCGATCCGCGACTGGATTCCGTGCAAAACCGGCAGCAGGCGGTCCCGTTGCGCCCGAACGGCATGACCCGTCGAAGCTGTGTGGCCCTCGGCCTCGTCAAGCCGCTCGCCCCCAAGCCATCTTGACTCGGCAGGACCAAGCACGCGATCCACGGCCGATTTCTCTTCTGTTGTCGGTTCGTCCGAGGTGAAGTGCAGGTCCACGTTTGTCCGTTGTTCGGTTTAGCCGTTGATCCGTTGAGCAGCCATTCTGCGATCAGCCGCCGCACAATACTCAGCTCACGCCCGCAGGCTCTTGCCGCGCGGCGATCCGCTAGTCCCCCGCGAGCGCTTGTTCCAGCTCTTCCACGCGCTCGCTTTCTTCCAGTTTGTCAATGCGAATCGCCGTCGCCTTGAACTCGGCGGTTCCCGACTTCGGGTCCACGGCGTCAATGGTTAACCGGTTCGTCTCGACCTCATCGGGGAAGTGCAGCGTCATGAACGCCAGTCCCGGCCGCAGCGATGAATCAATGCGAACCGGCGCGAACACCGAGCCACGGCGGGACGTGACGCGGACCCGCTCTCCGTCGGCGACCCCATAGCGCTCACCATCTTCCGGTGACAGATCCAGCGATTCACCTCGTCGCAGGGGCGAGCGATAGAGCTCTGTCTGCACACCCGTGTTATAGGAATCAAGACGCCTCCCCGTCGTCAGACGGATCGGGTATTCCTCACTCAGCTTGTCGACAGGCGGTGAATGGTCGACTGCGCTGAACGGCGCGCGCGGACCGATGATGGGGCGCTCCCATAACCGTCCATGCAGGAATAACTCTCCGGGGTGCGACTCGTCGTAACAGGGCCAGCGGATACCTCCCAGCTTCTCCAATCTCTCGTACGACATGCCGGCGTGCATTGGCGAAAGGCCGCGCAGCTCGTTCCATATCTTTTCGGGATCCGGCTCGCCCCAGTCGTGACCCAGGCGCTTTGCCATGTCGAAAACGATCTCTAAGTCGTCATGCGCTTGCGGCGGCGGACTCAGCGCACGCCTCACGCGCTGCACCTTGCGCTCGCTGCTAGTCACCGTGCCGTCGGATTCCGACCATCCCGAAGCCGCCGGGAATACCACGTCGGCGATCTCCGCCGTCTGCGTCATCAAGATGTCCTGAACGACCAGAACGTCGAGCCCCTCCATCAGTTTCCGAGCCCGCTGGGCGTCAGCTTCGGACGCGATCGGGTTTTCGCCGATCACGTAGAGAGCAGTAAACTCACCTCGCTCCATGGCGTCGAACATGCCGGCCAGGTGCCATCCGCGCTTGGGAGGGACCTTGCAGGCCCAAGCCTTTTCGAACTTCGCGCGCAGCTCGTCGTTTTCCACATGCTGAAACCCGGGCAAGCGGTCGGGGAGAGCGCCCATATCACCGCCGCCCTGCACATTGTTCTGCCCGCGCAAAGGACTCAAGCCCGAGCCATATCGCCCCACATGACCGGTCAGCAGCGACAGGTTGATCAGCGCCAGCACGTTGTCGACAGCGTTGTGGTGCTCGGTGATGCCGAGTGTCCAGCACAATGACGCGCGGCGGGCCCTGGCGTAGGCGTGCGCCAGTTCGCGAATGGCCTCGCCCGGTACACCCGTGATCTTTTCCGCATTCTCCAGAGTGAACGGCTCGACCTGCGCCCTGTACTCCTCGAACCGGCTCGTCGCGTTTCGGACGAACTCTTCATTCGTTAAGCCGGCCGTGATGATTTCACGGCCGGCGGCGTGTGCCAAGGCGATATCCGTGCCCACATCCAGGCCCAGCCAGCGGTCGGCCCATTGAGCGGACACGGTTCGGCGCGGATCGACGACGTAGAGTTTCGCTCCGTTGTGAACGCCCTTGAGCAGGTGATGGAAGAAGATCGGGTGCGTCTCGCGCGCATTCGACCCCCACAGGATGATGAGGTCGGTTTCCTCGATCTCCTCGTAGGAACTCGTTCCCCCGCCCGCTCCGAACACTGTCGCCAGACCGACGACGCTCGGAGCGTGTCAAGTACGGTTGCAACTGTCGATATTGTTGCTGCCAAAGACGGTCCGGGCAAACTTTTGGGAGATGAAGTTCAGCTCGTTGGTGGTTTTCGAGCAACTGAAAATCCCAAAGGTTTGGGGGCCGTGCTTGTCAACAGCAGCCTGGAAGCCGCTGGCCGCGCGAGTAAGCGCCTCGTCCCAACTCGCGGGACGAAGACTTCCGTTTTCGCGCACCAGAGGCTGCGTCAATCGACCGTTGCGTTTGCTCCGGTTGGACATAGAAACCCATTGTAGAGCAACGGTAGGGTGAGCGAGTCTTGAGCCGCGAAGCGGCGTAGGATCGTAGCCCAGGGTGCAGCGAAGCGGAACCCTGGGTGGGAAAACCCACAACGCCAAGCCCCGGATGGGGCGTAGGAGCAAACCGGCCCGTGCGTCTCCGCGGAGAGCGATGTGCGGAGGGCGTTCAACGATGCCCGAAACAAGACCATACGCCGCGCAACAAGACAGTCCGCGGAACTGCTAACTGAACAGTATCGGGGTAAGAGGTGGGTCCAAGACCGGCCGCGAAGAGGCCGGTCCCCTGCTGTTTCATTCATCCAAATAGCCTGAAAACCGCGCGTTGCCGAAAATCGGCCGTCCGAGTCACGTAGTTCAAAGAAAAATATTCCCCGTGTTTTCAACACATCTTGTCCGCCTGGACAAGAATGCCGGCAACGGCTACGCTATCCTGATAACGGTGAACCAATCGAATACAAACGATCATGCGCAAACAAAAGAAAATGCGAACTGGGTCCTTGCAGGGCCAAAAAATCCCGAAACCCTTACATTTTCTGTAAAAAACTGCAATTACCGTTTCCATCTTATTGAAAAACAACGACTTACGTGTATTCCCCAAAATTCATGTTACAGCGCCCAGAGCCGAACTTTAACGTACATAGTGCCCCAAAAACCACGGCAGGAGCCGCGAAAAGGCCACTTTGCCACAATAAGCGCAAATCCGGCCCTGCGGTAACCATCGGCCGGGTTGGTCTTGCGGGGGGGTGGGATGCCTGACGGTAGCGAGACAAGAAACCGATCCGGCCAAAGATACTCGACAAATGATGGAGCCCCAAACACTGAAACGCCGCCTGCGAGACCTTCGTGACGACCGCGCTTCAGGAGCCATCGGCCTGGCGCTGGAGGCCCTCGGCATTGCCAACGACTGGATCGCCGAAGGTCGCCGGCTTGAGGAGCTGGCTGCCGAGCTCGAAACCATGCATCCGGCCATCGCGGCCGTCGCCAACCTTGGAACAGTTTTGAGAGATAGCGGCCCCGGTCTTTCGAGCCGCCTCGCCGAATTAAAAGTTTCGCTAGTCGAAGGCAACCGCCGCATCGCCGAGAAGCTGCGCAAGCTGATTCCTTCTTCTTCCAGCGTGATCACGATCAGCAACAGCTCCACCGTCCGTGAATCACTCATAAAGATCCGCCCCGCGAACGTATATGTGCTGCAGTCCCAACCTGGTGGAGAAGGCGCTGCCATGGCCGCGGCCCTGCGAAAAGGCCTCGCCGAACAGCGCCAGGGATTCGATCCGGCGACGAGCAGCGTCGTTCACGTTGTGCCGGACGCCACCATGGGAAATATCGTCCCCGCCGTGGACTGCGCCCTCGTCGGTATCGACACGTTCGATCCGGCTGGCGCGATCTTGCACAAAGTGGGAACCCTCCCCCTCGCTCTGTGCTGCCAGCGTTTCGGCAAACCCTTCTACGCGGCCGGACACAGCTTCAAGTTCAGCAATCGCGAGTCCGGCGGCCGGCCCGAACCCGAAAAGTCCCTGACCGAACAATCCTTCGACCGCACTCCGTCCGGGCTGATCACCCAAATCATTACGGAGGAGGAGGACTGACAAGCTGGGCCTGCCCCTGCCCAGCCATGCCGGCAGCTCAACGGCTCAACGGCTCAACAGCTCAACGGCTCAACAGCTCAACGGCTCAACGAATCTATTGCTTTTCTATGTTTGTTCGCCTAGAATAGAAGGCGAACGAAGGAGGACCCCGTGGCACTCACAAGGCGACAAAAAGAAGCGGTCGACTTTATTGCGAACTTCATCCAGCGCAACGGCTATAGCCCGAGCTTTGAAGAGATCGCGGAAGGTCTCGGACTGGCGTCGATCGCCACTGTCCACAAGCACTTGACCGCGCTGGAAAGCAAAGGCTACTTGAAGCGCGGCTTCAACCAGAGCCGCGCCCTGGACTTGGGCCCTCGATATCGCAAGGAAGAGAGAGCTCGCAAGCGGGAACAGCCACCGCCTGTTTTGCCCGAGATCCCTCTGTTGGGGACGATCGCCGCCGGACAGCCGGTCGAGGCTTACGCCGACCCGGAGACCCTCTCGTTCGCCGATTTCCGCGGAGCCGAGAACGTCTACGCCCTCAAAGTTCGGGGCGAGTCCATGATCGACGACCACATCATGGAAGGCGACTACGTCTTGATTGAGAAAACCGACCGCGTGCGAAATGGAGAGATCGTCGTCGCACTTGTGCGAGGCGACGAAACGACCCTCAAGCGCTTCTACAGTGAACCGGACAAGATGGCCCGCCTGCAGCCCGCCAACGCCGACATGGAACCCATCAAGGTTCCGCTGGCGGAGCTGCAAATCCAGGGCCGCGTGCTGGCTGTCCACCGCCGGTATCGCTAACAATCCCCGGCACTTCGTCAGGGCCCGCTCAGAGCCTCCGCGAATCAACCTGAACGAAGGCAAGGGCGGGGTCTAGAAACTGATCTTGAGTCCGAAAATGGTTTGCCGGAATAAACCCGGCTGGATGCCTTGCGGAGCGCGCGAGGCAATATAGATCTCGTTGGCGACGTTCTTGATCGTGAAATACGGAGTGAACTCCCAGCGTTCGCGCCGGATACGGTAGTCCACCATGAGGTTGGCAACCTGATAGGCGGGCAACCGGCCCGCGGTTCCGTCTGCTGAGCCGGCAACGGTCTCTCGGTTGTCCCCGAATTGGTCCGCGATGTGGGACAGATCAATCTGGAGGCCCCACCCGCGTCCGTGCCGCACGCCGACGAGTGCGGAAAAGGTGTTCCTGGGGGCATAAGGAAGCCGCTTACCGCCAAAGAGATTGTTTTCGCTGAACTCGGCCGTGGCCAAATGCATATGGCGGAAATCGGTGTAGACCGTCCAACCGGAGGCCGATGCGAGCGCGGCCCAGTCCACGCGGAGGCTCGATTCGAAGCCCTGGTGCAGAGTTGCTCCTCCGTTGAGCAGGGTTGTCGTCGCTCCGCCCGACTCGGCGGCCGTGATGATCTGATTCGAGAAATCCATCCGGAAGCAGGTGAACTCGCCCCGCAAGGCGCGCGAGCCGGTATAGCGTACACCGGCTTCGTAGTTCCAGCTCAGCTCTGCGTCCAGCTCCAGGTTCTCGCCACCACTCGTAATGGCGATTTTCGTTCTCGGCGGAGCAAAACCCCGGTGCACGCCGCTGAACAGGGTGAGTTTCTCGGTCGCCTTGAACGATACGCCCAAACCGGGGATGACCTTGGTAATGCCATTATCCTGGCGCCGATCGACGTTCATCGGGATGCGGCCCTGCTCGGTGCGGACACGCGTGCGGTGGATATGGCGCTCCTGGTTGTAGTTCTCGAAACGGACGCCAGGCGTAACGATCCAGCGATCACCCAGAAAGAATCGGTTTTGTACGTACGCCGAGAAGGCGCGACCGAAGCGATCCTCGTCGTCACGAACGGTTCCCGAGCGAGCCCGGAAACCTTCTCCGTTGATGCGCTTGTCGCCGGCTTTCTCGTAGATGTAACGCAGGCCCAGGTCGAGCTTGTTGCGCCGCCCGCCCAAATCGTGATCCATCGAAAGGCCCGACTGCACGCCCGCCACGTAGAACTCACGGTTGCGGTTGCCGGCCGAGTCGCGCAAGAAGACCGCGCCGCCTGGAATGGCCGGGTCGCCGAAAACACCCAAGTAGTCGCGGCCCTGGTCGGAGCGGTCCCAATCCTGGCGGCCCCAATTTCGAATCGTGTGGTAGGCAAATACCGAGGTGCTCCACAGCGCATGCGGGCTCAGTGCGTAGGTGTGCGAAAGCGAGCCAGACTCCCGGCTCACCTTCAGGTCATCTCCTGGGACAGCATTCTGATTCGGATCGCGCTCGAACATGGGCTGCGTCAGGCCGAGATAGGTCGAGTTCGATCTTTCGGCGTAGACACCCGTCTTGATGGATACGGTATGGTTGTCGTTCGGCTTGAGGGTGATCTTTGAGTGCACGTCTTCGATGTCGAACCAAGAGTCGCGCCAGCCGTCGCCCTGCTTATGGAGATAGCTGAGGAACCAACCGGCGGACTGGTCTTTGTTGCTTCCGCCCAAGGAGCCGTTGCCGACAAAGACGCCGCGCTGGCCGCCTTTGACGTCGAAGACGCCGTGGAACTTCGGCGGCGGGTCGGGAGTGACGAAGTTGATCACTCCTCCGACCGTTTGCGGGCCGTACGCAATCTGGCCGCTGCCTTTGAGTACTTCCACGCGCTCCATGCGGTCAATCGGCGGCGAATAGTACATCTCGGGCTCGCCGTAGGGAGCAAGTGATATCGGCAAGCCGTCCTCGAGCATGAGCACCTTGCGGCTGCGGTCGGGGTTGAGCCCTCGCATGCCCACATTGAGGCGCATGGCCATGGGGCCGGAATCCTCCCGCAGCGTCACGCCCGGAATTTTCCTGAGCACCTCGTTGGCGTCGATCGGCTTGGTTTCGCGAAGCTCTTCCTTCGAGACGAGGAAGACGGAACCTGGGATCTCCGTGAGAATTTCATCGCCGCGGCCGACGACTTCGATGTTGGTTGCCATCGTGCGAATTGCCTCAAACTGGAGGTCGATTTCCAGCGACTTCGTTACGGGAACCTGTATCTCCAGCGAGACCGGCTCGAAATCCTCCGCAAGCGCGCTGAGAACGTGCTCTCCGGCCGGGACCGCGGCCAAGCGATAGTTCCCGGAGGCATCGGTCCAACTCTGCCGGGCCAAGCCGCTTGCGCTCACTCTGGCGCCAGAAACCGGTGTTCCGTCGGGGCTCGTTACCGAGCCGCGCACCTCGGCGGCGGACACGGCGGCTGGCGCGGCGAGCAGCGCCGTTACGAAAGCGCTTCTCACAAGGGTCGTCATATGAGAACGCATTTTATTTCTGACTGTCCATAAAGATTTGGGTTGATGGTCCCGCCGATTGAGCCGCGAAGCGGCGCCGGATCGTAGCCCAGGGTGGAGCGAAGCGGAACCCTGGGTGCGAATACCATCAAGGGTAAGCCCCGGAAGGGGCGCGGGAGCAAACCAGCCCGTTCGTCTCCGAGCAGAGCAATGTGCGGCGGGCGTCCACCAATGTCCGATACATGATGACCCGCCATTGCAATAAAACGGAACCACTAAGTGAACAGTATTGGGGTTAACGATAAGCCTCATCCGCCAGCGGCCGTGCTCCCCGTTCTGGTTAAGGCTCGTCCCCGTGAGGGGCAGATGTTATTTGCAACTGAGTTGCAATCAAACTCCCAGATCACAGGCTACCCCAACTTGCAACTCAGTGTCAAGTAGAAAAACACACCGGCCAAAATTGTTGTCAGTCCATGCGCAGATAACTCAAGAGAATCAGTATGTTTTCGTCTATCAACGAGATCAAGCAGGCGGTGCACTTCCTCAGGCTCCTTCTGCAAACGAGTAGCTAACATGGGGCTAATCAGAGATTCCATCGGCTACACAAAGTTGCAACTCATTTGCTAAAGATGCTTTTGTCAGCCTGTTGCTGGCCGCTGTTGGGTAGCTGCATGCGCAGCACCTTTTCTCAGGACGCGACCACTGCCATGCTTGTGTTGCCGACATGTCAGGAGGTCATTTTCACGGCATCAAAAAATCATTGAAACAAAAGAGGTTGCCGATGAGCGCATGAATTTTCTTTACGAAATGTCCGAAAATGTCAGGTTTTATCACGTTTTCGGCGTGTTTCCGCGGTTTTGGGCGTCTCGTATTCATTGTCGTTTTAGTGTTTTTGTTTTCAATGGTTTGCGTTGAAGGCGCCGACTGGGCCAGTATCACACTGCCTGACAAAGTGGCTATTTCCCCTTTGTTTTTGTCGGTGACGGGCCGGCTGACCCGGGGCGACACAGGTGTCGAGATTGCCAGCGAAGACATGTCGCCAGGAATGGCGACACGGCACGTCTGGAGACGCGCGCCACGTCGCCTGTCCCCTTTCTTGTTGCGCTTCGCTTGTCCCCACATTTTTTGTTGCAACCGAGCGCGCAGGGGCGGAAACCGCTCCCTCACGGTCGCGGCTCGAGTCTCGATTCTCAGCTTTCCGCCGCGTTGCCGACTTTCCGCTCGCGTTGTAGCAGGCGGGGTTGCGGTAGAATCAGGCGAACAACACGGGAGGTTCCATGATTGCCAATGCTTTCGCGCTATCGCCTGTTGGGCGGCGCCAACTGCTGAAATGGCCGATCCGCGCTACAACGGTTTTGTTTTGCCAATCGCTGGGCAACTTTCCAACCAGTTTCGGCTACGCGACGGCGGCTGGCTCGGGAGCCGATTCAGCCGCGGCGAAGCAGGATGATGACGGCAAGAAGCCGCAAGGAGACAGCCTGGCGACCCGCCTTCTCATTGATCCCATCTTCAAGTTGCACGCAACCGGCGATCGGCATCCCGAGCGTCCGGCGCGGGTTGACGCCGTGACCAAGTCCCTCGAAGAAGCTGAACTGCTGCCAAAGCTGGGAAGGATCGCCAGCCGGGCGGCGCTGGATGACGAGCTATTGCTCTGCCATACGCCGGAATACGTGAAGCTAGTCAAACGGGAAATCGCCGCGGGCGCGCGAATGTTGAGCACCGGCGATACGGCCGTGAGCGAGAAGTCGCTCGAAGTTGCGCTGGAGGCCGCGGGCGGTTTGCTGAACGCCGTCGACGCGGTCGCCGGACGGAAAGCGAAAAACGCTTTCTGTGTCGTGCGCCCGCCGGGCCATCACGCCACGCCGGACCGCGGCATGGGATTCTGCATCTTCAACAACATCGCCATCGCGGCCCGCTACGCCCAGAAGCAGCATGGGATCGGCAAGGTTCTGATCGCGGACTGGGATGTCCATCACGGCAACGGCACGCAAGACACTTTCTATCGTGACGGTTCGGTTTTCTTTTTCAGCACTCACCAGTCGCCGTGGTATCCGGGTACCGGCAAGACCTGGGAAACCGGGGAAGGCGCCGGCCGCGGTGCGACGTTCAATGCACCCTTCCCGGCGGGCGCGGGCCGGGTGGAGATCGTTGGAACGTTCCGCAACAAACTGGTCAAGCTGGCAAACGAATTCAAGCCGGACTTAGTCATGATCTCGGCCGGATTTGACTCCCGCATGGGCGATCCGCTGGGAAAGTTTACACTCGACGATCAGGACTTTGCCGAGCTGACAGACATCATGCTGGAGATTGCCGCGCAGCACGCCGGAGGGAGATTGGTGTCTGTTCTTGAAGGGGGCTACAACCTGGAAGGTTTGGGGGCAGCCGCGGCAAGTCACGTCCAGGCTCTGGCGCGAGGCTGACCGAGGCAGCCGGGCTACTCAACAGAGCGAATATCGACAATCGGCGAGGTTGTGATGACCTTGTGAACGGGATGCCGGAACTCAAGGTGCATGCCGCGGCCGATGAAGGCCACTTTGAGCATGGAGCCTCCCCAGCTCGATCCGTTGATCTTCACGGTTACGGGCTGGGGGCAAAACTCGGGGTGCCCGCAAATGATCGCTTCCCCGTCGGTGCAAATCTTGAGGCGGTAGTAACGGTTCTCGGTCTGGATTTCAAGCTTCGAACCCTCGGGAAGGTCGCTCAGATAGACGCCTCCTTCGATCTCCGACTTGACAATGTTGTGGTTAATCTCGTCGCTGAAGTGAGGCAAGGGCGCGAAAAACCCCGAGTCATCATCACAGATGCGGGTGTTCGTACTCATTCTATTTCCATTGTACACCAGCTTCGGTGACGAATCCGCACCATCCTACACTAGCCTTATCGACAGATGCTAGCAAAAAATTCACATCCGGCGTGCGCGGCAGGACGTCGCTGCCACTTAGCGGCCCTGGCTGAGCCGCCGGAAGTACTCCGCTACCGCTTCGCGGTACTGTTCTGGAACCGGCTCGTTGACAATAGCCCGGATTTGGTTGCCGCCCTTGTCCCGCTCGACTTGTCGCCGCACCTGCAACTCAAGCTGTTCGAGCAACGACAACAGATTCCTGTGCTCTTCTTGAAGCAGCTTCGGATTGCCGGGAAAGCGATCCTGCGGCAGCCCGGCGACAAAGCGCCGAATTTCGCTGAGGTCCTCCTCGTCGATTCCTTGCCCGCGCAATTGCTGGGTCAGGCTGGGCAGCAGGCGGGCCGAGTCGCGCATGGCGCGCTCCATCTCGCGGCGGGTCTTGGGATCGAGTGGGGTGATAGAGCCCGGTCCGCGTTGTCCGCCGAAGTTGCTGGCGCTGCCCCAGTTTTGCTGACCGCCGAACCGGCCTCCGGGGTCCCACACTCCGCCCCGCTGGCTGTCTCCGCCGAGACCGGCAGGTGATCGTCCGCCGCGTTGGGGTCCTTGACCCTGCTGGCCTTGGCCCATTCCCGCTTGTTGGCCGGACCCTTGTCCCTGACCTTGCTGTCCTTGTTGCTGACCCTGCCCTTGGCCTTGTCCCTGCTGTTGTCCTTGACCTTGCTGCTGGCTTTGTTGGCCCTGCTGGCCCGGGTTTTGACCTTGTTGCTGGCCGCCCTGGCCCTGCCGTTGGCCCCCCTGCCCGAATCCGCCCTCGCCGTCTTCACGCTCACCTTCGCGGCCGCGGCCCGCGGCTTCCTCGAGACGCCTGCGCATGTCCTCGAGGCGGGCGAGGGTGCGATCGAGCCCCTGATCCTCGCCTCCTCCACCTGCCTGAGCCAGGCGCTCGGTCTCACGCAGTTGGTCACGCAGGTGATTGATCGCTTCGGTTACGGCCCCTTCGCGCTGCGCGATGTGCGCGGCGTACCCTTGGCGGACATATCGCGCGGCCTGCTGCAGGCGAAACCCCAACTCGGATTGCTGCAGATCAGAAAGGGCCTCCCTCAGTTTCCGAGACGTCGCGGAGCCCTTGGACTGCCGGGCGGCTTCTTGCATCTTGCGCTCGATGGCCTCCACCTCTTGTTGCATTGCGCCCTTGCGGCCGGCCAGTTCGATTTCCTCGCTGGGAGACATTCCGCTCGGGATCTTTCCGCGGCTCTGACCACCACCCTGCTGCTTGATGTACTCCAAGGCGTGATTCAAGGCTCGCTTTAAAGTTTGAGCTGTTTCCGCTTGCTGTTGGGCCAATCGCTCGGCCCTGCGCGCAATGTCGGAGATACTGGCATTGGTCCGCTCGCGGCGCTGCTGCTCCATGGCCCGAAGAGCTTCTTGCAGGCGCTCCTGTGCGCGTTGCGCGCGAGCCTGCGCCTGGCGCTGGTTCAAGCCGCCACCCTGCAGGCGGCCGCCAGCTTGGCTGGCGCCCTGCATGTCGCGCGTGGCCTCTTCCAGCCTGCGGATCGTCTGCTCGAGACGGGAACCGCCACTCCGACTGCCTTGCCGGGACTGGCTGGCCTGCTGTTGGCCGCCTTGCTGACCGCCTTGTTGCTGACCGCCTTGTTGCTGGCCCTGTTGTTTGCCTTGCTGTTGACCCTGCTGCTGGCCGTTCTGTTGCTGCATGGCCTGCTCGCGGCGCTGAAGCTCCTCGAGTTTTCGCTTCAGCTCCTCTGCTTCTCGGCGCAGGATTTCTTGTTGCCACCTCTGCGCGAACGTCTGCGTCTGCTGCCGCCTGGCCTGTTCAGCCAGCTTTTCCTGTCGCCGCGCCAGCTCGCTGAGCTTCTCGAGCGCCTCGTCGATTTCGCGATCGAGCTGCTGGGACGAGGCTCCGCCGCCGGTCTCATATTGGTTCTTTTCGAGGTCCATCTCCAGTTCGAACATCTCGGAAAGGTCGCGGCTCGCCTGTCCCCCACCCCCGCCACCTTGGCCGCCCCGGGTCACTTCAATGCGTCTGAATATGGCTTCCGCGCGCCGCAGGTACTGCAACGCTTTCTGCTGCGGGGATAGCGAATCGCGCAGTTTTTGCGCTCTGAGCAGCGCGGCCGCCGGAGCCATTTGCTCGGTGGCCTTTTCGAAGTTTTCCACGAACGCCTTGAAATCTTCATTGGTGCCGGCCAGGTTGCGCGCGCGCACGCGATCGGCCAGCGTGCGGGCCTGGTCCCGTAGCGTGAGCTGGATCTCCGACAACATCAAAGCGTTGTCGCGCACCTCCGCCCGCGTTCGTTTGTCTTTGTCGGCGGAGTTCTTGACTAAGTTCCAAGTGCCGGCAATGATCTCTTTCTGGCGGCGCGAGATCTCTTCCTGGCGCTGCCCTCCTCCGCCCATTCCGCCGCCGGATTGCCCCTGCACGACTTCAAAATCATACGGACGGACCTCAATGAAATACATGTCCGTCTGGGTGGCGGTCTTTGCATCTCGGGCGACACCGTAGTAGCTGATAATGTCACCAGGCAGTAACTTCTCGATTTCCTGGCTCGATGCTTCTTCGCCCTCCTCGTCACGCGGACTCCGTGGCTGGTCGGGCTCCGCTCTCATCTGCTCCAGGTAGAAGGTGTGGCTGGCGGTGGCCTTCTTGCTGCCACGCGCAATCTTGAGCGCGGCCTTCTTCGTCTCACCGCCGTTGACCGAGTAGTTGACCTCGAACGATCGCAGTCCGAAGTCATCGCCTGCCTCGAATTGCGTGATGACCTCTTCGATATTGGTGGCCTTCCAGTCACGGCCGGGGCGCAAAAACCGTACGGTCGGCTTCTTGTCCGGAATGATGGTAATGAAGTAGTCGTTCGTCAGCCGGACGACCTCTCCTTTGTACATGGCCGCGACGAAATAGTGGCCCTCTTTCTCCAACTTGATGCGGCCAGTAGCTTTGAGTCCCTCCGAGGACATCGAAACCGAGCTCTCGTCGTTCACCCGCAGCACGCCGTCGCTCAGCGGCTTGTCGGTCTTGACTTCGACTTCGACCTCGGTACCGGCCACGGCGCGTATATCACCGAAATCCTCCTCGACCAGGTTTTCAAGACCAGTCCACTTCGGATAGTGGTAGGTCAGGCGAATGGCCTCGACGTTCGGCATCTCGACAACCTGAACCTCGAACTCTTCGCTCTCAATGCCGCCGGCCACGATGTAGTAGCGGAAAGGCTCGCGCACACCCGCGAAAAGGAACTCGAAACCCGTACCTTCAACTTGGCGCTGCATGGGAGCTTCCTCCCACTGCACGCTGCTATCGAACTTGGCGAAAAGTCGGGCTGTCGGCGACTCGAAACCGACCATCCGCGATGTCACGATCAGGTCGGCGCCCTGGCGAATGGTCGTGTCTCCCGGCTCGACAACGATCTGATACAGAGGCGACACGGCGGGCTTCAACCAGCCGCCCCACAGGCGGGACGTGCCATAACTCCAATAGCCCGGACCGGAGCCGCCGAGCCACATCAGGAACCCCACAGCGCCCACCGCTGCCAGGGCGTAGCCAAAGACGCGCTTGGCCTCGACAACCTGCTCGACAGGCGCGGCTTCGGCAACCCGCATCGTGTCTTCGGCCAGCAAATCGAGGAACGGATTCAGCTTCTTGCCGGACTTCGGCGCCGACTGGTCGACAAAGGTTTCGATGCGGCCGTCAAAGGCGGGCACGCTCTTCTCGACGTAACCCGCCGCGTTGCCGCGGCCCAGCCGCATCAGCGGACGAATCAGGGCGAAAACAACAATCGCAACAAGCGATCCGAACAGCAGTGTCCTGGTGCTGACGACGCTGGGATCTGAAAATGCGAAACGGTTCGCGATATAGACGCAAAAGACCGTCAACAGCAGCGCTACGACGGCGGTAGCGCCGAGTCCGCGGGAGGCAGTCGTGACCTGAAGCCGCACCCGAATGCGCTTGAGGTAGTCCTTCAGCTTCTCCGTCGGAGTAGCAGAAAAGTAACTCACGATACACGGACCTCCCGCCAGACTTTTAGATGCTCGTTTCCTAGTATTGATTCTATCAGCGTCGCCAGCAACAGCAGCGCCAGCAGCCAGCGCCACACCTCAAGCGGCGGCAATTGGACCGCTGTCTCGGAATCATCCGCGCGGACGGCTTCACCTTGGCGGCGGCCGGTGGCCTTCCATAATTCCAGCGTATCCGCATCCATTGGGCGAAGGTTGGACTCGCGCGGATCGGGATTCACCGCCACCAGCTCGCTCTCGCCCGTTCGGCGAATCTCGTAGAAGCCCACTTGGCTGACCTCAAAATCCTGCTCGGAAATCGATTCCGACAGTGACAGCGCCCGCTCTCCTTTGGGATCGAACACTTGCACTGTCGAGTCCGGCGCGCGCCGCTTTCGCAGCTCCAGCACGGAATCAACCGTCGCCTGCAAGCGGCTGTCGTCTATCCCTGACAAATATCGCGCGGATTCGACCGCGAAAGGCACAAACACAGGGTGAACCGGCAAGTCATTCCAGACGTTATCCAGCGAGGAAGCAAAGACAAGAAGGCGCCCGTCGCCGATCTTTTCCTCGACCAGCAGCGGCGAGCGGTCCGCCAGGCGGGCCAGCACGTCGTCATCTTCGCTGGTCCACAATTGGGCATAGCGGAAGAACTTCACGCGCTGGAAGCGTTCTACTTGATCCAAAACCGGGTGCGAAGCGTCAATCTCCCCGACAACCTGGAAACGTTGCCCGTTTCTGGCGGCGTAGCGCGCTTCCCCGATCTTGCTGGAGTAAAGCGGAGCTTCTCTTGCCAGCGTGATCTTCGGACCCACGGCCAGCAGCACCGAGCCGCCCGACTCAACGTATTTCCTCAGGCGTTCGGCGAACAGCGTTGACAGGCGCGGGATGTCAGAGATCACCACCATCGCGAAGCGTTCCGGCGCAAGCCGGTCGAGCTCACCCGCCGAAGCCGCCTGAACCTGAAAGACCGCGTCCGAGCCGGCATCCAGAGCGGCCTTGTAGTAGAGGGCGTCGCGCCGGCGGTTCTGGCTATAGACGAACAGAATGGGAGCCGGGTCGCTGTTATCAAACGCCACGAGGCGCCGGTCGTCGCTGGCCAAGTCGTCTCCCGGCTCGAGGGTCACCGTGCCGCGGCTGTTTCCCTTGGGAACCTCGAACTTCTCAAAAACGACGGAAGCTCTTCCGGAGGCCGGCACATCAACGGATTCGCTGCCGATCTGCTTGCCGTCCAAGGTCAGGGTCAGGCGCTTGCGAGCCTTGGCCGTACCGAATCCCGCCACCGTGACCTCGATCCTCGGCTGCTGCCCGCCGAAAAGGCGAGTCGAGCCCTTGACGCTCTCTATTGCCCAATTGGGGGCCTCGGGCTCCATGACATCGTGGACCACCAAGGACGCAATCGTAGGCAAAGCAACGTCCGAAAACCGGCTGGGCATGGCGGAGTGCTGGAAGTCGGAGATCATGTGGACCTCCACGGGAACACTTTTTTCCGGGATCAGGTTGCGAACCGCCTCGACCAATTCACCGTAGGAGTTACGCGAACTGGTGGGCCGCAGTGATCGGATAGCCTCTTTTAGCGCAGCGCGGTCTTCGGTGCGTTCGCTTGCCAGGCGCACGCCCGGACCGCTGGCGATGACTTGGGCGAGATCCGCCCCGGCCATGCCATCCACGATCGACTCGGCCTGCCCGACTGCATTCTCCCAGCGGTCTCCGAAGTTCATGCTCAGAGACGTATCGAGAGCGATCAGATGCAGCGTTGGCAGTCCGCTCAGCGCTACCCGCGGAGGCCGCTCCCAAACCAGCCTGGCGAAAGCAAGGGCAAGCAGTAAATAGAGCAAGAGCCGCGCGGCCAGCAGCAGCAGATAGCGGAAGCGCCGTTCCAGCAAGGAACTTTGTCTGCGGCGCTCGAAGAACATCAACGAGCTGAACGGCAACTGGATGGGGTTTTGCCGCTGCAGCAGGTGAAGCCATAGTGGCAGCGAGAGCGCCAGACCGCCAAGCAGAAACAGGGGCGACAGAATCGACATGCGAAAACCTAACTAAACACTAGACGTCATGGTACGCCCGATCGCTCACGGAAGTTCTGAGGGCCGGCATACGTGCTGTAACAATTGACACGATGGCCAGCAACAGCGAGCGGCGTCATTTGTTCCGCCGTACACGAAACAACAGATATTGCCTGAGCGCAAGATCCAGCGGCTTGGACGTATCCATCAGCCAATACTGCGCGCCGATTGCAGCGACCTCATCCTTGATTTTCTGCATATGCGCCCGCATCTTCTGACGATATTCTCGGCGGGCATAGTCGCCCGAGACCTCCATGCGGTCGCCCGTCTCCATATCTTCCAGTAACGTTGAATGCCCCAGGTCCGGCTCGATCTCGGCCGGGTCGAGGATCTGCAAGAAGATGACGTCCTGGCCCTGGTAGACCAGCGGCCGAACTGACTTCACGATGGCGTCGGCGTCCAAGTAGAAATCTGAAATCACCGCGACCAGCCCGCGATGCGAAACGAACTCCTGGAAGTGTGCGAGCGGAGCCTGGAAATCAGTTCCGGTGGTGGGCTCGGCCTGCTCCAGCGCATGCAGGATGCTGTGCAAGTGGCCCGGGCGCGTCGAGGGCCGCCGAAAGTTTCTTACCTTTTCGTCAAACACGATCAGGCCTACCGCGTCGTGCTGATAGATCGACAGATAAGCCAGCGAGGCGGCCAGAAAACGGGCGTACTCGATCTTGGCAACGCCGTTGCTTTGATACCCCATGGACGCACTGGCGTCGAACAGGATCATCAGGTGGGTATTGGTCTCGCCCAGGTAGCGTTTGATGTAGGTCCGGTCGGTTCGGGAATAGACGTTCCAATCGATGAAGCGCGGGTCGTCACCGGGAACGTAGGGCCGGTACTCGGCGAACTCGAGGCTGAATCCAAAGAAAGGCGATCGGTGCAAACCGGTCAGGAAGCCGTCGACGACGGTCTTTGCCACCAGCTCGATGTTCGAGAGCCGGGAAAGCACTTTGGGGTCGAGCAGTCTCTGTTCAGCCATGCAAAAAGAATCCGACCCTGGGCGCTCCACCCACAGCGTCTCAAGGAAACAATACGCCGCTTCGGCGCCGGCTGCGCCCGGTTTATCCCTGTTCATTCGGAGCCGGACGCGACTCCACCAACTGTTTGAGAATCTCGTCCGTCGAAATGCCGTCCGATTCGGCGTGAAAATTCGTCAGCAAGCGATGCCGCATCACCGGCAGCACCAGAGCTTGTATGTCACCGTAAGTCACATGAAAGCGGCCTTGCAACAAGGCCCGCGACTTGGCCGCCATCACTAGAAATTGAGTCGCACGCACGCTGCAGCCGTAATTCACGTACTTCTTCACGACCTCGGGCGCCAGAGGATCCTTGGGGCGTGTGGCGCGTACCAGCTCCACCGCATACTTCGCCGTGTTCTCGGAGACCGGGACCTGCCGAACCATCCTCTGGTAGCTCAGGATCTCTTCCGCGTTCGTGCAAACTTCGACGTCGGGCAGCGGATCGCCGGTATTGCGGCTGACAACTTCAATCTCGTCACCTGTGTCCAGGTAGTCAAGGATCACCTTGAACAGGAAACGGTCGAGCTGGGCTTCGGGAAGCGTGTAGGTCCCTTCCAGCTCGATCGGGTTCTGCGTTGCCAGCACGAAAAACGGCGGATCGAGATCGTAGGTGTGGCCGCGTACAGTGACGCTGACCTCCTGCATCGCCTCCAGCAGCGCGGCCTGCGTTTTCGGCGGGGTGCGGTTCACCTCGTCGGCCAGCAGCACGTTTGTAAAAATAGGACCTTCGACAAAGGTCCACTTGCGCCGCCCAGTAGTCACGTCCTCCTCGATGATGTCGGTGCCGGTGACGTCGGTCGGCATCAGATCCGGAGTGAACTGTATTCGTTTGAACTTCAAGCCCAGCGCGGTCGCCAGCGTCCGTACCAGCAGAGTCTTGGCGGTGCCCGGCATACCGGTGATTAAGCAGTGGCCACCGACCAGCAGCGTAATCAAGAGGTGGTCGATAACCTCTTCTTGACCGACGATGATGCGGCGCACCTGTTCGCGGATCCGTTCCTGAGTGTCTCGGAAGGAATGGACCAGCTCGCGGTAGTCAACGGTGTCAACGGCGGAAGTTGTTGGAAGACTCATGGGCAAAGTGTCGTGCAGAGAAGCGGGCACAAAATTCTCTTCTTTCTTCTATGGGTTGATTTCAAGCAGTAGTTTCTGGGCCGGCCGGTAGCTGGGCGCCGTTTCGAGCGACATCAGTAAATGCCGCCGTGTCCGCTGGCGGTCTTCCATCTCATGATACGCCCGCGCCAGGTTGAAGTGCGCCGAAGCCGGATCGACGGGTCCCAGCGCCAGCAGTGACTTGAACTCCCGCGCCGCCTCCTCGACCCGTCCGGCGTCCAAAAGCCATTGCCCCAGCGGGCCGTGGAGTTCCTCATCACCTGGCGCAATATAGAGCAAGCCCTCCAACACTTCGATGGCCTCGTCAGCGCGCCCCATCTCGTGGAGAAGATCGGCGAGCTTCTTGATGCGGGAGGGGCTTCTTCCGCCGATCGACTCGTATGCGAGCAACTCTTCGACCGCAGCCTCTTTGTCGCCCTGCTCCAGGTAGGCTTCGGCCAGAACGGCGTAGGCATTGCCGCTTTCGACATACTGCGGATAGGCGTCGCGCGCTTTCTTGGCGGGCTCGATCACCTCGTCCCACTTCTTCGCGCGGGCGGCTTCGAGCGCCTGTTTCATCAGCTTGCGCCATTCGCCAAACTGCTCCACGAGTTCTCCCGTCTCCTGCTGGACGTATTCGTTGAATTGGGTGTCAAATTCCTCGCTGGGCATGCCCAAAACAGCTTCCACGTTATCCCCGGTCGAGGCGCCTTCCCCGAACCCCCGAAGCAGCTCGACCAATTTTCCAAAGCCCCACTTCTCGGCGATGAACTTGCAGACCAGGCCGGACTGGAAGTAAGAAATCTGAATTTGTTTGGGATAGGCGGGCCGGATGAAGCCCTTGTCCAAATCGGCCACGGGCAGGAACTTCTTCTCTTCGATCGCCTTGATGACGTCGGGCGAGATGCGGTCTCCCCAGCGATCGTCAGCGGCCCATTCCTCGTAAACGGAAATCCCTTCGCTGTACCAGCGCGGCACCAGATGATTCGTCGACTCGAGTGTCACCACGTGAGCCATTTCGTGCCACAAGGTCGTGCCCCAGTGGAAACTTCCCAACGCCCGCCCCGACGGGCTGTCCATGGCGATGAGGTAGCCGAAGGTCACCCCGAGCAGGCCCACGCCGGGCATGCCCATCGTGCGTACAGCGAAGTCGTCGTGGTCCGGGTAAAGCTCGACAATCACCGGCCGTTCGGGCTTGAACTGATACTTCGCCGCGAACGTCTCCAGGCTGCGCTCGGCCAGCTCCACGACATAGGGCCGCAGGAGTTCAGACTCCTTTTTATGCAGCCTGACGATGACTTGCGGCCGCTCGATCGGCGCCGCCAACTGATCGGGGTCGTCAGGAAGCCGCTCGTCGAAATTCGAATAGGTCTTGAAATTCTTAAAGCTGTCGAGCAGCCGCAGCGTGTTGACGGTCTTGGCGCTGTAAGGGTCGCCGCGGTAGGCCAGTTCGAGATGCCGCGCAGCCTCGTCGTCCTTCCCTTCCCGCATCAAGTTGACGGCCAAGTCGGCGTGGGCCGACCACAACTCCATGTCCGTTTCGACCGCCTTGCGATAGAGATCCGCGGCTTCGCGATAGCGCCGCGTGATCACATAGAAATGAGCCGGATCGGCGTAGACGCGCCCATACGTTGGGTTCCGCTCGAGCGCCTTCTTCACCCATTCGCTTTCGGCCGCGCCGCCTAGAAAGTCGATCGCGGCTTTCAGGGAGTAGGCTTCGAGCGGGGAAATTCCTTGTTCTTGGGCTTTTTCCAGGGCCTTATCGAGGCTCTCGTTGGCCCTCTTGAAGTCGTTCTCTTCGATGTCCATCGATGCCATCAGGACATGGGCTTCAAACAGCTCTGGGTTCGCCTCGAGCACCTCCCCCATCAGCTCGCGAGCCTTGCCCTCGAACCGCCGCGAGAAGACGCTGGCCTTGCCTAACTTGGCGGGAGCGTGGTTCTCGTCAAGCTTCAAGGCCTCGTCAAACAGCTTCGCCGCCTCACCCACGTTGTGCGTTTCGAGGAAGAGGTGTCCCCAGCGCACCCGGACGTCCGGGTCTTCCGGCTGAGCCTTGAGAGCCTCGCGGAACATCTCGTTGGCCTGCTTGAAGTTCCGCAAGCCCCAGAAAGCCTCCGCCTTGGTCGCGGGGTCTGCGTTCGAGCTGATCAGCTCCAGGTAGCAACCGCGGGCCTTGACCCTGCGCCCGTGATCCCAGTGCTCGTCGCAGGTTCGCAGGTCCGAACTCCGCTTGCCCCGGCCTTGCCCTTGCTGTCCGGCAGCCGTGCCGGCGGCGAGCAGCGCGGCCGACAGCATGACCCCAGCGCGCCAGGCACAGGCTGGAAGGAACCGGCCAGCGGGCGTTGGGATGCAGCGGCTTCGGAGCTTACTAGTCATTCGTGTCGCAGTACTGCTTGGGGGGATATTCTTGTACTGGGTTTCTTGTGCTGATTTTACACTCCCCTGACGCGTACGAGCCGCAACCGGACGAGCCGCAACCGGACGAGCCGCAACCGGACGAGCCGCAACCAAAGAGGGGAGCGTGGCCGCTGCCGGATGAGGCGCGTCGAAGCGGCTAACCGCTCCCTGACGGTCACGGCTCCGAAATGCTCCTTGTCGCCTTCTCAATTTCATCTTGCTTGCGGGCCAGCTCGAGCAGCAGTTTTTCCAGCTCGTCGAAGTATTGCTCATCCGGAATGCTGTCTTTGCGCAGTTTCAAATCGTTGACGCGGTGTTCGATTTCCTCACGCTCGGCCATCAATGCCCGCACCACTGGGTCCTCGGCCGCCTCGACCGCCGCCTCCAGCCGCGCGAGGGTAAAACTCGCCGCGAATCCGCCTTCCAGCCGCGCATGCTCGGTCGCCATGCGCTTCTCTTTATCGAAGAAGCCTTTCACCTTCTGCTCGGCGTAATTGAAGGCTTCGAGCGCCGTGATCACGTCGTTCTTGTCTGCATCGGCGGCCTCGTTGCTGAGCGCTTCCACCCAATATTTGGGAAAGATCGGCGCATTCCTCTCGCGGCCGCTGCGGGTCGCCGCCACGACAACGCGGCGTTCGCTCTTGAGTTGATCGATGGACGCGCCGCTCGAACTCGTCGTTACCGCCACAAGCTGGCGGCCGGCTGGCAGAGCGTCCAGCAGCTTCTGGAGCTGATTCGCCGTGATGTCGGGACCGGGAATGTTGAACTTGTAGGCATGTCCGTCCCAGCTGCCATGCCCGATCAAGAACAGCGAGACGGTATCTTCCTTCTCGGTCTGCTGGGCAAGTTGTTTGAACAAGTCCTCGATCGCCCCGCGCTTTGCGGTTTCACCAGACAGCACGTGAACCCGCGACTCATCTCCAGCCGTCTTTTTGCAGACCTCTTCCAGTTTGCCGGCGTACTCTGAAAAACGCTCCTGGTAGGATGGCTCGCCGCCCAGCCCCTCCACAATCACGAAGTAGGATTCGGCACGGAGCGGCATAGCGGCCAGGAATGCAACGGTTGCAACGGCCAATGCCGCTGGAAGCGGCAAGCCCCATGCTCGGTTTGCTCCCTTACCAGTGCTTTGTTGAGCTCGCATCCCTATCCTAACTTTGACGCCCAAATCCGCCAAAATGTTGATGACCAGACCGAACAACCTCTAGCGGTCCGGGTGACGCCATCCCCCGGTGCTAAATCACACCCCAGCGTCGCCTCAGCAACCACTCACCGCCGCGCAGTCCGAGCAGCAATAAGAAGAAGAACGGCATGTCCCACAGATCCATGATCTCGCGGGAAGTAATGCCGGCCTCGGAAAACCGAATTTCCCGCGGCAAATCCGCTACTTCGTCGAGCGTCCAATAGCGCCCGCCGGTCTGCTCGGCGAGCCGCTCCAGCAATTCGCGATTCTGCTGGGGGTGAAAATCCTCCGCCAAACCATCCTCGCGCCGAAAATGGACAATCTCGGATCCTAAAACCTCGTCACCCTGATGAGCCGTGGTTTCGACGCGATAGGCGCCCGTTCCCGCCGCGGTCCACTGCGCCTCGTAGACTCCCTCCTCTTCCGCGGAGGGATGGAGTTCGACGGTATGCGGGTCGTCCGATTCCGGCGTCACCAGCGCTGTCACCGTCGCGTTGTTCGCGAATTCGAACTCTTTCGTGCGAACCTCCGCGCGAAGCTTGACCGTCGGGTCGTCGGCATAGAGCCGCCGGTTCGTGGAGATCGAAACCGGACCCGGCGAATTGGCCACCAAACTCCTTAACAACTGCTGCCAAAAAACGTGGTGCCGCGTGTCATCATGGGGCAGTCCCATCTTCCAGCGCCAGGTTCCGCCCGTCGCCAGAACAATGGCCTTGCCTCGCCCGTAGTTCTGCGTTACAAGCAGAGGAATCTCTTTCCCATCTACGCGGGCGTTGATCAGCGGCACCGCGGCCGGCTTCAAGCCCCCCACTCTTTGATAGTCGGCGAGAGCGGGAAGCTCCTTCCACTTTTCAAGGTTCTTCGCCGCGTCTTCATCGAAGCGGCAGATCAGCGAGTCCCTGCCCTGATCCGTAAGCACGACTTCGGCGGTCTCGCGGAAAAACGTGCGGTCCGAGTTGTCTGAAACAGCGACGGGCAACACCTCCGCAACCTTCGAAGCGCCCCAACCGCCGTCACCCAGGGCGTTGCGTCCGCCGAGTACGAGCAAAGTCCCGCCGCGGCGGTTCACGAACTGCTTGATCATCTCTTGCTGCTCCGGCGTAAAGAAGCCCGCCTCCATGCTTCCGATGATCAGCGCGTCGTAGGCGAAAAGCTCGTCTTCGGCCGTCGGGAACCCGTTTTCCAGCTCTTCCGGCGTATCGACCCCCTGGCGGTAAAACTTATTGGGAGAGGTCCGCAGCATCGACACCAACTGCACGCTGGCGTCTTTGAATACCGCGCGGCGCATGAACTTGTACTCCCAGCGAGGCTCGCCCTCGACGTAGAGGATCTTGCGCCGCCCTCGCGGCACGTCGATGACACGGCTGAGAGAGTTGTTGCCGGTGATCTCTTCATCGCCGGCCGGCTCAACAGCAAACTTCAAATAGCGAATCCCCGCGTCTCCCGCGCTGAAATCGATCCATGCGTTGTGAACGTTCTCCCCGCGACGGAGCGTGATCTGCTTCGAGGCGAGGATCATCGAGCCGTCTCGCACCGTCAAGCGGGTTTTTCTCTCCTCCCCGCCGGAATGCCGGATGGACACTTGCGCGTTCAGTTGCGAGTTGGGCAAGGCCCGCGGCGGAACCGTGACTTCGGCGAGTTCAAGATCGCCCGGGATTTCTTCGCGCCCGACTCCAACCGTATGGACCGGGACATTCCTCTTACGAATCTCGGCCATCAGCCGGCGATCGAAGGCTCCGGTATTATCCGCCCCGTCGCTGAACACCACAACAGCACCCAGAGGCAGCGCCGCCGATTCCCGAAGCGCCGCCGCCACGGACTCGCCGATGCGCGTGGCGTTCCCTGCCGCGGGAAGCTTCTCGAGAGACTCCAGGCGGTGAAGCCCGCCCGAAAACGCATAGAGCCGTACGCGGAACCTTTCCTTGAGTTCGTCGATCACGCCGGAATCGAGGGCATCCCAGGCAAGCTGCAAGCGAGTCTTCCCGCCCTCGCCCAGAGCCATGCTGCGAGAGGTGTCGAGGATGACGGCAACGACATTCTGCTGCGAACGCAGCGACTGAATGCTGATCGCCGGCCGCCACAACAAGAACAACACCAGGGTCACCGAGGCGAACTGCAACCCCCAAACGAGGAACGGTTTCTTGCCGTCGAGCCAGCCTTGATGCTTTCTCAAATGCCAGGCCAGGCCGGCGCCGGCCCCTAGGACGAGCAAGATCAGCAGCCAGAGGGGCCAGCCGCTGGCCAGAACGAAGTCCCCTTTGCGGAAGACTGTCGGCGGATATTTGAAAAGGAACTCGAACACGTAGCTCGCCGCGAACCCCTAGTGGGTCATGGAATATATGACGTAGTTGATCCCAAATCGGTACGCCAACGCCGTCATTTTTTCGGGATACTCCGGAGTGTCGGCATGCTCCCAGGCATCCCCTAAATCCATATTAAAATTGATCGCCACCATCAGGCGGCCCTCATCATCATAGATGCCTCGCCAATAGGGCTCATATCCGTCCTGCTCGTAAGTGACGCCCGACCAGACATACCTAATGCCCGGGACCTGGATTCTCTGATCCAGATCGTACAAGACGTGCAACAGCGGGTCGTTTTCTCCGATCTCAATGATCGGCCGCTCGGGAAACACCTTCTTGATGCCTTGGAGAAAGGCCGCCCATTCATAGGTCCCATGAAAGTCATCGACCACCAGGAAGCCGCCCCGCAGCAAATACTCGCGCAGGCGTTCGCCGTCCTCCTCGCTGACCTCCCATTGCCCCACTTCCACGGCATAAAGCCAGGGGTAGTCAAACAAATCCTCGTCATCGGGACGAAAGATCTTGCCGCCTCGCGCCGAATCGATGCTCGTCAGGCGGCGCAGGCCTTGCATGAAGTGGTATTCGGCCTCGGGATAGTCCGTGGCCCAGCTCCCGCGGCCGCGGCGGCCGCCGCCCCAGCCGCTGTAAGCCAGCCGGGCAAAATGAAACTCGCCCTGGGCATCGGGGGCAAACCAGTCTGAAGGAATTTCAGACGAACGGAACCCCCTGAAGCGTTGAGCGCCAAAACGTTGAGCAAATGAAGAACTCAGCAGCAAACACAGGGTCAGCACGACCCCCACGGTTCGGCTGCGAGTCTTCGTCATTTCGAGACCGCCCCAGGCATTTCCACCCCAAGAATAACACAGGCTTCCGAGCACCTCCGTGCGGTGGAGAACGCAAGGAAATCGTGAATTCCGCGAGAACTCTCCTTCCGGGCCGCGGCAACAGGGACGGTGCCGGGTGGAGCGCAAGGGATCGTGGTGCATCCCGGCACCCCGGATGTGGAGGCCCGGAGGGGAAATTCGCTGTAGTCCGCCATATTTTGCCACTGTCGGCAGGGTGAAAACCGGAGACAAATATTGAAAGAAAATGGGGTATTTAGTTGACTCCAGTAGCCACAATATGTTGTGGTTGGGGGCATGAAGGAGGACTACCCCCGAAACCTCGTCGAGTTGGAAGCTCGATTCTCGACCGAGGAGGCGTGCCGGGAGTACCTGCTGAAGCTGCGCTGGCCGGAGGGGTTCGTGTGCCCGCGCTGTGGGATCCAGTCCTCATGGGCCAGCAAACGCAATCTGCTGCTCTGCGCCGACTGCGGTTACCAGGCCTCGGTGACGGCGGGCACGATTTTCCAGGACACCCGCAAGCCCTTGACGTTGTGGTTCCGGGCGGCTTGGTGGGTGACAACGCAAAAAGGCGGGGCCAGCGCGCTGGAGTTGCAGCGGGTCTTGGGTTTGGGTAGCTATGTAACCGCCTGGACCTGGCTGCACAAGTTCCGCCGCGCCATGGTGCGCCCCGGTCGCAATCGGCTGGTCGGCCGGGTGGAGGTGGACGAAACGTATGTGGGCGGAGTCGAAGAGGGCGTCCGAGGTCGCGAAATGGTTGGCAAAGCGTTAGTTGCGGTTGCTGCCGAGGAGGATGGGCGCGGTATGGGTCGCATCCGGCTCCGTCGGATCGCGGATGCCTCAGCGGCGAGCTTGGAAGCCTTTGTCGAAGAAGCTATCCAACCTGGCAGCCTCGTGCACACCGACGGCTGGGAAGGCTATGCGGGATTGGAGAACAAAGGATACCGCCATGAAGTCACCGTGCTGCGCGGGAAGCGGCAATCGGCGAGTAAGCTGCTGCCGAGAGTCCATCGTGTCGCCTCTCTGCTAAAGCGCTGGCTGTTGGGGACCCACCAGGGGGCTGTCAGTCACGAGTATTTGGACTACTACCTGGACGAGTTCACGTTCCGCTTCAACCGGCGGACCTCACGGTCGCGCGGCAAACTTTTCTATCGCCTCCTCCAGCAGGCGGTCGCCGCCGACCCTGCTCCCTATAAGACAATGGTCGAGGCCACCAGGGCCGGCACCCCCACCCCCAAGATGTAGTGGCTACTGGAGTCAACTAAATACCCCATTGAAAGAAAATCACTTACGAAGAAAAACGGCACGTTCAGGACCGTGGCAGTACTGGTACCAGAAAGTGGCGATGAAAAGGCGAATCTGACGTTTAAACATGCCACTTTCTGCACGCTGCTGCACGGAAATATGCCAGGGGCTAGGCGGTAAACTTATAGCCCATGCCGTGCACGGTGAGAATCCACCGCGGATTCTTGGGATCGTCTTCGAGTTTCTGCCGCAGCCACGCAACGTGAACATCCACCGTGCGGGTGGAGGGCGTCGATCGATAGCCCCACACGCGCTGCAGAAGAGTTTCGCGCGAAAGGGTCTCGCGGTCGTGCTCGATGAAATACCGCAGCAACTGAAACTCTTTGGCGGAAAGATTGAGGAGTTCGCCGTTCCGGGTCACCTCGGTACTCCGGGAATCGACCCGGATTTTGCCGAATTCATAGCCGGCTGACGGCACCTGCTGGGGAGAGGATCGCCGCAGCAGGGCCTCGATGCGCGCCAGAAGCTCCAGCATCTCAAACGGCTTGGTGAGATAGTCATCCGCGCCAATTTTAAGACCCAAGACCTTGTCGACGGTCTGGCTGCGGGCCGTCACCATCAAGATGGGTGTGTTATGACCCGATTGGCGCAAATCGCGGCAAATGTCAATGCCGCTCCGGTTAGGGAGCATTACGTCCAGGATGATGAGGTCGAATCCGCCGGAGAAAGCTTTGGAAAAACCTTCATCGCCCTCGGAAGCGGTTTCAACTGCGTAGCCCTCGGCCTGCAAGCGGTCTTGCAACGTCAACCGCAGGCCGGGCTCGTCTTCGACAAGTAAAATCCGTTGAGCCATGTGCTAGGCCTGCCGTGAAGCCGCCGATCCCCCATTCGCCGCCTGGGCGACCGGCAGATGAAGAGAAAAAGAACTGCCTTCGCCCGGTGTACTTTCCACGCTGATCGTTGCGCCCATGGCGTGCGCCATGTCCCGGGCCAGGCTCAGGCCCAGACCGGCGCCTTGAATCTGAGCATCCGTCGCCGCCTTGCCCCGGTAGAACGGTTCGAAAATCTGTGCCAGGTCCTCGGGCGCAATGCCTGCACCGTTGTCGCCGACCGAGATCCGGACCTGCCGGCCGCCCGAGCCCTGACAGGCTTCAGCACGTATGGCGACCCTCTTGGCGGCGCCTCCATATTTCAGCGCGTTACTGACAAGATTCTGGAGAACTTGTTTGACCGCGTTTTCGTCGGCTTGGACTTCCGGCAGATCAGGCTCAATCGTTTTCTCCACCGTTGCATGAACCTCTTCGATCGCGGGCGCCGTTACTTCGAGGGCGGCGTCAATCATCTTGGCCGGCGCCAGCGGCTTGAGCGTATAGGATGCCGGGCTTGCTTGCCCGGCGGCTAAATCGAGGGTTTGCTCGATCATCGTCGAGAGTCTGCGCCCTTCGGTTCGAATCAGCGCTCCGTAATCTTTGATCCGCTGCGGAGAACCGACGATCCCTTCCGCCAGATTGTCGGCCGCGGAACGAATCACAGCCAGTGGAGTCTTCAGCTCGTGGGACACGCCGGCGACGAACTGCATCTGGAGCTTCGCCAAACGCTGTGCACGCTGCGCGGAGACCACAATCATCCCCATGCTGATGGCAAGAAGCACGAGCACGCCAAAACTGACGGCCATATTCCTGCGGCGGAGTGATTGAACCGCCGAGTCCAGAGATCCCTCGGTGTGCTTCACGGCCAGGGTCCAGCCGCCGTCCGCGGTGCCTGACAAAAGAACCGGCGCGTGCCGGCCTTGGAAGCCTCTGCGTCCGGCGGGGTTGTCCGGCCGTCCGGGAGGCGGTGGTCTCCGCCCATCGGCTACTCGGCCCGGGGGGCGCTCCCGCCGCTGCTCGTTGAAGCGCGCCAGATAGTCCTCGGGTCCCCATAGCAGCGGCACGCTGGCGTCGGGGGAGGCCAGTGATTCCGTGGTCAGAGCCGGACTGGAGCTATAGATGATGTTGTTGCCTTCCGATGCCGCATTCTTGAGTATCGCGACGTGATAGACGAACCCATCTGAGTTCGCGAAGTATCGATCCGCTAGTTCCGGGAAAAGCGCGCTTTCCAAAAACTCCTCGTTTAGCTCCAGCAGTACGTAAGCGATCGGTTGCCGCGGTTCCCACGGTCGAAAAGGGGCGCGGTCCCGGCGTCTGGCCAGCGAATGAATTGGCTGAAACACCAAAGGGACATCCACTACCACGATCCATGGAGCGGGACGGCCGCCGGGTCCTCCGAATCGGCGACGGAGGCCGCCTTGCGACTCCACAATCTCTGACACGGTTTCAAAGCGGGCAGGCCAGCCGGTGGGTTCGAACTGCTTCAAGGTCTGGTTTAACCGAAGAAGTTCGGGTGAGCCGTCCGCCGTGAAATGCCAAACAAAAACCTGGCTGAGCAGATTTGCGTAGGTAGATGTTTGCATCCACACCTCCCAGCGCTCGGCGTAGACGTCCCAATTCTGCTCCACGACAGCCCTGAAGTCGGGACGGAAGGCGCCACCAAGGCCCAAAAGCTCGCGATTAAATTCCTGCCGGAACTGGCGTACGGAAACTTCCAGACTCGCTTGCATTCTTTCCCGGTCGCTCTCGGTGAGCTGTCCGATCCAGCGGTATTGAACAACAGCGAGGACGATCAGGGTGAGCGCCATGCCGCAAATCACCATGGCCGAGACTAGTGAGCGCCGTTGCTTCATGTTCACTGCTCGCGGCATAGGGGACCATTCTCATGGACGCAACCTGCTGCCGCCCTCACTCCTAAGACTAGAATGAAACACTTCAAGTAACAATGGTGACGCTTTTTACAATTACTTAACACTAGCCGTTTGGCACATCGTCCCCTTTTGAGCGGCTCGATGGAAGTGGGGTTCCCAGTAGAAGCGTGACTCGCACTGGGAGGATGGAACGCATCGCGGGGCGGATCGTGTAACTGCGGGGCGGAGTTGCTGTTCAGTAACTGCCGGCGGCGAATCTATCGCCCGCGCCACCGCGGGCCATTGCGCCGAGACCCGCGGCCAAGACCTTCTCAACCTCAGCTCGAAACTCAGAACCCCGCCGTGAGCCTGGGGGTCCGGAACGCTTGGACTTACTGTAGAACGTACCCTGATCCAGCCCGCCACTTGTTTCGCTGCACGGATCCGGGAAACCCGCGAGCAGTTTTGTGCAGGCCCTGTAGTTTGTTAAATTCCTGTAAACGCTGTTTTACATTCATTTAACTTGCGTGCCGTTACCCCGCTTGCACTGTTCTCCGTCTTTTCAATTGACAGTCACAAAAACCCCGAACCGAAAAGGAGAACTGCAATGAAACTCATGACTCTCACCCTCTGCGCTGCCATGGCAGCCGGAATTCTTCTGGCGCAAGACGGCCCGATGCACGACCGAGAACACCGGAACCGGACACCGGATGAAGCGATCAGCGCGCTCAATCTCACCGCGGAACAGGTCACCGCCCTCCAGGAAAACCAGCGAGCGAAACGAGAAGCGACACGCTCGATTCAGCAAGCGATAGCCGAGTTGGGAAAGCAACTGCGCACGGAAATGTCTCAGGACAACCCGAACGCTTCGGTGGCGGGACAGTTGCTCGTCGACATGAAATGGAAACGCGAAGAAATCAAGACCACAGCCGGGCAGTTTCAAGCTCAAGCCCTTGAGATACTCGACGACAATCAAAAGGCAGCTCTAGCAGCCCTTGAGCAGACGCGTCAGGCGCAGCCGGCACTCCGTCAGGCTGGATCGCTTGGTCTGACGAGTTCCGGCCCCGGACAAGGCGGTTTTGGCGGGCGAGGGCCGCGCGGGAAGTTCGGCCCCGCGGCAATCGGAGGTTTCCGTGGCGGCGGACGCCGGGGATTCTTCCGGAGCCGCCGCGGCCCGCGTCCAGCGACGGACGATGCGCCCACTCAATAGCGGCTAAGACGGATCAACCCTCCGAACCTTCACCAACACCACTCGCATACCAACGGGCCGGCGTACTCTTCGCCGGCCTTTTTTTTGGAAGACGCAGTCTGAGGCCCGGCGCCGGGGCTTGACCACCGTATCTCGGCCCTTCATCGTTTAGCTGGCGATCAGCGCTTGGATACTGGGTTGCGGAAGGGCACTGGAGCAAAACGGGAGAGCCCGGCGGGCCGCCGCCACAGCTCGTAAGCCACCACCTTCACAATTCAGGCTGACGGCGTGTTTCCAATTGTTAAGTAGATGTAAATCAGCTTTGACGTTCTTTTTACAAACGTGACGCAAGCCGCCCCGCAGCGATCGATTAGACTTGTAGTTCGAAACCAAATCTCGGGAGAAACTGAATAAAAATGAAACTTCTAACTATCTTATTTAGCGTCCTCATATTGGCCCCGGCCGGCGCCTGGGCTCAGGGACGTGGCGGTAACGGACCGGGCGGCGGGGGACAGCAAAGTCCCCGAGACGGGCTTCGTTCTTTGGTGCAGTTCTTGGAACTTGACGAATCGCAGGTGGAAGCGTTGCTAATGATGCAGCGCGCCAACGCACAGGCACTCGGACTTCTGGCGCGGTCAATTGGAGAAAACCAGCGGGAGTTGCAGCGGGCGCTACTGGCCGATTCGCCAGACGAAGCAACGGTCGGACGGCTGCTTCTCGCGGGGTGAGCCATTCTGCGGGAGATCAATTTGCTGCGGCGGAGTCAGCTCGAAGCGGCCCCCGATGCCTTAAACCTTTCCTCCGAGCAGCGCGAAAAATTGGAACTGCTTCGGGTCTCTCTGCGGGTTGCCGGTATCGCGCAACTGGCGGCGAGGCTCAACCTTGTCGGGGACCCCGCGCTGGGCCTTCCACGACTCCCTCCGCCTCTCGGTCCCAGGCCTGGCGGCGGAGATCCTGGCCGCAACAGGGACGGCCAGGGAGACGGTGAAATGCAAGGGCTCACGCCGGCCGAGCTGGAAATGACGCTCGAATCCCTGCAGTCCGAGGTAGACCGGATCGGGCAAAACGTGGACCGCGTGTCCCAACGCTTGTCCGTACCGCCCATTCGGAGAGAACAATAGCCGCCAGGGGCCGGAGGAGCGAAGCCGCTTCTACGGCCCTTTCTCTTTCTCATCCCACTCAGCCGACCCAGGAGCAGCGAAGACCCTCGCGCCTGGGTCTTGCTAGTATCTAGGGCATGAATCCTGTGCTGGCGGACGCCGCCGAGATGCTCGGGAGGCTGTGCATCGCCGCCCCGGTCATTTTCGCGGGTTTGCTGCTGGTGGTGGATCCCTTGCAGTTCCTGACGCTCGTCAACACGGTCTCGGATAGCTTACAGCGGTTTCGGGATTATCTGCAATCGTCCCCATGGGAAGATCCGTTTCTTGGCTCGCACGCAGTGCCTGACTCTCCGCGGCCGCGAACGGTCGTCCGATGCGCGGGGCTAGCCCTGACTATGCTGGGTCTGGTTCACCTTGCCGGCATTGTAAGCTGACCTCGTTAGCGAGGCCGTTGTCCGTCTTCACGGCCCGGGAGTAGTCAGGGAGCCAGCGCAGGGGAGGTCACGGAGCGGGCTTCGAGAAGGAGGTCAACAATGAAACTTCGAAAAAAATCCAGCAAGAAAAATGCAGGTATCCGCCTCTGCCGCCTGAGCCTGCTCGTGTTGAGCATGCTTGGCGCTGGTCTTGGTCAGCAAGGCAGCGCCCCGGGCTTGCGTTACAAAGAGGCCCCGGAATGGCCGATCCAGGCCAGCAGCGTTGCCGGGACGCCGGCCGGACCGTGGAATTTCGGCCAAGTACCAGCCGTGGCGACCACGACGGATGGCAACATCTTGGTGTTTCATCGCGGCGCCCATCCGCTTATGGAATTTGATAGCGGCGGGAAATTCATCCGCTCCTGGGGCAATGGGATGATCAGCGAGGGAAAGGTCACGAGGATTGCTCCGGGGGACCGGGTGGCGGGAGGGTCAGGCTATACGGCGGTCTACGGGCCGCCGGGATGCTATTCTTGCGGCGCGCACTCGGTGCGTGTGGATCCTGAGGGAAACATCTGGGTCGTCGACGGCACAGCTCACGTTGTTTACAAGATGAATCAGCAGCGGCGCGTAATCCTGCAACTCGGGACCAAGGGAGTTTCCGGCGCGGGCCCCAAAAACTTCAACCTACCCACGGACGTGGCCTTCGCGCCCAGCGGCGATATCTACGTCAGCGATGGGTACGCCAGCGCCCGCGTGGTGAAGTATTCCTCCGATGGCAAATACTTGCTCCAGTGGGGCACAAGAGGCACGGGTCCCGGCGAGTTCGGGTTGCCTCACAACTTGGTGGTCGACGCGCAGGGGAAAGTGTACGTCACCGATCGCGACAACCAGCGCATTCAGGTCTTTGATGCCAACGGAAAGTTCTTGGACCAGTGGAAGAACACCGGTGGTGTCTCGACCCTGTTCATGACCAAAGACCAGCACATCTGGGCAGGCGGCGTCCTGCGGAATCTGAAGGGAGAGGTGGTCGCGAGGCTGCCTGGAAATCCCGGTGGACACGGCGCCACGGTGACGGAGTCTGGAGACGTTTTTATCGCTCAGCTCACTGGTGTGGTGCAGAAGTTCGTGAAGCAATAACTTCCGGTCTGCCCTTCCGGTCCGCCAAGGACAAGCCGCGATCAGTATCGACCCGTGGATTGCCTTGACCTTAGCTAATGCGTTTAGATGAGAGATGTGGATGAGCTGATCTTCGAAGTCACCCAAGAGGCGGACGGCGGCTACGTCGCCGAATGCTTCACCGAGAACATTTTCACCCAGGGCGACTCCTGGGACGAGCTACGAGCCAACGTGAAGGAAGCCGTCACCGCCTTCTTCTTTGACCAGCCTGCGCCGCAGCGAGTAAGGCTGCACCTCGTACGCGACGAGATGCTCGCTCTCCAGTGAAGCTCCCGCGAGACCTAAGCGGCGAGCGCTTCATTTCACGTCACGGTCCCCCAGCGGACATTGCGCTCGATCCTACACGGCTTCTATTTGTGTACTAAAATGTAAGCATGGTTCTGTACATACACCTATGAGATGCGGTTTGAGTGGGACGAGAACAAGAACCGGCGCAATAGTGCCAAGCACAAGGTTAGCTTCGAAACCGCCCGGCTCGTTTTCGATGACCCCAACGCGTTGAGTTTGAAGGAAAGGGTAGTCGATGCAGAGGAGCGCTGGCAGACCTTAGGCACGGTTGGCGGTGTTGTCGTTTTGGTCGGACACACGTACGAGGCAACGATCACCGACGAACTCATTCGGATCATCATGGCCCGCAAGGCGACGCCCCGTGAACGGAGGATCTATGAAAAGCAACTTGACGAAATCACAGGCTGAAGAGATCGAGGCGCTCAAGAGCCTGTCGGACCATGAGATCGACGCGTCCGATCTTCCCGAACTGAAGGGCTGGCGCCACGCTGAAGTCGGTAAATTCTATCGGCCAATCAAGAAGCCAGTGACAATCCGCCTGGATGCGGACGTGCTCGCGTGGCTCAAGTCACAAGGCGCCGGCTATCAGACTCGCCTCAACGCGCTGTCACGGCGGGCCATGGAGAAGGAGGCGGCTATCGGACGGCAAAATGGACGGACGCATGAATTCATACAGGCCCAAAAGAATAAACTTGATCAAGGTTCCCAAAGCACGACCTTTAGAGAACTTGTCGGCACGCTTGACCAAGCCTATCGCACGATCGTCGACAGGCATAATCCGGACACGCCCCAATTCTACGGACGACTTCTTCTGATCTGTCACAAGTCGATGCTGTCGGCGGCATCCCTCATCGCTCAATCGCAGCCCGATGACTCGGTAGGTGTTACACGGAGAGCCGTCGAGGCCGCAAAGGTTGCCCTGGCGGTCAAGCTAAACGACAAGAACGCGATGCAGTGGGTGTCCTTTCAGGAGCGGCATGACCGATGGATCAGACGGCGGCAGAACGAGAAGCCCAAACGTTTCCACGTCCAGTTCACGGACCTAAAGGCCGATCCACTCGCCGAGGATCTTGACAAGTTCCTTGGGATTCTTTCGGATGCCTATGTCCACTTCACGCCGGAATACTACAGTAGTCTTGATTGGGAGGAAAAGCGGAAGACCGATAGTGGCGGTGAGATCTTCCTCAATTACTTTCACCGCGACGCTCAAGAGATCGAGCGGCACCTCATTGTTTTGGGCGCCGTCCACGGATTGATTCTCAAGACGTTCGACAAGTGCTTCGACGGAGCCATCAGCGGGGATTCCGAGATGCTCGATGCCGTGAACAAGTTCTGGCAGGCGGGACGGCTAGTCAACCAGGAGTACCAGAGGAAATACGGAGTCGTACCGCAGCCCGCCCTCTAGCTTGCGGACGTTCTTTCGCCAGCGGATGCCTGCCAGGAAGTGTCTACAGACCTTCCCGCACCGGCGGCATCGCGTCGACAAATCCTGCGTCGTCTTCCCGCAATTCGGCGATGGCGGCGGCCCGCATCCGTTTCAGCGTCTGCTGATGGCCCGGTTTGATGGCCAGGTTGTCCAGCTCCTCGGGGTCGGCGCGAAGATCATACAGTTCCTCAATGTCTTCGATCAGCGGGTGGACATACTTGTAGCGCCCCTCGCGCAGCATGACGTACCAGGGGACTTGGTTGTGGAAAACGTCTTCACCGGTGGGGATGACGTCGGTATCCGAACCGTAGCGCCGGCCCGTGGCCGCCAGCAGGACCGGGTACGGCCAATCGGCGTCCGGGTTCTCGAGCAGCGGAGTCAGATCACGGCCGTGCATCTTCCAGGGCAGATCAATCCCGGCCCAGCGGAAAAAAGTGGGGATCAGATCGACGCCCCCGACCGGCGTGGGGCAGACCGCTCCTTCCGGGATACGGCCCGGCTGGGAGATGATCAGCGGCGAGCGGATGTTTGCATCGTAGGCAGCGATTTTCATGCGAAAGCCGTGCTGGCCCCAGGCGAAACCCTGGTCAGACGTGAATACGAGGAGTGTGTTCTTGCGCTGCCCGGTCTCTTCCAGCGTCTCGAGGAGTCGCTTGATCCCCTCGTCGATCGCCAGCACTCCTTGGTGATACTGCCTCACCCATGAGTTAAGCGTGCGGCCCTGATGCATCGGAACACCGCCGGGGCCCTTTTGCCAAAAGTTGATCTTTTGCGCCCAGTCCGGCTTGCCGGGCCGCGGCGGGAAGACGTCGGCCGGCGTGTCGAAGTCGATGCCAGGGTACGCTTCCAGATGGCTCGAAATCGGGGATCTCGCCGGCGATGCGCACCAGCAGGTCGGCCGGGTCAAAAGAGCGGATTGCCCGAACGCCACTAACGCCCGCCTTCGTTGCTTCCCAAAACGCTTCCCGCCCAATGCCGTTGGGACTGACGGCGCCGATTCCGGTGATAGCAACGCGATGGCCCATGAACCTAAAAACGGCAGTTGGTCGTCTTCGAACCGCCCCAACCTTGTGACGAGACGTCAGTTGGACCCGAGTGTCATCGGGGACCGGCGGGTGAAGATTGCAACTGCTCCGCAGTTGCAATATCAGCACATAAGATACGTTCTTTCAATATGTTACAACGAATGCTAGAACGTCCAACTGCCGTTTTTAGGATGAAAGGCGTATGGTAGCGCAGGTCGCCTCAGCCTGTTGCAACGGACTTTCGCCCCGCGAGCCAAAAAACCGGACCCCGCCTGCTACAATGCGAATGGTGGAAACAAGCAAGGTGGCGACAAGCTGATGTGGCGCACGTCTCCAGACGTGCCGTGTCGCCATTCCTGGCGACATGTCTTAGCTAGGTCTTAGTTAGCATCGCCGCCGAATCTGCCACGGTCCCGCCGCCGGCTGCAACCCGAGTCACTGAAAACAAAAACATTATCAGTTGACACCAATGACAAGGCGTCGAAATGGCCCGAGATCCTGCCATTCTGTGCCATTTTCTGCCATTCTCGGCCATTTTATAAAGAAAATTTATACGTCAACCGGTAACCGCTTTGTTTCCACCACTTCGCCAGGCCGTGGCCACTGACATCCTCGGCGTGCCGCTTTGCCCAGCGTAATGCAGGGTTGGCGTCAAACCGAGCCGCGCACGTCAGCAAGCGGTTGCCGTAAGCGGGCGGATTATGGCTCGGAAACCGGCCACGGCCAGTCGAGACCGCGTCCCGAGAGACTATGGGATTCGTTCGTTTAGCGGCCTAACGTTTGGATCGGCGTCGAATAGCGCTCAGGCAGAACTGCCAATAGTCCTCATATTCCGCGTCCGTCATTTCTGATCGCCGGCGCCCGTTGGACCAAATCGCCACGTCGATGTCCACGAGGTCTTCAAGGTGTCCGAGTGGAGCGGTCCGCGAACTCCAATCGTAGTCGTCGTAATTGAGTTCTTGAAAGATGAAGGGCATGATGCAAGCATCGAGCTTTCGTTTGTCCGGCAGCGGTAGCCCGTCTTCTTGGACGGTGGCTCGTATGTCAATCAGAAAGTGATACCGCAACGCACCAATTGAACCGGTGCCAGCGTCACCGTCACGGCGGGCCAACGCTTCGTCGATCATGGTCAGGATGTCGTTGGAATCTAACGGCATATGTGTTCTCGCAAGAGTATAGCGGTTCGGGATGCAACAATCGAGAAGCTGAGGTGGGCATCCGGAGGAACGGAATTCGCCTTGCGCCCGGAGATGCGCCGTCTTGACACTGCAAAGTGTGGGAGGCGCTGGATATCTGCCCAAGAATCGCAGTGCCTGCTAAATTCGGAGTCCGCATCACAATGCTCTGGCGAGGTGGATCCCCGCCCGCATGCTTCCAAGATTGCGTCAGACTCGTTTCTCACCAGGTCGGGGATGTTGTTGCGGCAGTTGGCACAATTCATGGAGTTCGCTCCAGGTGGAAGGATTAACTGCTTGTTGCAGACTGGTTCCTCAACCCCAGCGGCCATCTTAGCGCCTTGAATAATAGTTCCTATGTCTGCGATGGACCCAGACGACCGGCCGCCATTGGACAACGACGCGTTGATCGAGCGCCTGCGGGCTTGGTTCAGCAAAGGGCGTTCTCAGCGAGCCCGTTCCTGGTCGTGACGCAGGACGTGACGGATCACCTTCGTCCCGACTACGACGACGGCCTCTACCCGCAGTATGCCGCCAACCGGAAGGCATTGCAGAAACTTCTGGACCAAGATGCTCGGAGAAACGCTGACTCGCTCGAAGTTCTCACCGAACGGCGAGGCGCGACGTGGCGCGGGCCCCCAGGCCTGCCGCGCCGGCACTCCTGCCGGCGCTTGTGCTGTTCACCCAGCACCCAAGATCGAACAGACACTGTGCTCGCCGCGCGCAGCAAGCCGGAAGGATCAGAGCGGGACCGCTTGCTCTATTGGCGCCGCCGCAAACCGTTCCAAACAGGCGTCGAGAGGAGTCTCGACGCGGCAGGCCTGGGGGCCCGCGCCACGTCGCGAACCGAGGCCCGGCACTCGAGTAGTGAGAAATGCAGACTAGCCCTACGAGTGTCAGCTCTCTCGGCTTCAGTCACTCTCTTTGAGGTACTCACCGAGAAACACGAGTATGCCCTGTTAGGGGTCTATCCAGATCAGAGCCCCCACGCTCGTCGAGCCAATGGACGAGAAGGGGACCTTTTCATTCCCCAGCCGGAGAAATCAGGCTAAGTGGCTTGGTTGGAGTATGTTACGGCTCAACGGTGGTTGATTGCTAGCGGGAACGGGATTAATCAACAGTTATCGGCCCACAGGCGCTATCTAGTCCGAAGTTCCAGGGGCAAAACGACAGTAAGTCATTGATTCTGCGGCGGAAAGGCGGCCGACGAAATTCGCTCTTCTGGCTACAGGCCCAGCAGCTCCAAGGCCCGCTTTTGCAGCGCCGTCGGCGCGGTCCGTTGTTCGAACGTCGCCGCGCTCCCCTCGCCCTCCTCGCCGCCGACCCGGCAGGTGTTTTGGCAGCGCGTCGCCAGGGCGTCGAGCAACGTCTGGAAGCTGTGCACGGGCAAGCCCTCCGAGGTGCGGCGGCTCGCCTTTTTCTTCTTCACCGCCGCCGAAGGCTCGGCCGGCGCCACCGGATCGCGTTGCTGCCGGCCGGCCTCCAGCTGCTCGTCTTCAAACAGCAACTCCGCCCACGCTTGGCGCATCCGCCACTCCACGTAGTAGGCCAGCAGGCATAAAAAAATATGCGCCCGCACGTGATCCGGCGTGCGGTGAAAGATCGGCCGCACCCTCAGATCCGCCCCTTTCATGCAGCGAAACACGCGTTCCACACGGGCCAAGCTCTTGTAGGAACGCACCGCGTCTTCAGCCTTCAGATCAGCCTTCTTTTCACTGCTACGAATCACGTAGATGCCGTCCAGCGCCGCTTCTGCTTCGACCGCCGCCGTGCGCCGCCGCCAGCGGAAAACGCCCTCGTCGATGGTCGTCTTAAAATGATTGCCCATCTTGTAGCGGTCCTGCACGCGGCCCGCCTTGCGTCCGATCTCGGCGGCGGTCAGCGGGGTGCGTTTGCGCCGCGCCACTGCGGCCTCGATGCGCTCGAATTCCTTCTCGCTGGCCGCCAGCAGCTCGCCGCGCTTGCGCCCGCGCTCCTCGGCCAGCAGCGGGTTATAACAGGCCACCAGGCGCTCGCCGGGATAGTCGGGGGAGCGAATTTCGGCCAAGTTCTTCTTGTCGAACAACGACAACTGCAACTCGCCGCCGTCGGCCAGCCGCCGCAGCGCGGGCGCGCGCAGCGCCGAGATCCAGCCCAGCCCGGGATGCCGCCGCAGGTTTTCAATCTGGGTTTGGGTCCACAAGCCGCGGTCGCCCACCAGCACCACGCGCTCGAGCCCGAAGCGCCGCCGCAGCGTGTCCACCTGATCGGGCAGCGTCGCCGGATCGCCCGTGTTGCCGGGGTAGACGCTGACCGCCAGCGGCCGTCCTTGGCTGTCGGCGAGCACGCCGTAGACGATGATCGGCTGGCCTTTCTTGCGGTCGCGGCTGTGGCCGAACGCCGCCAGCGGGCAGTGGCGTCCTTCGTAGTAGCTGCTGGAGACGTCGTAGAGCACGGTGTCGCCGGCCGCGAGATGCCGCGCCGCGAGCTTCTTTTCGATGCGTTTTTGGCGGGCCAGCAGCCAGTCCAGCGCCGCGTAGAGATCGTTTTCGTCGGCGCCCAGCTGCTGGGCCAGCGTGGAATGCTGCCACAGCCTGGTGGTGGCCAGTTTCGAGCCGGGATGCAGCAGCCGCTCGACGATCATGGCCACGACGAGGTCGCGCTGGCGCGAGGGTTTGGACCCCAGCAGGCGTTCGAGGCCGAGCTGGCGGAGCGTGCCGAGAATAGCTTCAACGTGACCGTGGGGGCGGGAGCGTTCGACCAGGAAAGCCTCGCTGGCGGGGACAAAGGACTCCCCGGCGAGCGAGCGGCGGATCATGTCGATGAGGGAATCGGACAGGTGGGAGAGGTTGCCGAGAGTTTCGTGTTTGACCTGCTGGCCGGCGCGAAAGGAGCGGCGGAGCAGGTGGGAGGTATAGATTTTGTTTTTGTAGCGGCGAGTAGTGGTGGCTACATGAACAGCACCTGATCTAGATGGCATAAAGCTATGATAGCATATCTAGAGCAAAAAGTCCAGAAGAAAGTCACTAATTAGTGGCTACAAAAAGCACTTCGAGACCACCCCAAACCGGCCCTAACTCCCTTTCTTGGTTACTCTTACGCCGAAATCGGCCCCTGGAACTTCGGTCTAGTTCGTTTCGGGGGACTTAGTCCTGCTCGCGGTCGCGGAACTCTTCGTACCAGTTTTGCACGACGCGGATCGACGCCTTGGGGGTCTCTCCCACCGGCTCGGCCACGACGAACTTCTGCCCGTCGGCCGAAACGTCGTAGCCACGTTCCTGGCGGCCTTCCCTAACCAAGCCTACGTGCTCGAATAGACGCGTCGGGGCACCCAACGAAAGAGTCGGCTCCGTTGAGACTGGAACCGCTACCAAACTCCCGTCCTCAACATAGAAAAGCTCCTTCCCGTCTCGGTGCCAACGCACTTGTGTCCCGCCGTCACTCGATACGACTGTTTGGGGGCCACCCTGCGGGAAAGGCCGCAGATACACTTCGTTTCGACCGGACTCATCCGAGACGTAGGCGACGTAGCGGCCGTCCGGTGAAGATCTTGGCTCATACTCGTGGAAAATCGTCTGCAAGAACGGGTGGGGCTCCCAGTCGCCGCCTTCGTTGATCTCCGAATACCAAAGGTCGCTACCGGTCTTGGGGTGGTTTCGGTGGTAGAGTACATACCTCCCGTTGCGGGACCAGTCGGATACAATTTGAAAAGCCGGTTCGGCCGCCACTTCCTTCACCTCCCCACTACCAGTCAGCCGGCGGGCCAGGATGTGGGTAAAGCTGCCTCGTTGCGATGTGAACGCCAGTTGCTCTCCGTCGGGCGACCAAACCGGCAAAAAATCGTCTCTTGGGTTAGTGGTCACGCGCGTTTTGACAGCGCGGGCAATATTGTATAGCCACACGTCCTCATTCGCACCTTCTCCCAGGGTCACAGCAATTAGCCGCCCGTCAGGGGATAGCTCAGGCGAGCGTATTGCCGGTTCAACCAAGCCGATCTGCGCAGTTTTCTTCCCACTACGGTCCAGCCAAACCAGCTGTTGTCTCCGGGAGCCGACCCCGTCGAGGTAAACCAGTGTTCCGTCAGCGGCCGTCGTCGGACCGCGGGCGTTCCGGGTGATGGGGAAGGCGTCACCGGCAGCCTGCAAGGTGTCCAGGGCAAAGGGCAGCGCCCAAAGAGTGTGAGTCCGTTCGGCAGCCTGGTATACGATATGGCCCGTGGCAGAATAGAACGGAGACTCGCCTTCCCCAAGGAGTTGTTGCCGACCCTTCTCCAGGTCGAGGAGTATCACGCTGGTCCCCGTCGAGCCTCCTACGACAAACACGAGGACACGTCCGGCCTCGGAGGGCAAAAAATGGGGACGGGCTAAGTACAATGGCTGCTCTACAGCCGACTCGTCGACCTCGCTTGGTGAAAGCAGCGGATTGGACCGCCCCCCGCGGGCCGATACTTCATAAAGCTCCGACGGAGCGCGCGAGCTGAAGACGATCATCTCGCCGTCGGGACTCCAGGATCCTCCCCAGAAATTATTGTTGGGCAGTTCGCAAAGCTGAGTTGCCGGGCCACCCTGAACGGGAACCTTTTTGAGTTCCAAGTTGGTGGCAAAGCCGATGAAATCACTGCGGGGCGCCCAGAAGGGCCCCCTGGCACCTTCGGTACCTTCGATGGCCCGAGGCTGCTGCTGATCAAGGTCCTGGACCCAAAGTTGCCTATCCGCAGCCCCGGCGACAAAAGCGATATGCCTTCCATTGGGCGAGATAGCGAGGTCGGTGCTGTAGGGATCGGTTCGGACAGCTGTCGCCGGCGTAAACGAGAAGCGGTTTAGGAGAACTTGACGGTTTTCAGCGGGCGGACCGGGGAAATAGAGAAGCGCAAGGATTAGTGCGATGCCACTGGTGAGAGCAAGCATCACCTGGTGGAGTCTCAGTTTCCTTTTTGAGACCACCTCCGCTGATAGGGCCGAGCGCTGCACTAGAGTCGATGGCAGTTGTCTGCCGACACTGCCAGCGAGGATGGTCGTCTTGTTGGACTTCAGCTTCTTGATCAGCCCCCGAATGTCGACGGTCATCTCCTCGATATGCTGGTAACGGTCGTCTGGCTCTTTGGCCAATGCCTTGCCGACAATCCAATCCAGCTCCATCGGAATGCCCGACCGCAGCGCTGTGATCGGCTCCGGCTCTTCATTTCCGATCGCGTAGAGAACGGCCTCCTGACGCTCCCCTTCAAACGGTAAACTGCCCGTGACCATCTCGTAGATCACCACCGCCAGCGACCAGATGTCGGTGCGGCGGTCGGTGTGTTGCCTCTGCGCTTGCTCCGGTGACATATAGGCAGGCGTACCAAGGATGGTCGCTGTCTTTGTGAGCCTCGACTGTTCAGCCAACTGGGCCAAGCCGAAGTCCATGATCTTGACCTGGCCTTGTGGGGTGACCATCAAGTTGGCACCCTTGATGTCACGGTGGACGATCCCTTTTTCGTGCGCGGCCTGCAGCCCTTGGGCCGTTTGAACGGCGATGTCAAGCGCCTTTTCCAACTTCAGCGGACGTTCTTTGAGTTTGTCCTTGGCGGTCTGGCCTTCAAGGAAGGCCATTGCGATGAAGGTCTGGCCATCGACTTCATCGATTTCATGGACGGTGCAAATGTTGGGGTGATCGAGTGCGGCGGCGGCTTGCGCCTCGCGAAGGAAACGCTCTCTGTTCTCCGGGTCTTCGATCAGGTCAGAGCGCAGAAACTTCAGCGCCACGGTACGCCGGAGCTTAGTGTCCTCAGCTTTGTAGACCACCCCCATGCCGCCCCTGCCGACTTCGGAGAGGACCTTGTAATGGGAGATCGTCTCGCCTACCACGATGGCTTAATTCTACCTGTTCGCGGATAGCTGGCGAGAACAAGCCTTCCCACCATCTGTCTGGTTCAGACCATTCTAACTCATTGGACGGGACGGGTTTCAGCCTTCACTACGACTCGGCGAGGACTTCAGGCAGGCGTTACATGGTGGTGTAAGGCCGGCCCGCGGGGCCGCTAAATTGCCCTGACGGCTGCTTGGACACAATTGGCGGTCCAGCCCCTTATGCCTTTACAATGGTGCTGCGATCGATTTCCGGAGCCAACATGATCCCGCGTCTGCCTGAAAACGGTCACCGCGCTCTGGCACGTCGTTACTAATCTCGCCCGCGCACCGCCAATCGCCGTTTCCGCGCCACAAAACTGCAGTGCAAGCCCCATTCGCAAAGCGCCATCTCGCCGCCGGCAGGCGCAACCCTCCACCTGTTCCAAAACGCCCCAGCCGCGATTCACCCCAACTCAGTCACGGATTTCTAAGAAACATATTCCCTGTGTTTTCAACAAGTCCGTCCCATGAAGGCGGGATCGCCCGAGATCGATTCGCTATTCTGATAACGGTGAAACCAACCATCAATCATTTGTCGTACGGAGGGGAAATGAACGCGCGAGCCAGTGTCTCGGCGCCCCAAAAACTCTCAAACCCTTACATTTCCTGTAGAAAACTGCAATTATCGAAGGTAACTCATTATGAATAAAGAACTTACAAACGGGCGGCGGGCAATCGAAGCAATTATCGCAATCGAAGCCCTTGGATTGGAAAATGCTCCTTCCGCAAGGCGCCTCAGTCAGTCCGCGCCATGCGATTTCCTGCGCGGCGCCGGCCCGCGGGGCCGCTAAATTGCCCTGACGGCTGCTTTGGACACAATTGGCGGTCCAGCCCCTTATGCCTTTACAATGGTGCTGCGATCGATTTCCGGAGCCAACATGATCCGTCTGCCGGTTTTACTTCTAGTGTCAGCCTTCCTCGGCGCCGCCCAATCCGAGCCGGCGGAGCTGAGTTACAAAGTCGACGCCGAGTGGCCCGCGTTCCCCGCGGGTATGAACTTCGGCCCGGCTGCCTCCGTCGACACCGACCGCAACGGAAACACCTACGTTTTCCGCCGCGTCGAGCCGCCGGTTTTGGTCTTTGACAAGAACGGCGAGTTCTCGCGGGCCTTCGGCGCCGGCCTCTTCACGAACCCTCATGGCATCCGCATCGGCCCCGACGGCAACGTCTGGGGCGTGGACGACGGTTCGCATGTCGCGATCAAAATGAACTCCAGGGGCCGGGTGTTGATGGTCCTCGGCCGGCAGGGTTTCGCCGCCATGGCCCCGGACCGCTTCGACGGGCCCACCGATATCGGCTTCGGGCCCGGCGGGGAGCTGTATGTTGCGGACGGCAATAACGCCCGCATCGTGAAGTTTTCGAAACAGGGGCGCTTCCTGAAGGCCTGGGGCCGGCCCGGTTCCGGCAAAGGCGAGTTCAGCCTCCCCCACGGGATCGCCGTGGACAAACAGGGGCTCGTCTACGTTTGCGACCGGGAAAACCGCCGGGTCCAGATCTTCGACGCAGACGGCAACTTCCTGCGCCAATGGAAGGACCTCGGGACGCCCTTTGGAATCGATATCGCCGAGGATCAATCGGTCTATATCGGCGACGCCAGGGGACACCGATTCCTGAAGCTCAACTCAGACGGGACCATTGTTGGCTCCCATGGGGAGCAGGGCGAGATGCCGGGCCAGTTGGGTTTGGGCCCCCACCATCTGGCGGTCACCCCCGATGGGACCGTTTATACGACCGAGATTCCAAACTTGCGGGTGCAGAAGTTCGTGCTTCAGGGCTTGTTTCCGAAATGAGTATCCCAAACCGATGCGCCACTACTCCCCCGTCGAGCCGAACCCTCCGTCTCCGCGCTGGGACTCGCCCAACTCCTCGGCCACTTCCCAGTCCACCGCCGCATAGCTGCCCACGACGAGCTGCGCGATGCGGTCTCCCGGCCAGATGGTGTATCCCCGATCGCCGTGGTTGATCATCAGGACCTGAATCTCCCCGCGATAGCCCGGATCGATCGTCCCCGGCGTGTTCAGCAGCGTGACGCCGTATTCGCGGGCCAATCCGCTGCGCGGCCGAACCTGCCCGTCGTATCCGGGCGGCAACTCGATGCTGAGGCCCGTGCCCACGCTGGCCCATCTGCCGGGGAGCAGAATGACTTCTTCGGCGGAGAATAGGTCCATTCCGGCGTCTTCGTTGGGTCCATGGGAAAACTCGGGAAGCCGGGCGTCGGGATGGTTTTTTTGAATGCGGATGGTGAGCCGGTCCATATCTCGTAAGTCGTGCGCCAGCCAGCGATCATACCAGAGTCTCGCATGGCGGAACTCACGGTGACCGTGCAGTTTGCCGATCAAACGGTCGGACACCAGGAAACCAGAGAAATGATTTCGATCCAGAAACACATGCACGATCAAATGAACGCCGTCGCCACCCGCAAGGCTTACCAAAAGCTCCTCGACGAGATTCTCAACACGAGTGCCGAGCATATGCCTTCGGCGGACAACGACTCCCATGACAGCTTCTCCAAAGACCTGGCGCAACTCGTGAATCGGCTGAAGGGGCAAGAGAACGCCCATGACATTGAGGCTTCTTCACGGGCGATCGTCGCGCGGCTGGCTTCTGAATGGCGCCAAGTTGAAAGTCACATCGCCCGGCGGCAACGAGAACTAACCGGCATCATCTCTCTGCTCGCGGAGACCGCCGGCCGCTTGGATCATTCCAACAAGAGTTTTTATGAGAACCTCGGCCAAGCTGTCCAAACACTAGAGGACATCGGCAGGATTGACGACATCTCGGTTTTGCGCAGGGCCCTTTCCGATCATGTCAGGAGGCTCAAAAACACCGTAACGAGCCAAGAAGCCGCCGCTAACCAAGCTTTGGCGGGCATGCAAAACACCCTGGAAACAGCCAAGACCAGCATCCAGGCAATGAGCCGCCTGGTAAGCTCGGATGCGCTCGAAAGCCTGCCGGGCCGCCCCCACGCGGAGCAGTTTATCGCTGAATTGACCGGCAAGGCATGTCCTTTTTCTCTTGGCGTGGTGCGGCTGGATGGTCTTGAACGAGTTGCCCGGCGATATGGCGATGCATCGGCAAAACGAGTGCTTCAGCAGTTCAGTGCAAGACTCGCTGATCAGGTCTCGCCACAGGTCTATCCGTATCGATGGACGACAAATGCCTTCGTGATCGTTAGTGACCACCTGTCCGAGTCCGAGCTAAGAGGTGAGCTGTCGGAGTTCCTGAGGCGATCCGGAGCCGGACCGTTCGAAGTAGACGAGAAATCCGGCCGTACGGCTTCACTGGATGCGGACTCCGTCGTCCGCGGAATTAAAGCGGGGCTCCCCGCCGACAAAGTCTGCGAATTGATCGAAGAATTTTGCCCATCCGCGCCTGACCCCAAGGCGAACTCCTAGCCCGCAGCCCGTGGCAAAAGTGTGCTCGGGCGAAAAAGGGGGACTGCCACCAATTTCCGTTTCTCCAATTGATTTTCAAATCAGCGCTTCGTCGAAAGGAAATTGGCTGGCTGTCCCCTTTTTTCAAAGCCCCTCCCCTGGCCGCCGGAAAGCATCGCGGACCGGCGTGATAAGATCGGGGAGTTTTCCAGCCCTATGGAACATCCTGCTCTGGCTCCTGAAGTATTGGCCGCGGAAGAAGCCGTCGCCCTCATCCAGGACGGCCAATCCGTCGCCATCGGAGGTTCGGGGTCGGGCCACGCCATCCCTGATAAGCTCCTCGAAGCCCTGGGCCGGCGCTTTCGTGAAACCAAACAGCCGCGTGAGCTGACGCTAGTTCACGCCTTCGGCGTCGGTAACCGGAAAGATCGCGGCTTGCAACACGTGGCCTGCCCCGGGATGTACAAGCGCGTCATTGGCGGCCATTGGTCCATGGCCCCAGCGATGGCAAAACTGGTAGCCGAAAACGAATTCGCGGCATACAATGTCCCGGCCGGTGTCGTCGTCCAGCTCTTCCACACCGCCGCCGCGGGCAGCCCCGGCTGGATGACTCACGTGGGCCTCCACACTTTCATGGACCCCCGTCTCGAGGGCGGCAAGCTCAATGACAAAGCAACCGAGGACATCGTTGAGTTAATGGTGCGCGACGGCCAGGAGTACTTGTTCTACCCCACCATCCCGATCGACGTGGCATTGATTCATGCCTGGGAGGCGGACCCGGCCGGGAATCTCGGAATGAATGACGAAGCCGGGTTCTGGCATAACTGCGTCATGGCTCAGGCGGCCAAGGCCAACGGAGGAATGACCATCGCCGTGGTCCGGCGCCTTGTCGGCAAGGGCGCGATTCACCCGCGTGACGTCCGCGTGCCCGGCTGTTTCGTGGACTACCTCGTCGTCGACCCCGACCAAGGCCAAACCTACCAAACCGAATACGAGCCGGCGTTCACCGGAGATGCCCGCAAGCCCGATCATGAGTTTGGCGGCTTCCCGCTGAACATACGGAAAGTGATCGCCCGCCGCGCGGCGCTGGAGCTGGCGCCCGGCGCGATCCTCAACGTCGGTTTCGGCATACCCGACGGCGTCGTCAAAGTGGCCCGCGAGCAGGGATTGGCCGACACCGTTGTCACCACCATTGAGCACGGCCAGTTCGGGGGCATCCCGGCCGAGGGACTCGACTTCGGAGCGGTCTACAATCCGGACGCCATTGTCGAAACCGGACACATGTTCGACTTCTACCAGGGCCGGGGGGTCGACCAAGCCTATCTGGGATTCCTGCAAATCGACCGCGAAGGCAACGTCAACGTGAGTCGGCTAGCCGATTCGGTGATTGGCGCCGGAGGGTTCATCGACATCTCCCAGCGCGCGCGAAAGGTCGTCTTTTTGGGGACGCTGGCTGTTCGCGCCAAAGCAGAGCTTGCCGCCGGGACGGTTCGCTTTGAGCATCACGGGAAGCCGAAATTTGTCGAAAAAGTTGCGCAAATCACCTTCAGCGGAAACTACGCGCGGCAAACCGGCCAGCAAGTGCTCTACGTCACCGAAGCCGCCGTTTTTCGCCTGACCCAAGACGGTGTCCGATTGGAAGAGCTGGCGCCGGGGATCGATCTGGACCGCGACGTCCTGCCGCAACTGGGCTTCCGGCCCCTCATCGCCGACCCGATTCAGACCATGCCCGCCGAGCTGTTCGCCGACCCCCTTCTGCCGAACGGTCTGTTTCAGCATTACGCCCGAAACGGCTAGCAGCCACCTATCAGCTTCAGGGAGTGCCTCTCTCGACTGTGACGTCTTGACGTCATAACGTCAGAAGGACATAATTAGGCCATGAGCGATCTCAAACGTGCCACCGTGTATTTCGACTCCAGCCTGCACAAGGCCCTGCGGCTCAAAGCCGCTCAAACCGAGCACAGTGTCTCCAGCCTTGTGAACGCCGCTGTTCGGCGCAGCCTCGCCGAGGATACTGAGGATCTTGCGGTCTTCGACGCCCGGACCAGCGAGCCCAACCTCGACTTCGAGGGCGTGCTGAAGGACTTAAAGCGGCGTGGCAAACTATAGGCTGCTGATGAAACCCTCGGCCGCCAAAGAACTCCTGGCCCTCCCGGCAAAGGACCGCAAGCGCATCGCCGCCAAGCTCCAGCGTTTGGCCTCCGAGCCGCGCCCGCCCGGTACGGAGAAGCTATCCGGCCAGGAGAAATACCGCCTGAGGCAGGGCCACTACCGCGTGCTGTATGCGATCGATGACGACGAAGCAGCGGTCGTGATTGTCAAGATCGGACATCGCCGAGACGTGTACCGTTGAAGGCAATCAGCGTGGACATCCAGACGGGTGTCGTCACGGGGAAGTTTCCGCGCCGGGCGCTGCATCTGGTCTTGGAGTGGTATTCTTTACACAGGGTGGAACTGGCCGAGAATTGGTCTCTTTCCCAGAGTAAGAATCCGCTGAAAGCGATTGAACCGCTGGAGTGACGGCATGTTTCTTCACGTTCTTGAGGCACGCTACATTCGAGATTACACCGTGTGGCTGCGGTTTAGTGACGGCGCCGCGGGTGAAGTGGATCTTGACGATGAACTGGAAGGTCCGGTTTTTGGGCCGCTTCGTGACATTGAGCGGTTCAAGCGCTTTTCTGTTGCCTGCCACACGCTGACGTGGGACAACGGCGCGGACTTCGCACCAGAGTTCCTCCGTGAGCGGGTCGCGGTCACCGTCCAACAGGGCGCGGCAAGCAACGGCCAAAACCAGGCCGCGCCTGAGGGAAAATCGAGGGGAAATCGGGGACAGAGCCCGATTAGTGGAGTTCTCGACCGTGGTGCACAAAAAGCCGCAGGTCTCTGCGAGCCCTTATAGTTACTGGAGCACAGCTGCTGGAGGAGAAAGTTTTCCACAGCTCGTCGGCTTTTTCAGTTCCGTGTCCTGCTAGGCGAGAGTGGGAAGCTCGATGTATTCCACGCTGGCGCTTGGCGACGGTCGTGGGCCATCGCCGACGCTTTCCTCTAGATAAAGCTCCAGGGCTTCCGCCAGAAGTTCTCGGGCCTCATCGGTCGTATCACCCACAACTCCGACTCCCGGAGCGTCGGGGGCATAGGCCCCGAACCCGTTCTCGCTCTTCTCAATCACAATCGCCCACTTCATGGTTTGAGCCTCGCTTGCTTCAGGATAGCGCCTAACGTCCCGGGCGGCACGTCCTTGCCCGGTTTGCCCGCGACGATGACCACGCCGGGCTTCGTCGAGTGGCGGTAGACCCCGTGGCTGCCCCGCTGCCTGACGGCTTTCCAACCGTCAGCCTCCAGTGCGCGGACGAGGTCACGATACTTCACGAATTGTTAGCTTACCCGAGCGCGAACTTGTAGCGCGGACCTGGCGCCTTTCCAGGTCCGCGTTCTTGAGCGTGCAGGGTGGAGTCGCATTCGCACGTAGGGGCGTAGCGTGCTACGCCCGAGCGTGCTACGCCCGTCCACAACGAAAGGAGAGCATCATGACAACCGACAAACAAAACCAGGCCAACCAAAACGGAGTTCGGGGGAGTTCGGGCGGGGAGTTCGGGCGGGGAGTTCGGGGGGAGTTCGGGGGGGAGTTCGGGGACAGAGCCCGAACTCGGCGGTTGGAACGATTCAAGCCCGTAGCGCGTCTGTGCGGGAGGCGCCGGGTAACCGGCATCCCTACCGCGACCGTTTTCCGGTTTCCCCCTCTCCCGTTTTCTCCACGGAGCCACCCCTTGCTTCGCCCCCGCCGCTCAAACTGCACAATTCCTCATTTTCCGTTTTACGGTCACGTAAAATTACTCCCTTTAAATCAATAAGATAACCCAGAATACGCAAAATCGCTCCCACGCCATCCGCTAGAATTATTGCAGATGACGCCCCGCGGAAAACCTTCGAGGAAAAGTCATGACTGAAATCCAGGACTCATTCGAGAGCCGCGAACCCAAGCGAGCCCCCGTGGCTCCAACCCTGTCAGGCGGGCTGAAAACCCAGCTCAGCCGGTCTCCGCGTTCCGAAGCCGGCAACCAGCTCAATGAGCGTTCCCAGGCACTCGATCTCTCCGGCGGCGATTCTGCCTCAAAAGAACTACAACAATACCAAAAAAGGAGTTTATATAATATGATAAGCGTACAAAGCCCTAATCCGCTAAGTTCCGCTAATAACGAGAATAAAGGAAATCGTCTCGACGGACTCACCACGCGCCAAGACCGCGCGCTCAAGGCTCTGCTCGATTCGCCTTCGATCGTCGCCGCGGCCCGCAAGGCCGAGGTCGGCGAGAGCACCCTGCGCCTGTGGCTGCGCGAGGACGAGAACTTCCAGGCCAAACTGCGCCACCTCCGCGAGGAAACCCTCTCCCACACCACCACGCGCCTGCAACAGGAGGCCGGGCGCGCTATCGAGTCGGTCAGCGGTCTGCTGGCTTCCAGAAGGCGCATCGAGCCGGGACGCGCCTCGCTCATCCGCACCGTGATCGATTTCGCCTACCGCTCGAACGCCCACAGCGACCTGGCCGGGCTCGTCCGCTCCCTCGAAAGCGACCGCAAAAATCGGGGCCAAGACCGCAACAATCAAGACCACAAACAGGACAAACCGGAGACGGACCAATGATCGAAACGCTGATGAAGCAGCTCTACTTCCGCGACCTCCGCCGGCGCATCGAACATCTCGAAGCACAACGTCGCGAGCAGATCCCGCGCAAGGTCTATCTCTGTTGGTTCGACGGCGACGACAAAAACGACCCCTGGATGGTCATTGGCCCCAACGGAGAAGAATGGTACCGCGGCGACCCCGGCCCCATCCCCGGAATCGAGACTTCCGCCAGGAGACCGTCGTCAAGCCCAACCAACCCCACCCCAAAAACCGCAATCATGGAAAACGGAAGCCCGGCATCAGCCCGATCACGACGAAACCTCCAGGAGAGCGGGCGAAGATTTCCCTGCGAGCATGGAAAACCTCTGGGAGAAAGGGCGAAGGTTTTCCCCGCGAGCCAGTCCGCTGCACTTCACCCACGCCCAAGGTCGCTTGAGGCCCTCAACGCCATTACCCGCTTCATGGCCGCTGCGTCGAGCCGTCCAGGCGCCGCTGTTGGCCGCGGTTCTCGCCCGGCGTCTGATAGGGATACTTCGCCGCTTCCTTCTCGTCGACGTCAATCCCCAGGCCGGGCTTGTCGTTCGAATACATGTAGCCGCCACGAAGTTCCGGTGCGCCGGGGAACACCTCGCGCACGGATTCGGACCGTCTCGCGAAGCATGCAGAGAAGCTTGCCGAGAGTGTACAATGACCTCATCATGTGCAGGTCGGGGCTCGATACGGTCCCCAACTATTCGTAGCTCCTAACGCAGACGAGCCGCAATCAATAGGGTGAGCGTGGCCGCTGGCGGATGAGGCGCGTCGAAGCGGCTAACCCCTCCCTGACGGTTGGGGCTCTGAATCTGGTTCCCGAATTTTCCGCCACGTTTGACACGAATCTCATGATGGGAAGTTGCGGTTTTCTCTTCAGAAATAGAAGCCGCGGAGCAGAAGGAATCACACGATAAATCTATGTCATCCAGCAATGCGTTTCGAGTAGGATTCACGCCGGATTTGGTCGGCGATATGCACCACGCGGCCAATCACGCCATCAAGGAGATATTTTCGTCGCTGCCGAACCTCGAGCATGACATCTTGCCTGACACGGGCGGAACGGCTACTCCCGAGGTCGTCAACCAATATGACGCGATCATTTGTCTCGCGTACTACTTTCCAGCGTCGGCGTTCGCGGGAGTTAGCCGCACGGCCTGCGTGGCGCGCTGGGGAGTCGGCTTTGACCGCGTTGACGTGCCGGCTTGCACGGAAGCCGATGTTCTTCTCGCAATCACGCCCAACGCCGTGCGGCGGCCCGTGGCCGAGGGGATCATGGCGCTCATCTTCGGCGTGACGAAGAATTTGCGAACGCTGGACCAGCGAACCAGAGACGGACGCTGGCGTGACAACACGGCCTGCAAGAGCATCTGCATTCAAGGGCGCACACTGGGGTCGGTCGGCGTGGGGAACATTGCCGGCGAGATGTTCCGGATGGCGCGAGGCATGGGGTTCGGCGGCCTGCTCGGCTACGATCCCTACGTTTCCAAGGAGCGGGCGTCGGAGCTGGGGGTCGAACTGGTCGACCTGCCGACTCTGCTCAAGGAAAGCGATTTGGTCGCGATCAACACTCCCTTGAACGAACATACGAAGGGACTTATCGGAGCTGAGGAGCTGGCGCTGATGAAGCCTTCGGCTTTCTTGATCAACACCTCGCGCGGCCCGGTCGTCGATGAGAAGGCGCTGTTTGAAACTCTTCGCGACGAGCGCATTGCGGGCGCGGGGCTCGATGTATTCGAGGAGGAGCCGCCGCCGCGGGACAACCCGTTATTGAAGCTGGACAACGTGCTGCTGGCGCCACACTCGGTCGCCTGGACCCAGGAGGGCATCCGCGATATCGCGCTCGACTGCTGCCGCAACGTTCGAGCGGTCTACGAAGGCAGGCCTCCTGAATTCTTGGCCAATCCCAGCGCGGTGAATCGGCCCGGAGTCCAGGCGAAGCTCAGGGCACGGAGGTAAGTCATGAAACCGAACCGCATTCGCCAGCTCCTGGCCGAGGGGAAGACGCCTCTCGGACACATGATCATGGAGTTTGGAACGCGCGGCATCGCGAAGATCACTGAGTCGGCTGGGCTGGACTTTGTGTTGATCGACATGGAGCACGGCGGGTTGGATGTCGCCAAGGTCGCGGACTTGCTGGCGTGGTTCAAGGCGACGCCGATTGCTCCCATCGTTCGCGTGCCGGCAACCGAATATCACTTTATCGCCCGTGTGATGGACGCCGGGGCCGCGGGCGTGATGATCCCGAACGTTCGTACGCCCGAGCAGGCACGGAAGGTCATCAGGGCCTTACGGTACGCTCCCGACGGGGATCGCGGCTTGGGCTTGGGGTGCGCGCACAACGACTACGTGCGTCCCGACCCCGTGGAGTACATGGCCGAGGCGAACCGGGACAACCTGTTCTTGTGTCAGATTGAAAGCACCAAGGCGCTGGAGAACATCGATGCCATCGCGTCGATGCCGGGGGTCGACGCGCTGTGGGTCGGCCATTTCGATTTGACGCAGTCGATGGGAATCGTGGGGCAATTCGACAACCCCCGATTTATCGAAGCCCTCCAGAAGGTCGCCGATGCCGCCCGGCGTCACGGCAAGGCGGCGGGCATCCAGCCGGGCGCCTTGGAGCAGGCCAGAGAGTGGATGGCGCTCGGCTACAATCTGATCTCCTATGGCGCTGATTTTGGTGTTTACAGCGCGGCGCTGAAAGAATCGATCGACGATTTGCGTTAGGGGGGAATGGACCCTTCCGCCACGGGTTGCTAGTGCTATCCAAAGATATTTGAAATTTCGTTCGTGAGGAACAGAGCCGCACCCGCAAGGGTGCGGTCGAGGGTAGTCAGTCCGTCGGGGCCGCCACTTGAATGCGGTCACTGCCAGACTCGACCGCACCCTTGCGGGCGCGGCTCTGTTCGTGCCGCCATTTCTACGAACAATATCCTCAGAGTCAGCGGGCTAGTATCTAGCCGGACAGTGACGATCCAGCGCCACTTCTTTCACGTCCCGTCAGTCAGTGGAATCAGATGCCCGCGTACCACGAATAGCCGTATTCCACAGCGGTGGAACCCAGTCCCTGACCGAAGCCATCCATGCTGTCGGTCACGGTGATGCGGGACAGCCACTTAATGCTCTTATAGCCGAGCTGGCGGGGAAGCCGCAGGCGCAAGGGTGCCCCATAATCCAGTGGCAGGTCCTGCCCGTTCATCGCGAAGGCCAGCAGCGTTTGCGGATGCCAGGCATCGGCCATATCAATGCTCTCAAATCCCCATTTCCGGTCAACGGTAAAGAACACGACGTATCGTGCCTGGGGCTGGACGCCAACCAGATTGAGGACGCTGGAGAGCGGGATACCGGTCCACTCCGCGATGTAGGACCAACCTTCCTCGCAAACCAAGTGCGTGATCTGAGTGCTCGAAGGATACCCCCGCAGTTCCGCGAGCGAGAACGAACCCGGGCGGTCCACCAGACCGTCCACAGGCAGGCGCCAGTCCGCGAACCCCCCTGCCAGCAAGCGCTGGAACGTCTCGTCCTTGGGCGGCTTTCCATTCACCGGGGCGACGCTGGATATTTCACTGGCGTCGAACTCCCGCGCGAAGGAATTGCGGGCGGTCAACAGCCGGTGCGACGCGTAGGTCAGGGTTTCTCCAACGCCAAAGATGCCGCCGTGGTCGGGCGGGATCAGGCCGTGCCGGTCCGCCAGCCGCGCGGCGAGGGCCAGACCCGAGGCGCCCGCGGCCGTACCCAGTCCGGCGGTGATGAGCTTACGACGCGAGATCCGCTGGCTCATGTCTTCTCCTTTTGAACGATGCGGTGTCCGGTAATCATCGCCCACACGTTGTTTCGGAAACCGGTCCGCCAAACCATCCCGATGTGGATCAGAACAAAGAGGGTCAGCGCGGCTGCAAAAAAGAAGTGAATCGTGCGGGCGGATTGTTGCCCGCCCAGGATCTCGACAAGCAAGGGGAAGTGCCCGCGCCAGAGGCAGGGGCAGCGCCACCGTTACATGAAAAGCTTCCGGCTCCGCTTGCCGGACATCCACCACAACCCAAGGCAGGGCCGCGAGAGTGACGCCGGCAAGAAGAACCAACGAACCGATGACGGCAAGAACGGTTTTCATTTCTTCGCTCTCGTGTTAGCTCTTGCTTTCGTCGATCCAAACGCGAACTCGCTTCTCGCCGTCGCGCACCGTGACGATATCGCCTCTTTCGTCGGTGAGTTCGGCCAAGGCCGCTTTCAGATCAAGGCGATCGCTTCGGCCGCCAAGCAGCGCGTCCACGAGCGTGACGGGGACTTCGATCCGAACCTGTTTGTCAGCCGCGTCTTTGTCGCCCTCAGCGGCCTTGTCCAGATGAATCCGAATGCGGTCGCCTTGGCGCACGATCCGAACTTCCTTGTCCTTCTGTTGCATCGCAAGAAACTCGGTGTCGCCGGACTCTTTGAGTTCGTTCCACAGCAGGCGCAAGTCCTCCACGGATATGTCGTGCTCATCGAGCTTGATTTGACCCTTGCTGATGACCTCGTCGGAAACAAGGCTGAGCGCCACTTCGGCTAGAGCGAGCGGCAGGTTGACGCGGGCGTTTGTGCCGTCCTCGCCCGGTTCGGTGACTTGCACATGGATCCAGGGACGCGACTGTTGCGCTTCCATCCTGGCGGTCCCCAAGGCCGCTACCACTGCTAGTGTCATTACGGCTAATACTCTTCGACTCATAAGAATTTCCCCTCCGTTTTCGGGACACCCGTGGGCGCCCCTTTGATCGAGCAACGCCAATCGAGCAACGCTCTTGCGTGCTTCGTTTGTAACTACGAAGGTTGCCGCCGAGAAGTTCAGCGAATATTGCGAGCTATACAAGATTCGTCGCGCGAAGGCGGGCCGATAAAGGCGCTTGGTGAAATCTCGAAACCCGCTGCTTTCCCCATCGGGAGTGCAGGACGGAGCGTTCCTTGATGACTTTCGTGTGGTTACAATCAAGTCATGGCTGCCGGGGATTCCACGACGGCGCGGCGTATTGATCTCGCGTTCCAGATTGCGATGCTGCTGCTGGTCGCCAACGGCTACGTCGCCATTCTGCTCGGCGGGGAACTCGATCTCCTTTCGGCCATCGTCATGGCCATCGGCCTGGTTGCCCGGGCGCTGGCGATTGTTGGCTGGGGACGCGCGGAGCTGCCCCAAGCTCTGGTGACGGCGCTGAGCCTCCTTTACGTTGTTTTCTATATCGCCGACGTCTTTATTCTGCGGTCGGGTTTCATGGTCTCGACCGTGAGAATGTTGTTTTTCTACACGGCGCTGCGGCTCGTGACAGCCCAGACGAGCCGCGACTACTTTTATTTAGGCGTTCTGGCCTTCTTGCACCTGATGGCGGCGTCCATGTTCGTCGGCGGGATCAGCTATCTCGCGGTCCTGTTGCTGTTCCTGATTTTCTCGATCCTGACCTACACGGCCTTTGAAATTCGGCGTGGTTGTCAATCGGCGGCCGTGATCGTCGAGGACGCCAACCAAGCCCGGGGAAAGCTTCTTTGGGTGCGGCTGGCAACTCTCAGCATCGCCCTCTCGGGGGGGATTTTGGTGCTGAGTTTTGCGCTGTTCCTGGTTATCCCGCGAACCCTGGGCTCGAGTTCTGTTTCACCCCTTCGCGGCAACTACGCGGTTGGTTTCTCGGACCAAGTAAATCTGGGCAAGACCGGATCGGTGCAGTTGGACCACACCCCCGTCATGCGCGTCAAGGAATCTTCCGGCGCCACCTTGGAAAAGCTCAAGTGGCGGGGGCTGGCGCTGCGATACTTCAGCGGAACACGCTGGTCGAACCCCTTGCCCCAAGATACAATCGTCGAACCGAACAAAGGCCACTACCTATTGCCCGCCCCCTCTCGCCGAAACGAACGCGGACGCCGTATCCGCTACCAAGTCACGCTCGAACCCATGGCGGTCTCCGCGCTGTTTCTGGCGGGCCAGCCGGAGCAGATCAGCGGCCCTTTCCGGCGGCTGCGCGTGACCGATACCGATTCCTATCGGGCGCCGCGCTCGCGCTACCAGGCGCTGCGGTATCAAGCCCGCAGTTGGGTCCCCGACGAGCCGCCCCAGCAGGCCGCCAACGTCGCCGAACTATTCACGCAGCAGTTCCGCCGCAAATATCTTCAGTTGCCAAAGCTCGACCCGAGAGTGGCAACCCTCGCCCGGCAAATCAGCGGCGGCGCGCAATCGCCGTTTCGCCAAGCCAGCCTGATCGAGCAGCATTTGCGACGGCAGTTCGGGTACACCTTGAATCTGCCCGCTACCCAGGTCGCCGACCCGCTGGCGCACTTCCTGTTCGAGCGCCGTGAAGGCCATTGTGAGTTTTTCGCCTCCGCCATGACCGTCATGCTGCGCACGCTCGGGATCCCGGCACGGCTCGTGAATGGATTCTTGGGAGGCATCTACAATCCGCTGTCCGGCGAGCAGGTGATCCGCTCCAGCGACGCGCATAGCTGGGTGGAGGCTTACATTCCCGGGCACGGCTGGCTGAGTTTCGATCCCACTCCGCCGAGCCCTTATGCCGGCATGGGTTTTTGGGCGATGCAGTTTTGGATGTATTGGGACGTCCTCGATTCTTCCTGGGGAACGTGGGTGCTCGACTACGATCGCAATCGCCAGCTAGCTCTTGCCCAGGACATGCAGGGCCGCTCGCAACTGGCGGCGGCGAACCTGCTCTCCTCGATCCAAGCCGGACAGCAGTGGGCGGCGCGGATGTGGGGCGCCGCGGCGAGTGTATTCGATCAACCGGGAGCGGAGCGGCAGAGCGGGTGGCTGGTCTTGGCCGGACTCATCGCTGCCCTGGTTGCGCTGGCCTTTGGTCTGCCCCGGCTGGCGCCGTGGCTGGCTAAAGTCTACCGCCGCCGCCGGGTCGAGACCGGCCATGGCCGCCTTTCCGATGCAACGTATTTCTACCACCAAGCGCTGCGGATTTTGGAACGCCGCGGCTTCCCTCGGCGTTCAACCCAAACTGCCGACGAGTTTGCCGAGTCCGTTCAGGAGCCGCAACTCCGGGGGCTCGTCGAGCAAGTGACGAAAGCCTACAACCGCGCCCGCTTCGGAGATGACCGCGCGGCGGGGCGCCGGCTGCCGCAACTCGTGCAGGCGCTCGACCGCAGCCGCTAGCCTGCACGCCGCACGCTAGAATGAAATTACCGGCCGCCGGATCTCCATGAAAATCGGTTTTATCAGCTTGGGCTGTCCCAAGAATCTCGTGGACAGCGAGGTCATGATGGGCCTGCTCGAAGCCCGCGGGCACGAGCTGACCAGCCGTCCCGGCGACGCCGAAGCGCTGGTCGTCAACACCTGCAGCTTTATCGACCCGGCCAAGAAGGAATCCATCGATACCATCCTCGAGATGGCGGAGTATAAGAAGTTCGGCACCGCCCGCCGGCTGATCGTGGCCGGCTGTTTGGTCGAGCGCTACCGCAACGAGATCAGCGAGCAAATTCCCGAAGTCGACGCCGTTCTGGGAACGAACGAGCTGGACCACATCGTCTCCCACTGCGAGGGTGTTTACGATACCCCGCTGCCGGCCGTTGAGCCCTACCTCTACCACGATCTCACGCCCCGGCGCCTGGCGACCCCGCGGCACATGGCCTACATGAAGATCAACGAAGGCTGCGACCACCCCTGCAGCTTTTGCATCATCCCGAAGTTCCGGGGACAGTTTCGCAGCCGGCGATTCGAAAGCGTAATCCGCGAGGCGACACGACTGTTCGGACAAGGCGTGGGGGAAATCAATCTGATCGGCCAGGACACTACTGCCTACGGCGACGATCTCGGCATCGCAGACGGCTTGGCGACACTGCTCGGCAGTCTGGCGCGAATCGAAGGCGCCGGCTGGATCCGCTTTCTTTACGTCTATCCGAATCGGGTGACCCAGAAGCTTCTCGACACGATGGCCGCCCACGAGCCGTTGTGCAACTACATCGACATCCCGTTGCAGCATGCCAGCCCGAGCGTTCTCAAGCGCATGAAACGCGGGGCGTCGGGCAGCATTTTCCTTGAGTTAGTCGGGAGGATTCGAAAAACCGTTCCGGGAGTCGCCATTCGAACGAGTTTCATCGTTGGATTCCCCGGAGAAACCGGCGAAGACTTCGAAGAGCTGTGCCAATTCGTCGAGGCGGCTCAGTTTGACCGCGTGGGCGTATTCAGCTACTCCGACGACGAGACAAGCGAAAGCTATCATCTCGACGGCAAAGTGGATCGCCGCACGATCTACAACCGCAAGCGGCGGCTGATGGCGTTGCAGCGCAAGATTTCCCGCAAGCGAAATCAAGCGCTCGTCGGCAAACGCTTCCCGATCTTGATCGTGGGACCTTCCCAGGAAACGGAATTGCTCTGGGAAGGCCGGCTGGCGTCGCAAGCCGAGGAGATCGACGGGAAAACGTATATTGTCGATTTAGCCGAAGGAACGCCCCAACCAGGGGACTTTGGAAAAATTCGCATCACGCGCGCGAGTGACTACGATCTTTTCGGGTGCTTGGAATCGATCCGCCCCCGAAACCCGGTCAATCTGTCAGCTCCGGCCGGCAGCCAGACAGCTGCGCTCCCTATACTGCAATAGTCGCGTTGAGTGCCTATGAAGTGAAATCCTGGCACTGGCCAAAGTCGAGGTTCAACCTTCTTTCGCCAACGAATCCGAATGACGAAGCACATCAAAGAATGCCCCATCTGCCACAAGCGCATGCATCCGTCACGTGAAGACTACCCGTTCTGCAGTGCCCGCTGCAAGACAATCGACTTGGGAAACTGGGCTTCAGAAAAATATGTCACCCATTCCCCCATGACCGAGGCTGACGAGAAGCTCGATACCGGCTATCCAGCAGAATCGTTGGATGGCCATTAGACGCAATACTGTTCAGTTAGAGGTTTGGGGGCTGAATTCGGTTGTTCAAGTTGATGTCCTTGATTCGGCGCAGCCCGACCGTCGTCGGAATCATAGGTTTGTTTTCCTGCGCCCCTTGCGCTTGCGGGGCTTCTCCCTCGATGGGTTTCGGACCTGGTGCAATGCTCGCAACACATTCTGGGGCATCACGGGGAAGACTCGCTGTAGCGGCGCTGGGGACTGGGGCGTCAAAATCGGGGGGCGGGCCGTCGCCTCGGTACCATTCGACGCCGGGACCGATGATCATGGAGGGGCCGTCGCCGTCTTGCCAGACGAGATAGGCGGGGCCTTCCCTCTTTTGGGATTGGCCCGCTTCGATCCGCTCCAGATAGCGGACGACATCGGTGTAGTAGGTCCAGTATTTCATTGCTTCGCCGCCCCTGATTGGTTCTTCTCGACAGTTTTCAGGCGCTCGATGACGTCGCTGTAGACGCTGGAGCGGTAACCGAAATCGACGGCGGCGCGGATGAGTGAAGCGCGTCCGGGCTCGATGCGCTTGTCGCGCTCGATGAGGTCATAGAGGATTCCGACGGCCACGGGGACGCCTTTCTGCAGTTTCAGGGCGGCGTGCGAAAGGGCTCCCTCGCGGATGCGGCGGAGCTTGTTTTGGAAATTGTCGTCCTCGCGCAGCCAGCGCCGGAGGCTGTTTTCCCCGACCTCGGCTTGGCGGGCGGCGTCGGCGATGGAGCGTGAATCGAGCATGGCTTGGATAGCGCGTTCTTGCGATGGCGTGAGGCCGTCGTTTCTGTCGTTGGACGAATTGATTGCCGTTGGAACGGGTGAGCCGTTGGGCCGTTCAGCGGTTGAGCCGTCTTTGGATGAATTGATTGCGGTTACGTTGTTGCTTGATGATTTTTTCATAACGTATGCTCTCTCACGTTTACGCTAGCAGGCCGGTGGGGGGTGATCTGGAGGTTGTTGGGCCAAGGTGTTGATTTTGCAGAGAATATATTTTCAAATTTCCGTGACTGGTTGCGGGAGTTTTGAAAATGGGGTGCTTTTGTTGGCGACGGACTGGTTTGCAGCCACCGATCACCGGATTGCTGGAGCCTTCCCCGCCCCGACGGGGGCGCTGCGGGATTTGCCGCGGCGAGGCGGCTGCTGTGAGCGTTTTCGCTGGCTTGGAGAACAGCGGCCAAGCGTCGAGATGAGTCTCGACGCGGCAAGCTGAGAGCTTGCGCCACGAGGAGCCTACCGCAGCCCGGCCTATGTGAAATCAAGCCACATGCACGTGGCTGGCCGACCAGCGCGCTGGAAAGTCGTAACCTTTTCCCGCCTTTTGTGTGATTTTCCGACTTTCTCCAGTCCAGCCACACCGAGTTCGGGGTCTGTCCCCGAACTCCCCCATAACTCCCCCATGGGCACAGACGCCGGCGCAAGATCTAGCCCCCGGCGACAGGCGTTATCCTATAGCAAAGGCGCTGGCAGCGAGTAGAGTTCCACCCTGGCGCCTGTCCCCTGCGACCCGCTAGAGCGCCCAGAAAAAGAGGACATTCATGCCCCGGCTGACCGAACAGGAACAGCAAGAGATCATACGCTTTCTGGAGGCGGACAAACCCCTGCCGGACAAGTACCGCTTTCTGCTGTTCGAGGACAAGCGCCAGGTGGAACTGGTCTGGAACGGCAAGACGAGCGAGGTCAGCCATATCGTCCTGCCGTTTCAGGTGATCGAGCAGGTGGACGAGCCGCGCGCCGAAAAGTCGGAAGACACCGTGCTTCAGGGATCGCTGTTTGACGCCCGCGGCCGTCAGCAAAAGGGCTGGACGAACAAGCTGATTTGGGGCGACAACAAGCTGATCCTCTCCAGCCTGAAGAACGGTCCGCTGCGCGAGGAGATTGAAAAGCAAGGCGGCCTCAAGCTGATCTACATCGACCCGCCCTTTGACGTGGGCGCGGATTTTTCGATGCACATCGAGATCGGCGGCGACACCTTCACCAAGAAGCCGAACATCCTTGAAGAGATCGCTTACCGCGACACCTGGGGAAAGGGGGCGGATTCCTTCATCGCCATGATCTATGAGCGGCTCGTTCTGATGCGCGATCTTCTTGCAGAGGATGGGAGTGTTTATGTGCATTGTGATGTCAGGCTCAATTCATTCCTCCGAATTGTAATGGATGAAATATTCGGCTCTTCAAATTTTCGAAGTGGAATTACTTGGATGCGCTCAGCATCTCATAACGATGCATCAGGTCGATTCGGCAGAGTCAAAGATACAATTCTCTTTTATTCCAAATCAAAACAAACAAGTCTCAATACGATCTACACGCCATATACACAAGAATATAATGGGGTATTTAGTTGACTCCAGTAGCCACAATATGTTGTGGTTGGGGGCATGAAGGAGGACTACCCCCGAAACCTCGTCGAGTTGGAAGCTCGATTCTCGACCGAGGAGGCGTGCCGGGAGTACCTGCTGAAGCTGCGCTGGCCGGAGGGGTTCGTGTGCCCGCGCTGTGGGATCCAGTCCTCATGGGCCAGCAAACGCAATCTGCTGCTCTGCGCCGACTGCGGTTACCAGGCCTCGGTGACGGCGGGCACGATTTTCCAGGACACCCGCAAGCCCTTGACGTTGTGGTTCCGGGCGGCTTGGTGGGTGACAACGCAAAAAGGCGGGGCCAGCGCGCTGGAGTTGCAGCGGGTCTTGGGTTTGGGTAGCTATGTAACCGCCTGGACCTGGCTGCACAAGTTCCGCCGCGCCATGGTGCGCCCCGGTCGCAATCGGCTGGTCGGCCGGGTGGAGGTGGACGAAACGTATGTGGGCGGAGTCGAAGAGGGCGTCCGAGGTCGCGAAATGGTTGGCAAAGCGTTAGTTGCGGTTGCTGCCGAGGAGGATGGGCGCGGTATGGGTCGCATCCGGCTCCGTCGGATCGCGGATGCCTCAGCGGCGAGCTTGGAAGCCTTTGTCGAAGAAGCTATCCAACCTGGCAGCCTCGTGCACACCGACGGCTGGGAAGGCTATGCGGGATTGGAGAACAAAGGATACCGCCATGAAGTCACCGTGCTGCGCGGGAAGCGGCAATCGGCGAGTAAGCTGCTGCCGAGAGTCCATCGTGTCGCCTCTCTGCTAAAGCGCTGGCTGTTGGGGACCCACCAGGGGGCTGTCAGTCACGAGTATTTGGACTACTACCTGGACGAGTTCACGTTCCGCTTCAACCGGCGGACCTCACGGTCGCGCGGCAAACTTTTCTATCGCCTCCTCCAGCAGGCGGTCGCCGCCGACCCTGCTCCCTATAAGACAATGGTCGAGGCCACCAGGGCCGGCACCCCCACCCCCAAGATGTAGTGGCTACTGGAGTCAACTAAATACCCCATAGAATATATATCGGCTGAATGGCGAAAACTCCCGTCTGGGCGTTATTACAAAGCTGAGAATATGCTCGATCCGCAAAAAAGGATGGCTGAATTCGATTTCCGTGGCACGGTAGCTAGGTGGCGCACTAGCCCGGAGAAGATGGAGGATATGTGGAATGCTGAACAGACTGAGGTCCCGGACAGCCATGGCCGCATAAAGATCGGAAAGAACGGCACACCTATCAAGCGCTGCCGAATAATGTTTTTGGATGAGATGTCTGGTGTCCCGCTTAGTGATTTATGGGGTGACGTAAAATATTTGGCAGGTGGATCAAAGGAATCTCAGAACTATCCAACGCAAAAGCCGGAAGCTTTGATCGAACGAATACTGCGCGCGTCTTCAAACGAAGGCGACGTGGTGGCTGACTTCTTCTGCGGCTCCGGAACCACTGCCGCCGTCGCCGAGAAGCTCGGCCGCAAGTGGATTGTCAGCGACCTAGGCAAGTTCGCCATCCACACTACCCGCAAGCGCCTCATCGGCGTCCAAAGGGTGCTGAAAGCGAAAGGCAAGGACTACCGCGCCTTTGAAATCCTCAATCTGGGCAAGTACGAACGCCAGCACTACATCGGCGTCAATCCCAACCTGCGCGAAGCCGAACAGCAAAAACAGTTGGAAGAAAAGGAAGCCGCGTTCCTCGACCTGATCCTGCGCGCCTACCGCGCCGAAAAGACCGAGGGCTTTGCCACCTTCCACGCCAAAAAGGCCGGGCGGCTGGTGGCGGTGGGGCCGGTCAATCTGCCGGTGACGCGTCTGTTTGTGGAAGAGGTCATCCTGGAATGCCGCCAGAAGCACATCACCCGCGTGGACATCCTGGGCTTTGAGTTTGAGATGGGGCTGTTCCCCAACGTGCTGGACGAAGCCCGCGCCAAAGGCATTGACATCGCCCCCAAGTACATCCCGGCCGAGGTGTTCGACAAGCGGGCGGTGGAAAAGAACCAGGTGGTCTTTCACGACGTGGCGGCGATCGAGGTCAAGCCGCACGTCAAGAAAAACAGCATAGCGGTGGAGCTGACCGACTTCTCGGTCTACTATTCGCAGGATTCGATCGCCAGCGCCGAGGCATCGATTAAGAACAAGAGCAGCAAGATCGTGGCCGAGAAAGGTCAGATTGTGAAGGTGAGCAAGGACAAGGACGGTATCGTCAGCCGTGAACAGCTCACCAAGAACTGGACGGACTGGATCGACTATTGGGCGGTGGATTTCAACTTTGAGAGCAAACGTGAAATTGTGCGGATTCCAAGTGAGGGGGCGAAACAAATCCAGATGCCGGGGATGGAGCGACCCGAACAGTTGGATCTGCCGAAATATGAGGAAGTCTGGACGGGGGATTTCATCTTTGAGAACGAGTGGCAATCCTTCCGCACGAAAAAGGACCGCTCGCTGGAACTGACCAGCGTCTTTCACGAATGCCTGCCAGGGCGGCGCAAGATCGCCGTCAAGGTAGTGGACATCTTCGGCAACGACACGATGACGATCATTGACGTGAACGTGGGAGGGAGAAGCTAGTGAACAGAGACGAAATTCTCCGGATTCTGCGAGAGTTCAAGCGGGACTACGCCGCGCAATATGGGATTCTCGAGCTGGGAGTGTTCGGGTCGGTGGCGCGCGGCACCGCCGGGGAACAGAGCGACGTGGATGTATGCGTGAAGACCCAAACACCCGACCTCTTCCTGCTGGTCCACATCAGGGAAGAGCTTGAGGAGCGCATCGGGAAGCACGTCGATATCGTTCGTCTCCGCGAACAAATGAACCCGTTTTTGAAATCGCGCATCGAGAAGGAAGGCGTCTATGTTTGACCGCGAGCTGGCGCTGGCGGTGGCGGAACAGATCGACGAGGCGCTCGAAACGATCAAGAGCCGCAGCGCTGCCATCCGGAGCGCGGACGACTTTACGGCCACGCCCGCGGGTAGGGAAAGAATGGATGGCCTGTGCATGCTTTTCATGGCGGTCGGCGAGGCGCTGAAGAATTTCGACAAGATCACCGGGGGAACCATTCTGCCGCGCTACCCCGAGGCCGACTGGCGCGGCGCCATGGGCTTCCGGGATGTGATTGCCCACCAATATTTCAACATCGATCCCCAACAGGTATTCTGGATTTGCACGCATGACGTGGAACGGCTATCGGCCGCAATCAAGAAAATTGCGGGGGAGCTACGCTGATGGCGCTGCATAAGGACTTCCCCGCTTCCCCACACGCGATTCTGGACCCGGCAGTGCGCTGGTTCCCGGCGGACGAAGCGCTGCGCGAGACCAGCATGGAGAAGCTGATGCCGCCGCTGGTGTCGCAACTGCGCAAGAAGGTGAAACAGTGGCGGGACAGCGGCTACGTGGGGGCGGCCGGCACCAGCAAGAGCCTGCTCAACTGGTGGTTCAACACTCGGCGCCTGCTGCCCCAAGCCGGCGGCGCGCCGACCGAGTTCCAGTATTACTTTGCGCAGCGCGAGGCGCTGGAAACGATCATCTATCTCCACGACGTGGCGGGCGTCGAGGACAAGTACGACCTGATGCGCTTTGACAGTTCCGGCGCGGTCTCGGCCGGCATGTTTGACGAGACCTGGCGGCGCTTTGTGGTGAAGATGGCGACCGGCTCCGGCAAGACTAAGGTGCTGAGTCTGGTCCTGGCCTGGAGCTTCTATCACAAGCTGTACGAGCCGGAGTCGGGGCTGGCGCGCAACTTTCTGGTGATCGCCCCCAACATCATTGTGCTGGACCGGATCTATAAGGACTTTCAGGGTCTGCGCATTTTCTTTGAAGACCCGGTCTTGCCCGATAACGGCGTGGACGGGCGCAACTGGCGCGACGATTTTCAACTGACCCTGCACGTGCAGGACGAGGTGCGCGTCACTCGCCCCAGCGGCAATATCTTCCTGACCAACATCCACCGCGTCTATGCGGGCGATGACATTCCCGCATCGCCCGATGATGACAACACGATGGACTACTTCCTGGGCACGCGGCCCAGTGGCGCGACGACCGGCTCCAAGGTGGACTTGGGCATGATCGTGCGCGACATTGATGAACTGATTGTGCTCAACGACGAGGCGCACCATATTCACGACCCGCGCATGGCCTGGTTCAAATCCATCGAAGACATCCACAACCGGCTGAAGCAAAAAGAGTCCGCGCTCTCTCTGCAAGTGGACGTGACGGCCACGCCCAAGCACAACAACGGCTCGATTTTCGTGCAGACCGTCGCCGATTACCCGCTGGTGGAGGCCATCTCGCAAAACGTGGTCAAGCACCCGGTGCTGCCCGACGCCGCCAGCCGCGCCAAGCTGGTGGAACGCCAGAGCGCCAAATACACCGAGAAATATGCCGACTACATTGACCTGGGCGTGATCGAGTGGCGCAAGGCGTATGCCGAGCACGAAAAGCTGGGGAAGAAAGCGATCCTGTTCGTGATGACCGACGATACCCGCAATTGCGACGACGTGGCGGAATACCTCGAAGGCAACTATCCCGAACTGAAAGACGCGGTGCTGGTCATTCACACCAAACGCAACGGCGAGATCGCCGAGTCAACCTCAGGCAAGAGCAAGGAAGAGCTGGATAAGCTGCGGGACGATGCGAACTCCATCGACGATGCGGACAGCCGCTACAAGGCCATCGTGTCCGTAATGGTGCTCAAAGAGGGCTGGGACGTGCGCAACGTCACCACCATTGTGGGCCTGCGCGCCTATTCCGCCAAGAGCAATATCTTGCCGGAACAAACGCTGGGGCGCGGTTTGCGCAAAATGTACCCCGGGAGCGTGGAAGAATACGTCAGCGTGGTCGGCACGAATGCCTTTATGGATTTCGTGGAATCCATTCAGGCGGAAGGCGTGGTCCTGGAGCGCAAGCCGATGGGGGAAGGCACGCAGGCTAAAACTCCGCTGGTGGTCGAGATTGACAAGGAAAACGAGAAAAAAGACATCGAGGCCCTGGACATTGAAATCCCCGTGCTGACGCCGCGCGTCTACCGGGAATACAAGAACCTGAGCGCACTGGACACGGGAGCGCAGGGGCATCAGCGCGTGGCCTACCTGCAGTTCAGCGAAGAGCAGCAGCGGGAGATCGTCTTCAAGAACGTCACCACCGGCGAGGTGACGCATACCACCATCCTCGACACGGCGGGCATTGCCGATTACCGCAGCGTGATCGGCTACTTCGCGCGGGCCATGATGAAGGATTTACGGCTGGTCAGCGGCTACGATGTGCTGTATGGCAAGGTCAAGGCGTTTGTGCAAGCTGAGTTGTTCGACCGCCCGGTGGAACTCGAGGACCCGAACACATTGCGCAACCTGTCGGAGCTGGCCGCCGCCAAAACCCTGCTCGAGACGTTCAAGAAGGCCATCAACGCCCTCACCGTGCAGGACAAAGGCGGCGCCGAAATCCGCGACACCATCAAGCTGCGGCAGACGCGCCCTTTCGTGGCCAAGGATCAGAGCTACATCATCCCGAAAAAGAGCGTCTTCAACCGCATCATCGGGGACAGCCGTTTTGAACTGCTGTTCGCCGGCTTCCTGGAAGACTGCGGCGATGTGGTTTCCTACGCCAAGAATTATCTGGCGGTGCGTTTCAAACTGGACTACGTGAAGGCGGACGGGGACATCTCCAATTACTACCCGGACTTTCTGGTGAAGCTATCCAAGAAGCGGATTTTTGTTGTGGAAACCAAAGGCCGGGAAGACCTGGATGTGCCGCTGAAAATGCACCGGCTGCGGCAATGGCGCCAAGACGTCAATCGAGTACAGGCGGACGTGGTATACGACTTCGTTTACGTGGACGAAGAGAGCTTTGAGCAATACAAGCCTGCCTCATTCCGGCAAATGGGGTATTTAGTTGACTCCAGTAGCCACTACATCTTGGGGGTGGGGGTGCCGGCCCTGGTGGCCTCGACCATTGTCTTATAGGGAGCAGGGTCGGCGGCGACCGCCTGCTGGAGGAGGCGATAGAAAAGTTTGCCGCGCGACCGTGAGGTCCGCCGGTTGAAGCGGAACGTGAACTCGTCCAGGTAGTAGTCCAAATACTCGTGACTGACAGCCCCCTGGTGGGTCCCCAACAGCCAGCGCTTTAGCAGAGAGGCGACACGATGGACTCTCGGCAGCAGCTTACTCGCCGATTGCCGCTTCCCGCGCAGCACGGTGACTTCATGGCGGTATCCTTTGTTCTCCAATCCCGCATAGCCTTCCCAGCCGTCGGTGTGCACGAGGCTGCCAGGTTGGATAGCTTCTTCGACAAAGGCTTCCAAGCTCGCCGCTGAGGCATCCGCGATCCGACGGAGCCGGATGCGACCCATACCGCGCCCATCCTCCTCGGCAGCAACCGCAACTAACGCTTTGCCAACCATTTCGCGACCTCGGACGCCCTCTTCGACTCCGCCCACATACGTTTCGTCCACCTCCACCCGGCCGACCAGCCGATTGCGACCGGGGCGCACCATGGCGCGGCGGAACTTGTGCAGCCAGGTCCAGGCGGTTACATAGCTACCCAAACCCAAGACCCGCTGCAACTCCAGCGCGCTGGCCCCGCCTTTTTGCGTTGTCACCCACCAAGCCGCCCGGAACCACAACGTCAAGGGCTTGCGGGTGTCCTGGAAAATCGTGCCCGCCGTCACCGAGGCCTGGTAACCGCAGTCGGCGCAGAGCAGCAGATTGCGTTTGCTGGCCCATGAGGACTGGATCCCACAGCGCGGGCACACGAACCCCTCCGGCCAGCGCAGCTTCAGCAGGTACTCCCGGCACGCCTCCTCGGTCGAGAATCGAGCTTCCAACTCGACGAGGTTTCGGGGGTAGTCCTCCTTCATGCCCCCAACCACAACATATTGTGGCTACTGGAGTCAACTAAATACCCCATTCCGGCAATTGGTTGATGGCTTCCGGGAATACAAAGAGTCCGGCTTGTAGCGAGGACCTGCACTTTGGAAAACCGGGGAAAACCGGGACAGCCTCAATCGCGCACAACTTTGCCGGCCGTGACTGGAAAGTAAGCTAGGCTGAAGATACAGAGTAAGAGCATTGCCGCGGGCTTGCCGAACCGCGGATTCCGCTGATGGCTACCTACTCCCGAAGAGAACTGTTGCGCCAGGGGCTTGGCGCGGCCCAATTGGGGGCGTTGGGCGGAGGGGCGGCTGCAGGGGCTCCGGGCCTGCTCGGCGCAAAGAAGAAAAAGGGACCCGAGCTGAACGTCCTGTTCATCGCGGTGGACGACCTGCGTCCGGCCTTGGGTTGCTATGGGCATCCCCTCGTCAAGACACCCAACATGGACCGCCTGGCGGCCAGCGGGTTGACCTTCACGCGCGCCTACTGCCAGCAGGCGGTATGCAGCCCTTCACGCACTTCCTTGATGACCGGCATGCGGCCGGATACGACCCGCGTTTACGATCTGCAAACTCATTTTCGGCGCTACATGCCGGGCGCGAGGACGCTGCCCGAGCAGTTCAAGCGGCATGGCTACACGACCACGGCGTTCGGGAAGATTTTCCATAAGCCGCAACTCGACGATCCGCAATCTTGGAGCATCCCGCCCTGGATTGCCGACAACCACGAATGGGGGAGCAAAGCCAATCGGGCTTTCACTCAACGGAAGTGGAGGGAGTTGCGGCGGGCCGGCTGGTCTTCCGCGGAAAGCTTTTACTTCGAGCCCTCGAAACGTGGTCCCCGGCCCGAGGGCCAGCGAGGCTGGGGGATGCCGAGTTGGGAAGCGCGCGACGTTGCGGACAATGAACTGCCTGACGGGAAGACGGCGGAAGCTGCTGTTGCGGCGCTGCGGAAGCTTCGCGGACAGCGGTTTTTCCTGGCGGCCGGCTTTCTGAAACCGCATTTGCCTTTTGTCGCTCCGAAGAAATATTACGACCTCTACCCGGAAAACGAGATCGAGCTGACGGAGCACACCGAGTCTCCGCTGGATACGCCCGGTTTCGCGCTGCATGGTTCGGAAGAGCTGCGGGGGTACAGCGACATCCCGCCCACTGGGCCGATCCCGGACGACAAGGCGCGGGAGCTGATTCGTGGCTACTATGCCTCGATCAGCTATGTCGACGCGCAGATCGGCAAGCTGATCAAAGCGCTGGACGAGCTTGGCCTGCGCGATAACACGGTGATCGTGCTGTGGGGCGATCACGGCTATCACCTGGGCGAACACGGCCTATGGAACAAGCACACGAACTTCGAGGCCGCCACGCGGTCGCCGTTGATCGTGAGCGTCCCGGGCCAGCGCAACGCGGACAGGAAAACATCGGCGCTTACGGAGTTCGTGGACATCTATCCGTCGCTGTGCGAAATCTGCGGCGTCAGCCGGCCGCTGGGGCTGGAGGGATCCAGCTTTGTTCCCTTAATCGACGATCCCGATCGGCTGTGGAAGCGAGCGGCTTTCAGCCAATACCCTCGAGAAATTCCGGGCTCGGGCCCCGGCATGGGGCATTCGATTCGTACGCGCCGCTACCGCTACACCGAGTGGACGGTTCCCGGTACGGGTTCCCGTACGGCGGAACTTTATGACTATGAGATGGACCCGTTCGAGAACGTCAACATTGCCAACCAGCCTCGCAAGCTGAGCTTGGTGAACGGCCTCTCCGGCATGCTGCGGGAAGGCTGGAGAGGGTCTTTGCCTCCGCCGGATGGGCCGGCGTAGCGGGCAGGCCTCTCCAGCCGCGTATTCTCCGAAAGACTTAACCCTGGGTTAAAGGAAGGTTAAAGGAGATGCCGGTAACATCGAGCGGGCCATCCTGTTCACATCGTCAACTTGCCACTTCAAGCCTGCAACTGCAACCGGGAGACCGCTAAGGTATTCCCCGAAGTTGTCCGATTTCTTGACCTAGTAACTAGACACCGCCGTGTTTGGGCCTGGAATGGCGCTACACGGAGTATAATGACTGTGTAGTTCGGGAGGATATTGGCTTTATGACGACAGTCCTCTGGGTTCTATTGCCCATCTTCATTGCCGTTGGTTCGGCGCTGCTCGCGGTCTACATCATGCAGCAACGGCTGGAAGTGCAGCTTGCTCGGGAGCGACAGTCTCTGAGCGAAGCCCGCGCCTCGATCGAAGCGCAAAAGGGACATCTCGAAGAGCTCAACAATCTGCGGGAAGAGGTCGCCCGCCGCAAATCACTCGACGACTTCCTAGGCGAGCTGCGCACCGAGCAGCGCCAGTTCGTTCGCGAACAGAAAATGCTGTTTGCCTCGCGAAAGTCGCTCGTCGTTCAAGAGCGGATGTACTTCCGCAATATCCCCCTCTGTAACTGGGTGGAGCACGAAGTGATGGTGGAAGAGGGCGCGGATATCGACGACCTCGCCAAGACTCTTTCGGTATTTGTCCCTGACCTGCTCGCGGCGCCTCATTTCGAGCGAGCGATCCCTGACCCTGCTCGCGGCGCCTCAGTCCGCGAAGACGAACGGCAACGGTGTCGAGCGAGCGATCAAGCTGTTGCGCTCCTAGACTAGTAGCCTCAATACTGTTCCTAGTTAGCAGTTCCGCGCGGAGGGTTTTGGTTGAATAGCGCGTGCTCTTGTATCGGGCAGCAACGAACGCCCGCGACAGAGAACTCTGCTGCAGAGGCGTAAGCATCCGGTTGTTTTCCTACGCCCGTCCGGCGTCCGGGGCTTCCCCTCGCAGGGTTTCGGACCCAGGGTGCCGCTTCGCTCCACCCATGGGCTACGATCCGGCGCCGCTTCGCGGCTCAACAGAGCAACAATAGCCCGCTCCAGGCAGAGCGAGCCGGTTCGCGCTGAGAGGCAATTCTTGCCAGGCTAGGAGCAATGCTGGGGCGTAGGGCAGCCGCAAGCGGGCCTCACTCAAGGGAATCGTCGCGTCGATGCCGGCCGATGCTTCCCGAAGCTCGTCCAGGCAAGCGGCTTCGATCAAGGGGAGCAGCTCCTCGGGAATGGCGGTGCCGACCCTTGCAATGATTTCGGCAATTGGGAGCGGCGCGGCGCCGAGGATGATAGCGGCCCGTGGGCGGCCGTCGTGTTCAAAAGTACAAAGCTTCATGGTTGCAGGTGGGGGCTGGGACGGGAGATGGCTAACCCGCTGTCACTCGGCTTGTTTCTTTTCGGCTGACGCTTTTCGTTTAGGGCCGACTGCTCGCGGCTGCCGACACAATACATGAGCCCGTTGAAAATCACCCAGCGCGACAACCTTCTCGAAGCAGGTACAATTTCAAAGACAGGAACAGCGCTGGCACTCCTTTGGCGGCAGATCGCACCGACAAGACTTAGACTCCATGCCGAACATACATTCAATTGAACTCCGAAAATTCATCGCTGAGACATTCACAGCCGCCGGCGCGCTTCCCGAGGAAGGGCGCATCGTGGCTGACGCCCTGGTTGACGCCAACCTGGCCGGACACGATTCTCACGGGGTCATGCGCGCTCCCTACTACATCCGGTGGATGGAGCAGGGCCTGATCACCCCCGGCGCAAAACTGCGGGTCGTCACCGAAACCGAATCGCTGGCGGTGTTTGACGGCGGCTGGGGCTTCGGGCAAGTCATGGGGCAGGAAGCCACGCGCATAGCGATTCGCAAGGCGAGCGAAACGGGGTCTGTGACCGTGACTGGACGCCAGTTTTGCCACATGGGCCGCTTGGGCGACTATCCGGCGATGGCGGCTCGCGAGGGCATGGTGGGCATCATGTTCATCAACACCCATGGCGGCGGCAAGCTCGTGGCGCCCTGGGGAGGCGTCGAGCGGCGGCTGTCGGCGAATCCCATCGCCATTGCCGTCCCCAGAAGGGACCGCGGCCCGATCATTGTCGATATCTCCACGTGTAAGATCGCCGAGGGGAAGATTCGCAACATGAAAACGGCGAATGAGCCTGTCCCGGATGGCTGCATCATCGACGCCGACGGAAACCCTACGACCGACGCCAATGCCTTCTATGGCCCTCCAGAGGGGGCGCTGCTGCCTATCGCGGAGCACAAGGGGTTCGGGCTCGGGCTGGCCTGCGACATCCTCGCGGGAGCGCTCTCAGGGGCAGGATGCAGCCGCCCAGGCGACAATCGAATCGGCAACAGCTTTCTGATGATCCTTGTCGATGTCGAGCGCGTGCGCGGAGCCGGCGCCTTCGGGCAGGACGTCGATGACCTGGTCGACTACGTCAAGAGCAGCCGCCTGGCGCCCGGGGTTTCCGGGATTCTCGCACCCGGCGAGCCTGAGGAGCGGACACAAGCACGGCGCGAGAAGGAAGGCATCCCGATTCACGAGGCAACCTGGGAAGACATCGTCGGGACCGCCGAGAAGTATGGCGTGACGGATGTACCGCCGACCTGAAGCGCTAGCGAACGCCGCCGGCATCCGCGCCTGGAGTTTCTCACTTCAGTTGCGTCAGCACTCTTGGGGCAGGGGTCTCCGCCGCCGACCAGACAGGACCGTTGCATCGGCAAGACATGTCGCCACGAATGGCGACACGGCATGTCTGAAGACGCGCGCCACGTGGGCGGACGGCCATCGCCGGGAAAGTGGCTGCTGAGAACGCCGGCTACTCCGGCTCCTTCAAGAAGCGGTAGAGCAGAGCGGCCAGGATTCCGCCCAATGGACACGCCACGAAGTAAATCCACAAGGTGGACATGGCGGTCGGGGCGTTGGAGAACAGCGCCGGACCCAATGAACGCGCCGGGTTCAGAGAGGCTCCTGTCAAGGGCCCTCCCATCAGGATGCAGAAGGTCAGAGTCAGGCCGATGGCGACTGGAGCCATGTTGCCGGCTTTGCCGCTGACCGCCGTGTGGTAGATGGCGTTCACCAGCAAGAAGGTCAAGAAGGCTTCGATAAAGAACGCTTGCCCCGTCCCGATGCCCTCCGCCGGCACGGTAGCGCCGAGCGCTCCCGCCTTATCGCCTAACGCAAAGGCCAGCGCGGCGGCGCCCGCGACACCGCCCGCCAACTGCGCGACGATGTAACCGAGGGCTGCTCCGATTTCGATCTGTCCTCCGACGAGCAGGCCAATGGTGACGGCCGGGTTAATGTGCGTGCCGGAGATATATCCATAGGCGTAGGCCAGCCCGAGCACGACCAGTCCGTGCGCGAAGGCGACGGCTACAAGGCTACCGCTGATGGTCCCCGCGCCCGCTCCGATGAAGATGAGGGTAAAGGTTCCAACAAATTCTGCTGTCAGCGCTCTCGCGTGCATGCTATTTCACGCTCCCTTGTTGTGAGACATCCGTCCTCCAGCCATTCTGATCACGACAGAGCAAACGAGCACGATAGCATATGGTTCCAATTTCAACCCCTGGCATGATCTTCTCGTACGATGCTGAAGATTTCACCGAGGGGGGCATGGCTGCCACGGCGCAAGAGACTCAAAAGGCCTGTTTGTCGGAGGTCTTGTCGATCAAGACCGCCGAAAGTTCGAATAAGTGAGGTAGTCGGTTCCGACGGGGACAAGCACGCAAGGAGAGGTGTTGCTCGCGACTGACCTACGTGCCCTACAGCAAGGGAATCTCCCTTGGAACAGCACCCCCGCCACAGGCGGGATTTCATCATCAAGGTGGGACCGGTCACAGTCCGTGACCGCTTTGAAATCGCAAATTGCGATATCAAAGCCGAGTTACTTCTTCGGCGGCTGAAAGCCTATAGTACGTTTCGTCTTTTCGGGTGGGGGTTCCAGAAGCTTCTGGATCGCGTTGAAAACATCAGTAATTTTGCTGCCCTGCTCTTTCTGCTGCCGCTCCAGGTCTGCCATCCTTCGGGCCAGATCTTTGTGGGTTGCCAGAACTTCGCGGATTCGGACGAAGACCCGCATGATGGCGATGTTGACCAGGATCGCTCGTTCGCTAGTAAGGACAGTCGAGAGCATCGCCACGCCTTGCTCGGTGAAGGCGTAGGGAGGGGTTCGACGGCCTCCGCGGCCTTTTGCTCTTGCAATTTGCAATATCAAAGCGTCGTGTTCGCCGGCGGTCAGTTGGAACATGAAATCTTCGGGGAAACGTCGCTCGTTTCGTCGGACGGCGAGATTGAGATGGCCAGTAGTGACGCCGTAGAGCTTGGCTAGATCGGAGTCGAGCATGACCTTGTGGCCGCGGATGAGGTAGATCCGGCGTTCGATGATCTCGACGGGAACCAGGAGATCAGAAGGTGAGCGCTTCACTTTTTGGGCCATAAAAAATGGGGAATTCCGGCTTTGTAGTGGGTGAGCACGGATTTGGTCCGGCACCGCCGCTCGACACTGTTGACGCCCCGATCCAGAAGCCCAGCGCTTTCAGGCGAGGATGGGACCTTGGCGCCTCTGTACACGGCGGCGCTGACGTTCATGCTCATGTCGGGGCGCTCCGCAGGAAAGGGCTCGTCGGCACTGATGGACACGGACCAAGGTCGCTCTACATGAAGAGAGCGGGCTTGATGTTCGGGGCGGCAGATTTCAGCGGCCATGGAGAGCGCATCGCCTTCAGGTTTCAAGTTCAGCCGCGCCGTCCCGCCACGAGGCGCAATGAGCCTCGGCCGTCGGTCCCACGACCTCCGCCAGATGATTCCCCTCGCGTGCAGGCTGCCGCAGTGGCAGACCACAAGATATGGGGTGATCGGGAGTTAAATGCATACCCATTAGGTGAAAGTCAAACGCACGCGCTATTTACTGTTGAAAAACCGCTGGAACCTAACGGCGGATCAAAAGGAGCAACTGTCGACGCTGGTGAGATGGAACATGCCGATCACGCGGGCTTATTACTTGAAAGAATCCTTGCAGCTGTTTTTTGACTACAAGCAACCCAAACGGGCGCGCGAGCGTCTGGAGCACTGATGCACTCGGCGATGCACTCCCGGCTGGGGCCGTTCAAGGAGCTGGTGAAGATGCTGCGCTCGGTATCTCGACGGCGTGCTGGCGTGCACCAAACTGCGCTTATCCAACAGCGCGCTGGAAGGCATGAACAACAAGATCAAGCTGGTCAGCCATCGCGCCTTCGGCTGCCGCACCGTCGAGCACTACGTGGCCGCTATCTACCACTTGCTGTGCCAGGCTGCCGTTGCCCGGGGAAAGCTGATCACACTTTTGGGAGAGGAGCCTGTTTTTCTTCGCTGTAAAACCCTCCTGTCCCTATTTTCAGACGGCGGGTGCATGACACAGTCCAGCCCTCAATCTCTCCGCCAATTGGATAGCGGCGATTTAGAGCGGGCGTTTTTCACTGCATAGGCGCGGTGCGCTCACTACCCAGAATGCCGCGAGTCGGCTATCCTAGCGATTCAGCAGGAGGACACCATGGCGGCTCGAATTATCAACAAGATCGAAGAGCTCAGAGAACTGATTGGCGCCGAGATCGGCGTCAGCGATTGGATCGAAATGACCCAGCAGCGCATCAACGCTTTTGCCGATACCACGGATGATCACCAGTGGATTCACATCGATCGCGAACGAGCCGCCAAGGAGTCCCCCTACGGGACCACCATCGCGCATGGCTTCCTGACCCTGTCGCTGTTATCGGCGCTGATTCGGGAGGTTGTCGTGGTCAATGCCGGTTTCAACCGGGCGATCAACTACGGGCTGAATCGAGTACGCTTTCCATCAGCGGTTCCCGCCGGCTCAAAAGTGCGGGGCCGAGTCGGACTCAAATCAGTCGAGGATATCGAGGGCGGCCATCAATTCGTGTGGAATGTGCACGTGGAAGTGGATGGCTCTCCGAAACCAGCGGCGGTCGCTGAATGGGTCACACGGGCCTATCGCTAGGAGTTAAACATAAAATCATAAGAGCTGTTCACGAGGCGATGGAGAAACCGCCGGAGTGGGTCCCCGGAGAACTAGAGAAAATTCGCAGAGGATTGGAGGAGGCTGAAGAAAAATACTTGCGCGAAACAACGGGACCAGCGGAGGATGTCTAGCCGATCCGGCGCAAACCCGTTCCCTAGCGAACTGATATCGTCGCCACGTTCGAATCGTGGCCGCCGATATTCACGATCAAGGGCTGATCGCCGGAGGGGGTGAAGTGGCTCGGCCGCATGTTGAGCTGCAGCACTCCGACCAAGCCGGGCGCCATGCCGAGAAAGTCGATCACGGCTTCGTGCCCCGCGATAATCGCCACGGCCCTGAGCGGAGCCAGAACGAGCGGGTTTGTGCCTGCTGCTTTGCCCGAGGCGAGGGCCGGCGCGAGCGGTCCCTGGCCCGTCATGTAAACAGTAAGAACCTGCCGCCGGAGGACGGGATTGTCCGTCGTATTAAGCGTTCCGTCACCGTTTGTCGCCACGGCTCGGTCTTGGCCGAAGGTAAAGATTCCTGGAGCCGAGCGCGTGATCTGAACCCTTTGGGGAGCACTGCGGGCTCCGGCGTTATCCACCACGACCTGTACCACGGCCAGCCCCGCGACTTCGAACAGCATTTGGAAATTGATCTGTGAATCACCCAAATAGATGATCGGGGCATCGCCGATGAGCAGCCCGTCCAGGTTGTAAATCAGCACCCGAACGCCGTTGATCTGAGTGGGAAGCGAGTCCTGGGTGCGTCCGACATATGAGGCGACCGTACCCTCCCTTGCGCCTCCCAATGACTTTCCAAAAACGGTGGCGAGGGTTCCGGGGGCCAACTGCGCCCGGTATGTCGCGGAGTTCACCACGCCGCCCCTGGAGATCACCGGCCTGGGATTCGGCTGTTCGCTCAGGATCAACCTCACGGGGACAACAACCTGAGGCGCCGTTGCGCCGACTGCCGTAAACGTGATTCGCGCCGCTTCCCGAATGCCTGCCCTGGTCCGCTGCGTGTTAAACGAGACGGTCACTTCGGACGGCGTGTCCCCCGACTCATCAGAAAGTGAAACACGGCCCGCCTGGGGACCGTCAACACTCGCCTCCCAGCGCAGTTCTCCATTGGCGGCGGTGATATTCAGGGCTATGGGCTCGGGGTTCGGAGCAGTGGCTACGCCCGAGAAGCTTATACTGGCGGGCGACACGGTCAGAGACTGAACGACCGGGGGAGTGTCGGCGGTCAGCAGAGAAAAGTTGTCGATCGAGTTCAGCTCCGCCCCTTGGGCCTGGTCCGCACTGATCTCGACCCGCAGAACGTTGGCCAGCGTTTCATCGAAAGTTGCCTCGCCCGACAACTGCATCCACTCGCTGGCAATGACGTTGGCCGTCTGATGACTCCACACATCGCCCGGCAGCACGCCGGTCCAGCGAAACGCCGCGCCGGGACCGATGATCGAAATCTCGACAGGCCGATTCGCGCCCGGCGTCGATCGATGACGGTAATCAAATTCCATGCGTGGCGTGTCGAGCTGCCGCCAGTCCCCCACATAGATGCCTGGCGCCACGAACGCATCGGGGGCGCCGCCGCCGCTTTCGACGATTCGGACGAAGCCTTCCGGATTGCCCTCGAACTCGTTCCAAATCAATTGAGAATCTTTGTCCCCGACCGTCGCGGCATCGATCTTCTCGTCAGCCGGGTAATTGCGCGCCCAGCCGTCCACTCCCGCGGAAAACGAGCTTATCGCCGGCAGCACGATAGGGACCGGCAGATCACCCCGGGCCAGAAGCTTAAAGTTGTCTAGCCCGACTGTTCCGCCTGAGCTGTGGTAAGTCGCCCTGACTTCCAGCCGTTTCGGGTTGGAAAACACGCCCTCGAACCCGGCGAAAGTTCCTTCAAACCTGAATTATGCACAGATTCACTTTGCGAGTGTGGCTGCGTTCGTAGCGGGTTGGCGGTCGTCGTGAGGTGGTAGCTCGGCAACTGGCCTTTTGGCTTCTCCGTCCCCGGGTTCCTTTCCCGCCCAGAATCCGCGTCGTCAAAACCTCGCTCGGAAGTGACGTGTTTCCAGTGCGTTACGGCTAGTGCATAAAATTTTATGCATAGCGCATAGCCAGCCTCTCAGATCAGCGCCCTCCCGACCACCGGCAGCAAGCCGCCGTAGGGAGTCGGCTTCCTGCCGCGGAAGTGGTAAGGCGTCGAAGCCCCGATTTTATTGGGCCGCGAGGCCGTCACGGCTGGGCCTTGTTGGACGGGCCTTTGGGAGCTATGCTGTTTTCGTCTGGTAACCATGTGGGTGACCTCCTTGGGGTTGGCTGGCGAAGCTGGGATCTTTGCCAGCCTACCTTTTTACCCCATGTTTTCGGGGGTCCCAAATGGTCTCTTGCGGCTCAGCCCTCCTCAGGTCCACGCCGCAGTGCATAATTTAGGTCAAACGGAATCCAATCGGCTTCCTGTATCGTTGCCGAGAAAGTCTTCCATCCCGCATTGACCTGAGGAGGCTCGGACCCGATCCAGCGCCAAGCTCCTTCATCGCTAAAAATACGCAGCTCAACCAAGAAGTCGATGGTGGACCGCCCGGTGATGCGGACGATGTCAAAAACAAAGCGCGAGTCTGTGAGCGCTAGATAATCGACCAGAAACTCAGGGGGCGCGACGAACCACTCTTCTCCAGGGCCGATCGTGTCCCGGATTCTCGCGTACCCATCGGGGTTCCCTCCCGTGCCGGCCCACTGGATGCTCGAGTTCCGGTCACCGACGCTGGTTCCGGGCAGGGAGCTTGCTACATCGTTTCGGGTCCATCCTTCCAGGTCGGCGTCGAAGGTGGATTCGCTCAGGGTCCGAACAGGGTCAATTTCCACACCGTCGATCGTCGCTGTCAGAAGTCCCTGGACCGGACTGCCGGATGGTCTTGAGAAAAAGAACCCGATGAAATAGGTTCCGGATCGCAGTCGCGGATGAGTGAGCGCGTCAATTTGAATTCGTGCCACACCCAGCGGATTGGTCCGTGTCCTGAAATCCGCCAAATCATTCCCTATGTTTTCGGTTCCCACATCTTGGCCAAATTCGACCGCCAACTCGAAGTCTTCCGTGGACGAGGTCACGAATTCGACGACAAGGCTAGAGGCCCCCGGTGGAACCATGATATTGAACCCGTTCTCACCGGCTATGAGGGTACGTTCTTCCTCAATCGCAGGAATGTTAACGAATATGGGATGCCCGTTCGTCAGCATCGTCGAGGCTCCCAGAGGGGCCGCAACGACAAGCAGGGAACCGACGACGAGAGACACCAGGGACAAGCGCACGCAGGGGGAATGTGGGCCGATCATATCAGCTTCCAACGATCATAGTGCTACTTTGAGCCGCATGGAGGGAATCGGGCATTCACCTAAGTCGTTAGCCGGTTTTGACTTAACGACGATGATGCGGCCCGGAACTTCCGCCAAAGCACTGTCGCACGGTGACCCCAAGCCGGCGCTCGAGCGCCGAATTAATCCATTGTCCCCAATATTTTACCAGTGGAGAGCTGTGGAAGATATAGCTAATGAAACCCCGGAGCCCGCCAATCGTGGGGAGCGGAAAACTCTGACCGTGGTGGACCGAGCGCCTGCCTGTAGCGAACACCCCGGCGATCCGCGGCTGGAATCGAAAACACAACGCAGGCTGCATGGCCCGCGCGGACCAGGTGAGCGGCCGGCGAGCGCGGCGCGGCCCGGCGCTCCGGCTACAGCGCAATCAGCGGCGCAATGACAAGCGCCACAATGGACATGAGTTTGATGAGAATATTCATGGACGGGCCGGACGTATCCTTGAACGGATCGCCGACGGTGTCTCCGACGACCGCTGCCTTATGGGCGTCTGATCCTTTTTCTTCGCCCGGCAGCTCGCCTTTTTCAATGAGTTTCTTGGCGTTGTCCCAGGCTCCGCCGGCATTGGCCATGAACAGGGCCAGCAGAACTCCCGTGACGGTGGCGCCGGCCAGCATGCCTCCCAGCGCTTCCGGGCCCAATACGTAGCCCATGACGACCGGGGCGCACACCGCAACCAATCCTGGAGCCACCATCTCGCGCAGCGCCGCCGTCGTGGCAATGTCGACGCAACGGGCGGTATCCGGTTTCACGCCTTCCTCGCCTGCAAGAAGACCCTTGATCTCGCGGAACTGGCGGCGAATCTCATCCACCATCTTTCCGGCGGCGCGCCCCACCGCGGTCATCGTCTGGGCCGCGATGAAGAAGGGCAGAATGCCGCCGACGAGCAAACCAATGACGACTCTGGCGTCATTGAGCTGGATATTCACCGGGGCAAGATTGGCGGCCACGCGTATGGCATCGACAGCCTGCGTATAGGCTGCAAACAGCGCCAGCGCGGCCAAGGCGGCCGAGCCGATCGCGAAACCTTTACCCATCGCCGCGGTCGTGTTTCCCAGCGAATCCAGCGTGTCCGTTATGGCACGGACTTGCGGGCCCAGGCCGCACATCTCCGAAATTCCGCCGGCGTTGTCAGCGATCGGGCCGTAGGCATCCACGCTCATCGTGATTCCGACCGTGGCCAGCATGCTCACCGCCGCCAGACCAATGCCATAGAGCCCCGCCACCGCGTGGGAAATGTAGATCGCCAGGCAGATCATCAGCACCGGCAGCGCGCAGCTCTGAAAGCCGACCGCAAGCCCCTGGATCATGTTGGTGGCCGCTCCCGTACGGGAAGCTTCGGCAATGCCCAGAACCGGGCTCATGGAGGTGTAGTATTCGGTGATGAAGCCAATCACCACGCCGCCGACGGTGCCCGCCACGATCGCCCAAAAGACGGCTGAGCTGATTCCCATCTGTCCCAGCACAAAGTAGCTCGCGGCAACGAACAAGGCCGCGGCAAACCACGCCGAGTAGCGCAGAGCCGCCGCCGGTCCCATGCTTTCCAGACCCTTGATCGAGACAATGCCGATGACCGACGACAGCAAGCCTACCGCCGAGAGGACCAGCGGTAGAGCCATCAGGCTGGCCCGGATTTCTCCTCCTCCAAGCTGCTCGAGCATCGCCGGTCCCAGCGTGGCCGCGATCGCCATCGTGGCGATCATCGAACCGACGTAGGATTCAAAGATGTCGGCTCCCATGCCAGCGACGTCGCCAACGTTGTCGCCAACGTTGTCCGCGATGACACCTGGGTTGCGCGGGTCGTCTTCGGGGATGCCGGCCTCGAGTTTCCCGACCAAGTCGGCGCCAACGTCAGCCGCTTTAGTGAAGATTCCGCCGCCAACTCGCGCAAACAGCGCGATCGAGCTGGCCCCCATCGCGAATCCATTGATATACGCCGCCTGCTCGATCCCGGCGAACACTTGAGCGAAAACGCCCACCCCGAGCAGCCCTAGCCCGGCAAGGGCCAGGCCCATCACGGCTCCTCCCCGAAAGGCGACCATCAGAGCGGCGCCCACTCCCTCGCTGCGGGCGGCTTCGCAGGTGCGGGTGTTGGCGCGCGTGGCCGATTTCATGCCAATGAAACCAGCGAGAATCGAACAGGCCGCGCCCGTCACGAAACAGATCGCCGTCTCGCGGTTGAGCTGCCAGCCGATCAGAACGGCCACTACGATCACAAACGCGATCAAGATCGTGTACTCGCGCTTGAGGAACGCCATGGCTCCGTCGTGGATCAACTGCGATACCTCGCGCATCTTGGCGCTGCCGGGTGAACGGCGGTCATTGAGAACGAAAATCGTCAGCGCACAGATCAGGCCGAACAGGCCGACCAGTGGAGTAAGCGAAAGCAAGTTATTCATTTCTGTCGGGAGGAGAAGGTGAGATTTCCGAGAAACGGACCTAGCGCATGGGATCACGCTATATCAAAAAAAACCGCCTTGCCAGGCGGCCCTCAAGACAAAGGAGATCCACAGTCCAGGAATACCAGCGTAGCATGACCCCTCTGCTAGAGGCTACTTGATTTTGTTGATTCTCTGGACTGGCACGACAAACATCCTGCCCCAGCACTGCCGGCCTGCCGGGGATGTTTCAAAATACTTTTGTGGACGACTACAAACCCTTACGCACGGATTTCGGACCAGCAACCAAGTCACCGGGGCTGCTAGGCTAGTCTAGACCACAGAGGGATGAACCCGATGGGTTATGCTGCATCGATCTCAAAGTTCTCGCCGCGGCGCTCCATCTGGCTCCTGGCTCTTGCCGCCGCGCTCGGCGTAATTTTGGCCGCCGCCGGTGCGGCAGTCTCCGGCCACGGCGTTCCGGCGGTCAAGAGAATCCGCGTGCCCCACGACGGCATTGCGCCTCAGGCCGTGGTCGACGGCGAGGGAACGATTCACCTGGTCTACTACAAGGGCGACGCTGCCCACGGCGATCTTTTCTATGTGAAATCCAGCGACCAGGGAGCCAGCTTCTCGGCCCCCGTCGCGGTCAACACTCAGAGCGGCTCCGCCGTGGCGGCGGGCGCGATTCGTGGCGCCCAGATCGCCGTTGGAGTGGATGGGCGAGTCCACGTTGCCTGGAATGGTTCCGGGGTTGCGAAGCCCAAAGGACGGCTCAACCCGGCGCAGCCCAGCGATAGTCCGCACAACGGCACGCCGATGCTCTATGCCCGGTCCGATACAGAGGGGACCGCTTTCGAGCCTCAGCGCAACCTAATGCAAAAGACTTTCGCTTTGGACGGAGGCGGGTCGGTGGCCGCTGATCGCTCGGGCCATGTTTACGTCACCTGGCACGGGCTGGACCGGGCCGGGAAAGAGGCCGACCGGCGGGTATGGGTCGCGCGCTCCCACGACAACGGCGAGACATTCTCCGAAGAGCGTCCGGCGTCGTCCCCAGGAACTGGTTCGTGCGGCTGCTGCGGGCTGCGGACGTTCGCCGACAGCCGGGGAACATTCTACGGGCTCTATCGCTCGGCCACGGCGGAGGTTCACCGCGATATCTACTTGCTGGCATCGAGCGACCAGGGGAAAACTTTCCGCTCCAAAAAAGTTCACGCCTGGAAGATTCAGGCCTGTCCGATGAGCAGCATGAGTTTCGCGGAAAGCTCGGGCCGCGTTCTCGCCGCTTGGGAAACCGAAGGGCAGGTTTACTGGGCCGCGATCGGCGCGGATTTGTCGGCGCCGCGGCCCCTTGCTCCCGCCGGGCCTGCTAATCGCCGCAAATACCCTTCGCTGGCAGTCAGTCCGGAGGGCTACACGCTGCTGGCTTGGAACGAAGGAGCCAGTTGGGGCAAGGCCGGCACGCTTGCTTGGCGGATTTTTGACGAAAACAACAAGCCCGTCGGCGAGCCCGGAGCCGGGCCCGCGCTGCCAAAGTGGAGCTTTGCGGCGGCAGTGACCTTGAAGAACGGCAGTTTTCAGCTAATCTACTAATCCGCTTTTCTCACCATGTGGCGAGGCGAAGTGCGTGAGAGGCGCGTCAGTACGAGGCGCGCGCCGCCCCGACGTGGCGCGCGCCTCCCGGCGGGCAGTGTCGGCCTCCGGGCCGACATCTGGAGTTTCTACATTCTGCCACGTGGGGCAGGCATCCTTGCCTGCCACTGGAGTTTCTACATTTCGAGGGCTTGATATTTTATGCGAGGAGCGGGTTTCTTGCTCTCCGTTGCTGGCTCTTAGGCCGTGATCATGCCTAGATAAAGTCAGTCTGTCTATTCTATTGTTGACAGACCGACTGAAGTGTGTCATTCTAAACTCTGGAAACTTCCTTTCCCATTCGGCATGGACCCCGAACTCAAAGATCTTATCCTTGGCACCATCGAATCTTCCCTCGACGCTCAGCTTCGCGCTGTCCGCCGGCTCCGAAAAGATCCTTCCCCGGCTCGCCCCAGCACCCCTTCCCGTCTGTCTCAGATCAATATGTCTTTTGACATACTTACATCTGTCCGCTCCCCTCTCCACATCTCCGAGCTGATCGCCCGCATCCACTCCCGCTTCGGCGTTGCCGTGGACCGCGAAAGCCTCGTCTCCTCCTTGTCGAAAAAAATAGCCCGCAGCGACCGCTTCCTCCGCACCGCCAAAAACACTTTTGCTTTACGAGAATCAGCTTCCGAACCAGCTTCAGAAAAGGAGTCCCCATGACGCTGTTAGAGAACTTCACCGAGATCAGCTCCCGCTGGCGAGGGGTGTTTCCGCAGCGGCGCTCGCAGCGGCGCTCAGCGCCAGGCACTGGGTTCGCTGGTCTGTCTGGGACGCCGCACCCTGACGCGCATCATCTGGACCAAGGGCGGCTCCCAGCGCAGCTGGAGCGCCGAGTATTTCCTGCATTCGCCACAATAGCGGTCCGGCGGGGATACATGCGTTTGCGGGAATCGGCTCGGCGGGCGGCAAAGTCAGCCCGCTTTTCCCGCCACGTGGCGAGGCGAAGTGCGTGAGAGGCCCGTCAGTACGAGGCGCGCGCCGCTTGACGACCCTCATTCAATCAAAGACGCATACTTGACAGTACGGTGAGCACGGCGAGCAAGCGCAACGAAGTAATGGCGGTCTTATCGCGTGCTTCGACCGTCAGGCGGTGAGCCAAGCGGGTTAGGACCTTCAAAAATGAGAGTCGCAGCCCCAGAACCTTTTCGTGCGATCGAGTGTTGCCGTCGTCTTCATTTGGCGGAGCTGTTGACCTCATCCAGTATTCTGATTCTCATGTCTTGCACCAACCCGGAAACGCCCCTCCCTCCCGTTGCCAAAGCCGAGCCGCATCAACAGCCCATCCACGGCGAGACCCGCGTCGACAACTACCACTGGCTGCGCCAAAGGGGCAACCCCGAGGTCATCGAATATCTGGAGGCCGAAAACGCCTACACCGAAGCGGTCATGGCGCACACCAAGCCGCTCCAGGAGGCGCTCTACGAAGAAATGCTGGGGCGCATCAAAGAGACTGACATCGATGTGCCGGTCCGCATGGACGACCACTATTACTACTCGCGAACCGAGGAAGGCAAGCAATACCGCATCCATTGCCGCAAAAAGGGCAGCCTCGAAGCCGCGGAAGAAATCATTCTCGACGAGAACGAGCTGGCGAAAGGGAAAGAGTACTTTCGCCTGGGAGTCTTCGAGGTCAGCCCCGACCACCGCCTGCTGGCGTACTCTTCCGACACCGACGGCTCGGAAATGTACACACTCCGCGTGAAGAACCTCCAGACCAGGGAGCTTCTCGCGGACAAAATTCCCAACACCTACTACTCCGTTGAGTGGGCCAACGACAACCGCACGCTTTTCTACAACGTCCTCGATGAAGCCAAGCGGCCTTACAAACTGTTTCGCCATGTGCTCGGCGCCAACCCGGCGCAAGATGAGCTAGTCCTCCATGAAGACGACGATGCTTTTTATCTTGGGCTGTCGAAAACAAGAAGCAAGAAGTACTTGTTGGCGAGACTCAAAAGCAACACCACGACGGAGATTCGCTACCTCGACGCCGGCCGCCCGGGAGAAACTTTTACGGTGATGGTCCCGCGTATCCAAGACATGGAATACTACGCCGCCCATCATGGCGACCGATTCTTGATTCGCACCAATCACGAGGCCAAAAACTTTCGAGTCATGGCCGCGCCCGTTTCCGATCCGTCGCTCGAAAACTGGCGGGAAATGATTCCGCATCGCGAGGACGTGCTGCTCGAAGGATTGAGCGTTTTCGAGAATCATCTCGTGGTTCATGAACGCCGGAACGGGCTGGGAAGAATCCGTATCAGCAATGCCGAAAATTCCGATGTCCACTATGTAAAGTTCGACGAGCCCGTCTACAGCTTGGGCGGATCCTCGAACCCCGAGTTCCGAACCCAGCAATTGCGCTTCGTCTACAACTCACTCACGACGCCGCTGTCGGTTTTCGACTACGACATGAGCGCTCGCGCCCGCGAATTAAAGAAACAGTACGAGGTTCTCGGAGGCTACGACCCCTCGCAGTATCGGTCGGAGAGAATCTTCGTCATAGCGTCCGATGGGGTGAAGGTGCCGGTTTCTCTGGTTTACAAGAAGGGGCTGGTGAAGGACGGCGGCAACCCTCTCTTTCTCTACGGCTACGGCTCCTACGGCCACAGCATCGATCCAAACTTCTCGTCGAACCGCCTGAGCCTGCTCGACCGCGGTTTCGTCTACGCCATCGCCCATATTCGCGGCGGCGAGGAAATGGGACGCCGCTGGTACGACCAGGGCAAGCTGCTCCACAAGCGGAATACGTTCACCGATTTCATTGCCTGCGCCGAGCATCTCATCGCCGAAAAGTACGCGGACCCTCGAAAACTTGTGATTCAAGGCGGCAGCGCCGGCGGCTTGCTGATGGGCGCGGTCCTCAACATGCGGCCGGATCTGTTCCAGGCGGCGATCGCGGCGGTTCCTTTCGTCGACGTCGTCAATACCATGCTCGACGCATCGATTCCGCTGACCGTGACCGAGTACGAGGAATGGGGCAACCCCAACGAGCCCCAGTTCTACAACTACATCAAGTCCTACTCGCCCTACGACAACGTGGAAGCGAAAGACTACCCCCACCTGCTGGTGACGGCCGGGCTGAATGACCCGCGCGTGCAGTACTGGGAACCGGCCAAATGGACGGCCAAGCTGCGAGCCCATAAGACAGACAGCAATCGACTGCTGCTCAAGACCAAGATGAGCGCCGGACACGGCGGCCCCTCGGGCCGCTACAAAAGGCTGCGCGAAAAAGCATTCGAGTACGCGTTTCTGTTTGACGTACTGGGCATAGATCAATGACCCGGTTCTCGTGGACCTGACATACTCTTACCCCGCCGCGGCTTCACCGGGCTCAACGGCGCCAGTGCCCAAGCAACAAAAGTCCGCCCGTCAAGGCCATCGAAAGCCACCAGAACCACTCCCCGTAAAGACTGAACCAGGTCATTCGCGAAGAGTAGTTGAATCGTCCCGACAATACACCTTCTCGAAATGACGGCACGGGGGCGAAAACGCGGCCGCCAGGGTCGATGATCGCGGTCACGCCGTCATTTGTCGCTCGGAGCAGCCAGCGGGCGTTTTCGAGGGCCCGCATGCGGGCGATCGACAGATGCTGGCCGCGGGCGGCCGTCCGTCCGTACCAACTGTCGTTGGAGATGTTGATGAGCACATTCGCTCCATTGGCGACGAACTGCCGCACGCCGTTGGCGAAGGCGGACTCGTAACAAATAAAAGTCCCCAGCCAATGATCGCCGACCGGCGCCAGTGCAACTTTGTCACCCGCGACGAAACCGCCCGCCTGGAGCGTGATCTCCTCGATGAAAAGCGAAAACGGCCAGGGCACGAATTCTCCGAATGGCACCAGGTGGATCTTCGAGTAGTGCGAGATAAGGTTGCCGTCTGGGTCGAGAGTAACGGCGGAATTCAGCGTGGCGGTTTCATCACCGTCACGCCGGAACGCGACCGTATTGAACACCACGTGGGCCCGCGACTTGCGTGCCAGCCCCGTCATGAAAATCTCAAATCCGGGATCGTCGAAGTAGTAGGCCGGCACGGGGTATTCCGGCCATATCAGCAGTGAAGCGCGCTCGTGCTCGTGCTCGCTCCCAGCCTGGGTGGAGAGGACCTCCATGCGGGCCAAATGTTCAGCGGCGCGGCGCCGGGTCCAGCGATTTTCCAGAAGCTCGTCGGGATGAATATTGGGCTGGATCAGGCGAACCGTCTCCGTACCCGCTTCCCGCGGCGGCACGGAAGGAAGCAGGTAAAGCAAAGGCAGAAGGATCAGCCATGCCAGTTCTCTCCGCGGACGACGCAGGATAACGAGAGCGATTGCCACGTTCATCATGACCAAAGCGAACGAGAGGCCGTAGACGCCCGTCCACGGCGCCAGCCGAGCCAAGGTGGCCATACTGATCCCGGCGTTGCCCAAATGGAGCCAGGTGAAGATGAATTGGTGCGTCCCCTCAACCGCCACCCAGGCCGCGGCGATGCCCGGAATCGCCCAGGATCTTCGCAGCAGCGGCGCGGCGAGCAACGCGAAAACTCCGGAGTGGAGTCCCTTCGCGATGAAAAAGCCCGCAAAGATCGCCGCCGCCGCCGGAGCCGGCAGAAAGGCGTAGCGGTGCATGACGTCGTAGATCCAATAGCAAGTCCCGCCCCAGAAAACGCAGCCCGCGAGTGTTCCGAGCAGGAGCTGCTTGCGCCGCTCCGTTTCGGCCGCGAGAGCAATCAGCAGCGGCACAAGGGCCACGGGAGCCAGCAGGTAGTAGCGAAACGACGGAAAGATGACGATCTGTAAAGCGCCGCTCGCCAGGGCCATCAAATAGGGGGTGGATCGGTGGAGGGTCACAAGCGGAGGGCAGGCGTCTTCTATCGTAAAGGATGCCGCAACCGCCGCAACAGAGCCGCGGGCGGAAGCCCGCGGTCAAACGCCCCGCTGAGATCCGGATCGCTCGGGGTTAGGGTCGAGCTAGACATCGCAAGTGCCGCCAGTGGGGGCCGGTCGAGTCTGCGTTGAGTCGTTTCAGGCGAAGCACAAGTCCGCGAGTGTTAGACTGGAGTCGTGGATCTGAAATCGATTGTCGAGTACCACGAGCAGGTGCTGCGGTCACTCGAAAACCAAATGGGCCAGCTCTTCGAAGGCCGGCAAGAATTCGAGGACATGATAAAGCAGGATAGGGCGGAGGCGAAGCTGCGCGCGCAACAGTCGGACCTCAGCATGAAGCAGTTCAATGGGCGGATGGACCGCCTGGAGGCGTTCATGGCGCGGGCTTTTCGGCTAGGTGTCGTTGCCGCCCGGCGAGAGCGTGTCCGGCGCCAGCAAGAAGAACGCCGGCGTCACGAGGGAGACCAATGGCTTACCGAACAAGACCGGCGGCTTGAGAAGCAGATCGCCGAGAGCCGCGCCGAGTGGGAGAAAACAGTGGCGCGGATTGAGGAGCAGCGCGCCCGCGATCTTGCCGCATCGGACAAGAGAATGACCCGTTTCGAAACCAACTTGAATCGTTTTCTCAAAGGTCTTCAGGGTTCGAATGGCAAGGGCGGCCCGCTGCCGAGCGAGGCCTGAACGCCTAGAGCCCGCAGCGAACTAACTCAATAACGCACCAGCCTGAACCGACTCCGCCATATACGAACTCCGTACCAGAGGCCCGCTGAAGACGGCCCGAAATCCGATTGATTCCCCGTACTCCCGATACTCGTCAAACACCGCTGGCGGGACAAACTCCGCCACGGGCAAGCGTCGCCTCTTGGGCCGCAAGTACTGGCCGATCGTCGCGACATCGGCGCCCGCCTCTCTCAGGTCGCCGAGAAGCTGCTTAACTTCTTTCCGGCGCTCCCCCAAACCGGCCATCAGCCCGGACTTGGTCAGCACTTCCGGGGCCAGTCTGCGGGCGCACGCCAGCACCCCGAGCGACTGCTCGTAATCAGCCTGCGGCCGCACCCGGCGATACAGCCGCCGAACGTTTCCATGTTGTGGTTGAAGACGTCAGGCCCGGCATCGAGCACACGCGCGACCGCCTCGAAATCTCCGCGGAAATCCGGTGTCAGCACCTCCACCTTCGCTTTGGGAAGGGCTCCCTTTACCTGCCGAATCGTTTCCGCGAAATGAACCGAGCCGCCGTCGCGCAGATCATCCCGATTGACGCTCGTGATCACGACGTAACGCAGTTCCAAGGAGGCCGCCATGGCGGCGACCTGGCGGGGTTCATCCGGATCCAACGGCCCCGGAACGCCCTGGGGCACCGCGCAAAATCCGCAAGTGCGCGTGCAAATATTTCCCAGGATCATGAAAGTCGCTGCCTTGCGGCTGAAACATTCGTGAATATTGGGGCAACGCGCCGACTCGCAGACCGTGTGAAGTTTGCGCCGGCGAAGTTCGACTTTCAGGTCGTGAAGGGCCCTGAAGTCCGTTCGCCCTTTGCGCAGCCACTCAGGAAGACGCGGTTCGGCCGCTGGAGAAACGGGCGGACCCAACTGAACCAGGCTCATTGGCGGAATCGTATGCCCCTTCACTCACGGTTTTCGCAGGATGGAGTCGAGACCGTCCGCCTTGAGCTTTTTCTGATACTCCTCCGCCGCGCCCGTCGAGGCGAACGGCCCCACCAGCACCCGATGCCATTCGTCGCTGTCTTGTTCGAATAGAGTTGCCGGGTAGCCCTTCGACTTCAACTTACCCACAAGCATTTCCGCATCCGATCGCACCCGAATGGCCGCGACTTGAAGGTGGATCGAGCGGGCAACCGCCGCTCCGCTGACACTCGCGGAAGCGGGCGCGCGACGTCTGGGCGCGCGGCGTGCCGGCACCGGCTCGGGCGGCTTCGACTCTCGAAACGGGCGTGGTTTGTCGGCAACCGCGGCAGCCGTCCGTTCCGGATTGGCGGCAGTGCGGCCGTCCGGCACTGGATCAGCCCTGGGCGCGCTTCCCCCGGCAGGTTCCCCTGCCGTCTTGGTGGCCTGTGCATCCGGAACCGCCGCGTGCCGGGCCGGCACTTCAGGGGCGTCCTTCAACAGCGCGTCGGGCAACCGCACGCTGTCGCCGGACTGCTCCATCGGCTGGACGGTGGCCACGGCGTTTTCCTTTTCTGTCTGTCCCCGGTCATACCCCACCGAATACCCAAAGGAAAAAAACAGGCCGAACAAGACGACCATCACAAAGAAGATGCTCAACAACAGTTTGTGACCAAGAACCAGTTCAAACTCGTTATCGTTCGCAGCCATGGTCCTTCACATTCTAGCGCGTCCTGACACCGTGTTTGGGGTTTGGGGCAAAGCCGCAAAGCAGTTGTCCAATACGAGATGATCCTGAAATGGAAAGCGCGGCGTTTCCAATGCAGGATGATCCTGACCACTGGAGAGCTGCTTACAGTAATTTGGACAGTATGAGCTAGCCGGGGGAACGCGGCAAGCTGCAAACGGTCTTGCAGAAGAGCAGATAGCCGAAGATGACGATGCGGTCGAAACAATGGTAATGTGGTATTTAGTTGACTCCAGTAGCCACTACATCTTGGGGGTGGGGGTGCCGGCCCTGGTGGCCTCGACCATTGTCTTATAGGGAGCAGGGTCGGCGGCGACCGCCTGCTGGAGGAGGCGATAGCAAAGTTTGCCGCGCGACCGTGAGGTCCGCCGGTTGAAGCGGAACGTGAACTCGTCCAGGTAGTAGTCCAAATACTCGTGACTGACAGCCCCCTGGTGGGTCCCCAACAGCCAGCGCTTTAGCAGAGAGGCGACACGATGGACTCTCGGCAGCAGCTTACTCGCCGATTGCCGCTTCCCGCGCAGCACGGTGACTTCATGGCGGTATCCTTTGTTCTCCAATCCCGCATAGCCTTCCCAGCCGTCGGTGTGCACGAGGCTGCCAGGTTGGATAGCTTCTTCGACAAAGGCTTCCAAGCTCGCCGCTGAGGCATCCGCGATCCGACGGAGCCGGATGCGACCCATACCGCGCCCATCCTCCTCGGCAGCAACCGCAACTAACGCTTTGCCAACCATTTCGCGACCTCGGACGCCCTCTTCGACTCCGCCCACATACGTTTCGTCCACCTCCACCCGGCCGACCAGCCGATTGCGACCGGGGCGCACCATGGCGCGGCGGAACTTGTGCAGCCAGGTCCAGGCGGTTACATAGCTACCCAAACCCAAGACCCGCTGCAACTCCAGCGCGCTGGCCCCGCCTTTTTGCGTTGTCACCCACCAAGCCGCCCGGAACCACAACGTCAAGGGCTTGCGGGTGTCCTGGAAAATCGTGCCCGCCGTCACCGAGGCCTGGTAACCGCAGTCGGCGCAGAGCAGCAGATTGCGTTTGCTGGCCCATGAGGACTGGATCCCACAGCGCGGGCACACGAACCCCTCCGGCCAGCGCAGCTTCAGCAGGTACTCCCGGCACGCCTCCTCGGTCGAGAATCGAGCTTCCAACTCGACGAGGTTTCGGGGGTAGTCCTCCTTCATGCCCCCAACCACAACATATGTGGCTACTGGAGTCAACTAAATACCCCATCCAATGGTATACCAAGCTGAGCAAGCGGAACGTGAACTCGTCCAGCCAAATACTCGTGACTGACAGCCCCCTGGTGGGTCCCCAACAGCCAGCGCTCAGAGAGGCGACACGATGGACTCTCGGCAGCGCTTACTCGCCGATTGCCGCTTCCCGCCAGCACGGTGACTTCATGGCGGTATCCTTTGTTCTCCAATCCCGCATAGCCTTCCCAGCCGTCGGTGTGCACGAGGCTGCCAGGTTGGATAGCTTCTTCGACAAAGGCTTCCAAGCTCGCCGCTGAGGCATCCGCGATCCGACGGAGCCGGATGCGACCCATACCGCGCCCATCCTCCTCGGCAGCAACCGCAACTAACGCTTTGCCAACCATTTCGCGACCTCGGACGCCCTCTTCGACTCCGCCCACATACGTTTCGTCCACCTCCACCCGGCCGACCAGCCGATTGCGACCGGGGCGCACCATGGCGCGGCGGAACTTGTGCAGCCAGGTCCAGGCGGTTACATAGCTACCCAAACCCAAGACCCGCTGCAACTCCAGCGCGCTGGCCCCGCCTTTTTGCGTTGTCACCCACCAAGCCGCCCGGAACCACAACGTCAAGGGCTTGCGGGTGTCCTGGAAAATCGTGCCCGCCGTCACCGAGGCCTGGTAACCGCAGTCGGCGCAGAGCAGCAGATTGCGTTTGCTGGCCCATGAGGACTGGATCCCACAGCGCGGGCACACGAACCCCTCCGGCCAGCGCAGCTTCAGCAGGTACTCCCGGCACGCCTCCTCGGTCGAGAATCGAGCTTCCAACTCGACGAGGTTTCGGGGGTAGTCCTCCTTCATGCCCCCAACCACAACATATTGTGGCTACTGGAGTCAACTAAATACCCCATCCAATGGTATACCAAGCTGAGCAGGCTGCCAAACAGCCTCAAAAAACGTTTCCATTGGTTCTCCTGGGTGTCTTGCCTTGACAACAAGATCATCTAATAGGCGGACCGATGGAATCAAAATTTCAAATATCTTTGGTTAGGACCTTATCTGGGGTAAGCCGGCGCTCGAAGATGCGAGTAGAGTGAGCTGCCGATCGCCGGGTTACTTTGGATAAGGCCGTTTGAAGGAAGGCGCTCGCGTTTGCGGCGGACGCGGCAGCTAGGGTTTTTGAATCGAGTTGAGCAGCCTCGGGTGAGCTGTTTTGGCGTGGAGAATGCGCCAATTGCAAGGAAGGGCAGCGTCCGTGAGAGCCGAGATGCTGCTTGAAAGTGTCTGCTGGCGCGTTCTGCGGTTGCTTTGGTGTCCGGATCCCAGCGCGGGACACAGTTCAACCCGGCGCGTCGGATAACACGCGGGTGTGCTCAGGAATCGAACGGGTTCAAGACGTGTCAATATAATTCCTCCCTGTTTCCAATTCCCGCGGAATTTACTGAACAGTGAGCCTCTCGAAGAGCATCATCGGGCCGCTGCAGAGGGGACAGCTCCAAGTGTCTGGCGGCCCGGGAGGGTAAGTAAAAAGCAAGTTGGCGACTTCCAAGTTGGTAATCTTCATGTTCGTTCCGTCTGATTGGTGACTCAACCAGAAACCGGTTGTCGTTTTCCGGCCTTATAAGGTCAACTGCTGAATGGCCGAATAGCCCATCATGATGAGCATCACCGCTGATGTGAGCCACAGCCCGAGAGTGATCCAACCTCTGGGGAGAATCGCTTTGGGAAGGTGCGCATAGAGCGCAGGTAGATTGTCGAGAATCCGATCACGGGCAACATCAAAGCCTCCGAAACCCCACCGATCTTGACCATGAAGACGGGCTCCTGTAAAAACATGAACTTCAGTAAAGGCAGTAGAAGCAGAATCACGACAAAGGCACGAGTTACACTCAACCGTGCCGAGTAACTGCGCTTGTCGTACACACCCATGATCGCCAGGAAGTCGGCAAAGAGTCTGCTGTGGGCGGCGGTCGCCGCAAAAACCGTGGAGTAGAGCACCGCCACGGCGCCGCCCAGAAATAGGTCACGCGACCACGGACCCAGGGTCGCAGTGTACATGTTGCCGTACCTATTCTGATGGAAGCGATTCACTCGCCATTATGCGACCCGTCCGCGCACGGGCCGAAGTGGGTTCCGCGGCGGCGGCGGCGTACTTGAGGAAGGCCATCAAGTCGACGATCTGCTCCCTCCTGAGAGTGTCCAAAAGACCCTCCGGCATGATGGACACATCACGCTTGTCGCGCTCCAGGATGTCCCTTTTGTCGATGGTTACAGCAAGGCCGGCGTCACCGCCGGACTGAACGGTCAGGAAATTCGCATCTTCCGCGGTGATGATGCCGGTGGTCACCTCGCCGTTGGTGAGGACGAAGAGGTAATTCTCGTACTTCTCAGTAATCGTCTTGGATGGCTCCAGGATTTCCGTGAGGATCGCCGCGCTGTCGTCGTCATAGCGTTCGAAGACATCGCTGAGATCAGGACAAAGATCTCTGCCCTCTTGACCGACCCGGTGGCATTTGCCACAGGTGGCGATGTTGAAAATCTCCCGGCCTTCAGCGCTTCCTTCGGCCTCGATGTCGGCCACATCGTCAGCCAGGTCGCTCAGCGTCCACTCGTTGTAGTCCAAGTCCGTCAGCGGAGGCGGATTCTTCAGGTATTCCTCCATGTCCTCCACGACCAGCAGATGGCCGTACATCCGCCGCCAGTGTCCGTTGAAGGTGCAGAGGTAGGGATAATCACCAGGCTCCGCGGGGGCTTCAAAATTCAGCTTCTGCTTCTGGCCGGGTTCCAGCAGTCTGGTTGCATAGAGGACTTTCGGGGACGCAGGTACGTAATACCTTCCCTGTGAATCGGGTCCAGCCGGCGTAGGCATCCTATCGGCAGCCAGCCCGATCTCTTCACGGGCGCCCGGGACGGTAATGACCAAGTTGTGAGGCATGAAATCCTCGTTCTCCAGAACAATCTCCACGCGCTTACCCGTCTCAACGACGATTAGCCTCTTGTCATAACTCGTCTGATCGATCAGGGTCCGGAGCAGAATGACCGTCACCCCGAGGTCGTCAAGAATTCCGCGGATCTTCCCGCCGGTCTCGGCATCGAGCATGGAGGCCAGCTCGTTGCCAAGCTGGACTGTTTCCAGAAACGGCGCGTCTGTTCTTTTATTCGCAGGTGTCTCGAGGGCGCAGGCCACGACGGCCTCGGCGAGGGGAGCGATTTCCCGGGCCGGCCAGTGCTGCTTGCCGATGCGCTGGATCGATCGAATGGCGGCCGGCTGCTCGACGCCGTTGCGGATGAACCCGGCGAGCGTCTTGAAAGATTCCGCGTCGTGACCCGTGAAGGAAGGCAGTATCTCAATCGCCGCACGGCGGAGTTCCGCGGCGGCCTTCCGGTGCAGGAGAGGCTCCACCTTCGTGTAGAAGGCATCCCTGCGCTTTGCGTCGGGCGCCATCGGTATGGCCTGCAAAAGATCGTACACGCCTCTATCCCCGCTCGAGGCAAGCCGCCAAACTTCTTCCGCCGGTACACTCATGACCAGACCACCGTAGGATGCAGTTCTGGCCGCACTGACTTCTGAGCCGGCCGCGGTTTGTTCGACACGGTCGCGCGCCCCTACCAGCTCGGAGGGTTCCAGCCGCAGCAACATGTTGCTCAGTTCCCGCTGAAGCGTGCCGGACTGCTCACCGGCCCGCTCGATGCCCGCCAGAATCTCGGTGATCACGTCCGACTTATTCAGACCGGCCAGAGCGCTGATGGCCTCATGCCTGTACTTGCTCGCCAGACCGTCGCGCATCAGCAGCGCTTCGTAGGCCGGCCGGTACTTTGGAACGCCCGCGTCGCGTTCCACCTCGACGAGCTGATCGTTGGACAACCGCCCGAGCTGGTAGGCCACCACGCGCGGATCGTTATCGAAAAAGATGCGTGGTTTGACGCCTGAGGCGCCCGGCTTCGCAGCGTTCTCATCCAAACCCAATGGGAAAATCAGCAACGCGATGGCCGCCGCGGCGAGCAGGCTGCCGCCGAGCAAAAATCTGTACGAAGTGCGGATCACGGTCTGGTTGATCGGGAACGTTCAAAAAAGTTCATGGTGTCGTCCAGGGCTTTTTGCATCCCGGGATCCATCGTGAACTTTGCGGCCTGCAGGGCAACTTCCCGAGCCCGCTCCGAGGGGCTGAACCCGCAGGCCAGCACCGCTTCCAGACGCACCCGGATGTGCTCATCTTCAACCAATTCGGCGAGCAGATCGATGGAATTGTCAATCCTCCCCTGCCAGTAACGCAGCACGCGGGTGGCGGCCGTGCGGGTCCGGTAGTCCTTCGCTTGGAGCAATCTGTTGAGCAGATCCGGCTCGACCACCTCCAGCCCCTGGTAGATCCATAGTGCCTCGAGCAACAGGCGTTCATGCTGGGGATCCGCGGGGTCAAGCGCAGCGACCCATTTTTCGAGAGTCGGGATGACCTCATCGGGGTCGCGCTGTTGCAGTTCACGGCGGGCGAAATGGCGGGTGGTGTTTTCATACTCTTTGAGCAGATCCAGCAGCACAGGGCTTGGCCGGCCCACGATCCTGGGCTGTTTCAGCAGCGCATTGGCCGGGTAGGTGATGCGCCAAACGCGTCCGCGGTAATGGTCGCGTCCCGGATCGCGTTTCGCAAACGTGGTGTTTTCGATAACCGGCGAAGAGAAGTCGAGGACGTACATGGCTCCATCCGGTCCAAACGTCACGGCAGTCGGCCGGTAGAAGGGATCCTTGGCCGCCACCAAGTGAGGCGCCACGCGCTTGACCTCGTAGGTCGTTCCCTTTTCCTTGATGTCGTACCAGTAGGCGCCGAGGAATCCGTGCGTCGACAGCTCGTTGACCACAAACCGCCCTTGGGCCTCTTTCGGGAAGTGACGATTGCGGATGATCTCTATACCCGCCGACGGGGCGGTATCTTCCGGGGCAAAGGAAAGCGGAGGGCTCCCTCGTCTGCGCAGCTTCTTCTTGGGGTAGGCAAAATTGGCGGTTAGGATCGGCCTGTAGTAGTAGTTGCCGCCTGAAGCGTCGAGCAGCAGCCACTGTCCCCAGTGATCAAATACCTGCCCCCATGGATTTGCGAATCGATGGGAAATCAGAACGTCGAATCGCTCAGATCCAGGCCTGTAACGGAAAACACCGGAGTTATACAAGCGGCGCGGGCCGTGGGGCGTCTCCACCTGCGTGTGGAAGAAGGTGCCTTCCATGAAGTAAAGCGCGCCGCCGGGTCCCCATCTGTAATTGTTGATGGAGTGCTCGACATCCTCGGATCCAAAGCCATGCAATACCATCCGGACCTCGTCAGCCCGGTTATCGCCGTCCGTATCTTTGGCGTGGATGATGTGCGGAACCTGGGAAATGTAGGCGCCCCCGTCACCCAGGGCAAAACCATGAATCATGTTGAGCTTGTCGATAAAGACTGTGTGCTTGTCCGCCACCCCATCCTGATCGGTGTCTTCGAGAATGACGATCGAGTCCGAGGGTTGCTCGCCCGGAATCGGCTGCGGCCAGGTGGGTGTGTTGGCGACCCACAGGCGGCCCTCGGCATCGAAATTCATCGCCATCGGGTTGGCGATCGGAAAATCTTCTTCGGAGGCGTAGAGGTTGATGGCGTAGCCCTTGGGTAGCCGGAATGCCCTGCGGGATTCCCGCAGGCTCAAAACCTTGACGCCCTGATATTGATCGGGGCCTTTGGGCCCTGGCGCAGTGGCCTTGTACTGGGGCGTCGGGTGCCAAACCGGATTCCCCTCTGGAACCTGCTGCCAGACCTGTGCGGGGCCGGGCTTGGCCATCTGCCAGATCTTCTGATCATAAGTATCGATGATCTGATCGTACTCAGCCATCTCTTCCGGCAAATTCTCCGCCCCCTCCATCTCGTTGCGCTCGCCATGAATGTACTCGGCATTGGGTCCGCGCCAGCGTATGAAAAAGTAGTAATTCTTTTCGTAAATGGTCCGGCGAAGCGCCTCAGCCGTGGCGTTTCCGGCAGCATCCGGCGGCGCGGCGTCACGGACCAAACCTAAAGACCCGGCCATGATCTGGCTAACCCTCCAGTAGCCGTATTCGGTGAGGTGAATCCCGTTAAAGGTCAGCTTGCGATCCGAGCCGGAATCCATCCACTCCCGCGTGGGCGCGAACAGATCGACAAAGAGCAATTCGTGCCGCTGGGCGGCCTCGGCCATGGCCCCGGTGTAAAGCTCGAGATGCTCGTTGTGCGCCGCGGGATCGGGGAGATTCCCCCCAAGGTTTTCGTGCGCGATGGGTGAGACGAGCACGATCCGCGGGGCGGACCGCCCGTTGTACTGATGCGCCTGAAGGTCCAGGATGAACGCGTCGAGATCCTGCTGGAACCGCCCCAGGCCCTCAGCTCCCTGGAACGATTCGTTCATGCCGAAGCAGGCAAAGATCACATCGGCTTGCTGCTCGGCCAGGTACTTGTGAAGAGCGCCAAAGCCCTTCGGGCGCGGCATCAGCGTCAGCTCGTCCGCCGACCATCCCATATTTCGAACCTGGAGCTGATGGTCGGAAAATTTCGCGTGCAACAACGTCTCGAAGTAGCCGAACAGATGCATGCGTTCGGCGAACGTGTTGCCGATGAAAACAACGCTGTCTTCCTTGCTGAGCTGCAACTGGTTGTCCGGCATCCAGGAGCAGGTGAAGGTCAACCCGCCCGCCAGAAGGGCGATCAATAAGACCACCATGCGGGCCGGCGCCAAAGAAGTGGGTTTAAGCGGCAATTTTTGGAAGGGTTTCATTTTGGTAAACTTTTGACGGTTTTTAGCACCTACGGGGTCAAATCCTTGCCAAGAATAGCAGAAATTGCGGGACCCGGATTTCGAGCCCCAGCTTCGGGGCTGGGGCTTGGAATAGGCGGTGCGACGGCCCTCAACAGCGACCACTCTGCCACGGCCCCTCTAGTCTAGGGGGCATACAGGACAGGCAGCTCCCAAGGGTCTCTGTGTCGACCCCTTGGCAGTTACCTATCCAAAATGGATGTTCCCGCTTACGCCCGGTTGCCGTTGGGGCCTTTGGTGAGCTTGACCTTGTCCTTGCCCATCTCCTCGATTTCGGAGAAGTAGATTTTGCGCTCGTCTTCCATGCACTTATTGGCCAAGATGACGGCGATGGAGTCCTGCAATCCGACCTCGATGTCGGCCTTGGGTTTGCCGCCATCACGCACGTTGAGCAAGAAGCCCTCCAGCTCTTTGTACTCGGGATCTTTGTCTTCCTCGGGCATCATGATGCCTTTTTGGTAGAGCCAGCGCTTGGCAAACTCCAGCTCTTTTTCGATGAAACCGGTCTCGGGGGAGTTGAGGTCCTTGAACCCGGGGATAATCGGCAAACCCTCTCCCTGCTTGAGTGTGTCGGCAACAGTAGCGCCGGCGACCCAGTCTTCCTTCGGCTTTTCCTCCGCGCCCATCCTCACCTTCATCGGGTCGCGGAACCACATCCCGTCACCGTAGGGAATCAGCGTAATCTCAATGGCGCCGTCGGTGCCCATGATGACCTCGCGGCAGCCGTCACCGGGCACGCGGCGGCCCTCAATGTGGCGATTGGTGCTGATGGCGCTGTAGCACAGCTTTTCGCCGCCGGGATACTCGAAAATGAGCTGGATGTTATCGAAGATGTCGCGGCCGTCTTTCCAATAGTCGAGGCCGCCGACGCCGACGATCGATTTGGGACTCGAACCGAGCATCCAGTCGGCCACATCAACTTGGTGGGACATCAGCTCGGCGCAGAGGCCGCCCGAATACTTCTTGTAAAGGCGCCAGTTGAGCTGCTCTTCGAGTTTGGGGTCCTTGACGCCGCGCCGCCAATTCGTGTTGCGATGCCACTGAGCGTGGATATGAGTCACCTTGCCGATCGCGCCTTGGTCGATGATTTGTTTCGCGGCGGCGTAGTAGGAGCTGTAACGGCGCTGCAATCCGACTTGGATGATCTGGTTGGGATGCTTTTCGTGGAGTTCACGCAGCCCGTGGACTTCCTCAGGCTTGAACACGAGCGACTTCTCACAAAACACGTGCTTGCCCGCCTCGAGCGCGTCTTTCATGATCGGGTAGTGCATGAACAGGGGAGTGGCAATGAAGACCGCCTCGATGTCCTTACGGTCGAGAACCTCGCGGTAGTCGCTGTAGGTGTCGGGCTGCTCGTCCTTCCCTTTGAATACGCGCATCGCCCGTTTGAGATTCTTTTCGTAGATGTCGCACAGAGCCGCGCATCTGCCGGCGTCCATGTACTGGAGGTGCCGGCCGAGCAAGCGTGAGCCGCGGCTTCCGGGTCCAATGAAGCCATAGTTCACCCTTTCGCCGGCGGCCTTGGCTATGAGAACCCCGGGTGCTGCCTTCGCTCGAGGCAGGGCGGCCGCTACAACGGCGCCGGCTGCTCCGGCTGACTTGACGAAGTCTCTGCGTTTTATCAGTTTTTCGGCAGGCATGATCACCTCTTAGAGAACCGCTCGATCTACCCGGTATTCTACGGCCTGAGGTTGGCCAAACGCAAACCGGCAGGCGCGTAAGCTTGTCGCGTGATTCTTCCCGCTGTAGGGCGTTTTCTCGAGACGGCGCAACCCTGCGTATTGCTTCAACTAGCCGACGCAGCCATCACCAGGTCCGCGGTTCCCGGATAGCCAAGTTCATTGCGGACGGCGCCTAAGGCCCCATGTCATAGGACTCATGCCACGTGAAGAAGATCACGTTGTCCAGAACTTTTTTCTCACCGTACGGACCGCTGCTAGCGGGCGCTGCCTGCTCCAAGGCGTCGTAAGCCAAGCCCGTCATCACGCTTTCGAGTTGTTCGTGCACGGAACCAGTTGGATAATGTTGTTCGTAAATCGAAAGCTCTCGGCCACCGGGCCGTATCGTGGGTGACATGGGAAGCTCCTTGGCCTGCCCCGCTGGCCCTCCCATTGTAGCCTTGGTTCGACCGGGGAGCGTGCGCCACGTCGCCGGGGTTCGGTCTTTCTGGCAGAGGGGAGTTAGCGGAAATTAGCGGATTTTCGTATCGCGCGCGTTCCTTATTATGCAAACGCAAAATTGGGCGCCAAACCGCTCGTTCCGAGGGGGCCGGGGACCTGGCCGGGGACCGGGCGCAATTTAGGGGCACGGACTCCGCCGGCTGCGCTGTCCTAACATCCACGCACGGCGCCGTTGCCGGACTGAGATCGTCTGCCCAGCGCGGCGAAATTCGGCCCGGCAGCCGGTTGAGCCGATCGCTGCTCAGGATGGTCTTCATACATTCCCCCTTTGGCGAACCAGCCCGCCACTGTTCGCCGCCGAAACGCCGGCTGGGCGGGAGCCGATGCGCCGGGCTTCGGAACCACGCCGAACCCGCGAATCGCGACACCCAAATTCGCCACGGCCCAGGCGGGACGGCGGTCGCCGCCCTTTGCCCGTACGATAGCAGATGGAGCAGGGCTATTTTCTGGAGAACAGTGGTGAACTGTTGATTTTGAGGGGTTTAGACTATTTTAAAATCCGTGACTCGAACGGCTGGTTTTGGGAATTGCGCGGTTGGACCAACGAGAGTCCATCACATTCTGGCGGCCTCCTTTGGGTCTCTAGCCCTTCAATACTGTTCAGTTAGCGGTTTGGGGACTGCGTTCGGTTGCTCAGGCCGTTGTATTTCTTTCATCGCAAGACGGATACCACCGTCAGAATCATGCGCTTGTTTTCCAACGCCCCTTGCGCTTGCGGGGCTTCTCCCTCGAGGGGTTTCGGACGGCTTAGTCCTGCTCGCGGTCGCGGAACTCCTCGAACCAATTTTCGACGATGCGGATCGGCGGCGCCACGAGATTTGCCGCGTTCACCTGCTCGACCAGAAGGATTCTCTGGCCGTCGGCCGAGATGTCATAGGCGAAAGATCTACCGTCGTCCTTAGCTTAGTCCTCTGCCTCAGAATTACGGTGACGTATGTTTGTAGGGTATCAACCTAAGCGGCAGGAGTGAGGCTAGAGTTATCGAGCTTGGCCAGCCAGCGCTTGAGATCGTGGCGCGTGAAGGTCCACCGGAAAGGGGTCGCGATTTGCTCGTAGTGTTGCTGAAAACCTAGGAGGCGCTCCTCGAGTTCGTCAAGCGAAGAGAAGTCATTCGGGGTGAGGGCCTTGCGTTGCAGGATCGAGAAGTAGATCTCGATCTGATTCAACCAACTCGCGTGCACCGGCGTGTGGACCAGCACCGCCGAGGGCCAGCGCGTGCGCAAGCGCTCGGCGGCCTTGTCGCCGCGATGAGTCGAGCAGTTGTCCATGATCCAGAAAACCCGCCGGGCCGAACAGTAGGGCGGCTGACTCATCACTTCCGCCACCAGACGATCGACCCCGGCGCTGGTGTTTTTCGTTTCGCAGCGGCCAAACAGCTTGGCGCGATGAACATCCCAAGCCGCCAGGTAAGCCCAAGCACCGAGGCGCTTGTATTCATTCTCGACGCGAGCCGAGCGGCCGGGGGCAGGCGGCTTGCCGCGATGCTTACGCTGACGCGCTTGGATGCTGGTTTTTTCGTCGGCGGAGAGAACAAAATCGTCTGCCCCCAACGGACTGCCCTGCCAACGGCCTTCGTACAGATCCAGGATGCGGGCGGCCTTTTCGGCGAAGTCGGGGTCGCGGGGGAAGATCCAGCTGCGGTGGTACCAGGGGCGCAGCGCATCCGAGTCGAGCCAGCGCCAGAGGGTGGCGCCGCTGATGTCGGCGACCAGACCTCGACGCAGGACCTCATGGCGAATCTCGGAGACGGAGAAACGGGAGAGCGGCAAGCCGGACTGGGCGGGCAATTCACAAGCGAGGGCTTTGACGGCGACGACGAGCTGAGGGGGAAAACGTCGGCGGACGACCGCCGCGGGGCTGCTCTTCGAGACCAGCCAGGCGGTCGAGGAAGAAGCGTTTGCGCCATTTGCTGACGATCTGACGGGGGGTGTCGAGGCGCCGAGCGATCTGGTCATTGGAGAGGTCTTGGGCGGCAAGCAAGACGATCTTGGCCCGGATCACGTCTCGATACGATGAGGTATACTTTCGGGCCCTCGCTTGCAGCACTCGTTGCTCTTCGGATGTAAGCTTGATGGAGAAGGGGCTTTTTCTTGGCATCGACTGGTCTCCGTGTTAAGACCAGTCTAGCCGAGGCAAAACCAAAGAAGCCACCCCACAATACGTCATCGTATTTATGGGAAGGAGGACTAAGCCAGGATGTCTGAACAGTTCGCTCGTGGATTGCACTTCGAAGGAACGGTCAGCCGTTACCGACACGGCCAGAAGTGTATCTCCCCGCACATAGAACAGCTCCGTCCCATCCGGGCTCCAACGCGGCAGCGTCCCCCCATCGACCGATACTAAGACCCTATTGCCCCCGGCTGGAAACGACTGCACGTAGACTTCGTCACGACCTGACTCGTTCGACACATACGCAACGTATTGGCCGTTCGGAGAAAGCCGCGGCAGTCGTTCATCGAATTCGCCGGTCAGAAACGCATGCCGTTTCCAATCGGCGGCGTCCTTACCCCGTTGCAAGTACCAGATGTCCCGCTGAGTGTCGCGATCAGAAACCCCATAAATCAAGCGCTCACCGTCTTCGGACCAGTCGTGAATCCATCCCAATCCGTCCAAGCCCAGCGCTTGCTCCTTTAGGTCGCCCACGATCCAGCGAAGCATGGGCTTGAAGATCCCGGAATCGAAGTTTACGTAGACCACCTGTTCGCCCGAAGCCGACCAGAGGACTCCACTGAGTCGGTAGGTCGATCCCAGGCGGGTGCGGTTCTTGCGAACTGTATCGTAGACATAAGCGCCCCACTTCGTTCCTTCTCGAAGGTTCACTCCGACAAGCCTGCCGTCTGGCGACAACACGGGATTCATGATGCGTTCATGCTCAAGTCCGGGGTCTTCGAGGGTTTCTCCCTTTCTGTTCACCCAGATGAGTCGTTCTTGAACTGCGCTGGGATCGGTCGTGTACGCTAATGTTCCGTCCCGATCCACGCTCGGACCACGTCCCCCCTCAGCTACAAGAAAAGGGTCCCCGCTCGGTTCAAGCGATTGCAGATCGATCGGCAATGCCCAAAGGTCGGGCGTATTGAACGCCGCCTGATAGACAATGTGCCCGCTCGGCGAATACCAAGGGAAATCGCCGCGCCCCACCACTTTCAGCGTTTGGGTTCGAAGGTCATAGATAACAAGCACGCCTTGAACACCTCCGAAGGGAGGGCGAGCGGTTCCTGGCTCCCGGCCCCGAGGCCAGGCTGCCTGGAACAGAATCGTACGGGGTCCCGCTTCTGACGGCAGGAAGTGAGGACGTCCCACATAACCCACCGGTTGTCCCAGGAGCTTCCCGAGTTCGGGAAGGTCGATCAGCACCTCGGGCTCTCCTCCTCCGGCGGACACTCTAAACAAAACCCCCGGTGCTCGGTCGGCAAAAACGATCATGCGGCCGTCGGGGCTCCATGACCCACCCCCGTAGAGACTGCCGCTCATCTCACAGATTCGAACGGGGATTCCGCCCCGAACGGAGACCTTCTTCAATTCGCCGCCGGCGACGAATCCGATGAATTCACTATCGGGCGACCAGAACGGCATCAGGGCTCCTGCTGTCTCGTCGATGGGTCGGGGACGCTCTTGGTCGAGGTCCTGGACCCATAGCCTCCCTTCGGCTCCGCCTTCCACGAAAGCCACGTGTCGTCCATCAGGCGATATGGCGCTGTTTGCAGAGTAGGGGTAGGAAGCGACCTCTACCGGCGGGGTTAGGCCAAACCGGCGCAACGGCGAGGCAGTAGGACCCTCCCTCGGATGCAGGAACGCGAGAGCGGCCAGCGCCATGAGAGAAGCCACAAGAAGAAGCTGGTAGATGCGGAGCTTCGCGGGAGCGATGCTCTGCTCAGGTAACGTGCCCGAACCTGGGGAGACCCCACTTTGAGGCGAGCGGCTCGAACCAGAGGCCCTATTGACACGTCGCAGATCAACAATCAATTCATCGACGTGCTGGTAACGCTCGGCCGGGGTCTTCGCCATCGCTTTACCCACGATGTGGTCCAGTTCGACCGGCACATCGACGCGCTGGGCGGTCATTACCTCTGGCTCTTCGTTGACGATCGAGTAGAGGACCGCCTGCTCCCGTTCGCGCTCGAAAGGCAACCTGCCGGTCACCATCTCGTAGACCACGACACCAAGGGACCAGATGTCTGTACGACGGTCGGTCTTGCTCTTTTGAGCTTGTTCGGGAGACATGTAGGAAGGCGTCCCGAGTGAAGCGGTAGTCTTGGTCAGCTTTGATCGGTCAGCTAATTGTGCCAACCCAAAGTCCATGATCTTGACTTGGCCCTGCGGCGTAACCATCAAGTTCGAACTTTTGATATCACGATGGACGACGCCCTTTTCATGCGCCGCTTGCAGTCCCTGGGCGGTTTGGATGGCGATGTCAAGCGCCTCCTGCAGCTTCAGAGGGCGAGCTTTGATCTTCTCTTTGACCGTTTCCCCTTCCAGATAGGCCATCGAGAGGAAGGTTTGCCCGTCAGCTTCATCTATCTCGTAGACCGTGCAGATATTCGGATGATCCAGCGCCGCCGCCGCTTGCGCTTCGCGAAGGAAACGCTCCTTGTGCTCTTCGTCTTCGAGCACGTCGGAGCGAAGGAATTTCAAAGCGACCTGACGCTTGAGCTTGAGGTCCTCGGCCTTGTAGACCACACCCATTCCGCCCTCGCCGAGCTTTGCGGTGACGCGGTAGTGCGAGATGTTTTGGCCGACCATCGACATGGAGATTGTACCGCCGCCTGATACCTGGTGGTAACAAAGACTTCCCACCAGCAATCCGGCTCAAGGCCATGGTAACTCAATAGACGAGGGGTTTGCAGCTCTTCCTGCGACCCGGAAGAGGGCCTCTGACCGCCAGCAGTCAGTCGTTCTGGGAGCTGAGTTTCGCGGCCTCTCTCTCTTCCGTGCGAGCGGCACTGAGGATGTTCGACATCGAGTAGTTCCCCTCATGACACGCATACTCGTAGATCTCGTAGTCGTGCAGCCGTGGCATCGACCGGACGGCAGTCCAAGCTTTCGTGTACGTGGTGGGATCCTCGATCGTGAATTCGTTATGGATCGTGTTTTCATCGACGCGGGTGAAGCGCTCGACTGCGCGCAGGCGCCTAGACGACGGGAATCGATGTTCCGTCTTGTCGCCGAAATTGCGGGTCTCGACAACCAGCGTCGAGCCTTCCCAGTGACCACGGGAATCGCCGTTCCACTGGCGGATGCGCTCGTCGAGCCATGGGCGCCCAGCCAGAGGAATGATGCGCACATCGTGAATGTTCTCGACCAGAATCGCCACGTAATTAGGGGTCTGCAGGATTTGATACGTGTTGTTGTACCCGGTGGAGACCGGCGGCACCCCATGGTAGGTGATGCAGCGAACCCACGCAGGGAGGTCCAACCACGAGTCGGCAGGGTGGGCGCGCCGGCGCTCCGCCTTCGCCGCGACCCGCGCTTGCCCTTCCGCTGTCAAAGGAGGCAGCCGGCCATTGGGAGGATCGACGATCAGCGACGTTCGCAGTTTGGGGTCCACGCTTCCTCGGTCGAACCAAAGCGCGTTGTAGGAGCCCACGCTTCCCGGTTTGGGTTGACGCTCGGCGCTGGCCGCCGTGTTCCGTGCAGCCGCTTCCTCCGGCGTAAAGAACTCCTTGTCTGCAAACTCGGCGGGTCGCTGAAGTGGCGTGAGCGAGGCGTACGACCAAACACCCCGCAGGTCCGGATCGCCCCAGGCTGTGCGCGGCGGCGTCCCTGTCTGTCCCGTATCCTTGGCGCCTGGCCCCGGTGTGACGGTTTGACTGGCAAGCGGTACGGTCGCCAGCCACGCGGCCAGGACTGACACCGCGAGCGCATGTATTCTAAAGACGAGTCGGTTTCTCATCTGAAACCTCCTGGGTTGTTGACCGGAGTGTCGCATTAAAACGGGTTGCCGGGCAAGGCGAGCAGCACTCACTTGGGTTCCACCGGCGTACAATGCACGATCTCCCCGAGCTTCCGACAGGAGGACGAGTTGTGATGCGTTCTATTCGGCTGCCGATGGTGTTTGTTACGCTTGAGCTTCGAGTCCTCGGCACGGCAGACAACACCCATCCCGCCCTCGCCCAGCTTGGACAGGATCTTGTAGTGACTGATCGTCCGGCCGGCCATGACCGCCCGATTCTACCGTGATTCAGATACCTGGTGAAAACAAGCCTTCCCGCCAGCTAACCGATCCTAGCACGGCTATACCTTTGATTGGGTTCGGTTTTCCGCCCATCCGACGAGCTTGTGAAGAGCCTTGGGCTGCCGGTAGTGGGAGGGAAATAAGTTTCTCAACAGCTTTGCGAAGATTCCACGCGCCTTCGGACTCTATCATCCCGCCCTCGCTGAATACCGCATAGGCCCGCATGAAATGGAGAGTTCCGCTGTAGTCGCCCGCGGCGCCAAGATTTGAGTGGTATCCGGCTTGCGCGCCGGTCAGCGGCGCTGCGGGATTTCTGATTGGGCTTGTCGCTGTGTGGTGGATTGAGGCGACTGCCCCCGGGGGTTCCCGCCGATTTGATACCTCAACCGCTAACCTTCTTTGTTTCAATCACTTCATAGGCCGTGGCCGTTATGGCAGGGTCTGAGCCAACAAAGGCTCGAGATACTGCATGACGTGCTGCGCTAGCTTACGGGCCCCGTCGGCGTTGGGATGCATGCCGTCCTCTTGCATGAACTCGGGATAGCCCCCGACTCCTTCGAGCAAGAAAGGTATAAGAGGAGTGCCCATCTCTTCGGCTAGTTCGTGAAACACCGCTTCAAAAGACTGGGTGTACTCGCGGCCGTAGTTCGGGGGCAGTTTCATTCCCGCCAGCACGACGGTTGTGCCATCTCTCTTTAGCGCCGTCACGATTTTGCGAAGGTTGTCCTTCATGCTGTCCGGCGAGAGGCCGCGCAGGCCGTCGTTGCCCCCGAAGGCCACGATCACGAACTCCGGGTTCAGTCCGGCGACGATACCCATGCGGACCAGCCCGGAGCTGCTGGTGTCGCCGCTGATGCCTTCGTTGCGCACCTTGTAGGCGTAACCCTTGCGGTCCAGCTCTCGCTGCAGGAAGTCAGGGTAACTCTGGCCTTGCGGAAGCCCATGCCCCGCGGTCAAGCTGTCGCCGAAGGCCACGATCAGCGGGCGCGGGTCCTCGGATGCCTGTAACGGCTGATCCGCACTGTCGAGAACCTCGGCGCTCGAACGCCCCGGTTCGGAGGAAGGCTGAGACCCGCAGCCAAGCTGCAAGGCGAGCAGGAGTACAAAGAAAACAAGCACTGCATGTCATAATAAATTTGTTCCGGGGTCCATGTCGAATCAGTCTTCGATCATCGAGGTGCGGCGCCTCGTAAAAAGAATCAACAGCGGTTCTCACGAGGTTGAGATCCTGCGCGGAGTTGACTTCTCGATACCGGCCGGGCAGTTCGTGGCGATCATGGGGCCGTCGGGCAGCGGCAAGAGTACTTTGCTGGGTTTGCTCGCTGGGCTCGACACGCCCACGGAAGGGCGGATTCTTCTCGACGGTGAAGAGATCAATCGGTTGAGCGAAGACCAGATGGCCTTGTTGCGCGCGCGCAAGATTGGCTTTGTGTTTCAGTCTTATCATCTCGTCCCTACTCTGACGGCGGAGGAAAATGTCCTGCTGCCGCTGGATCTGGCGGGCGATGGGCGCCATGGCGCGGAACGGGCCCGCGAGCTGCTCGAGAGCGTCGGCCTGGCGGATCGGCTGGATCACTACCCGGTGCAGCTTTCAGGCGGCGAGCAGCAGCGGGTCGCCTTGGCAAGAGCGTTCGTCAGCAAGCCGCCTGTCGTGATGGCGGACGAGCCGACAGGTAACCTGGACAGCACGAACGGGCGGCATGTGCTCGAAATGCTGCTCGATCTGAACCGTCAACAGCAGACCACGCTGATTCTTGTGACGCACGATCGTGACCTGGCTTCCCAGGCGGATCGTTTGATTACATTGAAGGACGGCGAGGTGGTTTCCGATGAGCTGGTCCGAAGTACGGCGGAACCGGCAGTGCGCTAGAAGGTCCGCGCGGCATCGCAAGTCTGGCGGGCCAAGCGTCGGGATGAGTCTCGACGCGGCAAGCTGAGAGCTTGCGCCACAGGGTCTGACCGGCGTGCTTTGCCACCACGCGAATGATCCAACATGAACAACCACTCTAGCTGGCGCAGCGCCGTCAAGATCGCCGGGCGGGAAGCTCGTGCCTCCGCGGGGAAGTTCGTTTTTGTGATCCTGTCCGTGGCGGCGGGCGTCGGCGCACTGACCGGCGTGCGGGGTTTCAGCAGCGCCTTCCAAAGCATGCTGCTGCGCGACGCCCGGGTGCTGATGGCCGGGGATCTCTCGGTCCGCCTATTCAGCCATCCGAATCCCGAGCAGCTACAAGCGTTCGAAAAACTCGGCGAGCGGGGCGCTGAGCGAACCTGGATCAGCGAGACGGTTTCGATGATGTCTTCCGAGCAGGCGCCGCGCCCGCTGCTGGTTGCCGTCAAAGCCGTGGAACCGGCCGAATACCCGTTCTACGGCGAAATCAAACTGTCTCCGGATGCAAGCCTGAATGATATTCTCGACGAACAGTCGATGGTGGTTTCGAGTGATCTGCTGCTTCGCCTCGACCTGAAGCGGGGCGATTCGGTCACGCTGGGCGACGAGCAATTTCGCATTGTGGCGGAAGTTCTCGTCGAGCCGGACCGCATGACCGGGACGATGAACATCGGGCCGCGAGTGCTCATCAGCCGCGAAGGATTGGAGCGCGCCCGCCTGATTCAGCCCGGCAGCCGCGCGTCGCAGCGTTATCTTTTCCGGCTGCCCCCGCAGGGCCTCTCGATTGTCGAGGCGCGCGGCCTCCTCGAGAAAGCCTTCCGGGGCGACCGCGTCGTGGACTTCCGGGAGACCCACCCGACCTTGCGGCGCGGCCTGAACCGCTCGACCAAATTTCTCAGCCTGGTGAGCCTCATCGCATTGATCGTCGGCGCCCTGGGCGTCGCCATGGCCATGCACTCCCACCTGCAACAACGGCTCGACACGATCGCCATCATGAAGTGCCTGGGCGGGAGCTCGGGTCAGATTATGCGTATCTACCTGCTGCAGACGCTGGGGCTTGGACTTGCCGGAAGCTTGCTGGGAGTTCTGGCGGGCTACGGGATGCAGAGCTGGTTTCCGGTGCTGATCGCAAACTATTTTCCGGAGCTTTCCACCCTGGAATGGCAGCCGATCGCGGCCCTGCAGGGTGTGCTGATCGGAGTCCTGACGACGCTGCTGTTTACGGTGCCGACACTTCTCAGCGTTAGGGAAGTGCGTCCGGCACTGATTTTCCGCCGAGACATGGACCGCGCCCGGTTGACAATTGGCGAACGCCTGCGGCTATGGCGGGGCTCGGCGTGGCCGGCTGCGGCAATCGTCGCGAGTATTGCGGGGCTGGCGGTGTGGCTCGGTGACTCGGTCGAGCTGGGGGTTTGGTTCGCCGGCGGGCTCGTAGTCAGCCTGCTGGCGCTGACGGCGGCAGCATCGGGGCTTCTTCGGCTCCTGAAAGTTTTCCCGCGCTGGCTGCCCTGGAGGCTGCCCACATCGCTTCGTCAAGGGATAGCGAATTTGCACCGGCCGGGGAATCACGCCGGGGCGGTCTTGGTATCTCTCGGAATTGGGGTGACGTTCACTCTTTGCGTCTACTTGATTCAGTCGTCGGTGCTGTCGCAAATGGTGCGCAGCGCCCCGCCGAACATGCCGAACGTTTTCTTCATCAACGTCACGGATCAGGAGCGTGACGGCTTGCTCGAGGTCCTGAAGCAAACTCCCGGCATCCAGGACGAGCCGGAGTTGATACCCTCGGTGGCGGCGCGGCTTGTCGGAGTCGACGCTATTCCGATCGAGGAACTGAATCTGGGAAGATCCGGCCGCCGGTTCCGCAGAACTCGAACTATTACATGGCGATCGGAGCAGCCGGAAAACGTTGAAATCCTGGAAGGGGAATGGTGGCCTCCCGAGCGTCCCGATGGCGGCCGGCACCTGGCTTCGGCCTCGGAAGGCACTGCCGAGCTGCTGCGGCTGAAGCTCGGTTCCCAGGTGGAGTGGACGGTGGGCGGCCAGACAGTTTTGGCGAAGGTGGTGGCCATTCATCGCTCGGAGAGGATTCGCCCCGGCTCATCAATCGGGTTTATCTTGACACCGGAGGCACTGCAAGGTCTGCCGGCGACATACTACGGCGGCGTGCGAGTGGATCCCCAGCAAGCGATTGAACTGCAGCGAATCGCGTTCGACCGGTTCCCCACGATTACCGTTATCAATGCGGCCGATGTTCTAGAAATCGTTCAACAGGTGGTCGATCAAATCGGTCTGGTGGTGCGGTTTGTCTCTGCGTTTACCATTCTTGGCGGCATCATTATCTTGGCCTCGGGAGTGATGGCGACGCGTTTTCGCCGTATTCGCGAAGTGGCCATTTTGAAGACACTAGGGGCCACGCGCAGAAAGGTAGCCAACATGTTTTCCGCCGAGTTCTTGATTCTCGGCTCGGTTGCCGGTCTGATGGGGGCGATCCTTGCGAGCGGGTTCTCGGGATTGCTCTTGGAACGGGTGCTCGATGCAGAGTTTCAATTCGACGCGGTTGCGAATGGCGTTTGCGTAGTCGCCACGGCGCTGCTCGCCAACCTGGCCGGGTGGCTTTCCAGTTTCCGGATTCTTGGCAGGAAGCCGCTGGAAGTGCTGCGGGGCGAATAGAGCCGCAGTGCGGAATTGGCGGATTCCGTCTCCCTTCGCTCCCTGTTGCTCTCGCTCCTTTGTCACTTCGCCGGAGCGGCTCGGGCGAGGATGGATTTTACAGTGGCATTTGGCGCCGGACGCTCCCGCAGTCTCGATTCGCGCTACAATCGGTTCCTCGGAGGCGGGAACCCCTTGGTTCCCTGAATATCCATGACTGGCAGCCGTCTCATTGCAAAAATACTAAAACTAGAAGGGATCGAGCAGGTTTTCTGTTTTCCTTTCACGCCGATCGTCGAAGCGCTGGCAGACGAAGACATTCCCATTGTCGTCGCACGGCAAGAACGCGTGGCCGAGAACATGGCGGACGGTTTTTCCCGCACGACGTTCGGCGAGCGCATCGGGGTGGTGACCGTGCAGCACGCCGCCGGCGCGGAGAATGCTTTCGCCGGGATTGCTCAAGCCTACACGGATTCGAGTCCGCTGTTGTTTCTTCCGGGGCATCCGGGCCGCAGCCGTGTCGGGGTGCCCTCTGTTTTCGACGCCACGAGGAACTACGAGGCCACCACCAAATGGGCGGATCGGATTCCATCGGCCAATGACGTGCCCAATCGAATGCGGCGGGCTTTCACGGCGCTGCGGTCCGGGCGTCCGGGTCCAGTATTGATAGAGATTCCCGTGGATGTCGCGGCGGAAGAGTTTTCGGGGGAACTCGACTACCGCCCCGTAGCTCCGGTGCGGACGGCGCCCGATCCCGACGCGATCCGCGAAGCGGCGAAGCTGCTGGTCAGCGCCGAGTGGCCGGTGATTTGGGCGGGACAAGGGGTCCTCTACGCCCAAGCCTGGAAGGAATTGCAAGAGGTGGCCGAGTTGCTGGCAGCGCCGGTGATGACAACGCTGCTGGGCAAAAGTGTTTTCAACGAGCGTCATCCGCTGGCGCTGGGAACCGGCGGCTACAGCGAGACCGCCATGATCGGCGACGCTCTGAGCCGCTGCGATGCGGTTTTCGCGCTGGGAGCCAGCCTCACCAAGACTGTATTCGCCCCCAACCTTCCCGTTGACCGCCGCGTCGTCCACGCCACGATTGATCCGCGCGATCTAAACAAGGACTGTGTCGCCGACGTCCCCATTCTCGGCGATGCCAAGCTCGTCCTCAGAGAGTTGCTCGAAGAGATTCGCTCCCAGACCAACGGGGCGGGCCGTCCCGGCCGGCAGGCGGTGGAAAACCATCTGGGCGAGGTGCGCCGGGCATGGAAAGCGCGCTGGGAACCAAAACTCACGTCCAACGAAGTGCCCCTCAACCCCTATCGCGTCATGGGCGATTTCATGAAGGTGGTCGACCCGGCCGATGCGATCGTGACTCACGACTCGGGCAATCCCCGCGACCAGCTAGCGCCCCTTTACGAGGCGGTTACGCCTCGCGGCTATATCGGCTGGGGACATTCCACGCAGTTGGGCTTTTCACTCGGCGTCTCGATGGGAGCCAAGAGAGCCGCTCCCGGCAAGCTGGTGGCCAACTTCCTCGGAGACGCCGCGTTTGGGATGGTCGGAATGGACGTCGAGACCGCTGTCCGGGAAGAGATCCCGATACTGACGATGCTGCTGAACAATTCAGCCATGGGGAACTATCACAAATACATCCCAAAAGCTGTTGAGAAATACGGCACGAAATACCTCAGCGGCAACTACAGCGAAGTCGCCCACGGCCTGGGCGCCTACACTGAACGCGTTGAGCAACCCGGCGACATTATCCCGGCAATTGAGCGCGCGATCACCCAAACCCGAGAGGGCAAACCCGCATTGCTTGAGTTCATCACTTGCGAAGAGCCGGACATGGCAATCCCGCAGAAGAACTAACGTGGATCGGTCAACAAGATTTGGACACTCACGTCCGCTTCCTGGTGGTTCGTTGACGCCGAGGAGAACGGCTTGGAACCGGAAGGCCGCTCTTGAACTGCTGTGGTAGATTGTTGGGGGTCCGGCTTAGGCATGACTACAGTAGCCAGCGCATTGCGAGTGGCTGGGTGAGGGGGCGACAATGTCGGGTATGCCTGCGAATCCCTGGTACCGCAAGACGGTCGTTCTGGTCTTGGCGTGTTTTTTGTTGCCGCCCGCGGGGTTGATCCTGCTCTGGATGCGCCCGCAAACCGGGTTGTCGCGAAAAATGCTTGTCTCCTTTGCTTTGGTCGTTCTCAGTATTGTGCACCTGTTCGCCTTTCATGGACTACGGCTGGAGTTTGCCGGCGCGTACGGAGCGCGCCCGGCGTTGACGTTCGGCGACACCGAATGGCACTACGACGCCATGGATCGCGACCGCGAGAGCGAGCGCGCCGCAGGGCGGGCGGCAAGTACGACCTCCGGCTCGGGGAGCGTTTACTGGACTGACTTTCGGGGACCCAATCGCGATGGTCGCTACGGCCAGCAACCGATTCGGACCGATTGGCCAGCGGACGGCCCGCCTGAGCTGTGGCGCGTCAGGGTCGGCGGCGGCTACGCGTCTGTCGTGATAGCCGAGGGACGCATCTTTACAATCGAGCAGCGGCGTGGTCAGGAAGTCGTGGCTGCATACTCGTTGGACTCCGGAAGGGAGCTGTGGACGCACGGGTGGCAGGCGTCCTTCCAAGAATTTTTGGGGGGAGATGGCCCGAGAGCAACCCCGACGTGGAACGAGGGCAAAGTCTACGCGCTCGGCGCTGAAGGAGAGTTGCGCTGCCTGGACGCCGCAACGGGCGAGCTGATCTGGAGGCACGACATCCTTGGGGAGAATGATGCCGACAATCTGGGTTGGGGCATGGCGGCCTCCGTGCTCGTGGTTGACGATAAGGTCATCGCATTGCCGGGTGGGACGGACGACAATTCGATCGTGGCCTACGACAAGCTGACCGGCGATACGTTGTGGAAATCGCTTAGTGACCAGCAGGCCTACACATCTCCAATGCTGGTTACGCTGGCGGGCCGAAGGCAACTCCTGATCGTTGGCGCGGATCGGATGATGGGTGTTTCAGTGGAAGACGGCACACTGTTGTGGGGTTATGCCTGGGTTGCTCAAATGGGCACCAACGCTTCTCAGCCGCTGGTGATCGACGAGAACCACGTCTTCATCTCCGGGGCCCAACCCCAAGGCGCGGCGCTGGTCAAGTTGACCCGGGCTGGAGACAGTTTTCAGACGGAAGAAGTCTGGAATAACCTTCGCATGAAGAACGACTTCAACAGCTCGGTTCTCCACGAAGGTCATGTCTATGGTCTGGATAAAACTATCCTCGCGTGCGTCAATGCTCGTACCGGCGCACTCAAATGGAAGGGCGGCCGCTACGGCTACGGGCAGGTGCTGCTGGCGGGCGGTCATCTCATCGTCCTCACCGAAAAAGGAGATTTGGCCCTCGTGAAGGCGACGCCGGAAAGCCATCAAGAAACGGCCCGGTTCCCGGCTTTGAGGGGCAAGACCTGGAATCATCCCGCCATTGCCGATGGTAAGCTGATCGTCCGCAACCAGACCGAGATGGCTTGCTACGATGTGTCGGGGTCGTAGTTGTCTGCGAACCGCGTAAACGTGTGGGAGCCTTCGAAAAGATCCCGGCCAATTATTAAGCCTTTGACGTCGAACAGGTCGAAGATCTGCCGTAGAATTCGATTTGACCCATTGCCATGAACGAACTCAAGAAACTGATTCGCGAAGTCCCTGACTTCCCCAAACCCGGCATCCTCTTCTACGACATCACGACGCTGCTGAAAAACAGCAGCGGTCTTCAGGCGCTCAGCGACCGTTTCGCCGAGCGTTACGCGGAACAACGCCCGGACGTCGTGGTGGGCATCGAGGCCCGGGGGTTCATCTTCGGTCCGTTGCTGGCCACACGCCTGGAGACGGGGTTCGTGCCGGTTCGCAAGCCTGGCAAGCTCCCTGCCGGCACGGTCGAGGTGTCCTACGATCTGGAATATGGCCAGGACACGCTCCAGGTTCACCGGGATGCGGTGGAACCCGGTCAGCGCGTACTCATCGTCGATGACTTGCTGGCCACCGGCGGGACCGCCGCGGCTACCTGCAAGCTGGTGGAGAAGTTGGGAGGCCAAGTCGCGGGCCTCGCCTTCGTAATCGAATTGACGTTCCTCAACGGCCGCGACAAGCTTCCCGGCTACGACGTTTTCTCGCTTCTGGAATACGACAGCTAGTCCTCATGCGAACGCTCTCGGGGCCCGCGCCAGCCAAGATCAACCTGGGCCTGAGAGTTCTCAACCGCGGCTCGGACGGTTATCACGAACTTCGTACGATCTTCCAGACGATATCGCTTGCGGACCACCTCACTGTTACCTGCGATCCTGGTGGCGACGGAGAGGTTGCATTCAACTGCGACGATGTCTCCCTTTCGACAAGGAATAATCTTGCCGTCCGGGCGGCGGAGAGCTTGCTGCGGGCGGGCGGCTGGCGTGGCAGCGTTGCGATTGAGCTGAAGAAGCGCATCCCCGCCGGCGCCGGTCTGGGCGGGGGATCGAGCGACGCCGCAGCGGTATTACTTGCCTTGCGGCGGCTATTGAAACCGCGGCCACGTCGGGAGATGCTGGCGCAGGTGGCCGCGGAGCTGGGCAGCGACGTGCCCTTCTTCCTGCAAGGCGGGACAGCCGTTGGGCTGGGCCGCGGCGAGGAAGTCTATCCGCTTCCCGACCCGCCGCGCCGCTGGCTCGTGCTGGTTGCCCCCGAGGTTTTCGTCTCCACGCCGGAGGCTTATCGGGCGCTGTGGAAGTCGCGGGCTCGATTGACAGCCGCCCAGCGGCAACATATCATTAATGGTTTCCGGGCAAGTATTGCCGCGTCTGAGGAAAGCGGTTCGCTAGACCCCGCCAAGCTGCCGGTAAACGACTTCGAGTCCGTTGTTTTTCAACAGTTCCCTCTCTTGAGAAAGTGGAAGAAGCGGCTGATCGAGGCGGGCGCGCCGGTGGCCATGATGTCGGGCAGCGGGTCCGCTGTTTTCGGCGTTTTCTCGAGCCGCCAGAGAGCCCGGGAGGCCGCGAAGGTCCTGCGCGGGTTCAGCGGTAAGGTTTATCTGGCGGAGACTCTGGACCGAGCGTCCTACCAGGCAAGCTGGAGTAACTAGGGAGTTTTCATAGGCCATGGCGGTCCCGCAACTTGCACGAGGAAAGAGCCGCGACCGGTTGCGCGTATTTACCGGCATGGCCAATCGCCCCCTGGCGGAAAAAATCTGTGAAGCGCTTGAAGTTCCCCTGGGCGCCTGCTCCGTCAAGATGTTCTCCGATGGAGAAATCTACCTGCAAATCCAGGAAAACGTGCGCGGGATGGACGTCTTCGTTGTGCAGCCGACGAGCACTCCGGTCGACCGTCATCTGATGGAGCTGTTGTTAATGCTGGACGCACTTCGCCGGGCTTCAGCCAAGCGAATCACCGCGGTCTTGCCCTATTACGGCTACTCTCGCCAAGACCGCAAAGACAAGCCGCGTGTTCCGATCTCGGCGAAGCTCGTCGCCAGCCTCATTGTGACGGCCGGGGCGGATCGGGTGCTTTCATTGGACCTTCACGCCGGCCAGATTCAAGGATTTTTCGACATTCCAGTGGACCATCTTTTCGCTGCTCCCGTCATGGTGGAGTATCTCAAGACCGTCAAACGGCCTGCTTGGACGGTTGTCTCCCCGGACGCCGGCGGCGTCGAGCGGGCACGAGCTTTCGGCAAGCGGCTCGACGCCCCGCTGGCAATCATCGACAAGCGGCGGGATCAGGCGAACGTAGCGGAAGTCATGCATGTGATTGGAGACGTCCGCGGCCGCTCCTGTTTAATTGTTGACGACCTGGTGGACACAGCAGGTACACTAGTAAAAGCGGCTGAGGCTCTGATGAATCAGGGCGCGGTGGAGGTTTCCGCCTGCTGTACGCACCCGGTGCTGTCCGGCGACGCGCTGGATTACATCGAGGGATCCTGCCTGACCGAATTGGTTGTCAGTGACTCCATCCCTTTGTCGGAAAGAGCGGCCGCTTGTGAAAAGATTCGTCAACTGACCGTAGCCCCCATCCTGGCCGGCGCCATCGAGTCGATCTATGAAGAGACTTCGGTGAGCCGGTTCTTCGTGTGATCTCCGGCGAGTGAAAGGGCAGGCGTGAAAGCCGGTCGTGTGTTTCTTCATGAGTGAGTGAAGCGGCTACGGCGAGTTGGAGGAGGTAGCTGTGGAACAACAGCTCGAATTCGAAGTTACTGTTCGCAACAGCCGGGGAAAGAACGAAGCCCGGCGCCTTCGGCGGCAGGGCAAGGTCCCGGCGATCCTGTATGGCTTGGGCGGCGACTCGGTTGCGATCTCGATGGACACCAAAGAGATGACTCGTATCCTCAAGTCTCCTTCGGGCCACAACCAGATTTTGAACATCAAGGTGGACGGGATGGATACAGCGGCCGCCATGGCCGCGGACTGGCAGGTCGATCCGCAGCATGGGCATCTGCTTCATGTCGACATGAAACGGGTTGACCTAACCAAGAAAGTAACGGTTCGCGTGCCGATCGCAACGCAGGGAACTCCCATTGGAGTCAAGGAGGAAGGCGGACTGGAAGATATCGTTTCCCGTGAGATCGAGATCGAGTGCATGCCGCTGGAGGTTCCGGCGTCGATTGACATCGACGTGACCGCGCTGGGCGTTGGAGATGCGGTTCGAGTCCGCGACTTGCCGGCGTCCGACAAATTTGAATATGTGACTCCTCCCGAGCGGATCGTGGTACACGTGATCGCGCCGAAGGTTGAAGTGGAAGAAGAGGAAGCAGTCGAGGAGGGCGAGGAGGCAGAAGCAGCCGAACCCGAAGTAGCTGAAAAGGGCAAGACCGCTGAAAAGGGCAAGACCGAAAAGGACAAGACGGCCGAAAAGGGCAAGACCGAGGAAAGCAAGTGACTGCGGCAGTGCGAAACGATGGTGATGGATCTTAGGGTCTTCGGGTCCTGGTGGCCGGTTGCACCGTTGCAAGAGTCATGCATCTAATCGTGGGGCTCGGAAATCCGGGTCCGAAATATGAACGCACTCCCCACAATCTCGGATTCCTCGCCATTGACCGTTTGGCCTCGGATGAAGGAATCCGGGTGGTCCGGCCCGAAGCCAATTGTTTGGTTGGGAAGGGTGAAATCCGCGGCCAGCCGGCGCTGCTTGCCAAGCCGCTTTCGTTCATGAACCTAAGCGGAGGCCCGCTGAAGTCGTTGCTGGGCAAGTATGAAATGGAGCCGAAGGAGTTGCTGGTCATCCTGGATGAGCTGGCGCTGCCTTGGGAACAAATTCGCATACGCGAGCGCGGATCGGCGGGAGGCCATCACGGGCTCGAGTCCATCATTGGGGCCCTCGGAACTTCCGACTTTCCTCGCTTGCGGCTGGGAGTTCACCCGGGGCACCCGACGGGTGACCCGGCTGAATTTCTGCTGCGGCCATTCCGGCCTGCTGAGCTGGAGCAGTTACAAGACGTACTCGGACAAGCGGCCGATGCTGTCCGACTTTTCATATCCGGCGGCGCCGCCAAGGCCATGACGGTTTACAACCGTCGCGCCGACGGATCGATTGAGGAAACATGAGAATCTACGAGACTATCTTTATCGTCAAACCGGACGCGCCGGAGGAGGAATTGGAGGCTTCGATCGAACAGGCGACCTCGACCATCACCGCGGGCGGCGGAACCATCAACAACGTTGACAAATGGGGGAAACGGCGTTTGGCCTATCGAGTCCAGCGCTATTTGGAGGGGTATTACGTCTTTGTCAACTATTCCGTCGAGGAGAACGCGGGTCTGTCGAAGGAGGTCGAGCGGCGCATGAAGGTCGCCGACCCGATCATCAAGTTCATGACCGTTCGCATCGACCAGGAGCTGAAGCGCCTCGAGAAGATGCGCCAGAAACGCGAAAAACGGGCATCCAAGAAACGCTCCCGGGAACCAGCCTCCGCGGAGAGAAAGGCCCGCCCGGCGGAGCCCGCCGCGCCAGCGAAACCCGCCTCGTCGGCGAAACCCGTCCCGTCGGCGGAGCCCGCCGCGCCAGCGAAACCCGCCCCGTCGGCGAAACCAGATGCGTCGGCGAAACCAGATACCGAAGGAGAGTAGCCGGAGATCGAATCACCACGGAAAAGGATGACTCATGGCAGAAGAACGACGTACGGAAAGCAAACCAACTAGACCAGAATCAAGAGACCAGCGGCCTCGCGGCCGGCCGGGTGGCGGCGGACGACGTTTCTTCCGGAGGAAGAAGGTCGACTATTTCAGCGTCAACAAGATTGACGACATCAACTACAAGGACGTTGACGTCCTCAAGCAATTCATCGGTGATCGTGGCAAGATCCTGCCCCGCAGGCATACCGGATTAGGGGCGATGCATCAGAGAAAGCTGAAAATCGCCATCAAGCGCGCTCGCAATATCGCGTTGCTGCCTTTCGCCGGCGGATCAGACTCATTGAGATCGCCCAGGGTCGAAAGCAAATCGGCTGAGGCCAAAGCGGGTGGAGTCACCAAGGCGGCTGAAACCAAGGCCGACAAGCCCACCTCAGCCGAAAGCAAGGCGGTTGAAACCAAGGCCGACAAGCCCACTTCAGCCGAAAGCAATCCGGCGGCCAAGTCACGGGACGGGTGAGGAAGAACATAATGGTTGAAATCATTCTTACGCAGGAGGTCCTAAAACTAGGATCGAAAGGCGACGTGGTCAAGGTTGCCAATGGCTACGCTCGCAACTGCCTCTTCCCAAAACGTCTGGCCATCCCCGCCACGATGGCAAACAAGGGACAGATTGGTCAGATGAAGGCGGCTTCGGACCGAGAAGCAGCCCTCCTCAAGGGCGACGCTGAAAAGTTTGCGGAAATCTTGTCGGGGCTGACGATCAAGATTGTCGCCCGCGCCGGTGATGCCGACCAGTTGTTCGGTTCAGTAACGTCACGCGACATCGCCGCGCAGCTCGAGCAGATGGGTTACACCGTGGATCGGCACAAGATTCTCGTGGACCGCCCCATCCGAATGGTGGGCGAACACGACGTGAAGATCCACTTGCATCGAGATATCGATATCCCTTTAAAGATTCAGGTATTGGCCGAAGGCCGCGAAGAGGAGGCCGCCACCGAAGCGGCCGCTGTCCAAGAGTCATCCTCCGGGGACGACGCGGCTGAGGCCGAAGCTTCCCCGGCCGGCGAACCGGCTTCCGAGGATACCGGCGAAAAGGCCGCAACCGATAGCGAAGAATCGGAATGAGCTTCGATCTCAGCGGGCAAACCGCCCTTGTCACGGGAGGCGCCCAGGGCATCGGTGAAGGAATCGTCGTTCGCCTCGCCAAGGCCGGCGCGGAGGTTGCGGTCGCGGATCTGGCGATCGGCCGAGCGCGCCAAGTTTCCCAGCGGCTTGGCGGGGAGGGTGCCAAGGCCTATCCCGTCGCCCTGGATGTTTCCGAACGCGCCTCAGTCGAGGCCGCCGTCGCGCAAGTCGTCGAAAAAAGCGGCCAGATCGACATCCTCGTCAACAACGCCGGCATCGCCGGACGCGCCGCGCCGATCTGGGAACAGGAAGACGAGGACTGGTCAAAAGTCATCGCCGTCAACCTCACCGGCGTCTTTCTGTGCTGCCGGGCCGTGATGCCCCACATGCGCGGACGCGATTACGGCCGCATCGTCAATATCGCTTCCCTCGCGGGTAAAGAGGGAAACCCCAACATGGTCGCCTACTCAGCGTCCAAAGCAGGTGTCATCGCTCTGTCGAAATCGATGGCCAAGGAAGTGGCGACGAACAACATCTGCGTCAACGCGGTGACGCCGACCGTCATCCGTACGGCGATCTTGAATCAACTCACCGACGAGCAAGTCGAGTACATGACCTCACGAATCCCGCGAGGAAGGACCGGGACGGTCGAAGAGGTCGCCGCCGTCGTTCATTTCTTGGCGAGCCCGGACTGTTCGTTCGTTACGGGCCAGTGCTACGACGTCAGCGGCGGCCGGGCAACCTACTGACCCTTCCCCGATTGCTCTTCCCGAGCCGCAAATCCTGATCTGACACCGAGGCGCGTGCCGTCGTAAGCAGGAAAGTTCAGACGGCCGGACAAACAGCGATGCGCTGCTGGCAGACCCGGCGTTCGGGCCACCATCGCAGGAAAGTTCAGACGGCCGGACAGAGGCGCGGACGGAAGTCCGCGCTTCTTCTTAAGTCGTGTCTCTATGCGGTCAATCCCGTGGACCTCTTTGGTTGTGTCTGATCCGCGTCGGGGAAGGGTCGGCCGCCAACGCAGAAGTAAGGCGTCGACGGTCGCCGATGCCTGTGGTAGACTCTCTCGGTGCTGAGCTTGCTTTTCTGGTTGTTTGTCGTCCCTGCCGGGGCGGCTGCTCTTTTGTCGGTCCGGACGGGGCAGCGATATCTCGAATATGTCGAGGGCGAATTGCGCGCGCCCGAGCCCGAGCCGCCGCCCGATATGGCGGACGAGGAAGAAGGCGTGGACGAGACGCCGGTTGAGTACCTGCCTGCCGTTTCGCTGATCCTCCCGGTGAAAGGGCTGGACAGCGGCCTGGCTGAGAATCTCAAGTCACTCGCCGGGCAGGACTATCCTGACTTCGAACTGCTGATCGTTTCGCGTGATGCCGGCGATCCGGCGGTTCAAGCCGCCCGGACGGTACTGGGGGACCGGGCGCGCTTCATCGTCGCGGGCGAGCCCCCGGAGGGCACGGGTGAGAAAGTCCACAACTTGACCGCCGCGGTCGATGAGGTGCGGCCGGAAAGCGAGGTGCTCGCCTTTGCGGACTCAGACGGACAGGTCAGAGCGGGCTGGCTGCGAGCACTCGTTGCTCCGCTCGCTGAGGAATCCCTCGGGGCCACGACGGGGTTCCGGTGGCATTTCCCCTCCGGCGGTGATTTTTGGTCCCTGCTGCGCAGTGTCTGGGATTCAACGATCGCCGGGAATATGAGTCCCAAAGACAGCAATTTCGCCTGGGGAGGCGCAACAGCCATCCGCCGCAAGACTTTCGACACGGCCCGGGTGCGCGATTTTTGGCGCGGCACGGTGAGCGACGACTACCGTCTCTCGGCAGCAATGAACGTGGCCCAACTGGGGATCCGTTTTGTGCCCGGAGCCATGGTCGCAACGACGGGGAACTGTGGCGGAAGCGAATTCCTGCGGTGGGCGACGCGCCAGATGATCATCACCAGGGTCTACCGGCCGAACCTCTGGTGGGCCGGATTCGTCGCGCATGTTTTCTACTGTGGAGCGATGCTGGCGAGTCTGTTGATGCTCTTCTTCGGGGAAGCGCCGTGGGGGTTGGGGGGCCTGGTCTTGACCGTTGTGCCCGGGATGGCCAAGGGAGGGATGCGGGGATCCGTTGCCTACTTGATGTTCCCGGAACGCGAGGAATGGCTGGATCGTTTCGCCTGGGCCTACTTCTGGATGGTCCCGATCGCCACGTGGACTTGGCTCTACGTGTTCGTGGCATCGGCCCTGACCCGCCGAATCGAATGGCGCGGGTACGTTTACGATTTGGTATCAGCGGAGAAAACGCGGCTGGTCCGTTCCTAACGTGCGGGCGCCTGTGGGATTTTTCCCAGAGTTTTGACCGTTGCGCCTTCTTGCAGCGGCGAAGTAGGCTTGCCCAACGAGGCTCAAAATTCGTTGGCGTAGTCTTCCCGCTGTGCTCGTGAAGCGCTCCGCTGGCGTGATTCTTCCTCGCCCGCGGTATAAGGCTTTTTGTTGGCGCGGACGACTTCAACCGCTGTCAACACCTTTTTTGAGATATTCAAAGCTGAGGTCTCGGAAACGCTCGATTAGCTTCTGGGATGGTGCTCGTCGTATACCTTCCGCAGGCGCTCCCGCATGACGTGGGTGTAGATCTGGGTTGTCGAGATGTCGGCGTGCCCAAGCATCAATTGCAGGCTGCGCAGGTCGGCGCCCCGCTCGAGCAGATGCGTCGCGAAACTGTGCCGCAGCACGTGAGGCGATAAGCTCTTCATGATCTCCGCCCGCAGCCCATAGTTCTTCAGCAGCTTCCAGAACGCTTGGCGGGTGAGCAACGTACCGCGGGCAGTCACGAATAGGTAGCGAGAATGCCGGCGCTTGAGAATCCGCGGACGGTCATGCTCCAGATAGGTCTCGATCGCCTCCAGCGCGACCTTGCCTACCGGCACCATCCTCTGTTTGTCTCCCTTGCCTGTGACTCTCACTACTCCGAGTTGCGAGTTGAGCTGTGCCAGCTCGATTCCAACCAGCTCGGAAACCCGCAGCCCCGAAGCATACAGCAACTGCAGCATGGCACGGTCGCGGGCGCCCCTTGGCGTGGCCGCATCGGGCGCCTCGAGTAGCCGGTCGACTTCTTCCAAAGAGAGAAACTTCGGCAACCGCTTCCATTGTTTTGGTGAACGAATATCGACGGTGGGATCAGCCGAAATGCGCTCTTGCCGCAATTGATACACGTAGAAGTTTCGGATGCTGGCAACGTAGCGGGCGATCGAGCGGCTGCTCAACTTGTCCTGATAGAGAAAGTCGAGGAACCCTTGGAGCTCTTCCCCCCCGGCCTCTAGCAGCGAGCGCCGCTGTTTCTCGCAGAACACAGCCAGCCGCCGAAGGTCGCGCCGATAGGCCGACAGTGTGTTGCCGGAAAGCCCCTTTTCCACCCGGCAGTAGTCGATATACTCTTGAATTACCGGCTGGGGCACTCAGACCAACACCTTAGATATCAATCACTTATCGTGGGTGTCGAGCTTGACACCGCGTCTGGGGGCATATTAGCATACCGGCCAGAGGACTCGTAATTCGCGTCATCCGCTTTGTCTGCCTCCACCACAAAGAAAGTCTACGTACGGCGATTCGACGCTGCCACCGTACACGGATACGCCAGCCCTCAGACGTACTTGCGTCCCGATGGCATCGAGGTTCTCGATCGCTCGGCACAGGTGCTGTTGATTCCCTACGCCGAAATCAAAGGTGTGTATTTCGTTCGAGAATTCCAGCACAATCCGGAAGCGAAACAGAAGACGGTGTTCGCCACGCGTCCCAAGCAGGACGGGCTTTGGGTCCGATTCACGTTTCGCGACGGTGAGATCTTGGAAGCGATCCTGCCCAACAACCTGCTCTTGGTGGAAGAGAAGGGTGTGACGGCGACGCCACCCGATCCGAACGCCAACGCCCGGAGGGTATTCGTCCCGCGGCTGGCGGTGCGGGAACTGACCGTGCTTGGCGTGATCGGAAGCCCGGTCCGCCGGGCGAAGCGGAAGCCCAAAGAGACTCTCGAGGATCAGATGGATCTTTTCCGGGGCGAGGCAGGGCTGGGGTCCGGCGCCTAGCAGTCCGTGGTGCAAGTGGGTTCGGCGAAAAATGGGGACTGTCAGCCGATTTTCGTGACTCGAAAACGCCGTGTGTTCGATCAAAGTGGACACGAAAATCGGTGGCTGTACCCGATTTTTCGTGAACAAGAGGGAGGCGGAGCAACGTAATGCGAATCATCTCGCTCATTGCCAGCTCGACCGAGACCATCTGCGCGCTGGGGTTGGAAGAGTTCCTTGTCGGCCGTTCGCACGAGTGCGACTATCCGCCGCTGGTCCGCCAGTTGCCGGTTTGCACCAAGCCGCGGTTCGATGTTTCGGGAAGCAGCCGGGAAATTGACGAGCGGGTGAAATCGCTGCAGCGGGAATCCCTCGTTAAAGACGCCCTGGGCGTGTACGAAGTGTTTCCGGACCGCCTGCGCGAGCTTCAGCCGACTCACATCGTGACCCAAGCGCAGTGCGAGGTCTGTGCAGTCAGCTTGCGCGACGTGGAGCGGGCTGTCGCGGAAGTCGCCGAGTGCCAAGCAACGATTATTTCCCTGCAACCGAACTCGATGGCCGATTTTTGGGCCGACATCTGCCGGCTCGGTTCGGAGCTCGGTATGACGAAGGCTGGGGTTCGTCTCGTGGCGAACCTGCAAGCGCGAGTCCAAGAGATCGAAGCACGGACGCGGCCTTTGCGCGCAAAGCCTCGTATCGCTTGTGTTGAATGGGCTGACCCGCTGATGGCGGCGGGCAACTGGATGCCGGAGCTGGTCCAGATGGCGGGAGGCGAGAATCTCTTCGGCGAGCCGGGGAAACATTCACCGTGGATGAAGTTCGAGGAGCTTGCCCGGGCCGACCCGGATGTCCTCTTCATTTGCCCCTGCGGCTACGATATGCCTCGCACGCGGCAGGATGTTCCGTTGCTCGAGGCTCAATCCGGGTGGGCCGGCCTGAAAGCAGTCCGGGATGGCAACGTCTTCATCGCCGACGGCAACCAGTATTTCAACCGGCCCGGCCCGCGGCTGGTGGAATCCCTCGAGATCCTGGCGGAGATCTTGCATCCCGGCACTTTCCACTTCGGCCACGAGGGGACCGGGTGGGAAAAGGCTGGTTGAGGCCTTGAAAGTGACATACGGCTCGTCCGCGGCTTGCGGTCTTCCGCGGTTCCCGGTCCATAGCTCCTGCTTCATGGCCCAAGACTCCTCCCGCGAGGTCCGCCGGTGAAAAATCTCGGCCCGCTCGTTGGCCTGATCGCCGTTTATCTTTTTTTCGTCGTCTGGGCCGGCGAGCCTTTTTATTCCGGGTTCAACCGAGTCACCGTTCTGACGCAGAGTGTGATCGTGACGGCGGGCGCTTTGGGGATGACGCTGATTATCATCTCGGGCGGAATCGATCTTAGTGTCGGGTCCATGATTGCGCTATCGACAGTCGTAATCGCCCGGCTGCTCGAAGCCGGCCTGTCGCCGCTTATCGCGGCTATTGCGGGGATCGTCGTCGGCGGTTGCTGCGGCATGCTCAACGGCTTGCTGATCACGCGGCTCAAGCTCGTTCCCTTCATCATCACCTTGGGTACCCTGCTGGTCTACCGCGGCATCGCCACGGGTGTAGCCCGCGAACAAAAGATCGACGCGCCCATCACCTGGCTCAACGAAATGCTGGCGAAGTTTCCTGATCCATCCTGGCTGATCGTGGCGCCGGGAGTGTGGTTGACGCTCTTGCTCGCCGTCGTGGTGGCGCTGATGTTGCGCAACACCGTCCTGGGCCGGTACATCTTCGCCATCGGGTCGAACGAAAACACCGCCCGGCTCTGCGGAATCCGCGTCGAGCGCATGAAACTCTACGTCTACACGCTGAGCGGCCTGCTGACCGGTGTCGCCGGATTGATGCAGTTCAGCCGCCTGACCGTAGGAGACCCGACAGCAGCCCGCGGGATGGAACTGGACATCATCGCGGCCGTGGTCATCGGCGGCGGCAGCCTGCAAGGGGGCGAAGGCAGCGTTCTCGGGTCGGTGGCGGGCGCGATGCTGATGGCGGTCATCCGCAACGGGCTCAGCATGAAAGGAGTACCGAACTGGGTCCAAGACGTGCTGACCGGTTCGATCATCGTGGCGGCGGTGACGCTCGACAGGCTGAGGCACCGCAAGACCGCGGAGTGAGAATCACGGTAGGGACCGCCAATCCTGCGGTTCTGAGGCGGCTTGGAAGGCCTAGCAGCCCGTGGCAGAAGTGCAGTGCGCACGAAAAATCGGGTACAGCCACCGATTTTCGTGTCCACCTTGATTGAAAACACGGCGCTTACGAGTCACGAAAATCGGCTGGCAGTCCCCATTTTTCGCCGAATCCACTTGCACCACGGGCTGCTAGAGTGCGGCGAATAGGATCTAAGAGCTTGTGGGTTTGATGAGGGCTTCATTGCCAGACGACAATATACTCTATCGTCTAGTAAATCAAGGCCGGAGAGGGCCCTCGAACGGACCAGGACCTTCAGGCGGAATCAGCGGCGAGATCGTTCGTTGGATTGAGATTTAGGACGATGGGGCGTAAACTAGTGCCATGGACGGGAAGAGGCTCACGGTTTGTTTATTGATTCTTGCGCATTGCTGGCTTGTCTTCGCAATAGCTCAGGATGCTCCTGCGGACAAGTTCTTCGACTCGGATGGAGTCCGAATTCGATTCGTCGACCTCGGAGAAGGAGAACCAATCATCCTTGTTCACGGCTTCACAAGGACCCTGGAATCTTGGAATCGAGGGGATATTCTCCGCTCGCTGGCCCGCGACTACAGAGTGGTAGCCTTGGACTGTCGCGGGCACGGAAGCAGCGACAAGCCGCACGATCCCCAGCGTTACGGCGCTCACATGGCTAAGGATGTTCTACGACTCATGGACCATCTACAGATACCCAAGGCTCATGTGGTTGGCTACTCCATGGGGGCGCGCCTGACCGGATATCTACTGGCGAACCACCCGGATCGATTCATTACCGCAACTCTGGGAGGATCACCGCCACGTCGCAGATGGAATGAGCAACGTGCCCAGAAACTCTCCGCATACATCAGGGAACTCAGGAAGCGCGAACCGAATTCCACTGTCCAAGACTACGAAGCATTGGAGGTTATCCCCCAAGCCTGGCATACTCAGATCGTGCACGACGAGCAACTGCGAGCCGTACGTGTACCGGTGCTTGCAATCGTCGGAAGCAAAGACTCAGATGACAGAGTAGACGGGTTGAAGGAGCTAAAGAGTCTAGTGCCATCGTTCAAGCTGGTCGTAATCGATGGAGCCAACCATTCGGGTGAGCAGGGTGCAGTTGGCCGGCCTGAGTTTCTGAGTTCGCTGCAGGCGTTCATTGCTTCTCATACAACCAACAAGTGAGGGGTTAGCCGCTCCCCGTATCGCCGTCGTCGAGCCAGTAGAGCCAGCTCAATAGTTAAAATTCTGCCAAACACGGGGCTTCAATACCTACTCCCCACCATTGCTGCCCACTCTTCGAGTATACAAATTCTTGTATGCGCGTCAGGGGGGACCCCGCCGCTGAAGCTCCGTCAGCCCGTTTCCAACGGGCTTCCCTCTGAACCGCTCAAATCAAAACTTACGCCATTATTGGCGCACTCCACTAGCATTCGTGTCGGCATGATAACGGCCGGCTCTCACCCGATCCAGCCTTGACTTCCTCTGAATGCTCAAGGCTCGTACGCCAAGCGGCGACGAACCGGCTACCGGCCCGCCACTCGGCCAAAAAACCGCTCGTCCCCAAAAGAACCGCAATACACCCAACTCAGTCACGGATAAATATAAATATAGTCCCTTTGTTTTCAACAGGCTTACCCAACGGCCGCGGGGAATCCCAAGATCGAGTTGTTATCCTAAAAACGACAAGCCAAATGACTCATCTGCAACATAAAGGAAAAGGACGGCCAATCGACAACCTCGCCGGCGGACCCCAAAAGCCGGAAAACCTCTCAGGTACTCTCAAATACTCTCATTGAAAAAAGTCAACCCTTATAAATGAACAACTTACAACCAAACAAAATAAGACCATTGGGGCTCTTTTGCTAACGAATACGATCGATAGAGCGGCAAAGAGGGCAAATGTGAGGGAAGCATCCATTTATCGCTGGATGAAACCGGAAAGCTTCCAGACTGCCCTACTTATGCTCGCGAAATACGGTGTAGGGGCGCAGCGTGCTGCGCCCGTTCCGGCAAGGCATTCGCTGTGTCCGAAAACAACACTATATTCTGCGAGTATCAATAAGAGACGCCGACGGGAGACGCCGGGCTCAAGTGTGTCGGGTGAGTCCATATTGAAACGCTTGGCCCGTGGCGAGACGGCTATAATTGCCATAAGAGACCACAATGCAGACCGTTAACATTGCCGAGCTCAAGAACCGTCTGAGCCATTACTTGCGGCAGGTCCGGGGGGGAGAGGAGATTCTGATCCGTGATCGTGCCCGGCCCGTCGCCAAGATTGTCCCGCTCTCGGCCACGAACGATTTCAGCGCGGAAGAATTGGAGCTGGCGGCTGACGGCATCCTATCGCTCCCGGAAAAGGAGCTGGACATCGATGCTTTCCTGGCGCTTCCGCGCCCAGACGTACCGCTCGAAGCAGCAGTTCAAGCTGTCGTTGATGACCGGGAAGAAAGTGAGACTTGCATTCTGGGACAGTAGCGCTCTAGTGCCGTTGTGCGTCTCAGAACCGGCTACTCTGACATCCGAAGAACTCGTGAAGACCTGCGCACGGCAAGTAGTCTCGTGGACCACGCCGGTAGAGATCAGAAGTGCGATATCGCGTCTGATGCGCCAGGGGAGAATCACCCAGGCCGGCTGCGACTACGCCGCGGAATGTTTGGAGCGCTTGAAAGCATCCTGGCGTGAAGTGCATCCATCTAGCGCCCTGCGCGACCTGGCGGAGACGTTGCCCGGCGTTTACGGGCTCAAGCCGGCCGACTCGCTGCAATTGGCGGCCGCTCTTACATGGTGCCGCGAAAGGCCCCGGAATCGTCCCTTCGTTTGTTACGACTTGAAGCTGGCCGAGGCCGCGAGACAGGCTGGTTTCGCGGTGGTAGCGAGCTTGGCTCGAACCTGATCCGGGCGGGCGGCTATCCGGCTTGGGGACTAGCCTGAGACTGGACTAGCCGGAACCGAACAGGGCGGAATTGGCACTCTTGAAGGATTGGCTGGTTTGGCGGATTTGACTCCTCACTTGCGTTCGGGGCTCTGAATCTTCCTCCAGCTCGAGCTCGGAAGATTATTCGCCCTTTGAGAGATGAACTTCGGACTAATAGGCGCCGGTCAAATTGGCAGGATTCGCGCAAAAGCGATTCGCCGTGCCGCGGGTTGCGAACTGACCGCGGTCACCGACGCCGACGCTGCTCGCGCTCGTTCCCTGGCAGCGTCCGCTCAAGCGGCGGTTTGTGCCAACTATGAGGAACTCCTGCGGCGCGAAGACGTGGATGCTGTCATCATTTCGACGCCGCCCGACAGCCACGAGCGGATCGCGATTCGAGCGCTTGAAGCAGGCAAACATGTCCTGTGTGAAAAACCCCTTGCGCCCAACCCCGGCGCCTGCCGGCGAATGTTGGACGCTGCCAGGGGAGCCAGGCGCACCCTCGCCACGGGCTTCTGCCAGCGCTACTTTCCCGCGATTCAGTTCGTCAAGGAAACCGTCGCCAACGGCCGAATCGGCGAAATCTCCTATGTCCGTGCGTTCACCGGGCACGCCGGGCTTTCTGAATTCAGCGAACCATGGGTGCATAACAAAGAGGTCGCCGGCGGTGGCGCCTTGATGGATAACGGCATCCACATTATCGACCTGGTACGCTACATTCTGGGCGAAATCAGCGAAGTCTACGGCACCGCCTCCGCAAACGTTTGGAAGTTCGAGGGGTCGGAAGACAACGGTTTCGCGATGCTCCATACGGCTAGCGGGAAAGTCGCTCAACTGCAGGCCAGTTGGACGGAATGGCGTGGCTACCGCTTTTTCATTGAGGCCTACGGCGACCGCGGAATGGCCCGTGCTTCCTATGCCCCGATGTTCTCGATGGCGGTTTATCTGGACGAGCTGGGTTCGCTGCGCCGCCGCCAGTACAGCCTCTATCCCGGCGTATTCGTACGGGAAAAGCTTCAAGGCTGGAAATCGACCGTTCGCGTGGCATTCACCGAGGAGCTGCGGGATTTCGTCCGCTTGGCGGCCGGCCAGGGCACTGCTGCAATCGCGGACGGTATTGACGGATTGAGGGCTGTCGAAATCGCGCACGCGGTCTACACCAGCAGCGAGACAAGACAACCCGTCACTCTGGCGCCTCTCTGACTGTACGACGGCACGGCGGCCGACAAGTTTTCGACCCTGTTTTTTGGCTGCTATGACGAACAAGAAAGCGCCCTGGTCTATTCGAACGCCGGTCACCTGCCGCCCTTCCTGATTCGCGGCGGCGAGGTGCGGCAGCTTGACGTAAGCGGCCTTGTAGCGGGCGCTTTCCCTCACGCTCAGTATGAGTCCAGCAAGATCGAGCTCAAGGCCGGCGACTTGTTCGTCGCCTACACGGATGGCGTCACCGAGCCGGAGAACGCTTATGAAGAAGAGTTCGGCGAGCGGCGCCTGATCGAAGCCCTGCTCGGTCAGGCGGACCGCCCGATCGATGAAATCATTCAAGCCGTCATGCAGGAAGTCATCGAATGGACAGGCGAAACAACTCTGCAGGACGATATGACCATGCTGGTGTTGAGAAAGCGTTCATGAAGCCGGCGCGTCAGATTCTCTTCTTGTTTCCGCTGATGGGGGGCGTGCTGGTCTTTGGCACGGCGGGCTTCCGCTGGGTCGAAGGTTGGGAATGGTTCGACAGCTTTTATATGACCCTCATCACCTTGTCAACGGTGGGTTATAGAGAGGTTCACCCGTTGAGTCAGCAAGGCCGGCTGTTTAATTCGATTTTGATCCTCACCGGCGTCACCGTGATTTTTGTCTCGATCGGTATCTTGGGTGATTTTGTTGTTAAGTTGGAACTAGCGGATTATTTCGGCCGCAGGCGAAGCCGGCGCATGGTGGGCAAACTTTTCGATCACTACATCATTTGCGGACTGGGGCGTGTCGGCCGCGGCACCGTGCAGGAATTGCGCCGCAGCGGAGCGCGCCTCGTGGCGATCGACAGCAGCCCCCAGAATGCGCAGTGGGCGATTGATCAGGAGATCCCGACGATCGTCGGGGATGCAACGCAGGATGAGACCTTGCGAGAGGCCAGTATCGGCGTTGCGGCGGGGCTGGTCTCCGCCCTCGCCAGCGACGCGGACAACGTATACGTGGCCCTGTCGGCGCGCGTCCTCAATCCGAACCTGTTGATCTCCGCTCGCGCCAGCAACGAGCAAGCGGAAGAAAAGCTCCGCCGCGCCGGAGCCAACACCGTATTCACCCCCTACTCCTTTATTGGTCACCGGCTTGCCCAGTCGATGCTGCGGCCACACGTAACCAGCTTTCTCGATATCTCTTCCGTGTTTCACCGCTCCTCCGACCTGGAGCTGGAGTTCGAGCAGCTCAAGGTATCGGCATCCAGTGTCGTCTCGTCCAAGACGCTCGAAGAGTCCGGCATCAAACAGAAGCACGATGTCATCGTCATGGCCATTATGAAGCCCGGAGGGGGGATGCAGTTCAATCCCTCCGGCAAGTCCGTGATCGAGCCGCACGATGTGCTGATCGCAATGGGAGAACGAGAGAACCTGCGGCGGCTGGAACTGGAATTGGAGTCCTAGGTGCGGAAGATCCTGACGTCGGATCAGATGCGCGAGATCGATCGTCTCACGATCGAAGAGCGCGGCGTGCCGGGCCTGGTGTTGATGGAAAACGCCGGCCTGCGAGTCCGCGAATTCCTTGCCGAAAAATACTCGCCTCTCAACGCCCAGCGCATTGTCATCCTCTGCGGCAAAGGAAACAACGGCGGGGACGGGCTGGTAGTGGCGCGGCATCTTGTGGTCGACGGGCTTTCGGCGGGGCTGCGGGTCGTCCTGCTCGGTGATCCCGAACGGTTGAAGGGCAACGCGGCCGCTAACTACAAGATGCTGCGGGCGGTGGATTTCGAGCCGATCGTGGTGGACGATTCCGAAGGATGGCGGCAACTGCGCCCCCAGTTGCTGCCCGCGACGATCGTGCTGGATGCTCTCCTCGGCACGGGGCTTCGCGGACCGGCCGAAGGGCTTTTCCTGGAAGTCATTCGAGACCTCAACACCAACTTCCAGCATGCCTCGATTGTGGCGGTCGATATGCCCTCCGGGTTGCCCTCCGACAGCGGCGAGCCGCTCGGTGAGGCCGTCCGCGCCCGCCACACCGTCACCTTCACGGCTCCCAAGGTGAGTCAGATCTTTCCGCCGAATTGCGAAGCGGTCGGGAATCTGCGTGTAGCGGCGATTGGAACCGCCCCATCGCTTTTGGAATCCAACCCGGATCTGAAGCTGTCGCTGGCCGAGCCGGCTGATTTCGCTGGACTTTTTGCTCCACGCGACCGCTCGGCCCACAAAGGCGACTTTGGACATGTCCTGGTCATCGGAGGGTCGAGAGCGACGCCGGGCGCCGTACTGATGGCGGGAACGTCGGCTCTGCGGGCGGGCGCGGGCCTGGTGACGGTAGCAACCGCCCGGAGCGCCGCCGCGGCTGTCGTGTCCCATACTCCGGAGCTGATGACAATACCCGTGCCTGAAGCGGATGACGGCTCCATGCTGGCCGATGCCTTTCAGCCAAAATGGACGGAGCGGGCGACAGTCATTGCACTGGGGCCGGGAATCGGAACGAAACCAGCGAATCAAGAACTGGTTCGGCGAATTGTTCGAGAGGCCGGGCTGCCCATGGTCGTCGACGCGGACGGGTTGACCGCGCTGGCGTCCGGTGAAAGCGATTGGGGCGCGGACGGCCGCGTTCTGGTCCTGACTCCGCACCCCGGCGAAATGTCGCGGCTGACGGGCCTCCCGACGAGTGAAATTCAAAAGCGGCGGGTCGAGATCGCCCGAGAGTTCGCCCAGCGGCGCGGCGTCCACCTGGTGCTCAAGGGGTATCGCACGCTGACGGCAACGCCCGACGGCCGGGTTCTTGTCAATCCAACGGGGACCCCTGGAATGGCGAACGGTGGCTCCGGAGACATCCTCACCGGAATCATCGCCGGGCTGCTGGCGCAGTTCGCGGACGAACCTCCCGAGCTGGTCGTTGCGGCCGCGGTTTACCTCCATGGGCTTGCCGCTGAATTGGCCGTCGAGGAAGGGAGCGAGCAATCGATGCTGGCGACCGATATTTTGACGTTTCTGCCCCGGGCTATCCGCCGATTGCAGGGGTGACTCAGATTCGCATCATCCGGCTTTCCCAATTTGTGTGGTCTGCGTAGTCAGTGGAAAGAGATCCGTGGATAGCAAGCCCCTTCAGAAACACTTGACCCGCTCCGCCGAAGAGACCATCGAGCTTGGCCGCCGCCTGGCCCGGGAGATCCAAGCGCCGCAAATCGTCCTGCTCGTCGGAGACCTCGGAACCGGGAAAACCACCCTGGCCAAGGGCCTGATCAGCGGCCTGGGCGCCTGCCCGCCCGAACACGTGCTGAGCCCGACGTTTTCACTGGTCCATGAATATGAAGGAGACCCGAAGGTCTACCACATCGACCTTTACCGCCTGGACCGCGTCCCCGAGTTCGAGACCCTCGGCTTGGATGATTTGTGGGATGAAAATGCCGTCGTATTGATCGAATGGGGCGAGAAGTTCTCCGGCCAGCTTCCCAGGCCAAGGATTGAAATCCGCATCACCGACAAGGGTGATGATAACCGCGAAATCAGCGTCTTGCCGCAAGACTAACTCGGGTTAGCGGACTTGACGGGTCAGATTTACGATTCTTGGAAGATTGTTGCGGCTGGCGGACTTGACCCACTCACTTGCGTTCGGGGCTCTGTTACGGTGCCGCTCGTCTGGCGCGGATCGAGGCGAGGGAGTTAGCGGCCAGCCTGGCGAGGAACACACATAACAAGCCCAATAGCGCGGGGCGGAAGAAGTTGTCGAAGCTGTTGCGGGTTGTCCACAGCAGCGGCCCTAGCAGTACCGCCCACGTTGCCAGCCTGGTTGGCCGCGAGGCGTCAAAACGGTCCGCCCAGACGAGCAAAGCGGGTAAGGCCAAGAAATAGAGCACCACTCCGGCAGTACCAAAGTTCATGTAGGGTTCCGCCACGGCCGAGAAGCCCAGCCCCCCAAAGTGAGTGTAACTCCAGGGCGCGGCTTGTTTGGTCACCCAATGGCTCGGCGGCAGCTCTTCAAGCGGAAGATAGGAACCGCCTGCCCAGTCACGAGAAACATTCGGGAACACAGCCAGCAAGCCTCTCCAGTAGGTCCGGCCCCAACGCAAGCTCTCGGTTTCCATGTATTGCACCGTGTGGACCAAGGGCCTGAGGCTGGCTCCCATCTCGGTGACCGCCGCCAGCGGGCGCCAAGCGCCGGCCGCTTCCGAGATCGAGCGTTCTCCAAGGCGTGCATCTCTGAGTACGGTGATCATGGGTATCGCGAAGAGCATGACGGCGACAGCGGCAAGGTAAACCAGTTTCGGCAGCCGGAATCCCCGCTTGTGAATCACCGCCAGCACGGTGATGACCGGGATCAATCCGAAGCCCCGGAATCCCAGCCAAAAGATGACACTGCTCCAAGTCGCGACGATCACCAGCACCGCAACAATCCGCCGCCAAGGCGCGGCCGCGGCCATCAGGTAAAGCCCAATCGGCGCTACGTTGAGGCTCGTCACGAAGAAGCGCGGGTCATACCAATTGGTGAGCTTGTAAGTCTCGAAATAGGTCGCCCCGAGCAGCCGGTCGAAACCAAGAGACCTCATTCCCCAGAGGAACATCACGAGCCCGCCCAGAAAGATGGCCAATCCGCAGTGGGAAATCACGGCGTTGTGATAGCGAACGTTAACCGGCGCGGCCTGTTTCCGCAAAGGCCATTTCCACACCGCTAGCGAGGCGCCGGCGAGGTACGACATCAGAGCCAGGATGACGAGCGACAGGGCCGATTCCAGGCCGCCGTGCAGTAGCCAGGCCGGTGCGCGGCCGACATCCAATTCCATGCTCCAGGGCACGGCCAGACCCAGATGGAATACGCCGAACATGTACAAATACACCATCGCCGGTGACAGCGGGTGTAGCCGCAGAACCTGCAGGCTCACGGCAAGGCACAACCCCCAAACCGCCGCGGCCGCCACGGAAGCGCCGCGGTCACTGTGCGTCGCCTCCACCCACAGCAACAATGCGGCGGCCGAAAGCAGTGCGGCGACGACAACGATCGTTGTTCCGGGGATACGGCCAGGCTGGCGGGGCCGGATCGCGGCGTCGGCAAGCGAGCTTCCCGGAGTGAGCACCTCAGCTCTTGTTGGAGACGGCTTCGGCCCGAAGCGGCTGTTCAGGACGGGACCAACACAGCGTCCGGACCAGCTCATCGTAGTTGGCTGTCAGATTCTCGAGCGATGTCGCGATGCCGAAACCTTTTTCCGCGAGGCGCCGGCAGGCCTCGGAAGGTGACAAGCGCTTCGATTCCAGCATTTGTCTGAGTCCCACCGCCCAATGCAAAGGACCCGCCTTCAATGAGTAACGGCGACTGATCCGCGGCAGGACGACCGCCTCTTCGGTAATGTGGCTGGACATCAGCAACGGCAGTCCGGCCGCCTGGGCCTCGAGCGCCACCAGCGGCAACCCTTCGTGCAACGACGGCAACAAGAAGGCGTCAAACAAACCGACCATGAGTTCGGATACGTCGCCGCGCTGTCCCGCGAAGCGAATTCGAGGAAGCAGTCCGAGTTGACCGGCCTGCGCTTCCAGCCGTTCGCGCAGCCGTCCTTCGCCAACGATGACAAATCGCGCTTGCGGCATGACTGTTGCCGTCGCAGCGGCGATTTCGAGAAGAAAGTCTTGGTTCTTCTGCGGCTCGAGACGGCCGACATGGCCAACCACGGGCGCCCCGGCCGGAATGCCGAACTCGTTTCGCAATTGGATGCGGTCCGGATGGAGACGGCGAAATTTCTCCAGGTCAATTCCATAAGGCGCGGGGCGCACACGCGGGTTCTTCTTGTGGTCCTTTCCAAACAGCGCCTCGGCGGCCGCTGCCGAGCAGGCCAGGCCCCGGCTCATGGAGCGGCTCAGCAGGGACTTCATCCAACTGCGGTAGACAAGGCGAAATCCGCTTCGGGAACCGCCATCGTGCGAGTTGTGGCTATGCGCGATTCGAACCGGGACTCCCGCCGCGCGGGCGACCCGCAAGACCCAGCCGTTGAAATAGTGCACATGACTGTGGACGATGTCATACCGTGTCCGGCGAAGCAGGCGATACAAGCGCTGCGTGAACAGCTCCGGACGCCGAACCGGGCAGCGCCAGATCCGCGAACCGCGCCGCTCCAGCTCATCGGCATAGGCGCCCTTCTCCGGTCCCAGCAGGCAGAAGTCGAAGGCCCAGTCCGAGTCGTCAGCGTGCCGCGCCAGCTCCAGCAGCCACGTTTCGACCCCGCCGGGGTTCAGGCTGCCAAGCACGTGCAGCACGCGAGGCCGCTCACTTACACGGGGAGAACTTCCAGAGAGGTCAGGCACCAATGGCTCGATCGACACTGGACCGAATCGTCTTTAGCAAGATGACCGCATCCGCCAGGGCGAACTCGCGCCACCGGATGCCAGCGGGAAACGTGCGTGTCCCGCCGCGGGAAGGTACCTGAAGATTGCAGTTTTGCGGCCCTTTTCTTGCTTGATTCGTGCAAGAACTGCATGTTTCAGGCCGTTTCGGAGCTTGAGCCGTCGTTTCTCGGGGAAGTGGCATCCGTGACCACCTAGGACCATAAGTCTTGTTATTCCTATGAGATAGGTCGTTTAGAGGCGTCTTTGTGTCAGTATGAACTGCAGAATTTTGCAGAAAACTGCAGGGTTTCGGCGATGTTTGCTTCTCGGAGACAATTGTGGGGCAGGGATACGGCCCTTTGAGACATCTCGATGAGCTCGGTTCTTTCGCCATTGTTCGACTCTGTTCGACTCGATGACGGATCTTGTGTCAGGCGCCCGCCTTGTTGAGTCTTGCCTCGCATTTGCCGCTCTCTTTTTGTGAGAGGCGCCTCTTGCTCCCGTTGATCGAACCTCAACAGCCGCCCTCAAAAGGAGCGCAAAAACGGCTGCGAGCGAACGGTCTTCTTCCCCGAGTAGTTTGTTGGACGCTTACGGGCGCCGACATTCCTGTCGACGCGAACGTCGGCCCGGAGGCCGACGCGGCCCGCCAGGAGGCGCGCGCCACGTGGGGCGTCCTTGATTGGACCGGCTGAGAGCCGGTCCCTACTAGGCAGAAGCCATCCGCGGGGGATGACCACTGTGCGGAGAGCAACTCGAAACTGTCCCGGCCGGGAAACGGTCGTGTTGGTCCGGTGATCTGTGTCCCTTCCGGTTTCTAGTCGCAGTGTAGCAGGCGGTGTCAAGGGTTTCGGCGTGTGCTTCGCATGACGGCGCAGAGAATAAAGGGAATAAAAATTCAAAAGTTACGTGAATGACTTTGGCCTATGACAGAAGGGGCATGAAAAGCGGGGCGCCAGGTCCGCGCTACAGCCCATGCCGGCGTGGTTTGCCAATGACAGGGCCAATTCATGCGACGGCGATTGAGAGAACGAAGCCCGTTGAAACGGGCTGCCGGGTTGGGGCGTGCCGGATACCGGCCGTAAAACCGCCGGCCTAGCAGCACCAAGCCGCGTGAACGCGGCTCGGTGAGAAATGCAGGCTCTGGCAACATCGGGACCGAACCGTTTCCGTAATATGCCGATCGTCTTGCGATGACGGGTTGAATCGGCCGCGGGGACGGCTGGTATCACCCGATTCACGGAGGGCGGCGCGCTGCGCTACAATGCGGATCGTCTTCCCACCGCTATTCCATGGGACCATCTGTTTCTCTGTTCGTCACCTGCCTGGTTGACCAGCTCTTTCCCAAGGTCGGACTCGCGATGGCCGATGTACTGGAGCGGCTTGGCTACCGGATCGATTTCCGCGAGGCTCAGACCTGCTGCGGCCAGCCCGCGCTCAACTCCGGCTTCACTTCAGAAGCGCGAGAAGTCGCGCGACACTTCTTGAAGGTTTTCGAAGGCGCTGAATACGTTGTTGTGCCGTCGGGCTCGTGCTCGTCGATGATTCGGCATCATTTCGCGGATCTATTTCGGAAAGATCCCACCGCCGAAGCTGCCTCTCAGGCTCTGGCGTCACGGGTCTTCGAATTCTCAGAGTTTCTCGTCGAGGTCGCCAAGCAGGAAGATGTCGGCGCGCGCTTCGACGGCGCGGTCACCTATCACGATTCGTGTCACGCGCTGCGGGAACTCAAGATCAAAGACCAGCCGCGGCGGCTGCTGGGCAATGTCCGCGGGCTCGAGCTGCGCGAGATGCAGCCGCCCGAGGAGTGTTGCGGCTTCGGCGGAACTTTTTCCGTCAAGTTCGGTGAACTGTCCGGCAACATGCTCGACGGCAAGATCGAGGCGATCCGCAACACGGGCGCGGACACGGTCGTGTCGATCGATCCGAGTTGCCTAATGCAGATCAGCGGCGGACTCCGGCGGCGCGGGTTACCGATCCAGACGATGCATCTGGCCGAGGTCCTGGCCGCCCGCTAATCACCATGTCCGCCGGCTTCCACGAGAAAATCCACGTCGCCTTGAGCGACTTGACCCTCCAAAACACCCTCCGTACCTCGACACAGCGGTTCATTGATAAGCGCGGAGAAGCCGTCGCTGATTCGTTGCTGCCCGAATATCAAGAGCTTCGGAACTACGCCAACGAAGTCAAAAGGCACACCCTCGAGAACCTCGACTACTACCTGGAGCGGCTGGAATCGAAAGTGCAAGAGCGGGGCGGCAAGGTCCTTTGGTGCGCCGATGGAGAGTCCGCGACTCGCGCCGTCGTTTCCATCGCAAAAGAGAAGGGCATCCAGCTCGTGGTGAAATCGAAATCGATGCTCTCGGAGGAGATCGGGCTCAACGAGGCTCTTGAAAAGAACGGTCTCGAGCCGGTAGAAACCGATCTCGGGGAGTTCATAGTGCAATTGGCCGGAGAGCGTCCTTACCACATTGTGGCGCCCGCCCTGCACAAAACCCGCCACGATGTCGCGGATCTATTTGCTGAAAAACTCGGGATGGAACGAAGTGATGATCCGGCCCGGTTGACCGCGGCGGCGCGGCGGGTGTTGCGGGCGAAATTCCTGCGGGCGGGAATGGGTATCAGCGGGGCGAACTTCGTGGTCGCCGAAAGCGGCGCCGTGGTGCTTGTCGAGAACGAGGGCAATATCCGGCTGACGACTTCTCTGCCCCGGGTCCACATAGCCATCGCGGGTATTGAGAAACTCATTCCTCGCGCTGCTGATCTCGCTGTGTTTCTGAAACTGCTGAGCCGCAGCGCCACGGGTCAGCCCCTCACCAGCTATACTTCTTTCCTTTCAGGCGCGCGGCGGCCTGGTGAGATAAGCGGTCCGGAGGAATTCTACCTGCTGCTGGTCGACAACGGCCGCACGCGGATTCTCGCGGACCAGGAAAAGCGGCAGACGCTCTACTGCATCCGTTGCGGCGCGTGTGCGAACGTTTGTCCGGTCTACCGCCGGGTCGGCGGGCACACCTATCCGGGCGCCTACTCGGGGCCGATTGGGGCGATCCTGACTCCGCAGTTCCATGGCGCCGGGTACGAACCGGCCTTGCCTTTTGCCTCGAGCTTGTGCGGCGCCTGCGCCGAGGTTTGCCCCGTGAAGATCGACATCCCTCGCATGTTGCTGGCTTTGCGCCGGGAAACCAAAAAGGCGGCAACTCGGGACTTGCCGACTCGACTGGAAAAGCTCGGCTTCCGGATTTGGAGCTGGGTCATGCGCAGCCCGAGATTGTTCGAGCAGCTTGGTTTTCTTTCAAAGGCGGTGCTGCCGGCTCCATCCGATGATCAGTGGATCAAGTCGCTGCCGGGGCCGCTGAGTGAGTGGACCGGACAGCGCGACTTCCCGCCGCCCGCTCCGCAAAGCTTCCGTGAGCTGTGGAGGGCGAGAAGGCAGACGGCAGCTAACGGGGCAAATGGCGGGGTCCGCCGCAACGCCAACGAGCCGCCAGCCGGCTAGGGGACGACTCATGCCTGATCGCGAACACATTCTGCATCGAATCCGCAGCGGGCTGGGCCGGCATATCGATCAACCGCCCCATCCTCCACCGCCGCCGCGTCTGGTCGTTTCGCCGATGGATCCCGAGCGGCGCGTGCAGTTACTGCTGGCGAATTTCCCCGGCGAAAGTTTTCGCGCCGGCTCTCCCACTGAAGCCTGCCGGCAGGTTTCGCGGATCGTCGCCGGCCGCTCTGCTATCGCTTCCGCGGCTCCGCTGCTGCTTGACACAGGCGTCACCTCGCTTCCAGGCGTCGAGTCGGGAATCACGGACCGGGCTGTACTGCGAGATGTGGCCGCCAACGCGGAAGTCGGCATCAGCAGCGCCGATTACGCTCTGGCCGACCCCGGGGCCCTGGTGCTTTTGTCTTCCTCCCACGAAGACCGGCTGATTTCTCTGCTGCCCTCGATCCACATCGCGGTCGTGCCGTCGCAAGCTGTCCTCAGCGGGCTCGACGAGCTGTTCACGGTTCTGCCCGACCCGGCGGAGGTTTCCAGCTCCATGGTGTTGATCGCCGGGCCCAGCCGCACGGGTGACATCGAGATGAAGCTTACGCTCGGAGTCCACGGGCCGCGTGAGATCTATCTCGTGATAGTGTGAAACTTGGCGGCCTGTCCGAAACCGTGATGGCTGGAATGCCGTCAAACGAGCTTTGCGTGGGGGCGGAGTTTGTGGAGTTGCTGAATTTGTGCTCGCCGAGTTGCGAAGCTCTACGGACGTCCCAAGTTTCAATCACCCCCGAAGGAGAAACGTCTTGGCGACTGGACTGTTTGGGTTCCTACGCCCCATTCGGGGCTCCCGCATGGAGGGTTTCCACCCAGGGTTGCGCTTCGCTCCACCCTGGGCTACGATCCGACGCCGCTTCGCGGCTAGGCTACTCATCCGGATTCCGCTTCCGCGGCTAGGCTACTCATCATCCGGGCGCCTCTTCGGCGGCTCAAAGGCCCTAGGTGAACGGTATCGGGGTTAAGATGAGGTCGTCGGCTCCCAGACGCCTTTTCGGCGGGCTTCTCGTTGCCGCAGCGTCCTCGGCCTTGTGGCTCGGCTCCGCCGTCCTGCAAGCCGCCTCGGACTCGCTTCCCGGCGGCTACCCCTCGGGAACCTACCAAGGACGCAATCTCACCGAGCTATTCCGCCACAAGCAGGCAGAGTCTCGCCGCCGGGCGCAAGGCATCGCGCTATCCGCTTCCCAGGCGGTACTTCGCCAAGACGCCGGCGAAATTGCAATCCTCGATGATTCGGGTGGTGTTGTCCTCAGGCCCAATGCATTCGATCTCAACGGGAGCAGTCTGATTTTCAGGCGGGTGGACGATGCCTATACGGCGGAACCGGCAGCCCTGGGCTTCGACCCGGATATAGAACCGCAAGCGATTCCGCTGGCCCTGAGCGATGACGACGCGGAACGAGTTGCTCTGCCGTTCTCTTTCCCCTTCTTCGATAAGGCCTACTCGGAAGTGTTTGTCCATTCCGACGGCAATGTCACGTTTGAGGAACCCGAGGCCAGTTCCACATCGAGAAGCTTTGCCCGAATGGCAGCGGGGCCTCCCCGTATCGCCCCCTTGTTCACCGATCTCGACCCGAGCCGGCCTCAAGCCGCCGTGACCGCCCATTTGGCTGCCAACCGCGTTGTCGTTACTTGGCGTGATGTGCCTGAATTCAGGTTTGTCGGCACAGGCAGACGCCAGACGTTTCAGCTCACGCTCCATCAGGACGGCCGCATCGAGTTCCACTACGCCGCGATCAATCTCACCGACATAGTCGCCGGCCTTGTCCCGGGCCGCCTGCAAGGGGACACTGCGGCGGTGGACCTGTCGGAGGGCGTGGCTGAGCCGGCAGCCGGCGGACTGGCGGAAATCTTCACTCGCAGCACCGCCATCGATACGGTCGCCGTCACGCAGCGGTTCTTTCAAAACCACGGCGACGCCTACGACTTCCTGGTGCTGTTTAACAACATGGGGCTTCAGGCGGGGCCGGGGTCTTTTGCCTTCGAACTAAACATCCGCAACGAAGTCGAGGGAATCGGCAGTCCGCAACCGGACGGAAATCCGATCTTCGACTTTGGCGCCACCTTTGGTTCGCCGGCCCGGCTGCAGAGCTATCTCAACATGGGGCCGCTGGCGAACTATCCGGACGACCCAACCGCTCGCATCCCGATTCTGGGTCAGAACACCACGTTGTCCGTGCTGGGGCAAGAAGCCGGGCACCGCTTTCTGGTTTATACACGATTCTTGGACTCCGCAACGGGACAACTGTCCAGCGCCCTGCTCGGCCGGCAGAATGCCCATTGGAATTTTTTCTTCAACTCGGACGCTTCCGTAGAAGAAGGCAATCGCATCGTCGACAAGGGCATGGTGTCGCCTCGCTTTGAAACCACTGCTGCCGTGGAGAAGTACGGTGATCTGGATCAGTACGTGATGGGGCTTCGCCCGGCGGACGAAGTCCTGCCCTCTTTTTTGGTGGAGAACCCGTCAACTCCGCGCTCGGCTTCTTCACCGCCCGCCGTGGGGGTGACGTTTGACGGAACCCGCAAAGAGATCACGGTCGATATGATCATCGCCGCTGAGGGTGAGCGTTCACCGGATGCCGGCGTCTCGCAGAAGGACTGGCGTTTCGCCTTTATCCTTCTGGCAGCGGAAGGGAGCGCTCCGCCGGCTGCCGATATTGAGAAGATCGACGGCATCCGCACGCAATGGCAGGAGTTTTTCAACCAGGCGGTGGATCAACGCGGTTCAGCTCGAACAGATCTTGTCAATCTGTTGCATTTGTCGACGTGGCCGGCGGCAGGGGTGCTGCAAGGTTTTCCCGCGGCGGCCACCGTGGGAATCGACTCTCCACTCGAAAGCAGCCTGGAAGTGCTGTTGACGAGCGACAGTCCCGTGATCAGCGTGCCGCCGGTCGTCACGATCGCCGCCGGTTCTTTGGAGGCGCCTTTCGTCATTACCGGGAACAGCCTGGGGACAGCGGAGCTGACGGCCCGCGTCGGACTGCCCGGATACGATGAGGCACAGACGATCATCCAGGTGAGGAACCAGGCAACGGACCTTCGCCTGGAAATCGAATCGGGCAATAAGCAGTCGGCTGGAGATGGCAGTACCTTGCCGCAACCAGTTGTGTTTCGGTTGCGAGACCGCAACAAACTGCACTACGCGGGGATACCGATCGATATCGCGGCAAGTGGCGACGGGGTCGCGACTCCGTCCCAAGCCGTGACGGATTCGACTGGCAGGGTCCGAGTGGAATGGCGACTAGCTACGGCTGGATCTGACAACTCACTAAGAGCGGAGATCCAGGGCACGCCTGCCGTGGGCTCAACCGCCACCGCTATTTCGGCGGGCCCACAACCGTTGTTTTCCGGGGCAGGCGTCGTCAACGCGGCGAGTTTCAACGCCGGAACGTCGTCATCCGAGCCGGTTTTGACTCCGGGCGGACTGTATTCCATCTTTGGGACGAGTCTGTCCGCCGGCACGGAGTCGGCGAGTTCCCTGCCGCTTCCCAGACAGTTGGCAGGCACGACCGTCTCCATCAACGGAACGCCCGTTCCGCTGCTCCACGTCTCGCCTTTTCAGATCAACTTTCAAGCGCCGTTTGAGCTGAGTGGCGCCGCCGCGGAAATCCTAGTGACTTCGCCGGCCGGGGCTTCGGAAATCATCGAAGTTCCGATGACGCAAACGCAACCGGGCGTTTTCTTCGATGCCCTGACGGGAAGCGGAGCGATCTTGAACGCCGACGGGACTCCCGTGACGCAAAGAGCGCCCGCGGCGGGAGACTTCCTGCAGATCTTCACCACCGGCCTGGGCGCTGTCGAGCCGGGGGGCCGCACGGGCATCGCGCCTCAAGTTTTCATCGGCGGCCGCGAAGCATCGGTCGTGTTTAGCGGCCTCGCCCCTTTCTTCGCCGGCCTGTATCAGATCAACGCACAGATTCCCATGGAATGGGGTATTTAGTTGACTCCAGTAGCCACTACATCTTGGGGGTGGGGGTGCCGGCCCTGGTGGCCTCGACCATTGTCTTATAGGGAGCAGGGTCGGCGGCGACCGCCTGCTGGAGGAGGCGATAGAAAAGTTTGCCGCGCGACCGTGAGGTCCGCCGGTTGAAGCGGAACGTGAACTCGTCCAGGTAGTAGTCCAAATACTCGTGACTGACAGCCCCCTGGTGGGTCCCCAACAGCCAGCGCTTTAGCAGAGAGGCGACACGATGGACTCTCGGCAGCAGCTTACTCGCCGATTGCCGCTTCCCGCGCAGCACGGTGACTTCATGGCGGTATCCTTTGTTCTCCAATCCCGCATAGCCTTCCCAGCCGTCGGTGTGCACGAGGCTGCCAGGTTGGATAGCTTCTTCGACAAAGGCTTCCAAGCTCGCCGCTGAGGCATCCGCGATCCGACGGAGCCGGATGCGACCCATACCGCGCCCATCCTCCTCGGCAGCAACCGCAACTAACGCTTTGCCAACCATTTCGCGACCTCGGACGCCCTCTTCGACTCCGCCCACATACGTTTCGTCCACCTCCACCCGGCCGACCAGCCGATTGCGACCGGGGCGCACCATGGCGCGGCGGAACTTGTGCAGCCAGGTCCAGGCGGTTACATAGCTACCCAAACCCAAGACCCGCTGCAACTCCAGCGCGCTGGCCCCGCCTTTTTGCGTTGTCACCCACCAAGCCGCCCGGAACCACAACGTCAAGGGCTTGCGGGTGTCCTGGAAAATCGTGCCCGCCGTCACCGAGGCCTGGTAACCGCAGTCGGCGCAGAGCAGCAGATTGCGTTTGCTGGCCCATGAGGACTGGATCCCACAGCGCGGGCACACGAACCCCTCCGGCCAGCGCAGCTTCAGCAGGTACTCCCGGCACGCCTCCTCGGTCGAGAATCGAGCTTCCAACTCGACGAGGTTTCGGGGGTAGTCCTCCTTCATGCCCCCAACCACAACATATTGTGGCTACTGGAGTCAACTAAATACCCCATCCCATGGAATTGCCGCCGGGAAGGCATACGCTCTCAGTGAACGCTGGCGGCGTTTCCAGTAACGAAGTATTCTTAGAAGTGTGGTAACCGATTGTGGAACTCGCTGATGAGCAACCGCCCAACGGTGGTCAAAGCGCCACGACTGCCGACGGCCGGGCGCGGGAGGTCGACGAGTTCTTCGCCGAGATCGACCGAAGCCTGCCGCCTGACACGCCGGTGCTTTCACCGGAAGCTACAACCCGCGAAGGCATCTATGGCGCCGTGCTCGAACGCGCCTAGATGGACTACCGCCGGTTGGGGCCTGGCCTAACTATGCGGACGCGGATTTCGGTCGGCGGTCCACCCACAGCCAGAGAAAACCGCCCAGAAGCGAGCCGATGCAGGCCGCCTTGGCAAGCCACATCTCAGGCCCCCCGTCGTAAACCAGCCTGACCGTACAAAGGCCTTCGCAACGGGCGTCGATCGCCATCAGGCCCAGCTCGTCCCGCAGAACGCGGCGGGGCTCGCCGTTGACCCAGGCACGCCATCCAGGATCATGGGACACCTGCACCGCAATGAATTGGTACGGTCCCAGTTCGGCGGTGATCTCAGCTTCATGAGGGCTCTTCCAACGGAACTCCGCCAAGGGCAGCTGGGGGTTCTCCAGAGCATTCACAAATGCTGTGATCGAATCGACGTCCAGGGCGTCTTCCGGCTCTTTTGCGACCCGGTCGGCGGGTTCGATGACATGCGCCAGCGAGATTGAGCGACGCGGCACTCCGTAGATCACGTCGTCGTTGTCACGCCACAATTCCTCCAGCACACCGTCGAATTTCTTGGCGTCGCGATAGGGCTTGAAAAACTCCCGCGAGGACGGACCTCCAACAGCTATCGCGTCAATGCCATAAGCCTGCAACCAGGTCTTGCCGAATTCACCGTCAGCCTCGCTTGCCAGGAGTCCATACGTGACCATCGGAATCCGCGGGTTTGAGATCCCCTGATCAAAGCCGCCTCCGAGTTGCGGATTGTCAGCAAATGCGTTTAACCAGAAGCTCTCGGAACCTGGCACGAACACTCGCCGGCCCGGGAGATTCTCGTCAAGCCAGTCGGCCACTTGATATTCGATCGTCGCCCGGATATCTACTGGCTGGATCAGTTTTGTTGAGTAATCACGATAGTTGTGCCATTGCACCGCAACCAGGCAGAAGCCAACCACCAGCCAAGCGAGGCGCCGGCCACGGCTGGAGCCAACGATTTTCTCGCTAGCGAAGACAACGACAAGACAAATCGCCATCTCCATCTCCAGGTGATAGCGCTTGGGCTGAGGAAAGATGTAGACGCCCAGCCATTCTTCAGACAACACCTGGGATGCCATGAACAGGAAGAAGAACGTCGAGAACTGAACAATCGGGCGAACTCGCATCTTTCTAAGCAGCAAACCGGCGAGTGCCACAAGGACGAGTGCAGCCGCGAGATACCAGACCTGCTGCCATGTGACGGGGTAGCGACCACCGACGTCCGGCGCGTTTCGCCAAATGTCCATCAGCGTCGACGGCGGAATCCATGGTGAGGCCAGCGCGTAGGAAAGGATTCCGATACCCAGAGCTATCACCCACATCCGCAACGAACCCGCGTGCCGGCTGAGCAAATAGGCAACAACCGCGGCCCCCAGCGCAAGCCCTCCTAGCCAGTTCGTTAAAACAACAGACGCCAGCGCAATCGCCGCGACATAAACGCGTACCGGTGTCGCTGCCAAGTGAAAATGTCCTAAATGTGCCAAGTAGAAATGTCCTATTGACAGAGTCACCCTGGAAGGGTGAGCAGGCGCGAGCTTCCGGTGCCCGCCGGGGAGATGCGCCCGCCGATAGGCTGAGTTGGCGGGCGCTGCTAAACCAAAATTCGATTGGGAGCGCCGGGCAAACGGCGCCCGGCGATAGTCGCGTTGGCCCAGCCCAAGGCCTCAGCTCCGAGACTTCACCAAAGCAATCCCGCCCACAAACACAGACGCGGCTGTGAGCTGGCCGAATGGGTCAGCAGCACTCACTCGCAACGTCATGCCCAACCGGCGAGTGCCTCGCCACGGCCCCTCCAGCCGCCCCGCCCCAACCGGACATTTCTACTTGGCAGCGAATAGGACATTTCTATTTGGCGTTGACACATAAACGCGTACCGGACTTGGCTTTTTCAGAGCGGCGGAAAGGGCGACAATTGCCACCGGCAGCAGCGTCATCGCCGTTACGTGCGGTCCTTCGCCCCAGTAGACGAGGGCCTGGAGCCGCCGGGGTCCGAGGCTCCCTCCCAGGTCTTCCAGCACGGACGGCATCAGAATCGCGGATGGCGAAAAAAGCGAATACAGCAACGAGGCCACGAAACTTGCGGCGCGAGCGCCGGATAGCCGGTAGCTCATCCAAAACAGCGTGACAGGGCCCAGGCAATACATCAGCGCGGTGATGGCATGGTAGGCAAGAGCGGCCGATAAGCCCGTCACCCCAGCGAAAGCCGCCACCAACAAATGAAGCAGCGGCGGATAGCTGTTCTGGTAAGGAATCCCGCCGTACCACAAGGGGAACCAGCTTAGGCCCCCGGGATTCTCCAGCGCATACCGGCTGATCGATATGTAGGCGCCTTCGATCGACCCCATGTGCTGGGTGTACTCAACCGTGAAGAGTTCATGACATAGGATTGCGTTGAGAGCAAAAAGGCTAACGACACAGGCCAGAGTGTGGAGGGATTGTTTGGTCACCGAGAGTGATTATCGATGATCGTCCGCGACTGCGGCAATCAAAAGGGAACCCGATCACCACGCCAGAGCGTAGGACTTGTCCCGGCGGGGGCTGGCGGCGCCGAACAGAACGCCACGCGCGGAATCGACCATCAACGCGGTGGCATCTCCGGCGGACCAGGGGCTTGCCGGGCTTGCATTGTGACCCATTTTTCGAAGGGCCGTGAAGACTTCGCCCGGTACACGGTTCTCCAGGCGCAACGAGCCGGGACGCGAACCGTGGCCGTAGAAGGAGCTGGGAAAGTCGTAGATCAGAAAATAGGGCGCGTCGATGGCCTCCTGAATGTCCATGCCGAACTCCACAACGTTCAGCAAGAACTGCAGGTTGACTTGGTCCTGGGCGTCGCCTCCGGGAGTCCCCCAAGCAAGGTAGGGCTTACCGTCCTTGACGGCGAGGCTGGGAGTGAGAGTCGTGCGGGGGCGCTTTCTGGGCTCGAGGCGGTTGGCTTTGTCAGGATCCAGCCAAAAAGCCTGTCCGCGCGTGCCCAAGACAAAACCGAGTCCTTCGACGATCGGGGAGTGGCGAAACCAGCCGCCGCTGGGCGTCGCCGAGAACACGTTGCCAGCGGCGTCCGCCACGCGCGTGCCGGTCGTGCCTTTTTCACCCGGCCGCAGCTCGATCGACTGCGGTATGGGGCCGTGGGCCATCTGCTTGGGATGGAACGGGTACGGGTTGCCAGGCCTCATCTCCAGGGAAGGTTTCTTCAGGTCGATCAGCTTGCGCCTTTCCGCGGCGTACTCTTTTGACAGCAACCCGGCTTCCGGAACCCCCACAAAATCGGGGTCCGCGTAATACCACTCGCGGTCGGCGAACGCCAGCTTCATGGCTTCGGCCAGAAGGTGAATGTAGGCCGGCGAGTTGTGGCCCAGTTTTTTCAAGTCGTATCCTTCGAGGATGTTGAGCGCCTGCAACAGCACCGGACCCTGGGACCAGAACCCAGCTTTGTAGACGTCGATCCCCTGGTAGGTTGTTTTCGCGGGCTGCTCGACGCGCGCCTGGTATTGCGCGAAGTCTTCTTCAGAAAGCAGACCAGCGGAAACGAAGCCGTTGGCGTCGCGCGACTTGAACTCCTTCTGATAGCGCACGATCTCGGAGGCCATCTCTCCTTTGTAAAAGAGGTCACGGGCTGCCTTGAGCCCCGCGCCGCGCCCTTCGTCTTTGTGTGCTTGTTCCGCGGCAACCAGCCGTTGAAGCGTGCGCGCCAAGTCCTTTTGGACGAAAACGTCCCCAATCTCGGGAACCTGTCCGCCAGGCAGAAACACTTTTGCCGAACTGGGCCACTGCTGCCGGAACCGCGCTTCCTGCTCTTCGATGTGGCCCTTGAATTCGCCGTACATCGGGAAGCCTTTTTCGGCGAGTTCAATAGCAGGAGCCAGGACATCCGCGAGAGACAATGTCCCGTAGCGGTCCAGCGTCAAAATCAGCGTGTCGACAACCGATGGCACGACAGCGGGCAGGAACCCGTCGCCCGGGATCACGTCAATGTTGCGTTCCTTGAACCACTCGATCGTCGCGGCGAGGGGAGCAAACCCGTGTCCATTGATCGAGACAACCTTTTCTTCCTTAGCCAGGTAGATCAGGATCGGAACCTCGCCGCCGATGCCGAAGCGGTCGAATTCCACAACCGCCTGCGCAAAGACCGTCGCGACACCGGCGTCCGCCGCATTCCCGCCCTTGCGAAGCATCTCGAGCCCCGCCGCGCTGGCCTGGTGGTGTCCGGAAACCACCACGCCGCGCGTCCCCATGATGACGGGACGCGTGCCGGCGTAAAGGGAGGCGACCGTGACACTCATAACCGCAAGGAGCTGTCCGGCTCGAAGCGAATTCCGCATAACCGCAAATCTCACGAAGCGATGGATGGTTTTCATGCTGCCGCGAAGAATAGCAGAATCAGCCGGCCATTGCAGCGCCGACGGTTCCGCATTGTCAAGAGGCGATAGAAATGTCCCCAGCGGTAGGGCGATAGAAATGTCCCCTTCGTTTTGTTGTTTGTAAGTCCGTAAGAGATAATCGTCGTCGTCGGGGCTGTGGGAATGTGGAAATCGCGTCAGCGATTTCCAAGGGACGGTGGGAAGGGTGGGAAACCTGTCGTTGCGATGCGAACCCTCTGCGCTGCTCGCTGAGGTTTTCCACGCTTTCCATCCGTCCCGTCATTTCCATAGCCCTGCCTTTTTTATGTCGTCGCCGCACGTTTTTTCGACCGCAGCGACTTACGCCAAGGGTGGTCCGCCGCCGGCTTGGGCCGCTGCCGGGCCGCTTGTTGTTTCGGCTTGGGGCGCGGCTTCGGCTCGGGCCACGTGATCTCTTCAAAGGCCACCGCTCGGCCTTCGTGGATCACCTGCAACTCGCCCTGGCGCGCTTGCTGCACGGTGACTCTCCCCCCCGCCCCCAGAGCCTGATTGCGCTTCGGTTTCAACTGTAAGAAGCGGTTCTCGAAACGGACCACCCGATCGTTGGAGACGACTCGCTCGGCCTCCAAGCAGAACACCCACTTTAAGTCCAGACGCTTGGGCGGGCGCTGATGAAAGTCCGCTTCCGCCGCTGGCTCGCAGACAAATTTGGCGTTGTGTTCCCCCAGAATGGGGTATTTAGTTGACTCCAGTAGCCACTACATCTTGGGGGTGGGGGTGCCGGCCCTGGTGGCCTCGACCATTGTCTTATAGGGAGCAGGGTCGGCGGCGACCGCCTGCTGGAGGAGGCGATAGAAAAGTTTGCCGCGCGACCGTGAGGTCCGCCGGTTGAAGCGGAACGTGAACTCGTCCAGGTAGTAGTCCAAATACTCGTGACTGACAGCCCCCTGGTGGGTCCCCAACAGCCAGCGCTTTAGCAGAGAGGCGACACGATGGACTCTCGGCAGCAGCTTACTCGCCGATTGCCGCTTCCCGCGCAGCACGGTGACTTCATGGCGGTATCCTTTGTTCTCCAATCCCGCATAGCCTTCCCAGCCGTCGGTGTGCACGAGGCTGCCAGGTTGGATAGCTTCTTCGACAAAGGCTTCCAAGCTCGCCGCTGAGGCATCCGCGATCCGACGGAGCCGGATGCGACCCATACCGCGCCCATCCTCCTCGGCAGCAACCGCAACTAACGCTTTGCCAACCATTTCGCGACCTCGGACGCCCTCTTCGACTCCGCCCACATACGTTTCGTCCACCTCCACCCGGCCGACCAGCCGATTGCGACCGGGGCGCACCATGGCGCGGCGGAACTTGTGCAGCCAGGTCCAGGCGGTTACATAGCTACCCAAACCCAAGACCCGCTGCAACTCCAGCGCGCTGGCCCCGCCTTTTTGCGTTGTCACCCACCAAGCCGCCCGGAACCACAACGTCAAGGGCTTGCGGGTGTCCTGGAAAATCGTGCCCGCCGTCACCGAGGCCTGGTAACCGCAGTCGGCGCAGAGCAGCAGATTGCGTTTGCTGGCCCATGAGGACTGGATCCCACAGCGCGGGCACACGAACCCCTCCGGCCAGCGCAGCTTCAGCAGGTACTCCCGGCACGCCTCCTCGGTCGAGAATCGAGCTTCCAACTCGACGAGGTTTCGGGGGTAGTCCTCCTTCATGCCCCCAACCACAACATATTGTGGCTACTGGAGTCAACTAAATACCCCATCCCCCCAGATATTGCTCGCCGAGATAGCGGTTCGCCGCCTCGTAATCGCAGATACCTTGCAGTCGCATCTTCTTGATCAGGCGGTCTTGATGGGTGCCGTGATGCCGCTCCACGCGGCCCTTGGCTTGCGGCGACGATGCCGCGATGATGCGGATCCCCAGCTTGGCGCACATGCGCCCGAACTGCGTCTCGGGCTCGATGCCTTCCAGCGCTTCGCGCGACGTCGGCTGGCGCTTGTAGACGTTCTTCCAGTCGCAATACAACGCCTTCGGAACGCCGTATTGACGCACCCAGGCTTCGAGCAGATCGGCCGCCGCCCAAGTTGTCTCTTCGCTCGAGAAGCGGCACAGCGCCCGGCCGCTCGCATCGTCGACGAAGTTCATCAGGCAACCTTTCGGGCCGCGATCTTCGAGCCATCGGTGGTGCGAGCCGTCGACCTGGATCAGCTCCCCGAAGTGCGCTTTGCGCTGCCGCCGCTGGCGATGCGGCTGGCGCTTGCGGCGGCGGCTCCACAGACCCTCGGCGAGCATCCAGAGCCGCAGTGCCCGCACCGATACTTGCAGATCGTGGTCCTTTCGCAAATGCTCGGCCGCCAGAGTAGGCCCGAAGCGCTCGTGCGGTTCGCCGGAGTAGTTCTCGCGCACCAGTTGCAGCACTCGCTTGCGAACTTCCGCTGGCTTGGCCCGGTTCGATACCCGGCCCACGTTGCCGTGCTTCAATGCTTTTGTCCCTCCCGCGCTGTAGCGCTTCCAGATCCGCTTGCTCTGGCGGTAACTGATGTCGAGCACCTGCGCCGCCTCGCTCAGCTTTAACTCGCCTCGCTTCACCCGGCCCAGCACCTCGCCCCGTCTCAATTCCTTGTCGTTCATCCATGTCCTCTCCAATCTCGGCTCCTCCTTTCTGGAGCCTTAGATTAGGGGACATTTCTATCGCCCTCTCAAGGGGACATTATCATCGCCCTTCAACACGCCGACGGTTCCGCATACCCCCTTTTGGACAACTCTAGCAGTTGCCTCCGCCGGTCACCGGATGTATCCTAGGACCTGGTATGACTTTCAGTTAAGGATCTCAGGAGGAGGAATGAATTATGGCTTCGAATCGAGGTGTCGCCTACATGGGGCCAGGAAATGTCGAGGTACAATCCATCGACTTTCCAAAACTGGCGCTCGGTGACCGTAAGTGCCAGCACGGCGTAATTCTCAAAATCGTTGCGACAAATATCTGCGGCAGCGACCAACATATGGTGCGGGGCAGGACAACCGCTCCCAGTGGTCTGATTCTCGGTCACGAGATCACGGGTGAGGTGATTGAGGCGGGAAGCGATGTCGAATTCATCAAGGTCGGTGACATCGTCTCGGTTCCGTTCAACATCGCCTGCGGCCGCTGCGTCTGTTGCAAGGAGCGCAAGACAGGTATTTGTTTGAATGTGAATCCGGCCCGCCCTGGTGCCGCCTACGGGTATGTCGACATGGGTGGCTGGGTCGGCGGTCAGGCCGAATACGTGATGTGTCCCTACGCGGACTTCAATCTCTTGAAGTTCCCGGATCGAGACCAGGCGATGGCGAAGATACAAGATCTGGCGCTGCTCTCAGACATCTTCCCCACCGGCTACCACGGGGCGGTCACCGCCGGAGTCACCACTGGATCAGTGGTCTACATTGCCGGCGCCGGCCCCGTCGGTTTAGCCTCTGCGGCCTCATGTCACTTGCTGGGGGCTGCGGTAGTCATCGTGGGAGATATGATTCCCGACAGGTTGGCCCAAGCTCGCAGCTTCGGCTGCGAATCAGTCGACCTTACGAAGGACGCTTCACTCGAGGACCAGATAGCCGAAATCGTAGGCGAGCCCCAGGTAGACTGTGCCGTGGATTGCGTAGGCTTTGAAGCCCGCGGTCACGGCGCGGACAGTGCCGTCGAGCAACCCGCGACGGTGCTCAATTCACTGATGACGATCACACGGGCGGGCGGCGCGCTGGGAATTCCGGGACTTTACGTGACCGAAGACCCCGGCGGCGTGGATGACAACGCCAGGCACGGGCGGTTGAGCATCCGTATCGGCCTGGGCTGGGCAAAGTCCCACCAATTCACGACCGGCCAATGTCCGGTAATAAAGTACCATCGCCAACTGATGATGGCAATTCTGCACGACAAAGTTCAGATTGCCAAGGCCGTGAACGCAACGGTGATCACGCTCGACGATGCTCCCGACGGTTACAAAGACTTTGACAAGGGAGCCGCCAAGAAGTACATCTTTGACCCGCACGGCATCGTCGGCGCGGCAGCCTGACGAGAGAGTCGGGATAGCGCCCTGAGTTAGCCGGCCGCTCGTGGCGCGAGTATCCCCCATCAGGGATCTCCACGCATTGCCGAACGGCCAGGCTAGGATTGGTTGACCGAGCGGCCGCAACCCGAAACTGAGAGCCCCACCCGTGAGGGTGGGGTCACAGTCGCCCACAAGCGCCGGACGAGGCGCAGGAAAACAAACGGATGCTTACACTTCTGCAGCAGAGCGCTGTGTGGCGGGCGTTCATGGATGCCCGAAACAAGAGCACGCGCCACTCAACCAAAACCCTCCCCATAACTGCCAACTGAACAGTATTGGGGCGAACCTCGCTTGCCGTTGTCCATGGTATTCTGGAGGAAAGATGCCCCAGGGGCCTGTGGCGCAGTTGGGAGCGCGCTTCCATGGCATGGAAGAGGTCGAGGGTTCGAATCCCTCCAGGTCCACCAATCCCTTCAACCTAAAAACGGCGGTTGAATTGGCGGCTCAGGGGGCAAGTGGTTGATACTGTGGGTGATGTCGAAATCACGAGGCGCAATACAGCTTCACCCGCTGGGGGAGCCCCAAAATGCCATCGCTAAGCAGAGCAGTGGCAGCCGGGCGGTGGACACCTACGGCGGCAAGGTGCACCTGCGCTGGGACGCCGGCGCGGCGGTAACCGCCTACGGGCAGATGCCCTACTTCATCGAGTTTCTTAAAACCGCCGGGTTGTTCAACGACTGGGTCGCCGCTTGTCCGCTCGACTACCGCAGCCCCAACGCGCCGGCGGTGCGCGACGTGTTGGGCGCCCTGCTGCTGAGCCTGCTGGCGGGACATCGCCGCTACGCGCACATCAGCTCGATCCGTGGCGATGGGGTCAACCCGCAGTTGCTGGGGATGAGCAAGGTCGTCAGCGAAGACTCGGCGCGGCGGGCGTTTCAAAGGGCCGACGAGAAGGCTTGCAGCAACTGGCTGCGCGAGCATTTGCAGCGAACCTACGAGGCGCTGCTGGAAGAGCCCTGGATCCTCGACGTCGACTCCAGCGTCAAGCCGCTCTACGGGTGCCAGCAGGGCGCCAAGCGCGGTTACAACCCGGGCAAGCCGGGGCGTCCTTCGCACGTCTACCACACTTACTTCGTGGCCAACTTGCGGCTGCTGCTGGAAGTGGAAATGCAGCCGGGCAACCAGACGGCGTCCTCGTATGCGCAGCCGGAGTTGTGGAAGTTTATCGACGGCTTGGAACCCGGGCAGCGTCCGGCGCTGCTGCGCGGAGATATCGGCTGGGGGACGGAGCGGATGATGCTGGGCGCCGCACAGCGCGAGCTTCCTTATTTGTTCAAATTGCGGCAGAGCCGGGGCGTGAAGGGACTGTTGGAGAGGTTGTTTCGCAGCGAGGAATGGGAGTCGGCGGGCAAAGGCTGGCAAGCGATCCGCACGGAGTTGATGCTGGAAGGCTGGAGCCGGTCCCGGCCGCTGGTGGTGTTGCGGCGCCAGATTCGCAACGATCTGGCCCTCACTCAGCCCGACCCGGCGGCGCCGCAACAGCTCTCGTTGGGGTTGGCGGAAATCGTCGACCAGGGTGTGCTCTATGAGTACGTGGTGCTGCTGAGTTCGCTCGACGAGGAGGTGGCGACAATCGCACAGCACTATCGCGACCGGGCGGACGCGGAGAACAACTTTGACGAATTGAAGAACCAGTGGAGTTGGTCGGGATTCACGACCCAGGACCTGCTGCGTTGTCAGGTGCTGGCGCGCATCGGGGCGTTGGTGTACAACTGGTGGACGCTGTTTACGCGGCTGGCGATCCCCGACAAGCATGGCGAGGCGATCACGACGCGTCCGCTGCTGCTGCACGGCATTGCCCGGCGGACGCGCCACGGCCACCAAACCACGGTAACGATTACCAGCTTGCACGCCAGGGCGCGGCAGATGAAGGCGGCTTTGCAGCGGGGGAGCGCCTTTTTGCAATGGGTGCGAGCAACTGCGGAGCAGTTGACCCGAGCCCAACGCTGGCGACTGATTCTGAGCTGGATTTTCCGCCAATTTCTCCACGGCAGAGTCCTCGGCGGCCCCTTGTATGTCACCGATGCCCCCTAGCAACTGCCGTTTTTAGGTTCAACCACTTCCAGCCCCTCCCTCTCTTAGGTGGATCCCAAAACGGGTCCAAAACCTAGCCTACTTTCGGTCTTCTTTCGCCCTGATATCCCAGCGCACCAACCGTATCAAAAGCAACTGTTCCTCAGGCTGCGCGATCTGTTTTCGCTGCGCGCCGAGATGGTTTTCTACGATCTGACCTCGACGTATTTCCAAGGCAGCGGGCCGGCCGGGCCGGCACGGCTACTCACGCGACGGCCAACCGCGTCAGCGCCAAGTCTTGGTCGGGGTGGTGCGGGTCGACGGCTGGCCGATCGCGCATCATGTGTTTCGCGACAACTTGCACGACGCCCAGACGGTCGAGCCGGTGCTCGCGGACCTGCGGCAACGCTTCGGCCTGCAGCGAGTGGTGTTCGTCGGCGACCGCGAGCTGCTCCCCGGAAAATCCGGTTAGCATGGTAATGTTATTTATTAACCTAAAAACGGCAGTTGGACGTTCTAGCATTCGTTGTAACATATTGAAAGAACGTATCTTATGTGCTGATATTGCAACTGCGGAGCAGTTGCAATCTTCACCCGCCGGTCCCCGACGACACTCGGGTCCAACTGACGTCTCGTCACAAGGTTGGGGCGGTTCGAAGACGACTAACTGCCGTTTTTAGGATTAACGAATCCTTAGTTGGATTCTGACCGAATATCCGTGACGAGCGAGCCGTTATCACAATCGCACCCTAGGTTAACCTGTTGCGTACAGCACGGATTTCTTCCATCAGGGATCCGCTCGCGGACTGGCACGAAAGTTGTTCGGTCGATCGCCTGTGACCTCAGGTTTGAGGCTTGCGCCGCCTGTGCGTAATTACGACGAAAATCAGAACCTACGCGAACTATAGCTTAGACGCAAAGCGCGGCGCGGCCTTCGTCCTGCATAACCCCCTCGCAACCTGTTTCCGTGATGTTATTAATGTGGCTACCGTGGAGAGATGACTGCCCCTCGCTATTTGCGCCAACCCTTTCTCTTTCCGTACCCAACGGCCTCTCGGAACTCGCCGATGGCGGCGCGGGTGCACTGAATCCCGCCGCGGCGTAGCTCACTAACTGCTGTATCGTCTCCTCGACATCCGAGGGATGACAAAGTCCGCCCGACATTCGTGCCAGCCACTCGCTATGCACCATCGTGTGAACCATTCCTCCTACCGCAAAGTGAACCCGCCAAAAAATCTCCTTCTCTGACAGGTGGGGCAGCGCCCGATGAAAGGCCGCCAAGAAGCGCCGGATCACCTCGCGAAATAGCTCGTCGAACTGGGCCTGCATTTTGCCGCTGACCTCGGCCCAAAACCGCCCGCACAGGCACATGAAAATGTGCCCGCGCTCTTTATCGTGACTGAGCCGAATCGCTGGAGCGAAAAAAGCACGAAGCACATCCTCTATCGGCAGCGGCCCTTCGCCCGCACGAGCCTCGCACTCATCCAGCAACATCAGCCGTTGCCGATTGACCGGCCTGATTCGCCGTCCGAAAACCTCTTTGACCAGCAGGTTCTTCGACCCATAGTGGTAATGAATAGCGGCGAGGTTCACCCCCGCCTCCGAGATGATTGTCCGTAGCGAAATGGCGTCGATGCCGTTTTCGGCAAAGAGCCTCTCCGCCGTATCGAGGATGAGTTCTTTGGTGTTGATGGCCATGGGCTGTACATTTTAATACAATCGACTGATTGACTCAATCGACTGATTTAATTATACGTATGAATCAACTGGATTTCAAGGCCCCAACTCTAGAAACGGTGATTTACGACACACTTGCTATAGGGCATCGCCCCGGAAGTACGGGACGTGTCGGGCGGTTCGAAGGCAAGGGCTTCAACGGCCACGACGAATTGCGAGTGGGGAAACACCGCTTGTGTAGTGCGCCAATGATGCCGCAACGTATAGATTTCCGTTGGGAAGAGGGAAGCCCGTTAAAACGGGCTGACAAAGCTTGAGCGGCTGGGCCTGCCAGCCGTAAAACGACTGGCCTAAGAACACCAAGCCGCGTGAACGCGGCTCAAATGGCCCGCATCACCGCGTGGATTTGGAGCGCAAAGATCTCTTCCACGCCGCTAACAGGCACGGAAGCGACTCGCCATACGTTACGGTCTGATTGGCGCACTACGCTAGCTGACCAGTTCTTTCACTTTGTTCACGATGTGACGTGCCGAGATTCCGAAACGGTCCAGCAGCTCCGCCGACGGTCCGCTGCGGGCGATGCCTCTGACCGCTAACTTGTGAACGGAGGCTCTCTCGGTTGCCAGGGCGGAAAGCACGGCGTCGCCGATTCCGCCGTGAGCGTAGTGGTCTTCCACTGTCACGACCAAACCATTGGTGGCGCGAGCGGCATGGGTCAGCGTCTCTTTGTCGATCGGCTGCACGCTGAACAGGTCGATGACCCGAATCGCAATTCCTTCGGCGGCAAGCTGCTGGTGCGCCGAGAGTGCCTCGAATAGCGTGACGCCGGCCGCAACGACCGTCACCTGGTCGCCGCCGCTCTGACGAACGACTTTGGATTTTCCAACGCTGAACTCCTCACCGGCTTCGTAGATCACCGGCGTGGCGGGACGGCTGGTTCGCACATAGGCCGGCCCTTCTGTCGCCGCGGCCAGCTCGATTGCTCTCCAGGCACTCGTTCCGTCGCTGGGATAGAGCACCGTGTAGTTGGGTTCGGCGCAGGTCATGGCCAGGTCTTCGAGCCCCATCTGCGAGGGGCCGTCCTCTCCGATCGAGATGCCCGCGTGGGTCCCGACCAGCTTGAGGTTGGTTCCGCTAATCGCCGCCAATCGCATGAAATCATAGCCGCGGCTGAGGAAACAGGCGAAGCTGGCCGCGAAGGCGATCTTTCCGCGCGCTGCGAAGCCCATGGCGACACCAACCATGTTTTGCTCCGCGATGAATCCCTGGAAGAAGCGCTCTGGGCACTCGTTCTCGATGTCCTGCGTGAATGTGGAATTCTTGACATCGCCATCAATAGCCACGATCCGCGGATTCACCGTGGCGAGCGTCGCCAGCGCTTTCCCGAATGCCTGCCGCGTTGCGACCTTGTCTCCCAACGAATAGGGAGGCGCGGGAACGGGCGACGCCGGCGCCGGGCCCGGGCCGTTCGAAGACGGCAGCTTCGGCGTCCAGCGGTAGCTGGAATTGCTCAGTTGCGCTTGCAGCGCCGCAATGGCGCCGCCGGCCTGCTCTCCCTTGGCCAAGGGTTTGCCGTGCCAGCCGTTCTTGTCTTCCGCGAACGCGATGCCTTTCCCTTTGAAGGTCTTCGCCAAAACAACGGTGGGACGGCCGGTCGTGGCGGCCGCCTTTTCGTAGGCCCCCACAAGCTCTTCGACGTCATGACCGTCGACGACCAGCGCTTGCCAGCCGAACGACTCCCAGCGTTTGCGATAGGTATCCATGTCATGCTGCAGCATGGTCGGCTCGCTCTGTCCCAGGCGGTTCACGTCGATGGTGGCGCAAAGGTTGCTGACACTCAGATGCGAGGCCATGGCCGCCGCTTCCCAGACCGACCCTTCCGCTGATTCGCCGTCGCCGAGCAGCACATAGATTCTCTGGCCGCGTCCGTCGACGCGGGCGTTGAGAGCCATGCCGAGTCCGGCCGAGAGGCCTTGCCCCAGCGACCCCGTCGCCAAATCCACGAAAGGCAGCGTCGTGGGGGGATGCCCTTCGAGGTCAGAGTCGATCTTGCGCAGGTTCAGCAGCTCGGCTTCGGGAATGTAGCCGGCTTCGGCCCAGGCGGCATAGAGGACAGGAGCGGCATGTCCCTTGGAAAGGATGAAGACATCATTGGCGGGATTCGCGGGATCCTTGGGGTCGTACCGCATGACTGAAAAGAACAGGGCCGCCAGGATTTCGGCGGCCGAGGCGCAACTCGTGGGATGGCCGCTGCCCGCTTCCGTTGTTGCGCGGATCGAGTGAATCCGCAGGCGGGTGGCCTTATCGCGCAACCAAGATAGAAGTTCGCTCTGAGTCTCAACGGACATAGTGATTACCTCTTCGGCTGGTGCGGCCAACCGGGGTCTATGCTCTCAAAAGTGATTCTACGAGAGGAGCAGTGTGACGGAAGGAACGCCTCGACGCTCTGGCTCGTCAAGCGCCTAACTAATCTTCTATCTTACCAATGGACCGGCTCACGACCAACTGATCAATCGCTATCCGCGGCGCCCGCGGCGGGTTTGTGTGAATCAGCCGATTGACCCCATGCCGATCGACGATAGAGGGGAACTCCTACGACATCGAGATAACCGGCTGCCGCGGAGCGGGGCCATTCTCTTGGGCGGGCATCCGCACGGAAACCAGCCGCGACACGCCCGGCTGCTGCATCGTGACACCGTAAAGGGTCTGGGCGGATTCCATCGTGGTCTTGCTGTGGGTGATGATGATGAACTGGGTGGTTTCGCTCATCTGACGTATCAAGCGGCTGAATCGCACGAGATTCGGTTCATCCAGCGGGGCATCGACTTCGTCCAGCACGCAGAAGGGACTCGGGCGGTAACGGAACGTCGCCATCAGCAGAGCGATCGCCGTCAGAGACTTCTCGCCTCCCGACAGAAGCGCGATGTTTTGGAGTCGCTTACCGGGAGGCGACGCGATGATATCGACGCCCGATTCAGCCGCGTCTTCATCGCCGATCAGGCGCATTTCAGCAACACCACCGCCGAACAGGGTTTGAAAGACGCTGCGAAAATGCTTGTTGATCGCATCAAATGCTTCTTGAAACTTGCGCCGGGATACCGAGTCGATTTCAGCAATCGCCTTTTGCGTGTCTGAAATCGAAGTGAGCAGGTCGTCCTGCTGCGTTTCGAGGAAATCGAGCCGTTGCTTGGCTTCCTTGTACTCCTGCAGGGCCAGGACGTTGACGGGCCCCAGATTGTCGAGCCTCTCTTTCAGCGCCCTATAGTTGGTCTCCGCTTCTTCTAGCTGCTCGGCGCTGACCTCGCTGGGTTGCCCCTCGAGAATGAGCTGGATTGGGCGCTGGAGTTCGCGCAGGCAAGTTTCCTCCAGATGTTTGACGTCGGAGCGCAGCCCGGCCAGCTTGAGCTCGATAGCGGCCTTTCGCTGCCGTGCCTCTTCTAGGGACAAGCGGCCAGACTGGATTTCCTTTTCGAGCGTTTCGATGCGGGCGCGAAATTGTTCGAGGGATTGGGCAATCTCCTCGGCTTCCCGCTGAGCTTGCTCACGGCGGTCCTCATGTTGCCCGGCTTCTTTTTGGAGCTCGACGTTGTTGGCGAGCAGTTGTTCGCGCTCTGTCTCCCAGCGTTCCGCTTGTGCCGCAATTTGGCCGCGGCGTTCTTGTTGCTCGCCGATACGCTGCCGAATGCGCTCGAGTGAATGCTCGGCGGACTTTTGCCGTTCCTCCAAGGTCGCGAGCTCGGTTCGAAGCTCAACCTGTTCTTCGCCGAGCCGCGCCAGTTCACGCTGGCCTTGCTGGATCTGTTCACTCAACGCAGCCATGGCGCGCTCGGCGTCAACGCGGCGTGACTCCTGCTCGCCGATCTTGTTTTGGTGCTCCGCTCCTTGAGCTGAAGCCTCCGCGGTGTCCTTTTGAACGCGCTCCAGCTCACCTTGAGCCACTGACAGCCTGCGTTCGGTTCGCTGCGTCTGCTGCTGGGTCTGGCGGAGATCGTGATCGAAAGCCAGAGCGGCCTTTTCCGCTTCTTGAAACTCGGCGGTAATCGATTCCAGCTCCGCGGTCTTGCGGGCAACTTCGGCATCGGCGGCGGCGGCGGCGGCGGCGGCCCCCGCAAGCGCCTGCTCGGAATCCGCGACTCGGGGCCTCAACTCGCGCAACTCTCGTTTCAATGCCAGCGGTCCCGCCCTGCTCTTCTTGCCGCCGCTGAGCGTATAGCCCCGGTAACAACGCCCGTCCGGCATGAGGAAATGCAGGTCGGGGTACTGAATCGCAAGCCGCCGCGCCGCCGAGTCCTCACGGACGAGGTAGCAACCGCGTAAGCGTGGCAGCAGAGTCGAAGCTGAGCCGGAGAGTCCGTTTGTGAGGCGAATCGAGTCGGCGAGGCGGCCGGAGACGCCGGTTTCCGGGCCCAGGGCGGGGATCTCCGCCCGCACCGGAGATTCCGGATGAACCAGGAAAGTCGCGTGGCCCTGCACATCCCGCCGCAGCAGTTCCAATCCCTCCTGAGCCTCCTGCCAGGTCTTGACGACGACGTACTCGAGTTCCTCGCGGAGAAAGTCCTCCGTGGCCTTTTCGTGCTCTTTGTCGACCTCGACATAGTCGGCGAGGATACCGATAGGCTGGAAACCGTCTTGGGGCTGCCTCGCTACCGCGCCGAAAAGATTTTTTACGGTCTCGGTCGTGTAGGCGTGGTGAGAGAGAATCTCGTCGAGCGAGTCGCGGCGGGCTCTGAGCCTTGACAGCTCTTCCTGTAACTTCTCGGTCTCAGCGCGGCGGGCCTGGGACTCTTGCTTCTTCGCCGTGATCTCACGCTCGGTTTGGCTCTTGCGCTCAGCCAAGCGGTCTAACTGTTCCTGCCGGTTTTCGAGATCCCGCTCCAAACCAGCTTTGCGGCCGAGCAGTTCGGCCAGCTCCTGCCGGGCCGCTGTTTCTTCCTCGCCAAGACGCGCGGCCTGCCTTTCGTTTCCGGCCAGAAATTCCTCGATCTTGGCGAGTTGATTGCGCAGCCCCGAGATCTCATCCAGCAGCCGGAGCACCTCGGCCCGCTGGCGTTCCCGGACCTGCTCGTTCTCTCGGACAAACGTTTGAGCTCTCTCCACCTGGCCCGTCTTGGTCCGCAAAGAGTCACGTACTTGCCCGGTCTTGCCGTCGGCCTCTTCAGCAGTGGCTTTGGCCGCCAGCAGCTCCTCTTCAAGTTGCTTCAGGCGTTGGTCGAGGTGGGCGATCTCGGCTTCCGCCTGTTGCTTTCTTGTTTGATTGTCTTCCGCTATCCGCGCCTGCTGGTCGATGCGAGACCGCAGCCGCTCCGACTGCAGCGCTATCTGGGAAAGCTCGTTACGCCGCTCCTGCAGTGTCCGTCCGCTTTGCTGTTCCCGCTGGCGCAGCGAAGTCAGCTCGGACTCGCACTCTTGAAGACGCGTCAGGCGCTCCTCGCAGACGCCGTCCGCCGAGCTCATCTCCTGTTCGGACGCCTTGAGACGCTGGTCCATGTCGCGGTAGCGGCTCGCCACCAGCAGCGACAGTTTTTCGTCCAACTCTCCTTTCAGCTCTTCATAGCGCCGGGCCTTCGAGGCTTGGCGCTTGAGTGAATTGACCTGGCGCGTTACCTCCTGAAGAATGTCGTTTACGCGATTAAGGTTCTCTCGGGCACTCAGGAGTTTGAGTTCCGCCAGCCGTTTACGCGACTTGAACATCGTGACGCCGGCGGCTTCTTCGATGAAAGCGCGCCGGTCCAAGGGACGAGAGCTGAGAATCTGCTCGATGCGCCCCTGCTCGATAATGGCGTAATGCTCGGGCCCCAAGCCCGTGCCACGGAACAGGTCCTGAATGTCGCGCAGGCGGCAGATCTTGCCATTGAGCAGATATTGACTCTCCCCGGAACGGTAGAGCTTGCGCGAGACGACGATTTCGGTCGGACCGCTCACCGCTCCGCTAATTGAGCCGTTCGAGGCGGAAGATCCGTTGACACCGGAGCCATTCACGCTAGAACCGTTCACACTGTCGCCGGCGCGCGCCGGCGCTGCAATCCCTCCAGGGTCTACCATCGTGATGGTGACCTGTGCCAGACCGGACGGCTTGCGGTCCCGAGAGCCGTTGAAGATGAAGTCCTGCATGCGCGCGCCGCGCAGAGTCTTTGCGGACTGCTCGCCCAGCACCCAACTGATGGCGTCGCTGACGTTGGACTTCCCGCAACCGTTGGGGCCGACAATCGCGGCGATCCCATCACCGCTGAACCGCAGTTCTTGTCGATCGGAGAAAGACTTATAGCCGAACAGCTCGAGTTTCTTTAGATGGAGCAAGAGGATCTACCTTAGGCGTTCGTCATACGTTCGTCTAGAGACGCCTGACCAGGAAAACAGCCCTCCTAAGACCAGTGTATCCGAGCCCGGGCGTGGTTGAGGGCATAAAGCCCCCGCCTGCTATCCTATCGTTATTGGGAGTGTTTGTAAAGCAGAATCTACTATATATAGGTCCTCCAGAGAGCCCACAGTACACTATGTAGTACCTGAATTATGCATTGCGGGGTGCACCTGAGGAGGGCTGAGCCGCAAGGGACCATTGGGGAACGCCCGAAAACATGGGGTAAAAAGGTAGGCTGGCAAAGATTCCAGCTTCACCAGCCAACCCAAAGGAGGTCACCCAAATGGTTACCAAGCGAAAACAGCATAGCTCCCAAAGGGCCGTCAAACAAGGCCCAGCCGTGACGGTCTCGCAGCCCAATAAAATCGGGGCATCCACGCCTTGACAACTTCCGCGGCAGGAAGCCGACTCCCTACGGCGGCTTGCCGCCGGTAGTCGAGAGGGCGTTGATCTGAGAGCCTGGCTATGCGCTATGCATAAAATTTTATGCACTGGCCGCAACGTACTGGAAACACGCCACTTCGGAGCGGGGTTTTGCCGACGCGGATTCTGGGCGGGAGGGGAAACCGGGGACGGAGAAGCCAAAAGACCAGTTGCCGAGCTCCCACCTTACGACGGCCGTCAAGCCGCTACGAACGCAGCCGCACTCGCAAAGCGAATCTGTGCATAATTCAGGTAGTACTATGTATGTAGAGAAAGCCTCTGTTTTCAATGCGATATAATCGGAACCTTATGAGATTCCTTACTTTTGGAGGCGCCGGTTTGCTGCTGGTTTTGGCGCTGCCGGCGGATGCACAAACGCCAAAGTTCATCGAGAACATCCGTCAATTGACGTTCGGCGGGCTCAACGCCGAGGCCTACTGGGCTCCGGATGGGGAAAGACTGATCTTTCAGGCCACCCGAGACGGCGGCCAGTGCGACCAAATCTACGTGATGAATGCCGACGGCTCGGGAGTGAAAATGGTCTCGACCGGGAAGGGCGTGACTACGTGCGGTTACTTTTTGCCCGGCGGAAAGCATATCGTCTACGCGTCGACACATGAGGGAGAGCCTGAGTGCCCGGCGCGGCCCGATCGCAGCAAGGGCTACCTCTGGCCGGTTCACGCGAGCTACGAGATTTACGTGGCCAAAGATGACGGTTCCAACCTGCGGAAACTAACAGCACAAGATGGCTACGACGCCGAAGCCACTGTCAACTGGCGCCGGCGGAAGATCGTCTACACATCAAAGGCCTCCGGCGATCTGGACCTATGGTCGATGGATATCGACGGTTCAAACAAATCGAGATTGACAAAAAGCATAGGCTACGACGGCGGCGCCTTCTTTTCCCCAGACGGCAAGAGGTTGGTGTGGCGGGCGCATCATCCGAGCCAGGGCGAGCAGATGGAGCGCTATCAAGATCTGCTTTCGCAAAATCTCACGGCCCCCATGAAAATGGAGTTGTTCGTCGCCAACGCGGATGGTTCAGGCGCCAAGCAGATTACGAACTTTGGTTATGCCAGCTTCGCCCCGCAGTTCACGCCCGACAGCATGAGAATCATCTTCTCGTCGAACAAGAACAATTGCGACAGCCGCGAGTTTGAGCTTTTTGTCGTTGACGCCGACGGCACGAACCTAAAGCAAGTCACGGACTTTGGCGGCTTTACCTCGTTTGCTGAGTTCTCGCCTGACGGCAAGCGCGTGGTTTTCACCTCCAGCCACAACGCCAAAAGCCGCTACGAGTTCAATATCTTCGTGGCGGATTGGAAGCGGTAGCGGCCCGCATTCCTGCTGGTTGCTCGCCGCGAAGCGGCGAACGTCCCCAGCGTTTACTGGGTGCTGCGCTACAAATTCGCCTGCGAACGGTCAGAGCTCGATGATTCGCTGAGCGCGGCGGGCAAGCGCAGCGAAGTAATGGCGCTCTTGTCCCGCGTTTCGGCCGGCCGGCTGGTGAGTTAGGCCAACCCAAACCAGCGTTTCTCATCGTACGGGTTGCAGGCACTTGCGCCCGCCAGCCCCGATATGCTCCCATTAGAAATGGCTGCTCGCAAGGATCGCCAAGTCATCCTGCATCCGCTTTTTATAGCGGCTTACCCGGTTTTTTTTCTTTACAACGTGAACAGCGAAGCTTTTGATTTCTCGGTTGTCGTCACCCCGCTCGCCACGGGTCTGGTGTTGTCGCTCCTTCTGTGGTGGGGGATAAGCCACCTAACCCGCGACAAGAAACGGTCGGCAATCTACACGTCGGTTCTAATCCTCGGTACGTACTCGTTCGGTCTATTACACGAGTTTATCGGCAACTTTTCTTTCGCCCAAGGTCTTGAAGCCGTGGCCCTCGGGACCAGGCTCGTCATTTCGAGTTTTGCGATCGTATTGGTGTCGGCGGTGCTTTGTTTCAAGCTCAATAAACATGTCGGCGCCGCGACCTACGCGGTAAATATCGTTGCCGCCGTTCTTGTCTGCGTGCCGCTGGGCGAAACCGCCGCCATGACGGTTCAAAGACTGCAGTTGCGGCAGTTCGTTCCTGATCGATCCTCTTTCGATGCAGTTCCGCCCTCCATGTTGGAAACCGAGGATCCACCGGACATCTACTTCATCGTGCTTGACGGCTACGGCCAGAGCGAATTCCTGGCGGACGAGTACGACTTCGACAACTCCCGGTTCCTGGGCTTCCTGGCGGATAAGGGCTTTCGTGTTACCCCCAAGAGCTGGGCGAATTATCCGTGGACGATGGTTTCTCTCACATCGACTCTGAACTTCGCATATCTCCACATACCGCTGGGATGGGAGCTCAAACCGTTCACCGATCGTCGGTTGATGAGATCGCTGCTGCAAGAGAATCGCACAGTGCGAAACCTTCGAGCGGCTGGGTATACGATCGTGGCGTTCGATGGGGAATACTACGAGGCCGACCTGCGTAATGCCGACAGAACCATAGGGAAATGGTGGTTCCCCAATTCCTTTCAGATTGGTTATCTGCAGATGACGCCCCTGCCAGCCCTTCTCCGTCAGCTTCGCTGGCCCGTGCTCTACAGCCTGCATCGAGAACGTATCCTCTACACTGTCGAGCATCTTCCTGATGTAGCGGCCATGCCCTCTCCCAAATTCGTGTTCGCCCACATCTATTTCGCCCATCCACCTTTCGTCTTCGGCCGCCAGGGCGAACCGGTAAATCGCGCTTGGACCTACAGTTGGGAAAATGCGCCCGGCATCGGCGAAGAGGAGTATATCCAGGGCTATCGCGATCAAGTGCACTATCTCAACGGCAAGATGGAGGCTGCCATAACTCGTATCCTGGCTGAATCGGAACGGCCGCCCATTATCATTCTTCAAGGCGACCATGGACCCGCGCTACACACCAGCACTGTCTTGGCGGACATGGACGTGCGGGAGCGGTACAGCATTTTCAACGCGTACCTCTTGCCTGACGGCGGCGACGAAAATCTCTACGATTCCATTAGTCCAGTCAATACATTCCGCGTTCTGTTCAACCACTATTTTGGGTCCGATTATCCTCTTCTTGAAGACAAAGCCTTTTACGTGCCTTTCCAAGAGATCTATAACTTCACGCAAATTAGTCGTCCCTGAAAAAGTCGGTTCAGGACGCACCACTCGAGATCGAACACAAGCGAGAGCCTCAGCTTAGCTGTTCGTCGAATGCGTGTTCCTGGATGTCGACAATCTGGATGAGAGAGCTTTGCCGATGAAGCGGATTGACGAGAAGATTGGAAGTTTCCGGCGCCACCACCGAAGGCGCCCAGACGTCGCTGTCGGTCAAACCATGTCGGATGAGTGAACCTATGACCTTCGTGGGCAGACGGGTTTCCACGACCTTGGCCAGATCATGGCCGGACGCGACGCGGACGCCGAGCGTATCCTCGATCCGGTTATATAGCGATCGCTCGGCGGATACCGGCTCGCCAATTTGAATCGCTGTTCCACTCATGTTGCGGCTCCTGGCAGTCCGCCCTGATTGTAGCGGCAACATGCCATGGCCTGCCGGACGGAAACCGAACGAGCGAGCATGGGGTTGGTGACTCGAATGGGAGAGCAGGATTTCGCAGGCGACTGGCTGACTAATCGCCGAGGGAGCTGTTGTCGCTACGAGAGCCTGGCCGCGAACCAAACCAGCACGGCGCGACCGTGCTCCGAGGGGGACTTCTACTGGCTGCCGCCGGAGCTGCCACCCTTCAACTGCTCGATCTGACCTTCGGCGGCTGGGGCGATACTGCTGTTAGGGAACTTTGCGACGAGGCTTTCGAACTCTTTAATCGCTTCGGCGGTCTTGGCGAGCTTGAGCAGCGCCATGCCTTTCTTGAACTGCGCATCGGCCGAAATCAGTCCAACAGGGTAACGCTCCAGCACGCGGTCAAAGTGGCTGACAGAGTCCTCGAACTTCTCCTGCTGGTACGCGATGGCGCCGAGATAGTACTGCGCTTCAGCCGCGCGAACCGTACTCGCATACAACTTCAAATAGTCCTGGAACTGTGGTTCCGCGCTCTCGTACGTGCCGCGATGATAGTCGGTCAAAGCACTGTTGAAGAGAGTTTCGGCGGACGTCCCGCCCATGCCTTCGCCCTCCATGCCTTCCATCGAAGGGGGAGGGAGCGTGGACACCTGATTCTTGATGTCCTCCACTTGTTGCTGGACTTTACCCATGCGCGAGTTCATTTCTTCGATAGCATCGCGCAAGGCTCCGAACTGGCTGCTGAGGGAATCCACCCGCGCGCTAATCGATGTGATCGGACCGACAACCGCATCGGCTTGTTTCGAGATGCTTCTCTCAATGACTGCCACCGCCTGGTGCAGTTTGTTCGACGTGTCAAGATTCTGCTTGAGAAGGGTCTCGAAAACCGCCATGCGCTCGCCCAACTGCGCCACCTGACGGTCGGTCTGGCGCACCTGCTCCTGCAAGATCGCCATATCCCGCTGGAGCTGGATGAACTCTTTCTTTTGTGCGAAAGACGTGCCCGTTGAGACCACCAGAAGCAGAGCCAGCGGCACAAAACAACGCTTGATAAGTGGTGGGATGCTCAATCCGGACCTCCTTCGTCCGTTGAGGAATACTTTACGCTGCACAAGTAATACGTGGCCCGCGCGCCGGGCGTTGCGGGATCAACTAGCGCACTTTCGTTTACCTTAACAAAAAAACACAACGGGGTGTGCCGGGCATTCGAAGAACACCCGCCCACACCCCGCGGCGCGAAAGTTGAGCTAGCCGTTTCTAGCGAGACGAAAAATGCGCCCGCCGATTGCGCTGCCAGCAGTTTTCGTCCGACGACATACACTGTGCCCGCTCTTCGCCGTAGCTGATCGTTGTGAGCCGGCCCGCGGGAACTCCCAGATTCACCAGGAAATCCCTCGAAGCGGTTGCCCGGCGGTCTCCCAGAGCCAGGTTATATTCGTTCGTGCCGCGCTCGTCGCAATGGCCTTCAACCACAACAGTGCCTTGCGGAAAGCTGGCGAAGAGGTCTTTCAGCCCGCTTGCGTTGGATCGCAGCGCGGATTCAGCGTCCGCGCGCAGGTCACTTTTGTCGTAATCGAAGTGCGCATCACGAATACTGCTGTTGCTAAAGCGCCCCCCGAAATCTTCCTTAGGCGGCTCCGGAGTCGGCGGCGGAGGAACTCGCACCGTCACGCGCGCACTGGCACTGGCTTCGCCGCCCGCGCCCTTGGCCGTGATCTGGTAAGTCGTCGACTGTGTTGGGAATACCTCGCGCGATCCGCTGGTGGGAACCGCGCCGATGCCCTGGTTGAGTGAGGCGCTCGTCGTATTCCGCGAAGACCAGTTCAGCGTTGCTGACTTGCCGCGCTCGATGGAACTCGGTTCGGCGGAAAGAGATACGCTCGGCCTGGGCGGCGGCGGCTCCGGCGTCACTGCGGGCTCCGGCGGCGGTGGTGGCGGGGGCGGCTTCTTACAGCCAACCGCCAGCACGAGCTGCAGACAGAAAATTCCCGTCAGCAGGAAACTGATCTTACGCTTGTTCAACATTACCTCTCCTCCTTCTCCCGTTTGTTTTCGGCGCGCTAGCGGACCGAGAAGTGCGCCCGGCGGTTTCGCTGCCAGCAGTTCTCGTCTTCCGACGTGCACTGCGGCCGCTCCTCGCCGTAACTGATCGTCGTCAACTTGCCGGCCGGCACTCCAAGGTTGACCAGGAAGTCCCGGGCCGTCGTCGCGCGGCGGTCACCCAGCGCCAAGTTATATTCGTTGATTCCGCGCTCGTCACAATGGCCTTCGACGACCACCCGGTTAGTGGTGAAATCATTGAAAAACTTCTTGAGCCCGTCAGCGTTCGAGCGCAAGGCCGACTCCCCGTCCGAGCGAATGTCGCTCTTGTCGTAATCGAAGAACACATCCCGCACGGATCCGTCCAGCACTTCACCTGCTGTTGCCGTCGGCGGCGGTGGCGGCGGCGGTGGCGGCGGCGCCCGAACGGTCACGCGCGCCGTGGCTCCCGCTTCCCCTCCAGCACCCCTGGCGGTAAGCTCATACGTCGTCGATTGCGTCGGAAACACTTCGCGTGATCCGCTCGTCGGGACGGCCCCGATCCCTTGGTTCAGGGAGGCGCTCGTGGCGTTTTGCGAAGACCATTTCAGCGTCGCTGACTTTCCGCGTTCGATGGAACTCGGCTCCGCCGAAAGTGAGGCGCTCGGCCGCGCAGGAGGCGTCGGGGTTTCCTTTACCTCTGGCGGCGGTGGTGGTGGCGGCGGCGGTTTCTTACATCCGACCGCCAGCATAAGCTGCAGGCAAAAAATGCCCATCAGGACCATCACGATGTTTCGTTTGCTTAACATGGAACTTCTGCGCCTCCTCGAAATCTCTACAGTTCGAATGCACTAGTATAGGCTCTTTTGCCCGCGGCGTGGGCAAAAGTTTTTCACGGAACCATCTTTTGTTGAACGAACTTAGCGGTCGGCCCATACGGGCTGCATGTTCCTCTTCCTTGTGGTCAGCTTCCGCAGGTGCGTCCCGTCGGCGCGCATCGTCCAAATCTGCGTTCCGCCCGAGCGGTTGGACGCCAAAGCGATGTGAGTGCCACTGGGAGAAAAATAAGGATGTTCGTTTCTCCCCACGCCGTAAGTCAACTGCACCAGCTTCCCCGTAGCTACATTGATGATGAAAATGTTGTAGTTGCCGGGCTCAAACCCGCGAGTCCACGCAAAAGCGATGTTCTCTCCCTGCGGATCCCAGGCCGGCTGAACTGCATCTCCTCCACCCGGCGACAATCTCCGGACATTCGCCCCGTCCATATCCATGACGTATACCTGCGGGACACCGGATCTGCCGGATACAAACGCGATCTGCGCGCCGGTCTTCGGATTCACGACCGGATGCACATCGATTGATCGTGAATACGATATCCTGCGGAGATTCCTGCCGTCAAGGTCCGCGCCGTAAATCTGTGAGAGCCCCGTAGCCGAAGAGGCATAAATAATCTGCTTTCCATCGGGCGTAAAGGACGGTGTGGCGTTCATCGACGCCTCTTGGTTGTAGAAGGTGAGACGCCGATTCGTCTCCAGCGAATGAATGAAAATCCCCGGGTTGCCCAGGAAGTAACTTGTGAAGGCGATCTTGGTTCCATCGAGGGAGACAGCCGGCGTCATGGTGAGGTTGTTGTATTTGGTAATTGGCTGTTGATTCCGTCCGTCATAGTCCATGGCCCAGAGATCCTGGAAGCCCGTACGGTCCGAAACAAAATAGATTCGCGACCCGGCCAGGCCCTTGCCAAGGCCCAGGTTCAGCAGGATGTCGCGCGAGAATTCGTGAGCGAGTTGGCGGGCGCCGTTGCTGCTTTTTGCGGCGAAATAACGTTTACCGAAGATGTGGGCGCCGGCACGGTCCTCGACCACGACATCGTAAAGGTAGCCCGAGAGAATGAGACGGTCCCCGCTGGCTTCGACCGATCCGAACGTTACGTAGCGCGTGGTAACCGGCGGTTCGGCCCATCCCTCCAGCCACAAACCTCGTGCTCCGGGGTCGTCGGGAAGTTTCTTCTCACTGTTTTCCAGGTCTTCGGGGCGCCGCGGAGTGGTCCGCGGATAAAAGCTCTTGGAGACCATTTCGAAGCGAGCCGACGCTTCGAGGTCGTTCCACAGCGTCGTATTGAAGACGTCGACGTCGTCGGCGATCTCTACCCCGCCGCCGAGATCCGGGACAGCAATCCGCGGATCTTGCGCACCTGACTCTACGTCGAGCCTGATATCGCTCTGCTGAGCGCTAGCCCCGGCGGCGGACGAGAGAAGAACCAGTAAGGATAGAACGACTCGATATTTTTTCATCATTTCAGTCGGAACCATATTTCAACTGTGATCGAGCTTCTGCCAAGCGCCGGCGGCAACGGCCGGGCGGGATTGGAGTTCAGTACCGCCCGAAACGAAGAATAATCCATCGAGCGGTTGGCGCTTGTCTGGGCGATGCGAACATTGTCAATGCGGCCGTTACGGGAAATTCGAAACGAAACGACTGCCGGTCGCGCCGCGCGCCCGCTCACCTGCCCCAATGTTTTCCGCCATTCCTCGGCGATGCGCCGCTGAAGCGCGTCGGCGTACCACCCGAAACGTGAGCCAAAAGGGCTGCCTCTCCCGAAGCCAACCCCGCTGCCCGAGTTCTTCTGGCCACTAAAAATCGGCGAGTTGGCTCGCGCCCCCGTGGAAGAGGGAACCTGATTCGGAGCGGCCTCTTTCTTCCTCGTCGAAAACCTTTGCGCGTACACTCTCTTGCGCTGCTTCTCGATCTCGACCGCGTCTTGCGGGGGCGGCTCCGGCGGCGGAGGCTTCGCTACGATAGCTGCCGGCACATCGTGCTGGACGGGATTCGCGACCGGATTCTGCACCCTCGACGGGCTCCCGGTTAGAGGAACTCCTTGCACCGGCGTAACAGCAACCGCGCCGCCGATTCGGCCGTCCGGATTCCCCAGCGAAATCGGCATGTGAAACGCCGACCACAAGATGCCGCCCGAGAACAACACGACGTGACACACGACCGATACCACGACGGCGCGTCCGGCGCCTTCGCCTGGCTCCATTGGGTCGGCCGCTTCTCGCATTACCGCCGTCGCCGCGGCATCCGTTCCAGGGGCTTGGTAATCATGTTGACCTTGACCCCTCCCGCGCCGCATTCCGCTACCACTTGAGCGATCACTTCCCAGGGGGTCGTGCGGTGAGCCCTCACGTAGACCTCCGCCTTTTCGCCTTTCTTTTCCTTGATGCGGGGAACGATGTCATAGATGCTAATCGGGTCCGTGCCGAGATACACCTCACCGCTTCCCGTGATGTTGACAAAGTCCAGATCCTTGCTGGTGGTAGCGACCTCGCGGGTGCGCGGGACGTCGATCTCCAGGCCAAACTCCACCACGCCCGCCGTAATCATAAAAATGATCAGCAGCACCAGCACCACATCGACGAACGGCGTAATGTTGATCTCGCCGATCGGGCCGTCATCCCTGTTCCGCATCGATAACGCCATCTTGCTCTCCGTAGATACGCTCCGCGAGACCGAAAAACTCAATGTTGAAACTGTCGAGACGAGCACCGAGCTCTCGAATGCGGTTTGAGAAGTAGTTGTAGAAAATCAGTGCCGGGATCGCCGCGAACAGACCAAAAGCGGTGGCGATCAGGGCTTCGGCAATGCCGGGCGCTACCGCCCGCAGCGTCGCCCCGCCGGCCTCGCCGAGGCCGCGGAATGCATTAAGAATTCCCCACACGGTTCCGAGCAGGCCGATGAAGGGCGCGGCCGAAGCCGTGGTAGCAAGCCAGCCTAACTGGCTTTGCATACGAGCCATTTCTTCACCCGCCGCCAATTGCAGGCTGCGCTCCAACGCCGCTCCGTTGTGCAGCTTGCCGTACTTGTTTACCTGCCTCGCGACTTCTTTATATCCGAACTCAAAAACGCTCACCAGAGAGGATGGGCGGTAGTTCTCCCCTGCCGCGCTCAGCTCGACGAGTTGACTCGCTCGCCGGAAGACTCGCAGAAAGCGAAGGTTGTTGCGCCCCGACCGGCTGATCAAGCGGTACTTGGAGAACGCGATCGCCCAGGACATCACCGAGAAAACCAGCAACACCACGAACACGACATGAGCGACCGGCCCGGCGCTGATCACCATTTGCAGGATGCCGGATTGTTCGAATACGTCCGGGATGACCTCCCCGGCCGTTTCCACCGCGTCCGCGGCCTCTTCCGCGCCCGCGGCCTGCAGCAAGAGTGCAAAACGGATATTTGAGGTCAAGAGATCTCCCTAAAAGGTCCTCGCCAGGCCAACAACGCTCCACAAGGGCCGTACCAAGCAGCGGGTTCTGGACGCGGCTTGGTGCACGGCAATCCGCATGAATGTGTAATCCCGCGTTGTGAGTTCCAAAGACCATCGCTAGGGTCTCGGAGGCCTTCGGTAGGACCGAAAGTGTGCCGCCGGCCCGCTCGCGGACCGCTGCTGCCGAGCCCAAGGACCAGCGTTACTTCCCGCCGCCGGCTTGCGGCCAGCCGAGGCACAACCGGGAAACGCCTGCCTTGTCGGGAAGACCCGGCAACCTAAGAAGAATCTAACACATATAATGTGACAGTTGGAAACTTTGACGTGTTCCCCTCTGGGCGGGTTTCGTCGTTGAAGAGCTTCTCGGGTTGTTATCCCCGTATCCCGCCCCACTTCCTTTCCGATGCTGCTTGAGCTCGACATAGAGAACTATGCCGTTGTCGACAAGTTGCGCGTGCGCTTCGAGCGCGGACTCAACCTGCTGACCGGAGAAACCGGTAGCGGCAAGTCCATCGTGGTCGATGCACTCTCGCTGCTGCTTGGGGCGCGCGCCACGGCGGATGTGATCCGTCCCGGCCACAAGCAGGCCAGAGTTTCCGGGGTCTTCGAAGCCGCTGACTCGGCGGAGTTGCAAGAATTGCTGGCAACAACCGCGCTGGAACTCGATGAAGGCGAACTCATCGTCGATCGCGAAGTGCTCGAGAGCGGCAAGTCGCGAGCTTATGTGAACGGACGCGTCGTGACGCTGGCGGTGTTGCGGGAGCTAGCCCCGCTGCTGGGAGACATTCACGGCCAGCATGAACAGCAGGACCTTTTTTCCACGCGGGCCCAGCTCAATATGCTGGACTCGTTTGCCGGGACCACCGAGCTGGCCCGGCAGGTTGCCGGCCACCACGCGAGCTGGCGCAAATGCGGCAAGCGTCTTGAAGAGCTTCGCGGCAACGAACAGGAAAAACTTCGCCTGCTGGATCTTTACAGCTTCCAGCATCGTGAGATCGAAGACGCGAAACTCGCCCCGGACGAGGAAGCCAAGCTTGAGCAAGAGAGGTCGCTGCTGGGCAATCTCGAGCAGGTGCAGCAAGCGGCCGCATCCGCCTGCGACCGTATCTATGATTCCCCGGTTTCCGCCGCCGCTCAGCTCAAGGCGGCGCGCCGCGCCATCGAGGACTTGGCGCGGTTCGAATCGTCCTTCCAAGCGATTGCGGAAACGCTGGATTCCTCCCAGGCGAGTATCGAGGACGCCGCCTTCGAGTTGCGGGGTTTCCTGGACCGCCTCGAGCCGAACCCAGGCCGATTGAGTGAAATTGAAGACCGCCTCGATTTGATCCATCGCCTCAAGAGAAAGTACGGCGGGACGATCGAAGAAGTCCTTCGCTACGGCGAAGACGCGGGAAGACGGCTCGACGAGTTGCGCTCCAGCGACGCCGCCATCGCGCAAGTCGAAGAGGAACAACAACAAGCGGCCGAAGACTACCAGAAGCATTCCGGGACGCTCTCCAAACGCCGCCGCGGCGCGGCTCATGACCTGGAGCCGAGGGTCGAGCAGGAGCTTGCCGAATTGGCCATGGAGCGAGCCCGGTTTCAAGTTGCCTTCGAGCCGCCCAAAGCTGGCGCCCCCGGCTGGGGCGCCCAGGGAATCGACCGCATTCGATTCCTCGTCTCAGCCAATCCCGGACAGCCGCCACGCCCTCTGGCGCGGGTCGCCTCCGGCGGAGAGTTGTCGCGCATCACCCTGGCGCTGAAAACCTGCCTTGCCCCTGCCGCCGGTCGCCAAGATCAAACGCCGCGAACTCTTGTTTTCGATGAAATCGACAGCGGCGTCGGGGGACGAGTCGCCGAAGCATTGGGCCGCCGGCTGGAAGCTCTCGCCGTGTCGAACCAGGTCTTGTGCGTGACGCACTTGCCGCAGATCGCCGGTTTCGCAAAGGCGCATTTCTTCGTGGATAAGCGCGAACAGGATGGCCTAACCGTCGCCTCCGTCGCGCGCCTGTCGGAAAAGCAACGCATCGAGGAGTTGGCGCGCATGCTCTCGGGCGAGACCATCACCACCGCCGCGCTGCGCCACGCTAAACAAATCCTCAAGTCCAGCCTCGCCGGCGCCGGGTAATAATGAGACCAGATGCATCCCTGCGTTCTCTACAACGATCAGATCGTCCGCGCGGCCGAACCGCTTCTGCGTCCTGGCCAGCTTGGACTGCTCTCCGGTTGGGGCGTCTTCACTACGCTTCGGATCTACGACGGCGTTCCCTTTGCCTTCGAACGCCACTGGCAACGATTGTCTCGCGACAACGAGTTGCTGCACGTTCCGCTTGCACGGAAACCCGGGCAAGTTCAGGCCAGCCTGCTTCGCCTGATCGAGGCCAACGGCGCCAAGGAGGCGACATTGCGTCGCTGGAGATTACCATGCTGAGAACCACTGTCTTCCTGGACGAAGAAACCGCCCTTGGTATCCGGCAACTTGCCGAGATAGAGAAACGTAGCCAAGCAGAAATCATGCGAGACGTACTGCAAGAGCACGTCCGCCGAGCATTGTCGGAGACTCCGAAACTTGAGATCCCCGGCCTCGGCGCCTTCAGCAGCGGCCGGTCCGATGTATCCAAAAGGGCGGAAGAGCTTCTCTGGGAAGAAGCTAAGGGAAAGAGATGACTCTGGTGGCGGATTCCGGGGCGCTCTACGCCTTGTACGATAAGACTGACTCATGGCACCATGACGTGCAAAGGGTCGTAAAGCATCTCAATCGGCCGATAATCGTGCCGGCAGCTATTCTGGCGGAAGTAGATTACTTGCTGCGAAAGTTTCTGGGAGTTGCTGCGGAACTGGCCTTTCTGGACGGGTTCGGGACAGGTGCGTATACGCTCGAACCCGTTACGGCGGCGGACCTCAATCGCTGCAGGGAGCTAATCGCAGCCTATAGGATTCCGGCCTGGGACTGGCGGACACAGCCGTGATGGCGACGGCAGAACGACTCGGAATCAGCAACATCCTCACGGTTGACGAGCGGCATTTCCGTGCTGTGCGTCCCAGCTCCGGGCCTTTCATCCTGCTACCTGCCGATACGTGAACCAGCCTAGCTGAACCGCATGCCCAAACCTCCGGCACCTCGGCAAGACCTTGAAAATTGCCCTTTGGCTGCTGGCCGCCACCCAACGAAATCTCTCGAGACGGCTTTTCATACCCCGTTGTGGCCAAAGGCCACGGCCAGTCACGGATTTTTAAGAAAAGTATTCCCCGTGTTTTCAACACATCTTGCCCGCCCAGGTAAGAATTCCCACAACGACTCCGCTATCCTGATAACAGTGAATCAATCGAATGACATACGATCATGCGCAATCAAAGAAAAGGCGAACTGGGCTTTGCAAGGGCCAAAAATCCCAAAACCCTTACATTTTCTGTAGAAAACTGCAATTTGCACCCCCAGACCACTGTAACAAAACGGCTTACGTGTTTCCATGAAATTCATGCCACAGTGCCCAGGGTCGAGCTTTAACGTGCATAGTGCCCGGAAAACCACGCCAGCCGCCGCGAAAAGGCCACTTTGCTGCAATCAGCGGGGAGTTCGAAGGGAGTTCGGGGACGCAGCCCGAATTCAGAAGTTGAAGCCCGTTGAAACGGGCTAAAGAGCGAGTTGGGGGGGCTTGGTAACCGGCCCTAAGGGTTGCTGGCGGAAATAGAAGAGCTGGTGGCTGCGGTGAAGAACCGGATCTGGGCGACCGGCCGTCCCGAAAATCAAGACTGAGGCGATTTTCAGGACATTCGAGCGACTTGGAGCGAAACCGTCCTGGCCAATGAAATTGTCCGAGCGAGACGAGTTTTTTGGCGGTTTGCATCCATATTTATGCGCCTGTTTTCCTGCGCCCGTTCAGGGCTTGACCGTGCAGGTTTAGCACCCAGGGTTCCGCTTCGCTCCACCCTTGGCTACGATCCTGCGCCGCTTCGCGGCTCAAAGGTCTCCAAGCGGACCAGCCCCGACCTACAGTAAGAGATCCATAGGGTAGGCGGGGATGAAAACGCGAATCGAGCGGGCGCCCGTTTTCGACGAGTTAAGCGTGGACTGCCGTCCACGCCTCTGTCCGGCCATCTGAGATTTTCTTGTGTGGTGGATGCGCCACGGACTGCTAGGCCTGGCGAGTTCGCGCCTCTTCGAGCAGCCGCTTGGCGCGGTCGGGGTTGTAGACGCCGCAGGGACAGAAGCGGGCCATGGTCGAGACGGCCTGGTCGGGGGTGCGGCGGCCTTCGCGCACCATGTCGAGCATCTTCTTAGCGAAGTTGAACGACACCATGCCGTGGCCGCACATGGTGGAAAGCTCCAGCACCTGGCTGTTAGGCAGATGGTCGTGCGGGTCGAAGAAGCCCAGCGAATACTCCACGCTGTGGCGGTGGATGCCGCAGCGTTCGCCGGCCGTTTTGGCGCCTTCGACCGAGGTGCTGATGTTGATCGACAAGCCCAGGTCGGCCTCGATCACGTCCTTCAGGCAGGACTCGGCTTTTTCCTGGGAGTCGAAAACGGCGGCGACCGTTCCGACCTTCTCGACCGCCGCGATCACGGGCTCGTAGTCGGGGCGGGTGTCGCGGTTCCAGTGTACCGTCGGCCGCAACGCCTTCGAAGGCTTGTAGCTGCCGAAGGAGGAATTGCCCATGTTGGACGGTTTGTAGCGGGCGCAAATTCGCAGAAACGTCTTGAGCTTGTCGAGCGCGCCTTCGTCGTTCTTCCCTTTACAAGGGATGGCGAAGACGATGAAATCGTCGTTGAAGCTGGCCGCCTTACCGTACCGGTGCAAGGTGTTGGTCACCGACTTCCTCCTTCTTCTGAACGTTCGTGATACGGCCCAGTCCCATATTGGTTTTGGCCCGCTCGAACTCGTAGCCCAACTCTTCAAGCAGCGGGGCGAGCACGGGGTCTTCTCCGTTTTCGCCGCAGCGAGTCGAGACGCCCAGCGCGACCACGGTATCGATCGTTTTCGCGACCTCCATCACGGTATCGAGAACGTTGGAAACTTCATGAATCGTGGTCTTGATCTCGACAATCGCCGAGAGGATTTTCTCGTTGAGAATGTCCTCCTGGATGGTTCCCTGCGACTTGTCGGTCATCAGGTGGCTGATGGGATTCTTCGGCTCGAACGTAACGCCCAGCTTCGCCAGGGCCTTGGTCATGCTTTGAATATGGTGGAAGCGCACGCCGACTCCGGGGCGTCCGAACTCGATCACGTAGCCAACCTCGCCGACATCGACGCGATGCGCGACGTCATTGGTCTTGACTTCCTCGGTACCGCGTCCCTTGATGCCGGTTGATTTGTGCTCGACCAGCGGATCACTGAAGACGCGGCGGGCGATGCGCGGCCATTCCAGCTCTTCCATGACAAAGGCCGAGGTGGGGCAAACATCGGGTTCGGGCTCGAAACGGAAGCGGAAGAATTTAGCCAGCTTGCGCACGGTGCGAACCATCGTGGGATTGAGGTGCTCGCCGCTCATGCGGTGGCAAGTGCCGCATTCGACGCACTCGTCGTAGTTGATCGTGGCGCGGTTGATCTGGGGATCGACGTAGATCGCCCCCATGGGGCAGACCGGCACGCAGTTGCTGCAAGCGACGCACTTGTTGGGGTCAATTTGCATACACCCACTCCATTTTCAGGGATTAGTGTAACACAGGGGCCTGTAGTCGGCCAACGGGACCGTAGTGAATTCATTTGAGAGCGAATGGGCGCGGGAGAGCCGCGGAACTCGAAGGATCAATGCCGCCAATGGGGTGCCAAGTCTTTCCGCCTCCGAGCCGCTCTTGTTCCCGGGCGGCCTAGCCCATCACTTTGCAGTCATATGCGGTTCGGAACAGCTCGCCTTCAGCGAACCGCGTGGCTCTCAGTGGGTGAATATCGAATGCTTGCGCCCCGCCGTCGATGACCATTTCAGCCATGAGTTCCCCGACCGCTGGGGACATTTTGAATCCGTGGCCGCTGAAGCCGGCCGCGCAAAAAACACCCTCCACCCCGGGCAGGCGATCGATGATGGGAGTCCAGTCGGGGGTGACCGAATACAACGCTGAAAAACCGCCCCGCCCGACCCCGCGGCTTACGGAGGGATAGCGGAGGTTGAGCTTGGCTCGCAGTTCCGTGACAAACTCCCGATCGGCAACTTCGTTGTAATTATCCGGATCCACAACAGCCCTCTCCTCACGGGAATCGATGTTTCCCAAATAGGTGATATCGCCTGGAATCGACCGAAAGTAGATTTGGTGCGCGAGATCGGCGTAGGAGGGGTGCAGGCCGGCGAAATCGCACGGGCGGCGCACGAGGACCACCTGGGTCCTGCAAGGCTGGACCGGCAGCGTAACGCCGGCCGACTGTGCTACTGAAGCGGACCATGGCCCTGCCGCCATCACAACGTTCCTGGAGGATATGAAACCCTGTGAGGTCGACACCCCGGTAACCCGGTCGTCATCGAGATCAATCCCAGTCACAGCGACGCCTTCCCGAATCTCCGCTCCGAGCCGGCCGGCGGCTGAGGCAAAGATCGAGACGACCTGCAGCGCTTCGCAGTAGCCGGCTTCGGATTCGAATGCCGCTACTTCGTCATCTCTCAAGAACGCCCGCGGATCGATTGACTGGAGCTCCTCGGGAGAAACCAGGCTGGTCTTGACTCCGAGCCCTTGCTGCATCGCAACGTTAGCGGCTAAGCTTGCCCGTTCGCGGGCGGGCGCCACCACGACCAAGCCGCAGCGCGTGAACACCGGGGGACCTCCGACGATATCGGTGAACTGCTCGAACAGTCGCAGACCCGATTGAGCCATGCTTGCCAGAAGCGGGTGGGAGTAGTGCTGGCGAATGTTGGCGCCGGACTTGCCGCTTGATCCGGCGCCGAGGTAGGACTTTTCGAGCAACAAGACCTTGCCAGCCTTGCGTCGCGCCAGATGGAAGGCGATGCTGGTTCCCATCACGCCGCCGCCGATTACGATTACGTCCGCGGTTTGGGTCATCGGGGTCGTGGTTGCCGCTGGTCCGTCGTCGCCGCTTCGCGGCGAAGGAGCGGCAGGATTGCCGGTCCCTGCTTTCTAGCCGGGCGTGGTGCCGGCGATCTCTTTCAACTCGGGCAGGTCGTTGTCGGCTTGGCTCCAGACGTCTTGGAGTTCGCGGTAAGCGTGTTTTGAGGCAGCGGTGTCTCCTGTCCTGGCTGCTGCTCGCGCCAAACCCAATAAGGAAAGAGCTCGCCGGGGAGCACGCTCGAGCGCACGCTCAAACTCCTTGCGGGCTTCACCCGGTTGGTTCAGTTTAAGCAACAGCTCGCCAAACAGTTCGTGTGAGGGTTTGACGGGCGAGGGCGGGCCATAGGCAGGCGGCATCTTGTCCTCAACGGCTGAGGCTTGCTTGATAAGCTGGAGCGCCTGCCTCTCGTCACCGCCGGCGAATGCGATCAGCGATCGGAGCTGCAGCGCCATCGCCCGCCCGGCTTGTTGCCCGGAGGAGTAGGACTTGGCTCCCGTGCCGGCATGCTTCTGGAGAGCTGCCAGGGCTTGGCGAGCGGCCCGGAGATCTCCTTGTTTTGCGGCTGCCATGCCGCTAGCAAACCAATGGGCAACGGCCTGCTCTCCTCTTATCCCGGACAGATCCAAATCGGCGCCGCGTGCTGCTGTTTGCCACCGGCGGGTTTCGACGACGTGAGCCGCGCGCATCGCGGCGAGGTGGCGCCGCGTCCTCGGTACACTCAGTTGCCCGGCGTCCTCTTCCATGACTTGCAGCAACTTTTCGGCCTCCTGGTAACGCCCTTGCTGCAGGTAGGCGTAATGCAGCCACCAAAGTGCATGGTAGCTACGGTCTTTGATGGTCAGCCCTTTACGCTTGACGCGGGCGGCGGCGGCGGCCCAGGAGTCTTCATTGGAAGAAGCGGTTTCGTCCCACATTCCGAGCGCCACGAAAATGTGGGACGGCATATGAAGCGCGTGAGCCGCGGCCGGCGCAATCTTGGCGTAAACCCTTGCCGCTCGCAGGCCGAGCGGTGCGTGAACCGGATCGTCGTAGGAGTGAATCAAATAGTGGACCGCGCCCGGATGCTGGGGATTCTTGGCGAACACCTCCTCGACGACGCCGGCGGCGCGCATGTAGGTTCGAAAATCTCGTTCCGCGCCGGCCGTACTCAGGATCGCTACAGCGTAGAAACTGGCTGCTTCCAGATCATCGGGAAACTGGCGGGCGAGTCGTCCCATGGCGTCCGCATAGGCTTGGGATCGCGCTTTCTTATCGCCCTTGCCGAAGAAGAGAGCCTCGACGGCACGCAGGTAGCCTTTTTCCCGGTCGGTGGGCGCTTTTTCGAGTCGGGCCTCGGCGGTAGGCGCTAGTTTCTCGAGAGCGGCTTGGCCGGCCTTCTGATCGTGCTGCTGCCAGAGCAGTTTATTGTGGGTCATGGCTTCGCCCCAATAGGCCAGGGCGAAGCCGGAGTCGATCTGCCGGGCCTTTTCGAATTCTTCGCGCGCATCGTCGAACTCGAAACTGTGCAGCAGAAGGGCGCCCTTATGGAAGTGCTCCCGAGCCTCGGGCGATCCTGAAGCAGGGAAGTCAATGTGGCCGAGGCTGGAGGACTGCGCGGCTGCCGCCGGCAGAAGCGCCGCAATGATGAGCGCCCTCGGGAGAAGCTTCCTCATCAGCGGATTTTTCGGCAGGGAAAAACAGGGTCGGAGAATCATGGCCGTCTCCTTTGATTTCAGCTTCACTCAGGACGTTGTGCACTGTCCATCTTACATGTCCTCGCCCGCGGGGGATGGGCCAGGCCCCTAGTCCGTCCGTAAACTGTTCGCAACACTGGAGGGCTCTCAAACACCCGTAGCGCGGCACTCGGGGCCCAGAACAGCTTGGGCCGGCCTGACGGTTCGTTGGGTTCGATATCAATTCTGCCCAGGGGATCTTCTAGAGATCGCATTACCGGCCCGATAAGGACAGTGAGGTGAGACGGTCCGCCATGCCCGCCGCTAGCCAATCTCACAAAATCCAAATTGTCATCGCCGACGATCACGCATTGTTTCGAGCCAGCGTAAGAACCATCCTCGCGGAACAACCCGATCTCTCGGTGGTTGGGGAAGCAGATGACGGGGCCGGGCTTTGTGAGTTGATTCGAGACACGAAGGCGGACGTCCTGCTGCTCGACCTTGACATGCCGCGCATTGACGGGCACGAAGTGCTGAGGCATTTGAAAAATGCCCGCTCCACGGTAAACACGCTGGTTCTAACGGCCAGCGACAACCGTCTGGAACTCTCGCTGGCTCTGGAATTAGGAGCCAAGGGCGTGGTTCTCAAAAGAGCCAGCAGTAGTACTCTCGTTGAGGCGATTCGGCGAGTCGAGCAAGGCGCATCCTGGGTGGATCCGCAGTTTCGAGACGTCGTACCGGAGCCGCCCAAGGAACCGGTCCGGCGGCGTTACCGGGCGTATGAAAGACCCGAGGATGACGTTCCGCAATGGAGTTCGCTGACGCCTCGGGAGCGCCAGATCGCCTCCCTAGTGGCACAAGGTAACCGCTACAAAGAAATCGCGAAACGGCTCCAAATCAGCGATCAAACCGTTCGAAACCATCTGCGCAACATCTTCGACAAGCTGCAGATCAATGACCGGGTCCACCTAGCGATCTTCGCGTTGCAGCGCAACAATTAGCGAGCCGCATTTCAGTCCCCCTAAAACGCGGCGAGAAAAGCGGCGAGCCAAGAATCCCGGTCTAGTGCGAAACCTGCTTTACCGGTGAATACTCGGCCAGCAGGTCGAGCAACGGCCTGGCCGAAGCCGGCGCATCAACTTGCCCGTGCGCGGTGATGTCGAACTCTCTCATCACGGAGTACTTCGTCAACTTCACCGAGCGCGGCGACGAGATATCGATCAATCCCCTCAAGGCCGAGAACGGCTACATTCAGCTGCCTACGGGACCTGGATTGGGGATCGACTTGGATGAAGCGGCGCTCCGCCGCTATCCCTACCAAGCATTTCCCACGCGAAATCTGCCGCGGTTCCACGACGAAAAGCTGTGAGTCCTCCATAACCCGAGCCAAGTACGTCATTGCAAGTGCCACCTACGGAACCACTGGACAGGACATCCCACGAGCCGTTATCGACAGCATCATCTATCGCGACTCGCTAAGCTTGCTCGGCATCTCAATTTCGAAACGACTGGCGGCAGAGAGCCGGGGTTCCTGAGCGACCGGAACCCGCCTAGCATGCATCGTCTGACTCGCTGACGCCCCGGCCACAGGACGAAGTCCGCGACATTGCCGGAACCTAGAATGGTCCACCTCGCCTGCTGCCTCACCCTGAGGCGGGGTTTATGAAATGGCTTGTGCTTTTTCGGAACGGCTCAATGGCCTGCTGACTAAGGGGCGAGCAGTGGATATGAGCGTGCTCTGGCAACTCAGTCTATGACCTCTCGCCGTCCGCAAGCACCTTGCCAAAGCCCCCCAAATCCTGAAAGCCTTCCGGCAGTCCGTCCTCCCCGCCGCCTGTTCCGGCCGCCTCACTATCTCGAGGACGCCAAGATTCCGGGCTCTGCAGTAGAAGAAACGCTGGCAAGGGCGATCCTTCGTGTGCGTGCGGACCGTCGCACGCGCACCTGAAGACTGGGCAGGGTCTATTCCAGGCGGGTCCGATCAGGGGGTTTCGCACACATCGCTTTCACACCTCTTAGAAAGCTTTGAGCGATGCTTCGCGACCCAGCCATAGCCGGAGCGAGAGATCGATTTCAGGACCGGAACACGATACAGCCAAGCCACGAGTTTCCAACCGCTCAGGCGGCGCGCGATCTGGTACACCGCATCAGCCCCCACGTCGATTGAACCGTCGGGGTTGGCCAGCCGCATGCCCGAGTTGAAATCGCCCTCGGCCAGCTTGGGAAACCGCTGCTTAAGTCCCTCGGACTGGCGTGGCACGTATTCGAAAACGCCAGCCATGTCTCGCCGCTTCATCCTCTCGACCTGCTTCAGGCAGAACGGACACTCTCCGTCGTAGACGACGATGGAGCGGGCAGGTTCTCCGGTGGTTTGCACCGTGGGCATCGCTTTTAGTATACCGATTCGGTACGGGGCGGAATTGCTCGCTCTGGCCTGGGGTGGCTTGCTGGTCTTCACCCAGCCCAACAATTCAACCGGCGAGGCGGTACGTTTGGAGGCGATTCGACAGATTGTGGATAGGCGAAAAGACCCGGTTCTGGTTGATGGACGGATCCGGAACTTAGCGCGAGCCTGCTGCGCGACTTGCGCGGCTCGAGCGTAATCTACTGCAAGGTGCGGGCCTATTTCCAAAGCAGAAATGCGGGCTAGGCGTTACCGCGACACACCCTCTCCTGAAATCCCGTCAATCAGCCGAGACAATCATTGAACATTCGGGAGCGTTATGCAACATGACACGGGCGCTATGCAGTTCGCGGGGCCCTGAACACAGCGCTGGCCGGTTGCCCACAACGATTCCGTCCGCCTACCATAGGAAATTCATCTAGACAAGGAGGCAGTTTGTCCATAAAAGGAGCCAGAGTGCTCGTTGCCGGAGGCGCGGGATTTCTCGGAAGTCATCTGTGTGACCGCTTGATCGCGGAAGGTGCGGACGTTCTCTGTCTGGACAACTTCTTCACGGGGTCGAAGAAGAATATATCGCATCTGATCGGCAATCCCAGCTTTGAGCTGATCCGCCATGACTTGGTGCAGCCGATCTTTCTCGAAGTGGATCAGATCTACAACTTCGCGTGTCCGGCTTCCCCAGTTCACTACCAGTACAACCCCGTCAAGACGGTGAAGACGAGCGTGATGGGCGCCATCAACATGCTCGGCTTGGCCAAGCGCGTGAAGGCCAGGATTCTGCAGGCCTCAACGTCAGAGGTGTACGGGGATCCCAAAGAGCATCCGCAGAAGGAGAGCTATTGGGGCTATGTCAACCCGATCGGTATACGGAGCTGCTACGACGAAGGCAAGCGCGTGGCGGAAACTCTGATGATGGACTACCACCGCCAGAACAACGTGGACGTCAAGATTGTCCGCATTTTCAACACGTACGGTCCACGGATGGCGGTCGCGGACGGACGAGTGGTCAGCAACTTCATCGTGCAGTGTTTGCGCAATCAACCCATCACGATCTATGGAGACGGCCAGCACACGCGGTCGTTCTGCTACGCCACGGACTTGATCGACGGATGCATCAGGATGATGAACAGTGAGGACTTCACGGGCCCGGTCAATCTGGGTAACCCCAGGGAATTCACCATCGCTGAATTGGCGGAAATGACCCGCAAGGCTACTGCGTCCAAGTCGGAACTCGTTTACAAGCCGCTGCCGCGGGATGATCCAGCCCAGCGCCAACCCGACATCTCTTTGGCTCAATCGAAGCTCGGATGGCAACCCAAGGTGGACCTCGAAGAAGGGTTGTCAAAAACAATCGAATACTTCCGAGGCATGATTGGCGGGTAGCAAAATTTCGCGCAAGGCGCACACCCGCGCCGTGCCGGACTCGACCGGCCGATTGGCGAGTCTTCTGCATTGGAACGGGCGCGGAGACGCCCTCAGTTGCCTTTTACGGCGACCTTATTCGACCGTGCGCTAAGGGTGCACTCTTAGTGCACGGTCAACCTTTTCCTATCGTGCATCTCGTTTCCGCCTGCCCACAGCGAGCACACTTGGGAACCAGGTGCTCGCCGCCACAATACAGCAGAAATGGGGTATTTAGTTGACTCCAGTAGCCACAATATGTTGTGGTTGGGGGCATGAAGGAGGACTACCCCCGAAACCTCGTCGAGTTGGAAGCTCGATTCTCGACCGAGGAGGCGTGCCGGGAGTACCTGCTGAAGCTGCGCTGGCCGGAGGGGTTCGTGTGCCCGCGCTGTGGGATCCAGTCCTCATGGGCCAGCAAACGCAATCTGCTGCTCTGCGCCGACTGCGGTTACCAGGCCTCGGTGACGGCGGGCACGATTTTCCAGGACACCCGCAAGCCCTTGACGTTGTGGTTCCGGGCGGCTTGGTGGGTGACAACGCAAAAAGGCGGGGCCAGCGCGCTGGAGTTGCAGCGGGTCTTGGGTTTGGGTAGCTATGTAACCGCCTGGACCTGGCTGCACAAGTTCCGCCGCGCCATGGTGCGCCCCGGTCGCAATCGGCTGGTCGGCCGGGTGGAGGTGGACGAAACGTATGTGGGCGGAGTCGAAGAGGGCGTCCGAGGTCGCGAAATGGTTGGCAAAGCGTTAGTTGCGGTTGCTGCCGAGGAGGATGGGCGCGGTATGGGTCGCATCCGGCTCCGTCGGATCGCGGATGCCTCAGCGGCGAGCTTGGAAGCCTTTGTCGAAGAAGCTATCCAACCTGGCAGCCTCGTGCACACCGACGGCTGGGAAGGCTATGCGGGATTGGAGAACAAAGGATACCGCCATGAAGTCACCGTGCTGCGCGGGAAGCGGCAATCGGCGAGTAAGCTGCTGCCGAGAGTCCATCGTGTCGCCTCTCTGCTAAAGCGCTGGCTGTTGGGGACCCACCAGGGGGCTGTCAGTCACGAGTATTTGGACTACTACCTGGACGAGTTCACGTTCCGCTTCAACCGGCGGACCTCACGGTCGCGCGGCAAACTTTTCTATCGCCTCCTCCAGCAGGCGGTCGCCGCCGACCCTGCTCCCTATAAGACAATGGTCGAGGCCACCAGGGCCGGCACCCCCACCCCCAAGATGTAGTGGCTACTGGAGTCAACTAAATACCCCATCAGCAGAAATGACTCGATGGCTTCGTTTTCCAGTGGTTCGATCTGCACCTGGGGAAAGTCCGTCAGCACGGCTTCGCCCGTGGTCTTCCGCTGGAAATACAAGCTGGAGACTCCCAACGGAAGCTCCAGCAGCACGGCACGGCAAATCCCGGCAAGAGTCAGTTTGATGGTCAACAGCAGGCGCTCGGCAACGATTTCCATCGCCGGGCGCCGCTGCCACAGCGAGTCTCCAAAATCACCGCGGGCGATGCTTCCCAGGCAGGTGGCAAACTGAACAACTGCTGGCTGAAAGCCAGCAGGTTCGTGTGCGACTGAAAGTCGCCTGAAGCGCGGCTTGGCCGAAACAGAGCCGCGCCCGCAAGAGTGCGGTCGAGGGGAGTCCGTGCGTCGGGATCGCCATCGGAATGCGGTCACTGCCAGACTGGACCGCACCCTTGCGGGCGCGGCTCTGTTGAGAACCCTTGCTTGAAGCTGACCGCCTGAAAGGCGGTGGGTTTAGACCTGGTGATTGAACTAAACGTGGATCGGACGGTCGAGCCCCAGCCGCTTTGCAAACGCAGCGGCGCCCAGTATGGGGAGGCGCTGGGACTCGAGCTTAGCAGGGGGACTGAAAACTTCGTGCCGGAGATGCGGATTTCCGCACATTTCGGCGCTGCCAGGCTGAGGCGTGAAAGAGGTCTTGAGCGTACGCGAGTGGTGTCGGCCGCTCAACAACGGGCAGTGGTTGCGGTTCACCTGCGCGAGTGGTTGAGCGAAATCAAGAATTCTCCGACCGGCTATAGTGAATGGAAACTGGATTCAGCAGGAAGACCGGGCAGCGCGGCGAACCATGATTCTGGTGATTGACAACTACGACTCGTTCACCTACAACCTGGTGCAGTATCTCGGCGAGTTGGGCGCGGACATGGCGATCCATCGCAACGACCAGCTTACGTTGCAACAGATCAAGCGCCTCAAGCCGGAACGGATTGTGCTGTCTCCCGGTCCCTGCACTCCGAAAGAGGCGGGCATTTCGGTACCGCTCGTCAAGGCGCTGGCGGGGAAGCTGCCGATCCTGGGGGTCTGTCTTGGCCATCAGTCGATTGCGGAAGCTTTCGGGGGCAAGGTGGTTCGCGCGCCCTATCTCATGCATGGGAAGACCAGCCCGATTCACCACGACCGCAAGACGATTTTCGGCAAAGTTCCCCAGGACTTCACGGCCACTCGCTATCACTCCCTCATCGTCGAGCGGGAGTCACTGCCGGGCTCATTGGAGATTACGGCGACGACGCCGGACGGGCTGATCATGGGACTGCGTCATCGCGAATACAAAGTTGAGGGCGTGCAGTTTCATCCCGAGTCAATTCTTACGGTTCCCGGCAAGCAGTTGTTGCGGAATTTTTTGCGGCTGTAGAGTCCGCCTTGGCGTCCAGTCATGAATGATCTGCTTTCTCTCGAGGAATTAAGCCGCCGGATTCGTGATCGGGAAATCACGCCGGCCGAGGTGGTCGAAGGCTGCCTGGCCCGCATCGAGGAACGCGAAGACAGTATCCAGGCTTGGTCGTACTTGGCGGGTGATGAGGCCCGAGCGCAGGCGAAGCGCCTCACCGAAGAGCTGACCTCGGGACCGCCGCGCAGCGTTCTGCACGGCATCCCTTTCGGAGTGAAGGATATTTTCGATACGGCGGGCATGCCGACCGAGTGGGGTACGGCGGTGCACCGAGGGCGGGTTCCCAGCAGCGATGCCAAAGTTGTTGCGGATCTCGCTTCGATGGGGGCTGTTGTGTTGGGCAAGACTCACACCACGGCCTACGCCTATTTCGATCCGGCGCCGACGAGGAATCCGCACAATCCGGCGCACACTCCCGGAGGGTCGTCAAGCGGTTCCGCCGCGGCGGTGGCGGACGGCATGGTTCCATTTGCCCTGGGTAGTCAGACGATGGGGTCGGTGCTTCGTCCGGCTTCGTTTTGCGGTATCTGCGGTCTGAAACCGACTTTCGGGTGTCTGTCGGCGGAAGGGGTTATGCCGTTCTCGCCCACTCTTGACCATCCGGGGCTTTTCACGCAGACGGTCAGCGATATGGTGTTTCTGTGGCGCTCGCTGAAGGGTGTGGCGAGTGAGCCGCCGTTGCGCCTGGGCGTGCCGAGGTGGCCGATCGAGGGCAGTTTGGAGCCTGATATGGAAGAAGGCTTCGGGCAGTGTTTGGAGAGACTTCGAAAAGGCGGGTATTCGGCCGGCTCCATCTTGCTTCCAGAGAGTTTCACGAAGCTGCCGAAGACCATTCAGGTGGTCATGAGGTTTGAAGCGGCGCGAATTCATGGAGAAGACCTGCGGAGGCACGGAACTGAAATCGGCGCAAAACTGGCGGTGTTGCTCGAGAACGGCTTGACGATCGAGGAGTCCGAGTACAAAACCGCCCGCGGTGATCTCGACCAAGCACGCGAAGACTTCGCCGCCTTGACCGAAGAATGCCCGATTTGGGCAACGCCCTCGGCCTTGGGCCCCGCGCCTCGAGGACTCGAGACAACCGGTGACCCGCGTTGTAACGCACCCTTCACGGCGCTGGGAGCGCCCTCGATCTCATTGCCTTTCGGGAAGGCCGCCAGTGGATTGCCGCTCGGTCTTCAGCTCTCGGCGCCGGCTGGGGGCGAGAGTCTTTTGTTGGCCGCAGCGCAGCGGTGTGAGGATGTATTGGGCTAGAGAATTGCGGGACCTGCCGCTCCCAAGCCGCGAGACAGAGCCCGGAACGCCAGTGACGGGTCAGCGCCTACGACGATTCGCCCGCACTTGGACCCGTCACTGGCGTTCCGGGCTCTGTCAGTCAAAGTTGTAGACTGAAGGCGTAGCGAAGCTCTACGGGCTTCCCGTTCGCTCGGTAACCTTTCGAGTTTTCGGCGCGAAATAATTTATAGATGATGTTGCGGAGATTGTAGAATCAGATGTTGTCGAGACAGATGTCGAGGGGCCATCGAATCAGGTTGCTGCTGCTGCTCACGGTTGTGACAGCGGCGAGCTTCGCCCAGACGAATAAGCGCAAACCGAAATACGACCCGGTCCAGTGGTCGCTCGAAATCCAGCCCGCGACCGCCGCGCCAGGAGAGCGGGCCGTTGCGCGACTGACCGCGACGATCGAAGAAGGCTGGCGTCTCTACGCTCCCACAACCCCTAAGGGTGGTCCGATCCCCACGGAGCTTACTCTGACGGATTCTCCGGCTGTCGAGGGCTGGAAAGTCTATCAGCCCAAACCGAAGACCAAGTTCGACCCCAACTTCAGAGCGGAAACGCAGACCTACAACGACGAGGTCGTTTTCCTGTTCGATCTCACGCTCTCGGGCAACGCCGAGTTAGGGACGGTCGAGCTGGAAGCAAACACGCGCTACAACGTTTGCAACGACCGGCTCTGCCTGCCGCCCGTCCGCAAGACTGCTTCCGCCTCGTTCACCATCGCGGCGAACTCCAGCGAACAGGCCGCCGCGATACCGGGCGGCTACATGGAAGCGAAACCCGCCGCGGAAACGCCCGCGCTGGCCGCCGTGACACCGGCGCGAGGCGCCCCCATCGTTCCTTCACCCAATCAGGAGGGGTTTATTCAGTTTGCTGCCGTGGCCTTCGGTTTCGGACTGTTGGCAATTTTCACGCCTTGCGTGTTCCCGATGATCCCCATCACGATGTCCTACTTCGTGAGCACCAACACGGGTTCGCGGCGGCAATCCGTGATTCAGGCGATCACGTTCTGTGCTGGAGTCATCATCCTGTTCACCGGCATCGGAGCCGCGGTTTCAGCGCTCGTCGGTCCCTTTGGACTCAGCCAGCTCGGATCGAGCGTCCCGGTGAACCTGCTGATCACCGCCGTATTCATCGCGTTTGGGCTGAGTCTGCTCGGTGTCTTTGAAATCACCGTGCCCAGTGGCGCCTTGACGTCCCTCAACAAGGTTTCCAACCGCGGCGGCTTGCTGGGAACTCTCGTCATGGGCTTGGTGTTCGCGCTGGCATCGTTCGCCTGCACCGGGCCGTTCATTGGAGCGCTTCTGGCCGGCTCCATCCAAGGAGACCTGAGCTGGCCGATCTTCGGCATGTTGATGTTCTCGTCCGGCCTCGCCCTGCCATTTTTCTTCTTGGCCCTGTTTCCAGCGTATCTTACGCGAATGCCCAAAAGCGGCGGTTGGCTGGCCCGGACCAAGATCACAGTGTCGTTCCTGATCTTCGCGGCCGCTCTGAAATACCTCAGCAACGTCGACCAGGTCTATCAGTGGTACATTTTGACGCGCGAGCGCTATCTCGCCGTCTGGATTGTGCTTTTGGCGATGGCCGGATTCTATCTGTTCGGAATGCTGCGAATCGGTGACGAGGAAAGCGGTTCTGTCGGCCCGGCGCGGCTGGGCCTCGGCGGTCTCTTCTTCGTGCTGGCGGTGAGCCTGATTCCCGGCATGTTCGGCGCAAGGCTGGGCGAGCTCGACGCCTACGTCCCGTCTCCGGAATACTCGGGCTTGACGAATGCTGGGTTTGGCGGCGGCGCGGAGGCCGAAAAGTGGATCAAGGACGACTACGCCAAAGCCCTGGAACTAGCCCGAGAGAGCGGCAAGCCGGTGCTGATCAGTTTTACGGGCTACACCTGCACCAACTGCCATTGGATGAAGGCCAACATGTTTACGCGGCCTCCGATCGCGGAAGCGCTCGTTGGGCTGGTCTTGCTCGAACTCTATACAGACGGGGCCGACGACTTGTCCAAAGCAAACCAGCAAATGCAGCTGGACCGATTTGGGACCGTTGCGATCCCCTACTACGCCATCATCCGGCCCGATGAAAGCGTCATGGCTGAATTCGCGGGGCGCACACGCGACACCGAAGAATTTCTCCAATTCCTGACCTCGGGCGGCACGACTCAGCTCACCGACGCTGGTGGTAGGGTCGCAACCCCCTGAGTAGTAGGGACTTCCCCAAATTACAATCCTTCCTTCCTGTAAGATTTTCGTGACGCTGGAAACGTGATGTGTCTCGCAGTGCCACGCTCGATCCGGTCAACTGGAATAGCCATAATAGGAGGAAGCTTGGCCACAAGTCTGAGGGACGAGGGCTTCGGGGCACAACGAAGCGAAATATTAGGCGCTTACCGCCACCACATCGACAAAAAATTGTCGATGTTGCCCAAGTCATTTGTTTTCAACTGCCCCGAAGGGGCCACTTTTTCGGAGCACAGTCTCCGAAAAAGCCTAGTACCTACATCATGAAATTCGCACCAAACGTGGCAGAAAATTCGAGAGCCAGACTCAGAGATGGGATGAGAAGGCTGGTCGCTGAGAGCCGAAAGCGCTAAGCTTTCGGCAGCAGCGCACTCTTCGAGAAAGAACGTGCTGCGGAACTTTGATTCCCAAACAAAGGAGGCGACCAGCCATGAAAAAGAATAGCAAATCGCAGCAGACCAAATCGCAGCAGACCAAACGGCAGCAGAGGAAATTACAGCAGGCGAACCAGCAGCAGGCCAAAAGGCCAGCAGCCAGTAAACCGCAAACGCCATTCGAGTAGCAGTTGGAAACCGAGCGAAAGCGCATGCAACAAAGCGGCGAAATCGGCAGCGTGGCCGGAGTCGACATCGGAGACAAACGCAGTTATGTGCGGCTGGTCGGCCGCGACGGCGAGCTGCTCCAAGAAGTCAAGGTTCCCACTCGCCCCGCCGCCATCGAGAAATATTTCCGCTCCTGGCCGCGGCTGCGAGTGGTGCTCGAGAGCGGCGGGCAGACGAACTGGATACGCCGCCTGATCGCCGGGTTGGGTCACGAAGTGCTGGTGGCTGACGCCCGGCAGTTGCGGCTGATCAGCCAGTCCTATGCCAAAAACGACCGCAACGACGCCTACTGGCTGGCCGAGCTGGGCCGCACCAACCCGGAATTGCTGGCGCCGCTGGAGCCGCGCGGCCAACAAGTCGAGCAGCATCGCAGCTGGTTGACAGGGCGCCAGACGCTGGTCGAAAGCCGCACTAAACTCCTCAACAGCGTGCGAGGGATCGCCAAGTCGCACGGCATCCGCTTCGGGCCATGCGGCATGACGAAGTGGGCCGCCGCGGTGGAGCAGCAATGTCCGGCCGTACTGCAAACGATTCTGGAGCCGATGGCGCGGATCATTGTGGCGCTGACGCGAGAGATCAACGAGCTGGACCGGCGCCTCGAAAAACTGGGGAAAGAGCAGTATCCGGTCACGCAGTTGCTGCGCAGCGTCGATGGAGTGGGCCCGCTGACGAGCCTGGCCTGCGTGCTGGAGTTGAACAACGACGTGGGACGGGTGAAGCGATCGCGGCAGATGGGAGCGGTGGTGGGCTGCCGGCCCAAGCAGCGGGACTCGGGAGAGTCGTCGCCGGAGTTGGGCATCACCAAGGCGGGCAACGGACAGTTGCGGTGGCTGCTGGTGCAGTCATCACAAAGGATATTAGGACCTTTTGGTCGGGAGTCAGAGCTGCGGTGCTGGGGCTTGCAGTTGGCGGCGCGGGGCAAGAAGCGGTCCAAGCGGCGAGCGGTGGTGGCGGTGGCGCGCAAGCTGGCGGTCGTGCTGCATGCGATGTGGGCGAAAAACGAAGCTTGGAAGCCCTTCCCCAACGGTGAGCCGGCCGCAGACCCGGCAATAGCGGCAACCGCGGCAAGCGCCGCCGCGGGGCAGTAGGATTTGTTTTTCTGGCACGCTGGCCCTGCCGGGCATCGCGCGGCCAAAAGATTTCTGTTGAAAGAAGGAAAGGGAAAGATTGAGTGGTTACGGAGAGGCAACAGCCAGAGAGTCGAGACCGCGTCACGGTGACTGCGCGTTCGGGGCGGGCCGCGGGAGGGAGGCGAGAGCTTCCGTCCGCAGGCCGACTCAGAGAAAGCAGCACCGGCAAGACAGGACCCCAACCAGCACAACGTCCGGGCATGGACGTATCAAACAGTGCGGATGGAAGCCCGGTCAAAGCTGGCTCGTCCAGCGGCGATCGGAATAGAGTCCGGCAACCAGGCTAAAGCCTCACCGAAACCCTCGCCGAACCCTTGCCCTTGACACGCAAGTGAGTGGATCAACTCCGCCAAGCCCAACGATCCTTCAAGAGCACCAAATCCGCCCTGTCCGGTTCCGGCCAGTCCGAATTAGCTCAAACAGCCGGAACTGCAACTGAAAGGTCGCGCCTCGAAATCTTTTAATGCCCGGGGCTCTGAATTTTTGCGCCGCCAGAGTTATTCAGTTTATCGAAACCGCAGTGGGACGGGCACCAGCCCCGCTGCGGTTCACTGAGAGCCGTTAGCCGCAAAGCGGCGCCGGATCGTAGCCCAGCGGTGGAGTGAAGCGAAACCCTGGGTGAAATCTTCTCAAGGCGCCAGCCCCGCAAGGGGCGAAGGAAAACCGGCGCATGATTCTGACGACGGATCCGTCTCGCGACGAAAAATAAGCTAGCTCCAATACCTCCCGCCCTCCGCCAGATGCGCCTTGACCACGTCTTCGTTCAGCTCGAGGCCAAGCCCCGGCTTGTTCGGCAGCTTGATATGTCCGTCTTGAGCAAGCGGCCCGTCGTGAAGAATCACATCGTCCATCGAGTCGCGTTTGCCCGCCACCGTCTCGCAAGCAAGGTAGTCGCGAATCGCCCCCGCCCACTGCACCGTCGCCATCGTGCAAATCACGCTGCCGGTGTTGTGGTTGCACAGCGGAAGGAAAAACAGGTCGCACAAGTCGGCGATTTTCTTCGTCTCGAGCAACCCCCCGGTATTGCGAATGTCGGGCTGAATGATATCCGCCGCGTGATGGATGATGAAGTCTTTGAAACCCTGGCGCCGGGCCAGGTTCTCACCCATGCCGATCGGGACGGAGGTGCTTGCCACCAGCCTCCGCCAGCTGATATGGTGTGACCTGTCAAGTCCGGGCGTACGAATCCACACGCTCGGGTTCCCGAGGCCGTACCGATACGACGGGCGGGAGGCGCGGGGCGAGGCTGCTACGACGGTTAATCACACTGATATCCGCGGGTTGGTTACCGCCTGAGAAGTATTCGTCGTGGAGCTGCCTCACTCTATCGTCGAAGGTCGCCTTGGCGGGCGCTTCCTAGCTGGATCGAGGGTTCTCCCCGGTAGGCCATCGCCGCTGGCGCCTCCCGTCCTGATTTCCCGCAGCGGCTCAGGCCGACGCGGGAAGCTTAGCGGGCTGTTGCACTTCGCAGACAACGGCCCAGATGAAACCACACAACTCGCGGGCAATCGCCGTCACCGTCTTTGGGGCGATGACGCCACGCTCGCTGAGTCGTCGAAAGCGGCCACAGAGTCTTTTCTGCGCTTTCCAAGCGATCGCCTGTACGGCGGGCGAAGCCTGCTCAGCACGGCGTTGGATCACCGGCGTTCGCCGCGCCGGAAAACGATAGGCCCAGGCTCACTCGACGAGCATCCACCGCACATGGGCGTTGCCGGCCTTCGTCAGCCCTCCTTGGCGGCGCTTCGGTCCGCTGATGTATTCGCTCGGCACCAGGCCCACGTAGCCCATCAACTCAGTGGGGTTGTCGAAACGGCTGATATCATCCAACTCGGCCAACAAAGTGATCGCCGCGGTAGGTTGGATGCCTCGCAGCGCCGTCAGCGCTCGGGCCGCTTCGCCCAGGCTCCAGTGCTCCGCTGCCTGGTACAATTGCTGCTCGATCGTCGCCGTACGCGCTTGCGCCGCTCGCACCGCCGCGGCGTATTCTTCCATCACGATCTGTTGATAGGGCGAGTCGAAGCGTTCCAGCTCCAGCCAACGCCAAAACGCCTGTGTCCAACGCCGCTTGCCCTTGTAGATGCGGCCGTGCCGCAGCAGAAACCCGCTCAGCCGCTGGCGCAGTTGCTTGTCGTGGATCTTCATGTCCTGGCGCGCCCGGCTCAAGTCCCGCAGCGCCTCCTGTGCGGCGTCGGGAACCCACACAGCCGTCAACTCGCCGGCACGATCCAGCCGCGCCAGATTGAGGCCGTCTCGCCGGTCAGTCTTGACTCGTTCTCCTGGTTTGCGGGGAATCAGCCCCGGCGCCACCACCACGCAGGCGTAGCCGGCCTTAACCAGTTGCCTGTAGAGACCATAGCCGCAGGGTCCGGCCTCATAGCAAAACCGTAGCCGCTCGTCTGGTCCGCTTAGTCGCGCCAGCAGTCGCCGCACCCGCCTCGGGACGGTTCTTAATCTCGCCCCAATAACGTGGCTTCCCACCAGCGCCGTCGGCAACTGCGACCGCAATCGTTTCCTTTTGGACATCCAGTCCAATGTACTTGCTAAACTTCGTCATGACCTGTCCTCCTCGATGCGGCTCTGCGCATCTGTTCTCACGTTAAAGCGTAATCCGCGACAGACGCGGATGGACAGGTCACTCCATCTTCTCTATCGGAGTAGTCCACCGGCAGGGGATCTTCCAGGAACAGCGGCTTGATCGGCTCGATCGCCTCGGCAAGCTGGATCGACGTTCGCAGGTCGTATTCCCAATGGCAGTGGACGATGATGTCGTGGTCCCAGCCGATCGCCTCGCGGCAGTTCTCGTAACGTTGCCGGATCTCGCGAAGCTCGCGAGACGTAAGCAGCCGGTTCGAAGCGTCACGCGCCTTATCCACAGCCGGGTCGGTGTGGGTCAAGCTGAATTTCACGCAGGTCCAGCCAGAGGAGCATAGCTATGAAACCCCAATCCCGCCGCCAGTTCTTGCAGTCCGCGCTTGGAGTCTCGGCGGCCTCGCTTTTCAAGACGTGGTTCACTCGTGACCTCGAAATCATCGGATCAATACCTCAGCCGCGGCGTTAATCGGATGCTTTGGTTCCCGCAAAGTCAAATCCTCGTTGAAAGACATTGATTCCTTAGGACTTGCATCGGCAGCACTCGGTAGGGTCCCCATTTTTTCAGACCCCCGAGCCTGGAGTCCGCCGCCAAGACGCGGGTGCCACGGCGGTTTCGGTGTCTCGTTCGATTCCGGCTCGCCCGGGTCAGCGTGCGCATTGCAAACAACATTGCCGGGGACAACTTCGAGTTCGGTGTGTATCGCGGCGAATCTTTGGCCCACGCCTATCGTTTTCACAGTTCTGGTTTTCACAGTTCCCATGGAGTAGCCGTCTAGCCTAGCAGGGCGTCACAGGGGACATCCGCGGCTGAATTAGCGGTACCCCTCGGGCCGGTCTTGGCGGTCCACACCGGTCTACACCGCCTACACTTTCAGCTCTCGACAAGTTATCGGAGCAAATGCTAGCATCGATGGATTAGGCCCGTAGCTCAGTTTTGGTTAGAGCGCTACCTTGACACGGTAGAGGTCAGCGGTTCGAGTCCGCTCGGGCCTACCAGTATTATCAAGGACTTACGCCTCACCAGAACCCGAAACATCCCGCACAATTCCCGCATTTGGCCTCAGTTCACAGCGCTACTGAGAGTATCGCCGAGCAATCTTTCCTGAACTCGACGTACGGCTTGCTCCCGTCGCTCCAGATCTACGACGGTGTACTCCGAGGTCATGGTTGGTCTGGAGTGTCCGGCCTGTGCTTGGGCCTCGAAGGCAGTGGCACCTTCTTCCTGGATCAATGTGAGGTTTTGCCGACGGAAGGAATGCCAACCGAACCCCTCAAAATAGAACCCCAGTCTCTTCGCCACCGGACGAATGTAGTCACTGAGAATCGCCCGGTCGTCCATGGGCTTACCATTCTGCTCGAATACATACTCGTCCAGGGGGGCGTTCGGTGGCTTATGCCGCCGATAGGCCTCTGTCAGGTAACCAAGAGGGAGCGTGCGCTTCGCCCTCTCGTTCTTCGGCTCGTCCGTGTCACCCCGATAGTAGCGCTCCTCGACGTAAGCGGCCCAGGAGTCCCCTACCTCGAAACCCCGGCTTGTCCGCCAGGCCGCGGATCACCTCCGGCTGCACCGTTAGACCGAGCGTGAGCGCCGGTCCCTCGACGTACTCCGGTGGGCGGCCGACACGATCTACGCGAATCGTGTCGCCGGAATGTCCCTTCAGGTAGACCGTGAAATTCGGAGTCGAGTTGGCAGAATACCAACCAGCCATCAGATCAAAGATTTCGCCCTCCGAGCTCATCACCGCCATCCGGCCACCATGCTCATGAAGAAGACCGGCCAAGCGTTCGGGGGTGACATCGTCAGACGTGAGGCGGGGCGAAACAGGGACTTTTGTTTCTTCGAGCTTGCGGGCCAGTCCAGCAGCTTGCTCGCTGAGCGTTTCCCTTTCGCTTGGGCTTGCTCGGGCCGCATCTTCCTGTGCGCGCTGCAGAGCCTTCTCCAAGATCTTCCGACGCGACCGACCCTCTGCAATCTCCATGGCTAACGTCTGGCCTCGAGTTGTTCGAATTCCTCTAACGGTTCCACGGCGTCCCGGAACACAGCGGACTTGCGGTTTCCCGGAGGCAATGCAGTAACGGTGAAAACATTGACCGGCTCCCTCCACCCTGGTTTGACCTCGACCTCGAATTTCTTTACACAAGCGGCCGCCATAACCGCCAAGCTGACCATGGCTGCAAGGTCCTCAGGAGTCTGAGTAGCAACAGCTTCGGCTTTGACGAATTCCGCAAGCCAAGCGGGCAGGGCCCCCGTTGGGAAGGCTTGAAGGTTGAACTCGCCTAAAGGAATGGGGGCCTGCCACGACTGAGATGTGGTTCGGTTCTGAATCTCCAGTCGTTCGGCCTTGTCAAGGGAGTCTTGGAAGGTCTCAAGGAAGCGGTTCGGGTCGCGCTTGTGGAGATCGTTTGGGTCCTTGATTCCGGCGGGTAGGTGCACCACGTATGCATTCCCCTGCCAACGAAGCTCTTCAAGCCGCCTAGCCACTCCAGCCACGAATGAATCTCCCCCGGCGTCGGGCTCTTGGACAACGTAGAGGCGCTCAAAATCCGCCAGATGCACAGCCTGGAGCGTGCCACCCATGCCAGCGCCTGGGATACCCAGCGCAGCGACCTGATGAAACCAAAGCGTCCAACAGTCCGACTCCCCCTCGACCAACACCAAATTCTCCGACTGTCCCGCCTCGCCTAGCCTCCACAATCCGTAGGGCGCTAGGCGGTCCGAGCCCTGGCTCCAGCGACTCCCGTCTTTGGCTCGCACGGCGGTCCTGATTCGCTGTCTAGGAGCCATGCGACCATCTTCAAGACGGTAGGTTATGCGGATTGCCGTTCCGTGTTCCTCGACGCCCAAGTTTCGAAGAAACTTTTCAGGCAGCCCCTTATCTGCCGCCAGGCCAGAAACAGTAAAGCCGCTAGCTATAGCTACATTTCCCGGGAGATGAGGCTCAGGGAAAAGATCGCGTACTTCTAGCCCCATAGCTGCGACAATCTTCTCTAACTCACAGCCGGCAAAGCATTTAAGAAGTACGCAACCCTCGTGTCCTTCACCGATGCTGAGGCTGGCAACGCTGTCTTCGTGGGCAGGGCATCGCGCCATCCAGCTGGAGCCGTTCCGCTTGAGACCTTGCACCCGTCCAAGGATGTGATCTAGTGGTACCGCCATTAGTCCAGAGCGCCTGAGTTAGCCTTATTGTCAGCCGAGTTCCGGAAGGCCCTTTGGTGAGTCTGGCGAAGGTTCATCAAATTCGGGCCCCCACAACCCAAAGCGCTACAACGGGTGTAGCAAGTGCTACAAATCGTGTAGCGATGCTACAAATCGTGTAGCAACGCAAGGTAGATTACACTGAGCTCCGAAACTCCCGTTTGAAAGCTCTGCCTGTCAGCCAGTTTGCTGCTCTGGTCAGGCTCGGCCCTGGGAGCTGATTTGGAGCAGACTGGACGCTGAATTGTCGGCGATCAGAGTTGCCAGGTGATCTCGCGGTCAGGGAAGTAGCCGATTTGTCGACCGAACTTGATTGCTTTGGACAGGTGGTCTGCCAGAGGTTGGTGCAAGAGTTGAATCTTATGAAGGGTCCTGCGGGTGGTTATTGAAATACTCTTGCGACTTTTCTCTTCAGGGGTCGAGAATTTCCTAGGACGCTTCCAAGCGCCCGTCGAACTCCGCAAGTATTGTTCAATTTCCTCGATTTCTAGCCGTGCTTCCGCAAGTTCGGTGGAACTGATCCTAGTTCCAGCCACAACGATCTTTTCCCGCAACTCCGCCGCCCGCTGCTCACATTGCTTGACTGTTCTTTCGTCGAACACCGGATCTGCCAGTTCGCTGTCCGGGTTTTGAAGTTCCATTAAGATGTCAACGTTCGCTTCTTGTGAGCCGACGGGAGCATTTACGAGAGCGCGGAGTTGCACTGCTGGAATAGGCCGGTTCGAGTACCTAAGAAGCTGGGCGATGTATCTGACCCCAATCTCGTCGATGGGGTATTTAGTTGACTCCAGTAGCCACTACATCTTGGGGGTGGGGGTGCCGGCCCTGGTGGCCTCGACCATTGTCTTATAGGGAGCAGGGTCGGCGGCGACCGCCTGCTGGAGGAGGCGATAGAAAAGTTTGCCGCGCGACCGTGAGGTCCGCCGGTTGAAGCGGAACGTGAACTCGTCCAGGTAGTAGTCCAAATACTCGTGACTGACAGCCCCCTGGTGGGTCCCCAACAGCCAGCGCTTTAGCAGAGAGGCGACACGATGGACTCTCGGCAGCAGCTTACTCGCCGATTGCCGCTTCCCGCGCAGCACGGTGACTTCATGGCGGTATCCTTTGTTCTCCAATCCCGCATAGCCTTCCCAGCCGTCGGTGTGCACGAGGCTGCCAGGTTGGATCCTTTGTTCTCCAATCCCGCATAGCCTTCCCAGCCGTCGGTGTGCACGAGGCTGCCAGGTTGGATAGCTTCTTCGACAAAGGCTTCCAAGCTCGCCGCTGAGGCATCCGCGATCCGACGGAGCCGGATTCCAACTCGACGAGGTTTCGGGGGTAGCGACCCATACATATTGCGGAGTCCCATCCTCCTCGGCAGCAACCGCAACTAACGCTTTGCCAACCATTTCGCGACCTCGGACGCCCTCTTCGACTCCGCCCACATTTACGACATGCGACACGATTTCGTCCGCCACCGCTCCCTGGCGGGCAGCACCCATCGTCATGGCGGTATCGTTCTCCAATCCCGCATAGCCTTCCCAGCCGTCGGTGTGCACGAGGCTGCCAGGTTGGATAGCTTCTTCGACAAAGGCTTCCAAGCTCGCCGCTGAGGCATCCGCGATCCGACGGAGCCGGATGCGACCCATACCGCGCCCATCCTCCTCGGCAGCAACCGCAACTAACGCTTTGCCAACCATTTCGCGACCTCGGACGCCCTCTTCGACTCCGCCCACATACGTTTCGTCCACCTCCACCCGGCCGACCAGCCGATTGCGACCGGGGCGCACCATGGCGCGGCGGAACTTGTGCAGCCAGGTCCAGGCGGTTACATAGCTACCCAAACCCAAGACCCGCTGCAACTCCAGCGCGCTGGCCCCGCCTTTTTGCGTTGTCACCCACCAAGCCGCCCGGAACCACAACGTCAAGGGCTTGCGGGTGTCCTGGAAAATCGTGCCCGCCGTCACCGAGGCCTGGTAACCGCAGTCGGCGCAGAGCAGCAGATTGCGTTTGCTGGCCCATGAGGACTGGATCCCACAGCGCGGGCACACGAACCCCTCCGGCCAGCGCAGCTTCAGCAGGTACTCCCGGCACGCCTCCTCGGTCGAGAATCGAGCTTCCAACTCGACGAGGTTTCGGGGGTAGTCCTCCTTCATGCCCCCAACCACAACATATTGTGGCTACTGGAGTCAACTAAATACCCCATTTCTCGTCGTTGAGGTAAATGGTCTCGCCCTCGAATGACACTGCCCACTTCTCACCGTCCTTCATGAACGTAGGCTCAGTGATGGGTACCTGCACTGGGGGAGCTGATCTGTACGGTTCATGCACTGCAAGAACAATCAGGCACGAGTCGGGCAGTTTCCCCTCCCGCATCTCTGTGGCATGGTCAGCGATTCCGTTGGAGATATTGTCAAATGTTGTGGATGGGCGAGGTCAGGCGGCGTTCTCCTGAACCATCAAACCGTCCTTGAATTCCTTTCCATTTAAGACATGCACAATCACTTCTGAACCGTTCAGGCGCCGCCAGTGGCGCTCGGCCTGGCGGGCCAGCATGAAGACCATCGTCAACGACGCTTCCCGGCTGCCGCACCCCTTCGTTCGCCGTTGCCGCAATCGCACCGTCGCAAAGGTGGACTCGATCGGGTTCGTCGTCCGCAAGTGCCCCCAGTGCTCGGCCGGAAAGTCGTAAAAAGCCAGCAGCACTTGGCGGTCTTTGTCCAGGCACTCGACCGCTTTGGGAAACTTCTTTTCATATAAGTTCTTGAAACAGTCCAGCTCGTCCTCCGCCGTCTGCCGGCTCTCGGCAAGATAGATGTCGCGCAGCGCCTGCTTGGCTTTGCCCTGCATGCTCCGCGGCAGCTTATGGAGCACGTTGGCCGTCTTGTGCAGCCAGCAACGCTGCTCCCGGGTCGCTGCATAGACCTTGCGCAAGGCCGCCCAGAAGCCCCTCGCGCCGTCGCCCACCGCCAACTTCGGCGGCAACTCGAGCCCCTGCCGTTTCAAGTCCTCGAGCAACTCCCGCCACGACAGCTCGCTTTCGCGAAAGCCGTCGTGCACCGCCAGCAGCTGCTTGCGGCCGTCTTCGAGCGCGCCCATCACAACCAGCAAACACTGCCGTTCATCGTCCAGACGGACGTTCGAGTAGATGCCGTCGGCCCAAATGTAAACAAACCGCTGGCCGCTCAGATCCCGCTTCGACCAAGCCTCGTACTCGCGCCGCCAGACTTCTTTGAGACGCACCACCGTCGTCGCCGACAGGCCCGGAGCGTCAGGCCCCCGCAAGGCCTCCAGCGCCTCGCTGAAATCGCCCGTCGAGATCCCTTTCAGGTACAACCAGGGGATCAGTTCTTGGACGCTTTTCGTGCGCCGCAGGTACGGCGGCAGGATCTCGGAAGTGAAACGGAAGCGTTGGCCCCGCTCATCGACTCGGCGATCGTCGACCCGCGGGGCCCGGATCTTGAGCTGACCCGCGCCGCTGACGATGGTGCGCTCGCGGGCGTGACCGTTGCGCACCACCAGCCGCCGGCCGTCCTCGCCGGCTTTGTGCTGATGCGCTTCGATGTAGGCGCTCACTTCGGCTTCCACGGCCTTGACGAGCATCTGGCGTGCTCCTTGGCGCAGCACTTCATCCCAGGGCGAGGGTTTCTTTCCATCAATGACTTGGGGGTTGACTTGACTGCTGCTCTCAGCAGCTTCACACTGACTCATGGCGTATCCTCCTTGTTCCTTTCCAGGAGTCTAACGATTCGAGGAATTCGCCTTGAGGAGTTCAATTCCAGGTAACTGGGGTATTTCCAGTTGACTCGTGCCAACATCTTGGACATAGTCCGGCCGTCCTCGCCGGCTTTGTGCTGATGCGCTTCGATGTAGGCGCTGCACTTCATCCCAGGGCGAGGGTTTCTTTCCATCAATGACTTGGGGGTTGACTTGACTGCTGCTCTCAGCAGCTTCACACTGACTCATGGCGTATCCTCCTTGTTCCTTTCCAGGAAACGATTGAGTTGATTCCTCAACCGTCAGGATACGCCACCTTCCCTCAGCCGCTCATCCACAACTTTTGGTTATATCTCTTCCGTTGTCGATCACGGTTGCTACCTGGTCCGCATGTCTCTTATTGAGATCGAGCAGCTTCGAGGCTGTCTCGTGTGCCGGGCCATCAAGGTAACGCAATACTCTAGTGGCTTCGCCAAATCGAGAAAAGAATTCGATGCTATTCATCTCGCCAATCTCGAGTGCCGTTTTCGCGCAGGATTCCAGTAACGTCCGGTCTTCTCCAGGTAAGCGCTCACCTGTGAGCAGGTCCACCTTACAGGCCTCAGCAGGATCGAAGTCGGCATACCGGCTGGCCAGGGATCCAAAGCGTCGCCCGATGCATTGCGAACACCTGCCACAGTGGGGGTGTAACTTCGTTGATTGAATGGTGTGCGAGCAGCTTCTGGTCCGCGCTATCAGGTCCGCACAGCCAGCGTCGCCGATTAGATCGATCACCGCGGCCTTCGTTTTCCAAATGAACGGGTTCTCCACGCTAAACCCTCGTTCGGTAAGCAAGCCAATGAGGCGGGCGAACCCCTCGAGAACCTGTGGATGGGTTGTCCGCGAAGCGCGTGCCCCGACGACCTGCTCGCAGATTGGCAAGTTGATAGCGGTAATTCCGTTTTCATAGAAGCGAATTCCCTTCAAACTGTACTCTGAGCGACAGTTGCCGCGAGCGACGCGTAAAGGAAGGATCGAGTTCGTTGGGTGTATTCTTTGCTTAGGGTCTTATTTTTAGACACCCACACCGGTATGTGGAACGCTGCGTTCGCTGAAGCGTGGCTCAAAAGACCCTTCACCAGATCTTCTTGGTACGTGTCGATCTTGGGGACGGATGTGTGACTCACCAAAGCAATGCGGCGACCGTCGATTAGCGTTTCCTGGACGGCACCGCCAAGAGAGTCAAGTCCACCCGAGAAAAGTACCACTTCTTCAACGCTTGTGGTCGAGGTCGAGGAATCTGAGGAGTTCAATTCCAGGTATAGTTGGAACGGGGGAGGATCATCCAACTTGCTGAAGTGAAAAAGGTATTCATCGTCTGATAAGAACGAGAGCGCGCGTGCCAATGCTTCCTTCACGTCATCGAATGACCAAACCTCCAGCTCGCGGACGGGAATAAAGAACTCAAACGACCGCGGCCATTTCTCACCGTAGACCGGCATCGCCTTTCCTCCCCGGGTGACTGCTTGATCGGCACAGTAAACGTAGGTGGCGATTTCAACTAGATCCGTGAAGAGGTCAGGGATGGGAGCAACAAGCTTGTCACTGATGTTCCAGATTTTGAGATTCACATTCCCTTTGTCTTCTGACAGGTCCAAATGGATGGGTTCTCTGTGCCATCGAAGGGGGTACGTATGGGCTTCGCCACAGAGGATGACCCGTTCGTTATCCACCGGCGATCGACCCCCTCTGCAATTCCTCTCTGATTTTTTGCAGAGCTACGTGAACAAATCCCGCCGCCTTTTGAGGTGTGATGCCCCCTTCGAAATTCGCCTTCGAATACCATTCCGCAGCGAACTCTCGAATAATCCGAGACGCCTGCCAACAATGAGTTGCTAGTGCTTTTGAAAACAAAGAATGCTCGTGAATATCCTTGAAGGTCCGGCCAGCACCCACATGATTGGACGACTCCTTGCTGACGAAGTACTTTAGATACCGTTCTGTGAAGTGAGAGAAAAAGTCGCGGGTGAGTAAAGAGAAGTTTTTCTCGGTAGCAAATCCCCTCAAGGCACGTCGAACGTCGGTCGGAGTGCTTTCAAACAGGTCCGGTATCCTCTGCCCCACAAGCTTGGTCAAGCTGCCGACCGCCGCAAGCTGAGCCATCTCTCCGACGTCTGTACGCCTTCCGTGCCGCCGGGTGCTAGAGTCAACAACCTCCGAAAAAGCACCGGCCACCTCCATAAGCGTCGGTTGGTCAGACACCTCCAGCCCGACCTGACGGAGGGCTTCAGCGAAATTTTCACGGCGGGCCGAAAGAGGTAGCTGGGTCAGAAGCCAGAACGATCTCACCATCGCGTGGTCGTCCGCAGCTTCGTCAAAGCCCTTCTCCGCAGCTCGGAGAGTGGCAGATGCTATTTCGGGTGCGGACGCCCCCTCGGCAATCAGTGTGATAACTTGTTGCCACCTTCGAGTACGAGGCAGACTGCCTAATCGGGTATGACCCATCTAGAACACAACCTTTCTGACTGCACTCCTCACAGCCGGGCGGGACACAGGCGAGTCCCGCCTTTCGTGAAGACGGTGTTACGCTTCGTGGTACCTAACTTCTCGGAAGGTCGCGATGGCAGGCGACAGATTTAAACTAGGAGGAGAGGCAGACTGGAGAAATTGTAGACGCACGGACGAGCTTGCGTCAAGGCGGGGCCCTGCGCATGTTGTAGCACAATAGAAATGTCCCCTTGGGTTTGTTGTTTGTAAGTTTGTAAGAGAGAATCGTTGTCGTCGGGGCTGTGGGAATGTGGGAATCGCTTTAGCGATTTCCAAGGGACGGTGGGAAGGGTGGGAAACCGGTCGTTGTGATGCGAACCCTCTTCGCTGTTCGCCGAGGTTTTCCACGCTTTCCATCCGGCCCGTCATTTCCACAGCCCTGCCTTTTTATGTCGTCGCCGCGCGCTTTTTCGAACGCAGTGACTTACGCCAGGGGTGGTCCGCGGCCGGCTTGGACCGCCGCGGAACCGCTCGTTGTTTCGGCTCTGGGCGCGGCTTCGGCTGCGGCCGGGCGATCTCTTCAAAAGCTACCGCGCGGCCTTCGTAGACCACTTGCAACTCGGCCTCTCGCGCTTGCTGCACGGTGACTCTCGCGCCCGCTCCCAGAGCCTGATTGCGCTGCGGTTTCAACTGCAAAAAACGGTTCTCGAAACGTACCACCAGGTCGTTGGAGACCACCCGCTCGGCCTCCAAGCAAAACACCCACTTCAAGTCCAGGCGCTTCGATAGAGGTTGGTGAAAGTCCGCTCCCGCCGCTGCTTCGCAGGTAAACTTGGCGTTGTGTTCGTCCAGATACTGCTCGTCGAGATAGCGGTTCGCCGCCTCGTAATCGGCAATGCCTTGGAGCCGCATCTTCTTGATCAGGCGGTCTTGATGCGTGCCGTGATGGCGTTCCACGCGGCCCTTCGCTTGCGGCGACGAAGCGGCGATGATACCAATGCCGAGCTTGGCGCACATGCGTCCGAACTGCGTCTGGGGCTCGATGCCTTCGAGCGCTTCGCGCGACGTCGGCTGGCGCTGGTAGACGTTCTTCCAGTCGCAATACAACGCCTTCGGAACGCCGTATTGACGCACCCAGGCTTGGAGCAGATCGGCCGCCGCCCAAGTCGTTTCCTCGCTGGAGAAACGGCACAACGCCCGGCCGGTCGCATCGTCGACGAAGTTCATCATGCAGCCTTTCGGGCCGCGTCCTTCGAGCCAGTCGTGGTGCGAGCCGTCGAGTTGAATCAGCTCGCCGAAGTGCGCTTTGCGCTGCCGCCGCTGGCGATGCGCCTGGCGCTTGCGGCTCCGGCTCCACAGACCCGCGGCGAGCATCCAACGCCGCAAGGTTTCGGGCGGCACTTCGAGACTGTGATCGGCCGCCAGATGTTCCGACGCCAGCGTCGGCCCAAAGCGCTCGTGCGGCTCGCCCGAATAGTTCTCGCGCACCAACTCGAGAACCTGCTCGCGTCGCTTGTCATCGGCTCGGTTCGAAGCGCGCCCGACGTTGCCATGCACGAGAGCTTTGCTCCCCCCCCTCGCCGTAACGCTTCTTGAGACGCTTCGCCTGGCGGTAGCTGACGTCCAGCAGCTCGGCCGCCTCGGTCAATTTCAGTTCGCCTCGTTTCACTCGGCTCAGCACTTCGCCGCGCCTCACTTCCTTTGCACTCATCGATGTCCTTTCCAATCTCGGCTCCTCCTTCGGAGCCTCAGATTAGGGGACATTTCTATTGTGCGCGCAAGGGGACATTATCATTGGGTTACAACAACAATGTTGAGCAGCACTCGGTGTCTATTTCAGCTCCGGCGGGACAGCGCCGTAAGACCATGGTCCGCTGAACGGCGGGTGGCCGGGAGGCTGGGGCATTTTGCCGGGACTCATGGCCCGGGCGAGTTCGATCGCCGTATCCGCCATGCGGCGTCCGGCGCTGATCTCCAGGTTGCTATAGCTCGTCAGGCGGGTTTCGTATCCGCCTCCATGCGGCCCAAACGCTTCTGCGGTAGGCACATAACCCACGCAGCCGTTGGCCAGCTCTACCGGAAAGGTCAGCGGGAAGGGGCTGGCCGCCTTGATGTCGAGTCCATACTGGACGAAATATTCCGCCGGGTTCGACAGAAAAACTGAGGGCCCGACCTGAATCGCCTGGATCTCGACCTCCGCCACCGCTTGGGTCTTCAAAAGCGCATCGAGCAGCACGATTTCCTTGGCGAAAGCCCATTCGGTGCGGCCGGCTTGTTGCGGGTCCTGACGGGCAATCTCGTAGCTTTGCTTGACCCGCTCCGGGCTGGGGCGACGCCGGGGGATGTTGAGCACCTTGGCGCGATGGTCCAGCGGCGAAAAGGCTCCAGGGTGCATCGAAAGCAAGGTCTTGACAGCCTCGGCTCCGATGCGTCCGCCGACGAATCGGGACGCCTCGGCCCCGCCCGGACGCTGGTAGGGACTCACGTTGTCCACCTGCGTGACGTCGCCATTGGCGCCGGGCAGGAACACGACAATAACGCCGGGACCGAACGCTCCGCGGATCACCCTTTCCATGTAAAAGATCCAGTTGGCGGAGATGCCGTTTGGGCTTGCCGTTCCATGACAGGCGAAGTTGACGATGCAGCCCAGCAGGCGTCCGCTGTTGTCCCACGCGCCGACGACGCCGACTTCAGGATCAATCGGTCCGGCGACCCCGGCGATATTCGGATTCCCTTGCCGGGGGTGGGTGTAAGTCAGCCCGTTTTTCATTCGGAAGCGGCGATTGAAAGCGACCTGATCTTCGCGGCCCGAACCGAAACCGCACAGTGCAGGCTCGCGGGCCGCATCGGCCTGACAGACCGCCGCGACGATCTGCTTTTCCACTAACTCGAGATACCCGGCATCAGCCGCCGAGGAATGCTCATACGCCAGCTTTTGGACGAACTCCGAAGCGTGGTCGTACTCGCCCGGCTGAATCATGCCGACCGGCCCCGAGGAATGAGAATGCGACGCGGAGATCATCACCGCACCTGGCGCGATGCCGCAACGCCGCTCGATCGCCTGGCGCGCGGCCTGCACCAGATCTCCCCGGACCATCAACGCATCCACCCCGGCCAGAGCAACGCGCTTGCCGCCCTCGCCGAAAACCGCGGCCCGGACTTTGCAAGGATCGAAGAACCGCTGGTGGTAGATCTTGTAATAGTTGCCCGGGCGCTCCATCCCGATCTCGGGCGTGATATCGCGCTCCGCGAAACCGGCGGTGAGGTTGGGGCCGGGTTTGAGGCCGGCAAATCTCTGAGTCAAGGCCGCGCCGGCCGTTAGTCCACCCAGTGATGCGACTCTGAAAAACTGCCTTCGATTCATTCGAGCCCTCCTGATGCCACCGAGTCTACGTTATCCAACTCGGCCCGGCACGAGCAACGAACCACCGGATCGTGCGGCGCGAAAAACATGTTCGGTCGGTCGAAAACCCACGGGTTTTCATCTTTTTGGGTGGGCCGGAAGTTTGATGGGAGCGGATCAGTCGGTAGAGGCAACCGCTTGCTCACGCGCGCGGCTCCGATTGGCCGAAGGCCCATGGACACTCCCTTGGGCGCTTTGAAAGGTGAACCCGCGCCCGGGGGTCTTGTCTGGCGAGTCGCTCCGTCCTCGTTTCTTTGCCGTTTCGTTATGAGCCGATCGGCTCTTTCAGCCGATCTGTAACTACGAGGGAGTCGATCTCGATCGGAGCCCGCGCAGGCCTCCGCGGTCCGTCGGCGCGGGTGAGTTATGTCAAAAACGGCACAAGACATATTAGTTGTTTCTCCAGATCAGGAATTGGCGCGGTCCATCCTGACCGCCCTGGCCGAGACTGCGGTCGTCCGCGAAGTTCGCCTGGAGACGAACTATCCCGCGGGCGAAGCCCTGAAAGATCTTCTCGCCCCGGCGGATCATCCCATCACGGCCGTGATCGTCGCTCTCTCGGACCGCGAGCAGGCGCTCTCGCTGATCGGCGACATCAGGAGGCTCGATCCGGGCATGAAGGTCATGGCCGCGGCGGCTGAATCCTCCGAGGACCTTCTCCGCGGCGTGGCCGACGCCGGCGTTCGCGAACTAATCACTCCGCCGCTGCATGCCAGTCAGATCATTCGCTGCCTGGACGCCGAGATCCAAACCTCGTACGGCCAGAGCGTCTGTTTCGTCCCGGCGCAAGCAGGCGACGGCGCGACGACTCTGGCGCTGGAGGCGGCGACGGCGATTACGGAGCTGACCGGCCGCAGGAGCGTGCTGCTCGATCTGGACCTGCACTCCAGCGCGCTTGCGTTTCGGATGCGGCTCGATCCGGTGCGCGGACTGGCCGATGCGCTGGAGGCGGCCGCCCATCTCGAGGATGTCTGGAAACAGATCGTCACCGCGACCCGCGGCTTCGACGTGCTGACGGCTCCGCCGCGGGGCCAGAGGCCGGCGGCCGCCGCGTGCGAGGGGATCCCTTCCCTGCTTCGGCTCCTGACGCAGCTGTATCCGGTGGCCGTGGCCGACCTGCCGGTCCCGTTGGAGCCTTACCACGGCAGGATCTTGGCGGCGGCGGACGTCGTTGTTCTGGTTTCCACGCCTGAGCTGATCTCGGTTCATCTGACCAAGAACCGGCTGGAGGATCTTCAGCATTACGGAGTGGAGGCGGATAAAATTCGCCTGGCGCTCAACAAGACGGGCCGCTCGAACGAGCTTCGCACCGAAGCCGTGACCAAAGCGACCGGAATCCCCCCGGCGTTCGTCTTCAGCAGCGATCCGGCCGCCGTGAACGAGGCGATCATGAACGGCGGCGCCTCTTCGCCGCGGTCGGCGCTAGGACGCCAGAGCCGGGACTTTGTCGGCGGTCTGCTCGGCGTCCACAAGGCGCCGAATCTTTCCGGCCCGTGGAAATGGCTCCAGCTGGCGGGCCTCGATGGGCCGCTGCGGGCGGCGCTTTCGCGTGCCCGCCATTAGCCCGCGGGAGCGTCTCGCGGCCGCCGCGCCGGCGGAAGGCTCGCGGTCACTGCTTCAAGCCCGGCAGGGTAAAACAGAACTCCGAGCCCCTGCCGAATTCGGATTCGACCCAGATCTCGCCGCCGTGCTCAGCGACAATCTTCTGGCAGATCGCCAGGCCGATGCCGCCCGAGACCGTCGAATCGGAGGCGCGCTGGGACATCTCGAAGACCCGGCCGAGATCGGCCTCGCGAATGCCGCGGCCGTTGTCGGTGACGCGCAGGACCCAGTCGCTCTGCCGTTCCTCGCCCGCCACGTGAATACGCGGAGGTTCCTCGCCGCGGTGCTTCATCGAATTCGAGATCAGATTCCGGAACAGCCGGCTCAGCAGCTCGCCCGATCCGCGCACCTCGGGAAGCGCGTCGTGCGTCACTACGGCGCCGCTCTGTTTGATCGCCGCGTCGAGGCTCTTCAGAGCGTCTCTCAGCGCATCCTCGCAACTGGCCGGCTCCAGCGGAGTGCCGTTGGCGGCGACCGCCGCGTACTCCTGCAGATCAGCGATTATCTTGCGCATCCGATTGCCCAGCCTCAAGCTGGATTCGACCCAGCCCGCGGCGTCGGGGTCCAGATTTTCGGAGCTGTAGCTGGTCAGCAATTCCAGGTAATCGAGGATTGACAGCAGCGGCCGCGTCAAGTTGCGCGACACGGCGCAGGCAAAGCTGTCCAGCTCGCGATTGCGGCCCCCCAGCTCGGCGCCCCGGCTTTCGGGTTCGGCGTCTTGGGCCCCGCGCTCCGCCCCGGTCTTGTTCGAGGTCAGCTCCCGCTGGACAGCCGCCATGCTTCGGTTCTCCTCCTCCAGCCAGCTTCGCTGCTCATAAAGCTTCAGGAAAACCTGGACTTTGGCGCGAAGGACGTAGGGGTTGACGGGCTTATAGAGAAAATCGACGGCGCCGGCCTCGTAGCCCCGAAGCATGGGCCGGTCGTCGGGGTCGGTTGCGGTGATCAAGATCACTGGGGTGTTCTTGGTTTCGTTGTTGCGCTGCATCTGGCCGGCGACTTCGAAACCGTCCATCTCGGGCATCTCAGCGCCCAAAAGAACGACGGCGAACTCCTCGCGAGCCAACGCGGCCAGCGAGCCCTCGCCCGATTGCACGGATACGACCGTGGCGTCCAGGCGCTCGACAATGCTCTCCAGCATGAGGCGACTCTCCAGCCGGTCATCCACGATCAGGATTTTGGTTTTCTCTTTCAGAATGTTCACTCCAGCTCCCGTCTCGGCGGAGCCCAGCGTCTTCCCAAGACACCCTGACCTTGTTATCGGCTGTACCCGCTGGAGCCTGATGGATTCAGGCAATAAGGCGAATCTTTCGTATCAGCGCAGCGCCACGGGGTCCGGGAGACCGCGGCTTTCCACCCATTTCCAGATGACGTACCAAGTAGCATGCTGTGACCGGCTAGGGGGGGCCGCTCCAGGAACTGTGCGGGCGCAACGACGGCGGCGGCCGCGACGCCTCAGCGAGGCGTGCCAAGGGTCCGGATCGTCCCGCTTCAAGGTACACGCCAGCGAAGCGCGAATCAAGGGTCTATTTGCTTTCGGATACCGGAAGGCGCCCGCACACGCCTACCGAACAACAGGTGCAGCCAAGTAAACCTGCACCCGCCAAGTTCACGGTTGCTATACTGGCGTCGGTTTGGAGGATTCGCTAATGCACCCAAGACGCCTGCTGGGCTTGCTTTTCTTGCTGACGACGCTGTTTCCCACTAGCGCGGCCGGGCAGCGCAGCGCCTACCCCAATGCCAGAACCGGCGGCAACTACATGCACAACTTCTATCTGCCGCCCGCGGCCAGCACGCCCTGGCGTCCCAGTTTTTCGCCGGACGGGAAAGAGATCGCCTTCAGCATGTCGGGTTCGATTTGGAAGATCAAGATCGGCCAAGACGCCGCCTACGAGCTGACCGCTAACTCGACCTACGATTCCTCGCCGGCGTGGTCACCTGACGGGCGCTGGATTGTTTACACCGCCGACGACAACTACAACAGCATCAACCTGCGGCTGCTCAACGTCGCCAGCGGCGAGAGCAGCTCGCTGACCGAAGGCAAGCACGTCCATCTCGACCCGGTATGGACACCCGATGGCAGCCGTGTCCTCTACGTTTCGACCAATCCCGATGGCTGGTACAACCTCTATGCGATGCCGCTCGACAACGGCGACGCCGGGGCGCCGCTGCGGCTCACCGCGGACAACGCGTTCCGCAACGAGCGGCTTTACTTTGGAACCACTGACCTTCACATTCAGCCCACCATTTCGCCCGACGGCAAGGAAATGATCCTGGTCTCGAACCGTGACATTTCGCTCGGCTCAGGCGCGATTTGGCGCGCTCCGATCGAGCCCGGCGCCATGTCGAAAGCCAAGCAGATCTTGCGGGAAGAGACCCTCTACCGCACTCGCCCCCAGTGGTCGCCTGACGGCAAACGCATTATCTATAGTTCGCACCGAGGCAGCCAGTACAACAATCTCTACGTGTTGCCGGTGATCGGCGGCGAGCCCTACCAGTTGACGTTCGGCGACTGGGACCACTTCGAGCCGCGCTGGTCGCCCGATGGGGAATGGATCGTCTACGTGGCCAACGAGCACGGGCTCTCGGAACTTCGCCTGCTCAAGACCTTTGGCGGCGAGGAGCGCAAGATCGAGATCCGGCGGCGCGTCCACCGGCGTCCGATGGGGACGCTCTCGGTGCGGGTGTTCGACGCCGATACCAGCCGGCCAACCGAAGCCCGCATCTACCTCAGGGCTTCAGACGGCAAAGCTTATACTCCGGCGAACGCCTATCACCGCGTGGCCGCGAGAGCGATTTACTACGACTTCTTCCATACCGGCGGCCACTTCGTGGTTGACGTGCCCGAAGGAGAAGTTTCGCTCGAAGCCATGAAGGGCTTCGAGCGGCTTCCCGTTCAAAAGAAGGTTGACGTCAGAGCCGGCCAGCTCACCCAAGTCCGAATCGACCTCAAGCGCATGACGAACATGAAGGCAAAAGGCTGGTATAGCGGCAGCGATCACGTGCACATGAACTACGCCGGCAACTTCCACAACACGCCCGAAAACCTGCTGTTCATGGCGGCCGCCGAAGACCTCGATGTCGTCGGCGAGAAAATCGCCAACAAAGACAACCGCATCTTTGACCACCAGTACTTTACGGGGCCTTACGACAAGAAGCGATCGACGCCCGAGAGAATCATCTCTTTTGGGGAAGAATATCGGCCTCCTTGGTACGGCCACGTGAACTTCATCAATCTCACCAAGCATTTGATTTCGCCCTTTACGACGGGATACGAGGGCACGGCAATCGAGAGCCTCTACCCCAGCAACACGGACATGTTTCGCATCGGGAAAAAGCAGGGGGCTCTGACCGGCTACGTTCATCCCTACACGCAGGACCCCGAGACGAGCGGCTACGGCGGGGCCCGCGGATTCCCGGTCGACGTCGCCCTGGGGACGGTGGACTACATCGAAGTGATGACGAGCGCGATGTACGCTAAGTACACTTCGAAGGTGCTGCACCGCATCCTGAATTGCGGCTTCAAGATCACCTTCTCGGGCGGCGAGGATTCGATCACGAACTTGCACCGGACGCCCGCGATCGGTTCCGCCCGTGTCTACTCCTACCTTGGTGACAAGCTGGAGTGGAGCCGCTGGGTGGACGCCATCGGCGCCGGGCGAACTTTCATTACCAACGGGCCGCTGGTGCAACTCGAAGTCAACGGCGAGATGCCTGGCGGCGAAATCCACTTGCCTCGCGAAGGCGGGTCGGTTGAAGTGGCCGCGAGCCTCGAGAGCGCCTTTCCAGTTGAAAAGCTGGAACTGATTTTCAAGGGCAAGGTGATCGAGTCATTTCCGGTTCAAACCAACGGCCGCGAGGCAAGGGTCCGCAAACGAGTGGAAGTCGACGAAAGCGGCTGGTTTACGCTGCGGGCTACGACCGGCAAGCCGGTGCATCCTGTTGATGATACTCATCTGCACGCCGAAACCAGCGCCGTCTACGTCTATTGCGGGGAGCGGCCCATTCGCTCGAAGGAAGACGCCGAGTATTTCATCCGCTGGATCGACGAGATCACCCGCCAGGCCGAACAGCACCCCGGCTGGCGCTCCGACCGTGAGCGAAAACATGTGCTCGGGCAGTTCGCCGAAGCCCGCGAAGTCTATGAACAGCGAGCCCGAGAGGCGCGATAGACCTTTCAGGGCTTTCCCGATGAACGCTGCCGAGATGCGAATGCCGATAGCGGCGGCACTCGCTGCCACATCGATCTTCGCGTTCCTCACCTTCCGCGTCGACTTCACGTTCTTGGCCGACGACTACGGTCACTTGGCCGCCGCCCACTCCCTCGACAATCTCTATGTGGAACGGTTTGTTTATTGGCTTAATCGTGTCCCAGTGTGGAGTGTTTTGGCGTGGGCGCTTTTCCGTTCACAGGCGCTGGGATTCTCGTGGGCGCCGATGTATCTTTTCTTCTTTTGCCACGCCCTCGGCATCGCGTTGATTGCGAGGTGGCTTGAGTCGCAGTTGCCGAACTGGCGTTCGGGCGAGACACAGTCATCGCGCCCGCTGTTGTACGTGAGTGCCGTGGCGGCTCTTGCCCTCTACCCCAACACTTACGAGATCCTCTACTGGCCAACTTGCATGCCCTACGCTGTTGGCCCCTTACTTCTCGGCCTGGCCCTCTTGGCGCGCAGCGGTCCCGCGAGAGCCGCCCTGCTCACACTGACATTCATGACCTATGAAACTTTCGTCCTGCCTTCGCTGGCCTTATGCTTGGCGCCCGGGTTGGCCGGCCTGCTGAGGGAGCCCGGTAAGCGCCAAGAGACACTTCGCCGGATGGTTCGTCCGCTTGTCATCTGGGCATTCGCACTTGGGATGACGCTGCTCGTCCGCTGGGTGGCGGCACTGAGCCTTGGCCCCTATGCTCACAAAACCGGTTTGACGGCGGAGCATGTGAGCGACAAAGCCACGCTCGCATGGAAAGAGCTGTTCGAATTGAAATTCTTCGCCGCCGAGGTGAATGAACCGGCCACGACTGCTCAATACGCACTGCTCGCCTTGGTTCTGTACCTGTCATGGAGATCGCTGCGATGGACCGGACCGATGCTGCTGGCGCTTTGCTTTCTTTCGACCGGCCTTTATTGGATCCTTGAGTACAACGCAATCCGGGCGATCTATGGATCTCAGGTGTTGCTGCTGGCGATTGTTGTGGTTCTCGCGGCCCGAACCAGGCCCGGGCGCCTCGCTCGGACAACAGTGATCGCGGCCCTGCTGCTCGCGTTCGCGGGCTACGTCCACCAGGCGCTCATCATCTACAGCGTCAAGTCGTACAACGCGGGGGTGCTGCGCGCCACCGAGGCTCGCTTTTCTGATTCGATCCGAGCTTGTACGAGCCCCTGTATCATCGAGTCGGGACCATTGGACGAGGGCTTGCGGCCGGATTGGGTCCTTCACCCCGACTACTGGAATCGCTATCTGGCATATGTGAAGGCAAAGTACGGACCAGAGAAACAAATCACTTTCCGGGTCGCGGGACGCGAGTTCGCGCTCCCCGCAGGGCCAGGCTGATCGCTGATGAATGATGATAGAGCTTCAGACGATCGGACAGAGGCGTGGACGGAAGTCCACGCTTGCGGCGGATGGAAGCCCGCCTGGGTGGATGGGATGTGCGCGACGCGAGCTGGACAAGCTACGCAAGGGGAGCGGGAAGATCGAGTTGGCCAACGACTTGAACCTTGAAGTTGCCCAGGCCGTCCTGAAAAAGAAACCCGCCCTGCTTGAGGAAATGTCCGCCGAATTCCTGCTGGCAATGCCGACGGAAGCTCGTCTGGCCTTGCTAGAGGAGCGCACACCAAACCAGAATGAAGGCAGTCAGGCGGGCAAGGAGAAGTTCCCTCCCGATCTTCGAAACGAGGTCGCGATCAGGGGGCTGATCGGAGAGACGCGCGCCTACGAACGCGGCGGTTACACCTTCTCAGTATCCAAGGCGAGCGACACCCTCACCGACGAGCAAAACCGCCCATGGCGGATCACCGAAGAAGCCCTTGTCGGGCCAGACGAAGAGCGCTTGCCCCGGCTCGGCGGCCACCTGGCTTACTGGTTTGGGTGGTTCGCGTTCTTTCCGAAGACGGAGGTCTTCGAGGCGCCTTAACACATACCGTCAGCGGCTTAACGCTGCACCGACTGAGCGCAGCACCAACAGAGCCGCGCCCGCAAGGGTGCGGGCGAGATTCGTAATATCCTTAGCGCCTGACGTGAGGCTCGGGCACTTGCAAGCTTGGACCGCGGGCTCTCGCCCGCGGCTCTGTTTCTGAATGTCGCGGCCTGGCTCCCCGTCCTGCTCAGTCCCCAGTAAAAACGCTGCTCCGGTCCACGAAACACAGTTTGTTGCCAAATGGGTCTACCGCGTAAAAGCTTCGTTCACCCCACGGACGCGTGGCGATCTCACCGAGCCGGCCCACTCCCGGAATTTCCTCGTTGGGCAAAGACGCTCCGGCCGTTTGCGCCAACTGGTAGATCTGTTCGAGGTCATCCACCGCGAAATAAAGGTGGCCGGGATTCGGGCGCGCTTCCGACTCGTCACCATCGGCACGCGGGTCATAGCAGGCGAGGATCGTGCCCTCGCAGTCGAAATAGTGTCTTCCCGGGGAAACGCGAATGCCGTGGATACCGAAGAGTCCCTCGTAAAATTGAGCCGCTTGCTCAATGTCCGGCACGGGCAAGATGACGCGATACAAACGCATGAGATACTCCCGTTCTTCGACCGCAAAACAACTTGGCGTAACATTGGGCGCCAGCCCCGCGACCGCCCCGTGTATGGGGCCGGAACGCGCGGACCGCGGTTACTCTAAACAGCCTCGACGCGCCTTAGCTCGGCGATCTCCTCAGGCGAGAACCCCAACTCTTTGAGTATCTCGTCCGTGTGCTGGCCGACTTGTGGAGGACTTCTCCGTATGCCGCCTGGGCTCTTCGAGAGGCGAACGGGCGTGTTGGCCAACAGGGGATCCTCGTGCAAGCCGGGGAACGGCACCCTCTTCAGCAGTTCCCTCGCTTGTACGTGGGGGTCATCGAGAACCTCCGAGGGCTTCAAGACGGGCCCTGCTGGAATCCGCGCTTGCCTCAGTTCCTCGACAGCTTGTGCGTTGGTCCTCTCCGCGCACCACGGAACCATGACTTCGTCGATCTTATCGCTGTTGTCGGCACGGGCGATGTCGGTTTTCAGGTCCGGATGGCCGGGCAAATCTTCCTTGCCAACTAACCGCGCCCAACGACGAAACATCGGGCCGCCAGCCACGGCAACGACGAGCCAGCCGTCCTTGGTGCGGTAGCAGTCACTGGGCGCGGACCAGAACGCGCGGTTCCCCCACTGCCTGCGCGTTCTGCCTGTAGAAGCCAGCTCGGCGAGAAAGGGCTGCATGAAGGTCACGCCCGTCGCCAGCAACGAAACGTCGACAAACTGGCCCTCGCCGGTATTGCGGCGGTGGTAGAGGGCAGCCATCGCACCGAACGCCCCGTGGAGCGCCGTCCCGTAATCCTCGAACGGCACCAGGGCCCGAGTCGGCGTTTCGGGAAATCCCGTGAGGCTCATCGCCCCTGACATGGCTTGGGCGATGGTGTCAAACCCATGCCGTTCCGAGTAGGGTCCATCCGGTCCGAAGGTGGAAGGCATCACCAGGATGATGTCCGGCCTGACCGCGCAAAGGGACTCGTAATCAATCTTCATCTTGCGCAGCACTTGCAAAGGCAGGTTTGCAACGACGATGTCGGCTCCTCTCACCAGCCGCCGGATCACCTCATCCGCGCCTGGTTGGCCCGGATCCAGGGTGAGCCCGCGCTTATTTCGATTGATCGACAAAAACATGCCGCCTTCGCCGCTCTCGCAGATCGGCCCCAGATAGCGGTCTTCGCTGCCGCCGCGACGATCGACGCGAATCACTTCCGCGCCCATATCCGCCAGCAGCATGGCGCAATAGGGTCCGGCGATAAAGCGTCCGAAATCGATGACACGGATACCCTCGAGTGGTACAGGCATGGGAACCATTTTTTCATATTGCGTGACTGGGTTAATGGTGGGTTAATGGGGAAACCAGGCACGATCGCGGCTTTGGCGTTCTCTGCTGGACGGCGAGTACTGTGACGCCTTGACTACAGGCTTGTGATGTGGGGCTCTGTGGGTCGATTTGAAATGTGGGGCCGGAAGGTGTGAAAAAATCGGGGACTGCCACAAGCGGCTAGTTCCAAGTGCTTGTTTATCAGTGAAACTTTTGGCCGCGGCTGGCTGTCCCCAGCGTTTTTTCACACCTTGCGGGCCGCAATCTCGGTTGGAGGCAATATTACAACGCCTCGCCGTAAAACTCTCGCAGCCGCTTGATATACTCCGGGCCGGCCGTGTAAACGATGTCGCTATGTTGCGCGCCTTGGACGCTCCAGAACTGCTTCGGTTCGGTAGCGGCTTCGAAAACTTGACGGCCCAGTTTGTAGTCAATCACCTGATCACGGGTGCCGTGAATGATCAAGACCGGCGCCTGGACCTTGGGGATCTTCTGGGCTATATTGAGCCCCGAAACAACCAACGGGCCAAGAAGCGGCAGCACCGTGGCCGCAACCGCCTTTGCCGAAGGAAACGGCGCTTCCAAGATGACTCCACCGCAAGGCCGCCGGGATGCCAAGTCGATAGCCATGGCGGTACCCAAGGACTCGCCATAGACAATGATCTGCTCCGGCTCGTAGTCCCTCTTCAATAGGTATTCGTAGGCGGCATCCGTATCGCGGTAGCAGCCTTCTTCGGTGGGCTTGCCTTCACTCTTGCCGTACCCGCGATAGTCGATGATCAACAGCGCCGTGCCGGCTTCGAGCAGCGCTTGGATATGATCCACCCGATGAGTCAGGTTGCCCGCGTTGCCGTGCAGATAGAGCGTCACTTGCTGGCTGGGCTGCCTGGAAGGAATCATCCAGCCATGGATGCGGACTCCGTCGGACGCATCCAGCCAGGCATCTTCGGCGCCCCACTGGTCCTTCATCTCCCAAAGCCCTTCCGGGTACTTCGATGGATGAAAGACGGCTTGTCTACCGTAAAAAGACAGCACGATGTAAGCCCACACCCCTAGCAACGGCCAGCCGATCCACTTCGGCACGCGGGGCAACGGCATGCAAATACCCTATCATCTCGAATCGCCAGTTTGATCGTCCGGCGACTTCGCTCTCATTCCCGCACCTACTTCTGTCGGAAGACCGCAGGTGTCGAAAAACGCCGAGTCCCCGCGCTACGGGAGTTCCCGTGGAAGGCTGCGGGTGTCGAAAAGACACCGAGCTCGGCGCCGCGGGCTACGCGCGTCGCCACTTTAGACGGCCTCACCTCTTGTGGCCGCTTGCTTGTAGATTTCGATTTTAGGGTGGAGCGCCGGGATCCAATCAACGCGCAGGACCACGGTTTGTGAGATAACTAGTATCCGCTGGGCACGGCGCCGGCTAGTAGGGAGTGACGATCTGGCTCGGTCGAGGCGAGGGAAGGGCCAGGACATCGACCCTTTTAACTCCCGCCGGACCAAACGCGCACCTGATCGATGCTGTTCAATTCTTTTTCGTTTCTTGCGTTCTTTGCGGTCCTGGCCATCGTCTACTATGCGGTTTCCCACAAGTACCGGTGGGCGTGGTTGTTGGCGGCGAGCTTGTACTTTTACGCGGCCTTCCAGCCGAGCTATCTCATTCTGCTGCTTGGAGTCACACTGGCGGCTTATGTCGCTGGCAGGCTGCTCGGGTCGGCGGGAGATGGCGCCAGACGGCGGGTGGTTCTGGCAGCGGGTGTTATTGCTGTTCTGGGCATCCTCGTGGTCTTCAAGTATTACGGCTTCGCGGCGCGCACCCTGGACAAACTGCTCGCCAGCGCCGGTGCAGGGAGCACGCTCCCGCTGTTTCCCAGGCTGGACCTGGCCGTTGCTGTTGGACTCTCGTTCTTTACGTTCTCTTGCCTCAGCTACCTGGCAGACGTCTACGCTGAGCGCCTGGCGCCGGAACGCCATTTCGGGCACTTCGCGCTTTACGTCTCGTTCTTCCCGAAACTGCTGGCGGGGCCCATCGAGCGTGCGGGGCCTTTTCTGTCGCAACTCGTTCGGCCGGTTGTATTTAGTGCGGCGGGAGTCACGGCGGGGCTGCAAAGGATGCTGTGGGGCTTGTTCAAAAAGGTCGTCATCGCCGACCGGCTTGCCGCGTTTGTCGACGCGGCCTACGCGCAGCCCGCGTTCTCATCCCCCGCCGATCTCGTTCTCGGCACCTACTTTTTCGCGTTTCAGTTGTACTGCGATTTTTCCGGTTACTCGGACATGGCCATCGGCGCCTCGAAGGTCCTCGGCATCGACTTGATCGAGAATTTCCGGCGGCCCTATCTGTCGACGTCGGCGCCGGAGTTCTGGTCGAAACGCTGGCACCTGTCGCTCGCCGGCTGGTTTCGGGACTACTTGTATATCCCGATGGGGGGCAGCCGGCGCTCCCGTCTCCGTCAGTATCTCAACGTGATGGCGGTGTTCCTGGTCAGCGGGCTGTGGCACGGCGCGAACTGGACGTTCGTCGCCTGGGGCGGCCTCAATGGTCTGTATCAGGTATTCTCGCTACTGACGCGCCGAGTCCGCGCACGGATCGGCGGTATGACCGGCCTGGCGAGCCTGCCATCAGTGGTCCGTGGATTCCTTGGTGTTTTGGTCACTTTTCATCTGATTCTTGTCACGTGGGTCTTTTTCCGGGCGGAGTCGCTGACGGATGCTGTCACCATCCTTTCCCGAATCGTTACAGCGGCAGCCGAGCTGCCGCGGTTGTTGCAGGTGCGGATCGCGAGTGGCGAGATTCTCTATTCGCTGGCGTTGATCACTGTGTTGTTGCTTTGGGAAGTGATCGACGAGCGGCGGCCGGTCTGGGATCGCCTGGCGACTTCTCCAGTGTATGTGCGATGGGTGGTGTACTACGCCTTGCTTACCTGTCTCATCGTGTTGGGGACATGGAACCAGCAGGAGTTTGTTTACATGCAATTTTGAGACCGCGAGTTCAGATGATTGAAAGAACTCAATCCGAGTCCGTCGTTGCGGCACAAGCGGCCGTGAAGCTATCGCGGACGCGAAAAGAGGTGAGGCGATTCCGCCGTTCGGCGGCGCCATTCTTACTGATCGGAGTCGCGATCTACACAGCGCTGTATACGGCCTCGGAACAATTGATTGATCGATACGCGTTGCGCAACCGCTTCTACCTGGTGAAGACAGCGCCACGGATCGACTACGACTACGTGATCCTCGGCGCATCACACGCTGTAGTGTTTGACGGCCGCGACATGAATGCCCGCCTCGAGGAGATGACCGGGCGCACGATCTTGAATGTGGCCACCGCCGGCGGCGGCATCACCGTCAACCGGCTGCTGCTTGAGTACTTTCTGGCCGAGCATCGCACGAAGTCGGTTGTCTATGTGCTCGACTCCTTCCCGTTCTATTCACGGGAATGGAACGAAGAGCGGCTGCTGGATACAAAGTTGTTTCTGCGTGCCCCGTGGGATCCCAGGCTCGCTCTGCGGCTGCTGCGTAACCCGGCGGCACGCCCCGCGGCGGCCGATTACATCACGGGATTTTCAAAGATCAACAACCCGGACCGTTTTGCGCCCGACCTGCACGAACAGGAAGGCGCCCGCTTCGACAGAGTCTACCGGCCCGTGGAACAGATCGACCGGCAACGGATCGCCTACCTCTACCCGGAGGAAATCGGTGAGACGACTCTCGCGGACAGTCCCTATCCGGCCCAGTTTGAGGAGCTGATCCGCGATGTACAGTCACGCGGTATTCACTTCATTGTCGTGCGGCCGCCCATTCCGGAACGAATGTACGGCATGATTCCGAACGAAAGGCAATTCGACGAGACGATCAAGCACATGCTGGAGCGTCTCGGCGTCGAGCTGCACGACTTTTCTTCCGTCGACAATCACGAGCGCTTTTTCTTCGACAGCGACCATCTCAACCAAGCCGGTGTTCTGAACTTCTTCGAGAATCACCTGCGGGAGGTCCTGGCGGCGGACAGGTCAGAGGAATAGTTGCAGTCTGGTCGGCGCACCGCACCGTTCGCAGAAAGAGGGGCGTGCAAAAGCGCTCCCCGCACGGGGGGAGAAATGGCTCATAGTGGCGCCGAGCTTGCCAAGAATGGCAACAGAGCAGGCAAGAATGCGGTTCAACCTAAAAACGGCAGTTGCTAGGGGGCATCGGTGACATACAAGGGGCCGTCGAGGACTCTGCCGTGGAGAAATTGGCGGAAAATCCAGCTCAGAATCAGTCGCCAGCGTTGGGCTCGGGTCAACTGCTCCGCAGTTGCTCGCACCCATTGCAGAAAGGCGCTCCCCCGCTGCAAAGCCGCCTTCATCTGCCGCGCCCTGGCGTGCAAGCTGGTAATCGTTACCGTGGTTTGGTGGCCGTGGCGCGTCCGCCGGGCAATGCCGTGCAGCAGCAGCGGACGCGTCGTGATCGCCTCGCCATGCTTGTCGGGGATCGCCAGCCGCGTAAACAGCGTCCACCAGTTGTACACCAGCGCCCCGATGCGCGCCAGCACCTGACAACGCAGCAGGTCCTGGGTCGTGAATCCCGACCAACTCCATTGGTTCTTCAATTCGTCAAAGTTGTTCTCCGCGTCCGCCCGGTCGCGATAGTGCTGCGCGATCGTCGCCACCTCTTCGTCGAGCGAACTCAGCAGCACCACGTACTCATAGAGCACACCCTGGCCGACGATTTCCGCCAACCCCAACGAGAGCTGTTGCGGCGCCGCCGGGTCGGGCTGAGTGAGGGCCAGATCGTTGCGAATCTGGCGCCGCAACACCACCAGCGGCCGGGACCGGCTCCAGCCTTCCAGCATCAACTCCGTGCGGATCGCTTGCCAGCCTTTGCCCGCCGACTCCCATTCCTCGCTGCGAAACAACCTCTCCAACAGTCCCTTCACGCCCCGGCTCTGCCGCAATTTGAACAAATAAGGAAGCTCGCGCTGTTCGGCGCCCAGCATCATCCGCTCCGTCCCCCAGCCGATATCTCCGCGCAGCAGCGCCGGACGCTGCCCGGGTTCCAAGCCGTCGATAAACTTCCACAACTGCGGCTGCGCATACGAGGACGCCGTCTGGTTGCCCGGCTGCATTTCCACTTCCAGCAGCAGCCGCAAGTTGGCCACGAAGTAAGTGTGGTAGACGTGCGAAGGACGCCCCGGCTTGCCCGGGTTGTAACCGCGCTTGGCGCCCTGCTGGCGCCCGTAGAGCGGCTTGACGCTGGAGTCGACGTCGAGGATCCAGGGCTCTTCCAGCAGCGCCTCGTAGGTTCGCCGCAGATGCTCGCGCAGCCAGCTGCTGCAAGCCTTCTCGTCGGCCCTTTGAAAGGCCCGCCGCGCCGAGTCTTCGCTGACGACCTTGCTCATCCCCAGCAATTCCGGGTTGACTCCATCGCCGCGGATCGAGCTGATGTGCGCGTAGCGGCGATGTCCCGCCAGCAGGCTCAGCAGCAGGGCGCCCAACACGTCGCGCACCGCCGGCGCGTTGGGGCTGCGGTAGTCGAGCGGACAAGCGGCGACCCAGTCGTTGAACAACCCGGCGGTTTTAAGAAACTCGATGAAGTAGGGCATCTGCCCGTAGGCGGTCACCGCCGCGCCGGCGTCCCAGCGCAGATGCACCTTGCCGCCGTAGGTGTCCAGCGCCTGGCTGCCACGGCTCTGCTTTGCGATGGCATTTTGGGGCTCCCCCAGCGGGTGAAGCTGTATTGCGCCTCGTGATTTCGACATCACCCACAGTATCAACCACTTGCCCCCTGAGCCGCCAATTCAACCGCCGTTTTTAGGTTCAACGCGGTTGAAGGCCAGAGTGGGACGAAAGCCCGTTGAAACGGGCTGAGGAACGAGGTCAGGAGAGGCTTGTGAAGCGGCCCTAAAAGGGCCGGCCTAAAGGAGACCAAGCCACCTGAACGTGGCTCATGTCGGCAGGCCGCACGCGCCTGAAATGCTGAAAGCTCCAGGTCCGGACCCGTATCAGCACCACCCAAACTCCCCACGAACAAGATTTCAAATATCTTTGGCTAGGCGCTTACCGCCTCCACATCGACAAGAAATTGTCGATGTTCTGCAAATCATTTGTTTTCAACTGCCCGAAGGGGCTGCGGTTGGTCCAGCTCAGGTCGCGGTCATGGGACGCTCATGTGCCAGCAGGCGCTACCGGCGTTCGACTTCCATCAGCCAATCCGGCGCTTTGAGGATTTCTCGCGGGCGGCTGCCGTCGGGCGGGCCGATGATGCCGTCCTTCTCCATGGCGTCGAGAATGCGGGCGGCGCGGCCGTAGCCTAGCCGCAGGCGCCGCTGCAGCGTCGACGTGGAAGCCTTGCCCATCTCGAGAACGATGCGGACAGCATCCTCATAGGCCGGATCATCGAAGGCATCTTCCTTATCGCCCCCTTCGCCGGATTCCTCGCCATCAGGAGGAGCCAGAAAGGTGTTCTCATAGTCGGGAGAACCCTGCTCCTTCCAGAAGCTGACCACGCCGTGGATTTCTTCCTCGGTAACCAGCGGTCCGTGGAGGCGCACCATGCGGCCCGAGCCCGGCGGCAGAAACAGCATATCCCCGCGGCCCAGCAGCGCTTCGGCGCCCATGGCATCGAGAATCGTTCGCGAGTCGACGCGGGTGGCGAGACGGAAGGAAATCCGCGCGGGAACATTGGCCTTGATGAGGCCCGTGATAACATCGACGCTGGGTCGCTGGGTCGCCAGAATCAGGTGGATGCCGACTGCACGAGACATCTGCGCCAGCCGCGTGATGGATTCCTCAACCTGGCGTCCTTCGATCATCATTAGATCGGCCAGCTCGTCAATGATGAGCACAATGTAGGGGAGATTGGCCGGGGGTTCGGGATCATAGGGCTCGCGCGGCTGCTCTCGCAGCTCCGCGGCCTTGTTGTTGAACTGATCGATGTTGCGCACGCCGTGCTCGGCCAGCAGCTTCAGGCGGCGCTCCATTTCTCGGGTGGCGTTCTTGAGAGCGTTGGACGCCTTTTTCATGTCGGTGATCACCGGCGTCAGCAGGTGCGGAATCTCGGCGTAGGGGCCCAGTTCGACCGTCTTGGGATCGACCATGATGAAGCGCACCTGATAAGGCGTGGCCTTGTAGAGAATCGACATGATCAGACTGTTGATCAGCACGCTTTTGCCCGAGCCGGTGTGGCCGGCAATCAGCACGTGCGGCATCGAAGTCAGCTCCGAAACGCGCATGCGCCCGTTGATGTCTTTGCCCAAAGCCAAGGTCAACAGTGACGAGGAGTCATTAAACTCCGGGCATTCAATCATCTCCCGCAAGGCGATGATCTCCCGCTTGCGGTTGGGGACCTCGATCCCGATCGTGGACTTGCCGGGAATGCGCTCGACGAGAATGGATTCGCATTCGAGCGCCAAGCAAAGGTCCTCGGAAAGGTTGGTGATCTTGCTGTATTTGATCCCCGGATCCGGTTTGAACTCGAAGGTCGTCACGACCGGGCCCGGGTTGATTTGCGAGACCGAGCCGCCTACGCCAAACTCCTGAAACCGCGCGCAGATCTGCTTGGCGACACCATGAAGCTCGTCGGGGTCGTAATCGTGCCGCGCCGCCGGTGACTTGAGCAATAAGGTCGACGGCAGGCGATAAATCCTTTCAGGCTTAGCCAACGAAGGTTCCTGCTCCCCAAACCTGGAGACGGCTTCGGGCGCGGAATCTTCGATCTCGTCGAAGGGATCGCCGGCTTGAACTGTTTCTTTTGCGCTCTCGTAGGGAACGATGGGCGGCAGTCCATCGGATTCCGCTTCCTCGTGAGCAGCTTCCTGTCGCGGTTCGGCCGCTCTCGGATCATTGGGCTCGTAAACCTCGATATATTCATCCGCGACGGGTTCAGATTCCTGCTTGAGGATTGCTTGCTTTCCGCCCTTCCTTTGCGCCTTCAGCGCTTTTCGTCTGGCAGCGCGTTCTTGCTGGCCTTGGCGCCAGGCGGCCCATTTTTGCTTCACGGCAACGAGGGGATTTCCGGTTCTCTCCCGCAACTCGATCATCGCCTGGACGCTGAATGAAGTCAGCAAGTACAGGGCAACGATGGCGCCCGCGAAAAGAAACAAAGTGGTTCCAGTGCGGTTGAGGAAGCCGACCATCAAGTCGGTCAAAATCGCCCCGCCAGCCCCACCGGGAAGAACCGTGCCCTGCCACAGGCTGCCGATCGGGTAGAGCTCCATCCCGGCGCAGCTCACAACGATCAACAGAGTCCCCCCGCTCAGGCGCGCCCAGGGCGTTTTTACCGGCGTTGAACGCACCCAGCACCAGGCCAGTCCAGCCAAGAAGACCGGGAGCAAGAAGGCAGCCAGCCCGAGCCATTGCAGGGCCAAGTCGCTGCAGTAAGCCCCAGGTTCGCCGATCAAGTTCCGGTGCTCGGCTGAGCCGCCCGCCACGCTCCAAGAGCGATCGAACGGGTGGTGGGAAATCAGGCTGAACGCAATGACGACGGCCAGGATCAGCAGAAGAAAGCCAACCGGCTCATTGAGCCGGGGCCGGTCAGTAGGTTGTAGGAACGCCATTCCTTCTCCTCACCTCGAAACACGGACGCCGTTAGCAACCGTGTTTGACGGCCTGCTTTATTGACCGCCGGTAACGGAGAAGTCGAACAATGACGCGAGAGCCAGTACTATTATGCCAAAGATCACCCGATAGTACACGAAAATTTTCATCGTTGCCGTTTGCAGGTAGCGCAGGAAAACGGCAATCACCAGGTATCCGGCTATCGCACTGATGATCGCGCCCAGCAGAAACGGCGCCTGCAGTTCGCTTGGGATACCCCCTTGGCTGCACGCGCCGTAGCCGGCTTTCGCCGATGCTCCGAGGATGGTGGGGCTGGCGAGCAGGAAGGAGAAGCGGGCTGCCGCGGCCCGCTCGATGCCGAGGAAAAGACCGGCGGAAATCGTGATGCCGGATCGTGATGTTCCCGGAATCAGTGCCACCGCTTGCGCGCAGCCAATCAGCAACGCTTGGCCAAACGAAACCGACGAGAGGTTGCGTTCCATTCGGCCAATCCGTTCCGCCCACCAAATAATGAGGCCAACGAGGATCAGCATGACTCCGATCAGTAGCGGGCTGCGCAGAGTGGTTTCGATGTAGTCCTCGAAGAGCAGACCGGCGATCCCAGCGGGGAACGTTGCGGCAACGAGGTAGATGAACAGCCGAGGGTTCGCGTAGAGGTCTTCGTCCGGATGGCCTGGCGGCGGCTCGAGGACCCGGCGTCCCACGCTGAGGAACAACAATCGTATCCAGGTCTTCGAGAAGTAAGCGAGAACGGCGACCACGGTTCCCACGTGCAGCGCCACGTCGAACAGCAGTCCGTGATCATCCCATCCGAGCACCCACGGCACAATAACCAGATGCGCGGTGCTGCTGATCGGCAAGAATTCGCTAGCGGCCTGGACGAGCGCCAGAACCACCACCTGGTACAGTGGCATGAAAAATCTAGTGGGCCACGGGCTCGGCGGCAAAGATATGGATCAGGTTGCCCGCGTCGTCAAACTCCAGTTGGCGGGGTTCGCTGACGATTTCAACTTCCGGATTGTCACTCACGCGGGGCGCCAGGTTTTCGCTGATCGCCAATTCGCCGATATCCATCGTATTGCGGATCCAGGCGATGGTCACTTCCGAGAGGTCGAGTTTGCCACAAGTCGGGGCGATTCTCTCCAGGCAGGTACGGTCGTCGGGGAAATGCATCGGGGTGAAAGCAGCGGGCGGGCTGGATGCTGTCAGGCTGTTCACCCAAGTCGCCTCGAAATCGATTTTCCCGAAGAGCCGGTCGGTGATGACATCGGCCAAACCCATGCCGATGGCGTTACCGTTGCTGAGGGGCGACAGGTCGCGGATGAAGATGCGGAAGATCTTGGGAACATTGGGCCAGGTGTTGGGGCCTCTTCGGCCGCTGCGGTTGACGACTTTGGTGTCCATGCCGGCGCCGGAGAAATTCTTCCCGATCTCGTCGACGATAAGCAGGTCGACGTCCACGGGGATATTGGGCTTCCAGGACTTGACGCGCGCGAGCAGTTCTTCTTCGCGCTCAACCATCCCATCGGCGCCGACGGCGTGCACTTCCGCGGTGTTGTGGTAAGCGTCCTCGAGGATCGCCATGCCGCCGAGCATCTTGCCGGTGCCGCGCATGACCTTGCCGACGCTGCGAATCACCTGCTCCAGCCCGTGATGCAGAGCAAACGTGTGATAGCGTTTGGCGCCGGCCCATTTGCCGAGGCCGATGGCCATCATTTTGTGGATGCCGCTCTCCAGTTTGCCGTCGAAGTCAGTGTGCCACTTGACGCGGCTGAGAATCATCGTCCCGTCGGCCTGGTGGGCCTGGCGGTCCATGACGACTTCAATGCCCTCAGGCGTAGTGCCGATGGGAACGACGTCGAGGGAGCTGACGACCGGCGCGCCCATCGTCTCTTCGGTAATTCCGTAGTGGGCGAGCACGTCGGCCTGGCCTTGGGCCGTGGCCGCGCCATGGCTCCCCATCACCGGAATCAGGAACGGCTTCACATCGCGCGACTTCCAAAAATCCACTACGGAGCGCGCGATGATATCGATATTGGTGATGCCTCGGCTGCCCACTCCGACAGCGATGCGGCTTCCCGGCTTGACGGCGTGGGCCCACCCGGCGTTTTCCATTTCGGCTCGGACAGCACGCGCAACATCGGGCAAGCCCCTGTCGGGGAAGTTCTGCCGGATTTGAACCAAGTTCTGAAGTCGCATGAGGGATATTATAGCTGGCCTCTGAATGGTTGCCAAGATCCGGGTGAACAATAAGTTCGAAGATCGGACCGCGATGGGGAATACCCGGTCCAGTTCAAAACCAGCGAAAAATGCTGCTTGGTCTAGGCTACTCTGCCTTGGCCGATAGAAATTGCGCCTAGCAGGAGATTCGCGGCGCGGGCGCCGTCAACCTGTAGTGGTATCAACGGGCGCCGAACTGGTATTCTACTCGCTGCTGACTTTTTCATCCGAGGTGGTTGACTGATCCATGCTGTGCCCCTTTTGCGGACATGTCGCCGATAAGGTAGTGGACTCGCGCGAAAGCAAGCCGGGTGACGCGATCCGCCGCCGCCGGGAGTGTTTACGATGCGAACAGCGCTTCACGACCTACGAGCGCATTGACGAGATTCCGTATATGGTCGTGAAGAAAGACTCGCGGCGCGAAAAGTTCGACCGCCAGAAGGTACTTAACGGTCTATTACGCGCCTCTGAAAAAAGACCCGTCAGCATGGGCCAGCTCGAAGAATTGGTCAATGTGGTTGAGTCGCTGGTGGTTGACTCGCCGGAAAGAGAGTGCTCAACGACACGAATTGGCGAGCTGCTGATGGACCACCTACGGCAGATTGATAAGGTGGCATATGTCCGTTTTGCCTCGGTCTACCGCAACTTTCAGGACGAAGAAGAGTTTCTAAAAGAACTCACCACCTTGATCAAGCAAAAGAAGTCCCTTTAAATCAATCAAGTACGGAGTGTCGCGTACTAGGATTGCGGCCTCCTGGGCGCCGAAAACAGGACACGGAACCCTCAGGTCATTGAATCACCCACGGTTGAGTGGTGGTTCGTCTTTAACCAGTCCCAAGTCACTTTCCTATTGCATTTAAGGGAGTTTTGCCTGATACTATATCTGTAACGGCTTATAGGCAGGGTTGGTAGTGGTACCCTGACCAGTGTCACCAGATCATAAAGATTCGGCAAACGATCCCAGGCCCTAGCGGTAAAACGGGAACATCTCCTGCTCAGGAACTGCCGATTCAGATCAGCTCGTCCGAGACCCGCATGCCTAAAGTTGGCCGAGTCCGGCAAGGGTACAAAGTGAGCGTATGTCATAGCGTGCGCCATAAAGATTAGATTCGACGTGGGCGTATGGTTCGAGCAGGAGTCGCCAAGAAGCTAGGGAGGCAGTGTGGATCAGTTTGACGAGCAGTTCATTGCGGGTGAGAGAGAGCATGTCACGGTCGCGCTTCGAGAAGGCGCGGCATTGATTCCGTCCCGCAACGGCGCCAGTCACGACAGTGACGATTCTCAGCCGGTGCACGCGGAAGTTTCGATCTACACCGACGACCCGGTGCGGGTCTATTTGCGCGAGATGGGCGCCGTCCCCCTATTGACTCGCAAAGGCGAAATCGATCTGGCGCGGCGCATGGAACGCGGCAAGAATCAGGTCTATCGTGCCTTGTCTCGCTCACGGCTGATCGTCGCGCGTATCCTGTCCCTCTACGAGCAGATCAAGAAGGGTGATATCGAAGTTGACGCGGTTTCGATCATCGGCGATTACGAAGAGGGAACGCCGCAGCGGGCTCGCAAGCGCGCCCAGATTCGCCAGAAGTTCGCCAAGGTCTCTCGCGTGGGGCGCCAGGCCGAGGCCCTCGCCGAAAAACTTGAGCGAACGCCGAAACGCAACGTTCATGTGCGGCACCGGCGGATGTGGAAATACAAGATTCTTTTGATTCGGCTTTCCAAAGCGATTCAGGACGTTCCTTTCCGAGTAAACACCTGGGAATCGTTTTCGAGCGAACTGATTCGTGTACGGCTTGATATCGAACCTCTTGCTCGTGAGTTGGCGGTACTGCAAGGCCGATCCGAAAAGTCCGCCGCGACCGCGGCGGCGATACGGGAAGTGCGGCGGGAGATTCACCGGGCCGAAGAAAAGTACGGGCTGAGCTATGCCGTCCTGATCCACACGATCAAGCGAATGGAGCGGGGCGAGGACGAGGCCGAGCGTGCCAAGAAAGCGCTGGTCGAAGCTAACCTGCGCCTGGTGGTTTCGGTGGCCAAGAAATACGTCAACCGCGGCCTGCACCTGCTCGATCTTATTCAGGAAGGCAATATCGGCCTGATGCGGGCCGCCGAAAAATTCGAATACAAGCGCGGCTACAAGTTTTCGACCTACGCGACTTGGTGGATACGCCAGGCCATCACGCGCGCCATCGCCGACCAGTCACGCACGATTCGCATCCCGGTGCACATGAACGAGAGCATGAACAAGTTCTTGCGCGCCTCCCGGGAACTGGAAAAAGAGCACGGCCGCACGCCGACCAACGACGAAATCGGCGACCGCATGGAGATTTCAGGCGAGAAGGTTCAGAAACTGAAAACAATCTCGCGTGACCCGGTCTCGCTTGAAACCCCCGTGGGCCGCGACGGCGAGTCTGCTCTGGGGGATCTGCTCGAAGACCGCTGGGTGGGCTCCCCGATCGAATCCGTCGTTGACTTGAACGTCCGCGAAGAGACGGCGGGCGTGCTGAAGACCCTTTCCCCGAAGGAAGAGAAGGTCATCCGGATGCGTTTCGGCATCGGCTGCGACCGCGAACACACGCTGGAAGAGATCGGCCAAGAATTCGCTGTCACGCGCGAGCGCATTCGCCAAATTGAAGCCAAAGCGCTCAGGGCTTTGCGTGGCCCGGACAGAGCCCGTCGCTTGCGGGCGCTGATGGCAGCGAAATACTAGCCAAAGATATTTGAAAGTTCGTTCGTGGGGCTTTTTGGGCTGTGCTGGTGTTAATACTGGCCCGGGGCGCCAGCCCCGGGAGGGCATTGCACCGTGCCGCACTCCGCAAAGTAGAAACCTCTTCTCCGCGAGGGCCTCAGTCCGCGCGGAGAAGAAGTTTCTACTTTGCTTGGCGAGGCACTCGCTCTGTGTTCCTCCCGGGGCTGGCGCCCCGGGCCAGTATTAACCATTCCTTCCCATTCTTGCGGGAAGCGCTCTGTTGTGCCGCCATTTCTACGAACAAAATCCTCAGAGTCAGCGGGCTAGAATCTAGCGTCATGTCATTAAGACCCGGCGGACCGTCTCGTACGAGATGCCGTCGATGTAGGGGCTAGACGGCCGGACAGTTGCCCCTCCAAAAGCTCTAGTTGCTCAAATGCACCGCCGGGAACATCGGGCAGGATCTTGGATTCGTCCTGGAGGATCTGCTCGAACCTCTGCACAGCTGCGGCGACGGGCGAGTCTGCGGCTCGGTCTCCTGGGGCGTCTCGGGAGGACTCACCGGCCTCCGCCGCTTGTCTCTGCGCCAATAACGCAGATGGTCTCCTCGGCATGAGCGGCCCCATCTTGAAGGACAATCCCTGCTTCAGGTCAGAGAGCACCGTATCGGAGGAGATGGTCCCGAACCAGTCCGGAGTCTGCGATTTATTCGTCGCTTTGGCAACTTTTTCTCGAACCCAGTCATATAATTCGGCGGCGTTGATTTGTTGATCTGCGTTCTTATCTGCTTCGCCGCTGAGACCGCGCAGCAAGAAATAACTGAAGACCCCGTGGCCACCTCCGAAACGGTACCCTTCGACGGACACCTCGCCAGCCTTACTAGTATAACGTTTCATTAAAACATAACCATAGGACAATGTTTTTTGCTAGACTGGTTGCATGGCAGGAAAATCGAAGCGTCCCCCACTGGTTCTCACTCCCGAAGAGGTGCAACATCTGAAGCGGCTGCGTCGTTCCCGCAAGGCTCCGGCTCGGGAGGTGCAACACGCCGAGATTCTGTGGCGCTATCATGGCGGCGAGACCATCGCCGAGATTATGCGGGCCGTGAAGATGACCCGCAAGAGCGTTGCCAAATGGATCGAGCGAGCCCTCGCCATGGGGGTGGAAGCGGCCCTCAAGGACGCCTATCATCGTCCCTACGAGCCCCGCATTAGCGAAGAGGCCAAGGCCTGGGTGGTGCACTTGGCCTGCTGCAAACCCAAGGAACTGGGATACGCCGCCGAGTTGTGGACCCGCAGCGCGCTCGCGCGGCACGTGCGCCAGCATGCCGTGGAAGCGGGCTATCCGGCCCTGGCCCAAGCGGCTAAAGCGACGGTTCACCGGATTCTGGCCGCCCAGCCGCTGCATCCGGAGAAGGTGAAATACTACCTGCAGCGCCGCGACCCGGATTTCGAGTCCAAGATGCGGCAGGTGCTGCTGGTCTACCGCGAGGTGGCGCTGCAAAATGAAAGCTCTGGCGAGGGCGGCCCCTCGCCGGGCGTGATCACGGTTTCGGTGGACGAAAAGCCCGGCGTGCAAGCGATCGCCAACACCGCGCCGGACCTGCCGCCGGTGCCGGGGCGGCATCCTTGTGTGGCCCGCGATCACGAATACAAACGTCTGAGGACTTGCTCGATTCTGGCGGCGCTGGACTTGCACGACGGCCGCGTGACGGCGCGGGTGGAGCGGCGCCACCGCAGCCGGGAATTCATCTTATTGCTGAAGGATCTGGACCAAACCTACCCGGCCGAATGCACCATCCGATTGATCTTGGACAATCATTCCGCTCACATATCCAAGGAGACAAAGGCCTATTTGGCGACGCGTCCGAACCGCTTCAAATACGTACATACGCCCACCCACGGGTCTTGGCTCAACATTGTCGAGACCCTGTTTGGGAAGATGGCGCGCACCTTTCTCAAGGGCATTCGAGTGGAGTCCTGGGCGGAGCTTCGAGAACGAATCCTGCTGGGAATCGCGGAGATCAACGCCGCACCGGTCGTTCACCGCTGGGGCAAGTTCGAGGCGCTCGAAGCCGCGCCTGAGACAGGTACAGTTTCATGAAACGACATACTAGCCAGCAATCCCAAGACTTGTCTCTGCTGCGGGGCTGTGTCATGAAACCGGCTGTTAATCAGATTCTTGTCCTCGAACTGACCGATCTTTCCGGCTCGGCACACGTCCACAATAATAATGGTCCGCCCAGGGTCGACTAGATCGTGCTTAATCCAACCCTGGACTTCTTCCATCGGCAGGGCCGTCAACCCCAGGTTGGACTTGCCCCCAAAAGTGAGACAACCAGTTTAGACTCAAAATCCAGTGAACGGAGGATGAGTGATGAGTTTGTCTCGACGGAAATTCACGCAAGAATTCAAGTTGTCGGCGGTGGAACGGCTGCAGCAGGGCGCCTCGGCGGCCCAGGTCAGCCGGGCCTTTGAGATCAATCCCAACCTGCTGCAGCGTTGGCGGCGGGAGTTTCGCCAAGGGCCTGGCAATGCCTTTCCCGGCGAAGGCAAACGCCGCTGGGAAGAAACGCCCACGGCGGAGCTCGAGCGCAAGGCCGGCCGGCCGGCAGGCCATGGAGATCGATTTTTTAAAACGGTGCTGGCAGCGCATCGCAGAACAGCGGAAGCTGCAGGCCTCGGCTGGAAAGCCGCTGTCAGCCAACAGATCCGGCAACAAGTCCAGGAGAAACCGCCGATGAGTGTCCAACGGATGTGCCAGCTGGCGAAGCTGCCACGCGCGAGCTTCTAGCGTTGGCAGCCTGACAAACAAGGGCCCGATCCGGACCTCGAACTGCGCGACACCATCCAGCGCATCGCTCTGGAATTCCCCAGCTACGGCCGCCCACGCATCAGCGCTGAGTTGCGGCGCCGCGGCTGGGTCGTCAATCCCAAGAAGGTGTATCGCATTCTGCGGGAAGACAACCTGCTGTGCTTGCGGCGGCGGAAATTTGTGCTGACCAGCGACTCGCGTCACGGGCTGGCGGTCTATCCCAACCTGGCCCGCGAGAAGGTCCTGAGCGGTCTGGACCAGCTGTGGGTGGCTGATATCAGCTATATCCGGCTGGGGTGGGAGTTCGTCTGCCTGGCCGTGATCCTGGATGCTCACTCGCGGCGAGTGATCGGCTGGGCGCTGGAGGACACGCTGGAAGGGAAGCTGACGATCGCCGCGTTGCGGATGGCGCTGGCTGGGCGGCGTCCGGGTGCGGGGCTGCTGCATCACTCCGACCGCGGCGTGCAATATGCCGCCAACGATTACGCCGACTTATTGAAGCAGCACAAAATCACCATCAGCATGAGCCGCAAAGCGAACCCTTACGACAACGCCAAAGCGGAGTCTTTCATGAAGACGCTGAAGTACGAAGAGGTCTACCGCTCGGAGTACCGCGATCTGGCCGAAGCGCGTGCATCGATCGGGAGCTTTCTCGACAAGGTGTACAACGAGAAGCGGCTGCATTCGGCCTTGGGCTATTGTCCGGCGGCGGAGTTTGAGCAGAAGCTGGGCGCTCAGCCAGCGGTTTTGGCGACCGCGGCGGGAGGAGTTTTCTGAGGCATGGGGAAATCTTTCGATCCGATAGGGGTGGCTGGGGAGATGCGGGACGCAAAGCTGTGCAACTCTACGCCCCGCCCCATCGTCTCGATGAGTTTCCAGCTGGCTATTCCTTGGCGGGTTGCGCTCCCGCAGAGCCCGCTTCCGCTTCACCAAACCGGGAGCCATGATGCACGAAAGGGCCGCCGCTGGCCAGCAAAAACCAGCGAACGGTCAACTGTGTCTAAACTATTTGTCTCACCCCAGGGGGCAAGCCCATTCCGAGGCGGGCAGTAAGTTCGTTTAGGGCGGATTTAGCTCGTATGAGATTAGACCTACCGCCTGGTTGTGAGGTTCGCGTTCTTAGCAGCAACGCGCTCCCAAGAATTCGGCTGCTCGTTTTAGGGAATGAAAAGGCGATAGTTCATTTGCCGATTCGATTCAGGTCTGAAGACTATGAATCGTCAAACTACGCCGCCCTCGTTGACGATCCCGCCAGGGTTTTAGAGCTTCGCGGCTGGTTTGGTGATATTTGGACGAATAGTGATCCCTTCATGGCGGCTTCGCCGTCCGGCGGCGGGGGGAAACCCCGGGAACCGGAAACCGGGACAGCCTCAAATTACGGCCCACTGACGGCTCGGGCCGGTGATTCCTCCTGAAAAGTCGGGGACAGAAAAGTCGGGGACGGGCCGCGACTTTTTGAGGCAGGTATTTGGAGCGCGGGCTTTCCCTCCTGGCTACCTGCTATTCATCAGCTCCAGCACGGCCGCCGTCATGCCCTTCACTCCGGTTTCGATGGTCGGTCTTGGCACGGGCCAGAAAAATGCCGAGTGCAGCGATGGCAGCGGCTTGCCGCCGGGCCTTTGTGATTCCTGCATGCGCGCCGGGTCGATCGTGCCCAGACGGAACATGAAAATCGGGACTCGCGGATCTTCCCTCCCATAGCGGGAAAAATCCTCCCCGACCATGGCCGGGGCTCGCTCGACGACCTTGTCACTTCCGAAAATACGTTTCCAAGCGGGCAGGAGCCGGTCCACCAGCGCCGGGTCGTTATAGGTTGAAGGAGTGTACTCTTCTTCAATGATCTTGACGGTGGGTTCGCGGTGCGCGGGGACACCGGCGGCTCGGGCGATGTTCATCGTGATTCGGCGGATCGAGTCCAGCACCATCTTTCGCGTCTTATCCGAGTAGGAACGCACGGTGATCTGCAGTTTCACTTCGCCGGAGATGATGTTGTGCTTGGTGCCTCCGTGGATCGAGCCCACCGTCACAACAGCGGAGTCGGTGGGCCGCACTTCGCGGCTGACGATGGTCTGCAGTGCAAGGACGACCTGGGAGGCGATGACGATCGGGTCTTTCGTCTGATGGGGAGCCGCGCCATGGCCGCCGACCCCGCGAATGGTCACATCCACCGAATCGACGTTGGCGAAGACAAATCCGGAGCCGTAGCCGATGTGCCCGGTCTCGAGTCCGGAGTCGGCGTGCAAGCCGAGCACATAGTCGGGGCGGGGAAATCGCGTAAACAGGCCGTCTTCGAGCATGGCCCGGGCCCCGGCCCCGCGTTCCTCGGCGGGCTGGCCGATCATCACCAGCGTTCCGCTCCAATCGGCCTTGAGCCGTGCGAGCATTCGCGCCGTGCCGACGAACGAGGTCATATGGATGTCGTGGGCGCAGGCGTGCATGACGCCCACGTCGTTGCCCTGGTCGTCCTTTGTACGGGTGTCGCTGGCGTACGGGCGGCCGGTTTTCTCGACAACGGGCAGGCCGTCGAGATCGGTTCGAATCATCACCGTCGGCCCAGCGCCGTTTTTCAAGACGGCAACGAAACCGTGACCTCCTACTTTCGGCGTGACATCAAAATCTAGTTTCCGCAGCTCGGAAATTAGGCGGGTAGCGGTCTTTTCTTCATAGAACGAAAGTTCCGGGTTGCGGTGGAGGTGTTCGTAGAGGCCGCTGAGCGAGTCGAGTTCGGCGGAGACGAGTTTGGCGAGCCGATCCGCTGGAACTTGGGCGCCGGCCGCCGCGGCGATCAGGGGGAGGATGAAGAGGATTCGCTTCCACATGATTCTATTTCCTTCGACGAGCTATTCTAGCGAAATCGGCGAGGGGGGAGCAGGTGGCTGCGCCCGGCTACGCCCCATCCGCGTGCGGGGCTTGTGGGCGATGGCGAGTGTGACCCCACCCTTGCGGATGGGGCTCTGAGTTTCGGGTTGCGGCCGCCTGGTCAACCAATCGGGTTAGCGCGGAAACTACTGCTCCGACTCGCCCGCTTGGGAGTGCGGAGTTTCAGCGGATACGGCGCCTTGTGCCGGGGATGTGGCCCCAGAGGACTGACTTTGCGGGACTGGAGGATTAGTCTGAGGGGATTTGCCCTGAGATGCCACCGCGGCGGAATCACCCGTTTCCACGCGAGTCAAATGAAGCACGAATGGAGTGACGCGGAAAGGCATCTTATCTTTGGGCGTGAGCAACGCAACCGGTTTGGTCTTGATGAGGCTCAGCTCATTGGTCCAGGGATTGAGCTTGATTCGGGAACCAAGCGGGAGTGCGGCGATCTGATCGATTTTGTTTTCGTCCAGGTCAGGAGCGCTTTTCGCCAGCTCGCCCAGGCGCGGCGCTTGGCCCTCTTGGGCCAGACCGTTTCCCAAGTTCGGCCGCAGCAGATTGGGCAAGGTTGCCGCCTGGGCGCCCAGCGCTTTCAAGAACAGGCCCGCGCTGGAGAGATCTTTCGCGTAGGGCGACTTCGACAGGATTTGCACGGCCTTTTCGTTTGCCGCTTTGACCTCTTCGCCGCTGCGCCCAAAACCCAACTCGTTCAGCACATCCGCGTCATCGAACATCGTCTGGTCGCTGAAGGCGTACATGGTTTCGGTCCCATGCCCAAGAACGATGTGGGCCAGCTCGGTTGCCAGCATCGCGGCCAGGCTCGCTTCATCCGGCAAGACGTCCAGCAGCCCCCGGCTGATGATGATCGCTTGCCCCACCGAGAACGTTTCGAGCGGGGAGGTGAGTAATACTCGGCAGTGAACGTCGACGTTGATCTCGTTCGTGACGATTAAGTTATTGATGACCGTGTTGAGCACCTCATCGACCTCCCCTTCGGGAGCCAGCAGGCCGGCTTTCTCCAGGCGATCGATGATGTTTTCTTCGGCTTGCCGCGTCCAGCTGCGCTGGCTCTCAACGGGGGAGACATGCTTCGGGTTGCTATCGTCCCGAATCGGGTCCTCGGCCTCAATCAAGATTTCCGTCAGTTCATCGAACTTGCTGTTGCGAAAAGGATTGTAGTCCCACAGTCTCGTCTGCGCCTTGAAACGTTTTTTCGCCCGCTTTGGGCCGTAACCGGCGTCTTCGACGTAGACGAATGCCGGCATCCAGACTCCGGGGGCGGTGTTGATCCTCCAACTGTCAAAGTGGAAAAACAACGACGACGCCTTGCTCATCGTGTAGGTGCCGTTAAATCGAACAATGTTGTATTCGCGATCCTCGACCCAGATTCGCCCGCGGAACTTGCCCGCCGCCGTGCGGACCTTTGGAGCCATGTCGAAGACCAGCGCCCGGATGTCCCCGAGAAACTCCCGGCGCACGTACTCGAACTCGTAGGTCTCGCGGTTGAAGTCGTAGGCGTCAGGGATCACCATCTGGGCAAACCCGACCGGATAGAAGACCGTGGAATCGCTCTTGCGAAAACCGGCGCTGACGAAGAATCCCTTGTGGGAAACTCGCTTCGAAGTGTCGAGCTTGCCGATCATGTAGTGATCGATGACCGGAGGTTGGCCATGGCCTAGATCGTCGGCAACCTCTTGTATGTAGGTCTCGATAATCGGTTTGTATTGGCGCAGCCGGTCCAGAAAGTCTTGCTCATTCGAGACGATGCGATCAATCAGTTGGTCCACCAGGTTGTTGGCGGGCGATGGCTCCGGCGGGAACAGCAAGAAGACGATCAGCGGAGTAATGATGCGGAATGGGATTCTTCGGGTCATGGCAATCTCGGTCTAGTAGGCCAGTTGAAAGGTGATCCTCACTCTGGCGCGCGAGTTGATGGGCTTTCCTTCACGCTCGGCGGGCTTGAAACGAATTTGTCGGACTGCCTCCACGGCACGCGCGTCGAGACCGTATCCCAGCCCTTGGATCACTCCCAGTACCTGAATCGTCCCCGAGGCCTGGAAGAGTACGTCGAGCAGGACCTCTCCTTCAATCTGTTGCTCTCGGGCGGCGGCGGTATAGGTGGGACGCAGTTTCTCGATGATTTGAACTAGGGAGGAAAGATTCTCTTCCGTCTTGGCGCGCGGACGTTCTCTCGGCTGCTGCTCGACGACAATTTCCTCAAACGCCGTCGGCCGGACCGTCCCGCTCACTTTTCCGAGCACCTCGCGGACAGTCGCCGCGCCGAATGAGGAAGCGGCCGCCACCTTGCCGCGGGTCTGCCCGCGCGAATCGCTGCCCAGACGCGGTCCAGCGAAGTTAGCGGCGACAACTGTTCGTCGCACCACCTTGGTTGGCGCGGGCCGGGCTTCTGCGGCGACCTCGAAAACTCCGGTCCTGGTTGCGGCGCCATTCCGGCGTTGGATGCCCTCGAGTCCTGCCCCGGCAAACTTTCCTGCCTGGACCTGTAGTTTTGGCGGTTCTTGTCTTGTAGGCGTGCCGGTCGCGCTGGGCAGTAGTCCAGTCTTCACTAGTGGTTCGAGTGCCGGGACCGGCGGCGGTTCGGCGGGGGGAAGCACTCGGGCTGGAGCCATCCGTGCCATAAGCGGCGCCGGCTCGATTGGCACGGTTGCGGGCGAGGGCGCTGTTGTCTTCTCGGGAGCGGGCGTTTCAAAGCGGGGCGCTCGCACTCTCTCGCGGGCGGCCGCGGGTTTGGGCGAAACTCGAGGCTTCGCCTGGAGCCGGGGCGGATGCGGGTTCTCCAGCGCGGCAATGTGCGGGACGGTCAGCGGCACAACAACCTGGCGCTTTGCGTCCTCCCACCGTTCGACGTAGGTCACCGGCAGAGCGACGAGGGCAAGCCCGAGAGCGATGTGAAGCAGCAAACTGGCGCCGAAACCGCTGACCTTGGCTCGTTGGGTCAGTAGAGTCACTTCAAACAGCTTCGTCGTGGATTTCGCCATGCGCTCCGATCATCGGCCGGCGGCAGGGAGACCCACGCCCCGACCGGCGTGCGGCCTCAAAGACAAAATCGACGAGTTTGAAGGAGAGCTTTACTCGGCAGCTCCGGCCCCTGACTGCAAGCACCCGCCTGTGGAGCAGGCGTCACTAGTGCTCAGCGGTCCGGCCGCGCGTATTGCTTTAGCTTCTTGCGATTAATGTTCGCAGGCAGGAATGCGGCCAACCGCCTTTTGGTGTCTGCATGCTTCGGGTCTTTGGCTAAGTTGTGCCACTCTTGGGGGTCAACTCGCACAGCTCAACGAGCGTGGGATAGATGTCAAGCAGTTCCGCGGGACGATTGGACCCTAGGCGGCGTGTCGTTTTCGCTTTCGGCCGGGGAGGCTTCTCTGGAGCCGGCGGGGCGCTAGTTTCGAGCACTGAGGGCTGCTTCGATGGTTAGGGGTTGGTTTGCCGGCAGCTCGATGTCTTTGATGATGGGGCGGTGGCCGGCGAGTGAAAGCGAGATGCGGTAGCTGCCCGGCGCCAAGTCTAGTTCGGCCGGTGTTGTTCCGGAGCGGCGCCGGTCGTTCAGCACGATCCGCGCCCCAGGGGGAGTGGTCTTCACGATGAGCTTTGCCCGCGGCGGGGACGTGCTCAGCCCGAACCCCAAAGTGCGAAAGTCACCCTGGTTCACGAGAACGCTTTGCTCTCCGCTGCCAGCACCCGCCATCTCCACCCTGATGAGGTGGTGTGCGGGTGGCAGACTGAGCTTTGCGGGCGTCTTCTGCTCCATCTTCTTCCCGTCGACGAAGACATCAGCGCCGGTGGGGGAACTGCTCACGAGGACCGTTCCTGCCACGGCTTCCAGCTCAAGCGGCAAGTCCACCGGATCGGAACCAACCTCGAACGTTTTTCGAACTCGCTGGAAACCGCTGAACGAGACGAGGGCTGTATGTTCGCCGCGGGGCAGGGGGATCGAGCACGGAGTCGTGCATGACCACTGCGGTTTGTCGTCGACGACAACGCGCGCCCCGGGCCGAAGCGTGGAAAAGTTGACCGCCGCTACCGTGGGCGGGGCCGCCTTTCGCGGCGCCGGTGAGGGCGGCTCGGGAGGAGGCGCAGCCGGAACTTCCGCCCCGGGCGTGGTTTCGGGAGGCGTCTCGGACGCCGCGGAATCAGGGTCGGGCGTCACGGATTGGGGCGGCTCCGCAGCCGGTTCAGATTCGGGAATTACCGCGGAGGCGGACGATGCGACTTCCGTTTCGCTCGCTCCCCCCTCTGTCGTGGCGCCCTCCCCTGCCGGCGCTGTCTCACCGCTGCCCGGCTCCTGCGATGACATCACAGGGTCCGCGGTTCCACCCAAGAACGCGGGATTCTGCGATACCCAAAAACCGCCGCCCGCCAGCAGAATTCCGGCGACAACTGCGACCGCGATCCAGGAACCGCTGCGCTTGGTTTCTTCGGCCTCTTCGAGATGGGCTTCCAGATCGGTTTCAGTTGCTCCCAAAGGGGGAAGCTCCGGCATGGCCACCGTTGCGGCGGTATCTTCCGGCAATGGCCGGACGATTGTCTCCAACTGCTCCTGGGTTGCGGAGTTAGCTTCCTCAGTCGTAACAGCAGGCTGCACGAACGTGGTTGGCTCAGCGGTTATCTCGGCGGTCCCCGCATGGCGCTCCAGAGCAGAGCGTTCGGTCGATTCGAAACCAATCGAGACGGCCTCGGAATATGCCGAGCAGGAAGGAAACCGGTCTTCCCCGGATTTAGAGAGCGCACGCAGTACGGCGCTCTCCAGCAGTCTCGATATGCCGGACGATATTTCACTTGGCGGAGTCACTTCACCGGACACAATCTTGAACATCACCGCCGTCAGACTGTCCCCGGCGAACGGCTTTTCTTCGGTGAGTAATTCGTAGCTGATCACGCCCAGCGAAAACTGGTCCGAAGCGCCGCTGATGGGGTCGCCCCGAACTTGTTCCGGCGACATATAACTCGGCGTCCCCATCACCGTTCCGGTTTGCGTCAGCTTGGAGGAGCTGATGCGGGCAATGCCGAAGTCGGTGATTTTGACCGTGCCATCACCTGTCACCATGATGTTGGCCGGCTTGATGTCGCGGTGAATAATTTCCTTGCTGTGAGCGTAGTCGAGCGCGGAGGCGGTCTGACGCAGAATGTCCGAAATGAACTTGGGGTCGGCGGCTCTACCCGAGTCCATCATCACCTGAAGGGTTTCTCCCTCGACGTACTCCATGGTGATGTAGGCGAGACCGGATTCTTCATCGACGTCGTAAATGGTGACGATCCCCGGATGGGAAAGTCGTCCGGCGGATTGGGCTTCGCGAAACAGCCGTTCCCTCAGACGCTCGGTTTCGGACTCGTCCGCCTGATCGGCGAGCTTGATGGTTTTGATTGCGACTTCACGGCCGATCTTGGGGTCAAGAGCACGATACACGACGCCCATGGCGCCCCGCCCCAGCTCGTTGAGGATTTTGTATCGGCCGATCTGATCCATGGGGAGGGGATCGCACCCCAAGTACCCTAACTTAATAAGGAGACAACCTTGTGGACACTCGTTTTCTTTTCACGTATCCGTGTGCCGGCGTGCCCTCACGAGGACGCCGCACCGCCGCGAAGCCCCAGTATATCAACTTGAGTACGGGTTTCTGTTGCTCAATTTACGTGTGCGTTACCTGACCCCTAGCGGTTGAACAAGAAAGCGTTGCTGTTGATCAGCGCCCAGAGCAAGTCTTGCGAGCGGGAGGCACGGCTTGGCCCCCTTTTGATGTAAGTCAAAGCCGAGTCGTATTCCGTGGCGGTCGGCAGTCTGCTGAAGGTCGCCAAGTAGAGATCCTCAATCAACTGCCGGTCGGAATTGCCGGCCAGAATCGCTTCGGAGACACGCCCTTTCGGATCGGCGATGGCTTCGGCCAGGGTCGGGCCGTTCACCAGCTTCATCGTCTGGGGCAGGCTGACATTGCCGCGCCGCTCGCACTCACAGGCCGATTCGCGTTGCGGGCGCCCGAACATGTCCAGGAATCCGCCCTTGCCAACGAACGGATCCGGCAGTTCTTGAGCCGTGAAGTCGTGCGGGACTCCTTCGAATTCAGGCTTTGACCCGGTCGCGACCGTCACCGCGTCAAGCAGAGTCTCCGCTGGCAGACGCCGAGGGATAAAGTGTGAAAAGTTCGTCTCGTCCGCCCCGTTCCATTTGTTGGTCTCGATGCTCGCCTGATAGGTGCGTGAATTGACGATGGTGCGGATCACGTGCTGTAAATCATACCCGTGGTCGACGAAGTCCTTGGCCATGGCGGCCAGCAGCGCTTCATTCACCGGGGGATTCGAGGCGCGAATGTCGTCGACGGGCTCGATGATGCCGCGCCCAAGAAAGTAGCTCCACAAGCGGTTGACAATCGCTCGCGCAAAGAAGGGGTTTTTGTCGGAGGTCAGCCATTGGGCCAGCGCCTCGCGGCGGTCGCCGTCGTCGGGAATCGTTGGAGCTCCGGCGCTGGCAATCAGGTATTGAGGCTCGACGTAGCGTCCCGAGTTTGGGTGCTTGATCAGATCATCTTCCCGCTTGAGGTAAATGATCTGCTCGTCGCTTTCGAATCCCGGCTTGACGCCAACGGCGGCGAAGAAGGAGGCAAGCTGGTAGTACTGATTCTGTGTCCATCGCTCGAAGGGATGGTCGTGACACTGAGCACAGACCATGCGGACGCCCAGGAAGATTTGGGTCGTCGTCTCCATCGCCACCTTTGGGTCGTTATTGACCCGGTAAAAGTTAGCGGCCGGATTCTGATAGGTGCTGCCGGTGGATGTGATCAGCTCGCGCACCAGCTCGTCGTAGGGGCGGTTGCCCGAGATCGCATCGCGGATCCATTGGCGGAAAGCCCACGTGCCCTTCTCGCCGAGATACTTGCGGTTGCTCTGCAGCAAGTCGCCCCACTTCAGGGCCCAGTGATCAACAAACTGCTTGCGCTTCATCAGATCATCGATGAGGCGGCTGCGTTTGAGCCGTGATTTCTCCGGATCTTCCAGGAAAGCCCGGGCTTGCCGGGGTGTCGGGGGTATGCCGGCCAAATCCAAATACACGCGCCTCAAAAACGTAGCGTCATCGGAAACGGGCGCGGGCTGGATTTTGAGCCTCTTTAGCTTGGCGTCGATGTGCTCATCGATGTAGTTGTGCTTCGGAGGATTACTCCAGGTGAATCCTTCTTCGGGATTGAGCACGGTCATCGGCAGCGTCACGAACTTGCCTTCGTAACGAACCTGAAGCGCCGCCTCGCCGATCCGCTCTCCAACGATGGACTGCGCGCCTTCCATCCTCATCGGCCCGGGCGCAACGGCCGTCATGATGTGCTCCCCGCCGGGGGCCACCTTGGCGATGGTCTCGGTGTTGCTCTTGATGGACGCTTCTTTGCTGACGTCGCGGACTGACCCGTCGCCATAATGCGCCAAGACGAGGATTTGCTGTTTCATGCCAGTACGAGCCATGAAGATCTCTTTGGGGTAGGCCTCGAGCTTCTCTACGGCGTCTTTCTTGTTGTCGCCGAAGAGGGTTCCTTCCGAGATCCAGCGCAGAATCGTTTCTTTGTACTCGGGCTGGGTCAGAACCAGACCGCCCTGGTGAGGCACGGCCTGGGTGGGCTTGGAGATCAGAAGGCTTTCGGCGGGCGCCGCCCGATTCACGCGGCGTCCCGAGATTTCATATAGCAGGGTTTGGTAGTCGAATTCCGGGTCATAGCCTCGCAACGAAAGCTTAAAACCGTTCTTGCCTTTGGCGGCGCCATGGCAGGATCCGGACGTGCAGCTGAGCTTGTTCAGAATCGGCATCACATCGCGTTTGAAGTTCACCGGGCGCGAAGCGCCGAGGTCAGCTACCGTCACGCTCAGCTCGGCGGAGTGGCCGGCGGCGCTCACTTTCACTTTCGTTTCGCCCGATGCGACGGGATAGATCAGGCCGTCGTCCCCCAACTTGACTGTGTTTCCTTGCGGCTCGAGGGACGCTTCGTGCGTCAGGTCTATTTTGAAGCCGTCTGTGTCAACGCCGGTGACCAAAACGCGCCAGCCTTTGTCCGGCTCGCTGAGGACAAGGGCGGGAGGTTCAAGAATGATCTTTGTGACTTGGACTTTCGTATCAGCCGCTGTTCCGGCCGCAGCCACCGTCAAGACCAAAAAGATGAGTAAAGTTATAGATACAGACGTCTTCCACATACGAATTCCCCAGCTTCATCAAACACTGGTTATTCTATCAGGTTTAGCAGTCACGTTTCGGGGTTTGGATGGGGCAATGTTTGAATCGTCGTGGCCCGGCGTGGTGCACGCTTTCAGCGTGCCGTGTCGGCACTCTTGCCGACAGCTGGAGTTTCTGCATTCTGCAGACAGGGGGGACGAACCGCCCCGAGGTGGCACGCGCCTCCTGGCGGGCCGCATCGGCCTCCGGGCCGGCGTAAGCGCAGACTTCCGCCCGCGCCGTGTCGGCATCCTTGCCGACATTGCGCCGCGTCGCCATTCGTGGCGGCGTCCGTGGCACGGTTCCTCCTCTTTGTGCGCCCGAAGAACCAGACCCCCCGACCTGCTACCTTGGACGGAATGCGATCCAAATTCGCCGGTTTCCCGCCCGAGGCGCGCAAGTTCCTGGGTGATCTCAAGCGAAACAACACCCGCGAGTGGTTCACGCCCCGCAAGCCAATCTACGAAGACAAGGTCAGAGGGCCGATGAGCGAGCTGGTTCTCTTGCTTGGAGAGGTCATGCGAGAGTTCGCGCCCGAATTGAACTCCGACCCCAAGAAAGCGATTTACCGCATTTATCGCGACGTGCGTTTCAGCAAGGATAAGAGCCCCTACAAGACTTGGATCGCCGCCGTGTTCAGCCCGCGCGGACTCCCGAAGCACGCGGGCGCAGGGACGTACTTTCACATATCGCCCGACGAGATCCTGGTCGGCGGCGGGGTCTACGCGCCGGGCCCGGGCGAGTTGCTGGCTATTCGGAATCACCTCGCGAGCCACGCCGCCGAGTTCCGGGCGCTGTTGAAGGAACGCGTCTTCCGGAGATGTTTTGGAGAAATGACGGGCGAGACTCTGAAGCGGGCGCCGAAGGGTTTTGCGAAGGACCATCCGGCGGCGGATCTGCTGGTCCATAAGCAATTCCTTGCGATGAATCAGTTGCCGCCTGAGATCACGGAGACCCCGAAGCTTTCGACGGAGCTGCTGAAGTCCTTCCGGGCGATGATGCCGTTTCTGCGATTTCTTAACTCGCCGTTGAAGTTATCCAAGAGTTTGTGAGACCAGCACGGGCCGGATGAAAAGGACGCCGCCACGTGAACGTGGCTAGCGCTGTACGGGTCCTGGTCGCCTGCATGCGGTCGCCTGCATGCGGTCGTCAGCGGCCCTTCATCCAGCCGTCCATGATCGCCGAGATCTGCCGCACAAGGGAGGCCGATTCGGCTCGCACCACATCGAGAACGGCGGCGACCTTCCCGCCGACGCCGGGATCGTTATAGGCGCAGGCGAGAGTTCCCGCCAGCAGGGCGAGCAAGATGATTACCCAGTACTTGATCCACATGCACCGACTTCGGAAGCCCCTTCGGACAGGCCTGACGCCCGGTCACTTTGGGATGCCTCTTCTTCCTTATCGGCGGGAATGCTGGAACCCTCGTGTATTTCCCCTGACCACGCGCCACAGGCGCGAGGCGGCGCGCCCTTACTCGTGCTCTTGGCGCGAAAGCGCATCGAGTTCATCGTCGGCGCGTTCCAGCATTTCTTCCGCGGTGTGAAGGGATATCAAACCCTCGCTGAGCGCGCGCTGCACGGCTGCTTTCTCGGCATGGATCAGGTGGACGCGGGCTTCTTGGAGCTCTTGATCGGCACGCTCGGGAAGCGCGGAGTACAAAGTGTCCATGCGGGAATGGACCTGCTGCAGCTTGCTGTCCAGCTCACTCCGAAGCTTCTCAAACGTCGCGGGAGAAATCAAATCCGCGCGCTGCATGCGGTCCAGCTCTTGCAGCTCGGATGTGATCGCCATACGGCGAACCTTGATCTTGTCGTAGTCATCCTCTTTGCCCATTTCGATTCCAAGCCGTCTCATCAGCGGCGCCACCGTTAGGCCTTGTAGCACAATCGAAAATGCCACCACCCCGAACGTCATGGCCAGAATCTGACCGTGGTGCGGGAAATCCAAGGGAAGGGTGAGAACCAGGGCCAGCGATACGCTGCCGTGAATTCCTCCCCAGACAAGAACGTGCCGCCAAACAAGCGAGATCGGCTTCGAAAAGACGTTGCTCAGCGGAGTTATCGCGTAGACCGTAACAATACGCCCGAGCAGGACTACGCCGATGGCCAGCGCAATTGCCGGCCAGTGGCCTATCAAGTCGAGGATGTGTACCTCGATACCAATCATCAAGAACACCAGGGAGTTGATGACAAAAGCCCAATACTCCCAGAAAGACCACAGGGCGACACGAGTTCGCGAGCTCATGCCGGTTTCGGCGCCGAAGTTGCCGATCATCAGCGCGGCGCCAACGGTCGCGATCACTCCCGAAACGTGAAGCTGTTCGGCCAGCAAGAACGACCCGTAGGCGAGGATCGTGGTGAGGGTGATCTCGACGCGGGCGTCGTCGATGCGCTCGGTGGCGCGGCTGACCAGGTAACCGAGTCCCGCGCCCAGTGCGCCTCCTCCCAGCGCCACGACAAGAAATCTCCCGATTCCCTGGACAAGATCGAAATCTCCGCTAGCAACACCGGCCAGCAAGATCTGGAATAAGACCACGGCCGTTCCATCGTTAAAGAGGCTTTCGCCTTCGATCAGGACGTTGAGCCGTTTGGGAGCGCCCAGCTCTTTGAACAAGGCGAGCACGGAGATGGGATCGGTGGCAGCGATCAGGACACCGAAAACCAGAGCGGCGATCAAAGGCAACCCGAGCGCCCAGTGAACCGCGAGCCCTGTGACAAGGGTGGCAACGATGACGCCCGGAATCGCCAACAGCAGAATCGGGGTAATGTTGCTCGTCAAGTGCCGCACGTGGAGGTTGATGCCGGCCTCGAACAGCAGACCAGGCAGAAAGACCATGAAGATGATGTCGGGGGTCAGCAAGCGCTCATCCGATTCCCGCATGTGCTCGATGATGGGCAGATGGAACAGGTCGATCAAGACTCCGCCGAAAACCAAGGCCACCGTGTAGGGGACCTTGAATCGGAAGGTGACAAAGGCGATCAGAGATGCCGCGATCAGCAGCAAGAGCAGGAATTCGATAATCGAGTGGGTGTCCATGGTTGGGTGGTTCTAGGCTGAGTGGCAACTTACTAAATTCTACGGGAATCGGTAAGCGAGGAGACAGACGCTCAGCCGGTCAACGGCTGGTCCCTCCCAAGCTGTGAACTCCGCGGGCCATCTCTTTGAAAAACAGGCGCGGCTCCAAACGCTGCGTTGCCGGAGCCGCGCGCGTGAGCAAGCGGTTATTTCGAGCGGATCAATCCGCGCCGGGAGTCTCGGGGCATGAGCAAGCGGGCCCGCATCCGCCCGTTCCAACAAAATCTCTTTTTCGACGCAAAGAAACCGCCCATACAAGAGACACACTATTGTTTTCAGCCATCTATCTACAAAATCATCTGAAGCACTTGACACGGGCCCTACAATGAGAGTAGTAGGACCGGTGAGGGGTTGATCTCGGGGACGACTCGGTCGCTTTCCGGCCGGGACGACGGTTCGAGTTGCTCTCCGTTCGTTGTATCGAGGTCATCACCCCGCGGACGAGTTCGCCTATCGCGTGCTTCGACCGTCAGCTGGGTAGAGTCGAGGACGGGCGCGGGTGCTCTGGACGCCCTTGGGCGTGTTGGTCCCGTTTCCCGTCCCCGCTCATCGAACCGGACGTGCGGATTTCCCGCATCCGGCTCTCCGGCCGGCTTCATCCCTCAAGCTGTCGCGGGCGGCGGTCCCAGGTGTACCCGGCGCAGGCGTACCACGCCTAATTTGCCACACACCACCTGGCCGCTCAACTGCCGGGCGCCGCGCGACGACACCTTCCTCCGCCTCCGCAAAAATCCTCGTACTCGCTCATGCACGTGGTTGTCCACCGCCCGATACGCCATCAGCCGGGTCCCATAAGAGCAGTAATTCGCCCAGCCCGCCAACACTCGGTTCAGCCGGCCTCGCACCTCCTCCCAGCGCCCCACTTCAGCCGGACGCAACACCTCACGCACCTTCCCTCTCAGCCGTGCCACGCTCTTCGCCGACGGAGAAGCCCCCAAATACCAATGGCCATCCTGCTTGAAACGATGCGGCCCGAACGTGTATCCCAGAAAGTCAAACCGCTCCTGCTTGGCCTGCACCAGCTTGGTCTTCGTGCGGTTCAGGGTCAGCCCGATCCGCTCCATCACTGCCGCGCTGAACTCCAGCGCCTCGCCGCGCTGCCGCGGCTGAGAATCACGAAGTCAGCGGCGCAGTGAACGATGACAGCTCGGAACTCACTTCCCTTCCCCGTCCGCCGCCAGTACTGCAGAAAACGGTTCAGGTACAGATTGGCCAGCAGAGGGCTGATCACGCCACCCTGCGGGCTGCCGCACTTACTCTTGCTGCCGCCCGTCATCCGCCGTTTCCCGTGCTCGTCCCGCTCTTCGACCGGCGTCTTCAGCCACCTCTTGATGACATTGAAGACTTGCCGGTCCGCAATACGCCGCGCCACGCACTGCAGCAGCTCGGCGTGCGGAATCGTATCGAAGTACTTCGATAAAGCGGCATCGACCACATCGGTGCAGCCTTTACACAGCAGTTCATGGACTCTCCGGATGGCGTCGTGCGCGCTCCGTTTTGGCCGGCAGCCATAGGCCTCCGGGTCCAAGTCCGACTCGAAGATCGGCTCGATCACCAGCTTGGCAGCGCTCTGCGCCACACGGTCCCGAATGGTCGGGATGCCGAGCGGACGCTCGCCGCCGCCGGGCTTGTGAAGCATCACCCGCCGCAGAGGCCTGCTCAGGCTTACTGCGCGTTACGGCCTGCCAGCTTGCTCGCCCAGCTTTCTCTGGACTTTGTCACGAGGCTTCCGCCCGGCCGATTACCCGACCGCGCCGCTCGTCAGCTTTCATGCTTACCGACAACTACATGGGTGGGCTCCTTCCTCCCACAGGGTGTCCGCGCCGAAAAGGCGCACTGGGAAAAGCGGGCTGGAAGCGTGGCGGAACTGGGATGCTCTTGGCGTGCTTCAGCGGTTGGGGGCAATTGCGCAGTTGGGTGAAGGCAGTGATGATGGTGTTTCCGCCGCGGCCGGCGCGGGCTAAGTTACTTCCTCAAAGAAATTCCCCATGACGCGGAACTTCTGGAAGCGGTCTTCGACCAGCTCATCGCCGCTCATATGCTCGAGTTCAGCCAGGGTGGCCTTGAGCGCATCGCCTAGGCGGGCCGCGGCTCCATCATAGTCCGCGTGGGCGCCGTCGCCGGGTTCGTCGACGACGCGGTCGACCAGCTTGAGCTCGAGCAGGTCCTCGGCAGTCAGCTTGAGGGCTTCGGCCGCCAGCTCCGCCTTGCTGGAGTCGTGCCACACGATGGCAGCGCAGCTTTCAGGCGAGATGACACTGTAAACAGCGTTCTCGAGGATCAGCACGCGGTTGCCCACGCCCAGCGCCAAGGCTCCGCCGCTGCCGCCTTCCCCAATGCACGCCACGACAATCGGGACGGGCATCTGAGCCATGGAGCGCAGGTTCCTGGCGATCGCCTCTGCTTGGCCCCGCTCTTCGGCCTGGATCCCAGGGTAGGCGCCGGGGGTGTCGAGGAAAGTCAGAATGGGCCGCTTGAACTTGGCCGCCAATTGCATGACGCGCAAGGCCTTGCGATACCCTTCCGGCTTGGGCATGCCGAAATTACGATGCAGTTTCTGTTTCGTGTCACGGCCCTTCTGCTGGCCAATCACAACAACCGGCGCGCCGTGGAACAGGGCGTATCCGGCAACGATGGCGGGGTCATCGGCAAAGAGACGGTCGCCGTGGATCTCTTGAAAGCCGGTAAAGATCCTCGAAATGTAATCGAGTGTGTGAGGCCGCCGAGGATGCCGCGCGAGCTGGACCCGTTCCCAAGCTGAGCGCTTGGCCGGCTCTTTCGACTCCCCAGGTGGATTTTCCGCGTCAGCGGCCGCTTCGCCGCGGAGTTTTTCCAGCTCGGTCTCGGTCTCTTCAAGACGAGCTTTGGATTCAGGGTCTGAGTGCTCCTTCCGCAGGTCAGCGATCAGTCGTTCCAGCTCTGGAATTCGGTCGCTGGGATTGATGTCCATGGAATTGGTAGCGAGGCAGCTCAGTCGGGATACTAGTGTAGTGCGCCAAACAGACTGAAACTTATCGTGAGCCGCTTCCTTGCCTGTGAGCGGCGTAGAAGAGATCTATGCGGGCCAAATGCACACGGTGATGCGGACCATTCTAGCCGCGTTCACGCGGCTTGGTGTTCTTAGGCCAATCGTTTTACGGCTGGCAGGCCCGTTCGCTCAAGCTTTGTCAGCCCGTTTTAACGGGCTTCCCTCTTCCCAACGGAAATCTATACGTTGCGGCATCATTGGCGCACTACACTAGTACGGTGACTGCTGTCCGGCGATCGTATGAGGGGTTATCGTACGGGGGGGGGCAAGCAACGATTATCGCAACTCCGGGGAAGGTTCGGGTTGAGACTGATTTGCCGAACAGGGTTTCGCCGCATCCAAGTTAACCAGCCGCTTTCGCTCCGAGCCTTTTGCTTAGCCAGGCATAATTTCGATCGAGCCGGCGCCGCAGATTTCCTCTACAGAGTGGCGAAACTCGCGATCCGCCCGAACCCTGTCCGGCACGTCGTAGGAGACCAAAAACTCCTTGCTTCGCAGCAGCCGCAGGCGAACATCGGTTTCGCCGGGTTTGCTCGCAAAGAGTTGGCGCAGACGCTTCGCCGTGCCGTTCCCGTCGCCCTGACCGTTTTGGCCCCCAAGCCGGACGGTGATCGTGATCTGCTTGGGCAAGGATACGCGGGCGTTGTCGAGAGGAACGATCGCGCTCACCGCGACTTTGGGAGCGCTGTTCTCGTCGACTCGAACGCTTCCGTGCAGCAGAACCGCCTGGTCGTCGACCAGCAACGGCGACAACTCCTCATAAGCGTTGGCGAAGACCAGCAGGTCAACGCTGCCTTTCAGATCCTCAAGTACAGCCGCCGCCCAGGGCCGGCCCTCGCGGTTGCGCTTGCGCGCGACGGAGGTCAACAGCCCGCACAACGCCACATCCGTCCCCTGCTCCAAGCCTTCGAGCTTCGAGCTGTCCTTGGTGGACAGCTCGGCAATTTTCTCTTCGTAGGCGTTCAGGGGATGGCCGGTGACGTAGAACCCAAGTATTTCCTTCTCGCCGGCCAGCTTGTCGCGCTCCGGCCATTGCGGAACTTCCGGCAGTTGGTCATCCGCGCTCTCGGCCTTCTGCTGGAAGGCCGCGAATAATCCGTGCTGGCCGGTGGCGCGGTCGCGCGAGGCGCGCTGCCCCAGCTCGATGGCGCGGTCCAGCCCCGAAACCAGCTGAGCGCGATGGCCCCCCAGCGAATCGAGCGCGCCGGCTTTGATGGCGCTTTCGAGCATTCGCTTGTTGAGGTATTTCCAATCGACGGATTCGGCCAAGTGAAACAACGAACGAAACTTCCCTTCCGCTTCGCGGGCTTCGATCAGCGCTTTCACGGCTTTCTGCCCAAGATTCTTAATGGCGCTGAAGCCGAAGCGGATGGCGGATTCTCCCGCCGGCCTGAAATTCCAGTCGCTGTAGTTGCAGTCCGGCGGCTGGATCTCGATTTTCATGTCCCGGCATTCGTTGATGTACTTCACCACCTTGTCGGTGTTGCTGGTTTCCGACGACAGCAGCGCCGCCATAAAGTAGACCGGATAGTGCGTTTTCAGGTAGGCCGTCACAAAAGCGACGAAGCCGTAGGCCGCCGAGTGCGATTTGTTGAACCCGTAACCGGCGAACTGCTCCATCAGCTCAAAAAGCTTGATGACCTTGCGCTTGGGATAACCTCGCTCTAACGCGCCTTTGACAAAGCGCTCGCGCTGCGCGGCCATCTCTGAAGCCTTCTTCTTCCCCATCGCCCGCCGCAGCAAGTCGGCTTCTCCCAGCGAGTAGCCCGCCACCAGGTTGGCGATCTGCATCACTTGCTCTTGGTAAACGATCACTCCGTGGGTTTCTTCGAGCAGATCCTTGAGAACCGGCAAGTCGTAGGTGACCGGCTTGCGCCCGTGCCGCCGGTCAATAAAGTCGCTGACCATGCCGCCCTGGAGAGGGCCCGGGCGGTAAAGAGCGTTGAGGGCGATCAGGTCCTCCAGCCGCTCGGGCTGATAGCGGCGCAAGAGGTCGCGCATGCCCTCGGATTCAAACTGGAACACACCGCTGGTCAAGCCGCGCGACAGCAGCGCGTAGGTGTCTTTGTCATCGAGCGGCAGCTCATGCGGCTGCAGGTCGACTCCCTTGTCCCGCTTGATCAGCCGTAGCGCCTCTTCGATGACCGTCAGCGTGGTCAGTCCCAGGAAATCCATCTTGAGCAACGACAGCTTGTCGAGGCTCTTCATGTCGTATTGAGTGACGATTTCGTCCTTCGCCGTCTTGTAGAGCGGGACTAACTCTCTAAGTGGCCGCGGCGCGATGACCACCCCGGCGGCATGAACCGAGGGATTGCGCGACACCCCTTCCAGCCGCTGTGCGGTCTCCATCAGCTCGCCGACCCGCGGGTCCTTTTTCGCTTGTGCAGCCAGCGCCGGTTCCTGCTTGAGGGCTTCGGCCAGTTTGATGTTCAAGACGTTGGGGACGAGCTTCGTCAGGCGGTCGACCTCGGCGTAGGTCATGTCCATCACGCGGCCAACGTCTTTGATGGCGGCCTTGGCCTGCAGCGTGTTGAAGGTGATGATCTGCGCCACCTGCTCGCGTCCGTACTTTTCCGTAACGTACTGGATGACCTCGCCCCGGCGGTGCATGCAGAAGTCGATATCGATATCCGGCATGTCCACCCGCTCGGGATTGAGAAAGCGCTCGAACAGCAGGCCATACTGCAGCGGATCGATGTCGGTGATCTGCATGGCGTAGGCGACGAGCGAGCCCGCCGCCGAGCCGCGCCCAGGACCGACCGGGATGTCTTGCGAGCGAGCGAATCGCATGAAGTCCCACACGATCAGGAAGTAACCGGAGTATTTCATCTCCTGGATGATGCGAATCTCGTGGTCGAGGCGGCCGCTATACTCGGCCAGTTCGCTTCGCAGCAGGCCCTTGGCTTCGAGCGCTTCGAGCCGGACTTTACGCTCTTCGAATCCCTGGCGCGCGACCCATTCAAAGTAAGTGTCCGCGGTGTGTCCCTCGGGCACCTCGAAGGCCGGAAAAGGATCATCGACCTTCTCCAGCTTCAGGTCGCATTGCTCCGAAATCTCCCAGGTACGGTTGAGCGGGGCCTCATCGCCGTCGAACAGCGCCAGCATCTCTTCCCTGGACTTGATGTAGAACTCGTCTGTCTTGAAGCGCATCCGGTTCGGGTCGCTGAGCGTCTTGCCGGTCTGGATGCAGAGCAGCGATTCGTGCGCGCGGGCATCGTCTTTGGTGAGGTAGTGCGCGTCGTTTGTCGCTACCAAGGGTATGCCGCTTTCCTGACTCAGGCGAAACACTTGCGGCAGCAGCTTCTTGTCGAGGTCCAGCCCGTGGTCTTGCACCTCGAGGTAGAAGTTCTCCTTCCCGAACATGTCGAGGTAACTGTAAGCCAGCCGCCGGCCTTCGTCGTAGCCTTTGTCGAGCAGGGCCTCATTCAAATCGCCGCGCAGGCAGGCCGACAGGCAGATCAGGCCGTCGCTGTGCGAGGCCAGCAAATCCTTGTCGATGCGCGGCTTGTAATAAAAACCGTCGAGGTAAGCCGTCGAAACCAGTTCGATTAGATTGCGATACCCCTGAAGATTCTTGCAAAGCAGTACCAGGTGGTTGTAGCGGTCGGTCTCGTTGCGGACCTTGTGTCCTTTCTGCGAGACGTAGACTTCGCAGCCGATGATCGGTTGGATGCCTTTGGCCTTGGCCGCGTAGTAGAACTCAACGGCGCCGAACAGGTTGCCGTGGTCGGTTATCGCGACCGCCGGCATCTCCTGGCGCGCGGCCAAGTTCATCAGCTTCGGGATCGAACAGGCGCCGTCAAGAAGCGAATAATCGGTGTGACAGTGGAGGTGAATAAAGGGGGCGGGCATCGAAGTTCAGTAACAGTATAGAGAGGGCCGGGAGATGGGTCAAACCAGAAGCTTCGGGACCTTCGGGGCCCCCGCGACGCCCGCTGATTCCCTGCATTAACTCGCTGAGATGCCGGCTCCGGCGGAGCATTGTTCGGGCATTAACTGGCTTGATCGAATGCCGCAGCCACTGGTTCTCGTTCGAGTGCCTCGATCTCCTGCTCGAAGCTCGCGACCTTGAAGCTCTCGGGATCGAAAGATTCGGATCGGTCCACTAGCCCACTGAAAGGCACGAACCGAATCTCAAGAGCTACATCGAAAGCCGAAGCTAGCCGCAGGAGAGTCTCGATGTTCAGATTGCGCTCCCCTGGCGATTCAATCTCAGAGATTCGCGGTTGAGACATTTCCGCTTTCTCGGCAAGTGCGGCTTGGGTCATGTTGTCGCGACTTTTTCGGAGCGCCCGGATCTGGAATGGGAGCCCGACGCGAATTTGTGAAGCTATATAGGCGTCGCGATACCGCTTCTCCCGCAATTCACGCGTCAGTGATGAGTTGATATTCACAAGAAGTAGCCCTTCCTTCCTCAATCTCTTTGCGTCGCCGCCGCGCTGTTTCCATCGCATCCGGCGGGTCGTACTTCCTCTTGTTGTGAGTACACCCGACCAACATCAAATACTCGAATTCTCCTAGTTCATAGCCGAAAATCCGGTGAGGTTTGCCTCCCGATTTCCAGCGCAACTCGGTCAGGCCACGATAGCGATCCCCTTTTAGGTATCCACGATCGGGATATTCCCATTCCCGCTGCTTGACGAGATTCTTCAGGAATACGTCCAAGTCTGTCCGAGGGCCACCGATCGCAAGATCGCGTTTGCGCCAATCGTCGATAGCTTTCCGACCCATAGGCGAAACGTACTGGTATAGCAGCCACAAGACCATGATATACTTTTTTTCGTATACAGTCAACTCGCGTGCAAGCGCCCCGCGCAACTCCGCTCAACTACAATCTGAAGAACGCCACTCAGGTGAATCCCATGAACCGCAGACAATTCCTTGCAACTACCGCAGCGGCCGGAACCGCTGTGTACGCTCAATCCAGCGCATCCAAACCGAACATCATTTTCATCATGGCCGACGACCTCGGCTACGGTGACCTGAGCTGCTACGGGCAGAAAACCATCCAGACTCCGAACATTGATGGCCTGGCGGCGGAGGGAATTCGTTTTACGAGGTCTACGCCGGCAGCACGGTTTGCGCCCCCTCCCGCTGTACTCTGATGACGGGCAAGCACCAAGGCCACGCCCTCGTGCGCGGCAACCGCAATCCCGAGGTGGCGCTACGCCCCGAAGACGTCACCGTGGCGGAAGTTCTCAAGCGCGCCGGCTATACCACCGCGCTCTACGGGAAATGGGGAGTCGGCGGCCCCGGTTACTTCCGGCAGACCCAATCTAAAGGGCTTCGACGACTTCTTCGGCTACCTCAGCCAATGGCACGCGCACGCCTACTACCCGGAGCATCTTTGGGAAAACGAAATCGAGCGTTTCATTCGGGGGAACCTTGCCCGGCGGCAGGGCGAGTACTCGCACGACTTTGTTTACTGATCGGGCCTTGAAATTCCTCGACCGGAAACACGACAAGCCGTTCTTCCTTTATCTGCCGTACACAATTCCGCACACGAACAGCGAACTCGGACGCGCTACGGGCGACGGCATGGAGGTACCCGACTACGGCTCCTACGCGGAGAAAGACTGGCCGAATCCTGAAAAAGGATTTGCCGCCATGATCGAGCGGCTCGACCGTGACGTGGGCCGTATCCTCGACAAATTGCGCGAACGCGGCATCGACGAAAACACGATCGTCTTCTTTACCAGCGACAACGGTCCGCATGGGGAAGGCGGTCACGATCCGGAGTTCTTCCAAAGCGGGGGGCCGCTGCGAGGGATCAAGCGCGATCTCTACGAAGGCGGCATTCGCGTCCCGACGCTAGCCCGCTGGCCGGGCACGATCAAGCCGGGACAGGTGAGTGACCAAGTCTGGGCGTTTTGGGATGTTCTGCCGACGCTGGCGGAGCTGGGCGGCGCAACCCCGCCAAGCGACACCGACGGAATCTCGATGGTTCCGGCTCTGCTCGGAAAGACTCAAAAGCAGCACGAGTATCTCTACTGGGAATTCCACGAGCGCGGTTTCCGCCAAGCGGTCCGGATGGGTGATTGGAAAGGCGTGCGGCTGGCGAAGGGCGCCAAGATCGGGCTCTACGACCTGAAGAAAGACCTAGGGGAGGAAAACAACATCGCGGACCAGCATCCGGGGGTTGTCGGCAAGATGGAGCGCTTGATGCAGATGGCCCGCACGGAGTCAAAAGAGTTTCCGGTGAAGAGCTGACTTCGCGTGCCGCGGCCGTCCGCCGGTGAGAAATATGGGCAACGTCCGGCTGCTATACTCCGAACAGCGGTCGCGCACCGTCAGTGCAGGGCTTTCTGCCTCCTTCGGAGCGCAACACGAAAAAGCTGCCTCGCCATGGCCGCCGCACCTGACCAGTCCGGCTTCGAAGCTCTTTCCGGGAAGAAGTTCTCTTTCTACCCCGCGATCCGCAACATCGAGCACAACGAGTGGACTTTTGAGCGAGCCACTTGGTCGGAAGCTCTCGTCGTCAACATCCAGGGCGGGCAAGAAGCCTGGATTCCGCGAAACTATATCGGCAGTGTCAGCAGCGCGGACGAACCGGTTCTCATCGTTGGCCTGAACCGCGAACTCGAGTTCAAAGCCGGCGCCGTTTGGCCCCATCGCAAAACCGTCATCGAGCTGCCCGCTCCGCGTGCGCCTCGGCCATCGGATCCAGGAAAAACGCCCAGCGCTCCCGCGGGCGGCGTCCCCGCCACGCCGGAAGCCGAGTCCAAAGTGGGCCGTTTCGTGGGGGGCGCGCTGGCGATAGCGCTGGCAGCCTGTTTGATGGTGGTGGTCGTCGTTTCCCAGGGGTTTCCGAATCCGCTGGAGTGGTTCTGGCAGGTTTCCACCGAGACCGCCGATCAGCGCTACCTGGGACTAAACAGCGCCGACGGATACCACGACACCCTCATCAAGGTTGGCAAGCCCGAGAAGGAACAATGGCTCACCACGGAGGAAGCGCAAGTTCAGTTTCAATTGCTGTGGTACCCCAGCCGCTCTTACGCCGTCGTGATGCTGGGATCCACGCGCGGCGACACCCGTTACATCGGGACGATTCATGCCCCTTCCCGCCGGCTGCTCGATTCGGTGCGTTTGTCCGGCGGGGGTTCGACGGCATCGATGATTCGCAACCTGCCGGAATTCTAGGCAACAGACTCCGCCGGCTCGAGACTCTGCCTGCCAGCTCGATATTCTGCCCGTTATGACAAATTCCGAACCGCGCCAGCGCAGGCCTGTCGCTGCCAAGTGAAAATGTCCTAAATGTGCCAAGTAGAAATGTCCTATTGACAGAGTCACCCTTATAGTTATTTACGTCGCTGTTTGGTGTTGAGAGTTTTCCACAGCTCGTCGGCGTTGTGGATCTGTGGAAATCTTCGCCGCGCCATGCCATGCTGAAACCCCAACCGGCATCCCGCTGCTGCGAATTTTCACCCTTGCCAGCAAGGATGGCTAAGCCCAGCGTTTCGAGCAGCGGGACCCGGCTTGGTTTCAAAACGAATTCTCAGATGGTGTCCGAGATCCGCTTCTCAGGACTCTACTATAAGGCTTTCGCCGAAACCAAGTCTGCTGGCTGGCAACTTTTGATCCCTTTTCCCTTGCAGGAGATTGTTCATGTCAGACCCCGTTTCCGAATCCGCTTTTGGTGCTTTCCTCGCCCTCGATTGGGGCGACCAACAACACGCCTTTGCTCTGCTAGACGCTGCCAGCGGCGAGCGCCAAAGAGGCGTCCTCAGCCACACTCCGGAGGCGCTCCAGGCCTGGGCCGCCGAATTGATCGCCCGCTTCGGCCCGGCGCCGATCGCGGTTTGCCTCGAACAGAGCCGCGGCGCCCTGCTGTCGATGCTGTTGCAGTTTGAGAACTTCGTTCTCTATCCCGTCCCGCCGCAAGCGGCCGCCAAGCTGCGGCAGGCGTTTTACAGCTCCGGATCGAAAGACGATCCGCGCGACGCCGAGCTGTTGCTGGAAATCTTACACCATCATCGGCGGCATCTGCGGCGGCTCACTCCCGACAGCGTCGAGATCCGCAAGCTGCAGTTGCTGGTGGCCGACCGGCGGGATCTGGTCGACGAGAAGAGCAGGCAGAAGAACCGCCTGAGCGACCGCCTCAAGCAGTACTATCCGCAACTGCTCGAGTGGTTCGACGAGCTGGACACGCCGCTGGCGCTGGACTTTCTCGAACGCTGGCCGACGCTCGAGGCAGCGCAACGGGCGCGGCCGGCGGCGCTGCGGAAGTTCTTCGACAAGCACGGTTGCCATAACCGGCAGCGCAATGAGCAACGCATCGCCGGCATCCGGCAAGCCCTGCCGCTGACCAGCGATGAGGCGGTCTGCGAGCCGGCGCGCGCCATGGTGCTGACCCTGGCGGGGCTGCTGCGGCAACTGCGGCAAGGCATCGCCGTGGTGCAGAAGAAGATCGAGGAACTGACCGCGGCGCACGAGGATTTCACCCTCTTCGAGGGACTGCCGGGTGCGGGGGCGGCTCTGGCGCCGCGATTGCTGGCGGCATTTGGCAGCCGCCGCGAGCGCTTCGGGAGCGCCGAGGAGGTGCAGACCAGCAGTGGCATCACCCCGGTTCGGGAGCAGAGCGGCAAGCACGAGTGCGTGCACGTGCGCTGGGCCTGTCCCAAGTTTTTGCGGCAGACCTTTCACGAATTCGCGGCCTTTTCTGTCCGCCGATCGGTTTGGGCGAAAGCATTTTACGAACAAAAACGGGAGCAGGGCAAGGATCACCATGCGGCCGTGCGCGCCCTGGTTTTCAAGTGGATTCGGATTTTGTATCGTTGCTGGCAAGACAGCAAGCCTTATGAGGAATCGGAGGAATCGCGCTACCTGGCGGCCCTCCGGCGCCGCGGCTCCCCGCTGGTTCGAGACTTGCCCGTTTCTGTGGAAAGCTTGTGAATTGGCTGTGCATCAGCGGCAGAAAAATCTGCTCTACCCTCTTGACAGACCAACTCAGATGACTGGAAGGGTGAGCAGGCGCGAGCTTCCGGGGCTCGCCGGGGAGATGCGCCCGCCGATACGCTGAGTGAGCGGGCGCTGCTAAGCCAAAATTCGATTGGGAGCGCCGGGCAAACGGCGCCCGGCGATCGTCGCGTTGGCCCAGCCCAAGGCCTCAGCTCCGAGACTTCACCAAAGCAATCCCGCCCACAAACACAGACGCGGCTGTGAGCCCGCCGAATGGGTCAGCAGCACCCACTCGCAGCGTCATGCTCAACCGGCGAGTGCCTCGCCACGGCCCCTCCAGCCGCCCCCCCCCAACCGGACATTTCTACTTGGCAACGATTAGGACATTTCTACTTGGCGTTGACACTTCGGGTTTACGATGATCTTGCCGAACAGACCTTCGTCGTGAACTTGGAAGATGTCGTACGTTCTATCGATGATCAGAATGACCCAGGCAGGCATCGCGCCGTGATCGTCGCCCTCCTGAACGAGCACATCCTGGACCGGCATCCTCATGTGACAAAGGCCAAAACACAGGAGCTTGCCGTTGGCATCGACGAATTCTCCGATCTCAAGATCCAGGTCATTCAAGAGCTTCTGCTCCATGTGGATACTCCCTCTTGCAAGGTGATGTAGTTCGAGCTCCAGAACGATGGCCATCTTTATGTCGTCTTGCTCCGGGTATGATTTCGTCCCACCGAGGATACCGTGTCTTCGATCTTAGACATCGACTTGGATTACTTTTGCTTCTTTGATAAGCCTGTCGAAGAACTCGACCGCCTGCTCGCCTGGGCCGGACGCCCAGTTGACTTCGTTGTGGAACACCATCACGAGGCATTTGAGCGATGGGTGAATGCTGTGAAGCACAGAGTCATCCGTGCTCCGCAGTTCATCCTTCATGTGGACGAGCACCACGACATGCTCAGCGATCGGCGTCCGATTGGTTTCGGAAACTTCCTTTACTTCGCAATGCGTCGCTGGCCAAACTGCCGTGTGCACTGGTTGGTGAAGGAATCCATCGACTGCCCCGACATGTGGCTATCCCAGCGGGGCTGGAACAGCGTTGCAGATCGCTTCACGATGGGAGCTTAACCTTCAACCGGCCTGGCCCAAGCCTGACCTTGTGAGTGTCTGTACGAGCCCTGGTTCCATCGACAAAGTGCTTCGCCGTAAGCTTGTAAGGCAGCTCGACACGGCGACTTCGACTCACGCGAAAAAGCCCTGGAGATATAACCAAAAGTTGTGGATGAGCAGCTGAGGAAGGGCGGCGTATCCTGACAATTGAGGAATCAATCAATTCAATCGTTTCCTGGAGAGGAACAAGGAGGATACGCCATGAGTCAGTGTGAGGCTGCTGAAAGCAGTAGTCAAGTCAACCCCCAAGTCATTGATGGAAAGGAACGCTCGCCCTTGGATGAAGTGCTGCGCCAAGGAGCGCGCCAGATGCTTGTCAAGGCCGTGGAAGCCGAAGTGGCTGCCTACATCGAAACCCATCAGCAGGAAGTCGACGAGGGACGGTCGGCGGCCGGTGGTGGGGACGGTGTACGTCGATAAGTACGAGTTGCCGAAGCCTTTTCCTGAGCGGATTCGTGTCATGATTGAGGTGGCGGAGTAGCGCGGCGCTAGAGGGTTCACGGAAGGTCCTTCGCTGATAGAATGTCGATCAAGACGAAGGGAGGGTTACGTTGCCGGGACGCAGCTTCGCGCCTAGCAGCCCGTGGTAAAAGTATCCCAAAGGACCTGACAAAACCAAATACTTTAGTGTATAATTGTTTTATGGCAATGGGACGACGCAACCGGCGGCAGCGCCAGAAAGGGCTGTGGGTCGCCGCCGCGGATCTGCCACACACTGCGGCCCACCCGTTTTATCACAGGCTCAACGAACTGCTCGACGAGCACGGCTTCGACGACTTCGCCGAACAGCGCTGCGAGAAGTTCTAGGCGGCGCACATGGGCCGTCCCTCGCTGACGCCCGGCAGCTACTTCCGCTGCCTGCTGATCGGCTACCTCGAAGGCATCGACAGCGAGCGCGGCATCGCTTGGCTGGTATTGCGGATGTCCGGTCTTGCTATGGTGCCTTTCAGCATCGGTGCCGACGGGGTCATCGGTCGAACGGAGGAACATTGTGCCCGCGATGGGAATGCTGGGGGCATCCTCAAGAATGCGGTCCGCCTGCTTCCCCTTGATGACCGTCTCGCCTTCGTTCGCACTTTCGAATACCAGCTCAGGGCGGCCATGGTCGAATTGCACTCGAACTCGGTAGGAGCCTTGTTGAAGCGACTGACCATCCTGCGTGTACAAGTCCTGAGGCAGACGGATCACGTTCTCGAAGGCGGGCTCCGCGGTTGCATGTCCGGACTCAGCCGCCGCCAACAGACAACCGGCGACCAGCCCGGCCGGCGCAAGACGAAGGAGTAGAGGCTGCATGTGCGTCATCCTTCCAGCAGACGTGAAGCGACACTATTGTTTCCGGAGTCACCCACGCCCGTGGCCCTTCTCTCAAGGCCTTCGAAAAAGTAAGTCAGCTTCATGTGATCGAGACCGAGAAGTTCAAGGATCGTCGCGTGAAGATCGTGGACGTGAATCTTGTCTTCCACTGCGGCGAAACCGAACTCGTCGGTCGCGCCAATCACCTTGCCGCCCCGAACGCCGCCGCCGGCCATCCAGGCGCTGAACCCGTAGGGATTGTGGTCACGTCCGTCGTTCCCTTGCATGACGGGGGTTCGGCCGAATTCGCCCACGGAAACGATAAGCGTGCTGTCGAGCAAACCCCTCTGCTTCGGGTCTTTGAGTAGACCGGCGACGGGCTCATCCATCTTGGCCGCCACTTCGAGATGCCCTTTGTCGCACTCGCTGTGCCCGTCCCAACCGCTGCTGTAGAGCTGAACGAAGCGTCGGCAAACTCCAGCGCCTGTCGGAAGACAATCGGATTGTTGAGCAGAAACAGCGACTGGGGAGCGACCGTGGTCACTTCCCTGCTCGGGCTGCTGACGGCCGGATCCGGCGTGTCGAACTTGTCAAACATCGGGAATAGAAAGGTACGGCGCGCCAATATATACACACCCCGCCGCGAATGATCCGCCGGATCGGCCGGCACCGTCCACCACCATTTGTTGCGCAGCGGCGCAAGCTCGGCATCCGAGAGCGGGGGCACGAAGGGACGCCCACCCATCTTCAGATTCAAGGTTCCCGCCGCCGAATGAATCGCATCCCAAACCGCCTCTGCTTCCAGGCGCCGTCGGTTGGCGCGCCAGAGGTAACGGTTGTCTTCGTCAATTCGAAGGTTCTCCTTGTGTGAGAATCGGCTCGACATCCTGTAGACGTCCGACGTCATCATGAGCCGGTGCATCGATTTGAGACTCCACCCGCGAGCCACGAATTCAACGGCCAGCCAGTCGAGCAGTTCCGGATGAGTCGGCGGCCGCCCTTCCCGGCCGAAGTCGTTAGGACTGCCGACAATCCCACGCCCGAAATGCTGTTGCCAAAGGCGATTGAGCATCACCCGAGCGAGAAGTGGGTGGTCCAGACTGGTGAGCCAAAGAGCCAGCTTCTTCCGATACCGCGGGCCATTCGGATCGCGGGTCTCGAACTCATCTCCACGGCTAAGAGCGGCGGGAAGACCGGGCCCCACCTTCGCCCTGTCGTTTCCTAGACCGAAGTTCCAGGGGCAAAACGACAGTAAGTCATTGATTCTAAGGCGCAAAGGCACCTGGTGAGATTCGCTTTTCTGGCTACAGGCCCAGCCCGCTTTTGCAGCGCCGTCGGGGCGGTCCGTTGTTCGAACGTGGCCGCGCTCCCCTCGCCGCCGACCCGGCAGGTGTTTTGGCAGCGCGTCGCCAGCGCGTCGAGCAACGTCGCGAAGCTGTGCACGGGCAACCCCCCGGAAGTGCGGCGGCGGGCCTTTTTCTTCTTCACCGCCGCCGAAGGCTGTGCCGGCGCCACCGGGTCCCGTTGCTGCCGGTCAGCCTCAAGCTGCTCGTCTTCGAACAATAACTCCGCCCACGCTTGGCGCATCCGCCACTCCACGTAGTAGGCCAGCAGGCATAAAAAAATATGCGCCCGCACGTGATCCGGCGTGCGGTGAAAGATCGGCCGCACCCTCAGATCCGCCCCTTTCATGCAGCGAAACACGCGTTCCACACGGGCCAAGCTCCTGTAGGAACGCACCGCGTCTTCAGCCTTCAGATCAGCCTTCTTTTCACTGCTACGAATCACGTAGATGCCGTCCAGCTCCGCTTCCCGCTTGATCGCCGCCTCGCGCCGCTGCCAGCAGAAAACGCCCTCGCCGATGGTCGTCTCAAAATGCTTGCCCATCTTGTAGCGGTCCTGCACGCGGCCCGCCTTGCGTCCGATCTCGGCGGCGGTCAGCGGGGTGCGTTTGCGCCGCGCCACTGCGGCCTCGATGCGCTCGAATTCCTTCTCGCTGGCCGCCAGCAGCTCGCCGCGCTTGCGCCCGCGCTCCTCGGCCAGCAGCGGGTTATAACAGGCCACCAGGCGCTCGCCGGGATAGTCGGGGGAGCGAATTTCGGCCAAGTTCTTCTTGTCGAACAACGACAACTGCAACTCGCCGCCGTCGGCCAGCCGCCGCAGCGCGGGCGCGCGCAGCGCCGAGATCCAGCCCAGCCCGGGATGCCGCCGCAGGTTTTCAATCTGCGTTTGGGTCCACAAACCGCGGTCGCCCACCAGCACCACGCGCTCGAGCCCGAAGCGCCGCCGCAGCGTGTCGACCTGATCGGGCAGCGTCGCCGGATCGCCCGTGTTGCCGGGGTAGACGCTGACCGCCAGCGGCCGTCCTTGGCTGTCGGCGAGCACGCCGTAGACGATGATCGGCTTGCCCTTTTTGCGGTCGCGGCTGTGGCCGAACGCCGCCAGCGGGCAGTGGCGTCCTTCGTAGTAGCTGCTGGAGACGTCGTAGAGCACGGTGTCGCCGGCCGCGAGATGCCGCGCCGCGAGCTTCTTTTCGATGCGTTTTTGGCGGGCCAGCAGCCAGTCCAGCGCCGCGTAGAGATCGTTTTCGTCGGCGTCTTCGACGCCCAGCTGCTGGGCCAGCGTGGAATGCTGCCACAGCCTGGTGGTGGCCAGTTTCGAGCCGGGATGCAGCAGCCGCTCGACGATCATGGCCACGACGAGGTCGCGCTGGCGCGAGGGTTTGGACCCCAGCAGGCGTTCGAGGCCGAGCTGGCGGAGCGTGCCGAGAACAGCTTCAACGTGACCGTGGGGGCGGGAGCGTTCGACCAGGAAAGCCTCGCTGGCGGGGACAAAGGATTCGCCGGCGAGCGAGCGGCGGATCATGTCGATGAGGGAATCGGACAGGTGGGAGAGGTTGCCGAGGGTTTCGTGTTTGACCTGCTGGCCGGCGCGAAAGGAGCGGCGGAGCAGGTGGGAGGTATAGATTTTGCCTTTGTAGCGGCGAGTAGTGGTGGCTACATGAACAGGGCCGGATCTAGATGGCATAAAGCCATTATAGCATATACAGAACAAAAAGTCCAGAAGAAAGTCACTAATTAGTGGCTACAAACAGCACTTCGAGACCACCCCAAACCGACCCTAACTCCCTTTCTTGGTTACTCTTACGCCGAAATCGGCCCCTGGAACTTCGGTCTAGTGGAGGTTTTCGTTGATAAGGAACTGGGGAGGGAAGGCTTTACCTATGTCTTGCGCTCACGCAACGAAGGAACGGTTCATATCGAGCAGGTGTTGGAGTACAACCGCGACCCCGGCTACTCGCGAGATCTGCTGCTCTACAAGCTGACCCTGGAGGCGCAAGAGCACATCGCGGCCAGCCCCCTATCGAAGAGGGAGATTATCCGGCGCCTCGGCGGCTCAATTCTATCGGCTTGTGGACCAGACGAACCACCGCAAGTCCATGGATCAACTCTTGTCTCTTCTCCAAGTTTTGGACTGTGATGCCGATTTCGTCGTAGGAGTCAGGAAAACGGCTTGGCCGCGAGTCCCACAGGCGGGTGGTCGAGTTGGCGACGTGCCAAGAACTCATCCCGCGCAAAGGGAGGATGACTTGGGTCCGTAGAGTAGGACCTGGCGTTTTCCCAAATCCGCGTATTGAACGGGCGCCAAACATAATCGAAAACACCGAGCTTAAGGGGTTACGCGCTCTGTCGCGGCCAATAGCCGTTCGCCGGATCACACCAGGATGACCATGTATTGAGGCCTTGAGCGCCAACAAGAATGAGATTTTCCGGGCGCCCTGGAGCGCTTGCGCGTCCTCCCGGAAGCCGGTCGCGTTAGCTAGAAAAGTTCCCCATTAAAGCAAATTCTTGGATTGGAAAATGCTGGGTTGCGGCAGAGTGAGAAGCTACGGGCGAGAAGATGAGACCCTTACTGTGGCCGTCCGTCATTGATGGAGAACCCGGTCTCGAACAGGCGATCGAGTTTCGTGGTCAGCGAATCGAGACCCTCTTCTAGGCGGCGAATGCGTTCTTCATGGCCAACCTGCAATTCTTCAATCCGCTTTTCAAACCGCTCCTGCCGCTGTTCAGACCGCACCTGGGCCTTCCCGATCGCCACCAGATTGATCGCCAGCTCATCCATCCGGGAAGCGAATACAGCCTGCTGCTCCAGCAGAAACTGCATGGTTTTCTCGACATCCATCGCTTCTGTTCTAACAGGGATACAGGCCCCGAAAGCGACGCCCGACGGGCGAAAAAAAAGGGGCTGCCACCGATTTTCGCTCGCCGAACTGCTTTGATTTCAATGCCAGTGGAGTACGGAAATCGGCTGGCTGTCCCCTTTTTTCGCGTCGTCGGACTTCCACCACGAGCTGCTACTGTGGCCGTCCGCCATTGATGGAGAACCCGGCCTCGAACAGACGATCGAGTTTCGTGGTCAGCGAATCGAGACCCTCTTCTAGGCGGCGAATGCGTTCTTCATGGCCAACCTGCAATTCTTCAATCCGCTGTTCAAACCGCTCCTGCCGCTGTTCAGACCGCTCCTGCCGCTGTTCAAACCGCACCTGCCACTGTTCAGACCGCACCTGGGCCTTCCCGATAGCCACCAGATTGATCGCCAGCTCATCCATCCGGGAGGCGAATACAGCCTGCTGCTCCAGCAGAAACTGCATGGTTTTCTCGACATCCATCGTTTCAATTCTAACACCCGCTACACGCCGAGGGGGTCCGATACGCCCGCCGCTTTTCGCCCCAAGATGAAGCGCCTGGAAGAACCCGCCGGGCTCCTCGCAAGCCCGCGCGCAAGCGCCGATTGCCCCCCCGAACCGGGCTTTTTCGAAAGCCTGCTACAATCCTCGTTCAGCAGGCACGCATGCTCCTGATCGGCCCACCTGGCAGCGGAAAAACCCACTTTGTCTTGACCCGGCTGGAGGCCGCGATCCGCGAAGGACGCGTCTCCCTGGTCAAGCTCATCGTCCCCACCGCCAGCATGGCCCAGCACACCCTCCATACCCTGGCCCGCCGCGGTCTGGTCGTGCCCGGCGAAGTCGTGGCCACGATGGCGGACTTTGTCGCCGGTCTCACGCCCGCCTTGAAAACCCCGTCCGCGGCGGTCGAGTCCTGGCTTCTCAAGAGGGCAATCGGGGAAACAAGCCGGGAAGAATTCAGCCAAATCAAGACCACCACCGGGCTGCATGCGGCCGTGCTCAAGACAATACAGGAGTTCTGGGCCGAGGGATCCGATGCATCAGCGGCGGCCCGCTTCTTGAAAAGTCCCCAACAAGCTGCTTTCGCCGGGGTGTTTCATGACTATGAACGCCGCTTGGAGCAAGCCGGGTACGTGCATCCGGGAATGCGTTTCCGGCAAGCGGCGTCCGGCGTACGAGAGGGCGCGCTGGAACCCTTGCGAGAAATGTTTTTCGACGGATTCCTGAACTTCACCGCCGGCGAGCACGAGATTGTTCAGGCGGCGCTCGATGTGGTGGAGAACACGACGGTGACTCTGCCCCAAGACCCGCAAAGGAAATTCGCCCGGTCTGAGACGAAGCGCCTCAAACACGTGCAACGGCCACGGATCCGGCCGCAAATCATTCAGGTGTCCACTCCCCTCGGCGAGGTAGAGGAAACCGCCAGGCGAATCATCGCAGAGGGCCGGCCCTTCCACAACTACGGAATCGTCCTAAGAACGCCGGAGCACTACGCCCCGCTGATCCAGTCCGTCTTCGAGCGGCTTCAGATACCGTTTCGGCTGCGCCTTCCCCAGCCGCTGGCGCATCACGCCTCGGCCCGCTTTGTCACCGGGCTGCTTCGCGCGGCCTCGAAGGGTTTTCCCGCCGAGGACACGCTCGACGTCCTGAAACGAGCCGCGGGCCCGCTCGGGCTCGATCCAACTATGGACCGGTTCGATTTCAGAGTCCGCCAAAACCTCCCGGGAAACGGATTGGCGTTCCTCCAGCGGCAGGCCGGAAGCTCTCGTTCGCTGGGCCGGCTGCTGGAGCGGCTGGGGTCAATCGCGGACTGGCGCAACGAGAAGGTCTCCCCGCGTGAATGGGCCGCGCGCACACAGTCTTTGCAGCAGTCTTGGCTCAAGCTTCCGGCCGTCGACGACGCCATTCCGATGGCGCGCGTTCTCGAGCTGCGAAGCCTGGCTGATGCCATTCCGGCCATCACCCAAGCGGCCGGCGACGCGGCTGAACTGCTGCAAAACGATGGAATCGAACGAGCCGCCCTGCCCCAATACCTCGACGCTTTCGACTCCGTTCTCCAAAACACTGTCCTGCACACCGCGGACCAGCGCCGCAATGTCGTCCACGTGTTGAGCATCTATGAGGCGCGGCAGTGGGAGCTCCCCGTGGTGTTCGTGCCCGGTCTGGCCGAAGGACTGTTCCCGCGCCGCCACAGCCAGAACCTTTTCGTGGGGGACTCGGATCGGCGGCGACTGCGCGGCAATGGCATCTACCTTCGCACCACAAAAGATCAGGACGACGAGGAGAGCTTCCTGTTTCGCATCGCGACAACCCGCGCCACGGAGAAGCTGATTCTCAGCTACTCGAGATTCGACGAGCAAGGCCGCCAGCAGCTCCGGTCCTTCTTCCTGGAGCAGCCGAAAGAGGAAGACGTTCCCGCCAGGCCCGTTCGCCTGCGCGAACCTGCGGCACCGTTCCGAGAGCAGCGGCCCGCGGGCTTTGATTCACCCTCGCTCCAGGAACTCGTTCTCAAGAAACACGAAACATTCGCGCCAACATCAATCGAGACATTCCTGCAATGCCCGTTCAAGCATTTTGCCGAGCGCACGCTGAAACTGCGGGAGCCTCCGGTCAAGCCCGCGGAAAGACTCGACGCCGGGATGGAGGGAAACATCGTTCACCGCGCGATCGCTTTGTGGAGCGCCGACCCCAGCAAGCAAATTGGAAACGTGTTGGAGGAAGTTCTGCGCGAACAATGCGAAGCCGCCTGCGTGCCCCCGGGCTTTCGAACGCTAGCCGCCCGCTGCCGCATCGAGGCGGACCTGGAACGCTTCGCCGCCGAGGAATTAGCGCGTCCCATCGCCGGTGCCAAAGAACAAAAGATCGAAGCGGATTTCGATTACCTCATCGACGACATGGAGCAGGCCCCGTTCCGCATCAGCGGGCGCATCGACCGCTACGAGGTCATGGGCGAAAACCTGGGCTTTGTCATTGACTACAAATACTCCGGCAGAGCGCGGGTTGAACAACTGATGCAAGGTCATTTCCAGGGCCTCAAGGTGCAGGCCCCGCTCTATCTGATCGGCCTGGAGCGCGAGATGGGGCTGCGTCCGGCGGGTTTGCGCTATTGGGGACTGCGCCACGGAACCACTATGCGCGGCTGGGTCGTGGAGGGGCTATGTCCCGAACTGATTCAGAAGCACGATCAGCGTCTTTCCGAGGAAGGCTTTCGGGGCATGCTCCATGACGCCTTGCTGCGCGCCTCGGACGCCATCGAAGAGATCCGCCAAGGGAGAATCGAAGCCGAGGCCCGGCGGACCGCACTGTATGCAATACGTACGAGCCCTTTCCGGGACGTTTGCCGGATTCAACTCTGATTGGAAACCGCCAGTCAGCGCGAACCACTAGTGCGCGGCGCGGGTCTGGAGGGGCTATGTCCTCCCGAACTGACAGAAGCACGATCAGCGTCTTTCCGAGGAAGGCTTTCGGGGCATGCTCCATGACGCCTTGCTGCGCGCCTCGGACGCCATCGAAGAGATCCGCCAAGGGAGAATCGAAGCCGACCCGGCGGACCGCACTGTATGCAATACGTACTGCCCTTTCCGGGACGTTTGCCGGATTCAACTCTGACCGAAACCGCCAGTCAGCGCGAAGCCGTCACGAGTTGGCGGCGCGGGGACATCTGCGTCATGGCGGGACCCGGCTCGGGCAAGACCCGCGTGCTGGTGGAGCGTTTCCGCTGGCTGGTCGCCGAGAAGGGAGTCGACCCGCGAAGCATACTCGCCATCACGTTCACCGAGAAGGCCGCCAACAACATGCGCGAGCGCTTGGTCAACTCGGCGGACGAAGACGCCGCCGCGAGACAAGCGTTCCAGCGAGCGCCGATTTCGACCATCCACGCCTTTTGTGCCCAGATGATCCGCGAGCACGCCCTCGAAATCGGTTTAGATCCCGAGTTTTCCGTCATGGAGGAGTGGGAGTTCGCCCTGGAACGCCGCCGTGTGATCGAGGAAGTTCTCGAGCGGATGCACACCGATCAACCCGCCGCCACGGAGCAGTTCTTGCGCTCTTTTCCTGGATTCGATGTGCATGGCACGATCGAAAGCGTTTACGAGTCCATGCGCGCCTCCGACGGGACTCCCTTCGCGGAAGCCCCCTCCCAGGCTAGTGACAGCGAATTGATGCGGCACTTGGAGGAATTGCAGCTATTGCTTCTTTCGCCTGAGCTTGAAGAGTTTGCCAGCCGCTTGAACACAATCGGGTCCGCCGCCAAAGAGCACCTCGCGTTGCTGGACGAACTTGCCCAGTTTCTCGATGGCCTGAGCGCCGCCGGGCCGGGGCAAGAGGCGCTCGATTCCCTGCGGCAATCGGCCTTGCCGCGCCGCAGGGCGGCGGTGGTGGACTCACTTCACCAACCGTGCCGTGAATGGCTTGCCGCCGCCGTGAAATTAGTGGAGGAGTCCTACGCTGCTCGGAAGCGCTCGGTCTCGAAACTCGACTTCAATGATCTCGAGCGATTCGCCGTCCGCTTGCTGGAGAATGCGCCGCAACTGCGCGAGCGGTTCTCCCACGTGCTCGTTGACGAGTTCCAGGATACGAATCCGGTTCAATCGAAACTCATTAGCTTGCTGCGGCCTGGCGTGGACGGGCGGCAACCGCAGCGGGGAGTGGGGGCGCCGCCGGATGAGGCGCGCGGTAGTGGCTTACCCCTCCCTCACGGTCGGGGCTCCGGCGAAGGGGCGTTGTTCGCGGTTGGCGACATCAACCAGTCTATCTACGGCTTTCGGCACGCGGACCCGGGGGTTTTTCGGCGTTACCGCGGCGACCTCAAAGCTCATGATGGACATATTGTCGAGTTGCAGGAGAACTTCCGCAGCCGTCCCGACATTCTGAGCGCGGTCGAAGTGATTCTCACGGGCGAGGACGGCATCGATCCGCGTTCCCTCGTCGCCGCAAGAAAGTTTGGGCCAAAGGAAATACCGAGCGTGGAAGTTCTTTTCGTCCGCCACCTGGTCAAAGAAACAGTTCTGCAACAAGAAGCTCTGCACGTCGCAGCCCGTATCGCCCAACTACGGCGGGAGCTTCGCGTCGGCGAAGCGGCACGCGCTCCGAAATGGAGCGACTTCGCGGTGCTGCTGCGGACACGCAAGCTGATCGAGGAGTTCGCCGCCGGTTTTCGGCAGGCCGGCATCCCTTATCAACTCTCGGCCGGGCGCGGATTCTATGATGCGCCGGAGGTCCGCGACCTGACACATTTCCTGCGGATTCTCGTCAACCCAAGAGACGAGATCAGCATGGCGGCCGTGCTGTGCTCGCCGCTCGTTGGAATCACCGACGGCTCGATGCTGCGGCTCAAGGAAAACGCCGACAATCTGGCTGACGGCCTTCTCTCGGATACGAACCAGGAACCTGACGATCAAGTGCGCCTCGAAAAATTCCGGCGCCAGCTCGAAGGATTCCGGCTGACGCGCGACGACGTTTCGCCCAATCTGCTGCTCAGCCGAATCATCGCCGAAACTGGCTATGAAACGTACCTATGGTCTCAACCGGCCGGAGCCCACCAGGTCGCGAACATTCGAAAATTCTCGGAACTGCTGCGGCGGGTTTCCGAAAAATCGGACCTGAGCTTCGACCGGATTGTGGCCCGGGTTGAAGAACTTCGGGGCACGCAGTCTCCCGAGGCCGAAGCCGCCGTACACGACGAAGCCGCCGATGCGGTCCACGTCATGACGCTGCACGCAGCCAAAGGGCTGGAGTTTCCGATTGTATTCTTGGCGGCTCTCAACCGGGACGGGCGCGGCAAGACGGGCGCGGCCGGATACCACGCTACACGCGGCATCGGGGCTAAATGGAAAGACCCTCTCACGGGCGAGCCGGCGGATGACGCGGTCTTCGCGGCCATTCGATCCGATGTCACGCGCCGCGAGGCCGAGGAGTCAAACCGGCTTTTCTACGTGGCCATGACGCGCGCCGAAGAACACCTGGTCCTGAGTGCATCGTGCGGTCAAGCAATTCGGGCGACGCACTGGGCCCGGCTGATTCGCGACAAGCTGCGGCTTGATTTCAAGCAGATCGGCAACGTTCCCCAGCAAAGAGAGGTGAACGGGCTTCGTTTCCGGCTGCTTCAGACCGACCAGCCCGCCGAGCTGTCCGCCGTCAGCCGCGAACCGGGCGGGCAGGAAGCGGTCAACTGGCTCGACCCGCTCGACCCGCCCGAAGACCAATCCGATTCGGCTGTGGCGGTTACCTCTATTGCGCTTTATTCTCAATGTCCGCGCCGCTACTATCTGTCGCGTTACCTCGGCTTTGGACGAACCGTTGAGGCCGCTACGGTCGAACAGGAAGCGCGCCTTGAAGGACCGGAAACTGGAAGGAGCCAAGAAATGGGGTCCGTCCCGAGCCCAGATGCCCCGAGCCCCGACCGTGAGGGAGGGGTTAGCCGCTTCGACGCGCCTCATCCGACAGCGGCCACGCTCCCCTCTTTGGTTGCGGCTCGTCCGGGTCAGGCGACCGAACTAGGAAAACGCGTCCATGCCATATTGGCCGGATCCCAACCGCCCGATGCGGCAGACACCAAAGTGATGGAGTGGGTACGCGGCTTCCAGGAAAGTGAACTCGGCAAACGCGTACCGGCCGATGCCCGCCATGAACAGAATCTGCTGTTCGCTCTCGACGGCCACCTGCTGCGGGGCCAAGTCGATCTCTGGTTTGACGAAGGCGGCGAGCGCGTTTTGGTCGACTACAAGACGGATCAGGTTAAGTCCGGGGACGTGACCGAGCACGCGCGTGAATATGAGCTGCAGCTCCAGCTCTACGCCCAAGCAATCGCAAAAGCGGCCGGCTGCGGACCCGACCGCGCCGTGCTCTACTTCCTGCGGCCCAACATGGCGGTAGACATCGACGTGGGCGCGGACGCAATCAAGACAGCCACCGATCGAGTCAAAGACTTCTTCGCGGCACAATCAAGAATCAATTTTCCGCTCAACGCCGGAGAGCATTGTTACCGCTGTCCACACTACCGCAACATCTGCCCGGCCAAGGTTCCAGCGCCTCGTGAGTAGGGGCGAAGTTCGCACCGGGAGCCGTGTTCACGCGGTTTCCAGACGAAGCGGGTCGTCGCGCCGGCGACGATCGGGTCTCGTCGTCGCCCGCGGTTTCCCCGCTCGTCAACGTCTCCGAGGATTGTGAGTCTTCTCCGGGCGCATAATCGTGGGTGATCTTGGTGAAGTTGAAACTCAGCGGAACGCGGGTCCTCAGCGGCTACTGGCCGTGTCCAGGGGGAAAACCTGCGCGACCTACCGCGCCTTCACGACGTAATAGATCACCAGTTTGGGCACCTCTTTGAACCAGTGAGGCGTGCCTTTCGGAATGACGATGATGTCACCCTTGGAAAGCGTGCGGCTCTGGCCCCCGCTAATGCCAGTTCCCCGGATCTCGCCCGGAGCCGTCGTCTTTTCGCCCTCGACAGTTCCGCCGGTCACGAACGTCGCTGAGCCTTCGATCACATAGAAAGTGTCGGTGTCCGCAGCGTGAACCTCGGACTGTCCGCCTTTCTCACGGCGGCTCATGATGACAGTGTAGTTGCTGCCCTTGGTGAGAACGCCGGGCTTTGTCATCGCGGCACTTACCTTTTCTTTGGGTATATAGGTGACTTGGTCAGCAGCGGCTGCCGAGACGGCAGTCGCCGCCAGACCAGCCAAAAACAGAGCAATTGTTGTCAACAAGTAACGCATGTTTTCTCCTTGGGCGCTCGCCGGTTTGTCATTCAGAATCCGGCGTCTGGGCCGCCATGCATTATATCGCGCCCGATCAACGCCTCACCTGAGAGCCTGAGCCGCACCGAGCGAGGAACTTCGGCCAAGATCTCCACTCCCCTCGGGTTATCGGTTCTCTCCATCACGCGTGCGTGCTCGTAAAGGAATGAGATCTTGTCACCGTCTCCGTGTGAAAAATGGTATTGCACGACGGCCAGGTCGTCGATTTCGAGCCGGCGATCGATCGCTTCAAGCAATTCTGTCAGCCCCCTGCCCCGGCGCGCGGAGATTGCTACTACCTCGGAGGCGCCGGCGGCGGCTTTCTCGGCGCTTGCGATTCCCCCGGCTTCCCCTGCGCCAACAAGATCCGTCTTATTCAAAACGAGGATTTGGGGCTTTTTGTCCGCGTCCAGTTCTTCGAGCACCTTGGCAACTTCGCACGTTCTCTCGGGGCTTTGATCCGACGAAACATCCACGACGTGCAGCAGCATCGCCGCCTCAGTCACCTCTTCCAGCGTGGCGCGAAACGACCGGATCAGCGTCGCCGGCAGATTGGAGATAAAACCAACCGTGTCGGATAACAGGACCTTGCGGCGCGAAGGCAGGTCAAGCACGCGAATCGTGGGGTCCAGCGTCGCGAACATGCGCTTGTCCGCGATGACCTTGGCGGAAGTGAGCGCGTTGAAGAGTGTCGATTTGCCGGCATTCGTGTAGCCCACCAAAGCGATGGTGGCAAGCGGTACGCCGGTACGTTTCTTGCGCTGAAGCTTGCGCGTCGAACGAACCCTCTCCAGATCGGCTTTCAGCTTCTCGATGCGGCGCGCGATTCGGCGGCGGTCGGTCTCGAGCTTGGTTTCGCCGGGACCGCGCGTGCCGATTCCCGCGCCGAGCCGGGACATCTCCACACCCCGCCCAGTGAGGCGTGGCAACAGATAGCTCAACTGCGCCAGCTCGACTTGCAAGCGGCCCTCACGAGTGCGTGCATGACGCGCAAAGATATCGAGGATGAGCTGAGTGCGGTCGAGAACCCGCGCATCGAGACCTCGCTCCAGATTGCGTTGCTGCGTTGGGGTGAGGTTGCGATCGAAGATGACGACGTCCGCAGCAACCTCCGCCGCCCAGTTTCGGATTTCGGCGGCCTTGCCCCGGCCGATGACGGTGGCAGGATCCAGCGCCTCCCGGCTTTGAAGCACCGACCCGATCACCTCGGCGCCCGCTCCGGCGGCCAACTCGGCTAGTTCTTCAAGAGATTCCTCACTGGAGTAACCACCCCGGTTATCCGTGCTTGAGGCGGCAGCGGCGGACCTGCCACGCACCTCGACCCCAACGAGAATGCAAGTCTCTCGTTCGTCAGAGTTCTCGATGGTGATCGGCCTTTTCAAAAAGCGCCGCCTGGGGCAGTCCCCGATTTATTCACACCTTCTTGCGCGCGCTGACCGTGTTTGGGCATCCACGGCCAGGCCGTCTATAAGACAAAATGAGCCGTTTTGAGACGGCTGTGAGATTCTCCCGCCCCGCTCGCCCCCCAACCACCCACGAGTTTCATCATACGGCAAATCGTGCCGGGCGCTTGGAACTGTGGATGGCTTTGGATAGATAACGCTGACCGTGTTTGGGCATCCACGGCCAGGCCGTCTATAAGACAAAATGAGCCGTTTTGAGACGGCTGTGAGATTCTCCCGCCCCGCTCGCCCCCCAACCACCCACGAGTTTCATCATACGGCAAATCGTGCCGGGCGCTTGGAACTGTGGATGGCTTTGGATAGATAACTAATTATCATCACTTGCGTGACCGAGAAAGGACACTCTCATCAAAGCAGAAAATATTAGGTGAATAACGACGAATGCTGCGTTTGAGGCGGATGTTTTCTGAGTCGAAAATGGGGTAAACCGCGGCTCTTGGGTTTGAAAACGTTAACGGTTCTCCGTGCGCGAAACGTGAGTGCGGCCGGGCGTTCCGGCTGGTGCGGGTCGGGGGGCGGTCGAGAGTAGCAGTGCCGGGGGCCTGCTATCGGGATGCGGTCACTGCCACACTAGACCGCACCCTTTCGGGCGCGGCTCTGTTCAATCCGGACCGCAAGGAGTTGAGCGCCTGAAAGGCGGCGGGTTTGGACCTGGCAATTGGACCTAGAGAAAGGCAGTCCATACCTCGTTAGTCCGCGGCAGGCACAGGCTGCGCGGGCATGGGGTGTTCATCGGCATCACCCGAATCCGTACCAGAAAGCGCGGGAGGCGGAGGATCAGTCGGCGAAGCAGGAGCGGCGGGAGGCGGGGGATCAGCCGGCGTAGCAGGAGCGGCCGTAGACGGCGGTGCCGGCGCGGGAGCATGAGAAGCCGCGGACCTCTCCGCACCGCGGTACGAACTCTGTCCGTGCCTTGGGGCGACGATCGTTGAGATCGCATGCTTGAAAATCAACTGTGTCTGATGACTGCTTTCAAACTCGACGCAGAACTTGTCAAATCCCCTCACGCGGCCTGACAGTTTGACTCCACTCGTCAAGTAGATCGTGATCGGAAACCGATCCTTGCGAGCATTGTTCAGAAAGGAATCTTGAATGTTTTGGCTTCCCATTGGCCCTCCCCGCTTTGCATCGCGGCTTCCGTAAGCTGTTACCTTCATAGTAACGCGATCGAGGCGCTGGTAGAAACGGAGCCCACGCTAGGAGCGGTAAACAACCGTAGTATTGTATGATCCGCCGTGATGCAAAAAACGGCGCCGAACCTCTCATTGATTCTGGCCGTCGTCAGCGGATTGACGGGCGCCTTTCCCCTCATTGCCCAGCAGGCACAGCGCAAGCCCAACGTTGTCATCATCTTTACGGACGACCAGGGCACGCTCGACGCCAACTGTTTCGGCTCGACGGATCTCTACACTCCTGCCATTGACTCACTGGCCCAGAGCGGTGTCCGCTTCACGCAAGCTTACTCGCACACCGTTTGCTGTCCGCGCTTTTCCGACCCGGGCCGTTCTGACTTGCATTCGTGGCCGGATTGTGTAATTATTCAGTATGATGAATAATCATTCATCGGGAGGCGTCCATGCCTGCTGACTTGAAAGAGCGGCTGAAGATCCCTCGCATTGCCGCGCCGCACCTGTTGACGGACCTCGACCTTAGTACCGGGGAGCTGCGCGATCTGCTGCATCTGGCCGCTCGGGTGAAGGCGGCTCCGGCGGAGTACGCCGAGGCGCTGAAGCAGCGCGCCATCGCGGTAGTCTTCGAGAAACCATCGCTGCGGACGCGCCTGACCTTCGAGCTGGCGGCCAAGCAGCTCGGCGGGGACTCGATCTTCCTGGACCACCGCGACGGACGAATCGGCGAGCGCGAGCCGGCACGGGACATAGCCCGCAATCTCGATCGCTGGGTGGACGCGGTCGTGGCGCGAACTTACGAGCAGAGCACGCTTGAAGAGTTGGCGCGCTGGTCATCGGTACCTGTGATTAATGCCCTGAGTGGACGATACCACCCTTGCCAGGCCATGGCGGATTTCTTGACGCTCGAAGAACACCACGGCAAGCTCGAAGGCCTCAAGCTGGCGTTTGTCGGCGACGGGAACAATGTGGCGCATTCGCTGATGCTGTGCGGCGCGCGGCTCGGCGTGTCGGTGGCGCTGGCAAACCCGCCCGGTTACGAACCCGATGCCGAGATCACGGCACAGGCCGGCGCGCTTTCGGCGAAAACAGGCGGGAAGATAACGCTGACCTGCGATCCGGCCGAAGCGGTGAAGGGCGCGGACGCGGTTTACACGGATATCTGGACCAGCATGGGATGGGAAGCCCAAACGCAACAGCGGCGCATCGCCTTTTCCGATTTTCAAGTGACCAACGAACTGATGGCCCTAGCGAGACCCGGCGCCTTGTTCATGCATTGCCTGCCGGCTTCGCGTGGAGAGGAAGTCACGGACTCCGTGATCGAGTCGGCCGGTTCGGTCGTTTTTGACCAAGCCGAAAACCGCTTGCACGCGCACAAAGCATTGTTGCTTATGATGATCGGCGAGGAGCAGTAACGGAGCCTCAGGCGCAAGCCTGGGGTTAAGTCCGCCAAACGTTTCACCTCGCATGCCGGGCGCCGCAATCGGTTTGCTTGCGGCCCGTCGAGTCAGGTGAAAAGGAGAACCTCATGGCCCAGTTAGTGGGAATCTACATAGCCGAAGTAAAAGCGTCCGAACCACGGTCCTTAACCGAGGTGTGGGCGGTCCCGGGCCACGGACTCGAGGGCGACCGCTATTTCAAGCATGAGGGGACCTTCAGCAAGCCTGGAAAGGCGGACCGCGAGGTGACTCTGGTGGAAGCAGAGGCCGTGGAGGCATTGGCTCGCGACTATGACGTCCGCATCCAAGAGGGAGAGACCCGCCGCAATCTTGTCACCCGAGGCATCCCGCTGAACCATTTGGTCGGCAAGGAGTTCCTGGTGGGCGAGGTGAGGCTTCGCGCGATTCGTCTCTGCGAACCGTGCGGCCACCTCGAGAAACTGACCGTCCCCGGCGTCGAGAAGGGGCTCATTCACCGGGGAGGACTGCGCGCTCAAATCCTGACGGAAGGGGTGCTGCGCAGGGGCGACCCGATTCAGCCGGCCGCGAATCCGCTTTCCGAGGCAGGAGCTTCCGAGTGAAACCGCGCCGCCAGCGAAAAAAGCGAAAAAAGGGTCCCCCATTTTCGTGAGATTCGTGTCAAACGTGGCAGGAAATTCGGGAGCCAGACTTGGAGCCCCGACCGTCAGGGAGGGGTTAGCCGCTACGACGCGATCATCCGCCAGCGGCCACGCTCCCCCTTTTTGGTTGTGGCTGGTCCGCGTCAGAGAGAGGAAACTTCAAATACCGAAAACGGATAAACGGCTCAACCGATCAACAGCTCAACCTATAAAAGGATCAAACTTCATGGCATTGCAACCAAAGAAAGTAGCGCTCGCCTACTCGGGCGGGCTTGATACATCCATCATTATTCCCTGGTTGCGTGAGAATTACGGCTGTGAGGTTGTCGCGGTCTGCGGCGACGTCGGCCAAGGCAGCGGCGAGCTGGAAGGGATCGTCGAGAAGGCCAAGAAGAGCGGCGCTGTCGATGTGTTCGTCGAGGACATGCGCGAAGAGTTTGTTCGCGACTACGTCTGGCCGATGGTGCGCTCAGGGGCGATTTACGAGACCAAGTACCTGCTGGGCACCTCGATCGCGCGGCCCCTGCTGGCGAAGCGCCAAGTGGAAATCGCACTCGAAACCGGCTGCGACGCGCTTTCGCACGGGGCCACGGGCAAGGGCAACGACCAGGTGCGTTTCGAGCTGACCTACAAGGCGCTGGCGCCGCATCTGCCCGTAATCGCGCCCTGGAGGGAATGGTCAATCAACTCGCGCGAGGACGCGATCGACTACGCCGCGGCGCATGACATCCCGATTGATGTATCGAAGGCGAAAATCTACAGCCGCGACCGCAATCTGTGGCATATTTCTCACGAAGGCGGCGAACTCGAGGACCCGGCGAACGCTCCTTCCGACGCGGTTTGGATGTTGACAAACAGCCCCAAAGACGCGCCCGATACACCGGTTGACGTTGCGATTGAGTTCGACAAGGGCACACCGGTTGCAGTCAGTGGCGAGAAATTGAGTCCGGCGAGCATCGTGGAAACGCTCAACCGGCTGGGCGGCGAGCATGGAGTAGGCCGTATCGACCTGGTCGAGAATCGGTTCGTGGGAATGAAGTCCAGAGGATGTTACGAGACCCCAGGAGGGACGATCCTGATGGCGGCGCACCGCGAGCTGGAAAGCCTGACACTCGACCGGGCGACGTCGCACTACAAGCAGAAGATCGCCCTGGACTACGCCGATCTGGTCTACAACGGGCAGTGGTTCACGCCGCTGCGAGAAGCGCTGGACGGATTCATCAACCAGACCCAGCAGCACGTGAGCGGCGAAGTGGTGTTGCGGCTGTACAAGGGACACGTCGACGTGCTCAGCCGCAAGTCGCCGTATTCGCTCTATTCACAGGACATCGCCAGTTTCACGATGGGGGCGGACTACGACCAGAAAGACGCAGCAGGCTTCATCAACCTAATCGGCCTGCCGATCAAGGTCGGTGCCGCGGTGGCGGCGAGGCAGCCGTAAACGAGCCGCGAACCTTTTGCAAGAGGAATCCAAGAGTCGGAGCAACGGATAACGGAATAACCGATCACGGCTCAACGGATCAACAGCTCAACGGATCAACGTACATGAAACTCTGGGGAGGCAGATTCGAAACCGGACCGTCCGAGCAGTTCGAGCAGTTCTCGGGCTCGCTCCATTTCGACCGGCGCTTGCTCGAGGCCGACATCGCCGGTTCCAAGGCATTCGCGTCGGCGCTGCAGCGGGTTGGCATCTTATCTCCCCAGGAGCGCGACCAGATTCGCACGGCATTCGACCAAATACTCGAGCAATCCAAGCAACCGGATTTTTTCGAAGGTGCGACGGACGAAGACATCCACACTCTCGTCATCCGAAAGCTCAAGGAAACGGCGGGTGATGTCGCCGACAAGATTCACACTGGCCGCAGCCGCAACGAACAAGTGGCAACCGACTTTCGCTTGTGGCTGCGGGACGAACTGAAGGCCACCCGGCGGCGGCTGGCCGAGTTGATGGGCGCCCTCGTCGCGTTCGCCGAGCGTGAACCCGATGCCTTGCTCCCTGGCTACACCCACCTGCGCCGGGCGCAACCGATCCTTTGGGCGCACTACCTGCTGGCCTACTTCGAGATGTTCGCCCGTGACTGGCAACGGTTTGGTGAAGCATACGAGAGAACAAACGTCCTGCCGCTCGGCAGCGGAGCGCTGGCCGGGAGTGGTTTCCCCCTCGACCGCCAAGCGATCGCTGACGAGCTGGGATTCGGCGGCATCTCGAACAACAGCCTGGACGCGGTTTCGGATCGCGACTTCGCGCTGGACTTCCTCTACGCCGCCTCGCTGACAATGCTGCATTTGAGTCGGCTGGCGGAGGACTGGATTCTCTATTCCAGCGAGGAGTTCGGTTTTCTGGAGCTGGGGGATGAAGTCACCAGTGGTTCCAGTCTGATGCCGCAGAAGAAGAATCCCGACGCGTTCGAATTGGTCCGCGGTAAATCCGGACGAGTCGTCGGTGATCTGGCATCCCTGATGATGACCGTCAAGAGCTTGCCTCTCGCTTACAACCGAGACTTGCAGGAAGACAAGCCTCCTGTGTTTGACGCCGCGGATCACTTGGCGGGATCGCTCGAAGTCACGAAGCTCTCGATCGACACGACGAAGATCAACGCGGCCGCAATGGAGCAGGCGGCTGAGGCGAGCTGGACCTGTGCGACGGAACTGGCCGAGATGCTGTCGCGCCGCGGCGTGCCTTTCCACAAGGCGCATCAGGTCGTGGGGGCCCTGGTTCTAGAGAGTGTGCGCAGCGGCAAAAGCCCGCGGGATTGGAACGAAGAGCAGCTTCGCGAAATTGCTCCGGAGTTTGACGCCGAGGCGGTGGAGTTGCTTTCGGCGAGGCGGGCGCTGGAGAGTCACACTCCCGCCGGCGGCACCGCGCCCGAGACCGTCCGGCGCGCCCTGGAGAGCGCCCGGCAGCGCTTGTCCAAAATGCGGGAAGCGTCATGAGCAAAGGGTTTCGCCAAGCCCAGATTCAGAAACTGATTCGATCGGCCGCGATTCATACCCAAGAGGAATTGGCGTCCTCCTTAGGCCGGTTCGGAATCGAGGCGACTCAAGTCACGCTCTCGCGGGACATTCGCGAGCTAGGAATCGTAAAGACCACCGAGGGGTACCGCGAACGATCCGCCATCGAGGCGGCCGATTCGGCGCGAGACAACTTGCCGCGGGTCTTGCAGGAGTTCCTGCGTGACGTTCAGGTGGCCCAGAATCTGGTTGTTCTGACGACGAATCCCGGTGGCGCGGGGGCTGTCGCGCTGGCGCTTGATTCCGAACACTGGCCCGAAATCGTGGGCACGGTAGCGGGCGATGACACCATCTTCGTGGCGACGGCGAGCGCGGCGAAGGCGCGGCAGTTGCGGCAGAAACTATTGGAGTTGGGGTGAGGTGGATTTCGAGCGGCATTTCGACCACCTGCCCCACCAGTATGTTCTGGTTTTCCGCAAGGACTCGCCATGATCATGCGCTCTGGAGACCCAACAGAGGCGTGGACGGCAGTCCACGCTCAGATACCGCGCGCAAAAGGCCCTTGAGCGCGGACTTCCGTCCGCGCCTCTGTTGCGGGCGATCCGGGATACAGGGGCGCTCACGGTCAAACTTGCAATTGTTTCGTCTCAGCTTTGCCTGCAACCGGTGAGCCCCCGGTTTGGGATCCGCATCGGGTTGACGGCGCGGTGGCGTATACGTGGAATCAGGGCGCGCCGCGACAGAGGCGTGGACGGCAGTCCACGCTTATGTTGGGCCTGGAGGCGTGCGCCGCGCTACGTCATGATGCTCCGTGTCTTGCCGCGCCACATTTCTTGCGTCCTTCTTGACGAAACCCCGTCTGCTTGGATAGAAGCAATTTTCTGATGAAATGGAGGCAACCATGAAAAACGAATCCGCCGTTGATTTCGACACCCAAAGACGCGTGCACATCGGACTTGTCGTCGCCAATCGAGAAAGGTCGATCGCGTTCTACCGTGAGCTCTTTGGCCAGGAGCCGGCAAAGCTCAGGCCGGGCTACGCCAAGTTCGAGGTCGCGGAACCGCCCCTCAATCTGACATTGAACGAAGGCCCGGCTCAGCAGGCGCGTCCCGGAACCATTTCCCACTTCGGCGTTCAGGTCAAATCGACCGCTGAGGTGAAACGCATGACAGAACGTTTCCAGCAAGCCGGCGTGAAGACCAGCACGGAGGAACGTGTCGCCTGCTGTTATGCGGTTCAGGACAAGGTATGGGCGAGCGACCCGGACGGCAATGCTTGGGAAGTCTTCGTTGTCCTGGATAATGAGGCTAGCGAGTACGCGCCCAACAGGAGCGAAGCCGGCTCGGGGACCGCGTGTTGCGACCCGGCCGACTGCGACTCCGCGCCTGGGCAAAGCGATCCGGCCTGTTGCGCGGAGGCAGCCGCAGCCGAGGTGACCGTATAGGTGACTCTTCGCACGGAACAGATCTGGGAAGACTTCCGGGCTCCGCTGCGCAGTTTCATTCGGCGGCGGGTAGCGGATGACCACGTCGCCGATGACCTGCTTCAAGAGGCCTTCCTGAAGATTCACAACGGGATCGGCTCGCTGAAAGACGATCAGCGTTTAACCGCTTGGCTCTACCGCATTGCGCGAAACACAATCACGGATCATTTCCGCAAACATCCCTTCGAAGCGCTGAACACGGATATCATCGCCGAGCGCGCGGCGGAAGTCGAGATTAGTTCCAGGCAAGAACTCGTGACCTGTCTGGAACAAATGGTGGCGCAACTGCCGAAAAAATACCGCCAGGCGATTGAACTGGCGGAACTGCAAGGAACCACGCAGCGCCGCGTGGCCAGCCAATTAGGACTCAGCGTGTCCGGCGCCAAGTCGCGAGTTCAACGAGGGCGTGAACGGCTCAAGAAAATGCTGCTCTCTTGCTGTGATGTGGAGTTGGACGGCAGGCGGAAGGTACTGAACTACCAGCCGCGCGGAAAAAATGCGTCCCGGCGTTGTGGCTCGGGCGCTTGCATGTGATTCGTTTGCCGGACGGCGCGGTTTCTTAGGTCGGCGGAAATGTTGGCCTGGAAGCCCAACACCATGTCGACACGAATGGCGACACGGCACGCCTGGAGGCGTGCGACACGTCCCCGGCACGTTAGTCTACATAAAGAAACTCGTTCGAGCTGAGGAGCATATGAACGAGATTCTGCAAGGATCTTTCGAATGCCTGACCCGAGGGCGCATTCGCTCTGGCATAAAGCCGCTGTTGCGACTTCAGGTGATCCAGGGCGAATTCGGTCTCTTGCGCTGAGGGCCGGCGGGAGAAAAGTAAGCCGTACGTTTTCTTTACAACTTCTTCCGGCTTGGATCTTCACCGGCGAGCGCTGCCGCCCGTCGCGCCGCCGCCCGCGCGTTCTCCATGGCAAACTCACTGTTCATCATGGTCAGCGACTGCAGCGGCGTGGCGGAGGGAACGCGGCGGCTGCAAGCTGTATCGATGATGGGAAAGTCGAAGACCGAGAGGAAACTCAGCGGCCAGGTACGGCGCGCCAGCAGATAGACGCTGCGCCGCCTCGTTGCGTTTTCCCCCTCGGCATCGGAAACCACCTGCAGGCCTTCGGGAAGGACCCTCAGCCTAGCCCATGTTGGCCAAAAACATCTGTTAAGTGATTGAAAACACGGGAGCGGGGTTCCGGGTGTGCCACTACATGCGGGGTTTTGGTCGGGGCCGCCCGGCGGCGTGCGGTCGCGGATCCCCAGTGCCTGCAGCACTTGTTGGGCGCGCCGCGTCCCCCGCGTCACCAGCCGCTTGGCGCCGCCGTCGGGCAACTCCAGATCCAGCAGCTGCACCGTCGTCAGCGCCCCCAGCGCCTCCTCGGCGGACAAGTCCATGCCCGCTTGTTTCAGTTTCCGCTGGACCGCGTGCTTGAGTAACAGCGCCAGCGCCGCCACGAATATGTGCGCCTCCACGCGCCGCGGCGTCTGATGATAGATCGGCCGCATCTCAATCACATCTTTGAGGTCGCGCAAAGCCCGCTCGACTGCCATCAACTCTTTGTAGCGGCTGACCGCCTCCACGGGCGTCAGGTTTTGCTCCTCGCTCTGGATCCAATACTTGCCCTGCAGCGCTTTCTCGCGCGGCAGTCTGCGGACCTTCGAAATAGCGGAAGCGCCCCGCTTCGTATGCCCACCCAAAATAGCGCTGCCCGTGATGACGGCTGAGGATGCGGGCCGCCGCGGCACCAACCTTCTCGGGCGCCTTGAGCCGGCCCGCGGCCACCCGCTTCACCAGCGCTTCCAGCTGCTCGCCCAGCGCCTCCATGGCCCGCTCCCGCTGCGCCCGCTCGTACTGCTCGCGCTCCTCGCTGTGGACCACAAACACCCGCACCCCCGCCTCAGGCGATTTCCTGCCGGGCATCCGCAACCGTCCGCGACAACCGGTCTTGCTACACTAACTTTGACCCTCGGTGCGAAGTTCGGCGGACTCGCCGTCAACCCAAGCTAACCATGACCCGAATTATCCTTTCCTTGAGCCTCATCGCTGTGCTAGTCTTCGTAGCTCTCTTCTGCCGCCCGGGATTTGAATCGACACCAATCGTCTCGGTTCCGGATCCCGATGCCTACCGCGATCATTTCACCAATCCTTATTGGCCCTCCATCACCAGTCCAAAGCTAACCACGCCGCAGTGGATCGGCGAGGATGGGGTCGAAGCCGCTGCCGTCCTGTCCATCGACGATATGCGCGGGATCGAACCCTATCAGAGCTTTATCGAGCCTATCCTGCAACGTTTGGAAGCGATTGATGGGCGTGCGCCCCTCAGCATTTTTACCAATCAGATCGATCCGAACGAACCGCAGCTTCAACGCTGGCTTGACCGTGGCGTGAGCATTGAGGTCCACACGATTGATCACCCATGCCCGCTCTTGCAGGGCAGCGATTTAGCGAAAGCGCGCGACACGGCTCATCGATGCATCGATCTGCTTGAGGGCATTCCTAACATGCGTCCGGTGACCTACCGCATGCCCTGCTGCGATTCGATGAACTCGGTGAGCCCGCGATTCTACGATGAGATCATGCGCCCCGTGACACCGGGCGGGAACTTCCTCAGCAGTGATTCGTCCGTTTTCCAGATCTTCACGCGGGACGATCCGGACTTACCACAAGAAATCTTCGCCAACGGCAACGAGAAGCGATTCGAACGCTACGTCCCGTTAGGCAAGGACTTCGTCAATACCATCACCAACTACCCCTACCCATATCTCATCGGCAAACAACACTGGCAGTTTCCCTGCACCGTGCCTTCCGATTGGGAAGCCCAGTATTTGCAAGGCACTAACCATCCGAGAACGGTCGAGGATCTCAAGGCGGCGCTCGATGCCACCGTGGCCAAGCAAGGACTGTTTGTCTTCGTCTTCCATCCGCACGGCTGGATTGAGAACTCTCAGGTGATTGAACTCATCGATTATGCACAAAGGAAGCACGGCTCGAAGCTGAAGTTTCTCAACATGGCTGAGGTCCAAGCACGCATCGACCAGCATATGTTAGCCGGCCGGCCGATCCGCAAGCCCGACGGCGACCCGTCCGGTACCCGTGTGCTGGATCTCGACAGCGATGGCTACATGGACGTGCTCTATCAGGAAGACGAGCGGACGACGGCGCGGATGTGGGAACCGGCCACCCGCACCTGGCAACTCCAGCAAGAGGTGACCGTGGTAGACGAGCCACCCCTCCTCGATCTCGACGGCGATGGGGAATCCGATGAACCTGATAACGGGGCCCTGCGTTTCTGGGATCTGGATCAGGATGGTGATCTGGACGCCGTCTATTCGGACGCGGAACGATTCGCACTCTACCTGAAAGACGACGAGAAATGGGAAAAGGTTCGGGCAGGCAACCGGGTTGAAGCCTCGGCGAACACGCCGCCTCCCTTCCTCCGATCGGACGGCTCCAATAACGGTGTGTGGATGGGTCGCTCAGGCTTCATCGTGCAGAACGAGGACACCGCCGAAGAGCCGAATGTCATCAGGCGCGTCGCCTTCGCTGACACGCTCACGAACGATGCCGAAGAGGAACCAGAAGCGGGACGGCCCGCGCCTCGCGACTGATCAGAGCGGGGCAGTCAGCCAGATCTACTGCCCGGAGTGCAAGTCGGCTATGCCAGTGCGGAAACGGTTGCTGCTCGTGCTGCTGGATAAGGAAACCGACAGCCCCTACCTGTCGGCTGAGGAGCGCGGCCAGCAACGCCGTACTGGTGCGAAGGGTGGCAGTTCTACCCCGCATGCCTGAAGAGTAATGGCTCAGGCCCGGCGAGCTGCAAGCGAAAATAGAAACAATCGGTTGGAAACCCGCATCGCGTATCGTGTATAATCATTCGCAACTTAGAGCGGGAGGGTAAGAAGTATGAAACGCAGTCGCTATGTGGGTGCGGGGTTTCTCGGGGTCCTCCTCGTGCTGGGAGTCGGGTCCGCGTTGCTGGAGAGGAGGTCCGCGGTGGAGGCGGCAGGCGTCCAGGCTCCCATGTTCGAAGTGGACCCGCTGTGGCCGAAGCCTTTGCCGAACCATTGGGTCATTGGCATGACGATAGGCGTGTCGGTGGATGCTCAGGACCACGTCTGGATTCTCCACCGGCCGCAATCGCTCGCCAACAACGAAAGGGGTGCATCGCTGACTCCCCCTATCAGCTCGTGCTGCGTTCCGGCGCCGCCGGTTCTGGAGTTCGACCAGGCAGGCAACCTTGTCGGACACTGGGGTGGTCCTGGCCAAGGCTATGAGTGGCCGGAGTCGAACCACGGGCTCACGATCGATTACAAGGGGAACGTCTGGGTCGGCGGTAACGGCCAGCAGGATTCCCAAGTTCTGAAGTTTACCCAGAGCGGCAAGTTCCTGCTGCAAATCGGTCATTACGGCAACAGCGGGGGCAGCAACAACCTTGAGAACCTTGGCAGGCCCACAGAAGTCTCGGTGGACCCGGCGGCCAACGAGGTTTACATCGCCGACGGCTACGGCAACAGACGCGTGATTGTCTACGACGCAGACAGCGGCGAGTACAAGCGGCATTGGGGGGCCTACGGTAATAAGCCCGACGATACCGACCTCGGCCCCTACGACCCGAACGCAGCGCCAGCCAAACAATTTCGGACTCCGGTGCACTGTGCTGAAATCTCTAGTGACGGGCTGATATATACCTGCGACCGTACGAACGACCGGATCCAGGTGTTCAACAAGGACGGGACCTTTGTGAAGGAAGGGTTCATCGCGAAAGCCACCCTCGGCGCCGGGTCGGTGTGGGACATCGCCTTCTCGAAGGATCCACAGCAGACTTACATATATCTAGCGGATGGACAGAACTCGAAGGTGTACATCCTGCTGCGCGATACGCTCGAAGTCTTGACGAGCTTCGGCGCTGGTGGACGTCAGCCTGGTCAATTCTACGGGGTACATAACGTGGCCACCGATTCGAAAGGCAACCTCTACACCACCGAGACCTACGAAGGCAGGCGCTTGCAGAAGTTCGTCTACAAGGGCCTGCGAGCGGTCACGAAAGAAGACCAAGGTGTCGTGTGGCCAACAAGGTAGAGCCGGGGCTTTGCTCCGCTTCTGAAGCAGCGCCTTGATCGCGGCACTCTTAGAGTAAAAGCGCATCACGCCCAGCCTTCGCCAAAGGCAGGGCTAAGGCGAGAGGATTGGTGCCGCCAGCGCATCGATCGAGCCCGATCCGGGTTGCTTGATGGCTCGAAACCGTGGGACCGCCTGACTCGGTGGGGGGTGCCTAAAACGATCTGTTGGTGAGCTCCGGCGGTGTCAACTCGTGGCTGGCAATAGTGCCCATTTGCGGATAGCTAATGGGATATCTTAGTGTTGTATCGCAGGCGACCCGGGAGTAAGAGCTTCGCCCGACCAGAGCCGGCGCCTCACTTCCACCGCCCTACCGCGTCAGCTCCAGCTAACGCCCCCTGCCACTGTGGTGGAATCGACGGCCCAGTAGGCGTATGATTGAGGCTAGATGACCGGCAAAACCATTAGTTCTGAGAGCGGCAGAGGAAACGCCGATGCATGACTTGGTCATCCGCAACGGGACCGTGATTGATGGTACCGGGGCGCCGCGCCGCCAAGCGGATGTCGCGATCACCGAGGGGTTGATTACCGCGCTGGAACCCAAGGCCGGCGCCGCACGGCGTGACATAGCCGCCGAAGGCCTGCTGGTCTTGCCCGGATGGGTGGACATCCACACGCACTACGACGGCCAGGCGACCTGGGACCCGGCCATGACCCCTTCGTCGTGGCACGGCGTGACAACGACGATCTTCGGCAATTGCGGGGTCGGCTTCGCGCCGGTTCGCCCCGGTACGGAGGCCTTTCTTATCAACTTGATGGAAGGGGTCGAGGACATTCCCGAGATCGTCCTTGCAGAAGGCGTCGATTTCCGTTGGGAATCGTTCAACGAGTACCTCGATGTCCTAGAGGAAACGCCTCGTGTGATGGATATCGGCGCTCAGCTCCCCCACGCGGCGCTCCGGTTCTACGTAATGGGCGATCGGGGTGCGGATCACAGCGCGCGTCCGACCGAAGATGAGATCGCACGCATGGGCCAACTGCTCGAGGAAGGCCTCGCGGCCGGCGCGTTCGGCTTTACCACGTCGCGTACGCCCAAGCATCGCGCCGCCGATGGCCGGCCAACGCCGAGCCTGACCGCCGAGCACGCCGAACTGGCCGGTCTCGCGCTCGCCATGAAGCGGGCCGGGACGGGCGTGATCCAAGTGAACTCCGACTTTGGCGCGGGAGAGTTTCAATTGCTTCGGGCTGTTGCTGAACTCGCCGAGCGGCCTTTGTCGGTGCTGCTGGTTCAAATGGCCATCGCCCCCGGCCGCTGGGCCGAGACGCTGGCGTCGGTGGATCAAGCTTGCGCCGACGGGCTCGACGTCATCGCGCAGGTTGGCTCGCGCCCGATCGGCATCCTGTTGGGGCTCGAGGCCTCGCAGCATCCCTTCCTGACCCACCCGCTGTGGCACGAGCTCCAGGCGCTCGATCACGAAACACGGATCGCCCGCCTGACCAACGACAGCGAGCTGCGCGGCCGCCTAGTCGAGGAGCGCCCCGATGACGAACACACGCACCAAATGACGACGATCCTGGAGCGGACCTTCGAGCTCGGAGACCCTTTGAACTATGAGCCCGAGTTCGGGGCCAGCATCGCAAACCGGGCTCGGGCGGCCCATCGCGACCCCTTCGATCTCGCTCTCGAACTGCTCCTTCAAGAGGGCGGCCGGACCCTGCTTCTGCACACTTTTGAGAACTACTGCGACGGCGACCTCAACGTCGTCTACCAGATGCTGGTAAACCGGAATACGGTTTGCGGGATCGCCGACGGCGGCGCCCATGTAGGGCTGATCTGCGACTCCGGCTCACCGACCAGCCTGCTCACCCATTGGGCCCGCGATCGGACGCGCGGCCCGCGGCTGCCGCTCGAATTCCTGGTCCACAAGCAGACGGCGGCTACAGCCCGAACCTACGGACTCCACGACCGCGGCGTCATCGTCCCAGGCTACCGCGCGGACCTCAACGTCATCGATTTCGCCGAACTGCACCTAGAGCGGCCCATCGTCGTGCACGATCTCCCGGCCGGTGGCAAGCGCATCGTGCAGCGCTCCAAAGGCTACCGGCACACCTTTCTATACGGAACCGAAGTCGCTCACGATGGCGAACACACGGGTGCACGACCTGGCCGGCTGCTCCGAGGCTTCCGGTCTGGCCCCGGCGGGCGGAGGTTACGAGCGAACCGGCTCGCGCCGGCTGACCTGCCCGGCCTCGATGATTGCGAGGATTGACGCCCGGCGCCCCGAGGGTTTCGGGCCTACTGGTGAGTTGCTCGACGCTCTGAGCGCCGAGCTCATCCGGCGGGGATGGAGCCTCAAGCAGCTCCACAAGCTCATCTTGATGTCGCGGACCTACCGCCAATCCTCTCGTTTTGACGCGTCTGCCGCCCGCGCCGATTCCGCCAACCGGCTGTTGTGGCGGTTCCAACCGAGGCGATTGACGGGCGAGGAGGTGCGCGATTCGATGCTCGCGGTGAGCGGCAGTCTCAATCGAGAAATGTACGGTCCGAGCTTCCGGCCTTTCAAGCTCAGCAGGAAGGCCGCGTTGCAAATCTACGAATTGTTTGAGCGCGACACGGCCGAATACAACCGCCGCACCATCTACCGCATGAACGTCAACACAGGCGGGCATCCGATGCTTGAAGCGCTCGACTGCCCGTTGCCCGCGGTCAAGACGCCGAAACGCCCTTCGACGACCACGCCGTTACAGGCGCTGAGCCTGATGAACAACGAGTTCGTGCAGCTACGGGTGACGGCCTTCGCCGAGCGCCTGGGCCGCGAAGCGCCCGCTGTCGACGGTCAGATCGAGCGGGCGTTCCTGCTGGCCTTCGGCCGTCCACCGGACGAGGAAGAGAGCGCCTCGAGCCGAGCGGTCGTCGAGCGGCACGGTTTGGCCGCCCTTTGTTGGGGTATCTTCAACACAAGCGAGTTCATCTATGTCCAGTGACTGGTCAAGGCGGCGGTTGTTGCTCGATGCCGGCTGCGGCCTGGGCTGGCTTGCGTTGTCGTCGTTGCTCGAGACCGAGGCGGGCCGCGCGGCAGAACTCAATCAACCGGGGGGGCTCGCGCCGCACTTCGCCCCCCGCGCCAAGCGAGTGATCCAAGTCTTTTGCGTCGGCGGGATGAGCCACCTCGATACGTTCGACTTCAAGCCCGAGCTGCAGAAACGGGACGGCCAACCCTACTCAATGGAAACCTTCTTCGGGCAAGGCGGCAATCTCTTCGCTTGCCCCTGGGAGTTCGAACAACGCGGCGAGAGCGGCATGTGGGTCAGCGGACTGCTGCCGCACATGGCCATGCAGGTTGACAAAATGACCGTCATCCGCAGCATGGTCGCCAAGAGCGCGAACCACATGCCGGCGATCGCTCAGATGAATACGGGGTTCTTCCTCACCGGCTTCCCGTCGATGGGAGCGTGGGTACCTACGCCCTCGGATCGGAGAACGAGAATCTTCCTTCTTTCGTCGTACTGCCCGATGCCGGCGTCCATCCCTGGGGCGGATCGGTGCAGTGGTCCAACGGGTTTCTGCCTGCGTCGGTGCAGGGGACGGCGTTTCGCAATCAGGGCGATGGCGATTCGGTTCCCGACCTGTCGCCGCCGCGAGGGGTGACCGGGCAGGCTCGAGCCGGCGCAATGAGCTGGCTGCAACAGATGAACCGGAAATACGCCGAATCGCATCCGGGGGACTCAGCCTTGGAGGCGCGTCTGCGTAGCTACGAAGTCGCCGCTCAAATGCAGCTCAGCGTTCCCGGTATCACCAACCTCGACCAAGAAACCGATGCGACCCGCCGCCTTTATGGGTGCGAGCGGAAGGAGACCGCACACTTGGCAAAGAATTGCCTGTTGGCGCGGCGACTGATCGAACGCGGCGTTCGATTCGTGCAGGTCTACCATGGCGGCTCCGGCAAGAGCTGGGATGCGCATGGCAACCTCATCTCGAACCACGAGAAAATGGCCGGGGAGTATGACCAGCCGGTAGCCGCCCTAATCGCCGACCTCGGCAGCCGCGGCCTGCTCCAAGACACGCTTGTCATGGGCGTCACCGAGTTCGGCCGCACTCCGATATCCCAGGGTAGAGGAAAGACCGCCGGCCGTGACCATCATCCGCAATGCTTCACCTGCTGGATGGCCGGAGGCGGGCTGAAGCCGGGCCTAACCTACGGCGCCTCCGACGAACTGGGCCGTGAGCCAGTCGAGAACCCGGTGACAATCTATGATCTGCACGCGACGGCGCTGCACTTGCTGGGTCTCGACCACGAGAGACTGACCTTCTATCACAACGGCATCCAGCGGCGGCTGACGGACGTCCACGGTAGAGTCGTGGAGTCTTTGTTGGGCTGAGAGCCGTCAACCATCGCGGTCACTCGGGCGACCGAAACACATTCGCCCATCAGGCGCCTCCCCAGCGGAGCTTTCCCGTGGGTGATTCTCCTGTTCCCTTGTTCAAGCCTTCAGGATCGACCCGTGCGCCACTGGCGAACTACGACGTCGCGGCTAACGGAAGTCGCTTGGTGGCCCCCTGGGCCGGGCTGGGGACATCCCCGACGCTTCCATCCATGTCGTGCTGAACTGGTACGAAGAGTTCCGCGACCGCGAACAGGACTAGCCCATGTTTGCCACATTTCGGAGGCAGTGGGGAGCTAAGTTATTGAATTCCTTAGGGCGGGGGCGGGAAATCCCCATTTTGTGTTGTCACGGATAGTTCGATTTAATTTCATAGTTCGCTTGATTGATGCTTGTGCATTTCCGCCACTGCGTTGGCCAGCAGACCCGAGCATGCGTTGAGGTCGGCACGGAGCAGCGGAATCGAGAGTCCAGCTGCTCCGTCGGTCATCGCCCACTTGGCGCTCATCCTGCTCCCGCCTGCGGTCTGCAAAGCCGCCGAGGCCTACGTGATCGGCGCGGGCGACATCGCCCGCTGCGGCAAGGAATACCTGCCCAACGCCGAAGCGACCACAAAGCTCCTCGACGGTTTTTTCCATGAGCTTCCAGCGCGTACCCCTGCGGCAGTGATCACCTTCGGGGACAACGCCTACAAGAAGGGCCGCACCGAGGAGTTCGCGAACTGCTACGACCCGACTTGGGGCCGCCACAAGGAGCGAACTCGCCCCTCGGTGGGCAACCACGAGTACAAGACGCTCGGCGCTAAGCCTTACTACGACTACTTCGGGGAAGCCGCGGGCGATCCCGAAAAGGGATACTACAGCTACGACCTCGGCGACTGGCACTTGATCTCGCTTAAATGGGGTATTTAGTTGACTCCAGTAGCCACAATATGTTGTGGTTGGGGGCATGAAGGAGGACTACCCCCGAAACCTCGTCGAGTTGGAAGCTCGATTCTCGACCGAGGAGGCGTGCCGGGAGTACCTGCTGAAGCTGCGCTGGCCGGAGGGGTTCGTGTGCCCGCGCTGTGGGATCCAGTCCTCATGGGCCAGCAAACGCAATCTGCTGCTCTGCGCCGACTGCGGTTACCAGGCCTCGGTGACGGCGGGCACGATTTTCCAGGACACCCGCAAGCCCTTGACGTTGTGGTTCCGGGCGGCTTGGTGGGTGACAACGCAAAAAGGCGGGGCCAGCGCGCTGGAGTTGCAGCGGGTCTTGGGTTTGGGTAGCTATGTAACCGCCTGGACCTGGCTGCACAAGTTCCGCCGCGCCATGGTGCGCCCCGGTCGCAATCGGCTGGTCGGCCGGGTGGAGGTGGACGAAACGTATGTGGGCGGAGTCGAAGAGGGCGTCCGAGGTCGCGAAATGGTTGGCAAAGCGTTAGTTGCGGTTGCTGCCGAGGAGGATGGGCGCGGTATGGGTCGCATCCGGCTCCGTCGGATCGCGGATGCCTCAGCGGCGAGCTTGGAAGCCTTTGTCGAAGAAGCTATCCAACCTGGCAGCCTCGTGCACACCGACGGCTGGGAAGGCTATGCGGGATTGGAGAACAAAGGATACCGCCATGAAGTCACCGTGCTGCGCGGGAAGCGGCAATCGGCGAGTAAGCTGCTGCCGAGAGTCCATCGTGTCGCCTCTCTGCTAAAGCGCTGGCTGTTGGGGACCCACCAGGGGGCTGTCAGTCACGAGTATTTGGACTACTACCTGGACGAGTTCACGTTCCGCTTCAACCGGCGGACCTCACGGTCGCGCGGCAAACTTTTCTATCGCCTCCTCCAGCAGGCGGTCGCCGCCGACCCTGCTCCCTATAAGACAATGGTCGAGGCCACCAGGGCCGGCACCCCCACCCCCAAGATGTAGTGGCTACTGGAGTCAACTAAATACCCCATCTCGCTTAATACCCTTTGCAAGAAGATCGGCGGTTGCGACGAGGACTCCCAGCAGTACCGTTGGCTCGTCGAGGATCTCAAGAAGACGGACAACAAATGTGTCTTGGCCTACTCTCATCACCCCCTGTTTAGCTCCGGGCATCATGGCGGCGACAAGGGCGTCCGACCACTGTTCCAGGCGCTCTATGACGCCGGTGTTGAGCTTTACGTTAGCGGACACGAACACCACTACGAGCGCTTCGCTCCACAGGACCCTGAAGGCAACGCAGACCCGCGGCGCGGCGTACGGCAGTTCATCGTCGGCACGGGCGGACGAGAGCTGCGCCGGATCGGCCGTGGCCGCCCGAACAGCGAGTTGCGCTCGCGCGAAACCTATGGTGTGATCCGCTTCCGACTTCTTGAAGATCGCTACGAATGGGAGTTTCTTCCGGTCGAGGGCTCCGACTTCACCGACTCCGGCGAAGGAGTCTGCCGCTAGCCGTCCCGCCGATGAGTAAGGCAAGAAAGGGCGTCGCTCGGCGGGTTAACCGAATGCGGCCTGGCCGGCAAGGGTGGAGGCATCGGGCCGTGAGCGCCTTCCGGGTGGTTAGGGCCGTCCCGTTCGGGCAGGAAATCTGGGCGTTAAGGAAGGAGGGTCGGAGGGGTGTGCGACCAATCGGCCGAGCAGCAGCGAGAGGGGCTCAGCGGACGACAAGAACTGGCCATGAGTACCCTTCGATGCCGTCGTGGCCTGCCTTACGGAGGCAAGGTCCTTGCCTTCAGGAGAAGAGAGCGAGTACCATGTTCGAGTCGGAGTTCCAAATCGGAAATTCTGGCTACAACCTCGAGAAAGGATCAAAGGATGCCAAAAGTAGATAGAGAGTTCAACAAGGACGGCGACTTCCTCGTCGACTATGAAGAGAAAGTATTTGAGGATGTGCAGGCCGAGGACGGTCAAAAGGCGCTGGTCACTTTTCATACAATAGCGATGGGGTATTTAGTTGACTCCAGTAGCCACTACATCTTGGGGGTGGGGGTGCCGGCCCTGGTGGCCTCGACCATTGTCTTATAGGGAGCAGGGTCGGCGGCGACCGCCTGCTGGAGGAGGCGATAGAAAAGTTTGCCGCGCGACCGTGAGGTCCGCCGGTTGAAGCGGAACGTGAACTCGTCCAGGTAGTAGTCCAAATACTCGTGACTGACAGCCCCCTGGTGGGTCCCCAACAGCCAGCGCTTTAGCAGAGAGGCGACACGATGGACTCTCGGCAGCAGCTTACTCGCCGATTGCCGCTTCCCGCGCAGCACGGTGACTTCATGGCGGTATCCTTTGTTCTCCAATCCCGCATAGCCTTCCCAGCCGTCGGTGTGCACGAGGCTGCCAGGTTGGATAGCTTCTTCGACAAAGGCTTCCAAGCTCGCCGCTGAGGCATCCGCGATCCGACGGAGCCGGATGCGACCCATACCGCGCCCATCCTCCTCGGCAGCAACCGCAACTAACGCTTTGCCAACCATTTCGCGACCTCGGACGCCCTCTTCGACTCCGCCCACATACGTTTCGTCCACCTCCACCCGGCCGACCAGCCGATTGCGACCGGGGCGCACCATGGCGCGGCGGAACTTGTGCAGCCAGGTCCAGGCGGTTACATAGCTACCCAAACCCAAGACCCGCTGCAACTCCAGCGCGCTGGCCCCGCCTTTTTGCGTTGTCACCCACCAAGCCGCCCGGAACCACAACGTCAAGGGCTTGCGGGTGTCCTGGAAAATCGTGCCCGCCGTCACCGAGGCCTGGTAACCGCAGTCGGCGCAGAGCAGCAGATTGCGTTTGCTGGCCCATGAGGACTGGATCCCACAGCGCGGGCACACGAACCCCTCCGGCCAGCGCAGCTTCAGCAGGTACTCCCGGCACGCCTCCTCGGTCGAGAATCGAGCTTCCAACTCGACGAGGTTTCGGGGGTAGTCCTCCTTCATGCCCCCAACCACAACATATTGTGGCTACTGGAGTCAACTAAATACCCCATCAATAGCGTTCGAAGGATCCATATCGATCGTCAACACCTTGACCGCCACCCGCCTGCTGAGAAAAGAATTCGAGACATCGATCCTGCTTTACGGGCCCGGCGTCACGATGGGGTTTCAGCGCGGCTTCCCAACACTGGGGGACGAAGCCTTCCCCGGTCACCTCTTCGTGAACCAGCGCCTCAAGAAGTTCATGGACGAAGGCGGGAAAATCTTCGGTTGCCGTTTTTCGACGCAGGCTCTTTACGGGCAAACGGAAAAGGCCTTCATCGAAGGCATCATTCCGATCAACCCGCTCGATGTGCTCGACATCATCCTGCTGCACAAGCGGGATAACGCCGTGATCATCAACTCCTGGACCGTCTAGACCGATGCGGCGGATCAAGGCAGCGGCGATCCAAATCTCTCCCGACCTTGAGAGCTGCGCCGGCACCGTCGAGAAGGTTGTCTCGGCTGTGTCGGCCGCGGCACGGGAAGGGGCCGAGATAGCGGTGTTTCCGGAGACGTTCGTTCCCTACTATCCCTACTTCTCGTTCGTCATGCCGCCCGTGCTCGCCGGCAAAGAGCATATGCGGCTTTACGAAGAGGCCGTCGAGGTACCTGGTCCGGTGACCGAGACCTTTGCGGAGGCGGCCCGGCGCCACGGGATGGTGCTCGTGATTGGGGTCAACGAGAGGGACCACGGCACTTTGTACAATTGCCAGCTCGTCTTTGATGCTGACGGGAAGCTGGTTCTGAAACGCAGGAAGACCACCCCTTCCTACCATGAACGCATGATCTGGGGGCAGGGGGACGGCAGCGGCTTCGAAGTGGTGGAAACGCGTGTTGGACGGGTGGGTGCCCTGGCCTGCTGGGAACACTACAATCCGCTGGCCCGCTTTGCCCTGATGGCACAGCACGAGGAGATCCACTGTGCGCACTTCCCCGGCTCGATGGTCGGTCCGGTCTTCGCGGAGCAGATCGAGGTTACCATCCGCCACCATGCCCTGGAGGCGGGTTGCTTCGTTGTGAATGCAACCGGCTGGCTGACCCGGGAGCAGATTGCCCGCATTACACCCGATCCCAAGCTGCAAAAGACCCTTCAGTCGGGTTGCTGCACGGCCATCGTGTCACCCGAAGGAGCGCATCTCTGCTCTCCCATCAAGGAGGGGGAGGGGATGGCGCTGGCCGAACTTGATCCATCACTCATCACGAAGCGCAAGCGAATGCTAGACTCTGTCGGGCATTACGCCCGGCCGGATCTGTTTCAGCTCGAAATCGATCGGACGCCGCGAAGACAAGTCTCGTTTCGCGGCGCCGCAATCGCTGAAGGAGTTCGGGCGGACGACGAGTTCCACGCGGAAAACGAACATGGCAAACCTGAGCGACTTCCAGTCGATGAAGGTCAGGCAGCGGCAGAAGCTCATCGCTGAGCTTCAGTCCCGTGGGCTAAGGTTCGAGGCGCCTGCCACGGGAGTCTCGAGCCGCAGGGGCGGCGCCGGTCCATCTGATCACAAGGCGATTACCGTCATGGGCACGACCGTGATGGTACCGGTTCACACCCATACGGCAAGCGATTCGCCGTTTTCAGCGAGGCCGGTCGACCACACCCGTCACGCGCAACTGTTTCGCGGCGGCGAGGAGGTGGGCATGGTGACGTTTCCTCCCCAGCCGAAGTTCTATGCCCTGCGGACAGAAGATGGCATCCCCTACTGGAAGATCGCGCAGCTCCACGCGCGGGACGTGCTGGCAACCACCGTGTTGCAGAATTGCGTTCGATATCCTGACTCCAGCACTCGTTGCCAATTTTGCGCCATTGGCGAATCGTTGCGCGCCGGGCGTACGATTGCCAGCAAGTCGCCGCAGCAATTGGCCGAAGTTACCGAAGCTGCCCAGCGTCTCGACGGCATCGAGCACGTGGTCATGACAACCGGCACGCCTCCGACGCCCGACCGCGGGGCCGCGGTGCTCAGCGACTGCGCGACCGCCATCACCCAGCGCACCCAGATTCCGATCCAAGCGCAGTGCGAGCCCCCCACAAGCTTCGATTGGTTCCGCCGGTTGCGCGACTCGGGCGTGACCTCACTCGGCATGCATTTGGAAGCCTTCGATCCCGAGGTGCGCGCGCGCATCATGCCCGGCAAAGCCGAAATCCCGCTCGATGACTACATGAAGGCGTATGAGGCGGCGGTCCCTGTTTTCGGAAGGGGCGAGGTGAGTACCTACGTGCTGGCGGGGTTGGGAGATTCCAGGCAAACGCTGCTGGAGGGTTGCCGCAAGCTGATCGACATCGGGGTCTATCCGTTTGTCGTACCTTTCGTTCCTGTCACCGGGACCCCCTTGGAACACCATGCATCGCCGAGCAGCGAATTCATGCTCTCGGTGCTGCAACCGCTGGGAGAAATGCTGAAGGCGGCGGATATGACTTCCGATCGCATCAAGGCGGGATGCGCGAAATGCGGGGCCTGCTCCCCGCTTTCCACCTTCGAGAACTAGCGGAGGAGCGAATGGACATGCATCAAGTGGACACGGGTCAGGCCGGCTTTCCCCTCTTGACGCCCGTATTCCAGCCGCGAGATTTTGTTTTCAAGATTGCTCGAACCCCGGCCGAACTCGACGGGTTCTGGCGGCTGCGGCAAGCCGTTTTTTGCGAGGAGCAGAAGATCTTTCAAGGAACGGATGAGGACGAATACGACCGCGCCATGATTCCGATCGTGTCGCTGTCGCTCGTGATGGGCATGGAAGATGAGGTGGCGGGCGTTGTGCGCATCGATGAGCGGGAGCCCGGAGTGTGGTGGGGAAGCCGGCTGGGAGTGCGCCGCAACTTGCGCAATTTGCGTCGGCTGAGTTCCAGTGTCCCGATCCGCAATCGTCAACCGGACTTCTATGGCGGGCGCTCCATCGGGGCGGGATTGATTTACAAAGCCGTGTCCGCGGCGCAGGCGCTGGGCTGCCGGACATTTCTCGCTCACGTGCAGCAACAGAACGCTGCCTTCTTTGAAAGACTGCATTGGAAGCCGCTTGGCGAGGTCGATCTTTACGGAGTCACTCACGTCAAGATGGAGGCGGATCTCGACTTCTATCCTCCCGCCGAGCACGACGTCGCCCCTCACCGTGTAGCCTAGACCAGTGTGTCGCGATTCGAGGATATTATTGAATTTCTCCGCGGTTCGGCCACCATTGGGGACAAGCTGAAAATCCGAAGGGCCTACTCGCCTGCTCTGGAGGCCGCGCAAGGGGCGGCTCAGTTGGGCGACGATTGTGCCGCTATGCCGGATCCTTCCGGGGGTTTCTTGTTGCTGGCGGCCGAGGGGTTGCTGCAGAGCTTCGTTGCCGACGACCCCTGGTTCGCGGGCTATAGCGCGGTGATGGTGAACATCAGTGATGTCTGCGCCATGGGTGGCCGGCCTCTCGCCGTGGTCGACGTTCTCTGGACCCCGGACCACGAAACGGCACAACCGGTGTGGCAGGGAATGACAGCCGCTGCGCGGGACTATGGCGTCCCGATCGTGGGCGGTCACACGACGATTACCCGCGAGCCCGGTCCGGTCTTCTTGGCGGCCTCCATTGTGGGCAAGGCGAACGTCCTGCTGACCAGTTTCGATGCGCGCCCGGGCGACGAGCTGTTGATGGTGGTAGACCTCAATGCCCGCTACCAAGCCGGCAAGCCGTTCTGGAACGCCAGCGTGGACACGCCGCCGGAGAGGCTGCGCGAGAATATCGAATTGTTGCCTCGCATCGCCGAGAGCCGCTGGTGCAAAGCGGCGAAAGACATAAGCAATGGAGGCATCATTGGGACCCTGCTCATGTTGTTGGAGTGCTCGCGCGTGGGAGCGACCCTCGACCTGGGGGCATTGCCGATGCCGCCTGGCGTTGAAGTGGAGAAATGGCTCATCAGCTTCCCAAGCTTCGGGTACCTGTTGAGCGTGCCCCGCGGAAACCGAGACCGCGTGATCGACCTGTTTACTCGTCACCAGCTTTGCTGCAAGGTTGTGGGTGAGATCACGGCCGAGGAAGCCCTCGATCTTCAACTTGACGGCGAGTCTCATGTTTTTTGGCGGCAAGACACCCGAGTGGAAAAGCATGCCTGAGGTCTATTTTCAGATTCAGTGGCCGGATGGCGAAATTACACGATGTTATTCACCCTCGACCATTGTGGGAGAGTATTTTGAGGCGGGCACGACGTTGACCGTTGAGGAGCTCATGAGCAGAAGCTCTGAGGCCCTCGGCAAGGCGAGCGACAGGGTGGAGGCCAAATTCGGTTTTCATTGCACGAGCGCCGCCGCACAGCTAGAGGCGATTCTCTCTCAGGCTCGGCGTTTTCGCGCCGACGAGCCGGTGCGGGTTTTGAGCGTCGAACGGGCCGGATGAGCCAGCCTATTTTCGCACCCGAGGAGCTAGCGAAATTCGGCAACTCGCTTCTTTCCGACGGCGCCGGGGAGAGCAATTGTCAGCGTTCAAAGTGAAGGAGGACTGCTTCGGTATGAACAAGCACTATGCCGTCATCGTAATCGGAGGTGGTCAGGCCGGCCTGGCCATGAGCTACAACCTGAAACAAGGGAACGTGGATCATCTGGTGTTTGAAAGGAACCGCATCGGGCATGCCTGGCGCAGCGAACGCTGGGATTCCTTCTGCCTGGTCACGCCCAACTGGCAGTGCCGCCTTCCCGGTTTTCCTTATCAAGGCGATGACTCCCACGGGTTCATGGTGAAAGATGAAATCGTGAAGTATGTCGAGGACTACGCCAAGTCGTTCGAGGCTCCGGTGAAAGAAGGGGTCGAGGTTTCCCGAGTTCGGCAAAGTGAAGCCGAGGAGGTTTTTGAAATCTCATCGTCGCTGGGCGACTACACGGCGGATCAGGTGGTGATTGCAACAGGCGGTTACCTCCGGCCGCTCGTGCCGGCGGCCGCCGAACGGGTTCCCGACAGCATCATGCAGTTGCACTCCTCCGAGTACCGCAATCCCCAATCCTTGCCCGAGGGCAACGTACTGGTTGTGGGCTCGGGTCAGTCTGGTTGCCAGATTGCTGAAGATGTGCACTTAGCCGGTAGGGAGGTCCACCTCTCGGTTGGAAGCGCCCCCCGGTCTCCGCGACTGTACCGCGGCAAGGACGTTGTCGCTTGGCTCGATGAGATGGGCTATTACGATTTACCGATCGATGAACATCCAAAGAAAGACACCGTCCGAACCAAAACAAATCACTATGTTACCGGCCGCGATGGCGGACGCGAGATTGACCTGCGGAAGCTGGCTCTGGAAGGCATGCGGCTGTACGGGCACTTCAAAGATATCCGCAACGGCTTTCTCAAGTTTGGAAACGACCTGAAGGAAAACCTCGACTATGCGGACGAGGTGGCTGGAAGCATCAAGACCAGTATCGACAACTACATCAAGGAGAACCAGATCGACACCCCAAAGGAAACTCCTTATGTGCCCGTCTGGGAGCCCTCGAACCCGCTTCTCGAACTCGGCTGCGGCGAGGCCGGCATCACCGCCATCGTGTGGTGCACGGGGTTTAAGCCGGACTTCAGTTGGATCGAGATTCCGGTGTTCGATGGAAAAGGCTACCCCGGTCACAAACGAGGCGTCACCGGCGTGCGGGGGCTGTACTTCTTGGGGCTTCCTTGGCTGTACACCTGGGGTTCAGCCAGGTTTTCGGGAATCGCACAGGATGCCGCTCACGTGGCCGATCGCATCGCTTTGAATCTGAGAGTGCGTCAGCCCCGAGCGGCGGGCCGGCTCAACGAAGGCGCCATCGGCTCTTAGGAACGCGAGTTCGAAAGCGAGGGGCGCCTCAACCCGTCAAATCGGAACGCGAGATGGACGAGAAGAGCGATACAGACTAGACAGTAGGCGGCACCCGGACTGACGCGACAACACGTCCACGGGCTGATAAAGTGAAATTGAAATTGTGTCGCCTGTTCGAGCCGGCATCGTGACCCTCACGCCGCTAAAGAAATAGTCTTTACAACGAATGGAGTTGGTTTTGCGCGAGGCGGCGCGAGCCGCACTTGCTGAACCGGCTGCTCACCCAGATAGAACGAATTCTCGTGTAGATGCCTTGCAGGATCCGAAACGGCTGCTGGCCCTATATAGCTGGTGGAGTAGCCAGAATGTGTAAAGGCACTTATAATCCAGTAGCGCGATGACACATCCTAGCTTGAGAACGACTTGACAGCCGACCGGCACGCGCGGAGGAAACGCATGGCACAGACAATCTTTTCGACACTTCACAAGACTATCGAGGTTGACGGACTGGAGATCTTCTATCGTGAAGCGGGGCCGGAAGACGCACCGACAATTCTTCTGCTTCACGGTTTCCCGACCTCTTCCCACATGTTTAGGAATTTGATTCCGGCCCTGTCGGACCAGTTCCATTTAGTCGCCCCGGACTACCCCGGCTTTGGCAGCAGCTCGATGCCCAAGGTGGACGAGTTCGACTACACCTTCGATCGGATGGCGGAAGTGATCGATCTGTGGATCGACAAGCTCGGCCTAAGAAAATACAGCGTATATCTGATGGATTATGGTGCCCCTGTGGGGTATCGGCTTGCAGTCAAACACCCCGAACGAGTGGAATCGCTGATTGTCCAGAACGGCAATGCGTACGACGAGGGGCTCCGCGACTTTTGGGAGCCCATCAAGGCTTACTGGGCAGACAAGACGCCAGCAAATGCCAAGGTTTTGAGCGACAGCCTGCTTACGATCGATGCCACCAAGTGGCAGTACACCAACGGTGTCCGAAATCCCGAGTCGATCTCTCCCGACAACTGGTTTCACGACCAGTACCTGCTGGACCGTCCTGGCAACCAGGACATCCAGCTAGCGATGTTCTATGACTACGGCTCCAACCCGCCGCTCTATCCGAGCTGGCAAGCCTACTTCCGGGAGCATCAACCGCCCACGTTGATTGTTTGGGGAAAGGGCGACTATATCTTCCCGGCGGAAGGGGCCGAACCCTACAAACGCGACTTGAACGACCTCGAGTTCCACTTGCTCGACACAGGCCACTTCGCACTGGAAGAGGATGGCGACTTCATTGCCAGCCGCATTCGCGAATTCTTGACAACCAAGGTGCAGGCGGTCGCCGCAACATAGGGATGTCTGACGAGACAGGTTCCACACTGGTCGAGGAGGTCGGTGCCTTTCGAGTCCGACTTCCGAAAGGGAATCCCTGCCATGAAACTACTTTCGGTAAGTGTCTCCATGGGGAAAGAGGTTCCCTACATGGGAAAGACCGTGGCCACCGGCATCTTCAAAGAACCAGTGAGCGGCCGGGTCATGCTTCGGACGTTGAATCTCGACGGCGACCGCCAAATAGATCTCCGGGGCCACGGCGGCCCCTTCAAAGCGGTTTGCGTCTACACACTTGAAAACTACGAACACTGGGGACGCGAACTCGGTCGAAACGACTTCAGGTTTCCACAGTTCGGAGAGAACTTCACCGTCGAGGGTATGCACGAAGACGAAATCCATGTGGGTGACGTTTTTCGCGTTGGCGATGCCCTCGTCGAGGTCACCCAGCCGCGCGTCCCTTGCTACCGGCTCGGTATCAAGATGGAGGACCCTCATTTCCCCAAGAGGTTCCTCCAGAGCTGCCTCGTCGGCTTTTACTTCCGTGTACTGGAAGAAGGCAGCGTCGGCGCGGACGATAGCACCTGAATTATGCATTGCGGGGTGCATCTGAGGAGGGCTGAGCCGCAAGGGACCATTGGGGAACGCCCGAAAACATGGGGTAAAAAGGTAGGCTGGCAAAGATTCCAGCTTCACCAGCCAACCCAAAGGAGGTCACCCAAATGGTTACCAAGCGAAAACAGCATAGCTCCCAAAGGGCCGTCAAACAAGGCCCAGCCGTGACGGTCTCGCAGCCCAATAAAATCGGGGCATCCACGCCTTGACAACTTCCGCGGCAGGAAGCCGACTCCCTACGGCGGCTTGCCGCCGGTAGTCGAGAGGGCGTTGATCTGAGAGCCTGGCTATGCGCTATGCATAAAATTTTATGCACTGGCCGCAACGTACTGGAAACACGCCACTTCGGAGCGGGGTTTTGCCGACGCGGATTCTGGGCGGGAGGGGAAACCGGGGACGGAGAAGCCAAAAGACCAGTTGCCGAGCTCCCACCTTACGACGGCCGTCAAGCCGCTACGAACGCAGCCGCACTCGCAAAGCGAATCTGTGCATAATTCAGGTAGCATCGAGCTTGTTAAGAAAGACCCGGAAGCGATGAGCGTTCGGAAGATATGCCGCCTATACTACTTCGATCGGGACAATCTGGAGGATTGCAAGAAAGCCATTCGCATCAAGTCAATATCGCCGGGATGGCGAGAAGGGTTTCAGGATAGATTAAAAAAGGCCGGGATTCCGGTGGAGCGTACAGCAGAGCCCGAGGATGAAATGTGCTGCGGACCAACAGGCCAAGAAGTTCTCGAGGATTGAGCTGATGTCGAGCCGGTGCAGTCTTGATGATGGAGGTGAGGTTCACCTGCCGCCTCGAACGTGATACGACAGGGAGAAAACTTGATTCCATGCGATACCAGTTTCTGATCGAGACCTACGCGACAGAGCGCCTCAAAGTGCTTAGTGTTTGGAGCATGTTCCACGACGGGGATCTTCCCTTCCGCCCCCACCCAACGGACCGCCGTGGGCGAAGCGTGCACGAACACATGGTCCATCAGCATGTCAGCGAGGACCTGTGGTTCAGCACCATGCTCGGAATCGACGTGAATGCTCCCCCTCTGCCGGGCCAGGAGACCCGGCTGGAGTTCATTCGGCGGTACGCCGAGGACTCAGACAAACGACTGAAGGCGTTGCAGTCAAAGCAGGAAGCCTGGTGGGAAGAGGACACCCGGTTTTTCGATACAATCCGGTCACGCGCTTGGGTCGTGGTCCGGCGGATTGCGCACACATCCCACCACCGAGGCCAGCAGATGGCGATGCTTCGGATGCTCAACCGCGACCTTCATAGCAACTATGGGCCGACGTCGGATACCGGTGGCCTGATGCAGAACAACGCGCCAGTGATCTACGCCTATCCAGATCTTGACACCCTGCTCGAAGGCGAAGCCGCAGGAGGCCGCAAGAGCCACTTGCCCGGTCCGGGTGACGAGCCACCAACCGAACGCCCGTGATCGGGAGCAGGACTAATGCACGATCTAGAGCTGAACCCGGACCGCTGGCCGCTCCTGCTCGGCAAGAGCCGGGCACCCGCCGGCATCGATACCGTCACCGCGCCCTACGACGGCACGCCAATCGCCGAGGTCGAGACATCCGGTCTCGCCCAGGTCGACGACGCCCTCAACGTAGCCTACGGGCTGTACCGGGACCAGGATGGTTGGCTGCCGCTGGCTGAGCGCGTCGCCATTCTGGAGCGCACCGCCGCGATCATGAGCGAGCACGCGGACCTGTTGGCGATCGAGGCGGCCCGAGAGGGCGGCAAACCACTGGCGGACTCTCAGGTGGAAGTCGCGCGCGCCATCGATGGCGTCCGGATCTGCGTCGAGCACATCCGCAGCAACGCCGGGGACGTGATCCCCATGGGCACGACGCCCAGCGGCGCGGGTCGCCTGGCTTTCACCCAGAAGCAACCCATTGGCTTGGTGGTCGCCGTCAGTGCATTCAACCACCCCCTGAATCTCATCGTGCACCAGGTAGCCGCTGCGGTGGCCGCCGGCTGCCCTGTGATCGTCAAGCCCGCGGGCGATACGCCGCTGTCCTGCCTGCGCTTCGCGCGCATCCTGCACGCTGCCGGCTTGCCGCCGGACTGGTGCCAGGTCGCGATAACGGAGAGCAACGCGGTGGCGGAGGCGCTGGTAACCGACGCCCGAGTCGGTTTCTTCAGCTTCATTGGCAGCGCGAAGATCGGCTGGATGCTCCGCTCCAAGCTGGCGCCCGGCGTGCGCTGCGCCCTCGAGCACGGCGGTGCTGCGCCGCTGATCCTGGCTGACGATGCGGACCCGGGATACGCGCTCGGCCCGATCCTCAAGGGCGGCTATTACCACGCGGGCCAGGTCTGCGTGTCGGTGCAGCGGGTCTTTCTGCCCCGCGCCACGGCACGGGAGTTCGCCGAGTCACTCGCGAACGGCGCCGCGGGGCTGAAGATCGGTGACCCAACCGATTCCACGACGGAGGTCGGTCCGTTGATTCGTCACGCGGAGACCAAACGCGTGCATGCCTGGGTCGAGGCCGCGGTGTCGGCGGGCGCTGAAAGGCTCGTCGGCGGCCATCCACTGAGCCCGAGCCTGTATGCCTGCACCGTGCTGCTCGATCCGCCCGCCGATGCAGCCGTCACCCGTAAGGAAATTTTCGGCCCGGTGGTCTGTGTCTATGGTTACGACGACATGGACCATGCTATCGCCCAGGCCAACGACCTGCCCGTCGCCTTCCAGGCCGCAGTCTTCACGCGGGACCTGGACACCGCGCTGCGTGCGTTCAGGCGGCTGGACGCATCGGCCGTGATGGTGAACGACCACACAGCATTTCGGGTGGATGCTATGCCCTTCGCCGGTCTGCGGGAGTCGGGCCTCGGCGTCGGCGGCATCCCCTACACCATCGAGGACATGCAGATCGACAAGATGCTGGTGGTGAAGTCGGTGGAACTGTGATCCCCGGCCGGAGCGGTGTCAGCGTGTTTGCGCCTGGCGTTGCGAATTGCCTTGGCTGCGGAAGCACGTGACCCGAACAACACTGAGATCACACATTTGAAGGAACAAGCGGCCCATCGGCTACGGAGCGCGGTGCAGTTTTTGATCCGTTCAAGTTCGTGACTTACACGGAGCTGATTGAAAACGGAGAACCACTATGAATAAGGAAAAGATCTTGATCACGACAGCGAACAGCCATGCGGGGTTCACGGCGGCAAAAGAGCTGATGGAACTCGGTTTTCCGGTCCGAGCCTTTGTCCGCAACCCGAACAATCAGAAAGCGAAAGAGCTTAAAAGCCTGGGGGCAGAAATCCTTGCCGGAAACATGAACGACGTCCGTGATGTGAGGAAGTCGATGGAAGGGATCAAGAAAGCCTTTTTTTGCCAGCCCTATGCCCCGTACAGTCTTTTTACAGCAATGACTTTCGCCGTGGCTGCAGAGGAGATGAAGCTGGAGCATGTGGTTTCCATGACCCAGTTTTTTTCTTCCAATACCCACCCCTCTTTAGCGACGCGAGAACACTGGCTTACGGACCGGATCGTCATGATGTCCCCAAAAGTGAAATACACCATGATCAATCCAAGCTGGGCCTTTCCCTTTGTCTACTTTCTGTCCTTAGAGCTCATTGCCCAAATGGGAATCATGCCTGACATGGGAAAGAACGCCCTGCCGTCCTTAAGGACCCAGCACAACACGCAGGAAAAACCTATCGCCCGACTGGGCCCAAGATCCTCTCGACGCAGGAAATGGCCGACATTATCGGAAAGATCCTGGGAAGAAAGGTTGTGGCTCAGAAAATGTCCAAACAAATGTTTCGCAAAGCGGTAAAGGCGGCCGGACTCCCAATCTACACGTATTCCCAGGTCGCGGATTACAACGAGGAAGCGTTCAACGGAACCATGGAAGTAAGCGCGCCGACCAGCGTGGTGAAGGAAATCGTCGGACGAGATCCGGAAGATTTTGAAACGATTGCCCGACGCTATATTGTGGACAGTTCCGTCGCAAAACCATCTGTGGTGAATAAACTGAGGGCCCTCAAGAATTTAATGAAGGTCATGCTGACCCGCGTTCCCAATTTAGAGACCTACCACCTCGCGCAGGGACATCCCACACTGAAAAACCCTGAATTTTGTTACCAAAACGAAGAATGGAGGGCGGAACATGAAGCGGCAGCACCAGTCGGGCACGATCCCGCCTGATCCAGAAGATCACGCTTGAGGAAGGGACGGGAACTTCTGAGCTCTCCCCGGCGTTGCGCCCCGTAGGGCAAGACCTCCGTTGGGAGGCATTTGGTAGTATGGCCGCGAACTTCCCAGGGGCCGCCATGGATGACAAGGCTGCTGCCGAGAGACGGCCGGATGCACTAGGTCGACGACGGACCAAGCGGTGGCCCGCCGGTCGTCTTGGGCACGGATAATGCATTGAGAAAGGAGAAAGACGGAATGACTAAGGAACAGACAACAGGGGGAGAGACGGCTGACCTGACCACGCTACTCGATCGCAACCGGAGCTTTGCTGAGCAGTTCGCGGCAGGAGACCTCAAGATTCTGCCCCGTACGTCAACGATCCTCCTGACCTGCGTCGACGCCCGCGTGGATCCTGCACACCTCTTCGGGCTCGGACTCGGCGACGCAGTCGTCATCCGTAACGCAGGCGGCAGGATCACCCCCGCAGTGATGAGGGATCTCGGCATTCTCGGCGTTCTGGCCGCCGCCGCCAACCAGCCGGGAACCAGCCCTATGGCAGCCGGAACTTGTCGTTATCCACCACACCGATTGCGGAATGTCTCGTCTCGCCAGCCCGGCCATCCAGGGACAAGTGGCAGAACGGCTCGGCCTCAGTGTCGACGAAGTATCGGCAATGGCGATCAGCGACCCTACCACGTCTGTGCAAGACGACATCGAACGACTCCGTCACACCCCCGGAACGCCAGACCAACTGGTCGTCTCCGGCTTCGTCTACGACGTAAGCAACGGGACGATCAACCAAGTTGTGCCACCGGCCCCACTCCGCGCCTCCTGAACCCAAGGTTGAACTCGGATGGGAGCGTAGGAAAGTAGGGAGATTCCAGCTTTAGTCGGGGAGAACGAGGCCCGTATTTGTCGTGTGCTGCATTTTCTCAAAGGCGATAGCCGAAACGTAAAGGAGATTTGTGCTCTCGGCGCACGGGTGTGCGAATGGTGCGCCGAGCAGTGTGGTAGCCACGATCATGACCACTGCCAGCGATGCGCCGAATCCTGCCGCGCCTGTGCCACCGAGTGCCACGAGATAGCCGCTTGAGGACGCAAGTCGTATATGGCTGCGTTCGAGGACAGATCCACAGATCCGTCTGCCACGTTCATTGAGATGCCCCAACTCGTCGACGAAAACTCGCGCCTGTCAAAGGCCCTCTCGCTCCATCCGGACGTGCTTGACTACATCGTCAGCCTGAATCCACATGACTTCCAGCGGCTGCGCAACCCGCTGATGCGGCGTCTGATGCCGCCACGCATCAGCCTCAAGCGCGTCGCCAAGATAACCAACAGGCCGGTGGTCGATATACTTGCCCGCATTCATGAGATCGCCGGCCAGCCACTGAGCGAAGAGGACCGGAAGGAGATCGCCGCCCGAGCCGGACTCACCGCACCTGACGACGAAGCGCCGATTCAGGAGCCGCCGGAGTGGACGAACGAGGAGCCCAGAGAAGTCGTCGACCTGCTTGCCTCCGACGAGCGTTTGGACTCCGACCCTATGGTTCCGATCCAGCAGGCACTCAGGCGGTGCGGTCCGGGGGAGTTCATTTTAATCAAGCACAAAGTGGGAGCCGCAGCCTCTCTACGACATCTGGGATAAGCAGGGAATCCAACACTTCGCCGCTCAGCAGACGAGCGACCTGTGGTGGATCTTCGTGCGCAAGCCGGAGTGAGGCGCGCCGGTGAAGGGTCAAGGTGGTTCGCTACCTCCTTCCTTGTAGGACCCTTTCATTCCTGACAACATGCCGGTTTGTCCCGGCGCTCTGTGATATCGAGTCCGTGCTAACAATCAGAAGTCCTTGATTCGTAACACACTCTAACAAAGACACTTAAGTCCAGTTTTCCAGATTCGGCGGCGGAGCGCTACTCTCTAAATCCTGCCTAACGGGGTACCCTTGATCCAGGCCGCTGGATCAACCCTTGCCGACAAGGCAGGATCTAGCCATTCGGGACGGCGCCTGTAAGCATGTCCGCCGGGCAGAATTCGATGAAGATATCGCATATTTGCCGGAAGGGCCCCTGTTCGGGACATCAGCGAACCAACGTTGAACGAAGTCATCGACCTCGACATCGCCCTCTGAGAATGTACCCTCCGGGAAGTAGTGTGTAGGCACTGGTTTCCTAATGCGCAGTTTGAATCAGCGCTGGTCGTTGCTCACGACGCTTGGCCCCAAAAGCTCCCTGGCTCTTTCCGACAAGGACGCAACAATTGTGCCATATCAATCCTCGATAACGGCGAGGTCTTTATGCAGGCGGCTGGATCAACCGAAGCCGACCAGCGAGGATCTATCCAGCGAAACTTGATCAAGTCTTTTCCAATCAGACAATTACAGCCGCAACTCAGCCCTAAGTAGTGTATGCAGTTGTCCATATCTCCGAGAACGTTTTCGCCTGTCGAGTATCGTCTGCGCCGGGTCGACACCGTTGTTGGGCTCGGTAGCCGCCAGCGCGAGTCTGGTCACGAACAACCACCATGTCGAGCCGGTGCGAGTGCTGGCCGTCATGATTACGCACCAATGGGCGTCACGAAATCGTCGCGCATCCGGAAAGCAGCGGACGACCCTGCTTCAACGAGTTCGTCCAAGATTCGCAGCACGGCGGTCCGTAACTTGGGATTTGATTTGAGCCTGAGCGGCTCACCATAAACGTATCGTCGAAGCAGGGTCTCAATATCGAAGACGGTGTTGCCCCCAGCAAGCATCTTGCTCGGGGTTCCCGCGCTCAGCCGATCCGCGACGATGACGAACCCGTTCGGAAGCGAGCGTTCTCCAATCTCGCGGAGGAAGCGGGAGTATGCTCCGAGCACGGCTGCTGAGGCAGGAAGTCTCCCAACCAGCGCATCGATGCGCCCGGAATGACCCTCTACGCGTCGCCAGTGTCGCACGCCTTCCTTCCACTCCACGCCAAGAAACATGATGCTCAGAAGCTCTTTGCCTACTACGCGTCGTGAATCTAGGTTTGCAATCCACGACGCTTTGCAAAGCTGCTCGGCGAACGCTTGCCAGATATCCCAGAAAGGCGTCTCCCCCTCGAAATGATCCTCTTCGAGGATGAGACATTGAACGAACTGGGCAATGTCGCGAGGGTGGTCGCCAGCAGCCGCAAACAGTGGCTCGCAAAGTGCAAGCGCATTGGTCGCTTGCAACCCCAGAACGAAGCTAGCGATACGTTCCGCGCACTCGCCCTCGAAGGCGTGATTTCGGCGGCCGTTTACTCTCCCTCGATCTCGTCGCTCTTCGTTCCAGCCTTCGACGAGAGCACTAACAACTCGACCATGGAACTGAATTGCGAGCCTCGAATCAGGCCAGTATCCGAGGATTCGAAGGATGGTCTGGGCGGCTATCTGACCTGGCCAACTGGCGAGATCAAGTCGAGCTAGCTCGTTTTTGACGTCGACATTTCCTCGCGCGATGCAAGCCCGCACGTTGGGGACGGCCTTCCGGGTAAGTTCGTCTGCGCGCAGCCCACCGAACGGCTTGTGCTCCCGAGCCGTTCGAAACTCATCGATGAGTCTGGCCTGCATCGCGACCGCGCCCACACATAGCTGTGCGAAGTCTTGCCAAGCTCCCCGCAAGTAGTGACCAGTTCCCGCTGCCGCGTACTCGACCACTTCCCTCACGGGATGGGTGAGCGCCCGGGCTACGACCGCGCGTATTCGCGGATCGGGATCCTCAGGGTTGTATTCGCTCAGTACTCGCGGCAGTACATACGCCGCGAATCGATCCGGTTGCAATGCGCTCCGGGCTTCTCTGACCGCAATGTCGTCGCTCTCGGCTTCGCGGTCGAGCTCACTGATCAACTTCTCGATGCACCACGCACGATCCTCCGAACTCACGTCCTCCCAGTGGTCGCGCACGCAGACTGCAGCGACAAGAGCCGGACCATCGCGGGTGTAATCCTCAGGTTCGTGCGGCTCGCGATCACGCGCCTTCGCTTCGACCAAATTCGTCTGCCAAGCCCCGTTTTCGCTTGTGCCAGATTGGTTCTGCCGCCACGCGGACAGACCCCAGTTCAGCAACGCCAGGTCCGATTGCTGGCGGGACTGGACTGGGGTGTGGCGGTCGACCAGTTCCTGAACGTCCTCTTCGAGCGTACCAGGCCCATAGAAGACGCGGCGCTCCCCAGCAGAATCGCCTTCAGGCACAACGTCTCGACCTCTAGAGTCAGGTTCTGGCTCAATGCGCCGGAAGCCTCGAACGTCCATCCGGTGCAGGGCCAGCCGCCAGAGGCGATCGTCTTCAGACTGCTCGTCAACTGGCGGCAAAGCAGCTCGATGCCGATCCAGGATCTGCCAGACATCTTCTCCCTGCCCACCGGACTGGAGTTTCACCGCGAGCGCCTCGAGATCGTGCTGGCGATGAGGCAGCGAGTCCGATTTGCTTCGTTCGGCTACGTAGATTCTCTGCTCAGCATCGTAGAGAGGCAGCAAGCTGGACAGACTTGGGTTATGCAGCTCTTGGGCGCGTCTCCTGAGGTCCATCTGTATCAGCTCGCGCGAACTCAACAAAGCAAGCGCGGCACGCCTGCCCTTGTCCGGGTGCGCGTTGCAGACGCTCGCAACTACGGCGCTCACAGCAACGTTGTTGCTGTCTTTCAGCAACTTCAGAAGCCATGGCGCCACATTGGCGTCTGCGATCTGACAGATTCCTAGCAGCCACGACTCCAGAGCCATGAGCGCGGTCTGCAGCACGTAGGGACCTACCGATAGGCCCCGAGAGAGACACCACAATCGCGCGTTCGTCCATTGAGTGATCTGACCTTCACCAGGTATGTCGAGCGTGAGTTGACGGACTGGCTCCAATCGGTCGTCGGGCCACCTCTGCTCTCCGTACCAACTGCTCGAGTGGTTCAGAAGGTCGGTGACGAAATTCACTCCAACGATCGGGTGACTTCGCAGCAGCGGCAGGAACGGGCCACGGATCGCACTCGCTGGAACGAAATCGAAGTGCGTGCGGTCTCGGATCCCAAAGACGGGTTCGATATCCATCCGCGAGTGGGAGCCCCGATTGGGTTGCAGATCTTCGTCCGAGAGACAAAACTGGGCCGTGCCCAACCGGACCATCTGTCCAGGAAAGTCACGGCAAGCAGAACCGCCGCTGACTCCCGCTAGAAGAATCTTAGCGAGCTCCGAAGCCGCCCAATCATTCCTGTCCACCGTGTACCCCCTGTCCACCGTGCACCCGCGCTGGAGAAGATCTTCGAAGGCAGTGGCGTCAGCTCTCGGAATCTGCGCGATCACTTTCAGGGCCCGCTTCTGCACGTCATCCATCCCGTAGTCACTGGATTGGGCGAGGAGGGCGAACGCTATCTTCCCACCTTCCTGGAATCCTGGTGGAGAGAGCGTGGACGAGTCGAGGGGGTACGCCCAATCTTCGAGAAGTCCGAGCAAGAGGGCACGGTTCCTTGGAAGTAGGTCGTCCAATCCGTTGCTGACGATCTCGAGTACTGCCAGCCAAGCTTCGCCCTTGGGCACGAGCAACTGAGACGCGACGGCTTCTCTTCCGGGGAGCCATTCGGGGGTCTTCTTACAGGCGACACGGAGCAAATGGATCACCCGGACGAGCAAGCGGCCATGGTCTTCGAGCAGCCGTTCGCGGTTACGGCCCAAAAAGTCCACAGCGGAGGAGGAAAGCAGTGTGCAGACCAGCGTATCGTCTCGGAAGTGGGCGGGCAGCGACTCATCTGCAAAAGAGGATAGAACGAACGCAGATGCTCGTTCCGTCTCAGATTCCATCCTCTCGGCCAACCATTGCCGGTAGCCACGCCGGATGGCGGGATATCCTCCGATGTCGTCTGCTAGAGCCTGCGCCTCATGTTCGCGGAGTGAGAACTGCCTGTCGAGCCACCAGATAATCGCCCAATCTTCAAGCACATCGTGTGCTGGCGCAGCAAGGGCACTCGTCTCCTTCGATATGACGACTAGGTCGTCGTTAACCAGCTTCCCCATTGCTTCCGAGTCAAGGTCGCCGCACTGCACGTACGGGCTCAGGGCGCGGGCTCTGCGCAGCGCGATCTCCATGAAGACCTTCTCACGCCGCCGCGGCATCCCGGCTCCCGCGACCCCTTCGAGGCACACTACTTCCCTCCAGCATTTCGAACGAAACGCTCTCTCATCCCCAGGGAAGGTGCCCGCATTCGACCAGTCCATCCCCGCTGCCTTGTCGAGCAGATAGGGATAGCGCAGAAGTTTCTTCAGCGTTGTGTCCTCCACGGCGCTCCGCAAACCAGGAACCTCTTGCACCGCCTGACCCAGCTCTTCATCCGTGAGGGGCGGGACTTCGAGAACGCTGACCTCTAGTCCGGCCCGGTCCAGAAGTGAGGTCCTTACCGTTTCCACTGAGTAGTCACGGCAGGTCAAGACTAACTGAAGGCTCCGATCCTGCTGCGCCAGACGTAGCAGGTCGGAAAACGCATCGCGTACGGATGCTTCGAGGAGACGTTCCACACTCTCCACGAGGAGCACCTTGCGCCCCTGTGCGGCCAGCGACGCCTGAAGCCGCTTCGTATTGACCGACACTTGCGCGTGATGAAGTGTTTGATCGAGATGACTCGCGGCGAACTCTTCTGCTCGGAAGGCCAAGCAGAAGACGTCCTCCCTCAGCAGCTCGATCGCGCTCTTGGCCAGCACCGATTTTCCTGAACCCGCGGGACCCCTCACGACGACGACCTGACTCTCATCTAGGCTTTCGAGGACCCCCGCTACCAACGCATCGCGCCCGATTCTCACGGACTGGCCGATTGTCGTCTGGATACCGTCCAGCGTAGTTTCGCTGTGGGCAATAAGTGCCTGAAGAGCCCTACCGCCTTCGCCTGTCACAGCTCCGTGGCGGCTAAGCAGGCTCTGGGGCAAGTCGCTGCGGCTGTAGCTGGCTGCGGCGGGCATGCCAGAGCCGACGATCTCCAGCAACTCTCGCCAAGTGGCCTCTGCGGCAGCCACTGGATCAGGCTCGTTGGTCGTCTGTATGAGCAGCGACTTAATCAGGGCCTCTGTTTGGGCCGTCGACGTGTTCAGGTCGTAGCTCACGACGTGGACCACCTTCAAAAACCGCCAAAAGTCCTTGTTGGAGGGGGCTTTCCCCTCGATCTCCTCGATGATGGTCCCCAGTGCAGTCGTGTGCCCTCTTGCGGTCTTCGAGAGATACCCCGGCGTCTCCAGTCTGCGGGCAAAGTCGGCTCCGTTGGTTGAAGCACGCGCACAATCCAAAACGCTGTTGAACGCGTTCAGCAGCGTGTCCGTGCCCCGAAGGATCACGAGCGCCAAGCGATCTTTCTTTGGGTCGAACTTGTCGTTGTGCTTGAAATCCCTCCAAAAATCGGAGAATGCTTTCTTGCAGTCCTCGTTCTTGCTGCTGATTGTGAATCGACGCCTGACCTGTGCGGCCAGCTGACGGCACCCGCCCGCACCCCTTGTACCAACGATCAGAAGATCGTCCGTATGCCACCCGAGATGCTCAGTCTGAAGATGGACCCCCTCTATTTGGCAGTCCTTCAGGATGGGCGGGATGCCGCGAGCGAGCAAAAGAGCGAGGAACAGTGCGTCTACGTGCTGCTCAAAGAAAATTCCGCCCCCGCCGGTGGCAATCGGACTTGAGACGAATTCTTGCGCGCTCACCGGTGCCTGCCCATGTCGCACTTCACCCTACATCCACATTACATCGCCGCGCCGCCGGGCGGAGGTTGAAGTCTGTGGTTGTGGCAATCACAACACTCGGTGCGCCGAGAGACCTCGGCGCTCCCGACAGGAATCCGTCCATTATGCCGGATAGATCCTATAGTTGGTCTAGACCGCTGTTAGGGTGGTGGAAAGAAAAATCGTCGTCGGGCCTGTGGAAATGTGAAAAACTCGCCGGCCCGGCGACCTTCCCCGAGGGCGGCTGTGGGAGAATACTGCGATCGCACGTGGCATTCCGCTGCTACGAATCCTAGATCCTGACAAACCATGTCTCAGGGAGGCGTTTCGAGCAGCGGGATGCGCTTGGTTTCCCAACGAATTCTCAGATGAGGTCGGGAATATAAGGACTTTACTATAGGATCTTCGCCGAAGCCAAGCCCGCCGCGTCGCCATCCCCATTTTCCCCAGGAGGTTTTTTGCATGTCTGATTCTGGTGCTGTCTCCGAACCACGCTTCACCGCCTTTGTGGCCATCGATTGGGCCGATCGCCGCCATGTCTATGCTCTGGAAGATGCCGCCACCGGCCGCCGACAAACGGGCACGATTGAGCACACGCCCGAGGCGGTCGAGGCTTGGGTAGCGGAACTGCTGCATCACCGCGGCGGGCCGGTCGCGGTGGCGATCGAACAGTCGCGCGGCGCGCTGGTGGCCATGCTGGCGCCCCGCCAGGAGCTGCTGCTCTATCCCATTCACACCGTCACGGCGGCGCGACTGCGGCAAGCCTTTTTCCCTTCGGGAGCGAAGGACGATCAGCCCGACGCCGTGTTGTTGTTGGATCTGCTGACGCGCCATCGGGATCGTCTGCGGCCGCTTGAGCCCGACACGGTCGAGATCCGCACAATGCAGCTGCTGGTCGAGCAGCGCCGCCAACTCGTCGACGAGAAGACGCGTCAGAAGAACCGCTTGACGGCCCAGCTGAAGCTGTATTTTCCGCAGCTGCTGGAGTGGTTTGACGACATCGACACAGCGCTGGTGCGGGCCTTTCTAAAGCGCTGGCCGACGCTAGAAAGTCTACAGCGGGCGCGGGAGCAGACGGTGTTGCGTTTTCTAGAAAAGCATCACAGCCGCTCGGCCCAGCGCAATCAGCAGCGGCTGGAAGCCATCCGGCAGGCGCGGTCGGCAACGCTGGATGCGGCCGTGGTGACGGCGGCCCGGACGGCAGTCGAGACCCTGCGGGAGTTGCTGGAAGTTCTGGTCCGACGCATCGCGGCGCTGCAGACACAGATCGAGCAACTCTGCAGCGAACACGAAGATTTTGCGCTGTTTGCGGGGTTGCCGGGTGCGGGACGGGTGCTGGCGCCGCGCCTGCTGGCGGCGTTTGGGACGCGCCGGGAACGCTTCGCCACGGCGGACGATTTGCAGGCATACAGTGGGATTGCGCCGGTCACGGAGCGCAGCGGCAAGCACCAGACCGTACGTTTCCGCTGGGCGTGTCCGAAGTTTCTGCGGCAGACGTTTCACGAGTTTGCGGCTTTTTCGACCCGCCAATCGATTTGGGCGAGGGCCTACTACGAGCAGCAGTGCGGACAGGGAAAGTCACACCATGCGGCGGTGCGAGCGCTTGACAGACCACCTCAGATGGCCTCCCTAACGGCGAAGCGTTGACTCAAGATTCTGGATTCCGGATCCCGTAAACCCCTGCAAACCCCCGTCTAAATTCGGGTGGATCTCGAAGCTCGGCCGAGGCGGGCGGGCACTTCTGCATAATTGGGACATTTCCGCGATCGAACGATCGTGGCCCATTGAAGAAGTCCGTTCGTGCGGACCGATCGCCACAGAGAAGAGATCGAGAGCACCACAGTGACGCTATGAGCAAACCGAAGCGGGCCGGTTGGTTGCGTTTGGTTGCACTTAGAGCCAGCTTTTCCAGGGTGTAAGCCGGGTTAGATTGTTTAGAATCAACAGGATAGGGTTGGCGGATCGCAGCCCTGAAAAGGCTGACCGCGAGCGTTGCGGGCGGACATCCCTGCCATGGGGCCGAGCGAGGTCGTCGTAACCGACAATGATCCCGAGTTGCCCCGCCGCGAGGCCAAACGGCTGGCTGACATACTGTGGGCTGCCCGCGATCAGCTCGTCGCAGCTTTGAGGAAGGCGATTTTGGGGGCAGCCATCCACACACACTGGCCAGGCGCGGTGATAGGAGAGAGCACCTGCTACGGGAGTGTATCAAAACTGTATCAAAACCCCTCGCATTGAAGGGATTGGGGTTGCACGTGAGCGGCGAGAAGTTTCCCCAAGTTGTTGAAAACACAAAGAATTGAACAGAACCGATGGAGGAAAAAGAAGCGGTGAGATCGCTTAGAAGGCAGATGCTCAGCGCAGCTCGGTGTAGTGCCACTACTTGACTAGACAGGCCTGGCGCCCACCACGAGCCGCCCGCCCGATTCCCGGCGCTGGAGCACTTCGCCATTCCGACCTGCGCGGAAATCGGCTTTCAAACGCCCGTCTGCCTCGCAAGACGCCGTCCGAGACGATGCTGGATCTAGGGTCTGGCGGTCCCGAAGTTGGGAACAACTTGGGGAAAATGGGGTCCGAAACCCAGCCAAAACCAGCAACTACGGTTTACGATAAGGCAAGGCGAGTCAACAAGATAGTGAATTTTCAAAGGTTTCGTAAACGGCAGATCGTCGCATCGACTCCGGCCAATGGGTAGGGAGCTTGTGACGTTCATGCGCTGACCGGGCAGCAAGAATTGCCCCACGGCCCGAGCCCAGGTGGCACTGATCCGCGCTACAATCGAGCCGTCTGGACCGCGCAATCGGCGCACCCAAGTGTTGGAATCCCCATCGGGCTATGAGCGACAAGACGTCAAGCCAGCCTCCGACCCTACAAGGTGGCGAATACGGGTTGCCCTGGGTGATGCGCAGTTAGTCGCTTGCGATACAACGATTTGAAGGAAGCCGTCCGAGGAATCTGGGAGTCTATGCGTTTTGAATCAGGGGGCAAAGGGCTCTGACGGGAGGTCGGCACCCGTTCGACGGCGCGAGAGCCGCTGGGCAGGTTCGTTTGGAGCCGCGATCGCATGGGGAAGCGCGGGATTCTCGTGTGGGCGGAGCGACCGCAGTGAGTGGAACGCGTCGTAGAAGCTCAGCCGGGCGCACGAGAGCGGTTCGCGCCGAAGCAACCGGGTGGATCGAGCTGGAAAACGATGTTGCATCAGGCGGCTGCCGGCGACAGAGGGGGCGAACGCAGCCGCAGCTGAACGGGGCTGAAGCGCTCGACGACCCGCATTAGGCCGCCACAGCGCGGGCAGGCCCAGCCGCTGCGAGTGGCTTTGTCGCCGCCAAGCAAGATCGTGTGAGACGGCTTCACGCGAACAATGAGCCGGCGGCACAGCGGCAACAACGCCGCACGCTTGCGGTGAGCCAGGAAGCCGAAGTAGCGAATGCGTACGAAGCGCGGCGGCAACAGGTGGAGCAGGAAGCGGCGCAGGAACTCGTCCAGCGAGAGAGACATTAGCCGCTGCTGGTTGCCGTGGGCCGAATCGCGCCAGCGGAAAGTGACCTGGCCGTCGGCGAACGACACCAGACGATGGTTGGAGATGGCGACGCGGTGGGTGTAACGGCCCAGGTAGCGCAGCACCTGCTCGGGACTGCCAAAAGGCGGCTTCAAGTAGACCACCCACTTGTTGCGAAATAGGGTCCGGAGGAAAGCCGAGAAGGCGCGCGGTTGGGAGAGGAACCGCAGCTGAGCGTAAAAGTCGAGTCGACCCTCGGCGAAGGCCTCCCGTAAAGCGTCGACGAACTTACCGCGAAACACCTCAGCGAGGACGTCTTTGGGAAGGAAGAAGCGGTCGTAGCGCGGCTCGATCCAGCGGGTGTGATTCGGGGAGAGGCCGCCGGCGGCAATGACCGAGTGCACATGGGAATGATGTTGGAGCTTCTGATTCCAGGTGTGCAAGACGCTGAAGAAGCCGATCTCGGCGCCCAGACGCTGGGGATCGCGGGCCACCTCCAACAGCGTTTCCGCGCTGGTGCGCAGCAGCAGAGAGTAGACGACTCGCTTGTTCTGTAAGGTCAGCCTGGAGAGTTCGTGGGGCAGCGTGAACACGGCGTGCAGGTAGCGCGTAGGCAGCAACTGTTTGCGCCGCGCCTGGAGCCAGCGCTCGCGGGTGTTGGCCTGACACTTGGGGCAGTGTCGATTTCTACACGAGTTGTAGGAGATGGCAGGGCGATGGCCGCAGTCGGAGCACTCATCGAGATGACCGCCGAGTGCGGCCGTGCGGCAACGCTCGATCGCTAGCAGCACCTTCAGATGTTGCCAGTTGAGCCAGCCGCGACTCTTCTCAAGAAAACGCTCTCCCGCGGCGCGGACCAGATCGGCCACCTCCAGCGGCGGCCGCTGCATCTATTTCGCCCCGGGATCTTGCTCGGCCGACGAGGTGAGCTGCAAACAGTCCAGTGGGCTGGCGACAGCGCTGAGATGGCGCGCCGACAGGTGCAGATAGCGGGCTGTCTGTTCCAGATCGCGATGCCCCAACAACATTTGAATCGTGCACAGATCCGCTCCTGCTTCGAGCAGATGCGTGGCGAAGCAGTGGCGCAACGTGTGGGGATGAACCGGCTTGTCGATGCCGGCCCGCTGGGAAGCTTGGTGGCAAGCGTTCCAGGGCACATTGACGCTGATCGGATGATCGGCGATATGCCAACGTCCGCCCGGGAACAACCACTGGGTCGGCTGGCGCCGCAGCCCTCGCCAGTGCTGTCGCAAGGCGGCGAGCAACTGCTCGCTGAGCATGACGTCGCGGTCCTTGCGGCCCTTGCCGCCGCGGACGTGCACCACCATGCGCCCGCTGTCGATGTCGCTGAGCTGGAGCCGGACCAACTCCGCTCGGCGCACTCCGGTGGCGTACAGCGTCATCAGCAGCATGCGGTGGAACGTACTGTCGGCGCAGTCGATCAGTCGGGCGACCTCCTCTTGGCTGAGGATGCTCGGCAGTCGTCGCGCCCTCTTCGGGTAGGGCGTCAGGCTCAGGTTCCAGGACCGCCTGAGCGTCTTGAGGTAGAAGAACCGCAGCGCCGCCAGACGTTGGCTTACGGTGTTGTCGGCGAGTTTGCAATCGCGAAACAGGTGCGCTTGATAGCTCCGCATCTGGTCCGGTCCTAGTCGGTCGGGCGCTTGCTGGAAGTAGCGCGCAAAATCCTCCACCACGCCGAGATAGCAGCGAACAGTGCTCGCGGAATAGTTGCGACGCTCGAGTTCCTCGAGCATCTTCTTGCGTAAATGGGTCACAGTAGACCTCCTTTCTCTGTGACCCGACCATACTCCCAACAGCGCACCGGCGCCGCATGGACCTTCACGCGAAGCGTCTGCCGTCAGGCTTCGTTCAAATCCCGTAACCACCAGTAATCCGCCGTCGGAGGCCCTCCTCCGAGTCGTAGAAAGAGCTGAACCGCGCCCCGTCCAATGAGTTAGAATGGGCTGAGCCAGATAGCTGGTGGTAAGGCCTTGTTACTACCAGGTACCCGGTAAGTAAGCGGTACAATCTCCTGCTGACGGGGCTCAGTACCGGTGTCCTGATCGAACTAGAAGGGAGTCACGTGGCGCCATCGACCGATCCTAATCTCTTCGACCACGGGCGGCTGGCGCGCGAGGTGCTCGGCGAGAACCCGGTTCTGTACCAGAAGATTGGCGCCTCGTGCAACCTGGAGCGGGACGCGGTCCCGGGAATCCTCCGTGAGTTGATGCGATTCCTGAATCTCGCCGCCCACTCGCGCTGCATCCTTACGCCGTCCCGGGCCATTGACGACGCCTGGCACGAGTTCATCCTGTGCACGCGCTCCTACAGCGAGTTCTGTACGCGCTATTTTGGACGCATGATCCATCACCACCCCGGTGGCAACGCGCAGACCAACCGTGACCAGTTCCAGCGAACCCTGGCAATTTACCGTGACCACTTCGGCGATCCCGACGAGCGGTTCTGGCCGTTTCCCCGGGTGCTGGAGACCGGCGTGGCCGACTGCGGCGGCTGCGAGACAAGACTCGCGCCCCGCGACTATAGACCGTCCCAATAGAAGGAGAACCTATGTACCTGCAAAGCTCGCTCTGCATTGATCCATCCCAGATCACCAGCATCGAGGTGAAGAAGCCCACCAAGGCGTTCGCCAAGATGCTGAGCGTCATGACTTTCGGGCTCACCTCCGAGAAGGAGGAACGCGAGACCTTCACTGCCATCGCCATCCTGCAGTCCCTCAACAAGATCTTCCGGGGAGTGGGCGTCACCAACATCGTGCGCCTGGCCAAGGATGACGAGGACTTCTATTACGACCGTGAAGGAAAGACCGACGATTTGCGTGAAGCCATGGAGACTTTCCAGCAGGCGGGCGCCGCGGGCGCCAAGCGGGTCTTCGAGACCCTGCAGCTGGTTCTCGAGGATCGCGACAACGAGCTCAAGTACCTCATCGATGTAAGCGTGATCCGGGTGCACAAGGTGGGCGAGTTTCCCATCCGCATCCTCGTCAACGGGTTGCTGACTGATTTCTCCGCCGACGCCAGCGTGACACGGGAGCAGCTTGTCGAGCGCCTCAAGCCCGGCTTCAGCTCCCAGGAAAGCTACGACCAGCTCATAGACCGCAAGAAACAGCACTTCGGGTCCTACCTCGACAGTCTGGAGGCGGAAATCCGCGAACAGATGGGCATCGATGAGGTCGTCCGGGATACGAGCGTGCGCATCGTGCGGCCCAAAAAGGTGGCGCGCGGGCGCCCTGAGGTGAGGCACGACGACGAATTTGACGAATACGACGAAATGGGGTATTTAGTTGACTCCAGTAGCCACTACATCTTGGGGGTGGGGGTGCCGGCCCTGGTGGCCTCGACCATTGTCTTATAGGGAGCAGGGTCGGCGGCGACCGCCTGCTGGAGGAGGCGATAGAAAAGTTTGCCGCGCGACCGTGAGGTCCGCCGGTTGAAGCGGAACGTGAACTCGTCCAGGTAGTAGTCCAAATACTCGTGACTGACAGCCCCCTGGTGGGTCCCCAACAGCCAGCGCTTTAGCAGAGAGGCGACACGATGGACTCTCGGCAGCAGCTTACTCGCCGATTGCCGCTTCCCGCGCAGCACGGTGACTTCATGGCGGTATCCTTTGTTCTCCAATCCCGCATAGCCTTCCCAGCCGTCGGTGTGCACGAGGCTGCCAGGTTGGATAGCTTCTTCGACAAAGGCTTCCAAGCTCGCCGCTGAGGCATCCGCGATCCGACGGAGCCGGATGCGACCCATACCGCGCCCATCCTCCTCGGCAGCAACCGCAACTAACGCTTTGCCAACCATTTCGCGACCTCGGACGCCCTCTTCGACTCCGCCCACATACGTTTCGTCCACCTCCACCCGGCCGACCAGCCGATTGCGACCGGGGCGCACCATGGCGCGGCGGAACTTGTGCAGCCAGGTCCAGGCGGTTACATAGCTACCCAAACCCAAGACCCGCTGCAACTCCAGCGCGCTGGCCCCGCCTTTTTGCGTTGTCACCCACCAAGCCGCCCGGAACCACAACGTCAAGGGCTTGCGGGTGTCCTGGAAAATCGTGCCCGCCGTCACCGAGGCCTGGTAACCGCAGTCGGCGCAGAGCAGCAGATTGCGTTTGCTGGCCCATGAGGACTGGATCCCACAGCGCGGGCACACGAACCCCTCCGGCCAGCGCAGCTTCAGCAGGTACTCCCGGCACGCCTCCTCGGTCGAGAATCGAGCTTCCAACTCGACGAGGTTTCGGGGGTAGTCCTCCTTCATGCCCCCAACCACAACATATTGTGGCTACTGGAGTCAACTAAATACCCCATTACGACGAATACGACGAAGACGACCCGTTCTTCTATGACTACTACGGGTTTGACGACTTCTACTTCTACGCCTGGCTCTGGTCGGAGATGTGCTACGAGTATGAAATTTATTGCCGCGACTTCACGCTCATCGACGAGCACGGTCACCCCATCTGCGCTGTCGGCGAAGAAGGTTTCGATGCAGGCAGCAACAACGCCATGAATCCGGCAAAGGACTTCGAGACCCCGGCCAAGAGCGATGTCGAGTACTTCCCGGGCAGTGACTACGCGAACAGCATCGCCGAGAGCGGCGTCACGGTCGGCTCCGGGGGAGGCGGCGCTGGCGAGACAGCGTCTGGCTGGGCGGACTCCGTATCGGATGCGGTCAGCTCGGACAGCGGCAGCAGCTCTAGCAGCAGCAGCGGTGGCAGCAGCTGCGGCGGCGGCTGCAGCAGCGATGAATAGCCGCGGCCGAATTGTCCAGAACTGGTTCAGGAGTTCCGCGGCCGCGAGCAGGGCTAAGTCCCCCGAAACGAACTAGACCGAAGTTCCAGGGGCCGATTTCGGCGTAAGAGTAACCAAGAAAGGGAGTTAGGGCCGGTTTGGGGTGGTCTCGAAGTGCTGTTTGTAGCCACTAATTAGTGACTTTCTTCTGGACTTTTTGTTCTGTATATGCTATAATGGCTTTATGCCATCTAGATTCGGCCCTGTTCATGTAGCCACCACTACTCGCCGCTACAAAGGCAAAATCTATACCTCCCACCTGCTCCGCCGCTCCTTTCGCGTCGGCCAGCAGGTCAAACACGAAACCCTCGGCAATCTCTCCCACCTGCCCGATTCCCTCATCGACGTCATCCGCCGCTCGCTCGCCGGCGAATCCTTTGTGCCCGCCGCCGAGGCTTTCCTGGTCGAACGCTCCCGCCCCCACGGTCACGTTGAAGCTGTTCTCGGCACGCTCCGCCAGCTCGGCCTCGAACGCCTGCTGGGGTCCAAACCCTCGCGCCAGCGCGACCTCGTCGTGGCCATGATCGTCGAGCGGCTGCTGCATCCCGGCTCGAAACTGGCCACCACCAGGCTGTGGCAGCATTCCACGCTGGCCCAGCAGCTGGGCGTCGAAGACGCCGACGAAAACGATCTCTACGCGGCGCTGGACTGGCTGCTGGCCCGCCAAAAACGCATCGAAAAGAAGCTCGCGGCGCGGCATCTCGCGGCCGGCGACACCGTGCTCTACGACGTCTCCAGCAGCTACTACGAAGGACGCCACTGCCCGCTGGCGGCCCACGGCCACAGCCGCGACCGCAAGAAAGGCCAGCCGATCATCGTCTACGGCGTGCTCGCCGACAGCCAAGGACGGCCGCTGGCGGTCAGCGTCTACCCCGGCAACACGGGCGATCCGGCGACGCTGCCCGATCAGGTGGACACGCTGCGGCGGCGCTTCGGGCTCGAGCGCGTGGTGCTGGTGGGCGACCGCGGTTTGTGGACCCAAACGCAGATTGAAAACCTGCGGCAACATCGCGGGCTGGGCTGGATCTCGGCGCTGCGCGCGCCGGCGCTGCGGCGGCTGGCCAGCGAAGGCGCGTTGCAGTTATCGTTGTTCGACAAGAAAAACTTGGCTGAAATTCACTCCCCCGACTATCCCGGCGAGCGGCTGGTGGCCTGCTATAACCCGCTGCTGGCCGAGGAGCGCGGGCGCAAGCGCGACGAGCTGCTGGCGGCCAGCGAGAAGGAATTCGAGCGCATCGAGGCCGAGGTGGCGCGGCGCAAACGCACCCCGCTGACCGCCGCCGAGATCGGACGCAAGGCGGGCCGCGTGCAGGACCGCTACAAGATGGGCAAGCATTTTGAGACGACCATCGGCGAGGGCGTTTTCCGCTGGCGGCGGCGCACGGCGGCGGTCGAAGCAGAAGCGGCGCTGGACGGCATCTACGTCATCCGCAGCAGCGAAAAGAAGGCCGATCTGAAGGCCGAAGACGCGGTGCGTTCCTACAAGAGTTTGGCCCGGGTGGAGCGCGTGTTTCGCTGCATGAAAGGCGCGGATTTGCGGGTGCGGCCGATCTTTCACCGCACGCCGGACCACGTGCGGGCGCACATTTTTTTGTGTCTGCTGGCCTATTACGTGGAGTGGCGGATGCGCCAAGCGTGGGCGGAGTTGCTGTTTGAAGACGAGCAGCTGGAGGCCGGCCGGCAGCAACGCGATCCGGTGGCGCCGGCCGAGCCTTCGGCGGCGGTGAAAAAGAAAAAGACCCGCCGCCGCACGTCCGGGGGGTTGCCCGTGCACAGCTTCCAGACGTTGCTCGACGCCCTGGCGACGCGCTGCCAAAACACCTGCCGGGTCGGCGGCGAGGGGAGCGCGGCGACGTTCGAACAACGGACCGCGCCGACGGCGCTGCAAAAGCGGGCCTTGGAGCTGCTGGGCCTGTAGCCAGAAGAGCGAATTTCGCCGGCCGCCTTTCCGCCGCAGAATCAATGACTTACTGTCGTTTTGCCCCTGGAACTTCGGACTAGATAGCGCTCGTCTGCGGATTACTGTTGATTAATCCCGTAACCACCAGCTATTGCCGGCCTCAGTCCGTAACATACTCCAACAGAAGCACTTAGCCCTCAAACGCCCGCAACTCTGTTTCCTTGCCCGCTCTGCGGGTTGCCTCATCTTCCTACGCTGTCTGCCGCCGAAGCGAAATCTTTAACATGTCAAAGTTCTTGCTCATTCTTCTCCTTACTCTGTTCTCTCCTGCTCTGTTGCGGTCGGGATCCTGCTCCGCGATTTAGGAGATGGGGGCTGCTGACAGATCTTGGTAGGCACGACGAATTGTTCCGATGCTCACTCCCACTCTTGCGGCGATCTGGGACCAACTGAGGCCTTCGTCACGCAGCTTCACTACCCGCTTGCGATCGAAGATCACTCGCGGTCTTCCCACCGCCTTGCCGGACGCCACGGCCCTAGCCTGCCCAGCCTTGATCGCATCCGACCGTTCCTCGTTCTCCATCTCCGCGAACCACGCTTGAATCGCCCACAACAGCTTGCCCATGGTGGAGTTGATCGGGCCGGTCTGAGACTTGACAGGAACAACAGTCACTTCTAGATCGGACAGTTCATAGACGGTAGAGATGACCTCCCGCATGTCGCGGCCCAGACGGGAGACTTTCCAAACGAGGAGACGATCGAACTTCCTCAGAGCAGCATCTTTCTTCATTTGCTGGAACAGCGGACGGCTCTTGGAACCTTTGCGGCTGGACCGACCCTGCTCCACGTAGACGCAGAGGTCGGCCAATTCGGAAACGACCTTCGGATTGACGGAATAGACGGCGCGGTCACCGGCCGCTTCCTCAAGGATGCATCCGGAAAGCAGCTTTCGGATCTGGCTCCAATCGCGACCGGAGCCGTCTTTCTCAGCTACCTGGAGAAGATCAGCGAACTGGTTCTCGGTGGTTTGGCGGTCGCTGGAGACTCGGAAATAGAGAGCATCCATTCGTTCTGGCTCCGCCGGGGAGACTAAGCGCCAACCATCGCCTCGTCCCCGTCATATTCATCGTCGTCGCAGGTTTCGCCCTCATCTTCCAGCTCCAGCACATTCAGAGCCTTCCCGACAGCCCCGGCTAAATCCTCCCGGCTGGACTCCGGCGCATAAGCGCCAGTGAGAACTTCTACTGCTTCCTCGATTGCTTCCTCTAGTTCCGCCTTGGTGGGCATGAGATTTCCTCCATTGAATTCATCTTGGACCAGCTCGGGCGCTTCGCCAAGATGCACAAATTAGGCGAGACTAAGTTGGCGTAACGGGTTCGAGTTTGTCACGCTTGCGCTGGCGATACTTGCGCATCCGCATGGCCTCTCGGAGGGCATGCTGTTCCTCCCTGGTGTTCTTACTCAACCGTCGGTAGATCTGTTGGCGGGACACACCCTCGGCTTCCAGACGGAGCGCTTCAGTGACATCGGCTCTTTTCGGTCTGCCGGCCTTTCGTTGTGGGCTGACGAGTCGAGCGAAATACTGAACGGCCTCTTTAGCAGCCCGAGGGTCCTGCAGGAGAGAGCCAAACTCGGTCCGAAGAGAGGACGCTACTTCCAACAGCCGTCTTCGCAGCGGGGATAGGTAAGCTGGGCCGCAGGGAGTCGCGGGTAGGATCGATGGCGTCTCCGGATTTGAGTGTTCAGCAGACTTGTCGGTCTTGGCGTCTTTATCCGTCAGGGAACTGAGAACGGAATCTGCCACCGGCTCATTCTGAGCTTCAAGTTCGGAGCCTTGGTTGGTGCTGATGCTTTTCACCCGTGGCACGACGTTACGCTGTGAATCTGTACCAAAAGCTCAAACTGTAGGAGCAGTCTCAGAATCCCTTTTTTGCGTCTTGCAACTCCCCAGCCTTCATAAACCCGTCCCCGACGATTGCCCTTCATCTTTCGGAACGCTCTTGAAGGGTTCGGGAGACAGTCCCGAGGCCGATCCCCATCCTCTTGGCAATCTGACGCAGAGAAAGCCCGTCTTGGCGAAGTCGGACCACCTTCTCCCTGTCGAAAATCTTCCTTGGTCGATGTGCCGGGAGATCCTTCCCGGATCTACTGTGCACGGTCCGTCCGACCCTACCGGCTTGGTAGTCTTGGCGATAACGAGCTTGGCCAGCCTGAACCCGCTCTAAGATCAGCGAGCGCTCGAATTCGGCAGCTGCCCCGAGGATTTGTAGTAGGAACCGAGCCGCCGGATTCTTGCGGTCGGTGTCAAGACCCTGAGTCACCGCAATGAACTGCACTCTGTTGTCTTCGAGGAGTTGGATATTCTTCAGACAGTCCACCAGGGAGCGTCCGAAGCGGTCGAGCTTCCAGACCAGGACGGCTTTGAACTTGCCCTTGCGGGCGTCCTCCATCAAACGGTGCAGCCCAGGACGGCACGCCTTGGAACCACTCCCGACATCTTCGTAGGCATCCGCCAGCTCCCAGCCTTGCCGTGTGGCATAGTCTCGGAGTTCGCGGAGCTGTAGCTCAGGATTTTGGTCAGGCGTGGAGACGCGAACGTAGCAGGCAACCGTCACTTCCCGGCTCCCTGGTCCCCTGGGGCGTCCGCGCACAGGGAGGAACCTGTTTGGCGGTCATTGGAGACTCGTGAACCTAAAAACGGCAGTTGGACGTTCTAGCATTCGTTGTAACATATTGAAAGAACGTATCTTATGTGCTGATATTGCAACTGCGGAGCAGTTGCAATCTTCACCCGCCGGTCCCCGATGACACTCGGGTCCAACTGACGTCTCGTCACAAGGTTGGGGCGGTTCGAAGACGACCAACTGCCGTTTTTAGGGTGAATAGAGGGCATCCATCCGTCCACCCCTTAGCGAAAGTGACCAAAGGGTGAACTCTCCTGAAGCAGAAATCGGTCTAGGTAACTGATTTGGAGGGGGTTTGGCGTCGTAAGGTAAAGGTCTGCAAAACCTTTATTCGTGGGTTCGATTCCCACCCGCGCCTCCATTCTAAGTCCTTTATTTTCAATCCAATCCACTGATAGTAGGGCGTTTAGCGCCTCCCGAGCATGTTCACTTGAGTTCACGCTCGTTACGGCGAGTTCGCCCGAATTCCCCCAAATTTACCCGACTCACCGGACCAAATACCGGACCCCTCACTGGCGTTCGGGGCTCTGAATCAGGCCAGAACCTTTTCCACCACTTCGCCATGCACGTCTGTTAGGCGGAAGTGGCGGCCTTGGTACTTGAAGGTGAGCTTGGTGTGGTCGACGCCGAGCAGGTGCATCATGGTTGCGTGCAGGTCGTGGACGTGGACGGGGTCTTTGGCGATGTTGTAACAGTAGTCGTCGGTCTCGCCGTAGCTCATGCCGGGTTTGACTCCGCCGCCCGCCATGAAGATCGTGAAGCAGCGCGGGTGATGGTCACGGCCGTAGTCGTCCTCGGTGAGGCGTCCCTGGCTGTAGACGGTGCGGCCGAACTCGCCGCCCCAAACGACGAGCGTGTCTTCGAGCATTCCGCGGTCTTTGAGGTCTTCAATCAGCGCGCCAGTGGCCTGATCGGTGTCTTTGGACTGTTTGCGAATACCCTTGGGGAGTTCAGTGTGCTGGTCCCAGCCGCGGTGGAAGAGCTGGATGAAGCGAACGCCCCGCTCCGCCAGCCGCCTTGCCAAAAGGCAATTGGCGGCAAAGGTCCCGGGCTTGCGGGCGTCGCTGCCGTAAAGCTCAAACGTGCTGTCGGGCTCGCCTGAGAGATCGGTCAGCTCCGGAACCGAAGTCTGCATGCGGTAGGCCATCTCATATTGCGAGATGCGGGTGGAGATTTCAGGATCGCCGAATTCCTCCAGCGACAACTGGTTCAGTTTCGCCAGGTCATCGAGAAAACGCCGCCGCGCGGGCTTGTTGATGCCCGGAGGGTCCGACAAGTAAAGCACCGGGTCGCCCACGGAGCGGAACTTGACTCCTTGATAGCGGGTCGGCAGGAAACCGCTGCCCCACAGCCGGTCATAAAGCGGCTGTCCCTCACGCGCCGAGCCGCTCGAAACCATCACGACAAAGGACGGCAGGTCCTGGTTCATGGTCCCCAGGCCATAGGAGAGCCAGGCGCCGATGCTCGGCCGGCCGGCTAGCTGAAATCCGGTCTGGAAGAAGGTCACCGCCGGGTCGTGGTTGATCGCCGTGGTGTTGATCGATCTGATGAAGCACAGCTCGTCGGCCACTTTGGCGAGGTGCGGCATCAATTCGCTGATCCAGGCACCCGACTGACCATGCTGCTTGAAGTCGAAGATCGTCGGTGCGACGGGGAAGCTCGTTTGCGTCGCCGTCATCCCGGTCAGACGCTGGCCCTGGCGGATCGAGGCGGGCAGCTCGCTGGCTCGCCGGTCTTTGAGATTGGGCTTGTAGTCGAAAAGGTCCAATTGAGACGGAGCCCCCGACTGGAACAGATAAATTACTCGCTTAGCTTTGGGCGCGAAGTGCGGCAGGCCGGGAAGGCCCGCCGAGGAGTCGTCACCGCCAGACTTCGCGGCCGCCGCCCCAAGCTCATCCTTGAACAAGTTCGCCAGAACCGCCGTTCCGATGGTGGCGCTGGAGCGGCCGAAGAAGTGCCGCCGGGTCATATGGAGTTGATGTTCTAGGTGCGGATTCATGGGCATCTCTCCTTTCGAGTTTACGTTGCTGGGCCGGACAGACCAGTAGCCAACTCACTCCTTCGTGATCGTTTCGTCCAAGTTGAGAATCAAGCTGGCGATGGTCGTGTAAGACGCCAGCTCGGCAATGTCCAGCTCTTGGCTGCGGGGGTGCTCGCCTTGCGTGACGAGCGCCAGCGCCGCCTTGCGGTCGGTCTCATAGTTATCCAGGTGGTGGTGAAAACTGTCGACAAGAATCTCGCTCCGCCGCTCTCCCGGCTCACGGGCCGTCGCCAATCGATAGCCATAGGCCACCCGCTCGGCAGGGGTGCTGCCGCCCTCGTTCATCATTCGCTCCGCCATCATCCGCGAGGACTCGACGAAGGTGACGTCGTTCATTAAGTTAAGCGCTTGCAGCGGCGTGTTCGTTCTGGTTTCACGGACGGTGCAGGCTTCACGCCCGGCGGAGTCGAAATTCAGCATGGCCGGCGGCGGCACGGCGCGCTTCCAAAAAGTGTAGAGACCCCGCCGGTAGAGCTTGTCGCCGTGGTCTTGCGGATACCCTTTGCCGCCCGCCAGCTCGGTCCACAGTCCGGCCGGCTGATAAGGCTTCACGGACGGGCCGCCGACGTTCTCGACCAGTAGGCCGGAGATAGCGAGCGCCTGGTCGCGCAGCACTTCCGCGGGCAGCCGAAAACGCGGACCTCGCGCCAGGAGGCGATTCTCCGGGTCCTTTTCGTACAGATCTGCGTTCGCTCTCGACGACTGCCGGTAGGTGGCGCTCATGACGATCGTCTTCATGACGCCCTTGACGTCCCAGCCGCTTTCGATGAACTCGGCTGCGAGCCAGTCGAGCAGGTCTATGTGAACAGGCCACTCCCCTTGAGAACCGAAATCTTCCACGGTTTTGACCAGGCCCACGCCAAAAAGCATCTGCCAGAAGCGGTTGACCGTGACTCGCGCGGTCAGGGGATTGGAGGGGTCGACGAGCCAGCGCGCAAAGCCCAGCCGGTCATTCGGAGCGCCCTCGGGAATCGGGGGAAGAACGGCGGGCACTCCCGGCGCTACCTTTTCTCCCGGTGCGTCGTAGGCTCCGCGCAGCAGCAGATGCGTGTCGCGCCGATTCTCCCGTTCCTGCATGACCATGACGGTCGGGAAGCTTTCGACGAGCTGGTCCCGCTTCTTCCTGAGGCCCACAAGCATTTGCCAGGCCACCTGAATCTCTTCAGGCGAATATTGATCCAGGAACGCCAGCCGCAGCTTGTCCGACTGAGCTTGGGTGCGGCCGGCGGCGGCGATCCTGGCGATTTCGCTGAGCGATTCGGCGGTTGCGACGACACTCACTTCCGCCGGCCGCAGCACGCGGTCATAGATGCGGACATCGTCGATCAGACCCTCGAAGCGCGGCTGATCGCCGTCGCCCGCGCCAATGCGCAGCGGCGCCTTAACGCCGAACGGCTGGTTCAGCTCGTCAAGAACAAACCTAAGCCGGACCGGCTTGCCATCCAGGTAGATCTTGCTGCCTTCGGCGAGCCGCGTGCCGTCGTAGGTAGCGAGAACGTGATGCCATTGATTCAGCTCGATCGGATCGGCGGTTTCCACGCGGCTCGAATCATCGAGCCAGCGCGTCACCATGTTGAGCTGCAGCTTGCCGTCTTTCAAGAACAGCCCCCACCCTTTCACCTCGGTCGGGACGGCTTTGGAGCGGGAAACAATCGTGCCGTTGGGGCCGGTCGCGTAGATCCATGCCGAGAGCGTGTAATTCTCGTAAAACCGGAAGTCCGCTATGTCCCCGGCTTCGATGAATCGCTTGCCGTCGAAGCCCGCCGCCTGCCCTAACCGTCCGACCGAAAAATCGGGCAACCCATCGCGCAATTTGGGACGCACATCCCGGGAAGCGCCCGGTGCGGTCCCGGACAGGTTGCCATCCAGCGGATAGTGCGCAATCAGCCCGTCGTGCAGCGACCAATCGACTCGCGAAGACTCCGAGAGCGCTTTCTCCCAATCCTTCTGGGCGCTATCCAGGCCGGCTTCGAACCCTTTGAATGATTTCTCGGCAAGCGCGAGATTCTTATTCAGCGTCTTGAGTTTCCGCTGCTGCTCGCGCGTGGGCGCCTGGATAAACGGGGGCGAGTTGCCGTACTTGAAAGCATTGCCTCTTTCGGGAACGTTATTGAAATAGGCGAAGAGCTTGTAGAATTCCTTTTGCGTGATGGGGTCGTACTTGTGGTCGTGGCAGCGCGTGCAGCCCATCGTCAGTCCCAGCCATACGGTAGAAGTCGTTTCGACCCGGTCGACCACATACTCGACCGCGTATTCCGCCGCGATGATGCCGCCCTCGCCGTTACCGCGGTGATTGCGATTGAAACCACTGGCGATCTTTTGTTCCAGCGTCGCGTTGGGAAGCATGTCGCCGGCAATCTGCTCAACGGTGAACTGATCGAAGGGCATGTTGTCGTTGAAGGCCTCGATCACCCAGTCACGCCATCGCCACATGTAGCGCTCGGCGTCGGTCTGGTAACCGTTGGTGTCGGCGTAGCGGGCGGCGTCCAGCCAGCGGACGGCCATGCGCTCTCCATAGCGCGGAGATTTCAACAGACGGCCGACGACCTTTTCGTAAGCGTTCGGCGAGCGGTCATTCAGGTAGGCATCGATTTCCGCCAGCGTCGGAGGCAAACCGGTCAGATCGAGAGTCACGCGGCGAAGGAGTGTCGCACGGCCGGTTTCCGCTGAAGGAGACAGGTTTTTCCGGTCGAGCCGGGCCAGCACAAAACTGTCAATCGGATTATTCGGCCAGCCTGGGTCACTGACTGCAGGAAGCTCAGGGCGTTTCGGCCTGATGAACGACCAGTGCTTCTGCCACCGCGCACCCTCGGCGATCCAGCGTTTGAAGAGGGCAATTTCCTCGCCGGTCAGCTTTTTTCCCGTGTGGGCCGGCGGCATGCGGATCACTTCATTGTCCGCCGTAATGCGTTTGATCAGTTGGCTCTCTGCGATCTTGCCGGGGACGATCGCGAATCGCCCGCCCAGATCCGCTTTCGCGCCCTCTTCCTTGTCGAGACGAAGGTTGCTTAACCTCTTTGACTTGTCGGGCCCGTGGCAGGCATAGCACCTGTCGGAGAGGATAGGCCGAATGTCGCGGTTGAACTCAACCGTCGGGCCGGTCTCCTCTTTTGGCGCGGCTGACGCGGGTGCAACGCCGAGTAGCGCAATCAGCATGGCGCCAAAGGCAGCGTACGGCCTCGGATGACGGGTTTTGGTAGGCATGATTGTGCAAAGATCTCCAGGTTAATTATAGCTCGGCGTGCAGTGATGATTTCGATGTTGCGGCAGTCGAAGTGGCTTTCAAAAAAAAACTTGACCGAATGCCTGTCTCGGGCTATACTTCAGGTAGGCGAATAAAAAGCGAAAGTTCGCGATCGTGGGAAACAACATCAATGGGGTATTTAGTTGACTCCAGTAGCCACAATATGTTGTGGTTGGGGGCATGAAGGAGGACTACCCCCGAAACCTCGTCGAGTTGGAAGCTCGACCGAGGAGGCGTGCCGGGAGTACCTGCTGAAGCTGCGCTGGCCGGAGGGGTTCGTGTGCCCGCGCTGTGGGATCCAGTCCTCATGGGCCAGCAAACGCAATCTGCTGCTCTGCGCCGACTGCGGTTACCAGGCCTCGGTGACGGCGGGCACGATTTTCCAGGACACCCGCAAGCCCTTGACGTTGTGGTTCCGGGCGGCTTGGTGGGTGACAACGCAAAAAGGCGGGGCCAGCGCGCTGGAGTTGCAGCGGGTCTTGGGTTTGGGTAGCTATGTAACCGCCTGGACCTGGCTGCACAAGTTCCGCCGCGCCATGGTGCGCCCCGGTCGCAATCGGCTGGTCGGCCGGGTGGAGGTGGACGAAACGTATGTGGGCGGAGTCGAAGAGGGCGTCCGAGGTCGCGAAATGGTTGGCAAAGCGTTAGTTGCGGTTGCTGCCGAGGAGGATGGGCGCGGTATGGGTCGCATCCGGCTCCGTCGGATCGCGGATGCCTCAGCGGCGAGCTTGGAAGCCTTTGTCGAAGAAGCTATCCAACCTGGCAGCCTCGTGCACACCGACGGCTGGGAAGGCTATGCGGGATTGGAGAACAAAGGATACCGCCATGAAGTCACCGTGCTGCGCGGGAAGCGGCAATCGGCGAGTAAGCTGCTGCCGAGAGTCCATCGTGTCGCCTCTCTGCTAAAGCGCTGGCTGTTGGGGACCCACCAGGGGGCTGTCAGTCACGAGTATTTGGACTACTACCTGGACGAGTTCACGTTCCGCTTCAACCGGCGGACCTCACGGTCGCGCGGCAAACTTTTCTATCGCCTCCTCCAGCAGGCGGTCGCCGCCGACCCTGCTCCCTATAAGACAATGGTCGAGGCCACCAGGGCCGGCACCCCCACCCCCAAGATGTAGTGGCTACTGGAGTCAACTAAATACCCCATCAACATCAAAGTAGGGCCTGCCGGCTGGTCGTATGAGGATTGGAAGGGCGTCGTTTATCCAGCTCCCCGCCCTCGCGGCTTCCACGAAGCGGCTTACCTCGCCTGCTACTTTCCGGTCATCGAAATTAACACGTCTTTCTATCGCCCTTTGCGGCCGGAGCTTGCCCGACTGTGGGCCGACAAAGTGGCGGGGCGACCGGATTTCCAATTCACCGCCAAGCTCTACCGGGTATTCACCCACGAGCGCATCCTGAACAAACACGATGTCCGCAACTATTGCGACGGCATTGCCCCGCTGGTTGAAGACGGGCGTCTCGGTTGCCTGCTGATGCAGTTCCCCTGGTCGTTCCGTTACAGCCGGGAAAACCAGCAATACTTGCGAAGAGTCAAGCAAGCATTCGGAGACTACCCCTTGGTGGCCGAGCTACGGCATGCCAGTTGGAACTCAGGAGAGGCCCTCAGCGTGCTGAGGGAGAACGAAATCGGGTTTGCCAACATCGACCAGCCTCATTTGCACCACTGCTTCCCGGCAACGGATTACGCAACCTCTTCCATCGGTTACGTCCGACTGCACGGCCGAAACTACCACGAATGGTTCAATTTCCAGGACAATGTCGGCCGGACAGACGGACTCACTCCGGTCCAGGCGCGTTACAACTACCTCTATTCGCCGGCACAGTTGGAAAAGTGGGCCCAGCGAGTCCACAACATCGCCGCCCAGACCTCTACGACCTATGTCGTGACCAACAATCACTTCCTAGGCAAGGCGGTAGTCAACGCCCTCCAGCTCATGGATATGGTGTCCGGCGAACGTGTCTCGGTACCACCGAAATTGCTAGACCGCTACCCGGAGCTGCCCTCGATCGCCAGCGACACGCCGGCCCAACGATCGCTGTTCTTAGTGCCGGCGAGAGAACACACGCACAAGCTGGCCAGCTAGCCGCGTACCGAGATCGTCGCCAAAGTCGGAGTTTCGATTTGAAAATTATGTCAGAGCCCCGCCCTACAAGACCGCTTCATCCCAATGCTCGATCACGCTTTTCATGTGGTTGAGAAACTCGTCGGCCACCGCGCCGTCGAGCAGCCGGTGGTCAAAGGTGAGGGTCACATAGCTAATCGAACGAATCGCGATGGCGTCGTTGATGACGATGGGAGCTTTGTGCACCGCCCCAAGTCCCAGGATCGCCGATTGGGGCTGGTTGATGGCGGGCGTCGCCAGCAGGCTGCCGTAGGATCCGTAGTTGGAAATAGAAAAAGTGCCTTCGCGGACCTCCTCCGGCTTGAGCTGCTTGTTTCGAGCTCGGGAAGCGAGGTCCGTGACGGCTCGCTGCAACTCGATCGTGCTTTTCTGGTCGGCGCCTCGGATGACCGGGACGACCAGTCCCCAATCGAGCGCAACCGCAATTCCTACGTTGACGTTGTTGTGGTAGATCACCTGATCGCCGTCCAGCGAGGCGTTCACCGCCGGGAACGCTCTGAGAGCGGAGGCAGCGGCCTTCAAGAAGAACGGCATGTAGGTGAGCTTGATTCCGTGGCGTTCCAGGAACTGATCCTTGCTCTTTTCGCGGGCGTTCGCAACGGCTGTCACGTCGAATTGATGAATGGTCGAGACGTGCGGCGCCACGCGCTTCGTCATCACCATGTGCTCGGCGATTCGCTGGCGCATGGTGCTGAGCGGTTCGACCCGATGCTCGCCGAAGCGGGCGTGCGGCGCCGGGTGAAACGCGGCCGCAAGCTCGGCCGGTAGGGCCGCCGGTGGCGCCGCAATGTCGGCAACCGGGGCTTCGCCTGCTGCGGCAGTTGCGTCCTTGCGGCTCGCTAGATAGGCCGCGATGTCTTTCTTCGAGATTCGGCCGTCCTGACCCGTTCCCCTGATTTGCCGCAGGTCGATGTTGTGCTCTCTTGCGAGCCGCTTTACCAGAGGTGATGAACGGATGGGTGTCGAATCCTCAGGACGAGGTTTGGCTGCTTGCGGTGCTTGGGGAGGAGCGGCTGCCGCGGCCGGGGCGTTGTCCCCGCCGGCGCCGTCCGCGGAGGAGCCGCCATCAGCAACAGCCTGGGCGGTTGATTGTTCGCTCGGGGAGGCGCCGTCGCCGATTCTTCCGACCACCGTGTTGATCTCGACCGTCTCGCCTTCCTGCACCAACATTTCTTCAAGGATTCCCGTCACGGGTGCGGGAACTTCCGAGTCAACTTTGTCCGTCGAGATCTCGAACAGGGGTTCGTCGCGTTCGACGCGGTCGCCGATATTTTTGAGCCACTTGGTGACCGTGCCTTCAACGATGCTTTCGCCCATTTGGGGCATGATAACGTCTGTCATTGGTTTCTCTGAGTCGCTTGCTATCAGTACCCGCGACAATTCGAGGGTGGGCCGATTTCGGCGCGATGGCCTTTCAAGATCGAACCATAGTCGGATGGAGAGCGCAACCCTTCGGGCGTGCTCTAGCTAGAACCCCAATACTCATCACTTAATGATTTCGGCGCCTGGTTGCTCGCCCAAGTTCATTGTATTGTTTTCGGTTAGAGTCGGCCTGTCATCGGAGCCATGCGGAGTGTTTTCCTGCGCCCTTTCAGGGCTTCCGCCTCGAGGGATTTGCACCCAGGGTTCCGCTTCGCTCCACCCATGGGCTACGATCCTGCGCCGCTTCGCGGCTCAAAAAGCCCTACCCCTCACTCGCGACCCCTCTCCTTGCTCGCCACCCCTCCCCTTGCTCGCGACCTTTCACTTGCGTTCGGGGCTCTGTTCGGCGCTCGAATACTATAGAAAAGCTCTCAGCCAGCAGAGGAATCATCGCCTCGCAGCCGATCACCCTCCCGGTGATGGCTTCTAAAGACGTCACCGGTTTCTGTATCCCGCAAGGCACAATGCAGTTGAAGTATTCCATCCGCGGCGACACGTTCAACGCCACGCCATGTGAGGTGACCCAGCGGCTGATGTGAATACCGATCGCGGCCAGCTTCGCTCCGCCTACCCAGACGCCGGTGCATCCCGCCATCGGCTCGGCCTGTATCCCCAGCCCGGCGACTGCCTGGATGATCACCCGCTCCAAAGCGCGGACATAGGCGACCACGTCGCGCTTCCATTCTCGCAGGTCGAGAATCGGGTACAGCACCAACTGTCCCGGCCCGTGGTAGGTGACGTCGCCGCCGCGATCAGTTGGGCACAGCTCGATCCCCAGCCGCTCGAGTTCACTTTCGGATACAAGCACGTTTTGCCGCTTGGCGTTGCGGCCTAAAGTGATCACGTGCGGGTGTTCAACAAATAGCAACTGGTCGGGAATCTCACCCCTCTTGCGTCTGGCGACAAGTTCCTGCTGCAGATCCCAAGCGTCGCCAAACGGCATGAGCCCCAGGTCGCGGTATTGGCAGACCGATTCTTGACTCCGCGCGCTCCGGGAGCCGGTAGCGGCTGCGGCAAACCCATTGGGGACACGTTCCGGCACGGATTCAAGCGGCCACGATATTCCGGTCAAACACGCCTGGCCTGGCTGGGTCCGCTCCGTTCGATCAGGCATTGATGGCCATCCCATAGACGCTGTTGAAGGCCTCTTGTACGGCTTCCGAGAGCGTCGGGTGTGAATGAATGGTCGCCGCAATCGACTCAGCCGTCGCCTCGGACGCCATCGCGACAACCGCCTCGGAGATCAGCTCTGTCGCCGACGGGCCGATGATGTGCACGCCCAGGATTTCAGCGGAGTCCGCCTCGGCAACCACCTTCACAAACCCAGCGTGGCGGCCCAGAATCGAGGCCTTGCTGTTGGCGCGAAAGTTGAACTTGCCCACCTTAACCTCGTGGCCGCGCTGGCGCGCCTGTGCTTCGGTCAGACCGACGCTGCCGATCTGCGGTTCACAATACGTCGCCGAGGGGCTTTGCAGATAATTGATCGGCGCCACTTCCTTGCCGGCGATGTGGGCGGCGGCGACCAGGCCCTCCATCGAGGCCACGTGCGCGAGCTGCGGCGAACCCGCCACGATGTCGCCGATGGCGCGGACTCCGGGCTCGGCGGTTTGCATCCACTCATCGACCTGGATGAATCCTCGATCGGCTTGAACGGCGGTGTTCTCCAGCCCTATCTTTTCCGTGTTGGGGCGGCGGCCCACGGCGACCAGTAGTTTCTCGGCGGAAAGCTGCTGCTGCTTCCCTTCGCCGTCGCTGAATTCAATTTGAACGAGGCCGCCGTCATCCGCCGCGCCTTGGACTTGGGCGCCGGTGTGCATTGCAATGCCTCTTCTTCGGAAAGCGCGGGCAAGTTCCGCGGAGACCTCTTCATCCTCGATGGGAACAAGGCGGGGAAGGGCCTCGATGATCGTGACCTCGCAACCAAAGCTGCGGTAGATCGACGCAAACTCGACGCCCACGGCTCCGGCGCCAATAATCGCCAGCGAGCGAGGAACCTCGGAAAGTTCCAATATCTCGATGTTGGTGAGAAGTTTGTCAGGCGAGACGCTCAAGCCCGGCAGCATTCGTGCCTCCGAGCCCGTGGCCAGCACGATGTGCCGCGTGCTGATTTCGGTCCGGCCGTCGGCGTTCACGACCTCGACTTTTCCTCCCCCCAGCAGCTTGCCGAACCCGGCAATCGAGTCGATCTTGTTCTTTTTGAAAAGGAACTCGATTCCCTTGGCGTGGCCCGCGACGATCTCTCGCTTGCGCTGCTGCATGCGCTCAAAATCTAGTTCGACGCCGCTCGATTTGATGCCGATTTGCTCAGCGTGAAGGGTCTGTTCATAGACCTCCGCAAAGTGCAGCAGAGCCTTGGTCGGTACGCAGCCGACGTGCAGGCAGGCGCCTCCCAGCTTGGCGTTTTTCTCAATGACGCCGACCTTTAGACCGTACTGCGCCGCGCGGATCGCGGCCACGTATCCACCGGGTCCGCTGCCGATGATTAGCACGTCGCAGGGCATGGATCATCCAGTCTATCAAAGGGGAAAATGGCTGACGCCGGGGCTTTCTTGGGGAACGTGGTTGCGGGATTGCGGGGGCGGCAGGAAATGAGCAAGTTGGAGCGGATTTTGGGATTCCCATGGAGGGGCCCAAAAAACTCGGCGGGATGCTGGCCGGGAACGTACTCTGGCGAGCCGCGTGGCAAGCCACGTGAACGTGGCGCGCGCGGACTGCCGTCCGCGCCTCTGCATCGACGTGTCGAGGTAATGTCGCCAGGAATGGCGCCACGTCGCGCGCTGCGCTAGGTACTGGATTTCTGGGGAGGCCGCTGAAGAGCCACTTCGTCGCCTTCGGAAAGACCCTCGAGCACGATCGCCATCGTACTGCTCATCTTCCCGAGCTTGACTGGGCGCTCCACGAACTGATTGCCAGCCCTCACAAACACGGTCGTATCATCGTCACTCTTCTGAATTGCCGACCGGGGGACAAGAAGAGCGTTCTCTTGCCGTTCGAATAGGATGTCCGCGCTTCCCGACAAGTCAGGGATGACTCTTTTATCTGGATCGTCGATCGCTATCTCGACGGACACGACCTTCACGAAGCTGCCACTGGAGCCGCGCCGAAAGCGGGAACCCCCTGCCGAGGTGGCTAGCGCGCCCAATTTCGTGACATGGCCCGAGAGAACCAAGTCCGGGTAGGCGTCCAGCCGAACTTCGCACTTCTGGCCCATGCGTACTGACTGCACATCGACCTGGTTCACGCTGCCCAAGAGGGCCATTTTCGACAGATCCACGACGCGCATGAAGAACCTCCCCGGGTTGACTGTGTCCCCGCTCTGCACTTGTCCGAACTGGGCGCTGCCGCGGTAGATCGTCTCGATGACGACGAGCCCGCCAACCGGAGTCTTGAGCTTCAAGCGTTCCAGGTCACGCTGGTGTCTTTCGAGGTGATAGCGGTCCTTCTCGACCAGAATTTCCATACTGCGCAGATCGGCTGTATGGGAGACCGCCTTAATCTCGGTTTCCTCGATGAGCTGAGCCGCGGAAGCCGCGGTTTCCTGAACGGCCAGTTCCAGAATGGCGGCCTCGATTTCGGAGCGCACTTCAGCGGTGCGCAGGTCCAGCTTTGCCTTTTCCCTCTCAGCTTCCGCAGCCTTGAGCGTCTGGCGAAGCGTTTCCTGCTCGATCATGATCTCCGCCCGGCGTTTTTCAACGTCGGACCGGGTTTGCACGACCGCGGACTGGCGGTCATCCACGTGGTCGACGAGCCAGCGCATCTCAAACTCAGAGACGACATCGCCGGCCTTGACAACGGTGCCGCCTTCCGTCATGTTCATCAGGGTCAAGCCGCTCCGGCCGGCGTCCCTCCGCCCCCGCAGCCGTGGCGCCCGTATCGCGCCGAACCTCTTCGCGCCGATGGTGCCGCCGATGCGGAGAACGTTCTCGAAAGTGCCGATTGTGGCCTGAGCCGTCGGCACCGCCGTTGTCGTTGAGCTTGGAGCAGCGCCCGGCCCATTCCGCGATGCGTTCCAAGCGATCGTGCCGATCACTCCACCAGCAAGGATCAGCAACAGTCCCATCAGCCAACCCGGTCCTTTGGGAGGCGATGCAGCAGGTTCAAGCTGGGGCGCCGAAGGAGCGGCCTCATCCGGGACGTGCGGAATGGCCGGTGTTGCGCTGAAATAAAGGCCCCAATGGAGAGCCGTTAAGTTCATGTGATACCTCGAATTAGTTAGCGCCCAACATAGGGCCTCTCCCCATCTCCTAACACTAATATTCTAGCATACGGACCCCCGGCCGCTTCCGTTACACGTGACGGCGTTCCGAAGCTTTTACGCGACTCAGCACGCCTATCTGTCGGCGGATTTTGTGCTCGGCGGCGATGGCACGTCGAGCAGCAGCATTTACCCAGTTGGTATCGTGAATACAGAATGGCGTGTTAGCTGCAAGCGGCAAACAGCCATGTCCGGACCGACATGTCCCAGCAAGCTGAGGAATCACAGATGGAGCTTACACAGGAAGAAGGTGACGTGCGTTTGCTGAAAGGGAGAACACCTCGGACGATCCCGAGGGCAAAACCGCCTTCGCGTTGTTAACTTGACAATGCCGTTCGGCGCAACGAACAACCCTGAAGCTCCATGTTCGTTCTAGAGGTTACACTTCGTCCGAGGCGTTATCAGGACAGACCCATATCGTAGTCCATTCCATTTGTAGTCCATTCCATCTTGCGTTTTGCCTCTGTCGGTGCTAGGGTCACTGTGGACTGGCGAGGAGGCCCCATGGGAAAAACATTTATGATAATACGATTCTTGTTTTGCTTGCTTCTGCTAGCGCTGAACCTGGCTTGGACCGCGCCCCGGCCCAAAATCGTGGTCGGCGGTCTCACTCCCCAGAGACTCGCCGATCTCAAAGCGTCCGCTCCCGACGCAACTATCGTCGGGGTCGACAGCGCGGAGGCCGCTATGAAGGAGATAGCGGACGCCGACAGCTTGATCGGAATCGTCAATCGGGAACTGGTCCAAGCCGGCAAGAAACTCCGCTGGGTCCAGACCAGCAGTGCCGGAGTCGAGCGCTACCGCTTCCCGGAAATGATCGACAGTGATATCGTCCTGACCAACTGCAAAATCCTGCAAGGACCCGAGATTGCGGATCATGCGATGGCCCTCCTGCTGGCGCTGACTCGGCGCCTGAATCACATCATTCCCGAGCAGCACAAGCAGGAATGGACCAGAGACCAATTCACGTCCGACGAGACTAAACCCATTGAGTTGACCGATCGAAGGGCCCTCATCATAGGCCTTGGCGGCATTGGCACTCAGATCGCCCAGCGCGCCCATGCCTTTGGGATGAAGGTGGTCGCCGTGGACCCCAAGGACATCCCCATGACTTATTTCGTGGAAGCGGTCTACAAGCCCGACCGGCTGCATGAGCTTCTGCCCCAGGCCGACGTGGTGTTCAGTTCCGTTCCCCATACGCCGGAGAGTGAGGGAATGCTCGGGGACGCCGAGTTCCGCATGATGAAGAAGGGCGCCTATTTCATCAACGTCTCGCGCGGAAAGATCTATGACAACCGTGCTCTGGCGAAGGCGCTCGATTCGAGACATCTTGCCGGGGCGGGCGTGGACGTAACCGACCCGGAGCCGCTGCCCAAGGGACATCCGCTTTGGACGGTTCCCAACGTGATCATCACGCCCCACATGGCGGGCCAGTCACACAAGTCCTGGGACCGGCGCATGGCGGTTTATAAAGAGAACGTCCAGCGCTTCATCAAGGGTCAACCCATGTTGAACGTCGTGGATAAGCAGAAGGGCTACTAACCAGGGCCTGTCTCTGATCGCGGCTGGCTTTTGCTGACCTGCCAGGGTAGAGATCCGGGCGGCTTGACCTGTGCCTTGCCAAACCTAGCAGGAATTTCACGACACAGATTCAGAGCCCCAGGCCCGAGCCTGGAGTCGTCCATCGCACCGGCCCGAGGAGACCGTCCGCGGGCAAGCCGCCCCGTTTGGCTCCGCCCCGTCCGGATGCCTGATAGCCGCTAGTGGAACTCGGAGGGAGGTTTTCATGGCGAAATATACGCGTGCTCAATTTCTAAAACTGGGCGGAAAGCTGGCTGCAGCCTTGGGCGTCGGTTCCCTGCCCGGCTGTGGCGCCGGAAGCGAGGCTGCCGAGGGAGATGCGGCAGCCGACTTGGTGCTCATCAATGGGCGCGTCTACACCGTGGACGAAGCCCAGCCACAGGGCGAGGCGTTCGCAGTGAAAAACGGCCGCTTCCTTGCAGTGGGAAGTACCGATGAGATCCGCAATCTCGCCTCGCGAGACACCGCGGTGATCGACGCCGAAGGGATGACGGTCACGCCCGGTTTCATCGACGCCCACTCCCATCCCGCGTCCGGCGGGGTTCATGAGTTGGCCGAGGTCAACTTGGATCTGCGCAGCATCCCCGAGATCCAGAACGCTCTTCGAGAACGAGCGCAGAAGAGTCCTCCAGGTGAATGGGTGCTCGGTTTTAAGTACGACGATACGAAGGTCCGGGAAGGTCGCAGAATCACCCGCAAAGACCTCGACGAGGCCGTCCCCGATCATCCAGTGAGGGTGTCGCACCGTGGCGGTCACGTCTCCTGGTACAACACCAAAGCCTTCGCCCAGGCAAAGATCACCGCGCGAACGCCGGATCCGCCGGGAGGCAAAATCTATAAGGATGAAGGCCAGCTCAACGGCATGGTGGCCGAAAGAGCAAACGCCTTGTTTCAAGGGCTGATACCGACACAAACCACACGCGAGCAGCGCCAGGCCGGGGTGAAGCTGATTTGCGAGATGATGTCGGCGGCCGGCCTGACGTCCGTGCATGACGCGGGTTGTAGCAAGGACGCTGCCGTCGCGTATCAAGATGCTTATCACGCCGGCGAGATGCGTTTGCGCGTTTACATGATGCTCCGGGGCGACATCTTCCAGAGCACGAAAGAAGCAGGCCTTTACACCGGGCTGGGCGACGAGTGGCTGCGAGTCGGTGGCGTGAAGTTCAGCGCCGACGGATCGGCCTCGGCCCGAACGATGCGCATGAGCACTCCCTACGTGGGCCGCCCGGACGACTACGGCATCCTCACCATGACCCAGGAGGAAATTCATGAGGCCGTCGAGGATGCGCATCGTCACCGGTTCCAGGTCGGCATCCATGCCAACGGCGATGTGACCATCGATATGGTGTTAATGGGGTATTTAGTTGACTCCAGTAGCCACTACATCTTGGGGGTGGGGGTGCCGGCCCTGGTGGCCTCGACCATTGTCTTATAGGGAGCAGGGTCGGCGGCGACCGCCTGCTGGAGGAGGCGATAGAAAAGTTTGCCGCGCGACCGTGAGGTCCGCCGGTTGAAGCGGAACGTGAACTCGTCCAGGTAGTAGTCCAAATACTCGTGACTGACAGCCCCCTGGTGGGTCCCCAACAGCCAGCGCTTTAGCAGAGAGGCGACACGATGGACTCTCGGCAGCAGCTTACTCGCCGATTGCCGCTTCCCGCGCAGCACGGTGACTTCATGGCGGTATCCTTTGTTCTCCAATCCCGCATAGCCTTCCCAGCCGTCGGTGTGCACGAGGCTGCCAGGTTGGATAGCTTCTTCGACAAAGGCTTCCAAGCTCGCCGCTGAGGCATCCGCGATCCGACGGAGCCGGATGCGACCCATACCGCGCCCATCCTCCTCGGCAGCAACCGCAACTAACGCTTTGCCAACCATTTCGCGACCTCGGACGCCCTCTTCGACTCCGCCCACATACGTTTCGTCCACCTCCACCCGGCCGACCAGCCGATTGCGACCGGGGCGCACCATGGCGCGGCGGAACTTGTGCAGCCAGGTCCAGGCGGTTACATAGCTACCCAAACCCAAGACCCGCTGCAACTCCAGCGCGCTGGCCCCGCCTTTTTGCGTTGTCACCCACCAAGCCGCCCGGAACCACAACGTCAAGGGCTTGCGGGTGTCCTGGAAAATCGTGCCCGCCGTCACCGAGGCCTGGTAACCGCAGTCGGCGCAGAGCAGCAGATTGCGTTTGCTGGCCCATGAGGACTGGATCCCACAGCGCGGGCACACGAACCCCTCCGGCCAGCGCAGCTTCAGCAGGTACTCCCGGCACGCCTCCTCGGTCGAGAATCGAGCTTCCAACTCGACGAGGTTTCGGGGGTAGTCCTCCTTCATGCCCCCAACCACAACATATTGTGGCTACTGGAGTCAACTAAATACCCCATCTGGTGTTAAATGCGTACGAGCGGGTGCAGAAGCTCTGGCCACGTCCCGACCCTCGCCATCGCATCGAGCATTGCTCGCTGGTCAACTCTGAACTGCTGGCCCGCATCAAGGCCGCGGGCGTCATCCCCACGCCGTTCTACACCTACATCCACTATCACGGCAACAAATGGGTAGAGTACGGGGAAGAGAAGATGCAGTCGATGTTCGCTCACCGCTGGTTTCTGGATGAGGGTATCCCTGTGGCCGGTGCGTCGGATTACGTTCCCGGGCCTTACGAGCCGCTCATGGCGATCCAGAGCCTGGTGACGCGAAAGGATACCGAGGGCCGGGTCTGGGGGCCCCAACCAGCGCATCACCGTCGATGAGGCCATCCGCGTATGCACCATCAACGGCGCGCGCGCTTCTTTCGAGGAACATGTCAAGGGTTCGATCGCGTCGGGGAAGTTCGCGGATTTCGTCATCCTGGCCGCCGACCCCCATGAGGTGGACGCTGATCAGATCAAGAACATCGAGGTGGTGAGAACCGTGGCCGGGGGGCGCACCATGCACCCGAAAACGGTTTGAAGCTGCGGATTCTTTCCTGCCCCCTTTCAGGATCGAACACCCTCACCGCAGCAAACAGATCGATCGGTCTGCCCCGCTATTGCGCCCAGACCTTGACCAGGTTATACCCCAATTTTTCCGAGGTGGGGACCATGTAATGTGCGGTTTGGCGAGGGATCAACACGATATCTCCTGGGGCAATTTCTGACTTCCGTGCTCCTTTCACTCCGCTGCCACGAATCTCGCCGGGAACTTCTTCCTTGGGATCTGTAATTTCTCCCCCGAGACGAGCCATGCCTGTTCCGGTGTGCATGAAATAGATATCGACGCAGCCGCGATGGGCTTCCCAGGGGCCGGCGTGACCTTTATAAATCACGTAATTTACCGTGACGTTGCGCGCCGAATGCAGAGGCTGATTGCTGTCGTGGTTCGCGAACGCAGCGTCTCGTTCCGAGCTTTTCACCACCTCGGGCATGGGTGAGGGTCCGCGGAACCGGCGGGTGGGGTGAGCCCCGGTGGGGAAAATCCTCACGGCGACATATTCGAAGCGGCCGCTTCCCGGATCCAACTGATACGCCGTTCCCCGCGGGAGATTCACGATGTCGCCCGCTCCTACCTCGTGGCGTCTCGGTGCTTTCAACCCGGACCCGCCAAACTCACCGGGCGCAGATTGCTCGGCGCCGACCAGTGCGTCGCTCATCAGAAGCAAAGCCTTGCCGCTGCGCACAAACCAGATCTCGTCGGCGTTCTTGTCCATCTGGTAGGGTCCGGGGTTTTTCTGCTGTACCTTGAACGTCAACGTGTACGTGGGCCCCTTGTGGACGACAGACGACTCTTGGATGCGGGCAAAGATGGCGTCGATCTCCGAACTCTTCAACACATCCCGGATCTCGCCCGAGGCCAAATCAAAGGGATGAGCAAGTACGGCGAAAACTACTAGGTACCATCGCATAGTGCTGCCTCCAGTCGATCCCATCCATCATAGGGGCATTGTCAAGTTAACGGCTGTCGGCGACAATTGACCGATGGAATCACTCTATCGACGTCACCGCTTTCCGCCCGAGATCATCAGCCATGTTATCCTGCCGCCCACCGAGAGGTCTTCCCATCCGTCACCCATCGAACCGGCCAGTACGAGAACAACCGAGCTGAAGTTTCCCAGCAACACGCCAGAGAGCAGGAACGCCAAATGCGTCGATTCAAATCAGCGCCACAACTCCAACGATTTCTCTGCGTCCACGGTCCCATTCACAATCTGTTCCGAGTTGGACGTCATCATCTCAAAGCGGTCCATCATCGCGTGCTCAGGGTGCGAGCTTTCACTGACTGGATCTCAATCAGGAATCAGGCCGGCGGACGTTAAAGGACTTAACCGCTCCTTTTTGCGCCGCAAAGTAGCTAGCCCAATACCGTTCACATCGGGCAATCCCGCGACGCGCCAAAGGGAACAGTATTGGGGCTAGAACGCGCCCAGTTGCCGCACGATCGAGAAGGTTGTCATTACTAGCATGACCGCCGACGTCAACCAGAGAGTAAGAGTGATCCATCCCTTCGGCAGTATTGCCTTCGGCAGGTGGCGATAGCGCAGATACACAGTAGAGAAAGCAACCACCGGCAGCAGCATCGCCTCAACCGCGCCCGTGATCTTCACCATCACCACCGGTTCCTCCACGAAAAAGAAAAAGGCCGTGGGTACGAGCATGAAAAAAACGACAAATACCCTCGTATAGGTTAAGCGAAGAGCATAGTTCCTCTTGTCATAAACCCCGAGCAGAGCCAATATGTCGGCCAGCATTCGGCTGCGGGCAGCCGTTCCTCCAAAGACAGTTGAGTAGAAAACGGCCGCCGCGCCCAGCAGAAAAACGTATCGCGACCAGTCTCCCAGCGTTTGGGTATACATGTTCGACAGCGTGCCGACCATCTGGCTCCCTTGCGGCATCACGCCCATGCCGCGCAGCACGCCCGCCCCCAGCAGATAAAAAGCGACGGTCGTGAATGTATAGAAGAGCATGGCATTGACCACATCGAAGCCCATCACGCGGATCCAACCCCGGGCGCGCTCACGCCATGCGCCGGTGTCGTCCCGAGGGCCTGTGAATCGCGCGTACCCTTTTTCGAGGCACCAGTATGGATAGATCGATAACTCGCTGGCCCCGACTCCGGTTATCCCGAACACGGCGACAGCGGTCAGGAACCCTCCTTCCGGCAAATGAAACGACAGGCCTCCGATTACTTGAGCCCAGGAGAAATACTCCGGCTGGCCCAACAGGTATCCCGCCGAAATCACGGTCATGACAGTGAAGCCAACCACTAAGGCGATGGAAAACTTCTCCACCAGCTCGTAGCGTCCGAGGACCAGCAGGGCTACCGTTACAGCGTTGATGACCCAAATCCAGGCCTTGATGGGAACGCCAGGAACCATGGTGTTGAGGACCTCCGAGATCGCTCCCAGCATGCCGCCGATGCCGAACATTATCAGGATTTGGGCCACGAACCAGGTCCAAACAACCCAAGAGACCCCGAGACGCGGCCCCGGAACGCGGTTGAAGGCCTCGAGCGATGTTTCTCCCGTGCCGATCGTATAGCGCCCCAGCTCGTTTTGGACAACGATCTTGATGACGCAACTGACCAGAATCAGCCACAGCAGCGTGTATCCGTTCTCAGCGCCGAGTACGGTGGTGACGATCAGTTCGCCGGACCCCACGATGGTTCCCGCCAGGATGAGCCCCGGGCCGATCTTTCGATAGACGGCCGCAAACGAGGTGGGGGGCGGCTCGATGCTTTCCGCCCGCAACTCGTAAGGATCTTGGAGAATGGTGTCGGCCATAGGCGTGGCCGCATGCTATCTGATCCGCGCCGTGAGTTCAAGCCAAAACCGCCGCCAGTGTCAGGGGAAGGGACTACATCTTGGCCAGCTCAGCCAAGTCCAGCTTGCCGGTGTAGATCGCCATGCCGAGCGCCGCATGGATGCCGAGCCGGTTCAGCTCTTCAATTTCTTCGACGGTCGTTATACCGCCCGCGGCCGTCAGCTCATGGCTCGTTGCCTGCCGCAAGGCCCGGTACCACTTGAGGTCCGTTCCCTCGAGCATGCCCTCCTTGTCGACATAAGTGCACAGGAAACCGCCGGAATAGGGTTCGAGCTGATGGATCACCTCGACGGCCGTCAGCTCCGTCGCTTGTTGCCAACCCTTGACGACGATTTTGCCTCCCTTGGAATCGAGCGCCAAGACGATGCGGTCCCGGCCAACCGCGCCGACGAGTTCCGCGAGAAGCTCTTCGTTGATGCCGTTTCCCGAGAAGGCAGCCGTGCCGACGATGACCTTCGACGCTCCTGCGTCAAGCAGGGCCCGCGCGCGATCGGGGGACCGCACACCGCCGCCCACTCGCGTTACGGCCCGCGCGGCCAGTTGACGGACAATTGGGTCGTTCGAGCCCTTTCCCATTGCCGCGTCGAGATCGATGACCTGAATCTCGGGGAAGGCGGAAAACTTCTCGAGCATCACGAGCGGCTCCTCGCCTTCGAGCGCCTTCTCGCGGCCCTGGATGAGCTGGACGACCTTGCCGTCCATCAGGTCGATGCAGGGGATGACCATAGCTACATTTTCTCGAAATCAGCCGCGAGTAGGCGAGCCGCTGGAGGAAACCGGATTCGAGCAGCACATTCCGCAGACGCGTCTTTGCCGATTGTGGCAGTAATCCTCAAACCGCCCGGACAGAGCCGCGGACGGAAGTCCGCGGTTAAGCCGCGTTCACGTGGCTTCGTCTCCCTGGGCCGACCCTTTTAGGGTCGGTCGCTGGAGTTTCTACATTTTTCAGGCTGCGGCAGCGGCGGTGAAGCCTTGATAGCTGGGATGGAGGCCCAGCGGGGCCAGTATTTCGGGGTGTTCGGCCATTTCTTTGCGCAACAGCGTGATCAGATCCAGGCAAGAAGGCCGCTTGGCGTCCCGTCGCCACTTCGGCAGCGGCGCGTACTGCTCTCCTCGCTTCGCTCCGTAGCTCTGGAGCGAAGCCAGCAGCAAAGCGCTGTAGGCCGCCACCGCCAAAACCGGCTGTTTCGGTACCGCCACCCCGTTCCACAACTGTGCCTGGCCGACTCCCAGCGTGTCCTTCTCCTCGCGGTGGTTGACTTCGATCTGCCAGCGGTTGAAGTAGATCTGCAACAGGGCTTTCGCGCTGCTGTCGAGGTCGCTGGTCAGCAAGTACGCCGGACGCCGATAGTACAAGCGGCCGCTTTTGCGCTTGCGATACGCCGTCGGCGCCACTACGAACAAGCGCAACGGCTGGCGCCGCGCTCCGCCCTGCCAAAGCACCCCGCGCAGCTGTTTGTAGCGGATCTTGCGCCACCGGCCACCGTAGAAAATCCTGGCCCTTTGCCACTTTACCTTGCCGTCTTGACGCATTTGCTCGGGCGTGAACTTCTCGACTCCGTAAAAACGCCGCCCCCCGGCCGGCGCCCTCCAGCACAGCCGCGCGTCCTTGCGGGCGCGGGCGATGATCTCGCTGCGCTCGCGCGGGGCCGTAAAAACTGTGCGGTTGCAAAAGCTGCCGTCGGCGGCCAGCACCATCGTCTGGCGGCGCGCCCCGGCTTCATCCAAACTCTGCCGCAACTCCCCCATCATCTCGACGAAGCGCCGCGAAAGATTGTGCTGCTTGACTTGTTCGCGGTATTGCTGGCGCTGCTCGGCGTCGGCCCGGCGGCCGGGCTTTTTCACCGCCGGAGCGTCTTGAAAGCGGATCGGCAGCGCACGCGCGTCAACTCCCTGCTGCTCGAGCGGCAGCAGCAGCGAGGCTTGCAAGAAGCGCAATCCCAGCATCAGATTGCAATGAAACGGCGGCGACATGGGATCGCGCTGGTAGCAGGCCTGTTCGATCGAGCGGCCGGTTTTGTGCAGACGAGTGTCATCGACGGCGACGCCGATCAGAGGTCCCCGGCACCACGCCAAAGCGCTTTCCGCAATGGGCTGAAACAACTGTTGCGGCTGCCACTGGCAGCGCGAATGCAGGAAATACTCGGCGCTCCAGCTGCGCTGCGAGCCGCCGTTGGTCCAGATGATGCGCGTCAGGGTGCGGCGTCCCAGACAGACCAGCGAACCCAGCGCCTGGCGCTGGGCGCGGAGATGCGTGCGCCGCTGGGGAAACGTCCCTCGCCAGCGGGAGGTGATCGCGGTGAAGTTCTCTAACAGTGTCATGGGGACTCCTTTTCTGAAGCTGGTTCCGAAGATGGTTTTCGTAAGCCAAACGTGTTCTTTCCGGTGCGGACGAAGCGGTCGCCGCGAGCGATTTTCTTCGACAAGGAGGAGACGAGGCTTTCGCGGTCGACGGCTACGCCGAAGTGGGAATGGATGCGGTCGATCAGATCGGAGACGTGGAGAGGGCTGCGGGCCTTTTTAAGTATGTCAAATGCCATATTAACCTGAGACAGACGGGAAGGCGGGCTGGAGGGAGCCGGGGGAGGATCTTTGCGGAGTCGGCGGACAGCGCGAAGCTGAGCGTCGAGGGAGGATTCGATAGTATCGAGGATAAGATCTTTGAGTTCGGAGTCCATGCTGAGTGGGGCCAGGGAGGTTCCAGAGTTAGAATGACACACTTCAGTCGGTCTGTCAACAATAAAATAGACCGACTGACTTTATCTAGACATGATCACGGCCTGAGAGCCAGCAACGGAGAAAGCAAGAAACCTGCTCCTCGACAAAACATCAAGCCCTCGAAATGTAGAAACTCCAGGGGGCGACCCTTTTAGGGTCGGTCGGACCAGCCACGAGCGGGGCAGCTGCTGGAGGAAACCGGATTACGGCCGCACGGATAACGATCCTGCAACGGGCCTTTCCGGGAAGCCGTTGGAACAACGCTGCCATCACGAAACGAAAAGGCCGCGCGCCCCGGCATCCGCTCCCTCCCGCCCGCCAGGCAAATTTGACACGGCGCCCTGTTCCGTGTTTCTATTGCGGGCGCGGCAGGATTTGCGGAGCCGTCCCTATCGGCGTTGTTGTCCTTCCGCGCGCCATCACAAGGAGTTCAGCAATGGATCGACGACAATTCATGACAACCGGCGCCGCCGCTGCCGGAACCGCCGTGCTGGCAAGCTGCGGAGATGCGCAAAACCCGGCGGGCTCCGAGGCCCCGCGAGAAAGGCAGCGCCTCGGCAAGCCCGTCAAGATGCACGCCGGTACGCAGCGCGGTCCGACGAATGTCGAGCTGCTGCAGTTCTTCAAACGCCACGGAGTCAATCACTGCTGCGGCTATCCGCCTGACCCCGGCGAGCGCGGCTACTGGACGACCGAGGACGTCGTCAAGACCCGCGAGCTGTGCGAAAGCGAAGGCGTCGAGCTTCCACTGGTCGCCCTGCCGTTCTTAAGCTCCAGCCATATCGACCGCGAGAAGCGCGGCGCCATCATGCTGGCCGACGATCCCGAGCGCGAGCGTGACATCGACCACATCCACAAAATGATCGAGGCCTGCGCCCAGGCGGGCGTGCCGGCGTTCAAGTACAACATGAGCCTGCTCGGAGTCCTGCGAACCGAGCGCACGCCCGGACGGGGCGGCTCCAGCTACAGCACCTGGCGGCTGGAGAAGGCCAACCCGGATCCTCCGCTCACCCGTGCCGGCAAGCTGGAAGAAGATGACTGCTGGGAGAGGATCACCTATTTCCTAGAGAAGGTCATTCCGGTCTGTAACGAACTAAAGATCCGGGCCGCCTGCCATCCCCACGACCCGGGGGTGCCTCCCGAGGGCTATCAGGGCATTCCCCGCGTCCTCGGCACTCCGGAAGGGCTGGAGCGGTTTGTCAAAATCCAGGAAAGCCCCTATCACGGTCTCAACCTCTGTTTGGGAACCACCTCGGAGATGCTCCAGGACCCGCGCAACGAGATTCATGAGGTCATCCGCAATTTGGGCGGGCAGAAGAAAATCTTCAACATCCACTTCCGCAACATTCGCGGCAAGCGGGACGACTTCCAGGAGGTCTACCCAGACGAAGGTGACATGGACATGCTGCAAGTGGCGCTGACGCTGTACGAAGTCGACTACCCCTACATGCTCATGCCCGACCACATGCCGCGTCACCCGGACGATCCCAACGGCAGGCAAGCCTTCGCCTACGGCTTCGGCTACATCAAGGGGCTGCTGCAGGCAGTAGAAAGGTGGGGCTGATTCGGCGGCGGCGTTGCATCGGATCGGAGAAATCCGCGAGCCGAGCCTGGCGCGACCCCAACGTCGCCACGAATAGCGCGCCGCACCCAAGAATGAGCGCCCCACGCAGCTATGCGGGCCAGTTCGAGTTGCAGCAGGCCCCGCGTTCCGTAACCCATCCGTCTGACAGCGGCCGCGGCGGAAGTAGACCTTAGCGGTTGTGCGGCTTCGTCTGCCTCTTGACTTCTTATCGAAAGTCGTCGTACCGTCCAATAATATGGCCACTCAGACATCCGTTCTCGACACACAGCTGCGGGCAGACGACCTGCGCGAACACTTGCGTTTCTATTACGGGCAGCACCTGAAGAAGAGTTCCGACCTGAGCCAGAAGGCGTGTTGTACCGACGAGACCGAAAAGCGCCACGCCAGCATACTCAAGCTGATTCCCAATGAAGTCAAGGAGCGGCATTACGGTTGCGGTTGCCCAATCCCGGATGATGATTTGACGGGGCTCAGCGTGCTGGACCTGGGCTCGGGAGCCGGCGTTGACGCCTTTATCGTCTCCCATAAGGTGGGCGCGGCCGGCTTCGTCCACGGAATTGACATGACGGACGAGCAGTTGGAAGTCGCCAACCGCCATGCCGCCCAGGTAGCCGCCAGGTTCGGATTTAATGGTCCGAATACGGCCTTCCACAAGGGCTTCATCGAAGTAGCGGACGCCATCCCCGACGACAGCATCGACCTGGTGATTTCGGATTGCGTGATCAACCTCTCTCCGAGAAAGGACTTGGTCTTTCGAACGATCCAGCGCGTTCTGCGCGAGGGAGGCGAGTTCTACATCTCCGACATCGCGGCCGACCGGCGCGTGCCGAAGTCAATCAGCGAGGACACGGAGATGATCGCCGAGTGTCTCGGCGGCGCTCAGTACGAACACGACTGGTTCGACACGATGAAGGATGCGGGGTTCGGCGATCCGCGGATCGTCCGGCGCCGCGTGGTTCAAAGCGAAGCGAAGGGGGAGCCGATTACGTTTTTCTCGCTGACCGTGCGGGGTTTCAAGTTTGGAAACCCGCTGGACCGCCGCTGTGAGGACTTCGGGCAGACCGCCACCTATCTAGGGAACTGCACGGAGTGCCCAGCGCGCTTCGTGCTGGATGATCATCACATCTTCGAAGCCCACAGGCCCAGCGCGGTCTGCCGCAACTCCGCGCGGATGCTTTCGGAGACGCGGCTGGGTCGTTATTTCCGCGTGACCGATCCGATCAAGCACTTTGGCTTGTTTCCTTGCGGGCCGGAGCCGGCGGGGGCTGAAGGCGCCGCGGCGGGCGGCAGCTGCTGTTAGTAGTCCTTACGTCCCCTCACTCCCCGATGCAGTGCAGCATGTGCTGCCAAAACTCTTTGCCTTCAATCTCTTTTCGCGTCGTACCGGGTTCTCCTTCTTCCCAGGTGATAACGACCGTCATTTGAAGTTCGGCGCCACAATCGCAGAGGAGCTTGTGCTTGAGGCGTTTTTGCTGTTGTGCCATAGACCTTCTGGCTCTCCGTGAAGACTTTAAGGGTGGAGCGAAGACACTCCTTGTTCGAGTTCGTGAAGGGTCCGGATTTCCGTGTCGCTCAGGGCACGGCGGAAGAAAGACACCTCGTCGAAGAGCCCTGCGTAATCGATTCCGAGCCGGATGGCCGCCCGGTCGAGATCCCAGGTGAAAGGCTCGGAGATGCCCTGGGTCACTCCTCTGAACTCGCCGTCGATGTAAAACTTGGCCTCTCCGCTTTCGGTATTGAGGCCGCTGTGGGTGATCGCGACGTGGGTCCACTTGCCGCGCTCGAATGGCGGGCTGCTGACCACGACGAGGCGTTTTTCAAAATTGGGATTATCGTCCGGAGCAAGATTGCCGGGATTCCAAATCTCCAAATCTCCGAAAACGCCAAGGCGAAACTGCCGGGGGTTTTCGTCTGTGAAATCGACCCACAGCGCGGCGTCGTTGAAGGCTGCATGCGTCACCTGGATCGGGTCGCAGAATCCCGGCTCCAAGTCAACGGAGGGGTCGAGGCTCAGCCAGAAGGAAACCGTACCGCTCCAATCGCTGTCGCTGTAGGCCACGTTGTCCCGCGCCCTGTAAAAGAGCGCGGTCGTATTCTTCTTCTTGAATCGCAGCGCGTCACCGTAACGGCCCACCCCGGCGGCGATCTCGATGTCAGCCGAACTGATGCCCGGCGTCGCTTGATACTGATCCTCGTAGGACGGGGCGGTGTGGATTCGCCGCTCGCCGGTGCCGAAGTCCGCATCGGCGCCGTTGTCAAAGGACGCGTGGAAGGTCAGCGCTTCGGCGATAGCCGCCAAGGCTGGATCGAGGTCTGGCGCGTTGTCGCCGGCGCTTTCATCACTCCCGCCCGATGAACAACCGCTTGCCAGCAATGCCCACAAAACAAGGGCCAACGCAAAGCGTCCGCCGTCACTAGATGCAGATCCGACACTCAACTCACGCCATCTCATAATCGGTTAGTTTAGCGTGCCGGGCTCGGCTCGGTCAAATTGACTCAAACACGGCTTCAAGCCCATTCGCCGGGTCAGCCGCCCGGCAACGGGTGTGCGACATAAAAGTGGAACTCAAGCCGCTCGGGCCTCCCAATAGTCCTCGAAGCGGCCGTTGAGGTGGCAGCAACGAAGGGCCAGAATCGCGTTGGTGCCGCGGACGGTCCAGAACATGCCCGACCGTTTCAGGCGAGAGCCGATGACGCTCTTGCAGCCAGCCTCAATCACTCCCGAGCCGACAAACAGATGCTGGCGCCGAAATTCCGGATAGCACATCCGCTTGGCATTCTTCTCGAAGTAGTGCGCTTTGTCGCGGAACTCTTCCGCGAGTTGGGGGCTCGCGCATTCGACCGACCGCAGCGAGCCCATTAACTCTTCAATCCGCCCCTCATCGAGGTGGTCCTGATGAATCGTGATCCAGCACCGTTGTGGGGCCTTGTCGTTGGGGTGAAGCTGGCGTGCCAAGTCCCACAAGTGCTGGCGGGCGTGATAGAGGTCGACAATCTGAATCGCGCCGGGAAACTGCTGCTGGGCAAGGTTCCAGATCCATTCGGCGCCATCTCCCAGCACGACCTTCTTGCGCGCCCGGCTCCAGCCCCGCTTCCAGGCCTCCACATACATGCGTTTGCCAAACTCGTCGGCGGTCTCAATGGCGCCGCTGTAGCTGGTCGAGTCTGGATCGCGGATGGGGTAGCCCTCCTCGTCCCACTTCGTTTGGGTGAACACGCAGCCCAGCTTGGCCTTGCGGGTGTGGGCCGCTTCTCCCTTCCTTTTGCCCGCTCGTCCCGCCGTCTCTTTGCGCACCACCGGAATTCCGGTCCCAGCCATTTCGATGTACAGGATCGGGACGGGCTCACCCGCCACCAGGGGCAGCTCCAACTGCATCGCCCGCTGGATCTCGCTCTGCTCCCGCGCTGCGATATCCTCTCCGATCCCTTCCGCCGTCCGCTCCACCGCCTTGGCGGTCAGCTCCAGACCGGCCAGCAGTTCCAGCTGCCGGCGCCCGTGATCGAAGGGAGCCTCCTGCCCCACCAGCGCCTGCATGCGGCGCACCCCGGGAGAGCATTGAGTTTGGGCGATGTCGAGTTCGGCACCGGCCGGAAACTGGCCGCGACGGCAGTGCCCGCACAGGTAGTAGGGGCGCGACACATTCACCTTGCCAACGGCCGTGAGCACCGACTTGGAGCGCAGCTCCCGGTAGTGAGCTTGGTGGCCGCAACAACAAGGAAGGCTCCGCTGGCCGGCCGCCGGGGCTTCCCATTGCAGCAGTTCGGAGAGGGCGGAGGCGCCGGCTTGGTGCATCGCCGAGCGCACCGCCATCTCGACGGCCTCCAGATCCCGGTGGCCTGTCTTGCGCCGCCCGCTGAACAGCACGCGCAACAGCTGGTCTAGCTCGCGCGCGACTTCTTGCCGGATCGCGTCGGCCGTTTTTTTTCCTGGGGAGTCTGCGCTTCCCCCTCCGGCGGCCGCTGTTTGCAGATGCGGGTATTGACCTCCACGAACTCACGGCTCAGTTGCTGGAACTTGCGAAACTCTCCCACTTCGCGCTCGGCTTTGCCCACTGCGGCGGGAGTCGGCAGCGACTCGGTGACGGTCTTGCGACCGGCCTTATAGGTGAGGCGGGTATGGGGGCCGTGCCCCGCTTGACCAGGGCGATGGCAGCGGCAGCTTGTCTTGCCGCAACGCCCCGAGGTGCTGGTAATCGAACCGGGGCGCAGATCGCCCAGTTGGCCGATCTGGCGGACGATGTCGGTGCGCTGATGCTGCAGTTGCTCGAGGGAATCAGGCATGGAAGTGACCTCCTGTTCCTAGCGTAATATATACGCAAGGATTTGGCCACAACAAAAAGCCTGCTGAAATGCTCACTTCTATGTCGCGCACCCCCCGGCAACACTCTCATTGCCTCCCTTTCCCCGAAGTCCTACAATCAAACGATGAGCCTTCGCATCGCCGATCGCGAATTTCAGTCCCGCTTGATTGTCGGCACCGGAAAATACCGCAGCTTCCAGCAGATGAAGCGCTGCCACGAGCTTTCCGGAACCGATTTCGTGACGCTCGCGGTCCGCCGCGTCAATCTCAGCGATCGCTCGAAAGAGTCGTTGATCGACTACATCGACCGCGAAAAAATCGCCATCCTTCCCAACACGGCGGCTTGTTATACCGCGGATGAGGCTATTCGAACCGCTCGCCTCGCTCGCGAAGTCGGGCTCTCCAACTGGATCAAGCTGGAAGTGATCGGCGACCAAAAGACGCTATTCCCTGACAACGAAGGCCTGCTCCAAGCCACGCGGGTGCTGGTCAAGGAAGGGTTCGTCGTGCTTCCCTACACCAACGACGACCTCGTTAACGCACTCAAGCTGATCGACGCCGGGGCAGCCGCCATTATGCCCCTGGCGGCGCCAATTGGTTCCGGACTCGGCATCCAGAACGAGGCCAACCTGCGTATCCTCCGCGAAATGATCACGAGCGTGCCCCTGATCGTCGACGCAGGGGTGGGGACGGCCTCCGATGCGGCCCGCGCCATGGAACTCGGCGCTGACGGCGTGCTGATGAACACAGCGATCGCCGAGGCCGAAGATCCGGAAAAGATGGCCGTCGCGATGAAACTCGGAGTCGAGGCAGGCCGTTTGGCCTACGAATCGGGACGCATGGAGAAGAGGCTCTACGCCTCCGCGAGCAGTCCTTTGCAGGGCGTGGTGGGCTGAGCGGTTGATCCGTTGAGCCGTCGCTGGCGGGTGTCATCTAAGCCAGCTACATGTTCTTATGGGGGGTTGTGCCGCTCCGTCGTGGCAATCGCTAGTGGGCCTTGCCCTCGCGCGGCCAGCGCCCTCTGCCGGAGCAACGGACAAAGCGTTCATGGAACCGCGCAGCAGCAACTCAACCGCTCAACGGATCAACCGCTCAACGGATCTTACTCCTTTTCGGGAACGTCGATGACCGTCTGGCCGCCGGTCGCCCAGCGGAGTTCCTCGCGCGCGATCCTCTCCACTTCCCGGCCGCCGGGACCGAGATCTTCGATCAGACCCTCAATGGCGGCATTCCCCTGCCGCAAGGCTTCGATCTTCTCTTCGAGCGCGCGCTCTTGTTCCCAAGACTGGCTGACTTCCGTGAAGCGCTCATGGACAGACAGGCCATAAAGCGTAACGCATGCAATCGCCGCTACGACGAGGCCAACCAGACGAATGCGGGTGATCTTTCGATCCATGGGTTTCTCCAGTATAATCCAATGCCAGTCCCACCTGCTCGGGGAGACCACCGAGAACGACGCTTGTTGTGGCTGAGAGCCATCGAGCGAAGTTGTGGAAGATTTCTTGCTGCCTCACGAGACATGACTAGGAGGTCCTTCTAAATGACGGACAAAGTTGTCGCCTACACAACCTGCGACGATCCGGAGGAGGCTGAGAAGCTGGCGCGTCACCTGATCGACGAGCGCTTGGCCGCTTGCGTGAGCGTTGTGCCGGCCGTGAAGTCCTACTATCGCTGGAAGGGCAGCATCGAGAGCAACGACGAGATTCTGCTGATGATCAAGACTTCGAGAGACTTGGTCGATGCCCTGCGGCAGCAGCTAGAGAAAATCCATAGCTACGACTTGCCGGAGCTGATCGTCACGCCGATCGTCGACGGATCCCCGAAGTACCTGGCCTGGCTCGAAAGTGAGCTGGCGGGGCGTTGAGACTTGGGGTCGGGAGAGCGGGGACCCTCGAAAGATTGCCTTTGGGGGAAGCCTCGCCAAACAAACTCATCTGCTGCCGGCCGGCCAGCTCGGGCTCATACCGCGGCGGCGAGGAAGCCAAACCCAGCACCTTCCGAATCTGCCCGATCCTCCCCCGCAAGAACTCCTCGTACTCCCCGCGCAAGTAGGGGCTCTTGTCGTAACGCGAACGGTAGCGCGCGATAAACTCGGGGAAGTTTTCTTCTAGAAACGGGAAAAACTGCTTTTTTGCGCAAGGCATGAGAAACAGGGCGCCGCCGCCGAAGAAACCGGCTCCAGCTTCTTTCGCGGCGCGGGCGACCGTACCCAGGTTTTCTTCCGTATCCGTAATCAGCGGCATCACCGGGCTGGCGAAAACCCCGACCGACACCCCGGCCGCGGCGAGTTTGCGGACTGCCTCGAGACGAAGATCCGGACGCGGCTCCCGCGGCTCCAGCTTGCGCGCTAACTCCCGATCGAGCGTTGTGACCGTCATGTTTACGTGCAGAATGTTGGATCGGCTCACCTCGAGCAGTAAATCGATGTCCCTGACCACCAAATCCGACTTGGTCGTAATTGAAAGCTCCCTGCCCTCCTGTTGGGCGAACACTTCGAGCAATGCCTTCGTCACCCCGTAGCGCCGCTCGGCGGGCTGATAGGGGTCGGTCCCGGTACCGATCGCGATGGCGCCTTTGCGATGCTTCCGCAGGTCTTGGCGCAACACCCGGGCGGCATCCGCTTTGGCGTAGATCTTCTCTTCGAACAGCCGGCCGTCATCGATACCCATGAACTCGTGGGTATAGCGCGCGTAGCAGTATTTGCAGCCAAACTCGCAACCCCGATAGGGGTTGATCGTCCAAGTGAAAGACATTCTGACATTGCTGCAGCGGTTGAGTATTGTGCGTGTCGGCAGCTCGAAATACTCGACTTTCGATTTAGCGGCAAGACGGTTGCTTCGAGCGGCCAAACGGGCGATCCCGATGAGCTTGTCGGATGTCTCGGGGGCGAAGAGCACCCCTCTAGTTTCGCTTTTTGTTCGCTATTTGTCAAGGGCCGGAAAGATCGTCCCTGCTCTCCCTTCTACGGAAAGGCGCCGATCATTTTTGTCAGTTCCGATGGAGTAGTGCGATGATAAAGTAGAGGTTGTCCCCAGCCCTCTCGGGGCGTCCGCTTGGGCTGCGCTCATCAGCCTTCCCTAGCAGGAGTTTCAGTATGGATACCTTCGGCGCTCGCGCCACAATTTCCGTTGCCGGCCGTGCCTACGAGTTTTTCCGCATCACCTCCGTGGCAGGCGCCAACGTATCACGGCTCCCTTTTTCGCTCAAGATTCTGCTGGAAAACCTGCTCCGCTTCGAGGACGGAACTACGGTTACCGCCCAGGACATCAAGACCCTGGCCGGTTGGGACCCCCAAGCCACGCCCAGCACCGAAATCGCCTTCCGCCCGGCCCGCGTTCTGATGCAGGACTTCACCGGCGTTCCCGCTATTGTCGACCTGGCCGCGATGCGCGAAGCCATGAAGGCTCTCGGCGGCAACCCGTCGCGTATCAACCCGCTGCAGCCGGCCGAGCTGGTCATCGATCACTCGGTGCAGGTGGACCGCTCCGGCAACGCCCAGTCATTCCAGCTCAACACCGAACTCGAGTTCATGCGCAACCGCGAACGCTACCAGTTCCTCAAATGGGGACAGAAGGCGTTTCGCAATTTCAAAGTCGTCCCTCCAGGCACGGGCATTGTCCACCAGATCAATCTGGAATATTTGGCGCCTGTCGTCTTCACCCAGGAGTCGAACGGCGACACGCACGCCTTTCCCGACACGCTGGTCGGGACGGACTCTCACACCACCATGATTAACGGCATCGGCGTCCTCGGCTGGGGGGTCGGCGGAATCGAGGCGGAAGCCGCGATGCTGGGGCAGCCGATCTCGATGCTCATCCCGCAAGTGGTCGGTTTCAAGCTGAGCGGCAAACTCGCCGAAGGCGCGACGGCAACTGACCTGGTGCTCACTGTCGTCGAGATGCTGCGCAAGAGAGGGGTCGTTGGAAAGTTCGTCGAGTTCTACGGAGAGGGCCTCGCCGAGCTGCCAGTCGCTGACCGTGCCACGATTGCGAATATGGCGCCGGAGTACGGCGCAACCTGCGGCATTTTTCCGATCGATGGGGAGACGCTAGCTTACCTGCGTCTGACCGGACGCTCCGACGACCAAGTCGCCTTGGTCGAGGCCTACGCCAAAGAGCAGGGAATGTTTCGCGAGGAGGGCGCCGTGGCCGTCTACTCCGACACGCTTGCGCTGGATGTATCCGAAGTCGAACCGAGCTTGGCGGGGCCGCGAAGGCCGCAAGACCGGGTGGCGCTCAAAAGCGCCAAATCTTCCTACCGCAGCGCCCTCGATGAGATCCTGGCTAGGCGTGAATTCGCCGCCGCTGGAAGCGGCGGCGGGTCCAGCGCCGTGGCAGTCGAAACACAAAGCGCCGTCAAGGTCAGCATCAACGGCACGGAACACGAACTTCGCCATGGTTCCGTCGTGATTGCAGCCATCACCAGTTGCACGAACACATCCAACCCGGCCGTGATGATCGGCGCCGGGCTGGTCGCCAAGAAGGCCGTTGAGCGCGGCTTGCAAGCCAAACCCTGGGTCAAGACAAGCCTCGCACCGGGTTCTAAAGTCGTCACGGAGTACCTGCGAAAGTCAGGCCTGGCCGAGTACCTCGACATGATCGGATTCAACCTGGTGGGCTACGGTTGCACGACCTGCATCGGGAATTCCGGACCCTTGGCCGAGGCAGTGTCCAGCGCGATTTGCCAGAGCGATTTGGCGGTGGCGTCCGTCCTCTCGGGCAACCGCAATTTCGAAGGGCGCGTGCACCAGGAGGTTCGCATGAACTATCTGGCCTCGCCGCCCCTGGTCGTGGCTTATGCGCTGGCCGGCAGCATGGATACCGACATCGCCAGTGAGCCGCTGGGCGATGACCTGGAAGGCAACCCCGTCTTCCTGAAGGACCTTTGGCCCTCGCAGCAAGAAATCCGGGACATCATTCAATCCACCGTTGACTCGGAAATGTTCCGCGACAGCTACGCCAATGTCTTCACGGGTGACAGCCAGTGGAGAGCCCTCGATGCTCCCGACGATGACCTGTTCGACTGGGACGGCAGTTCGACCTATGTCCGGCGGCCGCCTTACTTTCTCGATATGGGCCCCGACCCCGATCCGGTCAGCGACATACGGGGCGCGCGAGTGCTCGCTTTGCTGGGCGACAGCGTCACGACGGACCACATATCTCCCGCTGGGGCGATCAAAGCGGACAGCCCGGCAGGCGCCTACCTCATCGAAAATGGCATAGAACCGCGCGACTTCAACTCTTACGGGTCGCGCCGCGGCAACCACGAAGTCATGATGCGGGGAACGTTTGCGAACATTCGGCTCCGAAACCAGCTTGCCCCAGGGACTGAAGGCGGCTGGACGCAGCACCTGCCAGACGGCGAGCAGATGAGCATCTACGATGCCGCCATGAAGTATCGTCAAGAGGGTAGGGCTCTGATCGTGATCGCGGGCAAGGAGTACGGCTCGGGCTCCTCGCGGGACTGGGCCGCGAAGGGTCCGAATCTGTTGGGAGTGCGCGCGGCCATCGTGGAAAGTTACGAGCGCATCCACCGCTCGAACTTAATCGGGATGGGCGTGCTGCCGCTGCAATTCAAGTCCGGCGAGAACCCGGGATCTTTGGGCCTGACCGGCCGCGAGGTCTACGACATCGAGGGCCTCGGGGACGGCTCCGCCAAGGAAGTGACCGTTACCGCGACACCCGACGCGGGAGACCCTGTTGCGTTCCAAGCCACTGTCCGCATCGACACGCCGCAGGAAACTCTCTACTACCAGAACGGTGGCATCTTGCAATATGTGTTGAGGCAGATGGTCAGGCAGTAGTACCTCCGCGTTCGGGGGACCGCGGACTCCCGTCCGCGGCTCTGTCCGGGCGTGGTGAAGTTGTACTGCCCATGTCGCCAACTCGCATGACTCTCCCCCGATTGCTTCGACGGACGCGGGAGGCCGCCCGCCATTTCTTCAACCGTCCGGCGGCGGAGGTGGCCCGCGAACTGTTGGGGCACTACCTCGTCCACAGGTTCGACGGATACGGACTGGCAGCCAGGATCGTCGAAACCGAAGCCTACCTTGGAAGCGGGGACCCGGCGGCGCACTTTGCTCGCGGCCTCACCGAGAGAACGCGGGTCCTTTTCGGTCCGCCGGGACATGCCTACGTCTACTTGATCTACGGAATGCACGAGTGCCTCAACCTGGTGACGGAGCCCGCCGGGCAGGCCGGCTGCGTGCTGATTCGCGCTCTCGAACCGGTTTGCGGAATCGAGGAGATGCAACGGCGGCGGCCCAAGGCGAAGCGCCTGTATGATCTGGCGTCGGGACCCGGCAAGCTGACCCGGGCGATGGGAATCACACGGGAACACTACGGCGCGGATGTGACCCGGAGGCCTTTGCAGGTGCGCCTGCCGAAGACCCCGGAGGCATTTGAGGTTCAGACCGCGACCCGTATCGGAATCTCTGTCAGCCAGGAACTGCCTCTGCGGTTTTTTATCAAGGGAAACCCCCACGTAAGCGTGGGTTAAGCCATGTGGACCGCTTGCTTAGGCGCGCGGCCCGGATGGGAGCCGGTTTCTAGGTTGTGCACACCGGGCGGGGGTGGCTGGCTTCGTATTGTGCCACCGCGGCGGCTTGCTGCTGAAGGTAGCCTAGCTGATCGACACCGGCCACCAGACACTTCTTTGAAAACTCATCGATGGGGAATTCGACCTCGCGGCCACTGGGCAGCCGCAGCGCTTGGCGCTGCAAGTCTAGCTGGACTTCAGCAGTGGCATCGCTTTCAGCGGCAGCGAAAAGCTCCGCGTGAGTCGGCCCGTCGACGATGATCGGCAGCAGCCCGTTCTTCAAGCAGTTGTTGCAGAAAATGTCGGCGAACGACGTGCTGATGACCGCGCGAAAGCCGTACCCCAGCAGCGCCCAGGGGGCGTGTTCGCGCGAGCTGCCGCAACCGAAGTTGTCACCGGCGAGAAGGACGGTCGCTCCCTTCACTCGTGATTGATTCAGGATGAAATCCGGCTTGGGTTCGCCTGACTCCTCGTAACGCCAGTCGTGAAACAAATCGCCGCCGAGGCCCTGTTTGTCGATCGTCTTCAGAAATCGAGCAGGGATAATTTGGTCCGTGTCAATGTCTTTGACCGGCAGGGGGACCATGCTTCCTGTGAAGGTGGTGATGGGCATTCCGTTTCTCCGTTGAGCGGTTGAGCCGCTGATCCCTTGAGCTGTTGATCCCTTGAGCTGCTGCCGCGCAGTTCCATGAACGCTCTGTCCGTTGCTCCATCAGCGGGCGCTGGCCGCGCCAGGACAAGGTCCTACGAGTCGCGGATCAACAGCTCAACGGCTCAACGGACTCCATCATCGTCCGAACGTCGGCAATGGCGCCACGGATCGCACTGGCCGCGGCCGTCAGCGGACTGGCCAAGAATGTTCGCCCGCCTCTGCCCTGGCGGCCCTCGAAGTTCCGGTTGCTCGTGCTGACGCAGTATTGGCCGGGATCGAGCTGGTCGCCGTTCATGGCGATACACATGCTGCAGCCGGCTTCGCGCCACTCAGCTCCGGCCGCCCGAAAGATCTCCGGGAGCTTCTCTTGCTCGGCCTGCCTCTTGATCCTCTCCGACCCGGGCACCACCAGCACCCTGACCTTGGGATCGATCTTGCGGCCCTTGAATAGTTCCGCCGCTTGACGCAGGTCCGAGATTCTGGAATTCGTGCAGCTCCCGATAAAAACCACATCGATCGGATGGCCCAGCAACGGTTTGCCGGCCTCGAGTTGCATGTAGTCGAGAGCCTTTTGAATCGCTCCGCCTTGAGCTGAGTCACCCAGCAAGGCAGGCTCGGGAACGGGCTGCGTGATCGCCACGCCCATGCCCGGATGCGTGCCGTAGGTGATCATGGGCTCGAGCCCGGTCACGTCCATCGTCACACTCTTGTCGTAGGTTGCTCCCTCGTCGGAGGGAAGGCGCCGCCAGCGCGCAACCGCTTTCCGCCAGTCCTCGCCCTTCGGCGCGCGCGGCCGGCCGGCCAGATACTCGACCGTCGTATCGTCGGGTGCAACCATTCCGGCTCGCGCCCCGGCCTCGATCGACATGTTACACACCGTCATCCGCGCTTCCATGGAAAGGGACTCCATGGCGCTTCCCTTGTACTCGATAACGTGGCCTGTGCCCCCGCCGACACCAATTTTTGCGATCAGAGCGAGAATCAAATCCTTCGCCACCACACCCCTGGGCAGAGCGCCCTCGAATCTGACCTCACAGGTCTTGGCCTTGTTTTGCAGCAAGCACTGCGTAGCCAGAACATGCTCGACTTCAGTTGTCCCGATGCCAAAGGCCAATGCGCCGAACGCGCCGTGGGTCGAAGTATGGCTGTCGCCGCAAACCAGCGTGAGGCCAGGCTGCGTGAGTCCCAGTTCCGGTCCGATGATGTGGAGGATGCCTTGGTTCTTGTCGCCCATGTCGAACAGCGGTACTCCAAACTCCTTGCAGTTGATACGGAGCTGATCGACCTGCCTGGCGGCGATGGGATCGACGATCGGAAGACTGCGGTCAGTCGTTGGAATGCTGTGATCCATCGTGGCGACGGTACAGTCCGGTCGCCGAACTCCGATGCCGCGGTCACGAAGACCCTGAAAAGCTTGCGGGGAAGTAACTTCGTGGATCAGATGCAGATCGATAAACAGGACCGCCGGGCAGCCCGGCTCATGGCTGACAACGTGCTCGTCCCAGATTTTCTCGTAAAGTGTGCGTGGTTGGCTCACGATAGCCTCGATGCTTCAGTTTAACAATTGGGCCGACGGCACCGGAACCGGACTACCGTGTAATGTCTCAGTTTGATTCTTTGCATCATTCGAGGCGCTTGAGGGCATGCCTGACCGCCGCCCAGGGAAGAAGCCCCTGCCCTCGACTCACGGCAGGCTATCTTGGTAAAATACCAATGAGCATGGATTGCCTCAAAGTCCAAGAGGCGGTTGATCTTTTGCACCGCTGTCTTGAGGACGGAGAAATTGTGATAACAGTCTGGAGCGTCGAGGCCGGAGGAAGCGATGAGGGATATGCGATGCACACAGTGTGGTGAAGAGGCCTCGGTTTCGCGGGGAACATACCGCTTTGTGGAAAGCGGACTATCCTCCGTCGTCCTATCGGGAATCGAGATTGCCCGCTGTCAAAAGTGTGGCAATGAAGACCCGATAATCCCGCATGCCAATGCACTGATGCGCCTATTGGCTTCGGCAGTGATCTGCAAACCATGCCGCCTGCACGGAGCGGATGTGAGATTCCTCAGGAAGTACACGGGCAGGACAGGAAAGGACTTCGCTAAGCTGCTTGATCTGGACCCCACAACACTCTCCAAATGGGAGAGGGGCCATTGGCGGCCCGGTCCCGGAAGCGATCGCCTAGTCAGATTGGTTGCACTAGCACTCGGTGAGGGCCTTGAAAAAGAATTGAAGGAGCTAGTTAGCTCAACGTTTCCACGGATCAAAGATCCCTGCGAGGATCTTCCCATCAAGATTGATTCAGAAAATATGTCCTACCAGTACGCCTAACGCGGACCAGCCGCAACCAAAGAGGGGAGCGTGGCCGCTGGCGGATGAGGTGCGGCGAAGCGGCTAACCCCTCCCTGACGGTCGGGGCTCCGAATATGATTACCCCGCGCCGCCATCATGCCGCGTCCGCGACACCTGGGTGGACGCCCGATCCGGCCACTCGACGCCGGCAAGCTTCGCCACCTCGCGCTGTGCCCGCTCGATCAGGCCCTTGGCGTCTCGACTGGTAAGTCCCGTCGTGGCGATCGGCGCGCCGACACGCAGCTCCGCTCGCCCCGGATGCAAGTGTGACGAGCTGGGAGACAAGATGTCTCGCGTGCCCACCAGGGCCATCGGAACGATCGGGACCCCGGCTTGAATCGCGATATAAGCCGCCCCCGGCTTGAACCGCCGCATGGCGGGCTGGCGGGTTCTTCCGCCCTCCGGGAACAGCAAGATCGAGACCCCCTGGCTAACTCTCTCGGCAGCTTCCCCAATATTGCGCGCCGCGGCCCGGCGGCTTTCGCGACTCACCGGGATGTGACCCGCACGGTTCAGGTGCCAGCCAAGAAACGGGATTTTCCACAGATTATCCCGCGCCAGAATTCGAAATTCCCGCGGCATACTGGCGAACATCACCGGGGTATCGATCAGACTGAAGTGATTCGAGCAAAACACGCAGGGCTGCTGGGGATCGAGCTTCTCCGCGCCGGCAACGCCGACCCGGACCATGCAGATGCGAAGCACCATCCGCGCCCAGGCCACCGCGACCCGGTGCTGTAGCCGGCCGTTTGAATCGAACAACGAAGCCAGGAGCGAAATGCTGCCCATGACGAATACTGACAGTCCGATCAACGGACACATCCATAGGACTGATCGAATGTGGCTCAGCACGCTTGTCTGTTGCTCCGAAGCTGCATCGGTACGCTATCCGTCCGCGGATCTAGCTATCTAACTAGAATGAGGGCGCCCGCGCTTTGTTATTCGTGAACCAGCCTTGTGTAGCACACTATAGCCGGGAGCGGCATCCCGCCGAACGAAGCAGCGCGGCCCGCCGCGCGCCGACCATGGCCTTCTGCCGCGGCGATGCGTCGCCGTATAATAGAACCAATGGATGTTGAGAAAACCGTGCAGTTTCTGCTGGAACAGCAAGCTGTCTTTGCCTCGGAGATGGGCGAACTTCGCACGATAGTCCATGACATGGCGGTCAACCAAGTTGCCCTTGGAAAGGCCCAGACTCGCTTTGACGCAAACATGCGGGATCTTCAGGGCACCATGCGGGATCTTCAGGAGCAGCAGAAGCAAACCGCCGAAACAGTGCAGCGAATGGGCGTTCGTGTTGACCGCTTGGTGCAGGCTCTTGAAAACCGCTTCGGCGTCAACGGTAGCGCCGCTTAGGATTGCTCCGTCGCTGGTTCGGAAATCCAAATCTCCCGCGCCCGACGGCGCCCCTGCAAAGCGCCTGCCACCTGCACTCCGCTGCGCTAGAATCGAGAGTAGTCCTTCGTACCCTCCGCGTGCTTTGACTCGCCCGCGCCTGAAGAGGCTGCCGCTCTGGTCGGATTTCTTCACAATGGGTTTGGAGGGAAGGTCCGTCTTGCCAAGTTTGGCCTGTACCAATGCGCGCCATACAGGCTTGAGCGGGATTCAACCCCGTGCGGGCAACGGGAAACTGGTTTGCGCACACAAATAATCGAAATCGACGCGGAATCCGCTGGGCCCGAAGCTATCGCCCGCGCAGCCGAAACGATCACCGCCGGCAAGGTCGTCTCAATTCCGACCGACACCTTGTATGTGCTAGTAGCCGACCCTTTTAATTTAAAGGCCGTTTCGTCCGTGTTTCAGGCCAAAGGCAGAGAATCTCATCGCTCACTGCCGATTCTTGTGACCTCCTTGCTGATGGCCGAGGACTACGCAACCAGCTTAACGGCCCGCTTCTACCTGCTGGCGAGGCACTTCTGGCCAGGTCCGCTCACGATCATTGTTCCCGCCGCTTCGAAGTTGCCGTTAAGGGTGACCGGCAACACCGGCCGGCTGGCCCTGCGTCGCAGTGCCGCCGCAGTCCCCAATCAGTTGATTGAAATGCTCGGCATGCCGGTGATTGCAACCAGTGCAAACCGTTCAGGCAGCCCCACCTGCCGAAGTGGCATCGAAGTTTTCGGCACCATGGATGGCCGTGTGGATCTGGTTCTCGACGCCGGGCTGATCAGCGGCCCGGGCGCCACGACCGTCGATATTACCGAGCCCGACTGGAAACTGATTCGCGAAGGCGCCATTCCGCGCGCGGGGCTCGAGGATTGTTTACAAGGGTAGAATCCCAGACCGACAGCGCCAACTGTTATGTTTGATGAATCTGTTCTGAGAAGGAGAAGCTCTCAATGGCTGACTATGCACATCCTGAAGTTCTCGTATCGACCGATTGGGTCGCCGAGAACACCAGTAACCCCAGCGTTCGAATCGTGGAAGTTGATGTCGATACGAAGGCCTACGACGAAGGGCACATTCCGGGCGCCGCGGGCTGGGCCTGGAATACACAACTTTGCGACACGGTGCAGCGCGACATCGTCCCCAAGGCCGCTTTTGAGGAACTCATGGGCGGAGCGGGGATTGGCAACGACACGACGGTCATTCTCTACGGTGATAACAACAACTGGTTCGCCGCTTGGGCGCTATGGCAACTGAAAATCTACGGTCACGGTGACGTCCGTCTGATGAACGGCGGCCGCAAAAAATGGGTGGCCGAAGGCCGCGACCTGACAACCGATGCGCCTGTTCTTTCGACCGCCCAATACACGGTAAGCGGCGGCGACTCGTCGATTCGCGCGTTCCTTGCCGGCGTCCAGAAATCCGTTGCCGAGGGCAGTCACGAACTGGTCGACGTTCGCAGCCCGGACGAGTTCAGCGGTAAGATCCTGTCGCCTCCCGGTCTGCCGGAGACCTGTCAGCGCGGAGGTCACATTCCGGGCGCCAGCAATATTCCTTGGGCCAAGGCGTGCAATGAAGACGGCACCTTCAAGAGCCGCGACGAACTAGACGCTCTTTATACCGCCGCCGGGATTACGGGAACCAAACCCGTGATCGCTTACTGCCGCATCGGCGAACGTTCCAGTCATAGCTGGTTCGTTCTCAATTATCTGATGGGCCTCGACAACGTCACAAATTACGACGGTTCCTGGACCGAGTGGGGCAACCTGGTTGGCGCCGCGGTCGAGAGAGGCGCGTCCGCATGAAACCGGAAGAATATAGCGAAATCACTATCGAGCTGGCTGGCCCGTTCGTTTGATTTCCTAGAAGCTGGGGGAGAAGTACATCTGCAAGGCGGACAACGTCTCCCCTGGCGCCAACATCGCCCGCACGAAAGGAGCGACCAAAGAAGAAGCCGAAGCCAAGGCGACAGAGCTGGCCCAGAGCCGGCTGAGCTTGACGCGCACTTTACCGGTCTAGATCTAGACTTGGTATGAACTAAACTAATCCTTCCGTTCTTGACGAACGGCGCTGCCCATCTCGACTCCTGGAAGGATTTGGATAAGTAAGCCACTCCCATCGGGCCCTACTTGGCTGCCGCTGTCTCGTCTGGTTCCATCAGGCAACTGCGCGAGCGGTTTGACCGCGTCCGGGGGCTCCGTCTGGGCATCGCAAGAATCATCTCGCCGACGCTCGGCGGTCTGAGTACGGACGGTCGGCGCGTTCTCGGGCTCGGAGTGGAGAGAATACCGCCCGCCGGAGCCGGTGGCGAATTTCGGGTTCTCGGCAGACCGATTTTGCCGTTGAAACCCGGCGTTCGAAGCACATCTGAATCGCCGACTGAGTCCAGCAGACCCGCACCAACAAACTGACCCGCCGCTAGCAATGGCAGAGCAGCGACTAAAGCGACGATTCTGAATAGTGGCATAAGATCCTCCATGCGAGTCAAAACGCTGCCGGCCCGGCAAGCCGTTGCACCGGGTGAGTTGCCGTGTCAGCCCACTCGAATTCACTGGCAATCGGGTCGCCAATCTACAAGTCTTCGTAAGTCGTTTTGAATGAGACGTTGGTCTGTCCAGGCGAGTGGTTGAAATCCACCGTTCGCTGGCGCCAAGCCACTAGCCGGTCTGTCCCCGGATCTCTGCTAACCTGACGGGGCGATGGTGGATCAACAGCCGCGGAAGCCCCGGGCAGGGAAGCTTGCGCCCCTCTACCTTGGCACCTGCGCTTTCACTGCCCGCGGTGGCCCGCGCTCACGTGATCTCGTTATGAGGTCTTGCTGTTCGCCCGCTAGCCGCGAATTCTAGGCCACTCAAATCGGCGGGTTTTGCGATCGCTCGGTGTAGTTGAATTGTGGGAGGTCTGTACAATCCCAGTCTCCACGGCCACATCGGACACGCTACACTCCCGGGGGCTCTTCGCGAAAGGTCGCCTCGGCGAACATAAACAACTGAGATTGTCTCAGTTCGAAACGCCGGAACTCCTCGAAATAATAATGCCGCGCTAACTGCAGGCCCAAACATGGCTCGGTAGCCGTGCTAGCGCCCTTCCGGCGGTTCGCGGGCACGACCGACAGGCTGATGATCGTGTTACCGAGAAATCCGTCACGAAAGTCGCAGAAGATATCCTGAACGTTGCGGAACCGCGCGTGGCAGCCCGTGGTGCAAGTCCGACTACGCGAAAAAAGGGTACAGCCAGCCAATTTCCTTTCGACGAAGCGCTGATTTAGAAATGGATTGGAGAAGCGGAAATTGGTGGCAGTCCCCCTTTTTCGCCCGTGCACGCTTCTGCCACGGGCAAAAGCTCTACTTCGCCGGAGTCAAAACAACGTTGCGGTAATAGACAGGCCCGTGGTCGCCTTGCAGCAAAATAGGCCCGGGCGCCGCTTCGTTGCTGTCGATCGCCCCGCCGGTGATGCCGTCAATCAGCTTTCCGTCGACCACTTTCCGCCCGTTGAGGACGATCGTCACGCGGTATCCGATGATCGTTGCGTCGAGCGTATTTCACTCGCCCGCGGGTTTGACCGCGTTGACCGTAGGCGCGATATAGCCGTAGATCCCGCCGTTGCCCCGAGAGTGAGGCGGGCGCCCGTATTGATCGACGACCTGCATTTCGTAGCGCCCCCGCAGGTAGATGCCGCTATTGCTGCCCTCGGGGACCTTGTATTCGGCCTGCAGCTTGAAGTCCCGAAACGTGCCCGTGGTGCGCAAGTTGGCGCCGCTGTCTTTATTCGCGAGCACGCCGTCGTTCACCATCCACTGGCTCGGACGCCGGCCCGGCATGGGTTGCCAGCCGCCGAGGTCTTTCCCGTTGAATATTTGGATCGGTTTACCCCAGGTGACTTTGCGGCCGCAGCCCTCCGAGCGGTCCGGAGCCCGCGAACCTGTCCACTCAAACGGCCTTCCCCGGGAGTCGCTGCCGGTTCCTTCGAGTTTTCCCTCCACGAGCCGTCCTGTCAAGGCAGGCCATTTGCGGTTCGAAGGCCGTTGACGTTCGGGGTTGTCGTCGAGCATGACAACATTGAGTTCGTCCCCCTCGACAAGCACTTTCGCGGGCATGGCATGGCCGGAGCGGGAAAGCAACCGGCCCGTCCAGCCGGAGCCTTTCTTGCTGATTTCCAGCCAAGACGCGTACTCCCGGCCCTGTGCTTTTTCCGTTAAGTCCCACCTGCCCTCGAAGTCGCCTGCTGCAAAAACAGCTCCCGCCGAAAGCAGGAGAATACCTATTCTGGACAGAATGTTTCCAATTCCATTGGCAATCATATGCGCTCCTTGCCGTCGCCACCGGGAACCCTCGCCGCCTGCTCGCCTTTCGACCTTCCGGTCTCCATTCGGCCGCGGTCATCCCTTCTTCACTACAGTGCTCTCAAGCACGGCCTTCGTCAGCATCACGCCTTTCTTGTCCTGCTCCCAGGTTTGTTCCGCCGACAGTTGGGATTCTGTCCGCCCCCGCTGCCCAGACCGGCGGCGCGGGCGGCCGTAACTCGACTCGATTCCCCAGAAACCGTGATAGCCGGACTGCCGGGCGATCTCAATCAGTCTGTTCAGATCCCAGCCTGGATGCGTTTCTTCAGGCGTCCAGGCCGCCTTCACCGACACGCCCATCGCATACGGCATGAGCTTGCGGGTACCCTCATAAGGGTCGTCGCCCTCGTTGAAATTGCCGAAATCCGGAAGCGTCCCAAAGCGCGGATCACCCACTTTTTTCATCAGCGACGCTAGCAGATCAGCATCGGACGAGGCCCCCCCGTGATTCTCGATCAGAATATTCAGGCCCGAGCCTTTTGCGTAATCGAGCAAGTCCTGGAAAGATTCGGCCGCCCGGCTGACCAAATCCGTGTCCTGCTTCCATTCGCTCCGGCCGCCGCGCATGTTGCACCGAATCGCATGGCAGCCAAGATAATGGGCAATGTCGACCCACTTGCGATGCGCCACCGCGGCCCGCATGCGTTCTTGCCGGTCGAGAGCAGCGGTATCGCCTTCGCCGTCGACCATGATTAGAACGGAAGTGACGCCGTGGTCGGCGCAGTTCCGTTTCAACTGCCGCAGGTAACGCAGCGTGGGATTTTCGAAAAACGTGTTGACGTACTCCAGCCCGTTGATCCCCAGCTCCTCGCGCAAAATCCGCGGCAAGTCAAGATTCTTCCACTTGCCCGCCCGGAAGCTGCGAACCAGCGACCGGCTCGCCAGCGAAATATCGTCCTTCGGCGATTGAGCGGCGGCTGCCGCCGTGGCTACGAGAGGAGCGCTCAAAAAGCGGCGCCGTGTCTGGAACATGGAGATTACCTCGACACGGATCTTATCTCATTTGAAAGGCAACCTTCAAACCGGGCTTGTCAGCCGCAGGCTGTCAGTTTCAATCGCCAGGTCTAAACCCACTGCCTTTCAGGCGGTCAGCTTCGAGCGAGGGTTCTGAACAGAGCCGCGCCCGCAAGGGTGCGGTCCAGTCTGGCAGTGACCGCATTCCGATGGCGGCCCCGAAGCACTGACTACCCTCGACCGCACACTTGCGGGCGGGGCTCTGTTTCGGCCAAGCCACGCTTCAGGTGACTTTCAGCCGCACACGAGTCTGCCGGCCTTCAGCCGGTAGTTGTTCAGTTAGCCGCTGAGCTGAAGGTAGACCGCGCCCAGCACAACCAGCAGCATCACCGACGAAGTCGCCCACAATGCCAAATAGAGACTCCGCGAAGGCGCGATCGCCTTCGGCAAGTGATGCCGCAGCAAATAGAGCGTGCAGAAGCCCAGGATGGGCAACAGAACCGCTTGCGTGATTCCGCCGACCTTGACCATCAGGACCGGCTCGCGGATGAAGTAGAAGGTGATGCAGGGACCAATCAAGAATGCGATCAGGGCTCGGTTCACGTAGCGAGTTCGCTGAACGTAATCGGTCCTGTCGAACAAACCGGCCAATCCGAGAAAATCGGCGGTCAAACGGCTATAGGCCGCCGTCAAGGCGAACACCGTCGAGTAAAGTACAGCCACCGCCCCGATCAGAAACAGCGGCATGGACCAGGTCCCGAGAGTCTCGCTATACATCCTCGACAGGGAACGAATCGTGTCCGCCCCCTGAGGAATCGTTTGGAGACCATGGAGCACCCCTGCCCCCAGCAGAAAGAAAGCCACGGTCGCGAACGTGTAGACAAAGAGCGACAAAACAACATCCAGACCCATGACGCCGACCCAGCCATGGGCACGCTTTCGCCAGGCTTCGCTTCCGTCGTTCGGACCGGTGAACCGCGCGTAGCCCTTCTCGATGCACCAGTAGGGATAGGTCGCCAGCTCCGCCGCCCCGACGCCGGTGGCTCCGAAAACTGTCAGCGCCGTTGAAAGGCCCCCGGAGGGAAGCCGAAACCGCAGTCCATCCGCGACGTCGGACCAGGAGAACAGGTCGGGCCGCTTCAGCAGCAAAAACATCCCGGCTACCGTCATCAGCGTGAGAGTTCCGACAAGAACCAGTGACGCCTTTTCGATCAGCCCATAACGGCCAAAGTAAAGCAGACCGAGCGTCACGACGCCCACCAAGGGAACCCAAAAATCGATGGGGACAGCGGGTGCGACCAGATGCATCACCTCGGCGATCGCTCCGAACATCCCTCCAATGGAAAACATCAGCGAGCCCACCATGATCAGCCAAAGCCAAATGACCCAACTGACACGAACTCGCGGCCCGGGGATCTTGTTAAGTGCTTCCAGCGTTGTCGCGCCGGTCCCGATCGTAAACCGGCCCAGCTCGTGCTGCACCACGACCTTGACCGCGCAACTCAGCAGAATCAGCCAAAGCAGCACATAGCCGGTTTCGGCTCCCAGCACCGTTGTGACGATCAGCTCGCCGGAACCAACGACAGTGGCGGCCAGAATCAACCCCGGCCCGACATGGCGCAGCGCCCCGGCCAGCGTTCGGGGCGGATTCCGGACGGCGGAGACGGCAAGCTGATAGGGATCGGCTTCGGTTTGACGCACAAGGCAAAAGTTCAGAGGAAGCGGATCAGACCGCGGCGAAGCACACGCCCATTCGCCGGGCGAGCCCCCTAACCAGCTTCTAAGCTACCAGGTCCAGGTGGGCGCTTAGTTAGCCGATACGTGCTTTGCATCCGCGGACTGACTGCTAGCGGGTCAGTTTGGAAGGCCAATCCTGGATCGCTTCCGCATGGCCGACGATCCGGGAGTTCGGAATCTTCAGTCAACCCTGGGCTGTAGGGCGGACCAATTGGGCCGGTACCGAACGACGGGCGACAGACGGGCCGCGCGATTTGCTATTGACTCGTCCGTTGAGCGGGAGCATCATGAATAGTGTCGCCGGTTCGAGCCACCATGTGAACAGCGATTGCCGCCTTAAACAAGAGTCAGGCAGATTACGGTCCAGTTGGGATGACTTTCGAGGAGCTGTACAAGTCCGAGTTGGAACACAAGGAACGGCTCCGTGGCGCCGTGGGCCTGCCATTGGGACTTCTAATGGTCATCGGAGGGCTACTTGCAACCATGTCGCAGTCGATGGAACTCATGCCTACCCTTCCATCCGTATTCTTCTGGATAGCAGTCACTGGAGGTGTTGGCTACTTCGTTCGAGCCGCGTATTTCTTGATCCGCGCGTATCACGGACACGTGTACAAGGCCATGCCGTTTGCGCTCCAACGGAAGGAATACCGCGACCAGCTTCGCGAATGGCACACCAATCATGGCGGTGGAGCGCACGAGGGGGATGTTGAATACGCGAATTACGAAGAACGTCTCTACGCAGAGGCGGCAGATAGAAACGCCGATGTCAACACGGTCAAATCCGAGTACCTGTTTAGTGCGAATGCTTCACTCATTGTGTGCGTTATACTGACAGCGATCGCCTTCTTGCCATACGCAGTCAGCCGCCGCTTGGTCTCTGAACCGGTGCGGAAGGTCCAGGTCGTCGAGCCGCTCCACATTGATGTTTACCAGGGAGACGCAAATGCCAGACGACAAACCGAAACCCCCACCGAAACCGCCAGCGCCACCGCTGAGGGATCTGAGGGAGGGCGAGATCCCTAAGAATACGAAGCAGCAAGCAACTGCCTAACCAGTCGCTGCAGCCGACGGCGGCTCGGCGGCTTCTTGAGTCGGAGGCGGCATTCGGCCAGCCGCCGGAGGCCGCTCTTCCACACCCACCTCGTTCGGGTCCTTTTCGAACAGCCCTGGAGTTACGTCCTAGTCAATTCAAGCCGCCGGTATGCAATTCTCTGGTCACGTGGGAGCTGCGTGAGATTCCGCGGATAGATCCTCCCTTGTCGGCTAGCTAGTGTTTACCTACGCTGCTAATTGAGATCTATGGGTAGAAGGTGGTAGGCTTGCGGCCCTATGGCTGATGTTCTTGAATTGTTGATTGCAGAGCGGGATCGCTTGGATCAGGCGATTGCGGTGTTGCAGGGACGTCCTCGGTGAGGGCGGCCGCCGGGTTCAGGGAAGAAGGTTGCCAATAAGAAAGTGCGCAAGAGGCCTCGGATGTTGGCTGAGGCGCGGAAACGCCGGAGCGAGGGGATGAAGAAGTGGTGGGCAGCCCACCGGAGGGCGGCGAAGAAGGCGAAGAAGACGTGACGGGCTGAGCACGGTCCGTTTCCGTCATCCGCCGCTACTGAAGGAGTTTGGATACTATCCGACTAACGGAGAGGGCGGGGGGGCTGCCAACTATGAAGAGATTCCAAGCGGTTTCGCTGAATCTTCTGCGTATCATCGCAGGGTTCTTGCTCTTGCAGCATGGATTGCAGAAACTGTTTGGCCTTCTGGGCCTAGACGCCGTCGAACTGGCGTCGCTGAGCGGCCTGGCCGGGGCACTGGAGTTTTTCGGTGGCATCGCAGTCATTGTCGGGCTGGGGACGAAGCCGGTCGCGTTTATCCTGTCGGGCGAGTTGGCGGTCGCTTACTTCATGGCGCATGCGCCGCAAGGTTTCTGGCCGATCCTGAACCGTGGGGAGTTGGCAGCTCTGTATTCGTTCGTATTCCTCTTCCTGTCCGCGAGCGGTGGGGGCAACTTCTCAGTTGATGGTTGGCTTCGAGAGAGAAAAGCACGGAACGCCGGGGGGGGTGAGGGTGCCACTTCGGAGGCCACCGCCGCCAGTGGTTAAGATCCATTCGCAACGTTCGGTGTAGGAATCTCGTGACACCCGTAAAGCCCTGTGTCGCAGTAACCGAGGTCGTCCGCGAGAAGGATAACGAAGTTGGGCAGACGTCCTTGGTCCTGCTCTGACGCGCTGAAGATCTCGAACGGCTCTCGCCTCAAGACGTCTCATGCTCAAACGACGCGTCGACAACCAGATCTGGCTCATCAGCCAGCCCGACCGTGCGGCCGTCTCGGGATACCTTGCCTCCCATTGGGGCAACGAGGCATTCAGCCAGCCTGGATACTACTTGCCCTCGGCGCAATCCGAGCTATGGCGCGCCGAAGCGATTTTCGGTATTGCCGAACACGACAACGGCTGGTGGGAGTGGGAGGCTGACCCGGAGATCGATCCCGAAGACGGCCTGCCGCTTCACCTCACCGGACTGACCCAACAACAGGGCTTCGAGCGGTGGAGACTGGGCGTGCCTCGTTTCGAGCAAGAGCATCCCTATGCCGCGCTGCTGATTAGTTTGCATGCTTATTGGCTGCACGTTTATCGCTGCGAGGTCGAAGTGGATGAGTCCTTTCGACACCCCCTGTTTGGAGCGCCCGGCTCCTGGCCTCCGCCGACGGGGGTCGAACTTGAGCAGGCTAAACAGTTTGTTGTGGAACAGAAGTCGACCCAGCAAAGGCTGATCACTCGAATGCGCCGGGATCCCGCGTGGTCAGCCGCAGTCGAGCCGCCGAACCTCAATCCTCACGCCCGGCTCTTGCAGCTCATGGACGCCCTCTCGCTCGGGCTCTGTTTTGGCGGCAAGGACGAAGTTACCATGGACGGAATCCCGAGGCGCAGCTGGGGCGGCCGGATCAGTCTTCATCTCTCGCCACTCGGGGACAACCGTATCGCGTGCACGCCCTATCCCTTCGATCAAGACCCCCTGCCTGTTGCGGTGCGCGCGCACGTGTTGGATGGCCCCCAGCCCATCTCGGCGCCGTTTCAGACCTGGTGGCAGAGCATTCCGAGGACACACCTGCGGTTTGAATATTGTTCCGGCGGGTGAGGCCGGACGGGGTGGGCCAGATCTTCGGGAGGCCCATTCGCGCCCTGCGGTGAACGGAATGGATGAACCCCACGACGATGACTCACTTGAGGCTCTTCCTGCTGGGTCGCCTGCGATATGACTCTAAGATTAATCAACAGTTATCTGCCAACAGGCGCCATCTAGTTCGTTTCGGGGGACTTAGTCCTGCTCGCGGCCGCGGAACTCTTCGTACCAGTTTTGGACCACTCGGACCGACGGTTCGGCGGTCTCTGTTCCCGGGCCCAGCCGCTCGGCTACGAGAAACTGCCGGCCATCTGCTGAGACGTCATAGCGGGCATACGGTTGTCCGCTCAATGGAGCTGTAAAAAGTGGGGCCGGTGGTCCGACCGAAAATGCAGGACCGGCCAAAACGGAAACAAACGCCAGAGCGCGGCCCTCGACGCAGAACAGTTCCCTTCCGTTCTGGCTCCAACGTGGTCCCGTGGCGCCATTGTTCGACACCGTCCACTTCCGGTCACCCTTGGGAAACGTTCGAACATAGGCTTCCAGTCGGCCAGAGTCATCTGACAAGTAGGCGACGAACCGGCCGTCAGGCGAGAACTTAGCTTCCCGCTGGTTAGATGGCGTCTGGACAAACGGACGTGATTCCCAACTACCACTGTGTTCCTTGCGTTCGAGGTACCAAATGTCACTCTGGGTTTCCGGGTGACTCACCTGGTACAGGATGTGATTCCCGTCCCGGGACCAGTCGGTTACACGCTCGGGAAGCGGTGTCGCGATTAGGACCTTCTCCTCTTCGCTACCGTCGGTGTCGACGAGAAAGATGTCAGAGTTGCCCGCTCGGTCGGAAGAAAACGCCAATTCCTGTCCCCCGGGCGACCAAACCGGTGCGAAATCTCTCTCGGGAGCGGAAACCAAACGAGTCCGCACGGCACGAGCGATATCCCAGACCCACAAGTCCTGATTTGCGCTTTCGATTGCCGAAATAGCCACAAAGCGCTTATCGGGGGATAGTGCAAACTCCGCAACCCCTTGCACTTGACCTAGCAGCCCGTGGCAGAAGTGGCGGTTTTCAAGCGGTGTCAGCGGGACCGCAGATGCGGGGTGGCGAGTCGAGCCGGAATGGCCTGTTGGCCAGGCGCGTCCACAGCCGAAGCAGAAGCGTTCGCCGGGCCAAAAAAGGCCACCTGAGAGCCTCCCAGAGCCAATCGAAGGCCTTTTTCGCTTCCGCCAGCCCGCGCGGCGTGCCCGCTCCCAGCTCCTTCCTCAGCAGCAGCGACAAGTTGAACGCGCCGCCGTGAATCAGCAGCCGTTTCAAGATATTTTCGTGGCCGCGCAGGTGCGTCCGCCGCATCCCGCCCGTCTCGTATAAATGCGCGAAGCTGCGTTCCACCCGCTCGCTGCGTAACCGTGACAGCCGTTTGCCCCGCTCGCCGCGCATCCGTCGCCGGTTGCCATACACCGCTTGTTGCTGCCGCCGCTTGCCGCACCAGTTGCGCCGCCCGCGGTCCGGTTCATTGATGTAAGAACGCAGCTCCAGCGCCGTCAGGTCCGTCAGCACGTCGTTGCTGTGATAGCCCTTGTCGGCCACCACTTCTTGCAGCCCTTGGGGAGACAGTTGCTCGTTCGCCTGCTGGTCTTGGGCGACCGCGGCGACTTGCTCCGCGGCCGCGCTAATCGTCTCGGACACGGTGCTCGTGTCGCCCAGATCGGCGCCTTGCACGGTCAGCGCCAGCAGCGCGCCCGTCTGCAGGTCCACGGCGTGCTCGGCCTTGTGCGCCAAGTGCGTGCGCCCGTCTTTCATTTTTGCGATCTTGGCGTCGGGGTCATGCGGATTCGTCCAATCCTTGTTGGACCCTTTGTTTTTGCGCTTTTTGTCCAGCTTGGCCAGTTGCTCGCGGCTCGGCGTCTCGATCCCCGACTGCGCCGCCAGCCCCTTGAGAAAGTCTTCGTAGCTCTCGCCGCTGTCGCGCCGCACGATCGAGCGCAAGGCCGCGTTGGCCTCCAGCGTGGTGGCATCGACCGCAATCGTAGCGCCTTTCAACAGCCCCTGCTGGGCGAGCAATTGCAGCACCCAGGTGAACACTTGGCGGTGCGTTTCGACGTCGATCAGGCGGCGGCTGCGCGAGATCGTCGAATGATCGGGCGTGGATTCGTCGAGCTCGATGGCGAGAAAGCGCCGCAGCGAGATCGAATCGGCCAGGCGCCAAGCGATGCCGCGCTCGCTGTCGATGCCTTCGAGGTAGCCGATCAACAGGCAGCGGAAGTAGCTGCCGGGCGTCAGCGAGGGACGGCCCATGTGCGCCGCGTAGAACTTCTCGCAGCGCTGTTCGGCGAAGTCGTCGAAGCCGTGCTCGTCGAGCAGCTCGTTGAGCCTGCGATAAAACGGGTGGGCCGCTGTGTGTGGCAGATCCGCGGCGGCGACCCACAGCCCTTTCTGGCGCTGCCGCTGGTTGCGTCGTCCCATTGCCATGAAACAATTATACACCAATCTGTTTTTATTGTCAAGTACTTTATATATTTTTGTACTTTTACCACGGGCTGCTAGACCTATCTCTCCGGTCTTGTTGCCATGACGGTCGAGCCAGCTCAGTTGCCAGTACCCCGATGAACCGCCGTCGGCGTACGCGAGCGTCCCGTCGGCCGCGACCGTTGGACCGCGACCGCTCGCGGAGACGCGAAATGATTCCCCGGAAGCCTCCAGCGTGTCCAGCGAAAAGGGTATCGCCCAGATAACGTGGCTGCTGTAGGACTCTTGGTAGAGAAGATGTCCCGTCGTCGAATAGAAAGGGAAGTTTCCTGGCCCCAGCCGTTCACTTCGACCAGTCACGAGGTCCTTGACCATCATTCTCTGCGCTCCAATGGGGCCGTATCCGAACACTACAACTCGCGTTCCCGCTTCCGGCGGCAGGAGATGGGGCCAGTAAATTCCGCCCAGGAGCCCTAATGCGGATTCGGACTCGTCCGGCAAGAGGATCGCTTCTGGTGTGCCTCCCCTCGCTGAGACTTGGTAAAGGGCTCGCAGGGTACCCGAGGCAAAAACAATCGAGTCACCATCCAGGCTCCAGACGCCGCCTGAGAAATCCTGGCTCGGTAGCGTGCAAACTTGGATGGGTGGACCGACCTCAACCGAAACCGTCTTCAATTCACTACCCGTAGCAAAGCCGATGGAGTCGCTGCCTGGCGACCAGAATGGAGATACTGCTCCTTCGGTGCCTTCGACGGCCCGTGGTTCCTCCCGAGCGAGATCCTGAACCCAGAGCCTCCCTTCCGAACCGGCTGCAGTGCTACTACCTGCGTCAACGCCCGTGCCCGTAGTGGCGTAAGCAATGTACTTTCCGTTAGGTGATATGGCAGCGCTGCGCGGGGCGAGACCAAGAGGCCCCGGCGGCGTGAACGCAAATCGGCGAAGCGGAACTTCTGGAGGGGGCGGTTCTCCGAAATGGACGAGCGCGAGAACCAGCGCTAACACCCCGGTTGCGGCGAAGAGTCTCTGAAGCACGCGGTACTCTTGCTTTGAAACCACCTCCCCAGGGACCTGAAACGGCGTAGCCCCAGGCTGGCCCAGCACGATGGTCGATTCGCCCGATACTAACTTCTTAACCAGACCTCGCAGGTCAACGATCATCTCTTCGACGTGCTGGTAGCGCTCGTCGGGGCTCTTCGCCAGCGCCTTTTCTACGATACGGTCGAGTTCGAGAGGGACTCGGGACCGTAGAGCGGTAGGCAGTTCGGGTTCTTCCGTGCCAATGGCATAGAGCACGGCCTCTTGACGCTCACCCTCGAATGGCAAGCACCCCGTCACCATCTCGTAGATCACCACGCCGAGCGACCAGATATCCGTGCGGCGGTCGGTCGGCAGGCGCTGGGTCTGCTCGGGCGACATGTAGGCCGGCGTGCCCAGCATCGTGGCGGTCTTGGTGAGTTGGGAGCGCTCCGCAAGCTGCGCCAAGCCGAAGTCCATGACCTTGACCGTGCCCTGCGGCGGGGCAATGTTCGCGTGACGGTCGTCGACCGCCGCAATCATCACCTGTTTCAGCCGTTGCTTTATCAAGTCGCCGCCGCAGCTCTATCGGCGGGTGACATTGCCTACCCGATTCGATCGGTATTGTCGAAGCACCGGAACACACGCGTCCTGCTGGATGAAGCTGTTGCGATCGACCCGGCAACCCGCAAGGTGATGTTGCGGAGCGGCGAGCTGAACTATGATTTCTTGATCCTGGCAGCGGGCTCGTGCTATGCGTACTTTGGGCACGACGACTGGAGCCGGCGGGCGGCCTGGTCTCAAGAGCCTCGAAGACGCCTTGGAGATTCGCCGGCGCATCCTGCTGGCATTTGAACGCGCCGAGCGTGAGACGGATGAGGCCGAGCGACGCCGGCTTCTGACCTTCGTCGTCATAGGGGGCGGCCCTACCGGTGTGGAGTTGGCCGGAGCCATCGCCGAGATTGCCTGCCATGTCATGGTCGGGGACTTTCGCTCCATCGATCCTCGCAATGCACGGGTGATCTTGGTGGAAGCCGGCCCTCGCATTCTCTCGGGATTTCCCGAAGAACTCTCAACTCGAGCCGAAGCTTCGCTCCGGGCGCTTGGTGTCGAGGTGATGAAGGGTTCAGCGGTCAGCCGCATCAGCGACGACGAGGTACAACTGGGAGACCAAATAGTTCCCGCAGCCACTACCTTGTGGGCCGCCGGTGTTCAATCGTCCTCACTCGGTCGCTCGCTGGGTGTCCCCTTGGACCGTGCCGAGCGGGTGCTCGTCGAGTCGGATTTAAGCGTGCCCGGCTATAAGGAGGCGTTCGTCATAGGAGACCTTGCTGCGTTCCTCCACCAGACAGGAGCACCGTTGCCGGGGACCGCGCCCGTAGCGATGCAGCAGGGAAAGCATGCCGCGAAGAACATTCTGAAAGCTGTCGCGGGCCGGAGCGGTGATCCCTTCCACTACAGCGACAAGGGTAATTTAGCCACCATTGGGAGGAAAGCCGCCGTGGCCGATCTCGGTGGGCTGCGGATCTCCGGCTTCTTTGCATGGGTGGTCTGGCTGTTGGTCCACATTCTTTACCTGATCGGTTTTCGTAGCCGCCTTGTTGTGATGTTGAACTGGGCGTGGTCCTATTTCACGTTGAAACGCCCAGCTCGTCTGATAACGGGTGACTTGGAGCGAGACTAATCGGCAACAACGCTTACGTCCTCCCAGTGCCTCCCTCATTTAAGAGGTACAACTCGGGAGGTCTGGAGTGGGTGCTTGAACCTGAGTTTTTACTGAACTACGAACGCCTCACGGCATCAATCAGGTCGAGACGAGGCCCGGCACGAATGGGCCACTCCCAACCGCTTTGCAGCTCAATGCAGGCCGCCACTTCGTTTTCCCACCGAAGGACGAAGACTTCAGCTTGCTGTCGGGGAGCGCAGGTATGGGACGATTTCGAATACGAAGGAGTAGATGCTTGGCGAGGCGATCTTTGCCAGATGGTTGCGGATGAGGTTCTTGACGGCCTCGTCGTCCGCGGTAATGGGCTGCACCGCGGCAGCGCAACAAAGAGTGATGCAACACAGCAAGAGCGCTCTCGTCGAATCGCATCGCACTCGCAGTATATGAGCGCGCGTGGCCGCAAACCCGCCTCTGCCCCTCGGAGTCGGTTACAATCACTCATATTCGTGACCTCTGCTTTCAAGCCTTGGACTCGGCCGGCCCTTCTCGCGTTACTGGCAGGGGCGACCCTTGCCGCGCAAGGTTCCCGGCCTGGTAACGAAGGCGCCGTTGAGTCAGGCCGCGAAGTCTTCGAGCTGCACTGCGGAGGCTGTCATGGGGGTGACGGCAGGGGTGGTGAGCGGGGTCCGGATGTGGTGACGCCGGGCTTGGCGCGGCGATATCGCGAGGCGCGGTTTCGGGAAATCGTGACGAAGGGCTTACCGGGTCGCGGAATGCCGCCGTTAAACCTGGGCGGGCCGGACCTGGACCGGCTCACGGCGTTCTACCGCTCGCGCACAGCCCCGGCGAGTGAGAGCCCGGTAGCCGGGGATGTGGCGGCGGGACGGAAGTTGTTCCTTGGGAAGAATAGTTGTGGGGCGTGCCATGCGCCGGGGATAACGGATCAGATGGCGGGTCCGGACTTGTCGAACATCGCGCGAGAAAAAACGCTGCCGGAAATCGAAAGGGCCTTGAAGGAGCCCGGGTCGGCCCCAGCCGAGGGTTATGAGGTTGTGACCGTCAGGCTGGCATTGGGCGACAGCCTGCACGGTTTCCTCCGCAATGAATCAGCGTTTAGTTTGCAGTTTCAGGATTTTCGCGGGGAGCTACGGTTCCTGAGGCGCGAGGATGTAACCGCCGTCGAGCGCGATACGCAGCCGGTGATGCCCGCGTTTCGGGGCAGTGGCGCGGATTGGCGCAATCTGCTCTCCTACCTGACCCGGCTGGATGGAAGCGTCGACGGCGAGAAGAGCGACACCGTCGTTTCCCTGCCCGGCTCGGTTTCGTTCGACTCCATCAAGAAGCCTCGCCGGGGCGATTGGCCGAGCTACAACGGACTGCTCAGCGGGAACCGGCACAGCGAGCTGGATCAGATTGACACAGGGAACGTTTCGGGACTGGCGCCGCGATGGATGTTCCCGATTCGAGCGCCCCGCCGGCTGCAGGTAACTCCGCTTGTGATCGGCGGTTTGATGTATGTGACGACAGCGAACGAGGCGTTCGCGCTGGATGCGGCGAACGGCCGCGAAGTTTGGCACTACTGGCGCGGCCGGACCGGCGGCGTCATCGGGGACGCCGGGACAGGTATCAACCGCGGTGTGGCGGTGCTCGGCGACCGCGTGTTCATGGTGACAGACGACGCTCGGGTGATCGCATTGCATCGGCTCACAGGCCGGTTGCTGTGGGACACGAAGATGGCCGCACACGAGGAGAACTACGGCGGCACGATGGCGCCGCTGGCCGTGAAGGATCTGGTGATCGCGGGCGTCTCGGGCGGAGACGAGGGTGCGCGCGGATTCCTGGCGGCATATAGCGCTTCAACAGGTGAAGAGGTGTGGCGTTTTTGGACGATTCCCGCGCCCGGCGAGCCTTTGTCCGAAACATGGATCGGCAGCGCCCTGCCTCATGGCTGCGGCGCAACATGGCTCACCGGCAGTTACGATCCCGAGCTGGATCTTCTCTATTGGACGATCGGCAACCCCTGTCCGGACTACAACGGCGATGAGCGCAAGGGCGACAACCTCTATACGAACTCCGTCGTGGCGCTCGATCCGGCGACGGGGAAGTTGCGCTGGCATTACCAGTACACGCCGCACGATTTGAATGATTGGGACGCCGTGCAGACGCCTGTGCTGGCGGACGCGGAGTGGCGCGGCAAGCAGCGGAAGTTGCTGATCCAGGCGAATCGGAACGGGTTTTTCTATGTGCTGGACCGCGAGGACGGGGAACTGTTGCTGGCCGAGCCGTTCGTGGATGCGCTGACCTGGGCAACGGGGATCGGCGAAGACGGACGGCCGCTGCGCGTGCCGGGTCAGGAACCGGCGCCGGGCGGGACGGTTACATGTCCGGCAGTCGAGGGGGCGACGAATTGGATGTCCCCCGCCTACCATCCTGGGACGGGGCTGTTCTACCTGAATGCGCTCGAGAAGTGCAGCGTATTTATTAAGCGTCCCCAGGAGTGGAAAGCAGGGGACTCGTTCTACGGCGGCGCGACTAGAGTCGCCCCGGACAAGCTGAAACGGAAGTACCTGCGGGCGATCAATATCGAGACCGGCAAACGTGTGTGGGAACGGGAGCAGGTCGGTCCGGCGACAGCTTGGGGCGGCGTGCTGTCAACAGCAGGCGGACTCGTGTTCTACGGCGACGACAGCGGAGCGTTCGCGGCGGTCAACGCAAGAACCGGCGAACCGCTCTGGGATTTCCAGCTCAACGTGGTTTGGAACGCTTCACCCATGACTTACCTGGCGGGCGGCGAGCAGTACGTCGCGGTAGCGGCGGGACGAAATATCGTTGTCTTCGGTCTGCCTGAATAGCCCGGCGGGTTCACCGAGAAAGCCGAGAAAGCAAGGTGGGAATGTCAAACCGCACCCTCGCATCCCTGCCGATCAGCTTCGCCGCGCTTTGCGCGTGCGGCTCGAGGGAAGCTCAGCCTGCCGCCGAGCAAGCGTTCGATGCCGAACCGAAGAATCTGTATTTCGGCGATCTGCACAACCACAACTCGATCGGGCAGAGCCGGGGGTCGCTGGAACGAACCTTCGAGATCACTCCGACACACCTCGACTTTTTCACCTTCACGCCCCAGAGCCAATGGCCGGACATGCGAGAGATTCCCGAGGGGCGGAACACACAGTTCGAACGAGGCTTTCAGGCCGTCCGCGACAAATGGGCCAAGATTCGGCAACTCACGGCGAAGGTGAACAAGCCCGGCGAATTCGCCGCGTTTCTCCGGCTTCATCTCCCGCCCTATGGCGGACACCTTTTCGGGCTATGAAGTCCACCACAACGACGGCGATTTCAACATCATCCATCCCGGCGAGAACGGCGAACGGGTACATCTGAAAACGATCGAGGAGTGGCAGGAACACGTGCCACGCAGTGAAATGGACCCTGGGACTGCGAGAACACAGTGGAAAAAGGCACTCCGGACGCAGCAGGAGGGAGCGCCGCCAAGCGGGCGTCGGAGTCGTCTTCGGTTCTTGACAGGCGTGGTCCAATTTCATCAGGAATCGATCGGATCGAGTGGGGGGAAGATCGGCTTGGCGCGTGAGAGCTCAGCCGCCGAAAGCCACTCGACGATGTGCAGCAAGCCCCTGCGGCAGAGCGGGCAACGGCGCTCGACAGCTTGCCGTTGTGCGTTGGTCAAGATGGCGGCGGCAGCGCCAGGGGTTTCGGAACTCTGCAGCAGTTGGCGGCAGCGAGCCAGCTCAGTCGAACGATGGCGATTCGCGAGGAAGCCGTCATAACGGATCTTGACGAAGCCGCGCGGCAACACATGCAGCAAAAAGCGCCGCAGGAACTCGACCGCATCGAGAGTCATCGTCTGGATACGGTTGTTCTTCTTCGAGTTGCGCCAGCGGAAGCGCAGGCGGCCCTTCTCGAGCGACCCCAGCCGTCCGTATTGGCGGGCGACACAGGCCGCCATGAAGTCATCGCCGCCCGTTATTTGCAACGCAACCCCGATTTATTGCTTTCGTCGGTCATGAAGGATCTGTCCGAGGACAGGCACGTTTCCTTCGTTACCGAGCGTCCCGAATCCCCCCGCACCGAGGTAGGCTTACAGAACTTCGGTCGCATCGGACATGGCCTTGTCACCCAAACGGGTGACAAAAGGCGGAATTTTGTGATGTTTGTTGCATTTGGACGGGGCTGTTGAGTGTTGGTGGAACGGCAGCCGGCGCTATGACATCGATCTACGCCACACACCGATCTTCTCAAGAGCTGTACTGACGTTCTGGAGCTTGTGGGGCTAAATAATGGCCTCAGTTCTCTTCATTGATACTCTGCTGGGGCGTCAGCCGGGCAGGCGTCGCGGATAAGAATCAATTCCTCGTCACAGGCCACCGGGAAAGGGAAGCGGCTTAGTCGAGCTTCAGCGATTCGACTTTGATTTCGTCCCCCTGCTGTTCCCCGCTCACTGTGACCTGGTAATCCTTGTCCTTGCTGGCGTTCTCAATCGCGGCGATGGCCTTTTCGTTCCCAGGGTCGTCGAAGGTCACGAACTTGCCGTCGGAGGTCAGAACGCCGAAACCGCTCTGGGCGCACAAGTCCATGAGGGCGCAGGAGCGATCATGGTTGGCGGAGGCTTCCTTGCCTTGTTCAATGATTCCCGGAGCGCACTCACGGTCGATCAGGTAACCGGTGAGGGTGACCTTCTCGGCAAAGAGAAGCCCGGGGGAGATGGCGATTACGAGCAAAGCGAGCACCGTTTTCATGGAAGCCTCCAACACGGATGGGACGTGCTCATTGTAGCGAAGAGGGAGCAGCAAGTCCTGTGATTTATTCAACGAGCATTTTGATCCCGCCGAATTGAGGCGGATTGATCACACGGACTCGGACTTGGGCGAAAAACACGTCGCCGGGATAAACGGGATAAAGAGTGTCGGTGTCCGGCAGGGCGCTGATGAGTTCAAGGGACGTACCCTGCGCCGCGGCGCTGAAGGCGGTCACATGTAGCAACAGCAGAAGCGCAAGAGTCGGCCGGACAAGGCTCGGCCGCCGAGCGATTAAGAATGGACCAGGTTGGCGGTCTATCCTCTCGACACGAACGTGACCGGCAGGGACCCAACGTCGAGGGCGGCATGAAGGCAAATCGCCCACCCTAGACCCCTCGTCTCGAGGGCGCTCTTGCCTAAGGCTGCGCCAAGGAAGACCAGAAAGATTGCTGAGGGAAGACCCGCAATTACCGAAGGACTCGCCTGCATTTCACCATCCGTGACCACTTCCAGACCTGCCTCCTCCTGCAGAGCGACTGCGGCGTTGACCGCACGAGGTCTAGACCTCGCCTGAAAGCTGGGGCCGAACGTAACACGACTCGCATTCCAGGGACTTTTCATGTTTCGTTGTGGCCCAAAGGGCCATGGACAACTGTGCCACAGGGGCTGCACTCGTCGCCGCTGGTTATGGCTCAGTTTCACCGATTCGCGGGTAGGAGCAGGTTTCAAACCGGCCAGCGGGCGGGTTCGCAGACCCGCAGAAAAAGCCGCAGGTCTGAAAAAGGCCCAGATCCGCTACAAGGCTACAAGGCCTCAACACTAGCCCTCGGCTGCTAGAGGTCCGGTCCCCTGGGCCCCCCTCATACCGTTGGCAAGGCCTTTCAGTTGGGAGGGGGACTATCGGGACGAGAAGCCCCACGCCTGCGATAGTGACTGGATTCGCGAAGCCGTTGGTAACGATGCCTGCCGAGCTCATCGCTTCTATCTGTCCGGTAATTCCCGCCCCGAACGCGAATACCGTCGTCGCAGCCGTGTTTGCGATCGGTTCCAACGGTTCTCCTCCCACGGCGTACTGGATGAATGAGACATACTTTTTTGAATTTTATAGAACACAACGGCTTCGTGGCGTTCCACAACCGTTCGTAGTCGTCCTCAGGCGGCTCTCCAGGTTGGGAGAGAAAGGGCTGGGTTGGTGGTCCTGGCTCGCGAGGAATCGCGAGCCGGCAAGCCTGCAGGCTTACGCCACAGGTCCGTCTCGGAACAATTGATTGAGGATGACGTCACGCACGGCGGTCACGGGCAGTTCGTCGGCGTCGTGGCCGGACTCGCGCTGCGTGATTAGGATCGGTTGCACCGGCTGGGGCTGGTCGGTTCTGCCGTGAGAGCCGCGCACCAGCGACGGGTCGAGGGGAATCACGTCGAGCAGTGAGCGCAGGCCAAGCTTTCGTTTGAACAGCTTCCAACCCACTGCAAGCTTCTGGAAGCGGATTCCCGGGTCGAGGAACAACTCTACCGGGTCGTAGCCGGGCTTACGATGAATGTCGACCGTACGCGCGAAGTCAGGAGCCTTCGGGTCGTCAAGCCAGTAGTCGTAGCTGAACCAACGGCGTGGCTCCGCCACGAGCACTAGGTCGCCCGAGCGCGGATGATCGAGGCCGACCTGAGCTTGCGCATCCCGGGCGAGCACTTGCTCCACTCCCGGCACGCTACGGCAGATCTCCGCGTAACGCGCGATATCGCTAGGGTCTCTTACATACACGTGGGCGGCTTGATGGTCAGCCACGGCGAAGGCGCGCGAGGCCCCCGGGTCGAGTACCTCAAGGTCCTCCTCCTCGCGAACCCGAATCGCTCCGTCTTTGCGCAGGACGCGGTTGATGTGCACCGCGTCGTCGACAGGTTCAATGCCGTATTCGCTGCAAATCACGACGCGTACGCTGTTGCCCTCGAAGTAGTCAATCAACCCGCCGGCGACTTCGTCTACTTCCGCCAATGCCTGGGGGATGTCAGGGTGATCCGGCCCGAGCTTCTGGAGGGCATAGTCGAGGTGCGGCAAGTAGACGAGAGTCAGTGTGGGCCGGTGGCGTTCGTGTACGAATCGGGCTGCGTCGGCGATCCAGCGGCTGGACGCAATAGAGGCGCCCGGCCCCCAGAAGTCGAACAGCGGGAACCTCCCAAGGTGCTCTTGCAGCAGATCACGCAGTTCGGGAGGCTCGGCATAGCAGTCAGGGACCTTGCGTCCGTCGGCTTTGTAGATCGGCCTTGGAGTGACCGAGTAGTCCACCGACGAATACATGTTGAACCACCAGAACAGGTTGGCGCAGGTCACCGACGGGTCGCGCTTTCGAGCCGTCTCCCAAATCTTCTCGCCCCGGACCAGGTGATTCGACTGCTTCCAGAAACGCACCTCCGCGGACTCGCGGTCATACCAGCCGTTACCGACGATGCCATGATCCCGCGGCGGCAGCCCCGTCAACATGCTCGATTGGACACCACACGTGAGGGCAGGAAGCACCGGCTTGAGGCGGCGCAAGGCCCCGCGCCGCGCGAAGGCGGCAAGTCGTGGGCAGTGCTCGCCGAGCAGACTCTGGTTGAGCCCGGCGACGAGCAGAACGGCCGTTGGATGAGCCATGGTTAGTATCCCGCTCGAAACGCCGGCGCCGCGGGCCCCTGGCCAGCGTACCTCCATCTTGTCCTCGGCGCGTGGCCCACCGGCAGACAAGGCGCCTTCAGGTTGGCGCGCACCACTGTTTCGGCCGCAAGGCACACTACGTTCCCGAAACGCGCCGATGCAACACCACCGTCGCCAAGAAACAAATCACTGCACCAAGCGACAAGCCGGGACGCGCCAGCACGTTCAACAAGAACACATCGAGCAAGCAAAGCCCGCTGAGCCACCCGAGCACGGCTTTCTTTGTTGCCGGAGGGGTCAGAAACACCGCCCGTGCCGACCGCCACTGCCACACGACCATGGGGATCGCCGTCACGGCCGCCGCCAGGAGGTCGTCCGACTCGACCCACACCGCCGGAACGATGGAAACAAAAGGGAGTCCTCGGCTGATCCAGCGACGCTCGTCGAGCTGCCGTTCGTTCTCGGAGCGGGCGATGAGAGTGAAGGCAAGAGTGTAGAGCGTCAACGTCGCGGCGAACCAGAGCCCTCGATCATCAAGAAGCGGCAGGCCAACAGCAGCCGCGGCGGCCAGGTAGACCATGCCTCTCGCGAGGCCCATGAAAACGACCGTCCATGCATGCCGCTGATGCAGACAGTCGTAGGCCACGATGACGGCCACCAAGACTCCCCCCGCCAGGGCGGTATCCGGGCCCCGGGAGGCAAGCAGCAACCAGCCTCCGGTCAGGGTTAACAGAACCACCCTATAGGCCGCTTTACGCGAGACACGTCCGGAAGGAATGGGCCGTTCGGGCCGCTTCATGCGGTCGGACTCCGCGTCGGTCGCATCGTTGAGCGCCATGCCCCCCGAATAAAGAAGCGCCACCGCAAGACTACACAACGTTACGATCTGCCACGGCAACTGAGCCACGCCGGCGCCGAGCGCACAGCCGGTCAGCACGTTCGAGAGGACTGTCGGCAGGTTGGAAACACGCAGCAGCTCGGCATAGCTGCGGAAAGTCGCCGAGCGGCCGTTCATGAGCAGTTGAGCCGAAGGAACGGGACCCGGTCCCGCAGCCAGCTTAGCTCACGGGCGATCCCTTCCGAGAGGTCGGTCGCCTGCAGCTCGTGGGGAAGTACGCTCCAGGCGTAGGTTTCGGTTTCGAAGTGGCGGACGCCGGAGGTTCGGCCGACCGCGGACAGAAGATCTTCGATATGCGATTGCGTCGTCCTGAGCAGTCCGAAGCGATCGACGTAGAGGGGTACGTGGAAATGAACACGCCATTCACCTGAGGGATCGCCGGTCCCGAGCGCAGCAAGGGCGGCGGGCAGGTCCGCGATGAACTCGTCTTTGGGATGGCCGGTTCCGGCCTTGCGCACCATCGTCTGGTGAAGGTAGCGATCTTCCGCGAAGCTTCGCAATTGATCGAGGGCCTCTCTGCGCTGATGTTTTTCAAGCTGATCGAAATCCACTCGCACCGCCGACGACACTTGGACCTTGCCGATCTCGATGCCGGCCCCTGCGTAGCGCTTCAACGCTTCGGCGTGGTCTTCGAACATCACGGCGGCATGGCAGACGTCGTAGCAGACGCGCAAGTAGCGGCGAACCCGGTCCTCGGCGGTCTGAACGAAAAGATGTCCCTGAAAGAGCCGGACTACGTCGTCCGACGTGTCAAGATAGCAGCCGGGTTCCGGTTCCAGGTCGACGTGAATCAGCCGCCCGGTTTCTTCCTCCAGGCGACTCAAGTGATCGACCAGGCGGGACAGATTGTGGGTGGCCTCAACCACTCCCGCCTCGGTGACGGCGCCGCGCCAGCCGATGGGAAGGGTCGAGATACTGCCTTCGGCCCCTTCCGCCAGCAAGCTGTGTTGGATCTTGATCAAGTCCAGCGTGTGGTCGAGCCGGTCCTGACTGCACCAATCAGGGTCGTAGACCTTGTGCTTGACGACCGGCTCGTGGAAATCGCCCTGAGGAAAGCCGTTGAAGGTGAAAGGCACGAGACCGTTCTCGCTGAGCCAAGCGGCGAACTCCGCGACGCGGTCCTGCTCGATCAACTCGCGCGCGGCTCGTGTCGAAAGCCACAGCCCGACGCCCATGGGTGCGTTTGGGCTCACGCGCGCTTTCACGCCCAGTGCATAGCGCTCGAGATTCTCCCGCGTCTGGTCGTAGCTCGCGCCGGCGTGAACGTTCGTACAGTAGCCGAGCATCGTGCCCGGAACCAAACCACCACTCGTCGTGCCGTCATGCATCGGTCAGGCTGAATTTGTCGCACTGGCTCAGGAAGGTGTGCGGGTTGCCGAAGGAGATCTTCTCGAAAACTGTGAGTGGGTGGCCGCGACGCTTCAACTCGATAGCGGTCTTCGGGACGTTCATCGGGTCGCTGTGGCCCCAATCGCCGGCGGAATTAATCCAGAGCCTCTCAGTGCCGTACATCTCGATGATGTCAGCGGCGCGCTGAACCGTGCACTTGGAGTCGGGGTAGAGGGTCATGCCACCCCAGAAGCCCTCGTCGAGCACCATCTCGATCGTGTGCTCCTCGACGTGGTCAATCAGTACGCGGCCGGGATCGATGTGGCCGTTGCGCTTGATGGCGTCCATGATCAGCCGCGTGCCCTTGCGCTTGTCTTCGAGGTGAGGCGTGTGGACGAGGATGAGCTGGCCGTGCTTGTCGGCCAGGGCGATCTGCTCTTCCAGAATCGTCAACTCGTTGCGAGTGTTCTTGTTGAGGCCGATCTCCCCCACGCCCAGCACGTTTGCCTCTTCGAGGAACTCGGGGATGATCGCGATCACCTCCCGCGCCAGTCCGGGATCTTCCGCCTCTTTCGGGTTGATACAGATCCAGGCGTAGTGCTGGATGCCGTAATCGGCGGCCCGCTTGGGCTCGTAGTCGGTGAGCAGGCGGAAGTAGTCGAAAAAGCCCTGGGCGGAAGAACGGTCATAGCCCGCCCAGAAGGCGGGCTCGGTGAGGGCCACACAACCGGCCTGCGCCATGCGCTGGTAATCGTCGGTCGTCCGCGAGACCATGTGGATGTGCGGGTCGATGTACCTCATGGCGATTCCCAGCCCGTCACGTGCTTCCGGAGTACGCCCCAACTGCACCCTTGCCCGGCGACTTCGGAATCGGGTCAGCCGTCGGGTCGCTGAGGGCGTCGAGCACGCGCCGGGCTCGCTCGTCTTTGCCGTCGGTCAGCACGTCGAGCGCCTGCCGCATCGCTGCGACACGGAAGTCCTCTGCCTCGCCGCCCGCTTGCGCTCGATCTACCCGGTCGAGAAACGCCGCTATGTCGATCATCTTGGCGCGATGTTCAAGAAAGTAAAGGTCTATCACCCGCTTCCGGGTGACCGGGCAGGATTGTGAGTGCCGTGCCACGGCGGTACCCCCTTAGCCAGAATGGCCAACCTCAGTTTACTCCAGCATCCGGTGGCAGGACCTTCAGCCGGATCGCCGAGGGTGATCTCTTCGACTAGTATACTCGCTGCGTCGCTTTCTGAAAACCCTCTTTCTTGGCGTTGTAGATGTCGACGAACTTCTGCGGATTGCGGCCAGCCGGCGGGAACCACGAGCTTTGCACGTGATGCGATGGCTGCGGCGGAACGTGTGATAGGCGTCAGGCATGACGTTATTCGACCTTGGTGATCTTGCCCGGCTTGAAGCGTTCGGGCTTCTCGACCCGTATCTACGGAATCAACTGACACGAATCAATGTCTCAACATTAGCCGCGGAAGTTGGACACGTGCTGCAGTTTTTCAAACTTCCCGGCCATCACAACGACCCCTTCGATCGCCTATTGATGAAGCGCTGGGTTGTTTGTTCCCAGAGAACCCTTCCCGCCCCCGCTAATCGAGGGTCGGTCGTCAGTGCGCAAGACGACGCAAGAAACTGCAAGAAACAAGTTCGGACTGTTGACTGCAAAACTGACAAGAATACCCAAACTGTCGGGACTTGGCTGGCTGGCAGGTCCTTCGTCTTCGGAACTGTTCGTGCTCAAATAGAAGACGGGTGCACACGGCTGCCCCGGCTGGGCCGTCTGGAGTATACGGAATTTCTCGGCCTGGGGCGCTCTGCCATGAATCGGCCCGTCTTGACAGAGTGCCAGATCGGGTAAGATCCTATGATCGGGCATCGGGCCATCTTGCAACCCTGAGAGGCGCCTAGAGGAGGGGTCTTTTTGTTGAACAGCAACACGCCGATGGAGGAACTGCTGTGAGTGCGTCGAGTGAGAAACCCGCCATGCCGGATCCATCGCTCCTTATCGGCCTCGCCGTCGCCTGCCGGGCGTCGGTGGCGTTGTTTGCCGCCAACAACTTGAATGTGTTCACAACACTCGCAACCGGGCCGCTCGCCGCCGAGCAGTTGGCGGAAAGCTGTGCTGCACACCCTCGACCGATGACGATGTTGTTGAACACCTGCCTGGCCCTCGGTCCTCTCGAAAGGCGACAGAACCTCCACGCCAACACACGGGTGGCGGACGCTTTCTTGGTGCAGGGCAAGCCAGGCTACATTGGCGAAGGCCTGAAGTACAGCTTTGATCTCTATCTTGTCGGGTGTAAGGGCGGCGTCTGCGAATGACAAGCCAAGATTCCAGAGTCGATGCTCCATTCAGGGTCGAGTCCGTCCACAGACTACGCTTCACGCGGCGCTCTTTCTTGGAGGGTAATCCTACCCTAGGGGGACTGTTACGGCACGGCCGCGGCGCCGCACTACGAGTCGTTGTGTTCCTGGACGAGAGTGTCAGCAGGGCGTGGCCGCAACTAACAGGCGACATTGAGAGCTTTGCGCAGGCGCATGATTGGGTGGACTTACCACAAAGAATCCACCTCGTCCCAGGCGGTGAGATATGCAAGAACGAGCCGGACATTCTCGGCGCGATCCTGCAGGCGATTCACGATGCGAAGATCGACCGGCAAGCGTATGTGTTGGCTATTGGTGGGGGGGCCGTCTTGGATGCAGTCGGCTATGGGGCGGCAATCACGCATCGGGGAGTCCGCTTGGTGCGTCTGCCGACGACGACCCTTTCCCAGGCCGATTCTGGTGTGGGCGTGAAGAACGGAGTCAATGCATTCGGGAAGAAGAATTACCTTGGGACCTTTTCTCCACCGTGGGCCGTGGTCAACGATGAGGCCCTGCTGACCACCCTGTCAGATCGCGACTGGCGTTGTGGCTTCGCTGAAGCGGTCAAAGTCGGGCTGATGAAGGACGCTGCGCTTTTTCATAACGTCTGTGAGGCGGCTGCCGGGATTCGAAAACGGGATGAAAGCTCGGCCCTGCCGATCGTTCGCCGGTCCGCGGAGCTGCACCTCCGTCACATTACCGGGGGCGGTGACCCGTTCGAGCGGAACTTGGCTCGTCCGCTCGACTTCGGGCACTGGGCCGCCCACAAGCTCGAGCAGATGTCAAACTTCCGACTTCGCCATGGTGAATCGGTCGCGATCGGTTTGGCGTTGGATTCCGTCTACTCGGCAGCAGTCGGCTTAATGGACCCCGACCAAGTGGAGATAATCCTTCGCTGTCTCACGGACCTAGGCTTCGACCTCTATCACGAAGCGATGGCGGACACCGAGACTCTCCTCGAAGGTCTGGATGAGTTCAGAGAGCACTTAGGGGGACCTCTTACGATCCCCCTTCTCAAAGGATTCGGCAAGCCGGTGAACGTCCATGAGATAGATCCCGCTCAGGTTCGAAGTTCCATCGACCGTCTGGCACAGCAGTGCGCCCCTTCGTCTGTCAGTTAGCACTTCCGGCTTCAGGTGTGATGAACAACCGCCAGCTTCTTTCCGCCTTGCCCCTCTCTGTGCGCCTTCTAAACATAACGTCATAAGAAATTGCAGCATAGTATGCAGAGCGTGCTCTCATGGGGAAATGAGACCACTTCGCATTGCTGACGCTGCAAGCATCGTTCTTGGATTGCAGGATGAGATCCGACGCTCCCAGGATTCCCGCTATGACCACCGCCTCCATGATGGCGTGCTGCTGGTGGCCCAAGGAATGACCTGCCCACAGGTGGCCAGGCTGCTGGGCGACGCCCCACGGTCGGTGGAATATTGGGTGGGTCGTTTCGAGCAGAAAGGCTTGGCGGGCTTGCGCGAGGGAGCGCGCGCCTTGACGAAGTCCTCGGTTTCCTGGTCGCTTGATCTTCGCCACGCCGTACCGGAAGCCTTGCCAAACCACGTGGACCTTGCTGTTCGAGTCCGCCACAGCTCGGTGATAGACGTTCTGAGAAGCCGAGACCGTCGCCACCGCGGAAAGATTGCCGGACTCGAGCGAACGAGCGAAAATCCCCCATTCGCCGCGGGGGGACTTGCCGGACCAGATGACGACGACTCGTCCATCGCCGTCCTCGGCAACCGCTGTCCGAAAGTTGTCCGGATAATCCTCAGGCGTGATGCGGATGGGAGTCTCCCCGCCCGCCGCGCCGCGCCGCGCGAGCCACACGGCGTCTCGTTCGTTCTCGTAGCTAATCCACGAAGCCCAAACTCCTCCTGCTTGCGCTGCTGCCAGAGCCGGGTAGTCGTCGTACGGTCCACCCGAAGTGAGCTCGACGGTTGTCGGAATCCGTTCGGCCCGGACCGTGTCGTCCAAAAACATCTTGCGCGCGCCGAAAGGAAGCTCTCGGAGGACAAACGAAAAGTCGCCCGTCTCGGTTTCGACCTCGATTCGCGAGTTCTCATCCGCTTCGAGCGTCGCGACAACGCCGTTCCGGAATCATGGCGTACGGTCGCGTATGCACGGGGTCGTAGCCACGTTGAACCGTGGAGTCGGCGTATCGCGTGAGGCGATTGGTGACCAGCCATCCGTCGGGCGGCGTGATCTTGTCCCGGCCCTCGAAATGGACGCCGCCAAGCTTGACGGCACGGCCGGGCGAGACGGAGATTCGGCCGTCCCACCGCTGCGGAGTGAAACGGTCCATCCCAAACAGCAAGCGAATCGAGACCGCGAAAGCGGCCAGCTGGCCGGTCGCAAGTCGCGGGGTTTGGGCCCACCCGTGAAGGGCCGTCAGGATGACGGCGGCTGCGAGGCATGGGCCGAGAGTCCGCCGGGGGCCACTTGGTTGCTCATGATTTTAACTCAGTAACGATTTTACCCCGCCTCTCGCTCCAAATCCTCGTTGCGGCGTTGTCAAGTTAACGGCGGCCGGCGACAAGTGACGGTGAATCGCGGCAGGGAGGGCTCGAAAAAAAGAGGAGATCGACACCTCGGCGTGCGGGATTACTTCCCTGTCCATTCCTTGGACTCTTCTGCCGTCAGCTGGCCCGAGAGGCCGGATTTCCTGCTCAAGTGAACGGTTGAAGCTGCGCGCCGCCTGCTCGATCTCGCGAACCACGTTAGGGTAGCGATTGAGCAAATTGTCTCGTTCGCCCACGTCCCAGCCCAAATGGTAAAGCGCCGTGCCCCTTAGCGTCTTCTCATCCAGGTGAAGCCTCCACTCGCCCTTCCGCACAGCCTGCAGGTGCAACTCGAACGCAGACGGCGTCGGACCTTTCGCGCGGAACGCCGAATAGGTCACCGCCATAGTAGTAGAACGCCTCGTAAGAGCTCTTGCCCCGCTCCTTTCGAACAATAACGCACGGATGTCGTGTCCGTCGATCTTGCGGTCACGGGGCGGCTCGCCGCCGGCGAGCTTGACGAAGGCCGGCACTAGGTCCATCGCCGAGGCGAGTTCGTGGCTGACGGTCCCCGCCGGGATTTTCCCGGGCCAACGGAAGATTCCGGGCACGCGGATGCCGCCCTCCCACGGCGTCCCCTTGCCGTTGTTCAGGGGGCCCGCCGAGCCGCCGTCGATTCCGTAGGCGAGCCAAGGACCGTTGTCGGAGGTGTACCCTTCTATAGGACCTGCGCCTGGCGCATCACGGCTTCGCACTTCTGGCGGATCTCGACGGCGACTGAGAATGGGTCTCCGTTGACGAATTCAGTCCGGAATAGCTCCACCGACAGAGCTCCTGTGTACTGTTTCTCGGCTAGCTTCTGAAGGATGCGCACCACCGGCGCAATGCCGTCGCCGGGGATGATCCTCGAGTTGTTGTTGATCAGCTCACGAGGCGTATCGAGTAAGTCCTGGAAATGCGCATGGGCCAGTTCACCTGGCTCGAGTAGGTCCAGGTCTTCGAACTTGCTCAGCCCCGACCAGAAGTGGAAGAAGTCGAGCATAGGCCGGATGTTGGGGTGCGCCGCTGCGCGAATCACGCTCAGCGCGGACGTCAGTGTCGCCAGATGCGTTGACGTGCGGGTGAACTCGATCATCGCCGTGAGGTCGTACTCTTTGGCGATTTCTCCGGTTTCGCGGATGCAGTCCGGGGTTGCCGCGAAGTCCTCGGGTGTGACTTCCCGCCGGGTGCTCGACGCCGAGTAGATCTTCTGCAGGCCCAGGTTCGCGAACTGCTCGCAACGCCTTTTCCACGTCTCAAGTGACGCAGCTCGTGCCGGACCGGGAATCCAGATATCCGGCAGGCCCGCAGCGGCGGACACCGGCGTCAGCCCCAGATCGGTCAGAAGGCGGCCGGCTGCGGCTAACGTATTGTTCTCAAGAAACCCATCAAGAATGCGGTCGTTCAGTTCGACGTACCGGATTCCGGCCTTAGCCCAACCTTCGAGTGATCCGCGGTATCCGGCGGCCCGGGACGTATTCTGGTGGATAGACAGCAGCATCTTTCCGGGAGAGGCGGACTGGGCGGCGGCTACGTGAGCCAGGGGAGCCGCTAAAGAAGCTAGCACAAAGGTTCGTCGAGCAAGCATGAGCTTACTGTATCGTCAAATCGCCCGCGGCTGCCATGTTCTCTCGGTTCCTCAGTTCTCGAAAGTTTCACGGTGGAGGACGCACAAACCGCCACGCGAACCGTACGAGACGGCCGAGAGCGGAGTTTTCGGACCCCTCACGTGCGCACCTCTATAAGCTTTTTCTTGGGTGCACCGTCAGCTTTACCGTCCCCAGGTCCGGCCATCATTGGGGCACAAGAACACACAGGAACAGGCAGACTGCCTGTTCCCGCTTGACGTTGTGTGGGACCTCTACCGCGCGAGCGGATCAGGTCGAATCTGGAATTTGACGAACTTACCCTTGGTGCCCTTTCCACCTTCGGTGTGCCAGATGTAGTTCGTTCCGTAGTTCGCCCACAGTCCGCGGCCTTTCCAGCCGGCTTCTGGATCGTCGATCCGACCGTCCAGACCGCGCGTGAAGAATCCGAGTGGATAGGGTACGCGCAACGTGGTCCACTCTTCAGTCTCCGGATTCAGCACCAGCAGCGAATCGGAGTTGGATCCGGTCGCGATCGGCGTGTTCGCGCCGAACCCGGCAATATTGTGCTGATCCACCCAGTTGTAATAGTGGAAGTCGGCTCCAACATCGGTGCCCTTCATCTTGGGGCCGATGGCCGGATACAGCGTCCAGCCTTCCCGGCATTGGCTGCCGTCCGGCTTGCCGGGGCCTTCCAAGTCTGTACACTTGCGAACGTCGAAGCTGGCCAGGTGGCTGCTGCCAGCCAGAGCCGACCAAACGACGCCGTTGGTGTCGATGTCGATTCCGCGGGGATCGAAGCCCGGTTCCGGCACCTGGAAGATCTGTGTCGTGCAACTAGACGGAGCATTGTCGCCCCGTTGCATGCGCACGATATATCCCGGGAACGTCTGTGAGGCGCCCCAGATGGAGTCGTCCACAGGGCTGGGAATGACCGAGTATATGCTGTAGTTGATCTGGGTGTCGAGCTCGGGATTGAGCGCGCCTCCACCCTGTCCGGTTTCCGCGCCCTGCGCGTTGTCAACCCTGTACAGCGCTCCTGCACGACCCAACTCATTCCAGGGCTTGGTGATCACGCCGTCGCCGTTTGTGTCGACGACCGTCGGACACCAACCCACGGCCTGTTCTTCATCCTTGGTTTCGTCGAAAACCTTGGTGTCAACCCAGGCAAACCCCGCGCCGCCGCCATTGAAGTAGACCGTTTCATTCGGATCGTTATCGAACTGCAGGTGGTGAGTTCCAAAACACGTTTCGATGAGAGTGAAGGCCCGCTTCACCGGATCATAGTAGGACGCCTGCCGGCCGCCCCGCCGGGGTGTAAACCAGGCAGCGTACTTGTTGGACGGATCGCTGCACCAGGCGGCGCTCTCCCTGCCGCGTATCTTCGACGTCAGCCAGACGCGACCCTTGCTGTCGAGCATCGGGTTGTGCGGATCAGACGGATTGTAGGGAGGGTTGGACCAGATATGTTCATTGCCAAAGTACATCGACGGGCGCATAGGCGCCGGGAAACGCGACGGAACTTGCTCCCTCGGTTCGCGCGTGGGGATGTTCAGCGCAATGGTGAAGTTCTCTCGCGGGTCCATAATGACAAGCTGACCGTGTCCCGAGCTAGCCGCGTACACGCGGCCGCCCGCGTTCACATCGGGATGGTTCTTGTCCGTAGAGGCCAGATCGTGCATGAAAGTACGGTCACTGCCCACGTCCCATAGGGTCAGCACAAGATTGCGCTCGATACCTGCCGGTCGAGGCGGCGCTGGCGGGACCGCGCCCTCCGCGATGGCTTCCGTCCAGGCGGAGAACGCATTGATCGACGTTTCTTGGCCCTGAATGTTGAGCACGCTATACATGGAAGTGCCGCGGACTCCCGTGCCGAGACGCCACTCCCACGCCTCCGCGTGCGTCTTGAGATCTGGCTTCGCTTCGAACACGTGGCTCACGTCACGAGTCTGTTTGTTCCCGAGTTGATGGCAGAAATTGCAGTTCGCCTTGAAAGAGTTGAGCCAATGGCTTTGGGTCAGCATGGTCGTTCCCATGCCATTGCCGTCAGATCCAGTTCCGGGGAAAAGGCTCTCGTCCGGCGGTTCGAGCAGGGACAACCAGTAATTGCCCGGATACACTTGGGCCGCTTCCAGGGGCGTCTCCGCGGCGGAAGCCTGAAGCGCGATCGGCTCCGCAGTCGGTCTCATCCGGATCGGCTCGGAGTCGACCAGACCGTATCCTCTGACCCACACTTTGTAATTCGCGCTGGGCAATTCAGGCAGCATGAAGCGGCCTTGATCATCGGTGACGACAATCTTGACGAACTTCGTCGATAAATCCTCTGTCTCGGCAATGACCCAAACGCCAGCTTCTGGGCCTTGAGCGCTGGTCACTTCACCGCCGATGTAGCCCTCCGGAGCCTGCGCTCTTGCCGGGCCGGTGGCAGCTAGTCCAATGGCTACCAAGGCGATGAGGCTGGCGCGCACCAGGATGTCGCGCTCACACGGACGGATAGACAAACTCATGGGAAACCCTCCTCGAGGAACGAGCCCTGCGCTGACCGTGTTTCTTCTATTTCGATGCGGCCATCGTGTGCTGACTATACACTACGACCTGTGCCCGCCGCAAGGAGTCGCCTTTGGCGCGGCCACGGGATGCGGGCCGGCGATCTGGCAGCGGCATGATCGCCACCGAGAGCAGTGGATCTCTCCATGATCGTAGTGCTGATTGGGCGATGTTTCCGATAGGTCCGATCATCGGAAGTAGACCGTCCCGGCCTCTGCTCACGACGAGTCCGGTTGTCGGAAGTAACGCCCGAGCCTTAGTGCTGGCCCTTTCGGCTCCAACGCCTTCAATACTTTTTACAACCTCGAAACTCAGGTTCTGCGCTCGGACTCCTCTCGCTGAACCGAATTGCCCGCGGCATTTGACTGTCCGCATTGCACGTGCTCTAATTAGGCACGGATAGTCACGGAAAGCCCCATGAAACGAATCCCCTTAGTCCTCCTCGCCCTATCGGTCCTTGCGCCCGCCAACGCCCAACTCGCATTCCCCAACGATAGTGGCGTCGCAATGGGCCACGTGCATCTCAACGTTCGAGACGTCGAGCAGCACAGACAAATCTGGATCGACCACTTCGACGCCGTTCCGCTCGAACGCGAGGGTCTGACCGGCGTCAAGATGCCCGGCATGCTGCTGCTGTTTCGCCGGCAGGATCCAACCGGCCCCAGCCAGGGGAGCGTACTCGATCACTTAGGGCTCAAAGTTCGCAGCCGAGCGGAAGTCCTTGAGCGGTGGCGTGCGGCCGGGATGGAGGTACAACGAGAGTTCACCGGCGCAGCAGGCTTCCCGAACGCCTACCTCCTTGCGCCCGACGGCATCAGGATCGAATTGCAACAAGACGTCGACCAGCCCCAGATAGCGATCGCCCACCACTTGCACTACATGAAGGCGGACCACTTAGAACTCCGCAATTGGTACATCGAGACGTTCTCCGCTGTCCCGGGCAACCGCGGACGAGTCGACACCGCCGACCTGCCCGGCATCAATCTCAGCTTCGGTTCCCGCAGGCAACCCGGCCCCGTGGCCGTCGGAACAAGAGGACGCGCGATCGACCACATTGGCTTCGAAGTCGGCAACCTCGAGGCCTTCTGCAAGCAGCTAGAGGCCAACGGTATCGAGTTCGACCGCCCCTACCGCGAGAACCCCGGGATCGGGGTGGCAACGGCGTTCTTCACTGACCCTTTCGGTGTCTACGTTGAACTTACGGAAGGCTTGAGGCAGTACTAGCTCGCCGAGAGTATTGTCACTGCCGCCAGCCAGCGGCCCGATACGGCACACATAGCATTGGCGCTACTTCCGATAAGTCCGGTTATCGGAAGCTTCGAATCCGCTGGGCGACTCGGCTCAGATCGTGACCCCGCCCGGAGGGGTGCAGGTCGTATCCCGTACGTTGCCGGTGTTGAGGACACCGACGGGCTCAAAGCACAGGACTTGAGCTTTATTATCCGCACCCGTGCGATGCTCTACACCCCGCGGTACAACAACGCATTCACCCGGTCCCATCTCAACCACACCGTCTCGGAACTCGACGCGAAACCGCCCCTTCCAAACCATGAAGAATTCGTCCTCGTTCTCGTGAATATGCCAGGGGAACTCGTAGCTGACCTTGACGGACTTGATCTCCTGGCCGTTCAAAGCAGCGATCACCTTTGGCCGCCAATGCTCTGCGAACAAACTGAATTTCTCGTCGAGGTTGATCTTGGCCGTCATGACTAGTCTCCAGCCTAGCGTAACGGTTTCACCCGCCCACAGCGAATCGTGTAGTCGTTGGCGACCCGACGGGTCACGACGTGGCTCAGCGCCGAGTCCAGGTTGTGCTCGGGTCCCAGCTCCCGGTGAGCTTCGTCGGAGTGGGCCGGGGTGACCCGCAACGTGGCGTTCCACCAGGGCAGGAATTCGCTCTCCAGATAGGTGTTGGCTTGCTCGATCGTGCTGGCCTCGGCAACCCGCAGGCCCTTCACCAGGCGGTCCTGGGCGGTGCCAAAACTGCGCTCGACGCGGCCTTTGGCCTGCGGTGAATAGGCCGTGATCGATGCGATTCCCAGCTCCTCGAGCGCCCGCCCGATCTGGGTGGGTGGCAGGGTTTTGGGGTCCTCGCCGGCGCTGTTTTTGGGCGTGTTGACAAACAGGCTGGCGCGGTCGGTGTAGAAGGCCGCCGGACGGCCGTTTTTCTCCCCATACGTCTTCAGCAAACAGCCGTTTTCCTCGCTGCAATCGTGCCGCACAAAGCGCGCCAACAACTCGCTGCTGGCATCGTCGATCATCCCGATCAGGTACAGCTTCTGGCCGCGTCCTGCCAGCCAGTCGTGCTCGCAGGTGTCCCATGGCACCAGCTCGCCGCGGCAACGCCGCCGCGGCCGCCACAGGTGCGCTCGTGCCGAGTTGCGCCGGCGGGGCTGCCACAGCCCGGCGGCGGCCAGCCAGCCCCGCAGCGTTTCGCGGCCGACTCGGATGCCGTGGCGCTGCTGGAGATACTCCGCCGCCAGGGCCGGCCCAAAGCCCGCGCAGGCGGCTTGGGAGAGGATCGCAACGGCTTGTTTTTCTACCGTGGCGCTGATCCTGCGGTTGGAGGAGCGGCCGCGCGCCGCATGGATTACGGCCTGCTCGCCTCCGCTGCGGAGCTTGGCCAGCAGCCGCCTGCACTGCCGTTCGCTGAGGCCGATCTGCTGGGCGGCCTGCTTTTGGGTGATCAGCTTCTTGTCGGCTTTGCTCAGCGCCACCAGCCGGTCGCGCTCTCGTTGTGTCATCAGTAGTTGTCCTTGGTTGCTCACCCCTCCAGGATGACCTTGTCAATAGGACATTTCTACTGGGCACATTTAGGACACTATCACTTGGCAGCGACATCACTTCCGCGCTTCGATTGACAATGGGATCGGGGTTGGCTATAGTGATCCGGGCTGTAGGGACTAAGGAGCATTACACATGCTTCCCTATTCTGCTCTCAGCCTTGCTGTCTCGCTTCTTTCATCGACCCCATCCCTCCTGGGGTCGGATTGGGTTGGGATGTATAGGACCGTAGGGTGCTGGCCCGCCCAGGCGGAATTGGCATAATAGAGGGTGGGTTCGAGGGCTGTGCCGCACGAATCTGCCCAGCGGTAATTGTCCGGTGGCTGGGGATCCGTACATGGTTACGCTGGAGAATTCGCCGGAGACGACCGCCGCTAAAACGGCGTCTGATGCAGGTTCCTCTCCTCCAGAGCAGGCGGAAGATGTCCCTCACCCGCCTACGCCCGGCATGCCCGCGCCTTCCAGTTCCGAGGCAGAGGCGGAAGAAGCCGACTTCAACATCCCCGAACCGGAAACCGCTTACCAGAAGGTCTTGAAGGAGTCAGCGGAACGCTCGATGGTCAAAGAGGGGGATTTGTGCAAGGGCGAAGTGGTCAGCGTGTCTCCGGACGGCGTTTTCGTTGATATTGGCCGAAAGACGGAGGGCGTGGTCGCCCTTTCGGATTTCAACACGGCCGCCAGTCCGCCGTCCCCCGGGGACGAAATTGACGTCATTGTCACAAGTTTGGGCAGCCTCGGCGAACACGCGACGCTCTCTTATCAGAGCGCACAGCAGAGGATCCTTTGGAGCCGCATCGAATCGGCCTACCGTGAAACCGCGGCGCTGACGGGAAGAGTCGTCGGCCAGGTGAAAGGGGGTCTGGCGGTCGACCTCGGGGTTCATGCTTTCCTCCCTGCCTCTCATGTCGATATCAAGCCGACCGGCGACCTCGAGCTGCTTGTGGGGCAGGATATCTACGTCAGGGTCTTAAAGTTCAACAAAACGAGGGGTAACGTGGTCGTGTCCCGGCGCGTGCTCCTCGAAGCGGAGCTTCTGCGCCTCAAACAAGAGACACTGGCCAAGCTCAGCGAAGGTGCGCTGGTCAGCGGCACGGTCAAGAACCTGACGAGCTACGGGGCGTTCATTGATCTGGGTGGCCTGGACGGATTGCTGCACGTCACGGACATCTCCTATAGCCGCGTGAAGCATCCTTCCGATGTCATCAAGGTCGGTGACTCAATTTCAGCGACGGTGCTCAAATTCGACCCTGAACGGGAGAAAGTGTCGCTGAGTCTGAAAGTCCTCGAGCCGGATCCCTGGGAGGGCGCCGAGGAGCGTTATCAAGAGGGGCAACGCGTTACAGGACGGGTTGTCAGCACCACGGAGTATGGCGTTTTTGTCGAACTCGAAAAGGGGCTGGAAGGGTTGATTCACAGCAGTGAGATTAGCTGGTCACGCCGCGGGAAGCGCCGGTCAAAAGCTCTGAAGGCTGGCCGGGAGGTCGAGTGCTTCGTCGTTAAAGTCGACCGCGAAGCCCGCCGTGTCTCACTCAGCATCAAGAGACTAAAACCCGACCCGTGGATAGACGCCGCGGAACGCTATCCGATGGGGACGGTGGTCGAAGGCAGAGTGCAAAACATTGCGCCCTACGGAGCGTTTCTAGAAATCGAAGAGGGAATCGACGGCCTTGTGCACCTCAGCGATCTGACCAGAGACAGCAAGGTGCGGCGCCCCAAGGACCTGCTAAAGAAAGGGGAGAATACTCGTGCGGTGGTCCTCAGCGTGGATACGAAGAACCGCCGCATTGCTCTTGGAATCAAGCAGCTTGAACCCGATGCTTGGGACACCTTCTTCGGCACTTATCTGATCGGCGACATCGTCACGGGCCGCGTGACGAGTCAGGCGAAATACGGCGTATTCGTGGAGCTTGTCCCAGGAGTCGAAGCGCTCTGCCACAGCTCCGAAATACGGAATAACCCGAGGAAGAAATCGAAAGGAGCGCTGCGGGTAGGGAAGTCCTATCCCTTTAAGATCATCGGCCTCGCCGAGTTCGAAAAGAGAATCCGTTTGAGCCGCCGGGGACTGCCGAATCAAGCGCCGGAGTCCCAAGAGCCCGACAAGACTCCCGGAGCTGCAAAGCCAAAAGATGATGCAACTGGAGCTGAGGCCGGGCACTTGGCGGAAGCGGCGGCGGCGCCTCCGCCCGACGCGCCGAAGGGATCAGCCAAAAGGCGCAGACGTAAGACTGCCAAGCCGAGGGCCCGCAACAAGGAGCTACCCCCCCCAACTGTCGTGGATCAGCCGGGAGGCGTGGTTGAGGGCACTGCGACTGCAACTCAAGCCGAAGGCTCGGAAGGGCCGGGCGGGGACGCGCGGGTTGCTCTGACGACGGATTCCACAGCAGATCTCGCGACTTCGGCTGAGCCAGCACCCGGGGCGGACCAGCGGACGGAACCCGATGCAGCACGCCGAGCCGCGGTGCTCGAGGCGCCGGACGGGGCTTCAGCAGTTGACTTGCCGACGGAGGAAAAACGGGACCCGCTACGGCCAATCGAGGCAGAACCTTCCTCAGAAGGGGCTCCCGAAACCGATCTCAGCACAGTGGATGCGCCACCAGACGCTCGGCAGCCTGCGACATGACCGAGTCATTTGTTTAGGCAAGCCGCTGTGAGATCCACGGCGAAGGTCCTCCGAGTCGTGGTATCATCCGTCGATAAGCTTGATTAGAAGCAACTTGCGGGTGGTGCTGAAATGGGAGGATCGGTAAGCACAATGACAAAGGCGGATCTAGTAGAAGAGGTATCGCGAGTTGTGGAGGTCACTCGCAAAGACTCCGAGGTGATTGTCGAGACGATATTCGAGTCCATCGTTAAATCGCTGCGGAACGGCGAGAAGATTGAGATCCGTGGGTTCGGGAGTTTCCGAACTCGTGAACGGCAGGGCCGGATTGGACGAAATCCCAAGTCGGGTGAACAAGTCGAAGTTCCTCCCAAGACGATCCCTTTCTTCAAACCCAGCAAAGAACTGCGCGACGTCGTCAACGGTGGTCCGCCGCCCCCGGCGAAGCCGGTCAACCGCCAGTAGTTGGAACCCTCTCATCCTCTTCTGATGTCGGCCTGAAGGGAACCGGGTTCCTGAGGGATCAGGCGGCCATAGCCAGGACTGTTCCCGTGACGAGGCGTGCCGCCGAGTTGCCTCAGTGACCCTTGTCGCTACCCCTTCGGCTTGCAGGCTTGCGGCTGTGGAGGAACGAACACGATGGATCATATCTGGAGTCCTTGGCGGTATCAGTTCATTAAGACGGCGGCAAGTCAGTCAGGTTGTGTCTTCTGTCAAATCGTCAATGCCACGGAAGACGAAGAAAATCTTGTGGTTCATCGGGGCGAGTCGAACTTTGTCATCCTCAATCGATACCCCTACACGAGCGGTCACGTGATGGTCGTCCCGTTTCGGCATATGGCCACACTTGAGGAGACGCCGTCGGAAGCGGCCCGAGAGATGATGCAATTGACACAGCGGGTCGAGAAAGCGTTGCGCAAATTGTATCGCCCCGAAGGCATCAACATCGGTATGAACATCGGAAAGGCGGCCGGCGCGGGTGTTGCCGGCCACATCCATATGCATGTGCTGCCACGCTGGGTGGCGGATAGCAACTTCGTTACAGTGGTGGGGGAGACACGCGTGCTGCCAGAGGAGCTTTCAGAGACTTGGCGCAGGCTTTATGGAGAATTTAGCTCCTAGACGGCAACACGATCCAACACAGGCGGATGGAGAGCACCGCTTGGTGACGGCGCGGCATGTTTTCCTCCGAACCTTTTGATGCTGATTCCGGGCCTGACAATTACTTACTTCCCATGGGCCCGGTAGCGTACACAGACACTGATGGAACTTATTCGCGACCGCTACCCATGGAAGCTGCGAACCCATGAGCTTACTTTGGGAGCGCGGACACTGGTCATGGGGGTGCTCGACGTGTCCGGCGGGCAAGGGGCGGGCGGCACACAGAAGGTGAATACCCTGTTCGAACAGGCTCTCGCCGTTCAAGCAGCAGGCGCGGACCTCATTGATGTCAGTGCCCAGCCCAGGCGCGGTATTCCCAGGCAGATGGAGGCTGACGAAGAACTCCGTCAGATGGTTCCCGTGCTACGGAAGCTGCGCCACAATCTCGACATTCCCGTGTCCGTGCATACCAGCAACGCGGCAACTGCTGAACGCGTGCTGGAGCTAGGCGCGGAGATAATCAACGACTGGAGCGGCCTCACCTACGACCCGCGCATGGCGAGCCTGGCCAAGCAGCAGGATGCGGGGCTGATTCTGGGGCATGTTCGCGGCACGCCGGATACCTGGGCCAAACAGCGGGCTTTACCCGACGTGATTTCCGTGATCGCGCGTGACTTGCGATCCACGATGGGACGGGCGTCCAGCATGGGTATCGACCGGCGCCGAATCGTCATCGACCCAGGCCTGGAGCAGGGCAAGCGGGGACTTCAGAATTTCCGGATTCTCGCCGAGCTGGATTTCATATCGTCACTGAAACGGCCGATCCTTGTTGATCTCGCGGGCAAGCCGTTTCTCACCGAATCCGTTCGGTCGCCGGACGACGAACGCATTTTCGCGACGGCAACAGCCGCGGCAGTTGCCGTATGCGCTGGAGCTCACATCATTCGGGTGGGCGCAGTTAAGGAGATTTTGTATGTCGCCAAGACCGCGGATCGAATCTTTGAGGCTTTCGAGCGATCGTAGCCGCCGTTTGGCGCCCATGCCGGGCAGCGCCATTAGAATCGATACTTGATCGCGTATTGGAAGATGCGCGGTCCCCCTTCGCGCCCGACGTTGCCAACCCGGTTGATGACCCCCCGGCGAATAGTTTGGTGAGCTGGCTTTGGAAGCCGGCAGCGCGCTGAGCTACTTGCCCCCGTTTACGCGGGCCTGAGTGGCGGCCGCGTATTCCGTCAACGCCGTGGCGGCCGCGGAGTCCACGTCCTCGGGCATGTCGATGCCAGCGGCTCGCACCATGGCATAGACCGGCAACCCTTCGTCGGTGCGTTCGAAAGCCATTTCTTGCCGCGACGAATCGAAATCGACTTCGACGAGATCACCGGCACGGATTTGCTCGGTAGCAATCAGATTCGCCATAGGGTGGACCAGCGACCTCTCGATGGCTCGTTTCAGATGGCGGGCGCCGTACTTCGGGTCAGTCCCCTCTTCCATCAAGTGGCGCCGGGCGCCTTTTGAGAGCTGGAACAGAAACGGGGTGCCAGTGAAAACGCGTTGATGCACCTGTGCCAGCTCCAGGTCAAGGATGCGATCGAGCTCTTCTTCCCCTAACGGCTTAAACACGACAACCTTATCGAGCCGGTTGATGAACTCGGGGGTGAACTTACGCTTGGCCGCTGACAGGCCGGCACTGGAGATTCGACTCGTCATTCTATCGGAACGAAAGTCTTGCTCTTGCGGCCTCGGACCGGCAAATCCGAGCCCCGGACTCATCATATTATTGATCTCACCCGCGCCCAGGTTGCTGGTCATGAAGATCATGCTCTTTGAAAAGTCGACGCGGCGGTTGTCGCCCAGAGTCAGATTGGCTTTATCGAGGATTCCCAGAAGCAAGTTCCACAGCGCATCACTTGCTTTCTCGATTTCGTCGAACAGAACGAACGAAATTTTGAGCTTTTCCGTGTGGCATTGGTTGAGCACCTCCTGACTGAGCAGCGGGTGGGTCTCGCGGTGTCCAAGGTACCCGGGGGGAGATCCGATGAGCTTGGCAATCTCATGACTGTGCTGGAACTCGCCGCAGTCGATCTTGACAACCGCGCGAGCATCCCCACTAAGCGATTCCGCTGTAGCTTCGACCAGCCGCGTCTTGCCTGTCCCGGTAGGGCCCAAGAACAGAAAGTTTGCGATGGGTCTGCCGGGGCTGTTCAGACGCGCCAGGTAGGTCTGGTACACATTGAGGATTTGTTCAATGGCTTCGTCCTGACCGACGATGCGTTTGTGGAGTCCGCGCTCCAACTGCTCCGCTTCATGACCCGTTAACGACGGGTTCAGTTTCTTTCGTACTGTCGCCGCGTGTCCCACTTTCGGCTCCCTTGCCACTCTTCGGCGGCTTTCCAAATTCAAGAGTACTTATCGGCAGTGCAACCCGGTGGCTTAACCGCCTTGCCAGAGCGGCACGATCTCGGATGAGCTTTCCCCGCACACCGCCAACCACCCCATTTTTAGTGTACGCACTAGGCAGCCGCTCCCTCCCCTCCCTGTCGCCCCGTCGCGTTGAATACAAAGGTGTTATTTTTTTTATTTTTACGTGACTGCATATCCCGGCGGTCCGAATCGCGCAGGTGGATGGTCGAAATGCTAGACGCCAGAATCCTTGCGGCGGCAACGCAAATGTTCTCCCCACAGTACGCTCTCTTGCACAACCCGGCCCGAACATTGGTTGCTGGTTGTGCGTGTGGCGATTGTTCGGCAATCGAAGAACCTTTCCCCTCCCTTGAAGCGAAGAACAATCTGGTGTTGTGGTTCTGCGCTTTGAGGACTCAGGGGCCTTAGGTACTGAGTGTGAGCATTTTCCAATCCAAGGATGAGCCTGAAATCGGTCGGGGCGTAGAAGGGCAGGCTGCAGGATGAGAATCTCCTTTCTGAGAGGATCGCAGGGCTTCGAGAGGGGAGGGGGGCAAGGGGGAGGGGGAAGCTGAGCACGGTCTTGGCCGCTGGACGAGAGTTTCTTGAGCTTCTCCTTCCCCCTCCCCTCAATGTCGAGTCCGGGGCCGTCAGGCCCCGCTCCCGACAGCGCTGTTCCCAGCAGCGCTCTAGCGCCGCGAGCGGCAGGCGTCGAGCAGTTTTCTTTTGCGTTGTTGCATCCGCAGAGCGCATTCGGTATCGCTCATCCGCAGCGCCTGCTGCTGCAACCTGGCCGCGCTGACGCCTTCCTTCAAGCAGCTCTCCCAGTCTTGCAGCGAGACCAGTTTTTCGTAGGGCGTGCGATAGTCGTTGAGCCGGTAACGCCGTCGCCGCTTGCCGTTGTCGCTCAGCTCGATGGTGGCGAATCCGCAGGGACGGTGATAGTTCAAATACGGGTTGAAATCGGCCGTGTAAAAGCGCTGCACTTGGCCGGCGTGACGGGCGGCGATCGGTGCGTGTCCGATATGCTTGCGCACCACCGCGCCGTTCTTGCCTTCCACCAAAGCATTGTCGGTGGTGCGATTTGCCCGCGACTTGGTGAACTCTTGCACCAGTAATTTGTTCAGCAATTCCTTCACCCGGTGGTTGATAAACTCCGAGCCGTTGTCGGAATGAAAACCGAGGATACGGAAGGGGAATTGATGCAGCATCGCCTCCAAAACCGGCAATAAATGGGCCTCGGAGATGGTTTCGCAGCAGCCCACAATCTGCCATTGCGTGACCGTGTCGACGGCATTGATGTGATAAATCCCCTTGCCGCAGCCGCTGTCGCCCTGGTGCACCGTGTCGACCCGCAAGTGGCCCGGCTGGCCGTGCGGCTCGGGCTTGCGGCGCTCGCCGATGCTCACCGCCGAGGCGCGAGTCTGGGTGTGATGGACACGGTGTTCTCGATAGGCCCGGCTGCGCCGTAAGTTGTAGATATGAGAGGCCGAGATGGAAGCCAGTCGTTCGTAGTCGGCCCTGTTGTGGACCTCGTATTCGCGCTGCAGGATGCGGCGCACGGCCGGACCCGAAAGCCCTTCGTGGGCGCCATCGGTGTCGGCCAGCAGCTTGATATCGGAGGGTGTATAACGGCGCGGGAAGCGACGGCGCCGCGAGGTTTGCGGCTCGATGACGCCGCGCTCGCGCCAGCGGGCGATCAAACGGGTGATTTGCAAACGGGTGATTTGCGCTTTGCTGAGCCCGCTGATCTTGACCAGATAGCGGCGCACGATTCCCTTGTCTTTTCTTGACAAACCCAGGTACTTTTGAGCGCGCAAGACGCCTTCGACCAGGCCATAAATCTGCTTGCGGCCGGTGCCGGCGAAGCTGAGATTGTTGCTGGCGCTGAGAAACTCTGGCATCTCGGCCAGGGTGAGACGTTCGGCATGCTGCATGGTGACTTGCATTCACCCGCATTGTGCCCTGACCCGACCTGATCATCTTCAGGCTCATCTTGTGTTGGAAACACATCCTCCCTTCAGGCTCATCTTGTATTGGACAACTCTCCACCCGGACCCGGCAATTCAGGGATGCTAAGCTAGGAGTTCCCCCAAAACGCTCCCGGAACACCTTTCAGTGCAAAGCTACCCTCGGGTATTCGAACGCGCTAGCCAATCAGAGCTTTCTTGCGGCGCGTTGCGAGGGCGGGATACCCGCCCCTCCAAGAGCCGTGCCCAGTCGAATTTCCTGCCCTCTTTTCGTGCAAACCACCCGGAGCGGTGTCAATGAAGTTCGGGGTCGTCGTCTTTCCCGGGTCCAACTGCGACCACGACGCCTACTACGCTCTGGGCCATAATCTCGATCAGCCGGTCTCTTTCGTGTGGCATGAATCGGAAGACCTCTCGGGACTGGACGCCGTTGTATTGCCAGGCGGCTTCTCCTATGGAGACTACTTGCGCGCCGGGGCCATCGCCCGTTTCTCTCCGGTCATGAAGGCGGTCAAGCGTTTCGCCGACGGTGGAGGGCTTGTTATTGGGATGTGTAACGGCTTTCAAGTCCTGGTGGAAAGCGGGCTGCTGCCGGGGGCCCTGATGCGCAACGAGAATCTGCGCTTCGTGTGCCGCGCGATCCACCTGCTCCCGGCGACGCTCGATTCCCCGTTTACGAACTCCTGCAAGCCGGACCAGGCGCTGGCGATCCCGATCGCTCACGGCGAGGGGCGCTATTTTGCCGAGGAGCAAACACTCGACCGGCTCGAAGCCGAGAACCGTATCGCCTTCCACTACACAGACGCGGACGGAGACCGGACGCCCGGGGCCAATCCCAACGGATCACTGCGAAACATCGCTGGCATCCTGAACGAAGGGCGCAACGTTCTGGGCATGATGCCGCACCCCGAGCGCGCCTCGGATCCCGCCATGGGGTCCAGCGATGGTCTGCTTGTCTTCCAATCGATGTTGTCCGCTCTGGTGACCGCCCGCTAGCATGGCGACGATGACAACCGACCTCACCGCCCAGCACGGCCTCACCACGGGCGAATATGACCGCATCGTCGACCGCCTGGGGCGAGAACCCAATCTGACCGAGCTTGGAATCATCAGCGTCATGTGGAGCGAACATTGCTCCTACAAGAGCTCGCGAATTCATCTGAAAAAGCTGCCGACGACCGGAGACCGGGTGCTGGTGGGTCCTGGCGAGAACGCTGGAATCATCGACATCGGCGGCGGGTATGCAGCCGCGTTCAAGATCGAATCGCACAACCATCCGAGTTTCATCGAGCCTTTCCAGGGCGCGGCAACGGGCGTCGGCGGCATTCTGCGCGACATCTTCACCATGGGCGCGCGGCCGATCGCCGTGATGGACTCGCTTCGCTTCGGCATGCCGGAAGACCCGGAAACCGGCAGCCGCAATCGCCACATTGTGGACGGCGTTGTGGGCGGGATCGGACACTATGGCAACTGCTTTGGCGTGCCGACCGTCGGCGGAGAATGCGTTTTTGAACCGTGCTACGACGGCAATCCCCTGGTCAATGCGTTCGCGCTGGGCGTGTTTCGCAAGGACCGCATTTTCTTCGGGAAAGCTTCCGGCGCGGGCAACCCCGTGATCTACGTCGGAGCAAAAACTGGCCGCGATGGCATCCACGGCGCTTCGATGGCGTCCAGCGAGTTCGACGAAGAATCAGAAGCAAAGCGGCCCAACGTCCAAGTCGGCGACCCTTTCCTGGAAAAACTGCTGCTTGAAGCCTGTCTGGAGGCGATGGACACTGGAGCGATCCTCGGGATTCAGGACATGGGCGCCGCCGGGCTGACCTGCTCGACATGCGAGATGGGCGGCCGCGGCGGCAGCGGCATCGAAATCGATTTGCAATTCGTGCCGCAGCGCGAAGCGGGCATGACGCCTTACGAGATCATGCTCTCGGAATCCCAAGAGCGCATGCTGCTCGTTGCCGAACGCGGACGTGAGAACGAGGTCTGCGAGTTATTCGCCAAATGGGGACTCGATGCCGTCGAAATTGGCGTTGTGACCGAAGACGGCTTGTTGCGGGTCAAGAATCACGGCGAAGTCGTTGCTGAAATCCCCAACCCGCTGCTGACCGGCGACGCCCCAATCTACGACCGCCCGGCCACGAAGCCGATGCGCTCGGCGCCTCTGGAGGGGCCGGTAACGGCCGTTCCCAGCGCCGGGGAGCTAAACGATGCGCTGTCGCGGCTGCTCGCCTCGCCCGACATCTGCTCCAAGCGCTGGATCTACGAGCAATACGACTACATGGTCCGCACGAATACGACCGCCGGACCGGGCGCCGACGCCGCTGTCGTGCGCGTCAAGGAAGCCGGCGTGTCGCTGGCCATGTCGCTCGACGGCAACGGGCGCTATTGTTCGCTCGATCCGCGTGAAGGCGCCAAGCTGGCGGTCGCCGAGTGCTGCCGCAACCTGGCAACCGTGGGAGCCGACCCGGTCGCCGCGACCAATTGCCTGAACTTCGGCAATCCCGAAAAGCCGGAGATCATGGCTCAGCTTATCGAGGCCATCGAGGGAATCGGCGAGGCCTGCCGGCATTTTGGAACGCCGATCACCGGGGGCAACGTCAGCCTCTACAACGAAACGCTCGGCGAGGGAATTTATCCCACGCCTGTCCTCGGTATCGTTGGCTTGCTCCCTGACATGGAAGTCCCCTTAGGGATTCACTTTCAGCAGCCTGGCCGCAAGGTCGTCCTGCTCGGAGGGCTCTTGCCGGGTTCCGGCGATCAGCTCGACCGGCGTTTCGGAAGCTCCCAGTACGCCAAGGTGGTGCTCGGCCGGACTTGGGGTCTGCCACCGGCTTTGGACATGGACTATGAGAAACGAGTCCACGATGCGATGCGCGAGATCGCGCGCGCGGGGCTGGCGGAGTCGGCCCACGACTTAAGCGATGGCGGACTTGCTGTTGCGGTGGCTGAGTCGTCCTTCGGCGCATCCGGCATCGGCGCGCGCCTGCGGATCGAGTCGGAGCTGGCGGCGCACTACGTGCTGTTTCACGAAGCGCCGTCGCGGATCCTGGTGTCGCTTTCGAGTGACGCGGAGGCAAGAGTCCTGCAAATCGCCGGCCGGTTCAGCGTGGCGGCGCCTGTCATTGGTGAAACAGTCGCTGGCCGGATCGCGGTTTCCTTGAACGGCGAAGAGTCGGTCCGCCACGAGATTGATGTGTTGAAGGCGAGCTGGGACGGCGCGCTCGAGAAATTGTTAGAGTCAAGATAGAGAACGCAGACAAGATAGCAGCGAACTAGCACGAGACCGGCAGCATGAGACCGGGAGGGACATCCCGGCACGCAGTGTATAACTGCTTCGGGCGGATGGAGCTGACAAAGTTTACGCCATAACGAACGATCAGTAAAGTAACGATCAGTCGATCAGTGACGATCAGTAAAGAAGCGAAGCTTTAGAAAGCGAAAACTGACTCACGTCTTGGAGCAGGAATGAATCGTCACGGGCACGATTACGGCCATCTCCTTTCCCGGAATACCCGCACTACATCGTCCGCCACCGCTCAACCGCTCAATACGACAACGGCTCAACCGCTCAACGGCTCAACCGCTCAACCGACTGGCTTCCGGGAAGAGTGCGGCGTCTTCGGCATCTACGGCCATCCGGAAGCGGCCAACCTAGCCTACCTCGGCCTTTACGGCTTACAGCACCGCGGCCAGGAAAGCGCCGGAATGTGCTCCAGCGACGGCGAGAAACTCCATTGCCGCAAGAACATGGGCCTGGTGGCCGAAGTCTTTACCGAAGCGGTTCTCAAGGAGCTGCCCGGAAAGATGGCCATCGGCCATACGCGCTACTCAACCGCCGGACAGAGCGCCCTTCTCAACGCCCAGCCGTTCTTTGTGGAGTGCAGTAAGGGACAAATCGCCCTCGCCCATAACGGCAACCTGACCAACGCGATTGACGTGCGCCATGAGCTCGAGATGTCAGGCTCGATTTTCCAGGGAAACGGCGACACCGAGGTCATCGTCCACTTGATGGCGCGCTCGCGTGAAAGGCGGCTGAAGCACGCCTTGCGGGAATCGTTGTTGCGAATGGAGGGGGCTTACTCGCTCGCGCTGCTGGCGAAAGACCGCTTGATCGTCGCGCGTGACCCGCACGGTTTTCGGCCCTTGGCCTTCGGCAAACTGGTCCACGACGGGCACAACGCCTACGTTTTTGCCTCGGAGACCTGCGCCTTCGATCTTATTGGCGCTGTCTATGTCGACGACGTGCAACCGGGAGAGATGATTATCGTCGACTCCGAGGGCCTGCACCGCGAGCGCTTCACGCCGCAACGCAAGAGTTGCCATTGCGTTTTCGAGCATGTCTATTTTTCTCGTCCCGACTCGATCGTTTTCGGCCGCTCCGTCGAGGAATCCCGGGAGCTGCTAGGACGGCAGTTGGCTAGGGAATCCGGCCTGGACGCCGACGTCATCGTGCCCGTCCCGGACTCCGGCGTGTCCGCCGCCATCGGCTACGCCGCCGAATCCGGAATCCCTTATCAAATGGGGCTGATCCGCAACCACTACGTTGGGCGGACGTTCATCGAGCCGAAGCAGTCGATTCGCGATTTCGGCGTCAAGCTGAAACTCAACCCCGTGCGCCACCTCATCCAGGGGAAGCGCGTCGTCCTTGTGGACGACTCCTTGGTACGGGGCACCACCAGCCGTAAGATCGTCCGCATGATACGCCAGGCCGGAGCCCGTAAAGTGCACCTGCGGATCTCCTGCCCGCCGACCATTTCCCCCTGCTACTACGGGGTGGACACCCCTGACAAGGGCGAGCTGATTGCGGCCAATCAGACCCTCGAAGGAATCCGCGAATTTACGGAGGCTGACTCCCTCGCCTACTTGTCCATGGAAGGACTCAAGAAGGCCGTCCAAGACGACACCGGCGACTACTGCTATTCCTGCTATACCGGCGACTACCCGACCGACCTGGTCGGAATCGAGACGCTGCTAGCCGGCCATCGCGGCAAAGACTAGCCGTACGCGACAGCGCGTTGAGCACAGCGAGCAAGCGCAACGCACCGAGCGGCCGCAACCCGAAACGCAGAGCCCCACCCGCGAGGGTGGGGTCACGTTCGCTGTCGCCCACCAGCCCCGCACGAGGCGCAGGAAAGAACCGCATGCTCACGCCTCTGCAAGCAGAGCTCTGTGTGGCGGGCGTTCTCATTGTGATACACGAAACAAGAGCACGCGCCACCGGCCGGCCCGCATGATAGAATCTCACATCACCGCAGCTCGTGAGGAGAGCATTTCATGACCCGCAAATTAACCGCCGCACAAGCAACGATCCAGTTTCTCAAGCAGCAGTACGTCGAACGCGACGGTAACCAGCAGCAGTTCTTCGCTGCTTGCTTCGGCATCTTCGGCCACGGCAATGTGGCGGGCATTGGCCAAGCGCTTCATCAGGACCCGGGATTCCCTTACTACCTTTGCCGCAACGAGCAGGCCATGGTTCATACCGCCGCTGCGTTCGCCAAGATGAGCAACCGCCTGCGGACCCTGGTTTGCACGACATCGATCGGCCCCGGGGCGACCAACATGGTGACCGGAGCGGCGGCCGCGACGGTGAACCGCGTGCCCGTTCTGCTGCTCCCCGGAGACATTTTCGCGCGGCGGAATGTGGCGCCGGTCCTGCAGCAGTTGGAATCGGGGGCGACACAGGATATTTCCGTCAACGACTGCCTTAAGCCGGTTTCCCGCTACTGGGACCGCATGCAGCGCCCGGAGCAGATTGTTACCGCGCTCCCCGAAGCGATGCGAGTGCTAACGAGCCAGGCTGATACCGGAGCCGTCACGCTGGCCATGCCGCAGGATGTGCAGGCCGAGGCGTTTGACTACCCCGAAGAGCTATTTGAAAAGCGCGTCTGGCTGATCCAGCGGCCGCGCGGGGACGCCGAAGTGCTGCGGCGAGCGGCGCAGTGGATTCGTGATTCCAGTAGCCCCATGATTGTCGCCGGCGGCGGTGTCATCTATGGCGAAGCCACCGACGCGCTGTCGCGTTTCGCCGCAGGGACCGGGATTCCCGTCACCGAAACCCAGGCCGGCAAGGGAGCCCTGTGCTACAACCACGGCCAAGCGCTCGGAGCGATGGGCGTCAGCGGCACGCCGGGCGCGAACATCGTTGCCCGGGAGGCCGACCTGGTCATCGGTATCGGGACGCGCTACAGCGACTTCACGACGGCTTCGAAGACCGCTTTTCAGAATCCCGGCGTTCGCTTCATCAACATCAATGTGGCCGAATTCGACTGCTACAAGCACGCGGCGCTGCCGGTCATCGCCGACGCCAAGGTGACGCTCGAGGAGCTGACGGCGGCGCTGCGGGGTTACCGCGTCGGGGACGACTACCGCGAGCAGATTGACCGCCACAGGATGGAATGGGAAGAGGAAGTCGATCGCATCTACAACCTGCGCCATGGTCCTCCGCTGAGTCAGGGCGAGGTGATCGGGGTGATCAACAGTTTGTCTCGTTCTCAGGATGTCGTGGTTTGCGCGGCGGGCAGCATGCCGGGCGACCTGCACAAGCTCTGGCGCGCGAGGGATCCCAAGGGATACCACCTTGAATACGGCTATTCGACGATGGGTTACGAGGTGGCCGGGGGACTGGGGATCAAAATGGCCGATCCCGATCGCGAGGTCTACGTCATGGTCGGCGACGGCTCCTACCTGATGATGGCACAGGAGATTGCCACGGCGGTGCAAGAAGGCTACAAGTTGAACATCATTGTTGTCGACAATCACGGTTTCAGCAGCATCGGCGGGCTGAGCGAGGCTTGTGGCAGTGCCGGCTACGGCACCGAGTTCCGCTACCGCCAAAATGGAGACCTCTGCGGAGACGTGCTGCCGATCGACTTCGTCGCCAACGCAGCCAGCCTCGGCGCGCACGCTGTCAGGGCCACGTCCCATGACGAGCTGGTCGAAGCAGTCGGCGCCATGGCAGACCACGAGGGGACCAATGTCGTCGTGGTTGAGACGGACATCCATTCACGGGTACCCGGATACGAGTCCTGGTGGGACGTGCCGATCGCCGACGTATCCGAGGTCGAGGCGGTCCAGGCCGCGCGGAAAGAGTACGAGGAAGCAAAGAAGAAGGAACGCTACTTCGTCTAGTTGCTAGAAGGCGGAACCTTTACTGGTATGCGAGAGGGCTCGAACGCCAGCCCATTTCTCGAGCATGGACCGATTCAGGTATCCGACAATGGCCGCTACTTCGCGCACGCCGACGGGACTCCCTTCTTTTGGCTGGCGGATACCGCCTGGAATGGAGCCTTGTTATCGGTGGCCTCTGCAAAGCCAAGCGGACTGATCGTTGCCAGAGGTTGGGTTCCGCATACTGTGGGAAAGTGTCCTTTTCGTGGCGACTCCCGTGGCTTTTGGAGTGCTATGCACGTTAAAGTGCGACCCTCGGCGTTGCGGCATGAGTTTGGGGGATGCCAGTAAGTCTTTTTGTTTCAGTTGTTTGGGAACGATCATTGCAGTTTTTTACAGGAAATTACAGGGTTTAGGGATTTTTTGCCCCTCCCAGAGGACAGTTCGTGTTTTGTTTGGTCTGTCCATGATCGTTTGTGATTCGATTGATTCACCGCTATCAGGATAGCGCAGCGGTTGTGGGAATTCTTACCCGGGCGGACAAAATGTGTTGAAAACACAGGGGATATTTTTTTTGAACTTTCGTGACTGATTCGGGGTATTTCGCGGATTAGTTAGGAGGGACCAGCCGTCGAGAACGGCTATTTTTTTGCCCACGCCAGGCCCCGCAAGGCCGGGGGGGCCGGCCTTACACCGTAAATGACGCGGCAGGTTCGCGCTACCACCTTGCTAGAGGAGGGAAGCCCGTTGAAACGGACTGTGCCGAGTAGGTGGGATGCAGGCTACCGGCCGTAAAACGGCCGGCCTAGCAACACCAAGCCTCGTGAACGCGGCTTGAGGTTCGGCGGCGGTGTGCTGCCCGCACCGGTCGGGGTCCGAAGCCAGACGCGCGGAGGTCGAGGAAAAGCTCAAGATCGAATGATCTCCCTAGGCGTTAGCGGGCAAAGTGCTTGTTGTCCCTTTTTGCCGCTTGCAACCGCTGTTGATCCGGGATAGTCTTCGGTCGTGGCAAGTTGCCCGAAGGATAAACCTATGACGGAAGAACGGACGCAACGGCAACACGTTCAGAGTCCGAAACTCCCCCAGGGAGACGACAAGCCCCTGCAATCGTGGAAAGAGATCGCCGCTTACCTCGAACGAGATGTGCGCACGGCTCGGCGCTGGGAACAAGCCGAAGGCCTTCCGGTGAGGCGTCATCGCAGCGGGTCCCGCAGCAGCGTCTACGCCTACCCCAGCGAGCTGGATGCTTGGCGAACCGCTCGCAAGCCGAAAGCCGACGAGAGGCCCCCGGCACGGCCTCTCTGGCGTCGGCCGTTTCCCGCCCTGGCCGGGGGGCTCGCTCTGCTGGCCGTGGCCGCGGTAGTTCTTCGAGGCCCCATCCTCAACCCGCCCGGGCCGCTGGCTGAAGCCGCAAATGGTGACGGTGGAAGCAGCGCTCGGCAGGTGTGGACAACGTCAAGCCGTTCCCACTTTCACGGCTCGATCTCACCAGATGGACGGTATTTCTACATAAGCGGCCAGGGATCAAAGTACAACTTATTGGTCCGCGATCTCGTCGCTGGTGAGAACCGAACTCTCACAGACAACTCACCTGGCGAGTATTCCCTTTACCCCGTAATCTCCCGGGATGGCCAGAAGGTCGCTTACGTTCAGTGGACCGAAGATGAGACTCCACAGCTTCGAGTCGTCCGCTTGGATCGCTCGGACCATCGCGTCCTCGTAGATGACGAAGAGGCGCCGTGGCTTGCGCCGTTGGACTGGTCTCCCGACGGCAGCCGGATTCTAGCAGTCTTCGGGAGAAAGGACGACAACAACCAGATTGTTCTGGTTTCAGCTCAGGACGGCGCCGTTCAGGTACTCAAGTCTCTTGAGTGGCGCTACCCGCTCAGGATGAGCTTTTCCCCAGACGGGAGATTTATCGCCTACGACGTGCCGACGCGACGCGGTTCCCCGAATCGCGACATCTACATCCTCAGCACCGACAGCAGCCGTGAAACATTAGTCGTCGGACATCCATCTCATGATCGCTTCCCAGTCTGGACGCCCGACGGTGGGAACATTCTGTTTACCAGTGACCGCACCGGGACCACAGGGTATTGGATGATACCGGTGGCCGAAGGGAAAGCGGAGGGGCCACCGCAACTGGTCAAGGCGGACTCAGGTTTAGTGCGCGCAATCGGCTTCGCGGCCGACGGCGCATACTACCACAGCAAGGCAACCATCCTGGAGGACGTCTACATCACCACGCTTGACCCAGTGTCAGGCGAGGTGCAGCGTGAACCCACGCTGACCAGCGAGGGCTTCCGAGGCGCCAATACATTGCCCGAGTGGTCCCCGGACGGCAAATACCTCGCTTACTTCTCGCGGCGGGACCTCTTTCTCTCTTGGTACCTGGGGGCGGGTTCAGGCGTGATCGTCATTCGTTCCTTCGAAGACGGCGAAGAGCGGGAGCTGCCACTCAGCGTTTCTTTCCTCAGAGACACCCGCCTAAGGTGGTCTCCAGACGGAAGATTCGTGCTGTTCGGGGGGCGCGATGAGAAGCGTCAAGGTCTTTACCAGGTTGATGTTCGAACTGGGGAACTGAGCGCGGTCGTGGTCTCCACGGTGAAGCGGGAGAAATGGCACAGTGCGTGGGGCCACGATGGGAAAACGATTTTCTACATTCGCGACGAAGACGGAGAGGGCTGTGAGATTCGGGCCAGAGAGCTGGAAACCGGTACCGAGAAAGTCCTCTACAATCCGGACCCGCCTTCTCATTTGAGCAACTTGGTCGTGTCGCCCGATGGGGAGCGCTTGGCGTTCGGTGCGGGCGAAGTGAGGGGACATATTGCGTGGCGAACGCTCATGCTCATGTCGGCAACCGGCGGTGAGCCTCGGACGGTGCTCGATCTTGATCCGAAGTCGGAGGGTCGGGAGGCCTTTTCGCTCGATTGGACCCGCGATGGGAACAATCTGCTGTTCGGCCGGCGGGTCGGGGCTCCGTCCGTTCCTTCTGAGCTGTGGCGAGTGCCTGTAGCCGGTGGGAAGCCCGAGAAAATCGGCCTGCCGGTATGGGGGCGAGGCGGTCTGCGCACTCATCCCGACGGCAAGCGCCTCGCATTCACCTTTCTGGGTGGAAAGGCTGAACTTTGGGTGATGGAGAACTTTTTGCCGGAAGCCCAGGCGTCAGACAGGGCCAGATGAACTCTTGCGGGCCGAGTGTGATCATCCGAACCCGGCAAACGGCACTAGAAATCCTGGCAAAAGCGGTCATCGGCCCCGATGTCCGTTTTTGTCGATTGACCCGCCCGAAAAGATGCCGTATGGTCGAGCTTGGCAACCGGCCATGAGGTTTGGAACATGACGGAAAAAAGCAAGCACGGCAGCGACAAGGGCGTCTCGGGCGAGACTCCTTTACAAGGTTGGAAAGAAATCGCCACATATTTGGACCGCGACGCACGGACAGCGCGCCGCTGGGAATTGCACGCCGACCTGCCGGTTTGCCGCCACGGCAGCGAGCGCGGAAGCGTCTATGCCTACCCCAGCGAGTTGGACGCTTGGCGGGCGGAGCGAAAGCCGAAAGGCAGCGACGAGCTTCAGCGCCCACCTTGGCGTCGTCTGATCCCCGCCCTGGCCGGCGGCTTGGCTCTGCTGGCCGTGGCCGCGATGGTTCAGTGGGGCCCTATTCTCAACCCGCCCGACTCGCTGGCCGAGGCGGCCGAGGGCTCGGGCATTGTCGTCCGCCAGATCCGTCTGGGGGACACCTCAGGTGCATCTTCTCTCGGCACCTCGGGTGCTCCTTCTCCCGACGGCGCCCATATAAGTCACATTGACTGGAGCACCGGCAATATGGCCGTGCTTGACGTGGCGACCGGGGAAAGCCGTCGTCTGACTGATACCAGTTGGAACAAGGACCCCGGCCAGTACGGGGGCCCGTCCGTCATCTCGCCTGACGGCAAGCAGCTTGCCTATCAGTGGATCGACTACGGCGCGGACGACGGCGTCTGCTGTGCCGATCTGCGCATCAAACCGCTTGACGCCGAGCCAGGCGCGGAACCTCGCATTCTGTACCGCAACGCCGATACGATCTACCCCGTCCCCCACGACTGGTCGCCTGACGGCAAACACGTCCTTACGGATCTCACCAGGCAGGACTGGAGCCACCAAATCGCGATCATTTCCGTTGCCGACGGTTCGATTCGGGTCGTCAAGTCTTTCGACTGGCGTTCCGCGAGCGCGATGCGTTTTTCGCCGGACGGGAACCATATTCTTTATGACTTTGCACCCGACGAAGAAGCGACGGAACGCGACATCTTCATGTTGGCTTCCGCCGGCAGCGGCGAAATTCGCATTGTCGAGCACCCCGCCGACGACCGGGTTCTCGGCTGGGCGCCGGACGGCCAAAGGGTTGTCTTCCTCAGCAATCGCACCGGTACCTGGGATGTCTGGGCCGTCCCCGTTGCGGATGGAAAGTCCTCAGGGCCGCCGGTCGCTGTCCGCCGGAACGTCGGCCCGATTCGGCCGTTGGGGCTGACGCGGTCCGGGTCGTTGTTCTACGGTCTTGCACTGGGAACCAGCGACGTCTATACGGCCGTCCTCGACCCAAAGACCGGCAAAGTCACGGGCAGGCCTGAAAAAATCAGCTTGCGCTACGAGGGCCGCGCGTCGCGTCCGGACTGGTCGCCCGACGGCAAATACCTCTCCTACGTCACCATCGAAGATCCGCTGCCGGCAACCACTCCGTCTTGGAGTCTTGTTATCCGTTCGGTCGAGACCGGAAAGGAGCACCGGGTTCGGCTTAACCTCGCCAATGGGCAGAAACTCACGCCACGTTGGTCTCCCGACGGGCGTTCTCTGCTGGCGGTCGGGAAAGAGCGCAAAGGCCGCTGGGGGATCTTCCGAATCGATCCTCAAAGTGGCCAAGTTCACCCGATCGTGCGTCAGCGAGGCATCCTCAGGAGCGCTGTGTGGTCGGCCGACGGCCAGGGGATCTTCTATATGCGTTGGGATAAGGACACGAAAACCAGCCGCTATGTCTTGCGCGACCTCGAGACCGGCAAAGAAAAGGACGTCCACCGTGAACCCGCCAGAGGCTCCTTGCGAGACATGGCTCTCTCATCCGACGGCACGATGCTGGCCCTGTGCCGCAGCAACAAGTTGAGCGTCGTTCCCGCCGCCGGCGGCCAACCCCGCGACCTTGTGACGGTACCGCGCCTGCAAGATCAGAAGGAAGGGGAGGCCGTCCAGATCGCAAGCGTGGCCTGGATGCCGGGAGATCGCTTCCTGGTTTTCACAATGGGTTCCCCGTCAGATGAGCTGGAACTTTGGCGCGTTGGAGTGGAAGGTGGGGAACCGGAAAAACTCGGACTCGCCCAGGAATTCCTCGGATGGTTCGGCCTCAGCCTGCACCCCGACGGCAACCGAGTCGCCTACCACGCGACCAAGGGTGGCAAATACTCGTCAGAAGTCTGGGTTATGGAAAACTTCCTGCCGGAGTTGAGGGCGTCGAAATGACCGGCGTGGCGGCAGATGTGGGCTCGGACGTGGCGCGCCGGCGAGACATGTCGCCACGAATGGCGACACGGCACGCCTGGAGGCGCGCGCCACGTCAGGGTGGAAGGAGTAGTTCCTGATGAAACAATGTTCTTCTTTGGCCTCGCCTCAACCGTCGGCATCCCCGGCAATGAGCGCAAGGCCGCCACGGCGGTGGCCTCGGAAGAAGTTGCGCCGGCGCGGGGCGTCCCGGCCGACCCGCCGTTTGGGGACATCCCCGGCCCGTTCGGGCGCGGGTGGGAACGATGAGATCGTTAATGCTTGCGCCTGCACTTTTTGCGGCGTTGGCGCCCGCGATGCTTGCCGAGATCCGCCTCCCGCTCGGGCTCGATCTTTACCGCCCCATCCCCGAAGACAACCCGGTCACCCCCGAGAAAGTCAAACTGGGGAAGAAGCTGTTTGGCGAAAAGCTGCTCTCACGGGACCGCAGCTTGGCCTGCAAAGGCTGCCACCAGCCGAAGAAGGCCTTTACGGACGGCCGCGCCAAGGCGGTCGGCGTCTATGGCCGTCAAGGGTCCCGCAGCGTCCCGACGCTGGTCAATCGCGCCTACGGCCGGGCGTTCTTTTGGGACGGCCGCACCTCGACGCTCGAAGAACAAGTGGTCAAGCCGATCGAAAGCGAAAGCGAGATGGACATGACGGTCGGCGAGGCCGTCGAGCGCCTGAAGCGCAAAAGCCGCTACCGCAAAATGTTTCAGCAAGCTTTCCACCGTGAACCGAATGGCGAAGATCTGGCGCGGGCGCTGGCGAGTTATGTCCGGACGATCTATTCGGGCGACTCGCCCTTCGACCGCTACATTTATGGCAAGCGCGGCGCCCTGACGGACCAGCAGCGCCGCGGCCTGCGTATCTTCCGAGGCAAGGGCAACTGCACCGCTTGCCACATCGGACCGACTCTAACGGACGAAGACTTCCACAACACCGGTGTAGCCTGGCGCAACGGCAAGATCCAGGACAAAGGCCGCTTTACGGTGACGGGCAAACTAGAGGACCAGGGCGCCTTCAAGACGCCGACGCTGCGCGAGGTCTCCCGCACCGCGCCCTACATGCACGACGGCAGTCTCGCTACTTTACAAGACGTCATCAATTTCTATGGCGATGGCGGAAGAAAGAACCCCCACCTCGACGAAGAGATCCAGCCACGGAATCTAAACATCCAAGAGAAGAAAGACTTGCTGGCCTTCCTGCAGTCCTTAACAGGGAAGGTCCATCAAGGGAATTGATAGGCATGCCTCGGGCTCGGCGGCAGGCAAGCCTCAAATCGACAGCCGGAGAAGGCCTCGGGTGAGATGACAGCTGCGCGAATCCTAAACCCCCTCTCGCTCGACCCCAAAATGATGCAGCACGTTGCGCATCAGCGCCGAAAACTTGTCGTCCGCCGAGAGAGCCCAGCCGCCGGCAATGCAGCCGCCGTGAAAAACCTGTCCGCCCTGAGGCCGCTCCCAGTAGGTCATCTCGGCGTAGACCCCGTGATCCAGCGGCTCCCAGCGGGCGAAGTAATCAATGCCGCGCCGATCCTCAGCCGTGATCTGCGCCAAGGCAGCGATGCCCGGAGGCTCTTCGGGCACGGTCTGGCCTTCAGGGATATGCTTCGTCATCGCTCTGATTCGCCCGATTCGAACGTCGGATTCGTGACCGCCCACCCGGGGCAGAGAACCGTCCGGCGATTGACCGAACCGCTCACCTTTCCGCAAGCCGACTCGTTCTGGCTCGCGGAACAGAAAATGATCCGGATTCACCGCCTCGTAAGCGCCGAACTTCTCGTCGGTAATCGGCCACCAGCCGATGCACTCGAGCCCCAGCACCTTCCAAGCCGGATACCCTGCGTTGCGCATCAGGCTGCCCCGCTTCTTGTCGTGGCTGTGGTAGACCTCTCCGGGCGCGGCCGCCTCTCTGCCCCCGATGTCGGCGCCGTACTTGCGGCATTCCATCACGCCGCCGTCGTCGTCGTAGGAGACGCGCCAGAACATCGTGTTCCCCGACAAGACGATGACGCTTCCGCCGTTGCGAAGGAACCGGTCAACCCCCTCGTAGGCCTCGATGGACCAATACTCGCTGTGGCCGTTGATGATGAGAACTTTGTAGCCCTCCAACTGCGTTGGGTCGCGATGCAGGTCGTAATCGGCGACGACGTCGTAGCCGAAACCGTTCCTGTCCAACCAGACGTGGGTAAACCGCTCGCCGCGCATGAGGTGGCTGTAGTTGACGTCCTTTGTGCTGAACAGAACGTCGGGCCCGGCGGCGGGCCAGGGCATGGAGCGGCCAAAGCCGTAGGAGGGCTGTCCGCGGCGGTGGTTGCGATAACAGGAGTAAGATGGCGCGTGCCCGGTGGCGTTGGCCAGACCCTGCGTGTCCCAAAGCTGGTTGTCGGGTGCGTTCTTCGCAAAAGGTGTTGCGCTGTAGGCTCGCCAAGTGTTGGTCGAGCAAAGCATCAAGATGGGCGCCTTCTGGCTATGGCGCGCCTTGCGGACGATGAAAGTGACGTGATACTTGCGCCTTTCACCGTCCGAGTCGAACTGGAAACGTCCGACATAGAGGCCGGACTTGGCGCTTTTGGGGATCGCGTATTCGTGAGTCGTCTCCCAGCGGCAATCGTAGAGATCGTCGGAAGCGAGGCGGAGGCCGTGTCCGCGTTTGGGGTCCCCAGCCGGGTTGTAGTCCCCGAAACGCGAGACGGAGCCTGCGTCAAACGAAGGACCGCCGATCATCCAGGTCGCGCGGTTCATGATTCGGCCGTGGTGTTCGTTGCCACTAAGATCCTCAACACGGCCGCCGAACTCTTCCGCCAACGGCCAGCAAGCAACAAGGCCTTCTCGCCTTGGGGCGTGGAGCCCTGCAGACGCGGAGCGTTCCCTAACCTCCCCGGCTGTCAGCGCACGTTCATAGATCGCGGGCATCGCGAGATCGCCGTCGAGAAAATCACTCGCGAGGCCGCCGTTTCCAGCCGCGCCCAGGCGCAGCGGTGTCCGGCCGGCGCGAATCGGGCCAGCGATCTTCCAGCTTCCCTGGAACTTGCCATTGCCGTAGAAGCGGGCTGTATCGTGTTCCCACGTTAGGACGAGGTGCCGCCAGCGGCGGATTTCATTGCGCTTGTAGGCGCGCCGCCAATTTCCTTGGAATCTCCCTCCATCGCCGAGGTAAAACTTCACCCAGCCACCCTTCATCAGGTAAAGCGCGAATCCGCAGTCGCCTTGGGGATCGAAGGTCGTGATCAGCGCTTGGCCGGATTCCCAAGACCAAGGGCGGACCCAGCATTCGAGCGTCAGCGCCGACAGCGGCCGGTCATGAGGTAATCCGTTCTCGACGTGGATGTAGGAGCCGGGATGAATCGCCTGCTGCTTGGGCTCCAAGCGCGGAAATGAGTGAACAACCTCGTCGCTCGAGAAATCATCAACGCCGGGACCCAGCCGCACAACGGACAAATCGCAGGGAACGGTGCTGCTAGCCCGAAAATGAATCGTCTCACCCGCCTCGACGCTTTCTTCGGCGTAGGCATGTACGCCGGGAATCAGCATCGGGGCGTGAGGCGGAATGGCCTGCGCAGCCGCTGCGGACTGCTCCGCCCCGGGCGCTCCTAGTTGCGCAAATGCCGACGCACCCGCAACGCTCGCCGCCGTTTTCTTGAGGAATTCACGCCGTGGTAGTTTAGACATGGAGTTTCAACCCCTTACTGCATTTCGCCAGGTTCCAAGTTGCGCCCCTTTAGTCCTGCTCGCGGTCACGAAACTCTTCGTACCAGTTCTGGACGATGTGGATGGACGGGGGCTTCTCTTCCGTGCCGGCGACCGGCTCTCTCAATACAAACCGGCGGCCGTCGCCGGAGACGTCATAGCGAGGAGCTTCAACGCCCAACAAATCGGCGTCCTGGAACAGGCGGGTTACCGCGCCGCTCGTGAAACTCGGGGTCGTCGCGACCGCAACGGCCATCAGCGTGTCACGCTCCACGTAAAACAGCTCTTTGCCGTCCTTGCTCCAGCGCACCTGGGTCCCGCCGTTGCCCGACACTTGCCATTTCCCATCACCCCCGGGAAACGGCCGGACGTAAACTTCGTTTCGGCCCGACTCATCCGAGACATAGGCGACAAAACGGCCGTCGGGTGAAAACTTCGCCGCCCTTTCGCTGAAAGAGGTTTGCAAAAAGGGAACCGGCTCAAAGCCGCTGCCGTCCTCCTTGCGCTTCAGATACCAGAGGTCCCATGCTGTTTCCTCACCGTTGACACTGTAGAGAAGGTACTTTCCATCGGGTGACCAGTCGTTGGGTATCTCGTCCAAAGGGTTGTCCACCAGCAAGGCCGGCTCGCCCGTGCCGTCCGCGGGCCGGATGTAGATTTTATCGTAGCCCTCGCCGCGATCGGACCTAAAAGCAATCTCCTTTCCCGAAGGCGACCAGATGGGCCGGCCGTCCGTCGCCGCATTAAACGTCAAGCGTCTCTTGAGAGAGCGCCCCACCTGGTGCACCCAGACATCTTCGTTGTTGTCCTCGAGACCGCGCACCGCCACCTGGCGGCCATCGGGAGATAAGGCAGGGAAGCGAATTAGATCCTGTGGTTGCCCGATCACCCCCAGCTTTTTGCCACCCTCTCGGTCCCGCCACACCAGTTGCTGCCGCCCCCCACCCAAAAGGTCAACATACACCAGAGTGCCGTCCTCGGCCACGCTCGGGTCGCCGCCATCCTCGGCGATAGAAAAGGCTTCGCCGGTGGGTTTCAAGGTCTCCAGGGAAAAGGGCAGGGCCCACAGGCCGGGGGAAAAGGCCGAGGTCTGGTAGAGAATATGGCCGCTCGGGGAATAGCGGGGAAAAGCTCCATCAGCCAATACTTCCCGCTCGCCCGTCTCCAGGTTCTTGACCACGATCTCCCGGTCGGTGTAGCTGCCCACGTTGTAAACGATGCTCCGCGCCCCGGATTCTACCGGGAGAAAATGCGGCTGGACATTGGCAGACCCCTTTTCCGAGGTTTCGGGCTCGAATAAAAGCTGGGGCTCTTCTCCTCGGGCGGGCACCTCGTGCAACACCGGGGGGCTCCCCGAGCTGAAGACGATGGAGTCGCCGTCGAGGCTCCATGCGCCTCCGTCCAAAATCCTGCCCGGCAGTGGGCAGACGGTGATTGCCGGACCGCCCTGGACGGAGACTTTCTTTAGCTCGGTGCCGGCAGCGAAGCCGATGAACTGGCTGTCGGGCGACCAGAATAGTCCTAGCGGGCGGGCGTTTTTGGTCCCGGCCAGCTCGCGGGGCTGCTCGCGGTCGACATCTCTTACCCAGAGTTTTGGCTCGTCGTCGGCCCCCAAGTAGACGATGTGCTTGCCATCGGGAGAAATCGCGACCCGGCCGTACAGATCGCTGTGGAGAGACTCGGGGGTAAAGGCGAACCGGCGCAGGGGTTGGGGTTGCGCCGGGGCGGGGCCGCGCAGCCACTGGACGGCAAGCAAGACGACGGCCAGCACCAGCAGCAGCCCAGTCGCCAGCAAAGCCCTTTGCTGCAGACGCTGGCGTCCTTCGGCTTGGCGAGCCGCCGACTCGGGCAGAACGTTGATCGTCACCGAGCGCTTCAATTGCGTGTCTTCGGCGCGGTAAACAACACTGTCGCCCTCGGACGCCAGGTTTTCGATGACGCGGTATTTGATGAGGGGATGGGCGGCTGGGCCAGGTTGGGGCGTTCCCGCGGAAGAGGGCGCAGCACGCTGCGCCCCTACACCAGACGGAGCCGCCGCAACTTGCGTGCGTACGATCGCCGATTTACCCGACTTCAGTTTCTCGCTGAGCGTTTCCAAATCAACCACCATGTCGGCCGTGCTTTGGTAGCGCCTGCCGGCTTCCTTGGCGAGACACTTGTTCACCAGGAGTTCCAGCTCCATCGGCACGCCGGTGCGCAGCGCTGTCATTGGCTCGGGCTCTTCGTTGGTGATCGAATACATCACGGCTTTGTCGTAATGGCCCTTGAACGGCCGCTGTCCGGTGACCATCTCGTAAATCACAACACCCAGCGACCAGACATCCGTACGGTGGTCCAGCTCCATCCCGTAGGTCTGCTCGGGAGACATATAGGTCACCGTGCCCATGGTCTCGTCCAAACGCGTGAGCTTCGAGCGGTCGGCCAGCAGGGCCAGCCCGAAGTCCATGATGGTGACGTGGCCGTCCTCGCCGATCATCAGGTTGGCGGGTTTGATGTCCCGGTGCACGATCTTCTTACCATGCGCGGCTTGCAGGCCCTTGGCCGTCTGGATGGCGAAATCGAGCGTTTCCTTCAACTTGAGCGGCCCGGCCTCGATCTTCTTCTCCAGCGGCTCGCCTTCGAGGAAGGCCATGGCAATGAAGGTACGGCCATTGGCCTCAGCAATTTCATGGACGGTGCAGACGTTCGGGTGATTCAGCGCGGCGGCGGCCTTGGCCTCACGCTCGAATCGCTTGCGGATCTCGGTGTCCTCGACCAGATGCGCGGCGAGGAACTTGAGGGCAACGGGGCGATCCAGCGACGTGTCTTCGGCCTTGTAGACGACCCCCATGCCGCCCCGGCCGACTTCGGAGAGGACCTTGTAGTGGCTGATAGTGGAGCCGACCATGACGGTCAAATTGTAGCGCTAGCAGATACCTGGTGATTACAAGCCTTCCCACCAGCAATCCGGTTCAAGGCCATGATACCTCAATAGACGAGGGGATTTCAGCTCTTCCTACGACGGGGAGGAGACCTCTGACGGCGGATTACTGGTGGTTACGGGATTAATCAACAGTTATCGGCAGCCGGGGGGCTATCTAGTTCGTTTCGGGGGACTTAGTCCTGCTCGCGGTGGCGGAATTCAGTGAAGCAGTTCTGGACCACGCGGATCGATGGTTCGGGAGCCTCTCCCATAACGCGCCTGGAAACTCGCTCTTGGCAGTTTTCTTTTCCTCTCGGCGCCTTACGGGCATGTCGCAAAGGCGCACGTATCCCACACCGTGTTGAGGACCTCGCGCTGCTGAAAATCGATGTACGCCCGCTTGCCATCCTGCTCTAGCGGTTCGATCACAATGCGGCCCTCCTTCGTGCCGATGGTACCGATGGCCAGCCCTCCGCGCGGCACATTGGCATTGGGGTTGCGGGTCCGCGGGATGTTCGCTGTCAGCCGCCCGGGCACTGTGAACGTCCCCAAGGTGGGATCCACCGTGCAAATGAACCCCCCAACTTGATTCTCGCCCAGGCTCACCCCGGTAATCGTGATGGCCGTCTTCGCCGGGTCGATGCCGCTCCCATCCCACTCGAGGGTCAGGTCTTGGCCAATCACCGTCTTGCGGCCGAAGCTTGCTTGATTCGTCCAAGCCTGAGAATGAGAAGGAATGCCCGCGTCCACGCCGCCCAGCTGAGTCTGCGGGGGCGCCCCTCCCCCGAATCGGAACCCAATTGTGAAACGGAAATCAAACGGAGCAATGTCCGCCTCTTGGCCCCCGGTGTGCTGGAGGGCGTAATTGTCATCAAACACGAAGAACGGATCCTCTTCCGGGTCGAGCTGAAGCGACCAAGTGTCCACGCCCGGATCCGATTTGTCGAAAGTAACCGTGTCGCCCAGGCTGAGCCGAGTCAGGCGGAATTCCCCAGTTTCGAGCGCCACCGGCGGCGGCCGGCGAAACACATCGTCCTGATCCAAGCCAGCGCCGTTGAAGGCCGTGCAGGTCCCCATCGAAGGGTAGTGGACACCCAGGTTGACGTTCGTGAAGTTGTACTGGCCGGCCTCGGCGCGAGCCCGCTCGACCCGCACCTGCGTCCGATTACCGTCCGCGGTGGGGATCGTCACGATGGCTTGCAACAATTGAACATCAACAATATCCCGGGGCCACATGCCGGAGTCCTCGAGATAAGGATTCACCGGGTCAAAGCAGGCCCCGCCGTCGGGTGAGACCGGTATCCCCACGAAGTTGCTCGGCGGGCAGTCGTTCACGACGATGTCGAGGGGTACGAAGCAGCCTGGCGGGGTGCCCGGCGACGGCAGAATGTTGTATTGGTCAAGCCCCGGGAAGTTGGGGTTGGGTCCGGCATAGAAGATTTGCTCGGCGGGAACGCCACCTACGCGCACTTCCACGTTGTTGCTCTCGGCAAAGTTCTCGACGGGTGACACGTTGCGGTCGCTGCGGCTGGGCGACGTTCCCAGCCCCGTCCCCCAGGCCGAAATGTCGCCGCTCTCAAAACCGTCCGTGAAAATAGGGACCGTGGGGACGCGCTGCTCGTCGAATTTCTGGAAAACCCCCATGCCCGAGCCGAAGCCGTCGAGCGTGAACAAGCGCGGTTTCTTTTCCACGATCACCGCCGGGAACGGCGGGCTTACCTGATCGCCGATGCAAAGCCGAATGTCGACTTCACCCAGCGGGGCGTCCTTCGGGATGATGCCGTTGTATTGGTTTCCGTCCGAAAAGACATCGAGCGCCTCGACCGTCGTCGTTCCCTGCGTGATCTTGATGCGAATCGGACCGGTTTGGCCGAGCGGCAGCGAATCGGCGAAAAACGTTTCGGCCGGGGCGCCGGCCAGGAACACCGAGAAGAAGCCGTTGCGGACCAGGTCTCCTTCGATGAAACTGATGTCGGTGATGCTTCGAATCGACGGGCCGCAGGCGGGCTCGCCCGTGAAGAGGTTGACCGTTGAGCAGGAGCCGATTAGCTCCACTATGTCGAGGGGCGGCGGCCCCAGAATGTCCAAGTATCGCGGGACCGGAGCGTCGGCGGAAGCCATGTTGATGGTGCTGGTTGGGGCGGGGGCGACCGTGAGAGTCGCATCACTAAGAGCCCCGGGCGTGGGTGAGAAGATTTCGTAGAAAAGGCGGATGTCCTCCTCGGTTATTTCCGCGTCGTCCTCGTCTTGCTCAAGTCCGAAGAGCTCAGCGTCGCTGATACGAAAAGATGTAGTCAGATCGATTTCACCGCCGGTTCCGTCTGGATTTGGGTTGAAGATCCGCCGCGGGCCGATCTCTAGATCGTCAATGGTCAGGGTGTATTCCACGTCGGTTGTTGCAGCGGCAAACACCCAGAAGCGGTCATTGACCCGCGTGTCATCCAAGACCTTGAGGCAAAGCTCGAAATTAGCCTCGTCGCTGGTGTCAAAGAACCAAAACGTCCCGCACGACCGCGCGCCCGTAGGCGGGGCGGGCCCGCTGCAAGGGCCGGGCACAGCCGCCGGGACGGGCCGGCACACTTGACTCAGCTCCAGAGACTCGGGGCGAAACTGCAACCGATCGGAAGATGCCGAAAGCGAAGGCAGGTAGGCGCCAAGCAGATCCTTGCGCGTAGCGGTTTTGGGCGAGGCAATCAGATTCCGAATCACCACGTCGATCGTGGAAGGCATGCAGCCGTTTGGATCGTCGGCGCGAAAACTCATGCAGCGGGGGTAGTCGCCGTTCCGCGCGAACGGAACCGGAAAGGGCACGTCGCCGAAAAAGAGAATGGTATCCATGTCGGTCCCTTGAACAGGTTCTAGGCCCAGGCGCTTCGCGCTTTGGGTCATCTTGCCGTTGCTCATCACCAGGCGGCCGTACTGCGGCCGCGGGAAACGCGCGTCCACGGAGGAACCCAGCGCGGCGTCAGCACCGGCAGGGTCCTCGTCGCCGCCGAAGGCAAGCACTGCGTCAGTAACGTCTTCGCCCTGGCCGAAATCGATGCGGTTGGCGATGTTGGCGTTCAGGCTGACCATCAGGTCAACCATCACGTGCGTGCGAAACTCCCGCTCGGCGCCCGGCGGGGTCCGGCCGTCGTTGGTGCACGAGAGCTGAATCGTCCCGATCTGATTCGTCAGCCCGAGCGGATGACGCGGAATCTCGTCAATGGTCGCCTGGCACGTGATCGTGCCGAAGCGCCGCGGAATTTGCGCCTCCAAGCAGTCCACGATCAGAAAAGAAGCGAGGACCGCCGCGAGGGCGGTCAACACTGGCATACGGTGCATGGGTTTTCCTCCCCATAGGATTATTCGACCCACGCTCAGGCGCGCGTCTGAGAAACGGTCGTGAGCGAGAGGCCCTGAATCGCCGTTTGTAAACCACACCCATTTGCCCTCGCCGAGCTTCTCGGCGACCTTGTAGTGGGATATGGTTCGACCGATCATCGACGGCTAGATTGTAGCGCTACCGGATTACTGGTGATTACAAGCCTTCGCACCAGCAATCCGGTCCAAGGCCATGGTAACTCAATAGACGAGGGGTTTTCAGCTCTTCCTACGACGCGGAGGAGGGCCTCGAACGGACGATTGATGGTGGTTACGCGATTAATCAACAGTTATCGGCCCACAGGCGCTAACTAGTTTGTTTCAAGGGACTTAGTCTTGCTCGCGGTCGCGGAACGCTGCGTACCAGTTTTCGGCAATGTGGATCACGGACGGGGAGCCTTCGGCGATCTGTTCCGGGACAACGAAATGGCCCGTGGCGGCGGAAAGGCCACATCGCTTCATTGGATATACCCCAGGGACCGCAGGGTCCGCAACTGCTCGGGTGTAAGCGGCGAATCCTCGCCACGGGTGAAGTGTTGCGCCAGTGACTGGTGCGCCTCGAACTGCGCCTCCAGAAACTCGGTGTACTTCTTCACCAGGTCAGGGCGGTCCTCGTGCAGGCTTTTGAGACAGTAGGGGTCGTTCCAGAGGTCGTAGACGAGCAGCGGGACAGGCCGACGGAATCTCTGGGGCCGCTCGTCGTTTTCCGGGTCTTGGTTGATCTCGAGCGAAGCCCCCCAGCGACCGTCGATCACCTCGATCCGCCCCAGCAGTTTGCCTGTGTTCGCGTCTTCGTAGAACTCATCGAAAATGACGGGCCGCGGTTCCCAGCCTTGTTTGCCTAGCAGCAAGGGGACCAGCGATTGCCCCTGCATCACCTCGGGCATGGGAAGATCCGCGAGGTCAAGAATGGTCGGCAGCATGTCGATCATCGAGACCGGCTCTCGGAAACGCTGCCCGGGAGCGATGTGCCCCGGCCAGACGAAGATCATCGGGATGCGTGTCACCCCGGGCCGGAGCAGCGGTGTCCACTGGGGAGGCAGGGGATCCATCACGGCGATGGCATAATCCTGCGAGCCCGCCGAGGCACCGTGGTCGGAAGCAATGATGAGCAGCGTGTTCTCCCACTCGCCTGTAGCCTTCAGCCGTTCCACCAGGCGGCCGATCTGATAGTCCTGGTGAGCCATGCCCTCGGCGTAGAGGCCACGCTTGCCGTCGAAATAGGCGATGCGGTCGACGCCGGCCTTGTCAAAGGCGTCCCCCCACGGACCCCATCGGCGGTTCGTGGCCTTCAGCTTTTTCTCCCATTCGTCCAGCATCTTGCGGCGCTCGGGACTGACAAAGAGGCCGGCAAACGGGGCCGGAGGGTTGTGGGGGCCGTGTACGTCCGTAGTCTGGAAGTGCACCCAGTAAGGCTCGCCACGGTACTCTCCGCGCCACTTCCAGAAGTCCGCGTGGAGTTCCCGGGTCGAGTGTGAGGTCGGCTCGACACTTTTTTCGCGCAACACGTCCACTCCACGATCCAGGTTGCTCATCGTCGCGGCGTTGGGGTTGGAGGTAAACAAAGCTGTCTGGTACCCGGCGCGGTGCAGATGCTCGGGAAGGGTCAGTATTTGCTCCGGCGGCGCGTTGCGGTTGTTCTTCATGCCTTGGCCTTCGGGATGGGCGGTGACTCGAAAGGTCACTGGGGCATCGTTGCGCAGCACGCCAAGGCCGACATCCAGGCGTCCATCCTGGGGGATGCGCACGCGATATTCGAGCCTCGCCGGGGCATGGGTGTAAAGGGTGCGGCGGTGGGCCTGGTCGCGGGCCTCGGTTTTTACTCCCACCGGAGCGCTGGCGTAGCGTGCCTCCTTGGGGATGACGCTTATCGAGAGAATGTCGATGCTGACCGGCTCGTGGGACCAAATCCCCACGCCTAGTTGACGCCAAGGACCCTCCCACTGCTCCGAGTAGTCCATGGACCAGTCGGCGCGCATGACGTAGGTTTGTTCCGAGCCGTCCCGGATCACCGGAACGGGGGGCTCCCAAACAGGAACGGATTTCTATCCCATGGCTCGGGCCCGATTTTCTCTCGAAGATTGAATCCGATACTGATTCCGTCGACCTTGTCCGAAGAGCGTGCCCGCACTAAGATGTCGCCCCACTCTTCGCGCCGCCAGTCGGGCAAATCAATGTAGATGGCGCCCTTCAGGTTCGGACGGTCGTTCCACGGTGATTTGTAATCGTTGGCCTTCGTGAGGCTGATTCGCAGACTGTCATCGGTGCGCGATACTTTCGCCGGCCTGATCGCTGGTGGCAGGGGAACGATGGGCTTCCAGTCGGGCTGCGGCTCATCGAAGCGCCACCCGACGGGAACCGGAACATCGGCGGGCACCTCGGAGCCGACGACGGTGGCGGCCTCGAGGTGGTCTTCGAGGTGCAGGGGGACCTCGGCGGTCAGCGGACTGGGGCCGCTTTGACAGGTGGTCAACGTCAATAGTGGCGAGATCGCCGCTAAGAGCAGGACAAAGCCGGGGAACTGGAACCGTTGCAGGCTCTTGCGATACTTGATCGTCCGAGTGGGCACGTGGCTCAATTTTAACGCCTGGCGGATACCTGGTGATTACAAGCCTTCCCACCAGTAATCCGGTTCAAAGCCATGATAACGCAATAGACGAGGGGTTTGCAGCTCTTCCTATGACCCGGAAAAGGGCGTCAGGCAGGCGTTAGCTGGTGGTTAAGGGATTAATCAACAGTTATCGGCCCACAGGCGCTATCTAGTTCGTTTCGGGGGACTTAGTCCTGATCGCGGTCGCGGAACTCGGCGAACCAGTTTTCCACGATGTGGATCGCGCGGTCAGACTGCCCGCCCTCGAACCGTAGTAGGAGATTGTCTGGCCGGTCATCGGGTCCGGATCAGTCTGCCAGGTTCATGCGGCGCAGAATGGCTTGGAATCTCGGGTCGGAGCGCACACTGTCAAGCTGGGGAAGAGTCTTGATCCACCAAAGTTGCGAGCTTCGCGCTTCGCACGCTTTGTCTAGGCACGCGAATGCTTTATCCGTTTCTCCCAAACCGAAGTAAATTATCGCAAGATGATAAGGCACGAGATGTTCCGGCTGGGAACCCGCTTGTAGGTCCTCGATCAGTTTCCGGGCCTTCTCCGATTCGCCTGAAACCGCGTACGTGTATCCCAGGTGGGCGTCCCGCCAAGGAGGCAGATTCGCTTGCTCCAGCTCGGCTGTCGCTCTGTCGTAGTCGCCCTTCTGCAGGTACGCCCAGCCCAAACAGAGGCGTGGCCAGGGGAAATTCGGGTCTAGTTCAAACAGCTTCCCGAGTTCCTCAATGGCTCGGTCGGGTTGCCGCTGAAGGATCAGGATGAAGGCGGGACCAAGGTTTACGATTGGGGTTACGGGGTCAAGCTCCGCGGCGCGCTTCCAGGCCGCAAGAGCTTCGTCCACACGCCCGGTGGGCAACAGAGCGAGGATCCCGTACCAGAGATGGCCTACCGTGTAGGAAGGGTCCAGATCAATTGCTCGCCGGAAGGCGCGTTCCGCCCCTTTCCAGTCCCAATGGTAACAAGCATGGACGGCTCCCATGGAAGCGTGCGCGGCGGCCAGATCAGCGTCGATTTCAAGAGCTTTCGACGCGGCTGCCTCCGCTCTTGGCCCCGCCTCCTTTGTCGGCAGCGCGCCATAAAACCCGAGAAGGGTGTGGCAGTCGGCGAGCCCAGAGTGGGCAAGTGCATAGTCGGGGTCTTCGGCAAGCGCCTGCTCGTAGAACCCGATCGCTTTCTGGAACGCCTCGGGAGTGCGCCTGTATTGGTGCGCCACCAATCGAGGAGTGAATCCATTGACGTGCAGTTAGAGGACCAGCTGCGGATGAGTACGAGATCTCCCTAGGTGATTCGCTATTTGGTTCGCCTCCGCCATCGCCAGGGCCAGTCAGTCGTTGCGGAGGCCGTGCAAGAAGCGGCCAAACTCGATTGGCGATTCTGCGAGACCTGCGGGGCCGAGGAGCCATCCGAGGGCTCGGTTTGCATTGGGTGTGGGCAACGGAGTGTTGCCCCGGTTTGTTTGAAGCGCATCGTTTAGGCGGCAGCAGGACTGCCGTTGGGACTGGCCATGGCTGATGGTCCTAAATCTGCCGAGATTCCTGCTCTCCTCACAGAGGCGGAGGTAGTCCGACATTTGGGCAAAAGCCGGGAGACCCTTCGGAAGTGGCGAGCCAAAGGTGAAGGCCCTCCCTGCATCAGGCTCGGCCAAACGATCTATTATGGGCAAGAAGAATTCGCCAGCTGGCTGAGGAGACTCCTAGATGACAAGCAAAGCGCGGGGAATGAGAGTTCGAGGCAAAGGGGGAGTGGATCGCTGGGCTTACCGCTTCAAGGTGCGCGGCCAAACCTACGCGAAGACCACCGATTTAAAGGCCACCGTATCAAACCAGGGCGCCGCAATTGCCCTGATGGAGGCCCATCGGAAACAGGTGGTGGAGGGAACGGCCCGCCGGGTGGTCTCGTTCAATGAAGCCGTGGAGAAGTTCATGAGATGGTCTGTTATGGAGCACCGAGACCATCCGAACACGGCTCGTCGGCAGCAAGTGAGCCTCAATGTGATCAAGGCCGTCTTTGGGGATCGCTCACTCGACTCGATCACAGTAGGCGACCTCGAAGACCTCAAGAGCTGGAGACGGGAGAACCTGATTCGTGAGGTCACAATCCGTCACGACATCCATGCGCTGAGCCAGCTCATGCAGTACGGCCAGCGTAAGGGTTGGGTTGAGAAAAACGTCGTGCGGGAGATCAAAGTGCCCAGTGACAGCGAGTCCCGCAACGACCGCATCCTGACACGGGACGAAGAGGCGATCTATTTCCGGGCCACCACCCCGGGCACGCCACCCCACGATGTCACCAGGCTGATGCGCCTTCAGGGGCTTCGGCCAGCCGAGACACTTGCTCTTGGGAAACAAGATTTGAACCTGGAAGCTCGGACTCTCTCCGTGCATCGGTCGCTGGATAGCTCTGGCAGAGTGACACTGGTCAAGAGCAAAGCGTCACGCCGAACTCTCGATTTGGCGGATGAGTCAGTCGCAATTCTCGGCCGGCGCATGGCCGGGAGCGGACCTTGGATTTTCCCTGGGAAAAAGCCGGGCAGGCCCTATACGTACTCCGGGTTGGTTGGCGCCCATGACCGAGTTCTTGAGCGTGTAGGATTCGCAGTCGATATTTATAGCTTTCGCCACACGTTCGCGACCGACCTCTACCGGCATACGAAGGACATGGCGCTGGTGGCAAAGGTGCTGGGCCATGCAAACATGCGGACCGTCCAGCGCTACGTGCACTTGAGCCAGGAAGAGGTCAGCGAAGGGGTGAAGCAATTCCACCAGGCGCTTCGCCAACGGGAAAGCTTGGACCGCGAAGAGGTACAGTGAAGATGAACACAGCTTTGGTCACTCTCCGTGGTCACTTTTTGGTCACTTTCGTTGACCAAAGCTTCCCAGAAGGGATCGGAGATGACCGGAGATTACCAGATTTGACCATCAAGGCTACTGGATGAACTCTTTTAGAATAAAGGAAGTGCAGAGAAATCAACGATTTAGGTTGGAGGCGCGGGCGGGAATCGAACCCGCGAATAAAGGTTTTGCAGACCTCTGCCTTACCACTTGGCTACCGCGCCTGAGAAACCTGCTCTTCCCGACTGTCCGCTGAGGTGTTGCCGTCGATCAGCAACGAGGTCAGGGTTGCTTGTCCGGCGCCGCTGAAAACAAAGGCCCTGCTCCCCATCGCGTTAGGGCCCAGGCCGGTGGAAACTGGAGCGGGAGACGGGAGTCGAACCCGCGACATCGACCTTGGCAAGGTCGCACTCTACCAACTGAGTTACTCCCGCTTCAATCCTTTTGATTCTATGTTGCACCTCGATCGGGTGTCAATTGCGTCGCTCCGTTTTCCCAACTTGCAGGTTCTCGCGGGTGCAACACTACGTTCCCCGACGGACCTGGAGGCCCAATGCTACGCCGGCCCGGAGGCCGACGCTGCCCGCCAGGAGGCGCGCGCCACCTCAGGGCGTGCCGGCCGCAGCCCGATTGCTGGATCACCTGACCCGCCGCATTCCCGCCATCCCGGCCCGAAGTGGCCGACAGGCCCGATTCGCCCTCGCGGCGCAATCTTGCGAGTGCTCAACGCACCGTCACCCCCCGCGTCTATTGCTCTTGAAAAGGGCCGGCAGGCCGCGTTGCCCGCAAACTCACAACTTCTCTCGCCCACTTCGCCTCGCCGCCGGCCAAAAAACCAGGCTTCGCAGGGCTAATGAGTCATCGAATAGACTATGTAGTTGATGCCTAGCCGATAGGCCATGGCGGTGTAACGCTCGGGGTACTCGGGCCAGTCCGCATGCTCCCAGGCGTCACCTAAATCCATGTTGAAATTAATGAGCACCATCAAACGGCCGGCGTCGTCGTAGATTCCCCGCCAGTGGGGCGTGAATCCGTCCCGCTCGTACGTGCGGCCCGTATAGAGCATTTGAGCCCCCGGGATCTGTTCTTTCGGTTCCAGATCGTAGAGCACATGAAAGGCTTCTTCCTCGGGGCCCAGGTCGACGACAGGGCGATCCGGAAAAACCTTGCGAAGGCCGCGCATGAATGTAACCCACTCGTATTTCCCGTGAAAATCGTCAAAGATCATGAAACCGCCGCGGAGCAAATATTCTCGAATCAGCCCGGCCTCCTCGTCGGTCAGATCCCAGTGTCCCGGCTCGACGACGTAGATCCAGGGATAGTCGAAGAATTCATCGTCCGTCGCGCGTATGTAGACCTCCTTCGACTTGCAATCAATGTTGGAAAGGCGCCGCAGACCCTGCAGAAAGTGGCGTTCGGCCGCGGGAGAGTCAATCATCCAGGGACGCTGTGCCATCGCCCTCGGACCGTAGGGGTCACTGTAAGCCAGGCGCACAAACGAAAACTCCCCGGGAACGTCGCCGTCGACCGGCTCGGCCACGTAAACCGGCCCCGGCGGAGGCAGCGGAATTCCCCGATAGGTGCGCTGAGCGATCAAAAACCCGGCGGCTAGAATCAGCAGCATCGCCGCGAAAACCCGCCTCCGCAACCACCGTAGGGGGATCATACCCAAACTATAACATGCGGTTTTTGACACTGCGTCCGCCGACGGCCAGGTCCCTGGCTGAAAGAACACACGCCGGGTTCGACTCCCGGCGAACCGCCTGAGCCAGGCCTGAAAAGATGCACCAATACCGCCAATACTGATTGACGAACCGCGCCCCAGGACCGTGGAAATGTTTTCCCGGGGGAAGCTAGCCCTAATACTGTTCAGTTAGCAGTTCCGCGGGGAGTTTTGGTTGAATGGCGCGTGCTCTTGTTTCGGGCATCAATGAACGCCCGCCACACAGCGCTCTGCTACAACGCCGCTTCGCGGCTCAAAGGCTCTAAGTGAACAGCATTGAACCTACCGAGTTTCGCAAAATATAGTGACGCTTGCAGCTGGGCACAGCACGCTGTGCCCCTACCCATCGAGCGCGGAACGTATCACCGTAATTTGCGAAAGTCAGGTAGCGGAAGCGGTTTTTACATGTAACCGCTTTTTGCGGCAACCTCTTCGGAGGACGGAATTTCCGCGCGAGCCGCTTTCCAGCCCGCCAGCATCATCGAAACGTCGCTGCCGTAAACCAGGAAGCGGGCGCCGTGCTCCTGGGCGCGCTTGAGCATCTTCGTGCTGGCCATATGCACGCCGGGCGCCACGCCGTTCTTATTGCAGGCGTCGACCATGCGGTCGAAGGCCTTCCAGAAAATGCTGTTCTCGAAATCACCGGGAATTCCGAGCGACACGGAGAGATCAAACGGCCCAACCATCGTCGCATCGACGCCAGGGATGGCCGTGATGTCGTAGATGGCTTCCACGCACTCTTTGCTTTCCATCTGCAGAATGGCCATTGTCTCTTGGTTGGAGGATTCCATCTCGGCTTCGGCGCCCGCGAAGTCGAAATCGTGGATGATGGCCCGCAGCCCGTAGCCGCGCCCGCCCACGGGCGGGAACTTCATGGCATGGATCACCGATTGCGCCTGTTCGACGCTATGGACTCGGGGCGCCACAATGCCCATCGCGCCCACGTCGAGGGCTCGCGAGATCAGATGCCCCTCGGTCTGCGTCACCCGCACCAGCGGGATCACCCCAAAGGCCTTGGCGGATCGAACCAGGTTCTGAATGTCGCGGTAGGCGGCGACGGAGTGCTCCGTGTCGATAAAAAAGAAATCCAGCCCCGCCGCTTTGATGGTCGGCGCGACCTCGGTCGTGATGTAGTCGGTAACACAAGTCCCCAGTACGGACCCGCCCGTCTGGAGCTTTGCCTTGATGGTGTTGCTGAGCATTGGCATAAGAGTTATCGTTTTACCACAAGCACGGGACGGGCGGATTGCGGACCCGCCGACTGATGGTTGCCAGAGGGCCGGATTTCCGCTTCTCGGTGCAAAGTGTCCTTTTCGCGGTGTCCTCGGCACGCCGGGATGTCAGTGGCCACGGCCTGGCGAAGTGATGAAACAAAAGAGGTTGCCGGGTGAGGTATAAATTTTCTTTACAAAATGCCTGGAAATGGCAGAGAATGGCACAATATGGCAGGATCTGGGCCATTTTCGACGCCTCGTCATGGTGTCAACCGATAATGTTTTTGTTTTCAGTGCCTCGGGTTGCAGCCGGCGGCGGGACCGTGGCAGGATCCCTAGCAAACTGACAGGTTTTCTTGCGGATTTGAGGTATTGTTGTCGCTCAGCGCGGCTGGCGGATTGGCGGCAACTCGGGCCAGCGGCCATGCTGGTAAGGCCATGCCACATAAGACATGTCGCCAGGAATGGCGACACGGCACGTCTGGAGACGTGCGCCACATCCACCTTTGCCGCTTACCGTTCTCATTGTAGCAGGCGGGGTCCGGTTTGTTGGCTCGGCCGGCCGCTACTGGTGCAGTGCTTCGCGGGACTCAGTCCTGCTCGCGGCCGCGGAACTCTTCGAACCAGTTTTGGACGACGTGGATGCGAGGCGGCTCCACGTCCACGTTTTCTACGAGCACAAACCGCCGCCCGTCGGGCAATACATCGTAGTTGGGGTAATTGCCGAACTGCAGAGACAGTGCGGAGAACAGGCGCGTGGCTTCTCCCGCTGAAAACCTAGCGTTCGTTGCGACGGCAACGGTCACAAGAGTGGCGCCTTCCACGTAGAATAGCTCCTTGCCGTCTTTGCTCCAGCGGGGATCACCGCCGCCGTTGCGTGACACCGGCCACTTATCGTTGCCCTCGGGAAAGGGCCTCACATAGACCTCGAATCTGCCCGACTCGTCCGACTGGTACGCGATGAACCGGCCGTCAGGAGATAGTTTGGGGTTCCGTTCGACGAACGGCGTCTGAAGGAATGGAACCTCGTCAAAGCCTTGTCCGTCGTCCTTACGCTTCAGATACCAGATGTCGTCTCTGTGTTCAGGATGGTCGCGGTCGAACACAAGAACTCGCCCGTCGGTTGACCAACCGCCGGATAGGGAAAACCGTATGTCCGGTGGTGTGGGAGGGTGCCGGGGCGCAATCCCCGGTACCCGACCCGATCGTCGCGCCTCGCCGTTCGGTTGCGGCTGGTCCGCGTTGGGGCCCCTATTGTTGATCCTTCCCGCGTGCCTATGCCGGTCTCGAGCGCTTGCGAAAATCCGAGACTTAAATACTGGCCCAAGGGCGCCAAGGAAATGCAGGCCGGCCCCAGGCTACCCCTCGGATTGCACCCCCCAGTCGGCGAGCTGGCGGCGCGCCTTGTCGGCGTTGGGGTCTTCGATTTGCTCTCTAATCGTCAGGGACGCTTTGGCGTCGGCGATCGCTTCTTCGCGGCGGCAAAGGCTGTCTACCGCTAAGGCGCGATTCCACAGCGCATTCCCCTCGCCGCGGCGGTCGCCCGTCTCCCGTGCCATCGCCTGATGCTGCTCGTAATACTCGATCGCACGCCTCGTCTCCCCTAAATCCGCATACGCGTTGCCCAGGTTCCCCAGCGTCTGCCCTTCGCCGCGGCGGTCGCCCGTCTCCCGCGCTATCGCCAAATCCTGCTCGTAGTGCTCGATCGCACGCCTCGTCTCCCCTAGCTCCTGATACGCAACGCCCAGGTTGTTGAGCGCCATGCCCTCGCCGCGGCGGTCGCCCGTCTCCCGCGCTATCGCTAGCCGCTGTTCGTAATACTCGATCGATCGCCTCGTCTCCCCTAATCGCCGATACGCTACGCCCAAGTTCCCCAGCGCCCGCCCCTCGCCGCGGCGGTCGCCCGTCTCCCGCGCTATCGTCAAACGCTGCTCGTTATACTCGATCGCACGCCTCGTCTCCCCTAAATCCGCATACGCCGCGCCCAGGTTCCCCAGCGCGTTGCCCTCGGTGCGACGGTCGCCCGCCTCCCGCGCTATCGCCAAAACCTGCTCGTAATACTCGATCGCACGCCTCGTCTCCCCTAAATCCGCATACGCGTTGCCCAGGTTCCCCAGCGCCAGGCCCTCGTCTTTGCGGTTGCCCAGCTTGCGGGCGGCTTGTGCGGAGGCTTCCATCCAGCGGATGCGCTCACGTGGGTGTTGGCGCAGCTCGAGCATGTTTGGAGCCCGCAGCGGGTAGAGCTGCGCCAAAAGTGCTGCAGCCTCATCGGAGGCCGCATGCTCGGCCGCCCAGGCTTGTCCCGCTTCAATATGGACGCGATTGCGGTCAAACAAGCGCAACCCCTCCAGAACACCGTCGCCGCCGCTCTCGTAAGTGTCGTCGGCACGACCCGCAACCGCCTGATAATGTGCTGCGTGGCGTCCCGCCGCCCCGTACATCTCGCTGGCGGGCCGGCTGATCCGGGCCACTTCGCTCATCAGGTCGTGCAGCCGCAAGCGCTCTTCTTTCTTGTCGTAAAGGACCAGGCTGCGGCCGACCAGCACGTCCAGCTCGTCCCCCTCGAACTCCCCCACGGCCTCGGCGGCTTGGCGGTCAAACGGCACCGGGAAGACAGCCAGCGAGCGCCATTTCTTCACCAGGTCCGCGTCGTCACGCTCGAGTGCCTCCACGCTCTCGGCCAAGACCTTCATCACGTCGCGACCTTCAAAGCGCATGTCGGCGGGCTTCTCTGCCAGCTTCTTGAGATAGTCGCCTACTCCCAGAGCGGGTGAAGCAGCCAAGCGGTTGCCCACGACTCGCAGAGCCAGCGGCAAATAACCGCACAGCCCGGCCAGTTCGGCGATTTGCTCGCCGCTGGCCGGTTTCTCGCCAAGTATGCCGCGCAGCAACGCTGCGGCCTCGGGCGGGTCGAGTTGTTCCAGGTCAACACGCTCGACACCGGCGAGCAGAATCGTCTGCCGCGAGGTGACCAGCAGCGCTGAGGGCGGCTTGGGCACGAGCGGACGTACCTGGTCGCTGTCCTTGGCGTTATCGGCCAGGATCAGCACACTTCGTTCGGCCAGCAGTCCCTGGTAGAGCCCGGCGATTTGCCCGGGCTCGGGGAGCTTTTGCCCGGGCTCGAGGGCCAGAATGACCTCACCCATCGCTTTTTCCGGCGTGACCGGGTCCTTGTCAAGCCCGCGCAAGTTGAGCTGGATCTGGCCGCCGGGGTAGACGTCGCGCACCTCACTCGCCACGTAGTAGGCCAGCTCGGTCTTGCCGACGCCGCCTTGGCCGCCGATGACTGCTCCTTCGCGGTTCCGCAAGCGTTTGACAACCTGCTCCACCTTGCTCTCCCGTCCCCTAAAGTCCGTGACCGGGTCGGGGAGTTGAGGAGCGGTTGATTTTTGTGGCGAGGCAGGCGGGATTTGCTCATGTCTTACGACCACTTCTACCGTTTGGGGTTGTGCGGGGTGCTGGTTCACTTCCGGCGGCTCGGGTTGCGGCTGAGCCACTTGCGGGGCCTCCCGACGAAAGATACGTCGAAAGGGCCAAGTGATCACCCGCCAAACCCCTTCCCAAAACGCCAGTCCGCTCTGTTCAAGGAACTTCTTCCCTCCGAGATATAGCGCAATGACGACAAGTAAACCCAGAGCCCAAGGGACGTATTTGAGGATGTTCGACCCATCCGGCATTTGCTCAGTATTTTAGAGGAATTGCGGAGAAGAAACATACCCTCGCGCCCCGAAATTTCGGTGGCGAGTTCAGGCGGACCGGCGAGGCCGGTTGGCCTGGCTGATGATCTCGGGTGGAAAGCGGTGGCGTCGATACAGTGATTCCATGGGGCAATTGTCGCCGGCCAGTGTTCACTTGACAATGCCGCGGTGAGCGTTGTTCCTAGCGGGGATGGGCAAGCTGATTTCAATCGTGACGGACCCAGCACAGTTGAAACCGAAACCGGTTTCGTCTGCCGATAAGTGGTGTAAGTGGTGCTGATACGTCGAAGAGTCCGCTCAGTTCTGCTGACTGCGGCGGGACTGTTCTCGCTCGCCGCGGACGCCTCCGTCACCGTCCGCACTTGGACGAAGGACGACGGGCTAAGGGAAACCTACTCAGCGGATAGCGCATCCACTCGCCGCCCTCGTGGCGCAAGGCCGAGACGGAAGTCACGCTGCTTCCGCCGGCTGCCGCTTGATGACGGCTGACGGCGGCAATCAGCAGCCGCGCGACCAGATGAAGACCCACGGCCCTTTTTCGTCATCGCGCCATCGCACCCAGCCTTCGTGCTTGACACCCTTCCAGTCTTCAGGGCCGATACAGTAGTCGCTCGGTTGCGTGACACGAACACGCATCCAGTCGCCGGCAACTTCCAGCGGCTCCATCGAGTGTGCGGCTCCGATCCAACTGATTCGTTCGGCCTCAGCGCTCGGCCCGGCTCTGAGCGCGTGGGGAATCTCCGCTTGCCGGAAGGACAATGGTGAAATATCGTCTTGGAAGAAGAAGTCCCGCCAGAGTTGAGCGGTCAGTTGTTGCCCGCCCAGTTCGAGCAGCGAGCGATGGCTCCACAGCGGCTCCTCCTCTTCGACACAGGGCTTGTGCACCGCCACGCGAAACCATCCATCCTCGTGCCACTCGCTCACAATCATCGAACTCGACTCGTACGACGTTTCCACCAAGCAGGACGCCGGAAACGGCCGCTTCTCACCGTCGTTCGAGAGCAGCCAGCCGTGCGCGAGCCAGCCCCAGTGGGGGCCGCCGGGACCTCGATAGAGCGGAAAGAGCACAGCTTCCAGCCATGTCCGGACCCGCCGGCGGAGCGCAAATGGCCAACCCCAAGGGGTGCGTCGTCCATCCCCGGGCCGCGTGCCAGCTCGGCGCCCCACTCGGGCGTGCGGGGTTCCGGAAGGTTCGCCGGAACAGGGGGAGCTGGTGGCGGGTCCGCCCTCGCGGCGGCGGCCAGCAGCAGGCCAAATACGATGAACCTCGTGGCTGTGAGCATGACACTGATCTTAACCCGGCGCCGGGTTCAACGTGCAGTGTCGAGGCTACACGCCGGCCCGGAGGCCGACGCGGCCCGCCGGGAGGCGCGCGCCACGTGGGCGGGTCTGCCAGAGCGGCCGGCCAAGCGTCGAGATGAGTCTCGACGCGGCAAGCTGAGAGCTTGCGCCACTGTTCCCTCGCGAAGACGACCGGCTGAGCGGACTGCCCAGCGCTACAGCGTCTCGCAGCGCTAAACTATCTTTATGACACGTCCCATTCTCCTGACCGCGGCCGCCCTCCTCCTGCTCGCTAGTCACGCTGTCTCGCAACGCGACTTTTCCAGCGTCGAGTTCAAGACCGTTCACGTAGCGGGCAATATCCACATGCTCGACAGCGGCGTCGCGGGAAACATCGGCTTGCTGGTTGGCGACGACGGCATCTTGATGATCGACGATCAGTTTGCACCCTTGGCCGGCAAGATTCGCGCTGCAACGGCAAAGATCAGCGATGGCAAGCTGAAGTTCCTCGTTAACACCCATTGGCATGGTGATCACACCGGAGGCAACGGCATCTTCGGGAAGGAAACGACGATCATGGCCCATACCAACGTCCGCAAGCGTTTATCCGCCGAACAATCAGGAGCGGCGCTGCCCGTGGTGACTTACGACAACTCGGTCTCGCTGCACATCAACGGAGAAGACGTGGAAATTGTCCACTTCCCCAGCGGCCATACCGACGGCGACAGCATCCTTTTCTTCCAACAGTCCAACGTCGTTCACATGGGCGACCAGTTCTTCTCGGGACGATTTCCATACATCGACCTGGGAAGCGACGGCAGCGTGCAGGGTTATATGGGCAATGTGAAGAAGGTGATCGATCGCCTGCCCAGCGACGTCAAGATCATCCCCGGCCACGGTCCGCTATCGACGCTGGATGACCTGAAGAAATTCCACACCATGATGGTCAAAACGACCGCGGCCGTCCGCGATCACATGAAGGCCGGAAAGGGCCTCGAAGAGATTCAGAAGGCCGGCTTGCCGAGCGAGTGGAAGGACTGGGGCGGGGCCTTCATCAATCAAGACCGCTGGATCGAGATCGTTTACAACAGCTACAGCTAGGGACAATGCTGTTGACTTAGTGGGGCCGTCTTCGCTTGCCCAAGCCGCCGTATTTCTTTCGATGCAAGGCGGACCCGTCGTCAGCATCATGCGTTTGCTTTTCTACGCCCCATCCGCATCCGGGGCTTGGCCTCGAGAGTTTTCCTGCCCAGGGTTCCGCTTCGCTCCACCCATGGGCTACGATCCGGCGCCGCTTCGCGGCTCAAACGCACTATCGCGGACCGGCCGCGACCACACAGTGTCCACGGGGTCGACTGGATGGAGACCGCGATGAAGCGCGGACTTCCGTCCGCGCCTCTGTCCGGCCATCTGAAATTTTCCGCCACAATCGGGAACGATTTGACTATACGGATACTAAGTGGACAGTATTGGGGCTAAGAATCGCTAGGGTCGTCTTCGGCGCCATGCCCTCGTCTTTGCGGTAGCCCAGCTTGCGGGCGGCTTGTGCGGAGGCTCCCAGCCAGCGGATGGGAGCATTTCCCAATCCACGAATGATCCCGAACCAGTTGTATAATCATGGCATCGGCAGGGATACGCTTCCCGGCGCCATGAACCCTGATCCTCCGAGATCGTTCAGGTTCACCGCGTACCCTTCAAATGAACTGCCTGGCCGAGTTATCCGCGATTTCCGCCGCGCTCTGGCGCCTGTGAGATTCTTTCCCCCATTGCTGACCGCGTGGCCGGTGCCATTGCGGCTGTTGCTCGGCGTGTTGCTGACCGTCGGAGCCGCCAGCCCGCAAGAGGCGGAGCCGGGCTTGACGCTAACCGGTCAAGCGGTGAGTCCCGGCCCGGATGGCGAGAGCTTCGCCGTGGCGGGGGCCACGATGGAGCTGAGCTCGGTATCGGAAGCCACCGCCGAAGGGGCGGCGCCAAGCCTCGCCGAAACGAACCAAGTCGGGATGTTTCGGTTCAGGAACGTCGCCGAGGGTTGCTACATCGTGGTCGGGGAGACCGAAGGACTGCGGGGACAGAGCGGCATCATTTGCCTTCCCTTGCCCGAAGACTCCGGCCGGATTACGGTGCGGATGGAAGTCAAAGTCGTTGTTCAGTCGGTCGAAGTAACGGCCTCAGTGATTGAAATTGACCCAACTGAAACTTCTTCCAAGGGATCGGTCGGGGTTTCCACGCTCCACAACGCGCCGAAAGCGAATCGCAGCTTCGAGGACGTCATGCCGCTGATTCCCGGCGTGCTGCGGGGCCCCTCCGGCGAAATTAACATGAACGGCGCGCGGGCGTCACAAAGCGGTCTGCAGCTCAACGGAGCCGATGTGACCGACCCGGTCACGCGGACTTCCCAGATCAACTTGCCGATCGAAACCATCTCGAGCGTGGAAGTTCTTTCGAGCCCCTACGACGCTCAATACGGAGGATTCGCCGGCGCCATCTCCACGGTCGAGACCAAGCCTTCGAATTGGTCCAAGTACAAAGTGAGTTTGCAGAATTTCACGCCCCGCATACGAAGGCGAGACGGCGCCATCATGGGCATAGAATCGAGCACGCCGCGGTTCACGATTACAGGACCGATCAAGAAAGACAAACTTGCCTTCTTGCACTCGACTGAGTACCAGTACGTGCGCGCCGATCAGGAAGACGCCAACCTGCCGCTGCTCGAAAGAGACACCGAGCGCGAGACTCTCAGCTCTTTCACGCAAATCGATGCCCGGCATTCGGAGCGCAACAACACCACCGCGACCTGGCTGTTTTTTCCCGAGAAGCTGAATTTCTTCGGGCTGGACGCTTTCACGCCACAGAAGTCCACGCCCGACTTGCGACGGCGAGGACGCTTGGGGACGCTGAGCAACACTCACCAGTTCGACTCCGGCGCCTCGCTTTCGTCGAGGCTTTCCTATCAGAATTTAGATAACGATGTGAAGCCGCTGACCTTCGAGCCGGCGGAAATAGGACTGGAGCGCGCGCGGGGGGCGTTCTTCAACCGGCAGAGCCGCAATGCGATTCGGCGCGCCTGGTCGGAGCGCTACGATTTCGCTCCGCTAAACCGCCTGGGAAGGCACCAGGTGAAGACCGGAGTGGCGCTGGCGGACGAAGACTATCGCGGCGATCAGACTTTTAGCCCTATTCGATGGCTGGGGGTCGGGGAGCGGCAGGTTTTGCTGACGGATTTTACGCCTGCCGCGGAAGTGCGCGCCGGGAAGACCGATTTCGCCGTCTTTGTGCAGGACAAGTGGGAGGTCTCCTCAGCCCTGACGTTGGATCTCGGCTTGAGGCTGGAACGCGATTCCATCGCTTCGCGGTCGAATCCTTCCTACCGGGCGGGATTCGCGTATGCCATCGGGGAAGAAGCGAAGACCGTGACCCGGGGCGGGGCGGGCTTGTTTATCGACAGGGTGAGTCTCATCGTCCCGACATTTCTGCAGCTCCCACAACGCTCCGAGACGCGATACGGACCCCAGGGGCAGATTACGTCAGAGCGTTTTTTTGAGCACCGTTTCGGCGGCCCGATCCGAAACGCGCGGAGCCTAGGCTGGAGCCTCCAGCTCGACCGTGAGGTCATACCGGACCTTTTCTTGAGAGGCGGCTATCAACAACGGCGAACCACGGACAATTTTTTGATCGAGCCCGAAACGGAAGCTGGCCTCTTGCCCGCGGCCCTCAATCGAAACTATCTGACTCTTAACAACAACGGCCGAGACACCTACCGCGAGTGGCAGTTCACCGCTCGCTACCGGCTTGCCGGCAGCGGTCACTTGACGGCCTCCTACGTTCGTTCTTCGGCGGTTGGCGATCTGAACGATCTGGGGTCGATCTACGGTCCGACGCCATCAGCTCTCATCCGGGCGAACGAGAGAGCGCCGCTGACCTTCGACGTGCCGAACCGATTTCTGCTCTGGACCGAGTTCCCCGTTCCTTGGGGATTGCGAGCGGTACCGGTCTTTGAACTGCGCGATGGTTTTCCCTACTCGAATGTGGATGAGAACCGCGATTTCGCGGGCGCGCGCAACCGGGCCGGCCGCTTCCCGCTCTACAAAAGCCTGGATATCCAGGTCACGAAGCTGATCGAGGTGAAGTGGCGCGGCAAGAACCGGCGCTTCCGGGCGGGTCTGCGGCTCTTCAACGTCTTGAACACCTTCAACCCGCAGGACATACAGAACAATCTTGCCAGCCCTTTCCACGGAATCTTCTATCGCGGCGTGAAGCGCAAGATCCGCGCTGTGTTTGAGTTGGGTTACTAGCGGCGGCCGGACGTAAGTGCTTGCGAACTGCAATTCTTGCTGAATCCGGAAAAACCGCTTCGAAGCACGATCGTCAAAAGCCTGAACGCAGGGGGCGGGCCACTGGCGCGTCAGGGCGGGCACGGCGGCCCGCCCCCCTGCCAAGTCCAGTGCGCATGCACAAATAGGCGACGCCCCGCTGAAGCCGTGGGCTATGATTGATTCTTCCCGCTGAGGCGTAACCCCGCATGTCAGCCCTCACTGATCATTTCCGCGATCTCGGCGCGGGCCTTTCGCGCTTCACCGAGCGCTGGGCGCCGGACTCCTGGGTCATCTGCATGATGCTCACCGCGTGCGCTTTGGCCTTGGCTGTGCTGGGAGCGGGAGCGGGAATCGAGGATGCCGTGCTGGCCTGGGGCGGGGGGATGTGGAACCTGCTCGAGCTGGCCATGCAGTTCACCATCATCATGGTGGCCTCCCACGCCTGCGTGTCCTCGCCGCCGGTTTATCGGCTGATGGACCGTCTGGCGCGCACCCCGAATCCGGAAAAGCCGCTTCAGGCGATCGCTCTGGCGGCGGGATTTTCCCTCGCTACCGCCTACCTGAACTGGGCTTTTTGCCTGGTCGCCTCGGCGTTGTTCGTGCCGTTTGTTTGCCGCCATAACCCCAAGACCGACATCCGGGTTCTGATCGCCGCAGCTTACTTAGGACTGGGAACGGTATGGCATTGCGGGCTCTCGGGGTCGGCGCCTTTGATTCTCGCCACTCCAGGGAATCCGTTGATTGCGCCCGCCAGCGGCGAGCCCGTGCTGGAGCGGCTGATTCCTGTTACCGAGACGCTGTTCGCCCCTTTCAATTTGGGCTATATGGTGGTGATCGCCGCCGTGGGGGTTTTAGCGGTGCTGGCGCTCCACCCGCGGCGAGGGGCGATTACTCTCTCCGGCGAGCGGATCGAAGCGATTCTTCCGAAACCACCCGAGGTTGCCTCGACAGTGGATACTCCGGCCGGGCGAATGGACCGTTTTCCCGGCTGGATTATTTTGGCCGTTGTGCTGATCGCCTATCCATTGGGCCACTCGATGCTGACGCGGGGGTTCGGCACGACCTGGACGATCAATGCCTACAACATGACCTTCCTCACCGCCGCGCTGTTGCTGCACGGGCGACCGGAGTCCTTCGTCAATGCCTGCCGCCAGGGCGTCGGGACGACCTGGGGGATCATCCTGCAATTCCCGTTCTACGCCGGGATTTTCGGCGTCATGAACAACACCGGTTTGGGGACTTGGCTGGGGGGCTTATTCGCGGAGTTCGCGACGCCGCGCACTTACCCGCTGGTGGTTTACGTCTACTCAGCGGTCATGAACTTGTTTGTACCTTCGGCGGGCTCGAAATGGCTGATCGAAGCGCCGTACTTGATTCCGGCGGGCGAGAAGTTGGGTGTTTCGGTGACGACGGTCGTGCTGGCATATGCTTATGGGGATTCGACGACGAATCTGATTCAGCCGTTTTGGGCGATTCCGATTCTGGCGGTGGCGAGGCTGCGGTTTGGCGAAGTGGTGGGGTATACGTTTCTGGTGGCGGTGGCGTGCTTCGCGGTCAGTGTCGTCGCGATGCTGTTGATCCCGTTGTCGCTGTAGGGCGAGTTCGAGGGTGCATCCGCTTGCGGGCCAACCGCGCGGGATGGGCGGAATGCCGAAGTCTGACTCCCCGCCGGTCACCAATCGCTGGGAATCCCTTCCGCGCTTCGACGATCCGGAGATTGGCTCCCCCACTACGGGTGTGCGACATAAATATGGGAGAATCGGCGGCTAGAGCCAGGGTACGAGTGCTTCGGCACCTGAAGTTTTCCCTTTGGTTCGGCCATGGCTAAAGCCCTACGGGAAAAGGCCGTTGAAACGGCCTCGTACCAGGTGTCGAGCCCATCAAACCGGCCCTAAAAGGACCGGCCTATTGCAATCCAAGCCCGGTAAACCGGGCTAACGTCGCGCCGGCTTCCGCGGGTCATTCACGAGCAGCTTCCTATCCGGGCGTATCAAATACGCTCGGTTATCGCTGCAAAGAAAACACATCCAGCACACCCCTCCACATTCATGTCGCACACCCCCCCACTACCATTGTCCTGCCATTTTAAATGGTATATTTATGGTATGGAAACTACCATTGATAAAGCCGGGCGATTGGTTATTCCTAAGGCGGTCCGTGAGCAGGCTGGGCTGAGCCCGGGGACACGTCTTGAAATCAGTTACCGTGACGGCCGGATCGAGATGGAGCCGGTTGTGGCGGAAGCGGAGATCGTGCGGGATGGACCCGTGTGGGCGGTACGCATTCCCGGAGCGCCGACCCTCACGCTGGAACTAGCAAATGAAACCTTGAGGCAAGTCCGCGAGCCGGAACTATAACGTCACGATGCCAGGCAAAAAGGTCGCTTGGGACACGAGCTGCCTTGTGGCGGCGCTACTGCTTGAGCATCAGCATCACGAACCCACGGTTAACGAGTTCAGCCGTCAACAGAGTGTTCAAAACATCGTGAGCGTCCACTCATTGCTCGAGTGCTTCTCCGTGATAACCCGCTTTCCACCCCCTTTGCGCGTGACAACCCGTGTTGCCGAGCAGGTGCTCCGCACGAATTTGGAGGAGCATATCGAGGTCGCCGGCGTTACGCCCGCTGATGCCTGGGCGGCGATCGAACAGGTTCGTCTGAGCGGCGGAAGAGGGGGGCGTGTCTATGATGCCGCGATCGCGCAGTCGGTTGCGCGCGCGGGAGCAAGCGTCTTGTTTACGTGGAACGTCAACGATTTTCTTCGGGTTGCTCCGCCGCGGCTGGAGGTTCGCGCTCCCCTCGGTTAGGGCGGACGCTGACGGCCCAGGTTTGCGGCCGCCGTCCCCATTTTCGGCCGCGCCGGTGAGCGGGGTCGGCGGCGGGCCCTGTGCCCCAATTGGGAGGCTGATCAAGGCGCAGAGCAGCAGCGCTCGGGCGGGCCAAGCGTCGAGATGAGTCTCGACGCGGCAAGCTGAGAGCTTGCGCCACGAAAGAACGCGCCGACTGGCGGGACGGTCTGGCTTGGAAGCAAAGTCACTCGTCTCCCGCGGCACTTCAAGGTTTCCTTTCATAGATTCCGATGTGGATGGCCTCAGTGATTACATGGCCTTGCAGGGCAGCGTCTAGAACGTGGCACTTGGCGCCCTGGGGAGGGGAGCCGCTTGATTCCATCGCCTCGTGGCCGCTTTGCGGCGAAGGACCGGCAAGAGTGCGGGTCTCTACCTCGTTCACTCGTCGCCCTGTTCTGTATTCGTGTTCAGCGATGCGGATACGCGGTACAATACCGCCCTGATGCCGGGGGCCGTGAATTCCACAGTGCAGGACGGTTGGCGGCCGCCTGCCGCGGAGCAGCAACGGAAGCTGCTTTTCCTTGTCCTGCTGGGCTGCGCCATCTATTGGCTGTGGCCCCGCCCCGAAGAAATCTCGCCGCAAGGGTGGCGGCTGTTCGCGATCTTCGCTTCCACCATCTGCGGGCTGATGTTGCGGCCGCTGCCGGTTGGCGTGCTGGTGCTGATCTCGCTGACCGTCTGCGCCTTGACCGGGGCGCTGGAGCTTCGCGAGGCCCTCAGCGGCTACGCCAGTCCCGTGGTGTGGATGGTTTTGTCGGCGTTCCTCATTTCACGAGCGCTCATCAAGACCGGGCTGGCGCGCCGGATCGCACTGTTATTCGTGCGAGTTTTCGGGCGCAGCTCGATCGGCATTTCGTTCTCGCTGATCTTGAGCGACGTGACGCTGGCCACGATTATTCCCTCGAACACGGCCCGGGCCGGCGGAGTCATCCTGCCGATCACACGCGGCCTGGCCGAGCTATACGGTTCGCTGCCCGGCAAGACGGCCGGCTTGCTGGGCGCTTTTCTGATGACCTCGGTCTATCAGGGAGAGTGCGTGGCGTCGGCGATGTTTCTCACCGGCCACGCCGGCAACCCGCTGGTGGCGGAGTTGGCGCGGGACATCGCCGGGGTCGAAGTGAGCTGGGCGAGCTGGGCTCTGGTGGGGATCGTACCGGGAATCGTGAGCATACTCGGCATTCCGTTTCTGGTCTCCAGATTGGTTCCGCTGGAGATCAAGAGCACGCCGAAAGCGGTCGAATTCGCCGCAAGTGAACTCGACAAGATGGGGCCGGTCAATTTGGCCCAGAAGATTGTGCTGGCCGTTTTCCTGCTGGTGTGCGGGTTGTGGCTGACAGCCAGCCTGCACGGGCTCAGCATCGCCCTGGTGGCGATAGGCGGCGCCTGCATGCTCTTTCTCAGCGGCGTCCTCACCTGGGAGGACGCCATCAGCGAACGCAACGCTTGGGATGTCTTCGTGTGGTACGGCGGGGTGGTGCGGCTGGGAGGGGCGCTGAACGACTATGGCGTTACCGAGGTTTTCGCGAAGTCGGTGGGCGGCTACTTGTCGGGCGTCGGGTGGGTGCTGCTGCTGGGGGCGACTCTGCTGATCTATTTCTACGCCCACTACGGATTCGCCAGCTCGACGATGCACCTGGTCTCGATGTTCCCGCCCTTCGTGGCACTGCTGGTGGCGCGCGGCGCTCCGGCCGGGCTGGTGGTCTACGGGTTCGCCTGCCTGGCTGGCCTGTCAGCCGGGTTGACGCACTATGGCACCGTGCCGGCGCCGATGTTTTTTGCGCAGGACTACGTCAGCCTCCGCACGTGGTGGAAGGTCGGATTCGTGGTATCGCTGTGGAACGTATTGGTTTGGTGCTCGGTTGGGTTTGCTTGGTGGAAGGTGACGGGTGTTTGGTAGAGATTTCTCGGGCATCCAGGCGCCAAGCGGAACCGCCAAGCGCGGCGATCCGCAACAGAAGACTTAACATGGCCGGACAGAGGCGCGGGCGGGAGCCCGCGCTCCAGCATCGCGCAGCATCAAGTGCGGCGCTGGGACATCGAGGTCAGGTGGTGAGAAATGCGCCCGCTAGCCCTCTGGACTAGCCCCCGGGGAATCAATTGGCGGCGGTGGTAGCGGTGGGAGCCGCCTTGTGGTCCTTGTAGCGCTTGCGGAAGCGCTCGACGCGGCCCGCGGTGTCAACCAGCTTCTGCTTTCCCGTGAAGAAAGGGTGGCAATTGGAGCAGATTTCCACGTGGATGTTGCCTTTGTGCGTCGACCGGGTTTGGAAAGAATTCCCGCAAGCACAGTTCACGGTGACCACATCGTAGGCGGGATGGATTTCGGCTTTCATCAGAACGTCCTTTGAATCAACTTCAGTTTCAGTCTAGCATGGGATCCCCGCGAGGCAAACGCTGTACGCTGCCACCGATATGGAATTTGGGGAGCCGCGCCCAAATGCTCGAGAGAATACTTCGTGATTCAAAACTCGTCAAAGGACTCGCAAGTTGGTTGCTAAGAGGGATCTCCGGTGACGAAAAGCCTAGCCGCCGGCGCCGTGCAGAGAACGTTTGGCGCTCGGGAGAGGTGTTGCGTTTGAGGGGACTTGGACCCCAGGCTCCCGCCTGGGGCTCTGCTGCTGCTTTCCGAGCTTTCGGCCGTGTTTGGCATGGGTTGACCGTTGACAGGCATGTGAGGCCGTCGCCGCCGGTTTCTGAGTTGGCCGTTGATCCGTGTTCGTCGGTTGTTCAAGTTGATGTCCTTCATTCGGCGTAAGCCGATCGTCGCCGGAATCATAGGTTTGTTTTCCTGCGCCCCTTGCGGGGCTTCTCCCTCGATGGGTTCCGGACCCAGGGTTCCGCTTCGCTCCACCCATGGGTTACGATCCGGCGCCGCTTCGCGGCTCAAAGGCACTAAGTGAACAGCATTGGGTTTAACTTTTCCCAGCCGGCCTTGTTGGGAGCCGCGCGGGGCGAAACAGTACACTAACTCCATGCCCTCCCCGCCGCGGCTGTTCCTGATCGACACGTTCGGGCTGATCTTCCGCGCCTACTACGGCCGGGCGAAGGCCGGGGCGCCGCTGATGCGAACGTTCTCGGGCATGCCGACCGAGGCGGTCTACATCTTCAGCAATATGATGCGAAAGCTGCTCGATGACCACAAGCCGGAGTACTTGGCAGCGGTCTGGGAGGGCGAAGGGCCGACATTCCGCGATGAGATATTCGAGGACTACAAGGCGAACCGCGACGAGACGCCCGACGACTTGATTCGCCAAATGCCCTATATCGACAAGCTGCTGCGGGCGAACAGGGTGCCGGTCCTCTCGGCGGCCGGATACGAAGCCGACGACGTCATCGGTGCGCTGGCGCGGCAAGCGGCCGAACACGATGTGGACGTCTACGTCGTCAGCAGCGACAAGGATCTCACGCAGTTGGTGAGGGATCGTGTTTACGTCCTCAACCCGATGAAGAACGACCTGATCTACGACAGCGCCAAGGTCGCAGAGGTCATGGGCGTGCAGCCCCATCAGATTGTTGATTTGCTGGCGTTGAAGGGTGATTCGGTGGACAACATCCCGGGCGCTCCCGGCATAGGCGACAAGGGCGCGCGCGGGCTGATCGGCGAGTACGGCAGCGTCGAGTCGGCCATGGAGCACGCCGATGAAGTCAAGCGCAAAACCTATCGCGAGAGCCTGCAGCAGAACCGTGAACAGATCTTGCTGAGCAAGAAACTCGCGACGATCGCCGTCGATGCCCCGGTTGCGCTGGATCTCGAAGCGCTCCGCGCCGCGGCTCCCGATACGGAAGCGCTGCGCACGCTCTACAAAGAACTCGAGTTCAACAGCCAGCTCAGTCAGCTCGAACCGTCTGAACCTGAGGTTGCGGCCGAGCTGCGAACTTTCTCAACCGCCGCCGAATTCCACGAGTGGCTGGGCAGTCTCGGCAGCGGCCGGCCTGTGGCGATTGCGGCAGGACTCAGCACTCCCGGCGAGATGGACGGCGGCGGAGCCGGTTTCTGCGTGGACGCCCAGCAAGCGTGCCTGCTGCCGGCGCACCTGCTCAGCGAGGCGAAACCGTTTCTCGAAGACCCGGAGCGCCCCAAGCGGGTCCACGATTCGAAGGCCGCGGCGAGGGTTCTTCAGGAGGCCGGGATTGTTCTCCAAGGAGTCGTTGACGACACCTTGCTGACTGCATTCTTGACAAATGCCACACGATCCGACTATTCGCTAAAAAAAACGGCGTCACGGCGACTGGGCGTCCAGGTGGAACAAGATCCCGCCAGCCGGGCGGCGGTGACCCAGCGGCTGGGCGAAGCGCTCTCGAAAGAGATCGACGAACTGGGACTGCGCAACCTCTACGAACAGATCGAGCTGCCGCTGGCCGCAGTTCTGGCGCGCATGGAGGGCAGGGGAGTTCTGCTCGACTGTGATGGGCTCGCGAGGCTGTCTGATCAACTGGAAGGGAAGGCCGATTCGCTGGCGCGGGAGATCCATTCGCTGGCGGGCTCGACCTTTAATATCAACTCCCCCAAACAATTGGGCAAAGTGCTGTTTGAGGACCTCGGCCTGCGCGCCCCCTCGCGCCGCGGCAAGACGAAAGCGCCTTCCACGGCGTCCGATGTGCTGCAGGGGCTTGCGGCGGACCATGAAATTGCCTCGAAGATTCTCGACTATCGCCAGGTCACCAAACTCAAAAACACCTACGTCGACGCCTTGCCGCTGCTCGTGAACCAGGAAACCGGCCGGCTCCACACGACCTTCAATCAAGCCGGCGCGGCAACCGGCCGGGTGTCTTCAGCGAACCCCAATCTGCAGAACATCCCGATCCGAACCGAACTGGGACGCCAGATTCGGGCGGCCTTCATCTCGCGTCCGGGATGGAATCTTCTCAAAGCCGACTATTCTCAAATCGAGCTGCGCATCTTGGCTCACATGTCCGGTGACAAGGTCTTGGTGGATGCCTTTCGAAAGGGTGAAGACATTCATACGCGCACGGCCGCCGAGGTCTTTCGGGTGCCGCCCTTGATGGTCGGAGCCGAAGAGCGGCGGCGCGCCAAAGCCGTCAATTTCGGCATCGTTTACGGCCTAAGCGCATTCGGGCTGGCGCAGCAACTGGGGATACCACGCTCGGATGCCGGCGCTTACATTGATGCCTACTTCGAGCTTTACTCCGGCGTCAGGGCGTTCATCGACCGAACCATTGTGCAGGTCCGGAAAAGCGGGGCCACGCGGACGATGTTCGACAGGCTTCGTCCCATCCCAGATATCCAGAGCAAGAACCCCAACGCCCGCGGCTTCGCCGAACGGACAGCGATCAACTCACCGATCCAGGGCTCCGCCGCCGACCTGATCAAGCTTGCGATGATTCGAGTCGACCAGCGCCTGAGGGAAGAAAAGCTGCGGGCGTTGATGCTGCTGCAGGTTCACGACGAATTGCTGTTCGAGGCGCCCGAGGAAGAGACAGCCGCTGTCGCCAAGCTGGTCAAGAAGGAGATGGAGCAGGTACACGCGCTCGACGTGCCGCTGGTGGCCGACGTCAAGGCGGGCAAGAACTGGCGCGACATGTCGACGGTGTAGGGGTTGGCTACGCTGCCGTGCCCTTAACCTTGGCCCCATGCACGGCTGATCCGGCATCCGAGACCTACTGTGTTGAACCAGGGCGGGAACGGGTGGCCCACCCTGGCAATTCCGTCAGGAAGCTATTGAAACGCTACCGGCTTGAGTGTCAGATCGTTGTGGGAAAAGGAGCCCAGATCGAGGCCGTCCGCATTGAAGCGGGTTCCGTCCGATGTGACTCCCACACCCAGAATTCCGAACGGAATTCCACCTTGAGTCCCGCTGACAGGGAGGCTCGAGAGAACCGCCGACGGAACGCTGAACGACCCGGCGGATACATCCTCCCGGCAGAAGAACACCGCGCCGGAAGCCGTGTCATCCGCGGCAACGATGGAAGACCCGAAGATCTGGACGGTCCCGTTCTGACCGCCCCCTGTCCACGTGATAGCGAGGTTGCTTGAGCGCGGGACGCTGGTAATCGTGTCGCGATTCGTCCAATTGAGAGGTTCCGGAACGTCCAGGCTCACCGTGAAGGGACCAACGTCACTGCCGCCCGGCCCGCTTACCGTGTAAGTGCCTGGTTCCAAGAAGCCCGGCAGGGTCTGGTTCACCGACTCAGGGGCAATGGCTTTGGGACCGGCCGTTAAGAAGCCCGGGAAGGAGCCTGACAACGAGGCGAAGTAGTTCCCTACCTCTAGGCGCTGAATTTGCTTCGTTCCCATCGGCCCCGTCAACGTCAGGGAGGGTCCGGCATCCAGCCCCGGCGGAATGATTGGATCAACGGATTGTGCGTCCGCCCCCTGAATCTGAAAGACCGTACATGCGCCAATTGTTGATATGCCGGCGATGGGGTATTTAGTTGACTCCAGTAGCCACAATATGTTGTGGTTGGGGGCATGAAGGAGGACTACCCCCGAAACCTCGTCGAGTTGGAAGCTCGATTCTCGACCGAGGAGGCGTGCCGGGAGTACCTGCTGAAGCTGCGCTGGCCGGAGGGGTTCGTGTGCCCGCGCTGTGGGATCCAGTCCTCATGGGCCAGCAAACGCAATCTGCTGCTCTGCGCCGACTGCGGTTACCAGGCCTCGGTGACGGCGGGCACGATTTTCCAGGACACCCGCAAGCCCTTGACGTTGTGGTTCCGGGCGGCTTGGTGGGTGACAACGCAAAAAGGCGGGGCCAGCGCGCTGGAGTTGCAGCGGGTCTTGGGTTTGGGTAGCTATGTAACCGCCTGGACCTGGCTGCACAAGTTCCGCCGCGCCATGGTGCGCCCCGGTCGCAATCGGCTGGTCGGCCGGGTGGAGGTGGACGAAACGTATGTGGGCGGAGTCGAAGAGGGCGTCCGAGGTCGCGAAATGGTTGGCAAAGCGTTAGTTGCGGTTGCTGCCGAGGAGGATGGGCGCGGTATGGGTCGCATCCGGCTCCGTCGGATCGCGGATGCCTCAGCGGCGAGCTTGGAAGCCTTTGTCGAAGAAGCTATCCAACCTGGCAGCCTCGTGCACACCGACGGCTGGGAAGGCTATGCGGGATTGGAGAACAAAGGATACCGCCATGAAGTCACCGTGCTGCGCGGGAAGCGGCAATCGGCGAGTAAGCTGCTGCCGAGAGTCCATCGTGTCGCCTCTCTGCTAAAGCGCTGGCTGTTGGGGACCCACCAGGGGGCTGTCAGTCACGAGTATTTGGACTACTACCTGGACGAGTTCACGTTCCGCTTCAACCGGCGGACCTCACGGTCGCGCGGCAAACTTTTCTATCGCCTCCTCCAGCAGGCGGTCGCCGCCGACCCTGCTCCCTATAAGACAATGGTCGAGGCCACCAGGGCCGGCACCCCCACCCCCAAGATGTAGTGGCTACTGGAGTCAACTAAATACCCCATTTGCCGGCGAATCCTTGTGACTGCAACAGTTGGTTCAGGTTGAAGTTCCAAAACGAAGCGAAGGCAGTGTCGGTAGTGATCTCAAAGGTTTGCGCGGGAAGCGGCCCGGAGAACGAGATGCGAGTGCGAGCCAGAGATATATTTCCGGTGCGCATGCCGCCTCTCGCCTGGGCTGCTTCCAGCTCCGCCGCCGTGAATCCGCCGCTGCCGCTGGAGCAGGCCGCGCCCGACTGCGAAACCGAGATCGTTGTGAAGTTGCTTGGGACACCTTCGACTACCACAACGACCGGGACATAGCAGCCGTCGACACTCTCGGGGACAACGAATCGGACTATGTCGAGTCCGGCACAGCAGCCCGAACGGCCGCGATAAACGATGGTCGCCGGTCTCCCGCCGACTAGCACTTGGACATCGACTCCCGAGAGGTCACCCGGCAGGGGGCCCCCTGCTTCGTCACCGCTCACCGCCCCCAAGCCAGTGCCCCAGACGTCTATAAGCGTACCCGGCGCTGTTGAGTTCAGGATGGTTCTGACATTGGACTCGGGCGGCACGATCAAGGGATCAGTGAAAACACCCGGGCCGCTGCCACCTTGATTGAGCGCGAATATCCCGAAGCTATGGGGCACAACCCGGATCGGCAAGGAAGCGCTGGTTTACCCGTTGAAAGTTACGGTCAACGTTCCGTCGCCCACGGGTGTATTGGAGGGTAGTATGACAGCGAGCTGGCTCGAAACGGTGAACAGCATGATGCAATCGACCGTACTTCCGCCTACGGTCACTTTGACTGAGGTCCCGGCGAGTTCGGCCGGAAGCGGGAAGCTTGTGCTTTGTGCGAGGGCGGCGGGTCCCAAGTTCGACCCAAAGACTGAGAAAATACTGCCTTGAGCCAAGCTGCCGTTCGGAAGGTCGGACCTGGCGAAACTGGCTGAATTGACGGCACCAGTGGCATTGGGCTGCTGGGCGTTGCCGACGCTTGCGAACAGTATCAGTATTAGGATTAAAGTTACGTGCATGAGTAGACTCCTTTCTTAGAGGTATGTGACACAGCACCCGGTTCGATTGCGATGAGGCAGCCAGATTCCGGGAGTAGACTAGATGATACCGCGCACCTGCCGCGAAACTCCAGTGTCGTGAGTGGAGCGTTTGCTGATGACTCGCCAAGCTTCGACGTTGACTCGACTTTGGCCAATTGTCGATCGGGGTATTCTTGCAGGGTCTATTAGAGCTATCATGGTCTGCGTCGGCCTGGACGCTCGGGGTAGTCAACCCGCTCGCGCCAGCCGAGCGGCCGGGACCGTGCAGAGTGGATCGGCAAGCGGCCAAGGCCGAGTCACCGGTGAGCCGAGGTAACTAGCCCATGAATCCGAACGCGAAAACCGAGGAGCATTGGGAACTCAAGCGGGGATTCGATCGGGAACTCGAGCGTTACGAACTCGACGAAGGTCCGGCCTATTCGTTTGCGGTCGGCCGGCGGTCGTTTCTTGGAATTACCGGAGCGGGCCTGCTGATCGCAACAGGCGAGGGCTGCTCGCCGAGCCCAAGCGCCGCGCCGGGTGGGCCGGCCGGGACGGTCGCCGCGCGGCTCCACATAGGCCAGGACGGGACGATCACCGTCTTCACCAGCAAGGTGGAGGTTGGCCAGGGATCGCGCACCCAGATTACGCAGGCGGCTGCGGAAGAGCTAAAAGTCAGCGCCGATCAGATTCGGCTGGTCATGGCCGACTCGGCGGTTGTGCCCGATGACGGCGGGACGGCGGGCAGCCGCACGACGCCACGCACGATTCCCGCAGTTCGGAAGGACGCCGCCGCGGCGCGGGCGATTCTTGTCAAGCTGGCCGCCGCGATGTGGGGGGCCGATCCCGCGGCGCTGGAGGTTCGAGACGGCGCGGTCTTTGAACCAGGCGGGAAGAGGAGCGTTACCTACGCTGAGTTAGCGAAGTCCGCGGAGGCGGCCGAAGCTTTCAGGCAAGAACTTCCGGCCGATGTGAAGCTGACGGCGGTCAAGCAGTGGAGCGTCCTGGGATCCTCGGTTAGTAAGCGCAATAGCCGCGACATCGTCACTGGCGCGCACCGCTATCCGTCGGACGTGACGCGGCCGAACATGCTTTACGGCAAAGTGCTGCGGCCGGCTACATTCGGCGCAACTCTTGCCTCCATCGACCTGGCCGCGGCCGAAAAGATGGAAGGCGTCACAGCCGTTCGCGATGGGAACTTCGCCGGCTGCGCGGCGCCCACCTCGCGACTAGCGCAGCAAGCTGTTGAGGCACTGGCCGGCGCAGCCAAGTGGGACTCGCCGGCGGCGCACACCTCAAGCAAAGAGCTGTTTCCTTACCTCAAAAGGCATGCCGTCACCGAAGGAGAAGGCCGCAGGAGACCACGCAGGCGAACGAAGGGCTCGGCCGAAACCGCGATGGCTGGGTCGAAACGACGATTGTCAGCGTCCTATGAGGTGGCCTACGTGCAGCATGCTCCGATGGAGCCCCGGGCGGCTGTCGCCGAATGGGACAACGGCCGGCTCACGGTTTGGACCGGAACCCAGCAGCCGTCGCGCGTGCAGGGACAACTGGCCGAAGCTTTTCGGGTTTCCCGTGACAAAGTGCGGCTGATCGTGCCCGACACCGGCGGCGGATTTGGCGGCAAACATACCGGCGAAGCCGCGGTCGAAGCGGCGCGTCTCGCCAAGGCTGCCAAGCGGCCGGTTTCCCTGCGCTGGACCCGCCAGGAAGAGCTGACTTGGGCTTACTTCCGCCCGGCGGGGCTGATCGAGGTGGAAGCCGGGCTCGACGAGAAAAACTCGATCACGGCTTGGAATTTCGCGAACTACAATTCCGGCGCATCGGCCATTGAGCCGCCTTACGATATCCCGAACACTCAAACGCAGTTTTTCTACTGCGACTCGCCGCTGCGCGAGGGCTCGTATCGGGCTCTTGCTTCCACGGCGAACTGCTTCGCGCGGGAGTCATTCATGGATGAGCTGGCGGCAAGCGCGGGGGCTGATCCGCTGTCCTTCCGGCTGGCGCATCTCAGCGACGATCGCTTGCGGGCTGTTCTCGAAGCAGCGGCGGAGCGATTTCGCTGGCTGGAACGCAGGAAAAACCGGCGGCGATTCACTGGCGTTGGCTTGTCCTGCGGCATTGAGAAAGGCTCCTATGTGGCGGCGTGCGCTGAAGTGGAGGCGGATCGGGCGCAAGGCAAGATCAAGGTTGTTGAAATCGTTCAAGCTTTTGAATGCGGGGCGATCCAGAACCCAGCCAACCTTCGAGCGCAGGTTGAGGGTTCGATCATCATGGGTCTCGGCGCCGCTTTGACAGAGGAAATCCATTTCGAGAACGGCCGCATCACCAACGCGCTCTTGGCGCACTACCGGGTACCGCGCTTCAAGGATGTTCCCCGCATCGAAACCGTTCTGCTGGACCGCCCGGACCTGCCGTCGGTCGGGGGTAGCGAGACGCCGATCATCGCGGTTGCGCCGGCCATCGGCAACGCGGTTTTTGACGGGATGGGCGTGCGGTTGCGCGCGATGCCGATGCGGGGTGAGAGACTGATTAAGAGCTAGCCCCAATACTGTTCAGTTAGAGGTTTGGGGGGCTGAGTTCGGTTGTTCAAGTTGAAGTCCTTCGCTCGGCGTAAACCCGATCGTCGTCGGGCTCATAGGTTTGTTTTCCTGCGCCCCTTGCGGGGCTTCTCCCTCGAGGGGTTTCGGACCCAGGGTTCCGCTTCGCTCCACCCATGGGCTACAATCCGGCGCCGCTTCGCGGCTCAAAAGGCTCCAAGTGAACAGCATTGGAGCTAGCCCGCCACCCAGCACGGCTCGGTTACAGCGGGATATTGCCGTGCTTCTTGCGCGGCGTTGTGTCTGCCTTGTTCTCGAGCATCTCCAGCGCCGCGATCAGCTTGGGCCGAGTGCAGCGCGGCTGAATCACCTCGTCGATCCAGCCCTTTTCGGCTGCCGCGTAAGGATTCGCGAATCGCTCGCGAAACTCCTGGGTTCTTTCCTTCCGGAACTGTTCGGCATCGTCCCCGGCCGCGGCTAGCTCTCGCCGATAGAGGATATTCACCGCTCCCTCCGGGCCCATCACAGCTATCTCGGCGGTGGGATAGGCGTAGTTGATGTCCGTGCGCAGGTGTTTGGATCCCATCACGCAGTAGGCGCCGCCGTAGGCCTTTCTCGTAATGACGGTGATCTTCGGGACGGTCGCTTCGGCGTAGGCGTAGAGCAGCTTGGCGCCATGCTTGATGATGCCGCCGTACTCTTGCTCCGTCCCGGGCAGGAAGCCGGGGACATCTTCGAAGGTGACGATGGGGATTCCGAAAGCGTCACAAAACCGAACAAATCGCGCGGCCTTCAACGACGCGTTGATATCGAGGCAGCCTGCAAGCACGGCCGGCTGATTGGCCACGACAGCGACAGTGCGGCCGTCCAAGCGCCCGAAGCCGATCACGATGTTGGCCGCGAAATGCTCCTGCACCTCGAAGAAATAGCCGTCGTCAAGCGCCAGGCGGATGACTTCCTTGATGTCGTAGGGCTGGTTGGGTTCGGCAGGCACCACGTTGTCGAGCTTCTCCTCGACTCGATCCACGGGGTCGTCGCAAGCGAGGCGCGGCGGGTCGTCCACATTATTGGACGGCAGGAAACTCAGCAGCTCGGCGATCATCCGCAGGCACTCGGCGTCGTCGCGCGCCATGAAGTGCGCGACACCGCTGACCTGGTTGTGGGTTCGCGCGCCTCCCAGCTCTTCTTTGCTGACGTCCTCGTGCGTGACGGTTTTGATGACGTCCGGACCGGTCACGAACATGTAGCTCGTGCTGTCAACCATGAAGACGAAATCAGTGATGGCGGGGGAATAGACGGCGCCGCCCGCGCAGGGGCCCATGATGGCCGAGATCTGCGGCACGACCCCGCTGGCCAAGGTGTTCCGCAGGAAGATGTCGGCGTAGCCCGCCAGCGAGGCGACGCCCTCTTGGATACGAGCGCCGCCTGAATCGTTGAGGCCGATCAAAGGGGCTCCCATTTTCATCGCCAGGTCCATCACCTTGCAGATCTTAGCTGCATTCTCGAGAGACAACGAGCCGCCAAACACCGTAAAATCGTGCGAGAAAACATAAGCCAAGCGGCCGCCGATCTTGCCGTAGCCGGTCACGAATCCGTCGCCGGGGATAACTTTCGACTGCATGCCGAAATCGTGGCAGGAGTGAGTGACGAGGCGGTCCAGTTCCTGGAAGCTGCCTTCGTCGAGAAGAAGATCGATGCGTTCGCGGGCCGACAGCTTGCCGGCCTCGTGCTGCCGCCGGACACGCTCGGGCCCGCCACCCGCTTCAGCGGCGGAATTGCGCTTCTCGAGTTCGGCTAGCTTCTCTTCCAGAGTCATCGCTGGGGCCTCCGGGACTTGCGGGACGGGGATTCCCAGGGTAGCAAAGCGGTGGAAAGCCCATCCTGGCGAGCGCCGTCGAGGGCAGGGAAACCAGAGGCCGCCGGAACTTCAGCGGAGCTCACGCGGCGAAGCGATTTGGGCGACCGAACCCATGTGCTAGATTGAATGATTATGGGCATTCCTAACACGAAGAAATACCGTCTCAAGAATCCGGACGGTCCGGGCTTTGCGACTGTCATGGCCGTACTTCCGAAGAATGCGGACGTGGCCAGCTACCTCAAAGACGCAACCAAACGCTTCGACTGGAAGGCCTGGGAAGAAGCACGGGCCGCTCCCTCCAGGGTCCGCCTTGGTCAGCAGAAACAGCGCAGGCGGTAGCGGACCAACCGCAACCAAACGGGCAGCGTCTGCGCTGCCGCGTGGGGTGTCCGAGAAAAGACCTTGCGGGCTGATCGTCCAGTCCGCACAGTCACCCGAGCGCCGGATGATGCCGCCAGAGCCGCTCCAGCTTGCGCGCCGAACCCATCCCTTCGCCGCAGGCCCAGATCCACAATTGCCCGGCCCGCAACGCTGCCTCTGGCCGAGACCAAGAAGCGCTTGGCCGCGCTGCTCCCGCGAAACGTGGTTCGCACGAAGGTAAAGAAGTGGACCGATCTCACGCCCGAACAGAAAGACCTGCCCGAAATGCCGCCGGGCCGCTACGCCGGGTCCGACCCGGAGAACGACGTTGGACTGAGGCCGAAGCTCTGACTGCGGGACGTGTTGCCCAGAAGCGCCACCGGCCGAATGAGACGGCGCCGCCGCCAGGCCGCCGCCGGTGGTACTCTTTTTGTAGGACATTGCCTAAAGGACGCATCCAACGTCAATTGGCCTATCGGTTTTGCGAACAGCTTGACCCCAGGCTGCCGCCTGGGGCTCTGCTGCTGCGTTCCGAAAGTCCGGCGATTTTCGTCCCGTCCAGCATTCATGGGGGCTGAAGCGAGACTCACGAGCAAAGAAGAGCTTGAAGCCGACCCCCTTCTCGAACAGTTTTGGGACAAGGGTCTGGTTCTGCTTGGCGACAGAGTGCGCGAGGAGTATGCCCTCCAAACCCCGATTTTCATCGACCTGCGCCATAAGCTATACGACGACCTGGAGGTGTTGTCCTTGCTGGGCCAGGCCCTTCACCGCAAACTGGTCTCCATTGTCGATGCCGAGGCGGATGAAGCGGCTGCGCCGCAGCAGGTGATCGGCATCCCCGATACCGCCACGCCACTGGCGCTCTCCACGGCGATCGCCTCGCTTGCGACGGCGCGTCCGGTCTCTTACGGGCAGATGCGCAAGAAGCGGGCGGCTTATCCGGGCGGGCGCTCGGGGGTCAGCTCCTACATGGGAACCAAAGAGGATTCGCGCGAGATCACTCTGATCGATGACGTGATGGCCTCGGGGCGAACCAAGCTCTGGGCCATCGAGGAACTCGCCAAGGAAGAGCTGGAGGTGAGCCGCGTTCTCGTTGTCGTTGACCGCGAACAGGGAGGAGAAACCGTGTTCAACGGCCGCGCCTATCCGCTGCACTCGCTTTACACGATCTCTCAGGTGATCCACTACTTTGCGGGGACCGGCAAGGTCGATCCCGCGACAGCGGAGAAAGCGCTCGACCACGTGCGGTCCAGAAGGTTCCGTTAGAAGCCCGTCGTGCAAGTCCGATTACGCGAAAAAAGGGGACAGCCACCGATTCTCGTGCTGCACTATTGTCGGAAACAATGGGGTTCCACAACCGAGAATCGGATGGCAGTCCCCCATTTTCGCCCGCACACACTTGGAAGGAATCCAGCGGCGCTCATTCGAGACGGAATGCGGCATCCCGAAAGACTGCGTCAGCGTCGCGAGCCGTGACAAGGCCCTTGCGATATTCCGCGTGGCGCCGCTCGGCTTCCTCGATCCAGGCCCCTTCGAAGTCACCCTCCTCGGCGCCTTCCAAACTCCCAATTAGCCGGCGCGCAAGCTGCGCTCGATCCGTCGGAGGTAACTTCAGTGCGTCTGTCTCTAGCTCATCCTTGCGAACCGCCATTGACCCTCTCTTTCTGGATCGCCCTCTTCAACCCATTTTACCGTCAGCGGAGTTTTCTTGGTGGCTGGTTACGCGAGATCGCGGCGCCAAGCGCGGACTTCCGTCCGCGCCTCTGCGGCGGCGTGGCGACGTTATGTCGCCACGTGGCCGGGAACAAAAACGCCGGTCCGCTGTGATCAGCAGGACCAGCGAATGTTTCGATGGCGTGGGCGAGGGCGGGCTATTCCTCTTTGGCTTTGGCCTTGCCTCGCTGTTCGCTCAGCACCGCGCGGCGGCTGAGGCGGATCTTGTTGCCTTCCAGCGCCAGGCACTTGACCAGAATCTGATCACCGAGCTTGAGTTCGTCACGCACTTGACGAATGCGGTGTTCGGCAATTTCGCTGATGTGAAGCAGTCCCTCGGTGCCAGGGAAGATCTCGACGAAGGCGCCGAAGTCGACGATGCGGGTCACTTTGCCGAGATAGGTCTTTCCGACTTCGGGTGAAGCCGTAAGATCTTTGACCATCTGGATAGCCTTCTTGGCTGCTTCTCCGTCCGCGGTAGAGATCTGAACCGTGCCGTCGTCGCTGACGTCAACTTTCGCTCCCGTCTGTTCGACAATGCCCTTGATGATCTTGCCGCCCGGTCCGATCACGTCGCGGATCTTCGCTACCGGAATCTTGAGCGTATGGACCCGGGGCGCGTACTTCGACATGTCGGCGCGAGGTGCGGAGATGACGGCGTTCATCGACTCGAGAATCTGCAGCCGGGCGCGTTTGGCCTGATCCAGGGCCTGTTCAAGCACCTCGAAGCTGACGTTGGGTTGCTTGATATCCATTTGCAGCCCGGTGATGCCGGCGGCGGTACCGGCTACCTTGAAGTCCATGTCGCCGTAGTGGTCTTCGGCGCCGGCTATGTCGGTGAGCACGGCAGACTCTTCGCCGTCGGTCACCAGCCCCATCGCAATGCCCGCGACCGGAGCTGACATGGGAACACCCGCATCCATCAGAGCCAGCGTGCCCCCGCAAACGGTCGCCATCGAGCTAGACCCGTTCGATTCGAGAATGTCGCTGACGACGCGAACCGTGTAGGGGAAGTCGGTATAGCTGGGGACAACCTGAGCCAGCGCGCGCTCGGCCAGCATGCCGTGCCCGATCTCGCGGCGGCCCGCGCCACGCAGGAAAGCTACTTCGCCGACGCTGAAGGGCGGGAAGTTGTAATGAACCATGAAGCGCTTCTCGTATTCAGCGTCTTCCAAGCGCTCCTGGCGCTGGCCGTCCATTTTGGTTCCCAGCGTCACCGTCGCCAGGGCCTGCGTCTCACCGCGAGTGAAAACCGCGGAACCGTGCGTTCGCGGCAGCACGCCCACCTCGCAATCGATATTGCGGATCTCGTCGAAGGCTCGCTGATCGGGCCGCCGTTTGTCCTTGAGAATCGCCTGCCGAAAGATATCCTCTTTGAGCCGTCCAAACAGATCAGCGGCGGCCTGGGCCTTTTCTTCGTCGTCCTCGTAACTGGCAACGACCTGTTTCTTGAGGTCGCTGACCATCGAGTGACTCTCGGCTTTGGGATGTTTCTTGGTGTCCAGAGCGTCGGAGAGCTGCTCGCTCCATTTGGCGGAGAGTTCGTCGTAGAGCTGCTGGTCGATTTCGGGCGCCTCGAACGACATTTTCTCCTTGCCGGCTTTCTCGACAAGCCGGCCAATCCCTTCGATGATGGTGCGGCAGGCTTCGTGGCCCCTGCGAATCGCTTCCAGTACGTCCGGCTCGCCGATTTCGGAGCCGTTCGCCTCAACCATCACAATGCCTTCTTTGGCGGCCGCGACGGTGATCTTCACATCGGCTTCGTCGCGCTGGCTGTAGGAGGGATTCAGAACCCACTCGCCATCGACTCGCGCGACTTGCACCCCCGCGATCGTGTTCATGAAGGGAACATTGGAAATCGCCAATGCCGCGGAGGCTCCCACCAGAGCCAGCGGTGCTGGATCGTGGTCCGGGTCCGCGGAAATGACCATCGCAATGACTTGCGTCTCATTCTTGAATCCGGCGGGAAACAATGGCCGGATGGGCCGGTCGATCAAGCGGCTCGTCAAAACTTCCTTTTCCGTGGGGCGGCCTTCGCGCTTGATGTAGCCGCCGGGGAAACGCCCGGCCGCGTAAGTATATTCGCGATAGTCCACCGTGAGAGGGAAGAAGCTAATGTTCTCCCTCGGCCGGTCCGAGCACGTGGCCGTGACCAGAACCCTCGTATCTCCGGCGCTTACCACGACGGCGCCGCCCGCCTGTTTTGCCAGGTATCCTGTTTCGAGCTCCAACGTGTGCTCGCCAAGCTGTATTTCAACTGTCTGTTTCATAGTTTTTCCTATTTGGGTTTTTCCCTATTTCCGCGCCTGAACGCCGGGCGGCTGCAAAAGCGCCCCGCCCGAAGACGGACGCTCCAGGTATGGTTTGTCAATGCAAGATGGAAGCGGAACGCCAATAATCGGCGGACGCGCGAGAGGGCGTGGGGAGGAGAGATGGGGACAACGTCAGCGCACAGCGACGCCTACCAGGTCCAAAAACGTTTTCCGGACCCTGTACGCTCTGTGTGATGTAACGCCATCTTCAAAAACTCGAAACCAGTCTCTAGCCGCGCATCCCCTGAAAACGGGTGAATGCTATCCGCGCAGGCCGAGACTTTGAACCAACGTTCTATATCCCTGTGGATTTCCCCGCTTCAAGTAGCCGAGCAAACGTCGTCTGCGGCTGACCATGTTCAATAGCCCGCGGCGGGTAGAGAAATCCTTCTTGTGCTCTTTCAGATGCCCGGTCAACTCGGCGATACGTTTCGACAGAATCGCGACCTGAACCTCTGGGGAACCCACATCACTGTCGTGGATTCGGTACTCCTTAATGATCGTCTGTTTGGCCTCTTTTGCCAGTGGCATTCAACTCGTCGAACTCCTTTTTGTCGCTTCTATCTCGTTTAGTTTACGTAATGAGTATAGCATGGGGCGCTTCAGGCGGCCACAAACATCCTTTCTGTGGAATGTTTCTGGCGTCCGAGAACACTTCGCGCTGTTGAAGCCCGTGGCCGGCGTGTTCGAGAAGGACGGGCAAGGATTTTGGACCTGCCGTGACGAGACATGCTACGCTTGGAATCGCTTCGGTGACCCTCTAGCGAGGGTCAGCAGTAACCATTGGGGGGCGCTGTCGCCGCGGGCGGATTCAGTGTGAATGAGGGGCGGACCCCGCGTCTGTGATCCGCCCGTAAGTTGTTGATTCTACGTCAGGGCGGGGAATGGCTGCGAGACTCCCATAGGCCGGGGCGGGGGGCGGACGGCGGACTTTCACTGAAGGATCCGGATTACTCCCGCGGCCGAGTAGGTCAAAGTCACCAACCGGCGCGCCCGCCAATCTTTGGGGCGGCGCACACACGGGCTAGAAAACCGGCTCCGAGATTTCGAAGCTGACTGAGGCGCGGTAGGCGCTTGGCTCAGCCGTCGTCAGCCACGCTTCGGCTACATAGCTGCCCTGGGGCAAAGGCCGGCCGGCTTGCTGTCCGAGCGGTATCTCGGCTGAAAAGCTTTTCTCTCCCGGACTTAGTTCAAGCGTGCCTAACTCCTGGGTAAAGAGTCTCGTGGCGGACCAGCGATAGATATCTTGGCCGCTCGAATCGCGGATCACCAAGTCGAACCTCTGCCCACTTGAAAAATCAAGCCGTAAAGGGAAATTCGTGGTATTGCGGATCGTTATGCGGGCCCGCATGAGGGGCACGGCCCTGTCGGGCGTCACCGGAGGCATCAGGTTTGGAACATAGACAGGCTGGTCGATCGAAAGACTGAACGACAGCGCACTGGATCGAATGACTCGTGAACCGACGCGGGCTTCGGTAAGAGCCATCGGGCGCGGACCTGCGATTGTCGTTTCCGTGCGGCGGAGGAGTCCGATACCGGGGGCAAAGATTTCCTCTTGAATTCCGGCGTCGGCGCAATTCGTTGTTCCATACCGAATCACCAGAACAGGGGCGAAATCACCAGCCGGGACCTCGACGCCTGAACTTCGAGACGCCAGCTTGGCGGTTCCCAAACAGGGATGCGGCAGCTGGGACATCCAGGTCGTTCCCTGGGCTGCCGCGAAATCATACCACAAGTGCTCGGTACCGGAATCAGGACGAAACTCCCACAGCCGGTCACGACTTCCGACCCGCACAAGCGCCGGCTGAGGCGTGAATCCTTCCAACCGAAAATACTGTCGCCCGGCGGTTTCCACCGATTTGGTGACGCGTACGGTGACGGTTCCCGAGGCGGCGCGGCCTTCGATCGTGTAGGTCCATGAGTTTCCTACGGCAAGGGGAAAGTAGTTCGCGGGCCGGCGCAGTTGCAGTGCACGGCTGCGCGGTGGCAGTTGGGCGCGAGCCAACCCGGCGGCGCCAAGCAGCACAACCGTCACAAGCGACCGGGTGAGACTTCTCGAATTCATAGGGTTAAATAAATGCAGCCTTCCGCGGGTTGTCCTACCGTGGCGACTCTTGAAGTGGCAGCAACTCCGCTTGAAACTATGGTAGTGGGGTGGCTAGGCCGGATATCACCTTGGCGCCGCTTCGCGGCTCAAGGCTCTGAACGAGCGGCTGATGGGCTCTAAGTCTAGAGCTACTGATGCAGGAATACGTCGAGCGTCTCTACCAGCTTCTGCCCTGACCTTTCGAGAGAGTCTCCGCGACATCGAAGCCTGCTTGCGTTCGGTTCCAAGCAAGCTCTATCACATGGGTTTTCGCGGCAAAGTTTCACGCTCCACCCTGGCCGACGCCAACGAGGCGCACGACTGGCACATCTTCGCCGACTTCGCTCAAGTGCTGATCCGCATCGCCCGCCCCCGGTAGGCCAACGAGCCGCTCGGTTTCGATCTCGACAACACCGTCTATGCCTTGGACTCCACCACCATCGACCTCTGCTTGTCGCTGTTCCCCTGGGCCCGGTTTCGATCCCACAAGGCCGCCATCAAGATGCACACCTTGCTCGATCTGCGTGGCCCGATCCCCACATTTATTGAGGTTTCCGACGGAAAACTGCACGACGTCAACATCCTCGACGCCATCGTACCCGAGCCCGCACCCCACCCAGGGTTCCGCTTCGCTCCAGCCCATGGGTGGAGCGAAGCGGAACCCTGGGTCCGAGACCAGGTCCGAGACCCTGCGAGGGAAGCCCCGGAGGCGGACGGGGCGTAGGAAAACAAAGGGATGCTTACGGCTCTGCAGCAGAGCGCTGCGTGGCGGGCGTTCATTGATGCCCGAAACAAGAGCACGCGCCAATCAACCAAAACCCTCCGCGGAACTGCTAACTGAACAGTATTGGTGCTAGTCCCCGGACTTCCGTCCGGGGCTCTGATTTGCTCTATGAAATTCCGCCACGTTCGGCGAGGGTTTCAGTGCGCCAGCGCCCGCGTGCTACTTCGTGGGCTCGTCGCCGGTCGCGTGATCTCCGCCTTGGGCCGCGGGGGCGGCTCCCAGTGCAGCCTTTGCTCCGGCCCTGATCAGGCTCGATTCGCCGGGTCCCTGGAAGAATTTGAATCCGTCGCGGCCTTTCCACGAGAGAGGGCCCGCCAGTATCTTGCCGGCTTTCAGCGTAGCGTCGTGGATCTTCTTGACCAGAGCCATGTATCTCGGGTCGGTTCGCTCCCACCCGGTGAAGCTTCCCAGGTCGCCGCTGGCGGCGAAGACGACGTCAACACCGGGAACGGCGGCAATCTCCTCGACGTTGGACACGCCTAGCGGCGACTCGATCATCACGATGACCATGATGTTGTCGTTGGCGGTCTCGCGGTAGTCGCTGCCCCAGAGTGCTCCGTACTGGCCGCCACCCCGGCTGCGGCGTCCCAGAGGCGGGTATTTGGCGTATTTAACCGCGTTGCGGGCTTTTTCCGCCGTTGCGACCATGGGGACAACGATGCCCAGAGCCCCGATGTCAGTTGCCTTCTGGATGGCGCCTTCCGTTGCGTCCGGCACGCGGATGAAGGGAATCGCCCCGGCTCCCCTGCAAGCCCAGATCATTTGGGCGACGTCGTTAAACATCAGGGGACTGTGCTGCATTTCGATCCACGTGAAATCGAATCCGGCGTTTGCCATGGCGCAATAGATGTTGGGGTCCGACGTGGAGACGGTTCCGCCGACGATGGCCCCTCCCGCCATGAGCTTTTCTTTTGCCGTGTTGTACATCCTGACGGGCGGGGCCGCCTGAGTTTTTTCGGCCAGCGCCACCAAAGTAATCACCAAGCACAGCATGCCGCAGAGCACGGCGGATATGACACGTTTCGTTTTCATAACCTTACTCCTTTGTCCCAAGCTGCGCCGGGGGTCTTGCGCGATAGGATCCAGGCCTTGTCTTGCGGCGCACCGGACGCGCCTAGTATACAACCACGGGGAGGGTTGCAACCAGGTTTTCGCAATCGGTCCCGCGCCTGGGACTCTCCATACTTCTGCGTGTGCGATGTGGCGCATGCATTCTTGCGTGCCGTGTCGCCATTCCTGGCGACATAGTAGGACCGGCTCTCAGCCGGTCCGCGCAGCTCTCTTGCGAGCCGCACCACAGGTGTTTTCCGACCCCCTATGCAAACAGCCAAGAACCCGTGCGGGCCGACTACACGCCGCTAAAACCTGTCCCTAACACGTCATTTGATAGAATGCCCAGATGAAGGAGTTTCAATGAGGGTGTGCTGCCGTTTGGTCCTATTGCTTTGCGCTTTTTCGCTGACGGTACCCCCCCATTACGTCTCTGCCGCAAACTGGCCGGGCTGGCGCGGTCTCAGCGCTGACGGTGTCTCGCCGGAAACAGGCCTGCCTTCGAGCTGGACGCCAGGCGGCGAAAACATGCTGTGGAAGGCCGCGATCGGCGGGCGGTCGACGCCGATCGTCTTTGACGGGCGAGTCTGCATCAACACGCTTGGGGAGCCGGGCGATCCTACGAAGTGGCAAGAATGGATCGCCTGTTACGACGCGGACACGGGAAAACAGCGCTGGCAGTACCGTTACAACGTTTTCCAAACGGATATCCCGCACCACCGCGTGGGTTGGGCCAATTTGGCGGGCGACGAGTCGACGGGTTACGTCTATTCACACGGGGTCGAAGGCATGGTCCACTGCTTCGACCGTAACGGCAAGATTGTTTGGTCGCGGTCGTTCGGGGAAGAAGTGGGCAGAATCTCAGGGTTCGGCGGCCGCACGGTGAACCCGGTTCTCGACGGCGACCTCGTTATCGTTAGCTTTCTTTCCGCGGGTTGGGGGTCGACCTTCATTCCCCGCCATCGTTTCTACGCGCTGGACAAGAAGAGCGGCGAGACGATTTGGATCTCAACCCCCGGGCAGGCTCCGAAGGACACAACTTACTCAGCCCCGATTGTCCGCGAAATCAGCGGCCAGCGCCTGCTCATTACCGGGAATGGCGATGGCGGCATCTACGCCCTCAAGGTAGCGACGGGCGAGAAAGTCTGGGCCTTCCCGATGAGTTTGCGCGGCATCAACTCCTCGGTCGTCGCCGATGGCAACCTGATCTACGCATCGCACAGCGAAGAAAACGGGGACGGCAGCACGGCGATGGGGCGGCTGGTTTGCCTGGATGCAAGCCAAGTGAGCGAAGGCAAACCGAAACAAGTCTGGATGGCCGAGGGCTTCACCGGCGGCTACGCTTCGCCCGCGATTCACGACGGCCGCTTGTACCACGTCGACAACTCGGCCAACCTCGTCGCGTTCAACGCCAAGACCGGAAAACGACTCTGGAGGCATAACTTGGGAATCGCCCAAAAGGCTTCCCCGGTGGTGGCTGACGGGAAGATCTACGTCTCGGATGTGGACGGCAAATTTCACATCCTCAGGATGAACGGCGACGAGGCGCCCGAAGTGCTCGACGTCGACGTATTCAAGGCGGCGGACGGCAGCGCGATTCAAATCAACGGGTCGCCGGCGGTCGCGAACGGGCGGGTCTACTTGCTGACCAATGACGAGCTTTACGCGATTGGCGGCAAGGCGATTGGCTCCAAGAACGATACGCCGAATCCGGCAAGCTTGCCCGCAGCCCCGGAGAAAGCCCCGAGCGCAGCGAAGGCTGCTTACCTGCAGGTGGTCCCCGCGGAAGTCGTACTCAAGACCGGCGGAAGTCAAAGGTTCCGGGCGCGGACCTTTGATGGCGAGGGACGCTTGATCGGCGAGACCGAGGCGCAGTGGTCCCTGGACGGGCTCAAAGGGACGATTTCTTCATCCGGGGAACTCAAGCTGGAATCGAGCAATGTTTCTCAAGGCGGTCTCGTCGTGGCAATGGCCGGCGAATTGAAAGGCTCGGCTCGCGCCAGCGGACGCCCTGTCATCGCCTTCCAGGAGAACTTCGATGCGCTGCCGGAAAAATCCGTGCCCGGCGGCTGGAACGCGGCTCGCGGGCGCTTTCAAGTGGCGCTCGACGGTGACAACAAAGTCCTCATGAAGCCATCCGGGAATCCTCGGTCATGGAGAACCACTGTCTACATCGGTGATCCGGAAGCATCGGGCTACGTGATCGAAGTTGACCTCAAGGGTAGCGAGCAGAAACGCCGAATGCCCGACGTCGGTTTGGTTTCCCACCGCTACACCGTTGCGCTGATGGGGAACACGCAAAGGTTGATGGTCCGCACATGGCTATCCGAGATGCAGCGCTTCTCCAAGGAGGTCAAGTTCCGCTGGGATCCCGGCATTTGGTATCACATGAAAGTGCGGGTTGACCCGGCGGGCGAGAAAACCCTGATCCAGGCCAAGGTCTGGAAAAAGGGCGAGCCGGAACCGGCGGAGTGGTCCATCGAAGCCGAAGACGCCCTTCCGCATCGGCACGGAGCGCCCGGGATCTACGGCTATTCTTCCGCCGATATCCTTTATGACAACCTCTCGGTGAGCCCCATCGGGGACTAACTCTTCCCCATCCAAGTAAAGAAACCAGGCAGACGACAACAGGTAGACAACAATATGCGAAAACGCATCACGATGACGATCTCGCTGGCGCTGAGTCTGGCGCTGTTCACGGCTCTGCCCATACTGGCCGAGGATTGGCCGATGTGGGGCGGCACGCCGAACCGCAACATGGTCTCGAGCGAGAAAAACATCCCGCGTACTTGGAACATCGAAGACAAGACCAACATCAAGTGGGTCGCCGAGATGGGATCGCAGTCCTACGGCAACCCCGTCGTGGCCGGGGGCAAGGTTTACGTCGGGACGAACAATCAACTGCTGAGGAACCCCAAGCACACCGGCGATCGTGGCGTGGTGATGGCGTTCAACGAGGCGGACGGGAAGTTCCTTTGGCAGATGACGCACGAAAAGCTGGCGTCGGGGCGCGTCAACGACTGGCCGGAGCAGGGCGTGTGTTCCTCGCCGGCCGTCGCCGGGAACCATGTTTACTACGTCTCGAATCGCGCCGAGGTGATCGCCCTCGATACGGAAGGTTTCCTGGACGGCGAAAACGATGGTCCCTACAAGGACGAGACGGCTACCTCGGAAATCGACGGGGACATCATCTGGTCGCTTGATATGTACGATGAACTGGGCGTTTTCCCGCATAACATGGCGGCCACCTCGCCCTTGGTCGCGGGCGATATTCTGTTTGTCAACACGTCGAATGGCGTGGACGAAAGCCACGTCAATATCCCGTCGCCGCGGGCGCCCAGTTTTTTGGCGCTGAACCGGCACACAGGTGAAATCCTCTGGGAAGACAATTCACCCGGGGACGGCATCCTCCATGGACAATGGGCATCGCCCGGCTATGGGGTCATCAACGGCAAGGCGCAAATCATCTTTGCCGGCGGCGACGGCTGGCTGCGCTCCTTCGAGGCCAAGACCGGCAAAGTGATTTGGACATTCGACGCGAACCCCAAGGATTCAGAGTGGAAACAGGGCCGGGGCGACCGCAACAACATCATTGCGACGCCGGTGGTCTTCGACAACAAGGTATTCGTGGCAGTGGGCCAGGATCCCGAGCATGGCGAAGGCGTCGGCCATCTCTGGGCGATCGACGCCACCAAGACCGGGGACGTAACCGCGAGCGGGGTGGTGTGGCATCATCCTTTCCGGCGGACGATCTCAACCGTAGCGATTGATGACGGCATCGTCTATGCAGTCAATTTCAGCGGGTTCTTCCACGCACTGGACTTGAAGACCGGCAAGCTGCTTTGGGAGCATGACACGCTGGCGGCGGTTTGGGGTTCCCCCTTCGTGGTGGACGGCAAAGTTTTCCTCGGCGACGAGGACGGCGATCTGACCGTCTTGAAAGCCGGTCGGGTGCTGGAGGTTCTCTCGGAAATGAATTTTGGCAACTCGGTCTATGGCACGCCGGTTGTCGCCAACGGAACGCTCTATATCATGACCCGTTCGCACCTGTACGCGATTGCAAACCAGTAACGCTGAGCCGCGGAAGCGGCGTAGGAAAGTAGCCCAGGGTGGAGCGAAGCGAAACCCTGGGTGAAAACCACTCGAGGCGGGAGCCCCCACGGGGCGCAGGAAAACAAACGCTTGATCCCCCAAGGCTCCACCTTGCGCCGAAAGATACGACAACCTAAGGAAAGCGAACTCCGGCCCCGGGACCACTTACTCAACAGTATTGAGGCTAGCCCTTTCCCATGGCAACAACTGAAATTTCACCCACCCTTGAACCCAAAATGGCCGAGGCCCGCGAGCGGCTCGACGCCCACGTCCGCGAGATCGTCGCCTGGCATTTCAACCCGGAAACCGGTTGTCCGTTCTGGCTCGAGTATGCCGCCTCGCGCAGTTGGGACCCGCGCCAGGAAGTGCGCGGGTTTGACGATCTCAAGCGCTTCTCGTTCTACTTCAACGACGAATGGCTGCGCGGCGGGCCGGTGCGCCGCTGGGTGCCGAAGGGATTCGCCGGCAAGCCGGTTTACGTCTTCGAGACCGGCGGAACGACCGGCGTCCCGAAATCCCGCATCAATATTGAAGATTTTCGGACCGACTACACCGAATTCAGCAAGACCCTGCCGGACCAATATTTCCCGCCCGGATCGGACTGGCTGCAACTGGGCCCGAGCGGGCCGCGCCGTCTGCGCCTGGCCATTGAGCATCTGGCGCAGGTTCGCGGCGGCATCTGTTTCGCGGTGGATCTGGATCCCCGCTGGGTCATCAAGCTGATCAAGCGCGGCGACATCAAAGAGGCCGAGGCATACAAGAACCACTGCATCGACCAGGCGATCACCATTCTCGACAGCCATCCAAACATCCGCTGCTTGTTCACGACGCCGAAGCTGCTGGAGGGATTGTGCGACCGCGTTTCGCTCAAGGAAAAGGGCATCACCGGGGTTTTCTGCGGAGGCACGGAGATGACGCCGCAGTTCAACCGTTTCGCGCGCGAGGAGCTGCTCGAAGGCGCCTATTTTACCCCGACCTACGGCAACACGCTGATGGGTCTCGCCTGCGGCAAGCCGTTTGACCCGGCTGATGAGTACGCCATCATTTACTATGCGCCGCAGCCGCGAGCCGTCATCCAGGTGGTCGACCCCGACAATATGGACAGCGTGGTGGGATACGGCGAAACCGGGCGTGTCTTGTTGACGACTCTTACCAAGGAATTCTTCATGCCGCGCTTCCCCGAGCGCGACGAGTGTGAACGGGAGCCGCCAACCGAGATGTATCCCTGGGACGGCGTGCGCAATGTCCGCCCCTTCTCAAAGACCAAGGGCGCGGTAGCAGTCGGCGTATATTGAAGCGCTCTGCCTGAATCGTAGCCCGGCGTGGCGCGTCTACGACTTTCCAGGACGCTGTTCGGCTGGCCACATTGGCGTGGCTTGATTTCGGGGCGGGCAAGAAAAACCAGCCCTTCCCAACGGCTGGTTCCATCCCAATCCGCGAACTCCGCGGGGATACCTCTTCGAAAAACAACAAGGTCGGGAGCCCAAGCTGCGAGCTTCCACAAATTCGCGCCCGCCAACCACGGGATAGACGGAACCACTCGAATTGTACTCGGGAACGCCACGAATTACTGCAAAAACCGCAATCCTCCCGCACCCGAATCCGCCCGTCCGCGCCGCCCTGAGCCGCGCGCGTAAGCAAGCGGTTTGCTCGAATCGATTGATCCGCTCGCAATAACCACTCGGTCGAAAACCCGCGGGTTTTCATCTTTTTGGGTGGGCCGGAAGTTTGATGGGAGCGGATCAGTCGGTAGAGGCAACCGCTTGCTTACGCGCGCGGCTCTGATTGGCCGGCCCATGGGCACTCCCTCACGGTCGTGGCTCCGACGTCAAAGCCGGTTTTTTCAACAGGTTGACCGTCTTCCGCCCGGAGCCCAAGCTGCGACCTTCACAAATTAGCGCCCGCCAACCACGGGATAGACGGAACCACTCCAATTGCACCCGGGAACACCGCGAATCACTGCAAAACTGCAGTCCCCACACACCCGAATCCGCCCGTCCGCGCCGCCCCGCCACAGCCCCCGATCTCCCCAAAACCCCAACAGCCCAAAACCGGTCACGGATTCTAAAACGAATTATCTCCCGTGTTTTCAACAGATTCTCCCGATCGACCCGAAAACGCACCCCCCGGATTTGCTACCCTGAGACCAGTGGATCAAACGATGAAAAATCGTCAGCATGCAAGAACTGGGCTCTGGCGGGCCCGAAAAACGCTGAAACCCTTACATTTTCTGTAGAAAACTGCAATTGGCATAGTTAACTTATTGATATAAAATAACTTACAGAAACCGTTCCCGCTGGACCATACACGAGAGCTGGACTCCTTTCGCAAGTCAATCGCTCGGAAAGCCCCGCAACCCTCAAATACGGGACACGATTTATACGAAACGGTCGACTGTTGCGATCGGTCTGTGCAGGACTATACTATACTCACGCTGGGACCAAAACGGAAATCCCAGCCACTCGCGGTATGATCCGTTGCTGATAGGAGGTAAAGAATTGAGAAATCTGTTGGTTGGTGTTCTAAGCTTTACAATTGCTGCCGGATGTGTCCTCGGGCAGTCCTCCGGGGCGCAAAACGAACCGAAGATCCAGACTCTCATTATTACCGGCCAGAACGGGCACGACTGGCGCGGCACAACATCTCTGTTGCGGAAAATCTTGGAAGACACGGGCCGTTTCGAAGTCCGTGTCACCGAGGAATTCCGGGGCGCTGGTCCCGATACCCTGGCTCCCTATGACCTTGTGGTGGTGAACTACGTCGCGAGGCCCGAGTTGTGGTGGGGCGAGCGAGCCCAGGAGGCTCTGCTAGGTTTCGTCCGATCCGGTAAGGGCCTCGTCGTCTACCATGCCTCCGTTGTGGCGTTCAACGGCTGGGATGAGTACGAGAAGCTCTGCGCGGCAAACTGGCGCTCCAACAACGGGCATCACTCGCCTCGGCACGATTTTACGGTGGAGATCAAGGATCGCGATCATCCGATCACGCGCGGCTTGAAGGCTTCCTTCCCGGTGAAGAACGACGAGCTTTACGCCAATCTCAAGTGGCAACCCAAGGACACCTACAGTGTCGTGGCGACCGCGTGGGACGACCACTCTTTGTATAACAGCTGGCGGACCGACAAGAACCGGAGGCAGCCAACCCCCGGACCGGGCTTGCATCAACCGATAATGTGGACTCTGCCGTACGACCGAGGCCGGGTTTTCGTGACCCTCCTCGGGCACGGCCCAGAGAATCTGGAAAGCATCGGCTTCCAGGTAACTTACGCCCGCGGGGCCGAATGGGCGGCGACGGGCGAGGTGACGCTCGCCATCCCGGCGGCGATCGCCGAATAAAGCGCAAGGCGCGGGATTCCGATTGGTCGGCGCGTTCGTGTTTGGGGGAGGGAAGGACCGTTCTACGCCGAGGGGTGCATTGTATGCGCTCAGCGGTTCTGTCGAGATAGAGGATGAGGTCATCCACTGTTGCCGCTTGCGGTAGTTTCGGTTCTGCAATCTGGATAGATGCCTGACGCTCCGGTTTTTACAGGTGCCGTTGCCGTGACGGAAACTTCGACTCCAGCAGGCCTATTCGCTATCGCCACTAGCGCTTTCTTGGCAGTCTCGTTCCTTTATTTCCGCCAAACCTCATCCAAAGCACCCCTGCGCAGATTTCGCTGCCAACCAGCACCAGATGGGTTCGATCAAGATCGCCGATCGCTTCTGGCCCTATCACAAGCAGCTCTCCGAGACGCCGCTCTCTGACCAGACCTTCTACATCGAAAGGGTCCGGCAGCTTTTCCTGAGCCGCTGGCCTGTTCCAGCGACGATCGGAATAGAGTCCGGCAACCAGGCTAAAGCCTCACCGAAACCCTCGCCGAACCCTTGCCCTTGACAGCGACGTGCCTTCTCATGGAAGCCCCGCTAGGCTAGCCGCCTGGTTCGCTTTGGGAAGGGTCTTTCAAACATGGCCCTGACTGTGCCGGTGAAGGGCTGTTTTGGAAACGGACCAACGGCTGGCGAGTCCCGGATGGCTCTCCCGGCGAGCAGGGCCTTGTCGATCTGGGTCCTTTTCTTATGGCTGCAGATGGTGCAGGTGCGGGCCATCAACTGTCCCGATTCCGGGGAATCCTTAGTGGCGCGTGCGAGCTGGAGGGAGCTGGAAAAGGGGCTATGGACGTCCGTCCGACGTCAGTACCGACTCTACAGCCTCGACGATTGCCGACGTTGAGATACCGTAATGCTGGTAGAGTTCCTGGCGGCTGCCCGTCTGGCCGAACTCATCGACTCCCAGGGAAACCGTCCTTGTGCCGAACACAGCTCCAAGGAAAGAGAGGGCATGGGAATGACCGTCCATGACGGTAACGATCGGGCACTTCCGTTCATCCTCCGGAATCAGGTGTTCAAGCAGGGACGTGGAACGAATGCGCGGGTTCTTGGCGCGCAGCCGAGTGGCGTGTCTCCAGCCGCGATAGAGGAGGCCAGGGCTGGTCATGTTCACCACGTTCGCCAGGATGCCGCGGCGAGCTAGTTCCTGGCTCGCTTCCAAAGCTTCCGGAACCATCACCCCGCAAGCGAAGATATTGGCGACGTTCCCGCCCGGCCTGTAATGCGGGTGACCCGCGTGATTAACAAGCCGGTAGCCGCCGCGCAGAACGCTCCGTCTTAGCTGCTCTGTTTCGGCCCCGGATCCCAGCGAAAACAGAGCCTGATCAATCGGAACCGTGGATAGCCTCAGATAGACAGACGTTCCGTGCTCGCGGTCCAGCAGATTACGGAGGCTGGCCAGCAAGATCCACTCCAACTCTTGTCCAAAGCAAGGCTCGTAGTAGACCAGATGCGGAAGCTCCGCGCCGATCGAGGGCGTGATCACCGATTGATGAGCTCCACCCTCGCGGCTAAGGCTGATTCCCGACGGCGAGCCCACAAAGATGAACTTCGATTTGCTGTAGAGCCCGTAGTTCAAAGCATCCAGGCCGCGGGAAATGAAAGTGTCGTAAATGGTGCCGATCGGGAGAAGAGTTTCACCGAAGAACTCGGCGGATAGCCCCAGTGCGGTCAGCAGCAGAAAAAAGTTATTCTCCGAGATCCCCAGCTCGATATGCCCGCCCTTCGGCGACTGTTCCCAGTTGAGCAATTGGGGGATATGGGCTTCCTTGAAATAGTTGATCCGGGCTTGGGAGCTGTAGACGCCCATCTTGTTGATCCACCCACCCAGGTTCGTCGAGCTGGCCACGTCGGGTGAGGTTGTCACAATCCGGGCGGCGATCTCGGGCCGGCGCGCGAGCGAAGAGAGCAGCGAGCCTAGAACCTGTTGGGTCGAGCGCTTGCCCTTATAGCTGGAGCCGAGCGTCTGGGGAATCTCAGGAGCGTTGGGCATCGAGGGCGGGGGCCGCTTTCTGTCGCTCGAGAGCCCGGATTTGAAGGAATCGATGTAGTTCGCCTCCTCGCTTCCCGGCGCAAAGCTTTCGAACTCCCCTCCTTGCGGCACTCCGAGTTTGGTTTGCAGCTCGCCCATCTGCGCCGTGGTCAACAGCTTGGAGTGGTTGAGCGGATCACCTGCAATCGGGAGGCCCCAACCCTTGATGGTGTAGGCAATGATCACGACGGGCCGGTCACGGACTTGGCCAGCCCGCTCGTAGGCATCCAAGATCATGTCGAGGTCGTGACCGCCGAGGTCCGCCAGCAGGTCCCGGATTTCTCCCGCCGGGCAATCTTCGAGCAGTCGCAGTAACTCGTGATCTACCGAGCCATTGGACTGGGCCAGCTGCTCGCGGATCAAGTTGCCGTCGCTGATGCGGAGCAGGCTCTGGTACTCGTCGTTCGTCATCAGGTCGATGCGTTCTTGAAGGCGTTCACCTCCGGGACGTTCGAAGTAAGCCTGGAGCCGGTGGCCGTACTTGACTTCGATGACCTGCCAGTCGTGGACGCGAAACATGTCCTCGATCTTCTGAGCCTTCCCACTCGGCACGATGCGGTCGAGACTCTGCCGGTTCAGATCGACGATCCAGATGACTTGATCGAGAGCGCGAAGGTTGTCCTCACCCAGGGCTTCCCATACGTTGCCCTCGTCGAACTCGGCATCGCCAATCAAAGCGATGAAGCGGTGGGCGCCTGGGACGCCGAAATGGTCCTTGACGTAACGGGCCGTCAGGGCGGCGAAGTTCGGGGCCACGGCGCCTAGGCCGACTGACCCGGTCGAGAAGTCCACTGGGTCGACGTCTTTCGTGCGGCTGGGATATGCCTGGAGGCCCCGGTAAGCACGAAGTTGCGTGAGCTTCTCGGGCGGCAGCTTGCCGAGCAGAAACTGAATGGCGTGGAATACCGGCGATGCATGCGGTTTGACTGCCACAAAGTCGCCGCACCGTAGCTCGTGGAAGTAGAGCGCGGTCATCAAGCTGACCATCGAAGCCGAACTGGCTTGATGACCTCCGACCTTGAGGCCGTCCGGGTTGTCACGAACGTTGTTGGCGTAGTGGACGATCTGCGTGCTGAGCCACAGCACCCGTTTTTGAATGCTCTCCAGCGTCTCGAGATCACGCTGGGACGATCGCGCTAGCTCCTTGGGTTGCGTTTGGGGGGTTGCGGCCATCCGACTCACCCTGCTGTACTTGCGGCGTCCCTGGGACGTCGCATCGCAGCACGGCCAAGCTCTGCAGCCATGCTACCAGCCTGGCTGTGGCGGGTCAATTACGGCCGCCGAGTAGCAATGGAACAAGAAGTCGTGTTAAGCGGCGGCAACCGACCATAACCATCTGATGGGAAAGGAGATGATGGCGGATCCTGGAGCACGTCTTCGTCCGCGATGTCAGGAACAGATCGCTCGCAGACTGAGACAAACCAGGATTCATCGGAAACGCCAAGATGCTGAAAACGTCAGGGTTAGCAGAAGTGCTCCACGGGGCGCCAAACCTTATCTCTGTTTTCTGTTCCATTGCTACTCAGAAGCCTTCCACTTCGTGATCCAAGACAAACCGCTCGAGCATTTCGGCGTGAAGCGGCTCCAGGCGGTTTTGACGGAGAGTCCGGACACCAAGCGGGCTGACTACCCGCGCAAGCTCATCCGCGATCCGCCAATGAAACCCAAGCGCAGCAACGGGGCGTGAAACGGACCGCGATTCCGCATCGTTCCAGCCGCACTCGAGAGCGCCGCGGCGCCAAAAGAAGCGCTGGTTCCGGCAGGCCCAAAAGTGGCGCACCGGTTCGGAAGGACGGATCAGTCTCCTGAAGCGGCGACACGGCTTGAATCGTTGTCGCTACCGCGGCGAGGAGGGCATGCAACGCTGGGTGGGGCTGGGCGTCACCGCCGACAACCTGATCAACATCGGACGTCACCTCGCAGTTTCGCAACAAAGTTTCTGTAAAATCGCTTGCTCCCAGGTTGTCCTTCCATTCCAGGTCTGCGCTGAGTCGGGCCGCAGGGAGCCCGTAGGGCGAGGTCCCGACTCAGCGGCGGCGCGGTCAGGCCGCTTGCCCCAGCGTCTCCAGCTCGGCGTTCTCCATGCTGAAGCAGGGCCGCGCCTCCAGTTGCCACTTTTCGTGCCGCTCCAGCAAGATCGCCCCGATCAACCGCTCGCACGAGACCCGGTTGGGAAACACTCCCACGACGCGTGTGCGTTGCTTGATCGTCTTCATCAGCCGCTCCAGCATGTTCGTCGATGTCAGCCGGCGGCGATGGCCCTCGGGAAAATCCAACACCGTCAGGCAATCCTTGAGTCCGTCCCGCAACATCGCCGCCGCTTTGGGGCGCCGCGGCTGCCACTTTTGCGCCATCTCCTCGCCGCGCCGCAAGCACTCGTCTTTTTCTCCAGCAGCGAACACTCCCGCCAAGTCACTCAACACCTCGCGGTACTCCCGGTGGGCGACCTTGCGCGCCACCTCGCGTTGGAAATGCACCCGGCAACGCTGCCAGCGCACCCCTTGAAAGTGCCGCGCCAGTGCAGCCCGGATACCCCCATGGGCGTCGCTGACGATCAGCCGCACCCCGCTCAAACCACGGTCCTTGAGCTGCCGAAACAGCTCTCCCCAGCTCTGCGCGGACTCGCCGTCGCCGTTGCGCCAGTCTAGAATCTCACGCTGCCCTTGCTCGTTGAAACCCAAAACCACGAGCACGGCCTCGCTGACGATTCCGCCTTGCCGGCGTACTTTCTCGTAGCGCGCAGCGATCATCAGGCAGGGATATTCATGCTGATCCAGACGCCGCTCGCGGAACGCCGCCAGTTTCTCATCCAGCAGCAAGAGCATTTTTCTGCTGCTGAACTGTGCTGATACCGAGAAACTGCACGTCCCAGGAGTTTCAACGTATCTAATTGAATTTAAAGTTGTTGAATGGCGGGCGTGGAGGGACTTGAACCCCCGACCTGCTGGTTCGAAGCCAGACGCTCTATCCGCTGAGCTACACGCCCGTGGCTTCATTGTACGGGGTTGCGACGAACTCTGTCTCTTGACTGTTCCCTTGACTGTCTAAAGTTCGTTGTTTTCTCGGGGGCTCCTACCCAGCGAATCCAAAGACATCACCGGCCAAGGGCTTTCCCCCTGCTCAGTGCCTCCGCCACCGAATTGCCCGCGGCTGTCGGGAATCCGGCCGATAAGAGCAAGAACCGGTTCTATGCGAAGCCGATCCCGCCCACCAGACAACCCCGATCGCTGGCTCGTTTCCTACGCGGACTTCATTACTCTGTTGTTCGCGTTTTTCGTCGTTCTGTTCGCGGCTTCAACGGTCGACGAAAAAAAATGCGGTCCTTCGCGGCGGGATTCGAGCACTACATCGCGCACTCCGGTGATGGCGACCTATCGCAACTGCCGGGAAGCCGTCACGCGGAGCTCAGAATCAAAGAGATCCATGACTCGCTCGAGCAGCTCGAAGCAGACCTTTGGCCTGAAATTGAAAGCGGTAAGATCGACCTCTCAAAGGAACCGCGCGGTCTGGTGATGAGTCTCAGCGAATCTGCGCTATTCCTGCCCGGCGAAGCCCGTCTTCAGGCTCGATCCATACCCATCATGAGAAAGGTCGGGGCGGCACTGAGCCGCATTCCGGGGCGGATTCGTCTCGAGGGGCACACCGATGATACCCCCATCCATACACTTCTCTACCCGTCAAACTGGCAACTCTCGACGGCCAGAGCGATCACGGTGCTGAAGTTTTTGATCAACGAACGAAGCATGCCATCCGAGCGGCTGTCCGCTGCCGGCTACGGAGAGTTTCGTCCCTTGGTCCCGAACGACAGCGCTCGGAACCGGGCCAAGAATCGCCGCGTGGACGTGGTCATTCTGAGGTAGGTCACGTTCGCTGCGTAGGGTGCCTAGAGGCACGGAAGAAGCCCCTCCAGGATACCATCCCGGCCGAAAAGCGATAAACCTAAGCCGCTCGCCCCCAAGCACTCCCAGCGGTGTGCCATATGGCAAGATCTCCAGGGCTCGATACGGGTTCGCTCCGAGCATGATCATGACTGAATGTCGAGTCCGAAGAAGAAGAAGGGGCTTCGTGAGTGAAAGGTGCAGCCCCAAGAGGGTCATGACAGCCTGGGGGGAGTTAGCGGAAATTAGCGGATTTTCGAATCGCGAGCGTTTCTTATTGTGCCAACGCCAAATTGGGCGCCAAGCCGCCCGCTGCGAGGACGGCCGGGACAGTTCGCGGCATGGGGCGGATTTTCGCGGCACGGACGCCGCCGCTTGTGCTGGGGTGACGTCTCCGCGCAGGGGCGTTGCGAGAGCGAAGTCATCCAGCAGTTGCTGCAGAATTCGGGCTGCCGCGCGGACAAGCCGATGTCTGTTCCCGATGGTGCTCAAGTATTCCTCCTTTGGCGAACCAGTCCACCCGCTTTCGTGGACAAGCCCGCGGGTTGAGCTGGAGCCGATGCGGCGAACTTCGGAGTCACGCCGGACTCGCGAATGGCGACGCGCGAATCTGTCTGGGTCCACGCCGACCCACGGTTGCCTCCCTTTGCCCCCACGCTAGCAGATCGGGAATTGCGACGGTCACAACAGTGGCTCCCTCCACGTAGAACAGCTCCTTGCCGTCTTTGCTCCAGCGGGGATCGCCGCCGCCGTTGCGTGACGCCGGCCACTTATCGTTGCCTTCGGGAAAGGGCCTCACATAGACCTCAGTGCTCGGATCGCCCCTGTTGCCGGCGAAGACCCGCACCGCCAAGGGCTCTCCGGCGTCGTCGGGACCGTTTCAGGCGGCTAGGAGTCGAGAAAAAGCACCTCGTCGACAGCATCAAGATGGTCGCCTATCGAGCCGCAACCGCTCTGGCGGAGACGCTGCGAGAGAAAATGGCGCGGAGCGGCGATGCGCGGGCGCTGCTGCGACAGATCTTCGACAGCGAGGCCGACCTGGTTGCGCATCCGGAAGCGAAGACGTTAACCGTTCATTTGCATCATCTGACGCAGGCCGCCCACGATGCGGCGGTCGGTTATTTGTGTTAGAACTGACCGCTACCGAAACCATATTTCCGGGTACGGAACTCCGGATGGTGTACAAAATTGGGTCACCCTAAATTCCACGAGATCAGGAGTTCAGAGTCTCATCTCGACGCCTGTTCGGAAAGGAGCGAAGCCGTACCAAGAAAGCAACTGGCCCCGATCGAAGCGCCTTGCCTGGTCAAAACAGCAAAACGACCCTTCGGGGGAAGGGGTGGGCCCAGGACCGGCCGCGAAGAGGCCGGTCCCCGCATTCGGCCGCGGCACCACGAAGGTCCCGTAGGGGCTGCAAAGCGGGCACCCACTGCAGCCCCCCAGGCAGCCACCCAGCCCAGGATTTTTTGGGGGCCCTCTGGCGGCATCGTTGAAATCCGCTCAAATCCGCTCACTTGCCGCCCCTGCGAGGGCGAGAACCATTTCCGTCGACCCGGAGGGTTGACGGACAAGCTCTTGTAAAGTAGTTTTCCCCTCCTGGCGGGTTCCGGACATCCCGCGCGGTAGCGCTTCGCGGTGTCGCTCACGGGTGTATCATACGACTATCAAGAATCAAAGGCGGGTCCCATGACAACTACAAAACGACGAGATTTTCTTGCCACAGCCGGCGGCGCCGCCGCCGGTTACACCGCGACGGCCTTCGGCTACCCGGCCAACGAAACCATCAACATCGGCTGCATCGGCACCGGCGGACGTGCTCGCCGCCTGATGAAAGCGATGGAGGAAGTCCGCGGCGTGCGCTTGGGAGCCGTTTGCGACATCTGGGAGGAGCACCTGAAACTCGCCCAAGAAATCGCCGACCCCAAAGCGTTCGCCACCAAGAACTACCACGAGGTTCTCGAACGCACCGACATCGACGCCGTGCTCATCGGCGCGCCCGATCACTGGCATGTCCCCATGACGATCGACGCCTGCCAAGCCGGCAAGGACGTCTATGTCGAGAAACCTCTCACGCACGAAATATCCGAAGGGCCAGCCGTCATCCGCGCTCAAAACGAAAGCAAGCGGATCGTTCAGGTCGGCATGCAACAGCGCAGCATGCCGCAGTTTCTCGAAGGGCTCGAGATTGTCAAGTCCGGCTTGCTCGGCAAGATTCACAAAGTCCACTTGACCTGGAACCGCAACGCGATCCTGCGGCAACGGCCCGTGCCGGAGATCGATCCCGGCACGGTCGGCTGGAAGCAATTTCTGGGCAACGCCAAGGAGCAACCGTTCGATCCGCTGCGATTCAGAAACTGGCGCTGGTTTTGGGACTTCGGAGGGGGAATTCTGACGGATTTGATGGTCCACTACATAGACGTTGCCAACTGGTATCTCGGTCTCGATCACCCCGAGACGGCCACGACAATTGGCGACACTTTCCTCTACGACCAATGGGAAACTCCCGATACCATCCAGACGTTGCTGCGGTACCCGGAGCAGCAGGTCCAGATCTATTTCGAGGGAACCTTCGTCAACGCCCGTAACGCCGCCATGCTGGAGTTCATGGGAAGCGAAGCGACGCTCTACCTCGATCGCGGACGCTACGAGATCCACCCCGAGCGCGGCCGCACGATCGACTACAAAGAGGGCATCTACGGGTCGAATCCGCGTGGCGCGGATTTCGACGTCGCTGGCTCCCTGGCCCACCTTCAAAACTGGGTGGAGTGCATCCGAACCCGCAAGACCCCCAACGCGCCCGCCGAGGCCGGCGTCAGCGCCGCCAGTGGCGCACACCTGGGCAACATAGCCTTCCGAACCGGCCGCGTAGCCTCGTGGGACGCCGCCGCCTGAACGCTAGTGGTTGCGGGGAAGACCGAATCTATCACTGACGCTAGGCGCGAGCTATCATGACAGTAGTGGCCTCGGATCGCGAAATCGTCCTCAAAACCCGGGTCTTTCGGGACGGAGCGTCCCCTTCCGGCGAGGCCGACTGGAGCAGCTATACGCCGGAGGAGCGGATGAATGCTGTCTGGGATCTGACCCGCGCCTGCCTCGCCTGGCAGGTGGAAGACCCGAGTGCACTCCGACTACAAAGATCTGTTAGCCGCGTTCAACGCTCACGGCGTTGAGTACCTGGTCGTCGGCGCTCATGCCCTCGCGGCGCATGGTCAGGTGCGCGCGACGAAGGACTTGGACGTCTGGGTCCGTCCGGACGCGGAGAACGCCGGCCGGGTCATCCGGGCGATCGAAGCCTTCGGTGCGCCCCTGCAGGATCTGAGCGAACAGGACCTGACTCAGCCGGGAACAATTTTCCAGATCGGAGTTGAGCCCTTGCGAATCGACATCATTACGTCGATCGCCGGTGTGGAATTTTCAGCAGCTTGGCCGGACCGCGTGATGTCGAGGTTCGAACATGAGCCAGTACCCGTCCTTTCCAAGAGACGCCTCATCCAGAACAAGCAAGCAAGCGGGCGGCTTCAAGATCTGGCGGATGTCGAACGGCTGGAACAAATGGGCGAAGCCTAACCCCGTTACTGTTTACTTTGGTCTGTGACAATCGCTGGGCCCGCTCAGCGACCGGCCCGCGGTCGGGTCACTGGCCGGTCGCCGACCCGCCCCTACAAATTCCATGGCACGAGATGAGCGCCGGGCGTCACCGGCCGCGACGGGTTAGCGGCGGCTGAGCTTTTGAGGTTCCACGGTCAAGGCCAGCGCCATCGAGGCCCAGCTTGTGCCCGCGGCCGAAATCCATTGATCGTAGCCGTAGGGGAAACCGCTTTCAAAATAGGGTTGCAGCGGCAGCGCTCGCGTCTTTACATGCCAGGAACCATCCGCCGCTTGTGTCCGCAGCAGATAGCGGACTCCTTTTTGATAGACCGCATCGCCGGTGTCCATGCCGCCCGCCAGGTGGAGTGCGTAAAGCGCCTGGCCGGTGGCGTAGGCGTCGCTGCCCATCGCCGGGAGCTGCGGGAAGCCTCCATCGGCGCGCTGGGTCGCCGCCAGCGATTTCACGGCCTTTTTGATGACGCCGCCGTCACCGCCGGACCATTTCAGTCCCAGCAAATGGAAAGCCCGCTCTTGCGTGTTATGCGGTTTCCCAGCCTCTAGCCATTTCGCCGCCAGCGCCAGCCGTTTCTGTGTGTCAGCCTGCTCTATTTCTCGGGAGTAGACCTTCAGGGCTTTGACAGTCATGGCAGTTGTAATGAAATCGTCGGCGCTGAGCGGGGGCCGGGTACCGCGGCCGCTGGCCCAGTAGCCTTCTTTCTCCTGAACCCTCTTGAGGTAGTGGACGAGCGAATCGGTGTACTCATCGGGCGGGCGGCGCATGGCCGCGTAGCCGAAAAGCTCATAGGGGACTCCGCTCGCGATGACCGCGTTGTTCATAGCGCGCTCGGGGCTGCGTTCCAGCGCTTCCAACGGGATCTGAACAATCTCTTTCGGAGCTTTGATTCCCCGCTCGCGCGCTAACGCAGCGGCCGCCGCGAGCAGATTCTGGTTGTGGCAGGAATTGCAGCCGCCCCGCTTGATGAAATTGGGACTCTGCATTCCGAGCAAAGCGGTGGCGGCTTCAACCGCTTCCGCCGCGGAACGATCGCCGGCAACCTCGGGATCGGCAGCCACGCCGCCGCTCTTGCGCTTTTCTTCCGAAACACCGAGGAGGCGCGCGACCTCGTTGTCGCCACGTTTTCCGGCCAGATCGCGCGGGGTCTCTTCCGGACCAGAGACGCCGTGCCCAGAGACGCCGGTCTCGGCGCCTTTCTCAAGCAGCATGCGGACCGTTGGAGCGGACACCGACTCCGACATCGCGGCATAAGTCAGCGGCGAGTGGCCTTGATAGTCTTCGATGTTCACTTCGGCGCCTTGTTCGAGCAGAAGCTTCACGACATCCTCGGCCCCTCTCGACGCAGCTTCGAAAATCGCGGTCTGGTCGCGCTTTGTCTTGGCGTTCACCTCGGCGCCGTGCTTGAGCAACAGCTTGACGGCTTCGGGGTTGCGGCTCGCGGCGGCGGCCATCAGCGCTACGGCTCCGCTGCCAGCAACGGCCAGCGGATCGGCTTTCTTCCCCAGAAGCAGTTCCATCGCTTCCACGTTGCCGGCGCTCGCGGCCGCCATCAGCGGTGTTTGCCCGTTGATGCTGGCGATGTTCGGGTCGGCTCCTTTCTCCAGGAGCAGCTCCAGTGGAGCAATGTCGAAACGATGCATCGCCGCCAGGCTGAGGGGCGTAAGCTCCCTCTCGGTCTTGGCGTTGATGTCCGCCCCGCGGGCAAGAAGAAGACGTATTTTCCCCGTGTCGCTGACGGCCCAATGCAGGGGCGTGGAGTTCCGGTCGTTACGGGCATCGACTTCCGCGCCCGCCTCGATCAGCAGTTTCATCGTTTCGAGCGTGCCGAAGCCCGCCGCATGATGAAGAGCCGTAGAGCCGCCGCTGTCCTGACCGTTGACGTGTTCCGGCGCGGACTTCAAGATTGTTTTCACAGCAGCGTTGTCGTGCTTCCGTACCGCCGCGATCAACTCCTTGACCTTGGGATCGACCGGTTTCCGAGGCTTGGCGACTTCGAAATCCACGTCGCCGAACTCGGCGCCCTGGTCGATCCACGCCCGCAGGACGCCGATCTGTTCCGCTTCGAGCGGACCGGTCGGCGGCATCTGCATTCCTCCATCCCCAGTGACCAGCTTCTTGATCAGCTTGCTTTCGGCGCCATTGCCTTGGACGATGACCGGGCCGTAGTCGCCGCCTCGCAGCGCGTTTTGACGCTTGTCGAGGCGCAATCCGGCCTGCTGTTGTTTTTCTCCGTGGCAGGAGTGGCATTTGGCGGCCAGGATAGGACGCACGTGCTGGTTGAAGTCCACCGTCATGTCCGCGGCAGGGGGTAACTCTCCTCCGGCTGTCAGCCCGATCGGTAGCGCCAGCAGCAAAGCAGCGATTCCACGGTTATGGGGTATTTAGTTGACTCCAGTAGCCACTACATCTTGGGGGTGGGGGTGCGGCCCTGGTGGCCTCGACCATTGTCTTATAGGGAGCAGGGTCGGCGGCGACCGCCTGCTGGAGGAGGCGATAGCAAAGTTTGCCGCGCGACCGTGAGGTCCGCCGGTTGAAGCGGAACGTGAACTCGTCCAGGTAGTAGTCCAAATACTCGTGACTGACAGCCCCCTGGTGGGTCCCCAACAGCCAGCGCTTTAGCAGAGAGGCGACACGATGGACTCTCGGCAGCAGCTTACTCGCCGATTGCCGCTTCCCGCGCAGCACGGTGACTTCATGGCCGTATCCTTTGTTCTCCAATCCCGCATAGCCTTCCCAGCCGTCGGTGTGCACGAGGCTGCCAGGTTGGATAGCTTCTTCGACAAAGGCTTCCAAGCTCGCCGCTGAGGCATCCGCGATCCGACGGAGCCGGATGCGACCCATACCGCGCCCATCCTCCTCGGCAGCAACCGCAACTAACGCTTTGCCAACCATTTCGCGACCTCGGACGCCCTCTTCGACTCCGCCCACATACGTTTCGTCCACCTCCACCCGGCCGACCAGCCGATTGCGACCGGGGCGCACCATGGCGCGGCGGAACTTGTGCAGCCAGGTCCAGGCGGTTACATAGCTACCCAAACCCAAGACCCGCTGCAACTCCAGCGCGCTGGCCCCGCCTTTTTGCGTTGTCACCCACCAAGCCGCCCGGAACCACAACGTCAAGGGCTTGCGGGTGTCCTGGAAAATCGTGCCCGCCGTCACCGAGGCCTGGTAACCGCAGTCGGCGCAGAGCAGCAGATTGCGTTTGCTGGCCCATGAGGACTGGATCCCACAGCGCGGGCACACGAACCCCTCCGGCCAGCGCAGCTTCAGCAGGTACTCCCGGCACGCCTCCTCGGTCGAGAATCGAGCTTCCAACTCGACGAGGTTTCGGGGGTAGTCCTCCTTCATGCCCCCAACCACAACATATTGTGGCTACTGGAGTCAACTAAATACCCCATCCACGGTTATTGATCTTCATCTCGATGTTTCCTCCAGAATCAGGGATTCTGATATTCGATTACTAAGTGTACATCCGTTCCCTCGTTGAGACAAGGACTTTTCGACGTTCTTGGAGGGATAGAAACGTGCGTCCCACCGGACAGATCAACACAGCCACTTTCGAACCATGTTGTCAGGGCCGGCTGCCTGGGTCAAGGCTTGGAGAGAGTCTCGGCGTCGAGGCCGCTGTTGTAGATGACCTCGGTCAATGTAAGGGTCGCGAATTCTTTTCCGTTTTGGTTGACCTGCGTCTTGAAGGGTATCCGGATGCCGTCGACCTCACGGTAGTCAGAGTAGATTTGTTCGATCCGCGCCGGTCCGCCGCCCGCCGCCGAACCTTGGTGAACCGACTTGAGCACGCCGCCACTCTCGGAGTCCACCCACAATCGGATCGAGCCTGCGTCCGTTGATGTGATCTCGATGACGTCGGCGGTTTTGCCCCCGGCTTCGCCCTGTTGGACGAAGTTCACCGTTCGCCCGGCTTGACCGGCGCTCAGCAACAGCGTCTCCCTCATATGGAATAACGCAGCTCGCACTTCCTTGACCTGCGGTTCAGGCATGGGGCCCTGGCCTTGCGGAGTGTTCATCCAGCCGCTGTCCCCGTGGAGGAACACCGTCATGGCGCCGAAGGGCATGCGATTCTCTTGCCGGAAGACATCGGGGACGATGATCTGCGTGGTTTGCTCGAGCGACATGGGGCCCATGACGAGCGTGCCCTTCTCGGTCACGTCTTTTACCGCCGCCAGTCTCTCGGCGCCTCCGGCGGCCTCGAGAGCTTTGGCGAGAATCGCGCGGCCTTTTTCGAGCGTGCCTTCGCTGGCTTCGGAAAGAGCTTGTTTTGGTTCGGGAATGGCAATGTCCAGCTTGGTGACTTCCCTGCCGAGGTTGTCAAGGGGCTTGTCAAAGTCGGCGGGCTTGCCGACGATGACGAATTTCAAATCGCCGGGCCGCAGGTACTTTTCCGCCACCCGTTGCACGTCTTCTCTTGTGACAACGGCGATCTTTTCCTTGAACCGGAAAATAAAATCCTGTGGATATCCCCAATAACGATAGACCATCAGCCGGTCAAGGGTCTTGCGAGGCGTCTCGAAGTTAAAAACGAAACTGTTGAGCACCGAATCCTTGGCGGTGCGCAGTTCTTCCTCGCTGACCGGCTCGGAACGCATGCGTTCGACTTCCTTCAATGCCGCATCGATCGCCTGCACGGTCGACTCCGACTTCGTGCCGATCGACATCGTGAAGATGCCGGGGTGGCCATACTGCGCGCCCCAGGAAGCACCGGCCTGGTAAGCCAGCCCCAGGTTGCCGCGGACTTGCCGGAACAGGCGGCTCTGAAATCCTCCGCCAAGAACCGTGCTCATGACTCTGAGCGGGGGGTAATCCTCGTCTTTCAGCAGACCTCCCAGATGACCGATGCGGATGCTCGATTGGTTGACGTCGTTCTTCTCGACCAGAAACACGCCGCCCGCGGGCTTTTTCGGCACCTCTGGGAAAGGAGGGACGGCCGGTTGCTGGACTTCCCAGCTCCCGAAAGCTTTCTCGATTTTCGCTTTCATGTCCGCGGCGGAAAAGTCGCCGTAGATCGCCATCTTGACGTTGGCGGGAAACACATAGCGTTTGTAAAAAGCTTCGAGGTCGGCCTTTTTGATGCGACCCAGATGCTCGTACTCGATCTGCCATCCGTAGGGCGTATCGGCGCCGTAGACCAGGTTGCGGAACTCGCGGACGGCGATACCCGCGGCATCGTCATTGCGGCGCGCGATCGCGCTTCGAACTTGCTGCAGAGTGAAATCAATCTTGTCCCGCCGAAAAGCCGAGTTGGTCAAGACGTCGCTGAATATGGCCAGTACCCGGTCGAAGTTTTCACTGAGCGTCCAGAAACTGACTTCGCCGCTGGTTTCTCCAATCCCCGCTTCGACGGATGCCGCCATGCTTTCGAGCTTTTCGTCGATCTCATCGCCGGTCATCGATTCGGTGCCGCCGAGCCTCCAGACCGACCCCGTAATCCCGGCCAGTCCAATCTTGCCGGGCGGGTCGAAAAGATTTCCGGTACGAATGGAAGCCGAGCCGCTGATGACGGGAAGCGAGCGGTCTTCCAGCAAGTACAACTCGATTCCGTTGGGAAGAGTGTGGGAGGTGACTTGCGGGATTTCCACTTCGCGCAAGGGCGGGTAGCGTTTGGCGATCTGCTCGTGCGAAGAGGCGGGCTGCTGCGCCGAAACGGCTGCCGCAAGCAGCAGCGTGAATACCAAGATCGTTGCTCGTCTCAACTTTGCCTCCCGATCATTCATCCGCCGCGCCCGCATCGTCCTGCTCCGGCTTGACTGAGTAGGTGACGGTACGTTTGTCGCGCCGGAAGTACTCCCTCGCGACGCGCTGAACGTCATCTGCGGTTACACGCCTGATTTCGTCGAGCTGGCGAAACATCTGGCGCCAATCGCCGAAGTTGACATGATTGCTCGTTAGCTGCGAGGCCAGCCCGACCGGATTGTCGAGTTGCTGAATCAAGCTTGCTCTGGCTTTCGTCTTCACCATCTCGAGGGTGGCTTCGTCAACCGGCTCATCCTTCATCCGCTCAATCACTTCATACATCGCCTGCTCGTTCTCTTCGACGGTGTGGCCGGCGGTCGGCAGAGCGAAGAAGAGAAAAAGGGATGTATACTTGCTGCCGGGAAAATTGGGGAAACCGCCGGCGAATAAGGCGATCTGTTTGTCGCGCACCAAATCTTTGTAGAGCCAGCTTGTACGGCCGCTGCTGAGGACGCTCGAGATGACGTCGAACACGGCCCGGTCGGCGTGGTGATGGGATGGTTTCTTGTAGCCGATGATGACCGCCGGCTGCGATTCCGAGGTAACTTCAATGCGGCGCTCCCCTTGCTGTTCGGGTTCCTGGGTCCGCACCGGAGGAGGGAGTGGCCGCTTCGGAAGGCGTCCAAAGTACGCTTCCGCCCATTGCCGCATTTGTTTCGGATCGATGTCGCCCGCGATTGCCACGGTCAAGTTGCCGGGACCGTAGTATCGTTCGAAAAACCGCCGGGCGTCCTCCACGCTGAGGGTGTTGATATCGCTTGCCCAGCCCACGCCAGGCCGGCCGTAGGGATGGGCCTGATAGGCGGCTGCCAGAAACGCCTCGATCAGACGGCCCAGCGGGTTGGATTCCGTGCGCATGCGCCGTTCTTCGCGAACAACGTCCCGCTCCTTGTAGAAGTCGCGAAAAACCGGACGCAGGAAACGCTCCGACTCGAGATAGAACCAAAGCTCCGTTCGGTTGGACGGCAGGCGATTGAAGTAGACAGTCGCGTCAAGCGAGGTTCCGGCGTTCAAGCCCGTGCCGCCGTTCTCTTCGATGATGCGCGTGTATTCGCTACTGTTGGCCAGCTTGGCGGCTTCCTCGACAGCTTGATCGAATTCTCCTTCGAGTTCGGCGAGCCGTTTTTCGTCGGCGCGGGGTCCTTTATGGCGTTCGCCTTGGAGCGCGTCGTAAGCCTGATCGACCGCGTCGAGCGCTCGCTGCTCTTTGCCGTAGTCGGTGGAGCCGATCTTGGGCGTGCCTTTGAAGGCCATGTGCTCGAACATATGAGCAAGACCGGTGAGGCCGGACGGGTCGTCCGCGCTTCCGGCGTTTGCGTAAGTGTTGAACGAAACCACGGGCGCATGGTGGCGCTCAAGGACGATGAAGTGCATCCCGTTGTCCAGTGTGAATTCGGTGACGGCCTTCTCGAAACTCGCAAGATCCTGCGCCCAGGCGGCGGGCAACAGGACGCTCCCGAGAAGCAACGCACACACAGATCCCCGCGAAAACAACTTCATACTTCTGAAGGTAGCTCAGTTGGCGAACGCAAAGCAAAGCGTATTTGTGCGCAACTGCGTGACGGCGAAGCCTTCGCGTCATCGCGTTTGTTGTTTCTGGTTGCCAATTGCAGGCCGAACGACAGTGTTCGCGGACGTGTCCGAGAAGGCGGTTGAACGCTGGGCGTTGTTGCTGTGCCGGGGCGTTCAGTTTGGGCCGGCCGGCGGCCTGCGGAGCTGCTGCTTGGCCCGCCATCTTGCGTGGAGGGAAACGCGCAGCTCCCTGCCAGGAGGACTCTGCACCCGCATGCCGGCATGAAGCAGAGCTCTCGTGCGTGTTGTCGCGACCGCGGATCGTGTGACAGCGGGAGGCGCACGACGAATTCAACCGATCATCTCGCGCGGCAGGCGCGATCAACTGTTCTGCAAGTTTTCGAAATCGATTGAAAACTGGCGTGTTGTTGCTGAAGAATTACCGAACCCCTATAAATAAAGGCTCTCGTGACATCGGCGACTTTCGATGAAGCACGAAACGCCTGCAGGCAAGGGACTTGTCAAAACAAAAACAAAAAAAATGTTTGGAGAACGAGGCCAGACGTGTTAAAACATTTATGATGATCAATGTAGTGGGCGTAGGGAGAACATTGCCGCGACACGCGCAGCAACTGGCAGCTTCCGAGCCCCCGAACTTGATTCCTAAACAGTGAGGTAAAAAAAACTATGGCCAAGAAAGCAGCCAAGAAGAAGGCGGCCCCGAAGAAGGCGGCCCCGAAGAAGGCAGTGAAGAAGGCGGCTCCGAAGAAGGCAGCCAAGAAGGCGGCCCCGAAGAAGGCAGTGAAGAAGGCGGCCCCGAAGAAGGCGGCCAAGAAGGCGGCCCCGAAGAAGGCAGCTCCGAAGAAGGCTGCGCCAAAGAAGAAAGCCGCTAAGAAGAAAGCCACCAAGAAGAAAAAGTAATTCGAGTGGTGAGCCGCTCCCGCAAGCTGCTTTGTGTTACGCAGTGGAAGGACGGCGGGCACGGCCGGGCAGCAATCGGGAAGTTCTCGGCCTCAAACGAACTAAGGGGCAGCTCGTGAACGGGCTGCCCCTTTTTTCCCCATCAGCCGGTGTTATAGATGAATGCGGGCCGGACCCGCCACTTCGATTTCATCCCCCAATCCCCCGAAGCGTCCAGTATTCTAAAAGTGACGTTCGCTTACGCCGAGCGCCACTAGTCCGGCATGGTAGTCAAGATCCAGAAGATCCAATTCGACTCGGTCACCCTCGACTGCGGGGAAACCATATCTCCCGTGGAGGTTGCGTACGAAATCTACGGAGAGCTCAACAACGACCGCAGCAACGCCATTCTGATCGAGCACGCCTTTTCCGGTGACGCGCACGCGGCCGGCATCAGCGAAGAAGACGGCAAGCCAGGCTGGTGGGACAACATGATCGGCCCCGGCAAGGGCTTTGATACGGATCGCTATTGTGTGATCTCTTCGAACGTGCTCGGCGGGTGTCGAGGGACGACTGGACCGTGTTCCCTTAACCCTGCAACAGGCAGAACTTACGGGTCGAGCTTTCCGTTCGTAACGATAGCCGACATGGCGCGTTTGCAGAAAATGCTCGTCGACCATCTAGGTATCAAACGGCTTCTTTCGGTAGCGGGCGGATCGATGGGCGGCATGCAGGCGCTGCAATGGGTTGTCGACTATCCCGATCAAGTTGCGTCGGCGATCCCGATCGCCACAACCCTGCAACACTCCGCCCAACAAATCGCGTTTAACGAGGTGGGCCGCCAGGCGATCATGGCCGACCCCGATTGGAAGGGGGGGGACTACTACCCTGGACCGGGACCGCAGCGCGGGCTGGCCGTTGCGCGTATGGTCGGACACATCACCTACATGAGTGACGAGTCAATGCGCGAAAAATTTGGAAGGCGGCGCCTCAACACCGGCGGCACTGAAGACGAGTTCGCCGGGCTGTTCGAGGTGGAAAGCTATCTTCGCTACCGTGGCGGGCAATTCGTCTGCCGATTCGACGCCAACTCGTATCTGACGATCACTCGCGCGATGGATTCGATCGATCTCAGCGCCGGCTACGGATCTCTGGGTGATGCACTCGCTCGCTCAGCGGCCCGCTTTTTGGTAGTAAGCTTCACCTCGGACTGGCTCTATCCCAGCTATCAGTCGCAGCAAATCGTCCGCACTCTTCGCAGCCGGAACCTCGACGTGGCGTATGTCGAGCTGCCGTCGAACCACGGTCATGACGCGTTTCTCTTGGAAGTCGGCGAGTTGACGGAACTGATGAAGCACTTCCTTGAGAACACTTACAAGAAACTCCGGCCAGCGCAAAGGCGGCCGGCGTAATTCCCGAACGGGGGCGCGTTCGCCGGTAAGATAAGCGGTTTTCTTTTCTATAATTGAGTTTTGTATGGCAACTCTCGAGGCTACTCTGAGCGCCGTCGTTCCCGAAGTGCTGGGGCGCGGAGACTACAAGATCATCGGCGAGATGGTCACGAACGGCGCGAAGGTTCTCGATCTGGGCTGTGGAGAGGGCGACCTTCTGGCCTGGCTGGTCGACCGAAAGGATGTCCAGGCCCGCGGCGTTGAGATCTCGCCGGAGAAAGTGCGCAAGTGCGTGGGGCACGGTCTCTCTGTCTTCCAAGGCGATATCGACCAGGGACTCGCCGACTACCCCGACAAGTGCTTCGACTACGTCATTCTCAGCCAGACCATTCAAGAAACGCATCGCCCGCGTAACGTCCTTCGCGAAATGGCAAGAGTAGCGGACCGCTTGATCGTCGCCTTCCCGAACTTTGCCCACTGGAGCGTACCCCTCTCTCTGATGACGTCGGGAAGAGCGCCCAAAACGCGCCACCTGCCCTACGAGTGGTACGACTCACCGAACATTCACTTCGTGACCATCCTCGACTTTGAAGAAACGCTTGCGGGGCTGGGACTCACGATCGAGCAGTCGTATTTTCTTCGAGGCGACCGCCGGATTCGATGGTTGCCGAACATGCGCGCGCGGATTGCTGTTTATCTGGTTCGCAGCGGGGCGGGGAAGGCGGACTGACGGACTACACTAGGACTTAGCTAGCAGCCCGTGGCAGAAGTGCAGTGCGCACGAAAAATCGGGTACAGCCACCGATTTTCGGGTCCACTTTGATTGAAAACACGGAGCTTACGAGTCACGAAAATCGGCTGGCAGTCCCCATTTTTCGCCGAACCCACTTACGCCACGGGCTGTTAGGGAGTTCTTGATCTAACGCTGCTAAAAGCCTATACCCGGCCGCGATCTGCTTTGTTTCGCTTTCTCTTAAAAAAGCCGGCAGCCGCTTAAATCTTGACCAATGAATGCGCAAATCCTTTTTTCATCGTTGCGCCGCTAGTCGTCAGTCTCCGGCCAGTCTAAATGACGATGCAAGAATTCGAAAGTCCCCACGCCGTGAATCGTGTGGGGTCCGTCAAAAAACTCGATTTCGGCGCGGTCCGCGATCGACAAGGCCGTATATTGCCTTCGAACCTTGGCGAACTCGTAAGCCACCCATTCGTCAGGGGCGACACCGTCATGGTGTCCGCGCTCCACCATGAAAGGACGCGGCGCGATCAGGTTCGCCATCTCCGCATAATTGAACGTATTGCCGAGATTGAACTCAAACATCTCGTACTCTCCGGTATAGACATAACTGTGGCGATGTATCGAGCTGGCGTTCTTCCAAATCCACTCGTTGAAATCCGCTGAGCAAATCGAGAGGGCGTAGTCGTCGAGCACGGACGGAACGCGCATTGCGGTCTTGCCGCCATAAGAAAGTCCGTAAAAACCCATGCGGCCGCTATCCACGTAGGGGAGGGTCTTGAGCCACTCGAGAATCCGCTGATGCTGTCCGATGATCACCGAGAAAAGAGATTTCTTGATCGGATTCGCCTTTCGCTGGAGTACCCGGAACTTGTCACGTCCGATGTAGGGATTTTGCGGCGCGAAAACAACGAAACCGCGATCGGCCAGGCGTGCCCCAAAGCGGTGATAGTGACGCGAATCGCTAGCGGGGTCGACAACTTCTTGGGGACGGCCTTCGAGCCCGTGCTGGCAGACGACCACGGGACGGCGTTCACTTGGCTGGAGATCCTTCGGCACTAACAAGATTCCATAAGCGAACACATCCGGCCACACTGGCAGAACTACCTCGTAACCTTTCCACTTAGGAGTCTCGTAAGTCAGCCGGCTGCGAGGCCGGAGAGGCTCAGCCGGATCGGGGAATCGTCCGATGACCTCCTCCCAGAAGTAGGTCTTGTACCACTCGGTGCTCCTCTCCCAGTTCCCCGGCGATGAAGTGTCGGCCTTGTTCCAAAAGTCCCGCCTGGTGAACTCCGCTTGCCGAAGCACTTGCTGCGTGTGCTCGACTAGTTCGTCGAACTGGCGTTTCAGACGCGGGCCGGGTTCGAAGCCCGGCCGCTGATCCTCGGGAGGGCTTGCGGCTGGCTGCAGAATTAGTTCGACTCCCAGGCCTTGAAGAAAGAGCCTGAGGGCTTCTTCTCCTCCGGGAGGGAAACTCATCCCGGCGCTCACTAAAACAGAGAAACGGTCACTGGCGCCCAGGCGAGTGAAGACTGGGCGGACGCGGCTTTCCGTCCTCAAGACGCTTGCCGCCGCGGGCGTTTCAATCACGCCCGGCGCGGCGCCCCTGCGCTGGCCGGATTCGGCGGGTGGGCCGCTAATTTTTGGGGCGTCGGAAGCTTCAACGACCAGAGTTCGCGGCGCCACGAGGCTTGCCAGACCTTCATCTCCAAACTCGCTGAGATAGCCCCAGACGTTGCGGTAGATCGGTTGCCGCCAAGTCTCCCCCGCGGAACCAAAGTAGCCGCTCACAACGGTGGCATCGATTCTTGTGTCGATAGCGGCGCTGAAGAACGCCAGAAGCCCGCCCTCGCCGTAGCCGATGACTCCGAGTTGCTTGTGAGGCCTCTCGCGGTCGAACCAATCGACTGCCGCCAGCACCTTCTGCACCTCGTAGCCAATGATGTGGCGGCCCAGTTCGTAGGCCATGCGATAGATGAACTCGCGATGTGGCTGATTGGTGTAACGGATTCCGGGGTGGCCCGACCAAGTATCCTTGCGGTCGATCAAAACCGGCACCAGAACACGGCAGCCGTTTTCCGCCAGCCGGCGGGCGAATTGAGAAGACTCAGGCGCCCCAGGCGAGAGCCCGGCAAGCATCTCGGGTGACCAGTCAGCATCAGGCAGCGCAATCACGTTAGCCTTCGGTTCTGTTTTCGGCTCGAAGAGCAACCCTTCGCCGTTCACTCCGGGCAGTACGGGCCAGCGAACAGCGTGAATCTCATAGGTTTCGGTTGATGCCACAAGCGAAGGGCGTTCCGTCGTGGCATCGAGAACGAAACCATCTGTTAGCCGCTTTGAATCTACGATCCCAATAAGATCACGTAAACGCTGGCGATTCGGGGCCAAGGAATTTTCGTAGGCCTCGCGAGACGAGAAATCGCGCTTCCAGTTTTCTTCCCTGCGAGCCAGAGCGTCGCTGGTTTGCCTTGTCAGAAAGCGGTCGATGCCTTCCACCATTTGCGCGGCGAGGTCGCCTTGCGTCGTCAAAGGCTCCGTGCCGGGCAGAGGCTGTGCGACCAGCCGGTCAGGAAGCAACGCAGGGAGAGCCAGTGAAACCATGAGCAGCAGGAACAGCGGCGTCCTGGCGGGTTGCGGGAGATTCGTGATCCGCCCTCGCCCCGAGAGGTGCAGGAGATTAGCTTCAAATTTGCTGAATGAATCGGATGAATCGAGCTTTGGAGTGGTCATGGCTGCCTGTGAAGTTAGCACACATCGCTCATCTCGATGCCCCCGGCGTGAGCGCTCGCTGATGGCGAATTCGCTTCCCCAGGAATCCGGAGATGCTGGATGGTGCGGTGGGCCGGATGAGGCTGCCTGTCACTCGGAATCTGCCGCTCGTGATCGGTCTATCAGGCAAAATTGGCCTTGGGGGCCAACACGGTACGACTGGGGACCTGCGCCAGTGTGCCCAGCATGGGCTGATTCTAGCAGGATGAAACGATCCTGCCGGGACCGATGGAGGTAACCGTAGGGAACGGCAGAGCGGAAGTCGCGGGGCGCCAGCCGCGCGGCCAAGCCGAAGGAAGCGGGGAACAAACCTTTGACCGTAGGAACACGAACCGGCAGAGAGACTGCGTACGGGCGGTAAGCGTGCTGGCCAGCGCGAAGCCCAGAATCCATACGAGACGTGCGAGGTAGAGCCGGACGGCACGAAGAGACAAAATCAGCGCCTTATCTGGGGAGAGCTTCCCCGTGAGAGCGGGGGAGAAGTCAGCAGAACATAGTAGCCGAGAAGGCGGGTAACGCCGCTGGAGCGAAGGGCTGAAGGACCAAGGAGCAAAAGCTAGAGGAGCGACTGGCAGAGCGTGCAAAAGGTTCCCGGAGTCCCGGGCCGTGAGGTCCTGCGGCGGTATATCGTCGGCTGGTGGGGTTATTACCGGCTGGCCGAGGATCGGCGCGCGATCTTTTGGCTGGAGGGCTGGATTCGGCGGCATATACGGAAGTGCTTCTGGCTGCGCTGGCACGGTGTGCGGGGTCGATGCCGCGCATTGCGGTGCTTGGAGGTACCCGAGTGGATGCTGCGCTATGTGCCGACGCGTCGCGGCGGCGCTTGGTTTGTCGCGGCGCGGGCGATGATGCAAACAGCCTTGTCGAATCGCACTTTGCGGCGTTACGGATTCTTGATGCCGTCCGATCCTGCGGCACGCGGTTAAGCCGCTGGGTCCAACCGCCGGATGCGGAAAACCGTATGTCCGGTGGCGTGGGAGGGTGCTGGGGCGCAATCCCCGGTACCCGACCCGATCGTTGGCGATGGGTCACTTCACGGCGCGAATTTGGTGGTTCTCACTGTCGCCGATATACACCACGCCCTGACTGTCCACGAAAACACCGTGGGGGCGCGCCAAACCGCACTTCAAGGGGTCGCCGCCCGGACCATCGCGCCGGCTACCGTCTCCGGCAACCGTTGTAATGATGCCGCTCTTTAGGTCAATCCTTCGGATCGTGTGGCTTTCCGTATCGGCAATGTAGACTCCACCATCCGGACCGATCGAAATGCCCTTCGGTCCCGAAAGCGTTGCCTTTTTCGCCGGACCGCCTTCCCCCGTATAACCCTTCTCACCCGTTCCGGCGATGTGGTGAAGCGTCTTCTTTTTCATGTCAATGCGGTAGACGACATTCCCTTCCCGCAGCGCCACGAACATATCCCCGCGGCGGTCGAAGGCCAGCGTCCTGGGACCATTGAGCGGAGTCCCCGCCAGTTTGGCGCCGTCCGGCGTCGGATCTTGCTTGCCCGTTCCAGCGAAGGTTTCGACCGTGCCCTTGGCAAGATCCACGCGCCGAATCCGATGATTCGAAATGTCGGCTATGTAGAGAGATCCTTGCCCATCCAATTCGATGCTGTGGGGCCCGTGGAACCGCGCCTTCGTTGCCGGCCCTCCGTCACCTGAAAAGCCAGGCTGCCCCGTACCCGCTACCGTGGAAATAAGCCCCGTCTTGGCATCGACCCGGCGCACAAGATGATTCTGCATCTCGACAAAATACATGTTTCCTTGCTTGTCAAAGCGAACTTCGTAAGGCTCGTTGAGATCGGCCTCAAGCGCCGGGCCGCCGTCACCGGAGTAGCCTTTGTCGCCCGTACCGGCGACGGTCGACAGTTTGTTGGTCTTCAGGTCCAAGCGGCGGATGCGATGGTTGTCAATCTCGCAAAAGTAGAGCGCCCCGCCGGGTCCGATGACCAGGCCGTAGGGGTTGGCGATTTGACCCTTCTCGCCGGGTCCTCCATCGCCCGAAAAGCCCGCCACTCCGGTACCGGCAATCGTTCGAATTGTCTTCGGGTGTAAGGGAGAAATGAGGAAAACGGCCGCTATGGCCGCCAGAGCTATCTTTCGCATGAGAAACCTCCGCTGCGACCTATCGTATACCACGAAACGGAAGGAAGACGGGAGCAGAGTTGTCCAATACAAGATGAGCCTGAAAGGGGGGAGCGTTTCCAACACAAGATGATCCTGAAAGCGAGCCGGCCGGGACAGGGCACAAGGCGGGCGAATGCAAGTCACCATGCAGCATGCCGAACGTCTCACCCTGGCCGAGATGCGAGAGTTTCTCAGCGTCAGCAACAATCTCAGCTTCGCCGACACCGGCCGCAAGCAGATTTATGGCCTGGTCGAAGGCGTCTTGCACTCTCAAAAGTACCTGGTTTTAGCCAAGAAAGACAAAGGAATCGTGCGCCGCTATCTCGTCAAGATCAGCGGACTCAGCGTGGCCCAAATCACCCGCTTGATCGCCCGCTGGCGCGAGCGCGGTGTGGTCCAGCCGCGGGCCTCACGGCGCCATCGCTTCCCGCGCCGCTATACAGCCGACGATATATCGTTCTGCTGGCCGAGACCGATGCCGCCCACGAAGGCCTCCCGGCCCCGGCCGTGCGTCGCATCCTCGAGCGCGAACAGAGGTCTACGGCAAGGCCGGCTACTAACGATTGGCTTCGATCTCGGGGCCTCCCAGATCGACAACCTGCGGCGCGCGCGGGCCTATCGTGAGCACCACGTCCATCACACCAAGACCGGCGCCTCCGGGGTGAGCATTGGTGAGCGGCGCAAGCCCGAGGAGCGCGGCCAGCCCGGCTACTTGCGGGTCGACACCGTGCCCCAGGGCGACACCGACTCCCGCCAGGGGATCTACCACATCAATGCCGCCGGCACGGTCACGCAAGGGCAGATCGTGGGCTGTTGCGAAAACCATCTCCGAGGCCCATTTGGCGCCGGTTTTAGAGGCCATTCTGCATCAATTCCCTTTCCGTATCCGCGGCTTTCATCGCGACAACGGCTGGGAGTTTCTCAACCGCCGGGTGGAGAAGCTGTGGAACAAAATGCTGGTCTCGGAGTTCACCAAGTCGCGGGCGCAGCTTAAGCCACGGCCGCACGGGCCGGGTCCACCGCTTCTAAGGTGTCCCTTGCTCAGGCTCAGTTCCAAAATGGCCTACTCCAGCGAGAATTCTTGTCTCCCAACGTCACAGCGGACCATCGGCAAAACCACGAACGAACCTTCTCACTATCGTCGTCGGCGTGGAGCGCACCCAAATCCGGCCGGATCCGCCCATTTCCGCCACGCTCATTGACGATATCCGGGTTCTTCGCTACGATAGAAGTGCGGGGTGGAGCAGTCTGGTAGCTCGTTGGGCTCATAACCCAAAGGTCGAAGGTTCAAATCCTTCCCCCGCAACCATCCTTAGTATCCTCGAATCAACAAGTTAGCTCAACAGCACATTCGGAGCTTCTGTCCGCGCGTGGCGGTTTTTGTGTCGGTCTGCTTCTTCATGGAGAAGCTTCGGAGTGAACTACGTGTGGATTTCCCTGCCCTCAACGTCCTTTCCCTGTGTTCTGGCGCGGGAGGTCTTGAGCTCGGATTGCGGCTCGCGATTCCAGCGTCTCGCCGTCGTCTGCTACGTGGAGAGGGAAGCCTACTGCTGCGAGGTACTGGTGAGCCGCATGGAAGAAACGCGATTGGATGAAGCGCCGGTGTGGACGGATCTTGCCGTCTTTGACGGCCACCCGTGGTGTGGAGTCGTGGATTGTGTCATTGCGGGGTTGCCGTGCCAGCCCTTCAGTGTTGCCGGCAAAAGTCAAGGCGACGGCGACGAGCGCTACGTCTGGCCCGATTTCTTCCGAATCCTCGGTGAAGTGCAGCCCGCCATGGTCTTCCTTGAAAACGTCCCAGGTATCCTTGCCTGGTTTCGATCTATCGGAGAGAAATTATGCGGACTGGGTTACGAGATTGAGGCAGGATTGTTTACAGCGTCAGAGGTCGGTGCATCTCAAGCTGTCGGCGGCGGCGGCCTGGCGGGCCTTGGAGACGGTGCGGGTGGTGGAGCTGGAGTTGGGCCAGCGGCGCAAACGCTGTGTCACGCGCGGCAGCCGCCAAGCCGCCGAAGTGCTGCGGTTGCTGGGGCTGAGGCAACAACTCGACCCCCCGCCGCCGCCCGCCGGCCAGGAAACCATCATGTAGTGACCAAAACCAAAACCCGCCCCTGCCTTTTCAATCAGTTAGCAGGCCTAAACGCAAACATGCGCTAGCGATTCACGGGTTCGGGCTGGCGGTGCTTGACCGCGGGAGCAGCTATCTTAGACTCGAAACGGCGCGGTTGGGCGTCCGCGGCTGCCGCGGTCGGGAGCGAGGCGTTTTGGATTCGGCCCCCAGGCGCCCGTGAATTCACTGCATTGCCGTTGGCGGGCTCTTTTGCCGCGGTTATGAGACGATCTTCCCTCACACGAGAAACTTCTTTCTCATTGCAGGTGTCCACGCCCAGAGCTGTAATCGAATATTGCCCATTGTCGCTTACCTGAATCAGGCGTTTTTCCCGGAGGTACCACAGGCTGAACTCAAGATGCTCGCGCGCGCAGGCAAGCAGATTCTCCATCTCCCTGAGGTCCATTCCGGGTTTGTGGGTCTCCTTCAGGCGTTTGGCGTAAAGCAAGGACAGCACCCCTTCGCGCTGCCTCTGTTCCGTCTCGCGGGCTGTAAGCGCCCCACCCTGGTCGAAAATCTTCCATCGCAGCTTCTGCCGTTGGTAGTAAGCCGAGTCATAAGAGGCCCGTGTCTCCGGATTGCTGAGAACACGATACGCCTTCAGAACAAGCTCGAACTCATTCGGGTTGCCGGTTTCTTTGTTGTCAGGATGGTAGCGAAGCGCGAGCAGGCGATAGACCCGTTGAATGGTTTCCAAATCAGCGCTAGGGCTGATTTGGAGCACTTCGTATAGATCGACGAATACGTCGGAGCCGGGCATCAGACGGGCGAAAGACCTTCCCCGTATGATGGGCTACGGAAATCGGCTTGCCAATGGTACTGCTGTACCCAACTACCATCAGGGGTTCTACTTAAGACTTCCCGCCTAGCCCGCTTTTCTCACCGCCTGATTTGACGAGCGGAGGCGTACTTGACCCTACGTCGAGCACCTCAAGCAAGCCCAACGAAGTAATGGCGGCCTATCGCATGCTTCGACCGTAAGCGGCGCGCGCCTCGTACTGACGGGCCTCTCACGCACTTCGCCTCGCCACGTGGTGAGAAAAGCGGGCTAAAAGCCGGGGAGTCCATCGGAGTGTTTTATACTTAGCTCTTACCAGAGCTCTTAGCTGATAGTTGAGGCATGCAAATGACGAAGCGTTTTGCCGTGCGATTCATCGCAGGTTCCTGCCTTCTGGCGGCAATGGCCGTCGGGCCAGCCCAGGCGGAATCCGCCGGCGGACTGAACTGGACCGCCCCCCCGGCATGGAAATCGCAAGGGGCCAAACCGATGCGGGCCGCCACCTACGTGGTGCCGCCAAGCGGCGGCGACAAGGAGCCGGGCGAGTGCGCCGTCTATTTTTTTGGCGCGGGGCAGGGCGGCAGCGTGCAGGCGAATGTCAGGCGCTGGCTGGGGCAGTTTCAAACACCGGACGGGGGTCCGGCGGACAAAACAGCTCAGATCGAGGACAAGAGCATCGCGGGGATCAAGGTCACAACGGTTGACGTCAGTGGAACCTACCTGTTCAAACCCGCTCCGATGTCTCCGCGGGCGATCCCGAAACCCGGCTACCGTATGTTGGCCGCAATCGCGCAGGGAACCGAGGGGCCCGTGTTCTTCAAGTTGACCGCCCCCCGAAAAACCGCGCATGCGGCGGAAGCAGACTTCGAGAAAATGCTGGAGTCGCTGCGGAAGTAATCCTGACTCCGCAACTTCACTTATTCCGAGCTGAAATTGACCGCCGGCGGCGCCTGGCGAGCTTCTTCGGTTGTACGAAAGTACGCCTCTTCCCGCTCGAAACTGCTGAAAGACGCCACGAGATTGTTCGGAAATAGCTCAATGTAGGTGTTGTACTGCTGCACGATCTGGTTGTACTTGCGCCGTTCCACCGCGATTCGGTTCTCCGTACCAGCCAGCTCGTCCTGGAGCCGCACTTGCGGTGAGAACGGCGCCGCGGTCACCGCCGTCCCAGCGGGCAGGCCATGCCGTGGACCACGCCATCGAGGGCATCGCAGATCATCCGGCGTTTCCATTCCCTGGCTGCCAGCGCTACGCCGCAAGATCTCGCCGCCGACCAGTTCATCATGAGCCGCATCGCTTTGTGGGGACCGATCATTCCGATCGGCCTGCGGCCGCCACGATCTCTTCCGCCATCGGGTCCATCCTGATTGCCCCTCGTACGCTGCAAGCATTGGCCCGTGACAAGGTGCTTCCTTCTCCGAGGCTCAACGCGGTTCTCTCCCGCGGGCGCGGCAAAGAGGGCGAGCCCGTCAACGCCACGCTGGCCTCCGCGGCAATTGCTCTTGTCTTTGTTCTGCTGGCAGACGTCAACTTCGTGGCGAAGATCATCAGCATGTTCTTCATGGTCACCTACGGAGCTCTGTGCACCGTGTCTTTCCTGGAGCACTTCGCCGGCAATCTATCCTACCGGCTCTCCTTCCGGTCCCGCTCGTACGTATCGCTGCTGGGCGCCTTCATGTGTTTCATGATGATGTTCCAGATGGCCCCGGGCTATGCCGTGCTGGCCCTGCTGATCATGTTCGGCATCTACCGCGGCCTGCGCTACCGGCGCCAGGGAGAAAGGGACCTTTCCGCGATCTGTCATCGGCACGGTTTCGGACAGTTCATTCAATACATCGAAGGCCGTGTTTCCGTGGACTCGGAAGTCTACTCACGCGTTATATCAGAGAAGCTGATCCAGCGCACCGAAGCCAGCCATGCCGGTGTGTTTGTCGATTCGATTGTCGCGGAGTCTTTCGGGGCGGCTTTGGCCCAGGCGGTTCAGATGCTGGGAATTTCGGGTCTGCCAAACAATACCGTTCTATTCGAGTTTTCCCGCAACCACGCCGCCGAGATCGGCGAGGTTGCGGCCGGAGCCAAGCCGGCGTCTCCGCTGGGGTTCAATGTTTGCATCCTTCGTTCTTCTGAAATCCGGTTCGGCTACCGCGGAAGAATCCACATCTGGTTGACCAAGGACGACTTCAGTAACGCTCGGTCGAAAACCCAAAGGTTTTCATCTCCTTGGGTGGGCCGCAGGTCCATGGGCTTGGCGCCCCTCACTCAATCAAAGAGGCGCACTTGGACCCTCCGGTGAGCACGGCGAGCAAGCGCAACGAAGTAATGGCGGGCCTATCGCGTGTTTCGGCCGTCAGCTGGTGAGAAATGCAGGCTGACCCCGTAGCCAACGCTACCAACGAACCCGCTTCGCTGTACGAAAGCGTACGGGTGGTAGAATTGATACATGAAGTACATTCAGGCAGGGGAACGTGATTTGATCGCTCTCGAGCCTGAGCACGAGATGATCCACAACTTGGCCACCCAAGCCGGGTTCGAGTGCAGCATCAACGAAGACAGTCGCGCCATCACGGTCGACGCCAAACCGCAGTCTTCGAAAGATCCCCTCGTCCTCTTCGATGCGAGTGACCCCGCAAACGTGGGCTGGTTCTCCCGCTGTCAGTTTTACGTCGACGGCCTTTCCGGGGCGGTGCTCCAGACTCCGCTCGTACTTGCGAATAGTCGCGATGCCCAAGGGAAGCTGGAGCAAGCCGTGCGCATCTCGCTTTCAAAGGAGCTGCCCGCGTCCTTTCGGCTGCCCGGAAGCCAAGCGATCAATGAGCAGGTCGTTTACGCCCTGCTCTACAACATTCTGGTTGCACTCAAAGGCAGCGGCGTGGCGATTTGCGGCAAAGGCACGATCCTGCCCCTCGTTGGCCGGACGGAAAAGGTCGGCCCCACGAACTAGCGAGATCCATAACCTCCGAGTAGCCCCGGAGGTTCCCCCGCTGCTTCACTTGCTGGCTGACGGCCGCCTCGCGGGAGCTTGTTCCGGCCTCGAAAACCGCGGGCCCGGCGGCTGTCGTTTGCGCCCCGTGCGCGTTCTTGACGGCAAGCATCATGCCTGCCGTTGGGCCTCGGGCCGTCTTGGCCTCTATGCATATCACCAAAGTACCGAAGACTAACTCAGTCAATGCCCGATAGCATCTGGTACAATCGTACCCCGCTCAAATTGAACCCTTTGTTCTATTGGTGTTTCGCGGAATAGATGCCACAATCATGTCGTACCAGGGACAATTCGCTGCAGTACGCAGGGGGGACTAACTACTTCAGCGATGTCCAAGGCTGGCTCGAAAGAGCCAGCCTTCTTTGATTTAGCGGGCAATGCGCTGACCAGGACTGGCGTAGGAGCGGTAGGTTTTTCTCATAAACCATTATCGCCCATCTGTGTTTTTTCTCAAAGAAGAAAATGACGAATACTCGGACAGGCTCCTAGGAATCAGTGAGCGTCCACCGCGAGCCGCAGCATTTCATCCAACATTTCCTTGAGGTGAGGGCACTTGTCGTATGCGAGCCCAGGATCGGCTCTTCTGAGGAGTTCGGCGCCGTAAACCTTCTTCTTGTAGCCGCGGCCCAGCTTTTCCCTGTACAGCCGATCGAGGAGCTTCGCGGGTGGTTCCTGGAAGTTGACGGACTCGGGGTCCTTCGCTTTGGCAGGAAGGGTTTTCGAAACCTCTGGCGGCAAGAATTACGGTTGACTCAGAATCCAAGCTTCGAACTCGTGGACTGCGAAAAACATTCTGAATTTACGATGGCCGACTTGGTTCTGCAGGTGTTGGACAGCCCAGTGACAACGCTCTTCAGCCGAGCTAAGGTGCGGAGGGTAGAAAGTAGGTCCATAAAGATCGAGTAGTCCAATGGCAGCGACAATCTCGTCCTTTGCCGGACCCTCCAAGTGCATGGCGAGCTTTGACAGGGAGCTTCTTAACCCGGTATGAAGCCGGCCTGGCTCAGCGACGCTACCTGCACGTGGACCCAGCCAACCGTCTCGTCGCCGATTCCCTGGAGGCCGACTGGAATGCGAAGCTGCGCGCACTGACCGAAGCTCAGGAGCAATACGAACAGCAGCGCCAGAATGATCGCGTGGCGCCCACGGAAGAGCAACGAGCAAGAATCGCGGCCTTGGCCGGCGATCTTCCGCGGCTTTGGCAAGATCCGCATACACCGCATCGCGAGCGCAAACGGATCGTGCGGCTCGTGCTCGAAGACGTCACGCTCGTCCGGAGAGACGCGATCACCGCGCACGTCCGGTTCAAAGGCGGGATGAGGAAAACGCTAACGCTGCCACGTCCTCTCAATGCCTGGGAAGCGAGAAAAACCCCTGCCTCCGTGGTTGCGGAAAGCGACCGTTTGATGGATGATCACACGGACAGAGAAATCGTGAGAATCCTCAACGACCGTGGCGTTACCTCTGCAGAGGGGAAGCCTTTCCACAGCCGCGTGATTGCCCGCCTCCGCCGTGATTATCAGCTCAAACCACGATATGATCGACTGCGAGAGAAAGGCCTGCTGACCATCGAAGAGCTCTCCGACCGGTTACAGTTGCCGCCGCTGCGCATCAGAATCTGGCGCAGCCACGGCTTGCTCAAGGCCTATCCCGCCAACGACAAGGACCTGTGGCTGTATGAAGATCCCGGACCCGATCCGCCTCGCAAGGCACAGGGAGTCCAACTCTCAAAACGCCGCCGCTTCCCCGAGAACGTCTCGCACGGTTCGCAGGAGGTGCAGTATGAAGCATAAGCCTTGGCTTGCGGTGAATAGGCCGTGATCGATTCGATTCCCAGCTCCTCGAGCGCCCGCCCGATCTGGGTGGGTGGCAGGGTTTTGGGCCCCTCGCCGGCGCTGTTTTTGGGCGTGTTGACAAACAGGCTGGCGCGGTCGGTGTAGAAGGCCGCCGGACGGCCGTTTTTCTCCCCATACGTCTTCAGCAAACGGCCGTTTTCCTCGCTGCAATCGTGCCGCGCAAAGCGCGCCAACAACTCGCTGCTGGCATCGTCGATCATCCCGATCAGGTACAGCTTCTGGCCGCGTCCTGCCAGCCAGTCGTGCTCGCAGGTGTCCCATGGCACCAGCTCGCCGCGGCAACGCCGCCGCGGCCGCCACAGGTGCGCTCGTGCCGAGTTGCGCCGGCGGGGCTGCCACAGCCCGGCGGCGGCCATCCAGCCCCGCAGCGTTTCGCGGCCGACTCGGATGCCGTGGCGCTGCTGGAGATACTCCGCCGCCAGGGCCGCGGCCCAAAGCCCGCGCAGGCGGCTTGGGAGAGGATCGCAACGGCTTGTTTTTCTACCGTGGCGCTGATCCTGCGGTTGGAGGAGCGGCCGCGCGCCGCATGGATTACGGCCTGCTCGCCTTCGCTGCGGAGCTTGGCCAGCAGCCGCCTGCACTGCCGTTCGCTGAGGCCGATCTGCTGGGTGGCCTGCTTTTGGGTGATCAGCTTCTTGTCGGCTTTGCTCAGCGCCACCAGCCGGTCGCGCCCTCGTTGTGTCATCAGTAGTTGTCCTTGGTTGCTCACCCCTCCAGGATGACCTTGTCAATAGGACATTTCTACTGGGCACATTTAGGACACTATCACTTGGCAGCGACACGAATTGATACGCGGTGCGCCGCCCCGTCTAACTTGACAATGAGCTTCAGCGAGCCGTTTCACGTTAGAATGGCTACGGATGCTGGACTAGAAAGACCCCTCGAGGGAAAGAATCTCCGCACGATGGCTGCCCAGCTTCGCATTACTTGGAAGATTGTCGCTCTCTTGTCGACCAGCCTCCCTGCGCTCGCTCAAGCAGAGTCCGGCATCGGGGGCGCCGCGCACACGGTGCTCGCGGAACACTGTCTCGCCTGCCACGGCTCGGCGAAAACATCGGGCCTGGATCTTCGAAGCCGAGAAGCGTTACTGCGCGGTGGCGTCCGGGGGCCGGCCGCGGTTTTCGGCCGGGTCGAGTCAAGCTTGCTCTACCAAGCCGCGGCCCATTTAGGAGATTTGAAGATGCCACGCTGCCTGACGATCAGCTCGACATCCTGAGGCGCTGGATTGAGGCGGGCTTTCCCTACCCAACCCCGGATCGGCCGTCCGCATCGAGCGCCGATGAGAGATGGTGGTCCTTTACGCCTCCCCGACGCCCCAAAGTGCCCGAAGTGCAGCATGTCGAGGTTTCGAATCCGATCGACGCTTTTGTGTTCGAAAAGTGGGAGCAAAAGGGATTGCGCCATGCTCCGTCGGCCAGCAGGCACGCGCTGGCGCGGCGGGTCTATTTTGATCTGGTCGGCTTGCCTCCCAGCCCGGCCGAAATCAACCAATTCATAAATGACGAATCGCCTGATGCTTACGAAGCGTTGATCGACCGGCTTCTCGAGTCAAAGCACTACGGCGAGCGCTGGGGTCGGCACTGGCTGGACGTCGTGCGCTACGCGGATAGTGCCGGCTTCGAGACGGACGAGTTCTTTCCGGACGCGTGGCGGTATCGGGACTACGTGATCAAGTCATTCAACGAAGACAAGCCCTACGATCGCTTTGTTCAAGAGCAAATCTCCGCGGACGAGCTTTGGCCGGATGACCTCGATCTCTATGACAGTAGCTACGCGATCCGCCCGGAGAAAGTGGAACATCTGGAGGCGCGCGTCGGCACGGGTCTGTACACGGTCGGCACGGCCATCGGCGAGTCGTACCTTGAAACGCCGCAGCTGCTCTACGAGCGTTTTACGGATTGGGTCGACACGACGGGGGCCGCCTTTATGGGCCTTACGGTGGGGTGCGCCCGATGCCACGATCACAAGTTTGATCCGATCACTCAGGAAGAGTACTTCCGACTGCAGGCGGTGTTTGCCGCGAGCCGGCCCGTGCGCCTTTCCGTCGTCACAAAGATGACGGAGTTTCACCGGAATGAAGCCTACCCCCGCTACGTCGCGCTTGATGAGAGACGCAATGCCTACGAGCTGTTTCTCGATCGCGTGAAACAGCGTCTCGTCGACGAAAAGAAGACTGAGTTCGAAGCGGACATCGTCACGGCGTTCGAGGTGCCCGAGGACAAGCGATCAGATGAGCAGAAAAAGCTTGCAGAACCTCTTACTGAGGCGGTCGCGAAACTCCATCCGGAAGAACACCTCACCCCCGCGGAAGCGACCGAGAAGACAAAGTTACAGCTCGCGATCGCCGAGGCCGTGATCGCGATTCCCCGATATGATGCCTCGCACCGCGTTCGCTTCGACGTTTTGTTCGACATTCCTTCCGCCATGGTGCTGGGCCCGGTCGCGCCGGAGCTGATTCCGGAGATCCACGTTCTTGACCGAGGGGATCTAGGTCTAGAGGCTCCTTATTATCGTGAACTTGAATATGGGCCTGTTTCGAGTTCCTTATTGCAGCGAAACCCCCTTTTTCTTTAATATGGGGAAGCGTCGACAGCTATAGTTAGTCCGATGGGCACTCGCGAACTTTCACGGCGCCTGGGGGCCTGGGACGCCGGGGCGATTGTTGTCGGCACGATCATTGGCTCGGGCATCTTCATCGTTCCCGGGTCGATCGCGCGCACACTGCCGGCGGCGGACTGGATGCTCGGCATTTGGGTTGCCGCCGGCGCCTTCTCGCTTTGCGGCGCGCTGGCATTCGCCGAGCTGGGCGCGATGTTCCCTCGCACCGGCGGCATGTACGTTTACCTTCGCGAGGCTTACTCGCCGCTATGGGCTTTTCTATTCGGTTGGATGTTGCTGCTGGTGTTGCGCTCCGGCGGGTCCGCCGCGCTGGCAGTCGGGTTTTCGATTTACCTGAGTTACTTCATTCCGCTTTCGCCGCTAGGCGGAAAGCTCGCCGCCGCGGGCGTCGTGCTTGCCTTGACCTGGTTGAACTACCGCTCGGTTAGCGGCGGGGTGGCCGTGCAGAGAACGACAACCGTCCTCAAAGTTGCCGGACTCTTGCTCGTCACCGGGGGCGCTCTGGCTTATCAAACCCAGCCGGCGGTTGAGACCGTCGCGTCCATGCCGGCTTGGGGTTCGAGTGAGATCGGCGTTGCCATGATCGCTTGCCTGTGGGCCTACAGCGGCTGGTTTCAGGTAGGCTTCGTTGCGGGAGAGATCAAGGACCCGCGCCGCAACCTGCCCCTCAGTCTCGTTCTTGGAGTCGGGGTGGTCATCGCGCTCTACATGCTGGCCAACGTAGCTTACCTGAACGTACTATCACCGGACGAGATTGCCGCTACGGATCGAGTGGCGGCGCTGGTGGCCGAGCGCGTCTTCGGATCCGCCGGCGGGACGATCGTCTCGCTCACCATACTCATCTCGATTCTCGGCACCCTCAATGCCGGCATTCTCGCCAGCCCACGTGTTTACTTCGCGCAGGCTCGGGACGGGCTGTTTTTTCGGAAGTTCGGCGAGGTCCACCCGCGGTTTGAGACTCCCGGCCTGGCCGTTCTGCTGCAAGGCGTCTGGGCGGCGATTCTGTCCCTGAGCGGCAGCTACGTCGGGCTGTTTTCGTTTGTCATGTTCGCCGGCTGGATCTTTTTCGCACTGGCGGTCGTTGGGTTGATTGTTCTTCGCGTCAAGCGGCCCGAATTGGAGCGTCCTTATCGCATGTGGGGATACCCCGTGACACCGGCGTTGTTCACTCTTGCTTCGGTTTGGCTTGTGGCCAATACCTTGGTGACGACGCCGCTGCCTTCGCTGGCGGGATTATTGCTGATTGCCAGCGGCATTCCGGTGTACTTCTGGTGGCGGCGGTCGGCGGTTCAGAAGACCGCAACTTGAATTCGGCGGCGGAGCAAGCAAGACGAAGAGACCCCTTGCTTACGCGCGGGGCTCCGGGTTCTGATTCACGGTTCCGCCGCCCCGCGGGCTAGTCGCTCGGGGCGCCGGTATTGGGCGGGATCTCGCCGGTCAGCGCGTTCATAAACGCCTCGAGATCGTCGCGGTCCTGACGGCTGAGATGGTCAAGCTCCTTGAGATCCTTGTCCCGCCAATCGTTCGAGTTTCCAGCGCCGATGTAGAAGTCGACCACTTCCTTTAACGTAGCCAGGCTGCCGTCATGCATGTAGGGCGCCGAGAGCGCTACGTTGCGCAGCGACGAGGTTTTGAACGCCCCCTTGTCCTCTTCTTTCTGGGTGACGTCATGGCGCCCCATGTCGGGCAGATTGCCCTCGTCGTCCACGCCGACGCCGAGATTGTGGAACTTGTTGTCGGTGAACAGCGCGTGGCCCTCTTGCATGGAATGGCAGACTTCGCAGTTGCCCTTCGCCGGATCGCGAAAGACTTCATAACCACGTTTGGCGGGCTCATCCATGGCGTCCTCTTCTTTGCCATAGAACCAGCGGTCGAAAGGAGAGTTGCCGGCGATGACGGTTCGCTCGAATGAGGCAATCGACTTGCCGGCTTTCTCGTAAGTGATGGGACCCGGGCCCCAGGCCTTTTCGAATTGCTCCACGTAGCTCGGGTCTTTGGAAAGATATTCTTCGACGGCCTCGAGCGTATTGGCCATCTCGATCGGATTCTGGACCGGCCCGGCCGCTTGATCCTCGAGGCTCGGCGAGCGCCCGTCCCAGAACTGTACATCGAAGTAGGCGGCGTTGAGAACGACCGGGGCCTGGCGTCCGCCGCGCTGCCCCCCGACGCCTGCCGAGAACGGATCGGGGTCGCCGAAACCGGCCTCGGGGCGATGACACGATGCACAAGCGATCGTTCCGTCCGAGGAGAGATTCTTGTCGTAGAAAAGCCGGCGGCCCAGCGCCACGGTGTCGGCGGTGGCAGGATTATCGGCCGGAATCGGGACCGGGGGAAGCCCCAGAGGCGCTTGGATCTCTAATGCCTGGCCGACTGGCGTCGCCGGACCTGGGGGAGCTTCCGGCGGCGCTTCCCCGCAGGAAAGCCAAAGCGCCGCGTTCGCCAGCGCCGTGACGAGAATCCAGGCAGAAATAGTTCGTTTCATTTTTCAACTCCCAGCCCGCGTGACGCAGGCAAGATTACATGATCGTGGAGTCAGAAAAGATTGTCAACTGGGGAGTAGCGGGGGGTAACGGGCCACCCCACCGATGGGCGCGACGCCTTCGATCAGCCGCATTGGTCAGCTGAACCCGGCCGGACCGAGGGTCCCCACCGGGCTGAGTGAGCCGCTCCTCACGTCATGAATTTGGAAACATGCGGCGAATATCCAGCCTCGCGGCGCGTACCCCCGTGTCCCGAGGGGCCTTCCCCCAGAAATTCGGCGAACCAGGCCTCGTGCTCGATCTCCTCGTTCAGAATGGCCAGCGAGAGTTCGTAGGTTCGGTGGTCCTTGCCTGCCGTCATGTTGCAGATTGCTGTGTAACCTTGGACCGCGCAGCGCTCGGCATTGACCAGCACCTTCAACATTGCTTGGATGTCAGTTGGGTCGTCCGGGAGGTAGGCCGGGGGGCAGGCCGAGATGTCGTGAAAATCGTTCATGTTGCGAGGCAACTTGCCGCCCAACTCGTAGATGCGTGGAACCAGGGCTTCGAAGTGGTTGCGATCTTCGATGCGCGCATCTTCGGCAATGGACTTGATCCCCTCGCCCTCCAGGCCGATCAGGTTCACGCGCAGGATGGTGTAGTAGTAATACGTAGTTAGCTCAGCCGATGCATTTTTGACGAGCAGGTCCACCAATTTGTCGACGTCAACGCCAGCCTTCTCGACCATTTCTCTCGCTACTTTAGCCATTGAACATCTCCTCCTTGTTGATAGGTCGTGTCGAGGATTCCCATTTTGCGTCTCCTCGCGCTTCGAGTATACACCTGACATGGATCAAACACAATCATCAGCGACCAGCCTTCTCATCCCACCTCTGTCAACCGCTGCCGTGGACGTGCCGTTCCATCCCTTCCCAATGAGGGTCGCGCAGAGCCCGCTTGAGAATCTTCCCTGTCGCGCCTTTGGGCAGCTCGGCGCGAAACTCAACTGACTTTGGCGCCTTGAACCCGGCCAAGTGATCACGCACGAAACCTCTCAATTCATCTTCCGTAGCGGATGCACCCGGCTTGAGGACCACAAAAGCAGCGGGAACTTCACCCCACTTTTCGTCCGGCACTCCGACAACCGCGACCTCGTAGACGGCGGCGTGGCTTGCTAGCACTTTCTCGATTTCGATCGACGAGATGTTCTCGCCGCCGCTGATAATGATGTCCTTCTTGCGGTCGACGATCAACAAGTAGTTTTCCTCGTCCCAGACGGCCATATCTCCCGTATGCAGCCAGTTGTTCTCAATGGCTTCCGCTGTTGCTTCGGGTTCTCGCCAATAACCGTCCATGACGACGTCGCTGCGGAAGAGGATCTCCCCTACCGTTTTCCCATCCTTTGGAACGTCCTTCCCGTCCTGAGTCGCGACTCTTACCTCCACACCGCCCAGGGCCGTTCCGGTCATCGCTTGCCGGCGAACCCGCTCACCTTCGCTAATCTCTCCAAGTGTGTCCTTGACATGTGCTATAACGGCCACCGGCGAAGTCTCGGTCATGCCGTATCCGGCAAATGCGCGGCAGCCGAGCTTTTCCTCGATTTCGCCGATCAAAGCGGCCGACGGCGCGGCACCTCCGACGAACACTTCTTGCAGACTGCTTAAGTCGTAGTCGCCGAGGCCGGAAAAGTTCACCATCGTGGTGGCCATTGTTGGAACCATCGAAAACGCGGTCACGCTCTCGCGTGCGATCAGCTCGCAAGCTTCAGCGGGGTCGAAACGCTTCACGATGACGTGGCGCCCCCCGACAAAGGTGATCGTATGAGGCCGTCCCCAGCCGTTCGCGTGGAATAAGGGGATGGTGTGCATTTCGCACATCTGATCCGCCGCGACATTGCCTGCACGGCGGCGCGCACCGAGGATGGCATAGAGCGCATGCAGATAGAGGGTACGGTGGCTGAGCATGACACCTTTGGGACGTCCGGTGCTGCCACTGGTGTAAAACAGCTCGGCCAGAGCGTTCTCATCGCAGGCCGTGAAGTCGACGGGTTCTGGCTTCGCCGCGGCCAGCAATTCTTCGTACGTGCACGGATGGACCCAATCGGGCTGCCCATCGCAGGCCTCAAGAGCAACCCACTGAATCGCGGGCAGATTCTTGCGCAAAACATCGGCGAGCGGTTGAAACTCAGGATCAAACAGCACGATCTTCGAACCGGAGTGCTCCAGAATGTACGTCTGCTCTTGCGGCGACAACCTCACGTTCAAGGAAAGTAAGACAGCTCGCGCGATCGGCACGCCGTAATAGGCTTCCAGCAATTGATGGCAATTGAAGCTCAGCGTGGCCACGCGGTCGCCGTCCTCTATGCCGAGATTCCGCAGCGCCGCCGCCAATCGGCTCGAGCGGTCCAGCATTTCTGAGTAAGTCAGCCTCTTTTCACCGTCAACAATCCCAACTTTGCGGCCGTAGTTCTCAGCGGCCTCCAGCAAGAAACGGATCGGTGTCAGAGGGAGAATCATTGCTGCGTTTACTCTCTTGCAAGAGTCAATCCACCAGTTTGGCGGTGAACGACGCGGTCGTCAAGAGCCGTGAGACTTCTCTCGGCGCGACGATGGCACGCTCGCGCCGGCAGGTGAACTCTAGCTTAGCTAGTGTATTGTCCTCGAATTAGTCCTTCGTTCTTCTTTTGCGTCGGGGCTGAGTGCGACCAGCCTGAATCTGTTCGAGGGGAAGAGTTTTTCCTGAATCGATTCCATCGTGGCCGTCGATACATCTGTCCATTTATTTGTTAGACACTACACTAGGCCTCGGCTTCGAGCTTCTCCGAGAGTTCCTCCCACTGCTTTTCGCAGACCTGAATACGGGCTTGGCGCAGCTCCATTTCCTTTGTGATCTGCTCCGCTTGCTGATGATTTCGCGAAGCGCCGAGCCGAACCTCGAGTTCGGCGGCCTCCGTTTCGAAGCGCGCGATTTCAGCCTCGAGCTCGTCGATCTGTTTGCGAGCCCGCTTGGCAAGAATGGGGTTCATACGCTTTCCGCGCTTGGGACGCTCGGCGCCGTTGGCCTCGCTCCCGGCTAGCCGCAGAGCGCTCCTTAGAGCGTCACTGACGGAGGGGGCCGGTTTCCGCCGTGCCTGGGTGGCTTTCTTGCCTAAACGCTTCCGCGATTTCGAGGGGACAAACTCGTCCTCGCTCGGCCTTGCCTCCCTTTCGGTTTGCCAGAGATAGTCCTCGTAGTTGCCCGCGTAGACCCTGACCTCCCCGCCGCCGATGGCGTAGACGTGCGTGGCCAGCTTGTCGATGAAATAGCGGTCATGCGAGACGAAAACGATCGTGCCGGTGAAATCGAGCAGCGCCCGAAGCAATACGTCCTTGGCCCGCAGATCGAGATGGTTAGTGGGTTCGTCGAGCAACATCAAGTTACTCGGCCGCATCAGCATGCGGGCTAGCGCGTAGCGGTTTCTTTCACCTCCCGACAAGACACCGATGGGCTTGAATACGTCGTCGCCAGAGAACAAAAAACATCCCAGCAGCGAACGAATCTCGGTGTCGGAGCAGCTTGGAACGACCGACGCAATATCGTCGAACACGCGCGCATCGGGGTCGAGCGCCTTGTACTGGTCCTGCGCAAAGTAATCGACTTCGGCGTTGTATCCCAACACGCGCTCGCCGGCGCTGAGTTCGGCGCCGTCGGCCAGCATGCGAATCAGAGTTGATTTGCCGGCGCCGTTGTGGCCGACCAATGCGATGCGGCTTCCTTTTTCGATGCTGAGACTGACATCGCGGAACACTTCGTTCGGGCCATAGCTCTTTGCGGCGTGCTCGAGCCGCACGACAACACGCCCACTGGCTTTCGGCTGAGGGAAGCGGAAATGGATCGTCGCTTCCTCATCCGGCACTTCGATGCGCTCGATCTTCCCAAGCGCCCGGACGCGGCTTTGCACCTGGCGGGCTTTCGAGGCCTTGTAGCGGAAACGGTTGATGAAGGCTTCCACGCGCCGGATCTCGTCCCGCTGATTCTTGTAGGCGGCCTGAATCTGCTCCAGCCGTTGTCGTTTGGCCGCCTCATATTTCGAATAGTTCCCCGCGTAAAAATGAACCTTCTTGTGCCAGATCTCAATAATTTTCTTAACGGTGGTGTCAATGAAATAGCGGTCGTGCGAGATGAGCAAGCAGGCGTAAGGGTAGCTGGAGAGATAGTCTTCGAGCCAGTTGCGAGCTTCCAAGTCGAGGTGGTTCGTCGGCTCGTCGAGCAGCAGCAGATTGGGCTTCTCGAGCAGCAGCTTGGCGAGGACGATGCGCATCTGCCAGCCACCGGAAAACTCCTCAGTCCGGCGAGACCAGTCGTTTTTGACGAACCCGAGCCCGGCGAGCACGGAGCCGACCTGCGCCTCTTTCGTGTAGCCGTCGAGTGCGAGGTAGCGGTCGTGGACCCACTGGTATCGCTCCGCCACCGCCGCGTACTCGGCGCCTTCGTGATCGAGCAAGCCCATCTTTTCGGTGAGTGCTTCCTGCTCTCGCTCGATCGCCAGCGCCTCGTCGAACACGCTGAGGCACTCCTCGAAAACACTCCGCCCCGATAGCGACAGGCCGTCTTGCGGCAGGTAGCCGACTCGCAAGCTTTTTTGTTGGGTGATGGTTCCGCTGTCGAGCTGCTCGAGCCCGGCCAGGATTTTCAGCAGCGTGGTTTTGCCGGTCCCATTGGCGCCGACGATGGCCACGCGTTCTTGCGGCGTGATCAGCCAATTGAGGCCCTCGAACAGGACCTTGGGGCCAAACCGCATCGAGGCGCCCGTGAGCTGAATCATGATTTCAGTGTAGCGGGCGGGTTGCAAACAGCATGAGTCTGACGGCGTTCGAACAGCAGTTTCAGAGCCGCGGGTGGGAACCCGCGGTCGGCGTTGCTCACGTTCGCGCTATTGACCCCGCGCTTACGCACGGGGCTCTGAGTGTCGGGTAGGGGGCGTAGCGTGCTACGGGCGTAGCACGCTACGCCCCTGCATGCGGGTGTTCAGAATCACTGCAACAACGTCCGAGCCAGTCGGGACATGGCGACTTAACAAGTAAGTGTTAACTGTGCTCCACAAGGGACGAAACCCGGCAACAAACGATACACTTTGCTGCAAGGGCCCGAACCGAGGCGGTTGAACGGATTGCTGCCCTGCGGAGTGCTACAATTCGCTTAGAGAAGACATGTTTACGACTGAATGTCCCAAATGCGGCCGAGAGATTGATGTCGGTGAAACCGATTGTCCGTATTGCGGCTCGGGCGCAAAGGCGCAAACCGTTGACCGGCCCGCGCCCGCACCGGCCGCTCAGCGAGTGCCGCGGAGCCGGCCCGTTCAGCGCCTGCGGCGAACCCGGCGAAAGTCCGCCGCATGGTCGATTCCGCCTCTCTATCTAGCGATTCTGGCCGGGCTTTTCGTGGGGACGATTGGCGCCATCGTGTACTTCACAAGCCCAGGGCTATTCGGCGGCGGGCAAAAGCTGAAGCTCGAAAATGTGGGCGACGCCAGCGAGGATTCGGGAGTTGGCTCGGCCAGCGTGGGCGACCTGGAAGTAGCCGGCGTGCGTACCTGGTGGGACCAGGAAAGCGAGAAGCTGAAGGTCCGTGCCGTAGTTGTGAACCACGGCGATATGCCCACGAATCAGGTCGATCTAAAGGTGCATTTGAAATCACGGAACAGCCGCGCTTCGGCATCGCCGCTGGCGAGTTTCGACCTCCGGCTCGATGAGGAGCTGGGTCCCCTGCAATCGCGCGACATCGAAGCGGATCTGGCTTCGCTGGCACATCCATCGGCCCTGCCACCGTGGAACGAGATACGGATCGAGCTGGAAGAACAGTAGTCAAGCGCGACTTTAGTCCGCAAGCCTCCGCTGACATCGCCCTCGCCACCTGGTGAGAGAAGCGGGCTGGCCGGAATCAGGACGTAAACTTCATGGCCGCGGGGGCCCGCCGTTGCGTCTTCACCCGGTCTGGTACCGGAAGAGGCGTGTTGTATGGTTTGATCCATTGGTTTGATCCATCTTCTGGTTTGATCCATCTTCAGCTGGTTTGATCCATCTTCAGCCCGACCAGCAGAATAGATCTGCTATTCTGGACCTCTCACCTTCTCTAAATGCCCCGCAAAACCCTGTTTCTTAACCCCCCGTCGTTTGAAAACTTCGACGGAGGAGCGAGTTCTCGATGGCCGGCGACCCGCGAGGTCGAGTCGTATTGGTATCCCGTTTGGCTGTGCTACCCGGCAGGTCTGCTTCCCGGCAGCAAAGTCGTCGACGCGCCGCCGCACAAGGTCACCCCGGCCCAGACAATCGAGATGGCGCGCGAGTTCGAGTTCCTTGTCCTGTTTACGTCGACTCCGGGGTTCGATAACGACGTCGCGCTTGCCGAAAAGATGAAGGAGGCCAATCCTGAACTCAAGATCTGCTTCGTAGGCCCTCATGTCACGGCGCTGCCAGAGGAAAGCTTGGCCGCCAGCAAGGCGATCGACTTTATCATTAGAAAGGAGTTCGATCATCCTGTCGTTGACTACGCCAACGGCAGGGCGTTGCGCGACGTTCCCAGCGCCAGCTTCCGCGAAAACGGCGGGTTCGTCCACAATCCGGAAGGGCAGCCGATTGATGACCTGGACACATTGCCCTGGGTCACGAAGGTCTACAAACGGGATCTCGACTTCACCCGCTACAACGTTCCTTTTCTGCTGCATCCATATCTTGCGTTTTACACGGAGCGCGGATGTCCGGCTCTGTGCACGTTTTGCCTCTGGCCGCAAACGTTGTCGGGTCACCGCTGGCGAACCCGCTCGGCGCGGGATGTGGCGGGAGAGGTGCAATGGACGCTGCGGAATTTCCCGGGGCTGAAGGAGATTTTCTTCGACGACGACACGTTCAACATTCGGAAGTCGCGAGTGATCGAACTGTGCGACAAGCTGCAGCCGCTCAATTTTACGTGGTCCTGCACATCACGGGTGACGGTGGACTACGAAACGCTGAAAGCCATGAAAGACGCCGGCTGCAGGCTTCTCATCGTCGGCTACGAGTCCGGGGATCCCCAGATTCTCAAGAACATCAAGAAAGGCGCCACGATCGAGCAAGCCGAGCGGTTTACCAAGCATTGCAAGAAACTGGGTTTGCTGATTCATGGCGACTACATTGTCGGACTGCCGGGTGAAACACGGGAATCCATCCGCCGCACGATCGACTTCGCCAAGCGTATGGATACCGAGACGATCCAAGTTTCGATCGCTCATCCCTACCCCGGAACCGAGTTCTACGACTATGTGCAGTCGAACAGCCTGATCACGCTTGACTCGATGACGGACGAGACAGGCCACCAACTGCCGAACATAACCTACGGCGAGCTGGATCAGCCCGAAATCCTGGAGTGGGTCGAGCGCTTTTATGACGAGTATTACTTCCGTCCAAGAGTGGCTTGGAGAATCGTTCGCAAAGCCATGTTCGATGGAAGCGAGCGCCGCCGCCTCTACAAGGTAGCGAAGGAATACCTGTCGCTTCGTGCGAAGCGCCAGCGATTCGTCGCCGCTCGACGGCGTGACGATCAAGCGGCGTGACGGGTTGGCGTGAAGCAGGGTGGAGCCGTGCGCCACCTCACGCCGTCGCCCCCTGTGTGGTTCCCAACCGGTACGCTGCGAAAGCGTCCCGCGAATCAGCGCGTCAGGGGGACCCACTCACTTGCGTTCGGGGCTCTGAATCTTGAAAACCACCGGATTCCTGCTGGTCGTCATCGTTGCCAATGCCCTCGGCAACGTGGTGCTGGGGTACGGAATGGAGCAGGTCGGCAGCATCGCTTCCTATTCGCCGGCGGACCTGATCTGCTCCGGCCTTGAGGCGATGACCAACCCCTGGGTTCTCTCGGGCGTGGGCCTATTACTTTTGTTTTTCATTGCGCATGCAATTGTGCTGAGTTGGGCGGATCTGAGCTACGTATTACTGGTGACCTCGATTGGTTACGTGCTCGTCGCTGTGCTCAGTTGGGGGTTCCTGGGTGAAAAGATCTCTGAAACGAGATGGGCCGGGACGTTGCTGGTGACCCTGGGCGTGGCGCTGGCCGGCTCAACACCGGTGTCTACCCTTGACCAGCCGCAAGCGGGAGACGAGATTTGACCCTCTTCCTGCTTACGCTGGTGATCGGTGGGACGGTGCTGGGTGATTTACTCAAGGCTGCCGCCATGCGCCGCTTAGGCGAGATTAATAACTTTGGGCCGCGCTCACTGATCCAGAGCGCCACCACGCTGGCGCAAGATGTTTTTATCTGGCTTGCTATCCCTGGCTACGCGGTTTCGTTCTTCGCCTTCATGGCGCTGCTCTCCATCGAGGACGTGAGTTTCGCCGTGCCGGCGACAGCGGGAGCGTATGTAGTGGAAACTCTGCTGGCAAGGATTTTTCTCAAGGAGAGGATTTCAGCGCGCCGGTCAGCCGCGGCGGTCCTGGTTACCTGCGGTGTTGTTCTGATTTCCTGGTAGCGGATCGTGGCTGAATTCGTCATCCGTTTTTCCGCGGCAGCCCTGGGGCTCTTGCTGGCTTGCGCCACGGTCTACTACTTAGGGGTCTGCTATTCGGCTTGGAGGTTCCGCCGCGGCCGCAACCATGACAGCCCCGAGGATAGTAATCCGATCGCCCTGCCAGCCCTCTCGGTACTCAAACCCGTAAGCGGCTCCGCGCCGGCTCTTTACGAAAACATTCGCGCGCATGCGCTTCAGGACTACCCGGAGTACGAGCTGTTGTTCGGCGTAACCGATCGAGGCGACCCGGCGGCTGAGCCGGTCCGCCGGCTTGCACTTGAATTGCCGCGCCTCCGGATCAAATTAGTCGAGTGCGGATCCTCGCCTGAGGGGAACCCGAAGGTTTTTGCTCTCGAGAAATTAGCGGCGCATGCGAGCTACGACTTATTACTCGTCAACGACAGCGACATTCGGGTGGAGAGTGGTTATTTCCAGCGGATCGTGAGAGATTTTTCCAAGCCCGGAGTAGGTTTGGTGAGCTGTCTCTACCGCGCCCGGCCCGGCGGAACCTTCGCATCTCTCATCGAGGCGTTGTGGATTTCGGCGGAATACCAAGGGCAAGTGCTGCTCGGGAAAAGCCTGCAAGGGATGCGATTCGCCTTGGGAGCCACCATGCTGCTGCGACGGAGAGACCTTGCGCGGATTGGGGGCTTCCAACGGCTAAGACCCTTCCTGGCCGATGATTACGTGCTGGGAAACCTCATCTCAAGCAGTGGCCTGGATGTCGCTTTGTCTGGATATACCGTTGAAACGCTTCTTCCGGCTGATTCATGGAAGGCAGTGTGGCGCCATCTGCTGCGGTGGTCGCGGACGATTCGCGTCATGCGGCCATTGGGACACGCCGGACTGATCGTTACCCACGGCACGGTTTGGAGTCTTTCGGCACTTGCGGTTGGGAGTCAGTCGGTGGCCTTGACGACCTTGGCGCTTTGCTGCCTGATCCCGCGGTTTGTGGCTGCTTGCCTGGTAGCAGACTGCGTGGACTCGCGGGAGGCGAAACGAAACCTCTACTTGCTGCCGTTGGCGGACATTCTCGCTTTTCTCGTCTGGTTGTTCAGCTTCCTGGGGAGCCGCGTCGATTGGCGCGGAGAACAGTTTCGTTTGGACCGGGGAGGGCGCATGACGCGGCTGACGCAGGGCGAGCAACAGACGGAGCTGAGCGAAGAGGTTTGACTTGCGCCCGCTGGAGGGGTGCCGGCCGCCGGATTCCGCACTAGCCGTTTCGCTATCCTGTATGGACTGGAGAAGTGCTATGAAGAGCCACATCGCAATCGCTGCCACGTTGTTCGCCGTAACGTTTGGCTCGGGCGCAGTCCAGGCCGACCAGCACCGCACGCAGCTCTTTAACGGTAAAGATCTCACTGGGTGGAGACACGCCGGCAAAGGCTCTTTCTCGGTTGAGGACGGCGCGTTGAAAACAGAAGGCGGCATGGGCCTGCTCTGGCACACGGGGGGAAAGTTCGGCGACGCTGTCATCCGGGTGGTCTACAAGGCTTCCAGTTCGAACACCAACTCGGGCGTTTTCATCCGGATTCCCGAGGAGCCCCACGACGCCTGGTTCCCGGTTCACCGCGGGTATGAGGTGCAGATCAACGATGGAGGTGACGAGTTCCATCGAACCGGAGCGATTTATTCGATGTCGAGCGCTGAAGAGTTTCCTCCTTCGCGTTCCGGCTGGAACACGATGGAGATCAAGCTCGAAGGGCAGAAAACCGTCATCAGCGTGAACGGGAAGGTTGTCAACACTTTTGAAGGTTCACAGCCCGCCCCTGAACGAAAGAAATATTACGAGCCACAACGCGGCCCCCGGCCTGACAGCGGATACATAGGCCTCCAAAACCACGACGAAAAATCGATCGTCTGGTTCAAGGAGGTCAGTGTTACCCCGCTGGCGGAATGATGCGGCGACCGGAGGTCCGCCAAAACGGGCTTATGTCGCCGAAACCCTCTTCCCGCCCGGCTGCATTGAAAAGGGGCTTGCCAGCCTGACGCGGCTGAAACTCGTTGCGATCGCGCGCGCCCTTTTTATAACACAGTAGTACTAGTGACGTGTCGATTTTCCAAGATTGAGATAGCGAACCGTGTAAGATTTCCCGCACGCGCAGTCGCGCCAAGTCACCAACGCGCGAGCATCGGACGGCAGCGTATGAATCAGAGGCTTCACCCCCTGACAAACCACACCGGATCCGCCCGTGTTCCCTTTTGGAGTCTCATTCTGGTAACGTTCATAGAATGCGGCGGCCGGCGCCACAGCGGGCCGCGAAAAAAGGAGAAACACCATGCGAAGAGCCAATACCACTCTGTTAACCATCCTCACGGCTATTCTTTTTGCGGGGGCCGCCTTGGCAGGGCCCGCCGAGGTTCGGGACGGAACCGTAGCACGCCTGGCAACGCTTGAGAGAAAGTTCGTGGGCTTGGCGGAAGCCATGCCGCAAGGGAAATATACATGGCGCCCCGGGGACGGAGTACGTTCAGTGAGCGAGGTATTGCTGCACGTGGCTTCGGCCAACTACCGAATCCCGAGAACCATTGGAATGGACATTCCCGACGGTGTCGATGCCGGCGGGATGGAGAAGTCGACAACGGACAAGGCCAAGATCAGCGCCATGGTGAAGCAGTCATTCGCTCACATACGCGCCGCGGTGGAGAAGCTCTCCGACGCCGACATCGACAAGGCTGTCAAACTATTCGGGCGAGACAACACCTACGGCGGCGTCATCATATTCATGACCGAACACCTCAGCGAGCACCTCGGCCAAACCATCGCCTATGCGCGCGTGAACGGCGTCGTTCCGCCCTGGAGTCAATAGCCGCGCCGGCGTTGCGGGTTGATTGGAACTTACTGCCAGTAGACAACCTTGCGTTCGCGCGAGTCGCGGAATTCACCCGTCGCGATCAGTACCAGGTCGTAAATGGCGCCTATGGTAAACAGACCAAAGGTGCAGAGCCACAAGATGCCCGTTCCCGTCTTGCCAACGTAGAAGCGGTGCGCGCCAAACACGCCGATGAAGACGCAGAGCAGCAGCGCGGCAAGACGGTTGCTTTCCGAAGCGTTAGGAATGACAGGCCTCGGGGGCGGGGTCGGAGGCTCCACGCCCGCCTCCCACCCGCAGGCGCGGCAGTAGCGGTCTCCGCCCGGCATCGAGCCGCCGCAGCGCACGCAGTAGGGGGTCCCGGCGGCGGCCCCCGAGGCGGCCTCCCGGTGTTGACCCTCCCTTGACTCGGCCGAACTTAGTTCCGGTGCGCTACGTTCTCCAGTTTCGGAAGCGTCCATCGGCTCGACGTTTTCTGAATCTTGTTCCGCCATGAGTGGTTTGGTTCCTCAATTGAATCTACGAATTCGCGCCCCAAAAAGTTCAGCGCGGAGGCGCCTTCCCCAGTTTCTGAACGAAAAAATCACGCCAGGCGGGCGGATGCGAAAAGCCGCGTGAACGCAGCTTTCCTAAGCCGCTTTTCTCACCACCTGGCGGTCGAAGCGCGCGATAAGACCGCCAATTACTTCGTTGCGCTTGCTCGCCGTGCTCAACGTACGGTCAAGTACGCCTCCGCTCGTCAAGCGGCGCGCGCCTCGTACTGACGGCCTTCTCACGCACTTCGCCTCGCCACGTGGTGAGAAAAGCGGGCTAAGCCGGCGCGTGGCACGCTGAACGGCAATCAAACAGCAACCGCCTCGCCGCCCCTCTCCCGGGAAGTCCGCATCGCAAGAGCTACCCGTGTTGACAAAGCGGAATCTTCCGGGCGGCAATCACCCGGCGGCTCCCCTTGCTCACATGCCTGGATGAACGCTTCCAGCTCACCCTGGAACCCATCGCCCTGCGGCAGGGACGGCTCTTCTTGCGTGCCATCCGCCCGGTAGAGCTTGAGGCGTTGAGCCCCGGAGTGGAACTCGAGAACGCCGTCGTCTCCCACAATCGTGAACTCCATCGAGAAGGGATACTCGCCGCGATTGTGCCAGCCACCGTCGACTGTCACCGTGGGGCCGTCTTGATACCGCAAGCGGCAATCGACGAGGTCGACGCCGCCTTCCAGGTCCTCGTGGCCGGCCGCCGAGACCGCATCGGGCTTCCCAAACAGCCACACGCAATAGTCGAAATCGTGAATCAGCAGATCAAAAGCGCCACCGCCGCTCCGCGCGCGGTCCCGCAACCATTTACTCCAAGCGGGCGCTGAGCAGCGGCGGCGGAAAGCGGCGGATCGCACCGTGCCGATCTGTCCGGCGTTCACAATGTCGCGCGCGGCGACGTAGTCAGGCCAAAAACGTATGACCTGGGCCACCATCAGTACCTTGCCGTTCGACCGAGCCGCGGCGATCATTCCGTCGCACTCTTCGCCGCTCAGTCCCATGGGCTTCTCGACGAGCACGTGCTTTCCCGCATTGAGCGCGGCGTTCGTCGTCGAAGCATGCAAATCAGTAGGAAGGCAAAGGTCAACCGCTTCCACGGCGGGGTCGCCGAAAAGCTCCGCGGCCGTGGAATAACGCTTCGCATCGCCGAAGTCCAGTTTGGCGCTCTGGACTTCGAGATTCCCGCCGATTCCACTCAAGTCGCCGGCGAGCTTCTTAGGATCACTGCTCGCGACAGCCGCCAACTCGGCGCGCCCGATTTTCTCGTACGCCTGTAAGTGAGTGCTGCCCATAAACCCAAGCCCGACTACTCCGATTTTCACCCGTGAACTCCTTCTCGTCGTTCCCCGCCGGACCTCCCAGTCGAGCCTGCCGGGCGGGATGCGCCAGCCACGTCAGCACCGGCATGGTCAGCTCGTTGCCGATTATGGCAGATGTTCCCAAACGGCCGGACAGAGGCGTGGACGGAAGTCCACGCTTGGCGAGGGCGGAGGCGCTGGGAGCGCCGATCGTGAGCCAGCAGCGTCCGGCACTGGGGTGTGCGACATAAATATGGGAGAATCGGCGGCTAGAGCCAGGGTACGAGTGCTTCGGCACCTGAAGTTTCCCCTTTGGTTCGGCCATGGCTAAAGCCCTACGAGAAAAGGCCGTTGAAACGGCCTCGTACCAGGTGTCGAGCCCATCAAACCGGCCCTAAAAGGACCGGCCTATTGCAATCCAAGCCCGGTAAACCGGGCTAACGTCGCGCCGGCTTCCGCGGGTCATTCACGAGCAGCTTCCTATCCGGGCGTATCAAATACGCTCGGTTATCGCTGCAAAGAAAACACATCCAGCACACCTCCACATTCATGTCGCACACCGGGTGTGCGACATGAAAGTGGAGCTCAAGCCGCTCGGGCCTCCCAATAGTCCTCGAAGCGGCCGTTGTGGTGGCAGCAACGAAGGGCCAGAATCGCGTTGGCTCCGCGGACGGTCCAGAACATGCCCGACCGTTTCAGGCGAGAGCCGATGACACTCTTGCAGCCGGCCTCGATCACTCCCGAGCCGACAAACAGATGCTGGCGCCGAAACTCTGGGTAGCGCATCCGCTTGGCATTCTTTTCAAAGTATTTGGCTTCGTCGCGGAACTCTTCCGCGAGTTGGGGACTCGAGCATTCGACCGACCGCAGCGAGCACACTAACTCTTCCATCCGCCCCTGGTCGAGGTGGTCCTGATGGATCGTGATCCAACACCGTTGCTGGGCCTTGTCGTGGGGATGAAGCTGGCGTGCCAGGTCCCACAAGTGCTGGCGGGCGTGATAGAGGTCGACGATCTGAATGGCGCCGGGAAACTGCTGCTGGGCAATGTTCCAGATCCATTCGGCGCCATCTCCCAGCACGACCTTCTTGCGTGCCCGGCTCCAGCCCCGCTTCCAAGCCTCCACATACATGCGTTTGCCAAACTCGTCGGCGGTCTCAATGGCGCCGCTGTAGCTGGTCGAGTCCGGATCGCGGATGGGGTAGCCCTCTTCGTCCCACTTCGTTTGAGTGAACACGCAGCCCAACTTAGCTTCGCGGGTGTGGGCCGCCTCTCCCTTCCTTTTGCCCGCTCGGCCCACCGTCTCTTTGCGCACCACCGGAATTCCGGTCCCATCCATTTCGATGTACAGGATCGGAACGGGTTCCCCCACCACCAGCGGCAGCTCCAACTGCATCGCCCGCTGGATCTCGCTCTGCTCCCGCGCCGCGATATCCTCTCCAATCCCCTCCGCCGTCCGCTCCACCGCCTTGGCGGTCACTTCCAGACCCGCCAGCAGTTCCAGCTGCCGGCGCCCGTGATCGAAGGGAGCCTCCTGGCCCACCATCGCCTGCATACGGCGTACCCCAGGAGAGCATTCCGTTTGGGCGATGTCGAGTTCAGCGTCGGCCGGAAATTGGCCGCTGTGACAGTGCCCGCACAGGTAGTAGGGGCGCGATATATGCACCCTGCCCAGGGCGGTGAGAACCGACTTGGAGCGCAGTTCCCGGTAGTGAGCTTGGTGGCCGCAACAACAGGGAAGGCTCCGCTGGCCGGCCGCTGGGGCTGCCCATTGCAGTAGTTCGGAGAGGGCGGCGGCGCCAGCTTGGTGCATCGCCGAGCGCACCGCCATCTCGACGGCTTCCAGATCCCAGTGGCCTGTCTTGCGCCGCCCGCTGAACAGCACGCGCAATAGCTGGTCTAGTTCGCGCGCGACCTCTTGCTGGATGGCGGCGGCCGTTTTTTTTCCTGGGGGGTCTGCGCCTCAAGCTGCAGCGGCCGCTGTTTGCAGATGCGGGTATTGAGCTCCACGAACTCGCGGCTCAGTTGCTGGAACTTGCGGAACTCGGCCACTTCGCGCTCGGCTTTGCCCAGCGCGGCCGGAGTCGGCAGCGACTCGGTGACGGTCTTACGACCGGCCTTATAGGTGAGGCGGGTATGGGGACCGTGCCCCGGTTGACCGGGGCGATGGCAGCGGCAGCTTGGTTTGCCGCAACGCCCCGAGGTGCTGGTGATCGAACCGGGGCGCAGATCGCCCAGCTCGCCGATCTGGCGGACGATGTCGGTACGCTGTTGCTGCAGTTGCTCGAGGGAATCAGGCATGGAAGTGACCTCCTGTTCCTAGCGTAATACATACGCAAGGATATTGGCCACAATAAAGAGCCTGCTGAAATACTCACTTCTATGTCGCGCACCCTCGCACACCCCCGGCACTGTACAATATTGATTTGCCCCAGAAGTCCTCCCAACCTGGCCGCTTCGAGGCACATTGCAAAAATCGGTTCGGAGGTAGCACAAGCGGTCCCGTTCTCCGCGCGGACGGTCGCCTGTGCGAAGCCGTGCTTCGGCGGAGCGGAGATCCAGACGAAACTAAGACCGGCCGATAGAATTTCCAAGAACGGCCCTCGATCGCCCCGAGCGGCGAGAGATGGATCGAACTTCAACCAACCTCACCAGCCAAGGGAGACTTGTTCATGAGCCTCAACTTTTCCGCCCGCAAGGTCGAGCACATGAAAGCGCTGTCGGATGAGCGCGGCGTCATCGCCGCCGCGGCGATGGACCAGCGGGGCTCGCTGCAAAAATCCATTGCGGCGGCCAAAGGAATTTCGAAGGACGAAGTAACCGGCGAAATGATGAGTGAATTCAAGGCGGCGGTTTCGTCCGTGCTGACTCCTCACGCCAGCGCGATTCTGCTCGATCCCCAATGGGGGCTGGAAGCGGCCGAAGAGCGCTCGGAAGGAACCGGCCTGCTGCTGGCCTACGAAAAGAGCGGCTACGACAACACGCAGCCCGGCCGGCGCGCCGACCTTCTGCCGGATGCCTCGGTCCAGCGGCTCGCCGACTTCGGAGCGGACGCGGTGAAGCTCCTGCTCTACTACACGCCGTTCGAAGATGCCGTCGTCAATGACGAAAAGCACGCCTTTGTGGAGCGTGTAGGCGCCGAGTGCCTGGCCAACGACATTCCTTTCTTTCTGGAGTTCGTCGGTTACGACCCCCAAGGGGGAGACGAGAAGGGCCTGGGGTTTGCGAGAAAGAAGCCGGAAATCGTGACCCGCGGCGTCCAGGAGTTCTCGAAAGAGGAATATCACGTCGATGTACTGAAAGTCGAGATCCCCGTGAATCTTGCGTATACCAGAGGGGCGGAGGTTCATACCGGCGAAACGGCCTATACGAAGGCACAAGCGCTCGACGCCTATCGCGAGGCAGCCGAGGTTGCGCTCAGGCCCTTCATTTACCTCAGCGCCGGTGTCAGCAACGACCAATTCACCGAATCGCTTCGATGGGCGGCCGAAGCCGGAGTTGACTTCGCCGGCGTGCTCTGTGGGCGTGCGACGTGGAAAGACGGTATCCCCGTCTACGGCGAAAAAGGGATCGCGGCGCTCGAGGACTGGCTGGCGGAAGACGGAGTCCGCAACATTGGCGCCGTGAACGATTGCCTCAAACAAGCCAAACCCTGGTGGACCCTCTACGGCGCACAGAGCCCCCATGACTTGGTGGGATAGTCGGCGCTCGTTATGGTTCGATACCGATGAATCCAGTAGCAATTACCCAAAAACTGGCGGGACGTGTCTGTCGATACGATCGAGGGTTACCGGCGACGCGGGTTGGCGGGGGCGGCTTTCGTTGCGATCGCCAGCCGGTCCGAGAGCTTTGGCGTTGGAGCGGACGAGGACGTTCGTGTCAAGAACGATCCTCATGGATACTCTGACAGGCTGGGCGCGCTTGTTTCAGTGCCTCATCCAGCGCAGCATCAAGATGTTCCGGCGGGACATCTTTGACCCGTGCGGCCAAGCTATCTAGTTGAGCCTTTAACGCCCGCGCAGCCTCCTTTTTGGCTCGGCCGACGGGGACTGGCCGCGCGCGGAAAGCGCTGACGTTCACAACTTCGTCGTCAGCGAGAGGCCTGCCCACCAGCTTTTCCAGAACAGCTTTCTCCTCAGCCGTCAGATCGCTTGTGGCGTGGAAAAGGGTAACGCTCATACTAGGAGTCCTTTGCCTCCCCTAGAAGCCATTCTACGGCGATGCGCGCGTATTGTCACGAGCAGTGCCAGATCAGAACCTGCCCTGGCACAGCGGATTGAATGGTATCAGTATGCCGCTTGTCAGCGATTACGGTGGGTGAGGTCACTCTCCCAGAAGCTTGTCTGCGTTTCTCTTCAAATCCGGAAGCTCATTCTCGACAATACCCCACACGACCTCATCATTCACCATGCTGTAGGCGTGAGCGAGGATATTTCGGAAGTCGATGATCTTCCTGTAGTTGCCTAGCTCGCTTGCCGTCTGCTGGTCAGTCTTTGCGAGTTGGCTGATGGCCTCACCTATTACTAAAAACTCCCGCTCGACACCGGCACGGGTCAGTCGTTCTTGGAGGTAGTCTTCCAAAGTCTTGCCAGCCGTGAACTCGTCAATCGCTTCGGCTGCTTCTCGAACGTCTTCGAAAAGCTTTCTAGCTCGCAAGAGCATAAAGCGGGACCTTCGTTGCCTGGAGCTGCTCCAGAAAATAGCGGTTTCGAACCGCCGAAGCCATGACTAAGTCGATGGGGCGGCCATACAGGTCTCGCAAGTCGTTTAGCAGGGCGAAGTAGGTGTCGGCGAGCTTGGCAGGGGGCAGTTTCTTGAATTCAACCAAAAAGTCGAGGTCGCTCTTTTCGGAATTGAAGCGATCTTCGGCGGCGGACCCGAACAGGTCCAGTTGATGGACATGGTGCTTTTCGCAAAGACGACGCAGGTCGTCCAGGCGGTTATGGACAAGCTGATCCATTCCGTTGGAGTCAGTATGGCCCCGTTGGAGTCAGTATAGCGTGGACGGGTTCTTGAGGCTTTCTACTGCATCCGGGCTTCACATGCCTGCGGGGATTCGACCTCGGCACAACGTGGCGCGATGGTTTCTCGGCGGGAGTTGGCCGCGGCCCCTACTCCGCCGGTTCGCCGAAGTTCGCCACCATATAGTCGAAGTAAGGGCCCTTGAGGAAACCGAGAAAAATCTCGTTCACCAGCTTGACGGCCCGCGTGACTCCGTACTCGCGGTCACCCTTCTTGAAAGAAATAACGATCGAAACGGCGCCCTTGCGATTCGAGCATTTGACCGCGGCCCGCTTGGGGTCGATGCGCCGGTGATCCGGAAGCCCCGAGTCAGCACGCTCCCGGGCGAAAGCTTTCAACTCCGCATACATCGGCGACGCAGCCGCAACATCCGGCAGCAGGTTCCGGAACTCGAGCGTGTCCGCTTGGGGATCGTAGACAGCGGTCAGCGGCCGCTCGGTCAGCCACTCGAATTTGCAACTGAGCTTGCCGCCACGGGTCTCCGAAACGTGAAACGAACGGAAAACCCCGCGGTCGGCATAGCGCCGCAAAAGCCTCTCTACCTGGCGGGCCGGCTGGTTGGCCATTAGTGGAAGTAAGACATGCAGCCGGGCTCGACCTTTTGCAGGAATCCGGGCGGGTAGTCCCTCGAACTCCAAAACTCCTTGATCGCCTGGCAGTTGACGACGGTCGAAATCCCCTCGGCGGCCGCAATTTCATAGCTGCGCTCCAGCGCCGGCCGAAAGTCTTCCGCGCGGCTGACGTACTCGCCTCGCACCCCAAGCGCCTCCCCGATTTTCTCGTAGCGCAGGTTCTCCTGGAAAAGGTACAGATGATATGTGCGGGCGTTGTTCTGGCGGCCGCCGCTCTGGCCGAAACGCCACACGCCCCAGGCGTTGTTGTTGTAGACAATGAGCACAACCGGGATGCGGTATTTGCTCAGCGTCTCCATTTCCATCGCCGAGTATGCGAAGCCCGCGTCACCGGTGATGCCCACGATCGGCGAGCCCTTGTAGGGCGCCTGCGGCCCAACGCCTTGTTGCACCGCCGCGCCGGCTCCGACGCAGTAGCCCACGTCCGGCCCGATGGCGCCGTATTGATACGCCCCATTGCAGATCTGGCCGGGACGAAACGCCCGCAAATAACGCCGTGTATAGCGGCCGATACCGAAGCCCCCCGACACCACGGTCGTCTGCTCCTTGGCGATCTTCCCGTCGTAGAGAAACGCCGCCAGGTCATGGGCAATCACCGCCGGGTGAACAGCACTGGCATCGGCGCTGTGTTTCAGGCCCGCTTGGTAGTACTCGTCGTTCTGCTCTTGGAATGCTTTTCGCGCGCCGGCAAGTTCGTCTCTCCAGGCCGGCCTTTTCGCCGGAGGCAGCGCCTCGGCGAGCGCCTCGAGCGCCGCTTTTTCGCAACTAACAATGCCGAGGTCGATCGGAATGTTCCGTCCGATGTCCGCTGGGTCCGGATCAATTCGGATATAGGCCGCATCGGGATCGAAGGCATACTCACCCAAGCTCGGCATCACGTATTGACCCACAAGGATCACCAGATCCGCGCTCAGCAACGCATCCGGCGCTGTGTTTGCCGAAAGCGGATGCTCGTCTCCAAAATGCCCCCGGCTCGGGCCCGACTCGACCACCGCGATGTCAGCTTTTTCCGCCACGGCCTTCAGCGCATCCCAACCTTTGCTATAGAACACGCCCATGCTGGCCACGATGATCGGACGCTCCGCCTTCCCGATCATCTCCACTGCCTTGGCGATGTCTTTAGGCGATGGATGCGGCTTCGACTCGGTGCGGTACTTCGATTTGTCGTGGTAGTAGCTGAGATCCTCGGCGCTTTCAAACACTTTGGCCGCTACCTCACCGGGGAAATCCAGGTGCACGGGCCGGGGAATGCCGGTCTTGAGCTGGCGAAAGGCGTAAGCGGCGTACTCATGGACGCGGCTGGGATTAATCAGCCGCTTGCCGTACTTCTTGAGTCCCACGGTCGTGGGCTGTTGGTAGCCGCGCTGGATGGCGTGGTCGGTGTCGTCAAGCGCCAGTGTCATATTGCTGGCCAGCACCAGCAGCGGCGAACGCGCGGAGTTGGCGGCCCCGATACTCATGATCATGTTCGTAAAGCCGGGACCTTCCGTTCCTGACGCAGCCGCCACCTCTCCCGTGACGCGGCAAAAGGCGTCGGCGGCGGCGCACATCATGCCTTCGGTGCGGCCCCCGTAGCTGGGAATTCCTTCCGAGGCGATGGCGTTGATTACGCGGTAGTTGCCCGGCGCGCAGAACAGCGCGGCGAGCCCTTCTTCCTTGCAGGCCTTGGCGAACACCTGCGCGCCCGTCATGGGGAATTCGGCGGGCTGCGGCGCCTCGGCGAGGCTGGCGGGAACCTCGGAAGGTATCTTGATGCTGGAATCCCGCTCGCTGACCGTCGAGGCCGCGGCGGGTGCGGCTAGCGCAGCGGCCGCCGCGCCTCCAGCGACGAACCGCCGCCGGGAAAAAGACTTGGATGATTCTTGCCGTTTGGTCGCCATAGTGAATCTCCGTTTCAGGGTTCCAGCGCGGGCCGCAGCTCCTTCGGCCCGATACTCCTCAGGTAGTGAACGAGTTGCCAGGTCTTGTCCGCGTCGAGTTTCTTTCCAAACGGCGGCATGTCGTGCCCGGCTCCGTCGCGGATGGTAACGAACAACTCGCCGTCGCTTGAACCGTACCTCCAGATATCCGGAGTACGGAGATTCGGCGCGTCAAAATCCCGCACCGCCTGCGCCCGTCCATCAAAGCCGTGGCAGTCCTGGCACAATCGCAAATAGCTCTTGCGGCCTTCCCGAATCGAACTCTTCGAGTAAACGATCGGGTTTTTCAGTTGTCGCGCCTTCGCCCGTGATTGCTTGTCGGGGACGGACTGTGGCGCCGCCGTTGCGAACACGGCGATCAGGCCAATACCTAACAGCGCTATGGTCTGGTGTTTGCTGAAGAAACTCATCCCGTAGCGTCCAACCCTGCGAACAATTATAGGCGAACTCCGCGTGGAGACAAGTGGGGACATCCGTCACTCGGGAGAAAGAGCCACCTATGCCGCTTCTAACCTCGGGGAGCAGGATGATCTGAATACCAGTTTGCTGAGATTGCCTCCGGACCGCAAGAACTTCAAACCGAAACTCAGAGCCTCAGGCGTAAGCCTGGGGTCTTAAACACTGAGGTTCGTCGGAATTAGCCCAGTAGCTCAGGGCTATGAATAAATGGGGGCTGTCACTGTCTCCATTCTTTCCGCTGCTCTACTGTAAGTGGATTTGAGGAATCGGAGCAAGTCGCGGCGCGCTACATCTTCGAGACGCAGAACAGCTCGTCCTGGCTCCTCAGGAACAGGTCGTCACCCACCACGATCGGGGAGGAGACGAACATCTCGTCACCCATGTTGTTCGTTGCTAATGCTTGGTAAGTTTTTCCAAGCTTCAAAACGAACACCATCCCACTCTCGCTGGCTAGGTACAGCTTTCCATCTGCGGCAATCGGCGACGCCTTGAAACTCGCGACCCGAGGCAAGCGCTGCTGATGGTAGTAGATCTCACCCGTTGCGGCATCGAATGCGCTGATCATGCCGCGGTCGGTGAGGAAATAGAGGATACCGTCGTGGATGACCGGCGAAGCTGTGTAGGAGTTGCCGCGCTGGTTGGTCCATTTGATGTAATCGGGATTGCCGCTCAGATCACCTTTGCCGCCGAGCTTGATGGCAAGCAGATTCGGGCTGCGGTGGCCCGTCATGAGAATCACCATGTCGCCGAGTTGAACCGGCGCCGGGATCGGGTTGCTGCCTAGTCCCGCCGCCTGCCAGATCAGCTCACCCGTTTCCAGGTCGTAGCTCCGCGCGGTCATGCCGCCCACGACGACCTGTTTGCGGCCCGCGTGCTCCACGACAAGCGGTGGCGTCCAGGTGCTCAGCTCGTCGCGGTCTTGACGCCAGAGCTGCTCGCCCGTGCGCTTATCCAGCGCCAGGATGAAAGACTGCCCTTCTTGATCACAGTTGAGCAGAAGCGCGCCGCCGTGGATCACCGGCGCCGTGCCCTCGCCGAACGCATTCCTCTTGTGGAGTTGAGCGGGCAGAGCCTTCTTCCACTGAAGATTGCCATCCAGGTCGTAGGCAAAGATGCCGCGAGACCCGAAGTAGGCGTAGAGCATCTCGCCGTCGGTCACCGGGGAGTTGGAGGCAAAGCTGCCGTAGCGGCGATGGTGACCCTCGTGAGGGGTGGCCGCGACCGCGGTTCGCTCCCAAATCTTCTTCCCGGTGTTGCGGTCCAGAGCCATCACAACAAACGCATGCTCGCCGCTTGCGGGCGCGGGGCCGCCAAAGCCGCCCCGGCCACGGCGCTGCTGGCCGCCGCGCCCCCGGCGCTCACGCTGAGCCATCACGCCGCCTGTGCCTGAGCTTCCCAGGGCTCGCGCTTGGCGGGCAGGCGCCGTCGGGGCCTGGGCTTCCGCCGGAACCGCTGTCGTCAAGAAGATACGATCACCCCAGACCACCGGCGTCGAGTGCCCCTTGCCGGGGATCTTCACGCGCCACTTGATGTTACTGTTCACCCCAAACTCAGCCGGAGGGGCGCCGTGAAGCGAAACTCCGTTGGCATGCGGCCCTCGCCACTGCGGCCAATACGCCTCCCCGTCCTGTACCGGTTCGGCGGCCAAGGTCATCGTCGCCAGGCACACAAGAAAAGCCACGCCAGCGAAATATTTCATCCGAAAATCTCCTCCCTTGAACTAGGATAGGCGATCATTGTTTCCTTGCCGTTACCACAATCACAGCCGGGCGCTGCGGCATGTCGACCTGCCCTTGCGGCCCCCGGGCCGTTTCACTACCTTGGACATCGGGCGAGCAGCCTCGCTATGCGTGCAAGGTTTCAAACGGAATGGCCCGATCTTGCCGAAATCCGCAAGGTCCGGTGTCGCCAGTTCAGTGGCGCAGCGAGGACGCACGCCGCTCCGCGCGGACACGGCGGCTCCAAGCTTGAGCTTTGGCCGGGCTCAGGTTCAACGATTCCTGCAACTCATCTAATGCGTCCAGCGGACTCGTCACGGATCGCAGTGTTAGGGCCGTGGCGCGGATAGCCCGCCGCAAGGCCGCGGACTTTGAGACACCCCAGTGACTCGCCATTTGTTCGAGGTCCCGGACCGTCTCGACATCCAAAGAGTAAGTACCTTTGATCGTCGGTCTGACCATAGTTTTATTGTACGGCCACACCCAACCCAGGATGCGCGAATGTTTGGTGATCCGGGGAGGCGGTATTTGCAACTGAGAATTGTTGTCAACCTCCCGCAGCGCGGGGCTCGAGTTGGTTTCGCGGACGGGTCGGAACGCCTGAAGGACGGATTAACGGTCCGGCGCGCTCGCGGCGAATCGGCTACAGTAACCCCATGCCGCACTTCACGCATCAGCTTTCGGTTCCTACCCGCGGGAAGGGCTTCTATGAGATCACGCCCGAGGTGAGCCGCTGGGTGGCGCAACTGGGGGTTCAGAACGGCCTGCTGACACTGTTCTTGAGGCATACTTCGGCATCGCTGCTGATTCAGGAGAATGCCGACCCGGATGTCGTTCGTGATTTGGAGACCTTCTTCAGCCGTCTGGTTCCCGAGGATTCGAGCCTGTATACGCACACGCTCGAAGGGCCGGATGACATGCCGGCGCACATTCGCGCCGCTCTGACGCAAACCCATCTCGGCATTCCGATCATCGGAGGGCGGGCCGTGCTGGGGACCTGGCAAGGAATCTACGTGTTCGAGCACCGCGGCAGCCCGCACCAGCGGAGCGTCGCCCTGCACGCGGCGGGCGAGTGAAATGCGGTTGCGCGCCGTGAGCGCCGGGCGGTCTGACAAAATGAATTTCAGGGGACTCCGGCGAACCCCGGCGCCGCGATGCGCCGAATGATCGCCCGGCGGCCGCCTGACCCTGACGAGCCGGAACCTCTTGAACGCCTTCTGGCAGAGCGATGAAGCTGCTTCTCACAAACGATGACGGCGCCGACGCACCGGGCATGACCGCTCTTCGCGAGGTAGCCGCGGCGATGGGCGACGTCATTGTTGCCGCGCCGGCGCAAGCGATGTCGGGCTGCAGCCACAGCGCCACCACCGATCGTCCGATTCGAGTTGTCGATCGGACCCCTGAGTTTCACGTCGTGGAGGGAACACCGGCTGACTGCGTTCGCGTGGCGCTGTACCGTTTCGCGGGGGAACTGGACTGGGTGCTCTCCGGCATCAACGACGGAGGCAATCTTGGTGTCGACGTCTATCACTCGGGCACCGTGGCCGCTGTTCGAGAAGCGGCGCTGCGCGGCGTCCCTGGCATTGCGATCTCGCATTACCACGATCGCCCTTTGGTGGAAAGCGACTGGGAGCGGGCCGCCCGCTGGGCCAAGCCCTTGGTTCGGCAGCTTATGGCTCGCGACTGGACCGAAGGCACTTACTGGAACATCAACTTTCCGAGCCTCGACCCTGACGCGGACGACCCGGAAGTGGTCTTCTGCCCGCTGGATCCTTCACCTCTTCTGCTGGACTTCGAGCAGGACGCCGATATGTTTCGTTACAACGGGCGCTATGCTCACCGCCAGCGTCTGCCGGGAACCGATGTCGATGTCTGCTTTGGGGGCGGGATCTCCGTGACAGAAGTCTCGATCATGGAGCCGAGCCGCTGAGGCGCTGATCGGGTTGGAGCTGCCGTGGAGGATATTCGCCGTCGTCACGCCGCCACTGAGAGCACGGTAAATGGTGATGTCTTCGGGCTCGAGGACGTCCTCGATGCTGACCATCGACGTGACCGGAACCCCGCTCTCATTGCCGACATGGATGGCCATGTGCGAGTGACAGTCGATGATGCCTGGAAGCACATAGCGGCCCGTGGCGTCGATCACGCGGGCGCCCTTGGGGACGGCGAGGTTGGGCCCCACGGCGGCGATTTTTCCGCCGCGAATGACGAGGGAGCCGTTTTCAATCGTGCCCTTGCTCACGGTAAGAATCGTTGCACCCTGAAGCACCGTCGCTTCGGGCCCCTGAGCGTGGAGCGCGGCGCTCAAGCCGCATAGCATCACGGCATGGAGCAAAGTGATTGTGCGGTTCATTCCGGCTCCCCTGCCTCGGTTTTCTCGTCCGGCTTCGATGATTCGGACACTGGTATGTCGAACTTTTCCCCGTCGATGAACACGATTTTGCGGACGCACTTCTCGTCGAACAAGTCACCTTGGGTAACGAGAACGTTGGCGATCTTTCCAGCTTCGAGGCTGCCCAGGCGGTCGTCGACCCCAAATATTTCGGCGGCACTAAGGTAAGCGCCCGGATGCCTTGTTCGGTGGCAAGGCCTTGCTTGAGCGCTCTTCGGATGTTAGCTAAGACGCCATCCGGTTTTCGTTCGTCGCCTGTGTAGGGTCAGCTGGGTAGAGTCGAGGACGGGCGCGGGTGCTCTGGACGCCCTTGGGCGTGTTGGTCCCGTTTCCCGTCCCCGCTCATCGAACCGGACGTGCGGATTTTCCGCATCCGGCTCTCCGGCCGGCTTCATCCCTCAAGCTGTCGCGGGCGGCGGTCCCAGGTGTATCCGGCGCAGGCGTACCACGCCTAATTTGCCACACACCACCTGGCCGCTCAACTGCCGGGCGCCGCGCGACGACACCTTCCTCCGCCTCCGCAAAAATCCTCGTACTCGCTCATGCACGTGGTTGTCCACCGCCCGATACGCCATCAGCCGGGTCCCATAAGAGCAGTAATTCGCCCAGCCCGCCAACACTCGGTTCAGCCGGCCTCGCACCTCCTCCCAGCGCCCCACTTCAGCCGGACGCAACACCTCACGCACCTTCCCTCTCAGCCGTGCCACGCTCTTCGCCGACGGAGAAGCCCCCAAATACCAATGGCCATCCTGCTTGAAACGATGCGGCCCGAACGTGTATCCCAGAAAGTCAAACCGCTCCTGCTTGGCCTGCACCAGCTTGGTCTTCGTGCGGTTCAGGGTCAGCCCGATCCGCTCCATCACTGCCGCGCTGAACTCCAGCGCCTCGCCGCGCTGCCGCGGCTGAGAATCACGAAGTCAGCGGCGCAGTGAACGATGACAGCTCGGAACTCACTTCCCTTCCCCGTCCGCCGCCAGTACTGCAGAAAACGGTTCAGGTACAGATTGGCCAGCAGAGGGCTGATCACGCCACCCTGCGGGCTGCCGCACTTACTCTTGCTGCCGCCCGTCATCCGCCGTTTCCCGTGCTCGTCCCGCTCTTCGACCGGCGTCTTCAGCCACCTCTTGATGACATTGAAGACTTGCCGGTCCGCAATACGCCGCGCCACGCACTGCAGCAGCTCGGCGTGCGGAATCGTATCGAAGTACTTCGATAAAGCGGCATCGACCACATCGGTGCAGCCTTTACACAGCAGTTCATGGACTCTCCGGATGGCGTCGTGCGCGCTCCGTTTTGGCCGGCAGCCATAGGCCTCCGGGTCCAAGTCCGACTCGAAGATCGGCTCGATCACCAGCTTGGCAGCGCTCTGCGCCACACGGTCCCGAATGGTCGGGATGCCGAGCGGACGCTCGCCGCCGCCGGGCTTGTGAAGCATCACCCGCCGCAGAGGCTGAGACCGCTAGCTCTTCGAGCGCAAGTCTTCTTGCAGGCTTCGCAACCACTCCTGGCGGCCTTGGGATGCGATCTGTTGAAACGTTACGCCGTCCACTCCAGCCGCGCCGCCGTTGGCCTCCGCCAGCCGGCAGGCGTGCTCGAGAATGTCACTGCGCCAGACCTTGTCATCGACTGAAAAGGGGGAGCTGATAGAGGCGGAAGTTCGGCTCCTGCTTCGTTTTGAGATAAAGCTTCTGCTGCAAATTTCGGATCTTTTCCGGCGTTTTCAGACTCCTGTCAAGCGCCTGACCCTCCTCTGGCTCCGAAGCGCGCCGGAAGGCAGGGCCCTTGGCTCCACCGGAGTTACCCGGCTTCCGTGCTACTATGGCCCTGTCCGACTCCCCGCCGGGTCCGCCCTCCTTACCGAGGACGGCGGAGTTGCGAACTCCACCCGCCGGGACCTCCCTTGCTGCACTGCGGTCTCCCTTGGCTGACATGCCGTGCCCGCTACCCCGGCGGACCGAACCGGTGCAAGTGTCGGTTGCTTCCCGGCTCGTGCGGCCTTCCCCGTATCTCAGGCGGGTCGGCGTCCACGAATTCCCTTTCGAGGCCTGCTAAGGCTTACTGTGCGTTACGGCCTGCCAGCTTGCTCGCCCAGTTTTCTCTGGACTTTGTCACGAGGCTTCCGCCCGGCCGATTACCCGGCCGCGCCGCTCGTCAGTTTTCATGCTTACCGACAACTACATGGGTGGGCTCCTTCCTCCCACAGGGTGTCCGCGCCGAAAAGGCGCACTGGGAAAAGCGGGCAAGGGCCGGTTCAGAGCCCTCTCCTGACCTCGTTCATCAGCCCGTTTCAACGGGCTTTCGTCCCACTCTGGCCTTCAGCCACATTCTTGCGCGTCGTCCTCGCCAACCGGGGCGATCGCTTGGTTGACAGACCGGGGAGGCTGCACCTCGGCTCGAGTCGTATTGTCCATGAAGGTAAAGGTGAGCATGATGCCCAGGAAGCAGAGGCCTCCCACGAAGATCGTTGCGTTGAGAGGCTTGTCCCAGCACAGGTGCATGAAATAGAGCGCGACGAGCGAAGCCTTCGCGGAAGCGATGATCATGGCGATAACGACGTTGGTGGAGGGCGCGCCGAAATCGATTCCGGCGGCCACCACGGTAAACGCTGTGAGGACAAGAAGGGCTCCCAGGATAACCAGGTAGAGTTTCGGGCCCGCATGGACGTGGTGGGTTTCGGTTTGCGGCGTCATGGTTTAACCCACCAGGTCGAGCAGCGGGAACAAGTAAATCCAGATCAAGTCGACCAAATGCCAATAGAGGCCAACCAGATCCACAGGGGTGAAGTACCTGCCTGAAAAATCTCCCCGAACCGCTCGCCGCAACAGCCAAGCCATGGCGATCATGCCGAGTACGATATGGATACCGTGCAGGCAGGTCATCATGAAATAGAAACTGAAAAAGATGTGCTGGTTCGCGGCTGTCCCGCCCTCGAACGCGTAGAAGGATCCCGGCAGCAAACCGTCATGAAACTTGTGCGCGTACTCAAAATACTTGACCACCAGAAAGACCCCGGCCAGAGCCAACGTGGTGGAAAGGTAAACGATCAGCGCTTTCCGTTTGCCGACCTGAGCGGCCCAAACCGCCATCACCATCGTGAAACTGCTAAGCAGCAAGACTCCTGTGTTGAGGGCGCCGAGCGCGCGGTCCAAGTGATGATGCGCCTCGACAAAGGCTTCCGGGTGCATCGACTGCAAGATGCCGTAGGCCACGAACAGCCCGCCGAAAAGTAGCAGCTCCGTCACCAGAAACAGCCACATGCCGATCTTCGACGCATCGAACTGCTGCTCCGTGTCGGTGAAGTGATGCTGCAAGAACGGTTCTTGAGCCGAGGGGTGGTTCAGCGCCGCGCTCGATTCACTCATGTCCGGCGCTCCTGTGGATAGAAGTCATAGGGCCCATGGATCACCGCCGGCATGTGACGGAAATTGTGCGCAATCGGCGGCGACGAGGTTTCCCAATCGAGGGTCCGCGCTCCCCAGGGATTGCCGGGTGCGTCGGCTTTCCTCTTCCGCAACGAGGCAATCAAATACACCAGCATCACCAGAAAACCGGCCAGCACGAACCACGAACCGACGGTCGAGAAAACGTGCATCGGCTGGAACTCTTCGAGGTAGTTGTAATAGCGACGTGGCATGCCGCGGCTGCCCATCAAGAACTGCGTCAAGAACGTTGCATTGAACCCCACGAAAATCAGCGCACACGCGATCGCCGCCCATTTTTCCGAGTACATGCGGCCGAACATCTTGGGCCACCAATAGTGCAACCCGGCAATGAACGCCATCAGCGATCCGCCCATCATCACATAGTGAAAATGCGCCACGACGAAGTAGGTGTCGTGCAGATGAACGTCGACCGCGAGCGATCCCAGAAACAACCCGGTCAGCCCGCCGATCGCAAACAGCAGCAGAAAGGAAATGGCGTAAAGCATCGGCGCTTCAAACGTAATCGAGCCGTGATACATCGTCGCCAGCCAGTTGAAAACCTTGATGCCCGACCGAATCGCCACCAAGAAAGTGATGAACGAGAAGACGGTCGCCGCCAGGGACGACTGCCCGCTGACGAACATGTGGTGTCCCCAAACGACAAATCCCACGCCGGCGATCGCCATGCTCGAATAGGCAATCGCTTTGTATCCAAAAATCGTTTTCCTAGAAAAAACCGGTATCACCTCGCTCATGATCGCCATCGCCGGCAAGATCATGATGTAAACGACGGGATGCGAGTAGAACCAGAAGAAGTGCTGGAAGAGCACTGGGTCGCCGCCGAGCGCCGGGTCAAAGACGCCAATATTCAGGACCTTTTCCATCAGCAGAAGCAACAGCGTGATCCCCAGCACCGGCGTTGCGAGCACCTGAATCAAACTGGTCGCATACATTCCCCAAACAAACAGCGGCATCTTGAACCAACTCAGCCCCGGGGCGCGCAGTTTGTGAATCGTCGCGATGAAGTTCAAGCCCGTAAAGATCGACGAGAAGCCCACGATGAAGGCTCCTACCAGAACCAGCCCCACGCCCCCGCTGGTCTCGGTGCTATAGGGGGCGTAAAGCGTCCAGCCGGTGTCGATTCCCCCGTAGATCAGGGATGCCATCATGACACCCGCGCCGACGACGTAGCAGTACCAGCTCGCCAGGTTCAAGCGCGGGAACGCGACGTCTTTCGCGCCCAGCATCAGGGGCAAAACGAAATTCCCGAGCGTCGCCGGAATCGAGGGCACCAAGACCAGAAACGTCATGATTGCCCCATGCAGCGTGAACGCCTTGTTGTAGGTGTCGGCGCTCATGATCGTACGCTCGGGAGTCAGCAATTCGAGGCGAAGAATAATCGCGGCCATCCCTCCCAGGAAGAACATGCAAAGGATCGAGATGATGTAAAGAACCCCAATACGCTTGTGGTCGACCGTCGTCAGCCACGACCACAGGCCGCGCTCAACGTTGAGATAGTTGGGGAGATAGCTGGGCTCGGATTCGGGCGGCTCGGGGCTCAGGGCCTCGGCCATCACACGCAGATCCGGCGTTTCTAAAGTCGCGTTCGCCATCACTTCAGCTCTTTGATCATCGCGATGAGGGCGTTGATCTCACGTTCCTTCAGCAACCCTTGAAACGTGGACATGGTCCACGGATAACCCGCGACCACCTTTGCCTGAGGTTTCATGAGCGACTCGAGAATGTAGTTCTCGTCCATCACGGCCGTGCCGCCTCCCTTGAACTTCCTTTCGGTTCCGAACGTGCCTTTGAAAGAAGGCCCTTCCACGACGCTGCCGTCAAGCGAATGGCAGGTATAACAGCCACGAATCCGGTAAAGGATCTTGCCGAACTCGGCCGGCGGCAGATCCTTTCCCAAGTCGCCTCCGGTTTCGAGCCATTCGTCAAAGTCAGCCGGAGTGTCGACCGTAATCTTGCCGATCATGTCGGAGTGCCCCTTGCCGCAGTATTCGGCGCAGAACAAGACGTGCTCGCCCAGCTCGTTCGCCTCGAACCAGAGGTCGGTGTAGCGGTTAGGCAGAACGTCTTGCTTGACGTGAAACGTGGGGACGAAAAAGCTGTGGATGACGTCTTCGGAAGTCATCACCATGCGGATCGGACGTCCCGGGGGCACGTGGATTTCGTTGACGGCACGAACGCCGTTGGGATACTCGAACGCCCACAGCCACTTCTTGGCGACGACTTCGATCTCGAGCGCGTTGCCCGGGGCGACACGCGCGTCGACAAAGCCGTGAAAGCCCCACACGAAGATCAGCATCAGTGGAATGACGGGCAGAAAAGTCCAGGCGGCTTCGAGCCCGCCGTGGTGCGTGATGTTGGGAGTTGGGCCGTCATTACCCGCGCGCCGCCGGTACTTCAAAGCGAAATAGGCTGTGAGCCCCGCGGCGAGGAAAAAGAAGACGGTGCTGATCCAAAAGATCAAGAAGTAGATGTCGTCGACCTTTCCGGCGTACTCCGAGCCGGCGGGCGGCATCATGACCGACCGCAGCCAACTCATTTCGCACCCGCCGGGCTTTTCGAAACACGAAGCATGGCCTCACCGCGCCACAGACGCCGCAGCGCGAAGATCAGCACAATCACGCCGGAGCCCCGCATGAAATTCATCGCGAACGGGACGTAGGCCCGCGCATCGGGGTCGTAGTAATAGCAGAACAGCAGCAGGCGGTCGATCGGGCTGAAAGCAAACTTCGACTCGGCGGCTTCGGTCAGCGCCAAGCGCATGTCGCGCGGCTGGTGCTCGATGCCGTAGAGGTAGCGCGAGATCTTACCTTGCGGGGTCAAGATGAACAGCACGGCCGTATGGGCGAACTCGCCGCGGGCGTCGTTGTAGGCGTAGTTGAAGCCGAGCTGGCCGACTAGCCGTTTCACGTTTCCCTGGTGGTCGGTGAGAAAATGCCACCCCGGAGCCGGACGCCCGTAACTGGCAGGTAGGCCTGCTTTTTTTCGCGCGCGAGCTGCGGGGTCTCGGCCGGGTTGATCGTGACCGTGACGACCTCGAATTCTTCGCCGGCTGTCCAGGGCAGGCCGCTCAGGCTCTTCGTCAGACCCTTGAGCGCCAGATTGCAGAGCATGGGACAGGTGTAAAAGACGAGGTTCACAACGACCGGACGGTTCGGGTGAAAGAAGTCCGCAAGTGCGACCGGGCGGGCCGATTCGTCGAGGAATGTCAAGCCGAGATCCACCTGCTGATTGATCTTTTCCGACACGCCGACGTTTTCCAATTCAGCGGGAATCGGCTGCGCCGCCGCCAGCGGCAGGGCCATCAGGGCCGCAACCAGAGCCGCGGACAAAGGAGCCGCGACCGTGAGGGAGCGGTTGCCTCTAGCGGCTGATCCGCTCCTATCAACTTCCGGCTCACCTAGCAGCGGATCAGCCGCTAAAACGAACCGTTCCCTCACGGTCGCGGCTCCAAATCCGGTTTCTTCACCGGCGCCGGCTCCGTCGAATACCGAAGTTCGCCGGCCGCAAACTCCGCCGCCAAGAGCTCCATCCCGCGCTCAATCGGCAAACGTACGACGCCAGCGTCCGCATCAACCCACCGGTAAGAATGCAACCGCGCGTTCTCTTTGGTCCGAATATCCGTCAGGTCCTCGGCGACAGGCTGCACGACTCGCGTGAAGACTTGCCGCTGATTCACACTGTCGAAATACGACTGGACGCCTAAAACGACAGCGATCAGCGACACGATGATGACGAGGCCCCACAGAGCTATCGCTCCCATCGTGGGCCCGGTGCGGTCGTACCGGGCGTGTTGCTCAGCGGCGTGACTGGCAACGAGCGATTGCGAATCGTTCACTTCCGTCTCCTCCACTTTGCGATCCACCGCCGGTTCGCCAACTATCGTCTGGGACATGCCGATCGTCCTCCTAAGCGTTCTGAAACTTCAGCGACCGCTCGAAGCGCGGATCGCCCACCGGTGCAAGCGCCCGCCCCCGCAACCGCGACCAAAACGCATACGCGAATGCACTGCCGACGGCAACGAATGTGCTCACGTCAAGCCAGTGAAAATGCGCGCCGTGTTTGTCCAGGGTCGGCATCACGATCCAATAGAGATGCATGTAGTGCATCGCCAGCAGCCAGGACGCCATCACCGCCAGCCATGGCAGGCTTCTCTTCACGGCACGCGGCATCAAGAACAGGAACGGAAACAGGAAATGCCCGAAAACCAGCAGTTGCGTGACACCCATCCAACTGCCTTCCATGCGGTGCCGGAACCAAATCGTTTCCTCGGGATATTGGCGTACCAGATGAGCATGTATTGCGAAAACGCGATGTAAGTCCAAAAGACTGTCAGCGCGAATAGCCACTTGCCCAGGTCGTGGTAGTGCTCGGAGTGAATCGCGTCGGCCAGCACGCCCGCCCGGCGCAGTGCGAGTGCGATCAGAATCATCGCCGCCATAAACCCGAGACCGCCGCCGGAGTAGAAGTAGATGCCGAAGATCGTCGAATACCAGTGCGGGTCAAGCGACATCAACCAGTCGAACGAGGCAAACGTCACGGTGACGAACATCAGCAGAATACCCGGGGAGCTCCAGCGCCGCGCCGACCAAGTGTGTTTGACGTCTCCAGTCGCATCCTGCGCCGATAAGTGGCCGCAAAGCTTGCGGCTGAGCACAACCCAAATCAGGAAATAGAAACCGGCGCGCGCCAGAAAGAAAGGTTCGTTCAGGTAGGGCTGTTTGCCTTGTAGCAAATGGTCATTGGCAACCGCCTCGGCGTGCGACCAGTGATAAAGATCATGCAACCCAAAAGCGCGATCGTCACCAGATGCTGCAGGTCAAAGACCCAGCGAAGGACGACCATCAGCGTCACGACCATGGCAAACCCGGAGAAGATCGCACCTGCCACGAAGTAGGGCGGGAAAATCGTCGTGTGCCACCCCGGGATCACCGCCACCGCGAAATCGAAACTCACAATGTTGTGGACCGAAAGCACCAGCGGCGTCGACAGCCCCGCCAGCAGCAGATAGGCCTTCTCGTAGTGGCGCCACTGGCGATTCGGCCCGCGCCATCCGAGGCTCAGAAAACCGAAGATGCGCCGCCGCCGGGGCGTCTTGGCGCGGTCATCGTCGCCAAGTCGGGAATCAGGCCGACGTACCAAAACATGGCCGACACCATTGCGTAGGTGCCCACCGCAAACACGTCCCACAGCAGCGGGCTTCGGAAGTTGGGCCACATATCCATGCTGTTGGGCAGCGGCAGCAGCCAATAGGCCCGCCAGGCCCGCCAAACCCGGCCCACGTGAAATACGGGGAAGATTGCCGCGCAGGCGACGGCGAACAGCGTCATCGCTTCGGCGAAGCGGTTGATGGAGGTGCGCCAGCGCTGCCGGAACAGGAACAGCACGGCTGAGATCAGCGTCCCGGCGTGCCCGATGCCGACCCAGAACACGAAGTTCGTGATCGGCCAGCCCCAAAACACCGGCGCGTTGTTGCCCCATACGCCGACGCCGGTGATGACCTGGTGCGCCAGCATGCCGATCAGCATCAGCGTCATCACGCCGGAAATCGAAATGGCGACATACCAGGCGCGAGGAACCTTCCGCTCCGTCACGCCGGCCACGTCATCGGTCACCTTGGCGTTGCTCGGCCGTCCTTCAACGAGCGGCGGGCTCAGTTCGGCCAGCGCGTCGCCGGGAGCCAAGGGATGGACAGCAAGATCGGACATCGGCTAAGTCAGCTCCGGATTCGGGTTGCGCAGCTTGGCCAGATAAGTCGTGCGCGGTTTCGTGTTCAGCCCGCCCAGCATGGCATAGTCACGGTTTTGCCCTTTCAGTTTCGAAACGCGGCTTGCGGGTCTTCGGGATCGCCGGCGTAGTAGCGGTCCAGCCGAATCCAATGCATCTCGCGCCCTCGCAGGACTTCGTCTTTGCCGACAACCGGAATGTTGTTCTCCGACTGGCAAGCGACCAGGCAGGCGTTGCAGCCGACGCAAAAATTTAGATCAATCGCCATCCCCCACTGATAGCCTTGGTCGTAAGAAGGCTCTTCATAGAGCGACAGCAGCGGCGGATGCTCGACCGCTTCAGTGGCGAAGTTGGGATGCTCCGTGTAGTCTTCAAGCGTCGCCTCGCGAACCAGCGGACGCCCCTCCATGCTCTGGTGCTCTTGAGTCGATGCCAGGACATGCTTCCGCCCCGTCTTTCGAACCCGCGCGCCCTGAAGAAAACCGGCTCCTTCAGCCGTTCGGATTAGATAAGCGTTCCCCCCCGACCGCCTGCCCCACCCGGCCGCACTGCGTCCGTCCATAGCCGAGGGCCAGCGAAATCGAGCGGTCCGCATGGCCCGGCTGGATGAACACCGGCATTGTCGTTTCGCGGGCATCGGTCTCGATCGCAATCACATCGCCTGACTCGACATCAAGTGTGCGCGCGGTCGCCGCACTCATGAGTGCGGCGTTGTCCCACGTCAGCTTCGTCATCGGGTCGGAAGCTTCTTGCAGCCAGCCGTTGTTAGCGAACCTCCCGTCGTAGACGCCGCTGTCAGGGTAGAAGCCTATCTCGATGCCGTCTGAATTCGCGGGGGTCGCCTGCAGCGCTGCCCGGACTGCCTTCGCGTCCAGTTTCGGCAGTGCGGCGGTCGGATAGGCGGTGTCCGGCGACAGGCCGTCGTGAAGGCATCGCCGCCAGGTCTTTTCGCCGTCAGCCGAATCCCATTGCGAAAGCCAGTAATTGCGGACGATGTCGTATCCGCGCTGGTCCTTGTATCCCGAGACCATCGCCAGCACTTCGGCTGCGGACTTCCCCTCATAAAGCGGCTGGATCAGCGGCTGCTGCAGCGTCACCGTGCCGTCGTGCGTTCTCCCATCTCCCCAGGACTCGAGGTAATGCGCCTCGGGCAGATGCCACTGGCAAAGCACGGCCGTTTCGTCCCGCTCGGGCCCCAGATGAATCGTGTTGGCGACTTTCTGGAGCTTGGCGGCGAAATCCAAGTCCGCCGACGCGTTGTAGACCGGGTTTCCGCCGAGGACAACGAGCGTTTCGACTAGCCACCCATCCATCTCGGCTACGAGTTCTTCCAGCGGTTGGGTGTCTGCGACCCCCGGAGTTTCAGCGAAGAAGACCGTCTCCCCAAGGTTCCCCAGCGCTTCGTTGATCCAATAAGTCAGCGCATGAACCGCTGCGGGCTGCCTCGGACCGGTAACCACCAAGCACCGTCCGGCGTTCGCTTTCAGGTCCCGTGCCAGGGCTGAAACCCAACGCTCCTCCTTGCTCTGCCCATTGTTCAAGACCCTCAGCTGCAGCGGCAGCAGCCCCAGCTCCTCCGCAAGAGCCTCGGCAAACGCGGGCATATCCCCCAGCCTCATCCACAGCCGGTGGTCCGCCATCGCGCCAGTCACCGAATACTGCGCCTCCACGACGTAGAGCCGATTCATCGAATCCTTCTCGGACGTCACCCGCCGCCGCCGCGAAAACTCCCGAGTCGGAATCGTTGTCGGCTCGTCCAGACCAAGAAAATCGTGGTCGAGCGACAAGATCACGTCTGCCTTGTCGAAGGCAAACCGCGGAACCAATCGCGGCCCGGCCTGTTTGCCGAAAGCGATCTCGCACCCGGCCTTCGCAGCACTCGAGTCAAGAGGCGCATACTCCGCCCACTTCGCTTTCGGGAACTTCCGCAGCACATGAGACCGGACAGCTTCGAGCGAAGGCGACGAGACGGGCTCGCTCAAGATCCGCAGCCCCACCCCGTCCCCCCAAGCCCGAGAAATGAGGCCCGGCGAACGCCTGAAAATCTTCCCAACTCGACCGCTTCCCTTCGCGGTAAACAGCCTGTGAACGGTCGGGATCATACAACCCCCAGCACCGACGCCTGCGCGTAGGCGGAACAGGCTCCCAAACTCGACGGATGTTTCGGGTTTCCTTCGATCTTCGTCGGACGCCCGTCGTTGGACTCCACCAGCAGCCCGGTCGAAACTCCGCCCAGGGGCATCGACGTGGCGTAGTAGACCGCCTGGCCGGGAATCACATCCTCGACTCCCCGGCTGAACGGCAGAATCCGCTCGACCGGACACCGGCAAGCCGTCAGACCCGCCAGCCCCAACGACGCCGCCATCAACTTGAGCACGCCCCGCCGGGAAGGTTCGCTCAGCTCGGTTGCGTTCTCGGGAAACTCCCGCTCGACCCAGCCCCGAAACTCCTCGCTGCCGGCAAGCTGATCCAGGCTGCGCCAGTGCTCGCGTCCGGTCAACTGCAGGGCCTTTTCCCTCATCGAGTCATGCCCCTGCGCGGGACTCTTCAAACTACGGACGCTCATCGATGACACCCCGAACAGTGCTCCGGAGGCGAGATTCCCTTGGCCGCAATGATCTCGCGTCCAATCTCCGCCGCATCGCGCGGAGCCTGCCAGTCGAGCTTTGTAATGAACTCCGCCGGACGAACGTTCACTGCTGGATCGCGATGGCAGTCCAGACACCAGCCCATGCTCAACGGGGCCACTTGCCGCACTTCCGCCATCTGATCAACGCGTCCGTGGCAGCTCACGCAGTTCACGCCGGCGGAGAGGTGTGCCTGGTGGTTGAAGTACGCGTACTCGGGCAGTTTGTGAACACGCACCCAAGGAACCGGCGTGTCATTCGCGGCGCTCGCGCGCACCGCCGCCAGCAGCGGACTCTCCGCCCGCACGCGCTTGTGGCAGTTCATGCAGATTTCCGTGGCCGGGATCGCCGCGTGCGCCCCAAGTTCAACCGTCGAGTGACAGTAGCGGCAATCCATCCCGAGGTTGCCCGCGTGAAGCTTGTGGCTGAAAGGAACAGGCTGCTTAGGTTGATAACCTGCGTCTGTGATCTCCGGCCGTCCGAGATAGGCGAGCAGGCTGACCGTGCCAATCACGCCCGCGGCAACCGCAACGGCGCTGATGCGCAAGACCCGGTCGGTCGACTGAGAAAATATTTGGCCCATCGGTATTAGTGCTTCCCGGCAGCCAGTCGTACCGCGACGACTGCCGGCAAGAAACGTTTCGACCGAGTTGGGCCCGTTCTTAAAAGGAACCCTAAATTCTTGTTGGACCTAGCAGCCCGTGGTAAAAGTACAAGAATACATAAAATACTTTACAATTAAAACATCTTGGTGTATTATTGTTTTATGGCAATGGGGTATTTAGTTGACTCCAGTAGCCACTACATCTTGGGGGTGGGGGTGCCGGCCCTGGTGGCCTCGACCATTGTCTTATAGGGAGCAGGGTCGGCGGCGACCGCCTGCTGGAGGAGGCGATAGAAAAGTTTGCCGCGCGACCGTGAGGTCCGCCGGTTGAAGCGGAACGTGAACTCGTCCAGGTAGTAGTCCAAATACTCGTGACTGACAGCCCCCTGGTGGGTCCCCAACAGCCAGCGCTTTAGCAGAGAGGCGACACGATGGACTCTCGGCAGCAGCTTACTCGCCGATTGCCGCTTCCCGCGCAGCACGGTGACTTCATGGCGGTATCCTTTGTTCTCCAATCCCGCATAGCCTTCCCAGCCGTCGGTGTGCACGAGGCTGCCAGGTTGGATAGCTTCTTCGACAAAGGCTTCCAAGCTCGCCGCTGAGGCATCCGCGATCCGACGGAGCCGGATGCGACCCATACCGCGCCCATCCTCCTCGGCAGCAACCGCAACTAACGCTTTGCCAACCATTTCGCGACCTCGGACGCCCTCTTCGACTCCGCCCACATACGTTTCGTCCACCTCCACCCGGCCGACCAGCCGATTGCGACCGGGGCGCACCATGGCGCGGCGGAACTTGTGCAGCCAGGTCCAGGCGGTTACATAGCTACCCAAACCCAAGACCCGCTGCAACTCCAGCGCGCTGGCCCCGCCTTTTTGCGTTGTCACCCACCAAGCCGCCCGGAACCACAACGTCAAGGGCTTGCGGGTGTCCTGGAAAATCGTGCCCGCCGTCACCGAGGCCTGGTAACCGCAGTCGGCGCAGAGCAGCAGATTGCGTTTGCTGGCCCATGAGGACTGGATCCCACAGCGCGGGCACACGAACCCCTCCGGCCAGCGCAGCTTCAGCAGGTACTCCCGGCACGCCTCCTCGGTCGAGAATCGAGCTTCCAACTCGACGAGGTTTCGGGGGTAGTCCTCCTTCATGCCCCCAACCACAACATATTGTGGCTACTGGAGTCAACTAAATACCCCATTTTATGGCAATGGGACGACGCAACCGGCGGCAGCGCCAGAAAGGGCTGTGGGTCGCCGCCGCGGATCTGCCCCACACAGCGGCCCACCCGTTTTATCGCAGGCTCAACGAGCTGCTCGACGAGCACGGCTTTGACGACTTCGCCGAACAGCGCTGCGAGAAGTTCTAGGCGGCGCACATGGGCCGTCCCTCGCTGACGCCCGGCAGCTACTTCCGCTGCCTGCTGATCGGTTATCTGGAAGGCATCGACAGCGAGCGCGGCATCGCTTGGCGCCTGGCCGATTCGATCTCGCTGCGGCGCTTTCTCGCCATCGAGCTCGACGAATCCACGCCCGATCATTCGACGATCTCGCGCAGCCGCCGCCTGATCGACGTCGAAACGCACCGCCAAGTGTTCACCTGGGTGCTGCAATTGCTCGCCAAGCAGGGGCTGTTGAAAGGCGGCACGATTGCGGTCGACTACGGGCGGCCACGCATCACCGCCGAGTTGCGGCGCCGCGGCTGGGTGATCAATCCCAAGAAGGTGCAGCGCATTCTGCGGGAGGACAATCTGCTGTGTTTGCGGCGGCGGAAATTCGTGCTGACCACCGACTCGCGTCACGGGCTGACCGTCTATCCCAATCTGGCCCGTGAGATCGTCCTGAGCGGTTTGGACCAGCTCTGGGTGGCTGATATCACCTATATCCGGCTGGCCTGGGAGTTCGTTTACCTGGCGGTGATTCTAGATGCTTACTCGCGGCGGGTGGTCGGCTGGGCGCTGGAGGACACGCTGGAAGGGAAGCTGACGATCGCCGCGTTACGGATGGCACTCAATCAGCGGCGGCCGGGTGCGGGGCTGGCGCATCACTCCGACCGCGGGGTGCAGTATGCCGCCAACGATTACGTCGATTTATTGCAGCAGCACGAAATCGCCATCAGCATGAGCCGCAAAGCCAATCCCTACGACAATGCCAAAGCGGAGTCTTTCATGAAGACGCTGAAGTACGAGGAGGTCTACCGCTCGGAGTACCGCGACCTGGCCGAAGCGCGCGCATCGATCGGACGCTTTCTCGAGAAGGTGTACAACGAGAAGCGCTTGCATTCAGCGCTGGGCTATTGTCCGCCGGCGGAGTTCGAGCAGAAGCTGGGAGCGCCGCCAGCGGATTCGGCGGCAGTGGCGGAAGGAGTTTTCTGAGGCATGGGGAAATCTTTCGATCCGATGGACTGGGTTTGTGCAGGAGTGGGGCGCGAAGCGGACGGCTTCACGCCCCGGCCCATCGTCTCGATGAGTTTCCAGTTGGTTATTCCTTGGCGGGTTGCGCTCCCGCAGAGCCCGCCTCCGCTTCACCAACCGGGAGCTATTATGAAGCAAAGGGCCGCCGCTGGCCAGCAAAAACCAGCGAACGGTCAACTGTGTCTAAACTATTTGTCTCACCCCAGGGGGCAAGCCCAAACGACGGTGCAGCAAACCGGCGATGTTTGGACACTGGGTGTTCGCGATAACGGAATTGGGCTCAAGCTAGAATATGCCGAGCAGATTTTCGAGCCCTTCAAACGTTTGCATGGGCTCACCGAGTATCCAGGGACGGGCATCGGGCTGGCCATCTGCCGCAAAAGCGTTGAGCGCCACGGGGGCAGGACTTGGGTGGAATCGAGACCCGCCGAAGGCGCTCATTTCAAGTTCACCCTCCCAAACGCCGGTAAGGAATTGGAGCAATCATGATGCAGCGAGGCGAGCAAGTTCGTGCCGCGACCGTCTTGCTGGTTGAAGACAATCCGGCTGACCAGAACCTCACCCGTCGGGCACTCGCTAGGGGTGTGATTCAGTGTGACTTGCGCGTTGTCTCGGATGGCGAGGAAGCGATGGATTATCTCCTTCAGCGCGAGAAGTTCACGGACCGGGCAGCGTGCCCTGAGCCTGACCTCGTTCTGTTGGACTTGAACATGCCAAGGCTCGACGGGAAACAGGTTCTTGAGCGTATGAAGGCTGACTCTAACCTGGACACCATTCCCGTCGTCGTGCTCACTACGTCGCGGCAGGAAGAGGACGTCGTGCGGAGCTACAAGCTGGGCTGCAACTCATTCATCCAGAAGCCCATCGAGGTCCACGCCTTCGTCGCCGCCTTGGAGCAATTGGGCGCCTACTGGCTGAAGCTCGTTGTGCTCCCTCCCCACACAGGCGACTAGCCATGAGCGGGCAAACACTGAAGATTCTGCTGATCGACGACAACCCCGCGGATGCTGAACTCCTGCGGCGTCTCTTGAACAAGATTCCCGAATTTCAGGTTGAATTCGCTCACTGCTTGGACGCGGAGAGTGGTCAGCAAGCCTTGGCCGCGGAGAAGACCGATTGCCTGTTGCTCGACTATCGTCTCGGAGAACACGATGGTCTGGAGGTGCTCGCTTCGATTCGCACGCTCGGCAATGACGTTCCTATCATCGTTCTTACCGGCGCTGGCAACGAGGCAGTGGCGGTCGAGGCGATGAAACGGGGCGCACAGGATTACATGATCAAAGATGCCGTGGCGCCCGAGGTCATGACGCCGAAGACCCTCTATCGGGCTATCACCAACGCCATTGAAAAGGTCAGACTGAAGAGACTAGTATAACGTTTCATTAAAACATAACCATAGGACAATGTTTTTTGCTAGACTGGTTGCATGGCAGGAAAATCGAAGCGTCCCCCACTGGTTCTCACTCCCGAAGAGGTGCAACATCTGAAGCGGCTGCGTCGTTCCCGCAAGGCTCCGGCTCGGGAGGTGCAACGCGCCGAGATTCTGTGGCGTTATCATGGCGGCGAGACCATCGCCGAGATTATGCGGGCCGTGAAGATGACCCGCAAGAGCGTTGCCAAATGGATCGAGCGAGCCCTCGCCATGGGGGTGGAAGCGGCCCTCAAGGACGCCTATCATCGTCCCTACGAGCCCCGCATTAGCGAAGAGGCCAAGGCCTGGGTGGTGCACTTGGCCTGCTGCAAACCCAAGGAACTGGGATACGCCGCCGAGTTGTGGACCCGCAGCGCGCTCGCGCGGCACGTCCGCCAGCATGCCGTGGAAGCGGGCTATCCGGCCCTGGCCCAAGCGGCTAAAGCGACGGTTCACCGGATTCTGGCCGCCCAGCCGCTGCATCCGGAGAAGGTGAAATACTACCTGGAGCGCCGCGACCCGGATTTCGAGTCCAAGATGCGGCAGGTGCTGCTGGTCTACCGCGAGGTGGCGCTGCAAAATGAAAGCTCTGGCGAGGGCGGCCCCTCGCCGGGCGTGATCACGGTTTCGGTGGACGAAAAGCCCGGCGTGCAAGCGATCGCCAACACCGCGCCGGACCTGCCGCCGGTGCCGGGGCGGCATCCTTGTGTGGCCCGCGATCACGAATACAAACGTCTGGGGACTTGCTCGATTCTGGCGGCGCTGGACTTGCACGACGGCCGCGTGACGGCGCGGGTGGAGCGGCGCCACCGCAGCCGGGAATTCATCTTATTGCTGAAGGATCTGGACCAAACCTACCCGGCCGAATGCACCATCCGATTGATCTTGGACAATCATTCCGCTCACATATCCAAGGAGACAAAGGCCTATTTGGCGACGCGTCCGAACCGCTTCAAATACGTACATACGCCCACCCACGGGTCTTGGCTCAACATTGTCGAGACCCTGTTTGGGAAGATGGCGCGCACCTTTCTCAAGGGCATTCGAGTGGAGTCCTGGGCGGAGCTTCGAGAACGAATCCTGCTGGGAATCGCGGAGATCAATGCCGCTCCAGTCGTTCACCGCTGGGGCAAGTTCGAGGCGCTCGAGGCCGCCTGAGATGGTGTATCTTTTAATGAAACGATATACTAGTAGCCGAAAAGCAGAGAGAGCTCGAAGCTTTCGTTTCGGTTGCCTCGCACGATTTGAAGACCCCCTGTGCGCTGTAAGAAACAATCTGGAAGTGATACTTGACTTCTATCAAGACACGCCTCTGGACGCCGAGGGCAATGAGTTTCTTGTAGCGGCTCTTCGGACGGTGGGCCGCATGACGAAGATGCTGGACAGCCTTCTGGAATACTCCCGCGCGGGAAGGTCCGCGAAGGCCCTGGGTCCGGTTGACCTCAAGTCGTGCATGAAGTCTGTCGTAGAAAACCTGCAGGCTCTCATCGAAGAGACTCAAGCAAGGGTTATCGTGGGCCCCATGCCGCCGGCGGTGGCGGCAGACGAAGTTGCGCTCGTCCAGCTGCTGCAGAATCTGATTTCCAACGGCATCAAATTTGGGGGCCGAGAGCCGGTCGTGAAAGTTACGTCCCGTCGTGAAGGCGACCAGTGGAGAATCTCGGTAGAGGACAACGGGATTGGCATCGACGCGCAGCACCACGCAGCGATATTCGCGCCCTTCAAACGCCTCCATTCACGGCAAGAATTCGACGGCTCAGGCATCGGCCTTGCGACCTGTAAAAGAATCGTGGACCAACACAGCGGGCAGCTTTGGGTGGAGTCCGCGGTTGGGCAGGGCGCTACGTTTCATTTCACGCTGCCAAATGCTCCGGCAGATGGCTTGGATTCAGAGGAGCCCGCGGCATCCAGGGCCGCGCCAGCGCAACGCATCAGCTCCGTGACTTGGCGGGCGGACGGGTCCGAGAGCACGCTTGTCCGCTCCAGTGATGCGCCTTAGCCCTAGGGTCGATCTTTAACATGCAGAGTACCCCAAAAATTCAGGGAAGTCGCCAAAAGCAGGACACTTTGCCCCAATAAGCGGAAATCCGGCCCTCCGGCAACCATCAGCCGGGTTGGTCTTGCGGAGGTTGCCGCCTCTCGCGGCTCCTGAGTCCTACTTCCCTGCCCTCGGCCTCACATAGAGACCATGCCTGACAATGTACTCGGCGATTTCCGTAGGCAACAGCTCATCTGGTTTGACGCCTGAACGCAGTCGCTCCCGAACATCGGTCGAAGAAATCGGCAGCTCGAGGCCACCCAGCCAGTGAGCGTCAATTTCGGCGGGAGCTTCGCCCGGCCGAAAATGCGCTCCGGGGCGGCTCACAACAATAAACTCGACCGCCGCCGCCACCTTGCGCCACTCGTACCACAGGGTGACTTCGGTGAAAGCATCGCTGCCGGTGATGAAGAACAGCTTTTCCCCCGAAACAAGTTGATCACCGGCTCGGCGAATCGTATCCACCGAGTAGTGAGGGCTTGATCCCCTATCAGGAGCTTCCAGCCGGGAAGGCCGGAATCGCGGGTCTGCTTTGCAGGCAAGCGCCGCCATGCGAAAGCGGTGCTCGTAGCTGGCTTCGGGGTGATCCCGCTTGTGTGGAGGGCGCCCGGAAGGGACGAATAGCACCTGCTCCAGCCCAAAACGGTTTGCCGCGGCCCGCGCGATCTCGACGTGGCCGCGGTGGATCGGATCAAACGTTCCTCCGAAGATAGCAACGCTCACTTGTCTCCTGCCGCTGCTTGACGGCTCTCCCTCACCTGAGAGCCGAGGTAGTATTTCAACTGCTCGACGCCCGCGCCGGTAACCGCTGAAATAGCGAAAAACGGCAGTTCGCGCTCTTCGCACAACACCTTCAACCGATCGGCCCGGTCACTGTCTTGCATCGTGTCAATCTTCGAGGCGACGACAACCATCGGCTTCTCCAACAACTTCGCGGAGAAGCTGCCCAGCTCCTGGACGATGACGTCGAAGTCCCCGGCCGGATCACGGCTGCTGAACTCGCCAACGTCGATCAGGTGACAGAGCAGGCGCGTGCGCTCGATGTGCCGCAGGAATTGCATGCCGAGCCCGTGACCTTCGTGCGCCCCTTCGATCAGCCCGGGTATGTCGGCCATCAGGAAGCTTTGGTACTCGTCGATCGCCACAACTCCCAGGTGCGGTTGAAGCGTTGTGAACGGATAGTCGGCGATCTTGGGGCGGGCGGCCGAGATGCGAGAAATCAGAGTCGATTTTCCGGCGTTCGGAAAGCCGATCAACCCCACATCCGCCAGCAGCTTCAGCTCGAGTCGCAGGATCCTTTCTTCTCCGGGAGTTCCTGGCTCGAAATGCCTCGGGGCCTGGTTCGTCGACGTTGCAAAGCGGGCATTGCCGCGCCCGCCTCTGCCCCCCCTTGCCACCACGAATTCCTGATCGTGCTCGACAAAGTCGAAAAGCTTCTCGTGGGTCTCCGCGTCATGCACGATGGTGCCGGCGGGAACTTCCAGGATGAGGTCCCCGCCACCGCGCCCGGTCTTGTTGCTGCCTTCTCCATGCCGCCCGCGCCCGGCTTCGTGGATCGGCTTGAACCGGAATTGCACAAGTGTATTGTGCTGCTTGTTGGCGCGCAGAATGACGTGGCCGCCGCGGCCACCGTCTCCGCCGGACGGGCCGCCTCGCGGAATGAACCTCTCCCGCCGAAACGCAACACAGCCGCTTCCGCCGTCCCCCGCCTTGACCGAAATCTTCGCTTCGTCAACAAACATTGAACAATTACTGACTACTTCACCCAGCCGCGCAGAATCGGATTGATCGTTTCAATCAACCCGTTCAGCGACTGGGATCGAAAGCTTCGGAAAATCTTCTCGAGCTTGCGCAGCAAGGCCGTCCGTTTCTTGCCTTTCGGCACATACGACACATACAATATGATGCCGCACTGTGTCGAAGTAATGCCAGCCTTCACTGGACACACTTACCACCAGGTATCCGGTAGCGGTACAATTGGGAGTCGTGACCGGCTCCACCATCAGCCACTACAAGGTCCTCTCCGAACTCGGCCGGGGCGGCATGGGTGTGGTCTATAAGGCCGAGGACACCAAGCTCAAGCGTTTCGTCGCCCTGAAATTCCTTCGCTCCGACGTTCTAGAGGACGAGGAACATAGGGAGCGTTTCCTTCGTGAAGCGCAAGCCGCTGCTGCTCTCGATCACTCCAACATTTGCACTGTCTATGAAATCGATGAGGCCGGAGGCGAGACCTTTATCGCTATGGCCTTGATCGAAGGTCAGACCGTCAAAGACAAGATTGCAGAGCGCCCGCTGAAGCTGGAAGAGGCTTTGGACATCGCCATTCAAACTGCACAAGGTCTGCAAGCCGCCCACGAAAAGGGCATCGTCCACCGAGACATCAAAAGCGCCAATCTGATGGTCACCCCGCAGGGCCAAGTCAAGGTCATGGATTTCGGCTTGGCGCAGCTTGCCGAGCGGTCCCAACTGACGAAAACCGCGACCATGCTGGGGACACCGGCCTACATGTCGCCGGAGCAAGCGCAACGATTGCCGACCGACCGGCGGACCGACATCTGGTCACTCGGAGTGGTGATTTACGAGATGGTCACTGGCCGCCTGCCGTTTGAGGGCGAACGCCAGCAGGCCGTGCTCTATGCGATCGCAAAGGAAGAGGCCGAGCCGATCACAGCCTTGCGGGTGGGCCTACCCACCGAACTTGACCGCCTTGTCGGCAAGGCGATGTCCAAGGATGCGGGCGAGCGCTATCAGCACGTCGATGAAATACTGGTGGATCTGCGAACGCTGGGGAAAGAGCGCGAATCTGGAGCATCCCGCCCCGCCCCGCTGGCTCGGCGGGGCTTCAGGCAAAAGGCCTTGAGGGCTGGCGCGGCTCTAGCTGCTGTTGTTCTCGTCGCAGCCGGGGTTTGGCTTGGGTCCTTGCGGCAGCCCGCGGAATCGCCCGAGCCGCCGTTCCGTGTCACGCCGCTGACGACTTACGCGGGACAGGAGTCGGACCCCAGCTTTTCTCCCAGTGGCGATCAGGTCGTATTTGTATGGGACGGCGACAACCAGGACAACTTCGACATCTATGTCAAGCTTGTTGGAGAAGGGACTTCGGTTCGGCTGACCGATGACCCGGCTGAGGACGGTTCGCCTGCGTGGTCACCGGACGGTCGCCAGATCGCTTTCCTGCGGTTCGGCTCCCAATCCGAGGGGGCCGCCGATGTCATGCTGGTACCGCCCATTGGCGGGCCCGAGCGTACGTTGGCGCGGATTGACAGCCTGCTTGACCGCCAGCGGTGGAGGAGCTTGGGCCTGGCATGGTCCCCGGATGGGAAGCAGCTGGCCGTAGTTGGGCGCGACTCGCCGCGGGAGCCCTATGGAATCTTCCTGCTCTCGGTGGAGACAGGCGAAAAGCGGCGTCTGACGCAGCCCCGTGTGAGTACGGGGTTGGACCTTTTGCCCGACTTTTCGCCGGACGGTCAAAAGGTGGCCTTCGTGCGCTCGACGGCCAGCCGCGTTCAAGACATTTATGTTGTACGCGTGACGGGAGGCCAGCTCGAGCGGGTTACCGATCTCGGCACGCTCGTCGGTGGTTTGGCCTGGACTTCCGATGGCCGTGAAATCATTTTCTCGGCGGGCTTGCAGGCCGGCGGCGGGGCTCTCTATCGCATTCTGGCTTCCGGCGGCAACCCGCGGCAGGTGGCCGTTGCGGGAGGTGTCTCTGGAAAGCCTGCGCTGGCCCCCCAAGCGAGACGACTGGCCTACCCGCGCGCCGTATCCGACCGCAACATTTGGCGGATCGACTTAGCCTCCGCTGGCGTCCGCAAGCCGATGAGGCCGTTGATCGCATCGACCCGACGCGACGTCAGCGGACGATTCAGTCCCGACGGCAAACGGATCGTTTTCGCCTCCGCTCGTTCTGGAACTATGGAAATCTGGGTGTGCGACGCCGACGGCTCCAATGCGCTTCAACTGACGTCTTTCAACGGCCCGAACACCGGTACGCCGCGCTGGTCCCCGGACGCGCGGAGCATTGTCTTCGACTCGCGTCCCGGGGGCAATGCCGACATTTTTGTGGTCGGCGCATCGGGGGGTGCGCCGCGACAGATCACTACCGATCCGTCCGAAGATGTAGTGCCAAGCTGGTCAAGGGACGGACGCTGGATCTATTTCGAGTCGATGGGGTATTTAGTTGACTCCAGTAGCCACTACATCTTGGGGGTGGGGGTGCCGGCCCTGGTGGCCTCGACCATTGTCTTATAGGGAGCAGGGTCGGCGGCGACCGCCTGCTGGAGGAGGCGATAGAAAAGTTTGCCGCGCGACCGTGAGGTCCGCCGGTTGAAGCGGAACGTGAACTCGTCCAGGTAGTAGTCCAAATACTCGTGACTGACAGCCCCCTGGTGGGTCCCCAACAGCCAGCGCTTTAGCAGAGAGGCGACACGATGGACTCTCGGCAGCAGCTTACTCGCCGATTGCCGCTTCCCGCGCAGCACGGTGACTTCATGGCGGTATCCTTTGTTCTCCAATCCCGCATAGCCTTCCCAGCCGTCGGTGTGCACGAGGCTGCCAGGTTGGATAGCTTCTTCGACAAAGGCTTCCAAGCTCGCCGCTGAGGCATCCGCGATCCGTCTTCGACTCGCGTCCCGGGGGCAATGCCGACATTTTTGTGGTCGGCGCATCGGGGGGTGCGCCGCGACAGATCACTACCGATCCGTCCGAAGATGTAGTGCCAAGCTGGTCAAGGGACGGACGCTGGATCTATTTCGAGTCGAATCGGTCTGGAGAGGGGCAGGTCTGGAAAGTCCCTGTGGAGGGTGAGGAGCCCGAAGGCGCCGCGGCGGTCCAGGTGACGCGGCAGGGCGGCTTTGTCGCTTTCGAATCGCCTGACGGAAAGTGGGTCTATTACGACAAAACGCGCGGGCAGCCAAACGCGATCTGGCGGGTTCCGGCCGCGGGAGGCGAAGAAGCGCCAGTGGTGGAAAGTCTCTCATCGAATCGGAACTGGACAGTTGTGGAGGAGGGAGTTTACTTCGCGGATCGGGACCCCGCTTCGTTTCCGGGTGAGGGCTGGGGAGTGAAGTTTCTCAACTTGCGGGATGGCCGGGTCTCTCTCATCACGGAGCTTCCGAATCGGCCGAATCTGGCCGGCGGAGGCTTGGACGTCTCCCCGAACGGCGCTTGGCTGATCGTCTCGCAACTGGGTCAGAGCGGTTCGGACCTGATGCTGGCGGAGAATTTCCAGTGAGAGGGCGCCGAGCCGCGACCGAAAGAGAGCGGTCATCCAATGTGGCCCGTCGCGCCAGAATGGAACTGAGCCCCTCGAAAAGCTCCTTAAAGGGCAATGCTGTTCACTTAGAGCCTTTTGAGCCGCGAAGCGGCGCCGGATCGTAGCCCATGGGTGGAGCGAAGCGGAACCCTGGGTCCGAAACCCCTCGAGGGAGAATCCACGCAAGGGGCGCAGGACGGCGGTATCCGTCTTGCGACGAAAGAAATACAACGGCCTGGGCAACCGAACGCAGCCCCCAAATCGCTCACTGAACAGTATTGTCCCTAAAGGTCACTGTGTCTGCCTTTATTTAAGCTCGACGACCAATCCAACCTAGTATTTTCAATCACTTAAGCCGAAATCAGCCCAAAGAAACTTGACAAGCCCGCTATAATGAACTTAGCAACGATGGCTGAACCACGTTGGCGTAGCTTGGGTTTCGAAGACCGGCTTTTTAGGCCGGTTGTCAGCCACCGCTCACGGTATCGGCGAGCCCGTTTCACCGGGCCTCCAGTAATCGAGACGCGGCTGCATGCGGATGAACCAATGACGGACAGCAAACAAGCGCCGCTTCAAACAGACCTGCGGCCCCAAGGACCCGGCGACAAGAGCAGTGAATTTTTCAAAATCCGCTCAAACCTGCTCACGCTGGAGGGCGAATTTTCCGAAATCCGCTCAAACCTGCTCACAACGACACCAGCTACCCTCTAGAAGCCGGCTCGACGTGCTTCCCTGGCCGAACCGGCCCTTCACCACTGGAGTGTCACCACCAGAGTCGCGCGACAACCTGCCGGAGCTTCTACAATTGAGGCTGCGTGGAGGTCTTCTGAACCTATCCCTGGCAATCCATGGACTTCCGTCTGGCATCTTCCTACACCCCGCGCGGGGACCAGCCAACCGCTATCGAGCAGTTGTCCCGGGGACTGAATGACGCAGAGCCCCACCAGGTCTTGTTGGGCGTCACCGGCTCGGGCAAGACCTTCACGATGGCCAAGGTGATCGAGGAAATCGGACGCCCCACTTTGGTCCTGGCGCACAACAAGACCCTGGCAGCGCAGCTCTACCACGAATTCAAGGGCTTCTTTCCGGCCAACGCCGTCGAGTATTTCGTCAGCTACTACGACTACTATCAGCCCGAGGCCTACCTCCCTTCCACCGACACCTACATCGAAAAGGAAGCCACGATCAATGACGAGCTGGACATGCTGCGCCTCTCGGCCACGCGGTCGCTGTTTGAACGCCGCGACTGCGTCATCGTCGCTAGCGTGAGCTGCATCTACGGCCTCGGTTCTCCCGAAGCTTACTACGGCATGCTGCTGATGCTCGAAAAGGGACAGCGCATCTCCCGCGAAGAGATCACGGCCAATCTAGTGAAGATCCTCTACGAGCGCCAGGATGGTGATCTCAAACGCGGAAACTTCCGCGTCATCGGCGACACAATCGAGGTCCTTCCGACCTACGATGACTACGCCTACCGCATCGAATTGTTCGGAGACGAGATCGACAATCTCTCGCAAATTGATCCGCTGACGGCGCAAGTCCGCCAGACGTATTTGCGGCTGCCGATTTACCCGGCCAGTCACTACGTCATGTCCGACGAGACGCGCAACGACGCAATAGGACGAATTCTGGAAGAACTCGACTGGTGGGTAGCCGAACTCAACAAAGAAGGCAAACGGCTGGAGGCGCAGCGGCTTTCGCAGCGCACGCTGTTTGACATCGAGATGATGCGCGAGATCGGCTACTGCCACGGAATTGAGAACTACTCCCGGCATTTCTCGGGGCGACTGCCGGGCGAGCCTCCGCCGACTCTGCTTGATTACTTGCCGCAAGACTCCGTGATGTTCATCGACGAGAGTCACCAGACAGTTCCGCAGCTTCGCGGCATGTACCATGGAGACCGCTCACGAAAGGAAACCCTGGTGGGGCACGGCTTTCGGCTGCCCAGCGCTCTCGACAACCGTCCGCTTACTTTTGAGGAGTTCGAGCATCGCGTCAATCAGGTGATTTACGTCTCGGCGACACCCCGGCCTTATGAGCTGACGAAGTCGTCCGGCGTGGTCGTCGAACAGTTGATTCGTCCAACGGGCTTGATCGACCCCGCGGTTGAGGTTCGGCCCGTCAAAGGGCAGGTCGACGATTTGCTTGAAGCAATCCGCAAGCGGGCTGAACTGAACGAACGCGTCCTTGTGACCACGCTGACCAAGCGCATGTCCGAGGATCTGGCCGAGTACTACTCCGAAACCGGTGTACGCTGCCGCTACCTGCACTCGGAAATCGACACGCTGGAGCGGGTTCGCTTGCTGCGCGACTTGCGCCGCGGCGAATACGACGTCCTGATCGGCGTGAACCTGTTGCGGGAGGGGCTTGACTTGCCGGAGGTTTCCTTAGTCGCCATCCTTGACGCTGACAAGGAGGGATTTCTGCGCTCGGCCGGGTCGCTCATTCAGACGATCGGACGGGCCGCCCGCCACATCAACGGCCGAGTCGTGCTCTACGCCGACCGAATCACCGACAGCATGAAGCAGGCCATGGACGAAACCGACCGGCGGCGCGTTGTCCAGAGGCAGTACAACGAAGCCAACAATATCACTCCAGAAAGCATCCTCAAGCCCGTCGACATGAGTCTCGCCCGCATCGTCGAAGCAGACTACCTGCCCATTCCCGCCGAAGAAGATGACGTCGAGCTGCCGTCTTCGCCCGAAGAGATGGCGAAGCTGGTCGAGCGTCTCGAAAATCAAATGCGCCAGGCGGCCCAGAAGTTCGAGTTCGAAAAGGCGGCCGCACTGCGTGATCGCATCAAGTCGCTGCGCACGGGTGAGCTGAGCGGCCCTGTACCGGCCGGGTAGGCCGTGATCCCGATCGCGCCGTGTTCCTCAACCGCTGTGTTCCTCAACCAATGCAGCAAGCCCCCGCCGCTGACGATGAATGCTTGATCGCGGCGTCTCGTCCCCGGGGGACACCCCGGCCGTCGCCGAGTGCGGGGAACTTACGCACTCAACACCGCCGCACTCTTCGGCGCCCCCGGCTCTCCAGTTAAGCATCGCTCCCATCCGGCCGAAAAGAATTAAAGGCCGGCCAGGTCCGAGGCGCTGGGGGGAGGGCGCCCGCGCGGTCCAACTTTCGAGTCACGCAAGAAGCGACTGGCTGGCTGTGCGTGCGGATCGTTTCTCAGCTCCTCGGAGGTGGTCACGAATTGGCCGGGCAAGATGGGAGTTCGTCCTGAAGATAAAGCGGGAGGCAGGCTCTTCGCCCTTTCAGGAAACGGCTCTTGGGACTTGAAACGACTTAGCCAACACAACCCCGGCGCGCGATTACCGGGAGAGTCTCCAGCCCTCCCAACCCTCTGGCGCTCCCAGCGACGGACCCCAATCGGTTGCTTGCATGTCTAAACCCACTGAGTCCTTCGAGACTACGGTAGCGGCTGCCGGCCTTGTGCCCGTTGTCTGTGCGGTAGCCGGGTGGGAATGGCGGAGCCATGCGGTTTTCCTCAGCTATGCCTTGCTGACGGTGCTAGCATCGGGGCTTACCGTCCGCCGGCCCGGAACGGTGTTCACCATCCCGTTCAGCTTCCTCTTTGTTCCGCTCGGCTTGGTAAGCGCCGGCTTTCCGCAGACGCTTGCCGTTGCTTGCGTGGGCTTGATTGTGAAGTTCTTCGCGAAGCCGGCGGGCAACCGGAATCGCCGGAAGTTGGGCTTTGAAGCCGGAGTACTTTCCATCAGCGTCGGAGCTTCCGGGCTGGTCTATCACCTGGTGGCGTTGTACTCACCGACAATCGTCTCGGCCAGTGCCGTGATTCTTGCGGGTATCACGCTGTTCGCGGCCAGCACTCTGCCCGCCGCCACGTGGACAGGCCTTGCCGAGAGGAAGTCCCCGCTGAATGTCTGGAAGGACCGGCACTTCTGGACGTTTCGATACTATATGGCGGGATCGGCCGGAGCCGGGCTGCTGGCCTTGCTGGCGCACGTTGCGGGCTGGCAATCCGCGTTCTTGTTGTTGCCGCTGCTCCATTTCGCGCAGCGCTCCTACCGCCTCGACCCGGCACGACTGCAGGCGGAGAAGCATTACGGCGATGAAATGGCGGCGCTCCATCTGCGAACGATCGAAGCACTGGCCCTCGCCATCGAGGCGCAAGACAACACCACGCACGACCACCTCCGGCGCGTCCAGATTTACGCCGTGGAAATCGGCAAAGAGCTGGGACTGGGCGGCCCGGCCTTGAAGGCTTTGCAGGCGGCCGCTCTATTGCACGACATCGGAAAACTAGCCATCCCGGAGCACATCGTCTCCAAGCCCGGCAAACTCACGCCCGAAGAGTTTGACAAGATGAAGATCCATCCCATCGTTGGAGCGGAGATTCTTCAGAAAGTGCAGTTCCCGTATCCCGTGGCCCCTATCGTGCGCTCCCATCACGAGAAATGGAACGGCGCCGGTTACCCCGACTGTTTGCGGGGAGAGGAGATACCCATCGGGGCGCGAATCTTGTCCGCGGTTGACTGCCTGGATGCTGTGGCCACCGACCGGCCGTACCGCCGAGCCCTGCCGCTTGACGAGGCGATTGAAGTGGTGGCCTCGGAAGCGGGCAGAAGCTACGACCCGAAGGTCGTTGAGATCTTGAAGCGCCGCTACACGGAACTCGAGAGAATGGCGCAGGCGCAGCCCGGCAAGTCCCGGCTGCCGACGAACCTCAAGATCGAACGTGGCGAGTCCCCCGCGGCTGGATTCGAGCCGGCCGATGGCGCCGCCTCGGCGAACGGATCTTTCGATTTCCTCGCCTCCATCGCCTCCATCGCCTCCGCCCGGCAAGAAGCTCAGATGATTTTTGAGATGTCTCGTGATCTGGGCAGCTCTCTAAGTCTCGACGAGACCCTTTCCGTGGCAACGCTGCGGCTACAGAGACTTGTCCCTTACGACTCAGTGGTCTTCTACACCTGTGAAGAGGAAAAGATGGAGGCCACCTACGTTAGCGGAGAGAACGCCCGGCTCTTCTCGACGCTGAGCGTGCCCTTGGGCGAAGGCCTCGCCGGCTGGACCGGCGCCAACGGCGAGCCAATCATCAACGGCAATCCCCTCGTCGAGCCCGGTTACGTCAGTGATCCCGATCAGCACACGACCCTGCGGTCGGCTTTGGCGGTGCCTCTCGAGGGCCTGAAAGGCTTTGTCGGCGTGCTCATGCTCTACCGTCGTGAGAAGGATGCCTTTACTCGCGAGGATCTCCGAATTCTCAAAGCAGTCTCCTATAAGGTTGCTCTTTCGCTGGAAAACGCCTTGCGGTATCACCAGGCTGAGAGCAAGGCGACAACCGACTACTTGACCGGCTTACCGAACGCGCGTTCTCTCTTCCTGCATCTCGACTCTGAGCTGGCGCGCGCCAAGCGTGCAGGTTCGCCGCTCGGGATATTGGTTTGTGACCTCGATGGTTTCAAACAAGTAAATGACCAGTTTGGCCATCTGGAAGGGGACGAGATTCTCCGTAAGGTGGCCACCCTGCTCCGTGCGTCTTGCCGTGAGTACGACTATGTGGCTCGCATGGGCGGTGACGAGTTCGTGGTAGTCCTTCCGGGTGTGGATCACATCGCGGTTGAAGAGCGTGTCGTCGAACTGCAGGCAACTGTCAAGGGTTCCTGGGGAAAGGACTTTCTATCCATGAGCGTCGGGGAGGCATTTTATCCCGAAGACGCGGACAACGCCGAGCAACTGCTGGCGGAAGCCGACCGGCGCATGTACAAGGACAAGGGGGCGCACAGAGAATCGCTGGATTCCCCGGCTCGCGTCACGACAGACCACTCGGAGCCTGTGACGATCTAACCCGCCTTCTCGCCACGCCCACCCGGCGGCTCATCACTGAGCTTCTACAGGCAAGATCCGTTATGCCGCGGGCAATACCCCGTGCTTGCGAAGAAAGGCGTCGATCGTCCCAAAGATCTTCTGGGTCTCATCTTTGCTGAATCCGCCGTGGCCCCCGCCGGGGATCGTCAGCAGCTCGTTCTCGACACCCTTCTCCTTCAGAGCCTTGTGCAACCGCACGGCATGCTGATAGGGGACAATCTTGTCGGCGTCTCCGTGAATGGTTAAGACCGGCGGCAGCCCGCGGCGAATGTAGGTCAGCGGCGAGACCCGCTTCGCGATCTCAAAACGATCTTCCAAGCTGCCCAGCCACCGCACCGCGTAGGTCTTCTCGTTGACGCCGTCCAGGAGGTCGCCGACGTCGGTGATTCCGAACCAATTTACGATGGCCGCCACCTGAAGAGTTTCGTCTCCTGGACAGTCCCGGTCGAGGCCGGCCGAGGCATCAAGAATCCCCGTGATCAGCGAAAGATGTCCGCCGGCGGAGCGGCCCGTGAGGATCAGCTTCGATGTGTCGAAACCATGCTTTTCGGCGTTCCGAATCACCCATCGCAGCGCGCAGCGGCAGTCCTCGACCGCTGCCGGTCCGCGCGAGATGCGGCCCAGCCGGTACTCGACGTTGACGACCGACATTCCCTTTTGCAAATAGGGAAGGAACTGCAACGATGACGCCTCTTTGCTGCCTCCGACCCAGCCGCCTCCGTGAATATAGATCACGGTAGCGTTGGGCTCCTTGCGGTTGCGCGGGACGTAGACGTCCAGCTTGTTCTCGTGCCCGTTCGCCACCTTGTAGACGATATTCGGGACAATCCGGTAGTCAATCGTGGCCTGCGCCGACCACTCCGCGGCGGAGTGCGAATCCGCTTGCAGAGCAGCGGCGCCGAGCGATAGAGCTAGCAGCCAGCACCCGCCAACTGCCATTGCGTTCTTTCTGGTTCCAGGAAAGCTCTTCATCAGGAATCTCCTCATGGTGGACTGATCACCGCAGGTCCTTGGCGGACCAGTGACAGGCTCACCGAGCATAGCAAATGATCTCCGCCCCGACAACCGTTGTAAAACGGCGTGTTGTAGCACAATAGAAATGTCCCCCTCGCCAGCACAGTAGAAATGTCCCCTTGCGCGCTAAGCTCTTAAGCCCATTCGCCTTGTTGAACCGAGTGCTCTTTTCGCGTCGGCGAGGGAACAGTCAAGGGCGAGCCCGTAGGGCTTGGCTTTGCGGACCCTTGACGGGTCCCTCGCCGACGCCATCATCAGCCTGCTAGGCGAAGGGGCCAGCCACGAATCTGATCTAGAGGGGACATTTCTATTGTGCGCGCAAGGGGACATTTTCATTGGGTTACAACACCGTTGTAAAACGGCGCGGCTTTCAGGGTAGCCGCAAGCAGATAATGGTTCTAGCGACCCGGCTGTCTGGGTGGCGGATATCACCTATATCCGGCTGGGGTGGGAGTTCGTCTACCTGGCCGTGATTCTGGATGCTTACTCGCGGCGCCTTCGCCGAGGGTTTCATCAAGACGCTCAAGGCCGAAAAGGTGGACTGCAACAAATATGAAACGATCGAGGGCGCGCAGGCCGACAGCAGACATTTTCTGGCGTTCATTTATAATGGCAAGCGGCTGCACTCGGCGCTGGGCTATCGCACGCCGGAGGACTTTAAGGCGACTTTCGCGGCCAGGCGGACGGCAATGGCGAGTTCAGAGGCGGCGCGGGTTGGCGATGCACGGCGGAGCGGTCAAGCGACCCTCTCCACAACCCATTCTCCTGCAATCCAAATGAGAGGGCTCACCGCCACATGGATTTTCTAACCGCAACCGCCTACGTCGCGATCGTTGTTCTGGTGCTTCTCAACGCCTGGGTTGTTCGGCGCATGAAGATCACCGTCCGCGAAGAAGACGAGGAAGGATAGCGTGGGCCCTCTCTGGGAGCACTGGCCGATTGCGCTGACCATCGTTGTCTACCTGGCGGGTTGCCTGGCGATCGGCTGGCATTTTCAGCGGCGCGCTTCGCGGGGCGTTTCCGAGTATTACGTCGCCAAACGCCAGATCCCCGGTTGGGTGATTTCACTGGCGTTCTTCTCGACATTCGCCAGCACGAATACCTACATCGGTCAGGCGGGACAGTCCTTTGCGGCGGGGCTGAGCTGGGCTTGGGTGGGCGTCTTCTGGACGGTGTTCTGTATGATCTCGTGGCTGTTGCTGGGGCCGCGACTGCGCAATCAGACGGCCGGACTGAAATCGGTCACCATTCCGGACTATTTTGATTTTCGCTACAAGAGTCCGCTCTCGAAAGCAACGCGGATTCTTTCGGCGGTCACGATTCTGTTCGCGACGGTTTGGTACATGGCGGGCATCGCGAAGGGTTGCGCCCACTTGCTGGAGTCGGTTTTGGGAACGCCTTACGCCTGGGGCGCGCTGGCGATCATCGCCTTTACTTGCGCCTACACGGTGATGGGCGGCATGTACAGCGTGCTGTGGACGGACGCCGTGCAGGGCATGATGATGTTCGCCGTAGCGCTGGTCATGTTGGCGATTCCGTTCGTCCATGCGGGCGGAATCGCTGAATTGATGACGCGCATCTCCGACGTTTCCCACGTGACGGCGGAAGGCGTGCCGATGGGCGACGGGCTGGTGACCTTCTGCTCCCTGGTGTCGTTTACCTACATCTTGGGAATTGGCTTGTCGGTGGGAATGAAGCAGATCGCCGAGCCGCGCTGCCTGGTACGCTTCTACTCCGTGGATAATGCCGCTGGCATGCGCTTCGCCATGATCTGGACGCCGATCTTTCTGGGAGTTTCACTGCTTTGCGTGATGGGGCTTGGCGCGCTGGTCCACGGGATGGCGACGGAGCAAGAGGCGGCCTACCTGATTCAGCACACCGACGAGGTGGTCGGTTTCATGCTGGCTAAGTTTGACAATACGGCGGTCAGCGCGATTTGCGTCACGGGGTTGTTCGCGGCAGGCATGTCGTCGCTGGCTTCCGTGATGTTAATCGTGGGCACGGCGGCGGTGGGCGACATTTGGAATGTCTGGAAACCGATGGCGGCGGCAAAGATTGTGATCCGGACGAAGGCGGCTATTGTTGTCTATTCGGCGATCGTTTTCCTCGTGGCCATATTTCCGCCGGCCGGGATTGTGGAGTTGACCAGCTTTTCGGGAGCGGTGTTTGCGGCGGGTTTCTTCCCGGCGGTTTTTGGCGGGCTCTATTTGCGCTGGGGCACGGGCCACGGAGCCTTTTATTCGATGCTGATCGGCATGGCGGTGACGATCGGATGGCGCTTTGGCGTGCGCTTTCGGACGCCGGGTATGCGGGATGTGCACGAGATTATCCCGGCTTTTTGTCTATCGCTCGTGGCGTATCTCGTGATCAGCAAGCTCACCGCCCGGCATCGCCCGCCCCAAGAGCATCTTGACCGGATCTTCTGATTCGTTGGCTTCCGTTGACCCGCTCAGACCGGCAGGGAATAGACCGCTCCTGGCGGCGTATACGGGATGGAATCTTCTCAATCCGAAGGTGTCATGGACTCTGATGAGGCCGCCGGGTTGGAGGGTTCCACCATATACTTCGCCAGAACCAAGGCCGAGCGCTTGAAACGAAAGGGTCCCAGGCCATCCATTGAAGAGCGCTACAAAGGCCGCGATGATTATGCGCGGCTGGCGAGCGCCGCGGCGCGCAAGCTGGTCGAAGACAGGTACTTGCTTGAAGGCGACCTGGAGCGCGTGGTTGAGAGCTGTCTGGCGCTTTGGGATCACTTAAGCACGGGCGGCCGCTAGCCCATCGCTAGCTCGCATTTCTTGCCGCCACTCAGCGGCAATCTTTTTCGTAACATAATGTTTGCACTGTTTGGAATGAATCCGGACCGTCGTACGTTGTCGCGATAGCGACGGTCGACGACAACTGTTTTCCACTCCAAAACAACCGCTTCGAAGGCTTATACTTCTCAGATATGGCTTCCCGAGGGCGCTCAAAGATCATCGTGCGGAGGGCGGAGCAGCGTGACTGCGCGCGCCTGGCTCAGGTCTACAATGACGCCATTCGATCGGGCGTCAGTACCCTGGATACCGAGCTGGTCGACTCGCGGTATTTTATCCGTCAGCTCGGAACATTCACGGAACGTGAAGTACTCTTAGTGGGCGAAGGTTCGGCGGGTGTCGTCGGTTGGTCAGTCGCCAAGCGTTACAGTGGCCGGCCGGGGTACCGCCATGCGTGCGAGACATCCGTTTACGTCGGCGCGGACCAACAGGGCAGGGGGTACGGATCGGTCTTGCTGCAAGCTGTCGTGGAAAGGGCGAACGCCTTCGGTTATCGGCACCTGGTCGCAAAGATTCTCGCGGTCAATGAGCTGAGTATCGAGTTCCACCGGCGTTTTCACTTTGAGATCGTCGGCAGACAGCGCAAGATCGGATTCCTTAACGGGCAGTGGCACGACGTCGTCATCATGCAACGAATCCTGGGCGAGGTCCGTCAGGACCGTTAGGAGGACAGAAATGTCCCCGACTTTTGTTGCCCCAGAGATCGGCCGCGGCTTGCCGCCGGGTGTTTGCGGTCTGGACCGGTTCGTGAGCTGGCTCTTCGCGTTTGTGGGGCGGAGCGCCGGCTCCTGATCGTCCGAGCAACGTGCCGCACGGTCAGCGGAGGACCCCTCCCTCGCGGTCGGGGCTCTGAATTGTCGTCTCGGATTCTCCGCTCGGATGGCACGAATTCGCTTCGCCGCCGCTACCGTGCCGCCTTGAGCGCTTGCTGGTCGGCGCAGCTCGCCACCGCCATTTCGGTCTGCCCCATCGCCTCGGCCACTGCGAGCGCTTGCTGGGCATAGTCAATGGCGGTATCATTGCGCCCGGCGCGAACGTGCGCGTCGGCTAGTCCATAGAGGAAGCCGGGGGTCCGCTCGTCCTCGATGCTCAGTGTCTTTTCGAAATGGGCGATTCCTTCTTCGATCTTGCCGCCCGTGACCAGATAGCGTCCGATGTGGAAGTTCGCCAACCGGTGGCCCGGCTCGCGCTGCAGGGCTTGCCGGAAATGCTTGATGGCTTCGTCCCTGCGCCCCAAGGCGTTTAAGCTCGATCCCAAGCCGGAATCGAGGAAGGCGAACTAACTTTGGGAAGCTTCTGGAATTGTGACTAGACCCTTGTCACAACTAGAGCTGGATCACGTTGATAGCCTTCGGCCCTTTCGGGCCTTCTTCAATGTCAAACTCGACTTCCGCGCCTTCCTGCAAGGTTCGATAGCCGTCCGATGCGATAGCGGAAAAGTGCACGAAGGCGTCTCCGCCGCTCTGGCGCTGAATAAAACCGAAACCCTTGGCTTCGTTGAACCACTTCACAGTTCCTTTTTCTTTCACAAATCTCTCCTGTAAGGTACTCACTGTTGTGGTTTCACTTCGAGCCGGTCGAGCTGCTACCAACCTTGAAAGCGAGGACTCTACGCGGAGACTTCTCTCCGAGAAACAACCTCGGACACCTCAGTAGAAAACGCAACAGCAACTTTGGTTCTATTCTCGCATACCTGGAAGCATCTCGGATAGCAAGCCATTTTGTTTCGTTATTGTTTCGTGCCGGGGAACGAGTGCTTTGCGTGCGGCAGGTCACAACCAGCGCTCTTTGCGGTGCGCCGCCGGGCTAAGTCCGGGGGCAAGGGACTGGCACGGAGAGGTTTTTGGGAAGGGTCGGGGAATCGACTCGCTCCCGAAATTTCCGCTGAACTTACCGGTAGAACGTACTCGTGCCAGTCCTCAAGGGCGCCGTGCGGGTGGGAGGACCTGACTCTTTGGGGATATTCCCCTCCTAGCGAGTCATGCCCGGGACGGAACCGGCGGCTTCTCCAATCCCCCTATAATCCTTGTTTGTCTTCAAATTCGGGGTGAACCATGGAAACGAACCGCAAACTGCGAAGCCAGGATTGGTTTGGACGAAAGGACAAGCTGGGCTTCATTCATCGTTCCTGGATGGGGGCTCAGGGATTCGAAACCAACGTATTCCAGAACAAGCCGGTCATAGGAATCTGCAATTCCTGGAGTGAACTCACAAGCTGCAACGCTCACTTGCGCCAGGTCGCCGAGGCGGTGAAGCGCGGTGTTTGGGCCGCGGGAGGGTTTCCGCTCGAATTTCCGACCATGTCGCTGGGCGAGCCGTTCATGCGGCCTTCGACGATGATGTTTCGCAACTTGATGGCCATGGATGTGGAAGAGTCGATTCGCGCGAATCCGATCGACGGGGTGGTGCTGCTCTGCGGTTGCGACAAGACAACTCCGGCGCAATTGATGGGCGCGGCGAGCGCGGATCTTCCGGCCATCGTGGTTACCGGCGGTCCAATGTTGCGGGGCATGTGGCGCAACCAAGAGATTGGCTCGGGAACCGACGTGTGGCGCTACTGGGATGAGCTGCGCGCCGGCAGGATCACCGAGGAAGATTGGTGCGAGATGGAAAGCTGCATGTCGCGCAGCGCGGGACACTGCATGGTGATGGGAACAGCCTCTACCATGACCAGCCTGGCCGAAGCATTGGGCATGACGCTGCCGGGGTGCGCCAGCATTCCAGCAGTGGACTCGCGGCGCCAGGAGATCGCTCAGCGCAGCGGCGGCCGCATCGTCGAGATGGTTTACGAAGATCTCAGGCCTTCGAAGATCATGACCCGCGAAGCGGCGACGCCAAGCTGTTAGCAAAGCCGGCCTCAGAGCGGCCGCCAAGTCGGCCGTAGACAGAAAATAGGAGGCGCGTTGAGAAAGACAATCCTGTGCTACGGAGATTCGAACACCTGGGGATTCGACCCCGCTACGAAACAGCGCTTTCCCGAGGAGGTGCGCTGGGTTGGAGTCCTGCGGCGATTGCTCGGGGAATCCTATGAAGTGATTTCGGAAGGGCTCAACGGCCGCACCACCGTTTGGGACGACCCGATCGAAGGGTATCCCAATGGAAAGGCGTACCTATTCCCTTGTCTGCAATCGCACCGGCCCGTTGACTTGGTCGTTCTGATGCTCGGAACGAACGACCTAAAGAAGCGCTTTTCCGTGTCGGCGTTCGATATTGGGCGCGGCATCGGGCTGCTGCTCGACATGATCAACCAGAGCGGGGCCGGACCGAGGGGAGGCGCTCCCGAGGTCTTGCTTTTGGCCCCGCCACCGGTCGGTCGGCTCACAGAGTTTGCCGAAATGTTTGAAGGAGCCCTGGAAAAGTCCCGCAAGCTGGCGGCGCACTATCGGGAACAAGCCCGGCTCAGAGGCTGTCAGTTCTTCGATTCCGGCGAGGTGATTGTATCCAGTGATATCGACGGGATTCACTTGGAGGCTGCAGAGCACGCGAAGCTGGCGGCCGCGGTAGCGGAGCGCGTATAGCAGTGCGGATCCGCTCAATCGTGGACGACACAGGAGACAGCGCTGGAGAAGACGCCAGTCGCCGTATCCGCCCACTGCTGGAACAGCCAAAGCAACGGCTGCAAGTAGTAGCAGTAGGGGAGCGGATATCCGTCAGAGAGTCAGAACGTATGCGATGACGTGTTCCTTTTCTTCGTCGGTGATGAGCTTCTCGAAGGCCGGCATGCCGCCGCCGCCCTTGTTGAGGTTCTCGAGGATATTCTCGTGAGTAGCGTCCTTGTCACTGGGGAGTTTGCCGTCTTTGACTCCCTGCAGACCGGGTCCAATCTTTTTCTCTTTGCTGTCGGCGTTGTGACAGACGGAGCATTTCGTCTCGAAGAGTTCCTTGCCTTTCTCGGCGTCACCGTCGTCGCTATCTGCCAGCAGGGGTGTCGCGAGGGCGAGGGCGAGGGCGAGAGTCAAGACAATGTGACGTGCGCGAAGCATTCCGAAGTCTCCTCCATTGCGATTAAGAAGTTTCCATTCTAACGCATCATCCTTCCGGATGCGCTGCAATCGGTCCGCGAGGTTTCCGCTGGTCACGGCTCGGGATTCAGTGTGCCGGCGGTTCGCTTAGGTGATTGACGGCGGCACGGATAATCCGGTTTCGGCGGGCAGGGAAAGCCGTTGGAACTAGCGGTCGAGATGATCCAGATCGTCCAAGTCTTTCAAGCGGCCGCTGGCTCGCTTGTACGTCATTCTTGTTCAGCAACTTCAAGAACTCGCTGAAGTCGGACGGTAGCGGGGTCGTATCCATAGAGGCCGCGCCTGATGGTTTCAACTCCTTCCAGGCGCTCGCGCGGGGTCTTGCTGAGCCAATACTTTCGGTCGTCGTTGTCCTGCTCACCGAGAGCGACGACCGAGAAGGCGGATCGATCGACGCCGCCGAGGTTCTGTTTCGGCATGCTACATCTCATGATACCGCAGGCATTTGTCAGACCCGGTTTAGCAGACTTTGGATCTTTGTCCAATGAAGGGCGCAGCGTCATGTGGCGCAAGCTCTTAGCTTGCCGCGCCGGCACTCGTGCCGCCGCAAGACCCGTTTCCAAAGGATTTCTCCCCGATTAGATCCGGGACCGATTGAGTTGCGGTATTATTGGCGGGCCGCACCAGCTTCCCGTGGACAACAAGAAAATCGCTTCACTGCTCAACGAAACGGCTGACCTGATGGAGATCGCCGGCATGGACGGATTTCGCATCCGCAGCTACCGCAATGCAGCGGTTGTTATCGACAGCCATCCGGAAAGCATCGAGGCGATGGTCAAGGACCCGGAGCGCAAGGTTACCGATATCAAGGGGATTGGCAAGGGGATCGCCTCCGCCTTGCATGAACTCGCCGAGCGGGGCAGTTTCGAGCGGCGCGATGAGCTGCTGAAGAAGTACCCGCCGACCGCGCTCGAACTGCTGAAAATCGGAGGGCTCGGTCCGAAAAGCATCGCCGCCATCCACCACCACTTTCGCGTCAGCACGATCGACGGCCTCGAACAGCTCTGCCGGGACGGCAAGCTGCGGACCCTTCCGCGCATGGGGGAGAAGCTCGAACAAAAGATCCTGCGCGGCATCGAAAGCTACAAACGAAGCGCGGGCCGGTTCCTGATCAACTTCGCCGACCAAACCGCCCGGCAATTGATCGAGTATCTCTCGGGCATCGAGGGGGTGGATCAAATCACCAGCGCCGGCAGCCTGCGGCGTGGCAAGGAAACGATCGGCGACGTTGATCTGCTCGTCACCGGACCGAAGGCCATTGACGCGCTCGACCGCTTTGTCGAATACCCCGGAGTCATCGAAGTCCTGGTTCACGGAGACACCAAGGCCAGTGCCATCGTCGGCCGCGAAGGGCTGCAGGTCGACGTCCGCGCGCTCGAGGCCGGCAGCTACGGCGCGGCCATGCAGTACTTCACCGGCAGCAAAGAACACAACATCGCGATCCGCGACCGCGCGGTCCGCATGGGACTTCGTTTGAACGAGTACGCACTGATCCAAAGCTCCGGCGAGAAGAAGATCGCGGGCGCCGATGAAGAGGGCGTCTACGAAAAGCTGGGGCTTCCCTGGATTCCGCCCGAGCTGCGCGAAAACACGGGCGAAATTGAAGCAGCGCTCGAAGGCGCGTTGCCGAATCTCATCGAGCTGGACCAAGTCCTCTGCGATGTCCACATGCACACGACCGCAACCGACGGCCACTTCTCCATTACCGAAATGGCCGCGGCGGCACAAAGCCTCGGGCGCCGCTTTATCGCCATCACCGACCACTCGAAAGCCCTGGCGATGGCCAACGGGCTCGACGAAAAACGACTGCTCGGCCAGATCAAAGAAGTCAGTGAGATCTCGAAGCAATTCGAAAACTTCACGATCCTCAGCGGCTGCGAAGTGGACATCCTGCAAGACGGGCGAATGGACATCGACGATGAAGTGCTGGCCCAGCTCGATGTCGTCATTGCCAGCGTTCACAGCTACATGAATATGGAGGCGGCCGAGATGACGGACCGGCTGTTGCGGGTCACCGAGAATCCGCACGTCAAGATCTTCGGCCATCCGACCGGACGTCTGCTTCTTCGGCGGGACCCTTACCCCTATGACTTCGAGCGCGTGGTCACCGCCGCAGCCAGGCAGGGAATCCGGATGGAGATCAACGCCAGCCCGGAGCGGCTTGATCTTGGTGCGGCGCAGCTGCGCATGGCAAAGTCGAAGGGGGTCAAGTTTGTGATTTCAACCGACGCCCATCACGTCCGCCATCTCGAGAATATGAAGTACGGCGTGCTCATGGCGCGGAGGGGCTGGCTCGAACCAGGCGACGTCCTCAGCACGCTGGAGGTTGATCAGTTTCAACAAGCGCTGGCAAGGGGATAGACCCCCGGCGCACTGTGTTGGGCCCTTCAATTGAACAGAGCCGCGCCCGCGAGGGTGCGGTTGAGACCGGTCGTTCTCGCGGTGACTTGGGGACTTGACCGCACCCTGGCGGGCGCGGCTCTGTTGCACCGCCAGCATCGCAAACCTGAGGTGGCGCTACGGCTTCTGGGCTTCCTGGCTGCCGGAATAGAGTGACGGCGATCCACGATTCGTGTTACCTTGATTGAACAGCGGCACGACTCCTTCGGCCGGGGAACAGCTCGGCGCTGTAGCGAACGCCCTGCAAGCATATGGACACAGGTCTCAACATCCTGCTGATGTCGGGCATCAGCATCGGTTTTGTCCACACGCTGATCGGAGTCGACCATTCACTTCCGTTTGTGGTTCTGGGACGAGCCCAAGGATGGTCGCTGACCAAAGTGTTGACGATCACCGGGCTTTGCGGTCTCGGCCACGTCCTGTCGTCGGTGGTTCTGGGAACAGTCGGCATTGGGTTGGGCGTTGCCATTTCCAAGTTGGAGTGGGTGGAAGGCGTACGAGGCAGTCTCGCTGCGTGGACCCTGATCATCTTCGGACTCACCTATGCCGCCTGGTCGTTTGCCCGCCAGCGCCGGCGTCATCGTCATACCCACGAGCATCAGGGCCTGGTGCACAGCCACGAACATTCCGGGGGCTCCTCGCACAAACATGGCGCCGCCGGCCCGGCGGCGGTGACTGCGTGGAGCTTGTTCATCATCTTTGTCTTGGGACCTTGTGAGCCGCTGATTCCTCTTTTGATGGTCCCGGCCCTGGATTATGGAACGTGGGGTGTCGTCCAGGTTGCTCTTGCGTTCGGTCTGACCACGATCGGCACAATGATGCTGGTGGTCACGGTCGGCTACTACGGGCTTAAATTGTCGGCTTTCCGGCGGCTGGAAGTCCATGCCAATACTCTGGCGGGTCTTGCTATTGCGGCTTCAGGACTGGCGATTCAAGTGTTTGGGATCTGATGCCTCCCAGACAGGCGCTTGATCCGAACCTTTATCTATTCCTCATTCCCCGGCCAGCGACCCGCCGCCTTCGGTTAAGTGCGAGAGGAACAGCTCGCGAAATCGTTGGCCGTAAGCCGCGCAACGGGACAAGGTGAACAGGTAGAGTCCGGCGCCCGCCAAGGCAGCAATGGCCAGGGCCCCGGCGAACCCCTCGTCGCTTCCCCAGTAGTAACGGCTCGCGATGGCCGCGGCAATCGGCGCCAGCGACAGCGGAAACAGCGTGAACTGGATGGCGGCGCGAAGCCCGTGGCCCATGCCGGCCCGGGAAACACGGTCCGGGTTGCTGGCGACGGGAAAGCGCACCGACATGTGATTTCCCACCGACAACAAGTAGAGCATTGCAATCAGAGCGATAAGGGCCGCCTCCAGAATCTGTTGAAACCCGATCGCCAAGCCGATCAGGCGACAGGCCAGCGCCACCAGAGCTAACTCCAGTCCCGCGAAAAACAACGTTGCGAGATTCTTGGCAATCAACAGATCACGGAAGCCCAGCGGCAACCAAAAGTAGAATTGCGCTGATTGACGATCAAATCCGAAACGGTTGAGAAACATGACCGGACCCAGCAACAGGAAAGCATAGAGGCTAATCAGCGTGACAGCGCTGTACTCCATCCAAGCGCCGACCGTGTCCTGCCAGTGGCGCATGATCGGAACCCAGGCGGCGACCCCAAATGTAAACCCCATGAAGAAAGGCAGCCGAAAACGGGGGCTGCGCCACAAATACCGGATATGGGGTATTTAGTTGACTCCAGTAGCCACAATATGTTGTGGTTGGGGGCATGAAGGAGGACTACCCCCGAAACCTCGTCGAGTTGGAAGCTCGATTCTCGACCGAGGAGGCGTGCCGGGAGTACCTGCTGAAGCTGCGCTGGCCGGAGGGGTTCGTGTGCCCGCGCTGTGGGATCCAGTCCTCATGGGCCAGCAAACGCAATCTGCTGCTCTGCGCCGACTGCGGTTACCAGGCCTCGGTGACGGCGGGCACGATTTTCCAGGACACCCGCAAGCCCTTGACGTTGTGGTTCCGGGCGGCTTGGTGGGTGACAACGCAAAAAGGCGGGGCCAGCGCGCTGGAGTTGCAGCGGGTCTTGGGTTTGGGTAGCTATGTAACCGCCTGGACCTGGCTGCACAAGTTCCGCCGCGCCATGGTGCGCCCCGGTCGCAATCGGCTGGTCGGCCGGGTGGAGGTGGACGAAACGTATGTGGGCGGAGTCGAAGAGGGCGTCCGAGGTCGCGAAATGGTTGGCAAAGCGTTAGTTGCGGTTGCTGCCGAGGAGGATGGGCGCGGTATGGGTCGCATCCGGCTCCGTCGGATCGCGGATGCCTCAGCGGCGAGCTTGGAAGCCTTTGTCGAAGAAGCTATCCAACCTGGCAGCCTCGTGCACACCGACGGCTGGGAAGGCTATGCGGGATTGGAGAACAAAGGATACCGCCATGAAGTCACCGTGCTGCGCGGGAAGCGGCAATCGGCGAGTAAGCTGCTGCCGAGAGTCCATCGTGTCGCCTCTCTGCTAAAGCGCTGGCTGTTGGGGACCCACCAGGGGGCTGTCAGTCACGAGTATTTGGACTACTACCTGGACGAGTTCACGTTCCGCTTCAACCGGCGGACCTCACGGTCGCGCGGCAAACTTTTCTATCGCCTCCTCCAGCAGGCGGTCGCCGCCGACCCTGCTCCCTATAAGACAATGGTCGAGGCCACCAGGGCCGGCACCCCCACCCCCAAGATGTAGTGGCTACTGGAGTCAACTAAATACCCCATTACCGGATTTCCTTTTCGACCAGAGCCCCGATTGGATCCTCTATCCAGCGCGACACGGCCAGCAGCATCCGCCCCCCCACGGATTTACTTTTCGGCGGCGCGCTGCTGGCTGCTCCGACGCCGCGGCGGCAACTGGCGACAAATTGAACGAATCCGAAAATCGCGGCGGCTGCCACCATGGCGGCCAACAGAATCCAATCCCACACGGCGCCTTCGCCTATGCTTACGCGCGCCGCCAATCCGGAGGGATGCATCCAATCCGGTATTCCGCGCGTGCTCGTCAATACGCTTTTAAAAGCCGTCCTGGCGCCCTTGTTCCATATCAACAACTGTGGCAGGATCGTACAGCTCACCAGCACGACCAAAACGATCTCGCGCAGCCGCCGCCGTTGGAATATTCGTTCGACAAGGTTCCTGACTCCCGCCGACAAGAAAACGTTGAATGCGACAAAGAGAACAAATGCCAGCGCCAACTCGGCAAGGTAGGGCGAGCCCGCCCAGGCTAGCCCCCCAAAGAGTCCGGTCAGCAGCAGCAAGATCTCGAATCCGGTCACCACGCGCAGCAGGCACTCGACGCCGAAGAGGGTGTAGATCGAAACCGGATAGATCATCACCTTGCTCATCTCGAGAGAAACACCGAGTGAGAGCGTCATCAGAGGCGCGAGCTGCCAATAGCCCATGGCGAACAGCAAGATGCCGCCGAGCGCGGTCTCCACGTCTTCGCGTCCGATCAGGCTGGGGATCATGGCGGCGCCCGTGGCCGCGGCCAGCCAGAGTCCATACCAGAAGACATTGAACACGATCGACGCGCTCAGACGCAGGCCGCGGCCTTGTCCCCGCAACGCTTTGACAAACGAGCGATATTGCACTTGCAACAGCGCGTAGATTTGGTTCAGCGGCGATATTTTAGCCATTGCCGATACTCAGATGACTCAACAGAGCCGCGCCCGAGAGGGTGCGGTTGAGGCCGGCCGTTCCCGCGCTGACTGGGGGACTTGACCGCACCCTCTCGGGCGCGGCTCTGTTGCAACCCGCCACCGAAAAACTTGACTTGCTTTGTCGCATTCGTGATGAGGACAGACGACCAAGCCGTATGAGCCTCCCACGCAGCGTGCGGCAATGGCTCAGAGCCAGTCCAGCTTGACCAGTTCCCGCTCTCCCCCCACCACTCGCACGAAGGTATCTTCCAGTGTCTCTTCGGCCGCACGTAATTCGGAAACCGATCCTTCGACGACGACCTGTCCTTGGTCGATGATCGCCACGCGGTCACAAAGCCGTTCCACTACTTCGAGCACATGTGAAGTCAGGAAGACCGTCGCGCCCCGCTCTACCTGCTGGATGAGGATTTCCTTCATGAGCCGTGATCCAACCGGATCGACACCCTCGAAGGGCTCATCCAGTAAGAACAGTTTTGGCCGGTGAATCAGAGCTGCCGCCAGAGCGACTCTTTTCTTCATTCCCTTGGAGTAGCTGGCAATCAGCGTGGATTTGGTCTGCTCCAACTCGAAGAGTCCCATCAATTCCCGGGACCGGTCCGCGGCCACATCCCTCGGCAGCCCATACATCCTTGCCACAAAGTCCAAAAACTCGATGCCGGTTAGCCGGTCAAACAATACGGACTCGTCCGGAACCACGCCAATCGACTGCTTAATCGCCGTCATGCGGTCGGGCACGCGCATGCCCAGCACTTCAACCGCGCCCGCGCCGGCCTCCAGCAGACCCGTCAGAATGTGGATGGTCGTGGTCTTCCCGGCTCCATTCGGACCCAGATACCCATAGAAGCTGCCCTGAGGCACGGTTAGATCGAGGCCCTGCAACGCCAGCGTCGCGCCGTAGGATTTCATCAACCCTCGCGTGGAAATGGCTGCGACCATATGGGCCAGTGTAACCCATCCCGTGGCGAACGACCCTGAAGCGTTCGCCCTAGCGGGCCGTCCAGAATGAGATGAAGCTCGAGTGAGACTTTGTATAGACTTTTGGCTCGGCGAGCCGGACTCTCCGCCGGCGTTCGCAGTCACCGAGGGTGATGCGTCTGGCGACTGAAAGTGATTGCCGGTCACCGTGATGGCGAGGCGAACCTTTCGGGCGGGACCACGGGGGGCCGCCGACGAGAGCTGTTTACCGTAGTATCGATAGGGCTGTCGACGCGGCAATCTGAATCGTTGTCAATGCAAGCGGGCGTATCTCGTTCCAGTCTTGTCCAAATTAACTTCTCGAGCAGGTAAGTCGGGGAGGCGGAACCTCTGTTAGGTTGGGATTGGATTCAGGCCTAAGAACGGCCTAAGAACCAATCCGCCCTGGGAGGTCCTGCCATGAGTCGAGCAGGCAGTATTTTCTCTCAACTTTTAAAGATGACCGGCGGCTGCACTTCGGATTAGGCGACGCGGATACAGCATCGTCCACTGCCCAAGCAGAAGGACTATTCCGGAAGAAGTCACTACCCGTCATCAAACCTGCGGAAGCAGGTAAGGTTTGCGAAAGTCGCGTTTCAGTAACGCACTTGCTGCTGGGTCACCAATAATCGTTTCGTGTTCTGAGTCCCAAAGCAGTTTTCGGCCCGTCCGCAGCGAGATGTTCGCCAGGTGGACAGCAGTCGTAGCCCTGTGCCCCACCTCAACATCAGCGCAGGGTCGCAAACGTGACCGCATCGATTTCAAGAAGTCTCGAATGTGGGGTGGAGATTGGTCATCTGGTTTTGGGCGGGTTGGCGGCGAAAGCCCGACCACCTTGGCTGGCGCGTGCTCCTTCTCTGGTGTTATCTCGAACCCCTTCCGATCAAGATACAGGGTCGCCTCGGTACCATAGAACATCAAGCCGAAGCTGGTACCCTCGCAGTTGTGACTGTTAGTTTCACGCAGCGAGTAGTCCACCGTCCAACCTCCCGGGTACTCCCAGATGACGTTGAGCGTGTCAGGAGTTTCGAAGATGTCCTCTATGGCAAGTTTACCCCCTACCGCAACAACGGAACGCGGGCTGCTCTGCCCCATCACATGATGAAGGCTGCCGAAGTGATGCGTTCCCCAGTCAGTCACTGTGCCCCCAGCATAATCCCAGAAGCCCCGAAAACTTTTTGACGCCCGTATGGGATTGTAGGGCACAAACGGCGCCGGGCCCAGCCAGAAGTCCCAATCGAGCGTCGCGGGCGCCTTCTCATCGGGGGGAAAACCAACACCAGGCAAGCGGTTGCTTTGGTTCCAGATGTTAACGTGGGTAACCTGACCGATCTTGCCTGCTCGGACGAGTTCCGCAGCCTCGATGTAACGCTCTCCGCTCTGCTGCTGGATGCCGACCTGAACTACCCGCGAGTACTTCCGAGCTGCCTCAACCATTCGCCGCCCCTCGACAATGGAATGGCTCATCGGCTTTTCAACATACACGTCCTTGCCCGCCTGACAGGCATGGATTGTCGGGATGGCGTGCCAATGATCCGGCGTGGCAATGATGACGGCGTCGATGTCCTTGCGATCAAGAACGGAGCGATAGTCCTTGAACGTATCGGCCTTCCCCGAGAGAACTTCCTGATTCGCTTTGTCCAAGGCGACTTGGTCCACATCACACAGAACTGATGCTGACACCTCGGGAAATCGCAGAAAGTGGGAAAGCACGCGACGCCCTCGACCACCGCATCCAATTAGACCCACGCGGATCCGGTCATTTGCGCCAACGCTTTGAGACTTAGCGCTCTGGGCGGAGAGGGCTGTTAATAGTCCGGAAACTGACCCGGACATAAATGTTCGTCGCCTAATGTCATTCATAGTCAATTATCAAGTTTAAATATTTGCTCAAATATACCAGTTGCCGCTTTCTGTTGTCAACGCAAGAAAGTGAGGCTATGCTACTGTTGGATTGGTGATTCGTCCCCTAAAACGTTGCCTTACAGCGCTGCCGATCCGTCACCCATTCGCTCCCTCACATTGCGCCTTATCCGTTCAGCTTCTTCAGGATCGAACCGAAGACTGACCGCCGCCGGCCGCGGCAGATCCTTCTTGTCCCACGCAGAGCGCATCATGCCGTTGGAGGAGTGTCCGCCCTGATCGAGCAGCAGATGCCCTACCTCATGCGCCATGATGTGGCCAAACACGAGGGCGCGGTCAACGTCCGCCTAGTTACACGCGTGCAGCCTTGAGTGCGGCGAGCACGCGCGCGTCCCGGAATGGAACCCGGCGGATACGAACACCGGTCGCATCGTAGATTGCGTTGGCGACCGCTGCGATCGTGGGTTTGCACGCCGTCTCGCCCGCTCCATAGGGAGGGAGATCGGGCCGGGCCGGCTTGGGATCTCCGTTCACCAGCACGACGTCGATCCGGGCCGGCGTGTCGGCGTGGGTGAGGGTGGGATAAGAGTTCCAATCCACGCTCGTGACCATTTCGGTGTTGAATTTGACTTCCTCGTGGAGCGCGCGGCTCAGCGAGTGGAGCATGGCTCCTTCGACGGTGCGGCGCAGCCCCTCGGGGTTGATGACCAGCCCGCAATCGTGCGCGCAAACGAGCCGCTTCACCCAAACGTGACCGGTTCCGCGATCGACCTCGACCTCGGCGATCTGAGCGGCGACGGTTTGGCTGCGGTAGGCGTACGCGATGCCTCGCCCGGTGAGGATGGATCCGGCGCCGGGCGGCTTGGGTGAAGGACGGGTCTCCCAACCATAAGCCTCCGCCGCCGCCTTGACCACGGCGATGGAGCGTGCCCGCTTGAACCCGTCGTCGTCCGCGGTGCTGGCGGTGAGGAGCCTCAGGCGGAACTCGACCGGGGTCGGCTTTCGCCTCGGCCGCTAGTTCGTCAAGGAACGACTCGCTGGCGAAGGTCACCTGTGGGCCATCGGGATCCCGCAGGTTTCCCGTGCGAAGTGGCGTTTCAAAAACGAGGGGCAGGCTCACGACCCGCGTGGAGGTGCGCCGGCTCGGGATGACATATTTATCGGAAGGCGTGGAGGAGCGGCCGCTGGAGGGCGTTGAGCGCCCCATTCCCGCGAGCTGAGCGATCAGCACGGTATCGGGCTCGTTATAGCCGACGTGATTGTAGTCGGCGGCCGTAGCGTTGTATTCCAAGGCGGTGAGATTGCTCTGTGCGTCCAGCCCTCCGCGCAACTTGAATGCGTACGCCGGACCCTTCGTATCCCAAGCCGTCTCTTCGTCCCTCATCCATTGCATTCGAACGGGACGGCCGAGCTCCTTGGCCAGAAACGCCGCCTCGAAGCCCGCGTCATCGGCGGCCGTGCGGCCATAGCCCTGGGGTCCCTCCATCCAGATGACGTGCACCCGGTCCGGTGGCATCTGAAGAAACTCGGCAACGCCCCTCCGCAGACCATACGCTTTCATGTCATTGGAATAGATCGTCATCTGCCCGTTCGACGGATCGGCCGTGGCATGGGCCGGACCGATGGCCGTGTGGCCCTGGAATGGGAAATCGTATTCGGCTTCGACGACCTTCTCGGCGCTCGCGAGCGCCGCGCCAGGGTTCCCAACCACGTTCTCGTTGGGACCCGACGTAGGTGTGGCGCCGCGCATGTACCGGTACAGGTCTTCCGAGGCCGGGAAGGATGGTGTCGCCGGCTTCTGCCAGTTGACCTTGAGCCGTCTTGCCGCTCTGATCGCCTGCTCCTCTCTTTCGCAGACAACCGCTACGTAGTTGCCCTTGCTCACGACCTTGACGAATCCAGGCATGTCTCGAACCGAAGACTCGTCTATGCTCATCAGTTTGGCGCCCGCCACCGGCGGCTTCACATTGCGGGCGTGAAGCATGCCGGGAAGCTTAACGTCCACGGCCCATTTCAACGAGCCGTCCACCTTTGGCGGAATGTCATAGCGCTGAAGCGACTGGCCGACGATCTTGAGATCTTGTACCGCCTTCACCTTTGCCGCGCCAGTGGCCGCGTTAATGTTGTCACCCGTCAATGTGACGTTGAACCTTTTTGAGCCGATCAGTTCTCCGTAGGTAGCTTTTCTGGACGGCTCCGCCTTGACGGTGACCACGCCCTCGCTGACGGCGAGCTGATCCACGGGCACCACAAACTGCGTGGATGCCAGTTCGAGCAGGACCCGCCGCGCCTCGGCCGCGACGCGCCGCATGGGCCAGCCATCTCTCTGGATCGCATCCGAACCGCCGGATCCGCCTTGATCGACGGTGACGTCGGTGCGACCCATGATGACGCTGGTTTTGTCATATGCGATGTCCAGCTCATCGGACATGATCTGCCGGAAAGCCGTTCCGGTACCCTGGCCTAAGTCCGTCTTCCCGACGTAGAAGGTCGCGGAGTTGTCCTCATGAATGACGATCCACGAATCGAGTTGTCTAAAGTCGGGGTCGGTATACGGACCCGCGGCCGCCGCCGGGGCTTGCGCGCTCGCCGCCGGGATGAGCGGCCTGGCGCCCGTGGCGCTGAAGCTCACGACGAGCAGGCCCGCGCTCTTGAGCAGATCCCTGCGGGATGTCGTCACGCGCCCCTTTTCCAACACTTCTTCGATCTGTTGCGGAATGTTTGTGAAGGTTTTCATGCGGCCACCTCCTTCTCCGAAGCCGGCCGACCGCCCGCGATCACCGTCGCCGCGCGCTTGATGGCGGCCTGAATGCGGTAATACCTGAATTATGCATTGCGGGGTGCACCTGAGGAGGGCTGAGCCGCAAGGGACCATTGGGGAACGCCCGAAAACATGGGGTAAAAAGGTAGGCTGGCAAAGATTCCAGCTTCACCAGCCAACCCAAAGGAGGTCACCCAAATGGTTACCAAGCGAAAACAGCATAGCTCCCAAAGGGCCGTCAAACAAGGCCCAGCCGTGACGGTCTCGCAGCCCAATAAAATCGGGGCATCCACGCCTTGACAACTTCCGCGGCAGGAAGCCGACTCCCTACGGCGGCTTGCCGCCGGTAGTCGAGAGGGCGTTGATCTGAGAGCCTGGCTATGCGCTATGCATAAAATTTTATGCACTGGCCGCAACGTACTGGAAACACGCCACTTCGGAGCGGGGTTTTGCCGACGCGGATTCTGGGCGGGAGGGGAAACCGGGGACGGAGAAGCCAAAAGACCAGTTGCCGAGCTCCCACCTTACGACGGCCGTCAAGCCGCTACGAACGCAGCCGCACTCGCAAAGCGAATCTGTGCATAATTCAGGTAATACGTCATGCAGCGGCACAGGGCACCGGCCATTCCCTCACGGATCTGCGCGTCCGTTGGATTCGGATTCTTCTCCAGCAGCACCTTGGCGGACATGATTTGCCCGTTCTGGCAGAAGCCGCACTGCGGGACCTGCTCGTCAATCCAGGCCTGCTGTAGCGGGTGTAGCATACCGTCTTTGGCGAGTCCTTCGAGCGTGGTGATCTCGTCCTTCACCGCGGAAGCCGGCATGATGCACGACCGAGTCGCTGCCCCCTTTATGATCACTGTGCATAACCCGCATTGGCCAAGTCCGCAACCAAACCGCGGACCTTGCAAGCCGAGATCATTGCGGAGGATATAGAGCAGCGGAGTCGAAGGGTCGATATCCAGCGCGTGCGTTGCGCCGTTCACCTTCAATGTTATGTTGCTCATTCTCCATTCTCCTTACGAATTGGGTGGGCGAGCCGACGTGACAGTGACGATCTTACCAGATACCTGAGACCTGACCATCAGGCGAGCGACGCACGAAATCAAGACACCGGGCACACAGCGATCGCACTCCTCTCGTCTGGCCGGTAAGTTCCAATACTCTTCACCTTAGAGCCGTTGAGCCACGTTCACGTGGTTTGGTCTCCTTTAGGCCACCTTTAGGCCGGTCCTTTTAGGGCTGGTTGACCTGCCCTCCCGAAGTTGCTCCTCAGCCCGTTTCAACGGGCTCTCATTCGCCCTGTATCACGACCGTCTCCCGGCAACTACGAAAGGGCGCGTCGCCACCGCTGGCAACCGCGAGAGCCTAAATAGAGTTGTTGAAACGAAAGAGGTTGTCGATTGGGGCATAAGATTTTATAACGTTTCTTTATGAAATGGCAGAGAATGGCAGAGAATGGCAGATATACCGGACTTTTCGGCGTTTTCCTCTCGCCTCTCGTAGTTGGTGTCGACGGATAGTGTTTTTGTTTTCAGTGGCTTGACTGCAAAGGGTCTCGGCGGCCCATGGCAGACTCCCTGGTGATTTGACCCTTTTGGGTCCTGAATCGTATCTTTATTGTTGTCCCGGCCAGGATCTCTGGACGGGCTCTGGCGGAGGGCTGGCGCTCGCGAATACGGATTGGAGGCCACTGGAAACGACTTTCCCGGACCACGCGCCGGAGGCGCGGGGCGGCACGGCGAAGCCCTGCGCCACGGTTGTTCCGAGAAGGACGCGGAGCGGTCTTACATATTCAGATTAGCAAGTGGTGGGCGGGGAATTAGGAGTGGATTTCTTTAAACGTATGACTTGAAAGGGAATAAAAGTCTTGCAATAACGTGACCCGTTTTTTGGGAGGGGTGTTTTGGGGGTTGGGGAGCGATGGTTCCATCACTTTCACGGTGGCGGCCCTCCACGCTAGGCGCCCCGGCTGACGGGACTGTGTCGAGGCTACGTCGGCCCGGAGGCCGACGCTGCCCGCCAGGAGGCGCGCGCCACCTCGGGGCGACGCGCCCTTCGCAGTTGAGCGCGGCCACTATCGGATGGAGCGCATTGAAGCGGCTAACCCCTCCCTCACGGTCGGGGCTCCGAATCTGGCTCCCGAATTTTCTGCCATGTTTTGCAAGGATTTCACCATAGAGGCCCTAAAGGAGACCAAGCCACGTGAACGTGGCTCAACGGCTCTAAGGGAAGAGTATTGCGGTAAGTTCCCATAAGGACCAAGGCGCGTGCCAGCCGCTAGGGGCATTAATGCGAGTCCGGCCGGTGGTGCGGTTTTACAACAAGCGCGGCACGGCGGAACAGTGGATCAAGGAAGGCAAACAGGCCACGCACTGGACGCGGCTGTCGTGCCATCGCTTCCGGGCGAACGAAGTGCGGCTGCAACTCGCCGTTCTGGCCTACAACCTGGGCAATCTCTGGCGGCGCCTGGGGCTGCTTCACAAGTCATGGTGTCAATTTGCGCTCTGGCGAAGGAAGTTGGGGTGAGCGAAAACACTGTAAAGGCGGCCCGGCGTGGGAGCGGCTTCGAAGGTCCACGGCTGACAAGCTCAGAATGGCGCTCAGCGCCTTGCTCAAGGAGCGGTGATGCGAGGCATGATTCGCAGGAGGGGACCGAGCAAACCAGATCTCCGTGCAATCGAGATAACTGCTTTTGTTGTAGTATGTTACAGGATGGCAACCGCTGACTACTGGTGGTAACGGGATTAATCAACAGTTATCGGCCCACAGGCGCTATGTAGTTCGTTTCGGGGGACTTAGTCCTTGCCTAGTTCGGCGGCAAGTCTAAACCACTTGGCCGATTCCGCATGGTCCGCGGCACAATTTTACCAGCGGCGTGCATCACTGAGGTTTGCGTTCGAGGAGCCAGATGCTACCGGTTTGCTCGAGGAGGGACAGGACGAGGCCGTCGGGGGTGGTGCGCAGGCGAGGAGGGTCTGGGGTCGGTTCGTCCCAGAGCAGGCGGTTGCTGTGGAAATGCTCGACGGCGAACAGGTCTCCGATCGGTTGCTTCGTTTGGGTGTCCACTTTTTGACCCCAAAGGCAGAAGAAGCCGTCCCTGCGCGACTTGAAGTAGAGAGCGTCTCCGGCGGGCGCCCATGCGCTGGACAGTTCAAATCCGCTCCCGTCCGTTATCGCGATCCATTCCGATTGCAGGACGGGGCCCCGCCCGCTGAACGGCGCCACATAGACTACGCCCCTGACTTCACCTGTCCGGAGGGAAAATGAAACCCATTCCCCGTCGGGTGAAAAATTGGCCTGTGTGATGGCATAATCCGCGTGGCTGAGGAACTCATAACTCTCCCGTGTATCCAGGTCGAGTCCGCGAACCTTCATCAACCCTCGCGGATCGGCAAACAAGATCTGAGGCCGAAACGGATGCCATGCCCACACGTAGCTACAATCGGAGGCGCACACGACTTCCGCTGCTCCCCCGCGCACAGAGACCAGGCTGATGGTTCCGGCTCCAAGTGTGGTGTAAGCGACGTGCATCCCATCGGGAGAAATCAGCGGTGTAGTTTCCCGAGCACCAGTCGCCGCAAGCGCGACTTGGGTTCCGGTCGTAAGATCGGCAAGCCGGACGTCGTATGTTCCGTGGCGTTGGGTCACGAAAACCATCTTGCTTCCATCTCGAGAAAGGTCAGGAGTGGAGTCCGAGTCTTGGTCGTAGGTCAAGCGTCGCGGGTCGCCGGCGCGCTCCTCGGCACTCCAATCCATCGGAAGCTGCCAAATGTCCCAGTTGCGCGTGTAAGAAGACACGAAGGCGAATCGTTCCTGTGCGCCGCTTCCTCCAAAAGCGGCGCTGTGCTCGCCTACGCCAGCGGTCAATCGGCGGGCGTCGCCGGTCGCCTTGCCTGTCTCGGACGAGACGGGAAGCAGCCACAGGTTTCGCGCTTGTCCCGATGGGCTGTAGAGGACCAAGTCCTGCCCGCCGAGTCGAATCCAATCGTACGGCCGGGAGTCGTCTGCCAGGACTCCTCCGGCTACTCCGCCTACTCCGGACCTTACGACGCGAGAATCGTCTAGGAAGTAAACGTACCAGTCTTCTAGGAAGTAAACGTACCAGTCTTCCGCCCCTGCTTCGTCGACGAGGCAGTGAGTGATGATTGCGTTACCTGTTGGGGACCATTGAGGGGACCCGCAGGCTTGGAAATCGCTATCAAATATTTGGACGGCGCCCCCTCCGTCCGCCGACGCCAGGTAGATCGTGCCGGCGCTTCCAAGGTTGCCCGTCCAATACAGTATTTCGTCCCGTCGGGGGAATAGCGCGGCCCCACTCCGCCGCGAACGAGCAACCTCGATTCCCCGCCGAGTGTCGGAACGACGTAGATAGCGCCGTCGGCGAACTCTCTGTAGGACACAAAGGCGATCTGAGTTCCGTCAGGGGAGAAGCTTGGACCGATGTCCGGGGCCGGGTCGGTGGTGAGTTGAACTGGATCGCCCCCGCCAATCTGCTTGACCCAGATGTCGGGGTTGCCTTCCTCGCCGCGGTCCGAGGAGAAGGCGAGCAGCTTGCCGTCGCGCGACAGCGCGGGCTGAAAGCTGAGGCCGTCGTCCGAAGTGACGCGGGAAGCTTCGAACTCGAAGATGCGTTGCGAAGCCGGCTCGGGGGATCGAAGTGCCTGCCAAACGATGACCGCAACGGTCACGGCTAGAGCAACGGACATTCCGGCCAGCAGCATTCGCGGGGAGGGCTGGGAGCGCTTGGGCGCGGCACGCTGCGCCCCTACACTCGCGCCGCTCGCGCTGTCCGGAACCTGGGGTCGCAGGACTTTTGATTTCCCTGACTCTAGTTTTTTGCCGAGCGATCGCAGATCGACGATCATCTCCTCGACATGCTGGTAGCGCTCGGCCGCATCCTTGGCCATGGCCTTGCTAACGATAAAGTCAAGTTCCGTTGGCACGCCAACGCGTAGTGCCGTGATCGGCTCCGGGTCTTCTTGGGAAATCGCATAGAGCACGGCCTGCTGGCGCTCACCCTCAAACGGCAAGCGGCCGGTCAGCATCTCGTAAATGACGACTCCGAGGGACCACACATCCGTGCGGCGGTCGGTGGGTAGCCTTTGAGCTTGCTCGGGTGACATGTAGGCCGGTGTTCCCAAGATGGTCTCCGTCTTGGTGAGCCTCGACTGTTCAGCCAACTGGGCCAAGCCGAAGTCCATGACCTTCACTTGCCCTTGCGGGGTGACCATCAAGTTGGCGCCCTTGATGTCGCGATGGACGATGCCTTTTTCGTGCGCCGCTTTCAGCCCCTGGGCCGTCTGAATGGCGATGTCCAGAGCCTCGTTAAGCTTCAACGGACGTTCTGCAATCTTGTCTTTGACGGTTTGGCCCTCGATGTAGGCCATGGCGATGAAGGTCTCGCCGTCAACTTCATCGATTTCGTGGACGGTGCAAATGTTGGGGTGATCGAGCGCGGCTGCTGCTTGAGCTTCCCGGAGAAACCGCTCCTTGTGCTCCTCGTCTTCGAGAACGTCGGAGCGAAGGAATTTCAGGGCAACCGGGCGCTTGAGCTTGGTGTCTTCGGCTTTGTAGACGACCCCCATGCCGCCCCGGCCGAGTTCGGGGAGGATCTTGTAGTGGCTGATGGTTTTGCCGATCACGACGCCAAGATTGTACCGCTCGACGGATAGCTGGTGATAACAAGCAACAATCGTTCCCACCAGCAATCCGGTTCAAGGCCATGGTAACTCAATAGATGAGGGGTTTTCAGCTCTTCGGACGACGCGGAGGAGGGCCTCTAAAGGACGATGGCTAGATGGGAAATTATTTATCGACGGCTATCCGGGGAAATCGGGGTGGAAATTTGGCTCTGGGGCTGGCGCGCCCGCGCAAGCGTGGTACGCCGAGCCTGGCACACCAGGCAAGCCTCTAGCGCAGCGCGGGGTGGGGAAACAACAGGGGGGTACTATTGTTTACCCCGGGAAAGACGTGCTGTTTGGAGCGGCGGGGTGTATACTGTGGTCGTGCCCAGGACAAAATGGAAATCCTGGATAGAGAGACCGTCTTACGCTGGTTTTGTGGTTTGCCTGGCGGCGAGATTTTCCATTTCTAGATTTCAGTGGTGACAAAACGTAGTATGCTAACTCCAATACTGTTCAGTTAGCAGTTCCGCGGACGGTCTTGTTGCGCGGCGTATGGTCTTGTTTCGGGCATCGTTGAACGCCCTCCGCGGAGACGCACGGGTCGGTTTGCTCCTACGCCCCATCCGGGGCTTGGCGTTGTGGGTTTCCCACCCAGGGTCCCGCTTCGCTCCACCCTGGGCTACGATCCTACGCCGCTTCGCGGCTCAACGGCTCTGGGCTCAAAGGCTCTAAGTGAACGGTATTGATGCTAACTCGGTAAATTCGGAAGTCTCTTTTGACCAGGAAAGGCAGCCCGTGCTGAACTATCGGACACCGCGGGTCCATGCTTGGCTGGCGGGTTTGCTCGCGGCCGGCGGGTTTCCGTGCACCTTGGAGGCGCAGCAGCCCGCGCAGCAGTCCCCGCCGTTGGCAGCCCCGCACCGGCTCCTCGTCGATCAATACTGCACCTCCTGCCACAACGAAAGCCTGAAAACGGGCGAGCTCGCACTCGACGTGGTGAGCGCTCACCCGGTGGAGGAGAATGCGGAGACCTGGGAGAAGGTGGTGCGTAAACTTCGCGCGCGCCAGATGCCTCCCGTGGGGCTTCCGCGGCCGGATGAGACAACCTATGACGTAGCGGTGTCTTCACTGGAGGCCTCGCTGGACAGCGCGGCCGCGTCCAAGGCCAACCCCGGCCGCACGGACACCTTCCGGCGGCTCACGCGGACTGAATACCAGAACGCCATCCGCGACCTTCTTGCCCTCGAGGTGGACCTCTCCTCCCTGCTGCCGCGAGATGAGTCCAGCCAGGGCTTTGACAACATCACGGTAACGGACCTTTCCCCGGCGCTGCTGGAAAGCTATGTATCAGCGGCGGACAAGATCAGCCGCCTGGCGGTGGGGCGGCCGGTCTCCTCTCTCGCCGTCGAGACCATCAAGATGAAGCCGGACCTCACTCAGGAGTGGCAGTTTGAAGGGCTTCCGGTGGGCACCCGCGGCGGAACACTGTTTCCTCACACCTTTCCGCTGGACGGAGAGTACGAGATCGTGGTCTGGCTGACGCGAGACCGGGACGAACAGGTTGAAGGTTTGAGAGAGACCCACCAGGTGGAGCTGCTTTTGGACAGGGAGCGGGTCAGCTTGTTTGACGTCGTGCCACCCCGGCACATCGGAGATCATTCAGATGTCGACAAGCACCTCAAAGCCCGCATTCCGGTCACGGCTGGTCCCCACCAGCTTGGCGTGACTTTTCCGAAGAAGCCTTGGGCGGTGCTCGAAACGGATCGTAAGCCGTATCAGGCTCATTTCAATGTGTATCGGCATCCCCGGGTCCAGCCGGCGGTCTATGAAGTTTCGATTACCGGTCCCTATAACGCGAAGGGCCCCGGGAACACGCCCAGCCGGAACCGGATTTTCGTATGCCGGCCGGCGGGCGGCGGAGAGGACGAGGGCTGCGTGAGACGTATTCTTACGACGCTGATGCGCCGGGCCTACCGGCGGCCGGTAACAGAGCGGGACCTTGAAAGCCCGTTGGAGTTCTATCGGCGGAGCCGGCCGGAGGAAGGCTTTGAAGGGGGCATTGAGATGGCCCTGTCCTCGATCCTGGTCAGTCCGGAGTTTCTGTTCCGCGTGGAACGAGACCCTGCCGGGACTGCGCCGAATACGGCCTACCCTATCAGTGATTTGGAGCTGGCATCACGCCTTTCATTTTTTCTTTGGAGCAGTATTCCGGACGACGAGCTTCTGGATGTTGCGATTCAGGGAGACTTGAGAAAACCTGAAGTGCTGGAACAGCAGGTGAGGCGAATGCTGGCGGACCGGCGTTCCCGCACCTTGCTGACGAACTTCGCTTCCCAATGGTTGCACTTGCGCAATCTGGAATCGATCACTCCCGACATGCGCTTATTCCCGAGCTTTGATGACAACCTCCGGCAGGCGATGCGCCGCGAAACAGAACTGCTTCTGGAAAGCATTATCAAGGAGGATCGAAGCGTCCTAGACCTGCTCGCCTCCGACTACACATTTCTGAATGAACGCCTCGCCAAGCACTACCAGATACCGCATGTCTATGGGAGCTGGTTCCGGCGGGTGAAGCTGGACGACGATAGCAGACGGGGCGGACTGCTTCGTCACGGAAGCATTCTGACCGTGACCTCTTATAACACGCGGACCTCGCCGGTGATACGAGGGCATTGGGTGCTGGAGAATCTGTTGGGAGTGCCGCCACCACCAGCGCCGGCCACCGTTCCGGCACTGGAGGACAAGACGATAGATGGGAGCCTGTCCGTCCGGGAGCGGCTGATGGAGCATCGCGCCAATCCCGCCTGCTCGGGCTGTCACAGTCTGATGGATCCGGTGGGCTTTTCGCTGGAGAACTACGACGCCGTCGGCCAGTGGCGTAAATCCGAAGATGAACAGCCGATTGACGCTTCCGGAAATTTTCCCGGCGGCACCCGGTTCGAAGGGGTATCAGGCCTCGAGAGGGCTCTGTTGGACCGCCCGGACATGTTTGTCGGAACCCTAGTCGAAAAACTTCTGACATACTCTCTGGGCAGGGTAATCGAGTACTACGATGCTCCAGCGGTCCGCAAGATTTTGCGAGATGCGCGCTCTGAGAGCTTTCGTTTTTCTTCCCTTATTCTTGGTATCGTTAAAAGCAAACCGTTTCAGATGAGGAGATCACTATGATCATCAACAAGAAAGCTCTTCCGCGGCGGACGTTCCTGCGGGGAATGGGTGTTACGGTGGCGCTTCCGCTACTGGACGCGATGGTCCCCGCAATGACCGCCTTGGCCTCTAGCCCGGCGAGGCCGGTGCGCCGTCTGGGTTACATATTCATTCCGATGGGATCGGATATTTCCCGATGGACTCCTCCAGGCGAGGGTTCGCTGACTGAGCTTTCGCCCATTTTGCAGCCGCTCGAGCCGTCGAAGGACTACCTCACGGCTGTAACGAACATGGAGCTGAAGAACGCCTATCCGGGCACCCACGCGACCTCCAACTCCGCCTACCTGAGCTGCGCGAAGGCAAAGCTGACCGAAAGCACGGATTACTATCTGGGCGCCACGGCCGATCAGATAGCAGCCAAGGAAATCGGTCAGGACACGCCGCTGCCTTCGCTCGAACTCGGCATGGACCTGCTCGATATCGTGGGGCAATGCGACGACGGCTATGCCTGCGTTTACCAGAACAATCTCTCCTGGTCCTCTCCCACCACTCCTCTTCCCTATGAGGCTCATCCCCGGAAGGTTTTTGAGCGTTTGTTCGGCGAGGGGGGCAGCGCGGCGGAACGAACGAAGACCCTAAAGAAGAAGGCCAGTCTGCTGGATCGGGTGAAAAGCGATATTTCCCGCCTTCAGCGTGAGCTGGGCGCCAGCGATCGCACGAAGGTGGGTCAGTATCTGGACAGCGTGCGGGAAGTGGAGCGCCGCATTCAAATAGCCGAGGCAGGAGTGGCTGAGAACCCGGCGCCGGATCTCGAGCGGCCGGTCGGCGTGCCGGCTGCTTACGGGGATCATGCCCGGTTGATGTTCGACCTGCAGGTGCTGGCTCTCCAGGCCGACATCACCAGGGTGATTACGTTCCAACTGGCTCGGGAAACCAGCACGCGAAGCTACAACGAGATCGGGGTATCCGAGCCCCACCACCCGCTGACCCACCACGGGAACGATCCAGAGAAGATCGCCAAGATGGCCAAAATCAACGAGTATCACGTGTCGCTGTTCGCCTATCTTCTCGAAAAACTCAAGGCCACTCCTGACGGGGACGGCTCTCTGCTAGACCATTCCATGTACATGTATGGCAGCGGCATGGGAAATCCCAACGCGCACGACCACGTCAACCTTCCGATTCTGGTGGCTGGAGGCGGCGCCGGCAGGTTGAAGGGCGGTCGTCACATCCGCTATGCGGAACCGACGCCGCTGGCCAATCTGCACCTGACGCTGCTCGAGAAGGCGGGCGTCCGCATGGATTCCTTCGCCGACAGTCAGGGAAAGGTCGAGGAACTGCTCTCTATCTGATTCCCACTGGGGGAAGCGAGGACTGAATTGCCATGTCTGTGAAACGGATAGCCCTATGGGGGACGGCCTGGCTGTTGTCCGCGATCAGCCTGGCCGCCGCCGCCGACGCCCCGCTGGCGGATGCGGCCCAGATCATGGATCGGGAGGGTATTCGCGCCCTGCTCGAAGAGCCCGCGGATGTGAACGCATCCCAGGTTGACGGGATGACGGCCCTGCACTGGGCCGCCCGCCACGATGATCTGGAGATAGCAAAACTGCTGGTGCGAGCCGGAGCCGGCGTGAACGCCGCGAACCGATACGGGGTGACGCCGCTCACATTGGCCTGCACAAACGGAAACCCTGCGCTGGTCGAGCTGCTGCTCGATCGGGGGGCGGACCCGAACACCACCCTTCCCGGGGGCGAGACCGCTTTGATGACCGCCGCCCGAACGGGCAGGCTCGGACCTGTCAAGGCGCTGCTAGTCCGCGGAGCTGACCCTCACGCGGCAGTTGAGGGAATGGGGCGGCAGGACGGAGCGGGAGCCACCTCTTTCCTCGCCCGCATGGCTGACTCCACTATTTTTGATTTCGAGATAAAAGTTGAACAGACGGCCCTGATGTGGGCGGCCGCGGAAGGTCACGCCGAGGTCGTGGAGGAGCTCATCGAGTTCGGCGCCGATTTCCGGACCACTCTGGAATCGGGGTTTACACCTCTGCTCTTTGCGGTGAGGGAGGGCCACCTTGAAGTCGTGCGGGCCCTTGTGAAGGCGGGCGCCGATGTGAACAAGAGCATCGAGCCTCTCAAGGACTGGCGGCATCCCGGCTACGACGCGCGCCTCAAGCCCGGATCCAGCCCGCTACACGTGGCGGTCGAGAATGGTCATTTCGAACTGGCGGCCTATCTGTTGGAGATTGGCGCCGATGCTGGCGCCGCCGACGTGACCGGTTATACCGCGTTACACGCAATTACAGCGACGCGCAAGGTCGCCCTGGGCGATGCGAACCCGCCTCCGGAGCCCTCGGGAAACATGACCAGTCTTGAATTCGTCCGCGCGCTGGCGGCCCATGGCGCGGACTTGAACGCGAGAATCGAAAGAGCGCGCCCGATCATTCCAGCCGGCCCCAAGCTCGGGCTGACTCCGTTCTTGATGGCCGCCCAGACCTCCGACGCCGAGTTCATGAAGACACTGGCCGATCTGGGCGCCGATCCGCTGCTCAGGGATAAAGACAACAGCACGGCTTTGATGCTGGCGGGCAGGCGGACCGGAACGGGGGAAGAAGTGCTGGAGGCGATGCGACTGATACTGGATCTCGGCGCCGATATTGATGCGGTCAATCATAACGGTGAAACCGCAATGCATTCCGCCGCCTACAAAAATCGGCCCGAGACCATTGAGTTCCTAGCCGACAAAGGCGCCAGGATTGAAGTATGGAATCGGGAAAACAAGTACGGATCGACGCCCTTAGCCATCGCAGTGGGATACAGAAGGCCCCGAAGTTTTAGACCTCAGCCCAAGGCCGAGGCCGCCATTCGTGAAGTGATGATTGCCGCGGGTGTCACTCCGCCGGAAAAGGTCACTGTCACTGCCAAGACTCAGCAGGCATATTAGGCTTCCAGCCGGCTGACACCCTGCCGCCACCCGAGGGTCACACTGGACCTCGAACCCTTTACCATAGCCCCGAGATATTCCGCGGGGAAGTAGAGGAGACTCGCCATGACCACACGCACGTATGTATGCGTGTAACACCGCATACGGGATCTGCCGGCCGGTGTGCTGGCGGCCGACACGGCCGGCAGCCTGCGCGCGAGGGGAATCATCTGGCGGAGGTCGTGGGGCCGACGGCCGAGGCTCATTGCGCTCGTGGCGGGACGGCGCGGCTGCATTTGAAACCTGAAGGCGATGCGCTCTCCAACCTTCGCAGCGTGGGCGAATAGCCCTCCAGAGCCCGGACACCATATCTTGGGGCTTTGGGAGTCAAGTGCATACCCCAATTAGGACATTATCACTTGGCAGCGACAAACCACTCTGCGACTTGGCGAACCACGGCGCTGGGGGCCTATACTAGGGTCAAAGCATCTCAGGAGGATCCCATGCTCGGACGAAGGAATTTTCTCGCGCTTGCCGCGGCGATCCCCGCGCTCGATGGCATCAGAACACGCTCGGCGAAGGTCGAAAAAGTCTTTGACTCGCCCGGTCCCAAGCCCAACGGATTGCAAGCGAGCAACGACGGTCTATGGATTCTCGATCAGGGCGACAATCACGTTTACTTGGTGAGCTACGAGAACGGCAACGTGTTGCGCGATCTCGAAACCGAGTCCGATCGTGGCAGCGGAATGACCTTTGACGGAGAAGCGATTTGGATCGGTTCCACCTACGACCGCACGGTCATCCGTTCGGACGCCAAGACCGGCAAGACCATTCGCAAGTATTTCACGCCGGGAGCCGGGGTAATTTATCAGAGGTCGGGCGATGCGCCTGCTCGCCGCAGCCCGCTTGCACCGCCGCCGCCCGGCCGGCAACAGCCGCGAGCCGCGCCGTCAGCACCCCGCGCCGGTACCGGCGCCCACGGCCTGGAGTGGCGCGACGGCAAGCTCTGGGCCGCCGTGCCTCCTTCGCGGACGATTTATCGCATTGATCCCGAGCGCTGGGTGGTGGAGCATCAATTCCCCACGTCCGGCAACCGCCCGCACGGAATCGGCTGGGAAGGGGAATGGCTGTGGTGCACCGACAGCAATCAGAACGCGTTCTTCAAGCACAATGTGACGAGCGGTGAGATTGTCGAGAAGATCCAACTGGCCGACAGCGACCCCTTGCCTCACGGCATGACGATCTGGAAAGGCATGATGTGGTACTGCGACGACGTGGGGATCGTCTGCCGCCTGAAAATGTGAACAACGCTGAAATCAGCGGGCGGCGGCCCGGGACTGTTGGGTGCGGAGGGTTTCCGCCAGGCCGTCGACCAACTCTTCCATGCGGTCGCGCACCTTGTTGTAGATCTTGTCCGATCGGCCGATGGGATCCTGAACAACCCACATTAGGTTGAGCCCTTCGAAACCGGGCATCGCCTGAAGTACGGGCATGCCGCTCATGTTCACGACTAAGTCCATTGACTTCCAGTCGACGGCCGAAATCGGCTTCGGCGATTGACCTTCGAGCGAAATGCCCTTCTCCGCCATCACGGCAATGGTTTCAGGCTGTACGATCGACGCCGGGTAGAGTCCCGCGCTGGAGACTTCCATGAGTTCGCTGTAATGATGCCGAGCGAAGCCCTCCGCCATTTGGCTGCGGCAGGAATTGCCGATGCAGATGAAAAGAACGCGAGCAGGCATTTGCACGAATAAGGTTCCTAACGCGGACCGGCCGCAGCCAAACGGAGAGCGTGGGGCCGATGCCGGATGAGGCGCGTCGAAGCGGGAAACCCCTCCCTCACGGTCGGGGCTCCGAATCTGGCTCCCGAATTTTCCGCCGCGTTCCGCAAGAATTTCACAATAGAAGTACTATCCCGAGGATCGGATTTTATCGAGAAAGAGTACATGCAGCCGGCGATCTTTTGACAACTCAGGATGAAACGTCACTGCCAGATGCCGCCCTTGCTCGACCAGAATGGGATTCGCACCGTCCCTGAGCAATACGGTCGCCGCCTCTCCGACGTGGCGAATGATCGGCGCTCGAATGAAGACTGCCTCGAGTCTGCCGGGTTCGGTCCGTTCCGCGAATTCAGGGCTCGGCTCGACGGACCGGATGGAGCTGTCGGCCTGCCTGCCGTAAGCATTGCGCTCGACCGTCAGATCCATCAAACCGAAACTGTTTTGAGCCGGAGACATCACTTCCTTCGCCATGAGAATCGAGCCGGCGCAGGTACCCATCACCGGGTGACGGTCAGCGAATTGCATGATCGGGCCGAAGAGCCCCTCGTCCTGGAGCAGCTTCAGCATCGTCGTGGTTTCCCCGCCGGGAATGATGAGCCCGTCAAGATCACGCAGCTCTTGCTCATGGCGGACATACACGGGCTGGGCCCCGAGTTCCTCGACGACCCGGCCGTGGGCCTCGAAGTCGCCCTGCAGAGCGAGAATGCCCACCTTGATTGCGGACAGGCCGGACGGGCGTGTCCCCGCGCCGTTACCAGCCACGGGTTTGGAGAAGTTCAGCTTCATCGAGCTGCGCGATGTCGAGCCCGCGCATGGGTTCGCCCAACTCCTCGCAGGCCGCCAGCAACTGCTCGGGATCGTTGTAATACGTCGCGGCCTTGACAATCGCGCGGGCGCGGCGATCGGGGTCTTCGGACTTAAAAATGCCGGAGCCGACAAACACAGCCTCAGCCCCGAGGTGCATGACCAAGGACGCGTCGGCGGGAGTCGCGATCCCTCCGGCGGAAAAGTTCGGCACGGGCAGCTTACCGCTCCCGGCCACGTATTCCACCAGCTCGAGCGGCGCTTGAAGATCTTTGGCCGCCGCCGGCAGCTCTTCCTTCGACTTGACCGTCAACTGCTTCATCTCTTTTTGGATGGTCCGCATGTGCCGCACCGCTTCGACGATGTTGCCCGATCCGGCCTCGCCCTTGGTACGAATCATGGCAGCTCCTTCGCCGATGCGGCGAAGAGCTTCTCCTAAGTTACGGGCGCCGCAGACGAAAGGAATCTTGAAGCCGCGCTTGTCGACGTGGTGTTCCTCGTCCGCCGGAGTGAGGACTTCGCTTTCGTCGATGTAGTCAACCTTGAGTGCGGCGAGGATTTGCGCTTCGACAAAATGCCCGATGCGGACCTTGGCCATGACCGGAATGCTGACGGCCTTCATGATCCCCCGCATCACCGAAATGGCGGCCATGCGCGCGACGCCGCCCTCCTTGCGGATGTCGGCCGGGACGCGCTCGAGCGCCATCACTGCTGTCGCACCCGCTTTTTCCGCGATGACAGCTTGCTCGGCGTTGGTGACGTCCATGATGACGCCGCCTTTGAGCATTTCCGCCAACCCAATCTTCAGCCGAAACTCATCAGTTAAATACATGGCTTCACCTCCAACCCTTCCGCGAGGAAATCGTTCCTGGATAAAGACGCGTGGCAACGTCCAATCACGTGTCGCGCCCGAGCCGGCCCATCCAACCTTTGCGGTTGCGTCTAAAGCACGGACCGCCAATCAGATCGAGGTCTCACGGCGAGTGCGCTGAATCCAAGGTACTCTCACCTGGCTGGGTTCATTAGTCATCTTAGCTCCGGTTTGAGTAAGCGGCAAGTTCGCTGCCGCATGGCGCCGCCGCCGTTGGACATGGCCGGCTGGGCAAGCGCACAGTAGCCCGCGAGCGCCCAACCCGGGCACGGGTGAAATGGGACTCTCCATGCTGATTGGCCGTTCGGGACCGGAATCAGGTTTCCCGCGGGCCGGATTGTCGCAGGCAGGGCGCCGTGCCGCCAGCTGCGGCCGAGTCATTCACTCGATCGGAAGCATCCGCGCGCGCGAAATACGGAACGACAGTTCGGAGTGATCGAGTTGCGGGATGACGAGATCTCTGGGAGCGTGCAACGAAAATTGCCAAACGGCCATGCCATCGATGGTAGCCGGCAGGCTGGCGAACGACGCAGCCCGAATGGTCATGCCGCCTTCGATCGCGGGAACGCTGCACGACGCTCCCTGAAAAATGCTGCGTGAAGGGTCGCTTTCATCCGGGACGTAGACGCCGACCAGCAGACGCACGCTGTCGTCCGGTTCATACGTTCCGCTTGCCCATTCGATGGTTATGTCCCGGCTGAAATCGATCGAGGCGGGAGCGGCCACCGCGGGCAGGGGGGGCAATTCGACCGCTGCGCTGAAGGCCCCGGTGTCGGCGCCGCCTGGAGCTTGCAGCAGCCAAGAGCCGGGAACGAGCAGGTCTGAGATTCCCAGTTGAGTGAACTGGTAGGGATCGAAAAGGTTCGGCCCCCCGGGTCCGTCGCGCGGCGAGGCCCGCCGCAGTTCGAACCTGCGGCCGTCAGGCCCGAGGAACTCGAGCGCCTCACCCGCGTCCGCCGGGACCAAAGCCGGATTCGGCGGCGGCGGCGGTTGGGGCAGGGGCTGGAAGGGGCCGATGATGCCCCCGACGGTGATGCCCCGTGGGATCGAACCGCACCACGCCAGCGCGCCTCCGAAGGGGGAGTTCAAATCGGGGCTGCGCAAGGCCACACCCGAAGCATTGGCCAGTTCGAAATTGGCGAACGCCGTCAGCGAACGCCTGGGCAGCTGTTGCGGGACGTCCGGCGGGAACAGAAAATCGTTGTCGCGGACCGAAACTTCGAGGGTCTTGATGCGCCCGCCGGCGTCGAGAGCCTCAAGCGTTTCGGGCGGCAGTTGCCAGGGGTGATCGCATGCGCCCGCACTCTCGGCGATCGATACGCTGACTCGGCCACTCGATCGTCCGGCGGCGGAGACCGAGACGGGGACGTAGCAGCCCCTGGGCAACTCCTCGCTATCGGGCAAGACTACGTTGAATTGATCGACGCCCGGCAATCCTGGAGCGGGGCCTGCGTAGTGCGGCTTGAGAGGCGTGTCCCCAATCATCACACGCGCGCCGGCGCCAGCGGAAACCCCGCCCAAACCCGTGCCCCACAGGATGATGTACTGGCCGGGCTTGGCGGGGTTTGTGAGTGTGTTGAGCGGCTGCTCGGCCGGCGAGATGAAATTTTGGATCACACCAGGGCCGAAGCCTTGCTGGCTGACGGCAAACAAGCCCGGCAAGGAATCGACGACGAGGATTTCGACCGGCGTGCCGCGCCGATCCTCGTAAACAGCCGTTACTTGAGCGGGACCGGCGGGTGTTTCGAACGGCAGGATGCCCGCGAGCTGAAAGTTCCAGGCATGGATCATCTTCGCGCTGTACACCATGCCGCTTTCCATCCAGCGGATTTCAATCCGCGAGCCGGCTAGTTCCGGCTGGAAAGGCGGTTCCGCGAGGACCAGATCGCCGGATCCAAGCCACGCGCCGCGGACGAGAAAAATGCCGCCGCGCGCCAGCTCCGTCGTAAGCCCGAGGCCGTTCGATGCCCCGTGGACGATCCCAAATGGCGCAATAGCGGGGTTCGGCGGGTCTGTTTGGGCCGTAGCCGCCAGGCTGCCGACGATGAAGATGATGAATACGCTCACGAATGCGCGGCTCATTGTCGCTCCTCTGAATTATTGGGGGCCGAACAGGGGCTACCGTGCGGCTTTTCGCCCAGCGAGTGAGCGGCGATCACCGATTCAGGTTGCGGCGCGCAAATGCAAGAAACTCGGACCACGCTGAGTCCAGGGTGCTCTCACCTGGCTGGTTTCATTAGTCATCTTAGCTCCGGTCTGAGTAAGCGGCAAGTTCCCTGCCCGATGGTCACCTTCCACGAACTGCACTCGCACGCTACAGTGGCCTCGACCAAAGCGGCAACGCCGCCGCTTCTTCTCGTCGCTCAAGGCATCACCTATCGTACGGCCGGAGCTCACTCTTCGTACCACGGTTTCAAAGCGACATTGACGAAACGCTTCGCACGAGGCTACTCGATTACGACGGCCTGCACCTGCTCGCACGGTATCAGCCAGACGACCCAACAGTTCGTCGGCGGCGACAACGGCGCGCCGCAGGACATTTCCTGCTTTTCATGCGATCGTGGCAGCAACACGACGCACCGCCGCAGTCGAGAGACTTCTTGCCCCGAACGATACTCGCCAGCGTATCGTCACTAGCTAAATGATCGAGCTGCCGTTTGGCCTGGGTCCCGGAAGCCTGCCGGCCGCTTGTGGTCTTACCCGTCGCTTGCGCTCTGGGCTCTGTTCCGTGCTCTGTTCAGTTATGACACTGCTTGCAGGCCAGCTCTTTTGCCAGGATCAGGTGGGCCTTGACGGTCGAGCCGTGGGCGTTGTGGCACATGCCGCAATCCTGAAGAATGTGCACCGGGTGGGGATGAACCTTCGTGAAATCTTCTTTCTGGTGACAGTCGAAACAGCCGCCTTTGAAGCGGAAACGGCCGCGGCGGCTGACGCCGTGACAGTGCGTGCACTCGACGCCCGCCGATGGCGGGTGCTGGGAGAAGGGCTTGTACTCCGCCGGCGGGTTCTCGCCGACAAAGAAATTCACTTCCTTGCGGCCCCCCTCCCAAATCAGCGCCAAGGTATGCTGGCCCGGGTCAGCCTTCGCCGAGGCATGAAAAACGTTGGGGAAGGGTTCTTCCGCAACCACTGGCACGCCGTCGAGTTGGAGCTTCCCCGACGGCGCGGTGGCCACGATGTCAACTTCGCCGGAAGCGAGGGCGGCGCCATCGGTGGGGCGCATGATTTTGCCCGAATCTTCCTTGCCGGAGACAGCCGCTCCGGCGCACAACAATACTACGGCAATTCCCGCACCGATGGACCGCCGACGCATCAGACATGAATGCGGCAGATCGATCCGGCGAATTCACTCTTGTTATTGGAGTGCCCCGGTGCGATCCCGGCGTCACAGTAGTACAGGTTCCCCTGGTACCAGGTCATGCCGTGCGGGTCCGGGTCGTCACTGTTGAGCTGGATCGCTTCGATGATCTGGCCGCTGACGGGATCGAACTTCAAGACGCGGAAGTCATTCGAGAACATGTTCCAGATGCCGTCGCCGTCCCAACCCAGCCCGTGCGAGCGGCCGAGCGGTACCGGGAACGAGCTCTTGACGTTTAACTCAGCGTCCGACCGCAAGGTTTTGTTCGGCCGAAACTGCGTAATCCACAGCGAGTCGTCGTGCCACAACAGGCCATGCAAACCGCCTCCATTGGGAGTGGTGTAGTTCTTCACGTGCTTGCCTGTCTTGGCATCGAGCTTGACGATTCGGCCGCCCTTCTCGACATCGTGCGGACGCCGGTCGCGCAGCTTTCCGGGACCGTTCGCCCCCATCCAAACGAACCCGCCGCCGTAGGCGATACCGCTGGTGTTCGATGACTGGGTATCGTACGAGGTCAAAACCGCCGCCGTAGGCACCTTGCCGGTCTCCCAATCCAGCAAGTGGGCGCGATCGGAAATCTGCTCGCCAACCCAGAGCCCCTCGGGGGTTGCCTCGAGGGCATTGGGGTGGCCTTCGGGAGACTTGTAGAGTATCTCGACACTCTTGCGCATGCGAATGGGGTACTGGTGCTCACCGCTGACGAACGTCCGCGCGGCCGCCGCGGAAGCTCGGTTGCCCAGCACGGTTCCGCCGGCGGCGAGTCCTGCTAATAGATTTCTTCGGGTCAACATCGTGGCTGCCCTCCTTATTTATGGATACGCACTAATTGTCGGTCAATGTCGGTGATGTTTGCAACCCCTGACATACCCATATCGAGAGCTAATTCGGTGCGAAGCAGTTCAATCACCCGCCCAACGCCTCTTTGGCCGAAACTGGCCAGGCCCCCACAGGCAGGGACGCGCCACTCTAACGGCGGCCGCGCCAAGCGCCAACGCCTTCAAGATATCCGTGCCACGCCGGAAGCCGCCATCGATCAAAACGGGGATTTTGCCGCTGCTGAAGGCCGGCCCTGAAGTTTGTGCCGGCAGAACTGGTTACCCGCGACCATAAAATATGATCGATCGGCTGGGCATTCTCGGAACAGAGCTGAATCTGAAGATCCCCGAAATGCCGTAGCCCCTGAGGCGCCCCGCGGAATTGTGGCGGCGGCTATCTCGTCGATTTTCGCGGCACGCCTGATCGAAGCCGGGTACACGCAAGCCGAGCGGCTCGTCCCGGTGACTTTCTTCGTGATCATCGGGACCGTGACGATCTATGGCCTGGGAGCCTTTCCCGTGGCTCGCCGATTGCAACTCGCCCAGGCGAGCCCACAGGGCGCGCTGATCGTTGGGGCGCATTCCTGGGCACGATCGCTGGCGCAAGCCCTCCAATGTGAAAATATCCGCGTTGTGCTGGTCGATAGCAATCGCGCCAACCTAGGGGCCGCGCGGCTGGCTGGCCTGCCCGCCCATTACGGCGGGATTCTCTCCGAGCCAGTTCTCGATGAAATCGATCTCTACGGCATCAGCCGCCTGCTGGCGCTGACCTCGAACGATGAAGCGAATTCCCTGGCGGCTCTGCACTTCGCGGAGATTTTCGGGCGGGCTGAGGTCTATCAAGTTCCTCCGGGCAACGGTGAACCGGGCAGCCGCAAGGGGACGGCGCGGGAACATATGAATGGCCGCTTTCTCTTCGGCTCCGAAGCCACTCACGATCGTCTGTCGGAACTCTTCAAGACAGGAGGAAGTCTAAAAACGACTCGCCTCACCGAAAAGTTCGACTATGCGGCCTTTCAGGAACTCTATGGAGAAACGGCGCTTCCGCTGTTCGCAATCAGCGAGGCCGGGAATGTCCTCGTTTCGACCGTGGCGAGCCCGCTGAAACCTCGAGCTGGGCAAACCCTCGTCAGCCTGCTCAGGGCTGGGAATGACGAACCAAGCCTGGCAGACTCTTCCGCGGCGAGTCCCGCGTGATGTTGCCCACTCCCGCGTCTTGCTTATTGAAAGTGATGACCCACTCGCTGGCGCTCGGGGCTCTGTTAGAACAAAAACTTCAGCCCGAACTGCACCTCGCGCCCGGCGCGGGCGGAAAGCACGCGGCCGAATCCAGCGGTGCCGAACACGGCGTTCGGCTGGCGGAAGTTCGGCGTGTTGAACACGTTAAAGAACTCGGCCCGGAATTGCACCTTGGCCGTCTCCCCGACCGCCATGTCCTTTAGCAGCGAGAAGTCGATATTGCGCAAAGAAGGCCCACTGAGGATGTTCCGCCCCGCGTTTCCAAAGGCGCCGAACGCCGGCAGCCCGAACGCTTCCGTGGCAAACCAGCGGCTGGGGTCCCGGCTGCCCAAAACAGGGTTGCCGATCAAGTTCGGCCGGTCCGCCGCTCCACCAAGAAAAGAAATGCCCGTGTTACTGTTGTCCAGCTCGCGGGGCAGCCCGACCGTGAACGGCTGACCTGTCTGGAATGTCATGACGCCGTTGACCATCCAGCCGGTCATGATTGCCTCTTGCCAGCCCTTGAGATTTCCGCCGACTTTATGGCCCGGGCCGAGCGGCAGCTCATAGACCCAGCTTCCCGAGAAACGCTGCCGCAGGTCGAAGCTGGAAAGCCCCCGCTCAGCGGCAACGTTGCTGCTGTCTTGCGGGAAGTTGTTGTCCACCGCGCTGGGAAAATAGTTCGAAGCGTTGTCGATCGATTTCGACCAGGTATAGGAGAACAACCCCGTCAGCCCGCCCCGGAAGCGGCACTGCAACTGGGTCTGAAGACTGTGATAAATCGAATCGGCGCTCGATTCGGTTTGGTCTATCGACAGGAAGAAAGGCAGCGGCCGCAGGTTCGGGAACCGCGGGCTGGGTGCGGGCTGATTGATGTCGCGCGCGGTGAGGAGTTTGGATCCCTTGGTGCCGTGGTAGCCGATTTCGACAATCACCTCCTGGTTAATCTCCCCTTGAAAGCTGAAATTCCATTGCTGGGCGTAGCTCGTCCTCAGGTTGCGATCGTAGGAGAACGCGCTGGGCGGTACCGGCGCCTGTAACCGCGCCGGCCAAGGGTTGTCGACCGTGATGGGACCACCTTGCTGCGAAGGGAAGAAGAGCTGGAAATTGAACAACGGCGGATTGAAGTAGATTCCCTGTCCCGGCGCCAGCGGCGAAAAGTTGTGATGGACGCCGTAGCCGGCCCGAATCACGGTCCGCCTTGAGTTGAAGGGGCTCCAAGCCAGGCCGGCGCGCGGCGCGAAGTTGTTGCGGTCGTCCGCGAAACCGCCCCGGGGAACACCGTTTTGACCGACCGGCACGACCGAGAAGACGCTCGGGTCGTAAACAAACGCCGCGTCGTTCGCGTCATAGGCAGGCGTGTTGTATTCGTAGCGCAGCCCCAGATTCAACGTAAGATTCCGCCGAAGCTTCCATGCATCGTGGACAAAGAAGCTCGTGTTCCCTGTTCGCAGCTCTTGCGGGTTATCGCTCACCGCCCCCCCGGTGAAGGTCGGCAATCCCAGCAGCAGATCGGCCATCGGATTCTGTGTATAAGCCCCCAAGAAGTTGATCAAGCCGCGCGAGAGAACGTCCCGAAAGGCGTCTTGGCTGATCCAGCGCCGCTCGAAGCCGAACTGCAAAAGATGACCGCCCTGGGCATAGCTGGCGGTGTCAAGAATCTGGTAACTGTCGACCGTGCTCTGCTGCGGATTGTTCACCTCGTCGCCGAGCGGCGAGAACCCGGTCACCGAAATCGAGCTGAGGCCCAGGTCCCTGTCGCGGCTCGCGAAGTCCGGCAGGCCAACCGACTGGTTCACGCTGCGGTTGATGTTCTGTTGAAACGTACGGTTGCCAATGCGGTTGAAACCGAACCGAAAATCGTTGAGCCAGCGCGTGCTGAGAGCGTGAGTCTCGGCGATCATCAGGTTCTGTCCCCGCTCGTCGACGTCGTTGCCGTATCCGGGCAGCAACACCGCGCTGCCCGTTGCGAACGGTTCAAACAGCTTGCTGTCGCCGAAGCTGTAGCGACCTGTCAGAGAACCGTCTCTGCCGATAGACTGATCGAAGCGCACGTCAAACTTGTTGTTGCGGTTCCGCTGGGTCGGCGCGGCCACGAAGTTTTGACCAAACACCTGGCGATTCGGAAGCGGGTAGAGGCTGGCGATGCCCGCCCCGATAGGATGCTGAAAAGGCAGCTGTGAATTGGGGAACGGCTGGCCCGTCAAGAAATCGGTCGGCGGCCCCAACAGGCTCCGCGAGAAGTCCCCGGCCCGTTCCGCGGCCGTCGGCACATTGGTCGTTTGGGTGATCGCGCGCCGCTCGACGAGTCCTTCGTAATCAACGAAAAAGAAACTGCTGTTGGGACGAATCGCGCCCCCGACCGCGAAACCGAACTGGTTGCGGTGAAGCTTGGGCCGCGAGCGGCTTGGATCATCGAAAAAGTTCCGGGCGTCGAGCGAATCATTACGAAAAAACTCGTAGGCCGAGCCATGCAAGCGGTTGACGCCTTGCTTCAAAACAACCGCCACCTGCCCGCCGGCGTTTCGCCCGAATCCGGCTTCCGTGCCGCTGGTATGGACGCGGAATTCGCCAATGGCGTCAACGGGAGGGGTGAGCGTGAAGCTGTTGAGGACCGGGTCCACCGCGTAGACGCCGTCGTAGATATAAGAGTTGTGCGATTCACGCAGGCCGTTGGACTGAAATGCCAGCCGGCCTCGGGCGGAACCGGCCGATCCCTGCGCGCTCGGCGAGACGCCCGGTGCCAGCAGAGCCAGTTCGAGAAAATTGCGGCCGTTCAATGGAAGATTGACGATGTAGTTGTTGGGAATCACGCTGCCCACCGCGGACGACTCCAGCTCGATCATTGCAAGCTCCGCGCTCACCGTCACTTCGTCGTTCACCTCGCCGACTTCCAGCACAACATCGACGCGCGCTTGCTCGCGGACCGCCAGTACGATTCCGGTTTGGCGAAGTTTCTTGAAGCCGGAAGCCACAACCTGGATCTCATATTCGCTTGGAGACAGTGCCGGGATCACGTAGTAGCCTTGCCTGTTTGTTTCAACACGACGAGACATTCCAGTGAGGACGTTCTTCGCGGTGACTTCGGCATCGGCGACCGTTCCGCCCGATGGGTCGGTGACCTGTCCGCGAACCAAGGAATCGACTTTCTGAGCCGTCGCCGCCGATAGCAGCAGGCAGAAGACCGCCAGCATGTTGACCATTCTCATATTCATTCAGGGAGAAACCGCTTTGCCGTTCAAGTAGAAACCGCTTTTCATCCGGGAGAACCGCGTTCCGGATGATAAGGCCCATCTTAGCCAGCACCAAGCAGGCATGTCCACCGAACCGGGATTCATGTGAGATCGATCACGAAGGGAATATTGGGTTCGCTTGTGGCGGGAGAGGCACTGCCGCTATGATCCGACCCAGGACTCATGCGTTGAACGATCAGGCCCGGAATCAGGTGCGGATCTGGGCGGGGGATCGCTCCGTGGAGAAAAGGAAGGGGGGGAAACGGAAAACGGGACAGCCTCAACGGAAAACGCTCGCGGTAGGGATGCCGGTCACCCGCCCCCCCCCCGCACGGATGCGTACGTGAGCGTTTAACTCATAAGAGACAGGAAACTGTCCCTGGTTTCTGGTTCACCCTTGCGCCCGGCTGTCTCCTGAAACGTTTAGGGCCGGATCAACCCTGCTTTCTCGCTTGCAGCACTCAGCACCTTCTCAATACGAGGGTGCTGGGGCTGTTTCGCGACAAACTCGTCAATTGCCTGCCGAACAACGTCGGCAATCGACCTCCTTTGTTGGAAAGCAATTGTTCGTAAGGCTTCATGCTGCTCAGCCTCAATGGCCGCGAATAGAGTTACCGGGTCTCCAAGTTTTTTCTGACGTGCCATATAAACCTAAAAACGGCAGTTGGTCGTCTTCGAACCGCCCCAACCTTGTGACGAGACGTCAGTTGGACCCGAGTGTCATCGGGGACCGGCGGGTGAAGATTGCAACTGCTCCGCAGTTGCAATATCAGCACATAAGATACGTTCTTTCAATATGTTACAACGAATGCTAGAACGTCCAACTGCCGTTTTTAGGATAAATAGTCCATGCAAAACAAAATCGATTCCACAAGCTTTTTTGGGCCGTATATAGACCCAAGTTTCTTCAGTTAATGATGCTACTCAACGGACTCATCCCTCACAAGAAGAGGTTCCACTCCAGAAACGAATTTCATGTAGATAGCCTTCTGTCGGAAACGTCCGATATGGGGTATTTAGTTGACTCCAGTAGCCACTACATCTTGGGGGTGGGGGTGCCGGCCCTGGTGGCCTCGACCATTGTCTTATAGGGAGCAGGGTCGGCGGCGACCGCCTGCTGGAGGAGGCGATAGAAAAGTTTGCCGCGCGACCGTGAGGTCCGCCGGTTGAAGCGGAACGTGAACTCGTCCAGGTAGTAGTCCAAATACTCGTGACTGACAGCCCCCTGGTGGGTCCCCAACAGCCAGCGCTTTAGCAGAGAGGCGACACGATGGACTCTCGGCAGCAGCTTACTCGCCGATTGCCGCTTCCCGCGCAGCACGGTGACTTCATGGCGGTATCCTTTGTTCTCCAATCCCGCATAGCCTTCCCAGCCGTCGGTGTGCACGAGGCTGCCAGGTTGGATAGCTTCTTCGACAAAGGCTTCCAAGCTCGCCGCTGAGGCATCCGCGATCCGACGGAGCCGGATGCGACCCATACCGCGCCCATCCTCCTCGGCAGCAACCGCAACTAACGCTTTGCCAACCATTTCGCGACCTCGGACGCCCTCTTCGACTCCGCCCACATACGTTTCGTCCACCTCCACCCGGCCGACCAGCCGATTGCGACCGGGGCGCACCATGGCGCGGCGGAACTTGTGCAGCCAGGTCCAGGCGGTTACATAGCTACCCAAACCCAAGACCCGCTGCAACTCCAGCGCGCTGGCCCCGCCTTTTTGCGTTGTCACCCACCAAGCCGCCCGGAACCACAACGTCAAGGGCTTGCGGGTGTCCTGGAAAATCGTGCCCGCCGTCACCGAGGCCTGGTAACCGCAGTCGGCGCAGAGCAGCAGATTGCGTTTGCTGGCCCATGAGGACTGGATCCCACAGCGCGGGCACACGAACCCCTCCGGCCAGCGCAGCTTCAGCAGGTACTCCCGGCACGCCTCCTCGGTCGAGAATCGAGCTTCCAACTCGACGAGGTTTCGGGGGTAGTCCTCCTTCATGCCCCCAACCACAACATATTGTGGCTACTGGAGTCAACTAAATACCCCATTCGTCCGATTATCACATCCTTCGCATAGGACTTGAGCCAGTTGCGGTTGGTCCGGGTGTTTGAAAGATCGACTTCAAGCACCGCTAGGTCGTCCTTGTCGAGTACACCGTTGTCCCACCAAACCCGCGAGCCTCACCAGGGCGAAAACGGTGTAGAAAGCCGCCTCCAAATTTCATAGCGATCTCCTTGGCGGTCCTGTCGAACTTTTCTTCCTCGATCGCTCTGCGCCTCCCAAGCCTGTCAGGGTTGTAAAAGATGGGCAACATTAACAGCACCGTAACCATCTCGGAGTGCTGCTGCATCTCAGCCCCCTCTGAGTTTCACGTATTGCACCATCCTGCAAGTATTCTAGCATACTAGCATTATAGCATACTAGTATTATAGGTGATGCGGTGTGTCCGCCTTCCGACCTATCGTTCGTCTCCGCGCTCGAAGTCCGTTTGCAAAGAACCCTGACGCGGCAAAAACCAGGGACAAAGCCACCAAAACACCTCACCGCTGCTGCAAAAATGAGTTAAGGTGACTGTCCCTCCCACGTACGAAGCCCCGCAAGCGCGTCGAGCCGACAACTTCATGAGGCGGCCCGCGACTTTTTCGCGGAAGTCGTAGCGTTCCTGCCCCCGATTTCCCCCCCCGGTTCACTTTCGAGCGTTTGGCGTCTTGGTAGGGTAGGAGGCGCAATCATGGTGGAAACCTCAAACGAACTCAAGCCTGAGCTATACCGCAGCTTTCTTCTCCTTTTGGCCCGCGGAAGCCTGCCGAAGCTGGGGCCGGCAGCCCACAAACAGAGCGTGTCCGACATTGTGCAGGACGTCCTGTTGAAGGCACACAAGAACTTCTCCCAATTCCGGGGAAGCACCCGCGCAGAGTTGCTCGGCTGGCTGCGAGTCATTTTGGAGAACCAACTAAAAGATGTCGCCCGTCATTATGGCGCCCAGGGGCGCGACGCAGGTTTGGAAGCGTCGATCCATGAAGCGGTGAGCGGTTCACTGGGCCTCATTGAGAAGCTGGCCGGAAACCTGACGTCCCCGAGCGAATATGTCGTGGGGCACGAGAGGATGCTTCGCCTGGCCGAGGCTCTGGAAACTCTTCCTGAGGACCAGAGAACGGCGGTCGAGTTGCATCACCTGGTGGGTTACTCGGTGAATGAGGTGGCCGAGAAAATGAATCGCACGCGAGCAAGCGTGGCGGGTTTGTTGCGGCGCGGGCTCGGTGAACTCCGTGAAGGCTTGAGAGACCTCGAGTGAATCCGAACCGCGGAAAGCGCAAACGCTGCCACAGAGCGAGTTGCGGTTCCTCGGAATCCCCCACCAGAGCACCTCACGATAAACACCACCAGCGGCCGTTCAGTTGATTCTGCTCCTTCCCGTCATCGCGGTTCATTCCCGTGCGTTTGTCGTCCTAGTCCTTAGAAGACAAGATGAAGGCTCCTCTGTAGCCTTCAACTTCGGACCAAAGGAGTCGACAATGACCACCATGGAAGCAATACAGCCTGCCAAAGAGATTTTTGGCCGGATCCTCCAGCAGCAGCTTGAAAGAGTCCAACGCCTGAAACAGGAAGACGACTGGATCGACTACGCCTTGGTCAGCCCGATCATCATAGGCATGATTGGGGGCGACGGCATCGGTCCGACGATCAGTGCGGAGACGGAGCGAGTTCTCGATTACCTGCTTCGAGACCAGGTAGCGTCCGGGAAAGTGGAGTTTCGGATCATCGAGGGGCTCACCATCGAGAACCGAGCGGCCAAGATGAAGTCCATCCCCGACGACGTTCTGGAGGCGATCAAGCAGTGCCACGTCATCTTGAAAGGCCCCACACACACTCCGGAGAAAGGAGACGGCTGGCCCAACCTGGAGAGTGCCAACGTCTTGATGCGCCAGAAGCTGGACCTGTTCGCCAACGTGCGCCCCGTGCGCATCCCGAGCCAGGACGTGGACTGGATCTTCTTCCGCGAGAACACCGAGGGCCTTTACGCCCTGGGCAACCAGGGAATCGACGTGACGTCTGAGTTGGCCGTGGACTTCAAGGTCACAACGAGCCAGGGCTCGGAGCGCATCATTGACGCCGCCTTCGCGCATGCTCAGCGCACCGGCAAGAACCGCGTCACCGTTGTTACCAAGGCCAACATCGTCAAACGTACCGACGGCAAGTTCCTGGATATCGCCAGGCAGGTGGCGCAGCGCTACCCCCAGATCGAGTGGGACAGTTGGTACATCGACATCATGGCGGCCAACTTGCTGGACGCGAGGCAGCGCAGCCAGTTCCAGGTCCTGGTGCTTCCGAACCTCTACGGCGACATCCTCACTGATGAGGCTGCCGCGCTGCAGGGCGGCGTCGGGACGGCCGGCAGCGCCAACATCGGCAAACGGTACGCGATGTTCGAGGCCGTTCACGGCACGGCTCCCCGCATGGTCCGGGAGGGCTTGACGCAGTACGCCGATCCCAGCTCGTTGCTACGGGCAAGCGCGATGATGCTGGAGCATCTGGGCTTCAAGGACCTGGGATCAAAGCTGAACAAGGCCCTCGACATCTGCGGACAGTTCGAGCGGCGGGTGGTGATGAGCGGGTGCAGCACTGGGGCGACGACCTCGGAGTTCGGTGACTACGTGATGGCGACGTTGGAGGACCCAAGAGTTGAGATGCGCTGGGAGGAGCACGCGACGAGTATCGGGGTGAAGCCGTCCTAGTTCGTCTTAGGATTGGAAGCCGGCGGCATGACAAACCAAACGATTGCCACTGCCAAGAACGCGGCAAGCAACACTATAATCCAGGGCCACAGTGCCGCTGGGATCGTTTCGCTGTATCGCCGCTGAACGACGACGATGAACTCAGAGTTTTCCACGGGAGCGAAACCGGCCACCCACCGGCCGCCGTACTTCTCGGCAACTTCAGCGCTCAACGAGACGACAGGATCATGGTAGTTCTCCGCAATGTTGTTGTCCGCGATGCTCTTTCCAATTCTCCCGGCCTGCCCGGTTGAAATCCAGACGGGCTGTGTTCCACGCTCGTAGGCTGGGTGAAGCAGGACGAGGAATTCCGAAGCGCCGTCCGGCGGCCACGGTCGTCCACGCTCGGGCGGGTCTCCGCGGGCGAGAAGAGCGGTCGTGAACTCGCTGTCTTCCGTCTGGGGGAGACCCATCTGGGGACTCGTTGTGACCGACGCCACGACGGCGCCGACGATCTTGTCGCCGTGCCGGACCGCTGCGGAAACACCGAACTTGTAGAGGTCGTCCAAAAAGGCTTTATAGACGCGCGAGACGTAAACAGGTGTTCCGCCCCGCGTCTTCGCCAACAGCCGCGCACCCTTGTAGTAATCCCTGTATCTGCGATCTTTGCTTTGCGTTTGCGGCGCGGACGCCGGCCATCGTGCCGCGATTTCTCCGTCCGAGTCATCGATAATGAACCAGCTTTCGAAAGGGGATTTGCCGTTCAAGTCGACACGCCTGTTTCCTGTTTCCTCGATGAGCGCTTGCAAGCCCGTGAAGTTTCGTTGCGTCAGAAGTTCGCCGTGACGCGGGTCCCTCGCCACCTCGACCGCCTGACGAAGCTGCTCCAGCCGAAGCTGGAGGGTCTCAGCGTTCTGGCGGGCAAGGGCGACCAGGGCGCGGCCGGGCTCCGCGATGCGGTCGGCGAGAATCACACCCGCCAAGATCAAAAACGCTAAGATCATCAGCGCGAGCCCCACGCCAAGAGGGTTGCGGCGGCGCCAAAGCCGCGAACGGCCCAAGCGAGAAAGGGGTCTGGCTTCAGTCGGCCGGTGGGCCAGCCAGCGGTCGAGATCTTTCGCCAGTCCCTCGGCGGATGTGTAGCGGTCGTTGGGGTCCTTCCGAAGACATTTGAGGCAGACAGCTTCGAGCGTTCGGTCGATGCGAGGGTCAATCGCGCGCGGAGGCTTTGGTTTTAGCCGCGGATCTCGTACCTGCCGCAGTGTTCCCTTCACGGTCGAGGCCCCAAAAGGAGATTCACCCGTCTGCAGCGAGTACATGATCGCGCCGAGTCCGTAGACGTCACTCAAGGTTGTCGCGTCTTTTCCTTCGGTCTGCTCGGGCGACATGTAGGGGACCGTGCCGGGGATGTTCTTGTAGGCCTGACTCTCCTCGCTAACTCGGCCGCCGGCATCGACCGGGAAACCGTCGGCGCCGATCCGCATGGCCAGGCCGAAATCGGTCACATAGGGTTTATCCTGCTTATTCTCGTCTTCGTCCGAGTCCAGCAAGATGTTGGCCGGTTTCAGGTCACGGTGCAGGATGCGGCGCTGGTGGGCGTGATGCACGGCGCGGGCCACCTGCACCATCAGCTTGGCAACAGACCGCTGATCGGCGGCAATACGTTCTCGATGTTGAGCCAGGTTCCCGCCCTCGGCCAGCTCCATGTCTAAGAAGGGCCGGCCCTGGTGTTCTCCGACGTAGCGAACTCGCACGATGTTGGGATGTTTCAACCGCGCCATGCTCTGGGCTTCATTGCGGAAGCGTTCCACGGACGGTTCACCCATCAGCGCGCTGGGCAAGCTCAATTTGAGGGCTATCGAAACTTGCAGCTCCTGATCGAAAGCTTTGTAGACGACGCCCATCCCTCCATGGCCCATGTAGCGGATCTGGGTGTACTTGCCGAAATCGGCCAGGCGGCAGGGAATGCGCCCGAAACCCGATAGGACCACGTTTTCGTTTTCGAAGTGTTTGAGAAGCTGCGCCGCCAGGTCGGGATGTTTCTCAACGTATTTGCTTTGCAGGGCGCATAATCGGCCAGGCGGCAGGGAATGCGCCCGAAACCCGATAGGACCACGTTTTCGTTTTCGAAGTGTTTGAGAAGCTGCGCCGCCAGGTCGGGATGTTTCTCAACGTATTTGCTTTGCAGGGCGCATCTCGGAGAGATTGTTCTTGAATGCCGCGGCCTCTTCCATGTACTTGGCGAGCACTTCGTCTAACCGATCTTCATCAAATGCTGCATCTGGCTGCTTATTCATCGCGTAGGCTCTCTCGGCCTGCTTTCACCGCGGCACAAGTCTAGGCTGCGGCAGAGCGATCTCCCGGAGGATGCCCGCCAGTTCGTCTTGGTGCATCCATATCCCCAACCCAGGACGAAGACAGTATACCCCGGAGCGGCGGGACCGACGCGGAGGAAGAGCAGGCCTCGCAGGAGAAGACGACAACCGGCCGAAGATGGACTGCGGTGACTGACGATTTCTTGTCCTCGGGCCGGACTGGGGCGGCCGGGTTTTTTGGGGGCGTCATGGCGCCGTACTCGCCGGCTGTTTCCGAGTCTCCGTTTCATCTAGTTTCATCTGCATTTAGCGCGGTCCGTCATTCGCAGGGTGGCGTCCTAGCCAATAGGAGACTACCCATGACTTGGCTCACTGAACACTGGCTCCAATTACTTTTGATGGCCGGCTACTTGGCCATGTTGGCCCATCATTGCTGGGTCGGCAAGAAGGGAACCCACAATCTGGCTGACTACTTGATCGCCGGGCGCGGTCTGGGCGGCTGGGTGATCGCCCTGTCCTTCTACGCAACCTATGTCAGCACCAACAGTTTTGTGGGACACGCCGGCAAGAGCTGGGACGTTGGGTTGATCTGGTACATCAAGGGCGTCGTGATCATCGCCTCGTGCTACTTCGCCTGGTATGTCGTCGCGCCACGTTTTTTCACCATGACCCGGGAGTACCACTCCCTAACCCTGGCTGAATTTCTGGGGCGGCGGTACGACTCGCCCGCGCTGCGCCGGGTTTCGGCGCTGGTGATCTTCCTGGCCTCGTGGGTTTACCTGGTCGCCGTTTACAAGGCCTCAGCGCTCGCCTTGCAACAGTTTCTCGGCCTGGAGTACCGCCTGGCCGCGGCGGCGATCTTCGTGGTGGTGACCGCATATACCCTGGCGGGCGGCTTTCGCTCCGTTGTCCTCACCGATGCCGTGCAGGGATTGCTGATGGCTTTTGGCAGCGTCGTACTGTTCGTCGCCGTGATCATCAGGGGCGGCGGGCTGACAGCAATCTTGGAAACCGTCCGCGATCAGGACCCTAATCTGGTGTCTTGGCAGGGCAACATGCCCTTAGCCGCCATTCTCGGCTTATCCATCGCTGGCGCGATGAAGATGCTGGTCGATCCCAAGCAGCTTTCACGGATTGATGGCCTCAAGGATCAAGAGGCCCTGCGGGTGGCACGGGTCGTGACGCCCCTACTGATTCTGATTACGTATTTATGTCTGTTACCCCTCGGGACCTTCGCACACGCGCTGATTCCCGCCGACGCTATAGCCGATTCCGATCACGTGATGCTTTACCTGTTGGGCACGGCCGAAGTGCTTGGCCCCGGACTCAGCTCCTTTTTCCTGTTGGTGTTACTGTCGGCCGCGATGTCGTCGCTTGATTCGGTGTTACTGGTGGCGGCGTCTTCGATGAGCCGGGACGTAATCATCACGGGCGGGCAGGATCAAAAAGCCATACGCCAAACCCGCTTGTGGGTGGTTGTGCTGTCACTGGCAAGTATGCTGGCCGCTCTGAATCCATTCGCTGGTATTGTCCAGATCACTGCTTTTTCGGGATCTCTGTACGCGGCCTGCTTCCTGCCGACGCTGGTGTTGGGGCTCTACTGGAAACGCGGGACGGCGGTCGGCGCCCTGGTTTGCGTCGTGGCCGGCTCGGTCACCGTCATCGCCTGGTACTTTGGCAAAGCCGCCGGTTGGACAACTTGGCACGAAGTGTACGCCGGAACCACCGCGGCATTCTTGGTCTACGTTGGGGTGTCGCTGCTGACGTTCAAGACGTACGTCTCTAAAACCTCATCTTCCGAATCTTCTTAAGATTCTTTTCCCTGTCTCAGTCGGCACTTCGAATATTCTCCGGGGCGCGCTTGGTAGAGCGGTTACGCTTTTCTCTAACCGCTTCCGGGACCCCTCCAAACTTTAATTCGCCATTTCAGTGAAGCACGACAGGTTCGCGGTCTGCTTTCCGCTGTTTGTCGTCTCTTTCCTTAGAGACGAAATTGGAGGACTTCGGAAGATGGTAAAGACCGCGAATATGACCGCCGAGCAACAGGCGCTCTACGAACGAATCAAGTCATTCCGTTTCGACGAGGGCACGACCGTCTTCCCCTTTGCCGCCCGCCTGGCCCGTGACAACGGCTGGTCGACGGGCTACACGGCACGTGTGATCAGCGAGTACCGCAGGTTTGCTTTCCTCGCTGTCGCTGCGGGACATCCGGTAACGCCATCGGATCAAGTCGATCAGGCCTGGCATTTGCATCTGCTCTACACGCGCAACTACTGGAACAGCTTCTGCAAGCAAACACTGGGAAAACGGCTCCATCACGGGCCCACCAAGGGCGGGCGTGAGGAGAGAGAGAAGTTCAACGAGTGGTACGGAGAAACCCAGGACAGCTACCGCCGCTTCTTCGGCGAAGACCCTCGGGTGGACGTTTGGCCCAAACCGGAGATTCGATTTGGCTCGGATATCCATTTCCAAAGGGTCAACACGAAGCGGTTCTGGATCATTCCGAAACCGTGGGTGAGCTAGGAGGTAAATAGGATGTGGAACCCAATCACGGAACTTACGGCAGGCGAGTTTCTGTTGTTTTACGCGATCCTCATCGGAGGAACAGCGCTCCTTTGCCGGTGGTGGTCACGCCTCAGCGACCCGACGAATTCCATGCCCGTGCCGGCGGTTCCGAATGCACCGGACCCTTATGAAATCGCTTACCTCAGAGGCGCTGAGGACGAGGTGATGACAGTGGTTATCGCGGGGCTGTATCAGCGCGGTTACCTGTGCCTCGATGAAGCCGCTGGAAAGACCTTCCAGCAGGCCTCCAGCCACCCCGGCGTGGAGCAGCAGCTTTCCTCACTGGAGCGGTCCGTCTTGGAGTGGTTCGCGGAGAGCCGCAGTCCAGAAGATGTTGAGAGTCAGCTGCGCGGGAACGTGGCATCGCACTGCCTTCATTACGAAGAGAAGTCACAGCGGGAACATCTGCTGGTTTCCGGCGCGGTCGAATCCGGAGTGAAGCTAACACGGATTGAAGGCGCGGCTGTGATTGGCGGCGTGGGAGCATCGAGAGCATGGGTTGGTTTTATGAGAGACGAGCCGATCGGCTTCCTATTGCTAATGGGCGTCGCGGGCTGCATTGGTTTCTGGGCCGCCTGTCGCACCCCTCGCCTTAGCAGCCGCGGGCGCCGCTATTTGGAAGAGCTTTCGACTTCCTTTGCATGGCTTAAGGACCATACCGGCTCCGGGGTGCCCGCGGTCCACGGTGCGAGAACCGTGTTCCAAACGCCCGAAGTCGATCCCTCCAACTTCCTCTTGGTCTTGGGCGTCTTCGGCTTGGCGGCAACAGGGTACGGTTACTTGGAAAATGTTCTCAAGCCGCCAGAGCCATCGGGCGGTGTGTATGCGGACGGGGACGGTGGCTGCGGCGGTTGTGGCGGCTGCGGCGGTTGTGGCGGCTGCGGCGGTTGCGGATAACCCCCTTCAAGTGACGGCGCTGGAAGATTACTGCAATAGCGGCAGGAGGTGAAACATGCTAAACCCAATCGCGGAACTGACCGTAAATCAGCTATTCATTTTCGATATCATCGTCATTGTTGTGACGGTGATTGCCTGCCTGTGGCGAGTCCGAGCTCTGGATCCGACGACCCGGATGCCGGTTCCGGTCCTCCCACCGGAACCCGATCCTTACGAGCTCGCGTACCTCCGAGGAGGCGAAAACGAGTTGATCCGGGTGGTCACGATGGCACTAATTCAGCGAGACCGGCTGATCGCATCTTCGTCTGGGAACCCGTCGGACACCCAAATTTACCAAGCCCCGGGCCGCCCGGATGTCGATGAGTTATCCTCGCTGGAGCGAACCGTCTTTGATTGGTTTTCCGAGAGCCGAAAGCCCGAGGAGATGTTCGAAAGTGGTGGACTCCCCGCTATTGTTGGATGGTGCTGTCTACCCTTCGAGGAAAGACTTCAACACGGGCGACTGCTCGTTTCCGAAGAAGAGAAGACCGCCGCACTATCGATTTTCTTCTATGGAGCAGCCGCGATTGTCGCTGTCACCGTCTTGATACTCCTTGTTGGAGTGGGCGAGAAAAAGCCCTTTCCGTTCGGGATCTTGATGGGACTGGGCTTTATGGCGCTGGTGATTTCGTATCAGCAGTGCGAGACCCGCCTGAGTCGCCTGGGCAACAGGTATGTAGAGCAAGCACAGGCCGGCCTGCAGTGGCTGAAGTCGTCGGCTGAATCGACGCCCGCCCACTTCGCGTTGCTCGTGGGCGCCTTCGGTACGGCGGTGCTAGCCGACACGGCCTACGGTCATTTTCAGGAGATTTTTGAGAAGGGAACTTCATCGGATGACGCAGACTGTGGCGGAGGTTGCGAAGGCTGTGGTGGTTGTGGTTGCGGCTAGGGCCGAAATCCAATCACACTTATTCAACGAGATAACCACCACCGTCCGGAAATGATCAGGACGTCTGGAAAAGCGAGCGATTCGGAAGCCGTTAACAACTACTCTGGGAGGCCAAAAATGCCCGAAAACCCAACCGCCAAACTGATACCTTTGGTCGCGACCCTGCTCGTCGGCGCCGCAATCTGGTTCGTCCCGCCGCCGGAAGGTGTCGACATCAAAGCGTGGCGCCTGTTGGCAATCTTCGTCGCGACCATTGTCGGTATTATCGCCAAACCCCTGCCCATGGGAGCTGTCGCCGTGCTAGGCCTGATGGCTACCGCTCTTACGGGGACTCTCACAATCAGCGAAGCACTGAGCGGTTTCGGCAACAGTGTCATCTGGCTGATCGTGATCGCTTTCTTCATCTCTCGCGGCTTCATCAAAACAGGCCTGGGGGCTCGGATCGCTTATCTGTTCATGGCCGCGGTGGGCAAGAAATCTCTCGGTCTGGCTTATGGGCTTGTGGCCACGGATTTGGTGCTGGCGCCGGCAATCCCTAGCAACACGGCTCGCGCCGGCGGGGTCATCTTCCCCATTCTGAGGTCGATCGCAAAATCCTACGGCAGCGAGCCGGATGACGGCACGGCGCGCAAGATAGGCGCCTTTCTGACGAAAACCTGCTTCCAAGGCACGGTCATCACCAGTGCGATGTTTTTGACGGCCATGGCGGCCAATCCGCTCGCCGCCCAGTTGGCCGGCGACCTCGGGGTTCAAATCACCTGGGGCGGCTGGGCGCTTGCCGCGATCGTTCCTGGCCTTGTCAGTCTGGGGGTCGTGCCCTGGGTTATCTACAAGATTTATCCGCCGGAAATCAAGGAGACGCCTGCCGCCCCGCAAGTTGCCAAGGATGAACTTCGAAAAATGGGGAAGTTGAAGCCCAGTGAGTGGACGATGCTGGGCACTTTCTTTCTGCTGCTATTCTTGTGGATTTTCGGGCAGGAATTGGGTGTTCACAGTACGACCGCGGCGTTTGTCGGTTTGGCTGTTTTGCTGCTCAGCGGCGCACTGACGTGGGACGATATTCTTCACGAAACGGGAGCCTGGAACACGCTTGTCTGGTTCGCCGCTCTGGTGATGATGGCCACCAACCTGAATAAATTGGGCTTGATTCCGTGGTTTGGCGAGACCATCGGCGCCGCCGTTGGAGGCATCGGTTGGGAGGCTGCATTTCTGATTTTGAGCTTGGTCTATTTCTACAGCCACTATTTATTCGCCAGTAACACGGCCCATGTCAGTTCCATGTATGCGGCGTTTCTAGCGGTCGCCATCACGGTAGGCACGCCACCGATGCTGGCGGCCTTGGTGTTGGCTTTCTTCAGCAACCTGTTCAGCAGCATGACTCACTACGGTACCGGGCCTGCTCCCGTACTCTTTGGGTCTGGTTACGTGGAGATGGGCGCTTGGTGGAAACTGGGCGCGATCATCAGCGTTATCAACATCATCATCTGGATGGGCATCGGTGGGTTGTGGTGGAAAGTCCTAGGAATTTGGTAGAGCACGGGACCAGGACAAAAATCCCGGGCGCGCTCCTGGTCAATGCTGGCCGCTGACAAATCTCCGGGCGGCCGCGCTGTAGCGAAAGTTCCGAACCCCGCGCCGACCGTCATCCTCTTGTAGCGCCTTCCTCCACTTCACGGAGCGCCTCTCGAACGGTCCACTTCTCCGCGTTTGACGTCTTCTTCATTACAAGCGCAATTTCCAGCGAAAGGAGGAAATCATCATGGCTATATTCGACGAACAGGATACAGGCGGTACCGGAGGGCTTGACCCCCAAAAGGTACGCGAGGCCGGTTTGCAAGGGCTCAAGCACGCCGGCGCCGGGCGCAGGGCGCTATTTGGAGTGCTGCCCTCTATGAAAGTTGTGGCGCTGGGAGCCATCCTGGCCGTGGCCGTCATCTTCGGCAAAGGGCTTGTCGCAACCCCTGACCTCCTCGGGAGACTCTGACCACAAAGCGAAGCGCCCCGTCTGGCAATTTCGTCGCTCTCGTTGTTTCTCGCACAAACACCGTTTTAGTTTCAGGCACGAACTCACAGATCGCGCCAGGCTCCAGATCGACCGTTACGCTGGCGGAGTCGGAACCCGTCGCGTCGCTCAGCGTGTAGTCAAAGCTCGTGGCTAGCCTCGGCAAGGTTCGGAGTGTTGATGCCAACCCCGGCGGAAGTTTGATTACCAAGCGTCCCCAGAGCCGGCAGAGTATCAATGGTCACTCTGGGACCGCCAGAAAAGACGTCGTTGTCAAACACTGCCAACACTACGGTTAGCCCCGACGGCACAACCAGGTAATCGTCGCGTGCGATAGGCAACCCCGAGAGCGGGTTGCGAGTGATCCGAACGGTGGCCTCAGTGCTTGCGGTTCCACTCGGCGCTTGAAGCAAGTAGCTGAATGAGTCCACGGCCGGGGCGGAGCTGGCTGGGCAGTACGTCGCTGAGCCGTCTCCGTTGTTGCGTAACTTGCCATCCGAGGGTGGACTGCTGATCGCCACGGAAAACTGGCTGCGATCAACGCCGCCTAATTCGTCGTTTGCCAGCAAGTCAATCGTGACGGCCGTGTCCTCGTCGGTCGTGACTGAATCATTGAAAGCTTCCGGAGGCCGCGGGGGCTTGGCGAGCGGCACCGTCACGGAGAAGTTGCCGATGCCGCTGTTGCGACTGTCTTCACCCCCCCCAGTCCCGGGGACACCTCACCGCCGCTGGCCGGAAAGTTACTGACGGAAGGAAAGCCGAATTCGAGAGGTGGTGTTGCATGTTCAGTGAGTTCACTCCCAGCGGCGTTTTTGCCCTGGGCGGCTCACACCCACGTGAACCCGTACGGCTCGTTCGAGCTCGACAAGGAGAAGCGCTTACCCCTTGACCAGCCGGCGGAGTTGGTGGCCTAATGACTTTCCCGAAAAGAAGGCCCCAGATGGCGGCTCATGACAGCTTCACTAGTTCTGGGCCAATTCAAGGCAGGGCGGGCAAGGGAGCCCGCCCATTCCGCAAAACATTACTCCAATAAGACCGTTACTTTCCTCCCTCGCTTGTGCCGGGCCCGCCCCACCATGGGCGTTCACGGGTGTTTGCCAGACCGGCGAGGTTTATCGCTTCGGGACAAACCTCTGCGCGCGCCAGCCTGCCAATTCGGCTGTGTAGACGTCGCCGGAAGGCGAAACGGCCAGATGGTGCACGCCTGCCATCTCACCCACCGGCTTGCCGGGTTTGCCGAAAACGCCCAGAATCTTGCCTTCTAGATTCAGCTTAAAGATGCGGTTGCCGGCGGCGACGAAGAGGAATTCGTCTGCGGTGAGCGCGAAACCCGAGGCGGCGCCGACGTGATCCCATTGCTTGATGAATTTCCCGTCTCCATCGAAAATCTGGATTAGCCGGTTCTCGCGGTCGGCTACGTACACGCGTCGCTGCTTATCGACGGCGATGCCGTGCGGCAGGGCGAACCCTCCTTCACCGGAACCTTGGCGGCCCCACTCAAACAGGAACCGGCCGTCCCGGGCGAACTTGGCAATGCGCTTGTTGCCGTAGCCGTCTGAAACGTAGAATTCTCCGCCGGGGGCCACCGCCAGAGGATGTCCGATAGTTCGTAGAAAGTAGCGACTCTCCAGTCCGAGCCGTTAGGCTCGGAGTGATGTTTTATTTTTTTAAAAAGGAGAGTCGCTATGAAGAAACGATACCAGATCGACCGCGAACAAGCCGTTCGCCAATTCCACAAGCAAGCCGAAGAATCCGGGCAAGAACTGCAACTGCACTTGCCGCTCAAAGAAGTCGCCGCCGCCCTGCAGCAAAGTGTCGGTGAGTTGATGCGCCAGGCAGGGCTGGATCTGATGCAGCTCATCATGGACAACGAAGTGCGCCAGCTCGCTGGCGAGCACTACCAGCGGCGCCAAGCCGAGCAGCCCTACCGCTGGGGCCGCGAGAAAGGCTTCCTCGTCGTGGATGGACAGAAGGTCCCCATTCAGCGTCCGCGGCTGCGCAGCGACGACGGCCACGAACAATCCCTGGGCAGCTATGCGTTGTTCCGCCGCTGCGAGCCGCTCGACGACGCCGTTTGGGACAAGCTCATGCTGGGGCTCTCGACGCGGAATTACTCCCAAGCCGTGCGGGAGTTTGCCGCCGCCTATGGCATCGAAAAGTCAGCGGTGAGTGAGCGTTTCGTGCGCACTAGCCGCGAGAAATTGCAGGCACTTTTAGAACGCCCTCTCGATAAACTCAAACTCTGCGCCATCTACATCGACGGCATTGAGTTCAAGGGCCAGCACCTGGTCGCGGCGCTGGGAGTCGCTATAGACGGGTCGAAAACGGTTTTGGGGCTGCGGCAGGGAGCGAGCGAGAACACCACGGTGGTCGGCGAATTACTGCAGGATTTGGCCGGGCGCGGCGTCGATTTCTCGGCGCCGATGCTCTATGTGCTCGACGGCGCGAAGGCGCTCACCAAGGCGGTCCGCAAGCAGGCGGGCAAGACGGCGCCGATTCAGCGCTGCCAAATGTACAAGCGCCGCAACGTGACCGGTCATCTGCCGGAGCAATACCGTGCAGCGGTGGACCGCAAGATGGCCAACGCTTATGCGATGTCGAGCTATGAGGATGCCAAGACGGCCTTGGAGAAGTTGCATCGCGAGTTGCTGGAGTTGAACCCGTCGGCGGCTCGTTCGCTCGAAGAGGGGAGAGAGGAAACGCTGGCGGTGCACCGGCTCGGACTCGACGACTTGTTGCGTTGTACGCTGGCGACGACGAACCCGATCGAGTCAGCCTTTTCGGTGGTGGACCGCATCTGCGGCCGGGTGAAGCGCTGGCGGGGAGGCGATCAACGCGAGCGCTGGGCGGGAGCGGGTCTGTGGCTGGCGGAGAAAAGCTTCCGGCGCGTCAAGGGCTACCGCCACTTGCCGAAATTACTCGACCAGCTCGCCAGACTGTCGACGCCGCCACCGGCCCAAGCCCAAGCGGCGTAAACTACAAGTTCTGGAGAGCCGCGCGTTTCAACGGAATTCTGGACATGCTCCGCCGCCACGTCCGTCGGGCCATTGAAGCGGTCCGGGCCCTCGCCGGGCTGCCCGAAACGCCCCAACACCATCTGGACGCGGCCTTGTGAGTTCATTTTCACGACCACGTGGGCACCGGCGTCGATCGCCCACATGTTGCCTTCCGGGTCAACGCGGATACCATGAGCCCGCGGGAACGACCCGTCTCCCCAGGAGCGGACGAACCTGCCCATGGGGTCGAACTCAATGATCGGATGCGGTCCGCGGTGAAAGATGTAGACATGTTCCCGGGCGTCCACCGTCACTGCCGCGGTTTCGCCGAGAATCCAGCCGGCCGGCAAGCGCGGCCAGTCGGGATCCACCTGGTAGTCAAGCTTGGGTATATCGGATTGGGCGAGCGCCAATCCAGGAAGCAGAATCAAAGGGACGAGGCAACGTAACATGGCAAGTCTCCTGTTCCCGCGGAATTATATCACCGTCCAGTGGCCGGCAGTTAGAGATCCACTGCTAGAACCGCCGAAGCTGTACTACTGTAGTGAACACGCCGTGGCTCGGCGGGGGTCTCACGTCCGCGGTTGGCCATATGCCGTCCTGGGACTGCCAGTTCGCCACGCGCATGGCATGCACCGCCGTCACTAGCGAGGGCTCCAGTCCGGATTCGCCGCGCGCAAGCAACGTACCAGGGTCCGAGTTGAAAACCAACAGCCCGCCTACTCGTTGCTGATGCGTTCCCACCTGATGGTCCGCTGCACCTCGCGGACATCGACAGTGTTCACGGGCGGCCTGAGCGTCAACGTAGTGTCATTCAGCTCATAGAAACGCTGTGCGTCGGTCCCGACCGAGCCGGGATTGGTGGCGCCGACGCGGTGGTGCACCAAGTAGCCCTCATCCTCGTGGACGGAGAACGGCCCAAAATAGCTGACGTACGTCCTCATCGCACCAAGCGCTTCCTCCGGGGTCGGCGCGCCCGTGTACACGGGTCGGTTCGGCCGCATCAGATGCACCGCCATGTGCCCCGAAGGCATATAGATGATGAAGCCGGCATCAAATTGCTTGACCGGCAGCGCCTCGCCATCGAGCGTCCGCTGCTCGACGCTGGCGATTCTGTAGAAGCCGAAGAGGCGACGATGCGTTAGCGTGAGATCTGAATCCGGCAGCTCCGGGACCCGTTCCCACACGATACGCAATTGCACGCCTGAGTCCCCGGCGGGCGGTTTCAGGATGAGTTGGTTGCCCGAAAACTCGTAGAAGCGCTTGTTGTCGTTGGCAGCAGCCGGGGGCCGCACGTTCCCTTGCAGATGGTGGGTGACATACCCCTCCGCCTCGTTCACCGTGAAGGTCCCAAAATACGAGGTGTAGCTTCGCAACGCGGCGACGGCCTCGCCGGGTGTCGGCCCGTCGCCGGCATAGGGTTGACGGCCCGCTTGCATGATGACGACCCCCATGTAGCCAGCCGAGTCGTACATGATGTAGCCAACCGCGCCCTCGCTGCCGAACGATGGGGGCTCGGGCGGTGGCAGGAACTCGCCGTCAGCACCGACGCGCTCGACTCTGACAAGCTCCCAATTGCCCACAAAACTCGCCCTCGGGTCCGCCGCGGAGGCGCCGGTAACTGGCGGATCGTCAGCGCCGTCCGCGGGTGGCGTCGTATCCGCGCAACCGAACCCGACGACGAATCCAACGAACGCCAGGAGTACGAGCAACTTCCTCTGCATGTGTCTCTCCCTGCTCAGGACCCGGCCAGTGACCGGACTCGTCTCACTATGATGCCACAGATGACTAACCCGGGCGACATGACAGACACTGGAATGCGATAACGCTGCTGATGCCTTGGCTTCTCGCTCCCACCAAGAGCGCCGGGATAAACTGGCATGTTGTCAGGAATGAAAGAGTCCTACAAGAAAGGAGAAAGCGAATCCATCTTGGCCCCGAGTCTTGCGGCGGGCATCGCGAGGCGTCAGTTGAAGCGTAGATAGGGGTGTCGGTGGGCCGGGCTATTGAGCTTCGAAAAAGCGCTGGATCAGGGTGCTGACCTCGTTTGGTGAGGGGGAAGGCAACACGGGTGTCTGCGTTAGATCGCGAGTGGCCACCCGGCCCTGCGTAGTCGAGGAACCTGAGCACGCCGAGAAACGCCATGCGCGAGAACCGGGAGACCTCTGCAACGTCCCGATCTGATCGAGACCGGTCCGAGAAGGCGCTAAGCCGTAATGCGGACGTGTACGTTGCAAAGGAGTCTGACTACGCCATAGTACCGACGAACCAGCCGCACAAACAGGAGCGATTCTGGGCGGAGGTTGGCGCTTGACAGCGTCCCTGGGTAACTCTTGTTTCTCGACAAGGCGCAGAGCGACCGCATCTACGCACTTCCACGGACCGGCTGTGCGACCCGAGCTGCAAGGGCAGCGGGCGCGACATCACTTTTTCCGACGGGCGCAAGCTGTTCATGGGATCTTCTGGAACGGGGGCGCCGCCCGATGGAGCCGACCCCAGAGAGCCGATGCGCCGCTGAGCTTCACTGCTCGTTCCGCGCCTTCTCCTTCTCCCGCCGTTCTTTTAGCCGCTTTTCCGCGGCCCTGACCGCCTTCGCTCCGCCCGAGCCAGCCCCGAGCCAGTCGTCCGACGCCGCGCCGGTCTGCTCCCGAACCCGGGCGCCGCGGAGCGCCAGCGTCATGGGGCGGTTGCCCTCGTGACAGCCGAACTCAAGCAGGGGCTCCTCGCTCAACTTCATCTCGTAAGCCACCGACCACGGTTTCTCGAACGACTCCGGATCGTTCACCGTGTACTCGTAGAGCAGCGTGCCGGCGCTGGTTCGGGTGAAACGCTCCTCGAGGATCATGTTCTTGCCGGCGCCCCGGAAGCTCGTCTGATCGCTGTAGTTTTTGGTCCTCACGACCAGCGTATCCCCGTCCCAGTGACCGCGTGAATCCCCCTTCCAGAGGCGGATGTCTTGCGACACATGGTCACGACCGTCGAGAGGGATGATGCGGTGGTCGTTGATCATCTCGACCAGGATCGCGACGTGGTCTTTCGTCTGGAAGATCTCGGTGAAGTTGTTGTAGGCGCCGGGGTTCATCGGTGGTCCGACCGACATGATGATGCAGCGCTCGCTTGGACTGCGGTCCTCCGGCCCCGCGGGCACTCGGCCCCTACGGACAGTGCGCTCGTCCTTCCGGCGCTTCGCGTCCTCGGTCAACGCGGGGAGGCGGCCGTCCGGTGGATCGACGATGAGCGACGTCCTCCTCGTGCCGGTCATCTTCTCTCCGAGATCCACGAAGATCCAGTTGTAGCCGACGTCGAGGTCGGCCTGGCCCAGGACCAAGGGGCCGACCCGGCTATGGTCTCCGAGGGGGCGCTCGCCGACCAAGGGGGCGCGCTCCTCCAGATTACGCCGGGTGTCGAGCTGCCGGCGCTGCTCCTCAAACTCGGCTACCTCTTCCGGCGTGAGGAACTCCTTGTCCTTGAATTCCGCCGGCCGCTCGAACGGCGTGATTGAGCGGCGGTCCCAGGTGCCTCGCAAGTCGGGATCACCCCAGGACGTCTTTGGACTATCCTGGGCGAGAGCGGCGGGCGCCAACACAGCAGCGGCGAGGACGATCACGAGTGCGCTTCGATTGGTCATGACTTTACTCCTTACAGGCATCTGAGGTGGTTCGACCTGCAAACGCTGCCGGTCATCTGATGTAGTGGGTATCAGTTTAACAGTTCATCAGAATAGATAATATCTGTGAGCGCGGAAAAACTGAAATAAGCCGTCGTTGTCTCGCCCTGGAACTAATGGTGTTAGCAGGCCCATCAATCCCTGGGAATCCAGGCTAGCAAGCTGAGCCAAGAACGGGCGGCATCTAGCCGCTCCTAAAACTCGTGTCCATCATCGATGTCAGTCCCCGAACCCTCCTTTTCACCTGCTTCGAGGTTTATCTCTGTTTCTTTTCGAGCGGCCGCAACTCGATGCGGCGATAAAACAGCTCCGCCCCCTCGGACTGAAACAGAATCTTTCCCCTCGTCAGGCTGGCATCGGTTCCTTCCATGACGAGGGTTCCGTTCACCCAATACCTGATGTGATCTCCGTCAGAGACCAGTTCGAGGACGTTCCACTCTCCGTGAGGCTTTTCGACTTCGTTTTTCGGATCACGGTAGCCGGCAGGCCCTCTGTAGGCGGCCGGCCAGCCATCCCGGCGGCCCGTCTGGGTTTTGTTGAAACGATCGATTTGAATGCCGCGATCGCCGCCCTTCTTTTCGCCTTTGACCGTCAGCTCAGACCCTCCGAGGAGGATGACATCACCCGTGCCACCCTCCATGATCTGAAATTCGATCGATTTCGGCCAAATGGAGCCCGGGCTCTCTCCGCTCTTCCGCTCACCCGTCGCGTGATAGAGAACGCCGCTATCGCGTGCTAGGCCCTTCCGGCGTCCGTGCGTCGCTTCGCCCCACTTGAACTCCGCCCGCAAATAGTAATCGCCGTAGTCCTTTTTGGTGATGAAATACCCATATGGGGTTCCCGAGACGTGAACCATGCCGTCATGAACCCGAAAGACCCCATCCGGGTCATTGTTGAAACCCCTGTCGCGGACAAACGTGTCGAATTGCTCCAGACTCTTGCCGTCGAATAGCCAAATGCGCTTCCCGGTTGGCGGAATATCGGCCGCGGGAAGCGTCGCCGCGAACGAGAACGACGCCAGGAAGATAATCGCATGACGAATCGATAGGCGTCCAATCTGGATCATGATCACTGCTCCTTTTTCAATCTAGTTTAGGTGAGTCGCCGAAACCACAGTCCCCGTCAGTGTACCTCCGCGGCTGCTATAGCCTGCTGTACTTGGCCAGAGGGCCGGAGGAGAAGCTGGAAGTGCAGCTGGAAAAGCCCGCCGCCATGACCCTGAGCAAAACCTTGGGCGAGCTGGCCGAGAACAACGAAATCGAATTCACCGGCCCGTTTACTAGTGAACCTAAAAACGGCGGTTGAATTGGCGGCTCAGGGGGCAAGTGGTTGATACTGTGGGTGATGTCGAAATCACGAGGCGCAATACAGCTTCACCCGCTGGGGGAGCCCCAAAATGCCATCGCAAAGCAGAGCCGTGGCAGCCAGGCGCTGGACACCTACGGCGGCAAGGTGCATCTGCGCTGGGACGCCGGCGCGGCGGTGACCGCCTACGGGCAGATGCCCTACTTCATCGAGTTTCTTAAAACCGCCGGGTTGTTCAACGACTGGGTCGCCGCTTGTCCGCTCGACTACCGCAGCCCCAACGCGCCGGCGGTGCGCGACGTGTTGGGCGCCCTGCTGCTGAGCCTGCTGGCGGGACATCGCCGCTACGCGCACATCAGCTCGATTCGCGGCGATGGGGTCAACCCGCAGTTGCTGGGGATGAGCAAGGTCGTCAGCGAAGACTCGGCGCGGCGGGCGTTTCAAGGGGCCGACGAGAAGGCTTGCCGGAGTTGGCTGCGCAAGCATCTGCAGCGAACTTACGAGGCGCTGCTGGAAGAACCTTGGATCCTCGACGTCGACTCCAGCGTCAAGCCGCTCTACGGGTGCCAGCAGGGCGCCAAGCGCGGTTACAACCCGGGCAAGCCGGGGTGTCCTTCGCACGTCTACCACACTTACTTCGTGGCCAACTTGCGGCTGCTGCTGGAAGTGGAAATGCAGCCGGGCAACCAGACGGCGTCCTCGTATGCGCAGCCGCAGTTGTGGAAGTTTATCGACGGCTTGGAACCCGGGCAGCGTCCGGCGCTGCTGCGCGGAGATATCGGCTGGGGGACGGAGCGGATGATGCTGGGCGCCGCACAGCGCGAGCTTCCTTATTTGTTCAAATTGCGGCAGAGCCGGGGCGTGAAGGGACTGTTGGAGAGGTTGTTTCGCAGCGAGGAATGGGAGTCGGCGGGCAAAGGCTGGCAAGCGATCCGCACGGAGTTGATGCTGGAAGGCTGGAGCCGGTCCCGGCCGCTGGTGGTGTTGCGGCGCCAGATTCGCAACGATCTGGCCCTCACTCAGCCCGACCCGGCGGCGCCGCAACAGCTCTCGTTGGGGTTGGCGGAAATCGTCGACCAGGGTGTGCTCTATGAGTACGTGGTGCTGCTGAGTTCGCTCGACGAGGAGGTGGCGACAATCGCACAGCACTATCGCGACCGGGCGGACGCGGAGAACAACTTTGACGAATTGAAGAACCAGTGGAGTTGGTCGGGATTCACGACCCAGGACCTGCTGCGTTGTCAGGTGCTGGCGCGCATCGGAGCGTTGGTGTACAACTGGTGGACGCTGTTTACGCGGCTGGCGATCCCCGACAAGCATGGCGAGGCGATCACGACGCGTCCGCTGCTGCTGCACGGCATTGCCCGGCGGACGCGCCACGGCCACCAAGCCACGGTAACGATTACCAGCTTGCACGCCAGGGCGCGGCAGATGAAGGCGGCTTTGCAGCGGGGGAGCGCCTTTCTGCAATGGGTGCGAGCAACTGCGGAGCAGTTGACCCGAGCCCAACGCTGGCGACTGATTCTGAGCTGGATTTTCCGCCAATTTCTCCACGGCAGAGTCCTCGGCGGCCCCTTGTATGTCACCGATGCCCCCTAGCAACTGCCGTTTTTAGGTTGAAGCGTTTCTGGTGCATCGCCTCGTCACGCCCGACCTGTTTCAGGCGCGATTCCGCCACGCGGACCGTGGCAGGAAGGGGCGCGCGGATTGGTATTACGTTCGGGTTACGCAGGCGAACCGGCATCAGGCTTGGTCGAGCCCGGTTTGGGTGGAGGGGTAGCCAGTCGCCCCGGAAACATGACCGAGCCGGCGTGGCGCACGTCACCAGGCGCGGCACCAACCGATTCCCCGGTTTGTACGGTTCTCCCGCTATCGATCCCGCGCCAGTGCCAGTCCTCGCAGCCGCCCAACCTACCAGTACGATCCGATCCAGCTCGCCCCATGGGGCTGATCGACGGGCGGACGTCTTAGGATGGCTTCCTCGTTGATGTCGGAGCCCAAGCCGGGACCGGTTGGAATCCTCAAGTAGCCGCCTTCGCAGACGATGGGCACGGTGAGGATCTCGTTGTAGTGCTCGATGTAGGGGTAAAAGAACTCCTGGATGATGAAGTTGGGAATCGAGGCATCCAAGTGGAGACTCGCGAGCGTCGCGATGGGGCCGTTGGAGTTGTGGGGCTGGACGGAAATGTAGTAGGTCTCCGCCATCGCCGCGATTTTCTTCAGCTCCAGAATACCGCCGGCATGGCAGACGTCGGGCTGAATAATTCGGGCTGCGTGCTTCTCAAAAAGAGCGCGGAAATCCCAGCGCGTATAAAGCCGTTCGCCGGTCGCAATCGGCAAGTTAATCGAGCGCTGAACTTCCGCCATCGCATCGATATTGTCGGGCGGAATCGGCTCCTCATAGAAGAATGGGTCGAAGGGCTCGAGCTTCCGGGCCATGCGGATCGCGCTCCACATGTTGAAGCGTCCGTGGCATTCGATCAGCAGGTCGATGTCTCCTCCGACGGCATCGCGCACGGTCTTGACGCACTCGATGGCGTACTTTTCCTCCTCTTTGGGGATCACTTGACCGCCAAAACGGAAGGGGTCCCATTTCATCGCCGTGAAGCCTTTGGATACCATCTTTTCGGCGTTGCGGGCAACGAGTTCCGGGGTGTCTTCCGGCCGATGATCGATGACTGATTTCGAAAAAGCCCAGGCGTTGGCGTAGGCGCGGACCTTGTCGCGCAGCTTACCGCCCAGAAATTCATAGACGGGAACCCCGAGCTCTTTGCCCTTGATATCCCATAGTGCTTGTTCCACGCCGCTGAGGGCGCAGAGCGTGATGAGCTGGCCGAACCAGAAGGTCTGCTTGTAAAGCGAATTCCAGATGTGCTCGATTTGAAACGGGTCCTTGCCGACCAGGAAGTCCTTCATCGACTCGAGAGCCTGAACCGTCTCCAGGCGATGCCGCTCCATGCTGCACTCGCCCACACCCGTCAAACCGGTGTTGGTGTAGAGCTTGACGAAGACCCAGTTGGCGTGGCCTCCTTGGGTCTGCAGGACTTTGAGGTCGGTGATTTTCAAGGCGGTTTCCTCACTTTCCGAAACGATGTCTGATTTGAAGGCGGACTACGATTATCGGCCGCACCGAGTTGGTTTTCAACTAGAGGCAAGCGCGCCCCGCCAACAGAGCCGCGCCCGCGAGGGTGCGGTCGAGATCCGCGACATCCTTGAACCGCCGCAATGCCCGGTCGTTCGCGGCCTTGACCGCGGGCTCGCGCCCGCGGCTCTGTTGTTGTGCCGCTTGGTCTAGATTCGCTGGACCCATTGAGCATCCACATACACTTCCATCGGGCACCCCTGCTGCTGGAACACGTAAGCCACGGCGGCTGTCACATGCTCGGGCTCCCACAGCCAGCGTGTGCTGCCGTGCCGGCTCCATCGCTTCCGGCGGTTCCCGAAAGCATCATTCAGCGCCCGGCTGGCGCAGCTCTTCAGCGTGCCCATGATCTTCTCCGGCTTCAGTTCCGCCGAGACGACGACATGAACGTGGTTGCTGCGCACATGAGCCGCGGCCAGACGCCACTGTTCACGCCGGCACGCGGTCTCAATGGCTTGCCGAGTGAGAGTGCGGGCGGGCGGGTTGAGCTGGGTTGAATCCCCAAGCATCTTCCACCGCTCCTAGCGCTGGCGCGTATTGCTTTCCTCGAGCAAGCGTGAACCGAACACGTTGTGATCCCGATCCACCGAGCCGTCGGGGTCACCGTGCAAATGAGAACCGTAACAGGTGAAGGTTATCAGGTAAGCGAGAGGCCGGCCGCCCGGTCGCTCCTGTTGAGGGGATGGAATAGGGGCAGGCTACCACAAGTGACGACAGAGCCGCGCCCGCAAGGGTGCGGTCGAGATCCGCGACATCCTCGGAACCGCCGCAATGCCCGGTCGTTCGCGGCCTTGACCGCGGGCTTAGATTCGTTGGACCCATTGAGCATCCACATACACTTCCATCGGACGCCCCTGCTGGTGGAGCACGTAAGCCACAGCGGCTGTCATATGCTCGCGCTCCCATAACCAGCCGCCCGGTCACTCCTGTTGAGGGGATGGAATAGGGGCAGGCTACCACAAGTGACAACAGAGCCGCGCCCGCAAGGGTGCGGTCGAGATCCGCGACATCCTCGGAATCGCCGCAATGCCCGGTCGTTCGCGGCCTTGACCGCGGGCTCGCGCCAGCGGCTCTGTTGTTGTGCCGCTTGGTCTAGATTCGCTGGACCCATTGAGCATCCACGTACACTTCCATCGGACGCCCCTGCTGCTGGAGCACGTAAGCCACGGCGGCTGTCACGTGCTCGCGCTCCCACAGCCAGCGTGTGCTGCCGTGCCGGCTCCATCGCTTCCGGCGGTTCCCGAAAGCATCATTCAGCGCCCGGCTGGCGCAGCTCTTCAGCGTGCCCATGATCTTCTCCGGCTTCAGTTCCGCTGAAACGACGACATGAACGTGGTTGCTGCGCACATGAGCCCGCGGCCAGACGCCACTGTTCACGCCGGCACGCGGTCTCAATGGCTTGCCGAGTGAGAGTGCGGGCGGGCGGGTTGAGCTGGGTTGAATCCCCAAGCATCTTCCACCGCTCGTAGCGCTGGCGCGTATTGCTTTCCTCGAGCAAGCGTGAACCGAACACGTTGTGATCCCGATCCACCGAGCCGTCGGGGTCACCGTGCAAATGAGAACCGTAACAGGTGAAGGTTATCAGGTAAGCGAGAGGCCGGCCGCCCGGTCGCTCCTGTTGAGGGGATGGAATAGGGGCAGGCTACCACAAGTGACAACAGAGCCGCGCCCGCGAGGGTGCGGTCGAGATCCGCGACATCCTTGAACCGCCGCATTGCCCGGTCGTTCGCGGCCTTGACCGCGGGCTCGCGCCCGCGGCTCTGTTGTCGGGAGCCCCACAAAACTGGAAACGCCTGCCAGCAGATATAATTCACCGGCGGATATAATTCAAGCATGCGGGCGTTTCGGGCATTGCTTCTGCTTTGCGCGGCGGGAATGACTTTCGGCCAGTTGCAGCAGCGGGAAGCTCCGCCCGAGGAGATGCCCAGCGGCCTGGTCGACGAGGACGAGGATCTTTTCACCGAGAAGCAGTACGCCTTCAACCCCATCCAAGCGAAAAAAGAAGTCAAGGTCGGCAACTTTTACGCCAAGAAGGGCAACCACCGGGCCGCGTCCGGACGCTACCTGGAGGCCACCCGTTGGAACCCGAACTTTTCTGATGCTTACTGGAAATTGGCACGGTCGCGGGATGAACTTAACCAAGCCAGTCTGGCGCTCGAAGCCTACCGCAAGTTCGTCCGGCTGGAATCCGGAGGGAAAAGGGTTAGACAAGCCGTCGAGCGTATCCGGGTCCTCGAGCCCCAAGTCAAAACGCCCGTTTCACCCGAAGACGAACCGTAGAGAACTTCGTTCCGGCGTTGTGATTTGGCCGCAAATGGGGTGTGCGACATGAAAGTGGAGCTCAAGCCGCTCGGGCCTCCCAATAGTCCTCGAAGCGGCCGTTGTGGTGGCAGCAACGAAGGGCCAGAATCGCGTTGGCTCCGCGGACGGTCCAGAACATGCCCGACCGTTTCAGGCGAGAGCCGATGACACTCTTGCAGCCGGCCTCGATCACTCCCGAGCCGACAAACAGATGCTGGCGCCGAAACTCTGGGTAGCGCATCCGCTTGGCATTCTTTTCAAAGTATTTGGCTTCGTCGCGGAACTCTTCCGCGAGTTGGGGACTCGAGCATTCGACCGACCGCAGCGAGCACACTAACTCTTCCATCCGCCCCTGGTCGAGGTGGTCCTGATGGATCGTGATCCAACACCGTTGCTGGGCCTTGTCGTGGGGATGAAGCTGGCGTGCCAGGTCCCACAAGTGCTGGCGGGCGTGATAGAGGTCGACGATCTGAATGGCGCCGGGAAACTGCTGCTGGGCAATGTTCCAGATCCATTCGGCGCCATCTCCCAGCACGACCTTCTTGCGTGCCCGGCTCCAGCCCCGCTTCCAAGCCTCCACATACATGCGTTTGCCAAACTCGTCGGCGGTCTCAATGGCGCCGCTGTAGCTGGTCGAGTCCGGATCGCGGATGGGGTAGCCCTCTTCGTCCCACTTCGTTTGAGTGAACACGCAGCCCAACTTAGCTTCGCGGGTGTGGGCCGCCTCTCCCTTCCTTTTGCCCGCTCGGCCCACCGTCTCTTTGCGCACCACCGGAATTCCGGTCCCATCCATTTCGATGTACAGGATCGGAACGGGTTCCCCCACCACCAGCGGCAGCTCCAACTGCATCGCCCGCTGGATCTCGCTCTGCTCCCGCGCCGCGATATCCTCTCCAATCCCCTCCGCCGTCCGCTCCACCGCCTTGGCGGTCACTTCCAGACCCGCCAGCAGTTCCAGCTGCCGGCGCCCGTGATCGAAGGGAGCCTCCTGGCCCACCATCGCCTGCATACGGCGTACCCCAGGAGAGCATTCCGTTTGGGCGATGTCGAGTTCAGCGTCGGCCGGAAATTGGCCGCTGTGACAGTGCCCGCACAGGTAGTAGGGGCGCGATATATGCACCCTGCCCAGGGCGGTGAGAACCGACTTGGAGCGCAGTTCCCGGTAGTGAGCTTGGTGGCCGCAACAACAGGGAAGGCTCCGCTGGCCGGCCGCTGGGGCTGCCCATTGCAGCAGTTCGGAGAGGGCGGCGGCGCCAGCTTGGTGCATCGCCGAGCGCACCGCCATCTCGACGGCTTCCAGATCCCAGTGGCCTGTCTTGCGCCGCCCGCTGAACAGCACGCGCAATAGCTGGTCTAGTTCGCGCGCGACCTCTTGCTGGATGGCGGCGGCCGTTTTTTTTCCTGGGGGGTCTGCGCCTCAAGCTGCAGCGGCCGCTGTTTGCAGATGCGGGTATTGAGCTCCACGAACTCGCGGCTCAGTTGCTGGAACTTGCGGAACTCGGCCACTTCGCGCTCGGCTTTGCCCAGCGCGGCCGGAGTCGGCAGCGACTCGGTGACGGTCTTACGACCGGCCTTATAGGTGAGGCGGGTATGGGGACCGTGCCCCGGTTGACCGGGGCGATGGCAGCGGCAGCTTGGTTTGCCGCAACGCCCCGAGGTGCTGGTGATCGAACCGGGGCGCAGATCGCCCAGCTCGCCGATCTGGCGGACGATGTCGGTACGCTGTTGCTGCAGTTGCTCGAGGGAATCAGGCATGGAAGTGACCTCCTGTTCCTAGCGTAATACATACGCAAGGATATTGGCCACAATAAAGAGCCTGCTGAAATACTCACTTCTATGTCGCGCACCCCCGCAAATTCGGACGCTGCCTTATTCGGCTCCGGTGTGATAAGTTCAGATAAGAATCCGCTGCAGCAAGGCGACCCCGCCAAGCAACTCACCATGGCCGAAAAGCAAATCACGAAGAAACCGATTCCGCCTCCCCGACTGTGGGCGGCGCCCGTCGTGCTGGCTTGGCTGCTTCCGGGCGGCGGCCACTTTTACTTGAAGCGCTGGAACCGCGGCGCCTTGTTGCTGTTCGCCATCGCCGGCATGTTTATTTTCGGCTTACTCATGCGCGGACGCATGTTCGAGCCTGAAACCGGGGACCTGTTCACAACCATCGTCAACTGGGGCGGCTACATCGGCGACCTCGCGACCGGCTCGTTGTACTTCCTCTCGACATGGCTGGGATACGAGCAGGAGCTCTCGGCTTCGGCGGTTGCCGACTATGGAACGAAGTTCCTCGTTTGTGCCGGTTTGTTGAACATTCTGGCGATCATCGACTCGTTCGAGATCGCCGTTGGTGAGAAGTCCTGATGTTCCTTTCTGTATCCCACTTCTTCGCGGCCTTGCTGTTCGCCTTGTTCACGTCGATTGTCTTGGGCGTTGTCGGCCGCGACTCCGACCAGGAGCGGATCCGCTACGGAGTCAAGGTCTTTAGCTATTTCGTGATCACGATCTTCGGTCTGGGCTGGCTGATGTATTTGGGCCACGGCTGATCAAGATTCGGACCGTGCCTGTTTGGTTGTGGCTGGTCCGCGTCAGGGTACGGCCCATGGAACAACGTTCCATGAAACAAGGATTTAACTTTGTACAAAAAAGTACTTGACAAAGAGTCGCCATTAGGGTAAGATACGGACAGAGTGCCTGAACCAACTCCCATCCGCTCCAGAGAGAGCGGCCCCATTCGGATCGATGCCCATGCCGCCGAGAACATCCGGTTCATCCGCGAAACCATGGAGAGATCGGCTGTCTTTACCTCGCTTTCCGGCTGGGGCGCCGTCGCAATGGGCACGACGGCGGTAGTCACCGCCCCAATCGCTTCTCGGCAGCCTAACGTCGAGACCTGGCTGGGTGTCTGGCTGACAGCGGCTTTGGTTGCCGCCGGAGCGGGCGCTTTCACCATCGCGCGGAAGAACGCGCAAACGGCGGAGCACAACCTGGCGCGTCCCGCTTGGAACTTTGTTCAGAGCTTGTTCCCGTCGTTGTTGGCGGGAGCAGTCCTCACTTTCGTTCTCTATCGCGCCGGTCAGATTGACGTGATCGCGGGCACTTGGATGCTGCTTTACGGGACCGGCATCGTCACCGCCGGTGCCGTCTCGGTGAGAGTGATTCCTGTCATGGGCTTGTGTTTCATGGGGCTCGGTGTCGCCAGCCTTTTCATTCCAGCGGCCTGGGCGGACGCCATGATGGCGGTCACTTTTGGAGGCGTGCACATTGTGTTTGGTTTGATTATCGTGAGGAAGTACGGAGGATGAGCGATCATGACTTCTAAGTCTCGAAAAAAGCCGCTCCAAAAGGCAAAGGCCGCGGGCCCCAGCCAGGCGGGCACGCCTTCAAAGTCCGGTGAATCGCTCGTCACCCGCACGGCCCAGCTCGACCGTCTCATCCATGACCGCACGCGGCTGGGAATCGTCAGCGCTCTGGGCGTGAACGATTCGCTTAGCTTCAGCGAACTCAAAAAGCTGCTGCAAGTGACCGACGGTAATCTTAGCGTGCATGCCAGAAAGCTGGAGGAAGCGGGCTACGTGACGTGCACGAAAACATTCGAAGGACGTGTTCCCAAGACCAAATACCGGTTGAATGCATCCGGTCGCCGCGCCCTCGAGCGCTACCTGAATCATATGGAATCGCTGGTTGAAGCGGCCCGCAAGAAGTAAAAAAACTTCACAGCCGTCCAGCCTCCACGTGGCCGTCAACATGGACGGAAACGGACGCTGGGCAAGCCGCGGTCCCGCGGACACCGGGCCGGCGCCGGTGCCGTTCGGCGCACCGTGGAGGCGGCGCCGCGGCTTGGTGTCACCACACTGACCCTCTACGCATTCTCGGCGGACAACTGGAAGAGGCCGCGGCGCGAAGTGAGCGAGTTGTTGCAACTCTTCGAACGATACCTGCGAGCCGAGACAGCGCGTTGCGCGGAGCAAGGCGTCCGGATCAACGTCATCGGGCGGCGGGACCGGCTCCCGGCCGGCCTGGTCAATGCCATTGAAAAGACCGCGGCCTCGACTAGCTCGACGGACCAGCTGCACCTGAGGATCGCCGTCGATTACTCCGCACGCGACGCGATCGTCGAAGCCGCCCGGCAACTCGGACCTAAAGCGCGGCCTTCCACAGAAGCGTTTTCCCGCGCGCTGGCGCGGGCGGCTCACTCGACGAGCCCCTGGCCCGATGTTGACCTTCTGATTCGAACAGGCGGAGAGAAGCGGCTCAGCGACTTTCTGCTCTGGGAGAACGCCTACGCCGAAATCGTGTTTAGCGACGTCATGTGGCCTGATTTCACCGCCTCTGATCTGACGGCCGCGGTCGATGAGTTTCGAACGAGAGAACGGAGGTTCGGTTCCCTCCGGCCGCCGGGCCGGCTTCAACCGGCGCGCTTGCACTCAAAGGGCGAGGCTGAATCGAATGGAACACAAACTGTGAGGAACCATGGGATGGGTTAGAAAGTTTGGAACACTCCGTGAGGCAAGTACAAGTAGAAGTGGATTCATGACTGATGCTCGCCGCACCACAGCGCACTATTGGCTGCTGCCCCTAGTCTTGCTCATGGGTTGCAGCCCGGGGCTGCCTGAAACCGAGTTGGTGCGTGCCGCTCGCAAGGGAGACGCGCAGGCAATCGGAACTTTGCTGGAGAGCGGCCTCAACCCGGACCAGCGAACCGGACAAAACGACTGGACTCCCCTGATGCATGCGATCCACAAGAATCAAAAGGAGGCTGTCACCGCTCTGCTCGAAGGGGGAGCAGACGGCAACATCCAGAACGATCGTGGCCTGACCGCCCTGATCATGGCGGCTGGTTACGGTTCCCACGATATCGTCGATCAACTCTTATCTCACGGGGCCAATCCGCACCTTCAAACCGAAGATGGTGACAACGCCCTCAGCACCGCGGTAGCCGGGGTGACCGACATTGACCGCTTTACGCTTGGAAGCTGCCAAGCAGACACCGTGGCTGCCCTTCTGGAACAGGCTCCGGGACTTCGTTTGGGCGATACCTCCGCGGGGCGGTCGTCCCGCTGGATTGCCTGGCTCGGGGGCTGTTCGGGAGTGCTCAAGATGATTGAGCGCTGAGGCAAGTCTAGCCCAGGGCTCGAAAAAGACCGGCGGCCTCTCGTTTGCCGCTTGTCCTGGTTCGCTAGACTAATGGGTCTCACACAGGAGACCTCCGTGAAAATCCATCAGCACATCTCCCGAATCTGCTGCCTGACGCTTCTCGCCCTGTTCGCCGCAAGTCCCGCCGCACACGCCGAAGACTGGCCCGAGTGGCGCGGCAAAGGGCGTGCGGGCGTCTGGACGGAGACAGGAATCCTCGACAAGTTTCCCGATGAGGGGCTGACGCCAGTGTGGAGCAAGCCGATCCGGGGAGGCTATACCGGGCCGTCTGTCGCCGACGGAATGGTCTACGTCACCGACTATGAGAGAACGCAAGGGCGAAAAGGCGTCGAGCGGGCCCTCTGCCTGCGCGAGGACAGCGGCGAAACCGTTTGGACGCATCAGTGGGACGTCGAGTACGGCGGGCTGGCCTATCCCTATGGGCCCCGCGCCACGCCGACCGTTGACGGCGGCCGCGTCTACACGCTGGGCGCCATGGGCATGCTGCATTGCCTGAACGCTAAGACGGGGGCGGTCATCTGGAAGAAGGACTACGTCAAGGATTACGGCACCGAGATCCCAACCTGGGGTATAGCGGGAGCGCCGCTGGTGGACGGAAAACAGTTGATCTGTCTGGTGGGGGGCGCGAACAACGCCAAGGTCGTCTCGTTCGACAAGATGACGGGCAAGGAGCTGTGGCGGGCGCTTTCCGACGAGGTCGAGCCCGGATACAACCCCCCAGTCATCATCGAGGCGGGCGGCGCGCGCCAGCTCATCATCTGGCATCCCGAAGCGGTGACATCGCTCGATCCTAAAACCGGGAAAACCTATTGGCAGCATCCATTCAAGATTCAATCCGGTCTGACGGTCGCGACGCCGGTCCTCAGCGGAGACAGGCTTCTCGTCACTGCGTTCTACAACGGGTCGCGCCTTTTTCGGCTGCACCCCCGGAGGCCGGACGCCGAGCTGGTCTGGAAGGGAAACAGCGACAGCGAAATCCAGACCGACGGGCTTCACGCGCTGATTTCGACTCCGGTGATCGACGGCGACTACATCTATGGTATCGGCAGCTACGGCCACTTCCGGTGCTTGGACGCGAGAACCGGCAAGCGGGTTTGGGAAACTCTGGACGTGACGATCGAGAACGCCCGCTGGGCTACCGGATTCATCGTGCGCCACCAGGACCGCTACTTCATCAACAACGACCGCGGCGATCTGATTATTGCCAAGCTTTCACCGGATGGTTACGAGGAAATTAGCCGCACCCCGATTATCAAACCGACCACGCCGCTGGGGCGAAGGCGCGAAAAGGGCGCGGTGCACTGGTCGCACCCGGCCTACGCGAACCGGCATTTGATTACCAGGAACGACAAGCAGATTGTGAGGTACTCACTGGCTGCGGATCAGTAGGAACGTGAGCGGCTTGAGCCTCTAGTTCTAGCCAAAGATATTTGAAATTTCGTTCGTGGGGAGTTTGGGCGGTGGTGGTGTTAATACTGGCCCGGGGCGCCAGCCCCGTGAGGGCATTGCACCGTGCCGCACTCCGCAAGGTAGAAACCTCTTCTCCGCGCCGCAACAGAGCCGCGCCCGCAAGGGTGCGGTCGAGTCTGCCAGTGACCGCATTCCGGTGGTGGCCCCTACCCTCGACCGCACCCTTGCGGACGCGGCTCTGTTCCGGCGCGGGGAACAAAATCCTCAGAATCGCCGGGCTGGTATCTAATATCTAATTAGCTACGCCACGATCTGGGGGATCAACTCGCCGTGGACATCGGTGAGGCGCATGTGGCGGCCGTTGAAGAAGTAGGTGAGGCGCTTGTGGTCAAGGCCCAGCATGTGCAGCATCGTGGCGTGAACGTCGTGGTAGGTGACCACCTGTTCAGCGGCCTTGTAGCCGAACTCGTCGGTCGATCCGATCACTTGCCCGCCCTGGATTCCGGCTCCGGCCATCCATAGCGTCAAGGCGCCTGGATTGTGGTCGCGGCCGACTCCGCGTTGCGAGATGGGCATGCGGCCGAACTCGCTGTGCCACATGACGAGCGTATCGTCGAGCATGCCGCGCTGCTTGAGATCCTGAATGAGGCCTGCGATCGGCTTGTCGACCTCGCGCGCATGCATGGTGTGGTTCTCGACGAGATTGCTGTGGGCGTCCCAGGTGTCGGTATCCTGGTTGACGATGGCGCCATTGTAGAGTTGCACGAAGCGCACTCCGCGCTCGACCATGCGGCGGGCTAGCAGACATTGCTTGCCGAACGACTCCGTGACAGGATTGTCCATGCCGTAGGTGCGCTTCGTCGCTTCGGTTTCCGTCGAGATGTCCACTGCCTCCGGCGCGCAGGCCTGCATGCGATAAGCCAGCTCATAGGAGGCGATCCGCGCCGCCAGCTCGGAGCTGCCCGGGTACTTCTTGGCGTGCTCTTCGTTGAGCATTGCCAGCTGGTCAAGCCGTGAGCGCTGCTGCTCGGCGGAGACGTACTTTTCCGGAGGCCGCAAGTCCAAAATCGGGTCGCCGGAAGAACGAAAGACCGTGCCCTGATAGGACGCCGGCAAGAAGCCCGCGCCCCAATTCGCCGGCCCGCTGAAAGGACCGCCGCGATGGTCGTATACAACGACAAACCCCGGCAGGTTTTGATTCTCGGAACCCAGCCCGTAGGTCACCCAGGAGCCGACACTCGGAAATCCCATCAACAAGGAGCCAGTGTTCCACTCGTAGTGCGCCACGACATGGTCGTTCGAACGTCCCTTTCCCGAGCGGATAATGGCTAAATCGTCCACCATACCGCCGATGTGCGGGAACAGCTCCGAGACTTCGATTCCGCTCTGGCCGTATTTCTTGAACTCGAACGGACTCTTCATCAACGGGCCGGGGTAGCCTTGGCGAACGCGGACGCGGCCCTTGCCGGTCAGCGGCTGGCCGTGGTATTTCGTCAGCATCGGCTTGGGATCGAAGGTGTCGATGTGGCTGACGCCGCCGCTCATGAACAGCGAGATCACGGCCTTGGCGCGGGGTTCGAAATGACTGTTTCTGGGAGCGAGCGGCGATTGAATGTCGCCGGAGGTTCCGCAGGCAGACACATCGGAATGCGGATCAGCGGCCAACAGGCCTTCCTGCGCCATGAGCGCGGCCAGCGCGACTCCGCTGACGCCTTCGCCTGCCTCGAACAGAAAATCGCGGCGAGACATGAACTGCCTTTTGCGCCCGCTGCAAAGGCGGGAGAGTGGATTCTGCTCGCGGTTTTCAGGCATGGCGTTCCTAGTTGATGTAGATAAACTCGCTCAGATTCAAAACGACGTCACACAGGTCGACCAGCGCGGCCAGCTCCGGAGCGGCGCTGTTTTGGCCTTCGTGATAGCGCCTCTGGCTCGCGAGAAACGAGAGGTTCATGTCGAGTTCCTTCGCCGAGGGCGGGCGGCTGAGCGCGATTTCATAGGCGGCGCTGACTCTAGCTTTCTCATCCTCTCCAGCCTTCCCGGCGACGCGGCCGGCGAAGTGCTTCGCCTGCAACAAGAAAAACCCATTATTGAGCATCGTCAGCGCTTGTGTCGGGACGGTTGTGCTGGCGCGGCGCTCGCAAGTGACGTTCGAGTCGGGCTGGTCGAACACCTCGAACATGGGGTATTTGAGCCCGCGTTTCCAGTAGGAATAGATACTCCGCCGCCAAACATCGGGGCCTTCCTCGGTCAGCGTCCATGCGCCATTTTTGAACGATAGCCGCACGCTCTTGGGAATAGGAGGGAAGAAGGGCTTGCCGCCCATCTCGAAGTTCAGGTTCCCGCTGGCGTTGAGCACCACGTCGCGAATTGTTTCCGCCTCGAGGCGGCGCTGCGGGAATCGCCACAGGAATTTGCCGGCCGGGTCGGCCTGCTGGTTGGCTTCATGCGGGAAGCTCGAGGCCATCTGGTAGCTCTCCGTGTTCATGATCAGCCGGTGCATGGCTTTGATGCTCCAGCCGCGGCGGACAAACTCGGTTGCCAGCCAGTCGAGCAGCTTCGGGTAAACAGGCGGCTGACCGGTGCGGCCGAAGTTGCTCGGGGTGGTCACGATGCCTCGTCCAAAGTGGAAATGCCAGATGCGGTTGGCCATCACGCGGGCCGTCAGCGGATGGTCTTGGGAGGCAATCCATTCAGCGAGCGCCCGGCGGCGTCCCGATGAAATACGGCCGCTGCTGGGCGGAATCTCGGTAGGCTCGTCGCCCCGCGCCAGCACCGTCACGAATCCCGGTTGCACCTCTTCGCCCTTCGTCCGGTAGTCGCCGCCGGGCAGCAGGAAGGCTGGCGGAGGCACATACGGCTTGCCGGCTACGGGCAGGAAACTGCCCTCGGTAACGCCGAAGTCCTGGCGATCGCCCTTGCCGGGAAGTTTTTCGTCTCCTCGTCCGTCGGGCGCGAAGCGGTAGTCGCCGTCGCTGATGCCCATGGCCCGCGGCAGTTCTTCCGGCATCTGCTTTTCGAGCTCCGCGATCCCGGTTTTCAGCTTCGCGACTTCCTCTTTATCCGCCGCCGGGAGCAATTCCTCCACGTCGGCGGGGCGAGCACGAAGGGTGATCACCTGCTCGGCCAGCAGCTTCTGGCCGGGGGTGCGTTCGGCCTCGGGCGTGTGCACGGCGATCTGAATTTCCTCTGGGAAATCCTTAAGCCGCTTCTCGAACGCGGTGTCTTTGTACGGCGTCTCGATCTCGGAAATGCGCGCCTTCAGCGGGTCAATCTTGCCTTGGACTTCCGACTTCCGGGCTTCGTATGCGGCGACTTCCTCGGGAGACGCCAGCGGGTAGTCGTAATTCACGAAGCTGAAGAACGTCGCCATCATCTGGTAATAATCCGTCTGCAGGATGGGATCGAACTTGTGATCGTGGCAGCGCGCGCAATTGACCGTCAGACCCATGAAAGCCCGGCTAGTGGTGCCAATCATGTCGTCGAGATAGGTGTAGCGGTACTGCGGATTGTCTTTTTCGCGAAAGCCGACAGTCGCGGCGACTCGATTGAAGCCTGTTGCAATCAGCGTTTCGAATGTGACCTCGTCCAGCTCATCACCGGCGAGCTGCTCACGGATGAACTGGTCATAGGGCTTGTCGTCATTGAGCGCCTGAATCACATAATCCCGGTAGCGCCAGGCGTAGGGGTAGTCGTAATCGTGCTCATATCCGCCGCTGTCGGCGTAGCGGGCGACATCGAGCCAATGCCGGCCCCAGCGTTCACCGTAGCGGGGCGATTCGAGCAAGCGGTCGACCAGATTCTTGAAGGCGTTACGTGATTTGTCGTTGACGAAAGCTTCGACTTCGCTAGGAGGCGGGAGCAAACCCAGCAGGTCAAGATAGGCCCTGCGAATCAGCGTGCGCTTGCCGGCGCGGGGAGCGGGAACCAGCCCTTCCTCGTCCAGTTTCGCTTTGATGAAGGCGTCAACCGGACTGCGGTTCCAGCGCTTATCGGCAACTTTGGGCTTAGCATGCCGCAGCGGCTGCTGGAAAGCCCACCAATTGCGGTCCTCCGCTGAAATCTTGCCCGCCTTTTCGCGGGTTTTCGTGTCCGCGGCCTTGGCTGACTGCGCACCTTCTCCGATCCTGTCGACATCCCACTTGGCGCCCTGGTTGATCCAGTCTTTGAGCGTCAGAATCTCGTCGTCGCTGAGTGCGCCGCCCATCGGCATGACGGGTCCTTCGGTGCCAGAGATCTGCAGGTAAACACGGCTCTCTGAAGAGTCCCCGGGAATCACCGCCGCACCTCGAACGCCGCCCTTGAGCATGCCCTGGCGCGTGCGCAAATCGAGGTTCGACATCGGCGTGTCTGTACCGTGGCATTCCAGGCACTTCTGTTCGAGGATTGGGCGCACCTCTTTGGAGAATAAAATGTCAGCCGCCGGCGACGTCAGGGGGACGGCGAAGATCGAGAGGAGACACAGGAGAGCCGGGCCGAAACCCGCGAGCGATTCCCGCCTCTCGGAGCCGCCGTCAGGGGGTGAGGAGTGCATACTGTAACCTCTTGATATGCAGATGCGGGTGCTACTCGCCAGTTTAGGCCCCGCAAACGTTGATGTCAAACGTTGTGAGGCGTTATTTAAGCGGCCTTTTTCGAGGTCCGAGAAGGGGCGATTACGCGCTTAGGATGAAACGGGCCGCCCGCTTTCGGCCGTCTTGTCCCAAGGCAACCTGCCGCTCGACGGGCAGACCTTCCGCAAGCGGCTGTCGATTTGCGCTCCCAGCTCGCTCAGGTCTTGCGGCGGTACTTTTTCTTGCACTTCCTCGAATAGCTGGCGTTCCTCGATGCGAATGTGGCGGCTGAGCAGTTGTCCAAACTCCTTCAGCAGCGGAATCCGCTCGCCTTCGGGGGCGGCGGCGAGACGGCTGGCGAGTGATTCCATCTCGCGGTGCTGCGCGATGAGCTGGTCCACAATCGCATCGGACGCCAGCCTGCCGCGAACTGCCGGAAACAATACTTGCTCTTCGACGTCGAAATGGTGAACCAGCTCCAGCTCGAACATGTCGGCTACCTTGCTACAAAGCTCCGTTGCTTTTTGCACCGAGGGATCGGCTTTGAGCCCGCGCTCGATGAGGACCGCCAGAGCGAGTCCATGCTGGTGCTGGTGCGAAAGGGGAATCAGGCTGGGGTCGCGTAGCATGCCCTCATTTTAGGCCGGTCCCCGCTCGCCTGCTACAATGAGAATGGTCAGCGATGTGGCGCACGTCTCCAGACGTGCCGTGTCGCCATTCCTGGCGACATGTCTTAGTCTGTCTTAGCGAGCAGTGGCCGTCGGCCCGAGTTGCCGCCAAATCCCAGCCGCTGCCAGCGACAAGAATACCTCAAATCCGCAAAAAAACCTGTCGCTTTGCCAGAGAACCTGACACGGTCCCGCCGCCGACTGCAACCCCAGTCACTGAAAACAAAAACATTATCGGTTGACACCATGACGAGGCGTCGAAAATGGCCCAGATCGTGCCATATTGTGCCATTCTCTGCCATTTACTGACATTTTGTAAAGAAAATTTATACCTCACCCGGCAACTCCTTTGTTTCCAACACTTCGCCAGGCCGTGGCAGGGAGGTTCCTTGGAAGTACAATGAGGAGCGGCGGCGGCAAAGCTTTGGGGATCGCCGCTCCGCGAAGCGTCCACAAGCCGCCGGAGCAAGGAGTCCCCGGAGGGTGAGCGAGAGGGAGAGATTCCCCGCGGGATCACAACCCCAATTCAGCCCGCGTCATTTCATCTCAGGAATCACACAGCGGAACCCGACCCCATCTCCGCGGCTGGTTGGATCCGCCATGGCCCGGGTGGACACGCGCAGATAGCGCGGCCCGAAACCCCAAGAGCCGCCACGAATGGTCTTGCCCGGTCCTTTGTCGGGGCCTGGCGGGTCTTTGTCAGGCGTGTTGAGGTAGTAGTTGCCGTCCACCCAATCCGAGCACCACTCCCAAACGTTGCCGGCCATGTCGAAAAGACCAAAGCCGTTGGGGTCGAAGCTCTTCACCGGCGCCGTGTAGCGCCACTGGTCGCGTCCCGCCGCGTTTCCGTAGTTGGCGTCGTGATGGCTGATCTCGTCGCCCCACGGGTAGCGGATGCCGTCCTTGCCTCCGCGGGCCGCGTACTCCCACTCCGCCTCGGTGGGCAGCCGCCCGCCGGCGAATTTGCAATAGGCCTCCGCTTCCGCGAATGTCGCGGCGACGATGGGACGAACTTCCTTCTTTCCGGGCCCGGACTCAAAAGCATTGGAGATGTTCCTCGAGCCACGTTTGATTTTCCCTTTACCCGAAAGTTCGCCGAACGGGGTGATAATAGGTTTGGGCGGCATTTGCCGCTTGGCCGCTTTGGCGAACTTCTTGTACGCTTGGATGGGGACTTCGTGGCGGCCTATCCAGAACCCTTTCGTGATCGTGACCTGGTGGCGAGGTTCCTCGATTGCGTCGCAGTCGGAATCGTGCGGAGTACAACCCATCCAGAACGTTCCCGGAGGAATCCAGACATATTCGAGCTGATCCTTGGGGTTGAGCTTGACAGTGGGGGCTTCCGCGTTCGCCGTGTAAGCGGTCAGGCAGAGCGAAGCGGCGATGACCGCGGTCAGCGTTGTTAGATAGCGACGCCCGTCCTTCATGCAATTCTCCAGGCCGGCCCGCTGCGACCTTATATCGACAGATGATACCAGAGGAGACGTGGCCGAAATCGGGCTGCTTGACACCGAACAAGGATAGAACAAAGCAACGGCACAAGAAGGCAAGGCCGACCGCAAAATGAGCGAAAGCATATTGTGGCGCAAGCTCTCAGCTTGCCGCGTCGACACTAATGTCGACGCCCCTCCGCCAGTGGGGCGCATAGTCGGCCAGCGGCCTCAGAGCCCTAGAGCCACGTTCACGTGGCTTGGTCTCCCAAGGCCGGTCCTTTTAGGGCCGGTTTACCAAGGCCGTCCCGCACTCGTTCAAGCCCGTTTCAACGGGCTTCGGTCCGCTTCGGTTTTCAGCCCGGCTCCTGCTTGTCCCAGCCGCCGATTGGGCCTCCAGGCCCAATATTGGACCGGCTGAGAGCCGGCCGTTACTGGTGAGCTGTGGATGGCGGGGCTGCATCCGGTTTTCGGGCGACAACGCAGATGCGCCGCTGCGGCCAAGTCCACCAGTCCGCGATGTCTTGCTCGATGACGAAACCGGCTTGCCGCAGCTCTTCGATCAGAATTTCCCGAGGCATGCCGTGGCCGCCTCGATTCTGAGGAACTCCGTCGGGGTGCCCTAGCCAAAACACCCAAAAGCTGGGCGGGAAATCGATCACCGCCAGCCGGCCGCCGGGCTTCAGGGACTCGAACAGGCTGCGATTGATCGCGGCAGGTTCGGTGAAGTGGTGATAGACCTTCACCATGAAGATGGCGTCGCAGCAGGCGGCGGGGAGGTTGGTTTCCCGGGCGGTTCCTGGTAAGACAGTGACATTCTGAACGGCCGCCTCGGCAGCGGTCTGTCGAATATCTTCCAGCCGGTCTTCATCGATCTCGGTGGAAAAAACCCTGCCGTTGGAGCCGACTTGGTTCGCCATCAAGACCGTGGCCCGGCCCTTCCCAGCACCGATCTCCGCCACGGTCATCCCCGGCTCGACTTGCAGCAGCCCGGCCATGCGATGCAGATCGCCGTCGGTGTAGGCGTCGCGATAGTGCCCCGCGGCGAAATGGACCCCGTAAATCAACACCAGAAGGGCCAGCAAAGTAAGCGGCAAGCCCCAACGGCTCCTGAGCCGAAGAAATCCTCGATTTGATGTTCGTCTCGGGCATGCCGGGTGTCGTCCGATGCAGGTTTGTGTGTGCATGCGCTTTAACTTCACGTGCGCAGCGGGCGGGTTGTTTGTTCCGAAACGCTAGCGCAGCTCGCCGCTAGTATCACAACCGAATCGGCCTCCGGCCTTGTGGAGAGGCGAGCCGCGTTCGGGCGGCTCGAGCGCGGACTTCCGTCCGCGGCTCTGCATCGACGTGTCGACGTTGGGTCGCCACTAGCAGATCAGGATATGCGTGTCAAGATTCAGCATTCCAGCCATTCCAGGGGTGCGCGACATAGAAGTGAGTATTTCAGCAGGCTCTTTATTGTGGCCAATATCCTTGCGTATGTATTACGCTAGGAACAGGAGGTCACTTCCATGCCTGATTCCCTCGAGCAACTGCAGCAACAGCGTACCGACATCGTCCGCCAGATCGGCGAGCTGGGCGATCTGCGCCCCGGTTCGATCACCAGCACCTCGGGGCGTTGCGGCAAACCAAGCTGCCGCTGCCATCGCCCCGGTCAACCGGGGCACGGTCCCCATACCCGCCTCACCTATAAGGCCGGTCGTAAGACCGTCACCGAGTCGCTGCCGACTCCGGCCGCGCTGGGCAAAGCCGAGCGCGAAGTGGCCGAGTTCCGCAAGTTCCAGCAACTGAGCCGCGAGTTCGTGGAGCTCAATACCCGCATCTGCAAACAGCGGCCGCTGCAGCTTGAGGCGCAGACCCCCCAGGAAAAAAAACGGCCGCCGCCATCCAGCAAGAGGTCGCGCGCGAACTAGACCAGCTATTGCGCGTGCTGTTCAGCGGGCGGCGCAAGACAGGCCACTGGGATCTGGAAGCCGTCGAGATGGCGGTGCGCTCGGCGATGCACCAAGCTGGCGCCGCCGCCCTCTCCGAACTGCTGCAATGGGCAGCCCCAGCGGCCGGCCAGCGGAGCCTTCCCTGTTGTTGCGGCCACCAAGCTCACTACCGGGAACTGCGCTCCAAGTCGGTTCTCACCGCCCTGGGCAGGGTGCATATATCGCGCCCCTACTACCTGTGCGGGCACTGTCACAGCGGCCAATTTCCGGCCGACGCTGAACTCGACATCGCCCAAACGGAATGCTCTCCTGGGGTACGCCGTATGCAGGCGATGGTGGGCCAGGAGGCTCCCTTCGATCACGGGCGCCGGCAGCTGGAACTGCTGGCGGGTCTGGAAGTGACCGCCAAGGCGGTGGAGCGGACGGCGGAGGGGATTGGAGAGGATATCGCGGCGCGGGAGCAGAGCGAGATCCAGCGGGCGATGCAGTTGGAGCTGCCGCTGGTGGTGGGGGAACCCGTTCCGATCCTGTACATCGAAATGGATGGGACCGGAATTCCGGTGGTGCGCAAAGAGACGGTGGGCCGAGCGGGCAAAAGGAAGGGAGAGGCGGCCCACACCCGCGAAGCTAAGTTGGGCTGCGTGTTCACTCAAACGAAGTGGGACGAAGAGGGCTACCCCATCCGCGATCCGGACTCGACCAGCTACAGCGGCGCCATTGAGACCGCCGACGAGTTTGGCAAACGCATGTATGTGGAGGCTTGGAAGCGGGGCTGGAGCCGGGCACGCAAGAAGGTCGTGCTGGGAGATGGCGCCGAATGGATCTGGAACATTGCCCAGCAGCAGTTTCCCGGCGCCATTCAGATCGTCGACCTCTATCACGCCCGCCAGCACTTGTGGGACCTGGCACGCCAGCTTCATCCCCACGACAAGGCCCAGCAACGGTGTTGGATCACGATCCATCAGGACCACCTCGACCAGGGGCGGATGGAAGAGTTAGTGTGCTCGCTGCGGTCGGTCGAATGCTCGAGTCCCCAACTCGCGGAAGAGTTCCGCGACGAAGCCAAATACTTTGAAAAGAATGCCAAGCGGATGCGCTACCCAGAGTTTCGGCGCCAGCATCTGTTTGTCGGCTCGGGAGTGATCGAGGCCGGCTGCAAGAGTGTCATCGGCTCTCGCCTGAAACGGTCGGGCATGTTCTGGACCGTCCGCGGAGCCAACGCGATTCTGGCCCTTCGTTGCTGCCACCACAACGGCCGCTTCGAGGACTATTGGGAGGCCCGAGCGGCTTGAGCTCCACTTTCATGTCGCACACCCGCATTCCAGCGCTCGCCCGTGGAGAAGATGTCTCCCTTGATCTCTATCTTCCCCTTCAAGCTGCCAATCAGACTCGCGCAATCGGAGCCGATCGGAATGAGTTTCGCGACAGGCTTGCCGTGCTTGGTGACAATCACGCCCTCCGGCTGGAGATTGTCCAGCAGCGAGAGGCATTGTTCTCTGAATTTAGAAGCGTTGATCTGTCGCATTGAGTTCATGGTGGCAGGTGGCCAATAAAATTGTCTAGTGATAATTGTTGACCATGGAAAGCCTACTTTCACCGTCACGCCTCAAAGACTGGGCCTGTCCGCAAACTTCTCAACACCTCCTTGGTCCTGGAGCCCGGCTGCCAGCTCCTTGACGGTCTGCTCTAGAACCGGGTGGGCAAAGTCGGGACAAATCTCGTCCAGCGGAGCAAGAACAAACAGCCGCTGATGCAAGCGCGGATGCGGGATCGCCAGGCCGTTTTCCTCCACAACATGACGTCCGTAGAAGAGAATGTCGATATCGATTGTTCGCGGGCCGTCCTTGATTTTTCGGATTCGCTTTAGCTTCCTCTCGATCGATAGCACGGCGGCGAGAAGCTGCCGCGGATCGAGGGCCGTCTCGATTTCGACGGCGCAGTTCAGAAACCAGTCTTGATCGGGGTTGCCGACGGGCTCGGTCTTGAACAGCGAAGAAACTTGATGGCCCCGGCCGATTTCGCGGAGCAATTCCACGGCTCGGACGATATGGGCGCGCTTGTCGCCCAGATTCGAGCCGAGCCCCAGATAGACATCACGCATCGCGCTTGCGGGTGATTTCAACGGTTGCGTGTAGCGGTCCGTCCGGACCCTTCAAATCTCGTTTCCGCGCTCGGACGACGACTCGCGAAACGGCAAATGCCTCGAATAGGGAGTTCGCGGCATCCTCGGCCAGAGTTTCGAGCAGTTGATAACTTCTCCCCTCGGCGGATTTTTTCACGGTTTGGTGAACGGCCACATAGTCAACCGAGAGAGCCAGGTCGTCGGTCGTACCGGCCGGTTTCAGATCCAGGAATAGTTCGGCCTCGACCAAGACTGCTTGCTCATGGGCGCGCTCCTGTTCGCCGACGCCCACGTTAGCCTGACAGACGATATCTCGGAGGATGATCCGGTCCATTGAGCCTCCTTATTGGCGGACGTGCGTGATGGCATCCGTGATATCGAGCGCTCGCTTGCATGCGGCAACGTCATGGACCCGCACGGCGTCGGCCCCGTTCATCGCCGCCGCGACGGTTGCGGCAATTGTGGCTTCCAGGCGATCCTCGACCGGCAAGCCGGTGATCTGGCCGATGAAGGACTTACGAGAGACCCCCACCAGAATCGGGTATCCCAAATCCTTGAATTCACCCAAGCGATCCAGAATCCGCAGGTTGTGAGCGGCCGTCTTGCCAAAACCGATACCCGGGTCGATCATGATCTGGCGCACGCCCGCTTCGGCGGCCTCGCGGGTTCGTTGCCGGAAGAACGTCTTGAGATCGTCGACAACGTCTTGATAGGAGATCTCTTCCTGCATGGTCAAGGGCGTACCCGGCATGTGCATCAACACCACGGGCGCTTGATAACGCGCCGCCACGGCAATCATCCGAGGGTCTCGCAATCCGCATACATCGTTGATGATCGTGGCGCCGAGATGCAAGCATTCTTGCGCTACCTCGGGTTGAAAGGTGTCGATGGAAATCGGCACGCCGACTTCCGACACGAGCCTTTGAACGACCGGCTTGATCCGGCCCAACTCATCGTTGGCGGTAAGAGGCTTGGCGCCGGGCCGTGTACTTTGCCCGCCGACATCGATGATATCGGCGCCCTCGCCGGCCATTTGCTTGGCGTGTTCGATGGCAGCGTCGACTCCTAGGAACCGGCCGCCGTCGGAAAAAGAGTCGGGAGTGACATTCAGCACCCCCATGATGAGGGTGGAATTGTCGCTAAGGATGTCACTCCATCGGCGCATCTCTTGTTTCACAGCAGATTGGGGATGTCCCTGTGGCCATGAATCACTCTGATAACGTCGATGCGGCCGGTTTGTGCTCTGTAGAATGCAAGAATCTTCTCGAAGCCCATGATCGGCACGAACCGAGAATCTTCAAGGGCCGGGTGGCTTAGCTTTGCATGGGCTCCCATGTGCGGCTTAGATGTGAGCAATGCGAAGGTTTTTTCTACTGCGTCGAGAAAGCGAAGCGCCGTGCCGATGTCGGCTTCCTGGACGTAGTAATCGGCCTGATTGTTAATGTCCGCCTGAGCTGCGGGGAGGATGTCAACGGTGAGGCTCACTGAGCGTCGGTTCACGCTGGATGGCGCTCAACCAGGTCCTGGCGCATCTTCTCCCAGAATTCAGGAGTTGCCGGGATCGGATCGCCGCTTTCGAGACCTTCCAGGAGCATTTGCTCGATTTTGTTCCTTGCTTTCCGCCGTTGTGCCTCGCGTAGCAACTCCCGCATGTATTCGCTGACATTGCCATAGCCCCCACCAGCGACCTGCTCCTGGACGAATCGCTTTAGGGTAATCGGCAGTGAGATGTTCATCGTCTCCATGAACCTAGCGTATGCTATATGTCAACTGTTGTCAACTGTTGCCACCGCTGCCAAATACGGGAACGGGGCGCCTGCGGTCATACTATGACTCCGGTCAGTCCTTCGCGGGTCTGATGCCCCGCACGCCAACTGATTTTACGCCGCTCTAAACCGTGGTCCCGCCGCAGCTCGAGCCGGCGCCGGCGGTGCAGCCGTAGCAGTGCTGTCCGGTGACGATGCGGCGTCTGTCCAAGGCTCCGGCCGCGAAGTCGCGGATGTGAGCGGGCGCGCCGCCCGAGACCGGCAGTTCCAGCATCTGGTTGAAGTCGCAATCGTAAAGCGTTCCTTCCCAGCCAATCGAAATCGTGTTGCGGCACATCACGCCGGCCGCGGCCCGCGGGTTGTAGGCCTGAATGAGCCGGTTCATATAGCGGTCGTAGTTATTGGTTGCGAGCAGGAATTCGAGAAAGCGGCTGATCGGCAAATTCGTGATTGCATACAGCGAGTTGAATACCACGCCGTAGCGATCAAGAAGCTCGCGTTTGAAGTCGGCTTCGACACTGGCTTGCGGCGGCGGAAGAAAAGCGCCGGTGGGGTTGTAGACCAGGTCGAGAGTAAAACCGGAACCCTCCCTTCCATATCCGAGCCTGTTCAGCAATCGCAGCGCTTCGATCGACTTGTCAAAGACTCCCTCGCCACGCTGAGCATCGGTTCTGGCGGCGATGAAGTAGGGCAGGCTGGCGATCACCTCCACTTGGTTCTGGGCCAGGAACTCCGCCAAGCCCCGCTGCGAAGGCAGCAGCAGAACACTGAGATTGCAGCGGTCCATCACGTGGCGGCCGAGTTTCTTGATTTCCGTCACCAGCCAGCGGAAGTGGGGATTCAGTTCCGGCGCGCCGCCCGTGATGTCGACTGTCGGGATAGCGGTGCGTGCCAGCGCCTCCAAGCAGAGCTGCATCGTTTTCCGAGTCATGATCTCCTTGCGATCAGGACCGGCATCGACGTGACAATGCTTGCAAGTCTGGTTGCACAATTTACCTACGTTGATCTGGAAGATCTCAATGCCTGTGGCCGTCAGCGGATGCAGGCCTGACTCGGCCAGCGCGTCGTCGAACGGCTTATGCCGGGACACGGGAGTATTCAGCACGCGGAGCTGTTCGTGAGTCGAGGCCAGCTCATGCTCGCGGCTTTGCAAGCTTCCGGTCGCCGTCGCCATTACATGCTCAACTTTTCCGCGACGTTGCGCATCTGCAGGCCATGGACAAGGCTGGCGCCGCCACGAATGGCCGACGCCACGTGGACCGCTTCGGTCATTTGATCGAGGTTGGAGCCTTTTTCGAGGCAGTCCTGAGTATAAGCGTCGATGCAGTAAGGACACTGCACAGCATGCGCCACAGCCAGCGCGATCAGGCTCTTTTCGCGCGCGGTGAGGGCCCCTTCGGCGAAGACCGCGCCATACCAAGATTCAAATTTCTTCCAGAGCTCGGGGACGTTCTTACCCATCTCGCCAAAGCGCGGCAGATCCTTATCGTTGTAGTAGTCCGCCATTCATGGCCCTCCAGATCACTCCCCCCAGTTTACTTCGCCGGAAGCAGGTGTTGGTCATGGCGTTTCTTGGTGTATCCGTGCATTGGCGCTAAACGGCGATCGTCTTTCCGAGGCGGCTTCTTTCTGGGCCATCCGTTGCGCGCGGTTTGATTGGACAGTCCATGCTAGAATCCGGTTAGGAAATCGGCGTGAGTGTCATCGTCAAGAAACTGACCTGGGATGAAATCAAAGATTTTCCCGAAAGCCACGGGCGCACCGAAATCGTCGACGGGGAACTCGTAGTGTCACCCACTCCCTCGGGTGCGCACCAGCGGATTTGCACTCTTTTGGGGATTCGAATTGGAACCTTTGTCCTGGAACACAACTTGGGCGAGTTCTATTCCAGTCCTTATCACGTTGTGCTGGCGGAACACGTCAACTACGAACCCGATCTTTGCTTCATCCGTGAAGACCGCCTGCACATCATCCAAGAGACGTTCATCGACGGCCCCCCGGACCTCGTCATCGAAGTCATCTCCGAGTCGAACCGCACGCACGATACCGTGGTGAAGTTTGGAGATTACGCCCGTTACGGTGTTCAGGAATACTGGCTCGTTGATCCGCGCGCGGGTCTCATCACAACATGGCGCTTGGACGGGAGCAGCTATGTGCTGTTGTCCCGATCGGGGACGGGCGACCGGATCATTACACGGGTGCTTGGGGCGCTCGAACTTGACCCCGCGCAAGTATTGACGTGAGGAGCCAAAGCGGCGAATCAGCGGTGCGCCAGCGGTTGAAGTAGGGCGGCGGGTCCGTGGCCTCACTGAATCGTCAGCATGCGCTGGATGGCCGCTTGCGCTTTCCGCCGAATCTGCTCGTCGACGGTAACTTCGACTCGGTTGTTCTCGAGCGAATCGAGCAGCTTCTCGAGCGTATTCATCTTCATGTACTCGCAGACGGCCTGGGCCGACACAGGGTGGAAAATCTTTTCGGGGATTGCTTTGCGCAGGCGGTAGAGCATCCCCATTTCGGTTCCGACGATGAACTCCTTGGCGGGCGCGGTTTCGGCGTGCCGCAGCATGCCTTCGGTGGAGAGAAAGTAAGCCTTCTGATAGGGAGAAGCGCCGCTCATGGTTTTCGCCAGGCAGGAGGAGGCACAGCCGCACTCGGGATGGATCAGCAAATCAGCCTCGGGGTGGCGATCGAACGCTTCTTCGAGCGCGCGCTCGCCGATCTTGGCGTGAACGTGGCAAGCGCCATCATAGAGGTCGACCAAGTTGCGGTCGATGCGCGTCTGCGCCAGCGAAACCGCCCCCAGGTATTTGTCGGGGAGGAAGAGAATGCGCTTGCCTGGATGTTTCTCGGCGGCGTGTTTGAGAACTTGCGGGGCGTTGCGCGAGGTGCAGATGTAGTGGCTTTTAGCCTTGGTCCGCGCATCGGTGTTGATGTAGGAGACGAGGATGCCGTCGGGGTTGTGCGAGATCCAATTGTCGATCCGCGTGTGGTCGATCGAGGCAACCAGCGAGCACCCCGGCTTGTCAGGCATGAAGACTTTCGAGCGATCGCCCAGGATCGTCTTGGCGGTTTCGCCCATGAACCACACGCCGCAAAAGTCCACTCTCCGCGGCTCGCGCGCGGCCACAAAGCGGCTGAGACCCAGCGAATCCCCGACCTCTTCGGCGACCTCCTGCAGTTCTGGGTACTGATAGTTGTGGGCGACGATCAGCGAGCCCTTTTCTTCCGCCAGAGCCCGGACCTTCTTGCCCACTTCGACCAAGTCCCGAACATAGCCGGAAGTGTAGCGGCCGGGGTAGAGATCACCCGCGAAGCGATTGAAGTGGTCGTGCCACGTCTCGAAGTTGATTCCGTTCTGCATGCAGTCTAAACGATGAACGATTTGCCGCAGCCACAACTCCTGGCGGCATTGGGATTCTGAAATACAAACGCTCGCTCCATCAGGGATTCGGTGTAGTCCAGCGTCATCCCGTTGAGATACTCGTAGCTTTTGGGATCGACAACCAGTTGGACTCCATCGACCTCAAACACATTGTCGTTTGGGCGAGGGTTGGTTTCGAACTTGAACTTGTAGCTCAGACCGGAGCAGCCACCGCCCACGACGCCCAAGCGCAGGGCGGCGCCGGTGTTGTTGTCCTCGAGCATTTGGCGGATTTGGTTGACCGCCTTCGGAGTGACGTTGATCATGTTCTTGCTGACTCGCTTCCTGCACTCATTATAGACAAACCCGAAAAACGCCGCATCGGCTGGGACGCCTGAGCAGTTGACGGGGAATGCAGTGTGCCTGAGTGGCGGACGCGAATGCCCGCCAAACAGGCGTTGATGTGGTTAACTGGGCGTGAGTGGCGCGACGTACGGAGTCAGCGCCGCTCAGAACCGGCAAAAACCATCGCTGGACCACTCTTGGTACGATACCGAACAAGAGAGGATTGAACATGCCGGAGTTGGCTGAGAAAACGTGCATCCCGTGCCGGGGCGGCGTTCCGCCGTTAACCGCCGATGAGATCAAACCGCTCGCCGAACAGCTGCCGAGCTGGGACGTCGTCGAAGAGCATCACTTGGACCGGACGTATAAGTTCAAAAACTTCCGCGACGCTTTGGACTTTACCAATCAGGTCGGCGAGCTGGCCGAGGAACAGGGTCATCACCCAGACATCTACCTCGCTTGGGGTAAAGTCGGAATCCGGCTGTGGACCCACAAGATTGACGGCCTCACCGAAAGTGACTTTATCATGGCTGCCAAGATCGAGTCGCTCAACGAACGGGCCTAGCCCGCATTTCTCACCGCCTGACGGTCGAAGCACGCGATAAGCCCGCCATTACTTCGTTGCGCTTGCTCGCCGTGCTCACCGTACTGTCAAGTACGCCTCCGCTCGTCAAGCGGCGCGCGCCTCGTACTGACGGGCCTCTCACGCACTTCGCCTCGCCACGCGGTGAGAAAAGCGGGCTAGTGTCGGCGCGGATGTATTGAGAACACTTGGGGCTAGTGCCGGAGAGCGATCCGACGCCCGTTGGCCACAAGCGATCGGTCAAAGCTTCGTTCTCGCTTCTTGGCCTCTTTCTCGAGCCCGGTTCGTCTTTTCCGGCCCGCAAGCCGTCATAGACTAGTGACACCGAGACTTCAGAGGTCTCGTGCGGGCGAATCGGCGGAGCTACAGCGACGATTCGGAGCGGCAAAAGCTTTCCCTTGGAGGATCACGTGCCGCCAAGCCCAGTGATATGATTTCCAGGCGATCAAAAATGGTTTTTCCAGCGTGGCTTTGTGCCTTGTTGCTTGTGAGTTCCGCGTTCGCGGCCGATTTGGGCAGTGTCCGCGCGGTTTACACTTGGCCGATGACCAAGTCGTTTGACCAATACTTGGCCGAGCAGATTACGACTGAGTCGGTGTTCGATGTGGTGGTCGATCCCAAGCTGGCCAACGCGGTGTTGACCGATCGAATCGACGCCCCTTTCCTCGCCGCCCTGGACGAGCTTTTCCCGCTGCCCGAACCCGGCGACCCCGAAAAGGCCGGGAAGAAGGACGACGAGGAAGACTCGGCTGATGAAAGCATCGAAGGTGGAGGAGCTTTCAAACGCCCCAAGAACAGGCCGATGGGCCGTCCTCAAGGGACGCTCTTTTTAGTCGACGTCCACTCGCGCACGGTGCTGTGGTCGACTTATCTCAAAGAGTACGATCCTTCCCCAAATAAGCTGCACCAGCAAGCGCGCAATGTTGTTCAGCGGATCAAGAAGCAGCTAGGCGTCTCTCCGTAGCCCTGTCCCGGTTTTTCCGAGGAGATCACCATGCGCGTCTCGTTCACTCTGAATCTGGGGTTGCTGGCAGCCCTGGTCTTGGCCCTCCTCAATCCTCAGCCGTCGCTCTCGCAACCGAGCAACCGGCCCAAGACTCTGACTCCGCAATGGGAATCTCTCTTTAACGGCAAGGATCTCAGCGGCTGGAGAAAAGTCGGCAAAGAGAACTGGGTGGTCGAAGACGGCACGATCTACGGAGCGGGCATCACCGACGAGTACGGCTACCTGGCGACGGAGAAATCCTACAAAGACTTCCACCTCTCACTTCGCTTCAAGTGCGAAGCCGGCGGCAACAGCGGCGTTTATTTGCACACCACCTTCGAGGGCGACACCCCCAAGGTCATTGCCGGACGCCAAGTCGAAATCGACCGCAACATCGGACGCCACACCGGCGGCATCTACGGCGACGGTAAGGGCTGGGTCGCCTGGCCAGCTCCGGAGCTTGAGACCGTCATCAAGCCATACGACTGGAATGACATGCTGATCATGGTCGAAGGCAACCGCTATCGGACCTACCTGAACGGCGTACAAATGCTCGACTTTACCTACCCTTCCCCTGTAGCAACCGAAGGCGTCATTGCGCTACAGCTCCACTCGGGCGGGGAAGGGCGCATGCGTTTCAAAGACATCCACATCCGCGACCTGACTCGGCGCTAGGCGCTTACCGCCTCCACATCGACAAAAAAAGTCGATGTTGTGCAAGTCATTTGTTTTCAACTGCCCCGAAGGGGCCACTTTTTCGGAGCGCAGTCTCCGAAAAAGCCCAGATACTAGCCGGGCGATTTTGAGGATTTTGTTCGCGGAAATGGCGGCACGACAGAGCGCTTCCCGCAAGAAAGGGAAGGAATGGTCAATACTGGCCCGGGGCGCCAGCCCCGGGAAGAACACATAGAGCGAGTGCCTCGCCAAGCAAAGTAGAAACCTCTTCTTCTGGCGAGCTTTCGTGAACAGAGCCGCGCCCGCAAGGGTGCGGTCCAGTCTCGCAGTGACCGAGGCCCAATGGGATGGCCGACACGCCCCTACTCTCGACCGCACCCTTGCGGGCGCGGCTCTGTTCACGAAAGCTCGCCTGGCCTTCACGGGTCGGGGACAGTGATCGTTTGCTGACCCCTCACTGGCGTTCCGGGCTCTGATTATTTGCGGCGAAGTTCCTCGGGAACTCGCGTGCGGTCGGGCGGTTCCAGTTGAAAGGTCCACTCCAGAGGGATGGTCTGGGGCAGATAACAGATCTTGTCGTCACAGGCTTGGTAGCGAAGCTCCCCGCGAACCAGCAACCGGCCGTGTTCGTCCAAAAGATGCTGCAGGTCTTTCGCCCGGCCCAGCTTGAGATCCGCCAAAAAGCGGACGGACCCCTGATAAACCGGCACTGTTTCCTCGATGGCGGGCAGATGCAGCTTTTCTGACTTGGGATAGCTCGGGGAATAGTTGACCAGACCGCTTACTTGCTCCATCGTCCACTCGACGGGAATATAGCCGTCGACGCCCGGCGCGTAGACATGCATCTTTTCCTTCAGGTCGATGTCGAGCACAAGCGCGATTCGATGGCCGCCGGCCACGATCTCATCACTGGCCCAGGAAGAAACGACGAGGTGGTCTGTTTCTTTCTGAGTGCGCGCTACGTCAAGATCCTTTCCGAGATAGCGCACGGCGATCTCTCCGGTTGTAAAACGCTCGATGTAGTTGTCTTCGAAAAACTTCGCCTTGACGACGCCGTTCTTCCCGATCAGGTACTGGCCCGGGTGGGGGATACCGTAAAACTGATGCCTGGGTGAAATGTTCTCGTTGAGGATGCCGAACGATCGAATCACCTTTGAATCGGGATCGGAGAGAAGCGGAAAGCCGATTCCTTTGCGCTTCGCGAAGTGCCGCAGGACTTCGGTGCTGTCGAAGCTGAGCGCCGCGATGTTGATTCCATCTTCTTCAAAGCTCGTGCGTTTGCGCTCCAACTGAACCAGTTGGCCTTTGCAGTAGGGTCACCAATCCGCCGAGCGGTGGAACAGCAGCAGCAGTCCGTTCGGCCCGCTGAGGGATTGGAAAGTTTGCGTCCGGCCGTGGTGGTCAATGGCTTCGAAATCAGGCGTTTTTTCGCCCACCTCGGGGCCGCTGGTGATCTTCGGCGGCGGGGTCTTGGGCGCGGCCTTGTTTGGAGTTTGAGCGAGAGACATTCCCATACCGGCCCCTATGGTGCATACTACCGCGGCTCGCTGGATCCAGCGTGATGCTTTCATGAATTGCTTGTCCTCATTTTACTGGTGGTCATTGAGGTGTGGCCGCGATGAAGAGCGCGGACTTCCGTCCGCGCCTCTGTCCGGCCGTCTGAGGTTTTCTGCCATGCGGCAACGGTTTGACTAGTGCCCGTGGCAGTCCAAGTGGTCGCTAGGCGCAAGTTTATTTCTAAGGATGATTGGCTGGCCGGGGAGGATTCGAACCTCCATTCCAGGCTCCAAAGGCCCGTGTCCTGCCATTGGACGACCGGCCAGCAGCGTTCTTTCTTACGATATCATGGGCGGAGAATTTACCGCCCGCGAGGTGGTTTTCGTCTATTATGGAGTGGGTTTCGTTCCGTATGGAGACGCGACTGCGATGGAGCGCGGACTTCCGTCCGCGCCTCTGTCCGGGCGTCTGATTTTTTTCGATCATCAGCAACGATTTGACCGAGCAAGGTACGAGGAGTTCACCATGCAACCAGTATTCGCGGCCGCCGGCTGCTTTGTTCTTTATTTTGTTGTGTATCGTTTTTACGCGCGCTATCTGGCGAAGAGCATCTTCCAACTCGACCCGGCCAAATTAACTCCCGCCCACGAGATCAATGACGGAGTGGACTACGTGCCGTGCCGCAAGCCGATTCTGTTCGGTCACCACTATGCTTCGATCGCCGGACTGGCTCCCATGCTGGGGCCCGCCATTGCGGTGATCTGGGGATGGCTGCCCGGCATGCTATGGGTTGTCTTGGGGACTCTGTTTATCGGGGCGGTTCATGATTTCGGCGCGCTGGTCGTTTCGATGCGTCACCGCGGACTCAGCATCGGGAAGGTCGCTGAAGACCTGATCGGCAAGCGCGCGAAGTCGATTTTCCACCTGATTATTCTTTTCTTGATTTGCCTGGTGCTGGGAGTTTTCGTGCGGACCGTGGCGGGGCTGTTTACGGCCGAGTTTTATCCCGAGTCTGTGTTTCCGACCTTTTTCTTAATGCTTGTCGCCACGGTGATGGGCTGGATGACCTACAAGCGCGGCGCCAGCATGGGCAAGGCAACGGTGATCGGTTTCACTCTGATGATCGCGTCGATATTTGTTGGACTGCAAACGAATCCGATCCTGCCGCAAAACACCTGGGTGCTGATTCTGCTGGTCTACGCCTTCGCGGCGTCGACGCTGCCGGTTTGGTTACTATTGCAGCCGCGTGACTATCTGAATTCACTGCTGCTCTACTTGGGCTTAGGGACGGCCTACATCGGATTTTTCGTGCTGCAGCCCAGTTTCGTGGCGCCAGCGATTAATCCGAGTCCGCTGGGCGCGCCTCCCATATTCCCATTCGTTTTCATTGTGATCGCGTGCGGAGCGGTGTCCGGCTTCCACGGGCTCGTTTCCTCGGGCACAACGTCGAAGCAGATCGACAAAGAGACCGACGCCCTTGCCATCGGCTATGGCGGCATGGTGGGCGAGTCGATGCTCGGTTTGCTGGCGGTTTTGGCTTGTACCGCCGGCTTCCGGTCGGTTGAGGCGTGGGGTGCGCACTACGCCAGTTGGGGGGCCGCCAGCTCACTCGCGGAAAAGATGCGAGCCTTCATTGACGGCTCGGCGCTGTTCATCAACACGCTGGGCATTCCGATGCCCTTGGCCCAAGCGTTCATTGCGCTTGTCGCTGTTTCGTTCGCGCTGACAACACTTGATTCTGGGACGCGGTTGTTGCGCTACAACATCGGGGAGATCGCCGAGTCGGTCCGCTTGCCGCAGCTAGGGAACCGCTACCTGGCTTCGCTGATCGCCGTTGCGCTGATCGGCTTCTTCGCTTTCTACCAAGTGCAAGGGCAGCCGGTGGGGCTGGCGATGTGGAGGCTTTTTGGCAGCACGAACCAGATTCTCGGAGGGCTGACGCTGCTGGCGATTACGATCTACCTTCGCCAGCGCAAGGCTAATTTCTGGTACACGGCGATTCCGATGGCCTTCATGCTCGTGGTGACGATCTTAGCCATGGTTTACGAACTGAACACTTACTGGACGGGCGGCCAGACGTTGCTGCTTTTTGTGGCCGCTTGCATCTTCAGCCTCAGCGTGTGGCTGCTGGTCGAAGCGGTGATTCGGCTGCGCAAGGACACGGTGGCGGTTGCGGCGCCGGAGATGGCGGAGGGGGACTAGGTGGGCGCTGGAGGGCAGGGTCTGTTCAGCGGCGGGTGATTGGCGGGACAAGCGTCGACAGAAGTGCCGGCGCGGCAAGCTGAGAGCTTGCGCCACGTGGCTGAAGCAGGTTTTATATGCGGGTTGTTAAGAGACTGCGGGAAACCCCGTGAGCCAGGGTCAGCTCCGGTTTCTCCCCTACAGCCAACAGAACCAGCGACGCTAGCGCCTGGATGAATGCAGGGCTGTCGTTCAGGCCTGGCATCATTTCGAAGTGGCGGATACCGTGTTCCGCGGCTTGTTCCCGCGCCTCGATGTCGATTTCCGCCAGCGTCTCAACGTGGTCGGATACGAAGGCAATAGGAACGACCAGCATGTTCTTTACGTTCTTGCCGCCCAGATCGCTGATGGTTTCGCGCAGCGACGGCCGCAGCCACTTTTGGTTTCCCACCTTGCTCTGAAAGCAAACGGTTACGGGGTTCGTCCAGCCCCCTCGCTCCACGACCAGCCTGACGGTGGCTTCGATTTGCCGTTTGTAGGGATCGCCGGCTTCAATCACTCTCGCTGGGACGCTATGCGCGCTGAAAACCAGGTGCGGCTGCTCGGCGGGATCAAACTTGCGCATTGTCTCGTTGATCCGTTCGACGAGCGAATCCAAGTAGGGCTCGAAGGCGAAGAATTGCCGGATGCGCGTGCTGGGAAGCTGGAAATTCCGCTCTCGGCAGCGCTTTTCCCATTCGTTGAAGCTGCTACCGGTTGTCGTCGAGGAATACTGGGGATAGAGCGGCAGCAGGATCAACTCATCGCAGCCGGCCTGGCGAATACGCTCGATCGCCTCGGAAGTGAACGGGCGCCAGTACCGCATGGCCACGAAGACGCGCGCGTCGATCGTCTTGCGAAGCTCACCCTCGAGGGCGCTTGCTTGCTGCTCGGTCAGCTTGCGGATCGGCGATGCGCCTCCGATTTCCGCGTAGTGGCGGGCGACTTTTCGCGCCCGGCCCTTGGAGATCAGCTTCGCCAGCACGGGCCGGGCGACCTTTGCCAGCGGGAAGTCGATGATATCGGGGTCGGAAAATAGGTTGTAAAGGAAGGGCTCGATGGCCTCGGGCGTGTCGGGGCCGCCCAGTTGAAACAGAACGACACCAATGGTTTTATCTCTCACTGCAAATGACTCTTGTGGAAAAACCCGCGGTCTATTGGAGCAGTTTCAGGAGTTCGTCCATGCTCAGATCCGCCTGATAGATGGTCGTACGGAGCGTTCCAGGTCTCAGGTAGCCGTCGGTCAGTAATTGGGGCATCTAGGCGCAATACTGTCGACTTTATTGGTTTCACTGGCCCAAGTCGTTGTATTTCTTTCGCAGCAAGACGGCTGGATTCGGCTCAGAATCATGCTGTTTATTTTCCTGCGCCCCTTCGGGGCTGCCCTTTTGGGTTACCCCACCCAGGGTTCCGCTTCGCTGCACCCTGGGCTACGATCCAGCGCCGCTTCGCGGCTCAAAAGCTCTATCCGCGACTGAAAGGCACTAAGTGGACAGTATTGCATCTATGCCGGAGTAACGACCTCGATGTATTCCCGCCCGGCTTCGCTCGGCACATGATCGCCCGCCTCCAAGCAATCCTCCACGTAGAGCTCTGCTGCCTCAGCGATATTTCTCATCGCTTCCTCGCGAGTGTCGCCTTGGGAAACGCAACCCGGCAAGGCGGGTAGGATTGCGACGCAGCCCCCGTCCGATTCCTGTTCAAGTATGACGGTATATCGCACGGTTTCTTATCCCCCTAGTGTAATCATCTCGATCTTTTTTCGCTGAGCGGGCTGGTAGCCCGCGGCCGAGTTCATGGCGGCCAAGCGCTCCTCGGAATAGCGGTCCGTTCTGCGGCGCCACAACGAAACGATAAACGACGTGAGCTGCTCGTCGCCGGCCCCGCCGCGCATCAGGGTTTTCACATCGTGACCCAGGTTCGAGAACAGGCACGTCACGATCTTGCCATCCGCGGTGAGCCGGGCACGCGTGCAAGTTCCGCAGAAGGGCTCGGTGACGGAGCCGATCACGCCGACTTGGCCCCCTCCGTCCACGAATTCGTAGTCCACCGACGGAGCGCTGCCGCCGTCGCGGCCAACCTCACGGAGTGGATAGCGGGCCGCGATCGTCTCAAGGATTTGCTTGGCGGTCACGATTTTTTGCGAGGTCCATTGATTGGCATTGCCGACGTCCATGTACTCGATGAAGCGCATGGCAAATCCATGTTTTCTGGAAAACTCAACGAGATCGACGATTTCATCGTCATTGACGCCCTTTTCGATCACGGCGTTTAATTTGATGGGGCGCAGGCCGACTTGCTTGGCGGCGAACAGTCCCTCCAGAACCCTTTCCAGGTCACCGCGTTTCGTCATGGCCCGAAATTTCTTGGGATCGAGTGTGTCGATGCTGATATTGACGCGGCGGAGCCCGGCTGCCGCAAGCGAGTGTATCTTCTCGGCGAGTGAAGAGCCGTTCGTCGTGAGGCAAAGCTCCGCGACACCTTCGATCGCCGAAAGTGACGACACCAGCTCCTCGAGGTTTCGCCTCAGCAGCGGCTCTCCGCCCGTCAAACGGATCTTCTCGACACCGAGGGAGACAAACAAGCGCGCCAGCCGCGTGATCTCCTCGTAGGTGAGTATCTCGGCCCGGTCGATCCACTCGTACTCGTCGAGCGGCATGCAATAGGTACATCGGAAGTTACACCTGTCGGTGACGGAGATCCGAAGATCCTTGAGGGGGCGGTGGAAGGCGTCAGCTAACATCTGGGGTTTGCGTCGTGATTTCGTCCGCGCCGGATGCTTGAAACGGCTCCGGGAAGCGCAAAAATCATTGTAGCGTGTGGCGAGCTGGGACTCGAAAATCACCTGCACTGTTCGCTAGCCTGGTGCGTCAGTATAATAGGAGTACCGCGGGAGCGGTGGCTGGGGCTTTGTCACTTGGGTTCCGGCACTGGCGTTTCGGCACTGGGACCCGTCACCGGCGTTCCGGGCTCTATTGGGGCTTGTCAGATGTTGCGGAGACGGAAGATGGCAGCAGGCCGGAAGAATGGCTTCACGATCATTGAATTGCTGATCGTGATCGCGATTATTCTCATCATCGCGGCGGTTGCTATCCCGAAGCTGACTCAAGCGCGCAAAGCCGCCTTCGAGATGGCTGCCATCCGGACCCTCCAGACCCTCAACACCGCTCAAGTGCAGTATTTCTCGACCTACGGCCGCTTTGCCGCGAGCCTGATGGAGATGGGCCCCACGCCGGGCAATTCTCCACCCTCCCCCAATGCCGCGGATCTGATCGGAGATGACCTATCCACCGGCCTCAAATCAGGATACATTTTCATCATGGTGGGCACGCCGAGCGGTTACACGATCAACGCCGACCCTCAGGTCTATGACGTGACCGGCAGCCGCTCATTCTACACCGACCACGGGAACTTGATCCGCGTGCACATGGGCAACGAGCAGGCCTCGGAGAACGACTCGGAGATCAAGTAGTTCCCTTTTTCTTGCCTTTGGCGTACCTTCAGACTTGCTGGCAATCCTCGGTTGGTCCAGACGAGCCCGTGAAAATCCGGTTTTCGCGCAGCCGGCCAGCCCCCGGGCTAAGAGTTTCCGGGTTCGCCCCTGTTAGGGAGAACCTCCGTTGCGGGTAGGGGCGTATGATGAGACGAATGACGATCTCCAAAGCGGTCTTACTGGCGGCTGGCCGTGGAACCCGCATGGAGTCGCTCACCGACGACCGCCCAAAACCGATGCTGCCGCTGCAAGGGCGGCCCCTGCTTTGGCATCAAATCGAGCGGCTGGAGGCGGCCGGGGTTCGACAAATCCTGATCATTACGGGCTACAAGGCGGAAATCGTCGAGCAATACTTCGATTCGCACCCGCCGGCTGTTGCCGAGATTGGCTATCAAATCCAGGCTCAACAGGATGGTACCGGAAGCGCCGCCGGACTAGCGCGGGATTTCGCGGGCCGAGATCCGTTCCTGTTGACTTATGGTGATATTCTTGTGGAGCCGAAAGTCTATGAGTCGCTGTTTGAACGATTGGAGCACGCCGAAGCGGCCTTAACGGTCAAGGACGTCGACGATCCTTATCGGGGCGCGGCGGTGTATGTGGAGCGGGACAGGGTAACGCAAATCATTGAGAAGCCGCCGCCAGGCAGCTCGACCACGCCTTGGATGAACGCCGGAGTGTACTGTTTTCGTCCCTCCGTCTTCGATGAACTGGACCGCATACAACTTTCTCCGCGAGGGGAGTATGAACTCACGGACGCGGTTGTTCAGATGCTGGATAGGGGGGTCAGGTTCGGGTGGCTCCCGATCGATGGGTTTTGGAAGGACGTGGGACGCCCCGAAGATCTTCGTGGGGCCGAAGAGTTCGTCGACGGCAACTCGCCCTCGCCCGACGGCGTTGGCACTGCTTGAGTTACTAGTAACCTTCGCCTAGCGCTGGGCGGAGGGGCGAGCCGGCCTCAGTGTGAAGTAGCCCTTTGCGAGATCGGGTTTCAACTCTAAAGCCTTCTCGAAACATTCCACGGCTTCCGCCTCTTTGCCCTGACCCTGCAGGGCAACACCCAGGTTTAAGTGGGCTTCAGCGAAATCCGGCCGCAGCTTGACGGCCCGGGTGTAATACTCGGTCGCAGCTTCCTGCTGCTCCGCTTTTTGTTCGAGCAGGCCGGCGTTAAACAGAATCTCCGCCGAGTCGCTCTTGAGTTCCGCCAGTTTAGCGTAGAGGTTCCTTAGATCGTCGAAGTTCTCCTGAGCTGACCGCACCGCCGCCATTCCAAGAAGGGCGTCTACGTCATCAGAATTGAGTTCCAGCACCTTCTGGAAGGCTTGCGCCGCCTTGTCGTGGTCGTTGTTCCTGAGGTAGGCAATGCCGCAGTTCAACAACGCCTGAGTCCAGTCTGGCTTGTGCGCGACACACTTTTCGTAAACGCTTGCAGCCTCCTGCCACTGGCCGTTCTTATGAAGGGCGACGCCTAAGCGGAACAGCGGCTCAGGAGAGTTCGTTACCTCCGCGAGCTTCTGATAGCAGTCGGCGGCCTCAGGCCAGTCCTGCTCCTTCTCGTACAGGACCGCCAGGTTGTAGAGAGCGGGCAGTGAAGCTTCATCCAACTGCAAAACCCGCTTGTAGAGCGCCTTGGCTTCGTTGTCCTTCTCTACTTCTAGGCAGCACGCCGCGAGGTTAAGATGAACGCCTACGGAGTCCTCGCGCAATCGCAATGACTGCGTGTAGGCCTCGATGGCTTCGTCGAAGCGGTTCAGTTTTTGGCAAACCAGACCCAGGTTGTACCACCCTTCGTATGAGTCTGCCGTGACGCTGACCAGCGCTTTGTAGTGTTCTCGAGCCTCTTCGTACTGTTCCTGCCTGTAGCAGGCGTAGCCGACTCCCTCATGAGCCGCGGCGGACTCGGGGTCGAGTTTCAAGAGTTCACGGAAGATATGGGTCGCATCTTCGTACTTATTCTGCTTGGTGTAGACGCTGGCCAAATTCGACAAGACCTCTTCGGACTTGGGATTTTCCTTGATGGCGGCTTGATAGTATTCAACCGCCTTGTCGAAGTCCTCGGAAAGGTGATAGGCCACGCCCAAACCAAACACAGCGGCATAGGAGTCCGGTTCTGATTTCAGATAGGATTCATACGCTGCTTTGGCGCTCTCCGCGTCATCAAGTTTCAGGCAACACCCGGCAAGCCCCAAGTAGGCATCCGCCAGCTCTGGATCGAGACTGATAGCGGTTTGGAAAGATTTCTTGGCTTCTTCGTACTTCTCGGTCGCCTGCAAGGCCAAACCCGCGTTGAACTGAGCAGCCGAGTTATCGGGCTCGATGGCGAGGAGTTCGATGTAGTGTTTAGCCGCTTCGGAGAATTTCTTCTGGTCCAGATAGATCTGTGCCAGCGCGGTGTAAACTTCCGCTAGCTCCTTTCCTGCCTTGCGCGCCTTCTCAAGGTCTTCGAGCGCCTCGTCTAGTTCGCCTTTTAGGTAGTGGCGAACGGCTGCGGCATAGTGGTCGGCGCCGCTCGAGTCGGCGCCGCTGGGGTCGGCCCCGTTCGAGTCGGCGGAAGGCGACGCGCTCGTCAGCGGCAGGGGACTGTCGGCGACTAGTTCCGGCCCATCCCCGGCCGGCGCTGACGAGCCGGGATCGGTCTTGCTGCTGTCCAAGAAACTCAAATCTCCAAAGAATTTCATCGCTCTTCCCCTCGCGAGTCTCAGATAATCTTGTTTCTTCTCTCGCTTCCTTAGGCGTACTCACACGGATCCAAGTTCTCGGGGCCATGTAGCGCCAGCAGCGGACCAATCGGTTCCGCCCTCCAATCCCGAACCTCTCCTCCGAACTCGTCGAGAGGCTTGTCCGCGTGGGCCAGCGCAGCTTTCAATTTGTCCAAGTCCACATCCAGCCACGCCATGGGCGACATCGCCCGCTCATCAGCCCCCGTTGCCATCAACAACATCTCCACTCGCGGGATGGTAGCGCGGCCGCCGCCGATGCGGCGATAAGCCAGTTCGGGCATATGCGGCGTCGAGCGTGGCTCAATCCACAGACTCTGCACCTCATAAGCCACTGGTTGTTGAGGCAGATCGGCCCAGGCCGGCCAAAAACAGCGGAGCAAGCGGCTCGGCGGCATATGACAGGCGTTTACAAATAAACCGTAACGAATGTCGGCCTGGGACGACAATTGGCATTCCACCTTAGATCGAATCAGATCCCCATGCATTCTGCCGGCTGGTTGTTCAGCCAGTTCTAGTAGTTGCGGCACGGGCAGCCATAGTGCTTCGAAAATCTGCGGGCGACGGGCGGAAGCGATAGGCTTCAAGGGCGTCCGCGCCGCAACCCGATTCGGCGATTGAAGTTCTAGAATCGGGACGGCCACTTCGGCCTGCCGGAGAAGGTCGTTTCCCACGCTATCGGCTATCCGCGGTTCAGCGGCGAGGAGTTCCCCGGCAGCCGTCAACCTAGCCGAGGGCGACATCGGGCGCAGCGTGGGGCGGGCGCGGCAAATAGCCATATCGGCGATGAGGGGCGTCGTGGACGCACTTTGGTCTAGCGCGAAATCCTGGATCTCGCTGTTAAGCCGGGGAGAGCCGGCAGCGGTTAATTCCACCGCTGGGATGAATCGAAGAGTGAACGCGGCTGCCAGCGGCCCACCGAGAGGCAAACCGGCATGTTCACTAATGCCGCCGGGCAGCGTATCCGCCTGGTGGTCGAGGAACCCTTGCGGAACGTGTCCGGATGGCCGTAACGTGACGGGCATCATTTCCGCTCTCGTGCCGATGGCGTCCCAGATAGACAGTTTGGCGTGCGATATCGTTGCAATGGCTGACAGGCTAAACCGGGGAGCGGCGGCGTGGGGCGTAGTGACGCCGGCTGTTTCCGGATCTTGCCCTGGAGCGTCCGACCCGGCCGGCTCCTGGGCGCTGAGCTCGACACCCATCATTTCGAGCCACGGCGTCCATTGCCGTTGTGTGTCCGGCGGAGACTCAGCGCCGCCGGGCGGCGGCTCATTGTTCTCCGCGAGTTCTTGAGAGCTGGCCTCCTTGAACCGCGGCAGCTCATCGGGACCCGGAAAACGAACTATATTCCGCATCGGCGGACCCGCATGGGCCTCGCCTGATGCCACGCTCGAGCCCCAGTCGTGAGATTCTCCGCCATCCTCCGTAGTCGCCAGCAGACCATCGAGCAACGATTCGAGCGCTTTACCATCTTCGCCCGAAGTTGCTGGGGACTCCTCAGCCGCCGCAACCCAGTCGACGTCCAGATCGCCGGGTTCTAACTCATCCGCGGGCGGCGTGGCCTCGGCGGCGGCATTCTCGGTGAGTTCAACATCCCCTTGCGGATGTGCGAGATCGGGAGTTTCCGGTTGCCCTTCCCAGGCTCCGGCCCCGGAAAACCGCACGTCGTCCAGATCAGGTTCGTCCGCAGCAAGTCGGTGAGCAAACGGGTCTTCCATCCCGCTCGTCTCAGCCGTGAACTCCCTCAACCAAATCGGTCTGTCGGAGGGCGCATCCACTTCGGATTGATCCGCCGGTGGTTCGGCCGCGCGAGCTGCGGCTGGCGAATCGATTTCGCCCGCATCACTTTCGCTGCCCAAAGACCCATCAGGGGAGGGGGCGTCATCCAGCTCGGGGCGCTCTCCAATAACGGGCATTGGTAGGGCTTGCGAAGGCTCGTCCGCCGGGCCAGCTCCCATGAGCCGTTCCAGCATCGAGGGAGTGCCGCCGGGCGCCTGTTCTTTCTCAACCTTCACGGATCCGCTGAACTCAAAGCCGGCGTCCGTTTGATCCGGGCTACCCTCCGAGGTTATGTCCGAACCGGATATGACTTGGTCCAGCAACTCCCGGGGCTCCACGTTAAGCCCGGAGGCAAGCCGCTCCAACGGCGCGAGCGGCTCGTCTTTTTCCGCTGCGCGGGCGGCCGTGACATCCGAGGCAATATCGGGAGGCTTCGCCGGGGAGTGCTCAGCAAATCTTCGTAAGGCCGCTAGAGCATCTTCGGCTGATTGTTGACGAACATCATCCGGAGTCGCGCCCTGTTGACCGGTAGAAAGGATGTCATCGATGCTCTCGCCAGGGAGGCTCTCGGGAGGTTGTGTATCCGGCAGAGTCGCGCCCTGTTGACCGCGAGAGAGGATGTCATCGAAGCTCTCGGCAGGTTGTGTATCTGAAAGCTCAACTCCGACAGCGTCCAATTTGGTGTCGGCCGGTTCGGGCGCGGCCAGCAGGTGAGACCGATCGAGACCCTCGGCTTCATTGCCCCCGGCAAGAACCGTGTCCAGCCCGTCATCCGTTGGATCATCCGAGATCGGGAGCGGTGGAGCAGTGACTTTGTGCAGCAGTTGCTCTTGGTCTCGCAGCAAGCGATCCAGAGTCTGCTTTTTGTACGTAACCGCATGCTCGTCGCAACAGAACTCCGATTTCGTTTTCCAAACGCGAAGTCGGGCTATCCTTTTGTGGCAGAGCAAACACTGCATGAGGATGAATACGCACTACGCCACGCGGACCCTGGCGCCCGGCGAGGCTTTACTCCCACTATGCATTCTGGTGCAATGCCTGCCGGTTAACGATTGGCTGCGTGCCTTAAACAAAAGTCTAATGACACCTATGCCTATCGTCTTAGGGAAACATAAACTATAGTCATATGCCGGGAGCGGCTCCGGCGGAGAAAACTTCGGGCCGGCCGGCACCCTCAACCGCGGCCACCTGAACGAAGCCCTTCGACCTTAGTGGACCCTATTGGACCCTTTTTTCTCAGGAACTTCGGCGAGAAACTTATCGACGATTTCTCTCTGCTGCTGGTCGCTCAGCGAAACCTGGATGAGCCGGCCGGCCGCTTGAATCGCCAGATCGCCGGCCACTTTGCGGATCTCTTCCATGGCGGCCCGCTGCTCGGCCTCGATGCGCCGCAGGCCCTGCTCGGTCACACGGCGAGACTCGGCCTTGGCCTCTTCCAGCATCTTCTGACGCATTTGTTCGGCTTCTTGGCGGGCCTGCTGAACGATTTCCTCGGCCTTCTTGAAGCCCGCGTCGGTCCGGCGCTGGTTTTCGGCCAGCACCAGCTCGGTTTCACGCTGCGTCTTCTGAGCCTGTTCCAGGGCCTGTTGGATGTTCTGCTCGCGCTCGTCCAGCGCCGCCAAAAGGGGTTTCCAGGCGAACTTGCGCAGAACAACCAGCAAGACAACGAAGGTGATGATCGTCCAGATCATCAACCCCGGCTCGAAACGGAGTAGTGCGCTTTCGCCGCCCATATCGGCCTTACTTGATCAGGATGATCAGCAAGCAGCCGACCACTGCGATCACGGCAACGCCTTCCAGCAAGAACAAAGGCAACTGGAAAGCGGACTGGATATCCTTGGCTGCCTGGGGCTGGCGGGCGATGCTTTCGCAAGCAGCCGCCGTTAGCCAGCCGATGCCTATCGCGGCCCCGACCACAACGATTCCGCCGCCGATAGCGGCTCCGAAGTAGTGCAAACCGCCCGCGACTTCTCCACCGTCTTGGGCGAGCGCCGCGGCAGGTGCGATGAACAGAAAAGCAATCGTGCAGAGCATGGCGAATGCTGCTCGTTTTGAGTTGAATGTCATGTGCGAATCCTATCCTCCGAATCGAATCTGTTTAGTGTGAGGGATGAGTAACCATTCCAACGAATAGTGCCGTCAGTAGTGTAAAAACGTAGGCCTGAATAAAAGCGACGATGATTTCAAGAAGATACATGGCCACCGCCAGCGGTACCGCGAAGAAGACGCCCACGAGGATGCTCTTGAAAATGAATATGAATGAGATCATCACGATGATGACGATGTGCCCGGCCATCATGTTGGCGCCGAGACGGATGGTCAGCGCAACCGGCTTCACCAGCGTGCCCAGGGTTTCGATGAAGATCAGCAAGGGCGCCAGGGCAAGCGGCGTCCCGGCGGGCACCATGTGCTTGATGTAGCCCACCGGCCCCTGCACGATCAGTCCCGAAACGACCATCAACCCCAGGGTGAGAAGCGCCAGGGCTCCGGTCATATTGATGTTGCTCGTGGCCGTGTAGGCGCCCGGAATCAGACCCAGCAAGTTGCAGGTCAGGATAAAGAAGAACAGCGTCAGCAAGTACGGCGTGAACATGCGGCCGATTTTCGGTCCCATGTTCGCAATCGCTATCTCGTCGCGAATGAAAACCACCAGAAACTCCAAGGCGTTGGTGACACCTTTCGGAGCGCCGTTCGAGACACGGGATTTCCTGAAGAACCAGGTGGTCACAACGATCAGAAACGCCGCCGCGATGAACATCATGACCACGCCTTTCGACATGCCCCACTGAGCGAGAGAAGGGTAATCGTGGTTCGAGATGTGATGGATCAGGACCTCGGAAAGACTCTCCTCTTCCCCGTGTTCCCCAGCGGCGGCTGCCAGCAGGAAGGCAAATGGTAACGGCGCAATCATCTCGTTTCGATCTGCTTTCGGTATCGAAAGGCTTCAAAAACCTGTGCCGCGAAATACATCGCGACGAGAGCCATCGTAAAGGGCGCCGGCTCCACCCAGCCTGACAGGACAACGAACGTCAGCATCCCGAGAACATAGCTGCCGCGGGCGATCACACCCAGCAGGGAAACCTTCCAGAAATCCAAAGCCGGATGTTTTTCCCACAGCTTCAGCAGCAGCTCGGAAATCCCGAAAGTCACTGCTCCGACCACAACGCCCCAAATAACGGCTACAGTCATTTCTTCAGCCACATTGTCTTCGCCAGGGTATAAAACCCGACCACGACGCCAACGAACAGCCCAATCACGATAGCCGCCGGGTTGGCGTCAAAATAGTCTCCAACTACGTAGCCGATAAAGAGACACCCCAGAATACTGCCGCTGAGACTCCAGCCGGCAACGGCCGCCGGCCCAGTGGGTTTCATTCGGAAACCGCGCCCGCGAAGATCTCCCATCGCGACACACGGAGAGCAGATCGCAAATCAAATCCTACATTCTGACGACAGGTTGGAAGCTTCCCTACGGAGGTGACGCTCTAGAATTTAACGATATCAAACAGTGGCGTAATTCGGCAACTCAAAGAGACTTTTGAGACTTCGTTACTTAGCTGGCAGCGAGACAGCAGCGGAGTGGCACGAAAAAGCAGCTAGCTAGGATTTGGCCGCAGGCCTGACGCCAGGCCCAGCGTCCCCGCTGCTTGCCGCTGGAAGTTGTGGCGACTTGAGAAAAACGCGGTTCGGTATACTGGAGGCTTTCCGGGATCAGTTCCAGGGAGCACGACTCGAGCGAGATCGCACCCTGTTCGCCTGCTCGCGGCGGTGGTCTCGTTTCCTTCTACGGTCCGCGGCGCTCGCCCGTGCCTGATTTCGTAAAACATTCCATGCGCGTTACGCTCGTCGCCCTGCTCGTGGTTGTTGCCGCCATCTTGCTGTTTTGGCGGCTCGACGGCGCGCTTCTGTGGCGCGACGAGGGCACTACCGCCAATTGGGGCCGCATGATGGCCGAGAACGGTACTTGGCTTCCCTGGGTATTCGACGGCAAACAGCTCGTTGTGCAAGCCGCCGACGGGCACGACCTGAATTCCAAGCTGCTGCCGGCGATGCACACCTATTTGCAGTTCTATGTAGCGGCAGCGAGTTTCAAATTGCTGGGGGCTGATACGGTGACGGCGCGGTTGCCCTTCGCTTGCCTGGGCGCGCTGACACTGTTCGTCATGTACCGGCTGGGCGTATTGTTGTTTGGCCCGGGACTCAAGCCGCTTCTGCTCCCCTACCTCGGTGTTCTCTCGATTTACTTTCTTTCGGCTGCCCGGCAGAGCCGCTATTACATCCTCGTCGTACTCGCCGCCACATGGCTGATTCTCGAATTCTGCCGCTATCTTCGGGATCCCGAGTTGGCCGCCAGCCGTTCGTTCTATGTTCGCATCGCTTGCGGCGGAGTCATGCTCTACCTCTCGAACTACCTGGCGTTCGGCGGCATGTGGATGGCATTGGGACTGTTCGCTTTGCTTATCCAGGACAGGCGTTTGATTCTAGGATTTTTTGCGGTTTCGTGCGGTATGGGCGTGGTTTTGGGGATTGAGTTCTGGCTGTTGCATTCTGAGTTCGCCGCCGCGTGGCCGCCTCCCGACAATCGCTCGCTGGCGGATCTTTACCATCGCGCCGCAGTGTATCTTGGACGGGATAATTGGCGAACGGTCCCGTTCTTGATATTGACGCCTGCTGCGTTCTCGTTCTTCGGGCCGCTGAAGAGATTCCCCAAGCTAGTGCCGGCGGGAATGTTGTTGTCGGTGCTGCTGCTTTGGTCCCCCCTCTTGTTCGGGTTCACGGCAAGTCAGGTATTCCGGCAGCCCCAACCTCTGTTCTGGGCGGGGGCCGCGCTGTGCGCGGTCATTCCAGCCATCTTGCTTTACGGCTGGACGAAATTTGGCCGGCGGTCATTCTTGGCGCGGGCGGCGCTGCTGGGCGGACTGGTGCTGCTCGTCTCTCCCATCTTTGCGATCCTGATCGGCAATAACAGCACAGAGCACCGGCACTACTATCAAATTGTTCCCGCCGCGGTCTTCGTTGGGGCAATCGTGATCGCCGAACTGGCGCGCCAAAGGAATCACGTCATCGCCGGAGCTTGTTTCGCCGGCCTCGCCGTGTGGCCCAATCTGAACTTTCACCTCGGGCCGGAAAACGTCGTTGAGCGGCAGTATCTCGGCGACGACTCGCACAACGGGCCCGTCGTGGAGTACCTGCGCGAGCATGTCGCCCCGCGCGAAACGGTGGCTTTCTTCCGCAACGTCAAAGGGATGGCGGTCTATTTTCACCTTCCCGAGATGAACTGGGTGGCCTTGCTTGACAGTGACGCGCCACACAACCAACAATTCCGGGGGCGAATACCCGATGAGCAGTTCGATGACTATGCGGATGCCGACTGGTATGTGTTGTGGACGCCCCGGGAGCAGAAACCCAAAGGCCTCACCGAGGCCTACGACAAGGTTTGGGAATACAGCTACCTTCAAAAGCGCAGTTGGTGGGACAGCGATCGCAACCCAAGGAAGCGAACCTACGAGTTTTACCGCAGGCGGGGCGAGTAGGCCGCCAGGTTTCGTGGGGAGGTGTCTACCCTGTAATTCAGATCTTTCCGGCGTCAAGCCCGAGCCAGATGACATTTGAAGCGGAAAAGCGGCGGGCCAGGCTGTGGCTCAATGAGTCCTGTTCGTTCCAACCGCGTGCTTATCGATGGGGGTGCAGGCGATGACACGCAACGTCGGCCCGGAGGCCGACGCGGCCCGCCGGGAGGCGCGCGCCACCTCAAGGCGACGTGCCCTTTGGTAGTTGCCGGGAGAGGGTCGTGATCAGAGCGGAATGAAAGCCCGTTGAAACGGGCTGAGGAACAACTTCGGGAGGGCTGGCCAACCGGCCCTAAAAGGACCGGCCTAAAGCAGACCAAGCCACGTGAACGTGGCTCAGGCTTGTGGCGGCTGTGTTGGGTGTCACCCGGTTAGTTAGCAGCCGGTTGCAGAAGTGCAGTGCACATCCGGTTGTTTTCCTACGCCCCGTGCGGGTGCGGGGCTTCCCCTCGCAGGGTTTCGGACCCTGGGTTCCGCTTCGCTCCACCCATGGGCTACGATCCAGCGCCGCTTCGCGGCTCAAAAGCTCTATCCGCGACTGAAAGGCTCTAAGTGGACAGTATTGGGGTTAAGCTGGGTTAAGCTCGATTCGGCAGTCAAACTCTTTGCTAAAGCTCTGCGAGCGCCGCTTCGAGTTCGCCGCGGGCGTGGGAGTCACCGGAGCGCGTGGCGAGCTCGATACCCTTCTGGAAGGACTCGCGAGCTTCCTGCTTGCGGCCAAGCTTGAGGTGGGTTTGTCCGGCGTGGTAGTAGGCGGCCTGATAGTCCGCATGGTTCGCCAGCAGCGTGTTGAATTCTTCGATGGCCTTTTCAAGCTGGCCCCGGTTGACGTATTCTTGTGCCAGTCCGTAGCGCACAAACGCGTCTCTGGGGTTGGATTCGACAAATTGGAGCAGGGTTTCTAATCGATCACTGGCCATGGATTTCGGGTGTTCGTCGGCTTCGGAAACTGTCAGGAGGGGTTGTGCGCCCTCCGCCAGAACACTACTATAGCAATCGATATCCTATTGACTGAGGCAAAGCGATGGCTTGTCCCTACTTTTGTCCGAGCGAGCCACTTCCCTGGTCCAAGTGGCCCGGCAAGCTGCGGCCACCCTTGGGGGACCTGTATAGGGGGAAATGCCACGCCGCTACCGAGCCGTTCTTGCCCTCCGAGCGGCTTCTTGTTGATTGCTGCAACCTGGGTTACGCGAGAACCGAGTGCAGCCGCTTTCCGAGCGGAGATGGGCCTGACGCGGTTCGCTTCGGCCTTTCGGCGGACGACGGCCGTACTGTCGTAGTTGCCTACGTCGTGGAGCGGGTCTATCTGCCGCTTCGCCACGGCACGCTTCGATACTTGCGGGCCACGAAGTCGTGGAGCGATCTCAACGTTGACGGGCTGCTTGCGAGGCAAGCGGAAGCCTACCTCGCCAGCTACCTCCGCTCGAAAGGCGAGGGGGACCCCGGTGCGGCCGCCTCGAAGCCGCCCAAGGCCGCGGGAGCAGCCGCAAGCGGACGCTGATGCAGTTCCCGTTGCGGGAGCTTCGCCCCAGATCGAAGGCGGCCAAATGAATCTTCACGAGTCCAGAAAACCATGACCGGAAAGCCTGTACGTGAATCTTATTCAGAACTGTCAGAACTGGCGCTTCCCAACGATGCCAACGGCCTGGGGAACCTGCTGGGCGGCAAGCTGATGCACCTTGTGGATATCACCGGAGCGATCGCGGCCGCGCGCCACTGTCGCGAGTTCGTCGTGACGGCGTCGTTTGATCACATGGACTTCCGTGAACCCGTCGCGATTGGAGAACTGGTCGTGCTGCGGGCGGCGGTCAACCGGGCTTTCCATACTTCGATGGAGGTCGGCGTCAAGGTGCATGCGGAAAACCTCCGCAGCGCCAAGAAGAGGCACGTTGCTTCAGCCTATTTGACTTTCGTCGCGGTAGGGAGGGACCAGCGCCCAAAGCCGGTTTTGGCGGCGGTTCCAGAGACGCAAGAGGAAAAACGCCGCTACGAACAAGCAGGCGAGCGCCGACAATACCGCCTCCGCCTCCGCCGTCAAAGACCTGAGTTCCGAGTTTAGGGGCAGGTGTCTTCGTTCGAGCGGCTCGCTAGCTGGCGCCGGAGCCGTTCGCCCCAGCTCCGCTTTCGCCGGAGTCCTCTTCGCTCGAACTGCTTCCCTCGCTCTGCTTGAAGATGTATTTGATGCTGTCTTTGTAAACCAGCACGTTCGGCCCGCCCGGCCGGTTGATCTTCAGGCAGCTCTTGTCGTACCACTCGACCGTGCCGCTGAGTTCTTCGCCGTCCTTGAGCACGAGCACGATCGGCGTGCGGTTCTGCATCTGTTTGACGAAGTAGAAGCTTTCGGCGTTGGTCTGTTCCGGTGGCGCGGACCGCTTCTGGCGGGAGTGGTTTTGACTCTGGTGCTGGCGCTTTTGCTGGTGCATTTGTTCCTTGACTTCATTCAGGGATGGGCGAATGAGTTTGCGGTGTGAAGAGTCGGAGGATTCCTTCATGTGAGGCCTTTCGATGTTCATGTTTGACAGTAAGATAAAGTTCACGCGAACCGTAGCAGGTAGTTCGCTGTCCCTCGACAGAAACCTGCCGGGGGTCTTCACTGCTCTCCGGGTTGCGGATAGGAAACGTAGGGCCCGCGGACCGGGTACGCGAAAGCTGGTTTGCCAGCCGACTTTCCTTATGGATAGCACAAACGGTTTGAAGCTCGCAAGCGACTATGCCGAGTGAGCCGAGCGAGCGGCCGCGTGTCTCAAACTGACGGCGAGAGACTCCAGAGCGACCTGTTTCTGGATGTTTCTGCGCTCCAATCGCACTAGCTCGTCTAGTTCCGCGGCCGCTTTCTCGACCCAATCGAAAGTTACTCTCGTGGCCATCGATTCCAGTTCTTCTCGCAAATCTTCGTTGATCAGGCCCTGTGTCCCCAGCTTGAGATGAACAAGGTCCCGCAGGAGACCCTGGCCGGAATCCACCAGCAAGCCAAGCTTCTGCTGGCGCTTGCGCCCCACATTCTCGGTATGCGCGAGCAGTTCCGCGAAAGAGCCCGTGCCAAGAGCGGTCCGCAGTATGGCGAGCATAGTGCCGCGGCGCTCGGTGTACTCTTCCGCATCGAGCGACAGCGCTTTCCCGGGGCTGCCATCGGACCAGCCGGCGAGCCGCTCGCGCTCTTGTTCGCCGATCTCAGGCCGGGTGTCGAAGAACTGCCGCATCTCTGATTGCGTGAGCGGCCCAAAGTAAAAGGGAATCGATCTTGAACGAATCGTAGGCAGTAACTCGTAGGGATTCGCCGCGGTCAGGATTATGGTGAGCGAATCGGCGGGTTCCTCAAGAGTTTTCAGCAAAGAGTTGGCGGCCTCTTCATTGGCCCGGTCGGCGTTGTCCACCAGGAACACTCGTCGAACTCCCTCGGAGGGGCCGAATCTCGCCGCTTTTGTAAGCCGGCGGGCCTGTTCAATCGTGATCATCTGGAGAGGCCCGTCCGGCGGGAAGATGAGGAAGTCCGGATGAGTCGCCACGATTAGCGGGTTTTCCAAGCGCTTAGCCGCCGGCATCTTCAGGCGTTCCTCGAACAGCTCTTGAAAAGCTTCGCTCGACAGGTCGGCCTTCAGAATGCGGCGGCAATTGGAACACTCGCCGCACGGTTCACCGGAATGGCTCGCGGGGCAGTTCATGGCGGCCGCCAGTTGCCTGGCCAGCGTTGCTTTGCCGACGCCGCGGGGTCCGGCAAACAGCAGTGTCTGTGGCAGCCGCCGTTCGGCGACCATGCGCCGCAGGGTGGCGGCAACGCGCTGATTTCCGATGAATGTGGGCAGGTTCATCTTTGGGCCTTTGCGGATCTAGCTCTGCTTTTCTCACTGCCTGACGCTTTGCGCGGAGCACCGCTTCCCTGCCGCGAACGCGCGGATTTCACGGCATCAAGCTGGGCCAGTCATTCTCCCAGCGCTGCCAGAAAATCTGTCACGATACGGTTGACCCTGGCCTCAACCTCGCCGATGGCTCCGTTCGCGTCGACCAGTTTCATCCTTTCCGGCTCTTTTCTCTGCAGCTCGATGTAGCCGGCGCGGACTCGCTCGTAAAAGGAGATATCCTCCTGCTCCATACGGCTTTCATCTAGCGGCTGCGACGTGTTTCGCTGGAGTGCCCGGCGAACGCCGGTTTCCGGCGCAATGTCCAGCAGCAGTGTAAGGTCGGGCTTCAGCCCGTCACACGCAACGGCTTCGATGGTTCGCACGGCCTCGACTCCTAATCCGCGGCCACAGCCCTGGTAGGCGATCGTGGCGTCGGTAAAACGGTCGCAGAGCACGATCTGTCCCGAGTTGAGTGCGGGCCGGATCACTTCCGCGATGTTCTGCGAGCGGGAGGCGAAGTAGAGCAGCAGCTCGGGAATCGGCCTCAAATCACTGTTTGCGGCATCCAGCAGAAGCTTGCGAATCTCGGCGCCAACCCGCGTTCCGCCGGGTTCCTGGGCGACTACGACGGAATGCCCGAGGCGCGAAAGCGTGTTCTCAAGGCGCTGCAGTTGGGTGGTCTTGCCGCTACCGTCAATCCCCTCAAAACTGATGAAGGCTCCCCGTTGCGTCAAGCTGCAATTATAGCGCCCGCGTTCTTACAACGGCCGCTGCCAGCTGATCGCGGCGTGCGAGGTGATGAACGCCGCGCGGACGCCTTTGCCAGGACCGCTTTCGAACGCTTTTTCGGAATGCAGTTGGTATAATGATTTGTCATTCAGGGCAGGTTTCACTGCCCAATGGCCCTCCCAAACCGAACACCCATCTTGCCGGGCGCGTAGCTCAATTGGCAGAGCAAGTGACTCTTAATCACTAGGTTCGGGGTTCGATTCCCCGCGCGCTCACCATTAAATCAATAATAATCACTAGTTTACAGTCGTTGCCAGAGTTTCGCCGAAGTCGATCACACGTTGTGTCCACACAGTGTCCACAAACCGTTGGTCACCTGTCACTGGTTGCCGAGTTTCCAACCGGGAGCCCACGACGGGCTAACGCGTGTGGTTCCGCAGCCACCGGCCACAAAAAGCGCACAACTCGGGCCAATACCTCGTTAGACTCGTCAGAGCAGATCGCCCGTGTCCAGGATCTCCATCTGTCCGCCTTCGTACAGCTTGAGGTAGATGTCGTAACAGTTGCCGTTCTTGTATTCTCTGCCACCCGTTCCATCGTCCAGCTCAGTCTTCCAGTCGCGTATCACCAACTTGTTAGCAGCGCGAGTCCGGATCTGTGCGGGGGTTGCGGGGTGACCGGCATTCCTGCCGTGACCTAACAGCTGCCTGAGGCCCTTTTCCGAGTCGTAGCGAGAGCTGAACCCCGCCCCGTCCAATGAGTTAGAATGGCTTGAGCCGGATAACTCGTGGGAAGGCTTGTTACCACGAGGTATCTGAATCACGGTAGAATCGGGCTGTTATGGTCGGCCAAACCATCTCGTACTACAAGGTCCTCTCCGAAGTCGGCCGGGGCGGAATGGGTGTGGTCTATAAGGCCGAGGACACCAAGCTCAAGCGTTTCGTCGCCCTGAAATTCCTTCGCTCCGACGTTCTAGAGGACGAGGAACATAGGGAGCGTTTCCTTCGTGAAGCGCAAGCCGCTGCTGCTCTCGATCACTCCAACATTTGCACTGTCTATGAAATCGATGAGGCCGGAGGCGAGACCTTTATCGCCATGGCCTTCATCGAAGGCCGAACCGTCAAAGACAAGATTGCAGAGCGTCCACTGAAGCTGGAAGAGGCCCTCGACATCACGATTCAAACTGCGCAGGGTCTCCAAGCCGCCCACGAAAAGGGCATCGTCCACCGAGACATCAAGAGCGCCAATCTGATGGTCACGGCGCAGGGCCAAGTCAAAGGTCATGGATTTTGGCTTGGCGCAGCTAGCGGAGCGGTCCCAACTGACGAAAACCGCGACAATGCTAGGAACACCGGCCTACATGTCGCCGGAGCAAGCGCAACGATTGCCGACGGACCGGAGGACGGATATTTGGTCGCTGGGGGTGGTGATTTACGAGATGGTGACGGGCCGCCTGCCGTTTGAGGGCGAACGCCAGCAGGCCGTGCTCTATGCGATCGCAAACGAAGAGGCCGAGCCGATCACAGCCTTGCGGGTGGGCGTGCCCACCGAACTCGACCGCATTGTCGGCAAGGCGATGTCCAAGGATGCAGGCGAGCGCTATCAGCACGTCGATGAAATACTGGTGGATCTGCGGTCGCTGCGGAAAGAGCGCCAATCGGGAACGAGCCGGCAGGCGCCAGCAGCGCTGGTGCCCGGCCGCCGGGCCGCTTGGTATGTCGCCCTTGCCGTGCTGGGGGTGGCCGTGATCGCCGCCGCCAGTGTGTGGCTGGGCGTCTGGGGTCCAACAGCGAGAGAACCGCCAGCGCCTTTGCGGTCCGTACCCCTGACGAGTGATCCAGGGAGTGAGCTGCACCCGACCTTCTCCCCCGAGGGCAATCAGGTTGCCTTTGCCTGGGACGGAGAAGACCGCGACAACACCGACATTTACGTCAAACTGGTCGCCGGCGGGGAACCCTTGCGGCTGACCACGAACCCCGCTGTGGACAGGTTTCCCGCGTGGTCCCCCGACGGCAGCCAAATTGCTTTCCTCCGCCGCTCCGAGGGTAGCGGGGGTATATTCCTGGTTCCACCCATCGGCGGGATCGAGCGTAAGTTGGCGGAAAGTCCACACTTTGGGGGCGAACGTTTCTCTGGTCTGAGTTGGTCGCCCGACGGAAAGTTCTTGGCCGTCCCGGATCGGAGATCGCCCGAAGAGCCCTTTGCCATCTTCTTGGTAACCGTTGAGAGTGGCGCGAAAGAGAGACTCACATCGCCACCGGCCCAATCCCTGGCGGATCATAGTCCTGCCTTCTCTCCCGATGGCCGCACGCTGGCTTTCATCCGTCGGAGCGCATCTGTCGTAGCGGATGTCTACTTAGTGCAGGTTGCCGGCGGTGAGCCGCGGCGTCTGACATTTAATGACACGTGGACCCTTGGCCTGGCGTGGACCCAGGACGGCCGCGAAATTGTGTTCTCGTCGCCCCAAGGGGGTCTCTTCAACTTGTGGCGAATTTCCTCCTTCGGTGGCATGCCGGAGCTGTTGTCAGGCACGGGTGGAGGCGCAATTTACCCGGCAATATCTCGGCAGGGCAGCCGCCTGATCTACTCCCGGCAGACGAGGGACAAAAACATCTGGCGCTTGGAGCTGTCAGGCTTAACCATCATCCGCAATCGGCCTGCCAGGTTGATTGCCTCCACTCGCAGGGATTCCTTCCCTCAGATTTCCCCCGACGGAGACCGAATCGCTTTTGAATCCGATCGATCCGGAAGCCCGGAGGTCTGGGTATGCGACCGGGATGGCCGCCGACCGGTGCAACTGACATCCTTCGCTGACGTGAATGCGGGATCCCCTAGCTGGTCTCCCGACGGCCGCTGGATCGCTTTCGACGCATATCCCGGCGGGAATGCCGACATCTACGTCATCAGCGCCGATGGCGGCTCGCCCCGTCGCTTGACCACGGAAGGTTCCGAGGAGAATGTACCGAGCTGGTCGAGGAAAGGAAATGGATCTATTTTTCTTCTAACCGGACGGGGATTCACCAGGTGTGGAAAGCGCCGGCTGCGGGGGGTGAGGCTGTGCAGGTCACCAAGGAAGGGGGTGAGGGCGCTTTCGAGTCTCCAGACGGCAAGTTCGTCTTTTACGATAAACCCGAAGGTTCCCCAAGGGACCCGAGAGCGGTATGGAGGGTTCCCGCGGAGGGCGGCGAGGAGGTCGCCGTCCTTGACTCTCCGAGACCGGTGAGCCGCAATGCGTGGGCCGTGGTGGAGCAGGGGATTTATTTCATTGACGTGGAGCGGAGCGAGGCTTTGGTTGCCGAGAGCTTCTTGAAATTTTTCTACTTTGACACAGGCCGGGTGACGCGGATCGCTTCCCTCGGCGAGCAGCTGGGTACTGGCGGGGTGCAAGTTGCAGTTTCCCCCGACGGGGGCTGGATTCTTTACACGCAAGAGGACCAGCGTGAAGCGGACCTGATGCTAGTGGAAAACTTCCGCTGATCCATCAGGGCCCCGGACGATTGAACCTAATGGGGTATTTAGTTGACTCCAGTAGCCACAATATGTTGTGGTTGGGGGCATGAAGGAGGACTACCCCCGAAACCTCGTCGAGTTGGAAGCTCGATTCTCGACCGAGGAGGCGTGCCGGGAGTACCTGCTGAAGCTGCGCTGGCCGGAGGGGTTCGTGTGCCCGCGCTGTGGGATCCAGTCCTCATGGGCCAGCAAACGCAATCTGCTGCTCTGCGCCGACTGCGGTTACCAGGCCTCGGTGACGGCGGGCACGATTTTCCAGGACACCCGCAAGCCCTTGACGTTGTGGTTCCGGGCGGCTTGGTGGGTGACAACGCAAAAAGGCGGGGCCAGCGCGCTGGAGTTGCAGCGGGTCTTGGGTTTGGGTAGCTATGTAACCGCCTGGACCTGGCTGCACAAGTTCCGCCGCGCCATGGTGCGCCCCGGTCGCAATCGGCTGGTCGGCCGGGTGGAGGTGGACGAAACGTATGTGGGCGGAGTCGAAGAGGGCGTCCGAGGTCGCGAAATGGTTGGCAAAGCGTTAGTTGCGGTTGCTGCCGAGGAGGATGGGCGCGGTATGGGTCGCATCCGGCTCCGTCGGATCGCGGATGCCTCAGCGGCGAGCTTGGAAGCCTTTGTCGAAGAAGCTATCCAACCTGGCAGCCTCGTGCACACCGACGGCTGGGAAGGCTATGCGGGATTGGAGAACAAAGGATACCGCCATGAAGTCACCGTGCTGCGCGGGAAGCGGCAATCGGCGAGTAAGCTGCTGCCGAGAGTCCATCGTGTCGCCTCTCTGCTAAAGCGCTGGCTGTTGGGGACCCACCAGGGGGCTGTCAGTCACGAGTATTTGGACTACTACCTGGACGAGTTCACGTTCCGCTTCAACCGGCGGACCTCACGGTCGCGCGGCAAACTTTTCTATCGCCTCCTCCAGCAGGCGGTCGCCGCCGACCCTGCTCCCTATAAGACAATGGTCGAGGCCACCAGGGCCGGCACCCCCACCCCCAAGATGTAGTGGCTACTGGAGTCAACTAAATACCCCATCTGAACCTAAATCCGGCAGTTGGTGCTCTTTGAGTTGCCCCAACTCTTTGAAGAAATGTCAGTTTACGACGAACGGAAGTCCAAATGCTCGCTGGGCGGCGCGGAGGTATACTGACGTGGACTGTGGTTTCGGCGACTCACCTAAGCTAGATTGAAAAAGGAGCAGGGATCATGATCCAGATTGGACACCGATCGATTCGTCATGTGATGATCTTCCTCGCGTCGTTCTCGTTCGCGGCGACGCTTCCCGCGGCCGATATTCCGCCAACAGGGAAGCCCATTTGGCTATTCGACGGCAAGAGTCTAGAGCAATTCGACACGGTTATCCAGGGCAGGGGCCTCAACAATGACCCGGATGGGACGTTTCGGGTTCATGACGGCATGGTGCACGTCTCGGGAACCCCATATGGGTATTTCATCACCAAAAAGGACTACGGCGATTACTATTTGCGGGCAGAGTTCAAGTGGGGCGAAGCGACGCACGCGCCCCGGAAGGACCTAGCGCGCGACAGCGGCATTCTCTTTCACGCGCCGGATACGCAGAAGAGAGCAGGGCTCCCGGGCTCCATTTTTCCAACATCGATCGAATTTCAGATCATGGAAGGCAGCACAGGTGACGTCATCCTCGTCAAAGGGCCTGAGCTGACGGTCAACGGCGTAACGAAGCCCGACGATGCCGGCCGAACATTCGATCGTTTCAACAAAACCCCGTGGCCGGGTGGGGCCGCCTACAAAGCGCCTCTGGGCTACCGTGATCCGGGAAAAGAAGTCGAAAAGCCTCACGGAGAGTGGAACGTCCTCGAACTGGTCTCTGACGCAGATCACGTCAGGTATTGGGTGAACGGAACCCTCGTCATGGAAGGAACCAATGCCAGCCTGACGAGGGGAAAGATTCTGTTTCAGTCCGAGGGGGCGGAGTTGTTTTATCGCCGCATCGAGTTGCGGCCGCTCGAAAAGAAACAGAGATAAACCTCGAAGCAGGTGAAAAGGAGCGTTCGGAGATTGGAATCGATGATGGACGCGAGTTTTAGGAGCGGCTAGATGCCGCCCGTTCTTTCGCTCAGCTTGCTAGCCTGGATTCCCAGGGATTGATGGACCTGCTAACACATTAGTTCATGGGCGAGGCAACGACGGTTTATTTCAGTTTTTCCGCACTCACGGATAGTATCTGTTCTGATGAACTGTTAAGCTGATCACCGCTGCATCAGATGACCGGCCCGTTTGCAGGCCGAACCACCTCAGACGCCTAGTAAGGAGTAAAGTCATGACCAATCGAAACGCACTAGTGATCGTCCTCGCCTCCGCTGTCATTGCCGTCTTCGTTGCCTGCGGACCCTCCGGCCAAACCCGCGAGACCGTCACCAAGGCCACCGTGGACACCTGGATGAAAGACCTCTCGAACTGGGGACGCTGGGGTCCCGAGGACCAGCTCGGCGCCGTTAACCTCATCACCGCGGAAAAGCGCAAACAAGCCGCGGCGCTCGTCCAAGAGGGCGTTTCCGTATCGCTGGCGCGTAACGTCGAGAAGGAAGAAGCCTCCGACAACTCGCGCCCGTTCGTGCACCGCATGCTCAGCACGGGAGACAGCGGGCAGTTCGTCAGCGACGAGTACACGGTCGATTATCACGGCTTAGCCCATACCCATATGGACTCGTTAACCCACATGGCTTACCAGGGCAAGTCCTACAACGGCTTCGAGATTGCCGAGGTGAAAGAAGACGGGACGCCCCATCTGGCCGTGACCAATTTCAAGACTGGAATCTTCACCAAGGGGATTCTGATGGATATCCCGAAACTCAAAGGCGTCGACTATCTCGAACCGGGCACGCCGATCCACCCCGAGGATCTGGCGGCCTGGGAAAAGGAAGCGGGCTTCAAAGTCGAGCCGGGCGATGTCGTGTTTATCTACACAGGCCGCTGGAAGCTGCGGGATGAGAAGGGCCCCTGGTCGGGGAAGTTCGCCGGGCTCTACGCGTCCTCGGCGAAGTGGCTGCGCGAGCGTGACATTGCCATGATCGGCTCCGACGCTGCGAGCGACGTGATGCCCTCGGGCGTCGAGGGGGTCCGCATGCCGATCCATCAATTGATGCTGATCGCCTTCGGTACGCCGATATTTGACAACTGCGATCTGGAAGACTTGGCTGTCGAGTGCCGCCGCCAAAACCGCTGGGAGTTTCTGCTCACCGCCGCGCCGATTCCCGTCGATCGCGGCACGGGCTCGCCGCTGAATCCCATCGCGACGTTTTAGACTGCATTTCTCACCACTCGAGTGCCGCGATCGGCGGCGAGTTCGCTGTCGTGATACCCGGCCAGCCGCTGCTCGTACTCCTCTTCCCAGACGCCGCGCTCCTGTCACCACCCATTCCGCTTGAATATTCACTTCCTGTCTGATGCGGTCACTGGATTTTTTATCCGGGCTGCCCGCGCCACGGAATTCCGGCCTTATGGCAGTAACCTGTGCATAGAATAGAGGGGCATGCCGCCTGGGCAGAAACTCGCTCGGACTCTCTCGCCGTGGCCCCTGTTGCGCCTGCCTCAGGACGCTGCACTCCTGGTAGCCACCGCTTTACTTATAGCGGTTCTTGCGTGTCAGACTGTCGAGGAATTGCATTCTAGAGCCGAGCAGCGAAACGCCGCTGCGCAGTACAACCTGGGTGTGATGTGCGACAACGGCGAAGGCGTCCCGCAAGACTACGCTGAAGCCGCCAAGTGGTACCGGCTGGCCGCTGAGCAGGGAGAAGCTTGGTGAGGGTAGGATGGGCCTTCTGGTCCGTGAGGTGAGCCGCACCTTCGACATCACCAACTGGCGGACCCATCCGTAGTCCTATGAGATCGCTCGCCGACGGTCACGCTTAAAAGGATCATCCTGAAGCAAGTCCCCAAAGAACTCGAAGTCGTGGCTCTCTCCTGCCTGCAGGTCGCGTTTGCGACGGCTCAGGTCGTCACGTCGCTGGCGCTTTTGCTTCTCGGATGCGGAACGAACCTCAGCGCTGCTCCCCCTGCCGAGGCCACACCACAGCGGCCAACTTTCTCCAACGACAATTCGACCACAGCCCCCGGGACGCTCGAACTGCAGCTTGGAGGGTCTGGCAACAGAGAGTTCTTCGGGCTTCCGACGGTTTTCAAGTTCACGCCCGACGCACCGCAAGGCGTCATGAGCGGTATGGAATTCAGTGTCGGCTTCGACTCCATCTCGAGCGTGGAAATGGGAAGGGAACGTGATACGCGCTTCGGCGACCGCATTGGCTTCGCTATCCGCCGAGCTCTCTACAAAAGTGGCGGATTTTCCTTCGGCGTAGCCCCCCAAGCAGTCTTCTTCCTGCGCGATGAAGACGGAGCGCGTTTGGGCGCCTCCGCGATCGCCGTGTATAGCTTCGGGCCCAACAGCCTGGTAACCAACCTGGTTTGGTCCGCGGCGACGGACGCATCAGAGAACAATCCCTCACGCCAGACCAGCCTGATCGCCGGCTATTCACGGACACTCGGCTCAGGACCGCGTTCAAGCCGTGCCGCGGCTTTCGCCGAATACCTGCAGGAATTCCCGACCGGCCAGCCCTCCCGGGTTTCTCTCCTGCAAGGGATCAGCTACCGCTTGCGAGCTGACCTCGTTCTGGACTTCTCGCTGCAGCAAAGCGGATTGTTGGCGACCCCGTTCGATCTTGGCTTTGCGGCTGGACTGACCTACAACCTCGGTCGGCTATTCTGACGTCTGTCGCAATAGTCCGCCGGGTGGCCGCAATCTAGTGGGTAGCTATCGCGATACCATCGGCCTGTCGCGGAGTATGAGGAGCGGCCCAGATCCGGTGCGGCATATCCCCGAGCTGCAAGATCCTCGACGACCTCCCCCGTGCCCCATGAAACGAGAGCAGCCCTTAAGCCGGCCTAAGCGCCAGCGCCGAGGACCTACGGGTGAGTACCGCTCGGCGGGGCAAAGCGGCGATAGTAGGCCCGATAACCCAAAAGACGCGCGGTCGGCCCGATTACGTGGAACAGAAGCCGCTGGGCGAATAACGGCGGACCGGCCAGCCACGAATCATACCTGGGGCTAAAGCGCGACATTTGGAGCAGTGCCCTGGGCGCCTGGTTATTGGCGGGGTCTTCGTCGAAGAATCCGTACGCCTGGGTCAGAAACACGCTGAATGGTTCCCGGATTCCATATTCTTCGGTGAACGGGCCTCGCACGACGACAGGTTCACCCGTCTGGTTGAAGGGCTTGTGCGGCACCCCGGGCCGAATGAGAAAAGACTCGGACGGGCCCAGCTCCCTAACCTTGCCGTCCGCCAGCAGACTCAGCGTACCCTCGGCAACAAGAAACTTTTCCGGGAAGGAAGCGTGTATGTGCTCGGGAGGCCCTGGTGCGTTTGGACGCAAGGTCAGCTCGATCCAGAATAGTCCATCTTGTCGCTTCAGGATGCGCTGATCAAAACCCTCGGTCTCGCTAGCAAAGGCATATCCGACAGGCGGAAAGTAGGACTCGTCCGGCGGCGGTTCGGGGAAAATCCATTGATCCAAGAGCGCGCCACCGGCGGCGTAGATCACAAGAAGCAGAACCAGGGTCTTCAATGCTTTCTTCATGTTGCCGACTTATTCTACCGGGCTTAGGCAACAGGCCCGCCTTTCCGCCGCCCAGGAGTGTGAGGAAGGCGGGTTTTCGGGCGCGGGCCTTTCGTGACGCCCGGCGCAAAAGCCGGATGGGGCCGGCGGACCGCTAGCGAAGCTGGTCCAGCCCCTCGGTCAGCTCGATGTAGGTACCCCAGGGGTCGGTCAGAAACGCGATCGAAGACTTGATCGCGGGCACGTTCTTGTAGGGGACGTCGAACTTCACGCCTTGCGCTTCGAGTTTCTTGCAGAATGCTTCCAATCCGTCGATCTCGAAACCGATGTGGTCCACCGCCCGGCCTTTGCTGCCGGCCGGTTTGGCGTTCGCGGAAGCGATCGATACACGCACACCCGGGAACCAGGCTTCCTTAAATCTCCCCCGTTCCCCAGCTCTGCCCCCGAATTTCTCGACGTACCACTTTTGCATGGCATCGACTTCCGTCGTGAAAAGGTGAATATGGTGGTGGGCAACGGCAGTGGTAAGGGTCGGGTCTTCGCTCAACTCCACTTTTATGTCGCCGGGGAAGCGCAGAAAAGCCTGGGTCGGGCTTGGGCGGCGCTCGTCGACTTTTAGTCCGAGTCCTTCCCAGTGTTTGATCCGCGCCTCGAGGTTCTGGACCAGGAAGCCGAGGTGGTTCACCACAGTGCCTTCGGACCCTCCCGCTGACTCGCCCTTCTTGATCACGACGACGACGCCGGGCAGCAGAAGTGCTTCGAGCGGACCTAGTTTCTCCGGCCGGGCTCCGAGCCCTTCGATCCAGGCCTTGCGGTGGGCGTCGTAATTGCTTTCACTGACGAGAACATGCAGGTGTCCCATGCCCACGCCGGCCTGATTCAGCGCCGCGGGTGTCTGCGCCTGGAGCGGCTGAACCGCGGCGGTCAGGGCCGCGAGGATCCAGGCGGAAAGATGGAAGAAAGTCTTGCTTTGCATATTGATGGTCTCCTCGGGCCTTCGATTATACCCTGGAGCGGATCCCCATGTGCGGACAGCGGCGCGGTGAACTTTCCGCCACTCGCCTCGCCCTGCCGGCCAACATTGGACGGGCTACCGTCGGTCGGCGCCGCTGACGCGAAATTCATCTTCGCCCGACGACTCAATTTCCAGCAGCTCGGCATCATAGGAAGTCTTGGCGGGCAGGACCGGAATGGGCTCATGGCTGAACCACTCCGAGTGCGGCAGATCTTGCAAATCGACCTTGCGAGTTCGATAGAGCGATCCCATCCAGAGATCGGACTCCGCATCAATCACGCCCTGCTCGAAATGAAGATCATATTGAATGGCATAGTGAAACCGCGAACCCTGAATCGGCTTTTCCTCTGATCCCCACCAGCGGCCCGTAATCAGCAGCAGTTGCGCCTGAGAATAGTCCTTGCGGTCCATGTACCGTTGCTCGCATACGTAGATCACTCCCGCTGCCGTCACGGGGCCGGATTGCGCGACCGGCCCGAGCGGATAGACAACTTCCCACCGTTGCATCTTTTCGAGCACGGTGAGCGGCAGCGCGTCAGGGACCGGTTCATCGCGCGCCAAGTAATAGCCAAACTCGCGAGTCGCGAAAATGGCGTCCATTGTCCGGTCTTCGAAAAAGAAATCCGCGGTGTTCGGCGCGCGTTCAATTTCGAGCCGGACCGAGATTTCCTGGTCCTTCAAGTCGTCGCCATACTCAATCGCTTTCCCGTCATCCGTGCGCAGGCTTATGTAGAAGGTGGTCGTGCGGTAGTGGCCGCCATTGAATAACCTCGGGTGCCGTTCATCATTCCCGCGATAGAACGTCGCTTGCAGCCTTCTCTCCACCGGCGGATGCGGCGGCATCGGAGGCAAGCCAAAATCATCGAAAGTAGCGTAATGAAGATCGGCGATATTGTTCTCATCTATGGCGCTGAACATCCGTTCGAAATCGGACGCAAAATAGAAAAGAGGAACCGCCAGCCCCACGAGTACAGCGCCAAGCAGAGGCGCGACCCGGAAACCCGTCTTAGCCTCCTGTCGAGCAACTTTTCCCGGCTGGTAGCGCAGCGCCAAGACGGCTGCGATGATGGCGGCGATCAGTAGTCCCAGCTCCCACCAGAAATCCACTCCCAGCAAAGAGGAATCCTCAGGGTCATCTTGCGGCCGGGCGGGCGGCGCGTCATCGAGCCGCGCGAGGTCAGGCAGATGAGCGGCGTACTGGTCGGGATTACGCTCGAACTCACGCAAGCAGTCGTTGCAGCAAAAATGAACTTGCTTCCCCTTGTAAGCGGCTTCATGCTCCAGCAGGGCCGGCTGGTCACGGATCACCGGACAAAAAGGCTGTGCCCGGGAAGACTCCGCCGGGGCGCTGCCCGCGGTCTCACCGCTTTGAGCGCCGCATGGAAAGGCCGTCAGGAGAACGGCGAGGGAGAAGAGAACAGCACTAGCCATCGAACTCGGGCGGACTCCCTTTTTCATCATCTGCGTCTCTCTTACCTAAATATAGAATGTCCGATCGTGAACTGGCCCCGAGTAACTTTGCTTAATTCGAGCTGTCTCTGCTGCTGCATGGTCTCCAACACATCCGGGTACTCGATGACCGGGTGATCGTCCGTCACCACGAGGCCGAAGCCGTCCCACGAGAGCCGCGGGCGGTCGAGCTGCTCGAGCACCGCATGGGCGTCTCTGGTTCGGGCGTAGCCGGCGATTTCCAGCCAAAGAGGGTCACGGGGCGAGGCGCTGAAACGTTTATCCAGGGACTCGCGGTCAACACACAGAGGCTGCTGTGAAAGAACCAGCAGATAGCCCCCGTAAAAGGATTCACCGTAATTGAACACACCGGCCGCCGTCTCCCGCACGGCAAGCTGCTGCGCCGGCGAACCTTCCGAATAAAGGCAGAAAACACCGCCCGGTTTAAGCCGCGAGCGAACCACCGTGAGGAATTGCAGGGAATTGAGCAACCCGCTGCCCGACTGTTTCAGGTAGAGCGGCTGTGTCACGACAACGTCGTATTTTTTGTCTCCCAAAGCCAGCCCGGCTCTTGCGTCCCGCCAGAGGACTCGCACCTTAGGGTTCGACAGCACTCCCAAAGACCCGCCGGGGTAGTGCTCCAGTACGTCGGCAAGTCCGCGGTTGATGTCGTAGACATCGAGCGATTCGAGGCTGTCTAACTTGGCTAGCGTCGCTGCTGTGATTCCGGTTCCCAGGCCGATCACGCAGGCATCACGAATGGGACCGCTGGAATGCACCAGCACCGGCGAAGTCGCCAAGCGCCAATTGTTGGTTCCAATATGATCGTGCCCATCCGAGAACTTGGAATGCCATAGCCCGTCCCACACCAGGTTGCCTCCGCGATCGACGCCGATGACTCCGCCCCGGCTGAAGAAGAGCCGAAAACTGTCTCCGGTAAGCAGGGGGGATAAATCCACTGAAGAACCAACGCTCAGCAGCACAAGCAGCCCCGCTAAGCTATACGCCCAGCGAGGTCTCGAGGCAGCCTTGATTTCCCCTCGTCCTCGCCGCCTGCCGAGCCAATATTCCCGCAGCGTGGTCAGGACGAGCACCAGGGCCGCCAGCGAAACGATGAGATGAAGCTCATAACCGACCAGCGTGACCAGCAGAGTGCCGAGACACGACCCTACCGTGCTCCAAGCGTAAAGTCGGCCCACATCGCGTCCCCAGGACTTCGCGACAGACGAAGTAACCTGTGCGAACAAGAAGCCAAACCAAAAACACGGCACAAAACTCAGCAAGGCAAATACCAGCAGGCTCCCCATCAACAGGAACCTTGCGATTTGGAATTCACCCGGCACCCAGCCGAGTATCACGGCAAGCCAAAGGTAGAGAGACAACGCCGGCGCCGTCAGCCACAACGCACAGCGTCGAATGGCCTGGCCGGTTGTCAGGCTCGTCTTGCCGGCAACCGCGCCCGCGCCCACACTCCAAAACAGCAAAAACCCCGCCAGCACGAACGCGAAAGTGTAAGGCAAAGGCTCGAACTCAAGCGCGAACAGTCGGAAAAGCAACATCTCGTACCCGAGAGAACAAAACCCCAGTCCAAACAGCAAGATCTCTGCCTGACGGAAACGCTGAAAGTCCCGCGGAGGGGGAGGGGCGGTATCCGCGGTCAGGCCGGCTTCTGCTCCAGCCAGGGGCGCTCGCCGGCTCCACCATGCCAGCCCGATCATCAACAGGCCTGCAGAGGCGTTCATGGCGACACTCAACACCATCGTGAGCGTAAAACCCAGCCACGGAACCAGATAAAAACTAGCAGCGATCGCTCCAGCGACGCCGCCCAGGGTGTTGATGAAAAACAAGTGCCCGAGAATTCGGGGGTTTTGAAAGCCCAGACTGCGCTGGAAGCTTTCCGTTGCCAGAGGTATCGTGGCTCCCATCAGCAGGCAGGGCGCCAACAGGATGACGCCTGCACTCAATCCGAAGACCAGGGGCAGCGGCACATTCAGGCTGACCGCGACCAGTTGAGCGTGATAAATGGATTCGGTCAGATCACTGCGCAGAACCAGGCAGACCAGGGCGCTCACTACCGCTAAAAGACCTTCCACGATAGCGAAAGCGCCCAGCGGATTCCTGATCCGCTGGGCGCGCCGTCCCATAAGAATCGACCCAGCTCCCAAACCTAACATGAAGACGACCACGACGATCATCGAGCTGACCGATTCGCTGCCGCCAAGAAAACGCTTGAGCGCCCGTTGCCAGACGACTTCGTTGACCAGACTCGCTCCCCCGGAGCAGAATAGAGCCGCTCCCGCGGCCACCGCGGCCCATCTCGAGCAGGAGAGCCCGCTCGACGGCGTCGATAACGGATCTTGTGATTGGGGGCTCACCAACGATTTCCAAATGAACCAATGAGGGAAGCGCTCTTCCGAAAAGAGTTAAACCGGGCTGGGGTGGAAACGCTGTTCATCCTTCTGCTTAGCGCTGTAAATTGATGGTTGGGGAGCTTCGGAAAACGGCATTTCCAGTTTGGACCGCCGGGCCCCCCGCGTTATACTCGCTTTTCTCCTGAAACTGCCGGTTAGTCTACCCCAGGAAGCGGCCAGGAAAATGCTGAAAACGGGGCCCATATGGCCGGACGTTCAGCCGTTGGCAATCTGGACCGTTCGATTCCGCACCAGCTGGTCGTAGAAGTCCTTGCCTTGGTGGTCGATCACGATAAAGGCGGGGAAGTTCTCCACCTCGATCCGCCAGATGGCCTCCATCCCCAGTTCGGGGTACTCGGCCACCTCTACCTTTTTGATGCTGTGTTTGGCGAGGCGGGCCGCCGGTCCGCCAATCGATCCGAGGTAGAAGCCGCCGTGGCGGCCGCAGGCCTCGGCCACCTGCCGCGACCGGTTGCCTTTGGCGAGCATCACCATGCTGGCGCCATGGCTTTGGAACAGATCGACGTAGGGGTCCATGCGGCCGGCGGTGGTGGGTCCGAACGAACCGGACGCATAGCCTTCGGGCTTCTTCGCCGGGCCGGCGTAGTAGACCGGATGGTCTTTGAAATACTGGGGCAGATCGCCGCCCGCATCGAGGCGCTCCTTCAGTTTGGCGTGGGCGATATCGCGGGCGACGACCAACGGGCCGCTGAGCGATAAACGCGTGGCAACCGGATGCTCTCGGAGCTGCGCCAGGATCTCGGGCATCGGACGCGTGAGGTCGATCGCGACGACCTCGCCACCCAGCTCCTCCCCGGTCACCTCCGGCAGAAAGCGCGCCGGGTTGGTCTCGAGCTGCTCGAGGAAGAGTCCGTCGCGCGTAATCTTGCCCAGGACCTGCCGGTCCGCCGAACAAGACACGCCGAGTCCCACCGGGCACGAAGCGCCATGGCGCGGCAGCCGGATCACCCGCGCGTCGTGAGCGAAGTACTTGCCGCCGAACTGGGCGCCGATGCCGGTTTGGGCGGCAAGCTGGAGAACCTTCTCCTCCATCTGCTTGTCGCGGAAGGCGCGGCCGAACTCGTTGCCCGTGGCCGGCAAGTCGTCGAGGTAACGCGTGCTGGCCAGCTTGACGGTCTTGAGCGTCATCTCGGCGGACGTCCCGCCTACCACCAGCGCCAGGTGGTAGGGGGGGCAGGCCGAGGTTCCGAGCGTGCGCAGCTTCTCTTCGACGAAAGCAAGCAAAGACTCCGTATTCAGAAGGGCCTTCGTTTCCTGATACAGGAACGACTTGTTCGCGGAGCCGCCCCCCTTGGCGATGAACAGAAAGCGGTACTCGTCACCCGGCTCGGCGTAGATCTCGATCTGCGCCGGCAGGTTCGTGCCTGTGTTCTTCTCGGTGAACATGTCGAGCGGCGCCAACTGTGAGTAGCGCAGGTTGCGCTCGGCGTAGGCCTGATGGATACCTTGCGACAGCGCCTCGGCATCGTCGCCCGCGGTAAAGACCCCCTGTCCCTTGTAGCCGATGACGATCGCGGTGCCGGTGTCCTGGCAGCCGGGCAGCACGCGGGCCGAGGCGATCGCAGCGTTCTTGAGCAGCTCGAGCGTCACGAAGCGATCGTTTTCCGAGGCTTCGGGATCGTCGAGGATCTTTTTCAACTGGGCGAGGTGGCTCGCGCGCAGCAGATGGGCCATGTCGTCCATGGCTTCTTTGGCCATCCGCACAAGCGCTTCGGGCGCGACCTCGAGGATCTCCCGCCCGTTGAGGCGGGTCGCCGTCACGTGGCCAGAGGTCAGATGCCGGTATTCGGTCTCGTCGGGACCGTGCTCGAATATAGGCTGGTAATGAAATGCAGGCACTGGGCTTTTCTCTTCTTGACGCGCACGAGCCGCAACCAAAGAGGCGAGCCTGACCGCTAGCGGATGAGGCGCGTCGAAGCGGCTAACCCCTCCCTCACGGTCGGGGCTCTGAATCTGGCTCCCGAATTTTCTGCGACGTTTGGCGCGAATTTCATGATGCAGGTACTAGAGACAGCATACTCCAGTTCCACTGGGCAGGAGGATGGGTACGCCTTGGGTTGGGCGAAGCACACCGCGGGCTTGCCGCCGGTGGTGACTTCGGTCGCCGATTCACTCATGGACACTCGTGAACCGAAGGTGGTGGGCGTTGCTGATAGAATATGCGCTGATTTCGCGAATAAACGATCGGCGGTTCAGTTGACCTTACTTCACTTCTTCAGAGGGCTCGTTAGAGGGCTCGTTGCTCTGCTGATTCTTGTGGTCCCAGAGGCCGCGCTTGGCGGTTCCAGCTACTTGTTTGTGTTTCACCGGGACGGAACGACCGCGAGCGTTTTCGATGCCGAGACCTTGCAGCCCGCGGGAGCCCCAGTTGTGGGGAATGGCGCCTTTGCGGCATTTGGCATTCCCGGCCGGGCCGCCGCTGGATTCGGAAAGTTTTACGTAGTTTCCGAGGGCTCGGTAGTCATTCTGGACTCTGAGTTCGCCCCGCGAGGAATGGTGTTTCTTCCCGCAGCCGTTCCCGGTTCTTTCAGCAGAGCCATCACAACCGCGGCCGCATTGACACCGGACAACCGGCGGCTGCTCATCGTCTCAGGAAGCCGCATGTACATCCTGGACACGGCCGATGATTCCTTGGCGGCGGTTCTGGATCTCGGATTCGACGCCAACGGCGTTGCTGCTTCAGGAGATTCAGCACTTGCCTACCTAACCTCGCTCAACTCGAACCTCATTAGGCGAGTCGATCTGGCTTCCAATGAGCTGGAACAAATTGGACTCTATCTCCCCGAAGTTGCCATGGACATTGTCACTTCGCCGCGGGATTCTCGCACCTACGTTACAGGGCGACGGGCAATCTACGAACTGGACGATCGAACGGAGCGGTTTTTGCGGCCGATCTTAAGCAGCACTATTGACATTGAAACAAGCATCACGAAGCGGCCAAAGAGCTTCTCTGGCGGGGCGCCTTCGTCGGGCGGCTCGGCCCCAGCGAGCGCGATGCCTCCGCTCACCAAGTTGCATGTCAGCGCCGGCCGCCGTTTCTTGGCGCAAATCGATGGTCGCATGTTCCAGGGCAGCCTCGTCCCAGGCGGCCGCGCGGTTGAAGTTGAAACTGCCGCGGGGGAAGGCCTTGCAATCCCCTTCGCGGACTTCACGGTTTCATCTGACGGCCGCGTGCTTTATGCAGTGAACCAACCGGAAACGCGGATTCTCAAGCTGAATCTGGAAGCCTCCGAGTCACCTCAGCAGGCCATCTTGTCCGCCCCGGTCTCTGCCTTGTCGCTTGTTTCCGTGCCGCCGCGGGCGGAGGTGTTCGCCCCATCCGGGACCGCGGACGATCGGGCTTCGATCGGCGGCCTTGGGAAGATCTCGGGCGACAATCAAAGCGTCGCACAAGGGAGCCATCTCGATCTGCCACTTGTGGTATCCGCTCAACTGGGTAGGGCGCCGCGCGCCCGTGTCAGGCTCACCGTAACGACGATGCCGCCTGCCGCTCTCTCGTGCACGAGCAACGTCCTGACTGATTCCAGCGGGGCGGCGAGTCTCTCGTGCACGGCCTTCAACGTGGATTCGGCAACGGTTGCCACGGTCTCGGTCCGGGATGAGGATGGACACACCCTTGGTGAACCCTTCAGGGTCACGATAGGGGCGGATCCGGCGGCGGAGGAGGCGCTCCGCAAGGTTTCGGGGGATCGCCAAATAGCAGCTCGCGACTCCGCGCTGCCGGCGCCCCTTGTCCTCAGCGCGCAGTTGGATGGCCAACCCTGGGCCCGCTCTCAGCTCTCGGTCGAGACGTCCAAAGAGCAGACCCTGTTGTGCCCCTCAACTGTTTTCACTGACGAAGCCGGTCAGGCTTCGATCGCATGCGCGGCTGCTTCCGCGATCGTGCCGGCTGTGGTGGAGGTGTCAGTGACCGGCGGTTCCGGACACGCTCTGTCCGACCCTTTCACCGTTACGGTGTCGGCCGCCAGCGCGGATGTCGAGAGCCTGGCGCTTTTATCCATGGAAATGCTGGAAGTCCGCGTCGGCGAAACTGTCGAGAACGGAGTTCAGGTTCGCGCCTTCGATGCCGCTGGCGCCCGAGTCTCTGGGGCGGCTATCTCTTTCTCTTCGGATAAAGGAGTCGAGTTTGACCCGGAGACGGTCACGACCAGGAGCAACGGAAAGGCGCAGACGACGCCGACTTTCGGATGTCTCACGGGGCCTGGGACGATCCGTGTTACCGCTAGCCCGGGAACGGGTTCACTCACCGTACCTTTTATCGCGGGGAGGGGGCCGGCCGCGCGGATGACAAAGGTCCAGGGCGATAACCAAGCCGGCATCCCGGGTCAGCTCCTCGATAGCCAGGCTCTCGTCGTGCAGCTAACCGACGAGTGCGGCAATCCAATCCCGGGCCTTGACACAGGCTGGGTCGTCGAGCCGCCGGAGGCGGCCAGCCTGGTCAACGTGATTCCCATCACGGACGGCCACGGGCGCTCATCCGTCGTGGTTCAGCTCGGGGATCAGCAACAGCCGTTTATGGTCACAGCGACTTCGGGCCCCTTCTCGGCCACTTTCAATCTGATGGTGAGCGCTCCCCCGGCTCAGTTGTCTCTGATTTCCGGAAACGGCCAAAACCTTGTCGTGGGCCAAAGTATCGCTCAACCGCTGGTGGTCGAGGTGCGGGATGACCAAGGTGGCGTGATTCCCGGGGTCCAGGTCTTGTTCGCGGTGGTCCAGGGTTCAGCGACTCTTATTCCCGGCGCGGCCGCCGTCACCGATTCTCAGGGACTGGCGTCGGTGTTCGTCACGGCAAGTGACCGCTTGGGACTGATCCGTGTTACCGCCAACGCGGCGGGCAAGACCGTGACCTTTGAGGTCAATGTTGTCGGGCGGGTGCCGCTCGTGACAAACGCCGGGTTCGTCAACGGCGCGAGCTTCACGCCGGGGTGGGTGCCGGGCAGTGTCGGCAGCATTTTCGGTGTGGGGCTGATGCAGGCGCGCGGTGTCGTCGAGGCCAGGCAAGTGCCGTTTCCAACCGTCCTCGAAGGAGTGCGTGTCAGCGTCAATGGAGTCGCTGCCCCGATTCTTTCGATGGCCAACCTCAGCGGCCAAGAGCAAATCAATATTCAGGTGCCGTTTGGACTGGTGGGTCGGGCCGTCGTGGAGATCGAGAACAACGGTTCTCGCGCAACCTTCCGCGGCATCACGTTATTCTCGGTTCAGCCGGCGATTTTTGAGGTTTCTCTAGACGGAGTGAGAATCGCGGCCGCGCTGCATGCGGACTTCACCCTGGTGACGCCTCTCAGGCCCGCTTTGCCAGGCGAGATCATTCTGCTGTTTCTGACTGGATTGGGACCAACCAATCCTGCCGTCGGAACCAACGTGCTGGGCCCAGTGCCCCCCGCGCGGAGCATCGTCGACCCGATTGTCGGGATTGACGACACCGGCGCCGAGGTGCTCGGCTCCTTTTACGCCCCGGGTCTGGTGACCGCCTATCAGGTCAATTTCCGGATTCCGGCCAATGCGCGGCCCGGCAACCGAAAACTCTCCTTCGTGGCGGCCGGTGCAAGGGCCAGCGAGGTCGCGATCCCGATCGGACGGTAAGTGAACACAGAACGATCATGAGAAATCTCCGGGATGCCGGTGTTACCCTCGCGGTGATGGCCGTATCGGCCGCGGCGCAGACGGGCCACGCCGCCCCTCGCCCCAACATCATCGTCATGATGGCTGACGACATGGGCTACTCCGACTTGGGGTGTTATGGCGGGGAGATCAACACCCCGAATATCGACCGGCTGGCGGAGAACGGGCTGCGGTTCACGCAGTTTTACAACACGTCGCGTTGTTGCCCGACCCGGGCCTCCCTGATGACCGGGATCCCCTAGCTGGTCTCCCGACGGCCGCTGAATCGCTTTCGACGCATTTCCTGACGGGAATGCCGACTGAGGGACAGTCACCTTAACTGCCGTTTTGTCGCGAAAACTTGACGATAGCGGGGCAGGTGGTCGATACTGATCGGGTGCCACGCATCGCGCGCGTGGTGGCGGTCGGCGCACCGCACCATGTCACCCAGCGGGGCGACAACCGCCAAAAAGTCTTCTTCTCAGCCGCCGGCCGGCGGATCTACTTGTCGCTTCTCGGCAGTCACTGTCGGCGCTGGGAACTCACGCTGCTCGGCTATTGCTTGATGCCGCATCACGTCCATCTGGTGGCTGTGCCCGAACAGTGGCAGTCGCTGGCCAAGGCTATTGGCCGCACCAACTACGACTATGCGGTTTACCTGAACGGACGCCGGCGGCGCAGCGGGCATGTTTGGCAAAATCGTTTCTATTCAACAAGTTTGAGCCGAGATCACCTGGTCGCGGCGCTGCGCTATGTCGATCTGAACCCGCTTCGTGCCCGCCTTGTCGTTGAGGCGGTGAGCTACGAATGGTCGAGTGCGGCGTCCCATGTGAGCTGTGTCCTCTCAACGACTGGGAGGAGGTGTTGGCGGCCGCGACGCCGGACGAGCAACTCGCCGAGCGGTTGCGTCAGGCGACGCGGACGGGTCGCCCGCTAGGCAGTTGGGAGTTCATCTCGGCGCTCGAAGGGCGTCTGCAGAGAGCGCTGGCGCGGCAAAAACCAGGACCAGCGCCGCCAAAACCCCTCGCTGCCGCTGCAAAAACGAGTTAAGGTGACTGTCCCACAAGAAATCCAAGAAATCCCCATTAATCGTCAGTCAGAGGCCCTTTTCCCAGTCGTCTGAAGAGCTGCAAACCCCTCGTCCATTGAGTTATCATGGCTAGGAACCAGATTACTGGTGGTAAGGCCTTGTTGTACTAAGCCGCTGCGCGGCAGGAGGGGCCGATGTGGCAGGATTTGGCAGAGCAATTAGCGATGCCGCAGTCCGCAAAGGTCTGGCGCGCAAGTGCACGGTCAGAGTGCGAGCCAGCGGCTAGGCGAAAGTTTATACAAACCCCATAGAGCAATTGCCCTGCCAAACCTCCAGGGCGGCTTAGTACAACAACCCGTATCAGCAATGCGGCGGCTAGAACTGCGGTGCGCTCTCCCGCGACGTTTTTGGGCCGCCGCACTGCTGATACAGTCCTAATGTGTTATCACCACGTATCTTTTGAGGGGCGAGGAATGCAGTGAGCGAGTCGGGGCGCACGATGACGATGAAAAATGTCGGATTCGCCGAGACCCTCCAGTTTGACGATTTAACGGCGGAACTGGCACCAAGCGCTTCCCAGTGGCAGGACCCCGAGCTGCCGCGTACATTCGAAACGAAATCCGGCGCACGCGCCATCTGCAATTGGAACGTAAACTGAGCGCGTTCGCACAACCCCTAGAAGCCGTGCTTCGGCGAGACCACCTCGCCGTGATGGCAGGTCTCGCTGTCGTCACGGGGGCTGATTCGATCCCTCGGGGTTGCGGTCTCATCGGCGCGGGGGTCCACGGCGGCGCTGTCTTCTTCGACCGTCTCGGATCGACAAGGACGAGATGAGGGTCGCGGTTTTGGGCGCCGGGTTCCAAGGTGCGTGTGCGGCGTTGGAGCTGGCCAAGCGAGGGATCAACGTTGATCTATTCGACAAGGGCGACCGCCCGATCACGCAAGCGGGTTGGGTCAACGAGGGCAAGATCCACCTGGGATTAGTCTACTCCAACGACCCTACTATGGCCACCGCCGCACTGATGGTTCGTGGTGCTCTCCACTTCCGAAAGCTTCTCAATCGTTGGATTGACTTCGACGCCGCGCTGGTCAACGTATCCAGTCCCTTTCTCTACGTAGTCCATCGCGACAGCCTCCTGCCCCTGGACCGAATTCAGCTCTACTTCGAGCGGCTGAGCGCACTCGTCAGGGATAAGGCGGCTGCCCATGGCGGTGACTATTTGGGAACCACCGTAGATAAGCTCTTCGAGCCCCTGACGGCTAGCGAACGGCACCAACTGTTCAGTGAGGCGACGGCCATTGCGGTATACCGAACCATCGAGAAATCCGTCGATCCGCAGGCGCTCGCTCGCCTGCTCCGGAGGGCGATCGGCATCTCCTCCCGGGTTGCTTTCCACGGGGCCACGGTCGTGAACGGCGTTGCGCTGCGAAACGACGGCGCCAGGGTCGAGTTACAATGCGGATCTGAGACATCCACCCGGGACTATGAACATGTCGTCAACGCCCTCTGGGCCGGACGCCTCGCAATTGATGCCACCGTCGGCCGGTGCCCGACTCGGCCTTGGCTGCATCGCTTCAAGTACGGCATAAGGCTGCCAAAGATCGACCACTCCATCCCATCGACGACGATCATTCTCGGGCCCTTCGGCGATACCGTTCAATACTCGAATGGCGACGTGTACCTGAGCTGGTACCCCGTCTGCATGTCCGCCATCTCCTCCGAACTGCAGCCGCCGAGGTGGCCCCGTCGCCCCACGGAAGCGCGCTCCTGCGCGATGTTCGAGCAGACCCTCCGGGAGCTGAACACGATTTGTCCCGCTGTCGGCCGGCTGGGGCGGGCCGCCGGCACCCCTCGGATTCTTGGGGGCACGATAGTCGCCTGGGGGCACACGGACATCGACGACCCGCATAGCGAACTGCATCAGCGTTCCCAAGTCGGCTGCTTCTCGAATGGTGGCTACCATTCGGTGGATACGGGAAAGTACACACTAGCGCCGTTGTTCGCCTTCGAGTTGGCGGACCGCATCTGTCCTCTCAGCCGTACCTCACCCCGCCTCGCGGAGGAAAACCGCGGGGGGCCCTGACGAAGCTCGGGGCCAACATATCGGGCTCCAGTGGGACGCGAGCCCGGAGACGGAGCGAGAAGCCATGGCACAGGTCACCGTCTGCATTCCGGCCTACCGGGCCGAGCGCTTCTTAACCCACACTCTTCGTTCCGTTGCCAAGCAGACGTACCGAGACATCGACGTAAAGATTGCGATCGAGCCGCCGGCAGCGGAAACCGAGAAAGCCTGCACTCCCTTCTTGCAGGACCCGCGTTTTCGGGTGTCGATCAACGATCAAAGGCTCGGCTGGGCCGAGAACATTGCCGCACTCTTGGCTCGCGTCCGGACACCGTTCTTCATCATCCTGCCTCACGACGACGTTCTGCATCCCGGCTACATCGAAACTTTACTCGGAACAATCACGGCGCGGCCCGTCGCCTCGGTGGCCTATGCCGACATGTTCTGTTTCGGTGACGGCCACTTCCGAAAGTCCCTGGCCATCGAGGAGGGTGGCCCGTTTGAAAGGCTGCTTTCCTTCTTTCTGGGAGGCGCCGAAGCCGTTCCTTGGCGTGGTGTGACGCGGACAACCGTCCTGGATGCCGGGGCCACGTTCCCCTCAAACGAGTTCATCTCATTTGCCGTCGAATGTGAGTGGGCTTGCCATCTGCTGCGGTCGGGGACGGCGGTTCGAGTCCCGCGCCCGATGTACTTCAAGCGGCTCGCTGTCCCGAATCGCGTCAGCACCTCGGGGCAATGGTTCTTCCCTGAGCCGCGCATGAAGTTGGTCCTGGAACATCACCGGCGACAGATGCTGCGGGGCGTCACAGTCGCCCAGCTTAGTGCTCCCGAAGAACGGAGTTTACTCCTTGTCTGTGAAGCAGCAATGCTAAGACGGTATCTCGACTTCAGCGCCGGTAGATTCCCGTTCGATTCTCAACAGCGGGCTCGCGCCGAGCAGCTCCTGAACAGCATTCCCGGACTTCGCGGCTCGCTTCAGGGCCCGCTGCGTTCTCGGGCTCTGCTACCTCTCTCGCGAAACGCGGAACTCTTGCAGGACCACGACCGGGCCTTCTCCTACGCCGCGAAAGCTGTGGAAACCGACCCCTACCACTGGGAGGCACTCAGCCACTACGGCCGACTCCTGCTCAATGCTGGCAGGCCGGAGGAGGCGATGGATTATATCGGTCGTGCCGGCTCGATCGCGCCACAAGGGTGGGCGCTGGGGGAGCTTAGCCGGCAGTGCACCGTCGCCATCGAGCAAAAGCTACGCGCCCACTAGCCCGTCTAAGAACTCACCGACACCCCCGTTGCCGAGGACTCAATGACGAGGTTGCGCCCGTAGAAGAGTTAGCGGAAGAACGACCCTTCGCGCTCTTCGGCCAGCGGCATCACGAAGCCTCCGTTGACGATGCGAAACGAGCCCGATAAGGAGAAAACCTCGGCAAAGCGTTGATTGGGTATGGGCCCAGGGTGGCTCCCGTCCGCCGCCCTTTGACGTCTGGCCCAAGTTTTTTCAACCCAAGTAGCCAAAGGAGCCATCTCGGCGAGCGAGATGGCTACGATGTAGGGTAGGTGCAAGCTTCCCGACTACCTGCCACCTGATCCAGAATGATCGGTGACCAATCGTGATCAGAAACCTCTTCCTGGCCCTGCTGGTCCTGTGCTCCGCATCCTTGTTTGTAGCTCCCGCGCTCGCGACTGACAAGCCCAACGTCTTGGTCATCCTGGCCGATGACTTGGGGTTCTCCGATCTGGGTTGTTACGGTGGCGAGATCGAGACGCCGCATCTAGATGGACTGGCCGCCAACGGGCTCCGCTTTACGCAGTTCTACAACACGGCGCGCTGTTGGCCGACGCGAGCGGCTTTGCTGACGGGCTATTACGCCCAACAAGTGCGTCGCGACAAGCTGCCTGGTATTCCCAGCGGCGGTCACGGCAAGCGTCCGGCCTGGGCGCGGCTGCTGCCTGAAATGCTGAAGCCGCTCGGCTACCGTTCGTACCACTCGGGCAAGTGGCATGTGGACGGCATGCCGATCGCCAACGGATTCGATCGTTCGTATTACCTACACGGGGGGCGATATTTCAATCCGCGCGTCCACTGGGAAGATGACCAGAAGCTGCCCGCGGTGGAACCTGGCACGGACTACTACGGCACGATCGCCGTTGTCGACCATGCGGTGAAGTGCCTGCGGGAACATGCCCGGACGTATGCCGACCAGCCGTTCTTTCAGTATATCGCTTTTAATGCCCCGCACTTTCCGCTGCATGCCTTGCCGGAAGACATCGCCCGCTATCGCGACAAGTACAACCAGGATTGGGAGGTCATGCGCGAGCAGCGTTGGCGAAGGCAACAGCGGATGGGAATCGTCCAGGCCGAGCTGTCTCCCGTCGAACGAGAAGTCGGCCCGCCGTACCACTTTCCCGAGGCGCTCAAGATCCTGGGAGCCGGCGAAGTGAATCGTCCGTTGCCGTGGAGTGAACTGAGCGCGGAGCAGCGCGAGTTTCAGGCCACCAAGATGGCCATTCACGCGGCGATGATCGATCGGATGGACCGCGAGATCGGTCGCGTCCTCGACCAGCTACGAGCGATGAACGCCCTCGACAATACGTTGATCTTCTTTCTCTCCGATAACGGCGCCAGCGCGGAGATCATGGTCCGCGACGACGGGCATGACCCCAACGCTGATCCCGGTTCCGCGGCGACCTATCTTTGCCTCGGGCCCGGATGGTCGACAACGGCCAATACACCTTTCCGGAGGCACAAGACATGGGTGCACGAAGGCGGGATTGCCACGCCGCTGGTGGTGCATTGGCCGCGGGGGATCGCGGCTCGGGGGGAGCTGCGCCACAACGTCGGCCACGTGATCGATCTCGTGCCGACGCTACTGGAAGTGGCCGGATCGGACGCCGCTCGTTATCTTGAGCGGCGAGCCGCGAGCAACCAGACAAGCCGCGGGCCTGCGTTTCCGGGGCACAGCCTGGTGTCGGTCTTTGCCAAGGATAAGACTGTGGCGCGCGACTATCTGTGGTGGTCCCATGAAGGCAACCGCGCACTGCGGGTGGGTGACTGGAAGCTCGTCGCCGCGGCGGAACAGCCGTGGGAACTGTTTGATCTCAGTCGTGATCGCACCGAAACGAGCGACCTCGCCGCCCAGCATCCCGACCGGGCGCGCGACCTGGAACAGTTGTGGACGCGGCAGATGAACGAGTTTAGTGAACTCGCTCTCCAGGACCTGCCGACGAGCCGCTGAGGAAGGCTGATGACACGTATTGTCAAGTTGTGACTAGAAGGATCGAACGTGAAAGCACTGCGGGGGAGTTCGGGGGAGTTCGGGGACGGAGCCCGAATTCCCCCGTTCCCGGATCAAAGTTGACCCCAAACTTCCGGTGCCTCGGCAAGACCTTGAAAATTGCTCTTTGGCTGCTGGCCGCCACCCAACGAAATCTCTCGAGACGGCTTTTCATACCCCGTTGTGGCCAAAGGCCACGGCCAGTCACGGATTTTTAAGAAAAATATTCCCCGTGTTTTCAATACATCTTGCCCGCCCACGTAAGAATTCCCACAACGGCTCCGCTATCCTGATAACAGTGAATCAATCGGATGACAAACAATCATGCGCAATGAAAGAAAAGGCGAACTGGGCTTTGCGAGGCCGAAAAATCCCAAACCCTTACATTTTCTGCAGAAAACTGCAATTCGCACCCCCAGGCCACTGAAACAAAACGACTTACTCGTTTCCCCCAAATTCATGCCACGGCGCCCAGAGTCGAGCTTTAACGTGCATAGTACTCCGAAAACCACGGCAGCCGCCGCGAAAAGGCCACTTTGCTGCAATCAGCGCAAATCCGGCCCTCCGGCAACCATCAGCCACAGTCCAGCGCGCCACTTTCCACATCCCCCCGCACGGAAGGCGCCCCGCGGATTCTCGCGGATACTACTGTCCCGACTCGCCCGCTTGGGAGTGCGGAGTTTCAGCGGATACGGCGTCTTGTGCCGGGGATGTGGCCCCAGAGGACTGACTTTGCGGGACTGGAGAATTAGTCTGAGGGGATTTGCCCTGAGACGCCGCCGCGGTCTGATCAGCGGTTTCCACGCGAGTCACATGAAACACGAATGGAGTGACGCGGAAAGGCATCTTATCTTTGGGCGTGAGCAACGCAACCGGTTTGGTCTTGATGAGGCTCAGCTCATTGGTCCAGGGATTAAGCTTGATTCGGGAACCAAGCGGGAGTGCGGCGATCTGATCGATCTTGTTTTCGTCCAGATCAGGAGCGCTTTTCACCAGCTCGCCCAACCGGCAAGTTGACTACGCGTATTTCTCTCGCAGCCGAGCCGCCGCCTCGACCTCGTTCTTCAGCTTGGAATAGACCTCGTCGATATCCACTACGGCGGCTGACCCGGGAGCGAAACCGCAGTCCGGATTCAGTGTGATCTGTTCGGGCGACAGGTATAGCAATGCGGACTCGACCCGTTCGATGATGGAATCGACCGAGTCCACAACTCCCGGCTGGCAACTCACGCACCCAAGGCCTACCTCGAGTCCGTCTGGGAGCTGTTTGAGGATCGCCATTTCACCGGCGCCTGGGGCGGTGAACTCCATCGTTACGTGGTCCACCTTGAGCTGGCTCAACTGTTTGAGAATGGGCTCATAGCCGCCACGATACAGGGCTTCCCCGCGTGCCCGGGCTCCCGCCCTGCGGCACAGGTGGACGGCCCTGGTTACTCCTTCGATGCCCTCGAAGACTTGGTTGTCCATGTCGACGGCAAAGTCCGCCGCTCGATCCGGGTCGGCATACTGTCCCCGGACGTCCGGATCAACAAACAAGCAGAGATGAGGATCGTCGACCTGTACCACCGATACACCCTCATCTCGGAGTAACTCCACTTCCCGCCGCAGAATGGGCACGCAATCGCGAACGAAGGCCTCGCGAGTCGGGTAAACATGCGAAGACTTCTCCCGATCCCACATTCGCTCGCCAAGTAGTGCGGGAGCGGGCAGCGTGGCTTTGATAGCCCGGCTGGTGACCCGCTTAAGAAACCTCACTTCTTTCGCGATGAAACCGGGCTGGCGAGGTGACAACTTGTCGACGACGATAGTCCAAGGCCGTCCGTCGGCCGGATTCAGACTCAGTTCGAAGCCGTGTGCCAGCTCGGCGATTACGCCAATATACGACTTTCGCCGCCACTCTCCATCGGTCACGACGTCCAAGCCGGCTGCTTCCTGGAGCGCCACTACGTAGCGGATTGCCGAGGCCATCAGGCGTTCGTACTCTTTAGACGAGTGCCGTGTATCGTCTGACACCAGCTCTTTGACAAGCGCCGGCCGAGGCATCGAGCCGATAACGGAAGCGGGAAACAGTGGTCGGGCTGGCATGACTTAGCGGATGAGATCTTTCGCGGGCCAGTGCATCCGAGCGTACTCGAAGTCCTCTTGGGTATCGATTTCGATGTACCCTCCAGGCGTGTCGACATGGACCAGCCGCTCGCCGGCTTCGACCATGTCCTGAAACAAGTGAATCAGATAGGCCTTTTCGAACACCTTTGCTTCGCGAAACGGGCCACCGGCGTGACGGCGCCGGCAGTGATAGTAGTGCCGTCGCAGCGTCGCGGCACCGGCCTCTGAGAATGCCGCAACACCAATGAACTCGCCGTGGGCGTCTGCTTCGCGGATTTCCCGATGGATCCTGGTGATGACGCCCTTCTTGGCGGCGACTTTTTCGGCGTCATCCGTGGGGTGTTGCGACCGCTGCCGGTAGCGGCCGAGCCACTCCGTATCGACGACCAGCGACATGTGTTTATCCGAGTTCAGCAGCCGTTCGACGACCTGGGGTGTAAAGAGAATGTCTGAGTAGCAGCAGAGGAACGGCTCGTCCATCAGATCTTCAGCGTGGAACAGCGAGGCAAGAATATTGTTGTTCTGCCAACCCTTATTGTGGCGAAACGTGAACTGCGGGTAGCTTTCGCGGACCTTGTCGATCTGATATCCGCCGATGAAGCAAATATCGTCAATGCCGTTAAGGCGGAAAGAGTGAAGCGCCCAGTCGAGAATACTTCGGCCGCCGACCTCGGCGAAACATTTGGGCGAGTCTGCCGTGGTCGGCATGAGCCGTTCCCCCCGGCCGGCTCCGATAATGATGGCTCGCATTTGTGCCTAGGCAGCTTGCTCGGGCTCAGCCGGGGCCGTGTTCCAGAGCAACGCGCTAAACAATGCCGCGGCAAAGGCCCAGCCCGCCCAGATGTAGATGGCCACCTGCCACCCCCCGTGCTCGGGCATCTTGTAATGGCCAGTCACGAGGTCACCGGCTGCGGCGCCCATGTAGCCCATGAAGTTAACGAAGCCGGCGGCCGCGGCCGACGTGCTACGCCGCGCCAAGTCAGCCGGAGCTGTTCCGACCAGCAACACTTGTGGGCCATAAATACAGAATCCAATGACGCCGAGCACCAGCACTGTCGCCCAAACACTCGTTCGCGTGACGGACTCATAAACAATCGTAACGGCTCCCAGCAAGAGCAGCAAGAGGCAGATGACCGGAGCCCGGCGACTTCCGAAGAAGCGATCCGTCGCCCAACCGGCGAGATAGGAGCCGGCGATGGCGCCGATTGGCAAAACCACGTACTTGAGGCCGGCGGCCCCGACCCCAGATTCCTGCACTTCGGTCAGGTGGGTCAGTCCCCAATCCAGGAAACCGTAGCGGCAGGCGTTCAAAAACCCCAAAGAGATGCCCAGCAACCAGAGAGCACGATTCGAAAGCGTGAGGACGATGTTTTCCCAGAATGATGTCGTGCGCCGCATCCGTCCCGAACGGGATGTACTCGCAGGATGTTTGGCGCTAGCGGTTCCTTCGCCGGCCCGGTGATCACTCGGCGACTCTCTCAAGCTCACGAGCATGAAGACGCCTGCTCCAGCCAAGAGCAGGCTGGGCGTGTACAAAGCGCCACGCCAGCCCAGCAGGTCGGCCGCTTGCCCGGCAACGATGTAGGTCAGGCCCAGCGTCAGCTGATACCCGGTTCCGATGAGTCCAATCGCCTTTCCCCGCCGGTTGGGGGGTATCCAGTTACCAACGACACGAACACAAGGTGTCCAGCCGAACGACTGGCAATAGCCGTTCGTAGCCCATACGAAAAGCAGAAAATAGAATCCGCTGCCGAGGCCAAATACGACATTCAGCGTCGCTGAGCCAAACATGCCAATAGCAAGCAGCAAGCGGGGGGAGATGCGCTCGGACAACTGGCCGTTCAGGAGTTGACCCAGGCCGTAGGTGATCTTGAGCGAAGCTAGGATCAAACCCACTTGATCGCCGCTGAAACCCATGCCACCCTCGCCGACGGGTGTTTGCAGCCCGGGCACGGCGGCTGAAATATTCGTGCGGCAAAAGTAGAATGCACCATAGGTAAGCCAGATAACCCAGATAAGCTGCTGCTCCCCAGGAAGGGGAGAGAACGAACGAAGTCCCAAGGCTCTGCTGCCGCTTACCACAGGAATCTCGCTGACCAGACTTTTACAACCTGGCGCTTGGAATCGATTGCCGTGCGGAGGCATTCCGTGTGCCCGGAGAACGCTGCCCCGTGCAAAGGTGTATTGCCTTGCTTGTCTGTTGCATTCACATTGGCGCCGTGTGCGAGCAGGGCTTCGACGGTTGACGTGTGCCCAGCGAACGCTGCCCGGTGCAAGGCTGTGCGGCCTCTCTCATCTGCCGCTTTCACATTAGCGCCCTGTGCGAGACGGGTGTAGTGCGCCAATGATAACGCAACGCGTGGATTTCCGTTGAGAAGAGGGAAGCCCGTTGCGCACTATTTTTCCTCCTTTTCATTTTTCGACCTGAACCCGGTCCGAGCCGGCTTGGCCGGATGCGGCGAACAGTATCCGTGGTCGAGCGCGCGGGCGCACCTGAGCGGCCGGGATGCGGAAACCTCCGGCCGGCCACATACCAGGCTCTTCCGGGCGCTTGACCGCAGGCTTCCGCCCGCGGCTCTGAAGTTGCTTTCTGCCGCGGCTTATCCATTCTGATGGCTCAGCCGTTGCGCTTCGAGGGTTTTGAGTCGTTCGATGATGTCGTCGATGGCGGCGGGTGGTGGTGTGGGCAAGAATGTCCCGCCGGGCTGCTCTGAGGGCAGTCTGGAAGCTTTTCTGTTTCATCCAGCGATAAATGGATGCTTCACTCACATTTGCTCTCTTTGCCGCTCTATCGATCGTATTCGTTAGCAAAAGAGCTTCAATGGCCTTGTTCCGCGGGGTTGTAAGTTGTTCATTCATAAGGGCTGACCTTTTTCAATGAGAGTATTTGAGAGTCTGTGAGAGGCTTTCTGGCTTTTGGGTCCCGCCGAGGTTGTGGAATGGTTGTCCTCTGCTCTAAGTTGCGACTGAGTCATTGTTGGTTTTGCCGCTTTTAGGATAACAAGCCGATCTTGGGATTCCTTGCGGGCGGTGGGTAATTCTGTTGAAAACAAAGGGACTATATTTTCAATTTATCCGTGACTGAGTTGGGGTGATTTGCGGTTCTGGGGGGGAGCGGTCTTTTGGGGCCAAAGTGGCGTGTCGGTAGCCGGTTCGGCCGTTGGGTGGGGAGTTCGCGACTCGCGGCTGCTGCGGGCGGTTCCGCAAAAGTTGACAATAAAACCCGGTGACTGTCCCCATCAGCCATATGGCGTCGTTACCCATATACCACAGGGCTCGAACTCCCCACATTGAGATAACGCGCAGGTCCGGGTGAAACGGGGCCATTTTTTGTGGGGAAGCGTCAACCCGACTAGTGAGCCTCGCTTGTTGGGTGATCCTTTTGGCCGTCCGCCTGGCATCAGTTCTATACTCTAAGAGTCAATGCTGACAACAATTTACGACTTCCGACCAGTCGCCATCGTGCGTCCCCGTCCCGCCGATTAAGAGGTGGCTGGTTCGGTCGGCGGACATTTCAGGGTACTGTGTCTGATTTACCACAGTACCGTGCGCTCCCTTGCCGCCGCCGTGATCGCCCAAGCCCTAGATAGTAGCTCTTGACAGCGAAGCCAAGGGGCGCATGGTGGCCGAGTGGACCGCCAAGGGGCCGTGGGAGGCGGCCGCGGAGGGGCAGGAAGTTGGTCTATGTGGTCTGTTGATCTGGGCCGCTAGAAACGAATCAGGTAAAGCCCGGCACCTGGAAGCCGATAAAATAAATGAGGGTGCCTCTTTCAAGACAGTCGCCCCTGTGATAAACTAACATATGCTTTTCTTGTGGAGGCTAACGTGCCGAAAGTCACAATAACGTTGCGACTTTGCTTCGTCTCGGGCGAAGAGCGACTGTATTCAGCGGAATCACCCTCGGTCGCACAGGTGTCTGAGCGTCAATCGGCTGAAAGGCTGTCTCAACCGCCTTACCTCATCCCGGTGTTCACCGCACCGCAGGAACCCATACTCATTCAGTCGGCGACTTTTGTCGAACTCAGTTAGCGACCACGTCTTTCCAGACTCCGCCCATGAAGTTGGCTTTGATTCCCACTACATTGGATTGGTTTTTTAGTTCCTGAGCAACCAAACCACTCAGTGGAGCCACGGCTTGTTGAAGGAGGGTTTGTATAGCCTGCTGAACCGCTTGCGGCAACTTCTGAGCATCTACGTTGGGCGGAAGCTGAAGCTGTAGATTCACATTAATGTTTGGGTTTGGGGGGACCTGTCGGATCCTCTCGACTCGGATGGTCCCTACAAACGCGTGTACACGTTCGCCGGATTCAATGCAGGCAGTGACAGCTTCAGCCCGTTCGTAAACGTCTTGGCCCTCCGGGAAATACGACTCAATCTCGCGCGTGTCACGCAATCGGAATATACGTTCATATGACTCGTACAGGGACCAAACCAGGTCTTCATCCTCTGCCTTCAAATCTGCGATATCGAGACCTATCTGGCGCGCTTCCTTGCGGCCTATTCCGTGACCGTGCACATATAGCTTCTCCGTGAGCGCTTCAGTGATGGCCGACACTTGTCGGTCATCGAAGGGCGGTTGGTGAAGGGACAGGAGATTGCGAGCTACTAGCCTTATGTGGGAGTAGATTCGCTCTAACCTTCCGAGCAGGGGCGGGGTGAGGTGCGCAGCCAGAGCTTCGACTACACCGGCAAGCGCGCTTTGGTCCGATAGCCCGGCCCGCTCACGCATAAACGTCAAGTAGGCGGAGACATCTTCCACGCCAAGATTCTTGAGCTTTGGACCGCTGTCCCCTGGGCCAGCTGGTACGTCTAATGAAGGATCAATGGGGCCGAACTCTGCCTTTCGCGTCATGTGAATCTTGTCCGCTCCGATCGCAATCATCGTTGCCGCGCTGTAGGCTTTGTAGGGCACTACCACATGAAGCTCGTCACAAAACTCACGGAGCATAGCGATAATTTTCCACGGAGTTTCCATCACTCCACCGGGACTGTATAGGTATAGTGCGATGCGCTTCTGTTTTCCAAAAGCCCGAAGGTGATCGAACATGGGGCGCGGGGCGTCTTCACCTATCTGCGCCCCGACCAGGGGTGAGTCCGCCGTAAAATATACAAGCACCCTCGCTCCTAACCTCTCTTCAATCGCCCTGAGCTTCTCAACCCTGGATTCGCGACCCTTCTCAATTTCCAACATTAAGATTCCCCTTTCAGTTTCGGAGACAAGAATACCAGAACAAACGTCTCGCCCTCCCCCCTGTTGTAGCCCAATTAAAATGTCCCCTTGCGCGCACAATAGAAATGTCCCCTCTGGATCAGGTTCGTGGTCGGCCCCTTCGCCTAGCAGGCTGATGATGGCGACGCCGAGGGATCCGTCAAGGGTCCGCAAAGCCAAGCCCTACGGGCCCGTCCTTGACTGCTCCCTCGCCACCGCAAAAACAGCACTCGGCTCAACAAGGCGAATGGGCTTAAGAGCTTAGCGCGCAAGGGGACATTTCTATTGTGCTACCGAGGGGGACATTTCTATTGTGCTACCTGAATTATGCACAGATTCGCTTTGCGAGTGCGGCTGCGTTCGTAGCGGCTTGACGGCCGTCGTAAGGTGGGAGCTCGGCAACTGGTCTTTTGGCTTCTCCGTCCCCGGTTTCCCCTCCCGCCCAGAATCCGCGTCGGCAAAACCCCGCTCCGAAGTGGCGTGTTTCCAGTACGTTGCGGCCAGTGCATAAAATTTTATGCATAGCGCATAGCCAGGCTCTCAGATCAACGCCCTCTCGACTACCGGCGGCAAGCCGCCGTAGGGAGTCGGCTTCCTGCCGCGGAAGTTGTCAAGGCGTGGATGCCCCGATTTTATTGGGCTGCGAGACCGTCACGGCTGGGCCTTGTTTGACGGCCCTTTGGGAGCTATGCTGTTTTCGCTTGGTAACCATTTGGGTGACCTCCTTTGGGTTGGCTGGTGAAGCTGGAATCTTTGCCAGCCTACCTTTTTACCCCATGTTTTCGGGCGTTCCCCAATGGTCCCTTGCGGCTCAGCCCTCCTCAGGTGCACCCCGCAATGCATAATTCAGGTGCTACGACACTTTCGCACTAACGAGTGTTGTAACCCAATGATAATGTCCCCTTGAGCACCCAATAGAAATGTCCCCTAATCTGAGGCTCCGAAGGAGGAGCCGAGATTGGAAAGGACATCGATGAGTGCAAAGGAAGTGAGGCGCGGCGAAGTGCTGAGCCGAGTGAAACGAGGCGAACTGAAATTGACCGAGGCGGCCGAGCTGCTGGACGTCAGCTACCGCCAGGCGAAGCGTCTCAAGAAGCGTTACGGCGAGGGGGGGAGCAAAGCTCTCGTGCATGGCAACGTCGGGCGCGCTTCGAACCGAGCCGATGACAAGCGACGCGAGCAGGTTCTCGAGTTGGTGCGCGAGAACTATTCGGGCGAGCCGCACGAGCGCTTTGGGCCGACGCTGGCGTCGGAACATCTGGCGGCCGATCACAGTCTCGAAGTGCCGCCCGAAACCTTGCGGCGTTGGATGCTCGCCGCGGGTCTGTGGAGCCGGAGCCGCAAGCGCCAGGCGCATCGCCAGCGGCGGCAGCGCAAAGCGCACTTCGGCGAGCTGATTCAACTCGACGGCTCGCACCACGACTGGCTCGAAGGACGCGGCCCGAAAGGCTGCATGATGAACTTCGTCGACGATGCGACCGGCCGGGCGTTGTGCCGTTTCTCCAGCGAGGAAACGACTTGGGCGGCGGCCGATCTGCTCCAAGCCTGGGTGCGTCAATACGGCGTTCCGAAGGCGTTGTATTGCGACTGGAAGAACGTCTACCAGCGCCAGCCGACGTCGCGCGAAGCGCTCGAAGGCATCGAGCCCCAGACGCAGTTCGGGCGCATGTGCGCCAAGCTCGGCATTGGTATCATCGCCGCTTCGTCGCCGCAAGCGAAGGGCCGCGTGGAACGCCATCACGGCACGCATCAAGACCGCCTGATCAAGAAGATGCGGCTCCAAGGCATTGCCGATTACGAGGCGGCGAACCGCTATCTCGACGAGCAGTATCTGGACGAACACAACGCCAAGTTTACCTGCGAAGCAGCGGCGGGAGCGGACTTTCACCAACCTCTATCGAAGCGCCTGGACTTGAAGTGGGTGTTTTGCTTGGAGGCCGAGCGGGTGGTCTCCAACGACCTGGTGGTACGTTTCGAGAACCGTTTTTTGCAGTTGAAACCGCAGCGCAATCAGGCTCTGGGAGCGGGCGCGAGAGTCACCGTGCAGCAAGCGCGAGAGGCCGAGTTGCAAGTGGTCTACGAAGGCCGCGCGGTAGCTTTTGAAGAGATCGCCCGGCCGCAGCCGAAGCCGCGCCCAGAGCCGAAACAACGAGCGGTTCCGCGGCGGTCCAAGCCGGCCGCGGACCACCCCTGGCGTAAGTCACTGCGTTCGAAAAAGCGCGCGGCGACGACATAAAAAGGCAGGGCTGTGGAAATGACGGGCCGGATGGAAAGCGTGGAAAACCTCGGCGAACAGCGAAGAGGGTTCGCATCACAACGACCGGTTTCCCACCCTTCCCACCGTCCCTTGGAAATCGCTAAAGCGATTCCCACATTCCCACAGCCCCGACGACGACGATTCTCTCTTACAAACTTACAAACAACAAACCCAAGGGGACATTTCTATTGTGCTACCGAGGGGGACATTTCTATTGTGCTACAACACTTTCGCACTAACGAGTTGCGGCGCGGGCAAATTTCTGCTAGTACCTAGTAGCTAGTTAGGGCGTGCCACCAGGTGTGTTTCCCGGTCGTCACGGTAAGGTGCGGGGCTGTTTCCCCCGAGCCGCCGCCAGGCGTATCCGGAAACGCAAGGACAAGATCCATGGGCCTCAGAGATCTCTTCAGCAGGAAAAAGCTCGGAGATCTCGTCAGCGGGAAAAAGAAGGAACCGGAGCTGGACCCCATTGCCGATCTGGTCCTCGGCAAGCTCAAGGTCGGCTATCTGGTGGACTACGATCTGAAGACCTGGGAAGTGACGGGCTACTGCCGGTACGAATTCTCCGGAGACATCGTGGAGGAGTGGGAGATCACAGCAGCAGGACGCGAGAAGCGCTACTTGGAGCTGGCGGAGGAGCGCTGGTCCCTCTCCGAGAAGATCGTCATCGGCGCCATCGAAGGCGACATCCGGCGTCAGATCCTTCGCGAGGAGGACCCACCGAGCCGGATCGTTTACAAGGGGAAGCAGTACAACCTCGATAATTCCTATGCGGGGTCTATGTTCCCCAACGGCGAAGGTGACGGCGAAGAGGTGATCCGCTGGGAGTTCATGGACGAAGACGAGGAGAATTTCCTGGGCATCGAGCAGTGGAGCGAGACCGATCTCGCGGCCGCGGCTGGCTTCTTCGTCGAAGACTACGAGTTCAGCAACATCCTCCCCGGGGGGGGCACGGAGTGATTTCTTGCCCAGCGGGGTTGAAGCTTTGCGCTACACTGAAGTGGTACGAATTTCCATGTCGGGAGGGACGGGCCGGGAGGTGACCATGAACAGAAGCCTGCGCTGGATCGCATCGGTCGGCCTCTCTCTGCTTCTCGCGGGCTGTGCCGCCCGTAATCCCCTCGAGCGGTTGCAGCGCGAGCTCGACCGTTACCCGGAGTACTCGGTTATCCTTGCGGACATGCGGGAGGAGGGAACTTTCTTGACCGACTATTCGCACCAATACCGGGTGACCACGGGCCAAAGGGAGAAAGGCTCCCTTGATCTGGTGTACGCCGAGAAGATCCGAGACTGGGAACGGATCGACCGCCGCACGTACGCCAAATACCAGCCCTACCTCGGCATGGTGATTCTCTCGAAAGGTCCGGACGGGAAGGTCGACAAAAACCAGCATCCACCGGGCTACCAGCACGTCGGCAACGACCGCTACGGCCGCTGGCAAAACGACGGGCGAGGCGGATCTGTTTGGGGGTTCTACGCCCGGTATGCCCTGATCGGCCTCATGATCGGCGGTTTGAGGCGGCCCATCTACCGTAACGACTGGAACACGTATCGCGACTATCGGGGCCGTGGTCAACCCTACTTCGGCTCCGGCGCGTATGGCACGAACGGTACGGTCACGAGACAGAGCAACCCCAATTTCTTCCGCCGCCAGCAAGCACGGCAGCGCGTCCGGACCCAGGGATTCGCCGGTCGGGTGCGCGGCCGCATGACGGGCGGCAGCGCGCGGGGCCTCGGCAAGTAGCGTTACCGGAGGAGCATCATGTCCTGGAATGAGATCCTGACAGGCTTTATTTACCTGGTCGTCGTCCTCGTGCTGGTTGTCATCGGCAAGTGGGTGTACGACGCGCTGCACCGCGGCTTCGTCCTGCGGACAGAGCTCGTCGAGAAAGACAACCTGGCCATGGCCCTCGCCGTCGCCGGCTACTACCTCGGCCTGGCGATCGTGCTCGGTGGAGTGGTGTCGGGACCTGGGTCCGGCATGCTCACCGACGATGTCATCGATCTCGTGATCTTCGGATTGATGGCCATCGTCTTGCTCAATTTCTCGGGCTGGATCAACGACAAGGTCATCTTCTCGAAGTTCGACAACGAGAAGGAGATCGTTCAGGACCGCAACACGGGAATGGGCGCTATCGAAGGCGGCAATCATATCGCCGTCGGTCTGATCACGGCCGGTGCGCTCTCTGGCGAAGGCGGCCTGCTGAGCGGCGCGGTCTTCTGGATCCTGGGCCAAGCCGGCCTCATCGGGGCCGGCCTGCTGTATAACAAAATGACCTCGTTCGATCTGCACGAGCAGATTGAGAATGACAACGCCGCGGTCGGCGTGGCCTTTGCCGGTGTCCTCATCGCCTTCGGGAACATCATCCGCCTCGCGGGCGAAGGCGACTTCGTCTCCTGGACGCAGAGCCTGAGCGAGTTCGGGTACTACGCCATCGCGGGTCTGATCCTGTTGCCGCTGAGCCGGATCTTTGCCGACAAGATGCTGCTGTCGGGCGCCCGGCTGACCGACGAGCTGGTCCAGGACGTGCCAAACGTTGGTGCTGGGGTCATTGCGGCGGCCACGTACGTCGCCGCGTCGATACTGATCGGGATGACCCTCTGAGGACCAGACCGCGGGGCAGCCAGGCACTCGCTCACGGCCTGGTCCTCAAAGCCTGCATCCGCGCCGCGAGCCTGGCCGGCATCGCCGCTGCGTACGTGGTGGCGCCCCTGGCCCGCTATCTCCACGGGGACACGGTTTTTCAGTGGCCCCTGGGGTGAGCGGGATCGCGTGGGACGTGATGCGTTGGATCGTCAGACCGTCGACACCGGCATGCCCAAACTCACAGTCAAGATGACAGACCGCCTCCGGGCGTTCCGGGAGTTCTGGGAGTTCTTGCACCGCGAGAATCTGATCCGCCTGCTGGGCGTCGTCGTGGTGTTGATCGCCGGCGGCGCCATCGGCCTCGCCTACTTCGAGCAGGATCGAAGCCTCCCCGATGCTCTGTGGTGGGCCGTCGTCACGCTGACCACGGTGGGTTTCGGGGACATTTCCCCCACGTCGCTCGGGGGACGTGCGATCGGCGTCGTCCTCATGTTCTTCGGCATCGGCGTACTCGGCATGTTCACCGCCACGATCGCCGGCGTGTTCGTCGAGAAGCGGCTCAGGAAGGAGCGGGGCATGGGTTCTTATGATTTCGAGGGTCACATCATCCTGTGCGAGTGGAACGACCGGACGCGTGAGATTCTCCGCGACCTGCGCGCGGACTCTCGCTCGTCTCGCTCGCCCATTGTGCTGCTGGCCGATATCGAGACGAAACCAGTCGAAGACGAGCACCTCTACTTCGTGCGAGGCGACGTGAGAGAGGAGAACTTGAAGCGTGCCAGCATCGAGAAGGCCGCCACCGTGGTCATCGTGGGAGACCGCCGGCTGGACTACACCGCACGGGACGCCAAAGCGGTTCTCTCCACCCTGACGGTGGAAACGCTCAACCCCGATGTGTACTCGATCGTCGAGCTGGCCAACGAGGACAACATCCGGCACTGTAAGCGCGCGCATGCCGACGAGATCATTGTCGGCGCCGAATTCAGCAGCCGTCTCATCTCGAGCGCAACGCTGGATCATGGGATCACCAAGGTCCTCTCCGAGATCCTGAGCTCCCAGTATGGCAACGACCTCATCACCGTCGCGGCGCCCGCATCGCTCGCGGGGCATCCGTTTCTGGAGTTGTTCTCCGAGATGAAGCGCGACCATGGGATGATCGTCCTCGCCATCCAGCGGCACGGCAGCGACGAGGTCGTGACCAACCCTGGCTACGATGCTCTCGTCCGGGCCGGCGACCGGCTGGTCGTCATCTCGTCGCGCCCCGAGCGCCAGGATGGAGCCCGCCCCCGGGCGTGAGGACGCCGCTCCATGTCGATCCTTTCTCGCGTCACCGGCTGGCTTCGGAGCGAGCTCAATGCCAGGTTCGAACCCGGCAGTTGGCCGCGGCATCCCCCGGCCGGGCGTCGCCAGGCCAGCTCGGCGTCGGCGCGGCACGAGCCGGGCACGGAGCGCCAGCCGCGGCGCTCGAACACGGATCCCGGCCCGGATCCCGTCCTGGCCCGCTATTATGCTAACCTTGAGATTCCCTACGGCGCCGGCCTCGACACGGTGCGCCGGGCCTGGAGGCGGCTGGTCAAGGAGTACCACCCCGACCTGCATTCGGCGGATGAGCGGAAGAAGCGCACCGCAACGGAGCTCGTTCAAGGTCTGAATCGCGCATACGAAGAACTTGTCAGGCACTTGGAACGAAAATAGTGTTGGGGACCGGTTGGGAACATGAGATCACGCAAGGAGGCACGGTTCGATGTCTGAAAACCTAGATCGGGTCAAGGGCTACTTGCTCGACCTCGACCTCAAGATCGTCTCGGAGAACGAGGCTGAAGAGTTGGTTGTGGTCGATGACGAGGACAACGGCATCAAGCATCTGGTCATCGACTGCGAGCCGCCCATTGTCATTCTCGAGCAACTGATCGCCGAGACGCCGGCCGAGCCAGGAGACCTCTTCAAACGCCTGTTGCAGATGAACAACACGCTCGTCCACGGCGCGTTCGTGCTCGACGAGACCGGCGAGCGGATCTTCTACCGCGACACCTTGCAGCTCGCCAACCTTGATCTCAACGAGCTCGAAGGCTCGATCCGAGCCCTCTCGTTGGCGCTCGGCGAGTACGGCGCTGAGCTTCTCACGTACCTCGGCAAGTAGACCGCGTCCACAGGAGAACCAGTCATGAGTATTTTTCAGCGCATATTCAAGGTCGCCCAGTCCGAGGCGCACGCCACCATGGACAAGTTTGAAGATCCGATCAAGATGAGCGAACAGGGAGTCCGTGACCTCAAGAAGAGCCTGCAAGCGTCGATGGTCAGCCTGGCGCAGGTCAAATCGCTGGCGATCAGCCTCCAGAAGCAGGCTGACGACCAAAAGAAGATGGCTGCCGACTACGAGCGTAAGGCGATGCTGATACTCCAGCGGCTGCAGGGAGGGGAGATGGAGCAGGCGGAAGCCGAGCGGCTGGCCACGGCAGCCCTGTCGAAAAAGGAGGAAACCCTGCAGCGAGCCGCCACGCTCTCGGGGGACCAGCAGGCTCAGCAGCAGATGGCCGACCAGCTCCAGACCAAGGTCGAAGAGCTCAAACGCCAGATCGGCAAGTTCGAGAACGAGGTCATCACCCTTCGCGCCCGAGCCCGGACCGCCTCGTCCATGCGCAAGATCAACCAGCAGCTCGCCGGTGCCGACGCTTCGGGTACCGTTGCGATGCTCGAGAAAATGAAGAACAAAGTTCAGGAGGAAGAGTCTCTGGCGCAGGCCTACGGCGAACTCTCTGATGTCGGCGGCACGATCGACGAGGACATCGACAAGGCGCTGGCCTTGCCGTCGAGCACGGCCTCTTCCGACTCGCTGGCCGAGTTGAAGAAGAAGATGGGAATGCAGGCCTGAGACGGGCCACTCACCCCACGCCGTGCGTCGGCCGCGCCTCGCCGAAGAGAAAGGACCCGAGGCCCGGATTGGAGCCGTCGAACCTCCAGATCCAGGCGTCCAGCACGTAGTGGGTGGCCTGCGGCACGGTGAGCAAGGGTACGACGAGGTGGCGCAGTGCTTCGGGAATCGCGAAGGGAAGCGCTACCTGGCCGAAGGCGGCCGCATGTTCCTGCCAGACAAAGAGATCCCAAAGGCCCTCTTCGAAGTAGGCCAGCACGAGCAGCAGCCCGACGAAGATGGCGGCCGCCGCCGGGCGGTGGATGCGGCGCCTCCATGAGCGCTCGCCGGTCCACTTGCGCCGCCCGTAGATCCATACCAGGGCCACGTAGGGAACTCCGTGCGCCACCACGTTGGTGAGCGTGAAGGCGAAGTCGGAGTTGAGCAGCACGATCCCCGTGTACCACACGCAGGCGGTCGAGACCACCATCCCTGCCTTGCCCCAGTTGACCGTACCCCGTTCCCGGTAGAGCTGGACCTGCCTCGCGAGGAAGACCAGCAGGATCGCCGAATAGATCCAGAGCGCCAGGGGCGAGATCCACGCCGGGAGCGGCAGGAAGTCTCCCTCGACGAACCACTCGAAGCGGCGATCCGGCGTCGCGTGCCAGAAGGCGAGAGGGTAGAGCATGGTGGAGTAGATCGCCATCTTGTCGAGGCGCCGATCGGCGAGCGAATGCTCCCCGCGGCGGTGACGATAGAGCATCACGAAGCCGAATTGCTGGCGCACGAAGTGGAAGACCGCGATGTAGGCGAGCACGCGCCAGAAGACCAGCGCCCCGAGGCTGTGGAGCACCACGCCGACGGCCAGGCAGACGAGCGGCGTGAGCGTGTAATGGATGCGCCGGCGGGCGAACTCCTCAGGGTCCCAATACGTGCGATAGAGCGACGCGTAGACGTGCGCCACATCAATACAGACGACGAAGACGAGCCAGCCCCAGAGCGGCACATCGGGGGCTCGCAGAGCCGGAACCGACAGCACGAGCAGGACCGCCAGCAGGGGAGGGCCGAGGATCAACCCCACGTCGAACCGGCGCGACACGATCCACGCTGCACCGTTCGTGCTGTACCCACTCACCTCACACTCCCTCCGCGGGCCCCAACGAGCTTCGGTACGCATGGCCTAGGCGCCGCATGAGGTCTTCGGCGGCTCGCACGCCCCGATATTGGGCCTCCTCGAACAGCGAGAGCCCGCTCATGTCCGAGTGGGCGAAGCGTACGGGGCCATAGGCGTCGGCGGCGCGCCGGCGGGCCTCTCCCCAGAGAAAGCCGGGGACTGGACGGATCATCGCGTGGCCCCAGAGCATGATGTCGATCTGGGTGACGAGCGACTCGAGGCCCACGTGGGCTGGCGCGAGATCGCCGAGAATGATCGACACCCAATCGTTCCAGCTGCGTTCTAGCATCCAGCGACGAGCGGCCTCCGGATTCGGCGCCGCGAGCGGCATGTAGTACGTCAGAACGCTCGGCCCCGGCGCGACCCGCAGGTTCTGGTGCGTGGCCACCACGTAGCCCAGAGACAGGCTGTCGTAGATCACATTGTCCCACGCCGCTCCCTCAGGCAGGCGGTCGACGGTAAGGTTGGCGACCATCCACGGGGCGTAGCTAAACGTGTCGATTCCCGGAAGCTCGTAGCCGTCGAGGACATATTGGGCCGTAAAGCGGGGCAGGGCGTAGATGACCTGTCGGGCCCGAAACCGCACGGCGGTATTGGTGCGTGTATCGAGCACGTCCACGTCGACGCCTTCGGCCGAGGCTTCGCGAGCCGCGGGGTCGCCGGTCACCCGGATGCGATAGACCAGCGTGCCCGTGTGCAGACGCCTCTCGAGACGCTCCACCATGTGGCGGACGATGCGCCCGTTTCCTTCGGGCCAGGTGAGGTATTCCACCTCTTCGCCGCGGGAACAGAAATAATGCCAGCCGGCCCAGGCCGAGGTGGTCTCCAGTGTGCACCCGTAGTCGTCACGGCAGCAATAGTCGGCGTACCACCGCAGACGTTCGGACTTCCATCCGGCGCGGTCGAAGTACTCGCGCATCGAGAGACGGTCGAGCGCGACGAGATCCGGGTCGTCGCTGCTCAGGGCCATCGGCAGCGCGAATGCGCGGCGGCCGCGGGCATCCCGATAATCCTGATAGCGCCTCATGTGCTGTTCGAATTCCGCCAGCTCGGCCCGGTCCCCCGTCGCGGAGGAGGAGCTGAGGAGCTCCCGCGCCGAGATCCCCTCCTGCCAGCGACCGTCGATGAACAGCCGCTCCTGGGGAAAATGACAGAGGTGGCGCGGGTCGTAGATCGGCTCACCGTCTGGGCCAGCGCCGCGGACCATGCCCATCTCTTCGAGCAGCTCGCGCACGGCCGTCGATTCCGGGCTCGGGACCGGCAGATAGTGGGAGCCCCAGGGGTAGGCGGACACGCCGTTCTCGCCCCAGCGTGAGTTACCGCCCGGTTCGGGCTCGAGTTCCAGGATCTCGAAGTCGCGAAAGCCGCTCTTGGCGAGCTTCCAGCCCGCCGATAGGCCCGCGATGCCGGCGCCGACGATGACCACCGGCACTGTTCGGGTCTCTTGGGGCTCGGGGAGATCGCCGGCACGCAGCCGGTGTCCGGCCTCGTGCGAGGCGCCCACGATAGAGCCAGCGATTCGGCTACTGTCGATCTCGCGGTCCGGGAAGGGTCCCGTTTGTGACCGACAGCCGACCGCCAGGGCCGCGGCAACACTCGGGCCCAGGCGCAGGAGATCGCGCCGGGGCAGGCCGCTGGGTGTGGGCCCTTCCGGCTTCACGATGGGCTTCACGACGGGCTTCGCCAGCCCTTCACGGTGGACGCGCGACCTGTTGCGGGCTGCTCTCACGGCGCGTACCGCCCCCAACCCTCCTCCTGGTGGTATCGAACCAGAATCTGGTTGTTCAGGTGGTTGACCTCGACAGGGACGTGCTCCATGTCCGCGGGAAACTCGAAGAGGGAGGGCATGATCAACAGGTTGAGAAAGCGAAGGTTCCGCGGCAAACTGTCGGGTATCTGAAAGGGTTCGTGGGACGCGATGACGTAGCCCCATTCACCAAAGGAAGGGACCGCGACGTGATAGGGCCTGGCTTCGAGGCCCGCCGCGCGCACCGTCTCGACGATGCACCAGAAAGCACGACGGGCCATGAGTGGCGACGAGCTCTGGATCGCGGCGACGCCGTCTGGGGCCAGGTGAGCGGCAAGGCGTATATAGAACGTGGTCGTGTAGAGCTTGCCCAGGGAGTAGTTTCTGGGGTCGGGGAAATCGACGACGATGAAGTCGTACCGGCTGGTGTTGTCCTCGAGCCAGACGAACGCATCGGCGTTGACGACCTCCACCCGCGGCGACCGAAATGCGTAGTTGTTGAGGGCCGCGAAGGCGTCGTGATCCGTGAAGATCTCCGTCATCGCCGGATCCAGGTCGACCAGCGTGACGCGCTGGACCCGCTGGTCCTTGAGGATCTCTCGAACCGCCATGCCGTCCCCGCCACCGAGCACGAGGACCTGCCGCGGCGAGGCCACCGCCGCCAGCCCCGGATGGACCAGCGCCTCGTGGTAACGGTACTCGTCGAGGGAGGAAAACTGCAGGTCGCCGTTCAGGAACAGCCGCAGCTCGCCTTGTGCGTTGGTCACCACAATGCGCTGATATCGAGAAGTGCGGGCGAAGATCACCGGGTCCTGATACAAGCGTTGCTCGGTGAACTCCGACAACACCTCGGAGAAGGCCACGCCCACCAGGAGCAGCACGAGGACGGCGTAGGCCTGGACGGTGAGCAGGGGTCGCCGGTGCTCCGCGCGAAACAGGTGGCATGTCCAGATCGCTACGAGCACGTTCAGGACGCCAAAGACGAACGACGACCGCATCAGCCCAACCTGGGGGACCAGCCACAGGGGAAACAGCAGCGACGCGGCCAGCGCACCCAGGTAGTCGAGCGACAGGATCTTCGAGATCAGGTCGCCGAACGGGAACTGGTCCTCGAGGATGCGCATCACAAACGGGATCTCCAGCCCGACCAGGATCCCGGTGCCTGTGACCCACGAGTAGAGCACCACCCGGAACGCATCGAGCTCCGCAAAGGCCAGGAAGAGGACCAAGGAGGAAGCCCCGCCGATAAGGCCAACCAGGATCTCAATCTGGATGAAGCTCGCGATCAGATCTTTCTGGAAGTAGCGGGACAGGTAGGAGCCTAACCCCATCGAGAACAGGTAGACGCCGATGATGGTGGAGAACTGGGTGACACTGTCGCCGAGCACGTAGCTGGCGATGGTCCCGGCCAGGAGCTCGTAGATCAGTCCACAGGTGGCAATGGCGAAGACCGAGAAGAGGAGGGCCTGGGTCTTGGCCCGGTCGTCCTTCGAAGCGGTTTTCTGCTCGTCCGTTTTCTGATCATCCATGGATGCTGGCTTCCCAGTTGGTCTTGAGGTCCGACTTGCGCCCCGAAACGATGACGTTCGTCCGAAAAATACGCCAACGGACCGTTCGAGAGGAGCATGTCCGGATTCCGTTGAAACTCGCGGCTCTCCGGTAGATCTAGTTTACGCTGCTTTGGACCGGGCGGCAGAGGTCTGGGGCGAAGTTTTTTCAGTGCCCCCAGCAGCTTCGGTCCTTGTAACCCTTGACCCGCCGAAATTTCTTCTCCGCCACCCACAAGGCCGAACCCACCCGGCGCTCGATGTGATCGCCCCGTTGTCAACACTTCACCCGCGAACAGATCCTCTCCACGACCGAAAAGGCCGACTCGATGGATTCGTCGTGGCCAGCGTCTGGCACAACAGCGGCGACGACCCCAGCTGATAGAGGTCAGGGTCTCTTCCATCCCCTCCTTCAATGAGCGGGCCGCCGAGGGATTCAGCTCCATCAACTCGCGCTACAGTTGGTCGAGTTCTCGCTGCGCATCGCTCTTGCTCGCCATCTGGCAGGCCTTGGCCAGTTTGCGATTGGCTTGTTTCTAGAATTCTTGGACCGCTCGCTCGCGGTCGATCTGATATCGTTTCTTCATAGCGACTCTCCTCTTCAAAAAAGAAAAAACATCATCCCGAGCCTCCCAACCGCTCGGGCGAAGAGTCGCTACTTGCTACGAACTATCGGACATTCTCGTTTGAGGGACACGGCGCCCCACAGTACTTCGACCCTTCGTTACCTCTTGTTGAGTGGACGAGCGCGCTTGGAGCCTTTGCGTATCTTCGAATTTCGGCGAGTGAAATGGCTCGACCATTGGGTCACCTTTTACGCACTGGGCACAAGCCACGCGATACTACTCGAGTATGGAGGCGCCGCGCTGACCGAGCTGCTCACCTGCGCCCCCACTGCTGTACAGGCTCACGTTCTTGAGCAAGGCGCGGCAAATTCGCCCTGGACCGTCTCCCGAACGTTCGACAACCTGATCTATCGCTGCCGATTGACGCCGTTTGAACTTGGCGGCCGGGATCGGCTGCAGGGCGCGTTCCCAAGCGAGGATCAGATCACCTTCAAGTACCACGTGGAGGGGGAACTTGAAGAGCCGATCACGCACATCGGGTGGCGTGGCGGTGAGTCCACTCTCGCTGTGGAGACTGTCCACACGTATCCTCACGAGGGGCAGGGGGTCAGAAGCAACAGTACCTTCGAGATCTCTTAGGGGGGATGATGCCGGAAGGGGGAGGGGGAAGCTCCAAGAAATCTTCGTGGCCGCGGCAAGAGTGTGCTCAGCTTCCCCCTCCCCCTTGCCCCCCTCCCTCTCGAAGCCCTCGGTTCTGTAACAATTCTTCTGTAGAATGTTCTGGCCTGGTTGACTCGGGTCACCGTTTGTTTCCACGATGGATGTGATTCAAAGACAAACCATCACAAAGGAGACGAAACGATGACCCAACAACACAGTGACACGATTGAGGAATTGGCGCAAGAGCTGTTTCAACAACAGGACGGCCTCAAACGCCTGCTCGAAGAGCTGCTGAACCTGGCGATGAGAGCGGAGGTGAGCGAACAACTGGGTGTGGAGCGACACGAGCGCAACCCGCAGCGACAGGGCTGGCGCAATGGCGCCAAGCCCCGCAAGCTGAAAACCCGTGTGGGAGAGCTGGCGCTGAGCGTGCCCCAGGTGCGCCATTGCGAGCCCTACCAGCCGTCGATGTTCGCTCGCTGACAGCGCAGCGAGCGGGCCCTGCTGGTGGCCTGCGCCGAGATGTATTTCCAGGGCGTCTCGACGCGGCGGGTGCAGCGGGTGCTGGATCAGATGTGCGGCTGCGAGGTCTCGGCGATGACGGTTTCGCGGGTGGCGGCCGAGCTGGATGAGAAGCTGGCCCAGTTCCGCGGGCGGCGTCTGGAGCAGCACGAATACCTCTATCTGATGATCGACGCGCGTTACGAAAAGATACGCCAAAAAGGCGGCATCGTCAGCGAGGCGGTGCTGGTGGTCGCGGGGTTCAACGAGCAAGGGCAGCGTGAAATTCTGGACTGACGCAACGGCGACAGCGAGTCCGAAGCCACTTGGGGAGAGCTGTTTCGGCAGCTTAAGGACCGCGGTTTCGCGGGCTGCGGCTGATCGTCAGCGACGCCCATGCGGGCATCGTGGCTGCGCTGGGGCGGCACTTCCAAGGGGTGCGCTGGCAGCGTTGCCGGGTGCATTTCAAACGCGAGGTGGCGCGCCAGGTCGCCAACCGGGAATACCGCGAGGTGTTGAGCGACTTGGCCGCGGTGTTTGCTGGAGAAGACAAACAGGAGTGCCTGCGGCGGGGCGAGGAGATGGCCCAAAAGTGGCAGACCCGGCGGCCCAAAGTGGCGGCGATGTTGCGGCAGGGGCTGGAGGATTGCCTGACGGTGCTGGATTTTCCGGAGGGCCACCACCGCCGGCTGGGATCGACGAACATGCTGGAGCGGCTGATGAAGACGCTGCAGCAGCGCACGCGGGTGGTGGGAGTGTTTCCCAACCGGGCCTCCTGCGAGCGGCTGATCGGGGCGATCTTGCTGGAGCAGCATGAGAAGTGGCAACTGGAGCCGCGGCCCTACTTCAGCATGGAGAACGCGGATTGGGAGGCGCTGGGGCAAGCGGCTAGCAAAACGGCCAGGCAGGCGACCTGAGCGCGCCGCCGCTGAGCCGGGACCTGCGGTCGCCCCAGGGGCTCCCTGCGGCCCGGCTCAGCGGCGCAAATCTGAAGAAGGAAAGACACTGGAGAAACAAAGGCACCGTGGAAACAAACAAATTTACAGAAACTTTGTTGCAGTACTGGGTCTTGCGTCAAGTGGGTTTCCGAGTTCGGGAGCTGTCCGAAAGCGCCGGGATAAACCGGCGGGGAGTTGGGGATGCAAGAGCCCCACAGTGAAAGTTTAGCGAACTACGCTGACCTCGAGTCATGCGCCGGCGCTGGCGACAGCGCGGGTGAAGCGTTGACAGGGGCACTGGCGGGCCGCCTATCGAGCCGCGAAATACCTCTTTTCGGGTGCCGACCTTGTGGACTGAAAGGGAAGGCCATATCAACCGTCGCGCTATCGCGAGCGGCGGGCGAACCCGGCGCGGTCGCAGACCCCGTGCACGTCAGGAAACTCCTCGCACGAGAACCGGGAGACGTCGGCGACGCCTGCCGCGAAGTGGCAGGCCGGTGGGGGAAGGTGCCAGCCGCACGCCCCATGCGTACGTCGCCGAGGAGTCGGAGCGGGAGGTAGTACCGATGAACGATTCGAACAAGGGCGGGCAACCGCCGGCGGAGAGTCGGGAGGGAAGCACCCGCGCCAAGGAGAACGTCCAACGGCCACGCACGGGCCGCGCGCAGCAGCGGGCAGCCGTGTCCCAGGGGCTGGAGGGCGTGCGGCAAGCAGCACGACGGAAGGCAACGGGGAGGTTCACTTCGCTGTTGCATCATCTCACGCCGGAGCTTCTGCGCAGCAGCTTTTACGCCTTAAAGAGGCAGGCGGCGGCAGGAGTCGACGGGGTGAGCTGGCGTGAGTACGAGAGCGGACTGGAGGATCGGTTAGTGGATCTCGACAGCCGCCTGCAACGGGGGGCGTATCGCGCCCAACCTTCGCGCCGGATGTACCTTCTCAAGCCCGACGGGCGGCAGCGTCCGCTGGGCATCGCCGCGCTGGAGGACAAGATCGTCCAGCAGGCGGTGGTGACGGTTCTCAATTGCATTTATGAGGAACGGTTCCTGGGATTCTCGTACGGATTTCGGCCGCGGCGCAGCGCACATGATGCGTTAGATGCGCTGACGGTGGGGATCAGCAGGCAACGGGTGAGCTGGGTACTGGACGCGGACATTCGAGGGTTTTTTGATCATATCGACCACGAATGTTTGCTGAAATTCCTGGAGCACGAGATCGCCGACCGCCGCATTCTGCGCCTGATCCGTAAATGGTTGAAGGCGGGGGTGTCGGAAGACGGCGAGTGGAGGGAGACGAAGCAGGGCACGCCGCCCGGGAGTGGTGATATCGGCTCGGTGATTTCAGCGCTGCTGGCGAACGTGTACTTGCATTATGTTTTCGACTTGTGGGTGCAAGACTGGCGCAAAAAGTCGGCGAACGGCGGGGTCATACTCGTGCGGTACGCGGATGATTTCGTGCTGGGATTCGAGCACCGGAGCGAGGCCGAGCGGTTTCTGGAGGAACTCCGGGAACGGTTGGCGGAGTTCGGGCTGGAGTTGCATCCTGACAAGACGCGGCTGATCGAGTTCGGACGCTGGGCGATAGCAAAGCGGCGAAGCCGTGGGGAAGGCAAGCCTGAAACCTTCGATTTTCTGGGGTTCACGCATATATGCGAGATCAACCGGAAGAGCGGGCGCTTTGTGGTTGGGCGCAGGACGGTGCGGAAGCGGATGCGGGCCAAGCTGTTGGAGATTAAGAAGCAGCTTTGGGCGCGGATGCACGCGCCGCCGGGCGAGACCGGCAAGTGGCTGCGGACGGTGGTGCGAGGCTACTTTCAATACCACGGGGTGCCGGGAAACCGGCGCGTGCTGGCGGGCTTTCGCTGGGCGCTGGCCCGGCACTGGCGGCGGTCGCTGAGGCGGCGCGGCCAGAAACGCCGGATAAGCTGGGGCCGGTTCTACCGGCTGCTGGACGCGCATCTGCCGCAGCCACGATGTTGTCACCCGTTTCCAAGTGTGCGCTTTGCCGTTACCCATCCGAGGTAAGAGCCGTATGAGTTGATGCTCACGTACGGATCTGTGCGGGGGGTGCCGGGCGACCGGCATCCCTACCGCGACCCGATCTCCCACCGATCTCCCACGATCTCCCACGCTGGTGTCTTTCGAGGTGATAGCGGTCCTTCTCGACCAGAATTTCCATACTGCGCAGATCGGCTGTATGGGAGACCGCCTTAATCTCGGTTTCCTCGATGAGCTGAGCCGCGGAAGCCGCGGTTTCCTGAACGGCCAGTTCCAGAATGGCGGCCTCGATTTCGGAGCGCACTTCAGCGGTGCGCAGGTCCAGCTTTGCCTTTTCCCTCTCAGCTTCCGCAGCCTTGAGCGTCTGGCGAAGCGTTTCCTGCTCGATCATGATCTCCGCCCGGCGTTTTTCAACGTCGGACCGGGTTTGCACGACCGCGGACTGGCGGTCATCCACGTGGTCGACGAGCCAGCGCATCTCAAACTCAGAGACGACATCGCCGGCCTTGACAACGGTGCCGCCTTCCGTCATGTTCATCAGGGTCAAGCCGCTCCGGCCGGCGTCCCTCCGCCCCCGCAGCCGTGGCGCCCGTATCGCGCCGAACCTCTTCGCGCCGATGGTGCCGCCGATGCGGAGAACGTTCTCGAAAGTGCCGATTGTGGCCTGAGCCGTCGGCACCGCCGTTGTCGTTGAGCTTGGAGCAGCGCCCGGCCCATTCCGCGATGCGTTCCAAGCGATCGTGCCGATCACTCCACCAGCAAGGATCAGCAACAGTCCCATCAGCCAACCCGGTCCTTTGGGAGGCGATGCAGCAGGTTCAAGCTGGGGCGCCGAAGGAGCGGCCTCATCCGGGACGTGCGGAATGGCCGGTGTTGCGCTGAAATAAAGGCCCCAATGGAGAGCCGTTAAGTTCATGTGATACCTCGAATTAGTTAGCGCCCAACATAGGGCCTCTCCCCATCTCCTAACACTAATATTCTAGCATACGGACCCCCGGCCGCTTCCGTTACACGTGACGGCGTTCCGAAGCTTTTACGCGACTCAGCACGCCTATCTGTCGGCGGATTTTGTGCTCGGCGGCGATGGCACGTCGAGCAGCAGCATTTACCCAGTTGGTATCGTGAATACAGAATGGCGTGTTAGCTGCAAGCGGCAAACAGCCATGTCCGGACCGACATCTCCTAACACTAATATTCTAGCATACGGACCCCCGGCCGCTTCCGTTACACGTGACGGCGTTCCGAAGCTTTTACGCGACTCAGCACGCCTATCTGTCGGCGGATTTTGTGCTCGGCGGCGATGGCACGTCGAGCAGCAGCATTTACCCAGTTGGTATCGTGAATACAGAATGGCGTGTTAGCTGCAAGCGGCAAACATGTCCCAGCAAGCTGAGGAATCACAGATGGAGCTTACACAGGAAGAAGGTGACGTGCGTTTGCTGAAAGGGAGAACACCTCGGACGATCCCGAGGGCAAAACCGCCTTCGCGTTGTTAACTTGACAATGCCGTTCGGCGCAACGAACAACCCTGAAGCTCCATGTTCGTTCTAGAGGTTACACTTCGTCCGAGGCGTTATCAGGACAGACCCATATCGTAGTCCATTCCATTTGTAGTCCATTCCATCTTGCGTTTTGCCTCTGTCGGTGCTAGGGTCACTGTGGACTGGCGAGGAGGCCCCATGGGAAAAACATTTATGATAATACGATTCTTGTTTTGCTTGCTTCTGCTAGCAGCCCGTGGTAAAAGTACAAGAATACATCAAATACTTTACAATTAAAACATCTTGGTGTATAATTGTTTTATGGCAATGGGACGACGCAACCAGCGGCAGCGCCAGAAAGGGCTGTGGGTCGCCGCCGCGGATCTGCCACACACAGCGGCCCACCCGTTTTATCACAGGCTCAACGAGCTGCTCGACGAGCACGGCTTCGACGACTTCGCCGAACAGCGCTGCGAGAAGTTCTACGCGGCGCACATGGGCCGTCCCTCGCTGACGCCCGGCAGCTATTTCCGCTGCCTGCTGATCGGCTACCTCGAAGGCATCGACAGCGAGCGCGGCATCGCTTGGCGCCTGGCCGATTCGATCTCGCTGCGGCGCTTTCTCGCCATCGAGCTCGACGAATCCACGCCCGATCATTCGACGATCTCGCGCAGCCGCCGCCTGATCGACGTCGAAACGCACCGCCAAGTGTTCACCTGGGTGCTGCAATTGCTCGCCCAGCAGGGGCTGTTGAAAGGCGCTACGATTGCGGTCGATGCCACCACGCTGGAGGCCAACGCGGCCTTGCGCTCGATCGTGCGGCGCGACAGCGGCGAGAGCTACGAAGAGTTTCTCAAGGGGCTGGCGGCGGAGTCGGGGATCGAGACGCCGACTCGCGAGCAGCTGGCCAAGCTGGACAAAAAGCGCAAAAACAAAGGGTCCAACAAGGATTGGACGAATCCGCATGACCCCGACGCCAAGATCACAAAAATGAAAGACGGGCGCACGCACTTGGCGCACAAGGCCGAGCACGCCGTGGACCTGGAGACGGGCGCGCTGCTGGCGCTGACCGTGCAAGGCGCCGATCTGGGCGACACGAGCACCGTGTCCGAGACGATTAGCGCGGCCGCGGAGCAAGTCGCCGCGGTCGCCCAAGACCAGCAGGCGAACGAGCAACTGTCTCCCCAAGGGCTGCAAGAAGTGGTGGCCGACAAGGGCTATCACAGCAACGACGTGCTGACGGACCTGACGGCGCTGGAACTGCGTTCTTACATCAATGAACCGGACCGCGGGCGGCGCAACTGGTGCGGCAAGCCTCGGCAGCAACAAGCGGTGTATGGCAACCGGCGACGGATGCGCGGCGAGCGGGGCAAACAACTGTCACGGTTGCGCAGCGAGCGGGTGGAACGCAGTTTTGCTCACTTATATGAGACCGGCCGGATGCGGCGGACGCACTTGCGCGGCCACGAAAATATCTTGAAACGGCTGCTGATTCACGGCGGCGCGTTCAACTTGTCGCTGCTGCTGAGGAAGGATCTGGGAGCGGGCACGCCGCGCGGGCTGGCGGAAGCGAAAAAGGCCTTCGATTGGCTCTGGGAGGCCGTCAGGCGGCTGTTATCGGCCCGCCGAACGCAGTGGCTTCGGCTGTGGCCGCGCCCGGCGAACGGCTCCTTCCGGCTCGACTCGCCACTCTGCGTCTTCCGGCTCGCTCGCGCCGCCTGAAAACGGCCACATTTACCACGGGCTGCTAGGGCTCTGCGGGGACGCAACCCGAGCGCCGACTCAGTTGCCGGAATGGCTGGAGGCGGCTTCGGCCGCCTCCAAAACCGGGCCTTCCGGCGGCATCCATTCTGGCCCGAAAGCGGTAAATCCCAGGGGTTTGGGGGCGGCGCCCCCAAGCAAGCATGTCGTCGCGGAGCGACTTCATGGCAGCCCCTCCGCCTGCTGCTCGAACTCGGCCGGTGGCCGATAGCCCAGTGCCGAGTGCAGCCGTTTTTCGTTGTACACGCGCTCGATGAATTCGCCGATCGAGGCGTAGGCATCAGCTAAATCTCGGTATTCGGTGCGGTAGACCTCTTCGTACTTCAGCGTCTTCATGAAAGATTCCGCCTGAGCGTTGTCATAGGGATTTCCCTTGCGACTCATGCTGATGGTGATCGTGTGCTGTTGGAGCAAGTCCGTGTAGGCGCGACAGGCATACTGCACGCCGCGGTCAGAGTGATGTACCAGCCCTGGCAAAGGCTGCCGTTGCCGCAGCGCCATGCCTAAGGCCGAAAGGGTCAGCTCGGCTCGCAAAGTGCGGCCCAGAGCCCAGCCAATCACCCGCCGTGAATATGAATCCAACAGCACCGCCAGGTAGACGAACTCGCGGCGCAGCCGGATGTAGGTGATATCGCCCACCCACAGCTGGTTCACCGCGCTTGGTGTCATCTCCCGGGCGAGGTTCTCATAGACCGGCAGGGAGTGGCGTGAAGCGGTCGTCACCACGAAGGACTTGCGCCGCAAACAAAGCAGATTGTCTTCCCTCATCAGGCGCAGAACGCGTTTGTGATTCACCTGCAAACCGCGCCGCTGCATCTCCGCCGTAATCCTACGGTACCCATAGTAGGGGAACTCCAGCGCGATCTGCTGCATCGTGTCGCGCAACTCCATCTCGACCGGGTCGCCGGGCGGCCCGGCGCGCCAACGGTAGTAGCCGGCCCGGCTGAGCCCCGTCATGGCACACAACGCGCTCACGGCTTGTCCTTTCTCGGCCGCTTGCCGGATTTCTTCAAACAGGCAGCCTCGCCATTGACGACCGCTGGCGGGTGATGATCCCTGAAATGCTGTAAAGTTTTTTTTAGGAAATCGTTCTCCATCGTCAGCTGGCCGATCTTGCGTTCCAGCTCGGCGGTCCGCTGCAGCTGCGTGAAGCCCTGGGATGGGCCCCGCCGCCCACTGCCGGGGAAGGCCAGCTCACCTCGCGCCCGCCATTCGCCGCGCCAGCGCTCCAACAGTTTGGGGCTCAGTTCTAGCTGGCGCGCCAGCTCGCCGATGGTGCGTCCGGAGTCGATCTCTCTCATCGCCGCGACTTTCAATTCGCGGTTGTAAATTCGTCGGGCCAAATCCATACCTCTCTCCTTTCACTGTATTTGGCCCCTTAACTTTGTGTCTCACTTTTGGGGTGCAGTCCAACTCCCGATCCCTATTCGGAGCCAGATCGGGCAGCTTCAGGGGATTTCTTTGGTAAGGATTCTTCATTTGAGTTCGCCATTCGGCGTCCGGGAAGGCTGTTAAGGCGTTGATCCTAAAAACGGCAGTTGGTCGTCTTCGAACCGCCCCAACCTTGTGACGAGACGTCAGTTGGACCCGAGTGTCATCGGGGACCGGCGGGTGAAGATTGCAACTGCTCCGCAGTTGCAATATCAGCACATAAGATACGTTCTTTCAATATGTTACAACGAATGCTAGAACGTCCAACGGCCGTTTTTAGGTTGATACGAGAGCACATGGGTCGACAATCCTCGTGCTCAGGATGGCGGTCTGCGTCAAGTGGGTTTCCGAGTTCGGGAGCTGTCCCCGATCTCCCCCTAGATCTCCCCTAGGCCCGCTAACTGATTGAAAAGGCGGGGGCGGTTTTTGGTTTTGGTCACTACATGATGGTTTCCCGGCCGGCGGGCGGCGGCGGCGGGTCGAGTTGTTGCGACAACCCCAGCACCCGCAGCACTTCGGCGGCTTGGCGGCTGCCGCGCGTGACACAGCGTTTGCGCCGCTGGCCCAACTCCAGCTCCACCACCCGCACCGTCTCCAAGGCCCGCCAGGCCGCCGCCGAGGACAGCCCGCTGCCCGCTGCTCGCAGCTTCTTCTCCAGGGCGCGGTCCAGCAACAACGCCAGCGCCGCCACGAAGATATGCGCCCGCACCCGCTCGTCGCGGCGGTGATAGACCGGCCGTACCTGGAGCAAACCCTTCAACTGCGCAAAGCCGCGCTCCACTTCGTTGAGTTCTTTGTAGGCCGCGACCGCTTCCAGCGGCGTCAGATCCCTCTCCTCGGTCTGAATCACATACTTGCCCTCCAACAACTGCTCGCGGGCGAAGTTCAGCTCATGCTCGGCGTAGTGGAACTCGCCTTGCCGCAACTCCCACTGAAAGGAGCGATGACCGTGATGGCGTCCCAGGATCGCGGCCGCCGCCGCGCCGATCTTCTCGGGCTGCTTCAGCGCCCCCCGCTCGACCCGCTGCTGGAGACGCTCCAGCTGCTCCCGCACCCGCTCGCGAGCCTGTTCCCGCCGCGCCTGCTCGTACTGCTGGCGCTCCTCGCTGTCGACCACGAACACCCGCACCCCCTGCCGCTTGCCCGCCACCTCCTGCACCCGCGTGCGCGGCGGCTGCGCCTTCTCGGAAGCCGTGATGCCCGCTTCACACTCTTGCCACCCGTCCCGTGCCAACGCCTCTTCGATGTAGTCGGCAATGTCCTGGCGATTCCTGCGCTGCAAGCCCATCAGATATCCTTGTCCGGCTTGGCGCAGCTCGTCCAGGTTGCCCAGCGTCACCATGCCGCGGTCGCCGACCCACAACACGCGCTGCAGCCCAAAGCGGCTCCGCAGGTCTTCCACTACCTCCAGCAAGGTCGCCTGGTCCGGGCGGTTGCCGGCAAAGACGTGATGGGCGATCGGCCAGCCCTGCATCATCACCACCCCCACCAACACTTGCCGCTTACGCGGTTGCGAGTCGCGGCTGTAGCCGAAGCGGCCCAACTCGGCCGGCCCCTGGCCCTCGAAATAGGTCGAGGTCGGCGCGGCGACTTGCTCGCTGGCCACCCAGCGGGGCTCGGGCTGGTCGGCTTGCAACAAGCGCACCAGCGAGTCCAGATGGGGCGCCAACAGGTGGCGGGGCTGGCCGTGGAGGCGATAAGACTCGACCAGGCGCAGGTAGGTGTGGTTACCGGACTTGTGGGCGTGCAGGAACACGGGCGAATGGGTACACTACAATGATAGCGCAATAAATCCGATGGATAAAGGGAATAATCACGAAAGTACGAAAAAGAATTGTCACTACGTTTTTGGGGTCTCCGAGACACCGGCCTCGTGTTTTCAGTCACTTACGGGCAGAGGAGAGGTCAAAATCGGCCCAAATGTGCAAACATGCGCTAGGGGAGATCCAAAAAGGTTTCGCGGACTCCGCCGAAAATCTTACAGGGGGGCTTCGGCCCACCCTCTTAGCCGGTAAGCTGAATAGCAGGCCAGCAAACTATTCCGATGAAATCCGAGATTCGAATCGCCAATGGACAGGGCTTTTGGGGCGACTGGCTGGAAGCTCCCGTGCGCCAAGTCGAGCAAGGGCCCATCGATTATCTCGTGCTGGACTACCTAGCCGAGGTCACGATGTCCATTTTGCAAAAGCAGAAGAACCGTGATCCCGGCCTCGGCTACGCCCGCGATTTTGTTCCCCTGACAGCGCGGATTTTTCCGCGATTGCTGGAGCGAAACATCAAGGTCATCTCGAATGCCGGCGGCGTGAACCCAACAGCCTGCGCCCGGGCCGTCGTCGAGGCAGCACGTGAAAAAGGAATCCGCGGCGCGAAGGTCGCCGTCGTTTTCGGCGATGATATCTCCGGCCGGCTCGACGAGATGATCGCTCGAGGCATCGCCTTCGATGACTTGGACAGCCGAAACGCCATTGAGAAGATCCGGTCCCGAGTCTTGAGCGCCAATGTCTACTTGGGAGCCTTCCCGCTGGTCGAAGCGCTGCAAACAGGCGCCCGGATCATCATCGCGGGACGTTCGACCGATACGGCTCTGACTCTCGCTCCCATGGTGCATGAATTCGGCTGGAGTCCGGAAGACTCCAACCGGCTGGCGGCTGGAACCATCGCCGGTCATATCATTGAATGCGGCGCGCAAACCACGGGAGGTAATTGCCAGCTCGATTGGCAGTCGATCCCCGACTTCGCCAACATCGGTTTTCCCATTATCGAGGCTCGCCCGGACGGAAGCTTTCACGTCACCAAGCACCAAAACACCGGCGGACGCATCAACGCCGCCGTGGTCAAGGAGCAACTGCTCTACGAGCTGGGAGATCCGCACAGTTACATCACCCCGGATTGCGTGGCCGATTTCACAACCATTCAGTTGACCGACGACGGCCCGGACCGCGTGCTTGTCGGCGGAATCCGGGGCGGCCCGCGTCCCCCGACGCTCAAGACCTCGATCACCTACGCCGCCGGATGGAAAGCGATCGGGACTCTGGTCTACAGTTGGCCGGACGCACTCGAAAAAGCACAAGTAGCCGACCGAATTGTGCGGCGGCGGCTAAGCGATTTAGACCTCCAGTTTGAGGAAATCCACACCGAGTATTTCGGGGTCAATGCGTGCCATGGCGACGTTGCGGCTCCGAACGAGGACCCGCCCGAAGTGCAGATTCGGATTGGTGTCCGCGGCCAAGACCGCAAGGCCGTCGACCGTTTCACCCGCGAGTTGATCCCGCTCGTACTGACCGGTCCGCCGACGGGCACCGGATTCGGAGAAGGCCGGCCGCCGGTGCGGGAGGTCGTGGCCTATTGGTCCTCACTGCTCCCGCGGGAGGAGATTCAGACGTCGGTTGAGGTGTTCGAGACGTGACAGCCGCAGAAGCCGCCTTCCTCCTGCGGCCCTATCGCGCAAGCGATCTGGAGCGCTTGTGCCAAATCGACCGGTCCTGTTTCCCGCCCCGGATCGCCTTTGGCATACGGGAGATGCGGCAGTCGCTTGAAGGGAAAGGAACGTTCGCGATCGTCGCGGAAACGGACTCAGGCGAAATCGCCGGCTTCGTCGCCGCGGCACGCACGTCGCCGGGGAAAGGCCACATCGTCACCATCGACGTGCTGCCCCAATTTCGCCGCCAAGGACTGGGCACGCAGTTGATACGGAGCGTGGAAGCGCGACTGTTTCGGATCGGGGCGCCAACCATAGAGCTGGAGACGGCTCGGGAGAATGGCGCCGCCCAAAGCCTCTTCAAGCATCTCGGATACGAGCGCCTCCGAACCATCGAGGATTACTATCCCGACGGCGACAGTGCCTGGATCATGCGCAAGCGAATCACCACCGGGGCCGTTCGGTAGCAGCTCCAGCGCCGCCGGCTAGGCAGTCGCCGGTCTCCTTATGGCAACGCTAGCCCGCATTTCTCGCCAGGTGGCGAGGCGAAGTGGATGAGAGGCGCGGGGTGAGCAGGTTTGAGCGGATTTCAGAAAATTCGTACTCCTTTTGTTCGCCCTTTTTGAGGGGCGGGAGCGAGGTGCGACGGTGGGGTCGGGTTGATGCCGGGCCTGCGGGCCAAAGACATGTCGCCAAGAATGGCGACACGGCACCCAAGAATGCGTGCGCCACGTCTTGCGGCTTTTGGCGTTTCGGTTGGGCGGGGTGCGGCGGGGGGTCACGGGCGGACGCCCAACGCGTAGGGAGACAGCGTCAATGTCTGGGGGCGGGCCTTCGCCTCGATGCCATTCGATGCCGGGTCCCGCGATCATCGAGGGGCCGTCGTCGTCCTGCCAGATGAGATAGGCGGGGCCTTCGGTCTTTTGGGATTGACGCGCTTCGATCCGCTCCAGATAGCGGACGACGTCGGTGTAGTAGCACCAGTATTTCATTGCGTCGCCTCCGCGGCTTGATTCTTTTCGACGGTTTGCAGGCGCTCGATGACGTCGTTGTAGACGCTGGAGCGGAAACCGAAATCGACGGCGGCGCGGATGAGTGAAGCGCGTCCGGGTTCGATGCGTTTGTCGCGCTGAATGAGGTCGTAGAGAGTTCCGACGGCGCTGCTGACGCCTTGCTGCAGTTGCAGTGCGGCGTGCGAAAGGGCTTCCTCGCGGATCCGGCGAAGTTTGTTTTGGAAATTGTCGTCCTGGCGGAGCCAGCGGCGGAGGCTGCTTTCGCCGACCCCGGCTTTGCGGGCGGCGGCGGCGATGGAGCGCGACGCGAACAGGGCTTCGATGGCACGTTCTTGCGATGGTGTTAGGCCGTCGTTTCTGTCGTTGGACGAATTGATTGCTGTTACGTTGTTGGCCGACGATTTTTTCATAGTGTAAGCCCTCCCACGTTTAAGCTAGCAAACCCCTGGAGGGTGAATTGGGGGTCTCGGGGCCAAAGTGACTGATTTTATTGAGAATATATTTTTCAAATTTCCGTGACTGTTGCGGGAGTTTTTTTAAATGGGGTGCTTTTGTGAGGGAGCGACTGCTTCGCGCGCAAGGCCGATCGGGGCGTTTTCGTGCAGGGTAGAATAGGGCCATGCGAATCAGGACCGGGGAAGCCGCAGGAAGCCGCATCGTTCTGGAAGGGCCAGCGCGGGCGGGGGGCGGCGAGGCTCCGGTGCTTTGTGCGGACCGGGCGGGTGAAGTGAGCGGCGACGGCGTTCTTTTTGGGACGATGGGCGAGGCGGGCCGCGGCGAAACGCTGGATGCGGCCGGCGTGCTGTCTCGATTTCGGCGCTCATGACAGTTCGCACTCAGATGTCCGCACTGATTCTGATCGATCTGCAAAACGACTTCATGCCAGAGGGCGCTCTCGCGGTCCCCGATGGAAACGCGGTCATTCCGGTTGCCAACCGCCTTGTGCGGTCCTTCGACCTGGTTGTGGCGACGCAGGACTGGCACCCGCCGGGCCACAGTAGTTTCGCGTCCCAGCACCCGGGTAAAAATCCGGGCGACACGATCGAGCTGGATGGACTTCGTCAGGAGCTGTGGCCCGACCATTGTGTCCAAGGCACGAGCGGCGCCGAGCTGCACGCTGACCTCGATGTCAGGCGGATGACGCGGATTTTTCAGAAGGGAACGGACCCGCGTATCGACAGCTATAGCGCGTTCTTCGACAACGCACACCGCAAGTCCACCGGTCTTGCCGATTACCTCAAGGAAAAGGGAGTCAGCGAGGTTTACCTGATGGGGCTGGCGACCGATTACTGCGTGAAGTTTAGCGTCCTCGACGCCGTGGAGCTGGGGTTTAGGGCCAACGTGATCCAAGACGGCTGCCGTGGAATCGATCTGCAAGCGGGAGATGTGAGCAAAGCGATCGATGAAATGAAAACTGTTGGCGTCGTGATCGTTTCCAGCGAAGCTCGCCAATAGGACAGCAATTCATGGGAACGCTGATGGCGGGAATACCAGACGGCCGGCTATCGCACGGGAGAGCAATCTGAGAATGACTGACGAAAAAGAAGACGCTGTTCTGGGGGCAGGCAAGTTTCTCCGCTTGCGACGCCGTAACCGCTGGGAATTCGTCGAGCGCGCGGGCGTCACGGAAGTAGCCGTCATCGTGGCGGTAACACCCAACGAGGAGGCGGTGTTCGTTGAGCAGTACCGCGAGCCTGTCGCCGCGAGCATGATCGAGTGGGCCGCGGGTCTGGTGGGCGACGAAGAGGGGGACGACGGCGAACCGCTGCTCGACGCGGCGAATCGCGAACTAGAAGAGGAAACCGGGTTCCGCGCGAATCAACTATCCGTGCTGGGCCAGGGGCCGTCGTCGGGGGGCATGACCTCGGAAATCGTCACTTTTGTTCGGGCCGAGGGGCTTGAGCGCGTGGGCCAAGGCGGTGGCGTGGCAGATGAGGAAATCAAAGTCCACCTTGTGCCGCTCTCCGACGTCGGCGGCTGGTTGAAGGCGAGATCCAGCGAGGGCTTTTTGATCGACCCCAAAGTCTACGCCGGGCTGTATTTCCTGGCGCACCCGGATAGCGTTGTTCCGTTGAGCCGTTGATCTGTTGAGCCGTTGAACCGTTGATCGAGGGCGGGGGCACAAGCTGCTCGACACTTCACGAATGAGAGCCGGCTCAACGGCGCGAGGCTCTATTCCGCTGACGGATGGGACTGATGAATGCCGAACAGGTTGCCCTCGGTGTCCTGGCAATAGGCTTGGTAGCCGATGCCGGGGATGGGGAACTTCGGCATCACGATGTTGCCGCCATTGGCCGCGATCTTCTCTGAGGCTTCGTTGACAGACGACACTCCGATGGTGTTGAAGGTAGGTGGCATATCGTCGCGGCGCCGCATGAGACCGTCATTGATGCCGGGCTGATCGTCGGGGCCGGTGGTGACCAGCCAATAGGCTTGGGGGCCGTCCCATTTGTTCGTCTTGCAGCCGAAGACGGTTTCATAGAAAGCGACGGCACGATCGGGGTCATCGACCCCCATTTCGAAATGGACCACTCTGCTCATATCGATTCTCCTTTCTTGCAATGTCTACTTAACGCAGCAAAAAAATCGTTCGTGCGAAGCGGCCCTGGCCCGCATTTCTCGCTACCTGACGGTCGAAGCACGCGATAGGCCCGCCATTACTTCGTTGCGCTTGCTCGCCGTGCTCACCGTACTGTCAAGTACGCCTCCGCTCGTCAAGCGGCGCGCGCGACCTCGTACTGACGCGCCTCTCTCGGAGTCCCCCCCGCGGACGATTGATCCGTTCGAAACAACCGCTCCCTCACGGTCGCGGCTCCAACGCCGGAGCCGCGCGCTTCAGCAAGCGGTTATTTCGAGCGGATCAATCCGCACGCGAGCCTCAGCGCGCACTACGCCCGTGTCAAGAAAATGGGCAGCCCTTGTTTATTGGAGTAGTTCGGGCGGTAACGGTCGGCGTTATACATTGTTTCCAGGTCCACTGTGCGAGCACCCAGGCCCGGGTCGGGGATGGGGGTGTCGGTGTAGCAGCCGTTTTGAATCGCCATCATGCGGCTTGCTCCGCCCGAATCGATCCACTCGAAGGCCATTGTGGCGAAAGTGGTGGCGATCATTTTGTCCAGGAAGTCCGGGTCGCCGCTGCGGAGCTGGTAGGTCAGGTCGTAAACGACCGTCTCTTCGCCCGTCCTGTTCTTCAATTGGTCACTAAATGCTTCCGCTATGTTGACTTTCTTCTTATGTCCGTAGGCGTCTGCAGAGCCGTATTCCTCTATTGCGTGCCCTTTCCAGGTTGCCCCTTCCGAGAGAATCACAAGGGAGTAGTGACTGGGGTTGTCCTCCTTGTCCTTGACGAGGAGCTTGATGAGGTTATCGAGATCGAATGGCGCTTCAGGAATGCAGCATCGAACCGAAGTGACATAAGCCGTATAGAGAGCGGTAAACCCGGCGTCACGGCCGAAGATGCGGAAGATGCCGATGCGCTCATGCGAGCCGACGGTTGTTCGAAGCCGGTTCACGGCGTCCACGGCTCGCGTGAGTGCCGTCGAAAAGCCGATGCAGTATTCGGTATTGCGAACGTCGTTGTCCATCGTTTTGGGAACCGCGACCACGGGGAAGCCGTGCTCCGATGACAGCACCGAAGAATAACTCAGGGTGTCGTCGCCTCCGATTGTCAAGAGGTGGCCGACTCTAAGCCTTTGCAGATTCTCGATAACCACCGGCGCCATGTCAAAGACTCCCGGTTCGATTTCTTTGCAGGCGCCTAATTTCTTCCGCACGTGCTCGGGCAACCGGTCCGCTGTCATGCGCGATGGCTTGGTGCGGGAGGTGTGCAGGAATGTTCCACCGGTTCGGTCGATTGTGCGGGTGTTGTCGCGGTCGAGGCGGATGAAATACTCGTCATCGAAGCCGTTTTCGAGGTTAGGGTAGACCAGGCCGGCCCAGCCCCTTCGAATTCCGATCACATCGTAGCCCTGTTTCGCCAGAGCACCATAGACAACTGATTTGATGACCGCGTTCAGACCGGGTACATCGCCTCCGCCGGTAAGGATTCCTATCGTTTTGTTCGCCATCAAAAACCTCTGACGGTTCAACCTTCAACCACCGTTCAATCTTCAACCAAGGAACAGCTCCGAGGAGCTGTCTGCTTCCCAGGAGAGATGGTTGGTATAGAGCAAGATGAGCGATTCCGGATACTTGCCGCCAAATTCTTTCAGGACACGCGCTTGCCAATCGCCGGTGAGGTGATCCCGCAGAGAGTCTTCCTTCTGGAAAAAGCCGCTTCCGTCGTGCGGAACCTCGAGAAAATCAAGCACTTCAATCACAAAGGGAAGATTTGACACCAGGACGCCTTGCGCCAATTCGCTTGCCAGCTCCTTGTCCCCTTCTCCCAAGCGAGACCAGAACCGGGGCACGGCTCTTCGCAACCGTTCGCGGTTGACTTTGTTTAGCCGCGTTCGAATCTTGAAGGAGTCGTATACCGAGTAGGTTCGCAGCTTGCCGATCGATATGCCGCGGACCAGCTCTTCGAAGCGCTGCTCTCCGAGGCCCTGAAATACTTCCGGCAGCTCCATGATGTCGAGAATAACACACCACTTGGGAGCTTCCCGTTGAATCGGGCTGAGCCTTAAGAAGTGTCACGATCATGACAATGAAACCCAGGTCAACCTTCGCTTGCCCCCTGTTTCACGGGGTTTGAGCGGGCTAGCCCGCTTTTTTCACCGCGTGGCGAGGCGAAGTGCGTGAGAGGCCCCTCAGTACGAGGCGCGCGCCGCCTGACGAGCGGAGGCGTACTTGACAGGACGGTGAGCACGGCGAGCTTTCCCGGAGTGACGACCGTACTGATCGAAACATTTATACTTGGTATTGTTCTCGTCCCCCGGGTCTCCCAGAGCCGCGATCTTCAGGATTGAATTGGGCTGCCGGGCGACTGATATTAGCGGCGGGGCGGATAGCGCGTATTCTATTCAGACGCGGTTGAGTTCTTGCGAGTTGCAATCGACGCTACTCCGCTGACTGTACCCACGGGCGGCATACGGCGCTATGTCGTTGAGCTGACGCGAGCTCTGGCGCTGCAGTTTCCCGAGGACGATTACTTACTGCTGTCCGACCAAGCTGGCTGGCGATTGCCGGATGAAGTGGCGCGGCTTCCGAACGTCTCATCGCCGCTTCCTCCCGCTACGGGATGGCGGCGAAAGTGGTGGAGTTTGGGGCTTCCTTGGGCCTTGATTCGGGAGCAAGTTGACGTTTTTCATGGCTCGGACTTTTCCGTTCCTTACCTGCCACTGCGGCCATCGGTTCTGATGATCCACGATTTGTCTCCATGGAAGCCGGGAGGTTTGGCTCCGGGCGGGTCGCAACGCATTAGGTCGCGGACCCGCCGCCTGGTACATCTCGCGACGATGATCGTTACCCCCAGTGAGGCGATCCGGCGCGAGGCGAGCGCGTATTTTGGGCTTCCTCTCTCGGCCATCGCCGTGACGCCTCTGGCCGCCTGCGAGGCGATGTCAGCGGCTTCGCGGCCGATCGCGGCTCGGCAGCTCGAAAGTTGGGGCATCAGCAGCCCTTATCTGCTCTATTTGGGCTCACTGATGAAAAGGAAGAACATTCCCCGGCTGATCGAAGCCTGGAGGCAGGCAAGGGGCCGGCTCCCCCGCCTTTCGCTGGTCATTGTTGGAGCAGCGGGTGATCTCGACATCAGCTCGATGGCTGAGCCCGGATTGCGTATTTTAGGTCCTTTATCTGACAACCATACGGCCGGGCTCTTGTCGGGAGCAGCCGCCTTCGTTTATCCTAGCCTTTACGAGGGGTTTGGACTGCCGGTCTTGGAAGCCATGCAGGCCGGAACGCCGGTGATCACGTCGAAGGATCCTGCTGTCATGGAGGTAGCCGGGGGGGCTGCCTTGCATGTGGACGTGGCATTTGCTAACGAGCTTGGCTCCAACGAGCTGAGCGCGGCGATCGTTGCGATCGTGAGCCGCCCTGGGTTGCGGGAACGGTTAAAAGAAAAAGGAAGGCAAAGAGCGTCCTGCTATAGCTGGCAATCCACAGCCGTGACGACTCACGCAGCGTATGCGGAAGCAATCCGCCGGTTCTAATCGAGCGGTATTCTTGTCCCCGGAGCCGCCTTATCCATTGGCGGGCGGCGGGCCAGCGCGGTCGAGCAGCCTGCTGCATTGGCTCGCCCGCCGCTGCCGGGTTCACTTGATCACCTTCGCGGATGAGCAAGCGCCGAATCCCGAGCCTTACTTACCCAAAGGTTTGGTGGACCGCGTGAGCTGTATCTATCTTCCTCACCATGACAAACGGCCCGCCTCGCGGTTTTACCGCAATACGGGCCGGCTCATTCGAGGAGAGTTGCCCCTGACGGACAGGTTCGGACAGGCGCAAAGTCTCCAGCAGGTTGCGCTGGCCACGCGGGGCGAGCATTTTGATCTTGCCGTCATCGAACACTTTTGGTGCGCCCGATACCTCAGCGTGCTGCGGCCGAGAGCGAACAGAGTGGTGCTGGACCTGCACAACATCGAGTCGGTTTTGCACGATGGCTGCGCCCGAACCGAGCCCTGGCCGAGCAGCTTGGGGCATCGGCTCTTTCGGCGGACGGCCGAGCGCATGGAGAAAGATCTCCTTGCCGAGTTTGATCTGGTGCTTGTCGCCTCCGAGGCGGATCGCGAGAGGGTCATGCGTATCGCCCCCAAAGCGCAAGTGGGCGTCTACCCCAATTCCATCCCCCTGGTTCCCAGACCTCAGGTGGAGGAGGAGGATGTTGTTGCATTTTCAGGCAACCTCGAGTACCCCCCCAACATCACCGCTGTTAACTACTTCAAAAAATATGTATGGGCCGGGCTGCGGGATTTGGTCCCGGAACTCCGCTGGCGGATCATCGGAAAGAACGATTTCGCGATCCGGAGTTTGATCAAGGATGATCCCCGAATCGAGTCCACCGGCAGTGTCGGGGACGCGGTTCAGGAATTGGCGCGGGCGAAGGTTGTCGTGGTTCCCGTCCTGGCCGGGAGCGGGACTCGCATCAAGATTCTGGAAGCCTGGGCGGCGGAACGGCCGGTCGTTTCCACGTCGATCGGAGCTGACGGATTACCGGTCCGCGACGGTGAGAATATTAGGATCGCCGATGACCCCGAGCGGATGAAAACGGCGGTCCTGGAATTGCTAGAAGACAAAGAATTACGGATGAAGCTAGGCAAGGCGGGGCGAAAGACCTATGCTGATAATTACAGTTGGCCCGCCGCTTGGGGCACTCTGGAGCCGCTCGCGCAGCGGTTTTGGGCGCCCGAAAACATCCCGGCTCTATCCCTTGGATGATTGACGAGTCATGCAAATTGCCGTTGACGCTCACGCGATCGGTCAGAGACTAACGGGCAACGAAGTCTACGTCCGTAGCTTGCTCGAGGAGTACGCACGCCTCGAGCGGGACATCGAGTTCATTACCTATATTTCGGTTCCGGAGGCAGAAGAGCAGATCCCGAGAGGTTTTCGCCGGCGCTATGTCTCCCGCAATCCGTTGGTCCGGCTCGGGACCCAGCTACGAACGAAGCTGCTGGAAGATCAGCCGGATCTGGTTCACGTTCAGTATACGGCGCCTCTGTTGTGCCCGGTCCCGATTGTCGCGACCGTCCACGACGTGAGCTACATCGATCACCCGGAGTATTTCCCCGCTCTTCGGGCGGCTCAGTTGCGGCTCTCCATCCGGCATACGCTGAAGCGCGCGGCGAAAGTCATCACGATTAGCGAGTTTTCCCGGCGCTGCATCTCGACAGCTTTCGACCTGGACCTGGATGACATCGCCGTCACGCCGCTGGCGGCTCAGGACTGCTTCCAGCCGATGAACCGGGCGCGCGCGATTCGGAAAGTCTCTGAGCGGCTGGGAATTCGCCAGCCCTTCTTGTTGAATGTAGGGGATTTGCACCCGCGCAAGAACCAGATCGGACTGATTCGGGCCTTCAAGGAACTGGTGACCACCTATCCGCGGTTGCCGCATGTTCTGGTGCTGGCCGGGAAGCGAGCCTGGTTCGCGCCCCGCGTGGTCGAGGAGGTGAAACGCTCCGGACTCGCTGAGCGAATCATCATGACCGGGTTCGTGAACGATGAGTTACTGCCGGCCCTTTACAACGCGGCCGATCTGTTTGTGTTCCCCTCCTACTATGAGGGCTTTGGACTGCCCGCGATCGAGGCGATGGCCTGTGGCCGCCCGGTCGCTTGCTCGAACGCGACCGCGTTGCCGGAAGTCGTGGACGGCGCGGCGGTTCTGTTTGATCCAGCATCGGTTGGGGACCAGATGAGAGCGATGCGGGACATCTTGCTCGATCCGGAGTTATCACGCCGCCAGGAAAGAAAGAGTCTGCAGCGAGCCGCCTGCTTCGGCTGGGAGGAAACCGCGCGCAAGACGCTCGATGTCTACTATGCGGTTGCCGATCAGCATCCCAGCTTCGAGAGAAGGAAGGAGCTTGTCGCTCCGTGAAGCCATGGCCGGTTAGCTCCAACCCCGCTTCCCATCGACTTCTTCAGGCGGGCCGCCGCATGTTTGCCTTCTGCCCGCTGCTTTTGGCGGTGTGTCTTTTGGTCACACCGCTGTTTCCGCAGGCCGCTACGTTTGCCGACGGCGAGCGCCTGACTTATGAAGTCACCTGGCCGAGTGGTCTGAGCCTAGGCGAGACTGAGTTTTGGGCCAGGGCCACAACGGCGGGCTGGGCGTTCGAGGCCACGATCACGGCGGCGCTGCCCGCGCTGGAGATCCGCGACGAGTACCACTCGAAAGCCGATTCCTCACTTTGCTCCAGCGAGTTCGAGAAGAACGCCAAGCATGGTGACACGAAGATTCGCGAAGCAGTCGAATTCGATCAATCCAGCCACCGGGCGACCCGCAAAAGCCTCGGCGGGCGAGGCGAGAGCGAGTTTGATATTCCCCCGTGCGCCCGCGACGGCCTTACTTTTCTCTACTTCCTGCGCCAACAGCTCGCGGCCGGCCGAATTCCCCCTCCCGACGACATCAACTTTGGTGCACAATATCAAATCAGCGTCACCTATCTTGAGTCGGTGGATATTGAGGTCGCGGGTGAACGGCGTCCGGCTGACCGAATTCTCGTTGATTTGACGGGGCCGAAATCCCAGCATGGATTCGAGATCTTGTTTGGACAAGATTCCGCCAGGACTCCGCTGCTGATGCATATCCCATTCGAGATGGGGACCTTTTCGCTGCGGCTTTCCCAATGAAGCTTGCCGTTTTCACGCCGCTCAACCCGGCGCGTTGCGGGATCTCGGATTACTGCGAAGCGCTACTGCCTCACTTGGCCGAACACCTCGAGGTCTGGGCGTTTGTCGCGGATTATCCCGCCAACGGGTTTCCGGGTGACGGCAAGATTCGCATCCGGCCGGTCGCCCGGTACAATGCGGATGAGTTTGACGCGGTGCTCTACCACATCGGCAACAACCCTTACCACCTGCACGCCTTCGACGCCGCTCTGGAGCACCCCGGCATCGTCGTCCTGCACGAGTTCAACCTGCACCACCTTGTCGCCGCGGCCACCATCAGCCGCGACGACTGGTCCGGCTACTTACAAGAGGCGGAATATAACGGCGGGCCCGAGGCTCTCTGCTATGCGAAGCGCGTGCAGGCTCTCGAAGTTGGACCCGACTACGACGGCCTCGCCATGAACAAGCGGCTGCTGGAGCAGTCTCAGGCCGTCATTGTCCACAGTGGATTCTTGGAACGGCAAGTGCGCGATGCAGGGTTCGCGCTTCCCGTCGCGAAGATCCCGCACGGCGCCTGGATTCCGGAAGCAGACCGCAATCGCGGCCGCAAACGCCTCGGAGTCGACGAGACGACCCCGCTGATCGGGATCTTCGGATTTCTCAAACCCTACAAACGGATTGCCGAGTGCCTGCGTGCGATGCAGAGGTTAGTCCGGCTCAATCCGCGGGTCAAGATGATTCTGGTGGGAGAGGAGCACCCGGACTTTCCCGTGCGCCGCCTGATCTCCCAGTTGGACCTCGGCAAGTATGTGCGAGTAATCGGCCATGTGCCGATCGAAGAGTTCGAACAGTTGATTGGTGCTGTCGATATTTGTCTGAACTTGCGCTATCCCACAGCCGGCGAGACTTCGGGAACGCTGTTGCGCGCTCTGGGGCTGGGGCGCGCTGTCGTCGTCTCCGACGTGGGGGCTTTCGCGGATCTGCCGGATGAGATTTGCCTGAAGGTTCCCGTCGGCGCGGGCGAAACGGATCTCATTTTCCAGTACCTGGACTTGCTGGTCTCGCGGCCGGAGGTTGCCCGCTCGATGGGCCGCCGGGCGCGGGACTATGTGGCGCGCGAATGCAGTTGGCCCAAAGTCGCGAAACTCTATGCCCGGTCGGTCGAGGCGGTTGTGAACGGGACCTTAGAGACAAGCCCAGCGCCGTCTTCCACGGAACCGGCCGGGGGGCCTGCCGCGCCGCGGGAAAGCGCGCTGGATGCCCCGAACGCAGGCGCTGTCGCCGCTGCTTCGGCCGAGGCGGCGGAGTCATCCGCAAGCGGCCCCGAAACGGAAGCGGGCGCGGACCAGCCGGCCGGCAAGGCGCGGGAGGATCCCGAGCAAACGTGGCGGTCCGAGTTGGCGGACTACCTTGCCGGCCTGCAGGGCGATCCATCCGCCCGGCCGTACCTCGAAATGCACCTCACACGGCTGGTGCACACGCTCGAGATCACGCCCCGCGGTTCCGCGGACGACTCGGTACTCGAGATGGGGGCCTACATGCAGATCACCCCCGCCTTGAAGCACAAGCTCGGCTATGGCAGGGTGCGCGGATGCTACCTGGGTGAGCCAGGCAAGATCGAGCACCACAGCGTCACAACGGCGGACGGCGAGGTCTTCGAGTGCGAGGTGGATCTGTTCAATGCCGAGCAGGACACCTACCCTTACCCGGACGAGTCGTTTGCCACGGTGCTCTGCTGTGAACTGATCGAGCACCTCTACGATGACCCCATGCACATGATGGCGGAGGTCAATCGCATTCTCCGGCGCGGTGGGCATCTCGTGCTTTCTACTCCGAACATTTGCAGCCTGCGGGCAGTGGGGGCGATTTTGCTGGGCTATCATCCAGGGCTGTTCCATCAGTACATCCGGCCGAACGAGAAGGGAGAGCGAGCCCCGCGTCATAGCCGCGAATACGCGCCCCGCGACATCCAGGCACTGTTCGAGGCCGCCGGCTTTGAAGTGCTGAATCTGCACACCGATTCATACAAAGACAACGGCGCCTCCGAACACGATTGGACGAAACACCTGCTCAGCCGCTATCAGTTGCCGGACCACCTGCGCGGGGAGGCGATCTACGCTGTCGGCAAAAAAGCCGGGGCCGTTGTCGAGCGCTACCCCGCGGGGCTTTATAGCGGGGGCGAACAATGAAGGCCGGCGTCGAGGAGCCTCGTGTGGTCGAGTCTTCCACCCCGGGGCGCCTCGATGTAGAGCTTCGCTTCCGCAACGACGGCTCCGAAGCGTGGTCGTCGAGCGGCGGCTATGCGGCTGGCTACCAGGTGTTCGATGCCGAAACCGGAATTTTGATTCTGGACGGCAAGAGGACGGATTTCAGCGATCCGGTTGCTCCCGGAGAGTCGACGGCTGTCAAGGCCCGGATTGAGCTGGGCGAAACCCCCGGGCGGTTTCGCGTGTTTGTCTCACCACTGCTTGAAGGCGTTGCCTGGTTCTTCGACCGCGGATCTCCATTTTTGCTGATCGATGCCGAAGTAACCGAATCGGGCACGACCGTCCATCGCTCTCAAGTGACATCGATGCGCGCCGTGCGGCTGCGGCGGGCTATTCGCTCGGCGGGGAGGGCGTTTACTTATCCGTTCGTGACTCTTCTTCGGCATGGGCCGCTGATTCGTTCATTGGTTCGGCGAGACATCGCGGGGCGCTACCGCGGTTCCTATGGCGGCATGTTCTGGACGTTGATCCACCCCTTGCTCATGATGCTGACGTACTACTTCGTCTTCGGCCTGGTGCTGCAAACTCGTTTTGGATCGGATGGCCGTCCCAGCAACTTCGTGATGTATTTTCTGGCCGGGATGCTGCCCTGGCTGGCGTTTAGTGAAGCGGTCGGCCGCGCCCCGACGACGGTTATCGAGCATGGCAACTTCGTGAAGAAGCTGCTTTTCCCCGTCGAGGCTTTACCCGTCACGCTGGTTTTGGCCGGCTTGGTGAGCGAGGCGTTTGGAATTGCAATCTTCGTCGCCGGGATGTTTTTCTTCGGATATGCGCCGACGGCCGCTGTCTTTTATTTGCCGCTGCTGCTTATTCCGCAATTTCTCCTCACGCTGGGGCTGAGCTGGATGCTAGCCGCGCTGGGGGTGTTCTTCCGCGACCTGGGCCATTTCATCGGATTCCTGCTGACGGTTTGGTTTTTTACGACCCCAATATGCTATCCGGAGGCTTCTCTTCCGCAGGGCTATCTCTGGCTTTTTGAATTGAATCCGTTGTACGTGCTGGTGAAGTCTTATCGCGCCATCTTTCTCGAAGCTTCGGCCCCGCCTTGGATCGCGCTTGGCTACCTGACCGCTGCCGCCGCCTTCCTGTTTATTGTCGGCCACGCCTGGTTCTATAAACTGAAGAAGTCTTTCGCGGATGTGGTTTAATCCGTTGAGCGGTTGAGCCGTTGAGCGGTTGAGCCGTTAACTTCGGCAGCGGCCTCAACGGCCTTAACGGATCAACAGCTCAACCGCCTGGCGACACAGTCGGCGTTCACCGCAGCCGCTAGTGTAGTGTCTAACAAATAAATGGACAGGTGTATCGACGGCCACGATGGAATCGATTCAGGAAAAACTCTTCCCCTCGAACAGATTCAGGCTGGTCGCACTCAGCCCCGACGCAAAAGAAGAACGAAGGACTGTCCAGTTAATTCGAGGACACTACACTAGCTTAGCGACGCCGTTGAGCGGTTGAGCCGTTAACTTCGGCAGCGGCCTCAACGGCCTTAACGGATCAACAGCTCAACCGCCTGGCGATACAGTCGGCGGTCACCGCAGCCGCTAGCTTAGCGGCTCAACGGCTCAACGGCTCAACGGCTCAACGGATCAACGGTTTTGCTCTTCGCCCAAAACATCTCCAAGCTCTACGAGATCTACAACCGCCCCATTGACCGCTTCAAGGAAGCGATGTGGTTCGGCCGCCGGTCTCTTCATCAGGATTTCTGGGCGTTGCGGGGCGTCAATTTTTCGGTCGGCAAGGGCGAGACCTTTGGCATTGTCGGCCCCAACGGTTCCGGAAAGAGCACCCTGCTGCAGATTCTGTGCGGGATCTTGCAGCCCACCACGGGGCGCGTCGTAAGGCGGGGAAGAGTGGCGGCTCTGCTGGAGCTGGGCGCCGGCTTCAATCCCGAGTTCAACGGCCGCGAGAACGTTTTCATCAACGCCGAACTGATGGGATTGTCGCGCGCGGAAGTCCAGGCGGCGATGCCCGCGATCGAGCGCTTTGCCGACATCGGCGAATTCATCGGTCGCCCGGTGAAGACCTATTCCAGCGGCATGTATGTGCGGCTGGCTTTTTCGACGGCCATTCACGTTGAGCCCGACATCCTCGTTGTCGACGAAGCCCTCGCCGTGGGAGACGCGGCCTTTTCCAGCCGCTGCGTCCGCAAGTTCGAAGAGCTGCAAGACCGCGGCGTCACGATCGTTTTCGTCTCCCACGACCTGGGCCTCGTCAAGCAGATCTGCAATCGCGCGATCTTTCTGCTCGACGGACGCATCCAGGAAGAGGGCGAACCCTCGGACGTGATCAACCGCTATGTCGGCATGGTGCTCGAACGCCAGAAAGCCCTCGTGGAGTCGGAAGCGAACGGCGCCTCTTCCAGCACCGCGCCGAAACAACTCACCTTCAGCCACCGACACGGCGACCGCTTCGCGGAGATAGCGGGTGTCGAGATCTACGACTCCAAAAACGATCCCAGCCGAACGTTCACGACGGGTGAGGCAATGCGCATCCACGTCAGCTGCCGTTTCCACGAATCACAATCGGACCCGATGGTCGGCATGCTAATTCGTACCCGCACCGGCATGGACGTTTTCGGAACCAATACCAAGCTCGAAGACCAGCGAGCCGGTCCCTGCCGCCCGGGCGACGTCTTGGAAGTGGATTTCACGTTCGACTGCTGGCTGGCCCCGGAAGAATACACAGTGACCCTTGCCGTCCAGCATCCCGACGGCCACAGTCACGACTGGCTCGACGACGTGCTAACATTCCGCGTCTTGGACCGTCGCCGGCTCGCCGGTGTCGCCAACCTGCACCCCAAGGTGAGCTGCCGGGTGGCGGCGGCTGGGCGCCTCGGCTGAATGCGGTAGTAGGGCCCGGGCGGGCTGGCCGGTTCGTGGGGATGGCGAAAAAAGGGTCGCGGTAGGGATGCCGGTCGCCCGGCACCCCCCGCACAGATCCGTACGTGAGCATCAACTCATACGGCTCTTACCTCGGATAATGGCGGCCGCGCACAAGCCCTACAACAGCCTCCGCTCCGCACGCCCTCCAGCGCCTGGGGCACGGCTTGTCCGCCTCTGTGTGCGGTCCGTGTTGCGCCCAACGACGTTCTCCTTGGTCCGGGCCCTTCCCTCCAGATCCTCCGCCGGCGGAGAGTCGGGAGGGAAGCAACCGCGCCAAGGAGAACGTCCCACGGCCACGCACGGGCCGCGCGCAGCAGCGGGCAGCCGTGTCCCAGGGGCTGGAGGGCGTGCGGCGGTTGGTCGTTTGGATCTACCGCAACCCTCTGAAAGCACGTCAGATGGCGACCGATCGAAGTGGAACTTGAAGGTGACAATTGCAACTGCTCCGCAGTTGCAATCCTGACAGATAAGATTCGTTATTTCAGTATCTTACGGAAGAGTTCCAGTCTCCCCAACTGCCGGATTTAGGTGAAACAGCTACAAAATTATCTACAGTTCCCTTCAGCCCAGCGGGCCCTCTGTGGTTCGACCGCGACCTCATCCGAGCTGAAACGACGGCCTGATGAATGGCGAGTCGGGCCTCGCAGCATTCTCCGGTAACTTCAATCTTTTCAATGCGGACGGAATTTACGATAGGGACAGTCCCAGACGAGAGAGCTGTCTAGGTTTGCGTGCGGACGAGCTTGACGGCTTCACGGGCGACGACTAGCTCTTCGTTGGTGGTTACAACGAGGATTGTGCCGCGGGAATCCTCAGTTGAGATGATACTGTCCTTGCCCGTGGCAAGGTTGTTTTTTTCTTTGTCCAGCACAAGGCCCAGGAACTCCAGGCCGTGGCATACCTGTTCCCGCGTGTGCCAGCTGTTCTCGCCGATTCCACCCGTGAACGCCAGAGCATCCACTCCGCCTAGTACCGCAGCGTAGGCGCCCACAGCCTTCTTTACTTCATAGAAGAACACTCCTAGGGCCCGCTGAGCGCCAGAGTGCCCTTGCTGGGCGGCTGTTTCAAGGTCGCGAACATCGCCGCTGAGCCCGGAGATTCCCAGCAACCCCCCGCCTCGGACGACCTCGTCTCGAAGCTGGGTCAGCGTGATTTCAGCATGTTGAGTCAGATGGACGAAGATGAACACATCGAGGTCGCCGCAGCGCGTTGCGTTCTCGATTCCCGACTGGGGAGAAAACCCCATCGTGGTATCGATCGATTTTCCATCCCGCAGCGCACAAACAGAAGAACTGCCGCCCAGGTGGCACGAGATCACACGCTGACCCTTTCCCTCCCCTTCCAACAGCTGTGGCACACGGTTTGCCACATAGCAGTGTGAAGCCCCGTGAAACCCATACTTGCGGATACCGTGTTTTTCCACCCACCTGTAAGGAACTCCGTAGAGATGAGCTACTTCGGGTATAGTCTGGTGGAAACCGGTCTCGAAGGAAGCAATGAGAGCAACCTCGGGCAGTAGTTGTTGGAACAGGCGGATGGCGTCGATGTAGATGGGATTGTGCAGGGGAGCTGCTGGAGCATACCATTCCATGGCCTGCAGCACTTCTTTCGTAATCACGAATGTGCCACAGAACTCCGGGCCTGCATGGACTGTCTTGAAGGCAACCACGTCCGGCCACTCTTCCGGAGCGGCTTCAGTCTGAAAAAGCATCTCGACCAGGAGTTGGATGGCGGCGCCATGGTTGGGGATATGCAGGGTTTTTTCCAGACGATCACCCCCTGCATGCCGATGCTGGAGGCGCGCCTCCTGGCTTCCAATCCTCTCTATTTTGCCGCGTGCTAGCACCTGCTCGTCGCGCATGTCCAGCAGTTGGTATTTCAGTGAAGTGGATCCCAGATTCGGTACGAGGACTTTCATCTCAGCTCACTGCCAGAAGGTCTTGGCATCTCCCTTCTGTTGGTGGTCGAACATGATCCGCCCGAGGGCGATCGAGTGCAGTTTCGTCTTTGGAGGTTCTGCACGGGAAAGCACAAGCAATGGAACTTTGGCGCCGATGATGAGTCCACCGCATGCACCCCGGGCGAAGTACACGATAGCACGATAGAGGATGTTGCCCGCTTCGATGTTGGGAGCGATGAAGATATCAGCGTTCTCCACCACCGGACTGGTTATGCCTTTTCGATCGGCGGCGAATTTACTGAGGGGGACATCGAGAGCCAGAGGACCTTCCAGGTAGGCGCCGGCGATCTGGCCCCGGCGGTTCATCTGGACCAGCGCCGCGGCATCCAAGGTGGCTGGCATGGCTGGGTTAACGTACTCCAGCGCGGTCAGCAGCACGACATTAGGTTCGCCGATGCCGAGGGCGTGCGCCACCGCAATCGTGTTGCGGCAGATGTCGGCTTTCTGGGCCAACCCGGGGGCAATGTTGATGGCGGCGTCGCTCATGATCATGAGCCGGTGCAGGCCGGGAACACTAAAGACAATGGCTTGGCTTAAACCGCCGCCCCCGCGCAGCCCGTGCTCTTTGTCGAGCACCGCCCGCATGAGGCTGGCGGTCGTGACCTTGCCTTTCATCAGCAGGTCAGCCTTGCCCGTGCGGACAAGGCTGATGCCGGCACGGATGGTCGCCTGCTCACTCTCCGCCTCTACAATCTTGCCTTCGGATGCGAAACCGGCCTTCTCAGCGGTCGAGGCAATCTTAGCGGGGTCACCCACAAGCAGGGGCTGGGCCAGCCCCATCTTTTCAGCTTCGACCAGCGCGAGGACGGTGTCGAAATCGTGTCCGCCGACGACAGCAATGCGTGCGGGGCCGAGCTGTTTGGCTCGGTGGATCAGTTCGGTGAAGTCTTTTATCCGTCCCATGCCGCGCCGCCGCTAGCTCTCGGCCGCCAGAGCAGCTTGCAGCACGGTATCGACAATCGTCTTGAATTCGTCGGCGTTCAAGAGGTCTTTCTTATCAAAGGATTTCTCCTTTACGAGCCGCACCATCTCCAGCATCTGCTCTTCGGACGCGGTCACCCCCAGCTTTTCGCACCACTCCTGAATCGAAGGCAGGCCGCTGTTTTTTCCGAGGACAATCGTCACCGGGTCTTGCCCCACCAGCTCGGACGCGAAGGGCACGTACTCCAGCGGGTGTTCGTTCCGTGCGTTACGCACAAAGCCGGCTACAATCCCTGATTCGACGTGATGGAGCATGGAACCCACGATGGGACGATTCCCGGGGATCTGCACCCGGGCCCGGTCCAAGACAAAGCGCGAGACCTCACAGAACTTCTCGGTGTGGAGCCCCAGGTCGATGCCATACTGGCACAGCAGCGACATCGCTACATCCTCCACCGGCACATTGCCGGCGCGCTCCCCGAGGCCCGTTATCGTCGTGTGTGCGACGCTGGCCCCCGCCGCCAGGGCATAGATGGTGTTGGCCACTCCCAGCCCAAAGTCTTGGTGGCAGTGGATCTCCACTGGTTTGTTGAGCCGGGCGATGGCCTTCTTCACCACATGATAGATCGCCTCCGGCGTGCATCCCCCGAAGCTGTCCGCCAGCGTAAAGGCGTCCATGTGGCCTTCCGTGGCCACCTTTTCGATGAGATCGAGCAGCTCCTCCACCTCGGTTCGAGTAGAGTCTATGGTGAAGAAAACCGTATAAAGGCCCTCTTCCTTGGCGGCCAGGGTAGCCTCAATGGAGGATTTGACCGCTCGATCGACATCCCAACCGTAAGCGTTCTGGATAATGTGATCGCTCGAGGGAATCTCCACAATTACCCCGCTGACGCCGCATTCCTTAGCAGCCTTGATGTCGTCCACGATGCAGCGGGCGAAGGAGAAGATCTCCGGGCCTAACTCTAACTCGGCGATGTCGCTTACCGCGGCCTTGTCCTGTGGTGAAACCGCGGGCATCCCGGCCTCAATGCGCTGGACGCCCAACGCGGCCAATTGCTTGGCAATCTCCACTTTCTCTTCCCGACGAAAGACCACGCCGGTCTGCTGCTCGCCGTCGCGCAGGGTGACGTCGTGAATCTTGATCTTGGCGGGGAAGTCGAACCCTTTTCGAACTTCGGGAAGATAACACCACGGACTGACAAACCATTTATCTGTCTTGTAACCGTTATTCATTGCAGACCTCCACCTGGAACCTGCTCACTTTCATGCCCGCGCACCTAGACCTCGGAGCACAATCTTGACTGATTCTTCCACCCCTACACTAGTTTGTGAAAGGCTGTTGTGGCACTCTGGGAACTGCTTCGTCACAAGCCACGAATCGGGCGGAGGTCGCCTCGGGCAATGAAGCCGATTGTAACGCATGTCCGCACCCAGCGTCACGCTCTGGACGATCTCCTCCGGGTGCGCGACAAAAATGTGGGAAATCAGGCGGCCGGAGAGCGGGCTTCCCAGTAATCCTCGAAGCGGCTGCTGAGACGGCAGCAGCGCAAGGCGATGATGGCGTTGGCGCCGCACACGGTCCAGAACATGCCGAGCGCAACTTCCGGCGCCTGCTGGCCTCGACGAAACGGAAACCCTGGGTGGTCCCGGACCGCCTCTTCATTTTCGGCGCCAGTCCAGTCGGAGACGCGCTCCCACCCGGCACCTACTTCGTGGCGGAGCAACTGATGGTCGAAACCTCGGGCGAGATAATTCGATCGAACGCTCTCCCCATCAAGCTCATCGATTCGCATCCGCCGTTTGACGTGGGCGTAACGATTGACGGGGTCGATCCGGCGACCGTTCCGGTCGGAAGCCGAATTCAACCTTCGAGTCACCCTTTCCGCGGCCGAGCCGTTCAGCGGCAATCTATCGCTGCGGATCGTCCTCTCCGCGGACCAAACGATTACCGCGGACGATCTCCGACTCAGTCGCCCCACGCTCGCGCTCGAAGGGACTTCACAGTCGGTCCGTTTTAACATCCGAGTGCGGGATAGTGTCGCGCCGGGATCTTACTTCGTCGGCGTGCTCCTCGAAACGGAGGGAGATGCCAACGCGAAGGCGGTATATCAGTAATCTGTCTCAGCCAGTTAGCGGTGGCCAGCATGAGTCGTAGAAGCCGTGCGCGCTTTATCAACGAGATCACGATCCGCGTTCGTCTCGGCTCATGACTCCGTACTCCGCCTCAGCCGTCCGCTGATCGTAATAGCCGAGCTTCAGATCTTCGATGACTAACTGGAGCGGGCGTTCGCGCGGATTGCCGAATCCACCCCCGCCCGGCGTTTCGAGTCGAAGTACATCGCCAGCTGCCATTGGGACACCTTCATCTTTCGTCAAGTGCTCCGGGATGTATTCTCGGCCGTCGAGCACAAACTTGTGGCGCGCCGGTTGTGCCGGCTTGCCCCCGAAAACGCCGAAGGGCCGAAATCGCCCGCGGTCGCCTAACAGAGAGGCTGAGGCTTCACCGCGACGAAGCTCGAACTCAAAAACAACCCCCAGCCCGCCCCTCCGCCGGCCTGCTCCACCCGATCCTTCGCGAATGGCGTATTGCCGGAAAAGCACAGGATAGTGTGATTCAAAGATTTCCAGCGCCTGCGTGCGTGCCACGGCCAGCGTTGGGTTCCCGTTAATGAGCCCATCGGTGAGGAAGTTTCCGCCATAGCCGCCCCCGATGAAGGAATAAAACACGTAATAACCACGCTCCGGGTCGTTGCCGCCGACCGCGAGGTTTGTGACCGTCCCCATCGGACCCGCGTAGGCCTTCTCGGGAAGAGCCTGGCCCAACGCCCCGAGAACGACGTCGATCATTCGTTGGCATACTTCCGCGGCGCAACCTGAGACCGGCCGCGGCGGCTGGGCATGCAGGAATGTTGTGCGCGGTATGTCGAACGTAAACGGCCTAAAGCATCCGGCATTGATCGGAACGTCCGGAAAGACGTGCTTGAAACCGATAAACACACCAGCCATCGTTGTGCTGAGAACGCTGTTCAAAGGCCCGCGGCAGGGTGGACTGCTCTTCGATAGGTCGACGTGTACCGAGCTTTCTTTGACGGTCAAATCCAGATGGATGGTGAGGGGCTGCCAATCTATGCCGTCGCTGTCAATGTGCTCCTCGAAAACGTATGTCCCATCCGGGATTGTCTCGATGTGTGCCCGCATCAGTCGCTCGGAAGAATCGCTAAGCTCATCGATAGCCGCAAAGAGGGTTTCCGGCCCATAGCGATCTAGGAGCCGCGTGAGCTTGTCAGCCCCTGCGTTCAGGGAGGTGACTTGCGCGATGATGTCTCCCTGCCGCTCCCGAGGCACGCGAACGTTGTGGAGGATGATATCGAGCACTCCCTGATTCAAGACACCGCGGTCGAACAGTCGCACCGGTGGCAGGCGAAGCCCTTCTTGATAGATCTCCGTCGCGCGCGTGGAGAACCCGCCGGGAACACGCCCGCCAATGTCGGGCCAATGTCCGCTATTGGCGAGAAAAGCGGTCAGCTCACCCCGATAGAAGAAGGGCTTCACCATCTTGACGTCCATCAAGTGAGTGCCGCCGAGGTACGGGTCATTAACAATATAGATATCGTCGGCCGACACGCTGCTGATGCGTTCAATGACCGAACGCACGGTGTGCTCCATGACGTAGATGAAGTTCGGCAACCCTCTCGGACCCTGGATGACGACTTCGCCGCTGGTTTTGTCATAGATCCCACTAGCGCGATCGAAACCGTCCGAGATCACCGGCGAGAACGCCATCCGTTCCAGTGTGGCGTCCATCTCGTCAGCGACCTGTTCCAGGCTTCCGCGGATCACGGCCAGTGTGATCGGATCGATGGGGTTCGCCATCTTACGCCAGCTTCACCACTAAGTTGCCTGCCTCGTCCACGCGGGCGTTTGTTAAGGGCTCGAGCCAGACCGTCGCGTCCGGCTGCTCGACGATCGCCGGTCCGTGCAGTTCAGCCCCCCAAGGCAGCGCTGCACGCTCATAGGTCGGGCACTCGATCCACTCGCCTCCTGCCCAGACCCGTCTGCTGCCTTTTGCAGCATCATCAAGCGACGTTTGTGGCTTCGGTATTAAGTCTCTGAGCGCAGGTTTCGAGCGGATTCCGATAACCGTCGTGCGCAGATTCATCAAACGAATGGGCATCTGGTCCAACAGCTCGTCTAAACCGCCGAACTGCTCTCGTGAGGCTCCGAAGCGCTCGAGGAAGGCATTCCTGAAATGATCGCGTATTATAGGAATTGAGAGTTCTTCGTCGGGTATCGCAACTCGTAGCAGATGAGTTTGCCCTTCATAGGAAAGCTCCGCCTCCCTGCGCAGGTGAACTTGGGCGAACGGAACCGTCTCCGCACGAAGAAACCTCTCTCCTTCCCCCTGTTGCTCCGCTAGCACCCCCTCGACCTCATCAATCGTGAGATCCGCTAACCTGCGGTTGACCATCTTGACGTAGTCCCGCTGGAGGTCGGCTATGGCGCAGCCCCAGGCGGAGAGAATCCCCGGGTAGTAAGGCACCAGGCCAACTTGGGCCCCGATTTCCCGCAACAAATGACTGATAAACAGCGGTCCGCCGCCGCCGAACGAAAAGAGCGCGAAGTCCCTGGGATCGTAACCGCGCCCGATCGAGATGCGGCGGATGCTCCCCGTCATTCTATTTGCCGCGACCGCAAGGATAGCCTCCGCGGCAGCTTCCGCCGGTAAGCCGAGCGGTTCTCCGATCACTCGCGTGATTTCGAGCCGGGCCCTTTCCGCATCAAGCGCTCCACCCGCGATTCGGTATTCCGGGTTGATGCGGCCCAGGACGACGTGAGCGTCTGTTACCGTCGGCTCTACACCGCCCTGGCCGTAACAGACCGGTCCCGGCTCGGCGCCGGCACTCTTAGGGCCCACCTGCAGAATGCCGCCCTCATCGATTCGCGCGATGCTTCCGCCTCCCGCCCCGATCGTGTGAATGTCGATCATGGAAAGCATCACTGGAATCCCAAACTCGATCTCCCGTCCGTTGGAAAAGACAGGCTTGCGCTCGACGACTAGCGACACATCCAGGCTTGTCCCGCCCATGTCGTAATTGATCAGGTTCCGGAAGCCGCTCTCCGAGGCGATCTCCGCCGCGGCAATCACACCCGCGGCGGGACCCGACAAAACGGTGTTGACCGGAATCTTGCCCGCTGACTCCGCCGAGAGGACGCCGCCATTCGACTGCATGACGAGGAGATCGTTGCCGTATCCCAGCTCAGTCAGACGTCGCCGCAAGAGCGCGATGTACCGGCTGACGACCGGCTGAACGTAGGCGTTTACCACAGCCGTGCTTGTGCGTTCGAATTCACGAAACAGCGGAAGCACGTCCGACGAAGCAACGACGAAGATCTTCGGCCAGCGTTGGTCAAGAAGCTGCTTGGCGTGACGTTCGTGAACAGGGTTGGCGTAGGAGTTGAGAAAACTCAGAACAATCGCTTCGACTCCAGCGGTCACTAATCGCTCCGCAACGGCGATCAGCTCCTCTTCATTCAGCGGAGTAAGAATCTCTCCTTCCGCTGAAACGCGCTCGGTCACTTCGAGGCGCCGGTCACGGGGAATCAAGGGCCGATAGTCCCCGGTCAGGCCATAGAGGTGCGGCCGGTCGCGCCGTCGTAGCTCGAGGATGTCTCGGAACCCGCGTGTGGCGATCAAACCACAATTACCACCGCTGCGCTCGAGAATGGCATTCGTAGCAACGGTTGTTCCATGGATCACAAGTTGCAGTTCGGACGCCTCGACCGCTAGAGACTCGAAACACTCAAGGAACCCCTCGGAAGGATCGCTCGGCGTCGAGCCAATCTTACCTATCCGAAGAGTCCCCTTCGCCGGATCGAGTACGACGACATCCGTATAGGTTCCCCCAATGTCGACGCCGGCCATCGTGCCCATAGACAAGCCGACAGTATACAACGCTTAGATCCGGACGATAGGCCGTGAGAACAAGCCGTCCCAATAGTTATCAACTTAGTTCTTACCAAAGTGCCGATCGTGTGCGGTTTTCGGGACCTCCAACAGCGCCTCCACGGGACGCTTCTCCAGTTGCTTAGCATCATTGGACACACTTACCAACAGGTATCCGGTAGCGGTACATCTCCCTGTCGATGGTCGGCCAAACGATCTCCCACTACAAGGTCACCGCCAAGCTCGGTGAAGGCGGCGCCGGTAAGGAGCGCACGATCGCTGCGGGAATGCGGAAGCGTTTGTGTTCAGCAAAGGAAGGCCGCGAAGCAGTTTCGATCCGAGGCTAGCGTTCTCAGCCTAGCGCTGCGGCAGGTCGAGCGCCGGGTTGCGGTCGAAGAAGTCGAACGGCCGCAGCTCGAAGCTGTGCCACAGAGTAGGCATCACCGGCCAGTCTTCCGCTCGCACCATGTGCTGGAAACCGATCGTGTGCCACAGGACCAAGTCCGTTTCGTCAAGATTGCGTTCTTGCGCGGTCCACGCCGGGAGCCCCTGACCAGGCTCGCTGAGAGTGGGGTGATCGCCGGCCGCATACCGCTCCTTCGGGCTATAGGGCGTGACCCAAAGATGGTGGTCAATAAAACCGGCCCGGCGGCGGGGATAGTCGTCCGGAGTCATCAGCGTCGTGCCGTTCTTCCCCGGACGGAGTTGATAGCTCGTGGGATAGCCCACATGGTTCTTCTCCGTCGTGCTGAGAACGCGCCAAAGAGCCGGCTTGGTGAGATCAATGTCGAGCATCCCTTCGCTTTGGGCGCCAAGATGTTTGGCTTCGCGAACCCAGACGCTGCGCCGCGGATGATCTTTGGGAAGCGTCTTCGTGACCAGCCTGTCGGCGACAAAGCGGTTGACAGAGCCGTCCACGTCGAGATCGATCCGGAAGCTGAAGTAGTGGTCGTGGTTGACAGCGACGATGTGCTTGTCGACGAAGCGGCCATAGGCGTCGGGCGGCGGAACGTCCCCGTCGGGAGAGCCAATTCCGTTGCCATCTGTGGAGTGCATTTCTTGCGCGCTATCGGACGTCGCCTCGCGAACGATCTTTGACTCCGCTTCGCCGGACGCCCCGATCCGCACGCGAATCGTGCCGTTCTGCTGGAACACCCAGTCGAAAATGTAGTCGTAGTTCCCAACCACGGCCGCGGCCCGGACAACGAGATTCCGTTCGACACGGCTTTCCGGTTCGTTCGGCTGCGCGTGCCGCCAAGCCATGTCGCCTGGCTCGATCTCGAAGAGGCAAAGGATATTCCTGTTCGTCTTCGGCTGTCCATTATCCTGGGCAATCAAGCCATCGAAGAAGACGGCGTGGTCGGGGCAATCGGATCCGGGCAGCATCGGCCGGGCCATGCCTCCGTGGCTGAACTCGCCCATGTCCATGAAGTTGCGGTGGTACCAGTTGAACGCCGGGTCCATATACGGCACGAACATCTCAGAGAGGTAACCTTCGTAAAGAATCGGGCGGCGGCGCCCGTCGTCGTCGTAGCTGACGGTTGAAACAATGACGCCGACGCGTTGGTCATGGCGCACGTGAAACCGCCACTTTTGCCACTCCACGGTGTTGCCATCGAGTGTGAAACCCGGGCCGCCGGGCTGATCGATGCGCATCGGTCCCGGCACCTCGCGCGGCTCCCCGATCGACGCCGGATCATAGTCGGCGTTCGTGTCCGGGATCGGCACGGCTCCTTCATCGACGACCCGGAGGATCTTCTTTTCGTGCATGTCCACAACAACGGTGAGTCCTTCGATTCGGCGGGTCCAGCGGTTGCGCCGCTGCCGCACGTCATGGCAAGTTGCGTGTCCCACGCGGCGGCCTTTTTGTTCCTCCGTCCCGTAATAACCGGGAGGTCCGACGTCGCAATCGATGAACGCCAGGTTCGTAATGCCGCGTTTCTTCATGGCTTCGATGAAATCGGGGTGTTTCTTGATTTCTTTCTTGAGAGCCTTGTGTTCCTCGTCCAGCCAGTTTGGCTGGATGTCCGTCAGCTCCTTCCATGACGACAGCTCGCCTGCCCGGATGTTCACCGCGGCTTCAAAAGTTTTCTCTTTTTGCCGCACGAGCGCGTAAGCCTCCCGCGGAAATTCATCTCCCTTTTTCCAGCTCCAGACCAAGTCTTTGGACGGCGGGACGAGATTGATCAGCGAGAAGCGGGTGTCTTCATCGACGTGCCCCGACTCATCGAGGACTTCGAGCACGGTCCAATACTCTTGGAAGTTCAACGGATCGAGGGGGTGCTGAACCTTCTGGGCATGAAGTGGAACAAGGCCGGCGAGCAGGCAGATTGACGAGATTGCTCGCAGGCTGCGGTGGAGAATGCGGACGAAATGGTTCGATGGTTTCATGGCGGGTAGTCCTCTCGGATTCGGAATCGCCTCAATTGTAACTTGCTTCCGTGCGAGTTTACAAGCGCTGGCGCCGGAGCTGCACGACGACCGGAAGCCGGTGTCTTGGGAACGCCGTTGTCTGCTGATCTGTCAAGTCCGCCCCGTGCCCCTGTTGTAGCACAATAGAAATGTCTCCCTGCGCGCTAAGCTCTTAACCCCATTCGCCTTGTTGAGCCGGACGCACCGGGAGTGGGTCTGCGTTAATCGCCTTGACGGCAACAGACAACGCGCTCTACCTCCAAAACCAGGCGATCTATTGACTATGCTAGCCCACCAGCGCGAAGGCTTTTTTCATGGCGATGGCGGTGGTTTCGCTCGCCTGTTCGTCGTCCATCTCGTCTAACCGCTGGTTGAACGGCTCGGCGCGAATCGGACCGTCGTATCCGATCTTCACGAACGCACCCAGAAACGCTTTCGCGTCGATCATGCCGGTTGTCGCGGGCAATTCGCGCTGGTCGTCGTACTGCTCTTCGCGCTCGATACCGCTGGGGGCATCGTTGAGGTCGGCGGAGACAATATCGCCGTTTGAGAGCTTCAAGATGTCGTCAATGGTGTCGCGCGCTGTCCACCAATGCCAAGTGTCGATGACCAACCCGACGTTGGATTTGCCGATTTCCGCGATCAGTTCCTGGCATTCTGCCATCGAGTGCACAAAGGGGTGACGGCCGGCGGTCCAAAGCCGTTTGGCGCCGAGATACTCAAGGCCCAGGCGGAGGCCGTGATCTTCAAGCACAGAAACGACTTCTCGTAGTCGCCGGGAGGTCTGCTGAAAGTTCTGAAGATAGGTGAGAGTGTCGCTGCTTGATGAAACCGCCGCCCCCACCCGAGTCACGCCAGGCGTCTCCCTATTTTCAAGCCGGCTGCTTGTCGGGCGCCTTGGGGAGCAATCTAGCCCCTCGCAGGTAGGGCCTCATTTGCCGACTGTAGCTTCGGACTAAACCGATTGTGTCTCAAGCGCAGGGATCGTAGATTTCGCCGTCCGCATGAGCAAGAAACGGCTGCTTAGAGCTTCGCGGACGGCGTGACACTAACTCGTTCAAAATGAGCGGCAAAGCGCTCGCCTGCCGATAGATGGCGGTAAATCTTAGTGTTGTATCGCAGGCGACCCGAGAGTAAGAGCTGCGCCCGACGAGAGAGCTAGATGCTTGCAATACAACGATTTAAAGGAAAGCCACCCCCGGTTTTGCAGGGCAATTGCTGATCTTGAACTATTAGCCCAAAGATTACAGCGCTTTATTGCGGCATACGACCAAGCGGCCGCACGTGGCCTTTCACAGTGCCCTGTGTGATTCGGCCGCGGTGAAGACCGCGGATCTCGTGGCCCTCGGCCTGCAAGACACATTGTGTGCCGCCCCCGCCCCGCCGCAAACTCATATCAACGTCCCCCTGGCTGATGGGTCCGATTGCACGGCGGTTCCGACCGTGAGCAGGCAGGTCATGGAGGCCACAAGCTTGAGCAGGGCCCTTACGCATTCACTGCTCGGTTTCTAGTGGGGGCGGTCTTTATCGGTCTTTACCTCTGGCCCAAAGCGATCCTCGTGCCGTCGGCCGAACGAAGCAGCTAGCGCCTCGTCCGTTTCTTTTTTCAGACGCTTAAAAGTCTGCAAGGCCTGCATGGCCTTCCCTTTCTCCCCCAAACGCCGGTACAGCGTGGCAAGGTTGTAATGAACCATCGGTGCTCGCGGCATATATTTCGAGGCCTTTTCCAGATGAGGCTGGGCCCCCAACTTGTCGCCGCGCTGCAACAAGAGCTTCCCCAACTCGAATTGCGTCTGGCCGTTGCGCGGATTTAATCGCTCCGCCTCTCTCAACTCCCGTTCGGCCGATTCGAGATCCCCGGAGTCCTTCAGCACAAGACCCAGCAACAGGCTGGAATCAGGAACACCCTGCCTTGCCGCTCGTGACAAGGCACGGATAGCTTCCTCTGTCCGGCCTCTCTGGCGATGGACGATCCCCTGGAGCATCATTCCTCTCGGCCCGTTTGGCTCTACTTCCAGCAAGTTCCGCAGCGCCACCTGCGTAAGTTCCGGACTTCCTAATTGGGAACTGGAAAGCCCAAACAGAAACTGTATTTCCGGGTGGTCAGGAAACTTCTTCTGTGCTTTGATCGCTTCCGAGACCGCAAAGCTGAGTTGCTTGGTCTGAACCATTTGAGAGATGATGAATTCCCAATATTCGGGATTGAGAGGGTTTCTCTCCCTCGCTCGCCGCATCGATTCGATGGCCGAATCGGGCCTATTTAACTTCGCGAGGGCAAAGGCCATTACCGCGTGATATTGGCCGGCCTCTGGGCCTTGAGGCGGGGGCCCGGCCTTCTTTAGCGTTGCCAGCGCTTTGTCCGGCTGGCCGGCTTCGGTCTCTGCCAGGGCGAGTTCAATGACTAGACGCGTGCGATCAGGATAGTTCCTTTCAAGCGCCGACGCAAAGTAGCGTGCTGCGCTCTCCCATTGCTTGCGGTAGAGATGGGCTTGTCCAAGATAGAAGTAGCCATAGGGATTGGAGGGCGCCAGACTAACCACTGCTTCGAAATGGCGCTCGGCCTCGGTCCACTGGCTGCGTTGAGCGCTAATCACGCCCAAGATAATATGGGCGCCAACAGAGCTTGAATTGCTGCTAAGAACCTGTCGGGCCAGGCCGGCTGCTTGCTCGAAATCTCCTGACCGGAAGGCCCTCTCGACTTGCTGCAGCGTGGGGCCCGACTGCGCATACAGGCTGGAGATAAGAAAAAAGATGATCAGGAACTTTTTCATGCTACGGTGACCCGCACGCGCTGACGGGTGTTCTGCTCGTATTCGTCCACTCTAGCACCTGAATTATGCACAGATTCGCTTTGCGAGTGCGGCTGCGTTCGTAGCGGCTTGACGGCCGTCGTAAGGTGGGAGCTCGGCAACTGGTCTTTTGGCTTCTCCGTCCCCGGTTTCCCCTCCCGCCCAGAATCCGCGTCGGCAAAACCCCGCTCCGAAGTGGCGTGTTTCCAGTACGTTGCGGCCAGTGCATAAAATTTTATGCATAGCGCATAGCCAGGCTCTCAGATCAACGCCCTCTCGACTACCGGCGGCAAGCCGCCGTAGGGAGTCGGCTTCCTGCCGCGGAAGTTGTCAAGGCGTGGATGCCCCGATTTTATTGGGCTGCGAGACCGTCACGGCTGGGCCTTGTTTGACGGCCCTTTGGGAGCTATGCTGTTTTCGCTTGGTAACCATTTGGGTGACCTCCTTTGGGTTGGCTGGTGAAGCTGGAATCTTTGCCAGCCTACCTTTTTACCCCATGTTTTCGGGCGTTCCCCAATGGTCCCTTGCGGCTCAGCCCTCCTCAGATGCACCCCGCAATGCATAATTCAGGTAGCAGGGTCCAACTTCACAGGCTGGGAGTCGCCGGCGTCGTCAGTAGCACGGACGACGAGGGTATAATCGCCTGGTGAAGCAATCCTCCAGCTGTATTCCCAGCGGACCCAGGCATAACGCTGTGCCTTGTCAAGCAGCCGCGCCGTCTGCCATAAGCTGCCGCCATCGGAGCTTAGGCGGCCCTGGGGCGGGCAACCTGGTTCGCTGCTCAGTGCCTCCGAGCGGTCGGGCTCCCTACACCACCCCCCCGGCGAAACCCTATCACTGGATACGGTCGCGCTGTGTGGGGGGAAAGCTTCTCCATTGGGGACGGAATGCACGCCGCCTGAGCGACCTTGACTTCAAGGCTGCCGAGCATGACGGTTACGGGGAGAATTGGCCCATCACTTACGCCGAGTTGGCTCCCTACTATGACAAAGTAGAAGCCTTTATCGGGGTGAGCGCCTCGATTGAAAATATTCGCCACTATCCCGATGGAAAATACTTGCGGAGTTGGACTTGTTCTTCCGCCGTGTGAAGGAGATGACAATCAACGGATACTACACCTCGCGCATCGGCATTCATCAGGACCTCCAGTACAAAGGGAACACCCCGCAGGCGGAATTCATCGGCTGTACGCGTTCGGACCATCCAGTCTGAACAGTAGCCGTAGTTCGGCCTGACCGACTTGAGGACTTGCAGAGCGTTCGGAGATCCTATTTCGTTTCGGGATCGAGAGCAAAAGTGATTAACGTGCCGCCACTCGCGATGGCAATATATTGCTTGCCCTCGCTCACATAGCTAGTGGGATTCGCGTAGCAAGCTCCTCCGGCTTGAAAGCGCCAAAATGGAAATCCTGGTTAAGGGGATTGCTGGATGCCTGGCGCGAATCGGTGGGAGCGAAGCCGACGCCTAACCCCGATTACGATCCAGAACGGGCGGACATGCGGGCGAGGCCCTGAATGATGAGGAGAAGCGTGATGAGCAGACCTATGAAGAGCAGACATTGCTCAGCCCGAGCCCAAACGAGGCGCTTGCCGCTGTGCCTGATTCTCGTCTCGCTCCTGGCGATCCTAACGAGCTGCGCCTCAAACCCACCCAAAATCGTCTTCGTGCCAGGGGAACGCAGTCATGGCTACGGCATGCACGAGCACCGCGCGGGACTGATGCTGATCGCCCACTCGCTCAAGCAGCAGTGGCCCGAGCTTGAAACAGTGGTGACCGAGAAGGACGCTTGGCCGGCCTCCGATATATTGGCGGATGCCGATGCCATCGTTATGGCTTGCGAGGGCAGCAAGCATGTTGCTCTGCCGCATATTGCGGAAGTCGACGCTTTGGCCGACCGAGGAATAGGCATCGCGCTGATCCACTACGCGGTCGAACCTCCTGAGGGCCCGGGCGCCGAGGCAGTTCGGCGATGGATCGGCGGCAACTACGAAGAGGGCTGGTCGATCAATCCCGACTGGGCCGCCAAGTTCACCGGCTTCCCCAATCATCCGGCGGCGAACGGCCTCGCGCCATTCACGGTCTACGACGAATGGTACTTCCACATTCGCTTCATGCCGGACCGCAAGGGAATTACGCCAATCCTCGAGACCCGCCCGCAGCTAAGCACATTGCTTCGAAACGACGGTCCCAGCTCAAACAACCCGGACGTGCGCGAAAGTGTTCTCCGGGGCGACCGGCACGCCGTTGCTTGGGCCTATGAGCGGCCTGGCGGCGGACGGGGCTTCGGCTTCACTGGAGCGCATCACCATCACAACTATCGCGACGACAATTTTCGCAAAGCGGTGCTGAATGGGGTGGCCTGGGCAGCAGGCCTCGAAGTGCCTCCGGGCGGTGTGGAATCCGCAAAGCCGACCTGGGAAGAGATCGCCGCCAACCAAGACTACGATAAGCCCGAGAAGTGGGAAGAAGAAGCCGGTCTCAAGATGTCAGGAAGCGCCGACCCCGTCTACAGCATGCCGCCCATTCCCTCGGGCGCGGCAGAGCCGTTCGATCTGGAAGTGGCGATCCCGCCCAAGCGGTACCGCCACCTCTACTTCGTGTTCGAGTCGGACTCATCGCCCCCAGCCAAAGGCCAAGCCAGCGGCCTGATCCGCTTAGAGAAGCCGCGCTTCCGCGGAGAGCCGGGAAACGAAGCTCCCCTGCACGAGGAAACGCCTGGACATTTCATTGGACCCAGTGGCCCCCAGGCTGCCCCCGCTCACTGGTCCGAACCGGATAGGGCGATGGAGATACCGGCGCCGTCGTTGGTCTACTATCCCGTTCCTCGCGGCTCGACGCATTTTCTGGCGCGGGTATCGTTTCAAGCCGAAGGATCGCGAAAAGGGAATACTAAGCCGCACGGCCGAGTCCACGTGTTCTTCGCCGCGCCAGCGGAGCGCTATTTTCGTGCGCCCTAGCCCCGCCCTAGCTAGCTAGGCCAGCCCTTTTAGGCGCTTAGCGGTTCATATCGACAAAAAAATGTCGATGTTGCGCAAGTCATTTTTTTTCAACTGCCCCGAAGGGGTCACTAGTTCGGGGCGAAGTCCCCGAACGAGCTTAGCACCTGTATAGTCAAATCCTTGCCGATTGTGGCAGAAATTTCAGACGCCCGGACAGAGGCGCGGACGGAAGTCCGCGCTTCGGGGTCGCGTCTCCATCCCGTGCATCCTTGCGGACCCTCTGGTTGCGGCTCGTCCGCGTTAGGGCCAGTTGACAAGCCCCCCGAACTCGTTCCTCAGCCCTTTTCAACGGGCTTTCGTCCCGCTCCGGCTTCCAGCCCACCGCCGCGGGCTCCTGAGATTGCGTGCGCCGACTCGGGACTTGCTGCTCAACAAGTAACCACCGTTTCTCAGCCAGTCTTTCGCCGCGAAGCGGCAACGACGAGCCTTGGGCAGCGAACTCCCCAATGAAACATCGCGTCTGCTACTCACACCCCGTTGGGGACAAAGGGCCGTGCCCGGTCACCAGGTTCTGAGAAAAATATTCCCTGTGTTTTCAATAAGTTTTGCCTGCTCAGAGATTGACACCCGCAATTCATCCGCTATCCTGATAGCGGTGAGTCATCGGATGACAAACGATCATGCACAAACCAATGAAAAGGCGAGTTGGGCTCTGCAAGGGCAAAAAATCCCCAAACCCTTACATTTTCTGTAGAATACTGTAAAACTAGGACCCAAGTCACTGAAACAGCATGACTTACTCGTATGCCCCAAAATTCATGCCACGGCGTCGCAGAGTCGAGCTATAACGTGCATAGTGCTCCAAAAGCCAACGGAGTCGCCGAGAAAAGGCCGTTTTGCCCCAACCAGCGGAAATCCAGCTTGCAGTATGGGCGTCCCTGGCCGAGGCCGCGGAGAGTCGCGGTCTGATGAAAATTGATGAGGGGCGAATGGGGGGCGAATGGGCGAATGGGGACAGTCACCTTAACTGACATTTCGTCGCGAGAACTTGACGGTAGCGAGGCCAGTGGTCAATACCGATCGCGTGCCGCGCATCGCGCGCTCGGCTATTGCCTGATGCCGAACCACATCCATCTGGTGGCGGTGCCCGAGCACGGTCAATCGCTGGCAAAGGCTGCCGGACGGGGGCAAAAATCAGGGCCAGCGCCGCCGAAACCCCTCGCCGCCACCGCGAGAATGAATTAAGGTGACTGTCCTTGTCCCCTCCGGAGATTGGCTGTTTTGAGCCAAGCGGTGCTTTTCGGCCACGGTCGGCCAACCAAACGAGTTGTATTTTCAACCACTTAGCTGTGGCCGGACAGTTGCAATCATTCACGGCGTCCCGCCAGAATGACAATAGGCTTCAAACAGGTCCGCGGGGCCGTTACCCTTCGGCGGTGGAGTCGGCGCGCAAGCGGAGCCGCAAAATGAAGAAAAGGTTTCTCGCACTGGCCTGCCTGGTTCTGACCTTTGCTCTCTGCGCATGGTCACAGAGGGCTCCAGGCCGCTCGCGCTCCTCGTCCTCGGCCGCGCCATCCCGGTCCGCCGCGCCGAGCGCGCCGGCGGTTCGCTCGGGAGGCGGCTCTAGTTCCGGTTACGTCAGCTACGGTGGCTCCGGCTACAGCAGGAGCAGATCCGGCGGCTTCGGGCCCAGCCGTAGCCGGCAGTTCCAGCCGACACGGCTGACGGGAAGGGTTACCTTGCCGGGCGGCGGTGCATCGCCTGAACCGGCACAAATTCAAGCTGTCTGTCCGGGACGCATCTACCCGCTGACCTATTGTGGCTTGAACGGCAGGTTTAGCGTTTCACTCCGGGATTTGTCGTTGTTGGGGTTCGCGTCCGGATGGGGCGGTTTTTCCTCATTCACACGAGGGGGCTACGGCGGGTGCGGAGTCCGAGCATTCCTGCCAGGCTACTTTTCGCGGACCGTTTCCCTGCGAAGCTGGTTCCGGAACGGCACCCTTCAGATGGGTGACAACTTTCTCCGGCGGATTCCGAATATCGAAGGGCACACGGTGAGCATCACGACCCTCGCTGCGCCGAAGGAAGCCAAGAGGGCCTACAAGAAAGGCTTGGACCACTACCGAAACAAGCGCTACGAGAAAACCGAGGAGCAATTTGAGATTGCTGTTGACGAGTACCCCGATTACGCCGCCGCGTGGGCTTTTCTTGGCGAAACCCGGCTGGCGCTGGGCTACGAATCCGGTGTGCGGGAGGCATTCGAGCGGGCGTTGGAGATCGATCCCAAATACCTCAAGCCCCACCGGTTCTTGATCGAGCGGGAGATCGAGGACGAGGACTGGGAGCGAGCGGCTGAGCTGGCGAAGTCGGCCATTCGGCTGAATCCGTTCGACAACTCGATTCGCTACTATTTGGGGTTTTCTCAGTACAAGAGCGGCGATCTTGACGAAGCTTTCGCGTCCGCGCGGGCGGGACTTTCGAACAGGCCGGGCGACTTGGCTCAACCGCAAATCAACAGATTGCTGGGCTTGATTCTCGCCAAGCAAGGCAAGTACGAGCCGGCTGCCGGCCGCTATCGCAGGGTCCTGGCCGCGTGGCCCAGCTCGGACATCGCGCCGGTGCTGCGGCAACAGCTTAGCGAGTGGCGCGCTTCAGGGCTCATTGCCCGATCGCAGGTGGAAGGGCCGCTGGCGCAAACCTTGCTGCTTGTCAGTCCCGACGAGCCCTAACAAGACTGGCCAAGAAACAACCTTCCCGGCGGCCTTGAGGCATCCCAAAAGCAGTTTTCTTGGGCTGTCCGTCCCGGTCTGGACCGCGTTTCGTTTACTTTAAGCGCTTACCCAGGAAAACTTACAGGTTCGGACCTCGCGGATGTAGAATTCCGCGGGCCCTCTTTGAGAGAATCGGTTCCAATGGGACAGCAAATCTCTTTGGTCGCCAACGGAGACTTGCGGCTTTCCGCGAACCGAAAATGTTGGCCTGCACAGGCCGAGGTCGAGTCGCAACTGATCGCGGCCATCCAGCGTGAAGGGCACGGCGTGACTCGCGCCCACGCCTACGACGAGCAAAAACAGCACGGCTTCATCGATAGCCAGACTCGCGGCATGGAAGTCTTTCGCGGCATCGACCGCAAAGCTCCCCTGATTGTTGTGGAAGCCGTTTGGCAATATAGCCATCACCTCTTGCACGGGCTCTACACCCATGAGGGGCCGATTCTGACCGTGGCGAATTGGAGCGGTCAATGGCCCGGTCTTGTCGGAATGCTGAATCTCAACGGCAGCCTGACGAAAGCCGGAGTTCCCTACAGCACGTTGTGGAGCATCGATTTTACCGACGAGTTCTTCCTCGACGGGCTGAGGAGATGGCTCACTGACGGCGTTGTTACCCACAATACGCAACACGCCAGAGACGCAAGCGACTTAGCGCTGCCCCACCACGACTCCGCTGCCGGGATCGAAGTGGCGCGCAAGCTAAGGGACGACAAGGCCATCATGGGCGTCTTCGACGAAGGATGCATGGGGATGTACAACGCCATCATTCCCGATGAGCTGCTGCATCCTATCGGGGTCTTCAAAGAGCGCTTGAGCCAGTCGGCTCTTTTCGCGGCCATGCGAGAGGTCACCGACGACGAGGCGCTACAAGTGCGTAGCTGGCTGGACTCCAAGGGAATGACGTTCCGAACCGGCCCGAATGAAGAAACCGACCTGACCGACGCGCAGATCCACCAGCAATGCAAGATGTACATCGCTGCGTTGCGCATTGCCGACGATTTCGGCTGCGACACCATCGGCATCCAGTATCAGCAGGGCTTGAAGGATTTGACTCCGGCGTCGGATCTGGTGGAAGGCTTGCTCAACAACGTCGACCGACCGCCCGCTCACGCCAAGGACAATGGCCGTGTCTTGTTCGAAGGGCAAGCCCTGCCGCATTTCAATGAGGTGGACGAATGCGCGGGTTTGGATGCGCTGCTGACCAACCGCGTTTGGAACAAGGTCGGTTTTGATCCCGAGACGACGCTTCACGACATCCGATACGGCGAGCCCTACGAGATCGATGGCAAAGAGGAGTTTGTTTGGGTCTTTGAAATTTCTGGTTCGGTCCCTCCCCAGCATTTGATCGGGGGATATGGGGGCGCGGTCAGTGAGCGTCAGCCGCCCATGTATTTTCCGCTCGGTGGAGGCACGATCAAGGGCATCAGCAAGCCCGGCGAGATTGTCTGGAGCCGCATTTTCGTGGAAGATGGACAGCTCAAGGCCGACGTCGGCCGAGCGAAGGTAGTGGAGCTTCCCCAAGAAGAAACCGTGCGCCGCTGGGAGATCACCACGCCCCAGTGGCCCATCATGCACGCCGTGACCTACGGCGTCGGCCGGGACAAAATGATGGCCCGGCACAAGTCGAACCATATCCAGGTGGCCTACGGTCCCGACGCCAACGGGGCCAATCGGGCGCTAGCCGCCAAGATGGCGGCGTTCCGCGAACTCGGCATCAAGACGTATCTTTGCGGCACGAATCACGGTTTGGCGTAGCTCTCTCTTACCGCCGATACATTTCGCCGGAGAGACCGCGGCCTTCCGCCCCGCCGCACGGACTGGCAGGAGTGCCAGTGGCTGCAATACCTGCATTCGGTGGGGCTGCTGCGGGCGGCGTTTCGTCCCCAGCAGCAGGTCTGCGCGGCGCGCTCGCTGCTGCCGCATCGCGGGCGGCTGGTGGAGAGCGCCTGCGATCAGATTCGGCTGATGCAGAAATCGCTGACGCAGATGAACGTGCAACTGCATCACGTGATCAGCGACCTGACGGGGGTAACGGGGATGGCGATCGTCAGAACAAACTCAAGCGGCGAGCACGACAACTCGGATACGAACTGGCGCCGATCCAGGCGGGCTAACACAGGAGGTTCCTTGGAAGTGCCGACGCGGCAAGCTGAGAGCTTGCGCCACGCCGGGCGAAAATGTAGAAGGCCCTTCTGAGCTTGCGCCACGTCTGGCTACACCGGAATTGTCGATTCGAAGCGGAAATGCGGGCTAGCTGATCGGTTTTCCGGCAGCGCTCTCGGCCAGCGTATTGACGATCGCTTCGACATCAAAGACACATCCGCCCCAGGTGCCTCCCCCGACGCGCTGCAGCGCCGCCCAGAGGCGCGTGTCATCGGGAAGGTCGGGATTTGGCGACAGGTCCGGCCGCAGCGGGCGTTCGGCAAGTACAGCGCTTCCGCGCTCCGCTCCGAAAACTTCGTCGCCGTGACCGACTAGGTCAATCGATCCTTCGAGCTTGTTTCGGTCAACAATGATCTGGACGCGGTCTCCCTCCACCAGCTTGCCGATCGGACCGCCGGCGAGGGCTTCCGGGCCAACATGTCCGATACAAGCGCCTGTCGATACTCCCGAGAAGCGAGCGTCGGTAATCACCGCCACGTGCTTTCCAAATGAGAGATATTTCAAAGCGGAGGTAATCTGAAAGATCTCCTCCATCCCCGAGCCCATCGGACCGCAGCAGATCAGCACCAGGATATCGCCGGGCTGAATCGCGCCGCTCTTGATCGCTTCAATCGCGGCGGCCTCCCTCAGAAACACCCTAGCGGGACCGTTCTTGCGGTAAACGCCATCGGAATCGACCACGCTAGGGTCAATCGCGGTGCTTTTCACGACTGAACCCTCCGGTGCAAGATTGCCGCGGCAGAACGTGATCGTACTCGTCAGGCCTTTGCCGCTCGCCTTTTCGGGACTCATGATGACGTCGTCCGGATCAACCCCGTCCCTCTCCGCCAACTGTTCTCGCAGGATCCGGCGGCGATCACACTTTTCCCACCAATCGAGAACCGCTTCCAGGGTCTCGCCGCTGACCGTCTGGGCGGACGTGTCGAGCATCCCGAGGCGGCGCAGATGGAGCATCACCTCCGGCACGCCCCCCGCCAGAAACACCGTGACGGTCGGATGCCCCACAGGCCCGTTTGGAAGCACATCGACGAGGCGAGGCGTCTGACGGTTGACTTTTTTCCATTCTTCGACTGTCGGCCTCGGAACGCCGGCGGCATAGGCAATCGCCGGAAGGTGCAGCAACAGGTTCGTTGAACCTCCAAAGGCGGCGTGGACGACCATTGCGTTGCGGACGGCCGCTTTGGTAACGATGTCACGCGTTGTTACGCCGCGCTGCTCGAGTCCGATGACAGCCCGAGCCGAGCGCCGAGCCATGTCTTTCCAAATGTCCTGTCCGGACGGCGCAAGCGCGGAGTGCGGCAGCGACAACCCAAGCGCCTCGCCGATGACCTGAGACGTCGCGGCCGTGCCGAGGAATTGGCAGCCGCCACCCGGTGACCCGCAAGCCCGGCAGCCGAGGGCGGCGGCGTCTTCCAAGCTCAGCTCGCCGTGTGAAAACCGGGCCCCGATGCTCTGGACGGCTCCGGCATCTTCGGCGGCCTCGGCCGGCAAGGTGACGCCGCCCGGCGCCAATACACACGGCAGCTCGTGCATAGAGGCCAGTGCGATCATCATTGCCGGCAGACCTTTATCACAGGTGGCCACTCCAATCACGCCGTGCCGCGTGGGCAGAGAGCGAATCAGCCGCCGGAATACTTGCGCGGCATCGTTGCGATAGGCCAGGCTGTCCATCATCCCGGTGGTGCCTTGGGTGCGCCCGTCGCATGGATCACTGCAAAAGCCCGCGAAAGGAATGGCGCCCTTGCTCTTCAACTCTTCCGCCGCCGCCTGCATGAGCAAGCCAACCTCGAAATGTCCAGTATGGTAGCCGAGCGCGATTGGAGTGCCATCGGGCGCGCGAATTCCTCCCTGCGTGCTCAAGATGAGGAACTCCTTGCGCCCCAGCTCGGAGGGATTCCAGCCCATGCCAGCGTTTTGCGTCCATCCGAAAATGTCACCACTGGGACGCTTGCGGAGCGCCTCCTCGGTCAAGGGAAGCAGGCCTTGCGGGCCAGGAGCGCTTGTTCGTATTTGCAGCAGGGAAGGGTCGCCGGAATCGAAGATGTCGTTCATGCTTGTTTGCTCACAAGTATTATCCTAAAAACGGCAGTTGCTAGGGGGCATCGGTGACATACAAGGGGCCGCCGAGGACTCTGCCGTGGAGAAATTGGCGGAAAATCCAGCTCAGAATCAGTCGCCAGCGTTGGGCTCGGGTCAACTGCTCCGCAGTTGCTCGCACCCATTGCAGAAAGGCGCTCCCCCGCTGCAAAGCCGCCTTCATCTGCCGCGCCCTGGCGTGCAAGCTGGTAATCGTTACCGTGGTTTGGTGGCCGTGGCGCGTCCGCCGGGCAATGCCGTGCAGCAGCAGCGGACGCGTCGTGATCGCCTCGCCATGCTTGTCGGGGATCGCCAGCCGCGTAAACAGCGTCCACCAGTTGTACACCAGCGCCCCGATGCGCGCCAGCACCTGACAACGCAGCAGGTCCTGGGTCGTGAATCCCGACCAACTCCATTGGTTCTTCAATTCGTCAAAGTTGTTCTCCGCGTCCGCCCGGTCGCGATAGTGCTGCGCGATCGTCGCCACCTCTTCGTCGAGCGAACTCAGCAGCACCACGTACTCATAGAGCACACCCTGGCCGACGATTTCCGCCAACCCCAACGAGAGCTGTTGCGGCGCCGCCGGGTCGGGCTGAGTGAGGGCCAGATCGTTGCGAATCTGGCGCCGCAACACCACCAGCGGCCGGGACCGGCTCCAGCCTTCCAGCATCAACTCCGTGCGGATCGCTTGCCAGCCTTTGCCCGCCGACTCCCATTCCTCGCTGCGAAACAACCTCTCCAACAGTCCCTTCACGCCCCGGCTCTGCCGCAATTTGAACAAATAAGGAAGCTCGCGCTGTTCGGCGCCCAGCATCATCCGCTCCGTCCCCCAGCCGATATCTCCGCGCAGCAGCGCCGGACGCTGCCCGGGTTCCAAGCCGTCGATAAACTTCCACAACTGCGGCTGCGCATACGAGGACGCCGTCTGGTTGCCCGGCTGCATTTCCACTTCCAGCAGCAGCCGCAAGTTGGCCACGAAGTAAGTGTGGTAGACGTGCGAAGGACGCCCCGGCTTGCCCGGGTTGTAACCGCGCTTGGCGCCCTGCTGGCGCCCGTAGAGCGGCTTGACGCTGGAGTCGACGTCGAGGATCCAGGGCTCTTCCAGCAGCGCCTCGTAGGTTCGCCGCAGATGCTCGCGCAGCCAGCTGCTGCAAGCCTTCTCGTCGGCCCTTTGAAAGGCCCGCCGCGCCGAGTCTTCGCTGACGACCTTGCTCATCCCCAGCAATTCCGGGTTGACTCCATCGCCGCGGATCGAGCTGATGTGCGCGTAGCGGCGATGTCCCGCCAGCAGGCTCAGCAGCAGGGCGCCCAACACGTCGCGCACCGCCGGCGCGTTGGGGCTGCGGTAGTCGAGCGGACAAGCGGCGACCCAGTCGTTGAACAACCCGGCGGTTTTAAGAAACTCGATGAAGTAGGGCATCTGCCCGTAGGCGGTCACCGCCGCGCCGGCGTCCCAGCGCAGATGCACCTTGCCGCCGTAGGTGTCCAGCGCCTGGCTGCCACGGCTCTGCTTAGCGATGGCATTTTGGGGCTCCCCCAGCGGGTGAAGCTGTATTGCGCCTCGTGATTTCGACATCACCCACAGTATCAACCACTTGCCCCCTGAGCCGCCAATTCAACCGCCGTTTTTAGGTTGATTTCACTCTCGGGGTTTAAACCCTCTCCCACACCACCACGCGCCTGCAACAGGATGCCGAGCGGGCCATCGAGTCGGTCAGCGGTCTGCTGGCTTCCAGAAGACGCATCGAGCCGGGCCGCGCCTCGCTCATCCGCACCGTGATCGATTTCGCCTACCGCTCGAACGCCCACAGCGACCTCGCCGGGCTCGTCCGCTCGCTCGAAAGCGACCGCAAGAACCGCACCCAAGACCGTAACGATCAAGACCACAAGCGGGACAAATCGGAGACCGGGCAATGATCGAAACGCTGATGAAGCAGCTCTACTTCCGCGACCTCCTCCTCCGCATCGAACATCTTGAGGCGCAACGCCGCGAGGCGGCCCCGCCCGAGGTCTATCTCTATTGGATCGACGGCGGCGACGGAAACGACCCCTGGATGGAAATCGGCCCCAACGGAGAAGAATGGTACCGCGGCGACCCCGGCCCCATCCCCGGAATCGACAACTCTGCCAGGAGACCGGCGTCAAGCCCAACCAACCCAGCGGCAGGGCCGTCAAGCCGGCACAGCTCGGTTAAGACTCTTCCCTCATCCTCAGGCGCCGCCGCGACGAATTCAGGCCGCCGCGGCTTGGCCTTGACCGCTCCAACTGCTCGCCGCGTTACGATGGTTCGTTATGGCGAAACAGGACGCCGAGCACGTCTTCGGCTTTAACACCCGCGCTTTGCATGCCGGCCAGCGTCCGGATCCGGCTACCGGAGCCAGGGCGGTTCCGATCTACCAGACCACTTCCTACGTTTTCGAAGACACCGAGCACGCGGCTTCGCTTTTCGCCCTGCAGCAGTTCGGGCATATCTATACCCGCATCATGAACCCGACCACATCGGTCTTCGAGGAGCGCGTGGCGTCGCTCGAAGGCGGTATCGGAGGTCTCGCCACGAGCAGTGGTCAAGCTGCGCAGTTCCTCACGATCAGCAGCCTTTGCCAGAGTGGGGACGAATTGGTTTCTTCGGCGACGCTTTATGGCGGGACCTATACACAGTTCGACGTGACCTTTCGCCGCCTGGGCTTTGAGACGACCTTTGTTGATCCCGACGACCCCGAAAATTTCCGCAAAGCGATCACTCCGAAGACCAAGTTGCTCTTTATCGAGACGATCGCAAACCCCCGCATGAACGTCGTCGACATCGAGGCCGTCGCCGGGATCGCCCACGAGCACAACATCCCGCTGATCATTGACAATACGTTTGCCTCGCCTTACTTGTGCCGTCCGATCGAGCACGGCGCCGACATCGTGCTGCACTCGGCCACGAAGTTTATTGGCGGTCACGGCACGAGTATCGGCGGCATCATCATCGACAGCGGCAAGTTCGACTGGAGCAGCGGCAATTTCCCGCAGTTGACCGAACCCAGCCCGGGCTACCACAACCTGCGCTTCGCGGAGACATTTGGCGAGATGGCTTTCATCGTCAAGTGCCGGGTCGAAGGCCTGCGCGATTTGGGACCCTGTATCGCTCCGTTTAACTCGTTCCTGTTCTTGCAGGGGCTAGAAACGCTGGGTTTGCGCATCGAGCGGCACTGCGCCAACGCGCTGGCGACCGCTCGGCATCTCGAAAAGCACCCGGCCGTGGGGTGGGTCAACCATCCCGGGCTCGAGTCCAGTCCTTATCACGAGCTGGCGAAGAAGTATCTGCCGAAAGGCTGCGGTTCGATCTTCACGTTCGGGGTCAAAGGCGGGCTGGAAGCGGGGCGCGAGTTCATCGAGAATCTGCAATTGTTCTCGCATCTCGCCAACGTCGGTGACGCCAAGAGCCTGGTGATCCACCCCGCCAGTACGACCCATCAGCAGTTGTCGGAAGACGACCTGGCGGCCTGCGGCGTCAGGCCTGATATGATCCGGTTATCAGTGGGACTCGAGGATGTCGAGGACCTGCTGTGGGACCTCGATAACGCCCTGGAGGCATCGCGGCAGGCGGCCACGATCACGGCGGATGCAGAAGAGAGCTGACCGCGGTCTGGTTCTCGTCTCGAAATGGGCTGTCCAGTACAAAGGTTCGCAGCGCTCATGAAGATCGACAGCACGGGGAGACAATCCATATGCCCGGCCAGAACCTAGTTTGCAGTCTCGCTTCCGGCGGTGTCTCCGCCAACTCGCCTGTCCTGAAAAGTGAGTTTGCCACCTCGCCCATGGAGCGCTTGCGGATGCTCGAGCGCTATTCGAACATTGCCATGGTGGGGCTTTCGTCGAATCCCTACCGGCCCAGCCATTTCGCGGCCAAGTATCTGCTTTTCGAGGGATACAACGTGATTCCGGTCAACCCTCGCGAGAAGCAAATCCTGGGGAAGGCATGTTACCCAAGCGTAACGGATATCCCCGGTCCGGTAGAGGTCGTCGATATCTTCCGCCCCGCCCGGGACGTGCCGCCGATTGTCGAACAGGCGATTAAAATCGGCGCGAAGGTTATCTGGATGCAGTTCGGAGTGATCAACTACGAGGCGGCGAAGCGGGCCCGCGACGCCGGCCTCGAAGTTGTCATGGATCACTGCATGAAGGTGGAGCACGGCCGCTTCTTCGGCAACCTGTCGATCCTTGGGTTCAACACAGGCGTGATCTCTGCGCGGCGTGTCGCTTCGAAACGGGCCAGGGTCACCGGCTCTCCGTAGAAACCCCCCGGCTCTTCTTAAGGTGTTCCACTGAAAATTGGGCTTTTCGCTTGACTCCGGTAAGGGCCTCGGTCGATACTAGTCAACGGTGTCCCTCGCTTCACGGAGCGGCGATGCATCCGGATTCGAGGGCGGCGCTACGCACTAGGGCGGCACTTCCCCCAAGTTCCCTGGAAGCGTGTCGATATGGTGTTTGGAGTCGGATGCCCCAGCCAACAGAGCTAGAACTCGACGGAGTTCACACGCTTCCACATCTTATCCTCCACCCGTTTACTCAGTCGTCTTCTACCGTCCAAGTTCTGGAAAGCGCGAAAGCATCGCTATCGCTGATCAAAGAAGGGTCGACGACCGAGGGGCGGCAACGTGAACTCCAACTACACGTTCTTGAAGGACGCTACGCCGAGCTTCGCATGTTGTTCTATGTCGGCAAGGATGTGTTCCGCTGGATTGATCAGTGCGTCGACACCTGCGGGCGCTCTCCGGAGTTGAGCGGCCTGGGGATATCGGAAGCCAGTATTTCTCACTTACTGATCAAGCAGACTCCCGAAGATGTGACAGAGAAACTCAAGAGCTGGGGAGTCATCGAATACGCCCGCATCTTTGCCCGCTCCATCGGGATCTTCAATCAGTTTTCCGAGCCCCCGCCGCAAGACATGCTTCAACCCGATTACCTGCGTTCCTACTACCGCTACGCCGACTACGCTTATAGCTGCTGGAGAGACGCGAAGAAGTACCCGATTCTGCCGCCGGAGCAGTTTCCCTTCACGCTTTACGCCTCGGGCGAGTACACGAAGATGCTCGAGGAGCAGTGGAAAGAATCGGTCGACTGAGTCGGCGCCCAGTCCCCTTGGTCAGCGGGTCGGTTCGTCGAAGGCAGACCAATTGTCGATCAGCGTGAAGAAAGCCCATGTTGCGAGTGCTCTCGCTGGCGACGACACGGCTTACTCACTGGAGCCGGTTCTGGACGTTGCGCGTCAGTTCGTCTTCGGTAGACGAGAGCGCATGAAGGACTTTGCCCTGGGCAGCCGACCGGTATGTGCGTATTCGGGGAATCGGTAATCGAGCGGCAGCACTAGTCCGCCCTCGCCGAGGCCGGCCTTTGCACGCTTCACTTCCATTCCCTTCACAAGGGACTCGAAGGTTGTGCGGGCAACCTTGGTGCTGACTTCTTCCGGAAGGGCTTTGAGCAGGTCATCGTAGCGGTGCAACTCCTTGCCAAGTTTGCTAGAACCGCCTACGGCGTCGGAGCCGATTACGAAACTGTCGGGGAACTGTGAAATAAGGTTCACCCACTCATTCAGGTCTTTGTAGATGTAGTCTTCGAGGACGACCCAAGAGATGTCGATGTAGACTTGCCCCTGGAATTCTTTGAGGACCTCGCCAATCCAGTAGGGAAGATTGTCGATCGTTACCCGCCGGCTTATGCCTGCGTGGCACCAGAGGAATGTTGTCCTTTGTTCTTCCTCGACTCCGTCGCGGCAGTAGCGAAACAGCTCGACCAGCTCATCTAAGTTAACAGGAAGTTCGATCCCGTCTGGGCTTCGTGAGACGGGCGCGATGTTGTGATGAATGCTCACCGGAAGGTGCACTTCGCCCGCGAAGCGCGCAATCCTGAGAAGGGAGGGATTACCGCGGGGGCGGTCGCCGGTCGGATTACCGCGGGGGCGGTCGCCGGTCGAAAGATTGGTCAAGTCGTCGTGCCTGGACATGACCTCCCCAATGCCTTTCCAGACACCCGGGAATTGCTGAATTCTCTTGATGACGTAGTCCACTGCTCCGAGGTCGGTGCCGTCGAACCCGCTGACCAGTGGATGGAGGCGGTCCAGTTCCGCAAGTTTGAAAGGGTCATCCTTATAGGCCGCCCGGTAGTCCATGATGGCACCGGCAATGATGTGGTCAGTGTCCCGAGCCCGAACAACTCTGGAACTGCTGTCCAAGTAATACTTCGGGCGTCTGAAAGCCTGGTTCACCGACCACTTCTTGACGAACGGCATGCCGGAAATCAAGGCCGTGTCCCACCCGAGCCCGGTTCAACCCCTTCAGGACGGCCTGGATCCGTCGTCCGCGGTCGCCGTAGGGCAGCGCCGAGTAACGGCCGTCTTCGGTAATCCCCCACTCGTCGCCGGGATACTTGCCGTCTTCATTGAGAAACTCGCCATTCTGAAGAAAGTCCAACAGGTGCAGATGGCAGTCAGAAAAGATGGGCTCGTTATCCTCGGCAAGGGATGTGGCAACAAACAAGCTAGCAACCACTGCCAGGGCGAGGCGCGCGAAACCGGATTTGTGGCCCCTCGCGAAGTAAAGGCGAGCTTTCATCATTCAGTCCCTCGGTCCCGTGTTGCACCCTTGACGGCCCGAGCGGCTCTTGCGCTCACGAACCCGGAGAGCTGTAACAGCATATCCACGGCGCTGGGCGGCGGACAAAGCGTGGCGTAAACCGGCGTAAACCAGGCTTTCCATAAATTGGCCCGGGTACAACGCAGTATACACCCGCGCTGCCCCGAAGGGTGTGCGACATGAAAGTGGAGCTCAAGCCGCTCGGGCCTCCCAATAGTCCTCGAAGCGGCCGTTGTGGTGGCAGCAACGAAGGGCCAGAATCGCGTTGGCTCCGCGGACGGTCCAGAACATGCCCGACCGTTTCAGGCGAGAGCCGATGACACTCTTGCAGCCGGCCTCGATCACTCCCGAGCCGACAAACAGATGCTGGCGCCGAAACTCTGGGTAGCGCATCCGCTTGGCATTCTTTTCAAAGTATTTGGCTTCGTCGCGGAACTCTTCCGCGAGTTGGGGACTCGAGCATTCGACCGACCGCAGCGAGCACACTAACTCTTCCATCCGCCCCTGGTCGAGGTGGTCCTGATGGATCGTGATCCAACACCGTTGCTGGGCCTTGTCGTGGGGATGAAGCTGGCGTGCCAGGTCCCACAAGTGCTGGCGGGCGTGATAGAGGTCGACGATCTGAATGGCGCCGGGAAACTGCTGCTGGGCAATGTTCCAGATCCATTCGGCGCCATCTCCCAGCACGACCTTCTTGCGTGCCCGGCTCCAGCCCCGCTTCCAAGCCTCCACATACATGCGTTTGCCAAACTCGTCGGCGGTCTCAATGGCGCCGCTGTAGCTGGTCGAGTCCGGATCGCGGATGGGGTAGCCCTCTTCGTCCCACTTCGTTTGAGTGAACACGCAGCCCAACTTAGCTTCGCGGGTGTGGGCCGCCTCTCCCTTCCTTTTGCCCGCTCGGCCCACCGTCTCTTTGCGCACCACCGGAATTCCGGTCCCATCCATTTCGATGTACAGGATCGGAACGGGTTCCCCCACCACCAGCGGCAGCTCCAACTGCATCGCCCGCTGGATCTCGCTCTGCTCCCGCGCCGCGATATCCTCTCCAATCCCCTCCGCCGTCCGCTCCACCGCCTTGGCGGTCACTTCCAGACCCGCCAGCAGTTCCAGCTGCCGGCGCCCGTGATCGAAGGGAGCCTCCTGGCCCACCATCGCCTGCATACGGCGTACCCCAGGAGAGCATTCCGTTTGGGCGATGTCGAGTTCAGCGTCGGCCGGAAATTGGCCGCTGTGACAGTGCCCGCACAGGTAGTAGGGGCGCGATATATGCACCCTGCCCAGAGCGGTGAGAACCGACTTGGAGCGCAGTTCCCGGTAGTGAGCTTGGTGGCCGCAACAACAGGGAAGGCTCCGCTGGCCGGCCGCTGGGGCTGCCCATTGCAGCAGTTCGGAGAGGGCGGCGGCGCCAGCTTGGTGCATCGCCGAGCGCACCGCCATCTCGACGGCTTCCAGATCCCAGTGGCCTGTCTTGCGCCGCCCGCTGAACAGCACGCGCAATAGCTGGTCTAGTTCGCGCGCGACCTCTTGCTGGATGGCGGCGGCCGTTTTTTTTCCTGGGGGGTCTGCGCCTCAAGCTGCAGCGGCCGCTGTTTGCAGATGCGGGTATTGAGCTCCACGAACTCGCGGCTCAGTTGCTGGAACTTGCGGAACTCGGCCACTTCGCGCTCGGCTTTGCCCAGCGCGGCCGGAGTCGGCAGCGACTCGGTGACGGTCTTACGACCGGCCTTATAGGTGAGGCGGGTATGGGGACCGTGCCCCGGTTGACCGGGGCGATGGCAGCGGCAGCTTGGTTTGCCGCAACGCCCCGAGGTGCTGGTGATCGAACCGGGGCGCAGATCGCCCAGCTCGCCGATCTGGCGGACGATGTCGGTACGCTGTTGCTGCAGTTGCTCGAGGGAATCAGGCATGGAAGTGACCTCCTGTTCCTAGCGTAATACATACGCAAGGATATTGGCCACAATAAAGAGCCTGCTGAAATACTCACTTCTATGTCGCGCACCCTGCCCCGAATACCAAGTCCTTTCGATCTGAACCCTGCACATCATATCCGGGAGGCGCCAAGGCTCGTCCGTCCACTCGCAGACGTCCCTTGTGCGGGGGGAAAGGCGCTCCGGCCGAGACAGCTCCGTGCGAAACCTTTTGGCGAGGCGAAATCTGACGCGGGCCGCCGCGACAAAAAAAGGGCTTCCGCGGGACCCCTGTCGGTTTGGCGCGCAGGGTGGAAAACGCCCGGCCGAAAACCCAAGGGTTTCATCCTTCTGGGTGGGCCGAATGCCCATGGGCACTCCCTCACGGTCGCGGCTCTGATCTTCGGCCTCGTCTTCCCCCCTCTGTAAGGTCCCCACTTGGCTGATCCAAATAGGCAGAAATCACTCTTCGCGTCATATGAAGCTGCTCCTGCAACGACTAAACTAAACAAAGGAACAGCCGGGTAACTCTTCTCCACTCAGCAGTAGTCCTTGGCGGACTGGAGCCATTTCGCCGCGGCTCGGAACTTGCCGCGCATCAAGCAATCAGCATCAACTTGATGGACGCCCACGAGCCGCCGCAACGGCAACGGGGGCGGCGAGGGGCAGAGTGCTCCCTAGCGGTTATGCCTTGAGATAGGGCTTTAGAGCCGCGAAATTGTGCTCGATTTCCGCGACGGCTTCGGGTGAAAAGGTATAGTCGCCGCGCCTCGATGCCGTGGTTTTGAAAACACCTCGCCGCTTCATCATGTAGGACCGCAGGCCGGGTATGAGCGGTTCGAGGTTGGTCATCAGCAGCAGTTTGCTGTAGACCTCGCGCACTTCATCGCGCTTCCGTTCCAGGTGCAAGTTCCACATGTGTCCGTAGACGTCGGCGTACATCGGGCCGCCTGTCAGCGTGCCGTCCATGCCCAATCGCATCTCATAAGTCCATCCGCGGGCACGGCTGGCTCCGAGAATGATTTTGATCGCTCCGGGGCGGTGCTTGGCTAGTTGCTTCATGCGGCCGATGGCGGTCTTGACGTCTTTGTATTCCTCTTTGAGGTAGCCGAAATTCGAAAACTTGCGGCCCATTTCAACGATGAATTCGACTGTCGGCTCAACTTCGGGAGCGCCGCCGGCCGTCTGGATGAAGACCGGACGCTTCGCGAGCTTGCACAGCTCGGTGTAGTATTCGCGGTAGTCGTCCAGGGACTTCGCTTTCGTGGGAGGAATCGCGATGACGGCGTCGGGTTCCAGTTTCTCGGCCAAGCGAGCGTATTCGAGCATCGACGGCGTGTCTTCGCTTTGCACTCCAAGCATCAAGGCAGGCTTGCGCCCTTTCGCCGCCTTGGCGATGACCTCCATGCCACGCATGCGCTCGTCTTTCGTCAGGTAGTTCAGGTCGCTGGCATTTTGCGGCCAGACCATGCCTTGCACCTCGCAGCGGTCGAGAAACTCCACTTCGGCTGCGAGGTCTTCGTAGTCGATTGCTTTCGTGGAGGTATACGGCGTTGCCAGAATCATGAACGCGCCGCGCAGAGGCTTTTTGCCTTTGGCGAGGAGGGTCCCAGTCTTCGTGAGTGCGGCCGCCGCGAAAAGCGCGAGGCAGTGGCGTCGCGTCAAGGTGGCTGCTGCTGTCATGGCGGCTCCTGTTGCCGGTTGCCGGCTGGGTCGCAGGCCTGCTCGACCCACTGGATTTTACCGCAATCTGGGGCACCGGAGTCAAATGCAACGAGGGTGACTCCCCAGGGGCCGCATCGCGCGTTTCCGGCACTTCGCGGCAACGTGCGCGCCAATCACGAGGGTGACTCCCCAGGGGCCGCATCGCGCGTTTCCGGCACTTCGCGGCAACGTGCGCGCCAATCACGGCGGATGCGTCAGTATTTCGGAACCGTCGGGTCGACGTCGTTGCTCCAGGCTAGGATGCCGCCTTTGAGGTTTTTCAGCTTGGTGAAGCCGACTGTCTTGAGAAAGTTGACGGCTTTGGCGCTGCGCATGCCGGACTTGCAGTGAACGACGATATCATCAGCCGAGTTCAGCTCGCCAACGCGCTTCGGCAGGTCGCCCAGCGGAATCAGCACCGAATTCGGCAGCGAGCAGATCTGGTACTCGTGCGGCTCGCGAACATCAAGAATGAAGACCGGCTCGTTGCGGTCCAATTTGGCCTTCAGCCCGCGCGGATCGATCTCCCATTCGTTGAGCGGGCTACCGGGCTCGGGCTCCGCCGCCTGCTGCGGGATGCCGCAGAACTGCTCGTAGTCGATCAGCTCGTGGATCGTCGGGTGGTCCCCGCACAGCGGGCAGTCGGGGTTCTTCCGCAGCTTCAATTCGCGGAACTTCATGTTGAGCGCGTCATAGAGAATCAGACGGCCGCTCAACGTCTCGCCTTTGCCCAGAATGATCTTCACCGTCTCGGTCGCCTGGATGCTGCCGATCATTGCCGGCAGGATTCCCAGTACACCGCCCTCGGCGCAACTGGGGACGAGCCCGGGCGGCGGCGGCTCGGGATAGAGGCAGCGGTAGCAAGGACCGTCCTGGTAGCCGAACACCGTTGCCTGTCCCTCAAAGCGGAAGATCGAACCGTAGGCGTTGGGTTTTCCCAGCAGCACGCAAGCGTCGTTGACGAGATAGCGCGTCGGGAAATTGTCGGTGCCGTCGACGACGATGTCGTAGTCCTTAAAGATGCCGAGGGCGTTTTCGCTGGACAAGCGAGTGTTGAACTTCTCGATCTCGACGTAAGGATTGATGTCGTTCATGCGCTCGGCCGCCGAGTCGAGCTTGGGACGCCCGATATCGGCGGTTCCGTGGATGACCTGGCGCTGCAAGTTCGTCATGTCGACGACATCGAAGTCGACCATGCCGATCTTGCCGATGCCGGCGGCGGCCAGGTAGAGCCCCAGCGGAGCGCCGAGCCCGCCGGTTCCGATCATCAGAACTTTGGCTTGCTTGAGCTTGAGCTGACCCTCCATGCCGACCTCGGGCATGATGAGGTGGCGGCTGTAGCGCAGAATCTCGTCGTTGCTGAGCGTGGCGGCTTCGGGTGACGCGATGGGGTTAGGCGACATGACGACCTCCAGCGATCGACGGCACAATGCTGATCGTGTCTCCTTCCGCGACGGCGGTCTTGTCGCGGTCGAGATAGCGAATGTCTTCGTCATTCATGTAGACGTTGACGAAGCTGCGCAACTTGCCCTCGTCACTGAACAGGTGCCGGCGCAGGTCCGCGTGTTGGGTGGTCAGCTTTTCGAGCGCTTCGCCAACAGTCGAAGCCTCGACTTCGACCGTGTCCTGGCCGTCAGCGTACTGACGTAAGGGAGTAGGAATCATCAACTTAGCCATCGGCTTCTCCGTAATCTAGTTCTTCTTTGTCTGCCTTGGTTTGATCGGGATCGGGCAGCCAGCTATTGGCGTGATCGAATTCGCCCTGCTTGATCGAGATTACAACAAATGAATACCAAGGGCAGGAGTTCTTCAAGTCCGTCTCGGAAAAATAGGCGTCGCTGTCCGGGTGCGAATGATAAATCCCGATCAGATCGAGGCCGCGCTTGCGGGCTTCGGCGTCGGCGGCGAGCAGGTCCTCGTTACGCAGAACGTAGCGAGCCGCTTGGGAGCCCTCGTGCGCATTCTTCATAGGCACGCCGACGCGGACGAGCTTGGCGCCGTTTTCGGTCTTGCCCAGCATCGCCCCGCAGCATTCGTTCGGGTAGGTGTCGCGGGCGTGCTGGACCATGAGTTTCCAAGTGACTGGTTCGATGCGGATCATTTATTGCTCTGTCCTGTTCTTTGCTTTGCCCTGCCGCTTTTCTTAGGAAATTCCTAAAGCGGACCTGCCGCAACCGAAAGGAGGAGCGTTGGCCGCTGTCGGATGATCGCGTCGAGGCGGAAACCGCTTGCTTACGCGCGCGGCTCTGAATCGGCCTCCCGAAATTTCTGCCATGGTTGGCAAGGTTTTCACCTCCGAGGTACTAAAGCGGCTCAATCCTCGTCCCAAAATTGCTCGCTCAAGTATTTGTCGGCGGCGTCACAGAAAACGGTGACGATCACGCCCTTCTTGATTTGGCGCGCTACCTTCAGCGCCGCCACCATGTTCGCTCCCGAGGAAATGCCGACCAGCAATCCCTCTTCGCGCGCCAGCCGCTTGACCATGGCGTGCGCGTCTTCGGTTTCGGCCCAGATGTTGTCGTCGGCCAGCGTCTCATCGTAGATGGGGGGCACGATCGCGCTCGGCATGTGCTTGAGCCCTTCCAGGCCATGGAATCCCGATGAAGGCTGCATCGAGATTAACTGGATGGCGCTGGAATGTTCTTTCAAACGACGGCCCACGCCCGTAAACGTGCCGCTGGTTCCCAGGCCCGTGACGAAATGGGTAATGCGGTTTTCGGTTTGGGCGAGAATCTCCGGACCGGTTGTCTCGTAGTGCGCCAGCCAGTTCGCGGGATTGCCGTACTGATCTGGATAAAAGTACTTCTCCGGGTTGCGGCGGTACTCGGCTTGGCATTCGCGAATGGCTCCGTCGGAACCCTCGCCGGCATCGGTGAGAACTGTCTCGGCGCCATAGGCTTTGAGGATCCTTTTGCGCTCTCGCGAGGCGTTTGCCGGCAGGAACAGCTTGACTTGGTAGCCCCTCACGGCGGCGATCATGGCATAGGCGATGCCTGTGTTGCCACTGGTGGAGTCGATCAGCACTTTGTCGGGCGTGAGCTTGCCGCTGCGCTCGCCATCCTGGATCATGTTGAGGGCGGGACGATCCTTGACCGAGCCGCCGGGGTTGAAGTATTCGGCCTTGGCGTAGATCTCCACGTCCGGCAGCTCGGCGGCAAGCCGCTGGATGCGGATCAGCGGCGTATTCCCGATGCGGTCGACGACGGTATGGGCGCCCGCTGCTTTGGACTGTACTGCCATGTTCGAATCCTTCGCCCAACCCGGGGTGGATCGGCGGGTTTGGGACCTTCCATACTATCTTGATGCTTGAGAATCCCCTTTTGATGCTAGAGAATCTCTACTATTCCTGTCAAGAAATAGGAGAATGAGTCTTGTATCCCTATTGGCCTCTATCTATATTCCATTTGACGTGATCTAGTATCTATTTGTGTCGATCTAGTCAATGAGCCAAGACTGTAAGCAGGTGTGAATTTCGGCAACCGGCTTCGGTGCTTTGTCGCCACCTCTCGAAGATGGCTCTGTTACACCTCTTCAGCCAGCGTTTCGCGGCGGGGGTCGTTACTGAGTTTGAAGCCCGTTGAAAACGGGCTGTCAGCCTGGGCTGGCAGGGTCCGCCTACCAGCCGTAAAACGACTGGCCCAGGTCGCAGTCTGGTTGGCGCGTTACGCTAGCGGCGACTAGCAAGGGGCAGGTTGGGTCTACTCGAGAACTCCCAGAACTTCGTCTTCCCTGATGATCAGCAACTCGTCGCCGTCCACCGTGATTTCGGTTCCCGCGTACTTGCCGATCAGCACTTTGTCCCCCGCTTTGACGTCGAGAGGGACGATGGTTCCGTCCTCGAGGCGCTTGCCGTTGCCGGCGGCGAGTATTTCCGCTTCTTGGGGCTTTTCTTTCGCGGAATCGGGGATGATGATGCCGCCTTGGATTTGCTCCCCTTCTTCGCTTCGTTTCGCCACAAGGCGGTCATATAAGGGCTTTACTGTCACTTTTCTCCTCCTGCGTCCATTCGATTTCAGGATGCGCTTGTGGGTTGGCCGCTCAGCTAAAGAGCGAAACAAACGCAGAATAGGCAGGCTAGCAAGGGGTGATGGATACTGTCAAGCGTGCGCTGGGGGCCAAGGGGCCCAGCGAACGCCGCGAACGATGCAGACGTAGTCAGAAGGCCCGCCGGCCCCCGCTCAACGCCGTTTCCGGTTGCGCGTGAGTAACTCGTCGTCGGGCCAGGGAATCCACACGCCGCCGAGCTGATCGCGCAGTTCATCGTTGCGTTTCCTCAACTGACGGACTAATTGGGAATACTGTGGCTTATCCACGAGATTGTGCTCCTCGTGGGGGTCAACCTCGAGATCGTAGACTTCCTCGTAGAGCGGGTCCTGCTCGATGTAGCGGGCGTATTTGTAACGCTGGGTGCGGATGCCCTCGTAATCGGCGATGGTCGCGTGGGTTCCCAGAAACTCGTGGAAGAAATCGGTCCGCCAGTCGGCGGGCGTCTCGCCGCGAATGATCGGCAGCAGGCCGCGGCCCTGCCACTCCGCCGGAGGCTCGAGACCGGCGTACTCCAGCAAGGTCGGAGCGATATCCACGTTTAACGCAAACTCCCGCGGCTTGGCGCCGCGCTTGGATTCCTCGAGCTTGGGGTCGAAGACAATCAGCGGCACGCGGATCGAAACCTCGTGCGGTTTCCATTTTCCCGCCCAGCCGCGGTCGCCCAGGAAATAACCGTTGTCTCCCATCAGCATGATTACGGTGTCATCGGCCGCGCCGATCTCGTCGAGCGCCTGCCGCACGCGGCCGATCACGCGGTCAACGCCCGTAATCATGGCGTAGTAGCGCTTCGTCAGTAGTTGCCGCTTGCGCTCGTTGTCGAAGCGCCAGTACCAGCGGTGGCGGTTCATCGCCTCGAACTTCAGAAACGCCGGCTGCGCATTAAAAAAGGCGGGCTCGGAGAGGGGCGGCTTCGGGACCGTTAGGCCCTCGTAGAGATCGATAACGCCCGGCGGCGCGATGTACTGATCCGGATTCCAATCCTCGGCATGCGGCGCGTTGAAGCTCAGTGACAAACAGAACGGCTTGTCGCGCGAGGTCGATCGCAGAAACTCGATGGCCTTTTCTCCGGCGATGTCGCTCAGATGACGCACGCTGCCATCGGGCTGCTGGCGCAGGTAGGGGTGGCGCAGCCGCTCATAAGAATCGAACATCTGGTCGATGATGCCGTCGTTCACCGCGACGTGCCATTTGCCGACATAGCCGACCTGGTAGCCCGCTTTTCGCAGCAGCGTCGGGTAGGAAGACAGCATGAAACGATTGTCGATACGCGGAGCGCCGCCCGTGTAGCGGTTCGTCCGCTCCCAAGTCCCGGACAAGATCGAGGCGCGGCTGGCCATGCAGATGGGGGTGGTGACGTAGGCGCGTTCGAAGCGCACGCCGTCGTCGACGATGCGGTCCATCTCGGGCGTCTTCACGTGGGGCGTCACGTTGCCCATCATGTCAGCGCGCTGATCGTCGGTCAGGATGAAGATCAGGTTTGGGCGGGGATCGGCGGAAAATAGCGCGGGCGCTAACAAGAACAGAACGGCGACGAGGCGTGACATGGGGACTATCTTAGCGCCGTCGGGGGGAGAGATTTTGCCGGTTACGCCGTACGCATCCGTAAACTGGCCGGCCGCTGCGCTGAGTCGCCGCGCTACTGGTTTTCTTTGTATTGCTCGCCGGAAAAGACGCCATGCGGTTCTGCTACGATGTGGCCGGAGGCGCACCATGATCAAGATCAGCGACTACTCGTTGAACTATTCCCGGCTGATTTCCGAAGGCCGCATGAGTATCGGGAATTTTCTCGCCCACTGCCGCGAGCTGGACATCGAGGGCGCCAGCCTGCACGTTCGCAATCTTCCCGAGTTGAGTACGGGGTATTTGAAAAAGATCCGGCGCGCTTACCTCGATCACGGCCTTTCGATTTCGATGTTCAGCGTGACAACGAATTTCGGCAATCCCGCCGACTCGGCCCGCGCCGAGTTCGAAAAGGCGCTCGAGGCGATCCATGCGGCGAGGTTCTTGGGAGCGCCAATCCTCCGGGTGTTCGCGGGGAACCCGAAAAATGAACAAGACCGCGAAGCCGCCTTCCAAAGGGCGGCCGACGGCATTCGGAAGGTGTGCGGCGAGGCAGCCGAATGGGGTCTCCCCGTCGGCCTGCAAAACCACAATCATGCCCACCTTTGCCGGACCGGAGAGGACGTGCTCCGTTTCACGAAGCTGGTCGATCACCCTAACCTCACATTGATACTCGACACCGGACAGTATGCCGGCTCGAAGGGCGCCAGCGGGGACGTTCCCGAGTCGTTGCGGGGCACGGACTTCATGGAGAGCATCCGCATCACGGCGCCGCTGGCGCGCCACGTCCGGGTCAAGTTTTACCACCCCCGCGCGGACGGCTCCGAGCCGAATATCGACTACCCGAAGGTCTTTGATATCTTGCGGGGAGTCCACTATCACGGTTTCGTCGACATTGTCTACGAGCCGAACCGATTTCAGGGCGACGATGTGAAGGCGGCGGTGCCGCGGATTGTGGGCTTCCTTCGTTCACAGATTGCCGCGGGTTAGCGGATCGTTCCAGATCCCTCCATAAACTGGTACTCGCAACTCCGAGTTATTGCCGACCGCCCCTCGGACGGATTGCGGCCCGCGCCGGGGTTCCTGAACCGCATCCTGCTAGACTGTGGCCTGGCTTGGCCCGGAGAACCGCCCTTGACCGATCAGCTCGACAACCGCAACGAAGCCGAGGACGAAGAGGACGAGTCCTCCCCGATCTTGGGCTCCTGGCCGCGCGCTTACACGGCGGTTCTGATCCATCTGGCGCTTTGGATCGTCGTCTTGTACGTGTTTACCGTCCGGTTTGATCTTCCCTAACGCAGACGAGCCGCAACCAAAAGGGGAAGCGTAGCCGCTGGCGGATGAGGCGTGTCGAAGCGGCTAACCCCTCCCTGACGGTCGGGGCTCCGATCTGGTTGGCAAATTTTCTACCACGTTTGGGGCGAATTTCATGATGCAGGTACTGTACTAATGAGACCGCTTGACTGGCTCGTGCTGGCGGTTTCCCTCGCCGGCATCATCGGGTACGGCTTGTACCGTTCCCGCGGCAGCAGTTCGGTGCACGACTACCTTCTGGCGGGCAAGTCCATGCGCTGGTGGGTGATCGGGCTCTCCATCATGGCGACGCAGGCGAGCGCCATCACCTTCATCGGCACCACCGGGCAAGGCTACGTCGACGGCATTCGCTTCGTGCAGTTCTATTTCGGCTTGCCGATCGCGATGGTGATTATCTCGGCGGTGGCCGTGCCCTTTTTTCATCGCTCGGGGGTTTACACCGCCTACGAGTATCTCGAGAAACGTTTCGACCGCAAGACCCGGACCCTTGCCAGCCTCATTTTCCTCATCCAGCGCGGGCTGGGAGTGGGGATAGCCCTCTATGCGCCGGCGGTCGTTCTTTCGATCATGGTGGGTTGGCCCGAGTGGGCGACGATCCTGACGATGGGCGTGCTCGTCGTCGGCTACACCTCGATCGGCGGCATCAAGGCGGTGATGTGGACCGACGCGCAGCAAATGACCGTCATGCTGCTGGGCATCGTCGCGGCTTTTCTCGCGGCCGTATTCACGCTGCCCTCCGATGTATCGTTTGGCGACGCGCTCTATCTTGCCGGGACTTCAGGGAAGTTGCGGGCGGTCGATCTCTCCTTCGATTGGCAAAACCGCTACAACCTGTGGTCGGGGCTTATCGGCGGATCCTTCCTGGCGCTGGCCTATTTCGGTTGTGACCAGTCGCAAGTACAGCGCTACTTGACGGGCAAGTCGATCCGCCATGTGCGCTTGAGCCTGCTGCTCAACTCGGTGGTCAAGGTTCCGCTGCAGTTCGTGATCCTGCTGACCGGCGCGATGGTCTTTTCGTTCTTCTTGTTCGAACAGCCGCCGCTGCTGTTCAACAGTGTCGAGCGGCGGGCGCTGGAAGAGTCGAACGATCCGGCCTATGCCTCGGTCCAGCAAAGATATGACCGCGCTTTCTCCGAACGGCGGGACGCGGCGCGGTCACTGCTGCGGGCGGAAACTTCCAGCTCGCGAAGAGCCTATTTCGACGCGGAAGCCGGTTTCCAGGCAGCGCGGCGGGAAGGCATCTCGCTCGCCGAACAGCGCAAAGACGGCGCAACCTACAACGACACGAATTATATTTTCCTGACCTTCGTGCTGACCTACCTTCCAGCCGGGCTGGTCGGGCTCATCATGGCGGCCGTTTTCGCCGCGGCGATGTCGAGCATTTCGTCCGAGCTAAACTCGCTGGCGGCCGTCACGGTGATGGACCATTACCGAACCTACATCCGCAAACACGCCGCCGATCACCACTACGTCACGGTCTCGAGGATCGCGACCGCATTCTGGGGCCTCTACGCCATGGCCTTTGCCGGCTTTGCGGGACAACTCGGTTCGCTGATCGAGGCGGTCAACATTGTCGGGTCGCTTTTCTACGGCTCCATGCTGGGTGCGTTCGTACTGGCCTTCGGCCCCTGGCGGGCCAACGGCAACGGCGCTTTCGCGGGCATGCTCGCGGGGTTGGCCGCCGTGGCTTGGGCCAGCCGGAACACCAGCATATCCTTTCTTTGGTACAACCTGGTGGGCTGCCTCGTGACGGTGCTAGTTGGGTTGATCGTCAGCCGGGTCGGATGCGGCGACAGTATCCGTGGTCGAGCGCGCGGGCACACCTGAGCGGCCGGGATGCGGAAACCTCCGGTCGGCCACATACCAGGCTCTTCCGGACGCTTGACCGCAGGCTTCCGCCCGCGGCTCTGAAGTTGCTTTCTGCCGCGGCTTATCCATTTTGATGGCTCAGCCGTTGCGCTTCGAGGGTTTTGAGTCGTTCGATGATGTCGTCGATGGCGGCGGGTGGTGGTGTGGGCAAGAATGTCCCGCCGGGTTGCTCTGAGGGCAGTCTGGAAGCTTTTCTGTTTCATCCAGCGATAAATGGATGCTTCACTCACATTTGCTCTCTTTGCCGCTCTATCGATCGTATTCGTTAGCAAAAGAGCTTCAATGGTCTTGTTCCGCAGGGTTGTAAGCTGTTCATTCATAAGGGGTGACTTTTTTCAATGAGAGTATTTGAGTGTCTGTGAGAGGCTTTCTGGCTTTTGGGTCCCGGCGAGGCCGTGGAATGGTTGTTCTCTCCTTTAAGTTGCAACTGAGTCATTGTTGGTTTTGTCGCTTTTAGGATAACAAGTCGATCTGGGGATTCCTTGCGGGCGGTGGGTAATCCTGTTGAATACAAAGGGACTATATTTTCAATTTATCCGTGACTGAGTTGGGGTGATTTGCGGTTCTGGGGGGAAGCGGTCTTTTGGGGCCAAAGTGGCGTGTCGGTAGCCGGTTCGGGCCGTTGGGTGGGGAGTTCGCGGCTCGGGGCTGCTGCGGGCGGTTCCGCAAAAGTTGACAATAAAATCCGGTGATGTCCCCATCAGCCCCCCATCAGCCCCATCAGCCCCATCAGCCCCATCAGCCCCATCAGCCCCATCAGCCCCATCAGCCCCATCAGCCCCATCAGCCTCATCAGCCTCCATCAGCCTAATTCTGGGAGTTGGGCCGTCGTTCCAGAGAGTCCACAGCCCACACGGTGCATTTCGCTTGTTCTTTTCTAGTAGAACCGCGCGCTCATCGGGCAGGAGATCAGAACGGGAATACATCTTTGATCTTGTCGATGAATAGCTTGAGTATGGCGATCAGTCCGGCCAGTGCCAGCAATAGCCGTGCCACCTGGTTCTGCAGGATGTCGGCGAGCTGATCGAGAAAGCGTTTGATATGGTCGAAGCCGCCTGCGGGCTCGGTGCTGGTGGGCATGGTTTTGGAACCAATTCACTCACAAAATCGGAAAATCAGTAGGCTCTACTATCGATCTTGGAATAGTCAAGGAATCCTTGGGCATCCCAGTAGTTCTGGGGGATGTCAGTGGCCCCGAATATCCGAGCAATGGCACGAAGAAGATCTACCACGGGGGGACATATCTTGTTCCAATTAGCTCGGTCGCTGATTTGAGCCCGCTCGACTCGCTGCACGATCGGCTCATGGTAGCCACCGTACTCAAGCTGGTCGACGACGTTGCCATACTTGAACACGGGAACTACCACGTTTTCAAGGTTCTTCAAGAGGATCAGCACATCCATACATGTGTCGTCGTTCTCGAAGACTTCGTTTGCAAGCTGCACAAATCTTTGGATCTCGTAAGTAGCCGCGTTCAAATTCAACCAGAGACCACTTCTGCCATAGGTTGCCTCCTGGTTCAAGGACACGTCGTAGGTCACTAGTCCGTCTTCGTAGCACGAATAGGTCTCGATTGGGATCTCGCCTTTTTGTCGGGCGTGCGACGGAAATTCTCGCGTGAACCCCTTAGCGTGAGCCTTGATGTCGAGTGCGTAATTCAACGCCTCCGAATAACGAGCGCTGGTGTTGCGGAAGGTTCGATTGAGGCGGTCTCGCGAAAGATCTCGCTTGCTCGGCAGGCTGGCGTAGATGGACCACACCGCGTCTTTGCTCCAGAACTCGTAGTGGTTTTCGACGAAAGCGCGATGTCGCTGGATGCGGGGGTCGCTCTCCCAGGCCCAACTGTCCGCTTGGGGCTGAGCAACTGGTGTCTGATTCCCCACCGCGACCGTCGTCGGCTGGATCATCCTGGAAGCCACGGCTGACTCGCCTTTGTCTTCGTCAAGCGGGATTCCGAGCTTGGTGGCAGCGAACGTTGCAACATCGGCTGGCGTGCGTTCCCGGAGGTCGACGTAAAACACGCCCTCATCCAAGAGCTCGAATTCACTGCCATCTATCCGTACCGGGAGCACAAATGTTTCTTGCGACAGGATCGCTTTTGTCAACGCCTTCTTGAACTCGAAATTGGGCCAGGCTTTTTTCACGTAGTGTTCGGAGATGAAAGGCATGAAGTGTCGACACTGTTTGGTATAGATTTCGCCGAGCACAACGCCCCCATGCTCACCCCACAATTTGGGCGTTTCGGCGCGGTCATAGAAGGCTCTTATGTTGCGCCTGGAGAGCTCTAAGAGCACCTCCTCGACCAGTTTCCGGTCCTCACCGGCAAAGGATAGTCCGATATCGTATTCGAAGGCAGCAGTCGTTGGTCTGGTCTCGGCTTTAAGAGGTGCCAAGCGAGCGACAGCCTTGCCAGCCCGCGCAATGACGATCTCCTCGCCCGCCTCGACTCGTTCCAGAAGTCGGGAGAGGTGTGTTTTCGTCTCGTGGACGTTCATAGACATGGACTAAGTTTAGTTTAGTCTAATAAGTCAATCCAAGATGAGGGCCACTGTCAAGAGGCGATAGAAATGTCCCCGGCGGTAGGGCGATAGAAATGTCCCCTTCGTTTTGTTGTTTGTAAGTTCGTAAGAGATAATCGTCGTCGTCGGGGCTGTGGGAATGTGGAAATCGCGTCAGCGATTTCCAAGGGACGGTGGGAAGGGTGGGAAACCTGTCGTTGCGATGCGAACCCTCTGCGCTGCTCGCTGAGGTTTTCCACGCTTTCCATCCGTCCCGTCATTTCCATAGCCCTGCCTTTTTTATGTCGTCGCCGCACGTTTTTTCGACCGCAGCGACTTACGCCAAGGGTGGTCCGCCGCCGGCTTGGGCCGCTGCCGGGCCGCTTGTTGTTTCGGCTTGGGGCGCGGCTTCGGCTCGGGCCACGTGATCTCTTCAAAGGCCACCGCTCGGCCTTCGTGGATCACCTGCAACTCGCCCTGGCGCGCTTGCTGCACGGTGACTCTCCCCCCCGCCCCCAGAGCCTGATTGCGCTTCGGTTTCAACTGTAAGAAGCGGTTCTCGAAACGGACCACCCGATCGTTGGAGACGACTCGCTCGGCCTCCAAGCAGAACACCCACTTTAAGTCCAGACGCTTGGGCGGGCGCTGATGAAAGTCCGCTTCCGCCGCTGGCTCGCAGACAAATTTGGCGTTGTGTTCCCCCAGATATTGCTCGCCGAGATAGCGGTTCGCCGCCTCGTAATCGCAGATACCTTGCAGTCGCATCTTCTTGATCAGGCGGTCTTGATGGGTGCCGTGATGCCGCTCCACGCGGCCCTTGGCTTGCGGCGACGATGCCGCGATGATGCGGATCCCCAGCTTGGCGCACATGCGCCCGAACTGCGTCTCGGGCTCGATGCCTTCCAGCGCTTCGCGCGACGTCGGCTGGCGCTTGTAGACGTTCTTCCAGTCGCAATACAACGCCTTCGGAACGCCGTATTGACGCACCCAGGCTTCGAGCAGATCGGCCGCCGCCCAAGTTGTCTCTTCGCTCGAGAAGCGGCACAGCGCCCGGCCGCTCGCATCGTCGACGAAGTTCATCAGGCAACCTTTCGGGCCGCGATCTTCGAGCCATCGGTGGTGCGAGCCGTCGACCTGGATCAGCTCCCCGAAGTGCGCTTTGCGCTGCCGCCGCTGGCGATGCGGCTGGCGCTTGCGGCGGCGGCTCCACAGACCCTCGGCGAGCATCCAGAGCCGCAGTGCCCGCACCGATACTTGCAGATCGTGGTCCTTTCGCAAATGCTCGGCCGCCAGAGTAGGCCCGAAGCGCTCGTGCGGTTCGCCGGAGTAGTTCTCGCGCACCAGTTGCAGCACTCGCTTGCGAACTTCCGCTGGCTTGGCCCGGTTCGATACCCGGCCCACGTTGCCGTGCTTCAATGCTTTTGTCCCTCCCGCGCTGTAGCGCTTCCAGATCCGCTTGCTCTGGCGGTAACTGATGTCGAGCACCTGCGCCGCCTCGCTCAGCTTTAACTCGCCTCGCTTCACCCGGCCCAGCACCTCGCCCCGTCTCAATTCCTTGTCGTTCATCCATGTCCTCTCCAATCTCGGCTCCTCCTTTCTGGAGCCTTAGATTAGGGGACATTTCTATCGCCCTCTCAAGGGGACATTATCATCGCCCTTCAACAACCAAGATGAGGGCCACTAAGGAAGAAGGGAATGAAAAACCGCCCCAAAAGGGCGGTCGGTGAAAACCCAGGCTGGTGCTTCATGACAGCAGTCACCACTTCTGCTGAAACTCTTCGACAACGTGCTCGGGCGAGAGGTTGGACACGATCGGGGCACGATCGGGGACAGCTCCCGAACCTCGGCTCACCGAGCGCGAACTGTGCGAAAATAGCAATTCTCACCGCGAACCGAATGGCTCGGATGGCCCGGGTGGTGGCGGCGGGCGTGCCGCATCACATCACCCAACGGGGCAACAACCGCCAGAATGTCTTCCTGCTCGGCGACGACCGGCGCTTCTATCTCGAAACTCTGCGCGAACGTTCGCGGCGCCACCGCGTGACGCTGCTCGGCTATTGTCTGATGACGAATCACGTCCATCTGGTCGCGATTCCCGAGCGGCCCAATTCGCTTGCTCTCGCCCTTGGACAGTGCCACTCGCGCTACGCTCAGCACTTCAACCGGTGTTACGAGAGGACGGGGCATTTGTGGCAGAACCGCTTTTATTCGTGTCCTTTAGGCCGGACGCACCTGGTGCGAGCGCTGCTGTACGTGGACTTGAACCCGGTTCGCGCCGGACTGGCCGGGCAGGCTGAGGAGTACCCGTGGTCGAGCGCGCGGGCCCATGCCGAGGGAGCGGACTCATCGGGAACACTTGATTTCGGGGACTGGAGCGAAATTTGTTCCGCGAACGATTGGGGAGAGGCGCTGGCCGACGGAGCGGACCTAACAGACGAGATTCGGGCGGCGACTCGTTCCGGAAATCCGTTTGGAGATGACCATTTCGTGGCGGAACTGGAGCAGCAGGCAGGACGATCGCTGCGGCGCAAACCGCCCGGCCCGCCGCCGAAATCGCGGTCCGCCGGGGCCTAACGCCGAAGTTCGGGAGCTGTCCCCGATCTGTTCCGATCTGGTCCCCCGATCTGGTCCCGATCTGGTCGTCCCCGATCTGGTCCGGGGAGACACTTACGCGAGATCTGGGTATATTCGGATGATACGAGCCACGGCGCGCTTTACGTTTTTTCTGACGCTCTTTCTACTAAGATGACCAATGAGCAGTTCCGCAAATGTCCGATCCTTCTTCGATTGCCTGATTGCTTTGCGGAGCAAGGAGGGTTGAACGTCGCATTTGTTCCCTTTATGAACGCTGTCTCGTTCTCCTTTGGCATTTACGAGATAGCCTCTCACTTATCCTCTCTGGTGAAGCGGGCGATTGACGGCGAAGGTTCGAAGAGACTCCCCGGTTGCTGCTCAAGGAATCTTCCTGCCAACCGCGCGAGCCATCTCGGTGATCGCTTTCATCACGACCTTTTCTACGCTGGGCGAAAACAAACCGACTCCCATATAGAGGCCGCGGGTCTCGTAGCCGCCTTCCTCCAGCACCTTGGCGACCGGCAGATAGCCGTAGACTTCGTTGCAGTATCCGGCGACCCAAAGGTTGAGCGGCCCCAGTTCTTGTTCCGCCATCACTGCATATTCAACCAGCGTCTCGCCGCTGTAGCCGACCAGCGTCAGATCGTCTCCGAACTGCCAAACGGCAAACGGAGCTTGGTAGGTTTCCGGCAGCGCCTCGCCCCGGTCGAGCATGGCCAGAGCGCGGCCGGTGAAGAAGCGCCGATAGGAAGGAGCGTCCTTCGCCAGCTCCTCGACTTGAGGACGCGTGAGCTTTTGCAAAGGGAGGCTGACGCGGCGGAACTCGGTCCGGATCGGCCCGCGAACCGGCTTCAACTCGGTCTCGAGCACCCGTGCGACTTCGGCCCCCAACTCGTTGCCGTGCCTCTTGGCAAGCTCCAGAGTTCCGCGCGGGTGAGGGTTGGCATTTCCCGCGCAGCCGGTCACAAACATGGCTTGAACGCCGGGATGAATCGCCTCGATGCGAGCCTGGGCGAACCCCGCATAATCGCCGCTGATTCGGAAGTTTCCGCCCGTCAGCGTGGTGCAATGGCTAGCCGCGCCAAAGACAACGGCGCGAAGCTTCCCGCCTGGGGTATCGACTCTCAGTACCGGCACGGTGCGGTCGGCTAAGCCCCTAGGGTTGGTCCCCAAGATAACTCCGCGGCCAGTGAATTCACGCCGATTCATCACAAACTTGGCAACACCCCAGCCCCAGGACAGTTTGGCCGGTTCAAGACCGCGAAGCGCCCGCTGCGCCGCCTCGACGATCTTGTCTTCCAGCTCCGCGACATACTCTTGGATGCGCGCTCGATGTGTTTCGGGGAAGGACGACGCTCTTGAGACCGCCACGTAAGGTCCTGCATGCGTATGCGAGCTGTTCAGCAGGATGTCCTTGCGATCGATCGAGTCCGACGTCTTCAGGCGAGCGCAGATCGCTTCGGCGATTTCGCGGGTGAAACCGAGCAAGTCGGCGGTGATCAGCAAGGCGCGGTTGCCGTCGCTATCTTCGAGAGCCAAGGCCTTCGCGAAGAGATCGGCGTCGACGCCCTCGGAGGGCCGATCTCGAGACGCGTAGCCGGCCATTCGAATCGGCTTGTCGGGCGTGATCTTGACGGCGGCGAGGCCGACCTTCCATGCGGTTTGAGCAACCAGGCCCGTCGCGCCGAAGGCAGACGATGACAAGAGCAGGATTGCGATTCGATAGGTTCTCGCTACGGAAAACATGATGACTCCTTCCCGCGCTGACTTGTCCTCATCCGGAGGGCCTTTGAACGGGTGCGATTGCAGTTTCAATGTCTAGGGTAGTGCAATGAGACCCCCGGGAGGGAGAGAAACTCCTTCCCGGAATGCCGGACCGAGATAAGACCCCCTCAAGACACGGCGCCGAAGAGCGTGCACTCTCGAATAGGAACGGTACAGCAACGGGGAACGCCGCCGGAACATCCCGAGGGTCAGTGATAGCTAGCTGGCCGCATTTGATGAAGGCGGATTGGCAGGTGATGCGCGTATTGGTCGAAATCCTTGTCGGTGGAGAGGATTGCAGACTCGGAGCGATAGGCAACGGCACAAAGCAGCAGATCGATCGAACCCGGCGTGATGCCCCGACTGCGGCATCGGTTGAAAAAGCGGGCAGCCGTGACAAAGTCTTCTTCCTGCAGCGGTGTGTCTCCAAAGGGCGCTAGCCGTCTTCTGAGCTTCTCGAACTGAGCTTCTTCGCGAACACCAGACAACACTTCTTGCCGAATTGGCCCGATGATTGCTACCCGGCGACGGCGCACCAATTCCCTCCAGCCATTGACAATTCGCCGGTCTTTCGTTTCCAGATCGCTGGGTCGGCGGCGCAGGACGAGCGACCACACGGGCGTGTCGACCAGAACGGTCACCGCGGTTTCCTAGATCGCAGCTTCTTGTAGTCGTAATCGGGATCGAAATCAATCTGGCCTTGTAGCTCCAGAATCTTTAGTTGCTCCCGGTACCGGACATACTCTTCCAGTGCAGCCGTGACGGCTTCCTTCTTCGTCTTATGTTGGCCGATGCGCTTGGCCTGGTTAATCAACTCGTCGCTAATCGCCAGGTTGGTCGGCATGGGTTCACCTCCGGTTCGACAGATTCACACATTGCTCTACACAAATATTAACACCAAACCGCCCCACCCGCAGGAAGGCTCGTCCCCTTGCCCAGCAGGACAAGGTGCAAACGGTCTACGACGTGGTGGATGAGCAGATCGACACCACATCGAAAGCCTTCCTGGGGCTGACGATCTCGTGCGCCCGCTGTCACGACCACAAGTTCGACCCCATTTTGACGAAGGACTATTACTCGCTAGCGTCGATCTTTGCTCGGCAGGGGGGTAAAGTGTTGTCGCGCAAGGGGTTGAGCCGGCTCGCTGCGGTTGCTCAGCGTCGGCACAACCGCTGACGACCCGCAGGCCGTCACGCGGCGCTGAGTCGGCTGTGTTTGTTGCCCTGCCGCATCCGCCACCACGACGCGCTGGTACTCCGAGCTCGGCGAACGCTGAGTCGGCTGTCTTGCGCGCGAGTGTCACGCCAGATCTGTTTGTTGCCCTGCCGCATCGACGCCACCACGACGGTAACGCGCCTTCCGCCGAGCTTACGGCGTGCCGGGAGTACCTGCTGAAGCTGCGCTGGCCGGAGGGGTTCGTGTGCCCGCGCTGTGGGAACGCGAGCCCGCCGCTCATGGCCCTTGACGCCTCTTCCATTCAGCTCCCAACCTTGGAAAAATCGTCGCGACGTGGTCCCGGAAAGGAGGGACCTCAGCGGCGAGCTTGGAAGCCTTTGTCGAAGAAGCTATCCAAGGCAGCGCCCGCTGCTCGGACAAAGAAGCCGACAAGCAGGGAATACTCGATGAGATCTTGCGCGCGAGTGTCACGCCAGATCTGCAAGCGGAACAGGTATATCCATATTCGCTTCATCATGATTCGCCCCACCTTGAGGAGCCTTGCCAGCGCATCAAAGCTAATCGTAAAAGGCGGACGCGGTTTTCATTAAGATGGGGTATTTAGTTGACTCCAGTAGCCACAATATGTTGTGGTTGGGGGCATGAAGGAGGACTACCCCCGAAACCTCGTCGAGTTGGAAGCTCGATTCTCGACCGAGGAGGCGTGCCGGGAGTACCTGCTGAAGCTGCGCTGGCCGGAGGGGTTCGTGTGCCCGCGCTGTGGGATCCAGTCCTCATGGGCCAGCAAACGCAATCTGCTGCTCTGCGCCGACTGCGGTTACCAGGCCTCGGTGACGGCGGGCACGATTTTCCAGGACACCCGCAAGCCCTTGACGTTGTGGTTCCGGGCGGCTTGGTGGGTGACAACGCAAAAAGGCGGGGCCAGCGCGCTGGAGTTGCAGCGGGTCTTGGGTTTGGGTAGCTATGTAACCGCCTGGACCTGGCTGCACAAGTTCCGCCGCGCCATGGTGCGCCCCGGTCGCAATCGGCTGGTCGGCCGGGTGGAGGTGGACGAAACGTATGTGGGCGGAGTCGAAGAGGGCGTCCGAGGTCGCGAAATGGTTGGCAAAGCGTTAGTTGCGGTTGCTGCCGAGGAGGATGGGCGCGGTATGGGTCGCATCCGGCTCCGTCGGATCGCGGATGCCTCAGCGGCGAGCTTGGAAGCCTTTGTCGAAGAAGCTATCCAACCTGGCAGCCTCGTGCACACCGACGGCTGGGAAGGCTATGCGGGATTGGAGAACAAAGGATACCGCCATGAAGTCACCGTGCTGCGCGGGAAGCGGCAATCGGCGAGTAAGCTGCTGCCGAGAGTCCATCGTGTCGCCTCTCTGCTAAAGCGCTGGCTGTTGGGGACCCACCAGGGGGCTGTCAGTCACGAGTATTTGGACTACTACCTGGACGAGTTCACGTTCCGCTTCAACCGGCGGACCTCACGGTCGCGCGGCAAACTTTTCTATCGCCTCCTCCAGCAGGCGGTCGCCGCCGACCCTGCTCCCTATAAGACAATGGTCGAGGCCACCAGGGCCGGCACCCCCACCCCCAAGATGTAGTGGCTACTGGAGTCAACTAAATACCCCATTTCATTAAATGGCCCCTGAGTAACGGGTCCATAGGGGATTGTTACGGGAATTATAAGGAACGCTTGACAAATACCTCTCCCTTCGCTATACTGTTTACATGTCACAAACAACACGGCAAGCTCCTGGAAAAGCCTTCAGAAACGGTGTCACCCTTATCCAACTGTTTGAAATGTTCCCTACGGAAGAGGTTGCCGCCAAGTGGTTTGAACATCAACTGTGGAGCGGGGACCGTTGCTGTGGTCATTGCGGGAGCCTGAACACCAAGGCAACTGCCAACTGGAAACCGATGCCCTACTGGTGCAAGGACTGCCGTAGCTACTTCTCCGTGAGAACCGGCACGGCTCTTGCCCATACCAAGATCGCCCTCCGCAAATGGGCCATTGCCATCTACCTGGAACTTACCAGCCTCAAGAGCATCAGCAGTATGAAGCTCCATCGGGATATCGGCGTCAGCCAACCGGCCGCTTGGTTCATGCTGCACCGCATCCGGCAAGCGTGGTCCAAATCCGACAACGGAACTCCACTGGCCGGGCCGGTCGAGGTAGACGAGACCTACGTGGGCGGGAAGCGGCGCAATATGTCCAAGTCCAAGCGCAAGTATCTTGAAGGTCGTGGGCCGGTCGGCAAGGTTGCCGTGGTCGGCGTCAAGGACAGGGCCAGTAACCGTGTCCAGGCCGAGGTTGTACCCGACACAACGAGGGAAACCATAAGCCGCTTCATCATGGAGAACGTTGAGCCTGGAGCCAGGATTTACACTGATGATGCCTCGGCGTATCAATCCCTCTCCAACCACGCAACCGTCAAGCACAGTGTTTCCGAATACGTGCGCGGCCAGGTTCACACCAACGGGATTGAGAGCTTCTGGAGTACCCTGAAACGTGCGCATAAGGGAGTCTTCCATAAAATCAGTCCGAAGCATCTTGATCGCTATGTGAGGGAGTTTGCAGGGAAGCACAATCTCCGTCAGGCTGACACCGTGAAGCAGATGCGGCGGCTCGTTGTGAACCTGGTTGGGAAGCGGCTGAGTTACCGCGACCTGATTGCCGATAACGGCCTGCCTTCCGGCGCACGTTCATAAGAGCGCGTACCAAGTCTTCCGGCGTTGCATCTCCGTAGTCTGGTCGTTTTCTCATAACAGCCATCCAATCGGCTCGGCTCGCTTCACCCGCTCCTTTAGAAACTCGGCCTGAGACTTCGTTCCCTTCGATGAGTTGCAGGCCCCACAAAGGAGCCACAGATTATCGACGTGATCCGTTCCGCCGTAAGCCCTGGGGACGATGTGATCCAAGGTTAGATTCCTCTTGTGGAACATCACCATGCACCCGCCGCACTGCCCCGACTGCTTTCCGTAGAGTACATCCTTGTGTGCGGACGGGGGAGACAACTTCCCGAGGTCCGTCCGTTGCGGCTGGTCCGTTCTGTGGATCGGCTTGAAGTCGTGGAACAGGTTGATTTCCTTCCTGATGCGGACCTGGACTAGCTCGGCAGCCTTCTCGGAGATGTCAATGCCAAGCCACTGACGGCCATGACGCTCTGCCGCGACGCAAGCCGTGGCGCATCCACAGAACGGATCAAATACCGTGTCGCCCTCGTTGGAACTCGCCTTGATGATGCGTTCGAGTAGAGCTAAGGGCTTCTGTGTGGGGTAGCCTACGCGCTCCTGAGCTTGGGAATTTATGGGTGGAATGTCATCCCACAAACTCCCTATGGGACGCCCCTTCTCAATATCGCTAGGGCGTAGCTTCCTTCGTACCCCTCCGGTCTTGGTCCATGCGAGATTGCCGCTCTTGTCAATATCCTCTAGAGTTTCTAGCTTCACGCGCCATCCAGCAGGTCCGGGGGTGAATCCCTTATAGGTGTAGACGAGATTTGGCCGTTCACCCATGCTTCCTGAGCGAAGGATTGGGCCATCCGCGTAAGGTCCGTGTTCATCCTTGTAGGGATATTTATGGGTGGGAGAAGGCGTCTGGCGTCAGCGGCACTCGTATACTGTCTAGATTAAGGGTCGCCGTCTGATATCGGACGTAGTACAGAATCGTGTCCGTAAAAGGGCTAAAACGCCTCATATCGTGTTGCGATCCCTTGGGGTTCTTTGAACGCCACCAAACTAGCTCATTCCGAAAGTTTGAAGCCCCGAAGATCGCATCCATAAGCGTCTTGAGATAGTGGCTTGCGGTGGGGTCGCAGTGAAGGTATATCGACCCTGTGGGCTTGAGTAGCCGTTTCATCTCATCGAGGCGTTGAGCCATCATCGATAGGTAAGAGGCCAATGGGGTATTTAGTTGACTCCAGTAGCCACAATATGTTGTGGTTGGGGGCATGAAGGAGGACTACCCCCGAAACCTCGTCGAGTTGGAAGCTCGATTCTCGACCGAGGAGGCGTGCCGGGAGTACCTGCTGAAGCTGCGCTGGCCGGAGGGGTTCGTGTGCCCGCGCTGTGGGATCCAGTCCTCATGGGCCAGCAAACGCAATCTGCTGCTCTGCGCCGACTGCGGTTACCAGGCCTCGGTGACGGCGGGCACGATTTTCCAGGACACCCGCAAGCCCTTGACGTTGTGGTTCCGGGCGGCTTGGTGGGTGACAACGCAAAAAGGCGGGGCCAGCGCGCTGGAGTTGCAGCGGGTCTTGGGTTTGGGTAGCTATGTAACCGCCTGGACCTGGCTGCACAAGTTCCGCCGCGCCATGGTGCGCCCCGGTCGCAATCGGCTGGTCGGCCGGGTGGAGGTGGACGAAACGTATGTGGGCGGAGTCGAAGAGGGCGTCCGAGGTCGCGAAATGGTTGGCAAAGCGTTAGTTGCGGTTGCTGCCGAGGAGGATGGGCGCGGTATGGGTCGCATCCGGCTCCGTCGGATCGCGGATGCCTCAGCGGCGAGCTTGGAAGCCTTTGTCGAAGAAGCTATCCAACCTGGCAGCCTCGTGCACACCGACGGCTGGGAAGGCTATGCGGGATTGGAGAACAAAGGATACCGCCATGAAGTCACCGTGCTGCGCGGGAAGCAAAGGATGCGGGATTGGCGGCAATCGGCGAGTAAGCTGCTGCCGAGAGTCCATCGTGTCGCCTCTCTGCTAAAGCGCTGGCTGTTGGGGACCCACCAGGGGGCTGTCAGTCACGAGTATTTGGACTACTACCTGGACGAGTTCACGTTCCGCTTCAACCGGCGGACCTCACGGTCGCGCGGCAAACTTTTCTATCGCCTCCTCCAGCAGGCGGTCGCCGCCGACCCTGCTCCCTATAAGACAATGGTCGAGGCCACCAGGGCCGGCACCCCCACCCCCAAGATGTAGTGGCTACTGGAGTCAACTAAATACCCCATCAGAGGCCATACTGTTTCCATGAACCAGCCGCGCTCCTTCGATGACGTGATACAGCACCGGGTTTTTGTCCCTTAGAAGGAGAATATAGAGCCGGTCCACGTCATCCAGGGTCCAGGTGTCCTTGAACGCGGCCCCAGCGGCCTCGCTCCCGATAGGTGCGGCGTAGTCCTGGTTCGAGTTGAAGGGCGGATCAAGATAGATCAGGTCCACGGACTCGGAATTGAGGCCGCGCATGATCGGCAGGTTGTCCCCGGTCCAGATCGTGTGGTTCTTCCAGTTCGGAGCGGTCATTGTCGCCTCGATGCCCGATTCTTCTGCCAAATCTTCAGCCGACCCCGAACACAACCGTGGAATCGCAGCAGATCGGCACACCTTTGGGCCTTATACCTCAATGCTACGTCCGTGTCGCTTCGGGTTCTCCCCATCCAAGTCTCGTATTTCTGATACAGAACCCTGTACCGGGCAGCTTCTTGTATGGTGAGCGGCACATCGTCTCTAGGATAGAGAATCCGGCCCCAAATCTCGACCAGATCATCAAGTTCCAGTATGTATTTCTTTGCGTTCTCCCGTAGTCGTCCGATCACACAGACGACGACAAATGAAAATGTCAATATGCCAATTAACGGCAGCGAGGCCCTCAGTAGTTCCGGGACCATTTTTTCACACCCAAGAACTGTGATGACTGCCACAGTCGCAGATATAAGGGAAAGGACAATTGTGAGCCACTCCAGCCACTGAATCCGCACGAACGCATTCTACTCAATTCTCCTTTGCCTGTCAAGCGTTCCTTATAATTCCCATTGTTACCAGGTGAGGTTAGCCAAAAGGCGCTAGACAGACACAAGCCATCCAGCCCCATGGCGTTGCTATTATGGGTAGACATTCCGCACGGACCCGCCATGTTTTCTTTCCAAGGAGTAGACTTCATCGACTTCGATTCTCTGCTGGACGAACAGGAGAAGATGGTCCGGCAGTCAACGCGCCAATTCGTAGACGAGAAAGTGGTTCCGATCATCAATGAGCACTTCCGCGAAGCCACGTTCCCGATTCACCTCACCGAAGAAATGGCGCGTCTGGGCTTTTTCGGGGCAAATATCGACGGATACGGGTGCGCCGGGATGAGCGATATCGAATACGGCCTCGTGATGCAAGAGCTTGAACGAGGCGACACCTCTCTGCGCAGTTTTGCTTCGGTTCAGGGCAATCTCGTCATGTGGCCGATCCTCAACTACGGCAGTGAGGAACAAAAGGAGCGCTGGCTGCCGCTTCTACAGCAGGGGAAGGCTCTTGGCTGCTTCGGACTGACCGAGCCTGACTTCGGCTCCAACCCGGCGGGCATGAGGACCCGCGCCGTCAAAGATGGCGATTCCTTTGTACTCAACGGAGAAAAAACTTGGATCACGAACGGCACCGTGGCCGACGTCGCAGTGGTCTGGGCCAACGAGAACGGGCAAATTCGGGGCTTTCTGGTGGAAAAGGGCAGGCCGGGTTTTTCCGCCTCGGAGCTGCACGGAAAATGGTCGATGCGGGCCTCGATCACGGCCAGCTTGTCGTTCGAGGACTGCCGGATACCGGCTGAAAACGCGCTTCCGGGCGCCATCGGGCTGAAAGCCGCCTTGGGATGTTTGACGCAGGCCCGCTACGGGATCGGCTGGGGGTGCATCGGCGCCGCCATGTCCTGTTACGACACCGCGCGGCAATACACCCTCCTGCGCAAGCAGTTCGCGGACAAGCCCATAGCGTCACATCAGCTCGTGCAGCAAGAGCTTGCCTGGATGATCTCCGAGATCAGCAAGGCCCAATTGCTGGCGCTGCATGTCGGCCGGCTCAAGAGTCAGGGCCGCATGCACTTTTCCCACGTCTCCCTCCTGAAACAAAATAACGCCTGGATGGCTCTCGAGACAGCCCGCCGCAGCCGAGACTTATTGGGAGCAAATGGCATCACCGATGAATACCCGATCTTCCGGCACATGTGCAATCTCGAAACCGTGAAGACCTATGAAGGGACCCACAATATCCACACGCTGACGATCGGCCAGCGCGTCACCGGCATCCCGGCCTATGAGTAGGGTTCTCAATCAACTTTCAGCCCGCCGCGTGGAAACTTTGACAGGAAGCGCCAAAAGCAAGAACAGAGCCTCAGGCGCAAGCCTGGGGTCAAGTTCGCCGAACTCAACAACCCCCGGCAACGGCCGGCCGTGCCCTGGTTGCTTGCGGCCGGTCCGCGTGTGCGAATGGTTGAAATCTGGCCTTAGCTGCTGGTTGCCAGAGAGTCGTCCGTCATTACGAATACTGTCGCTGTTAGCCTCGGTCGGCAGCATTTCGGTTGTCGTTGCCGCACCTGTGCTGCTTTCCTTCGGCCGTGCGGAGTCCGCCGCACTCTACGCTGCTTTCGCCCCGCTGTGTCATCAGGTGGCGGAGCGGTCTTGGACCGTGCTGGGGTATCCGCTAGCGGTCTGCATCAGATGTTTTGGTTTCTATTGCGGAGTCCTCGGGGCGTTTTGTGTAGACGCCAAATTCTCCCGGACGGGACTTTGGGCCGCGATGACCGCTACATTTGCCACAGTCGCCCTTGAAACAACATCGATCCTCGCGGCGCCTCCCGGCATCCGCTTCCTGAGTGCTGCGTGGCTGGGTCTGGCGATGGCCTCAGCCCTCTCGGGATTGTTTAGAGCCGTTGAGCCGGAACAGAGCCGCGCCCGCAAGGGTGCGGTCGAGTCTGGCAGTGACCGCATTCCGGTGGCGGCCCCGACGCACTGACTACCCTCGACCGTACCCTTGCGGGCGCGGCTCTGTTCCGGCGAACCGCTCAACGGCTCAACGTATTCAGGAATCGTGGCCTATCGTCAATCCTCCGGAAGCCATCGTGCGGTAAGATTCATTGGACAGGCCGGGCCGGCCAGCCCACAAAACAAGACGGCAGCCAAGGCTAATGAAGCGAATCATCTATTCGATGCAATTCAAAGGGACGGTATCCCCCGAGGTCACCGACAACCATTTCGGAGTGATCTGCACGCAAGATTAGCCCCCATTCAACTGTTCCTCTAGGCGCGATGAACCAAACTTGCACTTGCGGCGCCACAGCCCCTCCCGATGCACGGTTCTGCCCGATGTGCGCCCGCCCTTTCCGGGAGGAAGACGACGTCCCCGACATCCGTGAGGTTGTGGCGACTGCCGGGCAGGATGCGGCGGCCCAGGAAACGCCGGCACGCAAAGACGTCGTAATCGGTTTCGGAAACTTGGAAGCGATTCGCTGCGCCTATACCGGGGCCGCGCTGGCGGCGCTGCTCAGTCACATACCCTTCCTGAATGTGCTGTGCTTCGTCTGGTACCCCAGTGCGGCCTTTCTCTCGGTCTACCGTTTCCGCAAGAGCACCGGCGTTTATCTGAACTCAAAGCAAGGAGCCAAGCTCGGCTGGATTACCGGCGTATTGGCCTTTGCCGTGTTCCTGCTTCTGTTCGCCACGGTCATGCTGTTCGCCGGCGACGCCGGGACATTTGGCGAAGCAATGCGCCAGCAGATCGAGCAAATGTCGGCACCCGCCGACGTCAAGGAGCAAATGAGGGAAATCATCCAAAGCCCCGCGGCTATGAGATTCGTGATGCTGGTCTACCTCGGCGTGTCTTTCCTGATCACCGCCGGACTCAGCTCGGCCGGCGGCGCCGTGGCCGCGAAGGTTCTTGAAAAGGATTAGCGCCCGGCGATCCGCGACATGCTCAGCCACGAGGCGGGAGGCGCGGGGATTTCCATTCGTTTCCGCGCGCGACTTCCTCGATCGCCCGCATCCGCCGGCGGTCTGGGACTAACGCTCACTTGCGCTCGCGCCTCCGCGCGCCTACCCTAGAAGCCTTTGGAGGAATCCAGCATGCAACATCTCGACCGTCGCCAGTTTTTGCGTTTCGCCGGGCGCGCCACGGCAGCCGCCGCTCTTCCCCTCGGTTGCGGCAGCGCTCCCGAGCCCCAGTCCGCGGCGCCGGAAAAACCGAACATTGTCGTCATCATGGCCGACGACATGGGCTTCTCCGACATCGGCTGCTACGGCGGCGAGATCGAAACTCCCCATATCAACGCACTGGCCGAGGGCGGACTTCGCTTCCGCCAGTTTTACAACACCGCCCGCTGCTGTCCCACACGCGCGGCGCTGCTGACCGGCCTTTATCAACACCAGGCCGGGGTTGGGCACATGATGGCGGCCTACTCCAAGGACGGCGAGGTCATCCCCTCCTATCAGGCCAAGCTGAACCGCCAATGCGTGACTTTCGGTGAAGCGCTGCGGCCCGCCGGCTACACCACGCTGATGAGCGGCAAGTGGCACGTGACCCCGTCCGCCGACCGCGACGAGGTCACCGAAATCGACAAGAGCAACTGGCCCCGGCAGCGCGGCTTTGACCGCTTCTGGGGAACCATCCACGGCGCCGGCAGCTTCTACGACCCGGTGACCCTTACCGACGAGAACGATCCCATCAAGCCGCGGAGCGGCGACTTCTACTACACCACCGCCATCGCGGAGAATGCCATCCGGTTGATTGACGAATCGTCGCGCGACAAACCGTTCTTCCTCTATATGGCCTTCACGTCGCCGCACTGGCCGCTGCATGCGCCCGACGAGGACATCGCCAAGTACAAGGGCAAATACGACATGGGCTGGGACGAGCTTCGCAAGCAGCGCCAGGCGCGGATGATCGAGATGAGTGTCATCAAGAAGGAATGGGATCTCACTCCCCGCGACGAACTCGTCGTCCCTTGGGAAGAAGCCGAGAACAAAGAATGGCAGTCGCGCCGCATGGAGGTCTACGCGGCGCAAATCACGGTGATGGACCGCGCCATCGGCCAACTGGTGGATAAACTCAAAGAGCTGGAAGTCTTCGACAACACCCTCATCTTTTTCCTCGCCGACAACGGCGGCTGCGCCGAGGAACTTTACCCCGACGACACCGGCCTGCACTTCCCAAAAACGACGCTCGGCGGCCGCCCCGTGAAGCTCGGCAACAATCCCGATGACATGCCCGGACAGGCGGACGACTACCAAAGCTACGGCCTTCCCTGGGCCAACGCTTCGAACACCCCCTTCCGGCTGTATAAGCACTGGGTCCACGAGGGTGGCATTTCTTCTCCGCTCATCGTGCATTGGCCGAAAGGGGTCACGGTTCCGGGGACTTGGACCGATCAGCCGGGGCACTTGATCGACATCATGGCGAGCAGTCTTGATGTGGCCGGAACCGAATATCCCGGCACTTATGACGGCCATCCGATCACACCACTCGAAGGTGAGAGCCTGCGGCCGATTTTCTCGGGCCAAGACCGCAACGGTCATGCGGACGGCATCTTCTGGGAGCACGAGGGCAACCGGGCGGTCCGCGTGGGCAAGTGGAAGCTGGTCTCGAAATGGACCGTGCCCGGCATTGGCGGGCGCCCCGTGGCCGAACCCCTCGACAACCGCTGGGAACTCTACGACATCGACGCCGACCGCACCGAGATGCACGACCTAGCCAAAGAAATGCCCGAGAAGGTGCAAGAGCTAGCCCCGATGTGGCAAGCCTGGGCCGAAAAGGCGGGTGTCGTCGAATGGCTCAGTTGGGACGGCGGCGAGGCGCGCTCGTCCGCGGGGGAGAAGAGTTAAATACGGTTACTCCCGTCATCAATTCAGGCTAGGCTGGATGTTTAACGGCGAGGCTGTCAAGTACACGGTTGCCGTTACTGCGTGGCGGACGTGCTGAGGTCAAGAGGTTGAACGCTTTTATTCGGTGACCGTCAAGACCTTTACACGAATCTTTTGTGGCCGAAAACAGGACTTGTCGTTGCACGCTTGGTAGCGTAGCGTTGCCGTCAACTCATTTAGCTCCGGGGGAATCTTTTCCGGCACCGAAAACGTTGAGTTGAGGTTCGACACGCCCCACTTCTTCGTGATCGACCAGCAGCGCTGGATTCAGGAAGACTACGGCTACAACGCTCTGAACAACAGCATCTTCCAGGGCGAAGGGCTGGACAAAATCATCGACAAGTATCTCGAGTAGCAGCGTTTCGACCCCAAGCACTCGACCCCGAACCGCATCGCCCGGCGTTTTTCAAGGCCTGCCGCCGCTCGGTCCTTATGGCTCGTCTGTTTTCGCTAGCCTCCAGTTCGGTTGGCGCGAGAGATCCGCGACCGGATAGAATAAGAGTGGGGAAGTCGAGTGCGTGGGGAAGGACGAACGGAGGCGGTGAAGCTAAAAGAGATTTACCAGGCGGGTGGCCCGCCGACATCATAGAAACCACAGATGGAGGTCGTTCCAATGTGTCAATTTGTCCGCGTAGCGGCAGTACTTTTCGTTTTTGCATCCAGCGCCCTAGCCCAGTTTGAGTTCAAGGACGTTCAGATCCGAACCTCGTACTCAGGAGCCAAGCAGGGCGCGAAAGGCCGACTCTTTATGGATGGAGAGTCAATCTCATTTCAGAAGAATGGGCGGAAATTCTTTTCTCTGCCGGCCGAAGCCGTGAATGAGATCTTCTACTCGCGAGTGTCGGGTCGTCGCATAGGGGCGGCGATCTTGGTCTCGCCACTTCTACTGTTCAGCAAAGGACGCAAGCACTACATGACGCTCAGCTTCGACGATGGCGGCAAACAGAAAGGAGCGGTCGAGTTTAAACTTCACAAGAGTAACTACCGAGGCGTTTTGCGGACTGTCGAGCAGATTACAGACTTGACCATGAAGGTGGATGATGAAGGAGTCAAGGACAAGGACCAAACCGTGGCTACGCGGGGGAAGGGCCGCTAGTGGACCACAGACCGGTGGACCGTATAGCCCAACCACCTAGACCGTCAAGACGCCGCTTGACATTCCCTAAAACAATTTGGTGATTATGCACTTGAGGCTTTCAAGTACATGATTGCCGTGATCTCGGTGGCGGACGTGCTGAGGTCTAGAGGTTGAACGCTTTTATTCGGTGACCGTCAAGACCTTTACACGAATCTTTTGTGGCCGAAAACAGGACTTGTCGTTGCACGCTTGGTAGCGTAGCGTTGCCGTCAACCCATTTAGCTCCGGGGGAACCTTTTCCGGCACCGAAAACGTTGAGTTGACCGTGATGTTGCCCGAGTAGACCAACAGGGGTTTTGGGGAGAACGAGTATTTGACTATCTCGGCTTCGGGATAGTCGACCGCCTTGAGCTGGAGAGGATTCTCATCCCAGGTAAGCTTGGTGGCAATCAGGTATTCTTCCGCCGGTTTGTGTGAATTGATGTGGTAGCCGGGCCGAATGCGAATCGTCAGCGACACGGTTGCATCTTGGCCGGGCGAGATGGTGATCAACCCTGGCGGCGCGATGGACGCCGCTTGGAATCCCCCGAATGACTGTGCCGCGGCCGGGCCCGCCAGGACCAAGAGCAACGCAACCGCGAGGGCTTTACAGCAAGCTCTCAATCTCATCCTGGTAGTCACCCTTACTCACCAAACCCTGGTGAGTGGAGGCGATCCGGCCCTGCTTATCGATGATGAACGTTGTCGGCAGTGCTACCACGCCTCCGAATGCATCGGCGATTTGGTCGTCCCCGATCACCACCGGGAAGTTGAGCTTCAGACCTTCCGTAAAGGGACGCACGATGTCCCAGCCTTCTTCATCCATGGAAACCGCGATCACGGAGAAGCCGCGGTCCTTGTACTCGCGCTGGAACTCGACAAACCAGGGCATCTCGATCTTGCAAGGCCCGCACCAGGTGGCCCAGAAGTTGAGCAATACGACTTTGCCCTTGAATTTCGACAACTTGACGTCCTGGCTATGGACATCCTTGAGGTTGAAATCCGGGGCCGGCGGGCGCTGCTCACCGGCGGCCTGCACCGTCTCGCTGGCAGCTTCCTGGGGCAGGCTGCCGCAGTACGCAAGAAGGAGGAAGACGAAACAGAATACGCTGCTCGCAGCAAGAAACCTTTTTGTGAGCTTCATGAGGACTCCAAATCTTTCTTGATTATAGCGTTGTCTATCCGGCCGGCTCCCAGGGCGAGCAGGCATGCGGCAATCGCGCGCCTATCCTTCTATTCAGCCCGAGACCGCCTGAGGTTACTCTTCTAAGCTACTCCGGCTCGGCCTCGTCGACGCGAACTCCCAGACGCCCTTGATGCAGCCGAACCTGGAGAGTGTCCCCGGCTGATACCTGACCGGCGGCGCGAACCACGGTTCCACTCGCGGTCTGGACGATGGAATAGCCGCGCTCCAGAACAGCCAAGGGGCTCAACTGCTCCCGCTGCCGCTCCAGGGAATCCAGCCTCGACCGCCAGCGCTCCAGCCGCAAGGTCATGGCCGGTCCCAGCCGTTGTGAGAAGCCCGCCAGAGTGGATCTTTGCCGGGCGAGCTGCAAACGCAGGTCGAGCGCGATCAGAGAGTGGGAAGCCCGCTGCAGCCGGTTCTCCGCCCTGCGAAAGCGCTGTGCCATGGTATGGCGAAGCTGGAAGTCCGCCTCGTCCATCCGCTGCCAAAAGCCGCCGAGCTTGCGCCGCAAGATAGCGGCAGGCCGATCCACGCTGACTTCGGCCAGGAGGCGGCCACACATCGCCAGCTTGTAGCGCAGGGCCTGAACCAAGCGGTCCTGTGAGGCGGCGATCATTTCGAAGAACTCCGACTTCCGCCGGATGACGACTTCGGCGGCGGCGGAGGGGGTAGGTGCGCGGTAGTCCGCCACGAAGTCGGCGATGGTGAAGTCCGTCTGGTGGCCCACGGCGGAAATGACCGGAACCTCGCATGCCGCGATAGCGCGGGCAACGCTCTCTTCATTGAATGGCGAAAGATCCTCCAGCGAGCCGCCGCCGCGTCCGACGATGACTACGTCCACCGACTGTGTCCGGCTGAAGTAGGCCAGCGCTCTGGTGATGTCACCTGCCGCCGCGTCTCCCTGAACTCGGACGGGGTAGATCATCAGATGCAAGCCCCTGAACCGCCGCTCGATAATTCGAAGCATGTCGGCGATCACCGCGCCTTGCGCTGAGGTCACGATCCCGATTCGTTGCGGGAAGACCGGCAGCGGGCGCTTACGGTCGTCATCGAAGAGCCCCTCGCTGGCCAGTTTTCGTTTCAGTTGTTCAAACGCCAACTGCAGAGCGCCGAACCCCTGTGGCTCCAGGTGCTCGACATAAAGCTGATACTCGCCGCGGGCCTCGTAGACGCTGAGGTGGCCGCGAGCCAGTACAGCGAGCCCGTCCTGGGGCTTCATCTTCAGATAAAGAGCGTTCTGCCGGAAGCACACGCAGCGAATCTGAGCGTCCTTGTCTTTCAGCGTGAAGTAGAAGTGCCCGCTAGGCGCTTTGCGGGTATTCGAGATCTCACCGGCGATCCAAACGTCGAAAAACTCACCTTCGAGCAGGTCACGCACCGCGGCGGTGATCTCCCCCACCGTAAAGACTTGTCGTTCCGGCGCGGCCGCGAAATCAAGGCCAAGTTGCTTCATCTGAGTGGACATAACGGCGGCAATAGAATCACCGGTCAGTCGTAGCGTACGCGGTAGCGGTCAAGAATCTCCGGGTCGAGCTCGATTCCCAGTCCCGGCCCTCGGGGAACGGCTACCCGGCCGTGCTCCAGAGCAGGCAGGTTCTTCACCAGTTTGCGCATAAGAGGCGAGGGCCGCAAGCAGTATTCCACAAGGTCACCGTTTGCAGTCGAGGCCATCCAATGAAGAGAAGCAGTGAGATTGATGCCCGTGCTGAAGCAGTGCGGCACGCAGCGGCGGCCCTCCTTCCGGGCAAGATCGGAAACTTTCTTGCAAACCGTCAGTCCGCCGCAAAACGCCACGTCGGGCTGGATCACATGAAGGCCTCGCTCGACCAAGTCCTCGAAGTCCCAGTGCGTCACGTCTCCTTCGCCGGCCGCTATGGGAACAGGCGAACGCCGGCACAGCTCTTGATAACCCTTGCGGTCGTCCTGGGACAGAGGCTCCTCGAGCCACTCGATCCGGAGCGGCTCCAGCAGCCGGGCGCGATCCAGCGCCGTCTCCCATTGCCAGGCGTGCCCGGCGTCCACCATGAGGTCGCGGTCATCACCGAGAACTTCGCGCGCCGCCTGGACATGGGCCAGGTCCTCGTCAGGATCTTGCCCGAAGGGGCCCCAGCCGAACTTAGCGGCGGTAAGCCCGAGGTCAACGGCTTCGCGAGCCAGCTTGGCTGTGTCATCGGGAGTATCTCCGAATAGGTAGCTGGCGTAGGCCCGCACCGTGTCGCGGCGCCTGCCTCCCAGCAGTTCGCTGACCGGCTTGCCTGCGGCTTGACCGCGGATATCCCACAAAGCGATATCGGCGCCGCTGATGGCGTGTATCGCTACGCCACGCCGGCCGTAGCGGTTGGAGTGGTAGTACATCCTCTGCCACAGCCCTTCATCAAGCGGGTCTTGCCCGAGGAGGATCTGCCTGAGCCCGTGACGGCGCTCGGCTGAACGCGGCGCCTCGAAAACGGCCTTCGCAACATACGATTGAGAGGTGACTTCGCCGATCCCGGTCACTCCCTCGTCTGTGTGAATGAAAACGACCAGAACATCCTGTGTGCCGTCGGCCACCTCTTCGACATCCGGCAGCCGCAAATGGATCGCTTCAACGTCGCTAATCTTCATGGGATTTGTCTAACGCGGACGAGCCGCAGGCTCAACACAACGTCGGCCCGGAGGCCGACGCGACCCCCGATGAAGAGCGCGGACTTCCGTCCGCGCCTCTGTCCGGTCGTCTGAAAGTTTCCGCCACAATCGGCAACGATTTGACTATACACGTACTAAACGAAAAGCTGCGAAACGTATTCTCGCACCCGAAATAAAGCCGCCGTCGCCGCAAACATTCGACCGCTAGCCGCCCATCATGCCACCTGATTCCGCGGCCGGCCTTCGAGGAACGCGATCACATTTTCCACCACGCCGCTATTGAGCAGATCGACGCCTTCCGGCGTCATATCGGCGCAGTGCGGCGTCAGCACCACCTGCTCGCACCCGAAGAGCGGATAATCCGGCGGAGGCGGTTCCGTGTCGAACACGTCAATGCCCGCCCCTCCCAGATGGCCGCTGTTCAGGGCGCCGGCCAGCGCGGGCGTGTCGATGACCGCCCCCCTCGCTCCGTTCAGCAGCAGCGCTCCGGGTTTCATCCGAGCTAGCTCTTTTTTGCCGATCAGGCCCCTCGTATCCTCGGTCAGCGCCACGTGCAGGCTGACGACATCGGCGGTTTCCAGCAGCTCGTCCAACTCCACGTAGCACAGGCCGAGCTTCTCGGCGCGTTCTCGCGACGGGTGGAAGGTCCAGGCGATGACTTCCATGCCGATGGCTCTGGCCAGGCGGGCCATTTCTGCACCGATAGCGCCAGTGCCGACGACGCCCAGAATCTTGCCCTGTAGCATAACGTTGTCCTTGCGCGGCCACTGCCCGGCCTTCATTCCCGCCGTAAGGAAAGCGGCCCTCTTCGCCGCCGCGAACATCAGCCCGAACATGTGCTCCGCGACGACCGGGGCCGTGCGGCCGGGCTGGTTGCACACGGTAATTCCCCGCCGGCGAGCGGCTTCGAGGTCGATCATATCCGTGCCGATCGAGCAAGTCGCGATGAGCTTGAGCTTGGGAAGGCGGCTGAACTCTTCCTCCCGCCAAGTGACAGCTCCTCGCGTATTCATGATCACATCAGCGTCTTTGGCCCGTTCTACTTTGTCCGCCGGCGATTGCGGCCGCGTGGAGTGAATGACGACGTCGCCGTAGGGCTCCAGCTTGCTCAGATGCGGCGAGCCGGCGATCTGAATAGGCTCATCTCCGGGTACGACGATGGTGGCTCTTCCTTCAAATGCCATGGCTGCTCCTGCGGCTCAGTTTTCGGACCCCGGCCCGCGAACACGTACTGCTTTCGGGACCCCACTCAGCAAGCGTCCCTGCCTCAACCCAGCCCGCCAGACAGGGAACGGGCGCTGGAGTCTCTCATTCTATGAGGAAAGTTTTCAACGGGCTTAGCCCCAATACTGTCCACTTAGTATCCGTGTAGTCAGATCGTTTCCGATTGGGGCAGGAAATTTCAGACGGCCGGACAGAGCCGCGGACGGAAGTCCGCGGACGGGGCGCAGGAGAACAACCGCATGCTTACGCCTCTGCAGCAAAGCTCTGTGAGGCGTTCGTTCGTTGCTGCCCGATACAAGAGCACGTGCCATTGAACCAAAACCCTCCGCACGGAACTGCTAACTGAACAGTATTGGGCTTTTAGCCCGCGAAGACCGCCCTACTCCCTGACGACCGAATCCGGGACGCGCTCGATCCAGGCGTTTCGCACGCGCTCAAACCCCGCTGAAAACTCATCCTGCAGATTCTCGGGAGCCAAAGCGGCCGCCGCATGCGCCCCGTAGAGCACCCAGGGAGCCAGCCGCGACGCGGCGACGGTCTCATCCGAGCGGCTGACGGGCGCGAAAGCCACGACCGCCATGACCACAATCGCGCTGATCAGAAGTCCCCTCACGGCGCCAAACGCGCCTCCCAGCAAGCGGTCAAACCAGCGCAGCCCCGTCCAGCCGAGCAGCTTCGCGAGGCCCCATCCAAGCACGCCGCCGGCGATGACGGAAACAACGAGAAACGTCATGAACGCCGCAAACTCCGCCAACTGCCGGCTCGGGATATAAGGCTCGTAGTAACCCGCCAAGCGGCCATACCACCACATCCCCGCAACGACACCCAAAACCAGGGCCAGCAGGCGCACAACCTCCCGGCTTAAGCCGTTACGAAAAGCAGTGTATAGCGAAACGAGCAGGACGATGGCAATGACGATGTCGAGCCAGTTCATCGCTGTGGAGAGAGGGGCACGGGCGACCTCATAGGCGCCCACCCAGCTTCTGGTCGAAGTATACAACAGAAGCGCTAAGAAATGTTGCGGAACAGGTCCTGTTGGCTGTCTGACGATTGAGTGAGCTTCTTTCACCCCGCAGAAAGGGCCTGAAGCGGCGCGGTTGCCGGACACATCACCAATTCGGCAGGCGCTTGTCCAGAAAAGCGTTGACTCCTTCCTGACCTTCTTCCGACGCCCGGCGCGTTGCGATGCTCTCGCTCGTGTAACGAATCAGTCCGTCGTCCAGCGGTTTGCCGTGAATATCCGCCAAAAAGGCTTTGCAGGCCCGCTGCGCGCGCGGACCTCCCTTGAGCAGTTCCGCCAGCATGGCGCCGACTCGGGCATCAAGCTCCTCCGCGGGAACGACTTCGTGGACCAGTCCGATTCGTCTTGCCTCTTCGGCGGAAAAACGCTCGCCGCTCAGGAAATAGCGCCGCGCATTTCGCGCGCCAATGGCAGCCAGCGCATAAGGGCGGATGGTGGCCGGGAGAAGTCCCAGCCGCACTTCGGAGAAACTAAAGACCGCTGATTCGGCCGCGACCGCAATGTCGCAGCAGGCCACCAGCCCCACGCCACCGCCGAAAGCAGCTCCATGGACCTTCGCGACAGTCGGTTTGCTCAGCACATCCAGAGAGCGCATCATGCGGGCCAGGCGCAGTGCGTCTTCGAAGTTTTCTGGCTGGGAATAAGCGGCCGTGCGCCGCATCCAGTTCAAGTCCGCACCGGCGGAGAAGCTTTTCCCGTTTCCCGCCAGGACGACGGCGCGCACTCCATCGTCTTGGTCGAGTCCATGGAAGATGTCGGCTAACTCCGCGATAAGATGTTCGTCGAAGGCGTTGCGCACCTCCGGCCGGTTGAGAGTGAGGGTGGCCACGCCGTCGGCCCGAATTTCCGAAATGACGCTTGAAGACATGGTGATCTCACTCCCAGGGGGCGCCGCGCCGCTGCGGCCGGCCCGAACTCTCGTTGGGCAGGTTAACATGTAATCCTAACGATCGAGGTATGACGAGAAGAATCTGGCTTCGTCATCTGACGCTGGGCATCCCTCTGGCGGCCTTCCTGCACAGCGCCCTGCAGTTCGCTCATGCCTATTCTCCGAATTGGGGTCTATTTCCTGTTCATTGGGCGACCGGCATGCTGTTCGGTTCCTTGATCTTGGCGCCCGCTTTCACCAGCCAGGCTTACATCAGCGTTTGGCTAAGCCGCCGGGGCTTTGGCAAGGCCGCTCAGATACCGGCGGGCGGGCTTACCCAGGCGACGCTGGTCGCACTCTGGGCAAGATTCGTGGGTATCGAACCATCCTTGCCAGGAAATTTCTCTTTGACCGAGCCGATGATTGGGGCGGCATTCTTGGCTGGCGGCGCGGTCGCGATGTTTGCCGCCCCCGAAGTTGTCGCTCGGCCTGAACGTCATCGACGGGTTGCCGAGACAGAACGAGTCTTCGGCTACGGGAGCTTGCGAGGCTTCATGGTCTTGGCGGCAATGATCTGTTTCGGGGGGGGAGTTGTTTTGGCGTTCCTGTTGCGTGAGGAGATTCGTGCATCCGCGATCGCCTTCGGCGCGTGTGCCGCTGCTGCCTTGTTCTGCTGGTGGGGCGCCTATCTGATGGGAGCCGAAGTAAGCGTCAGCGAAACCTACATGGCATGGAGCAGAGGACGGCGAGAGGTCGTCATCCCGTGGGTGCGGATCACGGAGATTCGGTCCACCATGAGCAGGCTGCTGATCCGCTCCGAGGAATCGAGAATCGTGGTCGACAAGCAGCTTGACGACTACGCATCGTGCTACGAACTCGTTCGCAAGTATGCACCCCCCTACGCCTGGGAAACCCTCAGTCTGCCCCTGCGGTGCCGGGCCAGCCTGCTGCTTCCGGGTATCCTTTGCGCCGTTGGTTCGGCCTGGATCGCTTTCATGTTGTGGATTGTGGACTATAGTCCTCCCGCCGACAACATCGATCTCGCGATTGTGATCTTCATGACGAGCCTGGGAGGATGCCCCGTCCCCATCGGCTTGTATGTGGCGACGTTCCGATGTGAGTTCGACTTCCACGAGATTCGAGCAGGCACTTTGTTCCGAAGAAAGACCTACGCGGTGGCAAACCTCGTGGACATGAAGCTATCGACTGTAGAGACCTCGGAAGTCGTCCAGCGTCACCCTGGGGCCATTGTGCCTCCCTTGACCGCTGAACAGATCGAATTCCGCTTCAAGGATGGCGCCGAATTGCAGCTAGCCGCGCCCAAGATCTCAGTCGACCCGGAAGCTCTCTATCATCTTCTTCGCCAGTACTACACTCCCAGTGAGGCCAACGTTTCTCAAAAGAGCTGAGCCGTTTAATTGTTCAGGCTGAGAGCCCAATGCCGCCCCCGCCTGACCTCGACTCAGCTCGCGCAATGCACGATGCCGCGTTTCTCGAAATATCGCTGGTGGTAGTCTTCCGCGGGGTAGAACTCGGACGCCGCGGTAATCTCGGTGACAACCGGGTCACGATGGCGGCCACTGCGGCCGAGTTCGTCTTTTGAAGCCGTGGCCGCGGCCTGCTGCTCGGGATTGTGAACGAAGATGGCCGAGCGATATTGGGATCCTACATCCGGGCCTTGACGGTTCAGCGTGGTGGGATCATGCGTTTTCCAGAAGGTGTCCAGCAATGCTTTGTATGAAACCTGGGAGGGGTCATACTCGATCTGAAGCGCCTCGGCGTGCCCCGTGCCTCCTCCACAGACATCTTGATAAGCGGGGTTGGGGAATGTGCCGCCCGTGTATCCGGCCGTTGCCGAAACGACTCCCTTGATTTGGCGAAAAGTCGCCTCGACGCCCCAGAAACAACCTGCCGCCAGCGTAGCCTTTTCTGTCTGCATGGTTTTCTCCCTCAGCCTAATCCGCGACAGCCGCCGCGCCGTGGTTCGTTGTTCGGTGAAAGTCTCGGTGAAGTCTTATCATGCCACGCGGGGGTTCAATTTGCAGCGTTACGGATTCTGGATGCCGTCGGATCTCGCGGCCAGCAGTTAAGCCGCTGGGTCCAACCGCCGGATACGGAGAACCGTACGTCCGGTGGTGTGGGAGGGTGCCGCGGCGCAATCCTCGGTACCCGACCCGATCGTCAAGGCGAAGTGCCCTTTCGCAGTTGCCGGGAGACGGTCGTGATCAGGACGGAATGAAAGCCCGTTGAAACGGGCTGAGGAACATCTTCGGGAGAGCTGGTCAACCGGCCCTAAAAGGACCAGCCTAAAGGAAACCAAACCACGTGAACGTGGCTCAACGGCTCCAAGTGAAGAGTATTGGGGCTAACCCCAGCTTTTCGGGCGGGCGCCGAGTTTCGCTTTGAAATTGTGCTGGACTTGGCGACGGTTTCACGCCGAGTGGGGGTTCAATTCCCCTACGTTCCTTCAAGCCAGGTCGAAAGGTAATGGACCTGCTCGGGAGTCAGCTTGTCGATGTGGATCCCCATCGACTCGAGCTTACGTTGGGCCACACGCTTGTCGATTTCCTCGGGGACCCTGTGAACGCCGATGGACAGCTTGCCCTGGTTCTGGACCACATGCTGAGCGGCCAGGGCTTGATTGGCGAAGCTCATGTCCATGACCACGGCTGGGTGACCCTCGGCGGCGCTTAGATTGACTAGCCGGCCTTCGGCGAGGAGGTAAATCTTGCGGCCGCCTGAAAGCGTGTATTCCTCGACGAAATCACGGACCGTCCGTTTCGACGATGAGATTTCATCGAGCGCCTCCAGATCGAGCTCTACATTGAAGTGCCCGGAGTTGCACACGATGGCGCCGCTCTTCATGGCCTCGAAGTGCCGGCGGGTGATGACGTGCTTGTCGCCGGTGACGGTGACGAAGATATCGCCGATCGGGGACGCCTCGCTCATGGGCATGACGCGGAAGCCGTCCATGACAGCCTCCAGAGCACGAGTCGGATCGACTTCGGTGACGATGACGTTGGCGCCCAGGCCGCGCGCCCGGCTGGCGACTCCGCGCCCGCACCAGCCGTACCCGGCCACGACGATGTTGAGTCCGGCCAGCAGAACGTTGGTGGCGCGGATAATGCCGTCCAGCGTCGACTGGCCCGTGCCGTAGCGATTGTCAAACAAATGCTTGGTCATGGCGTCGTTGACCGCCACGACGGGAAACAGCAACACGCCCTGCTCGGCCATGGCGCGCAGGCGAATGACGCCGGTGGTGGTTTCCTCGGTTCCCGCGATTACGCCCGCGGCAACCTCTTTGCGGTTGGTATGAATTGCGTGGATCAAGTCGGCGCCGTCGTCCATCGTTACTTGGGGCTGATGGTCGAGCGCGGCGGCGAGGTGAGAGTAGTAGCTCTTGTTGTCCTCTCCCTTGATGGCGTAAACGGAAATGCCGTAGTCGCTGACCAGGGAGGCCGCGACGTCGTCCTGGGTGGAAAGCGGATTCGACGCGCACAGCACCACATCCGCGCCACCGTCTCGCAGGACGATCGCAAGGTTGGCGGTCTCTGTCGTTACGTGCAGACAGCCCGAAACGCGGATACCTTTCAGCGGCTGCTGTTGGATGAATTCTTTGCGGATTGACTTCACGACAGGCATCCACTGGGAGGCCCATTCGATACGTTTCTTGCCGCCCGCGGCCAGCTTCAGGTCTCTTACGTCGCAGGGGGTCATGGTTTCTGTCGGCATAGTTCCTCGGTATGGAGTCTAGTTAATGGAGAGACTGGGTTCTGGTGCATCCCCGCTGGGTTGTGGCTGAGGGAATTCCACGGAGCGAAAAAGGGGGACTGCCACCAATTTCCGCTTCTCCAATCCATTTAAAAATCAGCGCTTCGTCGCAAGGAAATTGGCTGGCTGTCCCCTTTTTTCGCTTGCGGTTAGGGCTCGGAAACTAGGCCCTGGCCACCGAAACACCGGCCTCGGATTTTAAGACCTCGGCCTTGTCGGTGTTCTCCCAGGTGAAACTTTCTCCCTCGCGGCCGAAATGCCCGTAAGCAGAGGTGGCCTTGAAGATGGGACGCCTCAAGTCAAGATAGTCGATAATCCCCCGAGGCGTCAGCGGGAAGGAATTCCTCACGATTTCAGCAAGGCGTTCTTCCCCGATCTGGCCCGTCCCGAACGTATCGACCATGACCGAAACGGGATCCGCCACTCCGATCGCGTACGCCAATTGGACTTCGCAGTGCGAAGCCAGCTCAGCCGCGACGATGTTCTTGGCGATGTGGCGCGCCATGTAGCTGGCCGAGCGGTCGACTTTCGTCGGATCCTTGCCGGAAAATGCGCCTCCACCGTGCCGCCCCATCCCGCCATAGGTATCGACGATAATCTTACGGCCCGTTAGGCCGGTGTCGCCCTGAGGCCCGCCGACGACGAAACGGCCGGTCGGGTTGATGTGGTATTTCGTGTTTGCGTCCACCATCGAGCCGGGAACGATGGGCCTCACGACGTGCTCTATCACTTCGTGGATGAGTTGAGCCTGCTCCACACGGTCGCTATGCTGCGTCGAAATCACCACGGCGTCGATGCGCACCGGCTTGCCGCCGTCATACTCGATCGTTACCTGTGATTTGCCGTCAGGGCGGAGATAGTCCAGCTCGCCGGTCTTGCGAACGCCGGCTAGCTTGCGGACCAGCTTGTGCGCCAGGCTGATCGGCAGCGGCATCAGCTCGGCTGTCTCGTTGCAGGCGTAGCCGAACATCATCCCCTGGTCGCCCGCTCCGCCTGGGTCCACGCCCATGGCGATGTCGGGCGACTGCTCATCGATGGAGCTGACGACGGCGCAGGTGTTGCAATTGAAACCGAAATCGGCCTGCGTGTAGCCCACCTCGCGAATGGTCTCGCGAGCCACCTTCGGGAAGTCAGCGTAGCCCTTGGTTGTGATCTCGCCGGCGATCATGCACAGGCCGGTCGTCACGAGAGTTTCACAAGCGACGCGGCCCGCCGGATCCTGTTCGAGGACGGCATCGAGAACTGCGTCAGAAATCCGGTCAGCCAGCTTGTCCGGGTGTCCTTCAGTCACCGATTCCGAGGTAAACAAATGCTTATCAGTACGTGCCAATCCTGATCCTCCAGAGAAACTTGGTGCGGGCCGCGGGGGTTTTCTTGGGGTGCTCCTGCACGGGCGCGGGGAGGAAGCGGCCTTGGGAGGCGCTCTCCTGTCAAGGTAGCAGAATTGATGTGAACGCGTCAACGAATCTTCCGCTGTCCTCTGCCGGAGCTTACTGCCAACGGAGCGCCACAAAAGTGCATAAGTGGCAGAAAAAATGTTTTACAATGGGACCGATTGATGCTGCGCGGGCGCTGCGCGGCAGGAGAATTCGATTTTCGGTGGTAGCTATGTCACCGCAAGATCAACGATCGGGTCGGCGACCGGAGTTATTCGTTGCGCCGGAATGGGGCGTTCGTCGGCCGGTGAGGCGGCGGGCTGTGAACGGCGGAAATCTTGGTGATCGCGCTCTGCTTGTGAAACCAGGACTTGTTCGGCGAAGATGACTCCCCACAACAAAAGAACCAGCAAGCTGATTGCCGTGAGCCCTTGGTTGGTGATTCCGATCACTCTCATAATCGTTCTCGCAGGTCTTCTACCAAACTCACTGGCAATTGCATCGCCAAACTCAATGTGCCCTTCTACCTGAATTATGCATTGCGGGGTGCACCTGAGGAGGGCTGAGCCGCAAGGGACCATTGGGGAACGCCCGAAAACATGGGGTAAAAAGGTAGGCTGGCAAAGATTCCAGCTTCACCAGCCAACCCAAAGGAGGTCACCCAAATGGTTACCAAGCGAAAACAGCATAGCTCCCAAAGGGCCGTCAAACAAGGCCCAGCCGTGACGGTCTCGCAGCCCAATAAAATCGGGGCATCCACGCCTTGACAACTTCCGCGGCAGGAAGCCGACTCCCTACGGCGGCTTGCCGCCGGTAGTCGAGAGGGCGTTGATCTGAGAGCCTGGCTATGCGCTATGCATAAAATTTTATGCACTGGCCGCAACGTACTGGAAACACGCCACTTCGGAGCGGGGTTTTGCCGACGCGGATTCTGGGCGGGAGGGGAAACCGGGGACGGAGAAGCCAAAAGACCAGTTGCCGAGCTCCCACCTTACGACGGCCGTCAAGCCGCTACGAACGCAGCCGCACTCGCAAAGCGAATCTGTGCATAATTCAGGTTCTATCAGTTATTTCGCACCGAGTAGCATTTGAGTTCCATTCATGAATGTGTAAATTTTGCACACCAGAACCGCTGTTGACGCCCACTGTGAAAAAATTACCCATTCCCTCGTAAGTCTGGCAATTTGAGTCAGATGCAGGATCTGGCGCGGGCTGGGGTTGCTCGTTCGTAACGTGCCCCTAGTAGTTAGACGCTCAAGACTGCGATTCGGCTCATCAAGGCGGCCCCGGAGTGGTTCCTTTCGGCCACGGACGGTGCAATTCGGACACGGCCTGATGCCCGCTGACATGGGCGCCTGATTCAAACAGAACCGCCTTCACTCGGATCTGCGAGCAATAGCGCCCCGGCGGAAAAAAGGGGACAGCCAGCCAATTTCCTTTCGACGAAGCGCTGATTTAAAAATGGATTGGAGAAGCGGAAATTGGTGGCAGTCCCCCTTTTTCGCCCGAGCACACTTTTGCCACGGGCTGCTATGGCTCTCCATACATCGTTCCCCGCGTCCTCAGGCCCCCCGCCTACGGCAGTCACGAGTTCTTTGAGAGCTTCGATAAGACCCCGAATGGGAAACTGGCCCCTGGGTTTCGAGCAGGGTTCCTTTGTTATTCTTTAGATTTCCAACCGAACCGTGACCGTTGGAGTACCTAGGGCCGCTCCCTGCGGCTGCGGCTCGGAATGGGCGCTTGAATAATCGGCCGATCCAGCATGACCCAATCTCCCACACGCATCGGCTCCTCCCCGTCGGCTCCAGCGGCGACCCCGCGCCCCGGCCAGCTCGCCCGCCTCAACGAACTCTTCACGGAAATCTTGCCCGCCAACCCTTTTCAGCGGGCCAGACTGGAGGCCAGACTTGGCGACGAGCGAGTGTGCGAAACCCCAGCCGACTACCGCAACCTGCCCCTTCTCACAAAGGACGAACTCGTCGCCGACTCGGCCGCGCATCCCCCGTTTGGGACAAACCTCACCTACCCGCTCGAAGACTACACCCGCTACCACCAAACGTCTGGAACGACCGGGCCACCCCTGCGCGTCCTCGACACCGCCGAAACTTGGGACTGGTGGGGCCGCTGCTGGATCGAAGTCCTTCAAGCGGCGGGCGTCACCTCCGCGGACCGTGTGTTCTTCGCATTCTCCTTCGCCCCTTTCATTGGATATTGGTCGGCCCACAAAGGCGTGTCGATGCTCGGAGCGATGACCATTCCCGGGGGAGGCTCGGACTCGATCCGCAGACTCAAACTGATCTTCGACACGGGAGCCACGGTCCTGTTGTGCACGCCGACCTACGCCCTGCACCTCGCCGAAGTGGCTGAACGGGAAGGGATTCCGCTAGCCGACTCGCCCATCCGCGTAACGATCCACGCCGGCGAACCGGGCGGCAGCATTGCCGGCACCCGCGCTCGAATCGCCAAGGCCTGGGGAGCGCAAGTGTTCGACCACGCAGGTGCGTCCGAGATCGGCGCCTACGGAATCGGCGACTCCGAAGGCAAAGGCCTCTACATGAACGAAGCCGAGTTCATTGCCGAAGTCGTTGACCCCGACTCGCTGGAACCCGTGCCGGAGGGCGCTGTCGGCGAGCTGATCATCACGAATCTGGGACGAGGCGCTTGGCCGGTGATCCGCTACCGAACCGGCGACCTGGTTCGGCCCCGGCGGGTTTCAGCCGGCGACGGCCCCGCAAAGCTGTTGCTGGAAGGCGGAATCCTCGGCCGCCTGGACGACATGATTACCGTGCGCGGCGTCAGCATCTATCCCTCCGCTCTCGAAAACATCATCCGGTCAGCCGCCGGGTCCGCCGAGTTCCGAATCACCGCAACGAAATTCGAGGAAATGGATCAAGTCGCGATCGAAATAGAAGGCAGCAACGCGGTCAGCGCCCGGGTCAAACGAGAGATTGCGGACCACATCGGAATCCGAATCGAGGTCGAAGCAGTCGAAGAAAACTCGCTCCCCCGCTGGGAAGCCAAAGCCAAACGGTTTCACGATTTGAGGAAGACATGATCTTTTCGAATCGTGCCGAGTGAAGGATGTGATCAGCTTGACAATCCCGTGGCGCAGGCATTCTTGAGTGCCGTGTCGCCCTTCTTGGCGACATTGGACCGGCTGAGAGCCGGCCGTTACTGTTGAGCAGCGAGCCCCGGCTCGGCACACGTTTTGTGACGACGTTGATCACCGATTCAACGTGTACAAAAGCAGCGTTGTTGTTTAAAACAATTCATAAACTTTTGTATCGAATGTTATTTTTTTCTTCCCTAAAGGGCTCAACCAGGTTACACTAATAGCACCTGTGACAGATCGCATAGACGGTTCGCTCGCTGACGCCATCATTCGCTTGCAGAAACTCGATCTCGACCAACGCCTTCGCGCGACGATCGAAGAGGCTTGGGATCTGCTGAGCGATGGCCACCAGCTCGAAGCCGAAGCGCTGGTCGAGAACGTCGACGCGCGCGTTCGGCAGACTCAAAGTCCGGGACACGCCGACGATTCATCACTTGCCGTCCTTTCCTGACCCAAAACAGACGGAACCAAGCGTGGCACAGCCCGCCGATTTCGGCGGGCATTTCAGCCGGTACTAAAGACCACCCACGCGCGCATCTATCCTGCCGGACCCGCTTGGCGGATCTGTTCCGGTGCGGCGCTAAATGCGGCGAAGTTCTCTTGGAAGCGCCGGGCCAGTCCAACAGCGGCTTCATCGTAGGTTGCTGAGTCCGCCCACATGGCGCGGGGGTCGAGCTTGTCTCCCGGGACGCCGGGACAGCTTCTGGGAACGGTGACTCCGAATATGGGGTGCGGCACAAAGTCCGCGTTGTCGAGCGCGCCTGATAGCGCTGCCGCAAGCATGGCCCGCGTGCAGGGAAGATCCATCCGCTTGCCGACGCCGAAACCGCCGCCTACCCAGCCCGTGTTGACCAGCCAGCAAGTCGCCTGGTGTTTCCGCAGTCTTGCCCCCAGCATTTCGGCATAGCAGGACGGCTTGCGCGGCAAGAAAGGCGAGCCGAAGCAGGCGCTAAACGTGGCGGCGGGTTCGTTGCCCAGACCTCTCTCGGTGCCGGCCACCTTGGCGGTATAGCCGCTCATGAAGTGGTACATAGCCTGGTCCGGCGTGAGGCGAGAGACCGGGGGCAGCACCCCGAACGCGTCGGCGGTGAGGAAGACGACGTTTGAGGGGTGCCCGGCTAGACCCGGGACGAGCGCATTGTCGATGAATTCGACGGGGTAGGCAACCCGCGTGTTCTCTGTGATGGAGGCATCGTCGAAGTCCACGATTCGGGTCGAGGGATCGTAAACGACATTTTCCACCACTGCTCCGAATCGGATGGCGCTCCAGATTTGCGGCTCATTTTCCTTCGATAATCGAATGCATTTTGCGTAACAACCACCCTCGAAATTGAAGATCCCCGTGTCGCTCCAGCCGTGCTCGTCGTCACCAACTAAGCGCCGGCCGGGGTCCGCGGAAAGCGTTGTCTTTCCTGTGCCGGAAAGTCCAAAAAAGAGCGCCGACTGATCATCCGCGCCGACGTTGGCCGAGCAGTGCATCGGAAACACGCCGCGCTCGGGCAGCAGAAAGTTGAGGACGCTGAAAATGGCTTTCTTAATCTCTCCGGCGTAGAGCGTGCCGCCGATAATGACCATCTTGCGAGTAAAGCTCAGGCAGATGAAGGCCTCGAAATTCGTGCCGTCTGTTGCCGGATCGGCTGTGACGCCCGGGACGCAAACAACGGTGAACTCCGGGATGTGGTTGCTGGTCGAAGAGGGATCCGGCCGGACGAATAGTTGTTTCGCGAATAGACTATGCCAGGCCAGCTCGGAAACGACGCGTATCGGCAGCGCGTATTCCTCGTGAGCGCCCCCGAAGCAGTCCTGCACGAAAACTTCTTTCCCGTTTAGGTATTGCTTGATTCGATCGTAGAGCCGCTCGAACTGCTCCGGAAGGATTTTCTTGTTGATCGCGCCCCAGTCAACGGCAGACTCAGTGGTCTCATCACACACGATGAAACGGTCGCGAGGTGAGCGACCGGTATACTTTCCTGTCTTGACGACAAGAGCTCCATCTGAAGTTAGGTGTCCCTCTTGTTGTTGAATCGCGCGTTCGACAAGCTGCGCTTCCGTAAGGTTCCAGCGCGCCTCGCGCAAGCCATCGAGCGAGTGCTTGGAAAGATCGAAACGGCTTGGATGGTTTCCTGTGTTCCGCATGGGTTACTGGGAATCGAGAATCAAACAGGGGAACTGCCTTTAGTGAATCCGGTGACACTCAAAGCGCGCGGCAGGCGCGCTTGCTCACCCTGCTTAACCTAGTGGCGAAAATGGGGGACGGCCACCGATTTCCGCTCGCTGAACTGCTTTTTTTTCAATGCCAGTGGAAGTGCGGAAATCGGCTGGCTGTCCCCTTTTTTCGCGTCCTCGGACTTCCACCACGGGCTGCTAGCTAGACCTTGGTTCGAAACTTAGACTCCAACAAGGATAGTTTTTGGCCCATGGAAAGCTTCTTGATCTTGGCGGCCTGGCGCGCCTTTTCCTTGGAGTCGGGGCCGAACGAGCGTTTTGTCAGCGCTACCTCGCGCTCCGGACCCTTGCGCCTGCGTGGCCCGCCGGGGCGTCCGCTTTCGTGGGACGAACGAGGCCGAGACCGCTGTGGGGCCGCGCGCTTGGCTCGTGCGGCTCGTGCCAGCTCAGCAGGATCCTTGGTCGTCAGCGAGATACGCCGGGCTTCCTTGTCAACAGCAAGTATGTGGACCGATATTCGGTCGCCCGTCTTCACCGCGGCTTTCCCGTCCTTGAAGAACTGTTCGGAAAGGTGTGAGTTATGAACCAGGCCGTCCTGGTCAGCGCCGATATCGACGAAGGCGCCGAATTCAACAACGCTTGCGACCACGCCTTCGACGGTCATACCAATCTTGAGATCTTCAGTGGCTATCAAATCCACGCCGGCTTTGGGCGGCTCAAACGGCCGCCGAGGGCTTCGGACCCGCGTACGGAACTCGTTAACCAGCGCCCGCAGCCGTTCTTGTCCGTGATTGCCCGCTTCGAGTTCGTCCATATTGACGGAATCCAAAGACTCCGGATTCTGAAGGGCTTGCTGGGCGGAAACGCCCGCGGCTGCCAGAATTTTTTCCGCCACTGGGTAGGATCCCGGGTGGATTCCAGTCGAGTCAAGCGCGTTCTCACCATCGTAAACCCGCAAGAATCCAACGGCTTGTTGATAGAGCCGGTCGCTGATTCCGGGAACATCTTTGAGTTTCTCGCGGCTCGTGAACTTGCCTTTCTTCCTACGGTGGTCGACGATGCGCTTGGCCAGGCGAGTCGTGAACCCCGCAACACAGGCAAGCAGGTCAACCGGAGCCGTGTTGAGATCGACTCCGGCCTGATGTACACACGCCTGTACCGCCAGCCGGAGCTGGGTCCGCAACTTCGCGGGCTCAACTTCCGCGTGATATTGCCCAATTCCGAGAAGCCGCGGATCGACTTTGATTAGCTCCGTGAGAGGGTCTTGCAGCCTTCGCGCCAGCGAAATTGCACTTCGGATCGCCGCCTCGGTTCCTGAGTCCTCACGCCGTGAACCTTTGGATGTGGCGTGGATCCAGCTCCCCGCCTCGTTGACGGTCGTCCAGAAAATCTTGGGAGCACCGGCGTCACGAATAGCGCCGCGAACAAACCGCTCTGTTTGGCGCAGTCCAGGCCCGTTGGAAATGACCACGGCGCCGACATTGTGTTTGCGGATGAGTTCACTCAGTGATCCCAAAGGTGTGGCGGGCGCAATTCCGTCGGCGCTGGGTTGCTTGTCACCCGGCCCGGGTTGAGCCGATGAGCCGTTGCTCGGAGAGGGGCTTGCGGCACCGGCCGGCTCTTCCGGCGATTTCGCGGCAGCCGAGTCTGTCTCGGCGGCGATCGCTTCGGACTGGTTGTTTGCTTCGGAGCCGGCCGATACTTCAGGCGGTTTCGATTCGCCTTCCCGGTCTGTGGTTGCCGATGTCTCTGCCGGCGACGGATCCTGCTCCGCCTCCTCGGTTGCTGCGTCAGGACTCGTTAATTGCGCGGCGACCTCGGTAGTTTGTGAGGTCGAATCAGCCCCTTGGTTCGCTGAACCTGACCCGCGTGAGTCGGCGGCGCCCGGCGATTGCTGATCGAGTGTCCCGGAGGACTCAGCAGGAATCACAGCTTCCTCACCGCCGGCCTCAGCGCTTCCGTTCCTGCTTGCCTTGGCAGCCTCTTCCGCCGCTGTCCGCATGTCATCACTTGAAGCCGCGCCTGGGTCTGTCTTGCCACTACCGCCGGGGAGTTCGGCCGCGGATGATTCCCCCTGGCCGTCCTTCTTCGCTTTCGTGTCCTGAGAGGCCGGGCTGACACTCTCGGGTTGTTCGCCGCCGCGGACGATTGCACCTTCCAAGAAACTCCCGTCGGCAGCGACCACGGCAGCCCGCCAGCCGCCTGGACGTGATGTTTCGAGGCCAATGACCGGCATGGGTCTCGCCGGTGGTGACATCAAGGTCTTCTTGAGATTCTTCTTGAAAACCGCTGCAGCTTCCTGGTCGGCGCGCTCGTTCAGGATTTGGAGAACGTCGTTCCTCAGAGCCGGCGCCAGGTACTCTTGATAGGCTTCCTGCGCCGCGGCTCCTAGCTGCAAACAGAACAACGACTTCCTGTCATTCAGCAGGCGGTTCAGCAAATACGTCACCGCCTCGTTCTCCGGCAGGCCGATTTCGAAATCCAGCGCGCCGTCCCGAACCGCCCGCCGCAGCGCCAGCGCCTGCCGCCAGCCAACCTTCCCGACAGCCGAGCTGTTGTTCGCCAGCCAGTCGAACTTCTTTCTCAGGCCTGCATCCGTCTTCCAGCGCGGTCCCTTAGATACAACAAGTCGTGATTGCGTCAGCGCCACGAGGCGCAGTGCTCCGCGAAATTCGGCGTCCTCGCCGAGCCAGCGCGCCACGATGTGGCGAGCGCCTCGCAGAGCCGCGGACACATCTCCGATTCCCTTGCCGGCATCGACGTAGCCTTGCGCAACGCCCTCGATGTCAGCGCTGGGCGGCTGTTGGTCCCAAAGGAAGCGCGCCAGAGGCTCCAACCCTTTTCCCATGGCCTCGTCCGCGGGAGTACGGCGTTTTTGGCGGAACGGGAGATATAGGTCATCGAGTTCGCGGCGCTCGGCCGCTGTTTCGATACGCTTTCGCAACTCAGGAGTCAGCTTATTCTGCTGGCCGATCGTACTGAGAATGGTGACTCGCCGGTCCTCGAGTTCCAAAAAATATTGCAGTCTTGCCCGTACCTCGTGTAGTTGCTCCTCGTCGAGACCTGCTGAAAGATCGGTGCGATAGCGGGCAATATAGGGCGGCAGCAACCCCGACTCGAGAGCCGGGACTAGCTTCAGCAAATCGGAGAGCTGTAGTTTGGCCTCCTCGGCGACCTTGAGATAGGTCGATGTAGGGAGACCGGTTAAAGCCTTCATCGCGAGAACAACCCCGAGAAAACAACCGCTTTACTGTATCATAGTGGAGTGCGCTGGAACGTGAAAGCTCCGTCCGCCGCCTTGCTCCTCGGCTTGCCGATTTTGTCGCTGATCTTGACTCCCTGGGTCGCGGGTCAAACCATCGAGTTTCTGTCTAACGGCCTAAAATATCAAGCTCTTACGCGCGAGGGGCTGACAATCATGTACGCCCCGCTCCCGCTCAAGGTCCGAGATTTTGCCGTGGTGCAAGTGGCCTTCAACAACGGCAGCGGGCACGACTGGCTGATCCAGCCCACGGATTTTTACTACAAAACCTCCGGCGGCCGGGTGATCCGGGCTGTCTCGGAGTATACGGTCATCTATGAGCTCTACCAGCACGCGGGGCGATCCGAAGTCATCAAGCTCCAGATGGCCTACGAGAAGTCCATCTACAACAACCAGCACATCCGTTCCAACAATGGCTACGAACAGCGCAGACAGTCAGCACTCGCCATGGGTGGCCACGGGGGTATCAAGGCCGCTGCCGCGGCATCCGCGATTGCGCTCGTGAGAACCAAGCTCAAAGCCGGCGATTCCACCGACGGCGCCGTCTTCTTCATGAATGAGGGCAAGGAACTGGGAGCCGGCTCGCTGACGGCTCGAATCCCCGCAATCCCAAACGAAGAACCTGGCGGAGAAAAGATCGGCGCCAATTCCGACAAACTGATCGCGAACCTTCGCATGACGACGTTCGACTTCGGGACGCCGTAGACCCTCACAGCCGCCGGGCTGGGTTTAGGCGGCAACGAATCCTATCCCCGGAGTGTTCGTGCCATTCGGAGGATTCGCCGATAGCGTGCCCGTCCAGGACGGAAAAGCGCGCATCCCGGATGTGCCCGGCATCGGTATTGAAGAGAAAGCCAGCGTAATGCCGATTTACGAGAAGCTAATCAGCTAAGCGCCAAGCGATGCAAGAACGTCTTCAGAAAATCATCGCCGCGGCTGGAATCGCTTCCCGGCGCAAGGCCGAGGAGATGATCGAGCACGGCCGTGTCAGGGTCAATGGGGAGCTGATTCGGGAGCTGGGCACGAAAGCGGATCCTGATGACGATCACATCCAAGTCGACGGCAAGTCCCTGCGGTCGTCGAAACCGCTCCTTTACTTGATGCTCAACAAGCCCCGCGGATGCGTCACCACGCGCAAGGACCCCGAAGGCCGCATGACCGTCATGGACCTGCTGGGGCGTTACCGCTCCAAGGTCTACCCGGTGGGCCGGCTCGACTATCACAGCGAGGGATTGCTGCTATTCACGAACGACGGGGCGTTTACTGATGGCGTGCTCTCCGCGAAGAGTCTTGTGCCCAAGACCTACCACGTCAAGATCAAAGGACATCCGACTGCCGCCGACCTCGACAAGTTACGCGACGGTATCAGGCTGGAGGGCCGGCCCACCGCGCCCGCCAAGATTCACCTGCTTCGGAAGGGAGAGAAGCCTTGGTATGAGGTGACCTTGATCGAGGGACGCAACAACCAAATCCGGCGTATGTTCCAGAAACGCGGTTTCCTTGTCGAGAAGCTCAAACGAGTCAAGATTGGTTCGCTGGCGCTAGGCAAACTGCCCGTCAGGCAGGTTCGGCCTCTTACTGAAAAAGAGCTGGCCGGCCTGAAGAAGCGAGTCCAAAAGAAGGGCGGCCAGACTACGGCGAGCCACAATGCTCCGCTCGCCAAACAAAGCGCGCGCGCCCAGCGCTCCAAGCCGAAAAGCTCCAGAAAGAGATTGCGCCAGTAGGCGCCGGCAATCCTGCCGGCACTTGGCCGCGAAGCGGCCAAGGCTGGAGTTTCTACATTCTGCAGACAGGGGAAGAACCGCCCCGAGGTGGCGCGCGCCTCCTGGCGGGCCGCGTCGGCCTCCGGGCCGACGTCGCGCGGACGGAAGTCCGCGCTCCTTGACCGCGAAGCGACCAAGGCATAAAGCGGCGAAGATTACGCCGGCCCGGAGGCCGGCGCTGCCCGCCAGGAGGCGCGCGCCACCTCGGGGCGGTTCGTCTCCCCTGTGCGCGGAATGTCCCAGCGAGACCACTTACCCGTCGGCTGCTACACTTAATCCCGGGGCAACCAATTAAGGTTGCCAACAGGTTGTCAACTCCGCCATTACCTCGCCCATGATGGACGACAACGAGATCGCGAAACTACTCGAAACAGCCAAAACGATCGCCGTAGTCGGTCTTTCCGGCAGCCCGTGGCGGCCGAGTATTGGCGTCACCCGGTACATGCAGAGCCAGGGCTACCGCATCATCCCCGTCAACCCGAACATCAGCGAATCCCTCGGCGAGGCGGCCTACGAGCGCCTGGAAGACGTGCCTGAAAAGATCGACGTCGTCAACATCTTTCGGCGCTCAGAGTTTGCGGGACAAGTGGTCGACTCCGCGATTAAGCTCGGGGTTCGATGGATATGGATGCAAGAAGGCGTCGTCGATGCCGAAGCCGCGGCCCGTGCGGAAGCCGCCGGGATCGGCGTGATCATGAACCGTTGTATTTTGAAGTACCACCGCAGACTCGCGGCCTAGAACCAACGGTCAGAACGGCCCGCCATCACCTCACGATGCAGCCCGTGTCGCGAGGTTCGTATTCCTAGACCTAGCCCGGGGCCCCAGTCCCGGGAGGGCATCACTCCGCAAAGTAGAAACCTCTTCTCCGCGCACGAACAGAGCCGCGCCCGCAAGGGTGCGGTCGAGGGTAGTCAGTGCGTCGGGGCCGCCACCGGAATGCGGTCACTGCCAGACTCGACCGCGCCCTTGCGGGCGCGGCTCTGTTCGTGCCGCCAACCAATTCTGCCTCAACTTTCCACCGCGCCGCTCAACGTGGTAGATTCATGGGGCTCACCTCGTATGAGGACATGCCGGACCATCTCCACGAATACCTGCGCTTTTTCCGTGACCTAGGGATCGAAGAGGTTTATCTCCCGAAGTCCGCCCGGGACCGGCTTGCAGGGAAAGCTCAGCCGGCAGGTTCCGCTCGGCCGGTGCGCGCGGCCCCGCGCCAACAGGCATCGGGGGCGGTTGGCGTTTCGAGTCAGCCGGAACCGGGGCGCAAGCCGGCTGCGGCGCTGCCCACGCCTCCCATGCCAGATAGGCCGACGGTGACCGGATTACCTGGACTGCTCTCCGGCGCTCGAACCGCTGACCCGCTGAAAGTTCTCCAGGAGATTCAAGGCGATATCGGCGAATGCACGCGCTGCCCCCTTCACGAAGGACGAAAGAAAATCGTCTTCGGCAGCGGCCTGCCGGATGCGAAACTTGTCTTCGTTGGCGAAGGCCCGGGCGCCGACGAAGATGCCATGGGTTTGCCGTTTGTCGGCCGGGCGGGGCAGTTGCTGACGCAGATGATCAACAACACCGCGCAGCGCGAGGGGATTCCCATTTCGCGGGAGGACGTCTACATTTGCAATGTCGTCAAATGCCGCCCGCCGGGCAACCGCAACCCGCAGCCGGACGAGATGAAAACCTGCGGCCAGTTTCTCGAGCGCCAGTTGGAGGCGATCCGTCCGAAAGCGATCTGTGTGCTCGGAGGAACCGCCGCCAAGTACCTGCTGAATCCAACCCAGGGGATCACCAAGATTCGCGGCCAGTGGCATGAGTGGCATGGGATTCCGGTCATGCCGACCTACCATCCGTCGTTTCTGCTGAGGCCCTACGCCCAGGACAAGAAGCGCGAGGCCTGGCTGGACTTGCGGGCGGCGCTGCACTACGTTTACGACTAACCCGAAGTTCCAGGGGCCGATTTCGGCGTAAGAGTAACCAAGAAAGGGAGTTAGGGCCGGTTTGGGGTGGTCTCGAAGTGCTTTTTGTAGCCACTAATTAGTGACTTTCTTCTGGACTTTTTGCTCTAGATATGCTATCATAGCTTTATGCCATCTAGATCAGGTGCTGTTCATGTAGCCACCACTACTCGCCGCTACAAAAACAAAATCTATACCTCCCACCTGCTCCGCCGCTCCTTTCGCGTCGGCCAGCAGGTCAAACACGAAACCCTCGGCAACCTCTCCCACCTGCCCGATTCCCTCATCGACGTCATCCGCCGCTCGCTCGCCGGCGAATCCTTTGTCCCCGCCGCCGAAGCTTTCCTGGTCGAACGCTGCCGCCCCCACGGCCACGTTGAAGCTGTTCTCGGTACACTCCGCCAGCTCGGCCTCGAACGCCTGCTGGGGTCCAAACCCTCGCGCCAGCGCGACCTCGTCGTGGCCATGATCGTCGAGCGGCTGCTGCATCCCGGCTCGAAACTGGCCACCACCAGGCTGTGGCAGCACTCCACGCTGGCTGAGCAGCTGGGCGTCGAAGACGCCGACGAAAACGACCTCTACGCGGCGCTGGACTGGCTGCTGGCCCGCCAAAAACGCATCGAAAAGAAGCTCGCGGCGCGGCATCTCGCGGCCGGCGACACCGTGCTCTACGACGTCTCCAGCAGCTACTACGAAGGACGCCACTGCCCGCTGGCGGCGTTCGGCCACAGCCGCGACCGCAAAAAGGGCAAGCCGATCATCGTCTACGGCGTGCTCGCCGACAGCCAAGGACGGCCGTTGGCGGTCAGCGTCTACCCCGGCAACACGGGCGATCCGGCGACGCTGCCCGATCAGGTCGACACGCTGCGGCGGCGCTTCGGGCTCGAGCGCGTGGTGCTGGTGGGCGACCGCGGTTTGTGGACCCAAACGCAGATTGAAAACCTGCGGCAACATCGCGGGCTGGGCTGGATCTCGGCGCTGCGCGCGCCGGCGCTGCGGCGGCTGGCCAGCGAAGGCGCGTTGCAGTTATCGTTGTTCGACAAGAAAAACTTGGCTGAAATTCACTCCCCCGACTATCCCGGCGAGCGGCTGGTGGCCTGCTATAACCCGCTGCTGGCCGAGGAGCGCGGGCGCAAGCGCGACGAGCTGCTGGCGGCCAGCGAGAAGGAATTCGAGCGCATCGAGGCCGAGGTGGCGCGGCGCAAACGCACCCCGCTGACCGCCGCCGAGATCGGACGCAAGGCGGGCCGCGTGCAGGACCGCTACAAGATGGGCAAGCATTTTGAGACGACCATCGGCGAGGGCGTTTTCCGCTGGCGGCGGCGCACGGCGGCGGTCGAAGCAGAAGCGGCGCTGGACGGCATCTACGTCATCCGCAGCAGCGAAAAGAAGGCCGATCTGAAGGCCGAAGACGCGGTGCGTTCCTACAAGAGTTTGGCCCGCGTGGAGCGGGTGTTTCGCTGCATGAAAGGCGCGGATCTGCGGGTGCGGCCGACCTTTCACCGCACGCCGGACCACGTGCGGGCGCATATTTTTTTGTGTCTGCTGGCCTATTACGTGGAGTGGCGGATGCGCCAAGCGTGGGCGGAGTTGCTGTTTGAAGACGAGCAGCTGGAGGCCGGCCGGCAGCAACGCGATCCGGTGGCGCCGGCCGAGCCTTCGGCGGCGGTGAAGAAGAAAAAGGCGAGCCGCCGCACCTCGGAGGGCTTGCCCGTGCACAGCTTCCAGACGTTGCTCGACGCCCTGGCGACGCGCTGCCAAAACACCTGCCGGGTCGGCGGCGAGGGGAGCGCGGCGACGTTCGAACAACGGACCGCGCCGACGGCGCTGCAAAAGCGGGCCTTGGAGCTGCTGGGCCTGTAGCCAGAAGAGCGAATTTCGCCGGCCGCCTTTCCGCCGCAGAATCAATAACTTACTGTCGTTTTGCCCCTGGAACTTCGGACTAACCGGCGTTACGTCGGCCCGGAGGCCGACGCAGCGCGGGTCTCTCCGAGCCCCGCGCTACGGGAGGTTCGAGTTGGTTTCGCAGGCAGTCCCGAATGCCTTACGGACGGATTACGATCATGATGCGTGCCGGGCCGGCGACGCCAGAGAACCGCGCAACTACCAGCCGGCGTTTCTGCGGCGGGTGCGCGCGGGCTTGACTTCCGTGGAGGCCCCTTCTTCACGGACACAACGGAAACCCTGCAGGCTTCCCCGAATTTGCGGCCCAACCCGTGCTCGTCCCGAGATCCTCAAAAAGCGCCCGCTGCTGCCCCACGAACCGCCCCGAATGACTCGTGAGTTGGTTTTTTCGCGGGGGCCCTCGGGATCGGATCTCGGAGACTTCGAGTAGTAATTCTCCTCAAACCAATCGGCACACCACTCCCAAACATTTCCAGCCATGTCGTAGAAGCCGTATCCATTGGGAGGAAAGCTTCCCACCGGTGAGGTGCCTTTCCAGGCTTGCCCTTTGCCGTAATAGTTCGCTTTCTGAGGGCTGATGCGGTCGCCCCAGGGGTACTTGTTGCCATCCTCGCCGCCCCGCGCGGCGTATTCCCACTCGGCCTCGGTCGGCAGGCGCCCTCCAACCCACTCGCAGTAGGCGAATGAGTCCGTCCAATTGACCTTGACGACCGGGTGGTCATCTCCCTGCTGGACCCCGGCGTATTCGGGCAGTTCCTTGTGAACCGCCTTGCAGAACCGCCGATAGGCCTCGACGGTCACCGGGCCTCGCGTCATCCAAAAACCCTTGGTAAGGCGGACGTTATGGCGCGGATTCTCCGAGTCAGCGGCTGCTTTATCCCCGTCGCTGGCTCCCATCCAAAATCTGCCCTGCCGAACCCAAACGTATTCAAGCTCTTCGAAAACCTCAATCTTGAGGTTGCCATCCTGGCTAAGTTCTGTGTTTCCAGTAGTTTGATTACGAGCCATTGGTCGGAACATCGGGGAGGTTGTTGCCAGCCGTCCGGATCGGGACGAAAACGGGTGGGTTGTCTCCAATTACACTATAAGTTTAGCATGGCACAAGGCGCTCCAACTCTGTTCCGGCGCGGCATCGAGCTGTTCAATCGCGGCGAGTTTTTCGAATGTCACGAAGTGCTCGAGGAGGTCTGGACTCCTACCCAGCAGCCGGAAAGGTGGTTCTTGCAAAGCCTGATCCACTTTGCGGTGGGCTTCTATCACCACCAAAAAGACAATTCGATCGGGGCCACGCGGCAGTTGCAGAAAGGACTGAAAAAAATCCAGGCCTACCTGCCCGAGTGGGGCGGCATCAGCACGGCATCGATTGAGGCGGAAGCGCGCCGCTGCCTGGCGACCATCGAGTCCGGAGACCGGATCGAAGAGTTCCCCAAAATCCAGCAGTTCGAGGAGTATGCCCCGAGCAAATGGGCATAGAACCTCCGGCCGCGATGGTAAACTGTTGGGGCTGCGCCGCCGGGACAGTCTCCCGATCCCTCTCACTCACCCAGAATCGATAGCCTGTGTCCTCTTCTTCTCGTTATCCAAGAGTAGCGTCGATTAAAACCGTGGAGGCTTTTCGCGAGCGCCTCGCCGCCCTCAACTTGGCCATCGAGTGCGATGACGCGATCCTCAAGGCGCCCGAGTCACCCCTGGCACAACCGCTCGGTGTCCATGGGTTTCATGTTGGCGGTTTTCGTGTTGGCGGCTTTCGCGTGGGCAACCGCTGGGTGATCCACCCCATGGAAGGCTGGGACGGCGAGGAAGACGGCAGCCCCAGCGAATTGGTCCGGCGGCGCTGGCGTAACTTCGGCCGCAGCGGTGCCAAGTGGATCTGGGGCGGTGAAGCCATGGCCGTGCAGCACGACGCCCGTGCTAACCCGAACCAACTCGTGATCAACGAGCAAACCAAAGACGGGCTGGCGCGACTACACGATGAACTCGTGGACTCTCACCGTGAAGCATTCGGCACAACCGACGACCTGCTGGTGGGATTCCAGCTTACGCATTCAGGCCGTTTCTGCCGGCCAACGAAGCAGGGTCCGGCACCGCAAATTCTGTATCACCATCCGATTCTCGACCGCAAATTCCACCTGCGGGATGATTATCCCGTCTTGACCGACGACGACATCGCCCGAATCATCGAACGCTTTATCGCGGCGGCGCGCGTCGCCGAACAGTGCGGCGCCAGGTTCGTCGACGTAAAGCACTGCCACGGCTACTTGGGACACGAGTTCCTCAGCGCCTACACCCGCCCCGGCCGCTACGGAGGTTCATTCGAGAACCGCACGCGGTTTCTGCGCGAAGCGGTGGCCGGAATCCGCGCAAGCACCAAACTGGCGATCGCGGTGCGGCTTAGCGGATTTGACTTTGTTCCGTTTCGTCCCGACCCCGAGCTAAGCGAAGGCTCGAAGCTAGGCCCCGGCATCCCGGAGGACTTTTCCGGCCATCTCCCTTACGAATATGGGTTTGGGACGAAGCGCGACGAACCGCTCTGCTACGAATTAGACGAAGCGACTCGCTTCATCGAGTTGCTTCGCAGCCTCGGCATTCGGATGGTCAACGTCTCGGCCGGCAGCCCCTATTACAATCCGCACATCCAGCGTCCGGCGCTGTTTCCTCCCTCCGACGGCTACCAGCCGCCCGAAGACCCGCTAGCCGGCTGCGCGCGGCAGATTGAGTTTACGGCGGAGATCAAAAAGCGCTTCCCTGACGTCGCGATCGTCGGCACGGCGTATTCCTACCTCCAGGAATATCTGCCGCATGTGGCGCAATGGGCGGTCCGCAGCGGCAGAACCGACACCGTTGGCTTGGGGCGGATGGTCCTCGCCTACCCGACCCTGCCGCGCGACGTGCTCGAGAAGGGAGTGCTCGAGGCCAAGCAACTGTGCCGCACCTTCAGCGATTGCACAACCGGGCCGCGCGCCGGGCTGATATCCGGCTGCTTCCCGTTGGACCCCTTCTACCGCGAACGCCCCGAAGCAAAGACAGTGAGGGAGATCAAGGCCCGACTGAAGTAGGAAGGCACCTGCGGCGGGGAGTAGAAACTCCAGACGTCGGCCCGGAGGCCGATGCGGCCCGCCAGGAGGCGCGCGCCACTTGGAAGTCGGCGCTCCGCGGCTACCGCTTGCTGACGCGCGCGGCTCGGTTTGCGCCGGGATGGTCAGTGGCCACGGCCTGGCGAAGTGATGAAACAAAAGAGGTTGTCGGTTGAGGTATAAATTTTCTTTACAAAATGTCCGGAAATGGCAGAGAATGGCAGAGAATGGCAGGGTTTCGGGCCATTTCGACGCTTCGTCATGGTGTCAACCGATAGTGTTTTTGTTTTCAGTGACTTGGATTGCAGCCTGCGGCGGGACCGTGGCAGGATCCCTAGTAAACCGACAGGTTTCTTGCGGATAGGCGGTATTCTTGTCGCTGGCCTCGGCTGGCGGATTGGCGGCACACTCGGGCCGTCGGCCATGCCAGCTAAGGCAAACTAAGACATGTCGCCAGGAATGGCGACACGGCACGTCTGGAGACGTGCGCCACGTCGCTGGTCGCCACTGTTTCCACCGTTCTCATTGTAGCAGGCGGTGCTAACTTTTCAGCTTCAAGACCAGCGGGCAGTGGTCCGACCCCATCACCTCGGGCTGGATGTAACAATCTTCGGCTTCATCGATCAGATCATCGCTCACAAAGAAATAGTCGATACGCCACCCCACATTGTTCGCGCGGGCATCGAACAGGTAGCTCCACCAGGTGTAGTGACCGGGTTGCGGCTGGAATGTACGGAAGGCGTCGACATAACCGCGGGCGACGAAGCGATCCAGGCAAGCCCGCTCCTCGGGAACAAATCCCGAGTTCCCAAAGTTTTCCTTGGGCCGCGCCAAATCAATCTCCTCGTGGGCGATGTTGAAGTCGCCGCAAATCACAATGCGCTTGCCGCGGCGGCGGAGACGATTGCAATAGCCCAGCATGCTGTCGCAGAAATCGACTTTGTAGTCCAGCCGGGCCAGGTCCCGCTGGCTGTTGGGAAAATACGCATTCACAAGGACAAAACCTTCGAACTCGGTTACCAGCACTCTGCCCTCGGAGTCGAATCGGTCGATCCCCAACCCGTGCCGCGCTTCACCGATCGGCGTCGGGTAGTTGCCGCCGCTGGAATCCTGATCGAAAAGACGCGGGAGATCGCTTTGGGCGCCGCGGGTCCAAGTTGAGACTCCGCTATAGCCCTTCTTCTTGGCCGCACCGTAGACAGCCCGATAGCCGGCCGGACTCGCCAATGCCGGCTCGAGCTGGTCCGGGTGAGCCTTGGTCTCCTGCAAGCAAAGAACGTCCGGCGCCTCGCGATCGAGCCATTCGAAAAAGCCTTTCCGCGCGACGGCCCGGATGCCGTTGACGTTCCAAGTGACGAGTTTCATCCGCCTGAGCCCTGCAGCGAGTAACAACAAGAATGCCACAGAGGCGGGAGTCGTTGATACAACCGGTCCGCGCCCCCCCCGGACTGCGGGAGCTGTCCGATGGAGGGCCGAGATCACTCCCTTATGCCGCACGCGCCGCCATGAATAGCGGCACGACTTCTACACCAGCCGGCAGACCCAACGGCTGACGGCGTCGCAGTACCAGAAAACGCCGTCTTTCATGGTCATGCCGTGGGGTTCGGGATCGCCCTCACGCAGCTGGATTTTCGCCAGCAGCTCGCCGCTCTTCGGATCCATCTTGTAGATCGCGCGGTGGTTGCTTTCCACGCACCACAAGAACCCGTTGTCCCCGGCGATACCATGAGGCCTTTCACCCGGCGCCGGGATGGTGTGGAGAACCTTCCCCGTCTCGGGCTCAATCTGGTAAATCGTCATCGATGGCGGGACGGCGATCCAATACTTGCCGTCGACCCACTCGATTCCGTGCGCGCCAGAAGCACGCCTTGGCTTACCCCACTTCGGGCTGCCTGCCCCGGGGGTGTCGAAGCTCTTCAGGGTCTTGCCGGTCTTCGGATCGATCTTGAGAGTTGTGAGCCCCCAGGTGGAAGCGATCCACAAAGCGCCATTCCCGTAGCTGATGCCGCTGCCGTGCATCGACTCGGTTTGAACTTCGTGCAAGACGGAACCGTCCTCGTAGCTCACCTTGTGTACTTTGTTGGGGTCTTCTTGATTGAGGATCCACAGGCCGTCGGGTGTCGCCTGCAGGCCGTTGGGCATCTTGCCGGGGGCCATGAAAACCTTCTCCAGCTTTTTGGGGATGACGGGAATGTCGTCCCGCCCTTTTACGGCAGCCGCAAAAGCCTCTGGGGCCACCGCCGCTCCGCCGAGCGCCCCCAGAAACGAGCGCCGTGATAAACGAGCCATACTTGACATGAGTCCCTCCTCAAATAGCCGCAGCTTCAAATGTACACGAACACCATGTCGGCGCGCTATCCACCTGATAACTTTTTCGTTGCTGAATGAGCCCTTGGGGAACAGAGGCCTCGACCGCGGGAATTCCAGCGGGAAGACCCTTCCATGGCCGGATGAAGAGAGACCCGCAACGGCAATACTGTTTACTTAGCAGTCCCCGGACATTTTTTGGTGCGTGGCGCGTGGTCTTGTTTCGGGCATCGTTGAACGCCCGGCGCACATCGCTCTCCGGAGATGAATGGGTCGGTTTGCTCCTGCGCCCCGTCGGGGCTTACCCTGGACAGTCTTCGCACCCAGGGTTCCGCTTCGCTCCACCCTGGGCTACGATCCTGCGCCGCTTCGCGGCTCAATAGCTCAACGGCTCAACACCCTGGGCTACGATCCTGCGCCGCTTCGCGGCTCAACAGCTCAACGGCTCAACACGCTGGGCTACGATCCTGCGCCGCTTCGCGGCTCAACGGCTCAACGCGCTCTGGGCTCGAAGGTTCTAAGCTCAAAGTCTCTAAGTCGACAGTATTGCCCGTAAGGGCGGCTAACGCTGGGCTATCAGGCTCTTACCGCTCTCGAGCAGTTCCTCGGCCTTCGGAATCAGCTCCAGCGCTTTCTGGACTTTGGGGTCCAGTTCATAGTAGACCCGCTCGCCTTCATCCAGATCGTAGGCCGAAATGTAAACTTCGCGCTTCAAGAATCTCTTGATGAAGTCCAGGTTCTCGATGATGTCGGGCTCGGTAAACTCGACGTCTTCCTCGGTCAGGAATTGGCGGAACTCCGAAATGATTTCGCCGGTTGGTTCCCACCCAGGCGCCAGATCGGGATGGGCGAGCGTGTACACCTGCGCGAATGTCGCAAAGGTGGCGCCACGGCGGAGCTTTATCTGAAAGTCGTTGAACTTCTGATCCGCCAGCTGCACGTCAGGAGTTATGCCTCCGCCTCCGTAAACCGTGCGTCCCTGATCGGTCAGACGTACCTGGTCGTTGGCCGGCTCGAATTCTTCGCTACAAGGACTGGCATAGTAGCCGTAGAGCGAAACGTTGTCATAGCGCCGCTGGATCAGGCGGCCGCTCGGCGTGTAGTAGCGCGCCGTGGTGAGCGCTAAACCCGAAGTTTGTGACATCGGGTAGACCGTCTGCACCAATCCCTTGCCGAACGTATTCTTGCCGGCGATCAAAGCACGATCATGGTCCTGCAGCGCGCCGGCCACGATCTCGGACGCTGAGGCCGAATCACAGTTCACAAGGACAACCATGGGGTAGGCCAGCCCGTCATTGCCTTTTTGCGACTTATAGATCCGTTCAGCCGACGCCCGGCCGTGGTGAGAGACAACAGTCTGGCCCTTCTCGATGAATTTGTCGGAAACGTAAACGCCTTCGCTCAACAAACCGCCGCGGTTGCCGCGGAGATCGAGAATCAGGCCTTCGAGGGATGGCTCATCCAGCCTTTCCAGGGCCGCGTCCAGCTCACGTCTCGTTTTCTCATTGAAGGTTTCGATTTTGATGAAGCCGATTTTGGGTGCGAGGAAGAACGAAACCGGGACGCTCTTGCGCGGAATGCGAGCCCGCACGACCTCGACTTCGATCAGGTCCTCCACGCCCCGGCGCTCGACGCCGATGCGGACCTTGGTTCCGGCCGGGCCTCGCAACCGCTCCGCGATTTCAGATGTATTGAGTCCTTCCGTCGTTTCACCATCGACCTGGGCGATCACGTCCCCGGGCCGCAAACCGGCGCGGTAGGCGGGCGTCTTAGGGAACGGAGCGATCACGACAGTACGGCCATTGCGAATGCCGATCTGCATCCCAACGCCGGCGTACTGTCCTTTTTGTTCGTCGCGCATTTGCTTGAAAGCGTCGGGACCGAAGAACGCCGAGTGCGGGTCGAGAGTCCGCAGCATGGTGGGGATAGCGCCGTTGAAGATCGCTTTCTCCGTATCGACAGTGTCGGCGTATTGACTTTCAATAATCGAAAGTACCTGCGTGAATTGCCGGAAGTTATCCCGCAGATCATCTTCAGAGGCGGCCGCCGCTAAACCGGTTCGGGGACCCCAGACTCCACCGATCACCGCGCACAACAATATGATTAGGGGAACAACTAGCCACCAACGCCGCTTTTGACCCATAGCAGGAATCCTTTCCTCGAAGTGCTTGGCTCCGCCTGTTTCGGTGACGGCCCGCGGGCGCGTCCACCGCCTCATCGTCAGTATATCCGCTTTCCATCCGCGGCGGCTTAGCTGATCGTCCGGATTCGTGCGAAATACAACTGTGCAAACGGCGCGCGCGCAAGGATGCTGCCGAGGAAGGGCGCCAGCTAGCCCGCAGCCGGGACTCTTGGGGCTGTTTGCGCCTTGGCGAGGGAAAAGCCTTTGGTCTTGAAAAGCCGCAAAGGCGCAGCACGCTCGGTGGGGCCCGAGTTCTACAATGTCTAGTTATGTCTGGCGGACCCGCTTCGAACAACTCCAACTCTCAACCCCGCTCCGTCTATTCGCTTCTTCAATCGCGGGCGGCGAAACAGCCGAACCTGCCCGTCATATTGTCCGTCAATTCCCCGCCCTTGACCTATCAAGGACTGCTCGCCCAGTTGAACCGCACCGTTGCGACCTTGAACCGCCACGGGATCGGCCGCGGCGATCGGGTCGCGCTGGTCCTTCCTAACGGACCGGATCTCGCCGTTGCGTTTCTAGCTGTTGCCGCCGGAGCCACCTGCGCGCCTCTGAATGCCACGTATCGGGCTGAAGAGTTCGAGTTCTACCTTTCCGACCTGGGTGCGAAAGCGCTCGTCGTTCAGAGCGGAGCCGATTCTCCGGCGGTTCGCGTCGCCCACAAGCAAGGTATCGAGGTGCTGGAATTGAGCCGTGACGAGGACGAACCGTCGGGGGCGTTTTCGCTCGAAGACGTGACGAGCGGTCCGGGACCCGGCGCCGGGCCGGCTCGCTCGGCCTTCGCCGACCCCGAGGACATCGCGCTGGTACTGCACACCTCCGGCACCACCGCGCGGCCTAAGATCGTGCCGTTGAGCGGCGCCAACGTTTGCGCCTCGGCATTTCATATTTCCGAGACACTGGCCTTGACCCCGCAAGATCGCTGCCTGAACATCATGCCGCTGTTTCACATCCACGGTCTGATGGGAGCTGTTCTTTCCAGCATGGCTGCCGGAGCCGGGGTCATCTGCACGCCGGGCTTCGACGCCATGAGATTCTTTGGATGGCTGGATGCATTCAAACCCACTTGGTATACGGCGGTCCCCACGATGCATCAGGTGATTCTGGCGCGGGCCTTGCGGAATCGCGACATTGTCGATCAGTCCAATCTGCGTTTGATTCGCTCATCGTCGGCGTCGCTGCCTCCGCAGGTCATGAGGGAGCTCGAAAACGTGTTTCACGCACCGGTCATCGAGTCCTACGGCATGTCGGAGGCGGCTCATCAGATGGCCTCGAATCCCTTGCCTCCGGCGGCCCGCAAGCCGGGCTCGGTCGGGCCGGCGGCGGGGCCGGAGATAGCCGTCATGAACGACGCGGGCGAAATTATGGGCGCCAACCAGACCGCTGAGATCGTCATCCGCGGACCGAACGTCAGCGCCGGATACGAGAACAACCCCGAAGCCAATGCCAAGGCTTACACCAATGGCTGGTTTCGCACCGGCGACCAGGGCTATCTCGACCAGGAAGGCTATCTCTATATCACGGGACGCCTGAAGGAAATCATCAATCGCGGCGGGGAGAAAATTTCACCGCGCGAAGTCGACGAGGTCTTGATGGACCATCCGGGCGTCCTGCAGGCCGTGACCTTCGCCATGCCCCACCCCAAGCTGGGGGAAGAGGTAGCGGCCGCTATTGTCCTGCGCGACGGAGCCTCGGCAACCGAAAAGGAGATTCGCGAATTCGCGGCCAAACGATTGGCGGACTTCAAAGTACCCCGGCGAGTGCTGTTTCGCGATGAGATTCCAAAAGGCCCGACCGGCAAACTGCAACGCATCGGGCTCGCTGAGAAATTGGGTCTTGGGAAGTAGCAGGAGAACTTCTGCTCCGGGATTCCGGACCGGCACCGAACCTAGCCCGCATTTCTCACCACCTGACGGTCGAAGCACGCGATAGGCCCGCCATTACTTCGTTGCGCTTCCTCGCCGTGCTCAACGTACTGTCACCTCGTCAGTCCAGCGCGCCTGCCGGAGACGGTAAGTGCGGGCGTGATTCACCGCTTCGCACAATCGCAAACTTCGTGCTGATCGGGCCGATCATCTCGTAAATCACAACCGAGGCCAGCACCACGGTCGTCACCACTTCCCTGTAAGCCTCAAAACGCCGGTCGACCGCCAGCGCGATACCGATAGCCAGACCGGCTTGAGCCATCAGGCCAAAACCCAAAAAACGTTGTACGGCCGGTTCGAGCTTCAATCGCCGCGCTCCCCAGGCAGCCCCCAAAAACTTCCCGGCGGTGCGCGCGACGAGGTAGAGAACTCCCAGGGCGCCCATCGAACCGATCAGCCGAACGTCGAGGCCCGCGCCGGCGATCACGAAGAAGATCGCATAAAACGGCGGATCACTACGGGTGAGCGTGGCAAACAAGCGCTGGCTGCTGGCCGAAAGATTGGCCATCGTTGCGCCAACCGCGAGACTCGCGACAAGCGGTGAAAGGTCCAGCAAGAGAGCAACCCCGACGCAGAGCAGCACGCACCCCGCCAGCAAGATTTGCGCTTCACCGTGTTCGACGACCTTGCTAGCCCAGCCCGCCAGCAGCAAGCCCACCAGGTAACCCAGCGCCGCCGATCCCAAAAGCTGCCATACGAGCGGGAACACGGCTCCGTAGAGGGCTTCGAAGATTGGCGTCGCGCCCCCGAGGCTGGCGGTGAAATCGATCAGCGAGGCAACGAGAATGTAGGCGGTCATGCAGAAAATATTGTTCACCGCGATGATTCCCAGCAGCGTGTCACTCAGAGGCCCCTCGCTGTTGCACTCGCGAATCACCATCAAGGTGGAAGCGGGAGCAGTGGCCACGGCAACTGCTCCCAGCAGCAACGAGACTTGCCAGGGCTGTCCGGCAAGCAACATGCCCAGCGTTACCAGCAGCGCCGCGAGCAGCGATTCGGCTAGCGTCAAGTAGAGAATCCTTTTGCCAATGCGCGCGAACCGCGAGAATTCGAAAACCGATCCAATCGAGAACAAGATGAGGCCGAGCGCCACCTCGCTGAGCACCTGCAGAGCCGCCAGATTCTCCGAACTCACCCAGCCCATCGCCGACGGCCCCATCGCCACGCCGGCCAAGACGTAGCCAGTCACCTCGGGAATCCTCAGGAACTTCACGAGGTGGCCCGACAGCAGGGCCAGCAGCAAAATGACGCCCAGCGAGGAAAGTTCGTTCATTTGATGGCGGGTAAGTGCGGCAAACACGCCCCCAAGCCGCATGGATTGGTGCTATCAATGAATGCGCCGGCTCAAATATCGGCTGACCCGCGCACTCTCAATCGTAGAACATCGCGAAATCTCGGATAGACACCGGCGCTTGCCCCTGATCCGTCCGTAAGGTGGCCGGGTCGTCGGCGACGAGTATTTGGAATCAGTGCGTTCGATCAAACGCCGCCTCGAAGCGGCATCACGGAACGGGAGGTCGCCCGCAAGTCCACGAGGAAGCGTGCCGGAAGCTGTAGCCGGTTTTGGCTGGTTGCGTATTTTCGTCACCGCCCGCGTCAGGCAAAGGCGGCGGGAGCTGGCGCGGCGAGTTTGCCGCGCTGCGCCAGGGACGCAACCCGATTCGCTATGGCCGACACCGTGCCGCGCCCAAGCCCCGAATGAAGGGGAAGACACAGCACCTGGCGGCTTAGCTTCTCCGCTACGGCAATGCCGGCGGGGTTGGCTGGCCTGTACTCTTGGTACAGCTTTTGGCGATGAAGCGGAGGGTCGAAGTAACGTCGCACCTCGACGTTGTCAGCGCGGAGGCCGGCCTCCAGACCGTCTCGGGAGGTCCCGCAGCGCTGTGGATCAACGAGGACCGCAAAGTCTTTGCGAGTGCTAGACAGGGCTGGGCCTATCTTCTGAGTCCTTAGTCCGGGAACCTCCGCGAAGTAACGGTCATACTCCGCGGCCAGACGGTTTCTTCGATCCAGATCCTGGGTTAACCGCCTCAGGCCTAACAGGGCCAGCGCTGCCTGCATTTCGGTCATGCGAGCATTGAGACCAAGGATCTCGCAATCGTAAGTCTCGCCCTTGCCATAGTTGCGAGCTTGCCGCAGTTTTCTCGCCAGTTCTGGATCCGAGACAGCAATCATTCCGCCTTCCCCCGCCACCAGCGGCTTCGTGGGACTCAGACTGAAAACGGTCGCATCGCCCCAGCGGGCCACGCCGCGGCCTTTGACCTTGCTTCCAAAAGCATGGGCTCCGTCGAATATCAACCGCAGATCATGACGCCGCGCGAGCTGTTCGAGAGCCTCTACCCGCGCGGGGCACCCGAAAACGTGTACGGCCAGGATCGCGGTTGTCCGAGGCGTGATTGCGCGTTCAACTTGTTCCGGGTCAATGTTGAAATCGCCGGGATCAGAGTCGGCCAGAACCGGCTTGAGTCCGTTCCACAGCAGGCCATGTCCCGTGGCGAAGAACGTGAAGCTCGGCAGAATCACTTCGCCCGTCAGGTCCAAACAGCGCTCAACCAGCATGAGACCTGAGGTGCAACTCGATACCGCCACGCAATCAGGCACACCGAGAAAGCGCGCTGCTTCCTGCTCGAAGCGGGCTACCCTACGCCCGTTGGTTAGCTGCGAGCCGCCCAGCACGGACCGAAATGCCTCTAGAATCTCTTCTGTCGGCGGCAACGAAGGAGCCGCGATGGGAACTCTGGAGGCGAACAGCGGCCGATAATCGCGGCAGGCGCTGGACTGATCGTTCAAGCTCGGTAGAGGGACCTCGGCTTCCGCCAACTGAGTTCGTGTCATTTTTGGACTTTTGGAGCGTTTGTGTGCCGGTGCGGTCCAGGGCAGGCTTGCCTAGCCCGAAGTTCCAGGGGCCGATTTCGGCGTAAGAGTAACCAAGAAAGGGAGTTAGGGCCGGTTTGGGGTGGTCTCGAAGTGCTTTTTGTAGCCACTAATTAGTGACTTTCTTCTGGACTTTTTGCTCTAGATATGCTATCATAGCTTTATGCCATCTAGATCAGGTGCTGTTCATGTAGCCACCACTACTCGCCGCTACAAAAACAAAATCTATACCTCCCACCTGCTCCGCCGCTCCTTTCGCGCCGGCCAGCAGGTCAAACACGAAACCCTCGGCAACCTCTCCCACCTGCCCGATTCCCTCATCGACGTCATCCGCCGCTCGCTCGCCGGCGAATCCTTTGTCCCCGCCAGCGAGGCTTTCCTGGTCGAACGCTCCCGCCCCCACGGTCACGTTGAAGCTGTTCTCGGCACGCTCCGCCAGCTCGGCCTCGAACGCCTGCTGGGGTCCAAACCCTCGCGCCAGCGCGACCTCGTCGTGGCCATGATCGTCGAGCGGCTGCTGCATCCCGGCTCGAAACTGGCCACCACCAGGCTGTGGCAGCATTCCACGCTGGCCCAGCAGCTGGGCGTCGAAGACGCCGACGAAAACGATCTCTACGCGGCGCTGGACTGGCTGCTGGCCCGCCAAAAACGCATCGAAAAGAAGCTCGCGGCGCGGCATCTCGCGGCCGGCGACACCGTGCTCTACGACGTCTCCAGCAGCTACTACGAAGGACGCCACTGCCCGCTGGCGGCGTTCGGCCACAGCCGCGACCGCAAAAAGGGCAAGCCGATCATCGTCTACGGCGTGCTCGCCGACAGCCAAGGACGGCCGCTGGCGGTCAGCGTCTACCCCGGCAACACGGGCGATCCGGCGACGCTGCCCGATCAGGTCGACACGCTGCGGCGGCGCTTCGGGCTCGAGCGCGTGGTGCTGGTGGGCGACCGCGGTTTGTGGACCCAAACGCAGATTGAAAACCTGCGGCGGCATCCCGGGCTGGGCTGGATCTCGGCGCTGCGCGCGCCCGCGCTGCGGCGGCTGGCCGACGGCGGCGAGTTGCAGTTGTCGTTGTTCGACAAGAAGAACTTGGCCGAAATTCGCTCCCCCGACTATCCCGGCGAGCGCCTGGTGGCCTGTTATAACCCGCTGCTGGCCGAGGAGCGCGGGCGCAAGCGCGGCGAGCTGCTGGCGGCCAGCGAGAAGGAATTCGAGCGCATCGAGGCCGCAGTGGCGCGGCGCAAACGCACCCCGCTGACCGCGGCCGAGATCGGGCGCAAGGCGGGCCGCGTGCAGGACCGCTACAAGATGGGCAAGCATTTTGAGACGACCATCGGCGAGGGCGTTTTCTGCTGGCAGCGGCGCACGGCGGCGATCAAGCGGGAAGCGGAGCTGGACGGCATCTACGTGATTCGTAGCAGTGAAAAGAAGGCTGATCTGAAGGCTGAAGACGCGGTGCGTTCCTACAAGAGCTTGGCCCGTGTGGAACGCGTGTTTCGCTGCATGAAAGGCGCGGATCTGCGGGTGCGGCCGATCTTTCACCGCACGCCGGACCACGTGCGGGCGCATATTTTTTTGTGTCTGCTGGCCTATTACGTGGAGTGGCGGATGCGCCAAGCGTGGGCGGAGTTGCTGTTTGAAGACGAGCAGCTGGAGGCCGGCCGGCAGCAACGCGATCCGGTGGCGCCGGCCGAGCCTTCGGCGGCGGTGAAGAAGAAAAAGGCGAGCCGCCGCACCTCGGAGGGCTTGCCCGTGCACAGCTTCCAGACGTTGCTCGACGCCCTGGCGACGCGCTGCCAAAACACCTGCCGGGTCGGCGGCGAGGAGGGCGAGGGGGCGACGTTCGAACAACGGACCGCGCCGACGGCGCTGCAAAAGCGGGCCTTGGAGCTGCTGGGCCTGTAGCCAGAAGAGCGAATTTCGTCGGCCGCCTTTCCGCCGCAGAATCAATGACTTACTGTCGTTTTGCCCCTGGAACTTCGGCCTAGCCAAGACCAGCGCTGGCATAGCCCGGATTAAGCTTGCGGAGCCTGGCTAGTTTGCGGCGCGGAATGCGGAAATTCACTGCTCTGGGGACAGTCAGCCAAATTTCGCGCCTCGCACTTTAACGGTTTATGCGAAGATACCAGACCGGCGCGAAAATTGGTGACAGTCCCCGAATAGCGGCATCACGCATTTTGCGCCGCAAACTAGCTAGCTAGACTCTCATGCTCTCAGAGTCCATCGGCTGCGGGCGTCATTACATCGATAGGTCTGGAATTCAGGGAGTTGTAGGAGGGGGATGCCGCGGCGGGTTAGAACGTCCAGGGTTGACCCGTGGTTTCACGCAGAGTGATCCGTTCGCCGGGACGCGCGTCTTTCCAGATCTCCGCGCGCCCGTTTGGCCAGAGAACTCGCTGTGGGCGCGCCGCCACGCAATGGGCTGAGCGGGGCGACCCGCGCACCGAGTCCGTCGCGGTTGCTCTCGACGCCCTCGAGCCGGACTTCGAACCACTGCACCCCGGCTTGGCGCGTGATATCGGAAAACGTCCCTTCGCCGTTGTTTTGGTTAAGGACATTGGCCCCGAAGTCCCCGATTTCGTGACAACCCCTCACTCGCTGGCCCCCTCGCTTATATTCGGGCTCTGACCCTGTGGCCCGCTGTGGCCCGAATTTCGTCCACGTTTGTTGGATTTCGGTCCCGGCCTTCCGATGAGGAGTACAGGAACTTCCCGGACTGGTATAGCGCGGAGGTCCTAGGGTCAGATGTCGTCGATGCTCGCTGCAGTCCAATCTCTGCTTGAGAACTTCTCTCACCAGGACCGCGACGCGGGAAGGCAACTCACCGTCTTACTGAAAGAAGACCCAGCGTCCTTTCAGCGTGCCGCCGTCCACTGCGTGTCGAAGGGCGGCCAACTGCCGGGCACACGTCTGCTCATATGGCTTCTTCAGAAAGAACACAAGCTGCTCGACATGCTGCTGAATCCTCAGTTGTCTTCGATTGAAGATGCCATCAAAGTCGCCAAGCTGATGAAGACGATCGTCGATCAACTCGACGTGCTGCTGGCAAGGGCGCTCAAAGAGGCGCCCGAGGAGTTGGCGCTGCGCATCCTGCGCTTGCTGGCGGAAGTCGCCGACAGCAACCGCACGCTGCCACTACTGACGAAGACGCTGCGCGAAGCGAGTCCGGGTTTGCGATCAAGAGCAGCATTGATCTTCTCACGTTACTGCCACAATACCCTGTTCATCGAAAACGCTCTAAAGGACGCCGACCCGGAAGTGCGGGCCAGCGCCATTCAGGGACTCAGTGAGTCGGAATATCAACCCGATCTCTCGATCGTGGCAGCAGCTTTCACGGACTCCGATCCGTCGGTAAGGGTCCAGGCGGCGGTGGTCTGCCACCGGATGGGCGAAGCAGACCAGGCGGTCCAAATGCTGAGGGCTATGTCTAGGCACGAAGATCCCGGCTTTCGAGCCCAAGCGGCCTGGGCACTGGGGGAAATCGGCGGCCGCCCCTGCGTGTTCCTGCTCGAAAAACTGCGCGGCGACACGGCCTACGAGGTTCGATTGCAGGCCGGCGAGGCGCTTTCGAAACTATCGGAGAACCAAAGCGCAAATGGCTCGGCCGCGGGTGACGCCGGTTGCAACGAGTTGGAAATAGATTCAATCTTCGCGGCGGTCGATGAGAGAGGCCGGCGGCGGGTCTGCGTTGCTGTGTTTGACGGCAAGGGAGAGCCGGTCACGGATCTCGCTGAAGAGGACTTTCACATCGAAGAAGGGGGAGTAGAGATCGCACACTCCCATTTCGAAAGCCCTTCGCAGCGAGACCCGCTCTCGCTGGCCTGCGTTCTCGATTGCAGCGGAAGCATGTCAATCGGCAAGCTCCGCGAGATGGGGACGGCGGTTGCCAAGAGTCTCGAGGATAAGCAGCCCGAGGACCGGATTTCGATCTACAAGTACGCGTTTTACGTCGAACGCGCCGTCGAGTTTACGGGGTCGCCGAAACGGCTGACCGCGGTGATCAAGCGGCCGTACATGGGACTCAAGACAGCTTCCCGGCTGCACGATGCAGTCCTGCAAGCCCTCGATGACGTGATTCCGGAAACGGGGTATCGCGCGGTGGTTGCGATCACGGATGGCGCCGACCGGGGCAGTGAGCATACTTATCCGGCCGTGGTCCGGCGGTTTCGCAATGCATTGGTTCCGCTCTACGTCATCGGCTACGGCTGTGGTAAGGCTGAACGCGACCTTGGCAGCCTTGGGACGCAATCGGGCGGCCTGTTCCTCTCCGCGGAGAATGGTGGGGAGCTGAACACTGCCTGTCAGTCTTTGCTTCGGCGTCTCTCAAACTATTACTCGATCAGCTACGAACACGAAGAAAAGCCGGGCGGCCCGCTGCGCCTCTGGATCGATGGTCCCTCGGGGGCGGGTGAGCTCTCGGTGGAGCCGGTCGTGGCCAGGGGATAGTCCTCTCGTCCCGGCAGGCCTTGGAGCCGCCGTTGTGGGAACACGCCGCGGGACGGCGTGATTTAGCTTCGCTGCGGCTTCGTGCAGGTCCCGCGTGCTGACGATGTTGCAGCGCTCAAAGAAATGCACGATGCGCCGCCCCCATTTCAAGGATGCTAAAGAGGGTGAGCCGATCGGTGCGTTGAGCTATACGCTTCCGACCGAGTAGCACTGCCACACGACTACGATCCGGCAGTCACACGACCGCTATCTGGAGAATCACCAGGAGCCACTGCGCTAAGTGCCATCAAACACCGTCAGAATTACCAAGTCAAGAGTTACAGAAGATCCGTTGTACCGCTACTTTTTGGTCTGAATATACGCGATGATTTTGCTGATCTGGTCTGCAGTGAGCTTGTTGACAAAGGCGGGCATCACGTCCCCGCCGAACTGGGTTTTTATGCGCACATACTCGACACTGGGCTTGCCGCCCGAAAAGGGAAGCTTCTCGTTCTGAAAGAGGCGGAATAAGCTGGGGCCAAGCTTTTTGGTTTCAGCCTTGTTGATCTCGTGGCAAACCGCGCAGTTTTCGAGGAAGAGATAGCGACCCACTTGAAGCGGCTTTTCCCACGGTGGGGGCTTCTTGCCGGCGGCGGATACGGCGGGCGTCAGAGCCGCCATCATCACCAGCGCCGCAGCCGCCCATCGCCTGCTCATTCGCCCTCCTCGCTGGTTTCCACGTTCGCTGCTCCGGACTGCCGCAAGGAGTCAACGGCGCGGCCTGCTGCCGCTTCGGAGCATTGAACCTGCACCACGGCTCCGATACCGGTCACCTTCGGCGCGGAGCGCCCGCCCAACCCCCGCAGAAGTCCGCTTTCCCAGAGGAACATCAGCAGGGTTCCCAGGATCGCTCCCGCCATGGTCAGTTCGTAAGTGACCACGCCCGTGGCCCAACCTGAGTTGAGGGGCATGCCCCCGGTGACCAGCGGGTAGTCAAGCTGCGTGTAGAACATGAAGGCAGTCATCAGGCTGCCCCCGGCAATCCCAGCTAAAACGGTCACCAACGACATGCGGCTCGGGCGGTCCAGGACGCCGGGCGCCAACTCGACCGGTTTCCCCGAGTAGATGGCAATCTGATCCCCGCCGAAACCCTGCTGCTTCAAAGCCTCGATCGCGGGAGCAAGCAAGGCCGGCTGGTGGAACTCGGCGTTAATGATCATCTTCGTACTCCCAAATGGCGATGATCGGAAACAGCTTCGAGAAGATCAAATAAAGCAATATCATCGCCGCAAAGGTGCCGACGGTGATCGAAATCTCGACCCAACTGGGGGTGTAGCTACCCCAGGCGGAGGACAGCGGCGAGTAAGCAAGGGTCGGAATTATGATCAAGAAGCGCTCGAGCCACATGCCGACAATAACGGCCGCGCCCGAGATACAAATCGTCGTGATGTTGCGCAGGCGGCGGATGCCTAAAAGCACAAAGGGGATCACGAAGTTGCAGGTCACCATCATCCACAGCGCCGGCGCAAAGGGTCCGTGCTCACGGGCGTTGAACACAGCGAGCTCCGCGGGGTCGTTGCCGTACCAAGTGGTCAGATGCTCGGCGAACGTGAAGTAAAGCCAAAGCAGCGACATCAACAGCAGCAGCTTGCCGAGGTTGTCGAACTGCTTGGGGCGAAGGTAGCGCTCGAGATGGAGCAAGCGCCGCAGAGCGGCCATCACGAGCACCAGGGCCGCGATGCCACTGAAGATGGCGCCGGTGACAAAGTAGGGGGCCAAGATCGTGCTGTGCCACATCGGCGCGATCGTCATGCCGAAGTCGAAGGCCACAACAGAGTGCACCGAGACCGCCACTGCCAGAATCATGCCGGCCATCAGCTTCATGGCGCGCTCCAGCGCGTGCCACTGGCGGTCCGAGCCGGCCCAATTTAAGGAAAGGGCGCGATAGACCGTGCTGCGCCAGCCGCTGGAGCGATCGGCCATGATGGCCAGGTCGGGGATCAGGGGCAAGTAAAGGTACACTATGCTGCCGGTGACGTAGGTGAAGATGGCTGTCATGTCCCACAGCAGCGGCGAGCGAAAGTTCGGCCACAGCAGCCGTTCGTTGGGGTAGGGGATCAGCCAATAGAAAAGCCAGACCCGGCCGAGATGAATAAGGGGGAACATGCCGCCGATCATCAGAGCGAACACGGTGATCGCCTCGGCGGCGCGCGTTACCGGTTTGCGCCAGCCGGCGTCGGTCAGCCGCAAGATGGCCGAGATCAGCGTGCCGGCGTGCGAGATGCCGATCCAGAAGACGAAGTTGACAATGTAGAAGCCCCAAAAAACAGGCCGGCGAATACCGGCCACCCCGATCCCGTAGTAAATCTGATAGCCCCAGGCAAACAGCGCCCAGGCGACGACCGCGCCGAAAAATCCCACCGCCAAGACATACTTGCCGCTTAGACCACGAAGGGGCCGCAGCAGGTCTTCGCGGACTCTTTCCAGCGCGATCGCAGCGTCAATCGGCTCGACTAACGTCGCCATGTCAGTGGTTCCGGGTCTTCGTCAGGGGTGCGGGGCCGGCGCGGGCGCGGCACGCCCCTACTCCGCACGCTCCAAGTAAAACACCCGCGGCTTGGTTCCCAACTCTTCCAGCAACTGAGTGGACCTTCCCTTGTTGGCCCATTGCGAAACTTTGCTTTCCTTGTCGCTGAGATCGCCGAAGACCATCGCTTCGGCAGGACACGACTGCACGCAAGCCGGCTGTACATCACCGTCCGCCAGATCTCGTCCCTCGGCCTTGGCGTCCAGCTTGCCGCGCTGAATCCTTTGGATGCAGAAGGTGCATTTCTCCATCACGCCGCCGGGACGGATCGAGACGTCGGGATTGAGCTGTAACTTCAGTGAATCCGGCCAAACAGGATCGAACCAGTTAAAGAAGCGCACGCTGTAGGGACAGTTGTTGGCGCAGTAACGAGTCCCTACACAGCGGTTGTAAACCTGAACGTTGAGGCCTTCCGCGTTTTGATACGTGGCGTAGACCGGGCAAACCGGCTCGCAGGGCGCGTCGTCGCATTGCTGGCACATCACCGGCCGGTACTTGACCTTGATGTTCGGGAACTCCCCTTCGTAGTAGCGGTCGATCCGAATCCAGTGGTTGGTGCCCCCTTTTGCCGCTGACGCTTCGTCAGAGAGGGAGATGTTGTTTTCCGCGTGGCAAGCAACCACACACGCTTCACAGCCCGTGCAGCGGTCGAGATCGATCGCCATTCCCCACTGCGGTATCTTTGATTCGGCGTCTGGTTGAGCGGCCTCTGTCGATTCGGTTGCCACGATTGGTTTCTCCGTTGTTCCGTGTCGCTGTTGTTGCCGGCTGCGGTCGAGCCCTTCCCTCACAATCTCTGGGGACGGACGTCGCGATCGACCCTGGAGAACTGGACCAGCCCTCGCTTGCCGTCTAGTTTTTCCAGCCGCACCCTTGTCGAACCGAATGCCGGCACGCCCGTAGTCTTCTCCCGAGCCGCCGCCACGATCGCCAGCGGGTTTGCTCCGCGGCCCGACGCGTAACGGCCATAGTGTGTATGGCCTTGACCGATGGCCATGCTGACCACGCCCGGAATCGCCGCCGGATTCACGTACGCCGGGGCCTCGAGCGAGCCCGCGGCGGAAGTGACGCGAACAAAGTCGCCGTTCGAGACGCCAAGCCTTTCGGCGGTGCGGGGATCGATCTCCAGCGGCAAGCTCCACATAGCGCTCGAAGTCGGATCCGGCATCTCCTGCAGCCAGGGCAGGTTCGCTCCCGAGCCGTCGCCGAACTGTAGCGAAGGATAGGGCTGAAAATGGAACGGGTATTCGCTTGGCTCTCCTTCGACCCGCGGCTCAGCCAGACCCGAGATGCTCTGAAGCGCCGGCTTTCCGTCCACCGGCGCCCGCTCGGACCACCACCCCCCCTGGCGCTGGCAGTAGCTCACAAACTCCGCCGCGGCCGGCCACTCCGCGCCGAGCTGCTGACTCTCGAAGGCAGCTTTGAAAGCGTCAGCCGCCGTGTAGCCCTGGATCGGTTTCTCCACCCGCTTGGCGAGGTCAACCAGCACATCCTCGGTGGAACGCGTATTGTAGAGCGGCCGGACGAAGGCGGGCGCGCCGGTTAACGACGGCCCGGTTGTTACCGCCGGGGATACCACGGCGCTCGCCTCCAGCGCTGCGTGGTCGGGCAAAAGCAGATCCGCGTAAGCCGAGCTGTCGTCGATAAACGGCGAAAAGCTGATGACGGCCTTGGCCTTCGTCAATAGCTCGGCGGAGGCAGGTGATGCGTAGGCGGGGTTAGTGCCGTCCAAGAGCACCAATTCAGCACCCGCCGCCCTTTCCTGGAGGTCATGGTATTGCGGCAGGCTTGCTTCAAACTCCGGGCCCGTCGACGGCCTGCGTACTCCACCTTTCCGCCCCACGTTGGCCAGCAGGAGGTTGAGAGCGCTTCCGGCAACGACAGCGTCCAGGGAGTTTGTGCGCACGATTGAGGCCCCCGGCACGACCAATGGAGCGGAGGATTCCGCCAGTTCCTGTGTCACGCGGCGTATCCGGCGGGGCTCGAGCCCGGCGATTGCCGCCGCCCTATCGAAGTCCACCGACTCGAAAGTCTCCCGAACCGCCTCGGGAACGGCTTCGGGCGATCGAGCCCAACCCTCTTTCAACAGCAGGTGGCCGATCGCCAGAGCCAGAGCGTGCTCGCCTCCCGGAGCCACCGGCAGCCATTCGTCCGCGCTCCACCCGGTTTGCGAGAAGCGGGATTCGGCGTGGACGAGTTTCCCCCTCAGTCCGGGCCGTCCCTGCCGCAGGTGACCGAAGCGTCGGGCGTAGAAAACGGGTGAGACCCATCCGCCGAGAAAGTCCGCGCCCAACCCCAGCACGTAGGTCGCGTCCTGAATCTCATAGACCGGCACTCCGCTCCAGCCGTAAACCAGCTCCGACGCTTTGCGTTCGATCGTAAAGTCGCACAGGCCCGTCGTCGAGGCCGGGCCGGCCCCGAGGGCTTTCAGAAATCGGTCGACCACGACAGCCCGCGAGCCAGCCTGCGGCCGTGAGAGATAAACAATCCCGGCGGGATCGTTTTCAACCGCTCGCGAGAGTAGAGCAGCCGCTTCTCCGAGCGCTTGATCCCACGAAACCGGCCCGAAGTTCGGCTCTCCTTTCGCACCGGAGTGTTTTTGGGGGCCTCGCAGGCGGTCCGGGTGATAGAGGGATTGAACCGCTGCCTGTCCACGCGCGCAGAGTCTACCGCCACTGACAGGGTCGAGTGGATTCCCCTCAATCTTCTTGATGGCTGCGATCCGTTCGCGAACCCGTTCGCCCTCCAGCTCGATCTCGCGCTCGGATTCCATCACGCGGACGATCGTGCCGCAGCCGGCGCTGCATTCCCTGCAAACGCTGGGGCGCCATTCCTCGACGCCGGGAACAATCTCCTTTTCCGGCACCAGCAGCGGAATGAGCTGCGCGGCCTGCTTGCCGCAGGCGCCGGTGATGACCCCGCCCGAGGCCGTTCCGACCAGCTTGAAGAAATTTCGTCGCTCCATCGTCGATCTCGTAGAAGTTTCTTAGTAATGGCAAACGGCGCAATCGTCGCTGGCCTGATTCTCCCGATGGCAGCTCACGCAAGTTCCCATCGTGTGGTTGACAACCCGCGTGGCGGTCGTCATTTTCTCGACACTCCCATGGCACGTCCCGCAAGCGATCTTCGCCCGGATATGGGGTGCGTGACGAAACTTCACATGTGCTGACTCCGCGAACTCATAGACTCGCACCCAAGGCACCTCGCGGCGTTTTTCCGCGTAGTCGCGAAGGACCCTCACCCCAGGTCCGTCCGTCGCTACCTTCTCATGACACAGCATGCACTTCCGAACCGAAGGCAGAGCCGCCGCCGCCCTGGTGTCGACCGTGCTGTGGCAGTCGATGCACTCCAGCCCCTCTGCAATGTGTACGTTGTGAGGGAAGTCAATGGGTTGCTGCTGGCCGAACACGGGTACACAAAGCAGAGCTAGGGCGATCAGAAACATACAAACGGCACATGCACCTTGATCTACAGAATATAGTAATCAGAAGGCCAGTGCCGATTCGTGGGGGCATAGTGTGAAAAGACTGCGTTCGTGAATGTAGACGACAAGCGGTGCCGGGAACGCCGATAATGTGTTGCGTTTGCCAGGAGCAAAGGTTGTGCACGCTGCTTTCGGAAGAGAATACGCCGCTCTCCGGTGGCCGGCCTTGTCAGCCGCGTGCTGGAACTTTCGCGGCATTCAAAGTCTGTCACATTCTTCTGCTCCGCCGCTTCGGTTTTCTGGCACAACCCTGCGGAGCCGCGGTGACGGCGCGGGTTGAAACCTCGAATCGTAGCCGCCGTCTAAGTGTGCAAGACTCAGAGTGGAGAGGTTGGTACTCATCGTTGTCCGCTCTTTCGGCGTCCGTTCTGTGGGTCTTCAGAAGCTCCAGAATCATTTTGCAAAACATGGAATTTTCACCTATTCCCGAGTGTGCCGTTCCAGATCAAGGTTCACGTTCCGGAGGCATAGGAGCGGGCATGGCGCCCTGCGTCTCTCCAAACCAGATTGACCGGGTCCGCTCGAGTTGGAGCTCCAGCCGGCTCTGGTTCGCGGGGCTGTTCCTCGTCCTCTTTTTCGTCGCCGTCTCGTCGCCGGCTGCTCCGCGGGACGCTGAACTAGGGCCGGAAAAAGGTGCGCGACTCTTCGCCCGGATCGACGAAATGCTCGCCGAGATGAGCAAGATGACGGGCCTCGAACTGACGCGTCCCATCAAGAGATCGATCATCACGCGGGAGGAGATCCGAGATCTGGTCGAAAGGAGGCTGAAAGAGGAGACGACCCCGGAGGAAATTCGAGCGGAAGAGCTGACACTGAAGATGTTTGGTTTCGTCGGTGAAGATTTCGATCTGGCCAAACAATACATCGACGTTCTGACCGAACAGGCCACGGCACTCTACGACTATCAGACGAAAGAGCTTTACTTGGCGACGTGGACTCCCGAGGACCTTCAGGAAGTCGCTCTGGTTCACGAGCTGGCCCACGCTTTGGCGGACCAGCACTTCGATCTTGGCAAGTACCTGAGTAAATCCCGCGGCGCCGACGGAGACCTGGCGCGAGCGGCGGTGCTCGAAGGACAGGCTTCCTGGATCATGGTCGAGTACGCCATGCGGCAGAGCGGCAAATCGATGCTGGAATCACCGTTGCTGGCCGTTACGGCGGCCAGTGCATCTCGCTTCGAAGCCGGGCAGTACCCGACTTACTCGTCAGCGCCGCTCTACATACGAGAGTCGTTGCTGTTTCCCTACACCGAAGGACTGTTGTTCCAGCAGGCCGTCATTGAGAAGCACGGGGCAGCCGGGTTCAGCGAAGTCTTTCGCAAGCCACCGGTTTCTTCCCAGCAGATTCTTGATCCCGAGGCCTATTTCGGGCAGCGAATCCCCACCAAGCCGCGCATTCCGAAGGTGAGGCTGGGCCGCGGCTACAAGACCCTATCGCAGGGGGAAGTCGGCCAGTGGGATCACTCGATTCTTCTCAAGCAGTTTATCGGCGAGGAAGAAGCCCGGGAACTCTCGCCGCACTGGCGGGGCGCTTACTACAAGCTGCGGGAAAACAAGGCCAGCGGCCAAGCCGTGCTGGCTTACGCGGTCGAATGGTCAAGCCCGGAGCGGGCACGGCGCTACTTTGAGTTGTACCGGAAGATCTGCGAAAGGAAGTGGCTGCCATCGAACGTCGAGGAGACTTCAGCCGGCCAAGTTGTCGGCCATAGTGACAAGGGCGGCTTTGTCCTTACCTTAAATGGACGAACCTTTACTAGCATTGAAGGTCTGCCGAATGATAGATTGAAAACGAACGCCGGGCGGATCGCGAAGGCATTTCCGTAGCGAGGCCGAATCCCCGGAGAACGCTCGCCGAATTCATTGCATCGCACTCACGAGGAAAGAATATGAATGCCGTAAGAAGTCTGGCGCTTTTGTTCGTCACTATACTGCCGCTGGCCGCGGGCGACGTACCCAGGGCGGCGCCCGCGATGACCGTGAGGACCTCCGCGGGAGAGAGCCTCTCGCTCGATCAGTTGCGCGGAAAAGTCGTGATGATGATGTTCTTTTCCACCGACTGCGCTCACTGCCAGACGACCACGCGCATCCTCGGCCCGATTTATGACCAGTTGAAACCACAGGGCTTTGAAATTGTGGGCGTGGCGATCAATCCTTCCGCAGCCGGGAATCTGGACACTTTCGCTAAGAACTTCGGCGCCAAGTTTCCGCTGGCACTGGGGACGCGCGCGGATTGCACCGGGTTCGCCGAGATCTCCGTCATGGCCCGCTTCTACGTTCCTTATCTGTTTTTCATTGACCGCGACGGAAACATCCGGGAAGAGCACGAGGGCGGGGACAGGAGGTTCTTCGCGGACCAAGCCAACAACATTCGCGCGGCCGTGGAAGCCCTATTGAAAGAACCGGCCAAAGGCAAGAAACCTTCCTCGTAAGCCGTGGCCCTGAAGTTCTGCATTCCCCGGGAGCCCGTTGTCCAGCGAATCTTCCACGCCAAGACCGCATGTCTCACCGAACGGCGAGGCGCGACGTGGCGCGGGCCCCCAGGCCTGCCGCGCCAGCACTCCTGCCGGCGCTTGTGCTGCTCATCCAGCACCCAAGATCGAACAGAACCGCTTGCTCTATTGGCGCCGCCGCAAACCGTTCCAAACAGGCGTCGAGAGGAGTCTCGACGCGGCAGGCCTGGGGGCCCGCGCCACGCCGGGAACCGAGACCCGGCCGTCAAGTGGTGAGAAATGCGGGCTAGCCCCTCACTGATCGGCGCCAATCCGTACCGGCCTCTTTTGAGGAACGGCGATCTCCAAACCATCGTCGCGCGCTACTGGCCCTCGCCGTTTGGCGGGGGGCAGTGGCTTTGCGAAGAGAAATATTTTCAAACGTCCCCCGATGTGAAAGTATTGGCTCATTTGGACGCCCGCCCCGATGGGGAAGCCAGTGGGACGATCGTCGCGGTCCACGGCTTGACGGCGTCGAGCGAGGCGCCCTACATGCTCCATCTGGCCCAAGCCGCCCTCGAGGCGGGCATCAGTGTCGTTCGTCTCAATGTGCGCAACTGCGGTGGCACGGAACACCTGGCGCCAACGCTCTACCATTCCGGCTTGACCGAAGACTTGCACAGTGTTGTTCAGCAACTCGCGCCGCGGCCGCTCGTGCTGGCGGGATTTTCGATGGGCGGAAATATGATTCTCAAGGCTGCCGGTGAGTGGGGCGGCCAGCCACCCAGCCACGTCAAGGGAGTATGCGGGGTTTCGGTTCCGATCCGGCTGGGGCAGTGCGCGCGGCATCTTGGGATACCCAGGAACCGCCTTTACGAACGGCGGTTCCTGCGTCAGTTGCGCCGAACCGTGCGCGCCAAGCAACGGATCATGCCCGAGCGGTTTTCTTCGCTGCGGCCCGACGCCGCCGGCAGTATCTACGAGTTCGATGATATCGTCACCGCCCCGGCTTTTGGCTTTCGAGATGCGGATGATTACTACCATCAGTCGTCGTCATCGAGATTTCTCGAGCACATTCGCGTTCCCGCATTGCTGATCCAGGCCAAGGATGACCCTTTTATTCCGTTTGAAGTGTTCGACAACCCGGCATTCACCCAAAATCCCTTTTTGCGGCTCGTCGCCACACAGTACGGCGGACATGTCGCCTTTCTCGCCAAGCAAGCCCCGCGCTTCTGGGCGCAGCATCTCGTCGTACGGTTCGCCAAGGAATTGCTAAGCCCGGCGACGCAGAGCAGAGGCGTGGACGGAAGTCCGCGCTTGCACGCCTCCGCCGTGCCGTGTTGAGCCCGCAGGTGTTGAACCCAACTCTGGTCATATGACTAGAGTAGTATTCGAGACAGTTGTTTTCGGCGCTACAATAAGGCGTTCTCCTTAGGGGGGAAGGAAGGACGGTTCTCGTTACGCTCGATTCCCATCATCAGATGAACCACGTTCTGAACGAGTTGCGCTTGTATGCGCCATTGGTGAGTCCAGGAAGCTACATCGTGGTCGAAGACACTCATTTCGATGCGATTCCTACATTCCCTGAGCAGGGCGCCGGCCCGATGGCGGCCGTCAACGTTTTTTTACAAGAAGACCTCGGCAAGCGGTTCGAGCAACACCTGGCCCGGGAGGCCCTGGTGATGACTTTCAATCCCGGCGGATGGCTATGAAAAAAACACTAAAGTGACTTCGAAGAGCCTTCTCCCGCGATTTGCTGTTTTGGTCTGTTGCTTGTCCCCTCTGACAGGCAACCGGCTCGTGGCCCAGTCGGGTATCCTCAAGGAACTCGTTTTCGAGGAAATCGCGCGCGACTTGCTTCGCCCAGTCGGGATCACGCATGCGGGTGACGGCTCGGGCCGGCTGTTCATCAACCTCCAGGACGGCCCCATCCGGATCCACGATGGCACGCGCCTGCTCGAGAAACCGTTCCTTGACATAACGCCGCGAGTCGGCTGCTGCGGGGAACGCGGCTTGCTGGGCGTTGCCTTTCACCCGGACTACGAGACCAACGGCTATTTCTTTCTTGATTACACGGACAGCTCCGGCGGCTTCGGCAAAACCGTGATCTCGCGCTTCAGCGTCTCTCGGGATGATCCGAATGTGGCCGACCCAAACTCCGAGAAGATCTTGCTGACGTTTGAGCAACCCGACGGCACCCATAACGGGGGGCAGCTTCAGTTCGGCCCGGACGGTTACCTCTACATAGCAACCGGCGACGGGGGCGCCCCAAACGAGCGGGGAGATCGGTCGGGCAAGCTGGACAGCCTGTTCGGCAAGATCCTGCGGATCGATGTGAATCGCGGCGAGCCTTATGCGATTCCCCCATCCAACCCCTTCGTCGGCCGCCCAGGCGCACGGGAGGAAATATGGGCCTACGGGCTTCGCAACCCCTGGCGCTTCAGCTTTGACCGCGTGACCGGCGACCTGTTCATCGGGGATGTCGGGGCGAACCGTTTCGAGGAAATTAATTTCCAGCCGGCCGGCAGTTCAGGCGGCGAAAACTACGGCTGGCCAATGGTCGAGGGGGTGGATTGCCCCCTATTCCCAGAAGCCTGCTTCGCTGCGTCGCTCACAAGGCCGATTCGACACTACAGTCATGATTTAGGCTGCTCGGTGATAGGCGGGTATCGCTACCGGGGTGTTGAGGTTCCGCGGCTCAGAGGGGTCTATATTTACGGAGACTACTGCAGTGGCAGGCTGTTCGCGGCTGGCCAGGTGGAGGACGGCTGGAAGGAGCTGGACCGCCGCGTCACTCCGTTCGACTTTACCAGTTTCGGCGAGGACGAAGCCGGCGAACTCTATTTCGCGGAGTCACACCAAGACCGCGTCTATCGAGTGGTCACCGACCGCGTCTCCCCGGCAGTTTCTTCCTACTACCCCTTGAGTGCGGTCGCGGGAGGTGCGAGTCTGGAGCTGTCAGTCGTTGGGACCAACTTTGTTCCAGGGCTCGAGGTCCACTGGAACTCCAGTCCGCGTCCGACGAGCTTCATTGATAACCAGCATCTTCGAGTGGCGATCTTCGCTCGCGACCTGGTAGCGGAAGGGACCGCGGCGATCCAAGTCGTCAACCCCCGCCTGCTGGGAGGAACCGCGCCTGTCTTCGAGTTTCCCGTGCGGGCCCCGCCCGCCACGGCGCCGGCCGTCAACTCAGCCGGTGTCGTGAACGCGGCAAGCTTTACCGCCGGGACGGCCGTGGCGCCGGGGATGATCGCCTCGGTTTTTGGCACGGGACTGGCGCTGGACACGGAATCGACTCCCGGCCGGCCGCTGCCGAGCATGCTGGGCGGCACGACGGTCTTCTTGAACGGGCTGCGCGCCCCGCTGTTCTTTGCTTCGCCGGGCCAGCTCAATGTACAGATTCCTTGGGATTTGCGAAGCGGCCGCCAAGCGAGCTTGACTGTCCGCATCGGACCGCATATCAGTCAGCCGGTGGCGGTTCCGGTCGCGGGATTTAGCCCTGGATTATTCACGACTGGACCGGCCGGCGCCGGGCAGGGGGCGATACTGATCTCAGGTTCCGGCGCGCTGGCGGCTCCGGCGGGCGTGTCGCCGAATTCCCGCCCGGCGAGAAAAGGGGAGTTCCTCGAGGTGTTCGCCAACGGCCTGGGCCGGGTAACGGATGTCCCGGCGAGCGGCGAGGCGGCTGTTTCGAACCCGCTTTCGGAGACCACGGCCAGCCCCGAGGTGTTCATCGGCGGCGCCGTGGCGGACATCCTGTTTGCCGGTTTGGCTCCGGGCTTCATCGGACTCTACCAAGTTAACGTGCGGCTGCCCGCCGGCGCCCCCAGCGGTGATGCCGTGGGGGTCTCGCTCAGGGTTGGCGGCGCCGAATCGAATGTGGTGACGATCGCGGTTGAATAGAACTTCGCTTTGGAATGGAAGATCGCATCTACAGCATCATCGGCGAGGAGGGCTTTGAGCGCCTCATCGCGGCTTTCTACAGCCAGGTTCCGAAGGACGATATTCTGGGTCCGATGTACCCGGCCGAAGATCTGGCGGACGCCGAACAACGGCTTCGCGATTTCTTGATTGGGCGATTCGGCGGGCCCATGCGCTATGTCGAGCAGCGCGGGCACCCCCGGCTGCGAATGCGGCACGCGCCGTTTGCGATCGACCAGCGTGCCCGCGACCGCTGGATGAAGCTCATGGAGGGGGCCCTGAAAGAAGCCAACTTTCCGCCTGAGGTCACCGAGTATTTGCGTGCCTTCTTCGAGTACACCGCGACTTTCATGATCAATCGCCAAGACCGGACTTGAACGAGCAGGCAGTTTGAGGCGAGAATGTGTACCGTCCTGCTCGAAGCGGTCCGGGTGAGTGAGTACAATGGGGCCGTGATCAAGACATTACTCTGCATTCTGGCGCTATTGTCCGGCGCTGCTTCCGCCGCCGATATCAAAGTGGGCATCATCGGGCTGGACACCTCACACGCCCCCGCGTTCACGCGAATTCTCAACAACACGTCGGACCCGGATCATGTGCCTGGCGCAAAGGTCGTCGCGGCGTATCCGGGGGGCAGCCCCGACATCGCCTCCAGCCGTGAGCGGTTGGGCAAATACACGAACCAATTGCGGGACGAATTTGGTGTCGAAATCGTTGATGACATTCGAACTCTCTGCTCGAAAGTCGACGCAGTGTTGCTGGAGAGCGTTGACGGCCGCAAGCATTTGGAGCAGGTGAAACCCGTTTTCGAGGCCGGTCTGCCGGTATTCATCGACAAGCCGTTGGCCGCTTCGCTCGAAGACGCCCGGGAAATTGCCCGCCTGGGTAAGAAACACGGTGTTCCCTGGTGGAGCGCGTCGAGCGTTCGCTACGACTCCGCTGCCCAAAAGGTGAAACTTCCCGCGCCTCACGGCGTGATCACCTGGGGGCCGGCCCCGATTGAGCCGACTCATCACCTCGATCTTTCCTGGTATGGAATCCATCCCGTCGAGCTGCTGTTCAGCCTGATGGGAACTGGATGCCAATCGGTGACTCGAATCTACACCGACGGCGCCGGCGTGATCGTCGGGACCTGGAAAGGCGGCCGCCTGGGAACGGTGCGAACGATTCGCGATGGCAAACGAGGATATGGCGCGGTCGTTTATGGAGACAAAGAGATCAAGATCGCCGGCCAGGTCGGGGGGGCTTATCCGCCGTTGATGCGAGCCGTCGTCAAGTTCTTCCAGACCCGAGTCCCGCCGGTGCCGAACGAGGAAACGCTCGAGATCTTCGCTTTCATGGACGCCGCGCTGCGCAGCAAAGAGAACGGCGGGGCGCCGACGAAACTGCGCTAAGACTTCGCGTCCCTTGACACACGCTGGAGGCTTGCGCTGATCCCGAGATCGGTATCACTCTGGACCGCTCCAAACGCACCGCAAGCCCACGCCGATGTTTCGCGTGCCGGGCTTACTCCTCAGACGCGCGGATGTCCGCAGGACCGAACTATTGAGAAACCCCGAGGCGCTTAGCACAGTTGCTTGCGGGTGGCTTCCCGCGACACCGCTCAGCTTGTACGTTAGCCAACATGGAGTTGCCGCTGGGGGGGTGGGCGGACATCATTTTTGGAACATACTGGCGTCAATGACAGAGGGTGGGCTGGCCGGACTGCGTGGAACCGCTTAAGTCACTGCTATATTGTGAGAATAGAAATCCTGAAAAGGGACACAGCATGAGCGTGACGCTTAGCCCGGCCGACCAAAGATTGGTGGAAGGGAAGGTCAGCAGCGGGCAATACCCCAACCCTGATGCCGTTGTGGCTGATGCGCTTCGGATCCTCCGAGAACGGGATCTGCTCGATCAGCACGAACGCCGGCGAATCCGTAAGCTCCTCGACGAATGCTGGGCGGAAGCGAATGACCCGAACACCGAGTGGGTGGACGGTGAAGAATTCATGACACGATTTGAAGCCGAGATTGACGAAGCCGAGAAGGCTGAGTCCGCTCGATGAGCGGCTATCGCCTCGCTCCGCGAGCCAAAGCCCACCTTGATGAGATTCGGTCCTGGTATCTGAAACAACAAAGTCCTTCCGGGGCTCGTATCGTAGCCCGTGAGTTCAGGGAGGCTTTCCGCCTGCTGGGCAGGAATCCCGATATCGGACACAGACGGGAGGATTTGACCGACAAGACCCTTCGCTTCTGGCCCGTTCGGTCCTATCTCGTTGTCTATCGACCGGGCACTCGGCCCCTCCAGATCGTGGCCGTGCTTCATGGGGCTCGGGATGTAGCGCACATCTTGTCGGTACAAGCGTAGGTGGCTGCACGGCTGCTGCTAGCCTGAAATGAACTTTGTCTGACAACAAGCCCCACTTCGAAGTCGTAGCCGAGTGTCCTCACACTCGTGCACGGGCCGGCTTGCTGCACACCCCCCACGGCACGATTGAAACTCCCGTGTTCATGCCGGTGGGAACGCAAGGAACCGTCAAAGGCCTCACCCAGAAGATGCTCGGCGAGGAGCTGGGCGCGCGGATTATTCTCGGCAATACCTACCACCTGTATTTGCGTCCTGGACACGAAACAATAGCCAAACTCGGCGGGCTGCACCGTTTCATCAATTGGCCGGGCGCCATCCTGACTGACTCCGGCGGCTTCCAGGTCTTTAGCCTCAGCTCGCTTCGCAAGATCAGCGATGACGGTGTCGTTTTTCGCTCTCATCTCGACGGTTCCGAACACACCTTCACGCCGGAGTCGGCCGTCGAGGTTCAGCGAGCGCTCGGGAGCGACATCATGATGGTATTGGACGAGTGCACGGAATATCCCGTCAGTCGCGAGTGCGCGCGAGCTTCGATGCAGCGGACCATCCTGTGGGCTGGGCGCGGGATGGCGCAGTGGGCTCAAATCAGCGGGTGTGAGACGAGCGTGAATGAATCGGTTCGTGCAGGTGAACCGCCGTCTGGAGAGCCTGCGCGGCAAGCTGGCGCGCGTGAGCCAGTGCTGTTTCCGATCGTTCAGGGTTCGATGTTCGCCGACCTGCGGCGCGAATGCGCCCGGCGTCTCCGTGAACTCGATGCCCCTGGATACGCGATCGGCGGCCTGTCGGTCGGCGAGCCGCGCGCGCTCAGCCTGGAGATGGTCGAGGCCACCGAGGACATCCTGCCGCGTGATAGCCCCCGCTATGTGATGGGCGTGGGAATGCTGGACGAGCTGGGCGAGTACGTCGCCCGCGGCGCCGACATGATGGACTGCGTTCTGCCGACCCGCAACGCGCGCAATGGATACTTCTTTACGACCGGGGGCCGGATCATCATCAAGCACAGCCGCTGGGCGGATGATCCCCGGCCGATCGACGAAAACTGCTCCTGCTACACTTGCCGCAACCATTCACGAGCGTACCTGCGGCATCTATTTTTGGCCCGGGAGATGCTATTTTGCACTTTGGCCACTTTTCATAATTTGGCGATATACCTTGACAGGCTGCGGCGGATTCGCGAAGCTATACTCATTGGACAGTTGCCTGCTTACTTAGCTCGCATTCGCTCTGCCACCGCTCAGAGCGAGTAGCCATTCTCGCTCCTGGCAGGTCGAAAGATCCTGACGCGGACGAGCCGCAACCAAAAGGGGGAGCGTGGGCGCTGTCGGATGAGGCGCGTCGAAGCGGCTAACCCCTCCCTGACGGTTGGGGCTCTGAAACTGGTTCCCGAATTTTCTGCCACGTTTGACACGAATCTCATGATGTAGGCACTTAAGGCCGAAAGTCCCCTGGAAATCCGTGGCTGGCTGGAACCATAAGCCGGTCTGTGTGAAATCCATGGGCGTGCGGCATACACGGGTGGACGGCAAAAGAGGATACGCAACGAACGATGTGGGTAGGGTTGTCGCACTTCGATTGGCTTGCCGGCGGGGCCCCTTGGGCTTTCCTGCAGGCCACGAGTCCCTTCGGGGGTCCGCTGGTCCCCATCATCATGATGGTGGTGATCTTCTACTTGGTGCTGTTCTTGCCCATGCGCAGGAAGCAGCGCAAACTGGATTCGATGCTGCAGAATTTGAAGAACGGCGACAAGGTGGTAACAAACGGCGGAGTCCTCGGAACCGTGGTTGCGCTGGGCGACGACAATACGGTCACGTTGCGCGTGAAACCCGAAAACGTCAAGCTGCAGTTCTCCCGCAACGCCGTGACGGCCCTGGTCAATGAGTCACCCGAGGAGAAGAAATAGAAGCGCGCTCTCGTCCACGCTGTTTTCTCAGGAGAATCCGTAAGGTCCCATGACAAGCAAGCTTTGGCAAAAACTGGCCTTGGTCGTCGCCATCACTTTGGTGTGCCTCTACGGAGTGATCGGTATTCCGTCGTCTCTCGATGAGCTGAGGCAAAACGTCGCGGACAACATCCCGCTCGGCCTCGACCTCAAGGGCGGAACGCACTTGATCCTGCAGGTTCAGGTGCAGGATGCGATCCGCGCCGAGGCCGACCAAATGATCGCGCGCCTCCGCGAGGACCTCAACCGTCAGGGCATTTTGTTCGGCTCGATCGAGCGCAACGATCCTCAGACCATTGAGGAGGCCGACTCCATCGCCCTGACCGTTTCGGGAGTACCGACGGAGAGTAGCGGCGATTTTCGTTCGACGATCGACGAAGTCTTCATTGAGTGGCTGCACTCTTCCGTGGATTCGACCACCTACAAGCTCACGATGCGGCCCTCGACGCTAGCCGCGATCAAGGGCAACACGGTGACGCAGGCGATCACCACCATCGAAAACCGCGTGAACGGCCTTGGTCTGACTGAGCCGGTTATCCAGCAGCATGGCCGGGCTGACGCGGAGTATGAGATCTTGGTCCAGTTGCCGGGCCTCAGCGATCCCGCCCGGGTGATGGAAATCCTGCAGATGACGGCGCTGCTCGAAATCCAGGAAGTCTTGGATGGCCCCTTCATGAGCCGCGAGCAGACGCTGAGCAACAGCGGCGGAATCCTGCCGCCGAATAGCGAAATTCTGAGCGAGCGGACCAGAAGTTCCGGCGGCCAGTCCCTGCGGCAGTGGTACATTTTGACGCGGACGCCGGTGGTTACCGGCCGCGACCTCAGGAATGCGTCCGCGGGCCGCGACCCCCAAACGAATCAGTGGGAAGCACGTTTCAGCCTGTCGCGCGAAGCCGGTTTTCGCTTCGGCGACTTCACGCAAGCGCGGATCGGGCAGGGAAGACTGTCGGTCGTCCTCGACAACCGTATCGTGAACGTTGCTACGATCCAAGACCGGATTGAGGATGAGGGCCGCATCATGGGCCTCAGCCAGCAGGAGGCTACGGACCTGGCACTGGTTTTGCGGGCGGGGTCGCTCCCGGCGAGCGTGGAGTTTCTGGAGCAACGAACCGTTGGAGCATCACTCGGCGCGGACTCGATCCAGCAGGGCGTTCGCAGTTCGCTGCTGGGCATGGCGCTGGTCGTGATCTTGATGGTGGTCTACTATGGCAGATCGGGCATCAACGCGGTTGTGGCGCTGCTGCTCAATCTGCTGATTCTGATAGCGGTCTTGAGTTACTTCGGCCTGGTGCTCACCTTGCCCGGGATTGCCGGAATTATCTTGACGATCGGCATGGCGGTCGATGCCAATGTGCTGATCTTCGAGAGAATTCGGGAAGAGCTGAAAGCCGGCAAAGCTGTCATCGCGGCGCTGAACGCCGGTTTCAGCAAAGCTTTCTTGACGATCATCGATACGAACTTAACGACGATCATCGCGGCCGCTTTTCTTTTTGCTTTCGGGCGCGGGCCGGTTCGCGGGTTTGCGGTCACGCTGGGCGTCGGTCTGCTGGCGAATCTTTTCACGTCCGTTTTCGTTTCACGGCTTATTTTCGACTTCGGGCTCTCGGGGAAACAGAAGGTGCGGGAACTGAGCATCTAGCCTCCGCAGCCGCTCAGCAGGAAAAAACCCTGTTCGCCGCGGGGAACTTTTTGGATGTCATCGGTGTCTAGAACATCGATGACCAATTGTCATCGATGGAACTATTCAAACTTACTGATATCGACTTTCTCGGTCGTCGCAAGTACTTTTTGGGTCTGTCTCTCGTACTGGCCCTAGTGGGGCTGGCAAGCGTCCTGGCCAAGGGTGGCCTCAGAATGGGTATTGACTTCAAGGGAGGAACGCTGGTTTACGTGAAGTTTGCCGAAGCTCCCGACGTCAACCGCATCCGGACGGCGCTTACGGAGAAAGGTTTGGCCGTGTCCACGCTGCAGCCCTTTACTGAGATTGGCGGCAGCCACGAGCTGAAGATCGATCTTGATCTGTCGGGCGAGGAAGAGGAGCTGGCGAACGGCAGGTTGCGGATCATGGAGACTCTCAACTCCATCTACCCCGGTGACGCGGACAAGTTCGATTTCAATACGGCGGGCGCCGAGTCTCTTGCAGAGCGCTTGCAGCAGAACGATCGGGTGGCCGGACTGGGGCTGACGAGTGAAGAACTGCGCGAGACAGCTCAGACGCTGATTGCCTTTCGGGACGATCCGCCGCATTCCGGGCTCGTAAAAGATTTTTCAGAATTGACTTCCGTTCAGGGGGTGAATCCTGATATTATAGTTGCGCTCCAGCAGGACGCTTACGCTGGAGCCTACGCGATTCGCAGTGTCGGCGTGGTCGGTCCGAAGATTGGAGCCGACCTTCAAGACCAGGCTCGCAACGCAACTTTGTGGGCGCTGGCAGGGATGTTCGTCTACATCGCGTTTCGTTTTGAATGGATCTACGGGGTAGCGGCCGTCGCGGCGGTATTCCACGACGTGTTTATCACTCTGGGGTTCTTTTCCCTGTTTGACAGGGAGATTGAGTTGCCGGTCGTTGCGGGGCTGCTTACGCTGGTCGGTTATTCGATGAACGACTCGATCGTTATTTTTGACCGGGTCCGCGAGAATCTGAAGCTGACACGGCGTCAGCCACTGGAGAAATTATTGAACCTCAGCATCAACCAGACTCTGGCTCGAACGGTGCTGACTTCGGGGCTTACGCTGGTCGCGGTTTTGTCTTTGTTCCTGTTTGGCGGAGAAGTTCTGCGGGGATTTTCCTTTGCCCTGGTTGTGGGAGTGATCGTGGGAACGTACTCGTCGGTTTTCATCGCCAGCCCAATTCTGCTATGGTGGCAAGGATTGGTTGCCGCCCGCTCGGGCCGGGGACGACGGAATCGCTGAAGGGTTCGCCTGCTAAAGGCGGCCCGGAAGCGCGAGCAAGCTGCCGTGTTTCGGCGGCAAGAGATACAAGGAGGTCCTGAACTATGTTCGAACAAAGCGTATTGGATACGGCGATAGGAAAGACTAGAACTTCGTGGGCGGTACTGGCATCGTTCACTCTCCAGATGTTGTTTGTGGGCGTGGCAATTCTCATCCCCTTGCTGAATTATGCCGGCCTGCCGGCGACGGAGCTGATGACGTTTTTGGTGGCGCCTCCGCCGCCCCCGCCGCCTCCGCCGCCTCCGGTGACCGTCCAACCGAAGATTGCGCCGCGCGAGTTTGATACGGGTAAACTAGTCCAGCCGGTCGATATTCCTGAAGACGTTGCGATCTTTGAAGAGGAGGCGGCGCCCGTTGCCAGCATCGCGGGTGTGGTTGGCGGTGTTCCCGGAGGCGCATTCGGCGGTGTTTTGGGAGGCGTGATTGGCAGCATTATTTCGAGCACGCCCATGGTAGCGCCGCCGCCGCCGCCTCCGGTGAAGAAGAAAGCACCGCCGCCGCCTAAGCGGATCCGCGTCGGCGGCTCGGTGCAGAGGGCAAACCTGGTTCGTCAGGTGCGGCCGGTCTATCCCCCGCTGGCTCGCCAGGCCAGGATTCAGGGCACTGTCAAGCTGACCGCCATCATCGCCAAGGACGGAACCATCCAGAAACTGGAAGTTCTCAGCGGCCATCCGCTGCTGATTCCTTCTGCCTTGTCGGCGGTAAAGCAGTGGCGCTACAGACCCACCCTGCTCAATGGGCAGCCGGTGGAAGTTGTGACCCAGGTCGACGTCAACTTTACGCTTAGCGGGTAAGCGGGCGCGGTCTCGGGAGATTTTTTGCAGCGTGGTTTGGGCGAGGACCAAGCCGTAAGCGCTGTGTTTTTAGACTCGAGGAATAGGAGGAAGGATTTATGCTTACGCAGTTTTCGCTTTGGGGTATGCTACTCCTGCAACAAGAGATCGGTTTTGACATGATCTCGATGTGGAACCAAATGGGCTACGCCGCTCGAGCGGTAGTATTCATCTTGTTCCTGATGTCGGCTTGGTCGATCGGTGTGATGATTGACCGCTACATCGCTTTCAATGGCGCAAGGAAGCAGTCACGCGCATTCGCGCCGTCAGTGGCCGGGGCCCTGCGTGACGGCAAGCTCGATGAGGCGGTGAAACTCGCCGACCGGCACAAAAAGAGCCACTTGGCCAAAGTGGTCGTTGCGGGCCTCCAAGAGTTCAGAGCTCACGAGATGAGCACCGAGATTCCAGGAGAATTGATCGAGTCGTCCCAGCGGGCTCTTGAACGCGCCCACGCCATTGTCAACGCCGAGCTTTCGCGCGGCCTTAGCGGCCTGGCTACGATCGGCTCGACCGCGCCGTTCGTCGGCTTGTTCGGTACCGTGGTCGGTATCATCAACGCCTTCCAGGGGATCTCGACGGAAAAGTCGACGGGCCTGGGCGCGGTGGCGGGCGGCATCTCCGAAGCGCTGGTCGCGACGGCGATCGGTTTGTTTGTCGCCATTCCCGCCGTCTGGATGTACAACTACTTCAACTCCAAAGTGCAGGGCTTCAACGTCGAGATGGACAACGCCAGCTCGGAGCTGATCGATTATTTCTTGAAGAAAACTCAAAAGACTGCCGTGAAGTAGCTTTGGCGATTGGAAATCGATTTCGGCGCCGGGGGAAATGCCCCGGTAGCCGGCTTCGGCTGAACAGGAGTAGATGATGATAGAGATGAAGACAGGACGAAGAGGCGCAGACATAATCAACGCGATCAATGTCACGCCGATGGTGGACGTGATGCTGGTCTTGCTGATCATTTTCATGGTCATTACGCCTATGCTCAGCAAAGGTGTCAGTGTGGATATGGTCAAGACCCGCAACCCGATCTCGATGGACGACGCGGATAAGGAAGATGCGCTGGTGGTCGCGATCACTCGCGATGGCAAAGTGTTCCTGGGACGAGGGCAGATCGACGAGAAAGATCTGGCTACCGAAGTTGGGGACGTAATTACCGAAAGACTGGACAAGACAGTCTACATCAAGAGTGATGCCCGCGCCAAATACCGAAAGGTGGTCGACGTGGTAAACATTCTTCGTAGCACGGGCGTGGATCAAGTGGGGCTGTTGACCGAAAGATTGGGGCAAAGCGGCATGGTTACTATGGAATGATACCCGCGGGAAACGAAGACAGCCTATCAAAACAGCAATAAGGGAGGAAACCGCAAATGTCAATGGAAATGGGAGAGGGTACCCAAGGCGCGATAGTTGATATCAATATGACCCCGATGATCGATGTTCTTCTGGTTCTGCTTATTATTTTTATGGTGATCACCCCGCTGACGCCCAAGGGATTGGAAGCGTTAGTGCCTCAGCCGAACGAGAACGAGGCAGAGCAGGTGGAAACGAACATTCGTACGATCGTAGTTTCCGTGAATGCGAACAAGAGCATCCTGATCAATCGGGACCCGGTTCAGCTTGATGTCCTTGAGGAGCGCTTGCGTAATGTTTTTAAGACTCGCGCGGAACGCGTGATGTTTGTGCGGGGCGACGCGAGCCTCGAATTCCGGGAAGTCGCCCAGGTGATCGATATCGGCAAGGGTGCCGGAGTCGACAGGATCGGGTTGCTTACCGAAGAGATTGAAGATACCTTTTGACCGAAAAATCGAACGGCGGCTAGCGGCCGCCCAGACGGGCGTATCCAGCCCGGCAGTGTAGCAAACGGAGTGAAAAGAATGCGTAAAACAAGAATGTGCTTTTCTGTTGCCACTTTGGCGGTGGCGCTATTTTCACTGGGGTGTGGCAAGCAGATTTCCTACTTAAAGGCGAGAAACGCGTTGAACAAGGGCGTGGCCTCCTTCGGCAAGGCGAACTTCAATTACGCGGTCGGGCATTTCAAAGAAGCGATCGCCGAAGATCCGGAATTGCTCGACGCCCGTCAATACTTAGCGAGCGCTTACATGAGTCAATATATTCCCGGTGCGGAATCCGAGGAAAACCTTGAGTTCGCGGTCAACGCTCTCGAGGGTTTTGAGGAAGTGCTTAAGCACAATCCAACGGAGGCTCAACGCATCTTGGCAATGTCCAGCATGGGTTCTCTCTACTTCAATATGACGGAGTTCGATAAGGCGCTCGAATGGTATGACAAGTTGCTCGCGATGGACCCGAATAACCTTCCGGCCCTCTACACGAAGGGTGTCATCGCCTGGACCCAAACCTATGTGCCTCGTCTTGAGGTTCGAGCGATGCTAGGGATGGCGCCGGAAGATCCTGGGCCGATCAAGGAGGACGAAGCCAAGACCGAACTGGCGGAAATGAACCTGCCGATCATTGAAGACGGTATGAAATGCCTGCAAACCGCCATAGAGATCGACCCGGACTATGATGACGCCATGGCGTATCTGAATCTGCTCTACCGCGAGCGGGCCGATATTGCCGAGACAAAAGAAGAGTACGACGAGTACAGTGCCAAAGCTGACGACTGGGTGCAGCAAACTCTTGACACCAAGAAGCGCAAAGCCGAAGCGAGCACGAAAGAACTGTTCCAAGTGGAGGAGTAAACCTTCACGGACTTTATAATGACCCTGAGGGTCCGGGTGGGACTTAAGTCCCCGGGATTCTCGGGGTTTTTGTTTTCCACCGCCGACCAGTCGGCGCTTGCAGAGCTTCATGGCAGCGGACCCAGCGACGATACCCTACCCCGCCAATCATCCGATCCTACTTCGTTTTAAGGACTTAGAAGAAAAAATCCAGCGTCAACGGCCAACCGAGAATCTGACGCTGTTGCGGGAGTCGTTTGATTTCGCGGCCGCTCAGCACAGCCATCAAAAGCGAAAATCCGGCGAGCCTTATCTGATTCACCCAGTCGAAGTCGCCCATCTGCTCGCGGACATGCGGCTGGATTCCGTCTGCATTTCTACAGGGCTGCTTCACGATGTAGTCGAAGACACGAGGGTCGGCGTTGGAGAGATCAAGCGCCGCTTTGGCCCGGAAGTCGCCCGTTGCGTTCAGGGTGTCACCAAGCTGAGCCGCCTCAAATTCTATTCCGCCGAAGCCCGCCAGGCGGAAGGTTTCCGCAAAATGATGCTGGCCATGGTCGAGGATATCCGAGTCATCCTCGTCAAGCTTGCCGACCGCCTGCACAACATGCGCACCCTGCAGCACCTCGAGCCCGACAAACAGCGGCGCATCGCCCTGGAGACGCTCGAAATCTACGCGCCGATCGCTTTGCGACTAGGAATGGGCCGTATTCGCGGCGAGTTGGAAGACCTTGCCTTCTGCTACCTCGAACCTCATGCTTACCGCGAGATCACTGAGGCGATCGAGTCCAGGCGGGTAGCCAGCGAGGGTTTTTTGGCGCAGACCAGGCACACACTCGCGCAAAAGCTGGAAGAAGCCGGTTTGCCCGCCAGTATCGAAGGACGGATTAAGAGGCCATATTCGATCTACCAGAAGCTGCAGCGGCAGCAGGTTACGATTGAACAGGTCTATGACCTGCTCGCGCTGCGCGTCATCACCGATAGTGAGAAAAACTGCTACGGCGCCCTCGGTTTGATTCACTCGCTGTGGCGGCCCGTGCCCGGCAGGTTCAAGGATTTTGTCGCGTCGCCCCGGCCTAACCTCTATCAGTCACTCCATACTTCCGTAATCGACGAGCAAGGCCAGAGTTTCGAGGTCCAGATTCGCAGCGAAGAGATGCACCGCATGGCGGAACAGGGAATCTGCGCTCACTGGAAATACAAGGAGGGCAGAGTAGCCGCCAACGATGTAGAAGACACCCGGATGGCTTGGCTGCGGCAGCTTGTCGAGTGGCAGAGGGATATGAAGGATCCCGGCGATTTCCTGTCGACACTAAAAATCGATCTCTACCCCGAAGAGGTTTATGTATTTACACCAGGCGGCAAGCTGATCACTCTGCCCCGGGAAGCGACACCGGTTGATTTTGCGTATTCCATTCACACCGAAGTGGGACACACCTGCGTCGGGGCCAAAGCCAACGGCCGTATCGTCCCGCTGACTTGCCAACTCTCCAACGGTGACATTATTGAAATCACTACACAGCAGAACCACACGCCGAGCCGGGACTGGCTGACAACCGTTAAGACCTCGCGTGCCCGCAACAAGATTAGACACTGGCTCAACACGAAACAGCGCGAAAAGGCGGAGCAAATCGGGCTCAAGCTGCTCGAAAAGGAAGCGCGCCGGTTGCACGCTTCCTTGAAGCGGATAACCGCAGAAGCTCTGGAGGAAGTTTGCAAGGAATATGGCTGCGCGCAGCCGGCGGACCTCTATGCGGCCCTCGGCTACGGCAAATATTCCCCGCGGCATATTGCTTCAAAGCTACTGCCACAGCCCGAAAAGCCGGCCGCCGAGCAAGGTGTTTCCGCGCTCAGCCGCGCCGGGACTACGCCGAAAACCAGGCAACCGGCCTCTTCCGGCCAGGCAGTTCTGACGGTGAAGGGCAGCGACGACATTTTGGTTTATCGCGCCCGCTGCTGCAACCCAATCAAGGGGGAGGCGATCATCGGCTATGTCACGCGTGGCAAGGGGGTGGCTGTTCATTCCAGCAACTGCTCGAATGTTCAGAACTTGATGTACGAGGCCGAGCGCCGGATGGAAGTCGAATGGGCCGAAGCTCAAGACATCTCTTACGGGACGAAGCTGGTTATCTCCGTAGGGGACCGTCCCGGCATTCTGGCCGATCTGACCGCGATTGTCTCGGAGGAAGGGGTCAACATTTCCAGTCTCGAGAGCAGCGTCAAGAAAGAGAAAAGCGAGCTGGCGGTAGTTGAGATGAATGTCGATCTCAAGGATGTCAAACAGCTCGATCGCCTCATCGCGGCAATGAAGGGCATTGCCGGAGTTCGCGACGTCAAGCACAGCCGCCGGGGATAGGCTTTTCGAGCCGCGACCGTGAGGGAGCGGTTAGCCGCTTCGGCGGGCCTCATCCGCCAGCGGCCACGCTCCCCCTTTTGGTTTTGGCTCGTCCGCCTGAGGGAGCGGTAGTCACGCCATCTTTCATAGTCCACGGACAGCGTCCAACAAACCAAGACTGCCTTGTGGAACTGGTATTCAGGCAGGTTGCCGGCGCTGATCCGATTCCCGAGAACGACGGGTTCAGACCAGCCGAAACAACCGCTTGCTTACGCACGCGGCTCTTCGTCGAGCCCCGTCACCCCCTCTTCAGCTCTTTCAAGCGTTTCATGACGTCGTTGGCCCCGCGGCCGAAGTAGTCGTGCAATGTCAGATACTCGGCGTAGAGCTTGCTGTAGACGGCGTGCGCGCCGGGGTTGGGACTGTAACTGTTTTCCCGCAGGCCTGCCATCGAACGGATCGCGGCGCCGAAATCCCGGTAGTGACCGCCGGCGACTGCTCCGTGGATGGCCGCGCCGAGTCCCGAAGCCTGAAAAGAGCGCGGCAGAAGAATCTGCCGCCCGGTCACATCGGCGAAGATTTGCATTACCAGCGGACTCTTTTCCGCCAGGCCGCCGCAGGCGACGATATCACGAATCGGCACTCCTTGGTCTTCAAAAGCCTCAATCACGAGGCGGGTTCCGAACGCCGTGGATTCGATCAAAGCCCGGTAAATCTCCTCCGGCCGCGTCGTCAGGGTCAAGCCGACGATCACGCCGCTCAGCTCCGCGTCCATCAGCACCGACCGGCTTCCGTTCCACCAATCTAGCGCGACAAGGCCGCTTTCGCCAGCCTCCAGCGCCGCTGCCTTTTCGGTGAGCCAGTCTTCGGGAGCCATGTTGCGCTCGCCTGCCTGGCGTCCGGTTTCCGCCGTCAGAGCGGTCTTGAAGAACCATCCATAGATGTCTCCAACAGCCGCTTGCCCGGCTTCATAACCCCAAAAACCCGGGATGATTCCATCTTTGACGAGACCGCCGCATCCCTCGACGATTTTCTTTTCATCGCCCAACAACATGTGGCACAGCGATGTGCCCATGATGATCGCCAGCCGCCCCGATTGCGCCATGCTGCACGCCGGAGCAGCGGCGTGGGCGTCGATAATCGAAGCGGCAACGGGTGTTCCGGCGGCCAAACCGGTTGCTTCCGCCATCTCCGCCGTAAGCAAACCGGCTCTGCCTCCGAGGGGCACGAGCGGCCCTGCGGTCTTCTCGGCGATGACATTTTCCAAGCCCGGATGCAGCGCTTTGAAGAAATCGGGGGAGGGCCAGCCTTTCCCCTTGATCCACATACCCTTGTAACCCGCGGCGCATTCGGAACGGGTCTCCTCCCCGGTCAACCGCCATACGAGCCAGTCTCCGGCCTCGATGAACCGATCCGCCGCGGCGTACACTTCGGGCGCCTTCTCGAGCGTCTCGAGCACCTTCGAAAAGAACCATTCCGAAGAATAGCCGCCACCGTAAAGCTCCACAAACGCCTCACCACGCTCGCTGGCGACTTCGTTGATACGCGTGGCCTGCGGTTGAGCGGCATGATGTTTCCAAAGCTTGACCCAGGCATGGGGATTGCCGGAGAACTCAGGCAGCGACGGCAGTGGTGTGCCGTCCTGCTTGCAGGGCATCACCGTGCAGGAAGTGAAGTCCACCCCAATGCCGCCAACGTCGGCTCCTTCGGCGTTCGACGATCTAAGAACATCGGGAATCCCCTCGGTAAGCACTTTCAGGTAGTCCGCGGCGTCTTGCAAAGCGAAGTCGGGACCGAGCGGCGTTCCGTCGGGAAGTCGCCGGTCCATCACACCGCTGGAGTAGGGCACGACCTTCCAAGCGATCTCTTCCCCATTGCCGGCATGGACGAGCATGACTCGGCCCGACTCAGTACCATAGTCAATTCCAAGGACGTACGTCGAACTGGGCATAGTAGGGCACGATAGTCGAATCAAAGAACGATTGTCAAAACCTCCGCGGCCGGCAGCCGAGGGGCCGCGTGAAAAGACGACTCAATAACCGCTACACTGGTTGCAGACTGCACTGGCAAGCTAGACGAGAAAGAGAAACGGAGCCTGAATGCGAATCGGAATCATCGGATCTGGAAACGTAGGCGGAACACTGGGGCGGCGTTGGGCCGAGAACGGACATGAAATTATGTTTGGAAGCCGAGACCCCTCCTCGAAAAAAGTGCGCAGCCTGGTTGAGCAGATCAACGGGAAGGCCAAAGCGGAAACCCTGCGCGACGCCGCGGCCTATGGGGAGGTCCTCGTACTTGCTACACCATGGCCGGCTACGGAACGCACGCTGGGCGACCTCGGGGACTTGTCCGGGAAAATCATCTTCGATTGCACCAACCCGCTCAAGCCGGATCTTTCGCTGGACGTCGGCCACTCCACCTCGGGAGCCGAACAAGTCGCGTCGTGGGCCGATGGCGCTCGCATTGTCAAGGTCTTCAACACGACGGGATACGGCAATATGGCCGAACCTAACTACGACGGCCAAAAAGCCACGATGTTCTTCGCGGGCGATGATCACGTTGCTAAATCCAAGGCAGCCCGGCTAGCCGAGCAAATTGGCTTCGAAGCTGTTGACGCCGGTCCGCTGAGCCACGCGCGGCTTCTCGAGCCGATGGCCGTGCTGTGGATCTATCTAGCTCATAACCAGGGGATGGGCACCGGTATCGCTTTCCAACTGCTCAGACGCCCGAGAGACTTCGGATCGCAAGAGTAGCGGGACACGGTCCAAACAGCCACGACAAGCCTGCCCAGGCTTCCTTCTTTGGAGCCGATGGCTTGCAGGCGCCAGGCGGCCCGTGTCGCTAGGAATCAAGGTCCCAGAAATCAGCGGAATCGCAACGCCCGCAACGCTCGCCCTGTCTCAGCGCCAGTGCCGCGAGGACTACAGCAGCAACCAGGACCCCAACTTCCATATGCACCGATCGTAACATGATGTCTGTCTGCTGCGGATCAATTCTACGCCCCAGTCCATCTTGCCGGCAAGATCGTATCTATATCCGCTTCCTGAGATGGAGAGCCCCTTGAACGAGGCGGCCCGGTAGCATGTCTGACGGACTGCCACGAGACTCGCCCGCCGAAGCGCCCGGTGCGAATGCGGGAACACACGCCCCCTTGAATGCCGGGCCGCGGGACTCGATCGAGTCGCTGCAGGCCGGCTCGCCCGTGGGCGACATGAGTGCCGAAGATTTTCGCCGCTTTGGTCATGAGATCATCGACTGGATCGCCGAATACTGGGAGCATCCAGAAAAGTACCCTGTCTCGCCTGACGTTGAACCGGGAGCATTGGCCGATGCGCTTCCACCTTCCGGGCCGGAGTCAGGCGAGACGATGGAGCGCATCCTGGCGGACTTCGAGAAGCAAGTCCTGCCTCACGTCACGCACTGGAACCATCCCGGCTTCATGGCCTACTTCGCTACCACCGGAAGCGCACCCGGTGTTCTCGGCGATCTATTGGCGTCGGCCTTGAATCCGATCGGCCTGCTTTGGAAGACCTGCCCCGCGCTTGTCGAGTTGGAACAAGTCACGCTCCGCTGGCTGGCCGAGTGGATGGGATTGCCAACGGATTGGTTCGCCATGACGCTCGGCGGCGCCTCGACCGGAACCATCCACGCGCTCATCGCGGCGCGTGAAGCCTCGCTGGCGGCCAATCGAGAGGAAGCTCACCGCGGCGACTCTTCCCTGCTGACGCTTTACACTTCCGCGCATGCTCACTCCTCGGTCGAGAAAGCGGCGCTTGCCCTCGGATTGAACCGCGAGCACTGCCGCATGATTGCTGTCGACGATGACTTTCGGATGCGTCCCGACAGTCTTGCCCAGTCAATTGACGCTGACCTTGCCTCGGGCCTGCGTCCATTCTGCGTCGTTGCCACGGTCGGCACAACGTCAACATCGAGCATCGACCCGGTCCCCGCCCTGGCGGATATTTGTGAGCGCTATTCTCTATGGCTGCACGTCGACGCGGCTTATGCCGGATGTGCCGCGATCGTTCCAGAAAAGCGCCATATATTGGACGGCTGCGAACGAGCGGACTCATTCCTTTTCAATCCACACAAGTGGTTGTTCGTGCCAATGGACTTGACTGCGTTCTACTGCCGCCGCCCGGGGGAACTGCGGGCGGCCCTCTCGCTGGTCCCGGAATACTTGCGCAGCCAGGAGAACCCCCGAGCGGTCAATTTCATGGAATATGCCCTGCCACTGGGGCGGCGGTTTCGCGGCCTGAAACTATGGTTCGTCCTGCGCCACTTTGGCCGCGAGGGGCTTGTCGCCAATCTGCGCGAGCACATGAGACTGGCTCAACACTTCGCGGCGCGCGTGGAGCGGCACCCCAACTTCGTGCGCATGGCGCCGGTCCCTTTTTCTCTCGTTTGCTTCCGCTACGAACCTCCAGGCATAGGGGCTGCCGAACTCGATTCACTCAATCAAAGGCTACTCGACGCGGTGAACGGAACAGGCGAGTTTTTCCTGTCGCACACGAAACTGAAAGATCGCTTCACATTGCGGGTGGCGGTTGGAAACATCCGCACAACGCAGGCGCACGTCGATCGCCTATGGGAAGTTCTGGCCGGCAATGCCGAGCGCCTCTCGAAGGGTTCGCTGACCCAGCCCTGACACGTTCCGCTTCGCTCCACCCTGGGCTGCGAGCCGGCGGCGCTTCGCGGCTGGGCTACTCATCCGACGGCACACTTCGCGGCTCGAAGGCCCTAACCCGGACGAGCCGCAACCAAAAAGGGTCCACAGGGCAGACAGGATAGAGAGGCGACCGCGATATGAAGCGCGCGGGCTTCCGCCCCCGCCTCTGTTTCTGCTTTCCGAACTTCCGCTATGTGACGGCGGCTACACCTTTCGCTTTCTCGTATCCGCCAGGCTGAACTTCTGGTGCCAAGTAGACTCAGCCCCTCCGCCGTAGCGGCCGATCACGACTTCGACGACGTAGGGGTTGCCGTCTCTGGTCGCTTGGATGCCGCGCTTGAGCGCCCCCTCCAGTTGGCTGGAAGACGTCACCTGTTCCCCGGCTACCCCCTGACTCTCGGCCAGCTTGACAAAGTCGATATCGGGATCGCCCAAGTACATGCCGGTGTAGTGACCACTGGCGGCCATCTTCCCTTGGTAGCGGTGGTAGGCGCCGCGAACGGTCTGGTAGTCGTGGTTGTTCGAGACAACCGTCAAGACAGGAATGCTGTAGCGCCTCTGCGTCCAGAAGCCCGAGGCGCTGTACATGACCGCGCCGTCGCCGATCGAGCAGATCACCTGGCGGTCCGGGGCGCCCAGCTTGACGCCAGTCGCCGCGCCGATGCCCCAGCCGAGCGAGCGGCCGGTGTTTTCCATCCACATCTGCTCGTCCTCGCGATAGCCGAAGTTGAAGAAATCGTGTTTGCCGGTGAAGTTCTCGCTGACCACAATCGCGTCGCGGTCGATGGTTCGGGCCATGACCGCGCCCAGCTCGTCGGCGTGAATGACGGATTTGCCGAAATTCTTGCGGGCCGCGGTTTCGGCGCGCGCGCGCTGGGCCTTGGCGAAAGCCCGGACCTTTTCGCCCCGAGGCTTCGCCAGCGCCTTCAGCCGCTGCTTGGTGACCATGCCGTCGATAGCCGAGCTGAGGTCTCTGAGCGATTCCTTGACGTCGCCGACGACGGCGACATCGGTGGGATAGTTGCGCCCCATGTGCGACGTGTCGACGCCGACGCGCACGAAGCGCGCGTCATAGGGAGCCTCCGGGCCGCTCGGAACTTTAAAGCTGCCGAAGTCGAACGCCCCGACCAAGAAAATCAAGTCCACGCCGGGCTTTTGCAGCTCGGAGCCGGGCCGGAAAGGCCCGGCGAACAGCGGGTGCCGCATCGGGAAGTTCTGGAATCCCTGGCGGTTGTGGGTAACCGGGAGTCCGAGTTTCTCGGCGAAGGCGACCATTTCAGCCTGAGCGCCGGATTTCCAGACTTCGTCGCCGACGACCACGACGGGATTCCGCGCTTCGATCAAAAGCTTCGCCGCCTTTTCCACGGACGACGCCGAGGGGCGCACTTTGCCGCGGAATAGAAAGCGCTCGGCCGGGAGAATATGCGCTTCGATGCCCTTCGCTTCGAGGGCATGCTGGGCCATGGCCAGGTAGACCGGCCCGCCCGGCTCGGTCACGGCTACTTTGAAAGCGCGCCGCAACATCAGGGCCAGACTTCGGCCATCGCGTGATTCCCAGGAGATTTTCGTAAACTGGCGATTGACGTCTTTTTGATCGTACCCGGGGCGGGGCGCCAGTCCGGCTTCGTCGCTCCACAGCTCGTTGTCGTTCATGCCCGCTGTGACGACGATGGACGAGCCGTCGCGGCTGGCGTTATACATTTGGCCCGCCGCTTGAGCCGTCCCGGCAATGACGTGCACGTTGACGAACGAAGGCCGCTGAGTGACGCGATGGTAGCCGTCCGCCATCGAGATCACGACGCCTTCATGCAGCCCCATAATGAGCTGCATATCGGTTTGATCCGAAAACGCGTCAAAGAACCCGACCTCGAACGAGCCGGGATTCGTGAACAGATACTTTACGCCGGCCGCTTTCATCTGGGCGATGACCGTCTCGCCGCCGGTTCCCGACACTTTGCCCACGCCGGGCATGTCATGTCCGACGGCTGCACTCTCGGAAGCCTCCAGCGGAGCCAAAACGGCCTGTGCCGCAGCGGCCGTGAAACCCAGTCCCACCATTCGCTCGACAAAGCCACGCCTTGAAAGGTCACTTTTCAGAAAACGGTCAACGAGTTGTCTCATCTGCTTCATCTCCTCGGGCGAGCCCGCAGCCCGGCGCCACCCGCTTGAAGTATTCTAACGCCAACCGGACCGGGGCCACACGAAAAATCTTTGCCTGGAGGCGAAATAATGCTCGGTTTGCGGCGTGGGGGCGCTGAAAGCCGCAAGACAGCAAGCTGACTGAATGTCACATTTCCTCGAGACGCTGCTTGAGGTGTTTCAACATGAGCCGTGGGTTGTCGGGACAGGTACGATCGACATTGTAGAAGTTCACTTCCAGGCCCCGTTTGCGGAGCCACGCCTCGCATTCACCTTCCAGTCCGTCTTCAAACCATGCCAAGGGCAGGCTCCCCGTGAGGCCAAGCCCGACTTACGATTGCGAGACTCATACCCAGAGCTTGACACAATTTAGACGAGTTTTTCAGCCACCGTTAGCGACCTTCAACCCAGTTCGGGACTGGTGCGCTTGAGGAGTCGGAGTATGAGGTTCAGCAGATTGAAGTGTGAGCGGGGGGGCGACTCCTAACAGAGCAATTTCTACTCTGTTGGCCGATCCCTCTTGAGGCTTGAGCAATCCAATAAGTCTCCAACGGTTGGGCTCTATGTACTCTATTTCTACTCTCGGTAACTGGAAGTCGCCCAATGGTTTAATGAAGCCGTTAGGCTGAGTGAAGTTGGCGTTGGTGTCCGATCCGACGAGGAAGAACTTCTGATGCTTCACCCCAGGACCATTGAGAATCACTTGACCGGTGAACGATCTCGGAACGGTAAAAGTCTCCGAAACTGAATCGTACACTTCGAGACTACGAGAGCTAAGCCAGCCGCTGTCACCGATCCGTACACCCCCAAACTCTTCATCGACTGCAAGAACACTCTTCAAGTTCCGACTCAAGAGAACTGACTCTTCGATCTCGGAAAGACGTAGGTCCAAGTTGTCGAGTGTGGCAGCGATCTTCGTTAGAGAATCTCTCTCCAAGTTCAACAAGCCTACGTACATGACCGTGGAAAAAACTGCCGTCGTAGCGACTGCCGCGCCGAGCACGATCTTTGAATCTAGTCCGAAAAGTTTGCTTATCATTACTCTTCTCCTGCCTTTCGAGCGAAGAGGATCACCAGAAAGCTTGAAAGTAAAGCCCCAATACCAATAACAACCATATAGTTCAAGATGGGGTATTTAGTTGACTCCAGTAGCCACTACATCTTGGGGGTGGGGGTGCCGGCCCTGGTGGCCTCGACCATTGTCTTATAGGGAGCAGGGTCGGCGGCGACCGCCTGCTGGAGGAGGCGATAGAAAAGTTTGCCGCGCGACCGTGAGGTCCGCCGGTTGAAGCGGAACGTGAACTCGTCCAGGTAGTAGTCCAAATACTCGTGACTGACAGCCCCCTGGTGGGTCCCCAACAGCCAGCGCTTTAGCAGAGAGGCGACACGATGGACTCTCGGCAGCAGCTTACTCGCCGATGGGGTATTTAGTTGACTCCAGTAGCCACTACATCTTGGGGGTGGGGGTGCCGGCCCTGGTGGCCTCGACCATTGTCTTATAGGGAGCAGGGTCGGCGGCGACCGCCTGCTGGAGGAGGCGATAGAAAAGTTTGCCGCGCGACCGTGAGGTCCGCCGGTTGAAGCGGAACGTGAACTCGTCCAGGTAGTAGTCCAAATACTCGTGACTGACAGCCCCCTGGTGGGTCCCCAACAGCCAGCGCTTTAGCAGAGAGGCGACACGATGGACTCTCGGCAGCAGCTTACTCGCCGATGGGGTATTTAGTTGACTCCAGTAGCCACTACATCTTGGGGGTGGGGGTGCCGGCCCTGGTGGCCTCGACCATTGTCTTATAGGGAGCAGGGTCGGCGGCGACCGCCTGCTGGAGGAGGCGATAGAAAAGTTTGCCGCGCGACCGTGAGGTCCGCCGGTTGAAGCGGAACGTGAACTCGTCCAGGTAGTAGTCCAAATACTCGTGACTGACAGCCCCCTGGTGGGTCCCCAACAGCCAGCGCTTTAGCAGAGAGGCGACACGATGGACTCTCGGCAGCAGCTTACTCGCCGATGGCCCCGCCTTTTTGCGTTGTCACCCCCAGCCGCCCGGAACCACAACGTCAAGGGCTTGCGGGTGTCCTGGACAAATCGTGCCCGCCGTCACCGAGGCCTGGTAACCGCAGTCGGCGGAGCAGCAGATGCGTTTGCTGGCCCATGGGACTGGATCCCACAGCGCGGGCACACGAACCCCTCCGCCAGCGCAGCTTCGCAGGTACCCCGGCACGCCTCCTCGGTCGAGAATCGAGCTTCCAACTCGACGAGGTTTCGGGGGTAGTCCTCCTTCATGCCCCCAACCACATTGTGGCTACTGGAGTCAACTAAATACCCCATTTGCGTGCGGGCGGCGACCGCCTGCTGGAGGAGGCGATAGAAAAGTTTGCCGCGCGACCGTGAGGTCCGCCGGTTGAAGCGGAACGTGAACTCGTCCAGGTAGTAGTCCAAATACTCGTGACTGACAGCCCCCTGGTGGGTCCCCAACAGCCAGCGCTTTAGCAGAGAGGCGACACGATGGACTCTCGGCAGCAGCTTACTCGCCGATGGGGTATTTAGTTGACTCCAGTAGCCACTACATCTTGGGGGTGGGGGTGCCGGCCCTGGTGGCCTCGACCATTGTCTTATAGGGAGCAGGGTCGGCGGCGACCGCCTGCTGGAGGAGGCGATAGAAAAGTTTGCCGCGCGACCGTGAGGTCCGCCGGTTGAAGCGGAACGTGAACTCGTCCAGGTAGTAGTCCAAATACTCGTGACTGACAGCCCCCTGGTGGGTCCCCAACAGCCAGCGCTTTAGCAGAGAGGCGACACGATGGACTCTCGGCAGCAGCTTACTCGCCGATTGCCGCTTCCCGCGCAGCACGGTGACTTCATGGCGGTATCCTTTGTTCTCCAATCCCGCATAGCCTTCCCAGCCGTCGGTGTGCACGAGGCTGCCAGGTTGGATAGCTTCTTCGACAAAGGCTTCCAAGCTCGCCGCTGAGGCATCCGCGATCCGACGGAGCCGGATGCGACCCATACCGCGCCCATCCTCCTCGGCAGCAACCGCAACTAACGCTTTGCCAACCATTTCGCGACCTCGGACGCCCTCTTCGACTCCGCCCACATACGTTTCGTCCACCTCCACCCGGCCGACCAGCCGATTGCGACCGGGGCGCACCATGGCGCGGCGGAACTTGTGCAGCCAGGTCCAGGCGGTTACATAGCTACCCAAACCCAAGACCCGCTGCAACTCCAGCGCGCTGGCCCCGCCTTTTTGCGTTGTCACCCACCAAGCCGCCCGGAACCACAACGTCAAGGGCTTGCGGGTGTCCTGGAAAATCGTGCCCGCCGTCACCGAGGCCTGGTAACCGCAGTCGGCGCAGAGCAGCAGATTGCGTTTGCTGGCCCATGAGGACTGGATCCCACAGCGCGGGCACACGAACCCCTCCGGCCAGCGCAGCTTCAGCAGGTACTCCCGGCACGCCTCCTCGGTCGAGAATCGAGCTTCCAACTCGACGAGGTTTCGGGGGTAGTCCTCCTTCATGCCCCCAACCACAACATATTGTGGCTACTGGAGTCAACTAAATACCCCATTTGCGTGCAAAGTAGGTCGGGACGACCTCCTCGATCATGACCCGCACGTAGTCGTTGCCGTTAGCGCCGTTGTAGCTATAGGGGTATTCGACGGTTACGGTGACCGCGCTGTCATCGTCGTCAAAGCCGTTTTTCTTGGCATCGGCCTTGCCTGCGGGAATGACTTTGTCGGCGTGCTGACGCCAGATCTCTTGGCCGGCGCCCATCACGGCGGAGTCGGCGGCTTTTTGCTGGTTGCGCTTGACGTTGTAGATTAGGCCGACGTCCAACGCCAGCGCCATGAGTCGGCGCAGAGCAGCAGATTGCGTTTGCTGGCCCATGAGGCCACCAAAACGGGAAATAACAAGGCTGTAATGACAATCAGGACCGCCCGAGAATCGTTTCGATGGGGTATTTAGTTGACTCCAGTAGCCACTACATCTTGGGGGTGGGGGTGCCGGCCCTGGTGGCCTCGACCATTGTCTTATAGGGAGCAGGGTCGGCGGCGACCGCCTGCTGGAGGAGGCGATAGAAAAGTTTGCCGCGCGACCGTGAGGTCCGCCGGTTGAAGCGGAACGTGAACTCGTCCAGGTAGTAGTCCAAATACTCGTGACTGACAGCCCCCTGGTGGGTCCCCAACAGCCAGCGCTTTAGCAGAGAGGCGACACGATGGACTCTCGGCAGCAGCTTACTCGCCGATTGCCGCTTCCCGCGCAGCACGGTGACTTCATGGCGGTATCCTTTGTTCTCCAATCCCGCATAGCCTTCCCAGCCGTCGGTGTGCACGAGGCTGCCAGGTTGGATAGCTTCTTCGACAAAGGCTTCCAAGCTCGCCGCTGAGGCATCCGCGATCCGACGGAGCCGGATGCGACCCATACCGCGCCCATCCTCCTCGGCAGCAACCGCAACTAACGCTTTGCCAACCATTTCGCGACCTCGGACGCCCTCTTCGACTCCGCCCACATACGTTTCGTCCACCTCCACCCGGCCGACCAGCCGATTGCGACCGGGGCGCACCATGGCGCGGCGGAACTTGTGCAGCCAGGTCCAGGCGGTTACATAGCTACCCAAACCCAAGACCCGCTGCAACTCCAGCGCGCTGGCCCCGCCTTTTTGCGTTGTCACCCACCAAGCCGCCCGGAACCACAACGTCAAGGGCTTGCGGGTGTCCTGGAAAATCGTGCCCGCCGTCACCGAGGCCTGGTAACCGCAGTCGGCGCAGAGCAGCAGATTGCGTTTGCTGGCCCATGAGGACTGGATCCCACAGCGCGGGCACACGAACCCCTCCGGCCAGCGCAGCTTCAGCAGGTACTCCCGGCACGCCTCCT
>CBDDCL010000014.1:0-116951 GCA_965226245.1 Bryobacterales bacterium | reverse complement strand
TCACGCCGCGCCGTCCCAGTAGGATTAAACCGCCTCGTAGGCCATCGGACGTCGAAGGGAACCCGACATGCAAGCCAGGATTTCCTTTGTCGCCGTCCTGAGACGGATAGGATAGCCGATTCCCGGCTGCGATACAACGGTTTCGCACTGCTGCTACGTTCGGTACTCCTTTCGCTGCCGCTCCTGCCTCCGAATGCTGCCGATTCATCGTATTCCAGCGACGCTTAGCGGGCTCTTTGGCAACACTTCTCCCACAACGACGCACCTCGAACAGAAACGCACGCGTCTCAACCAGGATTTCCGATTTGGCTCCTCTGACGGCACGAGTCTACGCCCTCACCCGGCGAAGCGCAACCATTTCTCCACCCGGTAGAGGCGGCGGCTGAGGCGGGACCGATCGAGCCCCCTTCTTGCCCCTCATGGGGGCTGATCCGCCGCTGCGAAGTCAATTTCGCAGACACCCCTCCGAGCTTCCGTCCTCAGTACACAGATTTCGCATTCGCCAAGTGCGGGGCTACCCGCCCGGCACAGGCAGCGCCCAGATCCTCCGCAGCATGTCGCCAAACAGCCGCCGGTTCAGATGTCCCTCCGCCAGCAGCAACCAGTAGTAGCGGGCATGCTTGACCAGCCGCCCACCGGTCTTCATCAGCCGCTGCTGCAAGCTCGTCAGCGACCAGCTCTTGATCCTTTGTGGCAGTCCCAGCCGCCGCCATAGGTTGCCCAGGTTGTAGGCCAGCACGCTTAACTGAAAGCGCACTTCGTTCGCCCGGAAGCGATGGCACGACAGCCTTGTCCAATGCGTCGCCTGCTTGCCTTCTTTAATCCACTGCTCGGCCGTCCCGCGCTTGTTGTAGAAGCGCACCACCGACCGGTTTGGCAAGCTCATGTTCGTCACGATAAAACCGACGCGTGCGAACAGCTCGCCCTGGTGGTGCTCGACCTTGGCGACAACTCGTCTCGGCTTCTTCCAGCTCTCCGCCTGATAGCGAAAGCTCTTGTAGCGCACTAGCGGCTTGCGGCCGGGCCTCCCCGGCGGACGAAACAGGATGTCTTCGATCTCTAACTCCAAGCTCCTGTTGGCCGGAATGCGGATGGCGTACTGCACGCCGCGTTCCTCCGAAGCCTCATAAACTTCCGGCTTGGCAAAGGCCGCATCGCCCCGGAAGGCGACCTGCTTGCCCGCAGCCTGTTGGCGCTCGATCTCCGGCAACAATAGCTCATCCCAGTCCTCGGCGCTGTGCACGTTGCCGGGACGCAGCTTCGCCGCCAGACAATCGCCGTGCTGATTGAACAGCAACAGCGGGTGGTAGCAGACCGACTCGAAGTGTCCGTTGTAGGCACTGCTTTCCTGTTGGCCATGGACCGGACTCTCGGTGGAGTCCATGTCCAGAACGACCCGCGCGGAGTCGTCGAACGCCTCCGCTTGCCCGACCAGCTCTCGGTTCAGCGCCATCAGCCCCAGCAGGTTCTCTTCGCTCGCCAGCATGTCCGTCTCGAAGCCGTGCAGCGTCGAGGTCAAGGCCGCACCGCGATCCCAGATCTTCTGCGAACCGATCAGCCGAAACGTAGGATCGATCGAAACCCGCTCGGCATCGTTGAGGTCCTCGTAGCCCGCCAAGCGGCTGTAGACCGACTGCCGCAACAGATCAGCGAGCGTGAACTGCTTGTTTGTGCCTTGCCGGGAGTCGCTGAGATGCTCATCGATCAGCGTCTCGAGACCGAGCCGTTCGTCCAGTTCGCGAACCAAAATCAGGCCACCGTCGGAAGTGACGTGCGATCCCTGGAAATCGACCTTCAATAATCCGTTGAAAGTTAGCTGGAACGGCTTTCTCTCTTTTTCACCCATCGGGTGTTGACCTCCCTGACGTCCTGATCAGGCTTGAACCCCTATCAATAAAGACGCTGAGGGCCGCTGGAAGGTCGGGAGGTCATACATCAAATTGAAAATGCGGGCTCCCGGTTTCTCGATGCTCCTGGATCGGCGTGAAAGGCTTGTGTTCGGGCTTGATGATGGCCGAAAGGATCTCGCCTATCGGCTGTAGGCCTTTCTCATCCTTCGCCATGAACCCTCCCCTGTTTACGCTAATTAGCTAACATTAGCGAATTAGCTGTTTTGTTCCCTGCCCTGCTCCCGCTCATAGGCTTCTACTGCACGGTTGAGGAGCTGGATGTTCTTGAGTTGCGCGTCGAGCGCGAGCCGCTTGAAGCGCAGCCGAAATTCGGCGGGCACCTTGAAGTTCAGATCGACGAGCGCCTTGGTGGGAGTCTGCCCACGCTGGAGCGACCCCGAAACGGCAGTAGGAGCTTTATCCTTGGTAGCAAGAATGGTGCTGGCGTCGATGGCTAGTGTCTTTTTAGGCATGGACTTTCACTTTCCTATCGTTATTCGCTATTTCGCTAATATTCGCTAATTCACCCAGGCGGCCCCTGGTAAGTCCCCAAAGCGCGGCGGCTTCCGTAGCGGCGGGACCGCTGGGGCTGATCTCAAGGGCTGTGCGGCCGTCCGTCATCGAAGCCGCGTAATCGACGCGGTCATGAATGACGGACCGGAAAATCTGACCGTGTTCGGAGAGCGCGGCGATGGTCTGCACGGTGATCCTGGCATTGCCCTTGGCCTGGGTCAGGACAAAAACGAAAGGTATACCGGCTTGCTTGACGAGGTCAAGCGTCGCGCCCAGCGACCAGAGGTCATTGGGACTCGGGCGAACCGGTATTAGAACTAGGTCGGCGAGCTTCAGGATCTTCCGGTTTTGTTCGGTCAGGGCCGGAGGTGTGTCGATGAAGCAGTAGGCGAAGCCCATTTGCGCGAGGGCTTCGAGCTTGTCGGGCAGCTCGCGCAAGCTGACGGGCGCGAGCTTGGGGGCTTCCGCCTCCCGCACCTTCCACCATGTGGCGAGGGTTTGCTGGGGGTCGGTGTCGATCACAACGGCGGGGCCGTGGCCAGCCTGCTCTACAGCGACGGCGAGGTGCGCGACGACTGTCGTCTTGCCGCTACCCCCCTTCTGGGAAGTGGTCACGATTGTTTTCATTGGCCTCCCTCTGGGCTAAGATACGCGAACATTCGCTAATTCGCCTTTTCGCTAAGAATAGCGGAAAAGCGAACGGAAGGGAAGTGGGCTCATGAGGAAGTGGGTTGCGTGCGGCAGCGACTGCAAAATCGTCCGATACGTTCAACAAGGTTCTTGGTGAGTTGTTTCTGTAAGCGTCGGAGACGTTTGTCGTCACGCGCCTCGATCAACTCGTGGGCCAGCGCCGCGGACGGCGGTGGCGTAGGCCTTGCGGGTGTGAGGGTTCCTGATGTTGGCGGTGAAGAACTCGAGGACGCGCTGGGCGGTGGCCGAGTCGGGAGAGAAGAGGGCGGGGAGCTGGATACCGCCGCCCGGGAGAGTTTCCGGTGTTGGGGTTGAGGTCTCGGGAATCAGTGTCTGGTAGTTGGGCATGAGGACCTGCTGAGATATGAATGATAATATCCTTTATCATGCGCTAGCGGACTAGCCACTCGCCCGCTGCAGCCCACGGCGCAGCCCCCCCCCCTTTTCGCTCGTAAGCAGCGCGTCTTTCGGATCGGCCCGCAAGCCGTCCAGGGCGCGAAGCGGCGAAGCGGACCCTTGACGGCGAGGACCGATCCGGAATCATCCAGGGCGAGGGGAAAGGGGATTCTTGCCCACTGGCGTACCGCCATTTTCACAGGTCTGTGTCCCTTCTTTCAGCGCCCCCTCCAGGGGGCTGTTCCAAGCCTTCCCGCAGGGATAAATACCGACGATAGCGACCCCCTGGGAGCCCCGGGAAGGCGTGCCACATTGCACGCCTACGCGGGGCCGCATGACCCCCCACTTTTGAGGGGGGTCGCTATCGTCCCCCTCTTTCTCCCTCGCTCGGTACATCGGGGGTCGATGAGTATGGTATAACCACAATAGAATGAGAGAGATATGGGAATAGAGCTTTGTCGCACCTTCGTCCCGAATCTTGGAACACCCACCCCTCTAACCATGGAGCAAAAAATAAGCGGTCATTTGTGGCAAGAAAAACCCCTCGATTTAGCCTCCCCGGGCGCACCTTCTCGCGGAGTATTGATTTATATAGTATTTGATATATATGGCCCCTCATACCGGGACCGCAAACCGGGTTGCCCGGTACGTCGAACACTCGTCAATCTTAACCCCTTCCGCTAGGTTAGCCTCCGGGAGTTTTTCAAGCTCGAACCACCGCTCCCTGGCCGGGTGCCACCCTCCCCACTGCTCCAAAAATTCGTGATCGCACCGCAGCATTCCATCTTTGATCGCCGCGATCTCCTGCTTCACCGACATGCCGGTTCCATCCTTCTCCGGTGCCGCCGCCCATGCCCTTAGCACCCGATCCGCCCGCTCAATGGGTTTATGTTCGGCGGCAATGGCAACCACTCGGACCTGTCGCCCCTTGGCGCGGATCGCATCCCAAAGCGGAACATGCGCGGCTCCCCATGTGTTGAGTTCGCCGGTGCTCTCCCGGCCTGGATCGACATAGCCAAAGGTGACAGTTTCAGCGCCCCCGGCGATGGGGAGCTTGAGCGTAAAGTAGCGATTCTTCGCGCCATCGTCTCCGTAGTAAATCCGGCGGGGAACCAAACGGGAAGAAATGCCGATCCCTTCAAAAAACTCGACCTTCTCCGGTTCGGTGGGAAGCCAGTTCAACCCCGGATGTTCCAGGACAAAATCAAGCGACAAGAGCCGCCGCATCAGAACAGAGTTTCGGGCCTTCCGCCGATGCCGGATATTCTCAACACCGAGCGCCCGGTAGATCGCCATGTTCGAAATCCGGCACAATCGAGCGCCACCGGGAAACATCATCGAATCCCCTTCGATGCCCGCGCGCCGCGCCACCAATGCCCTGACAACCCGCAGAGCCTGTTTTCGATCCGTGTTGAAGTAGTGACAAAATTGAGGCCGGATAAAAACCCCGCTATGCAAACACACCAGCGCGATCCATTCCGCCTCCCGGCCCGTCCAGCCAAGCGGTTCCAGTGCTCTCTCTCGCCCGCGCAAGTGCTCGATCATGGCTCGCCCAATGGTCCCCTTTCCCCTCGCCTTCGATTCTGCCAGATCGGTCCTCGCCGTCAAGGATCACGCCTCGGTAGCGGGCATTGGATTGAAACGTGATACGGTGCATGATACATTCATGGCATTAAGTTCGCGCACAAAACGCTACGGAGATTCCATGAACGAGATGACCCCAGCGGTCTGAACGCCGACCATGTGGAGCGCATCCGGCGTGTGCTGACCGCGCTGCAAGATGCACGTTCGCCACGGAACCTGGACCTGCCCGGCTGGCGGCTGCACCAGCTCAAAGGGGATCGTCGCGGACAATGGAGCGTGCGCGTCTCTGGGAATTGGAGAATCGTCTTTCGCTTCGCTGATGGCGAGGCGGTAGACGTGGACCTGATCGACTACCACTAAAGAAGGTCTGAAATGTCCATGCGCAACCCGTCGCACCCTGGAGAACTGATCCGCGAGAGCATCCAGGCGAAAGGCTGGACGGTGGCCCAGTGCGCCGAACGCCTTGGCGTGACCCGAAATACACTGTCGCGACTGCTAAACGGACACGCCGGAGTTTCGCCCACGATGGCCCTGGCGTTGGAACGTATCGGATGGAGTGACGCTGAACATTGGGTACGGATGCAAGGGAGCTTCGAACTAGCGCAAGCCCGGCTGAGAGAAACGGCGGCGTGAGTCTCACCCAGGTGGGGGGTCATGCCGGAGCCTTGGTTTTCATGATCGACACCCTGGCCTGGTCAGCGGGTGGTTTTCTCGCGCTGCTGGCGTTCCGGCTCGCTGGCGGCGGGGACTTATAGCCCGATAAAGCTGCTTATCGTGCTGTGGATGGAAGCAGCTGAGGGGTGAGTAGGATTCTGATGGGGGACGAATGCGATCTCACCCGCGTCTAACGGGCAGGCGGGTATGCAAAAGGCGGTGAAAGAGCCATGAAAGCGATAATCTTGTGTGCCGTAGCGCTTGTCGTCTTCCTGCCGCACGGCGAAGCCGCTGAGGAATGGCGGGGCCTCGTTGTCGCACTGGAAGAACGCTGCGCGCCCTACGACGCCATCGAATACCACTATCCGCAATCCGTCGAACCGCGCATTGCCGATAGTCTTGGAGGTGTCTACTCGCCCTACACCTGCGAAACGTTCAGGGCGCTCAATGAAACCGACATCGAGCATATCGTTGCCCGGAGTGAGGCGCATGATTCCGGCCTATGCGCAGCCCCGCTGGAGCGCAAGCGCGAGTTTGCCCGCGATATTCGCAATCTGACGCTTTCGGCTACGAACCTGAATCGCTATCTGAAAGGGGCGAAGGACGCGGCGGACTGGGCTCCGGACGAAAACAGGTGCTGGTTCGCATGGCGTGTTATCGACGTTCGGCGGGCGTATAGCCTCACCATTGACCGCCGCGAGGCGGACGCGCTCGACGCGATCCTTGCGGCGTGTCCGGAAAGTTCACCGGACACGCAACCCGCTTGCCTGCTGTTGGCGCGGCGAAGCCGGGCTAATGTGACTACAAAAAATATAGGAGGAAAGAAATGAAGAACGCTATTCGATGGATCATGGCGGGGATGCTGTGCATGATGCTCGTCGCTCAAGGGCAGCAGCAGGCCGAAGAAGAGGAAAAGTGCGGGGGATGGCTCAAGCCCGCATTTTCAATTTGATGTTTGACATCCCGACCTTCCAGCGGCCTTGAGCGTCTTTATTCATAGGGGCTAGAGCCCGATGAGGACGCCAGGGAGGCCAACACCCAATGGGTGAAAAACAAACCAAGCCATTCCAGCTAAGTTTCAACGGCTTGTTGAAAGTCGATTTCCAGGGATCGCACGTCACCTCCGACGGTGGCCTGATTTTGGTTCGCGAACTGGACGAACGGCTCGGTCTCGGAGAACTGATTGACGAGCATCTCAGCGACTCCCGGCAAGGCACAAACAAGCAGTTCACGCTCGCTGATCTGTTGCGGCAGTCGGTCTACAGCCGCTTGGCGGGCTACGAGGACCTCAACGACGCCGAGCGGATTTCGATCGATCCGACGTTTCGGCTGATCGGTTCGCAGAAGATCTGGGATCGCGGTGCGGCCTTGACCTCGACGCTGCATGGCTTCGAGACGGAGATGCTGGCGAGCGAAGAGAACCTGCTGGGGCTGATGGCGCTGAACCGAGAGCTGGTCGGGCAAGCGGAAGCGTTCGACGACTCCGAGCGGGTCGTTCTGGACATGGACTCCACCGAGAGTCCGGTCCATGGCCAACAGGAAGGCAGTGCCTACAACGGACACTTCGAGTCGGTCTGCTATCACCCGTTACTTTTGTTCAACGGTCATGGTGATTGCCTCGCTGCCAAGCTGCGTCCCGGCAACGTGCACAGCGCCGAGGACTGGGATGAGCTATTGTTGCCGGAGATCGAGCGCCAACAGGCTGCGGGCAAGCAGGTCGCCTTCCGGGGCGATGCGGCCTTTGCCAAGCCGGAAGTTTATGAGGCTTCGGAGGAACGCGGAGTACAGTACGCCATTCGCATTCCGGCCAACAAGAGCCTGGAGTTGGAGATCGAAGACATCTTGTTTCGGCCGCCGGGAAGGCCCTCCCGGAAGCCCTTGGTGCGCTACAAGAGTTTTCGCTATCAGGCGGAGAGTTGGGCGAAGGCGAGGCGGATCGTCGCCAAGGTCGAGCATCACCAGGGCGAGCTGTTCCCGCGGGTCGGATTCATCGTGACGAGCATGAGCTTGCCAAGCCGCTCGGTGGTACGCTTCTACAACAAGCGCGGCACGGCGGAGCAGTGGATCAAGGAAGGCAAACAGGCCACGCATTGGACAAGGCTGTCGTGCCATCGGTTCCGGGCGAACGAGGTACGGCTGCAACTGAGCGTGCTGGCCTACAACCTGGGCAACTTGTGGCGGCGGCTCGGACTGCCGAACAGGATCAAGAGTTGGTCGCTGACGAGCTTGCAACACAGGTTGATGAAGACCGGCGGTCGGCTGGTCAAGCACGCGCGGTATTACTGGCTGCTGCTGGCCGAAGGGCATTTGAACCGCAGGCTGTTCGGCGACATGCTGCACAGGATCTGGGCGCTGCCGCTGCCAAGCGGGTAGCGTTGACCTGGCGAGGAGCAACAGTTTTCGGCTCCAAAAGGTTTCGCAAGGAGCAGTGTCGGCCGGAGCGCCGTTCAGCCCGCTCAATCAACGTCTGTGAGCGGATGGACGAGCCCTGGCGCCTACCGGCGGAGGTCATGTGCAGGGTTCAGCGCGAAAAGACGTGGTATTCGGGGCAGCGCGGGGGTATACTTTCACCGTGCTAGGGCCAAAATGGAAATCCTGGTTTACAGGTTCTAGTGTAATTTCCACCTTTTGCCCTTGGCTTATGGGAACTTTCCAGAGGCTCGCTCTGGCCCAGCCATCTTTGGTGTAGTACGCAAATTTGGGCTGTGGAACCCCATAGCGAGCGGGTTGACCTTGAAGCGAAGCAAAATGCGACAGTGGAGCTAAGCCTGATCGAAGAGCGTGAGTGAAGGAGAGCTGTTCGAGGCCATAATGTGGAGTCAAAACCAGGATGGTTTCAATCTTATACTAGTATCATGGGGATGGATGCGCAGAAGACGGAAATTACGAGAACAGCGGGTTTGCTTTGCTGTCGTTAGAGACTTTGTGCTGGACGAAAGCCTGGAGAATGACGTTTGATAAACAGGATTAAAACTCAGCCAATACATATCTATCAACTTTCGTGGCTGTGGCAAGCAAAAGCGCGACGGGGGTGGAACTGAAATGCTATCTCTACGAATGGGAGTGGTTGTCGTGCTGGCCTTTCCCCATTCGTCCGATCACTCGACAGGATGAAACCTCACCAACTGGCCCTCGGCACAAATTGCCTTCTTCGTCTGCGGCCATGACGTTGCCCTCGATCTCTATGATGGATCGAGACCCTGAGCCGATGCCGGCGTGGGAGCCGCAGTCGATTCATGCACCAACGCCACGTCAAGATGTCCGGTTGACAACACATGAGCAAAGGAATAGAATGATAAGCACCACCGTATTGTGGTGTCTAAAATCTGTTCCTTGGAAGTTCTACTCCGTCCCATGTCGGTTGCGTCGGCCCTGTAACCGATAGTTGCCCCTATTTTTAAAGCTGAGCGCTGTCCTCTGGGAGCTTGCTGTAGCATAGCTCTTGTGAGAGGCGTCTACGCTCTTAAGGGTCTGATATAAAAGCATTTGAACAAGGAGGTGACTTATGAAAAGGCTGAACCTAAGGCTGTTCGGGAGAGCCTACGATGACCTGCAAACGCTTGCTCGGCGAACCAGCCGCTCAATGACAGAACTAGTGCGCTTTGCGATTGGGTTGCATATGTACTAAACAACATTCAGAATACATGAATAGGGGCATCAACATGGATTTCGGATCCACTACAACTCTTCGAAGGTCGCAGACACTTCTCAGACGGCCCTGACCCTCAAGAACGCCGGCATCGAGCTGAAAGACTGACCATACGGCGCTGAGAGTTTCTGGCACACGAAAGCTAAGCAACCCAGGCGGCGCCCGGCGCGAGTTTCGTCGCTTCTTCGATAGCAAGTTTCGGAACGTTCGACCGTGACATGCCTCAATTCACCCCGAGCACGTTGCGACGCGAGGCTTCATACCCTTTGGCGTCCGCGAGCGGCCTAAGTCGCCGTTCAAGCGCCCGTGCCTTGGCATTCGTCTACTTGACTCACCCACGCTTTCGTATCGCGTCGGCGATTCCGTCTAGCCTCTTCGGAATCGCCAACCGCCCTATTGACCAACCCCCTCCCCGCCGCCCCCCGAAAACTTCTCAAGCCTGAGACACTTTGCTACCCTTCAGGCGGGGCCGTCTAGTCTCGCGCTACCGAGACCTGGGCCTAGCTCTTAATCAGCCGAAGTTGTGGCGGTATCGGGGTCGGGCCAAGGACTTTGCTTGGCGAACTCGAACGCTTCTTCGGCTTCTGCCCGGATCTCCGGACCCGTCGTGAGCGGCATCAAGTATCCGCAGATGAGCGCAGATGAGTGGATACAGAGAAAAACGCGCCACTTTTCCGCAGTCACCTGGTGCCAATGGTGGCCACTCGGGACCTACTTCGCTGCTGACATAGAGATGACACATACGCATCGGCGCAAGGTGATATATCCTGTAAATTACTGAAAATATTGGCGCTGTTGCATGATTCAACTGCGGCGCGAGTGGGGGCGCTTTTCCAACTTCTCGTTCAGGACACCACAGCGCAGGATTTCGGCCTACCCAGCTCGGCCATCCGGTTGAGGATGTGACACCCGATCGCGGCTTCTCTGCGTTGCGCCTTGCTGTGCCTCGCCTTCAGGCCGCCTCCGAACACGGACTTGTATCGGAAGAAGCTGTTTTCACCGCGCGCCTGCTGTCGGTAGCCCGACTCCTTCTGCCACTCTCGTCGCCCGACCTGGCGAATCCTCTCAAGAGCCGTGTCACGCTGCGCCCATGGGCCGTCCGTTGGCCCCGCCGACACCGCGGAGCGACGAGGGGGAATCACAATCACGACGTTCTCTGTACCGGCCGCGCTGAGTTGATCGTAGACTGACCTGTGGTCGTAGGCTCCGTCTGCGGTGAAACGCCGGATGGGAACCTCGATTGTGTCGAGAAGAGCAGGGAGTGTGGAGGCGTCGTCCCGGCTGCTCGCTGTGAGTTCGGCCGCCACAATGAACCCCTCGGCATCCACCCCGATGTGCAGCTTCCGCCAATCCCGGCGTTTCTTTGATGCCTTGTGCTTGTGCGCGTTCCATTCGCCGCAACCCAGAATCTTCAGCCCTGTGGAATCGACGATCAAGTCGATCGGGCCGTCGTAGGATCGGGTCAGGGGCGGCACCGCAACGATTTGGTTCCGGCGCGAGAGTGTGGTGTGGTCCGGGGCCTTGAGGTTGAGGCCCATCAAGCGGAGCAGCGAGTCCAGGAACCCCTCGGTCTGGCGGAGCGGCAGGCTGAAGACGACCCGCAGCGTCAACGCGGTCCGGACCGCGAGGTTCGAGTACCGCCGCTGGCCTCCGCGAAGACCGTTCTTCGGTGGTACCCACGCGGCAATTGCATCCTCGCTCAGCCAGATCGTGACGTCGCCGCGGCTCCTGAGGCCACGCTCGTACTCCCTCCAGTTCCGGATTCTGTACTTCTTCTTGTACTGGCGGTTGACTCGGCTCGACTTCGCTGCGACCACGACGTTACCCCCCCGATCTCTATGATGGACTGGACCCCACCCCCGCCGCTAGCGTGCTCGCTTACACCGATTCATGCACCAACGCCCCTTAGCGTGCAAAATCGCACCGATCTGCCTGATACCCTCAGCGGTCGGGAAGCGAGCGACGCGAGCACCGACCGGTTCCGCCGGGGTATTGGCGGCGGCACGTGTGGAAGGGGGGGATGGACGCAACACGGGAAGCCCTGCCGGTGGCGTGGCACGCGCCAACCGATAGCCCGCGAGGGCCAGGTTGGCCCGGCAGGGTGGCGGAGAGGTCCGCAGTACCAAGGAAGCCGAGTAATGCCGGTGGAGGGAAGGGACCTCAGGTGGAAGCGATGGCGAAAGGGAGCAGGCTCGCGGGAGTGGCCGACGGTCTAGTACCCCGGAGATGAGCAGGAATTCCGGACGTCATCACATGCACAAGCGAAGGGGACGACCTGAGCGGTCGCCGCCGTCAGGGCGTCAACAGGCCTGACGACACACCGGCCGGCCGGCGCAAGGGTGCGGGCCAGATGCCACGGCTCGCGAGACCCGCCCGTTGGCCGCGACCGGGAACCCGTGTGCGAGCCGCATGATTCCACTGGAGAGCCCGGTGCCAGAAATCGGCCCGCCGGGTTCGCAGAGCGAGGGGAGGAAACGTGCCCATGGGAATCGGATTGCGGCCCGGCTGCGAAAGCACCGGATGAGCCACCAAACCCTACCGGCTACGCGCCTCCTCTCGACTCTACCCCCCTGCCGGACTCGACCCCCATATGAGTAATTCTACGAACAAACCTTGCGATGACCCTAAATACGGGTTGCTATACTGGCCGGGCATGGCCGCGATCGAACGGTTCCTGAGCCAGGCGTCCGGCTTCGTCTGGGGTCCCCTGTTCCTCGTCCCGCTCCTCCTGTTCACGGGCCTCTACCTGACCGTCCGGCTGCGCGGCCTCCAGTTCCGGCAGCTTCCGCACGCACTATGGCTCGGGTTGGTTGTGCGCCGTGAGCCCGACGCCGAAGGCGACATCACCCACTTCCAGGCGCTCATGACGGCACTGGCCGCCACAGTCGGCACCGGCAACATCGTTGGCGTGGCCACGGCGATCGCCGCAGGTGGACCCGGTGCGCTCTTCTGGATGTGGATGACGGGCCTGGTCGGTATGGCGACGAAGTACTCCGAGGCGCTACTCTCGGTTCGCTTCCGCACGACCGACCCCCGAGGCGAACAAAGCGGCGGGCCGATGTACTTCCTGGAGCACGGGGTCGGCCAGCTAACCGGCCGCTGGCTGGCCCGAGCGTTCGCGCTGTTTGCCGCGGCCGCAGCGTTCGGCATCGGAAACATGGTGCAGTCCAACGCCATCTCGCTGGCAGTGGCCAACTCGGCCGGAACGTTCGGGCTGTCCGTCCATCCTGGCCTCGTCGGTTTGGCCGTGGCGGTGCTGGCGGCACTGGTGATTCTGGGGGGCATCCGGTCGATCGGTCGGACCGCCGCCACGCTCGTCCCCTCGATGATTCTGGTGTACGTGACTGCGACGACGGTCATCCTCGTCCTGAACTACGAAGGGATCCCCGGGGCGATCGGGCTCGTTTTCCAGAGTGCGTTCACCGGCACGGCGGCGACGGGCGGGTTTCTCGGTGCCGGCGTGGCGCAGGCGATTCGCTTCGGCGTGGCGCGCGGCATCTTCTCGAACGAGTCGGGTCTGGGATCGGCGGGCATTGCCGCCGCGGCGGCACAGACGCGCGAGCCGGTGCGCCAAGCGCTCGTGTCGATGACGCAGACCTTCATCGACACGCTCATGGTTTGCTCGTTCACCGGGCTTGCCATCATCGCGACCGGCGCGTGGCAGACCGGGCTGGATGGACCCCTCCTGACGCAACGCGCCTTCGCCACGGGTCTGCCCGGCCAGTGGGGCGGGATCGTCGTCACGGTGAGCCTCGTGCTGTTCGCGTTCTCCACTATTCTGGGGTGGTCGTACTACGGCGAGAAGAGTCTGGAGTACCTGCTCGGCACGGGAGCCGTCCTGCCTTACCGCGTCGCGTTCGTGATGGCCGCGTTCCTCGGCAGCCTCGGCACGGTTGAGGTCGTGTGGCTGCTGTCCGACGTGCTCAACGGCCTGATGGCCATCCCGAACCTGATCGGGTTGCTCCTGCTGTCGGGGCTCATCGTCCGCGAGACGCGGGCTTACTTCAGGGAGAACTCATAGAGAACGTCACGATTGCCGCAGCTGCAGGCGGCATGGCGCACAAGAGAGCCTTGTTGCACGGATAGGGATGGAAACGGAATTCCCCCTTTCCCCAAGCGGTAGTGTCAGGCGATGCGTTCGAACACAGGCCGTCCGAGCGCGGTCATTGTGTTCAGGACTTTTCGGCCGAGTTGGATCTCCGTGATCTGCCTGGAGAAGCTGCGGGATTTGAGTTTGGGGCCGATGACGCTCTTCCAACGGCCCATCTGCGTTTCTATTCGGCTGCGCTGGTTGTACCCTGTTGCCGTCTGCCAGGCCATGCACCCGTTGCTGCAGATTTGGGCAATATGGCGATCCCGAACGGTCGCATCACGCGCCGATTGCAGGCGGATCACTGCGTCCTTTGGCGGCGGTATGACCACATCCAGGGTCTCCCCATACCGCTGCCTCAGCAGATTTCGTGTGGACGCTCCATCGTAGGCGCCGTCAGCCAGAAAGCCCGTGACCGGGGCATCCAGCTGATCCAGGAGGCTGGGTAAGGCTGTGCTGTCTCCAACGTTATCGTGAGTCAGAGCGGCGCAAACAATCGCCCCGCTGGCGAGGTCCAGTCCGAGGTGGAGCTTGCGCCAGCGGCGGCGTATTCCCTTGGTGTTATGCTTCTGCGCTAGCCATTCGCCCTCGCCGAAGATCTTGAGGCCAGTACTGTCGACCAGCAGATGGATAGGCACAGATCCTTCTTGCCTCATCACCTGAGCGATGCTGCACCCCGTTTGCGCGACGCGACAGCGTGGAGTAATCCGGTACCCGTATATCCAACCCCATGAGCGTGCCGATGGAACCCATAAGCCCCTGTGTCTGACGCAGTCCAAGATGGTATGCCGTGCGCAGCATCAGGCATGTCTCGATCGCCAAATCCGAGTATCTGCGCTGACCACCCCGTGACGTGCGGCGCGGCGCGCTCCACACACTTTGAGCCTCCTCACTGACCCAAATCGTCAGGTCACCCCGTTGGCGCAAGCTCTCGTTATATTCCGCCCAGTTGATCACCCGGTACTGCACCTTATCAAACTTGTGCCGGCGCGCTGCGTTGAACTTATGTGGCATTTAGACTACCCCCAGCGTTGAAAAAACCAATGCTAAGACATCCTTCGGGATGATCCATGCAACAAGGTCCTCTCACAGTACCTCCTTTGTGTACGAGCTCGCGGAACACGGCTGTGAACTAGTTCGGACTGGGCTGCCGACGTCCAAAGCCGCTGCTGGTGGCCGCGGCCCTGGTTGCAGCGAATGCCGCGTTCCTTGCCATGCTATCGCGTGCACCCGGGCGGCCCGACGGCTGGCCCGCGCGGTCCTCAACTACAAGAACCGAGCGGCTTTCAGACGAACGGATTGACGATCGTCAGGCCGTCAACGCGCTGTCCGGCCTAAAGTTCCTCCGTTAGCAGCGTCACGCCCTGCGGCACCGACCCGATCACATCGTCGTCGGCGAAGTGCGCGGCGGCGAAGCCGCCGACCTCTGCTACACGGACAGGTCGATTCCCGCCAACACGTCGTCGGCGGGCACCCGTCGCAAGGTAGGGCCCCACGCCTGTCTGAACGTTTCGATACTCAAGATTTGGTCCAGGTCAGGCTTGCTCAGGAACCAGCGATCGACCGGAACGTGCTGACTCCGGTGCGCCCGAAGTGCCTCGGTCTTCACGGTCCGATACGGGGCGATGTCGATCGCGAAGTCCACCCCCGCCTCGAGACGCAGGGCCGCCGGGCGCGTCACCTCCCACGGCGCAATTGGCGAGGTCCACAGGAGCCGTTGCACCAGGTGCGGGGTGGTCGGTTCGGACGCCCAGCGCGGATCCGCGGCCGCTGCCACGGCATCCGTCGTGAACCGCGAAATCGCGACATGGTCGGCATGACCGTTTTGGCCGTTCGGATCAAATGTGATCACCACATGCGGCCGGTGGCGACGGATGAGTGCGACCAACTCGCAGCGAATCTGATCGATCGGCGCCTCTGCGAGCCGCGTGTCCTGATAGTCCAACAGGTGCACCTCTGAAATTCCGAGGATGTCGGCTGCCTCACGAAGCTCGGCCTCGCGGAGCGCGGGTAGGGCGTCGCGGTCGCACAGCGGTGGATCTCCCACTTGGCCGGCGTCGCCACGAGTGGCCGTCACGAGGGCGACCTTCGCGCCCCGCTCGACGTGGCGCCGCGCCAGACCGGCCGCGAAAAAGCTCTCGTCGTCTGGATGGGCAAGGATCAGAAGGATGCAGGCTGGAATCGGCATACGCCGAATCAGTGCTGTCCGGGGAAAGTTGCGCCAACGGACGGTAAGTCTCTACCGCTCAATGTCTTATGGCCTGTTTTGCCCGGGAACGATTTGAAATCCCGAGGCCGCAAATGGCCGCCTGAGCGGAGCATCCCGACGCGGCACAATGGGGGATGAACCTTGGCCGTACGGTTTTCTCCCAACTGATCGAGCACCTGCCGAGCAAAGAGTTTCACAAATGTGTATTGCGCTACCGCGGCGATTCCTATCTGAAAAGTTTCTCCTGCTGGGATCAGTTTCTTTCGATGGCATTCGCCCAGCTGACCTATCGGGAAAGCCTCCGCGACATCGAGACGTGCCTGCGTTCGATGCACGGCAAACTCTACCATATGGGATTCGGCGGCAGGGTAGCGCGCTCGACACTGGCCGATGCGAACGAGTCGCGCGACTGGCGGATCTACGCGGACTTCGCGCAGGTCTTGATTGGCATGGCACGGCCGTTATATGCCCACGACCCGATCGGTGTGGACTTGGACCAGACTCTGTACGCTCTCGACTCGACAACAATCGACCTCTGCCTGTCGCTGTTTCCGTGGGCGAGATTCCGCAAGCACAAGGCCGCCGTGAAGATGCACACGCTGCTGGATCTGCACGGCAATATTCCCACGTTTATCCGCATTACTGCAGGCCAAGTGCATGACGTCAACATCCTGGATGAATTTCTTCCCGAGGCCGGCGCGTTCTACGTCATGGATCGGGGTTATGTCGATTTTCGGCGCCTCTTCGTGTTCACGCTCTGTTCGGCCTTCTTCGTGGTGAGAACCAAAAAGAACGTTTTGCTGCAGCGTCGCTACTCCCACCCGGTGGATAGGAGCACGGGCCTGCGATCCGATCACACCGTTATTTTGACCCCCTTCAACTCCGCCCAAGTGTACCCGGACCCCCTACGGCGGGTGAGTTATTTCGATGCCGAAACCAACAAGCGATTGAAATTTCTGACCAATAACTTCACCCTGCCGGCACTGACCATCGCCCAGATCTACAAATCGCGCTGGCAGGTGGAACTCTTCTTCAAGTGGATCAAGCAACATCTGCGAATCAAGTCGTTTTACGGCACCAGCGAGAACGCCGTCAAGACGCAGATCTGGATCGCTGTCTCGATTTACGTGCTCATCGCTATCGTCCGGAAACGCCTCGGGCTGGAAGCGAGTCTTTACCAGATTCTACAGATTCTCAGCGTTACGCTATTCGAAAAAATGCCCGTTTTACAGGCACTCCAGCCATCCGACTCCCAAAACGAATCCCCCTATGACCCCAACCAATTGATTCTATTCGACTTTTAACCGGACAGCAGTGACGCCGAATATAGTCGATGCCGTGAGTTGTAAAGCTCGCACTCGGCGAACTGGCGACGGCAGCGTGAGCAAGGCGCGCTGCGGGACATGCGGGGACGTCGGCGCGGCCCGACCGCACGTCCGATCGACCCGCGTGTGAAGCAGGCGGGTGTCCTTGAGTCGGCGACATCATCACCGGGATCGACGGCGACGATCCGGGGGTGCCCCGGCGCGCCCGGCCCAGCGGTCTTCGGGGCCGGACGTCCACGCGTATTTCTCGCCAGCCTTCTGCTGCGGACGCCGATCCGCTCGCGTTGACGGGGCGTACTCCCTCACGCCGCTTCGACGTAGTTGCGACTACGCCTGCAGCGTCGTTCAGTCCGTGCGCCCCACCACCACGGCGCCTCGACGCCCTCGCGACGAACGCTCGGTAGAGTCGACGACTGGCGCGGTGGCGGTAGGCGGAAGGGGGGTAGCCGTTCCCGGCGGCTTTCGCCCGTAGCCGGTGCCTCAATCCCTGCCATGGCTCCGTTTCCAGTCGCCGCTCATCGAACCGGACATGCGAATTTTCCGCATCCGGCTCTCGGACGAGATCATGCCTTCGCCCACGGAAGACTCGCCGTTCGCGATCCAAGGTGCGTGAGCCCGTACTCGGTCCACAGTCGCTCGTCCGGGAAGCGCACACATTTCCCGGACCGCACCTTCTGCTTGCGACAGAGCCACTGGTGCAGCCGCCGGGTAGCGTGCCGGTCAATCGCCGCGTAGGCCGGGCTAACCTGGCCCAAGGTGAAGTAGTTCGCCCAGCCGGTCAGCAACCGGTTCAGGCGACCCACCACGACCTCGGGTTCCAGAAGCCCGTAACGCGACGCCGTCAGCTCACTCACGCGACGGCAAATGCTCTGGACGCTCGCCGGGCTCGGGCGGGTGCCGATGTAGGCTTGCCCCGTGTCCCGGCGCCAGTTGCGGCCAATCCGGTAGCCGAGCAACGTCATCGGTTCCTCCGGCACCCGGCAGCAGCGGGTCTTCTCGGCGTTCAGCGGCAGCTTCAGACGCTTCATCAGCCCTTCCACCGCCGCCAGCATCTCCGCTGCCGGCGCTCGGCCGAGCACCGCGATGTCGTCCGCGTAGTTGACGATGTCCGCCTTGAAGCGCCGGGCATAGCCCAGCACCTTCCAGCCCAAGATGAAGCGACGCATGTAGATGTTGCTGAACAACGGCGAAATCGGAGACCCTTGCGGGGTCCCCTTCCGCTCCCGACGCGCCCGGTTCGTCAGGCGGCGGCCACCGCGCCCGTCGTCCTCCTCCACCGCCATTTCCAGCCACGCCTTGACCCAGCCCAACAGCCGCCCGTCGCTCACGCGCCGGGCCATCGACTGCATCAACTCCGCGTGCGGTATCTGGCCGAAGTAGTCGACAAGTCGGCGTCCACCACCTCCCGGTGGCCCGTCGTCAGCAGCCGGTGTACGCGCCTGACCGCGTCACGCGCGTCTCGGCCCGGCCGATAGGCATACTGCTCCGGTTCAAGGTCCGCTTCGAAGATCGGCGATAACACCAGCATCGCCGCCGTCTGCGCTACCCGGTCTCGGAGACAAGGTATGCCTAACGGCCGAAACTTCCCGCGTTGCTTCTTCGGAATCAGGACCTGCCGGACCGCACGCGGCCGGTAAGTCCCCGACTTCAGGTCCCGCGCCAGTGCTCCCAGCCACCGGTCCACCCCCTGCGACTCGATGTCCGCGACCGTCTCGCCGTCCACCTCGGCCGACCCGCCGTTGCGGCGCACAGCCTGCCAGGAGACCGCGAGAACGTCATCGCGCCACACCTTGTCGCTCAGCGAGTAGAACCGGAAGCCCGGAGCTTCCTTCGCTTTCGCATGGAGCGCCGTCTGGAGTCGCTGAACCCTCTCTGAGGCTGTTAGGCTCTCGCCAGTCCCCACGTCCCTTCCTCCGTCCTGCGCTGCTCTCGAACCGAGCCCCTTCCCTCCGCCGACATTACTCGGCTTCCCCGGTACTACGGGCCTCTCCGCCACCCTCTCCGGCCCGACCTGACCCTCGCGGGCTGTCGGTTGGCGCGTGCCACGCCGCCGGCAGGGCTTCCCGTGTTGCGTCCATTCCCCTCTTCCATGCGTGCCGCCGCCACTACCCCGGCGGAGCCGGCCGGTGCATGTGTCGCTCGCTACCCGGCCGCTGGCAGCCTTCCCTGTATCTCAGGCGGGTCGGCCTCCACGTTACCCGTTTCGAGGCCTGCTCGGCGTTCACTCGCGTTGCGGCCCGCATGGTCGCTGAGCCGCCTACGCGGCCCTTTGCCGTCGGAGTGCTTCGGGCGATATAGTTACCTCCATCATCCGCTCCGTCTGCTACCGGCTGGAGCGACAGTTGCCGGGCGGGATTCGCACCCGCTGGGGAGTGGCGCCTTCGCACGGCGCACTGAGAAATGCGGGCTAAGGAGCCGCATCAATGAAGCTCACCCGCGCCCAGGCGCACCGCCTCATTGAGCTCTACGGATACACCGGCGCGGGCTGAGTGCCGAGCCAGTCCTCTGGTCGCTGAGTCGCTCTCGTCGGGTATGGCGCCGTTGCCAGGTGTGCATTCGCCGTCGTCATCCCGGACTGACGATGAACGCGACCGCGAGGACGGCGCACACCACACCGATGACTTGCCAGCCATTGAGGTGCTCGCCAAGCACGATCCGCGCGAGGATCACAGTACTCGCGGGGTACAGCGATGACAGGGTGACAGCGATGCTGAGGGGCCCGTAACGGGTGGCCAACAGGTACAGTGCGTTGGCGCCTATGTCGATGGCGCCGGCGGCGATGGCGATCCTGGTGACGGCCGCCGCCATGCGCCACGGCCGCGCGCTGACCAGCGCGATGACGCCGAACAGCGTCACCGAGGCGGCACGCGCCGCCACGAGAGGCCACATGCCTGCCTGGGCGTCTGTTTCAGCGAGGGCCAGGAAGAACAAGCCGATCGCCACGCCCGACGGGAGCGCGAGCCCGACACCAGGCGGCAGCGCCCTGGCCCGCACCGACACGGGACTCGCCGCTGCCTCCTGCTGACTGACCAGCACGATGGCCACGATCGCCAGCGCGATGCCGAGCATCGTCAGCGGCGCGAGCCGTTCGCCGAGCACGACACTGGTGACGACCGGAATCGTCACTGCGCACACGGCCGTCGTCGGAGCCACGACCGCCATCCGCCCCACGGCAAGCGCCCGATACAGGAGCGTCACTCCGACGCCACCGGCCAATCCGGCCGCGCCGCCCCAGACCAGATCGCGCGCGGCAGGTGTGGCCGCGGGCAACAACGGCAGACTGAGCACCAGCAGCGTCAGGCCACAGCCCTGCGACGTAACGACGATGACGAGGGTGCTCGCTCGGCGCGAGGCGAGGCCGCAAAGGAAATCGGCTGTGCCGTACAGCGCCGCCGAACTGAGTGCGAGCAGGTAAGCCATGGAAACTCTGTGACCGGCGGTCGTCGTGAGACGTCAGGGTAGGCGGATGTGTCGCACACCTTAGAACCTATCTCAAAATTGAAATCGGAGCCGAATTAGGGCCTGTTAACACTATTTAGCCTTATCGTGTTACCCTTCATGGATGGAACTCACCGAGGCACAGTACGCGCGCATTGCGTCCTATCTTCCGCGGCAACGTGGCAATGTCAGCGTGTCCAACCAGCAGGTGCTCAATGCGATCCTGTACGTCGCCGAGCACGGGTGCAAGTGGCGGGGCATGCCGCGTCGCTTCGGGAATTGGCACACGATCTACACCCGCATAAATCGCTGGTCCAAAAACGGGGTGCTCGACCGGGTGTTCGAACACCTGCAACGCGCCCAGTTGATCCGCATCAAGCTGGAGGCGGTGTCGCTGGACAGCACCATCGTCAAGGTCCATCCCGACGGCACGGGGGCGCTAAAAAAAACGGTCCCCAGGCCATCGGCAAATCCCGCGGCGGGTGGACCACCAAGATTCATCTGGTTGCCGCGGATGCTCATACGGCAATAACGTTCGCGCTTTCTCCCGGCCAAGCCCACGATGCGCCGGAAGGGCGCAAGCTCCTCACGCACTGGGGACCGCACGACGAGCCGCTGGCGCTGGTGATGGACCGCGCCTACCAGGGTGACGAGACCCGCCAACTGGCGTTGGATCTGGGGTTCACCCCGGTGGTGCCGCCGGTCGCGACCCGCGTGGACCCTTGGGAGTACGACCGGGAGCTGTACAAGCGGCGCAACGAGATCGAGCGCCTGTTCCGCCGCTTGAAGGGCTATCGCCGGATCTTCTCGCGCTTTGACAAGCTGGATGTGCTCTTCCTTGGCTTCATCCACTTCGCACTCATTTTCGATGCACTGCGTTAGTGTTAACACGCCCTAGTCGAATCCGCACACGGCCCGCGCCTCTGACTCGCCCATCCCGCCGTCCCGAAGCTGTCGGAATGCCCGAGTCCGGCCCTGTAGATCGGACGCCATCAACGCCCGGAAATCGAGCCGACCCGACAGCCCGACCCGCTCCAGCTCCGCGGTCGGGTGTATAACGGGGCCCTCCGGGGCAGGCAAATCGGAAATCCCGGCTTAGACTCACGTCGCGGAGCCGAGTCCCATTGCACGTCGCCAGGCCGCGATCTGTCCGACGTGGTTCATCTCGTGGGCCGTCATCAAGAACGTGATCATGTCGCCGACCGTCGGGAAATAGGGAAGCGTTTTCACGTACGGATGGGGCTTGGCCCACGATTCAAGGTCGGCGCTCTTCAGCGCTTCAGTGTTGCGCGAGTGCTGTTCCCTGAGCGCACCGAGGATCTCGTCTTTCGACGGATAGGCTGAAACGTCTGACGACGGTGTTTCACCGGTGGCAAATGTCTTGTCCCACCCATCCGGCAGGCTCGATTCAAGTCCGAGCATCGAGCCAAGGTTGTTGGCCCAGACGACGAGGTGACCAAGGGACCACGCCGGGTGGTTGATTACACCGTTCGGCTGTTCGGCCATCTGTTCGGCTGAGAGGTCTTTGACGAGGGTTTCTGCGCGCATAAGGTTGAACCCATACACAAGCGCTATGTGATCATGCATTCGAATCTCCTGATGATGTTCACGATGGTGAGTAATGGCGTTGTTGCACGAATCGTCACGAGCCTGGCCTGCCCCCAATGTTGTACCACTTTCTAAGTTAGGATCTGGGCCGTTCTCGGCGGGGGCAGGGACGGAGTCCCGTAGCTCGCTGCAAACGGCTCGAACGCCTCCGGTGCGGGTGGCCGATAGCCCAATGAACTGTGCGGCCGCCGCGTGTTGTACTCCATGCGCCAGTGCTCCACCAGCACCTGCGTTTCGTAGAGCGTGTCGAAGATCTCCAGATTGAGCAACTCGTCGCGCAGCTTGCCGTTGAACGATTCGATGTAGCCGTTCTCCCAGGGGCTGCCCGGTTCGATGTACAGCGTCTGCACCTGCAATCGCGCCAACCATTCCCGCAGGATCTTGGCCACGAACTCCGGCCCGTTGTCGGAACGTAGATACTCCGGCACACCTCGCCGGACAAACAGATCCGCCAGCGTTTCGATCACTTCCTCGCTGCCCAACTTGCGCCCCACTCGGATCGCCAGACATTCCCTTGTGTATTCGTCCATCAGGGTCAGCAGTCGCACCGCGCGGCCTTCCGCCGTTCGCGTCTGGACGAAGTCGTAGCTCCAGACGTGATTCTTGCGTTCCGGCCGACGCCGAACGCACGAACCGTCGTTGAGCCATAACCGCCTTCTCTTTGGCTGCTTCCGCGGCACCTTCAACCCTTCCCGCCTCCACAGTCGCTCCACTCGTTTGTGATTCACGCGCCATCCTCGTTGCCGCAGCAGTGCCGTGATCCTCCGATAGCCATAGCGCCCGTACTCGCTCGCCAACTCCACCATCTCGTTCACCAACCGTTCTTCCTCCCGGCTACGACCTGGTTGCCGACGTTGCGTCGAGCGTGGTTGATCCAGCACCCGACAGGCCCGTCGTTCCGATACGCTCATCTGTTTGCGAACTTGCTTCACCGCCCGACGTTTCTTCGCCGGGCTTAGAAGTTTCCCCGCATTGCCTCCTCGAGAATCGACTTGGCGAGATTTAATTCCCCCACCAGCCTCTTCAGCCGTGAGTTCTCCTGCTCGAGTTCCTTCAAACGCTTCGCTTGATTGCTGCGCAGCCCGCCGTATCGCTTCCGCCAGCGGTAGTAGGTCTGCTCGCTGATCGCGAGCTTGCGGCAGACGATGGGCACGCTCTTGCCCGCCGCCATCTCGACTTCCGCTTCTCTCAGCTTGTGGATGATCTGCTCGGTCGTGTATCGCTTCCTCGTCATTCCCTGCCTCCTTTAACTACGGGCCCGAATCCTTCGATTCTCTCTCAAGATCCGGACTCGTTTTCAGGGGGCAGGCCACAATTGTTTGCAATCCGATCTTGATCCCAAACGGAACTAGAGCGCCGATGACCATCAGGCAGCGTATGCCGGACCGGCGCCGGAATAGCGCGTCGGCGCACGCGCACCTTTCAACAGCCTCTCGACCGCGTGCTGGGTCGAGGTATCTGGTGTCGAGGCCCCGCAGCCGTGGAATGATTTCATCAAGTCGATGAAACCAAGCAGGTTGGGCGGTCATTCCGGACTCTTCCCATCTACTACATGTTAGGGAGCGATCCGGCATTATGGCCTGCCGGGGGGCGGCGGGAGGGGGGTGGATCGCGCATGATAAAGGATATTATCATTCATATCTCAGCAGGTCCTCATGCCCAACTACCAGACACTGATTCCCGAGACCTCAACCCCAACACCGGAAACTCTCCCGGGCGGCGGTATCCAGCTCCCCGCCCTCTTCTCTCCCGACTCGGCCACCGCCCAGCGCGTCCTCGAGTTCTTCACCGCCAACATCAGGAACCCTCACACCCGCAAGGCCTACGCCACCGCCGTCCGCGGCGCTGGCCCACGAGTTGATCGAGGCGCGTGACGACAAACGTCTCCGACGCTTACAGAAACAACTCACCAAGAACCTTGTTGAACGTATCGGACGATTTTGCAGTCGCTGCCGCACGCAACCCACTTCCTCATGAGCCCACTTCCCTTCCGTTCGCTTTTCCGCTATTCTTAGCGAAAAGGCGAATTAGCGAATGTTCGCGTATCTTAGCCCAGAGGGAGGCCAATGAAAACAATCGTGACCACTTCCCAGAAGGGGGGTAGCGGCAAGACGACAGTCGTCGCGCACCTCGCCGTCGCTGTAGAGCAGGCTGGCCACGGCCCCGCCGTTGTGATCGACACCGACCCCCAGCAAACCCTCGCCACATGGTGGAAGGTGCGGGAGGCGGAAGCCCCCAAGCTCGCGCCCGTCAGCTTGCGCGAGCTGCCCGACAAGCTCGAAGCCCTCGCGCAAATGGGCTTCGCCTACTGCTTCATCGACACACCTCCGGCCCTGACCGAACAAAACCGGAAGATCCTGAAGCTCGCCGACCTAGTTCTAATACCGGTTCGCCCGAGTCCCAATGACCTCTGGTCGCTGGGCGCGACGCTTGACCTCGTCAAGCAAGCCGGTATACCTTTCGTTTTTGTCCTGACCCAGGCCAAGGGCAATGCCAGGATCACCGTGCAGACCATCGCCGCGCTCTCCGAACACGGTCAGATTTTCCGGTCCGTCATTCATGACCGCGTCGATTACGCGGCTTCGATGACGGACGGCCGCACAGCCCTTGAGATCAGCCCCAGCGGTCCCGCCGCTACGGAAGCCGCCGCGCTTTGGGGACTTACCAGGGGCCGCCTGGGTGAATTAGCGAATATTAGCGAAATAGCGAATAACGATAGGAAAGTGAAAGTCCATGCCTAAAAAGACACTAGCCATCGACGCCAGCACCATTCTTGCTACCAAGGATAAAGCTCCTACTGCCGTTTCGGGGTCGCTCCAGCGTGGGCAGACTCCCACCAAGGCGCTCGTCGATCTGAACTTCAAGGTGCCCGCCGAATTTCGGCTGCGCTTCAAGCGGCTCGCGCTCGACGCGCAACTCAAGAACATCCAGCTCCTCAACCGTGCAGTAGAAGCCTATGAGCGGGAGCAGGGCAGGGAACAAAACAGCTAATTCGCTAATGTTAGCTAATTAGCGTAAACAGGGGAGGGTTCATGGCGAAGGATGAGAAAGGCCTACAGCCGATAGGCGAGATCCTTTCGGCCATCATCAAGCCCGAACACAAGCCTTTCACGCCGATCCAGGAGCATCGAGAAACCGGGAGCCCGCATTTTCAATTTGATGTATGACCTCCCGACCTTCCAGCGGCCCTCAGCGTCTTTATTGATAGGGGTTCAAGCCTGATCAGGACGTCAGGGAGGTCAACACCCGATGGGTGAAAAAGAGAGAAAGCCGTTCCAGCTAACTTTCAACGGATTATTGAAGGTCGATTTCCAGGGATCGCACGTCACTTCCGACGGTGGCCTGATTTTGGTTCGCGAACTGGACGAACGGCTCGGTCTCGAGACGCTGATCGATGAGCATCTCAGCGACTCCCGGCAAGGCACAAACAAGCAGTTCACGCTCGCTGATCTGTTGCGGCAGTCGGTCTACAGCCGCTTGGCGGGCTACGAGGACCTCAACGATGCCGAGCGGGTTTCGATCGATCCTACGTTTCGGCTGATCGGTTCGCAGAAGATCTGGGATCGCGGTGCGGCCTTGACCTCGACGCTGCACGGCTTCGAGACGGACATGCTGGCGAGCGAAGAGAACCTGCTGGGGCTGATGGCGCTGAACCGAGAGCTGGTCGGGCAAGCGGAGGCGTTCGACGACTCCGCGCGGGTCGTTCTGGACATGGACTCCACCGAGAGTCCGGTCCATGGCCAACAGGAAAGCAGTGCCTACAACGGACACTTCGAGTCGGTCTGCTACCACCCGCTGTTGCTGTTCAATCAGCACGGCGATTGTCTGGCGGCGAAGCTGCGTCCCGGCAACGTGCACAGCGCCGAGGACTGGGATGAGCTATTGTTGCCGGAGATCGAGCGCCAACAGGCTGCGGGCAAGCAGGTCGCCTTCCGGGGCGATGCGGCCTTTGCCAAGCCGGAAGTTTATGAGGCTTCGGAGGAACGCGGCGTGCAGTACGCCATCCGCATTCCGGCCAACAGGAGCTTGGAGTTAGAGATCGAAGACATCCTGTTTCGTCCGCCGGGGAGGCCCGGCCGCAAGCCGCTAGTGCGCTACAAGAGCTTTCGCTATCAGGCGGAGAGCTGGAAGAAGCCGAGACGAGTTGTCGCCAAGGTCGAGCACCACCAGGGCGAGCTGTTCGCACGCGTCGGTTTTATCGTGACGAACATGAGCTTGCCAAACCGGTCGGTGGTGCGCTTCTACAACAAGCGCGGGACGGCCGAGCAGTGGATTAAAGAAGGCAAGCAGGCGACGCATTGGACAAGGCTGTCGTGCCATCGCTTCCGGGCGAACGAAGTGCGCTTTCAGTTAAGCGTGCTGGCCTACAACCTGGGCAACCTATGGCGGCGGCTGGGACTGCCACAAAGGATCAAGAGCTGGTCGCTGACGAGCTTGCAGCAGCGGCTGATGAAGACCGGTGGGCGGCTGGTCAAGCATGCCCGCTACTACTGGTTGCTGCTGGCGGAGGGACATCTGAACCGGCGGCTGTTTGGCGACATGCTGCGGAGGATCTGGGCGCTGCCTGTGCCGGGCGGGTAGCCCCGCACTTGGCGAATGCGAAATCTGTGTACTGAGGACGGAAGCTCGGAGGGGTGTCTGCGAAATTGACTTCGCAGCGGCGGATCAGCCCCCATGAGGGGCAAGAAGGGGGCTCGATCGGTCCCGCCTCAGCCGCCGCCTCTACCGGGTGGCGAAATGGTTGCGCTTCGCCGGGTGAGGGCGTAGACTCGTGCCGTCAGAGGAGCCAAATCGGAAATCCTGGTTGAGACGCGTGCGTTTCTGTTCGAGGTGCGTCGTTGTGGGAGAAGTGTTGCCAAAGAGCCCGCTAAGCGTCGCTGGAATACGATGAATCGGCAGCATTCGGAGGCAGGAGCGGCAGCGAAAGGAGTACCGAACGTAGCAGCAGTGCGAAACCGTTGTATCGCAGCCGGGAATCGGCTATCCTATCCGTCTCAGGACGGCGACAAAGGAAATCCTGGCTTGCATGTCGGGTTCCCTTCGACGTCCGATGGCCTACGAGGCGGTTTAATCCTACTGGGACGGCGCGGCGTGAGTTGCCAGAGTATCGGACTTGCTCCAAGCTCCACCCGACAGGCCCTTCTGCTGGGGCGAATCCATTCCATAGATTTGGATAAAAGGAGGTAGCGATGCCAAAGTACTCTAGGACGTCTGGAGAATTTGGGGATTTTAGAATTCCGCAAGGGCTGGGTAAAAAGATCGCAGTTATCGGGGTCGTGATTGCCTGCCTCATTGTGGTAGCGGGAAGCACCGGGGTAGTCGGCGCGGGACAACGAGGCGTCTTGCTGCGTTTTGGAGCCGTGACCGGGACGATCAAAGCTGAAGGTCTCTATTTCAAGATTCCTTTCGTTGAGGAGGTAGCTCTGATGTCAACCCAGCTTCAGAAATACACCGCTTCTACCGGCTCTTCCAGCAGGGACTTGCAACTGGTCACCACAGAAGTCACCTTGAACTACCAGTTGAATGCCGGCGGCGTGGCGGAAATTTATCGCAATATGCGGCGGGATTATGAAAGCCGGGTCATTCAGCCGTACATCCAGGAAGCGGTCAAATCTACCACGGCCGATTTCAACGCCGAGGAGTTGATCACACAAAGGCCACAGGTGAAAGATGAACTTCAAAATTTGATGGCGGAAAGGTTAGCTCCCCTTGGTATCGTAGTTGTACAACTCTCCATCACGGACTTTCAGTTCTCGTCAACCTTCCAGGAGTCCATCGAGGCAAAGGTGAAAGCGGTCCAAGAGGCTCTGGAGGCAGAGAACGCCTTGAGACGGGTGGAATTTGAAGCGCAACAGGCAATCACCAGAGCCGAAGCTGAAGCCAAGGGACTGGAACTCCAAAAAGAACAGATAACGGAGCAGTTACTGGCCTTGCGGCGAATCGAGGTTCAGGGAAAAGCTATAGAGAAATGGAATGGGGTGATGCCCACAGTGGTCACTAGCGGGGGACCAGTGCCAATGTTGGACGTGTTTAGCGGACGGCAGTAAAGCAACGATTGCTCATCCGGCCCGACACGGTCGTGAGGTCGATTTTCAAGGCTCGCGGGTTACTTCCGACGGTGGCTTAATCCTGGTTCGTGAGTTGGACGAACGCCTCGGGCTCGCTTCACCTTCTTTGTGCTCGTCTCCTTCGAGAGAATCCACATGTCCGGATCCAGCGTCACGCTCTTGGGCACCGCGGGAAGTGGCAGGGCGCGGTTGCTTAGAAATAGGACAGGGGAGTCGTGCTTGCGGGAGCGGAGGTAAGCCTTGAGGGCCTTGGCTTCGTCCGGCTGCAGGGGGTGTTCGCCGGAGAGGGAGTTTTTGCTGTAAAGTCTTGGGCGATGAGGAAGTCACTGGCTGAATCCGAGCGAGAAGAGCTACTGGCTGAGCTGACCGAGGCCCACAACGTGGTTTCGAAGGGGCGTTGGTGCATGAATCGGTGTAAGCGAGCACGCTAGCGGCGGGGGTGGGGTCCAGTCCATCATAGAGATCGGGGGGGTAACGTCGTGGCCGCAGCGAAGTCGAGCCGAGTCAACCGCCAGTACAAGAAGAAGTACAGAATCCGGAACTGGAGGGAGTACGAGCGTGGCCTCAGGAGCCGCGGCGACGTCACGATCTGGCTGAGCGAGGATGCAATTGCCGCGTGGGTACCACCGAAGAACGGTCTTCGCGGAGGCCAGCGGCGGTACTCGAACCTCGCGGTCCGGACCGCGTTGACGCTGCGGGTCGTCTTCAGCCTGCCGCTCCGCCAGACCGAGGGGTTCCTGGACTCGCTGCTCCGCTTGATGGGCCTCAACCTCAAGGCCCCGGACCACACCACACTCTCGCGCCGGAACCAAATCGTTGCGGTGCCGCCCCTGACCCGATCCCACGACGGCCCGATCGACTTGATCGTCGATTCCACAGGGCTGAAGATTCTGGGTTGCGGCGAATGGAACGCGCACAAGCACAAGGCATCAAAGAAACGCCGGGATTGGCGGAAGCTGCACATCGGGGTGGATGCCGAGGGGTTCATTGTGGCGGCCGAACTCACAGCGAGCAGCCGGGACGACGCCTCCACACTCCCTGCTCTTCTCGACACAATCGAGGTTCCCATCCGGCGTTTCACGGCGGACGGGGCCTACGACCACAGATCGGTCTACGATCAACTCAGCGCGGCCGGTACAGAGAACGTCGTGATTGTGATTCCCCCTCGTCGCTCCGCGCTGTCGGCGGGGCCAACGGACGGCCCATGGGCGCAGCGTGACACGGCTCTTGAGAGGATTCGCCAGGTCGGGCGACGAGAGTGGCAGAAGGAGTCGGGCTACCGACAGCAGGCGCGCGTTGAAAACAGCTTCTTCCGATACAAGTCCGTGTTCGGAGGCGACCTGAAGGCGAGGCACGGCAAGGCACAAAGGAGAGAAGTTGCGATCGGGTGTCACATCCTCAACCGGATGGCCGAGCTGGGTAGGCCGAAATCCTGCGCTGTGGTGTCCTGAACGAGAAGTTGGAAAAGCGCCCCCACTCGCGCCGCAGTTAAATCATGCAACAGCGCCTACTTGAGCGTATAGCTCCACGCGATACATCCCTCTCGTGTCCCACAAACACCACAGGAATGTTCGCTGGACCACTCGGACGGTCTACTTTTACTCCGCCCAAAAGCAGCTTCGATTCGCCGCTCTATGGTCTAGTTTCGCTCCGCCGTTCTCAGATGGTCGCGTATTGTCTAGCGCAGCTTTGGTTTCTGCACTCGTAGCCCCTTACGACCGCACCGAGCTCCGGGAACGTAAGCCGCGCAGGGTCCATGGTCAGAGCTTTGTAGGCCGGGACGCACGCGTCGCAGAAGACCTTAAGTTCTTGATCTGCGGTTGTCGCCATTATGGCCTCCGGTGTCCCTCGCCGTCATCCTAACAGGGTTTGACAGGACGGGGAACTTGTGTCTGTGTGGGTCGCAAATGTTGCGTGGTTTGGGTCCTGGGTTTTGTCGGCAGAATTCGAGACCCGAGGTCACGGATTTTGCACGTCCGGGGTCTCGAATCTTTCAGGATATGCGGGTCGCGGAAAATGGCGGTGGCTGAGGGGAAAAGGCGCGAGGGGCTTGGGTGAGTGGTTGCTGTTGGTTGGGTGTGGGCGTAGAATGGCGTCTGTTGGAGACCGAAATCGGCAATTCACATTCAGAGGTCGGAACTCAGTGAACGCGTTCTCATCCCACTTGAAGCATAGTGAATTGTCGCGCGCCAGGACGTCGCTGGCGCCGAAGGACGTGTCTGAGTTAGAAGAGTCGGGTTGGACGGGAGACCACGACGCGGACGCCCTGGCGGCAAGGCCATCTGCCCCGCAAGACGGCGTGCGCTTGTACCTTGCCGCAGCGGGTGCGGTATCGCTACTGAATCGGGAGGACGAGATCCGGCTGGCAAGGCGCATGGAGCGCGGCAGTCGACGATTGAGAAAGGCGCTCTCGCGGACGCCCTGGATGTGGAATCAGATGTTGGAGCTGCATGAAGATCTCAGGAACAAGCGAGTGAACCTACGGTATCTGATCGACGTCCTGGGCAAGGTGCCCGACTCTTCGGCAAGGGCCAGAGCGGCAGCCAGCGTCCGTCGAAAGTGCGCTCATATCGTTCAATTGATTCCAGAAATCGAGGAGCTGGCCACAAAGGCCGAGGCTCGGTCCAAGGCCAGCGAGGCCGTGCAGCGTAGATGGGCCTGGAGGGTGGCGAGAGAGAGAGTCCAAATCTCGCGCCGCATCCGTAAAATGCCTCTGAAGTGCGACGTTTGGTACGCCTACTGCAAAGAATTTGAACGGGCGGTACCTGAACTGTCGAAGAAAGCGGCGAAGGCCGCCGGCAAGGCAAGGTCCAGGAAACCTGCCCGGCAGGAGGGCCGCGTTGTGATGACGAGGGCCGAAATCAAGCGGACCATGGCGTTCATCCGAGCAGGGAGACGCGAGGTCGAGCAAGCTCGAAAGGCTCTCGTCGAAGCGAACCTACGCCTGGTCGTCGCGGTCGCCAAGAAATATGCGAATCGGGGCTTGGATTTCCTGGACTTGCTTCAGGAAGGCAACCTGGGGTTGATGCGCGGGGCCGAGAAGTTCGATTACCGCCGGGGCTTCAAGTTTTCGACGTACGCCTACTGGTGGATTCGGCAGGCGATCACGCGCTCTCTGTCAGATAAGTCGCGAACCATGCGCCTGCCGGTCCACATGAACGAACTGCTCAACAAGTTCCTGCGGGCTGTTCGGCAGCTCGAAAGGGAGCTTTTCCGCCCGCCAACGAATGAAGAAATCGCACGGCGTATGGAGGTGACAGTCCAACAAGTCGAAACGCTGCGGTCGATCTCCCGAGGCCCGCTTTCACTGGATACTCCCATTGGAGCGGACGGTGAATCGGTGCTGGGTGATGTGTTGAGGGACCAAGGGGCACTCTCGCCAATCCATGGGGCGATCGAGTCGGACATTGGTGAGCAAACCGCTGGTGTGCTCAAGACTTTGTCTCCCAAGGAAGAGAAGGTGATCCGGATGCGTTTTGGAATTGGCTTCGATCGGGACCGAACACTGGCAGAGATTGGTCGAGAGTTCGGGGTTACCCGGGAGCGGATCCGCCAGATCGAGGTGAAAGCTATGGGCAAGCTTCGGGAGCCCCAGCGCGCGGGGCGGTTGCGTGCGCTAACGGCTGCCAGCCACGTCCCCATCTAGCGATGAACGGGCATGGGTCGCTGAGAGTCACACTCGCGGCGGAGGCCCGGGTCAGGGGTCACTTGTGGCATTTGTCAGAGCTTATGGACGCCTGATACGTTAACCGTCGTCATGGCTAAATGCACAGTTAAGAACGATCGACTTGTGATCATCGAAGAGATTACCAGCTATGGCGACATTCGAATAGAGCGCCGTGGAGATAATTGGAACGCTACCCCACGCCAACAAGGATTCGGGAGCGGGTGGGCTCCCACTCGCTGTGGAGCTGTCTGGAAGTTCCTGTCTCAAATCATGGGCGATACGGATCAATCGCGGTCCATCTACGATGACGCTGCAGCGGCAATCGTTGAACAGTTCCCAGAAGACTCCCCATCTCCACGCCAAGACCTCACTACCAGGTAGTGCTCCGCTGGACATTTTCCGGGAACACCCGTGCGTGAGTTTCTGGGAGAAAAAGGAGTCTCTCGACCCCGGACAGGCCAATACAAATTGTGAAACAGCGAGAACCGCGGAGAGAGGGTACCGAGCAGATTGGTGTAAAAATGTACGCTAAGACATCAAGAGCGGCCAGTAAGTGCTTTAAATAGAAGGTCTTGCGGAGTGTCCGTGCCAAGCTCTCGAATGCCATTTGGTGCTCAGGTTTTTCCCCCTTACCGCCGGGATGGTTTTGAGATCAGCTTGACCTAGAAAGCTCTCAATCTATTGGACTTGCTGGCGGGAACCTGAAGAGGGCCAGGTTCAGAACAGCTCCGTTAGCGTACGATTTTCCCCGTTTCGTGAACTGACCCCGAAGAGAGGCATTGGTGCATGAATCGGTGTAAGCGAGCACGCTAGCGGCGGGGGTGGGGTCCAGTCCATCATAGAGATCGGGGGGTAACGTCATGGTCGCTGCGAAGTCGAGCCGAGTCAACCGCCAGTACAAGAAGAAGTACAGAATCCGGAACTGGAGGGAGTACGAGCGTGGCCTCAGGAGCCGCGGCGACGTCACGATCTGGCTGAGCGAGGATGCAATTGCCGCGTGGGTACCACCGAAGAACGGTCTTCGCGGAGGCCAGCGGCGGTACTCGAACCTCGCGGTCCGGACCGCGTTGACGCTGCGGGTCGTCTTCAGCCTGCCGCTCCGCCAGACCGAGGGGTTCCTGGACTCGCTGCTCCGCTTGATGGGCCTCAACCTCAAGGCCCCGGACCACACCACACTCTCGCGCCGGAACCAAATCGTTGCGGTGCCGCCCCTGACCCGATCCCACGACGGCCCGATCGACTTGATCGTCGATTCCACAGGGCTGAAGATTCTGGGTTGCGGCGAATGGAACGCGCACAAGCACAAGGCATCAAAGAAACGCCGGGATTGGCGGAAGCTGCACATCGGGGTGGATGCCGAGGGGTTCATTGTGGCGGCCGAACTCACAGCGAGCAGCCGGGACGACGCCTCCACACTCCCTGCTCTTCTCGACACAATCGAGGTTCCCATCCGGCGTTTCACGGCGGACGGGGCCTACGACCACAGATCGGTCTACGATCAACTCAGCGCGGCCGGTACAGAGAACGTCGTGATTGTGATTCCCCCTCGTCGCTCCGCGCTGTCGGCGGGGCCAACGGACGGCCCATGGGCGCAGCGTGACACGGCTCTTGAGAGGATTCGCCAGGTCGGGCGACGAGAGTGGCAGAAGGAGTCGGGCTACCGACAGCAGGCGCGCGTTGAAAACAGCTTCTTCCGATACAAGTCCGTGTTCGGAGGCGACCTGAAGGCGAGGCACGGCAAGGCACAAAGGAGAGAAGTTGCGATCGGGTGTCACATCCTCAACCGGATGGCCGAGCTGGGTAGGCCGAAATCCTGCGCTGTGGTGTCCTGAACGAGAAGTTGGAAAAGCGCCCCCACTCGCGCCGCAGTTAAATCATGCAACAGCGCCTGATGCTGGCTGTACTTTGAAACCTGTTGCTTGTCGAGGGAAGGCGCATGGGAGAATAAAGGCATGCAGCGTCAACACGGCAGCTTGGTTCCCGTTGCGGAAGTCGTATCTGGTTTGAACGGGCCGGTGAAGGCGATCCGCGAAGCCTCGCCTCAGGCGTTGCACCACTTCACCCAGGCCGATCAGGTGCACCAGCTTGTTTCGGCCAGCGAAGCGGACCCGGATCTCGGCTTCATGGCGCGGATGATGGTGCTGTGTTCCCTGCCTCGCACTAACCCCGGCAACCGGCATCAATACAAGCGACAGAACGGCCCGTACACGCTCTACATGTTCGCGGGCCGCGACAAGCTCCCCTACGGCAACCTGCCGCGCCTGTTGCTGGCCTGGGTCTCAGCCGAAGCGGTGCGGACCCAAAGCCGCGAGATTGTACTAGGAAAGTCGCTCTCCGGGTTCATGCGAAAGCTCGGTATGCAAGATGACAGCGGAAGTCCTCGCGGCGACCGGACGCGGCTCCGCAATCAAATGAAGCGGCTGTTCGGTTGCAGCGTCTCAATAATCTATGAGGATGAGCACGGCGAAGCCCGCGTAAGTTCGCTAGTCGCTGACCGGGCCGCGTTTTGGTGGAACGAACGCAAGCCCGACGAGCCGGTGCTTTTTAATAGCAAGATTCGCCTGGGCGAAGACTTGTTTAACGAGATCATCAACCATCCAGTACCGCTCGACATGAACACCCTCAAGGCCCTCAAACGCTCCACGTTGGGCCTTGATCTCTACCTCTGGCTCAACTACCGCACCTTCGCGCTCCGCGCTCCGCTGCGCCTCACCTGGAGGCAGGTCTACCGCCAGTTCGGGGCGCACCCGGACAACGCCAGCGACAACAACACCGTTCAAGCGTTCCGATACAAGGTACTCCGCGAGTTGAAGAAGATCAAGATGGCCTGGCCGGAGTTGAACTACTCGACGGCCAAGGGCGTGTTGATCCTGCATCCATCGACACCGGCCATCGCGCCGCTCAATCAAGGCCAGCTAACAAGCTAGGCTCCCCCTTCCCGGCCTCTCAGCGGCCCTCCAGCGGCCTCGGCGGGCCGGGTTGGACCCTCTAGGCTTCCCCGCGCTCCCGAATCGTCAGAAGGCGTAAATGGCTTATTTACACAGGTTTGGGTGATCCTGAGAGTTTTCCTCGGTGAAACAGGTAACATGCGTCTGCTGGTTTTCCGGTGAAACAGGTAACATTCGCCCGCTGGTTTTCCGGTGAAACGGGTAACACGTACAAGTAGTTAAAGAACAAAGTAGTAGAAGAACAAGTAGTAAGAGCGACGATCCTGTGGATAACTCACTGAAAACAAAACAAAAACCACCCAAGAGGTGGGCTAACGCCCCTCCCGAAAAGGCAAAACCAAAACCTTCCTTATAGGTAAAAAACTGAAAACGAAAGACTTACGCCATACCGCGGCGGAACGGGGGAAACGGGACGACAACACAACCCAACCCAAAACCCCGGATAGCCTCCGCCAAGGGGCGAGTCAAGCCGCTGGCGCGGCTCCTACGCTGCGCTACGGCCCTGCGGGTGACAGCGCCCCTCGGCTACGGCTCAAGGCGGCTTGAGAGAGACGGGAGCGACCGCCTTCGGGGGGGTCGCTTCCGTCTGTATGTATCCCTGCGGGAAGGCTCCCTGGGCCGGACGACGGGCAGCGACGAGCGGTGCGATGCTTGAGCGACTCATCCGCGCGTTCCTGGTCGTCGGCAGCGTCAGTGTCGCGTGCGCCTCGACGTGGCCCGGCGCGTTTCCCGCGGCCGATCCTCGACGCCCGGTTGGGCGACGGGTCGCGCGTGGCCATCTGTGTGCCCCCGGCCAGCCCGCACGTGGCCATCAGCGTGCGGCGCTTCGGCACACGATCCTTTTCGGCGGCGCAGCTGATCACACAAGGCGCGCTGCCCGCGCACATCCGTGACGAAACCGAGCGGGTGTTGCACACCCGCGGCGCTGTTGCATGATTTAACTGCGGCGCGAGTGGGGGCGCTTTTCCAACTTCTCGTTCAGGACACCACAGCGCAGGATTTCGGCCTACCCAGCTCGGCCATCCGGTTGAGGATGTGACACCCGATCGCAACTTCTCTCCTTTGTGCCTTGCCGTGCCTCGCCTTCAGGTCGCCTCCGAACACGGACTTGTATCGGAAGAAGCTGTTTTCAACGCGCGCCTGCTGTCGGTAGCCCGACTCCTTCTGCCACTCTCGTCGCCCGACCTGGCGAATCCTCTCAAGAGCCGTGTCACGCTGCGCCCATGGGCCGTCCGTTGGCCCCGCCGACAGCGCGGAGCGACGAGGGGGAATCACAATCACGACGTTCTCTGTACCGGCCGCGCTGAGTTGATCGTAGACCGATCTGTGGTCGTAGGCCCCGTCCGCCGTGAAACGCCGGATGGGAACCTCGATTGTGTCGAGAAGAGCAGGGAGTGTGGAGGCGTCGTCCCGGCTGCTCGCTGTGAGTTCGGCCGCCACAATGAACCCCTCGGCATCCACCCCGATGTGCAGCTTCCGCCAATCCCGGCGTTTCTTTGATGCCTTGTGCTTGTGCGCGTTCCATTCGCCGCAACCCAGAATCTTCAGCCCTGTGGAATCGACGATCAAGTCGATCGGGCCGTCGTGGGATCGGGTCAGGGGCGGCACCGCAACGATTTGGTTCCGGCGCGAGAGTGTGGTGTGGTCCGGGGCCTTGAGGTTGAGGCCCATCAAGCGGAGCAGCGAGTCCAGGAACCCCTCGGTCTGGCGGAGCGGCAGGCTGAAGACGACCCGCAGCGTCAACGCGGTCCGGACCGCGAGGTTCGAGTACCGCCGCTGGCCTCCGCGAAGACCGTTCTTCGGTGGTACCCACGCGGCAATTGCATCCTCGCTCAGCCAGATCGTGACGTCGCCGCGGCTCCTGAGGCCACGCTCGTACTCCCTCCAGTTCCGGATTCTGTACTTCTTCTTGTACTGGCGGTTGACTCGGCTCGACTTCGCTGCGACCACGACGTTACCCCCCCGATCTCTATGATGGACTGGACCCCACCCCCGCCGCTAGCGTGCTCGCTTACACCGATTCATGCACCAATGCCCGCATGTAAGTACATCCGCAACAATACGCAAGAACAGCCACACGGCAGGACGTCGGCTCAGGTGGCCGATTTCGGGCAGCGAACGAGAAGGTAGAGTCCCGGGCGCCGCCAATCGTCGGCTAGGCTCTCGATGCCTCCTACAGCGTGTTGGCAGGCGCAACCATGATGGACCACGCGCAAACATTCGTCCACCTGAAGCGGTCGAAGGTGGCTAAACGACTTGGAGGTTGCCATGGATGAGGACGAATTCAAGAGGATCCTGGGCGCGCCGACTGACGAGGATCTGGCCGCCGGCTTGACGCTAATACCTCAACACATCAGGCAGGAGGTAGTCCCAACCGTAACCGTCGAGGCACTCTACGCTCCAACAGTCCGCTTAGACGCTGCCTCCCTTGCCGCGTCACAGGGGTCATCGTCTTACTCGAACGCCCATTCTCTCCATCCCTGGATCAGAGGAAAATACAAACCTAGACGGATCGGCCGCGGGTCGAGAGACCGCATGGCGCGCGCGTAGCCCTCCATCTGCTCGCGGTACCGTGTCTGCTCGTTGTCGAGAAACGCATCGCGCTCGCTGCCCTCATGCGTGCTGGTCTTGTAGTCGATGATCCAGCGCACGCCGTCATCCACGAAGGTTCGGTCCAGGACGAAACGCCGGACCTTCTGTTCAACGACGGTCGACAAGGCATATTCGCGCTGGTCGTCTTCATGCCCGGAAAGAATCCAGCGTGCCTGCTCGTCGGCCGTAGCGTTTCCAAGCGCAACGATGGCGCGGGAGAGAGCTTCGTCCAGCTTCTCGCCGTCCAGGCCTTCCGACTGGAGGGCGGCACGGAGAGTGTCTTCGCGCACGGCCAACCCCTCCCGCGCGTGCATCTGCTGCAACATGCGATGCACCACAATGCCGACCCGCCGCTGGAGTTCGCCGGCCCATTCGAAGACGGGCCGGTGGACTCCAACCTCCTCGGAATCCGCGCGGCTAGCGGCGTTCCAGGCGATATCTTCGGGTGGGGCGGGCGCCGTCCAGTCGAGGCTCAGCCGCCTCAAGGGAATGCCCGCAAGCTCCGCATCCTTTTGAAGCTGCGTGTCTTGCCCGCCTGACCCCCGGAGCGTCTCGACAAAATCCACCTTCACCACGTCCCAAATTTTACTCAACAGCACCCGTGGATCCGGTGCCTTGAACGCCCTCCCGTCTTGATCGAGCCGGGTTTGCCCCAGAAGATGCAGCCGCCGCCGGGCCCGCGTCGCGGCCACATACAGGAGGCGCGTGCTCTCCTGGTCGCTCTTGGTGGCATGGACCTTGCGCAGGTAGTCGTAGACGGGATCCTTGTCGCCCCCCACCTTATGGATCGGCGCAAGTAGAAGCCGCGGCTCCCCACTACTCATGTACTCCAGCCACATCAGCAGGCGCTGGTCGTCCGTTCGGGTCCGGCGACCGAGTCCGGGGAGGATCACCGTGTCGAACTCCAGGCCCTTGGCCTTGTGAACCGTCAGCAACTGCAACCCGTCCCCGGCTTCCACATCGGACGGAGCGAACAGACGCGCGATGTCGTCGGCAAACTTCCGTTCATCGCGGATGTCGAGACCGACCATGGATTGTTCGAGCAGATCGAGATAAGCAGCGGCGGCTTCCAGGTCGGTCCGGGTTTCCAGGCACGCCGGTCCCGCCATCGCGATCCACACGCCTTCCACCCACCGCCGCACTGCGAGTGTGCCCCGCCGGTCAATCGCGTCAGAGAGAACGGGAATCAAACGTTCGAGCCGTCCGATGCCATCGGGCGACAAACTGGTCCGCCACTCCCCGGACTTCAAAATATCCCAGACCGCCCGGTTGAAATCGCCGTCGACGAGCGCGTGGAGATCTGCCAGTGTCAGGCCGCACCACGGTGCTCTCAGGAGGGAGAGCCAGGCGATCCGGTCCGCCGGATGTAACAGCGCTCGGGTGAGCGCGACAAGATCTCCGACGACGGGGCGCTCGACGAGCGCGTCGATCTCGACGGCGCTAAACCGCTCCCCGGCTCTCCGCAGGGCCGAAACAATTCCAAAGAGGTGGGAACGGGATCGGACCAGCACGGCAATCGTGCCGTCCGGATGCTGGGTCCGGGTCTCCCCGATGATCTTCAGAACCCGCTCCGCTTCTAGATCCAGATCGCTCGCGAGGAACGCATGCACACGCACGGCGTCCTCATCGGACTCCGTCCTGAACGGAACGGACGGCTCGTAGGTCACCGCGCCGATGAACCGGTTCTCGATCGATGGAAACGCTGTGCCGAGCGCGCGGTTGACCCAGTCCACGACCCCCGCAGTGGAACGGAAGTTCACCGAAAGCGTGAGCGGGGTCAGCGCAACTGGCCCGACGCCTTCGGTCCGGGCCCGCAGAAAGAGACCCACGTCTGCCTCACGAAAACCGTAAATCGACTGCATCGGGTCGCCGACGAGAAACAGCGTCCGCCCATCACCGAGCTGCCACTCCCCTACGAGCCGGGTCAAAAGCTCGTACTGGCTCTGGGACGTGTCCTGAAACTCATCGACGAGCAAGTGCTGAATCCGGCAGTCGATGGCAAACGCCAAGTCCGTGGGCTCCGCATCTGTGCCCAGCGAGGTCCGTGCGCCGATCGCGATCTCGGTGAAGTCCACACGGCCCTCCTGCTGAAAGACCGCCCGGAGCTGATCGACCGCGACGGGAAGAAGCACCAGCAGTGCGCCCAGCATGTCCCACTGCGCGGCTTCGAACCGGGGGAGCGGGAGCGAGCGCACCGCGTGCAACCGCTCTACGACCGTGTCGTCGAGATCAATGGCATTGAGACGCTCTTTAGCGGTCCGGCCTCTGTCGCCGGCCGGAAACCCTTCGTTCTTGGTCAGACGCTGTCGCCGCGTGCCCTTCCCCGTCAGAAACAGTCCGGCCAATCCCCGCCATTGCTCGAGCGAATCCACCGACGCCGCGGGAAACCCCTGCAGGCCCACGCATGCCAGAACGTCGCCGGACTTGCCATCGCGGGAGAGGTTCCCGGCGGCAAACTGCGCCAGTTCGACCGTTTCAGTCTTGAAGCGTGCGGGGAAGATGGCTGCCAGCTCTCCGAGCGCGGCTTCGACGACTTCCCGAAGCGAATCCTCGATCTCGTCGCGCAGACGTTCAACCTCGGTGTTCCCCACGACGTGGCGCAACCACTGGTCGCGGCTGGCCAGCATCGTCGCGAGGAGCTTTTCGCCGGCCCCGAAGTTGTTGTCCAGATGCGACAGGAGTTTTGAGAGCGCCTCGGCAACCACATCCGGCGTCCGGGGAGAGTCCAGCATCTGGAGCGTTCCGGTCGCTGCCTGACGGTACAGGTGGGCGGCATCGTCTTCGGGATGCGGGGGCGTACCCAGGCGCGAGACCCAGGGCATCTGCCGGACGAAGGTGGCGCACAATGAATCGATCGTCTGGATGCGAAGGCGACCCGGGTTCTCGATCAGGCGCCAATTGAACGTGTCGTTCCGCGCCAGCGCGGCCCGCGCCAGCTTCCAGGTGAAATGCTCGTGCGCGGTTTCGGGCATAGGCTCGGAAGCGTTCTGAAGGGCGCCAATCACCCGGTGGCGCATCTGGGCCGCCGCCTTCCGCGTGAACGTGATCGCCACAATCGACTCGGGTTGATCAGATAGACTCAGCAACGTGAGGAAACGCTGGATCAGGAGCTCGGTCTTTCCCGAACCCGCCGGCGCCTGCACGATAAACGACTGTGAATGATCGAGCGCCCGCCTCCGTTGCTCCTGATCCTGAATGCGGTCAGGCATCCGTGTACTCCCCGCCAGCATCCCAGGCACGCTGAGCCTCGTTGATCCGACAAAGCGTCGGCAGCGCGCAGTACTGGCAGCTCTTGCGACGGTCCTTCGGGTCCACTGCGGCCCGACCTTCCCGGAAATCCTCCCCCAACTGATCGAGCACGTCCTGCCAGCCGTCAATCTTCTGGTCGATAGAAACCGCGTCCCGGGAAGGTTTGACGCCCGGAACCAAGCCTTCAGAATCCATCATCCCGCGGAATGCCACCTTCCCGGTCTTGAGCTGTCCGTAGAACACGCCGGCGACGGGAGCTTCGGCCGTGACGGCATAGATGGGAAGCTGAGGATCATTGGGCCGGGATCCGAACCAGTCCGAAGCACTGCATTCGCCGGTCTTGTAGTCAAGAACGACAAAGTCCCCGTTTTCGAGACGGTCCATACGATCGGCCCGGATGCTGAGATCAATCCCGCCCACCGTTACCCGCCGGCGGGCTTCCTGCTGGATCACGGTAAACGGCTGACGCTCCCGCTCGAGCTGTAACCACTCCGCAATTACGCGCTCGAGCCGCTCCTGTTCGATTTCCCTGAATCGCTCCCGCCGCAGAGCCCGCCGCCGCCGCCCAAAAGCATACAGCTCGGCACCCACCGTCCTCCGCACGATATCGGCCAGTTGCTCGTCGCCCGTTGAAAGCAAGCCGGCATGCGAACCCAGCATATCCCAGATCCTCTGAAGCACCCGGTGAATCAGAAGCCCGCGGTCCAGCGCGCTCAGCCCGGTTTCGGCTTCATCCAACTCCGTCGCCCCCAGGCGCAGTTCGGCAAACGCTTTGAACGGGCACATCGCCTGAAGCTTGAACAGCGACGTCCCGCCGCTGGCAGACGCCTCCGGCAACCCGGGCCCGTTGTGATCCTCCACAACCTCGCACCGGCGAGACTCCCGGAGAGCATGAACGTAACGATCGGAACCCAGGAGCCCCAGCTCTTCCGCCTCCACCTCCGGCAGCGTCTGGAAGAGCGGACTGACTCTCAGATCGGAATCGTCTTCACGTTGGGGATAGCTGACAACGACGCTAGCTGCGCTGGCCACGAGCCGCGCGGTCAGCGTGTGTGCAAATTCCAGTTCCCTCTCCGGCGAAGACCGCGGCAGATCGAACTCGCGCTGCAGCCGAAACGGCAGGAACGCGTCGGGGCTGGGCGGCGGCGGCCATGCCGCATCGTGCATCCCCATGATCCAGAGGCGGTCAAAAACCAGGCCGGAAGTCTCGAACAGGCCGAGGATTTGAACCGGTGCCGGGTCGGACTCGGGCTGAAACTGCCCGGTTGAGGCCAGGCGATACAACCTCCCGACGGCCGCCTCCAGCCCTATGCTGCCGAGGACACTGTCCAGTCCGGCAAAGTCCGAAAGGAGTTCATGCCACTTTTTGATCGTCTGGAACTGAACACTGTCGAGGGGCCCGGCACCCGGCCATCCCATGGCTTCGAGAAGACCTGAGAACAATGCCGCCCAGTCGCTGGGCATCTGGTGAGGCGTTAACTCCTGCCGGAATTTGCGCCAGGCAATCAGTTGCGACTGAAGCTCCGGACAGTGGTACGGGACGTCGGCTCGCCCGGCCAAAGCAAGTACGTCCTGCAGTGAAACTTCCGGCTCTCTCAACGAACGCAGCGCGGCGTCCAGGAGGGCACGACTCGTCCACTCAGACGCCGCACCTCGAAGGAACGGAGATCGGAGAAGCCGGCCCAGCGTTTCCACCGGAATGCCATGAGGCCGGCTTTCGAGGACCAAAAATGCCGCGGCGATGATCGGGTACTCACCGAGCGGCAGCCCCAGGGAGATATTGAACAGGCGGTGAGTATCCCGATCCGGCCGAAGATGGCTTGTGGGATGAAATGCTTCAGAAAAGATGCGCTCCACGCGGCCTCGGCACTGGTCGAGATTGGCTACCGCAATCCCTATTCGAAACTCCGGCGAGCTTGCCTCCGTGTCGGTCTCCAGAATCCGCCACGCCCATTCGGCCGCGGCACGGATTTCCCGGTCAGTGTCGACCAGACCGATGCGGACAGCATTACCCGGAGCCTGCGAGACCACCCGTTGTTTGATTTCTGTTCCCCGAGAGGTCAGCGTATCGAACAGTCGCTTCTGGACCGGCGTCAGTTCCAGGAACCCGACGATCTCAACCTGCTCGGGAACCGGAATCGCCCCCTCTCCGATACGGTCTGTGATAAAGACCGGCAACTCCGCGTTCGACAACCACCCGTTCTTCCTCGACCGCCGCCGGAACTCCCGCGCCCACCGGTAAAACACCTTCGAGTCGGTGGAGTCGTTCCATTCCGGCGCATCCAATGGAAGGCCCCATTCACAGAGCATCTCCCACGCTTTCAGCGCGGCTACGGCCGTTGCCGGAACTTCCAGCAGGAGGTTCTCCCCATCGGCACGGATGATGTCCTCCCAGATCGCCCGCTCTTCGGACGGTCGAAGCAACCGTAGGGTCCCGCCAACTTCCCCGGAATACACCGACGTATCCCAGAGTTCGGCAAGCCACGCCTGAAACGGAAGGATGTGCCCTGTCGGCCACGTCGAAAGACCGGCCGCCACCCGCTCCCGGTCGTATTCGCCCTGGAGCTCACGGGCCAGGCGCGTGGTTGCTGTGATGAGGGTCATATAGGAGAAGTTCAAGTCTCAAACATGATGACACCAAAGGAGGTTCTTCTTCTTTAGGAAAGACCCTTCTTTGGGGTTGGGGGGCTTGACCCTCTCAGAGGGGCGGTAGCCACTCTCCCCTGCTGTCGGTTTTGTTTCGGTTGTGTTTTCCATAGGTTGGTCTCCATTGCACAACGGTATCGCCAATCGGAATCAATAGTGCAATGCCGTTTCGCAACGCAAGATCCCTTGAAGGGTAGCGCCCAAATTGCTGCTGAAATACAACATAAGAACCCGTTCCTAGCGGACAAGGGTGCGATCGAGGACGTACTGGCCGTAGAGAATGACGTTGTCCCATTCGATCGGGCTAACGTGCTGCAACAGCCTCGCGTCGATAGTAGACATCTCGCGCTAAGACGTGCAACTGCTCGACTTTCAGCAGCCCGCGCCGGATGCGGTCGTGTGGCCGGTGGCCAGCGAGCTGTAGAACTGGCCCCTGCGCTCCACTGTTCCTGAATGACCTCTATATATGTGGTGCGATCAGCTCGCGCCACCAGGTCCGTCAAGACGCCATAGTCATGGCCAGGTGTCGATAAAGACAGAGGGTTTTGGATTCGCATATGTCTGCAACAACTCCCGCTTATATTTGCAACAGGGTTGGGTGGGGGGGGGGGTGTTGCAATTTTCGGTCGGCGGATGTTGCACAACGATTTTCACCTATCTCTTTCATCCCCTCTGTGGTTATCCCACTATCCCCGGAGTTCCCGTTGCCGCTTATGGGGGAAAAGGGGCGTTGGTGCATGAATCGGTGTAAGCGAGCACGCTAGCGGCGGGGGTGGGGTCCAGTCCATCATAGAGATCGGGGGGGTAACGTCGTGGTCGCAGCGAAGTCGAGCCGAGTCAACCGCCAGTACAAGAAGAAGTACAGAATCCGGAACTGGAGGGAGTACGAGCGTGGCCTCAGGAGCCGCGGCGGCGTCACGATCTGGCTGAGCGAGGATGCGATTGCCGCGTGGGTACCAACGAAGAACGGTCTTCGCGGAGGCCAGCGGCGGTACTCGAACCTCGCGGTCCGGACCGCGTTGACCCTGCGGGTCGTCTTCAGCCTGCCGCTCCGCCAGACCGAGGGGTTCCTGGACTCGCTGCTCCGCTTGATGGGCCTCAACCTCAAGGCCCCGGACCACACCACACTCTCGCGCCGGAACCAAATCGTTGCGGTGCCGCCCCTGACCCGATCCTACGACGGCCCGATCGACTTGATCGTCGATTCCACAGGGCTGAAGATTCTGGGTTGCGGCGAATGGAACGCGCACAAGCACAAGGCATCAAAGAAGCGCCGGGATTGGCGGAAGCTGCACATCGGGGTGGATGCCGAGGGGTTCATTGTGGCGGCCGAACTCACAGCGAGCAGCCGGGACGACGCCTCCACACTCCCTGCTCTTCTCGACACAATCGAGGTTCCCATCCGGCGTTTCACCGCAGACGGAGCCTACGACCACAGGTCAGTCTACGATCAACTCAGCGCGGCCGGTACAGAGAACGTCGTGATTGTGATTCCCCCTCGTCGCTCTGCGCTGTCGGCGGGGCCAACGGACGGCCCATGGGCGCAGCGTGACACGGCTCTTGAGAGGATTCGCCAGGTCGGGCGACGAGAGTGGCAGAAGGAGTCGGGCTACCGACAGCAGGCGCGCGTTGAAAACAGCTTCTTCCGATACAAGTCCGTGCTCGGAGGCGGATTGAAGGCGAGGCACGGCAAGGCACAAAGGAGAGAAGTTGCGATCGGGTGTCACATCCTCAACCGGATGGCCGAGCTGGGTAGGCCGAAATCCTGCGCTGTGGTGTCCTGAACGAGAAGTTGGAAAAGCGCCCCCACTCGCGCCGCAGTTGAATCATGCAACAGCGCCGCGGGTGTGCAACACCCGCTCGGCTTCGTCACGGATGTGCGCGGGCAGCGCGCCTTGTGCGATCAGCTGGGCCGCTGAAAAGGATCGTGTGCCGAAGCGCCGCGCGGTGATGGCCACGTGCGGGCTGGCGGGGGGCACACAGATGGCCACGCGCGACCCGTCGCCCAATCGGGCGTCGAGGATCGGCCGCGGGAAACGCGCTGGGCCACGTCTAGGCGCACGCGACACTGACGCCGCCGACGACCAGGAACGCGCGGATGAGTCGGTCAAGCATCGCGCCGCTCGTCGCTGCCCGTCTCTCCCCAGCCGCCTTGAGCCGCAGCCGAGGGGCGCTGTCACCCGCAGGGCCGTAGCGCAGCGTAGGAGCCGCGCTGGCGGCTTGACTCGCCCCTGGGCGAAGGCTATCCGGGGTTTTGGGTTGGGTTTTGTTGTCGTCCCGTTTCCCCCGTTCCGCCGGTGTATGGTGTGAGTCTTGTGTTTTGAGTTGTTTACCTATAAGGAAGGTTTTGGTTTTGCCTTTTGCGGGGGGCGTCAGCCCCACTCTTCCGGTGGTTTCTCTTTTTTTTTCAGTGAGTTATCCACAGCCTAGTCGCTCCTACTACTTGTTCTTTAACTACTTGTTCTTTAACTACTTGTATGCGTGTTCGGTTTGGTCGTATTAGAAGAGGGTAGTGTGTTCGGTTTGGTCGTATTGAAAGGGCAGGGGTGTGTTCGGTTTGGTCGTGGAAAACTCTGCCGAATCACACAAGCCTGTGGAAATAAGCGGTTCCCGGCCTTCTGACGATTCAGAAGCGCGGGGGATATCTAGACTGCAACCCGACGCTCAAAAGCCGCTGACGGGTCGCTGAGAGGCAGGGAGAGAGGAGATTAGCTCGCTAGCTGGTTTTGATTGAGCGGCGCGATGGCTGGTGTTGAGGGATGCAGGATCAGAAGGCCCTTGGCTGTCGAATAATTCAGTTTCGGCCAGGCTAGCTTGACCTTGATCAACTCTCGGAGGATGCGGCGGCGAAAGTTTTGGACGGCATTGTGAGTGGCCGCGCTGTTTGGATTCGGGCCAAACTGGTGGTACAACTGCTGCCAGGTGAGCCGTAGCGGAGCGCGAAGGGTGAAGGTGCGGTAGGTCAGCCAGAGGTACAGATCGAGGCCCAGAGAGCAGCGCTTGAGGGCCGTGAGGGCATTCAGGTCCAACGGAACTGGGCAGCGGATGATCTCGTTGAAGAACTTCTCACTGAGTTCGATCTTGCTGTCCCACAGTGAGGGCTGGTCGGGCTTACGCTCGTTCCACCAGAACACCGTGTGGTCGGCGATCACGGCGTTCACCGTGGCGCTTACATTCTCATCTTTGTAGATCAGTGAGACGGTGCAACCGAACAGCCGTTTAATTTGATTGCGGAGGCGGGTCTGTGTTTCTCCGCTGGTGGTGTAGACGCCCAAGGTCTTCATGAACTTTGCCAGCGAGCGGCCTAGAACGAGCTCGCGGCTTTGGGTCCGTACCGCTTCGGTGCAGACCCAGGCCAGGATCAGGCGCGGGAAGTTTCCGAAGGGGAGCTTGGTTTCCCCGCTTGAGTACATGATGAGCTTGTAGGGGCCGTTGCGCCGGACATATCGATGCCGGTTGCCGGGGTTGGTGCGGGGCAACGAGCACAGCGCCATCATCCGTGCCATGAAACCGAGATCGGGGTCCGCTTCGCTGGCCCCTACAAGCTGGTTCACCTGGTCGGCCTGGGTGAAGTGGTGCAACGCCTGAGGCGAGGCGTCGCGGATCGCTTTCACCGGACCGCCCAGATCGTCCAAGGCATCACCGATCGGAACCAACTCGTCGCGTTGACGCTGCATGGCTTTTATTCTCCCATGTGCCTCAGACAAGACCGGGCCACCACTTTCCAAACAGTTCGATAACATAACTTTATCAGGGTAGCGCCCAGAATCGTGCGAATTTATACGCTAAGCCTTTCGCTTCGCACGAGACTGCGGTTGAGCTGGTACTCGCCGTAGAGGAGGACGTTGTCCCACCCGATCGGGCTGATATGGGACAGTAACTCGAAGTTGAGATCGTCCGCATCCGAGCCCGCCTCGCTCAAAACACGATCGATCTTCCCGAATCTGCCAATAGATGATAGCTGCGAGGATGAGAAGCAGGCAGCTCGCCGCGCCGGTTTGGCGTTCGAAGTCGCGCTGATCCAGTCGGCCCAGTCGGTCGTAGTGGACGCACCGGGCGAGGGCGTGTAGCTGTTCTCCCTTGAGGAGCCCGCGTCGGATCCGCGTGCGAAGCGCCGGCTGGCTCAGGTAGTCGAGGATGAACTCGGTCTTGAAGACGCGGCCGAGCTCGCGGGTCGCTCGGTAGAAGCGATTCTTCGGCCCATGGCCTACCAGACGCTTGAGTGCGACAGACGCGGTGGTCTGGCCGCTCGCGAACGCCGCGACCAGTCGAGCTCATTGTCGACCTCGATAAGGAGATCGGGAAGGCGAATCGATCGCATGTGCGCACCCATCCATGAGGTGAGCCTCTCGAGCGCCTGTTGTTCTTCCGGAGACCTCCGTTCGGCGACGTCCGAAGAGAGCCTCCACCCATCTTCGGTAACCTTGACCTGGGCATTCTCCGCAGCGGGACACGAGGGCGGCGCCTTGCTCGAGCCGGAACGCCTCCTTGAAGACAAACGGCGCTAGTCTCTGACGTGCCTTTTCATCGAAGGCTGTGAGGCCAAGGTGCTCGCGGACCCTCTCCAGATGGGCCGAGAGCGTTGGCTGGCGCCGCGCATAGAGATCTAGATCTCGAGGATTCGCATTCAGCTCCGTTGCCACATAACCCACGAGGTCCTCGAGGATCTCGAAAGGTTGCTGGCCCGGCGCGCCCGCCCCGTGAGCCGGATGAAGGCGATCTGGTACGCCAGGCCAAGTTGGTTGTGAGATCGTCGTGCCGTGCGTACGAGCCCGAGATCCTCGGGGCGCAGCCGGGCCTTCTCGGCGATGAACTCGCGTGAATACTGGTCCATCTTGGAAACTCAAGCTCGTCTTCGTACCGGTCGATACCTGCACCGATCCAGCAAGCACCGACTCGAAACCTCTTAGCGTATAAATTCGCACGATTCTGGGCGCTACCCTGGCATCGTCGGCAAGGGCCAATCTGGACGAGCGTGCGCGGGTCAGCGGGTTCACAGCAGGGCGACTCTTCCTGGCGTTGACCCTGCCTTCACCATCAACCCCGACTGGACCGCCTTCAGTGTGTCGAAAATCCCTTCGATCACGTTTTTCTTTCCGCCAAACAATGCCTCCGGCCCCCCGGCGTGCAGGTTGGTGAAGGGCGGTTCGTAGAGAGCCGATGCCTCCATAACGCCTCGGGCCGTGAGCTGGTCGATCACCATCTCGACGAAGCGGATCTGCGGTGGCGTGAGGCTCTGGTCGGAGAGGAAGCCGGAGAAGGCGCGCTGCGCCGCGGCGCGATCCATCCCCACCATGTTGCGAACGAAGTGGGCCAGCGAGGGCTCCTCGCTACGGGCCAGGAGGCCCGTCAACAACGTCTGGCCGTCGTCCTCGCCGATCTCCGCCAGGGTCCTCTCCAATCCCAGTAAATCGGTCGCGGTGAGCGGCTGGTTAGTTCGTAGACGGTGGATGACGATGTGGGCGAGGTGGTTCTTCAGGTAGGCCTTAACCTTCTTCTCATACTGGACACCGGTCATCTTCGGCATGTGGACGACCTCTTCATCTCGCACGCCTATAACCTGATCCTGGAAGTCGGTGTAGACGATCTTCTGCTTCTTCTTGTCGAGGAAGGGCACCAGCCTGCGTAGGCGCAGCCGCAACGCTTCGAGACCGTGCAGGTCGACCCCCTCCCAGAAGCCGCTGTCCTGCATGGAGGCCAGGAATTCGAGCTGGGCCTTGACGGCGGGGATCGTCGTCTTCTCCTCCAGCAGCATGGCGATTTCGACCATCCGCTGCCGGTGACTCTCGACGGCGCTCATGTTGCCCTCGGCCAGGGCTACCTGCATGCGAAGGGCTGTGAGATCGAACATCCGTGACTCGATCTCATCTATCTCGACCTCGCTTGGCAGCCCGGCGACTTCACGCTGTAGCACCTCACGGTCCGCGTCGCTGAGCTGCGCCCATGTCGTGCGCTCTCGGAAGCGATCCACGGCCTCCAGGTGCATCCGCACGATGAAGTTCTCGCGGTTCATCGCCGCCACTTCCCCATGGAGTGCCGTGATCAGGGCGCCCGCGAGCACTGCATCCGGGTCCAGGTCGGGCGTCGCCTGGACATGGGTCAGCAGTTGCACCCGGGAGCGGAAGAGGCGGGTGCCGAGCGGGACGATACCGCGTCCCTCGATGCCCGCTGGATTCTCGCGGAAAAAGTCGAAATTGAAGCAGAAATCGAAGACGTGGAAGTCCTGCTTGTCGTCGTCCGGACCGAACAGCTCCGGACAGAGTCGCGTGCCGCGTCCGATCATCTGCCAGAACTTGATCTTCGAGTAGACCGGCTTGAAGAAGACCAGGTTCGCTACCTCGGGAATGTCGATGCCGGTGTCGAGCATGTCCACCGAGATGGCGATGTGCGGCGCGTTGTCCTTCTGTGAGAAGTGCTCGAGGAGACTCTGCGGATACGTCGCATAGTGGTCAATGACGCGCGCGAAGTGTCCCTTGTGCTGCGGGTAGTGGTGATTGAATCGCTCCTCGATGAACTGCGCGTGCGTGTGGTTGCGGGCGAAGAGAATCGTCTTGGCTAGCCGGTCCCGCCCTTCGACTTTGTGGCCATGTTCCATCAGGTGCTGGAGCACCTTGTCCACCGTGTCCTTGTTGAAGAGCCAACTGTTGAGGGCGGCGGCGTTGACCTTGTCCGGCAGACTGCTCTCGTCCACGTCGTCGCCCCAGTCGAGGCTCTCCCACTGTTCCTTCTCCTCGTCGCTGAGCGAGTCGTAGTCGATGCCTTCGCGGGGAAACTGCAGGTCCACCTGCTGCACGCGCGGTGGCACGAGGAAGCCGTCCGCGACGGCGGTCTCCAGTTCGTAGGCGTCGGTCGGCACGCCCGACTCCAGGTCGAAGAGTGCGTAGGTGTTTCTGTCTACCTGCTCCCCTGGTGTTGCAGTCAGACCGATCAGCAGCGAGTCGAAGTAGCGGAAGATCGCCCCGTACTTCTGGTACACCGAGCGATGCGCTTCGTCGATGATCACGAGATCGAAATGCCCGACGCTGAAGCGCGCCTCGCTGCCCTTCGTCTCGTTAATCAGTCCCATCATCGTCGGATAGGTGCAGACGTAGACTCGACCCGTCGTGTCCTTCTCGGTGACCAGGTTCACCGGGCTAGACTGGGGAAGGTGTGCTTTGAACGCACCAACGGCTTGGTTCACCAGCGACACCCGGTCGGCCAGGAACAACGCCCGCTTCACCCAGCCCGCCCGTTGCAGCAGGTCCACCAGGGCGATCGCCGTGCGTGTCTTGCCGCTGCCGGTGGCCATCACCAGCAGCGCCTTGCGTCGCGTCTGCGCGAACTGCTCGCCTATGCTGCCAATGGCCCGCTTCTGGTAGTAGCGCTCGACGATGTCGTCCTTGACCTGCGACACATCGAGCGGGGCGCGCTGGGCTCGGCGAATGATCAGGGACGCGAGCTCGTCCTTCTTGTAGAACCCGGCGACCGGACGTGGCGGGTAGGCGAGGTCATCCCACAGGAAGGTCTCGTACCCGTTGGTGTAGAAGATGACCGGACGCTGGCCGTGCATCGTCTCCAGGCAGTCGGCGTAGAGCTTCGCCTGCTGCTGGCCCACTGCCGGGTCGACGGTGGTCTTCTTCGCCTCCACCACCGCCAGGGGCTTGCCGTCGTCTCCCCAGAGAACGTAGTCGGCATAGCCGATGCCCGACTCGTTCGGCATGCCGGTCACTTCGTATTCACGGTCCTGTTCCCGGTCCAGATGCCATCCGGCGCGTTCCAGATCGAGATCGATGATGAGCGTGCGGGTCTTGTCCTCGTTCCAGTCGTGGGTCTCGGGGAAACCTTCGTTCTCCGCCTTGATGGCCGCGAGGCGTCCACGCACCGCTTCAAGTTCGCTCTCGATCTCCTTGCGGGCCTCCGCCGCCGCATCCCGCTGGGCCTTCAGAGCCTCCAGCTCCTGGACGCTGGCTGGGGTAATTGCCGGTTCCACGTTCGGGACGATGGATTCGTCAAAGGTCTTGCCCTGCAGACTCTCCGCGCCCTTCCGGAGGTAGGTGCGGCCCGTCCAGTAGAGGACGTGATAAAGCTCCCGCACGACATCCAGCGCCTTTTCTGGTGCCGGCGACCTGTTGCCGTGGACCGCCACGTTGCCTGCCTGCCGGATGTATTCGGCCTTCTGCCAAACGACCTCGGGCACGAGTTCGCGGAAGGCAGGGTCGCTGATGTAACCGTCCAAGTTCGTGACCTTCGGTGGCTTCAGAGCCTTCTCGACCTTGTAAACACGCGTGAGCAGACGCTCCAGCGCGTGCCGGGCATGGAAGCAGGACGCCCGTGGGTCGCCGAAGACGTGCCGCTCGGCAAAGCTCGCGCTCTCCGCCGCGTGCGGGAACTCCTGTTTCAGGAACGCGAAGTTGGCGGAGACTTCCATGACGGCTCAGAGGTCTCCTCGGAAGGCGCGGGATTGCAGAGAGGCGAAGAGAGTGTCCAGTTCGGCGAGGTGGGCGCGTTGGCGGGCCTTCTGGTGTTCCACGGATTCGACGATGGCGGCGAAGCGGTGTTGAAGGTTCGAAGGAGGAACTAGCACGGGAAGAGTGCGCAGCGACTTCCAGTAGACTGCAAATACGCTGGTCGTGCCGGATTTGCGCTTCTCCAGTTCGCGCTCCACCCGTCTAAATCGAAACTGCATCGCGATAACCCACGGCTCAACATCAGCACGAAACCGAACACGCATAAGGTTGTTGTTGAAGAGCCAGCCTTCAGGGCCTGGAAAGACGCACACCTTCCCGACAAGTTCCTTCGAGTTTCTCGTGTTAAAGAGAAAGTCCCCAGGTCGCAAAGCAAAAGCCTCAACCTCTTCCTCGTCAGCGTGCGTCGACTGCACCTTGTCGGGCAGGAAGTATCCGTCGCCGGTCACTGCGTTCATCCGAACGTAGGGAATCCCGAAGTCCCATCCGAACTCCTTGGATGATCGCACCATCCCAAGCTTCGTATCGGTAGCGATGTCTCCGAAAGGCGTCTCCACCCACCCCATCGGATTGGTGACGGGATCGCCGAACATGTCGAGGAAGGTGGACTGGAGGAGGGTGTCGAGCTGGGCGAGGGCCTCGCGGCGTTTGGCCCGCAAGGCGTCCGCCGCATCCAGAGTCCCCGCAATCCGCTTCTGCTCGGCGAGGGGCGGGAGGGGGATTTGAAGCGCGGCAAAGAAATCGGCGGGAACCCTGCGCTGACCTGCAGCCCCCTTCATCTTCATCGCTCCTGCTTTGCGCACGGACGGTGCGCGCAGGAAGTTGAACAGATAGGGTCCGGTGATTCTCTCCGACGGCCTGAATACGTGAAACTCCGTTGTCCCGAAGCCCAACTCATGAGCAAGATTGTCGGCAAGTGCCATCTTCCCGTTCTCGAAACACGGGGTGATCTTGGCGACCAAGACGTCACCGCGCTTGAACGGCGTGTACCCCTTAGCAACTTCGGAGAACGGTCGCTCGGCTTGAGCTTCGATGCTCAGTGTTTCTTCGGACACTGCGGCCATGGGCACGAAGCAGACTATTTCGTCCAAGTCTGGCCGGTCGGCCGCAGCAAGTGTTGGATTAACTTGGGCGACTACATCTATTGTCTCAACAGGCCACTTCATCCCAGCAGTTTCTCCAACTCCTTACGTCCCTTCGCTATGTCCTCCTCCAACGCCAATAGCCGTCCCAGGATCACCTTCGGCGGGTCGTACTTCACCGCTTCGTATTCCACTTCCTTGTAGCGGTTGATGGAGAGGTCGTAATCGTTGCGGGCGATCTCGGCCTTGGGCACGAGAAAACTCTGGTCCGTCTGCGCCCGCTTGCGCTCCGCTTCGCGGTGCTGCCAGCGGGCGAGAATGTCTACAAGATCGCTCTTCTCCGGTTGCGGCGTGCGCTTGTCGTCCAGCGAGTAGCCGTCGGCCTGCATGTCGTAGAACCAGACGTGGTCCGTGCCGCCGGAGTTGGTCTTGGTGAAGAGCAGGATGGCAGTGGAGACCCCGGCATAGGGTTTGAAGACGCCCGAGGGCATGGAGACGATGGCGTCGAGCTTCTGCTCCTCGACCAGAATCTTGCGCAGGGTCCTGTGCGCCTTGCTCGACCCGAAGAGCACGCCGTCGGGCACGATGACGGCGGCGCGGCCGCCGGTCTGGAGCAGGCGCAGAAACAGGGCAAGGAACAACAGCTCGGTCTTCTTGGTCTTGACGACCTGCTGCAGGTCCTTGGCGGTGGACTCGTAGTCGAGACTGCCCGCAAACGGCGGATTGGCGAGGACCAAGGAGTACTTCTCCGCGTCATCATCGTCGGTCTGGGCCAGCGAGTCCTTGTAGCGGATGTCTGGGTTCTCCACGCCGTGCAGCAGCATGTTCATACTGCCGATGCGCAGCATGGTGTTGTCGAAGTCGTAGCCGTGGAACGTGTCCTCGTTGAAGTGGCGGCGCGCCGTAGCGTTCTTGTAGATGGTGTCGCTGTGGTGCTCCACTAGGTGCTCAGACGCGGCAACGAGGAAGCCCGCCGTGCCGCAGGCCGGGTCGCAGATCACGTCCTTGGGCGTCGGGGCGGTCATGATCACCATCAGACGGATGATGTGACGCGGCGTGCGGAACTGACCGTTCTGTCCGGCGGTGGCAATCTTGCCGAGCATGTACTCGTAGAGGTCGCCCTTGGTGTCGCTGTCGGCCATATCAATGCCGTCGAGTTGGTCGACGACGTTGGCCAGCACACGGGCCGTGGGCATCATGAAGAGGGCATCCTTCATATGGTGGCTGTACGTCGAGCCCCCCTCGCCGTCCGCCTCCCCCTTCTGCCCGAGCGTCTTGATGAAGGAGAACACTCCGTCGCGGACCGTCTCAAACATCTGCTCCGGCGCGGCCTCTCTAAAGCGTGACCAGCGGAGCTTGTCCTGCTTGGCGGTGAAGATCGGATCCTCGATAGGCTTGCCGGTGCGGGCGGCCTTGCGCTCCTTCAGGGTGTGTAGTTCGTCGAGCCGCTTGATGAAGAGCAGGTAGGTGAGCTGCTCGATGACCGAGAGCGGATTCGAGATGCCGCCAGACCACATCGTGTTCCAGATGCTGTCCACTTTGGATTTGAGTTCGCCGGTGATCATGACCTCTCCTTCAATCCTGCCCAGCCACGCGCTTGGACGACGCGCTTGGCGCGGCCCGCGCGCACGGGGCTGATCTCGCAATCATAGGGTAGCGACCATATTGGTGTTGAAATACAACATAAGGGCGGTCCGAGCCTTGTAGTCAGCCCGGAGCGATCTTGCGGGTCTCGATGAAGTGGTAGAGGGCGGAGCGGGAGACGTCCAGGATCTTGGCGATCGAGGCCTTGGAGACTTCCTTGCCCAGCAGCACCCGGATGTCTTGCTCCTTGCCATCGAGCTTGGATGTTCCCAAGGCCCCCTTGGGCCGGCCGAGCAGCTTCCCCTTGGCCTTCGCGGCGGCGAGGCCTTCCTTGGTCCGTTCCGAGATCAGGTCCCGCTCAACCTCCGCGAACAACCCGAACAGGGCGATCATCACCTTGGTTCGCAGGTCCTGCTTGCCGTCGAACTCGATGGCCTCCTTGATGGCGATGAAGCGGATCTTGCGCCGGACCAGGGTCTCCACGATCTGGATCACCTGAGAGAGGCTGCGGCCGAGCCGCGACAACTCGCTGACCAGCAGCCGGTCGCCGGGCTCGAGCGTCCCCAACATTTCGTCGATGCGGCGCTCGAGCGGACTCTTGCGCGACGAGATGCGGGACTCGATGAATTGGTCGATCGGGAAGCGGCGTTTCTGGCTGAACTCGAGGATCGCCAGCTTCTGGTTGGCGAGATCCTGCGAACGAGTGGAGACGCGGAGGTAAGCGACGGTTTTCAAGGCGGCGTCCAAGAAAAGGTCAAATGGGGTCTATTTCGGACTGTTAAAGACTATAGTATCCAGAACATTGTATAGTCAACTAACGTCGAGCAAGACGGACGTTATTATCGACACTTGGCCATGACCCTTCCGTCTCGACTCGTCCCTGATCGAGACAGCCCTAAATCTGGGCGCTACCCTAGGGAGCACGGCGGTGAGGCTGGTCGTCGGCGCATCGAGGCCCGCTTAACCGCACACAGTGGCCGCGTCGGGTTCGCCTCTGAACGCACCGCCAGAGGCACATCCACCACCAGCAAGCGCGGGCGGTCATGAGCGCTCCTCGCGCGGCGTGCCGAACGCTCACTGCAAGGAACCATGCATCCGAGAGTCATCGACATTCTTGCGTCTGTCGGAACGCCAGCCCAGACGATTCGTCCCACGGCGCTCTACAACTAAGGCTGGATGCTTCAGCTGATTCTTGACTGGGCTCACCACTATGCCCCGGAGACCCATCGGCTGGCGTTCCTCCCTGATGCACGTTGGTATGCCGAGGCGCTACTGCGGCCTCAGTCCCTGGCGCGGTGGCGGGGCGACAACTTGGCCGAGAGTTGGTCGCACGCTGATGGTGTCATCGGCCACTTCGACATTGGCACATCGGGAAAGGGAGATCTCACGCTTCGAGATGCGGCGAGACAGCTCGTCGTCGTGGAAGCGAAAATGTTCTCGAAACTGTCGTCTGGCACCAAGAATGCGACCAGCTACGATCAGGTGGCCCGGACCGTGGCGTGTGTGGCTGAAACCATCCGCTGGGCTGGCATTACCCCCCCGCAGATGGCGCGTCTGGGCTTCTTCGTGGCCGCACCGAAGAGCCAAATCGAATGCGGTGTCTTTCGTGACCTCGTGACCAAAGACAGTATCCGGCAGCGCGTGCAGGACCGGGTTGATGCGTATCGGGGCGACCGGGACGCGTGGTTCGACCACTGGTTCATCCCGACGCTGGACGCGATTGACCTTGACGTGCTGTCTTGGGAAGCACTGCTTGAGGGACTCGACCCCAGCTATCGGGCCTTCTACGACCAGTGCCTCTTGCACAACGGGCCGAAGGTCTCGTCCTGAACCTCAACGACGCAGCCCGATGCCCGCTTCGGCGGAGTCGAGCCCAGATTGACCGCCCACTCCGGTCGCGGCTGGCTCACCTTCGGACACAAAGCGACGGCCCTTAGCGTTGGATTTTGCACCGTTGCTATCGCAACCCCTACACGAGCAGATGAACTCCTGTAGCTGCCTGACATTGATTCTGGCTTGCATCATCTATTGGCAAGCCAAGCAGATCACGCAGACGGTGCGCTCGGGGGCTGTCGCCGAGGAAGGCATTGACGCAACCCTGCTCCAGCACGTCAGCCCGATCGAATGGGACAACGTTATTCTCTACGGCCAGTACGTCCTCGATCGCGCCCTGGTCCGCTAAGGAACGGGTCCTTATGTTGTATTTCAACACCAATATAGGCGCTACCCTTGCCTGGTCGGTGTTGATGACGCGGGGCTGTGGATGCGACGGATCCGTTAGCACCTTGCGGAACAGGCGTTTGGCCGGCGGCATCGCGCAACCCCGAGAGCACGAAGTCGATCGTGGCCCCGGTGAAATCGATGGCTCGGTAGAGGTAGCACCAGCGACCCTTGACACGAACGTAGGTCTCATCGACACGCCAGGACTTGTTGGTTGGCTTGAGATGACGGCGCAGCCGCTCCTCCAGTTCGGGACCGTAGCGCTGGACCCAGCGCCAGATTGTCGTGTGGTCCGCCTCCAGGCCCCGCTCGCTGAGCAGCTCTTCGACATCGCGGAGCGAGAGTGAGTACCGAAGGTACCAGCGCACGGCGCAAACAATCAGTTCGGGCTCGGTTTGTCGCCCCTTGAAGATCGCCGGTCGGATTGCCTTCTTCATTATCTCTTCAGGCTACCCAGCCGCCGTCGCCCAAAGTTGCAACACATTCCATCAAAGCACCAGGTTCATCCGAGCCAGGTGAGCCCATGGAAGTGCCAGGTGATCGAAGGGCTTGGCGAGGTGTTCTCAAACGGCGTTGAACGCCGATGTCGGGATCATGAAAGCGACGTCCGCGAGCTTCACGCCAAGATCGGGGAGTTGACGGTGGAGCGGGATTTTTTGTCCAGAGAGTCCGGTCGATGAGCCGGTCCGAGCGCCGGGCGATGGTGACGTCATCAGCCGATGGCTTTCGGGATTATCTGGGGCTATCGTCGAACGAGCTACGCTCCGCTGCCTCACTCAACAGCCACTGGCTTCGAACATTGCGCCCACGGAACCTGAAACCGGCTGCCGCAACGCCGGCACCACCATTCTGCCCCCCCAGCATATGCGACTTTCCGGCCGAGCACTGGGGGCACTTGCGGACGACGAACCCGATCGAGTCCACCTTTGCGACGGTCCGTTTGCGGCAGCGACGAACGAAGGGTTGTGGCAGCCGCGAAGCGTCGTTAACGATGGTCTTCATGCTGGCCCGCCAAGCCGAGCGCCACTGGCGACGCCTGAACGGTTCGGAAGTGATTGTTCATGTCTTAGAGGGAAAGGTTTTCAAGGATGGATTGATGGTTCAGGAGAACGCCGCCTGACCTCGCCCATCCACAACATTTGACAATATCTCCGGGGTCATCCTGCCCGCGGCTTTCCGATCTCACTTTCAAGCTCCAACATACGGGCTTCGATCAAGTGCCGTAGCTCAGTGAACATCTGTCGGCTGGTTGCGCGACACGCTGTCTTGAAGCGCCGCTGGACGAAGACCGGTACATCGATACTGAGCCGTTTTGCCGGCGCATGGGTCTTCGCCTTCTTGACGTTCTTCCGTGGCGGTTTTCCCATAAGGGCCGGAGCCTGGCCTGAACCCTCTTTTTTAAATGACTCCATGGCGTCATCGACAAGCAACTTTGGTTCTGGAACACGCTCGAATGGTTTCTCGCTCATAGCTCAGGATCCCCTTCGTAAGCTTTTCGATCTCGCAAGCGGCCGGGCTTCCCGCTGCCCATTTAAAATCGTTCTGCCCATGGTCAGGCTCTCAGCATACGCTACTCGCTGGGCGATTTCCTTTGTCAGGATTGGAATGCCTATTTGGCCCAGAACCAGAGTTCGCGTCATGGGCCGCCATCTGGCGGTCCGGATTTCCAGAGGCCCTCGAATCGCGCGCCCGCAACTCGCGTAGGCGTCTCTAAGTCGTTATTGGGCCGCTGTCTGTGCGGTTTCGAAGCAAGTCGAACTCGTCGTGCGTCCACGACCAGCGCTCGCCGAGATCGTGCTCGTCCCGGTGTCGTTTCATGCTCAAGATTCTCTTCTGGAGCAACGAGAAATGGCGAGATGAGGCGCCAAATCGGCTGGTGAGGAGGCGTGAACCCGCTGGCGGCCACTTCATCCCGTCACAGATGGCGGCCCATGACGCGAACTCTGGTTCTGGGCCGTGAGGGTGTTCATGTTGAGCGGCACGGGGTGGCGGATGATCTCGTTGAAGAACTTCTCGCCGAGTTCGATCTTGCTGTTCCACAGCGAAGGCTGGTCGGGCTTGCGCTCGTTCCACCAGAACTCGCCTCGCTCGGCGATCAACGAGGATACGAACTGCTCACCGTGCTCGTCTTCGTAGATCAGTGACACGGTGCAACCAAAGAGCCGCTTCATTTGATTGCGGAGGCGGGTTTGGGGTTGGTCGCCGCTGTTGTACACCCCCAATGTCTGCATGAACTTGGAAAGCGACTTCCCCAGGACGAGCTCGCGGCTTTGGGTCCGCACCGCTTCGGTGCACACCCAGGCCAGCAAGAGGCGCGGCAAGTTGCCGTAGGGGAGCTTGTTTCCGCCGCCAGCGATCATGTAGAGCGTGTAGGGGCCGTTAACGCGCTTGTACTCTTTCCGGTTGCCGGGATTGGTGCGGGGCAGCGAGCACAGCGCCATCAACCGGACCATGAAGCCCAGATCGGCGTCCGCTTCGCTGGCCGTCACTAACTGGCTCACCTGGTCGGCCTGGGTGAAGTGGTGCAACGCCTGAGGCGAGGCGTCGCGGATCGCTTTCACCGGACCGCCCAGATCGGCCAAGGCATCACCGATCGGAACCAACTCGCCGCGTTGACGCTGCATGGCTTTTATTCTCCCATGTGCCTCAGACAAGACCGGGCCACCACTTTCCAAACAGTTCGATAACATACTTTATCAGGGTAGCGCCCAGAATCGTGCGAATGGGGTATCCACTTCATTCAGGTGGCCCCAACATCTTGTGGTTGGGCTCACGGGGCCTCGGCGTCCCAGTCGGCGACGATCGATCGATACGGCGTTGGGTCCACGGCCACTGCCTGCTGCACAAGGCGGTAGAAGAGTTTTCCCCGGCTGCGTGAGCTGCGCCGGTTGAAGCGGAACACAAACTCGTCGAGGTAGTAGTCCAGATGCTCGTGGCTAACCGCGCCTTGGTGCGTGCCCAGCAGCCAGCGCTTGAGCAACGAGATCGCTTGGTGCACCCTCGGCAATAATTCCGAGGCCTGCTTGCGGCGGCCCGACAGAAAGACGATGCGATGCTGGTAGCCCTTTTTCTCCAGCGGCTCGTAGCCCAGCCAGCCGTCGGTGTGCACACGCTTCCCGGCTCGACCGACTCCTCCACGAAGGGCATCAAACTGGCCGCCGAGGCGTTGCGCACGCGCTGCATGCGGATCCGTCCTAGCCCGCGACCTCTCTCTTCCGCGGCTACTGCAATCAAGGCTTTACGCTCGGTCTGCCGGCCGCTCACACCCTCTTCCTCAGCGCCCCAATAGGTCTCATCGACCTCGACTACGCCCGCCAATCGCTCCCGCCCCGGACGCACCATCGCTCGCCGCAGCTTGTGCATCCAGGTCCACGCAGTTTGATAGCTGCCCAACCCGAGAACGCGCTGCAGACCCAGCGCGCTGACCCCGTTCTTTTGCGAAGTGACGTGCCAGATCGCCCGGAACCACGGCCGCAGCGGCTTACGTGTGTCTTGGAAGATCGTGCCGGAGGTCACCGACGTCTGCCGCCCGCAGCGAGCGCATTCGAACCACACTTTGCGCACCGGCCAAGCCCGCTCATGCCCGCATCCCGGACAGCGGAAACCCTCCGGCCAGCGCAACGCGGACAGATAGTCGCGACAGGCCCCTTCGCTGGCGAAGCGTGCCTCGAACTCGAGCAGGTCGCGTGGATAATCCTCCACGAGGGCGCATACTACATCTTGGGGTCACCTGAGTCAAGTGGATACCCCATTCGTGCGAATTTATACGCTAAGCCTTTCGCTTTGCACGAGACTGCGGTTGAGCTGGTACTCGCCGTAGAGGAGGACGTTGTCCCACCCGATCGGGCTGATATGGGACAGTAACTCGAAGTTGAGATCGTCCGCATCCGAGCCCGCCTCGCTCAAAACACGATCGATCTCCCGAATCTACCAATAGATGATAGCTGCGAGGATGAGAAGCAGGCAGCTCGCCGCGCCGGTTTGGCGTTCGAAGTCGCGCTGATCCAGTCGGCCCAGTCGGCCGTAGTGGACGCACCGGGCGAGGGCGTGTAGCTGTTCTCCCTTGAGGAGCCCGCGTCGGATCCGCGTGCGAAGCGCGCCGGCTGGCTCAGGTAGTCGAGGATGAACTCGGTCTTGAAGACGCGGCCGAGCTCGCGGGTCGCTCGGTAGAAGCGATTCTTCGGCCCATGGCCTACCAGACGCTTGAGTGCGACAGACGCGGTGGTCTGGCCGCTCGCGAACGCCGCGAAGAACTGTCCGATCCTGTCCCAGTGCTCTGTTGATCCAATCGAGGTGACTCGAAACCTCTTAGCGTATAAATTCGCACGATTCTGGGCGCTACCCTGGATGGAGGAGCCGGCTACCCGTTGGCCACCCACTAAAAACCCGGAAGAGCCGGATAATGAAGGTGTGGCACAAAGCATCGCGGATTCTTGGTACACCCCCCTTTCTGTCCCTGTACCATTCTGATGCGTCCTTTGTGCCAGCGGGAAATCCCTTAAGCCCACATGTTCTGCGTCGAGAGACCTTCCCTTCCCGCTGGTGCTGCCTGGGCACTACCTTCGGGTTCGCTCTCCTCCTGCTTCGGCTCCTCTGCGGTGGGCTCTTTTTCTGCCGGCTCTGCGGCCGGCTCGGGTTCTGCGGCCGGCATGGGTTCAGCCTCCTCGACCTGTTCCGGAGGTCCTTGGCAACCAAGTCCGAGCAGTGCGGCCGCCACTGAACTTAGTACTAGCCACTTCGCAAACTGCCTCATAAATCACCTCTTACTGATTAAACCAGGATTTCCATTTTGGCCCTGGCACGGTGAAAGTATACACCCGCGCTGCCCCGAATACCACGTCTTTTCGCGCTGAACCCTGCACATCACCTCCGCCGGTAGGCGCCAGGGCTCGTCCGTCTGCTCACAGACGTTGCTTGAGCGGGCTGAACGGTGCTCCGGCCGACAATGCTCCCTGCGAAACCTTTTTGGAGCCAAAATTGTTGATCCTCACCCGGGCAACGCTACCCACCCGGCACAGGCAGCGCCCAGATCCGTCGCAGCATGTCGCCGAACAGCCGCCGGTTCAGATACCCCTCGGCCAGCAGCAGCCAGTAATACCGCGCGTGCTTGACCAGCCGACCGCCGGTCTTCATCAACCTGTGTTGCAAGCTCGTCAGCGACCAACTCTTGATCCTGTTCGGCAGTCCGAGCCGTCGCCACAAGTTGCCCAGGTTGTAGGCCAGCACGCTGAGCTGCAGTCGCACTTCGTTGGCCCCAAAGCGATGGCACGAAAGCCGCGTCCAGTGTGTGGCCTGCTTGCCTTCTTTAATCCATTGCTCGGCCGTGCCGCGCTTGTTGTAGAAGCGCACCACAGACCGACTCGGCAACGTCATGTTCGTCGCGATAAAGCCGACGCGCGGGAACAGCTCACCGAGATGATGCTCGACCTTGGCCACGATGCGTCGCGGCTTGGACCAACTCTCCGCCTGATAGCGGAAGCTCTTGTAGCGCACCAAGGGCTTGCGACCCGGCCTCCCCGGCGGCTGAAACAGGATGTCTTCGGTCGCCAATTCCAAGCTCTTGTTGGCCGGAATGCGAATGGCGTACTGCACTCCGCGTTCCTCCGAAGACTCATAAATCTCCGGCTTGGCAAAGGCCGCATCGCCCGGAAGGTGACCTGCTTGCCAGCAGCCTGTTGGCGCTCGATCTCGGGCAGCAGCAACTCGTTCCAGTCCTTGGCGCTGTGCACGTTGCCCGGCCGCAGCTTTGCCGCCAGGCAGTCGCCGTGTTGGTTGAACAACAACAACGGGTGGTAGCAGACCGACTCGAAGTGCCCGTTGTAGGCACTGCCCTCTTGCTGGCCGTGGACAGGGCTTTCGGTCGAATCCATGTCGAGAACGACGCGCTCGGAGTCGTCCTGCGTCTCGGCTTGCGCAACCAGCTCGCGGTTCACAGCCATCAGCCCCAGCAAGTTCTCTTCGCTCGCCAGCATCTCTGTCTCGAAGCCATGCAGCGTCGAGGTCAAGGCCGCTCCGCGATCCCAGTTCCTCTTCGAGCTGATCAAGCGAAACGTCGGGTCAGCCGACACTCGAACGGCATCGTTGAGGTCCTCGTAGCCTGCCAAGCGGCTGTAGACCGACTGCCGCAACAGATCGGCCAGCGGGAACTTCTTGTTCAAGCCTTGCCTCGAGTCGCTGAGATGCTCCTCGATCAGCTTCCCGAGTCCGAGCCGTTCGTCCAGTTCGCGAATGAGAATCAGCCCGCCATCGGAAGTGACGCGCGATCCTTGGAAATCGACTTTCAATAAGCCGTTGAAGCTTAGCTGGAACGGTTTGTTTTCTTTTTCACCCATTGGGTGTTGATCTCCTCAGCGCCTTGAGTGCTCTCAAACCCACATAAATAAAGGCGTCCGAGGCCACCCGATGGTTAGCAGAACCGAAACTAAAATGGAAATCCGGGGTTACACCTTCCCCATCGCGTAAACGCTGCGGCTTGGGAAAGAGATTGTCTGACAGACAACTGAAATTTCCCCGGCGGGCGGCCCGAGGGACGGCATGTCCAAATCTCTATGACAAGTCGAACGGCACCGACGGTCCGCGCATCCTGCCGGCGACGCATTAACGTGCCAGCGTTCTGGCTCACTCCTCCATTGGTTAAAAATTACACGATAAAGCTAAGGTTGCTTCGTAGGACGTAGCAACCGGATAACTGAGGTGCGACTGATCCCGAGGCGCTTGCTACCCTAGCTTGGCCCGATCCTGATGGGCTTCATAATATGCTCTCAGGATGGCATTAATCCGGCTGTGGTAGCCCTTGCCCTGATCCTGCAGCCACGCCAGCACGTCCGCGTCCAGACGCACGGTCAGCTGCTTTTTCCCAGGCGGGACCACCACTCGCGCATCACGAAAGAAGGCCGCATCGAGTGCCGGAATATCGGAGTAATCGATATTCGCGTCGCTCATCTCATTAAGGCGTTTCAAGTCGCTCTTGGTAGGCTTTTTCTTCACGGTGGTTGCCCTTTCTCATCGAAATTATTCGCGTGTTCTCACCGCGCGGCGTGTGCGCCACCACTACCACATGGCCCTCGAGGTGACCCAGGGTAATAAATCGTGGTTCGCCGTAGTTGAAGCGGGTATCTTCGAACGTGACGCACGGCCCGGAGAACACGGTGTCGGCATCATCAAAGCTGAGGCCGTGCTTGGACAGGTTCGCTTGGCTCTTGGTTTCATCCCATTCATACACGGTCGCGGCCTTTCATATAACTACAAGTGTAACTACTAAACCTAGGCATGGCAAGAGGAAAATAGCCCTGCATTATGGGTGAAAAAGTCCTCGCGCCCCGGCCCGCATCAGAGAGCGGCGAGGCCCAGCCCTCGCCGCGATCCGATCGTTCCGGTTCGCTCCTCCGGAACGCGGTGTTTCGTATTCTTCTGGGGGGCTTTCGGTGGCTCCCCGCTCCCGTGATTCCTGCCGCCGCACAGGACAATCTGATAATGAAGCTCTTCAAGCGGGCGGTTCGTCGGCGGTCCGCCATGCAACTTGCTTACGCTTACGCCGCTAGCGATGCTGAGGACCAGTTTGGGTGGGTAATGACGTTTGCGGGCTACCAAGCAATAACGTGTAGACCTTTGTCTCAGCGGTACTCCGTCCCGGTCGATCTGATTCAAGGCGCGCTCAACGTCTAATGATGAAGGGCCGATTGGCAAGTCTAGTTTGTCGAGCTTGTCCTGAGGAACCTTACCATGCGTGTCAAACGCGGCTTGAAGTCTTTCTCTAAGCCACGTAAGTCCCTTTCTGGAGAGCTCGACGGCGGGTTGTCGCAGGTATGCGCGGCGCGGATCGGTGTTGCCTTTGCCACATGCTGCGTTGTGTTGTGTGGATGAAAACGAGTCAGCTCCCAGAGTGTCCATCAGTTCGTTGAGGGAGACGCCGTTCTCCATCGTACCCGCGACGAACTCGGCATGATGAACGCGGATGTATCGCGGCGTTGGTGCATGAATCGGTGTAAGCGAGCACGCTAGCGGCGGGGGTGGGGTCCAGTCCATCATAGAGATCGGGGGGGGTAACGTCGTGGTCGCAGCGAAGTCGAGCCGAGTCAACCGCCAGTACAAGAAGAAGTACAGAATCCGGAACTGGAGGGAGTACGAGCGTGGCCTCAGGAGCCGCGGCGACGTCACGATCTGGCTGAGCGAGGATGCAATTGCCGCGTGGGTACCAACGAAGAACGGTCTTCGCGGAGGCCAGCGGCGGTACTCGAACCTCGCGGTCCGGACCGCGTTGACGCTGCGGGTCGTCTTCAGCCTGCCGCTCCGCCAGACCGAGGGGTTCCTGGACTCGCTGCTCCGCTTGATGGGCCTCAACCTCAAGGCCCCGGACCACACCACACTCTCGCGCCGGAACCAAATCGTTGCGGTGCCGCCCCTGACCCGATCCCACGACGGCCCGATCGACTTGATCGTCGATTCCACAGGGCTGAAGATTCTGGGTTGCGGCGAATGGAACGCGCACAAGCACAAGGCATCAAAGAAACGCCGGGATTGGCGGAAGCTGCACATCGGGGTGGATGCCGAGGGGTTCATTGTGGCGGCCGAACTCACAGCGAGCAGCCGGGACGACGCCTCCACACTCCCTGCTCTTCTCGACACAATCGAGGTTCCCATCCGGCGTTTCACGGCGGACGGGGCCTACGACCACAGATCGGTCTACGATCAACTCAGCGCGGCCGGTACAGAGAACGTCGTGATTGTGATTCCCCCTCGTCGCTCTGCGGTGTCGGCGGGGCCAACGGACGGCCCATGGGCGCAGCGTGACACGGCTCTTGAGAGGATTCGCCAGGTCGGGCGACGAGAGTGGCAGAAGGAGTCGGGCTACCGACAGCAGGCGCGCGTTGAAAACAGCTTCTTCCGATACAAGTCCGTGCTCGGAGGCGGATTGAAGGCGAGGCACGGCAAGGCACAAAGGAGAGAAATTGCGATCGGGTGTCACATCCTCAACCGGATGGCCGAGCTGGGTAGGCCGAAATCCTGCGCTGTGGTGTCCTGAACGAGAAGTTGGAAAAGCGCCCCCACTCGCGCCGCAGTTGAATCATGCAACAGCGCCGCATTGTGTTAGAAAACATGGACGCCTTTGCCTGCTAGCGATTGCCAGCCCTACGAAGGTTCTCCCGCAGGGGTCCCCGCCGCCCTTATCGGACTCGAAGTGTCGTAGGCGCTGAACTCGCAGGAGCCAGCGAAGAGTAAATCGAGCATGGCTCGACGCTCATCCTCGGTGCGGTTAGCGAAGTCAGCCAAGTGCCGCACTACCTCGCGATCTAGGTCTCCAAGGAACTTCTCCCTGTGAATGATCGCGCAGTGTCCTGACATCGCCATGGTCGCCAAGGCTACTGCGAACGAGAGAACAACCGAATCGCGCAACTCGACTTCCGGGTTCAGTTTCAACCTGCCGACGTGCGTTGTTTTCTCCATCAACTCGCGCAGGTCTTGCACCCTTGGGAATATGCTCTCGGGCAATCGAACAGAGTGGGTCTTTTGTTTCTTTGCCTTGAAACTCTTCATTCCGCAAGCTTACCACAGAAGGAGGTAATAAGGTAGCAGAAAAGCTCAGGACCGCAGCTCAGTGAAGGGAAAAGCGATGGTTTTTCATGCCACAACGCCCGATCCAGGATGCCACACGCTCAGAGGGGGGGGTGTGGCACGACTTTTCGCTCAAGTCTACCACGGCTACATTCGTCTATCTACCTCATTACGCTGTGGTTAGCCAATTTGAAAACGCCCTCCCGCGTCCCAGGGGCCGCATGATGGCTAGGACGAGAGCGACCCCCCCAAAAACAGGGGGGTCATGCGGCCTTGAGTAGCGGTGCGCTGTGGCAATGCCACAATCCGGCCACATGTGGTTGAGAACGGCGGAGCGAAACTAGACCATAGAGCGGCGAATCGAAGCTGCTTTTGGGCGGAGTAAAAGTAGACCGTCCGAGTGGTCCAGCGAACATTCCTGTGGTGTTTGTGGGACACGAGAGGGATGTATCGCGTGGAGCTATACGCTCAAGTACGGCGCAGTGTCTTTATCGAAGGGCTCAGTGAGCGCGAGGCCGCCAAACGGTTTGGCCTGGCGCGAGGGACGGTGCGCAAGATGTTGCGCTACGCCACTCCGCCGGGCTATCGGCGGCGCCAACCAGCGCAGAGGCCGAAGCTGGATCCCTTCACCGGAATCGTCGATCAGATCCTCATCGACGATCAGGAACGTCCGAAGAAACAACGCCACACCGCAAAACGCATCTTCGACCGCTTGCGCGACGAGTACGATTTCACCGGCGGTTACACGATCGTCAAGGACTATGTTCGCGACAAGAAGCTCGGCGGGCAAGAGATGTTCGTGCCGCTGGTGCATCCGCCGGGCGATGCCCAGGCCGACTTCGGTGAAGCTCTGGTGGTCATTGACGGCGTACAGCGCAAGGCGCACTACTTGGTGGTCTATCTGCCGCATAGCGATGACGTTTTCGTAAAAGCTTTCCCGGCCGAGACGACGGAAGCGTTTTGCGAGGGGCACAACGCAGCGTTTCGGTACTTCGGCGGCGTGCCACGCAGCATCCTCTACGACAACACGACCTTGGCGGTGGCGAGGATTCTGGGCGACGGCAGGCGCAAGCGGACCAGGGTGTTCAGTGAACTGCAGTCGCACTATTTATTCTCCGATCGTTTCGGGCGTCCGGGCAAAGGCAACGACAAGGGAAAGGTGGAAGGACTGGTCGGTTATGCCCGGCGGAACTTCATGGTGCCGGCGCCAAGGTTTCCAAGCTGGGAAGCGTTCAACGAGCAGCTCGAAGCGCAGTGCCTCAACAATCGTAAGCGGCGCTTGCGGCGGCACACCGAAACGATTGAGGAACGTTTCAAGCGTGACCGCCAAGCGTTGTTGCCCTTGCCGCCCACGCCCTATGACGCCTGCGACAAACGCACCACGCGGGTGACGTCGCTGTCATTGGTGCGCTATCGCGCCAACGACTACTCGGTGCCCACACGCTACGGACATCGCCAGGTGTTGCTGAAAGGCTACGTCGATGAAATCGTGATCTGTTGTGGCAGCGAAGAGATCGCGCGCCACCGGCGCAGTTACGAACGCGAAGAGTTGATCTTCGATCCGCTGCATTACCTAGCACTGCTGGAACGCAAGACCAACGCGCTCGATCAAGCGGCCCCGTTGGCGGGCTGGGAGCTGCCCGAACAGTTCACGTGCTTGAGACGTTTGCTCGAGGCACGGTTGGGAAAGCCAGGCAAGCGCGAGTACGTGCAGGTATTGCGATTACTGGAGGACTTCCGATTCGAGCACGTTGCCGCGGCGGTGCGCCAAGCCTGCGAGTTGGGAGCGATTGGCTTGGATGCAGTCAGGCACTTAGTGCTGTGCCGCATCGAGCAACGGCCGCCGCGCTTGGACTTGACGAAGTATCCGCACCTGCCGGCAGCCCAGGTGGAGCAAACCTCCGCTGCGGACTATTTGGCACTGCTGGCACAAGGAGGGGGGTGATGGCGAGGTCGAAACTTCTGCTCGAAGCGCATTTGAAAGCGTTGCGGCTGCCAACCTTCCTGCGCGAGTACGACAAACTGGCGCGGCAATGCGCCGCCGAGAGCTTGGATTCGAGGAGCTTCCTGCAACAACTCTGCGAGCTGGAACTGCTCGACCGTGAACAGCGGGCCACCGAGCGCCGCATCAAGGCCGCGAAGTTTCCCGTGACCAAGAGTCTGGACACTTTCGACTTCCCGTCCTTGCCAGCGTTGAACAAGAAGCTGGTGCTGGAACTGGCGCGCTGTGAGTTTATCGACCGCCGCGAAAACGTGCTGGCACTGGGTAATTCCGGCACGGGCAAAACGCACATCGGCTTGGCGTTGGGACTGGCGGCTTGTCAGCGCGGCTATCGAACACGCTTCACAACAGCGGCGGCACTGGTCAATGAGCTGCTCGAAGCCCGAGATGAACGGCGCTTGCTGCGATGTCAAAAGCAGTTGGCCAAGCAGGATCTGCTGATCGTCGATGAACTGGGCTACGTGCCGCTATCGAAGACCGGAGCGGAGTTATTGTTCGAAGTGCTTTCCCAGCGCTACGAACAGGGCTCGACGCTGGTCACCTCGAATCTGCCGTTTAACGAATGGACGGAGGTCTTCGGCTCCGAGCGGCTGACCGGCGCCCTGCTCGATCGCCTCACGCACCACGTTCATATTCTAGAGATGAACGGCGAAAGCTTCCGTCTGATCCAGAGCAAGAAGAAGCGGGCTCACTCTTTGGGCTGACCCACCGGCCACTCGCCCGGTTTTCGTGGGACGGCCTCCACTACGCCTGGGCCGCCCTAAAGGGCGACCGCAGGCTCCGTTCCAGCCGTCCCACGAAAACCGCTACCCCTTCACCAACTGGTCTACTTTTGCTCCGCCGAAGTGGTCCAAATTTACTCCGCCCTTGACACCCAAGTCATTGATGGAAAGGAACGCTCGCCCTTGGATGAGGTGCTGCGCCAAGGAGCGCGCCAGATGCTCGTCAAGGCCGTGGAAGCCGAAGTGACCGCCTACATCGAAACGCATCAGCACGAAGTCGACCAGGACGGCCGGCGGCTGGTGGTGCGCAACGGTCACGCCCGCGAGCGCACCATCGTCAGCGGCGTGGGTCAGCTGAAGATCCAGGCGCCGCGGGTCGACGATCGCCGAGTCGATGAGCAGGGCCGGCGCTTTCGTTTCACTTCCCAGATCCTGCCGCCGTATCTGCGGCGCACGAAGAGTGTGGAGGAGTTGATCCCCTGGTTGTACCTGAAAGGGATCTCGACGGGCGATTTCAGCGAAGCGCTGGAGGCCTTGCTGGGGCCCGACGCTCCGGGCCTGTCGGCGACGACGGTGGTGCGTCTCAAAGACGTCTGGCGCCGCGAGTACGAGGCTTGGTCAAAGCGTGACCTCAGCGGCCAGCGGTTTGTTTACATTTGGGCCGATGGCATCTACTCGAATGTTCGTCTGGACGATGAACGGCAGTGTTTGCTGGTTGTGATGGGAGCACTCGAAGACGGTCGCAAGCAACTGCTGGCGGTGCACGACGGCTTTCGCGAAAGCGAACTGTCGTGGCAGGAGTTGCTGGAGGACTTGAAACGGCAGGGGCTCGAGCTGCCGCCGAAGTTGGCGGTGGGCGACGGAGCGATGGGGTTTTGGGCGGCACTGCGGAAAGTCTATCCGGCGACCGGTGAGCAACGCTGCTGGCTCCACAAGACGGCCAACGTGCTCAATAAGCTGCCGCAGAGCATGCAGGGCAAAGCCAAGCAGGCGCTGCGCGACATCTATCTTGCCGAGAGTCGGCAGACGGCGGAGGCCGCTCTGGACCGTTTCAAGAACCTATACGAGAAGAAGTTCCCCAAAGCGGTCGAGTGCCTGGAAAAAGACCGCCAAGTGCTGCTGGCTTTCTACGACTTTCCGGCCGAGCACTGGGGGCACTTGCGGACGACGAACCCGATCGAGTCCACCTTTGCGACGGTCCGTTTGCGGCAGCGACGAACGAAGGGTTGTGGCAGCCGCGAAGCGTCGTTAACGATGCTCTTCATGCTGGCCCGCCAAGCCGAGCGCCACTGGCGACGCCTGAACGGTTCGGAAGTGATTGTTCATGTCTTAGAGGAAAAGGTTTTCAAGGATGGATTGATGGTTCAGGAAAACGCCGCCTGACCTCGCCCATCCACAACATTTGACAATATCTCTCATTTCTGCGGTTGAGGCATCTCTCGGAGATTTCTTATGTAGCGGTTGATGGCCGGTGCTATGAGTTTCTGTATCTGACCGGAAGGCCAAGTGATCTCGATCGACGCTACCTCTGCGTCCTTTAGCCCAACGATAATTCTTGGGTCGTTACTGGCTAGATAACTGGATGTGCGGTGCACCATAAAATACTGACTCTCGCCGCGGTCGTTCAAGGTTCTGATGGTGGCACCGATCGCATCGTGGTTGCTTTTGGTTCCAACCAGCTCAAGACCTAACCAGTGATTCTTGCTCCCAGCGAGGTTCTCGAGCAGCTGAGGCCGCCCGCCCAAGACCTGCACCAGGATGTCGACATCGCCGTCGTTGTCATAGTCACCGAAAGCCGCGCCACGACCGGCCCAGGGCTGCTGGAACACCGGGCCGGCGGCAGCAGTCACATCAACAAACACACCTTGCACATTCTCGAGCATCAAAAAGGGTTGAGCGTAGCGTACCGTTGGGTCCCGTGCTTGGATGTGTCGCATGACGTGCCCATTTGCCACGAAAAGGTCTTTCCAGCCGTCGTTGTTGAAATCAAGAAACTTTGTTCCCCAACCAGAAAGGACATAGCTTGCCTTCTTAACTCCGGTGTGCTCTGCGACATCGCTAAAGGCCTGGCCCTCACGATTTCGAAACAGAACAAAACCCTCAAGCGAAAGTGCTGTGACGAAAATATCAGGCCACCCGTCGTCGTCGTAATCGGCGAAATCCACACCCATACCGGAAAACGCCTCGCCATCTGCATTGTGGGAACTCGACGAAGAAAGGCCAATCTCCTCAAAAGCCTCTCCCTTCCGGTTGCGAAAAAGGAAGCAAGGCACTGAGTCATTGGCAACGTAGATGTCAAGCCAGCCATCGCGGTCCATATCACCAATGGCCACTCCGAGTCCTTTGCCCGACGGCAGAGCGATTCCCATGGTCGTTGAGACATCGGTGAAAGTACTGTCTCCGTTGTTGCGAAACAGTAGGTCGGGCACACCGTCGAAGTAGTCTGGATGACAATAATCTCTCGTTTCGGGCGTTCCACAGAACCGGTTGTTCTCAAAGGACCAGTCCACATATCGGGCCACATACAGGTCGAGAAACCCGTCTCGGTCAAAATCGAGGAAAGCGGCACTGGTGGAAAACCCTCCTGCACCCACCCCACTGACAGCGGTTACGTTCTGAAAAGTGCCGTCTGTTTCATTGTGGAACAATTCATTCTGTCCGTAGTTCGTGACGTAAAGATCAGGACTCCCATCGTTGTCATAATCTCCGACGGCTACTCCCATTCCGTATCCAGTCCCTCGCACTCCTGCCTGCTCGGTGACGTCCTGAAACCGGCCTCCCCCTAAATTCCGGTACAGGCGGTTCCAATATCGCGGCTCGGACTTGTCGAAGTGTGGGGGCTTTCCTGGTGAAACTTGAATCGCTGCTCCATTGACAAGGAAGATGTCTAGAAGCCCATCACCGTCGTAGTCCAGAAAGGCGCAGCCGCCCATGATCGTCTCGATGAGATATCTCTCCGGCGTGGGAAAATTCTCCAACCGGAACTCGATTCCCGAGTCGGCTGTCACGTTGCGAAACGGGAATATCTGGTTAGGTAATGCTCGCTTTCCCTCCACGGCAAGAGACAGAGCGATGAGAAGGATAAGGCAGCGCCTCTTTTCAGTTGGCACGCTAACTCGTTGAACAACGCAACGGCTCAACGTTTCATCCCTTGCTTACACGAAGAGAAATAGGAATAGAGAACACCAGCCAAGGCACTCAACAACACGCCAGCAGCAATTGCATGGCCTCGACTCGCTGGGGCCTTCTCTGACACCTGCTGCGTGAGGTCTCTTCAAGAAGTCATCAAGCTGAGAAACTGGGCTTGCAGCTCACAACTTTTCTTTTAGTTCCTCCAAACTTACACGAAGAGCCTTGACATCACCGTGGTTCGGTCCAAGCGCCTTTTCTCGGATTGCAAGAGCACGACGATAAAAGACTTCTGCTTGCTTGTAATCTCCGAGCGTACTGTGGAGTCCTGCTAACTGACTGAGTGTCGTTGCCACCCGCAGGTGTTCTGGCCCGAGACCCTCCTCCTCAATTGCCAAAGTACGACTGTACAAAGGCTCCGCTTCACCGTATCTCGCCTGGACTCGGTAGAGCAGCGCTAAGTTGCTCAGGGTGATGGCAACTTCGAGGTGCTCTGCACCTAGAACCATTTCTTGTGTAGCCAAAGCCTGCTTGTACAAGCGTTCGGCTTCGATGTACTTTCTTCTTGTGCGACAAAGTAACGCCAAGTCCCTCCGACTCTCAGCCACTCTTGGGTGCTCCGATCCCAGAGTTTTTTCCTCAATGGCCAAAGAACGCCGATGCAGGGGCTCAGCCTCGCTGTACTTTCCCTGAGCACTATAAAGCGCGGCTAAGTTGTAAAGAGTTCGAGCTACGTTGGGGTGGCCCGGCCCGAGAGTTTTTTCCGCGATCGTCACAGAGCGCCCGTACAGTTGCTCAGCTTCCATGTATCTTTTCTGGGTGCGGTAAAGAAGTGCTAGGTTATTCAAGCTCATTGCGACGTTGGGATGCTCCGGGCCGAAGGTCTTTTGCCAGATTGCCAAGGCCTCTTGGAAGGCTGATTCAGCATGTGGGTACTTCCCCCGATTGCGGTAAAGTTCTCCTAAGCTGGTAAGGGTTGTGGCTGCGTCCGGGTGTTTCTGACCGAGGGCCTTCTTCTGGATCGCCAGAGCGCGCCTGTACAAAAGCTCAGCTTTAGAGTAATGTCCCTGGATGTCGTAGATCCCCGCCAAGTTACTGAGCCCTGTGGCCACCTGTGGTTGTTCGTCGCCGAGAGTCTGCTCCCAAATTGCAACTGCTTGTTTGAATGCTGATTTAGCCTCAGCGTACTTTTTCTGGCTACGATAAAGGCCTCCCAGGTTGTTGAGGCTCGTGGCCACGTGAGGGTGAGCGGACCCAAGGGTTTTCTGGCGGATAGCTAAGGCACGTCTATGTAGAGGCTCCGCCTCGGTCAGCCTTCCCTGACTTTGATACAAAAATGCCAGGTTGTTCAGGGTGGTGGCGAGGCGAGAGTCGTGAGGACCAAGCCTCTCCACTTCATCGAGAGCAGCCCGCATGAGCTTCTCTGCTTGGGCGTATCTTCCGTGCCCCGAAGCCCGGTCGGCAGCAGCCATGTACTCCTTCCACCGTTCGGCTTGGGCGATGGCGGGAGGAGTGCCCAAAAGAGCTGCGAGAGAAATCACGAACCAGTTCTGATTCTTAAGGAAACTCTTAACGTAGCTCACTCTCGTGATGACCCTCAAAGAATGTCATATAGTATACAGGACACACACAGAGTGAAACCAGCTGCGGCATGATAGGTGTCCTTCGCCAAAAGCTCATCCGTCCTCAAATCCGTTGACTTTTCAGCCTGATAGCTGCACGCTCATGATCGAGGTTCTGTTCTGGATCATCCGCTTGTTGACAGCCCGTGTGGTCCGCAAATATTCTACCCCAACCGCAATTCTCGAAATTCTTGATTTGACGACAAGTCCCGACGTGCGATCTTGAGCGTTATGCGGGTCTCATCCAGCCTTACTTCAGGCTTCCTGCACTGCCTTCTGACGCTCCGCTGCGTGGTCTCGGATGTGTGTCACTTGCTATTGCTAGTCGCAAAATCCCGCAGCGCATTCGAGGCCGTCCTCACAGCAGCCTGGGTCCGGGCATTCCGGGGGTCATCGCAAGGTTTGTTCGTAGAATTACTCTAAGGGACCGAAGGGCCTCGGTTTCGACTTCAACGCAGCGCCTTTGCGATTCTGTAAGCCGTTGCCCTGCCAATGCCAAGCTGTTTTGCGGCTCGAGCGGGTGACAATCCGGCCGCGATGAGTTTCTCAGCGGCGGAAACCGTCTCCGGGTCGAGCGGCGGTCGGCCCGGTGTTCGCCCGCGTTTCCTGGCGGCGGCGATGCCGTCGCGGGTACGCTCGGAGATGAGCCGGCGTTCGAAGTGCGCGATGGAGCCGAAGACGTGGAACACGAGTTCACCGGCCGCGGACGAGGTGTCGAGGCGCTCCTCGAGGCTGATCAGGTGGATGCCGCGGGCCTTGAGGCCGTCGACGGTTTCGAGCAGCTCCCTGAGTGAGCGTCCGAGCCGGTCGAGGCGAATGATGCAGAGACGGTCCCCGGGTCGGGCGTGATCGATGAGCTCGGCCAAGGCAGGGCGGTCGAAGCGCTTACCCGAGACGATGTCGGTGAAGACGCGAATGGCGCCAGCCTCAATGAGCCGGTCGCTCTGGGCGTCGGGATTCTGTTCGTGGGTCGAGACGCGAGCGTAGCCCAGGGTGTCACCCACGCGGGCCGGCGCCACCGTCTCAATATCGTTCGTTTCAGGGACGGTTTCTGGGTGCATGCTTGGAGTCCCGTTCAAGGGGTTCGAGGCCGTCTCTTTATTCGCCTCTTTATTCTAAACCGTCTCGAAACCGGAACCATCGTTTTTGGGACGCGCCAATGGCTTCACGACGTCTTGTACCGGCATCGGTGCGCGAAGCGCTACTCGGGATTCCCTCCGACATCGCTTCGCTGGAGCGCAACTATCTTCTGGCCGATGATGATCTTGATTCGATCGGTACGCGCCGGCGCCCGGAGAACCGCATCGGGCTGGCGCTCCACATCGCACTGCTGCGCCATCCGGGCCAAGGCTGGCACGACGACACCGAACCGCCCGCTCCAACCACAGGCGGCTGGTCGTCCGGCATCTCGGCCTGCGTGCGTTCGTGCCTGCGCACGACATGCGAACAGCGATGGACCTGGCTGCCCGGGCGGCGTTCGACACCGACGACGGGCGCATCATCCTGGCCCGCTTGAGCGGTGAGATAAAGGCGCAGCGGTTCGTGTTGCCGAGCGCGGACACGTTGGAGCGCATCGGTCTGGCCGGACGCGCCCGCGCCCGCAGGCTGTCCGCACAGGCGCTCAACGATGCCCTCGGCGATGAGAGGAAGAAGGCGCTGGAAGCGCTGCTCGAGCACAATCCGGGCATCGGTCGGTCCCGACTGACGTGGCTGCGTACGCCGCCCCATTCGACGAGCGCACCGAGCATGCTCGCTCTCCTAGAGCGGCTGACCTTTGTGCGCGCGATCGCTCTACCGCGCCATCTCGGCGACAACATCCACCCGGCCAGACGAGCCCAGTTCGCACGCGAGGGAGCGGTCGCTCCGGTCAACCTGCTCAGCGACTTCGGCAAGCGGCGGCGGATCGCTTCGCTGGCCGCACGGATGTTGGAGCTGGAAACGACGTTGACCGATGCGGCGATCGCCCTGTTCGAGCGTCTGACGGGCCGGCTGTTCACGCGGTCGAGGAACAGCCAGGACCGCTCGTGGTCGGCCAGCAAGACGCAAGCCGGACGGCTGATACGGCTGTTCGGCGGGCCATCGACGCCATGGTGCGGGCGCGCGAATACGATCGGGACCCGTTCGACGTGCTCGATGAGGAGATCGGCTGGGACCGTCTGGTGGCGTCGCGCGAGGAGATCGCCGCGTTGGGAGATCTGGCAACGCAGGACCCTCTGTCGCTGGCGACCCAGCGCTACGCACAGCTTCGCCGCTTCGCGCCGGCGTTCCTGGAGGCCTTCGAGTTCGACGCCCCCGCCTCGGGCCAAGGCCTGCAGGCCGCCGTGACTCTCCTCAGGGAGCTCAACCGCACGGGCAAACGCAACCTGCCCGACATCGTAATGCGGTGCTGTGGCGAGTGTTCGGTGGTCACCCCATCCGGCGGCGCTCGCCTGCGGGTCGAGATCAATGAGGACCGCACGGTGGCCGCCCGCCTCCGCTGCTACAGCTAGGTTGATGGCTAGCGTGGTCTTGCCTGTCCCCCGTGCGAATCTGTTCGACGAAAATGGTATCGATGCCTCGTGTGGTGCGCTCTACGATGCCGGCGCGCTTGAAGGCATCCGCCAGGACTCCTACCTGCTGCAAGTGGAGCAGGCCGTCCGCGATGGGAACCTCGCCGGAGCCCAGGCCGCACCGGCTGCGATGGGTCGTGCTTCGATCCAATAACAAGTGAACCCCCGGAGGCTTACCAATGAACCGTATGGCAAGAGTCACGCACTGCTATTTGTGCGGTCGGCCATTGTCATGCCCGACTAGTAGGGATCATTGTCCGCCACTGACGCTGTTCTCTCCGGAAATCCGCCGGCAACATAATCTCAGTCAGCTGATCGCTATTTGGGTCCATAGGGACTGTAACGCCTCCTACCAGAGTGCCGAGGAGTATTTCAAAGCAACAATGGTTCCGTTCGCTCGGGGCTCAGTGGCAGGAGACTCTATCTACAAAAAGTTTATCGCGGACTCTCGGGAAGACGAGCGCAAACTGATCCTAGCCGAGAGCATTCTCCGCGAGTTTAAACCACGGCCCGGCGGCCTTCATCTTCCATCGGGTCTCGTTGTAAAGCGTCAAGACGGTGCCCGGATAAAGCGTATAGCGTGGAAAATTGTGCGCGGCCTGAATTTCCACCACCACAGCACCATTCTACCGGAAGCTATCCCCGTAGGCTGCACCCTTACCGCTCCGGGCCAGCGGCCCCCAGAGCATTTTCTGTGCGTGAGCGGCCTTGCTGATGATGAGACGCACGGCCGATATCCCGGTATATTTGACTATCGCTCCCGCGTTTTCGAGACGGACTTGGGTAAGCTGAATTACTGGGCGTTTCTCATCTGGGATCGCCTCATCATGACAGTGCACTTTCACGATCCATGGTCTTGCCAATGCGAGGATTGTACCTCTGCCGTTGCAGAGATGGAGATGCGGGTGGGTAGACCTGCGGTCTAGGCAGTTTGGAAGCTTGAATCACAAATCACCCCCTGGGGATCTCCGGCGCCACCCGGCTTCTTCAGAACCAGTTTGCGGAGGCTCATCTCGGCCAACGCTGGAGCGGCTGGCGACCTCGAGCGTCTCCCGCAACGTAGGGAGCAAGCCGAGTTCGATGTTGTCGAAGATGCGTGGCATCAGCTTTCCAAAACAAGTACTCTCCTCGAGATGGTCTACCTTTACTCTGCCCTAGTGGCTCCCTTTTGGGGTTTGAGCCGCAACGGTGTGAAAAATTACTCCAAGGGTCCGTGTGTGACCTTCCTGGAGTAACTCCCGGCACCGCTTCCGCTGCTATGAAGCGCCCGTTCTTCGGGGCTTGGGCCTCGGGAACGACTGCCCAGTCACGGCCAAAAGGTATGGCTCTTCCGGGTTTCTAGTGGGTGGCACCGGCCCACGAGCGGGCAAGCAAGCGACCGCACTTGAGGACCGTCGATCGATGGAATGCCGATTGGGGCGCACTCGCGCTGATGGTGGAAAGGTGGCTCGTTCCCGCCCCGCTCCATGCAACAACGCTCTGTTAGTTGAGTTGCGACCGATCCTGCATGTCCATCTGCACCCCCAGACCTTGAAGCGCTTCCATCTTCGCTTTCACCTCGGAAGAGTCGATCACCCGGAGCGTGTCAAATAGCTCTCGTAGGCTCTCCGGGCCCAACCCACAAACGTTCAGGGCATCGCGGACCTGGGCACAGCTGGGGCAGAGTGTCTGTTCGGTTCCGCTGTCTTCATTCGTGCCGCCGCACAGCGTGATCGACTCGGTGGCCAACTCACCTACCCAGTCCACGTGCAAGTGGCGATAACGTGCGGGGCCTTTCATGGCCTTACAGATTACCTCAGGGCGGCATAAGTGTTTGTGCAAGAATTAAACGGCGAGTTCATTACTCCGCCTTTCGCTCCGCTAAAATGTTGATGTGATGGGCCAATCCACCCCGTTTACGCTGCATGACTTATCCTCCCACGTCCCCGGAGAACCACAGAGTCGCCATCGGGCAGGTTGTTTCAAGACGGTTTATGGTGCCTCACCTTCGACTCGACCTTCAGCCGCGCTCCCTATCGAGTGCGGCTACCGATAAGAATCCTCAATCATCTTGAGATTGGGCAGGAGGTCCTTCACACAGCGAAGTGACCTGCCCCATTGGGGAGGGAGGGAATAGCAGCACAACTCGACGGTTGAGCTCACTGGCTGCCTCAGTATCTTCAACGGGATCGGTCTCTCCCTTGCCGACCACGGCGCCATTCAGCTGGGCGAGCCACTCTTCTCTCGTGATGCCGGGAAGCGAGGACGCATAGTTGGTGGCAAGGAGTTCGCGAACGATCTGCCGCTGCTGGTCAGCGTTTTCCTGGGATTCGTTTGCCGGGGGCTGCTTTAGGGTTTCATCGAGGAAGTAGAGATAGACACCGAGGGCGCGCTGCTCCGAAAGCCACTGGTTGTAATCGTCATCTCCGACACGATCGGTGTGGCCTTCATAGCGGACCCTAGCCCCGGGAAAGAGCAACATTCGAATTACCGTGAGCTTGGCGAGACTTTCACGGGCCGAGGGGCGCAGTTCAAAACTATTGAAATCAAACAAAATATCTGATGCTAGTGTCAACACCATGCTGCCTCCCTGTTGGGTCAATTGGCCAAGCGAGGCAAGCTGAGTGCGCAATTCGTTGCAGATTTTCTCTCGATCCTCGCCCAGTCGAACATTCAAGTCTTGCAGGGCCAGGCGTCGTTGCCGCAAGGAGTTGATCTCCTGACGGAGGCCCACAAGGTCGGCTTCAGCTTTTTCCGCTCGTACTCTGAGTTCGTCCCGGGCGAGGCCTTCCCGCTGCAAAGCCTCTTCGAGTTCCTGAATCTGTGCCGTCAATTGGGAACTCCTCAGATTGGAATCCTCCCGCAGCTGGGCCAGCTCTAACTCGCGTTCGGTCAGATTTTGTTGAAGCTTGACCAACTCCCGCTCAAGTTGCCGCAGATTGATTCCACCGACCGCCCCAATGGCCAGAGCTCGAGCGTTTTCTGCAATGTTGGCCGCCGTGCGGGCGAATTGGACCGCTTGACGCAAACCACCACGGGACAGGTAGGCACTTTCCGCTTGGTGCAGATACCCGTGAGCCAGCTCAAGAGTGGCACGGATACGCAACTCACCCGGCAGCGGATCCTCCCCTTCAGGAGTAGGCAGCCCTAGAATGCCCGCCTTTGACGCCAACTCAAGGGCCTTTCGCGCCTGCTGCAATTCATTGGGAGCCACACGGTCAACGACCGCCGGAGTGGTCGAGTATTGCGTGTAGTACGTGTAGTAGACCAACTTCCCTTCGACGTGCAAAGCCCCGCTCCGGGAATCCGCCTGACCGGTGCTATAAAGCACAGCCACGGGGCTCGGATCATTCACCGCAAAGTCTGGCTCCGCGGTGACCAGGAGCCAGAAAGTTTGTATGGGGGTCGTAACGTTGATGCTCACGGGACGGTCGTCCTTAAAAGTGATTTCCCCAAGATTGGATGCCTTTCCATCCACGGAAACGGCCCACAGGACATAGGTGAGGTAATCCTCGCCAAAGCGCCGGGCAGGCTGAAGCCCTTGGATGCCGCCGCGATTAATATCGATTTCTAAGAATCCGGGACGGCTCTCGACCTTCATTTTGATGGAGGCGCCGGGCTCTATCCGTGTACCTCGCATCTGGACCACGGTCGAATCCGCAAGATGCCGAAAGCTCAAGATTTGACCTCGGGGTTCGTCGACCTCAACGCTGCGGATTTCAGCCGAGGCCTTCGGGGCTTCTTGCGCCAGGGACGGTGCCCCGGTGCCCACACAACCCATGAATAGGCATATGAGTAAACGAATCTTCTGGATCACCACGGCCAAGATCGCTCCCACCGCCAGCACTGTAATCAAGACGTTGATTAGCTCGACACTCATGCTTTCCTCCAATCAATCGACCCATTATTCCACTGTCGCCAGGCTAAAAACCACAAAGTGAAACACCCCGACTACAAGGGGGGGGCCGGGCGCCGCGCTCGATGTGATCGGCAGACCGGCTTCGGGTGCTGGCCGACCGGCGGCGCATCGTTCCGATTCTCAGAAGGCCGGGGCATACCACCGGAGCAGTGGCCTTATTTGTTCCGAGAGCTTCCCCTCCCGCAAACAACCTGATTTGCCTCTGCGGTTCATGTGTGGCATAGGATGGCGGTATGGAAGCTGACGATTCGGAACTGCGCACAAGCATTCGCTACGAGCCTGACGACCGGCCTCCGATACTGCTTGCCTTCGGTCTCGGACTGGAACTGGCCATTCTCTCCGTCGCCGGCATCGTCTTGACGACGGCGATCGTTGTTCGCGCCGGGGGCGGACCGAAGCCTTTCTCTCCTGGGCCGTGTTTGCCTCGGTCGGTATCAGCGGCGTGTCCACGATGATACAGGCGATGCGCTGCGCCGGAAGTCGATGTGCGGGCGCTCGCGACCTGCGGCGATGTCCTTGCCCTGGACGTCCTCGCCGATGGCAATTAGCCGCGCTCGCAACTCCCCCTCGAAACCTGGCTTGATCGGCACGATGAGAGTCAGCGCGGTCGGTGTCATCTGTCGGATCTCACTGGACCCGCAGGTGCAGGGGCGGTGACCGGCCACCCGCGCGGGGCCCAACAAGTCTATCACTGGGCGTCGGCTCTCCCGCGAAATGATGGAACATCGGCACCCGCTGACGGCCTCCTCCCCGGAATTGGTCGATCGTGTTTTGGAACAGTACGAGAAATAGCGTCGAGTGGCGATTGATTGTGACGGCCCGATTCGGGACAATCGTGGGCGATTCACAATTTGCCGAGCGACCAGCCATGCCTACTCCCGAAGGCTCACTTTGTCCGCAAGATATCCGTGACCGAGTCGAACACTTGCCCCGTGTTCGGCTAGCCCACTTGCCAACGCCACTGGAGCCGTTGCCGCGTTTTTCGAAGTCTCTTGGTGGACCATCCGTCTTTATCAAACGGGATGATTGCACCGGGCTGGCGTTCGGCGGCAACAAGACGCGACACAATGAATTCCTGTTGGCCGACGCCCTCGCTCAAGGGGCAGACATGCTCGTGTGGGGCGCGGGAGTGCAGTCCAACAATTGCCGACAGACGGTCGCGTCGTGCGCCAAGCTGGGTCTGGATTGCCATTTGTTGCTCAGCCGCCGGAGCCACGGCGACGAGGTACAAGGTAATCTTCTGCTGGATCATTTGCTCGGGGCGACGTACGAAATAGTCAACGCGGCCGTCGGTCCGGAACTGGATGATCTCATCGCGCAAGCCGCAGACAGGTTTCGCGCGCAGGGTCGCAAGGTCTACAACTGGGATCGAAATCTATTGAGAGCCAGAGCGGCGGTGAGTTATACGCTCACCATGGCGGAACTGGTTGAGCAACTCGAGCGGCAAGCGGTTGTACCCGCAGCGATTTACGTTTGTTCGGCGGGCTCAACCGGAGCGGGCTTGGCACTAGGCAGGGCCGCATTGGGGGTGAAGGCACCGCTGCTCAACATGCTGCCGATCCACTGGCCCTGGGACGAAGCGGAAGACATGTGCCGACTGGCAAATGGAGCGGCGGAGTTAATCGATTTGCCAAATCGATTGACGCCCGACGAAATCATCGTGGATGGCGAGTTCATCGGGCCGGGTTACGGGACCCCTACCTCCGAGTGCATGGGCGCAATGGCACTGCTGGCTCGCACCGAGGGCATTCTGCTTGACCCGAGCTATACGGGGAAAGCGATGGCGGGACTCATCGATCACGTGCGTGGCGACCGGTACTCGACGGATCAATCGATCGTTTTCATCCACACCGGCGGCACGCCGGCGCTCTTTGCCTACCGAGACGAGATCGTGCGCATGATCCCTCGACAGGATTCCGTTAGTCGACTTCGTCCAAACAAGGAGCAGGGGGACAACGATGCGAGCGGCGGTCATTGAAGTAGCGGGTGGACCTGAGGTGCTGAAACTCCAGGAAAGGCCGGTTCCGAAGCCCGCGACAGGTTGGGCCTTGGTAAGGGTCAAGGCGTTCGGAATCAACCGGTCGGAGCTGTTCACGCGCCAAGGGCACTCGCCCTCGGTGCTGTTTCCCCGCATCCTGGGAATTGAAGCGGTCGGCCAGGTGGTCGAGGCGCCCGGCGGGGAATTCCCCAAAGGCCAGACCGTGGCGACCGCGATGGGCGGGATGGGTCGACAGTTTGACGGCTCCTATGCGGAATACACGTGTGTCCCCGCTGCCCAGGTCCAAGCTCTCGACACGAAAGTAGATTGGACCAAGCTAGCGGCGCTGCCGGAGATGCTACAGACCGCTTGGGGATCGAGGCCTTCGAGACATCCTTGCTCAGTAGCGCTCGGATGTCTTGCTTCTTGCCGTCGAGCTTGGATCTCCCTAAGGCCCCCTGGGCCTTCCCTTGTCGACGAACTGCGACACCTCGGCGCTCTTGGCATGCATCACGCGGCAGAGGCCGAAGTCCAGGTCGGGCTGGTCGAGCTTGGAACAACTCCTTCAGCAGCGTTTTCAGCTTCTCGTACTTCTGGCTCATAAGGGCGTTGCGCCGACATCATCCGGACCCTCCCCATAATCCCCGATCGTTCTAGTCGACCGCGACCAGCTCCCGAGCGTCCCGCGCCTTCTTGGGTTTTCGCCGAGTTAACTTGTCTTCCAGGAACGATCCGCTCCGCAGCTCTTCTAAGCTAACCTTGTCGGCCGGCTCTTTCATTCGACGACGTGCCTCAGTCACATCCATGCGATCCTCGAGAAGTTGCAGCAGCTCTAGATCTTCGACGCCGATGACAGCGGCCACTGGTCGCCGGTGCTGCGTGACGAGGATGCGTTCTCCTGTCACACGAACCGCATCAATGATCTTGGACAAATTCTGACGAACCGAGGAAGAACTGATCTCGGTGGCTTCAAGTTCAGTTTTCATTTCTTCTCCTTGTACACGTCACTCCGGTGCCTGACCCGGACTATTCTTACGGTCACCGTGTCGTTGTCGACGTTGTAGATGATCCTGTAGTGGCCAACCCTGTATCGGAAGATCCCGCTATCCAACTGGCGTACACCTTGGCGGTAGGGGTCAGCGACCAATAGCTCAATCGCGGCGATCACGCGGACCCGGACAGGCCGGTCTAATCGCTTGATGTCCTTCTGTGCCGACCGGACTATCTCTAAATTGTACACTGTGTATAGATTGTACAAATATCCGGTCCCTATTCAAGGGGGATTCGACCACCGTGAAGAGGGGGAGGATACGACTCACCCCGAAGAGCATTGTCGATCGCGATATTGGCGAGGGTCTCCAAGACTTCAAGAAGAGTCGTTCCATCGGTCCGCTCAATATCGCCGATGCCGCCGCTGGGGCGACGACCTTCGCGGCGCCATCGTGAGAAAACTGCCATGGCAATCTCAATGTGCGGCTCCCTGCGGGTGGTTTTCCTCTACGGTTCGGCGGAAGGCCGGCCAGTCGTTGGCCATCGCCTGCGAGAGTTCAAGCAGCTTGGCCGCCAGGTCCATGGCGCCGCTAAATGTAATCCGCAGTTCCCCGGGCCGCAACGCAATGCCGGCGGAAAGATCCTCGAGGAGGCGCTCGCGTACATCCACCGCAGCCGGAATGCGCACATGTTGCGCTGCCAGCTGTCGACGCGCGAGGTCGAGGGCCTCCACCATGCGGGCGCGACGGTTCCCTTCCCACTGGAAAACCCCGGCGGCGGCCGTCCGCTCCAGGCGCGCGATGAGAGCCTCCCGCGACACCGCCGCGGCGTTACCGACCCGCAGTCCCTCGAGGCCCGCCATGATCTGTCGTGCGCGGCGCTGGCGCACACGGAAGAGTTTTTCTACCGCCGCGCGGTCGAGGTGAGTGGATGTCATGGAACGCAGGTCCGCGAGGATTTCGTCAAGTCGATGAAACCAGGCGGGTTGGGAGGGCATGGGGAAGCTCCTGCTCTACTATACGTTAGGGAGCGATCCGGCATTATGGCCTGCCGGGGAGCGGCGGGAGGGGGGTGGATCGCGCATGATAAAGGATATTATCATTCATATCTCAGCAGGTCCTCATGGCCCATACCCCACCGCAGAGCGGCCTAGCCTAACTGATCCAGGGGGATTTCTAGCTTTCTTAGGTTCCTTTTAAGCGGCGGCATCAAGCGATACCCCACTGAGCGCCGACGCCAAAGCGCTTCGGCTTCGTCGTGGACCAGATCAGGCCAGTCGAACGGTCGGCTCGCGAGATCGCCGAAGCGGCATACCGCGCAGGCGGGCTTCAGTGGAGCGAGAGTCTTGACGGCGGTCCTCCCCCACCTATTGTTGGTATCGACGACGATGCGGGTCGACAGGAAAAGAGCGGGCGACCTTAGCCTTTCCTGCCCTGCTGCTCATTTAGAAGAAGTTCCAGGCCCCGCCAAAGAGTGACATCCTGCTCGATACAGAAATCCCGATACCGGTCGATAACACGCTTTGGTCCAGGGATCGAAACCTTGTCTTGTGGCTCTGTGCGCTTCGGCCCTGGCTTCCGTCTAACAGGAGGTTCACGGTCCACAAACCCCAATTCATTGCCCGCCCTGACGGCTTCTTCCAAGACAGTACGATCGACCGGCGCGCGGTGTGCAGGCTCATCTTGTGCCGGCAGGTCTATACCGCCGCTGAATCCATATTTACCACTCATGCGACCCTCTCTTTAGTAAGAGTGTTAATAACGACTTGAGCATAGTCGCGGGCATTGTCGATAGCCGTTGTGACTTGTTTTAATGCCTTAGCAGTTGTGGATGCGGCCTTGCCTGTCATTTCTGCCGTCACAAGGTCAGGCAACTCTGACAGAAGAACGTTGTCCCTGAATATCCTGGTGTAAGGTGCCCGCTTGGCAAGTCGAACCGGCAACAAAGAGATGCTATTCATCTTCATTTCCTGCCGCACCTGGCGTTCGTCCGTAGTTTGAAAAGCGGCATTGGTGCGCGTAAATAGAAGCGCGTATTCAATAGGGCTTCGAATCATGCTTGATGTCGTTTGCACGAGCCTGACAGCTTGTGCTGCCTGACGCGCCTCCATCGGCGAACCATCAAGCGGGATGATGCAAAGATCAGTGCGGGATAGAGCGAAAGTCACGATCTGATCTTTCGCTCCTTCAAGATCGATAATCAGGTACTCGGCTTCATCGGTAAGCCTGTCGATCAAAGCAATGATTTCGTCAGCCTGTGGACGGACATGAACAGAAAAGGGAACCTCCCTGCCCTCTTTTCGGCGCGATTGCGCCCAAGCAAGTATATTGGCGTTCGGGTCAAGGTCCAGAATAGCCACACGGCCATCTGCAATAGAAATCTGCTCAGCCAGAAGCATAGCGGAGGTGGTTTTCCCCGAACCGCCTTTCGGGTTGGCGAATGCAATCACATACATGGGGCAAGGATACCAGTATTTAACACTAATGTCAAAGTTAACGTTATATTTGCTTCTAACTATATCTCTAACGTTATCATTAAAGACTCCACGCATTGGCTACGGTGAGGCAACCACAACATGGTTTCACGTTGCGGCTCAAGCGCCTAGAGGGGTGCCCGGCTCGCAGTCGCCCGTCACAGGGCGACCAAGAGCCCGAGAGCGATAATCAAACCCTCACGTCCCGTGTCGCTGGGCGGCACGGCACGGTTCCTCATGCCCTGATGCGCCGCGTGCCACGCCTGCGCGCGGCGTTCCGCCTCGCGCAAGTCTGTCGGCGTCATCCGCACGGCGACGGCGGCGCGCGCCGTCACGATTAGCTCACGCTCCGCGCCGGTTGACCGAGAGGCGGCGATGGTCAACCACATAGCGGCCTGTGAGCCTTGAAGGGTTGGCGGGTTCTCTTGTGGTTCTTGTCTGGGGGACGTGGGAGCATGGGCCGATTGCCTCTGAGCCGCAGGGTCGGGGTCGTCAAGCGTTACCGATGCGCGGTGGAGGCGAAAGCCTCCGGGACGCGATGACGCGGAGGAATGGACCGTAACCGAGGCGAGGAGAAAAGACTTGCCCTTTGAACCCTGTAATGTATCATGGAGCAATCGGGCCTATGAATGAGGATTAAGCACGCTGGATTGAAGCGCTTGTATGAGCAAGACAATGCCCGGCGGCTGAACCCGGCCCATGTGCGGCGCATCCGACGCATCCTGATTGACTTGGACGTGGCGTTTTCACCGACAGAGATGGACCGGCCCGGCTATCGCCTGCATCGGTTGCAGGGAGACAGGCGCGGCGATTGGAGCGTGCGCGTCTCGGGGAACTGGAGAATCGTCTTTCGCTTTGCCGATGGCGAGGCGGTGGACGTGGATTTGATCGACTACCACTGAGGAGGGAGCCCATGCCTATGTACGCACCGCCGCACCCCGGCGAAATGATCCGAGACATCCTGGAGGATGAAGATGTGGGCTGGACCGTGACCGAGTGCGCCCAGCGTCTCGGCATGGCGAGGAACACGCTTTCACGGCTGCTCAATGGCCATATCGGAATCTCTCCCCGGCTGGCGCTGGCGATGGAGCGCATTGGTTGGGGAGATGCGGATCACTGGATGCGCGTTCAGTCGGCCTACGAACTGGCGCTGGCGCGGAAGCGGGAGGACGCGGCTTGACGTGAGTTCCGAAGCCGTGACGAAGACGGGATCAACCGGCGAACATAGCAGTGGAACATGGGAGAATAAAGGCATGCAGCGTCAACGCGGCAGCTTGGTTCCCGTTGCGGAAGTCGTATCTGGTTTGAACGGGCCGGTGAAGGCGATCCGCGATGCCTCGCCCCAGGCGCTACACCACTTCACCCGCTTCGACCAGGTGAACCAGCTTGTTTCGGCCAGCGAAGCGGACGCCGATCTAGGCTTTATGGCGCGAACGATGGCGCTGTGCAGCCTGCCTCGCACCAACCCCGGCAAGCAAACGCAGTATGTCCGGCGCAACGGCCCCTTCACCTTAGTGATGAGTGCGGCGAGACTTAACAAGCTCCCTTACGGCAACCTGCCCCGCCTCTTGCTGGCCTGGGTGTGCACTGAAGCGGTACGGACGGGAAGCCGTGAGCTTGTCCTAGGCAAGTCGCTTTCCAAGTTCATGAGGACGCTCGGTATATACAACAGCGGCGGCAAGCCCCAAACCCGCCTCCGCAACCAGATGAAGCGGCTCTTTGGTTGCACCGTCTCGATGATCTACGAAGACGAGCACGGTGAGCAATTCCTATCCTCGTTGATCGCCGACCGGGGAGAGTTTTGGTGGGACCCCAAGCGTCCCGACGAACGGGTTCTATTTGACAGCAAGATCCGCCTCGGCGAAGACTTCTTCAACGAGATCATACGCCGCCCGGTGCCTCTCGACATGAACACTCTCACGGCCATGAAGCGCTCCACGTTGGGCCTCGATCTCTACTTGTGGCTGGTCTACCGGACCTTCTTGCTTCGTGCTCCGCTGCGGCTCTCCTGGCGGCAGGTGTACCGGCAGTTCGGAGCGGACCCGGACAAGGCCAGCGATAAGAACACAGTGAACCGATTACGCACGCATGCCTTGCGCGAGTTGAAGAAAATCAAGCTCGCCTGGCCGGACTTGAACTACACCACGGCCCCAGGTGCCCTGATCTTGCACCCCTCGAAGCCCTCCATCCCAGCGCTTAATCAAGGCCAGCTAGGCCGCTAGTCCTTCCCGTTTCCGCCGCTAGGATCGCAAGCGCCGCACCGGGCGTCTCCCCCCTAGTACGGCTCCACCCCCGCAAACCGCTCCTGGGGCTTCCTGCGGCGATCTTTTCGAGAGGTTTATCCACAGGTGCCAGTGGTACTGGAAAGTTTTCCACGGTCAAACAGGTACACTCCCCGCCGCGAAATACGGTCAAACAGGTACACTCCCCGCCACGAAATACGGTCAAACAGGTACACGATACAAGTAGTTAAAGAACAAGTAGTTAAAGAACAAGTAGTAGGAGCGACGACGACTGTGGATAACTCACTGAAAACAAAAGAGAAACCAACGGAAGAGGGGGGCTAACGCCCCCCCCCCAAAAGACAAAACCAAAACCTTCTTTATAGGGAAAAAACTGAAAACAAAAGACTTACGACATACCGCAGCGGAACGGGGAAACCGAGACAGAACCCAAATCAGAACCCGAATAGCCTACGCCAAGGGGCGAGTCAAACCGCTGGCGCGGCATCCCGGCGACACACGCGTGCGTGTGCCGGGCGTCACACACGGTCTCAGACACGCGAGACCGCCGTCGGCTCGACCGGCCGGGGCCGCGCGGGCGGGGCGCTACCGGTCGCCGGGCCGGGGCATGCGGTAGCCCACCCCGCGCTCGTTGACGATCAGGGCCGGGTGGTCGGCCTCGTCGGCGAGCTTGTCGCGCAGCCGCTTGACGTAGGCGCGCACGATCTTGGGATCGGCGGCGGGGCGCCCGGCCCAGACCCGGCGCAGCAGGGTCTCGTGGGTCAGGACCCGGCCGGCGTCCTGCGCCAGCACGCGCAGCAGCTCGTACTCGGTCGCCGTCAGCTCCACCCGGCGCAGGGCCACGGTGACCCGCCGCTGGTCGTAGTCGATGGCGAGGTCCCCGAGCGCGAACGGGACGGGCGCCGCCCGCCGGCGCAGAGCCGCCCGGCTCCGCGCCGTGAGCTCGGTCGGCGAAAAGGGCTTGACGATGTAGTCGTCGGCGCCGGCCTCAAGCGCCCGCGCGATGGTCTCGTCGCGCCCGTAGCCCGAGATGAAGATGACGGGGAGGTCGGCGAGTTCCGGCACGATCTGCATCAGCTGGATCCCGTCGGTCCCGGGCAGCATCAGGTCGAGCAGCACCAGCCGGGGCTTCTTGGTCCGGAGGATGCGCGACAGCTCCCGGGGGTCGCCGGTGACCAGGGGGGCGTAGCCCGCGTCGGCGAGCGTGTCGCGAACATGGCGCAGCGTGCCCGGGTCATCGTCGACCACGAGGATGGGCACCGCGTCCGTCGCCGCATCGCGCCGGGCGGGGCGGCGCGGGCGGGCGCCGGCGTCGGCCGGCCCGGCCACCGGGATCGTGAAGGTGACGCAAGTGCCGAGGCCCACGCCCCCACTCTCGGCCCGGATGCGTCCGCCATGGGCCTCGACCAGGCCCTTGCAGATGGCCAGGCCCAGCCCGCCGTCCCGGTCCCCGGCGGCGGCGGACCCAGGGACACCCGATGAAGGGCTGACGGTGAAGCAGGAGATCAGGGCGATAGACGAAGCGATGACCCGCAAGGACCGGGAATTTCTAGCCCGGTACGGAGGATTCGCCAAAGCTGCGAGACGGTCTGTGGAACTTCAACGTCTCCCCCAAGCCAAGGTTACGGAAGGAGTCTCGATTGACGACTATTCGACATGGCGGGCCGTCCGCTTTGCGGATCGGGATGAGGTCGGATGAGAGGCCGTCTAAATCCGTGGGTTTTCATGCCGCTCAGGGCCGCATGGTTTTTGCCGCACGCTCAGAGGGGGGGGTACGGCATGATTCGGACAAGAAATGCGGCAAAGCCGCTTTCCTCTATCTCTCTAATTCCGCTGTGGTTATCCCCTTTGAATCGGCCCGCCCGCTTCCGACGCGGGAGAAAGGCGGGGACGAGAGCGACCCCCCCCCAAAGCGGGGGGGCATGTGACCTTGGATAGCGCCACTGAGCGGCATGGCTCTATCCCGGCCCCATGGGGTCGCTCTCGTCCTCATTTATCCCTGCGGGAAGGCTGAAAACACGGAGACGGACCTATGATGAACTGGCGCGAGGTCGGCCCGTATTTGCGAGCGCTTTGGCACCGGCCCGCTGGCCCCATGAACTGGAAAAACCCGATCCGGGTTATGGCCGTCGTGGGCTGGCTGGTGCTTCAAGGTTTCGTGCTGTTGGGCTGGGCCGTGCTTCGCGGCGGCAGATTCGTTGCAGGGCTTCCGGCTCCGGTGCTCTTTTTTTTCCCCGGGCTGTGGTATGCCGTGTGGAGCTTTGTACGGCGTCCCTTCCCCTCGCTTGATGAAAACCCCTTGCTTGCTTTGATGAACTACCACACCCCCAACTTCTTCGGTTGGGTGGTGCTGTGGTACTACGTTTCGCCCTTCGTTGTCGTCATGCTGTCCGGGCTTATTGCCCTCACCGTTTGGAAGGTCTGGTTGGAGGGGCGGCGGCGCGACTTCGCACCCTTCGCCAAGCTCCCGCCTTGGCCGCTTGATCCCAAACAAAAGGCCCCGGCCATCGTCATCGGGGAGGTCCATCACCCGGTCGAGGCGCGGGAGATTTTCAGCCCCTCCTGGCTCACCATCCCGGAGCGCGGACTGTATACCGGCGTGGCGATCTTCGGAGCCGTGGGATCGGGGAAAACATCGGCTTGCATGAACCCGTTTGCCCGGCAGCTTCTCGGCTGGCAAGCGTCCAATCCGCACATGCGGGCGGCGGCGCTGGTGCTAGAAGTCAAGGGAGATTTCTGTCACGACATCCGCCAAATCCTGGTCGAGGCGGGCCGTGGACAGGACTACATCGAGCTTGGCATGGACGCCCGCGCCCAATGGAATCCGCTATCGGCCTGGCGGCTTGATTCGTACTCACTGGCCTACACCGTTTCGAGCCTTCTCAATCAGCTATTCGGCAAGGGCAAGGAACCCTTTTGGCAGCAAGCCTAGGCGCTGTTGCATGATTTAACTGCGGCGCGAGTGGGGGCGCTTTTCCAACTTCTCGTTCAGGACACCACAGCGCAGGATTTCGGCCTACCCAGCTCGGCCATCCGGTTGAGGATGTGACACCCGATCGCAACTTCTCTCCTTTGTGCCTCGCCGTGCCTCGCCTTCAATCCGCCTCCGAGCACGGACTTGTATCGGAAGAAGCTGTTTTCAACGCGCGCCTGCTGTCGGTAGCCCGACTCCTTCTGCCACTCTCGTCGCCCGACCTGGCGAATCCTCTCAAGAGCCGTGTCACGCTGCGCCCATGGGCCGTCCGTTGGCCCCGCCGCCACCGCAGAGCGACGAGGGGGAATCACAATCACGACGTTCTCTGTACCGGCCGCGCTGAGTTGATCGTAGACTGACCTGTGGTCGTAGGCTCCGTCTGCGGTGAAACGCCGGATGGGAACCTCGATTGTGTCGAGAAGAGCAGGGAGTGTGGAGGCGTCGTCCCGGCTGCTCGCTGTGGGTTCGGCCGCCACAATGAACCCCTCGGCATCCACCCCGATGTGCAGCTTCCGCCAATCCCGGCGTTTCTTTGATGCCTTGTGCTTGTGCGCGTTCCATTCGCCGCAACCCAGAATCTTCAGCCCTGTGGAATCGACGATCAAGTCGATCGGGCCGTCGTGGGATCGGGTCAGGGGCGGCACCGCAACGATTTGGTTCCGGCGCGAGAGTGTGGTGTGGTCCGGGGCCTTGAGGTTGAGGCCCATCAAGCGGAGCAGCGAGTCTAGGAACCCCTCGGTCTGGCGGAGCGGCAGGCTGAAGACGACCCGCAGCGTCAACGCGGTCCGGACCGCGAGGTTCGAGTACCGCCGCTGGCCTCCGCGAAGACCGTTCTTCGGTGGTACCCACGCGGCAATTGCATCCTCGCTCAGCCAGATCGTGACGTCGCCGCGGCTCCTGAGGCCACGCTCGTACTCCCTCCAGTTCCGGATTCTGTACTTCTTCTTGTACTGGCGGTTGACTCGGCTCGACTTCGCTGCGACCACGACGTTACCCCCCCGATCTCTATGATGGACTGGACCCCACCCCCGCCGCTAGCGTGCTCGCTTACACCTATTCATGCACCAACGCCCCCTTGAGCGCCCAATAGAAATGTCCCCTAATCTGGGGCTCCAAAGGAGGAGCCGAGATTGGGAAGGACATGGATGAATGCCAAGGAACTGAGGCGCGGCGAAGTGCTGAGCCGAGTGAAACGAGGGGAGCTGAAGTTAACGGAGGCGGCCGAGTTGCTGGAGATCAGTTACCGGCAAGCGAAGCGGCTCAAGAAGCGTTACGGCGAGGGAGGGTCGCAGGCTCTGGTGCATGGCAGCGTCGGCCGGGCTTCGAATCGAGCCGATCCCCAGCGACGCGAGCGGGCTCTCGAGCGGGTGCGCGAGAACTATTCGGGCGAGCCGCAGAAGCGTTTTGGGCCGACGCTGGCGTCGGAACATCTGGCGGCCGATCACGGTCTCGAAGTGCCGCGCGAAACCTTGCGGTGCTGGATGCTCGCCGCGGGACTGTGGAGCCGCCGCCGCAAGCGCAAGCCCCACCGCTCGCGTCGTCAGCGCAAAGCCCACTTCGGTGAGCTGGTCCAACTCGACGGCTCGCATCATGACTGGCTCGAAGGACGCGGCCCGAAAGGCTGTCTGATGAACTTCGTCGACGACGCCACCGGCCGGGCGCTGTGCCGTTTCTCGGACGAAGAAACAACCTGGGCGGCGGCGGATCTGCTCCAAGCCTGGGTGTGTCAATACGGCGTACCGAAGGCGTTGTATAGCGACTGGAGCAACGTCTACAAGCGCCCCCCGACGTCGCGCGAAGCGCTGGAAGGCATCGAGCCCGAGACGCAGTTCGGGCGCATGTGCGCCAAGCTGGGCATACACATCATCGCCGCTTCGTCGCCGCAGGCGAAGGGCCGCGTGGAACGCCATCACTCGACGCATCAAGACCGCCTGATCAAGAAGATGAGGCTCGCCGACATGGCCGATTACGAGGCGGCGAACCGTTATCTCGATGAGCAGTATTTGGACGAACACAACGCCAAGTTTGTCCGCGAACCGTCGGCGGGAGCGGATTTTCACCAGCGCCTGTCGAAAAGTCTCGACTTGCAGTGGGTTTTCTGTTTGGAGTCGGAGCGGGTGGTTTCCAACGACCTGGTGGTCTGTTTCGAGAACCGTTTTCTGCAGTTGAAACCGCGGCGCAACCAAGACGTAGGAGCGGGCACGAGAGTCACCGTGCAGCAAGCACGGGAGGGGGAGTTGCGGGTGGTCTGCGAAGGCGACCGCAAGGTGGCTTTTGAAGAGATCGCGCGGCCGCGGCCCAAGCCGCGTCCAGAGCCGAAACTGCGAGCGACTCCGCAGCGGCAAAAACCGGCGGCAGACCACCCCTGGCGCCGGCCGCTGGCGGCGAAAAAACGTGCCGCGACGACATAAAAAGAGAGGCTGTGGAAATGACGGGCCGGATGGAAAGCGTGGAAAACCTAGTGCGACAGCGAGAACGGTTCGCAGCGCAACGACAGGTTTTCCACCCTTCCCACCGTCCCTTGGAAATCGCTGGCGCGATTCCCACATTCCCACAGCCCGACGACGATACTCTCCTACAAACCGACAAACAACAAAACCAAGGGGACACTTCTACTGGGCTAACCCAGGGGACATTTCTATTGGGCCTTGACAATGTTGAAGGTTTATGATATAATAATTTCGCATGTGAAATTATTGGTTGCACGTACACCCGCTTAGATGCTATCTGGCACACGTGGGGGGGCCTGACGGAGGAAAGGGTCGACGACCTGGGTAAACGTTGATTCCCAGGGACGGTCAGTCAGAGTCGCTCGCGGGGGGGGCGAAAAGTAAAGCTCCAGCGCAAACTCCTTAGCTGCGTCAATGTGTGCGGCCAGGAGGTGTTCAGCCCGGGTTTTGTCTCGGAGAAGCACCGTGCGAATAATGTACAGATGTTGTTGACCACCCTTTATCGCGTGTGCGTCGTCGGCAGTCATGGTGAAGCGCAGCGAGGAAATTAGCGGAGAGAGAGTGTTCAGATAGCTCATTAACCGGGGTTCTCGGATGCAGTAATAATCATCCGATGTAGTTTCAGATCTATAAGGTCGGGAGACAACCCTCAAATCGAAAATCCGGGTCAAGAGCTTTGCGGATATGCGAGATGTGCTCAATGTCGTCTACGGTGAACGGCATTACCCCCGCTCCATGATTGTGGCGCCGTTCAATGGATCCCTCTTTCTCAAGGCTGAGCAGCACGTCACGGATGGGGGTCCGGCTGACACCGTAAATTCGCACCAGCTCTGCCTCAGTAAGGCGCTGCCCAAGCTGAAGCTCATCGGTCGTGATCTTGCGGATGAGATCCTTGTGGATTTCCGATTTTGTGGTTGGGCGGCTGTTTGTCGGCATATGGCCCGAAGGACTTTGTATACAAGTGTGTTGAGTTTGGCTCTCGGAGTTCGAACGAAGGTGGAAGTCGCAGCCGTTTAGTTTAGAAGTTTAGCAACAACAGCAAAACAACAGGAGGGTCCGATGAAAATCCTATGTGGAAGTATACTGTGCTCGCAAAGAGCTAGGGTAGGCTTAAGCTTTACCCTTTGTTTAGTAGCGCTTCTGGGGAGCGCGGGCCTTTTCGCTCAAAGTCGCCAGGCTGAGATAATAGGTGTGATTACGGACACTTCAGGCGCTGTGATCGTCGGCGCTGAGTTGTCCATTGTGAATGATGCCACCGGTGTGAGGGTTTCAACGATCAGCAATGAGGCAGGTTTCTATCGTATCCAGAATCTCATTACCGGTGCTTATCGTGTGGAGGTTTCCTCACCTGGCTTTAAGAGCTTCGTGGGCTCGGGCGTAGTTCTGGAAGTAGGACAGATCGCCCGTGTCGACGCCACCCTCGAGATAGGACAAGTGACGGAAATGGTCGAGGTGTCCGCGGAGGTCCCGTTGCTGCAGACAGAAACCTCCAACACTGACAGGGTTGTTTTGCGACGGGATATGCAATACCAGCCGAACCTGAACCGAAGCTTCAACAGTTTGCTCACTCGCACGGCGATTTTCGCTGGGCAGTCGGACAACCAGTACGCAGGAAGCAATCGGCACGGCACGGGTTTCTATATAAACGGCGCTCAGCAACAGCGACGAGACGACTCGAGCCCGATTGACTGGAACAGCACCACTGACTTTATACAGGAGGTGAAGGTTCTGATCAACGGATACTCCGCGGAATTCAAAGGCCCCCAAGCGGTCGTTGTGGAGACCAAGAGTGGCACGAACGAGTTTCATGGCAGCGCTTATTTTTGGATCAGGGACCGGTCCCTCAACGCAAACCCATGGGGGGCGTCATCGCAGCTCCCGTTCCGGCAAACCGAGCCTGGATTTACATTGGGAGGGCCGATAGTCAAGAATAAAACCCACTTTTTCGTGCACTACCAGCGGCGCAATATCAAGCAAGAGAGGCCGAACTTTCTAACGGTTCCAACGCTGCTTCAAAGAGACGGTGATTTCTCCGAGACCTTCACTTCTGGGGGTGAACTAATTCCGATCTTTGATCCTGCAACTACCAGCGCAGCGGCGGATGGGTCTGGGACTCAAATCCGTGATCGTTTCCTTAACAACACAATTCCGTTGGATCGCCTGGATCCTGTGGGAAGCAATATTTTGAGTTTTTACAGTAAACCCAACGAGCCGGGCACGATTACCGGCGCATTAAATTACTTTACCGAGCAAGAGACGATTAGTACAACCTCGCAGTATAACGCTCGGATGGACCACTATTGGAGTGAGCACAGTAGAACGCACGGGACTGTTGTGGGCATCATTGGGCGCACCGAAATCGACAGTCTGTTCGACAACCCTGGGACGAGCGGAGAGCGACCCTCTAATTACCCTACGCGAACCTACACGATAGGCCATACGTATACCCCCAAGCCAAACTGGGTTGTGGACACCAACTTCTCCATGCTCCAGCGGGAGTGGAGCGGACCGAATAACGGCTGGAACCTGGGCTACCCAGAACAGCTGGGCCTCAAAGGAGTTGTGGATTCAAAAGCCCACTTCCCGAATATCACGGGACCTTTCTTTGGATTTGCAGGGGCGGTAGGCGCCCTGCCAGGCTACTCCTATTTGGGGGGATCAACCTGGGCCAACTTAGGATCGCAGAAAAGCGCCTGGTCTTACTCTTTCGCCGAGAGGCTCTCTTATGTAACAGGTAGGCATACGATCAAATTTGGAGTGGAGGTCCTTTACTGGAGTCATAGATATAGTATTCGAGCTGCCCCCTCCGGCGAGCTGGGTTTTGGGACTCAGTCCACGAGTCAGCCTAGTGTGTCTGGGACAGGAAACGCTGCCGCCAGCCTCCTCTTGGGATTACCTCTGACGGGCCGCTTGGCGGATGTAACGCCGGACAGAATCATCCAGTCACGGTTCACGGCCCTCTATCTTCAGGAAGATTGGAAGGTGACCAACAACTTCACCCTCAATCTTGGTCTGCGCTGGGAGTACGACACAGGCACGACGGTTCGCACCGACCAAACCGACAACTATCTCACCTTCTTTGATCCCAACCCCATTAATCCTGTGTCGGGGACTCCGGGTGTGATTACCTATGCAGGCAAGGATTCTTTTGTGAACACCACCTTTAAGCCGAGTTGGAACCACTTCCAACCACGGGTAGGATTTGCTTGGCAGGTCCGCCCCAGGACTGTGATTCGAGCCAATTCCGGCATATTCTACCGCAACCCCATGGGAGGCTATAGGATCTCTGGAGTCTGGGAACTCGGAGCGTTAGGGCTGCCTGGCTTCGTTTCTTCCTTTTGGCAGTCACCAGACAATGGCATCACCCATCCTTTCCGGCTGCGCGATGGCTTTCCCGCGATTATCTCAGAGCCAGCGGGGTCTGGATTTGGGGCCGTAGCGGTGGGGGAAATTCCTCGTACCAACGTGATGACTACAGTAAATGGAACTGAGGAGACACCGTTTGCCTATCAGATCTCGAACCACTTTGGGATTCAGCATGAGTTGCCTAACCAGCTGTTGCTCAAGGTGGGGTACTACGGCCTTCACACACGTCACTTCTATAACTGGCAGGCGCTCAACCAGGTTTTTCCGAGCAACTTTGGACCGGGGAACGCACAACTTCTGCGGCCCTTCCCGCAGTACGGCAGTGTGGACGTGGGTATCGCGAGACATTACAACCAGGATTATCATGGACTGGAACTGGGCGCGCAGCAGCGCTTCTCTCGCGGGTTAAGCTTCGACGTGAGCTATGCGTTTAGCAAGAACCTGACGAACTACAGCCCCTGGAACGCCTATGATCATCAGAGCGCGTGGCAGATGTTCGCTCCGCAGCGGCGCTTCGTGGCGACCTGGGTGTACGACTTGCCCTGGGGGCCCGGCCGGCCTAGGCTGCAGTCCGGCCCGCTCTCGAGAATCCTCGGCGGCTGGACTCTGTCGAGCTATACGAACTTGGTGTCTGGTAGTTACTTAGATGTGTCGCACTTCACGGACACCACGAATGGGTTCTTAATGGGAAATCAGGGGGTCAATGTCAGTGGTAATCCAAACACTGGCAGCCGGACTATGGAACGCTGGTTCAACACCGATGTGTTTACTTTCCCAGACGCCTACACGCTTGGTAATGCGGGGCGCACACTTGTGGAAGGACCGGGAAGTAACTCCTTCGATTTTGCCCTGACGAAGGACACCCACATCTCTGAACGCTACAGTGTGGAGTTCCGTGCAGATTTCATTAACGCGTTCAACCATCCCAACCTGACAAACCCCAACACGACGCTCGGTTCCCCCACTTTCGGGCTCATCAGTTCGAAGAGTGGGAACCGAAATATCCAGCTGGGTGTCCGATTTCTGTTCTAGGAGTTACCGCCGTTTCTGTTGACGGTGGGTAGAGCAGTTCAAGATTAGGTCAGAACTTTGGTTCTGGCCTAATCTCTTTTCTCTTTCGCTTTTTGAAAACTGCTGAAGGGAATAACGAAACAACCGAGGAGGGCAACGGTGATCAATCGTCGCCGATTTGTGTTCCGTGTGGCACTGGGGGCTATTGCAGGCCTGAGAGCTAGAGCTTCGAGTTCGAGCTTCGTCGGAGAGTGACAGGTCTTCGTCGGAGATCGAATACATCCGCAAGAGTATCCCGCAAATAGAGATTCCCCCGTTCCGCGGGCGGCAGTATGAGGCTCTTGTGCCCGCAACCTTAGATCTGGCCGAAGCGGCCCAATTGGCTGTGGAGGGAGTCCTGACTCGTCAGACAGACCCTCTCTACGACTACGAAACTTACCAGCAAGCAAATTTCGCCGATCCTCCAATCATGTATCATAGCTTCCACGACCTCAACGGGTGCCAACCCAAGTACTTGGAGACCCTACCCTTGCTTCGAAGCATTTCGGGAACCGAAGTGAATCTAGAAGTCGATCGGCGGCTCTTTGAAGTATCTCTGCGGATGATTGGCCAAGATGGGCTGACGTATGTCCCCGTCATCGGTCGTCCTTGGGCTCTGTTTGATGACTGGGGAAGCGTGTTGCGAAAACCGAATCTTCCGCCGCCGGATGTTCGTCATATCTTCGGCTCTTCCGGCTTTCTAGTGGCCGGGAGGGCGGGGATGGTAGGCTCGCGGGATGCAAGACCGCGAGCTATACCGCCAGATTTTAGGCATTGGGAGTCCCTGGAAAGTCGAACGCGTGGAGTTGCACCGGGCCGGCGGCGAAGTCCATGTCTTCCTCGAACACGATGAACAAGTGCGCTGGTGCTGTCCCGAGTGCAGCGCCGAGTGCGGGCTCCATGATCATCAACCCGAGCGCTGTTGGCGTCATCTCGACACTTGCCTGTACCGCACGATTCTGCATCGCGGCGCTGCCTGTGCCCGGAGGGTGACGCGGCGAGCGTCGGAGCAGCCGGAGCGGAGAGTTGCCGAGAGGGCAAGGCCGGAGCGCTGTCGGCAGAGTGGTCGCTAGCGTGGCCGGAACGCCTTGACCAGACCCGATATGAAGGCCGGACCGGCGAAGATAGGAGGGGCTAACCTGAAAGCCGGTCCCTAGACTGTTGCCTCAAAGCCGCGACTCAGCTATGCTTGCCGTGCTGGGATGGCCAAAACGGAAATCCTGGCTGAAAGGCCTTGGCACGAAAGGGGGTAAGTACCACTCTTACCCGGTACGCGACGAGGATTATGCTTCGATCATCGGCAACGCCCGGTTCGCGATGGCTATGATGGCGTGGTACGGATGGGACGACAATCCAATTTGGAACGACGCGGCTGAAGCTCTAATCAAAGGGCTGTCGAACATAGCTGTCGGTAAGCAAGACTACGCCTACTATCCAGACGGCGGGCTCGGTGTAGCGTTTTGCTACCCTCGATCCGGCTGGTCTGATACGACAGAGCCTACGAGCGATCAATGTGGTGGAGAAGGTCCAGTACTGGTTTACTACAAGTGGGACAACCGTCCACCGGGCTAGAGCACGGATCACGGGGGCCGTTGAGCCTTTGGGTCGATTTCCGAACTCAAGGCGGCCAGCGCCGGCGCGTGAAGTGTTGGTGGCAGGGCGATCACTGGGAGCGCTGGGTGGGCTCGGCGCTGTGGGTGGCCGAGGGCAACTTCCGCAAGGTCAAGGGCTATCGGGGCTTGCCGAAGCTAGTCGCCGCGTTGGAAAATCTTCGTCCGCGACCGCCTGCGGCTCAGGGCCGAGCGGCGTAGACTAGAGGTTCCGGAGGGCCGCTGGTTTCAACGGAGTTCCGGACATCCTCGCGCTTTTTGAGCGCTGTGGAGAGTCAGTGTTGCAGCGTATAGAATTCGCTGTTAAAGCTGATGTAACTAAGCCGGGAATGCGCAACATCTGTTATCGTGAAACGATGGCACTAATGCTCTTATTTGTAGCCCTTTGGTCTTTTCCCCTCGAGTGTAAATCACAGGACCGTTCCGTTGTGCAAAAGACGATCCAATATCTTCAAGGAGGAAACCCTCGAAAAGCAGTCGATCTTCTGCGACCTGTTGTTCAGCACAACGCCAAGGACGCCTATACCCACTACCTGCTTGGGGTGGCTTTGAGTGAATTAGGGGAGAGGCAGGAGTCTGATCAATTCCTTCGCAGGGCGCTTCAGCTCGATCCGTCACTTACGGAGGCGCTCCGTTTCTTAGGCATCAACGCATTTTTTGCGGGAAACCTAACAAGTGCAAAACAGAATTTGGAGCGCTTTCTACGCAAAGCTCCCTCGGACGGGCTCGGTCACGTCTATATGGGGCAGACGGCCTTCGCTCTCCAGGACTTCCCGCTTGCTATCCGGCACTTCAGGCAGTCTGAGGAGTTATTGCGGCGAGAACCCCATCTGCAGCTATTGTACAGTCAAGCGCTGGTGGGAGCACGTCTCAACAAAGAGGCACAGAAGGTTCTGCTGGAGATTCGCTCTGACGATCCCGTCCTTGCGTTTCAGACGGGGACGCTCCTGGCAAAACTGGGCATGCATGACGAAGCCGTCGCTAGGTATGCGCAGGCCCGACCTCAATTTCCGGGCCGACGAGAGCTCGACTTCAATGCGGCACTGAGCTATTTCCGAATGGGTGACTATTCCAAAGTTGTCTCACTTCTGAAACCGCTGGCCCGTGAGAATCTCGCCGATGCGGATGTCTACAGCCTCCTGGCTGATGCCCTTCGTCGCCTGGCGGAAAACCGAGGAGCGTACGAGGCCTTGCGGAAGGCGGTCACCCTGGCTCCCGAGGAGCAACGCCATTGGATGGATTTTGTTGCATTGTGTATAGAACTTGGAGAAATTGAGTCGGGTATAGAAGTCGCTCACCGCTCTCTCAAGCAACATCCTAAAAGCCATGAGTTATACGGTCGCCGTGCTCTACTGTACTCCCTTAAGGGCGACTACAAAGAAGCGGAGGCAGATTATAGAAAGGCGCTCCAGCTTGGGCCAAAAGATCCCGAGTGGCTGTACTCGGGCCTAGCGATGATGCTTATGTTTCAAGATCGTCTTGATGAAGCTAAAGATCTGCTTGAAGACCGTCTTGAGACGTTCAAAGATTTCTATACGTATTACAACTATTCGGAAGTGCTGCGAAGGCTAGGGTCAGGCGGTTCAGCGTCGGCTGATTTGCGACTGCACCAGGTGCTTGAGAAATCGGTCCAACTGAACCCCAATTTTGCACCTGCCAGGCTTAACCTGGGACGAGTTTATGCGATGCGGGAGGAGTGGACAAACGCGATTACACAACTAGAGGCAGCCACGAACGCCGACCCGAGTGACAAGCGGGCCTATTACGAACTTTCTCTGATTTATCAGCGTCTGGGGAAGGAAGAAAAGGCTCGCGAGATGCTAGCTGTCTTCCGCAAGGTGAACGAACAGAAACGACCAACGCTATCCGAACAGACCCTCCCCACAGCGATGCGTGCTCTGAAAAGGGCTGCCCAGAGCGGCGACGAGAGATGACGGAAAAGCGGGCGATCCTTTTTCGAGCGTTAATTCTCTTAGCCGTTCTTATTTTGATTTCGCCGTTTGGACTCTTGCAAGGATCCGAGGAAGGGCCACCGCTTTTCAAGGAATCGGGCAAGAACTGGGGGTTGACTCGGCCTACCATCTATGGCCCGGTGTCAGGTCAAAAATACATTCTGGAAACCACGGGTACCGGGATTGGAATCGTCGACTACGACAACGACAATCGGCCAGACCTGTTTTTCGTGAATGGGTCGCGTTTAGAAGGATTTCAGTCCCAGCCTCCACCCGTGAACATGTTTTTTCGCAATCTTGGGGATCGCTTCCGAGATGTAACCGAGGAGTCGGGTGTAGGCCACGCAGGGTGGGGGCAGGGCGTCTGTGTAGCGGACTATGATGGGGATGGTTGGACAGATCTGTACGTAACGTATTACGGCCACAACAGGCTTTATCGCAATCAAGGAGATCGAACTTTCGATGAAGTGTCTCAGCAGGCCGGGGTGGGCGGTAGGACCCCTCGTTGGGGAGCGGGATGTACTTTTGTGGACTACGATCTCGATGGTGATGTCGATCTTTTTGTGGCCCATTATGTCGCTTACGAGGACGCGGCAGCGTTTGAGCCGGGCGAAAAATCTTTCTGTGCACTGAAAGGCGTTCTTTCGATGTGTGGTCCCCAAGGATTAAGCGGGGATGTAAACCTGCTCTATCGGAACAATGGAGACGGCACATTTTCCGATGTGTCCGAGGAAGCGAACATCGCGTCGGCCGAAGGATTTTACTGTTTCCAGCCTATTACCGCGGATTTTGATCAAGACGGATGGCCGGATATTTATGTGAGCTGCGACTCGACGCCCAACATCCTCTACCGCAACAATGGCGACGGTACCTTTACAGATTTGGGTTTAGTGTCGGGTTCGGCCCTTAGTGCCGACGGAAACGAGCAGGCCGGAATGGGCGTGGCTGTCACAGATTTTAATCGGGATGGCCGTCCCGACATATTAGTGACGAATTTTTCGGATGACAGTCCCACACTGTACAAGAATCTCAGTAACTGGAATTTCTCAGACGTAACCTTGCAGGCCGGGTTAGGGCGCTACACGCGGTATCTCGGTTGGGGAGCGGTTTTTTTTGACCAGGACAATGATGGATGGGAAGACCTACTGATGGTGAATGGCCATATTTTTTCTGGCGTTGACGGCCTGGGGCTGGGCAGTTATCGGCAGAAGAATTTACTGTACCGGAATCGAGGAAATGGAACTTTTAAGGATATGTCTACTAACGCGGGTCCTGCAATGCTGGAGGAATCGGTGTCCCGCGGTGCAGTTGCTGAGGATTTTAACGGAGACGGGTACTTGGATTTGGTCATCACGCACCTCAACGAAGTGCCCTCGCTGTTGCTGAATCAGGACATCGGTAACAACTGGGTTATGGTTCGCCTGGTCGGTGCAGCCAGCAACAAAAGTGCTATTGGGGCGCGTGTTACAGTTGAAGCTGGGGGATACAACCAGATTCGGGAAGTACGAAGTTCCTGCAGCTTCTATTCGAGTAACGGGCTCCGCCTGCATTTCGGCATCGGAAAGGCGGAAAAGATCGACAATCTGTACGTCTACTGGCCTTCTGGAGAGGTCAGCCAATTTCCAAATCTTGACGCCAATCGGATAATAAGCATTAGGGAAGATAGAGGCCTACAAGATTAGCAAGTGTCCAGAGGTCTGGAAATTGAGGGGAGAAATCCGAGTTGGTAGAGCAATGCGACTACATGAGGGTCGTTCATTGAACCGCCCCGGGTTTCCCGGAGACTGTCTCAGTTACCTCCCACCACCATGACGAGAGCTGACTGATCCCGATAATACATCTGCTCGAACTCGACCGGAGGGATGTACCTGATCTGCTCCAGACCGGCAAACGCACCCTGCACCCCCGCCGCCGCCGCCGCATCTGTGTGACGTGGGGCGCTATGCGGTCGCGATGCGTTTGACCTTAATTTTTCTCTTCAGGTCACGTGATTGGGCGAGGTCGAACGCCAACTGCATGCCAAGCCACGTTTCGGGGGTCGAGCCGAACGCCTTCGACAGCCGGTAGGCCATTGCGATGGAAACGGCCACCTTTTCATTCACCAAATTGGAAAGCGTTTGGCGCCCGACGCCAAGCTTCTTTGCACACTCGGTGACCGACAGGTTCAAGAATTTCAGGCAGTCTTCGCGCACAATGGCGCCCGGATGCTCAGGGTTCTTCATCGCCATGTTACATCCTCCTAGTGATAATCCAGATAGTCGACATCTACGGCGTGGCCATCCTCGAACCGGAATGTCACCCGCCAATTGCCTGACACGGAGACCGCATGACGACCTTTCATACGGCCTTTGAGCGGATGCAATCGAAAGCCGGGAAGGTCCATTCCTTCAGGACCGTTACTTCGGTCCAATGCGGTCAGGATGCGCCGAAGTTTCGCGACATGGTCCGGCGCGACCTTTGCAGATCGCTCGCCCTCATATAGCTTTTGCAAGCCGTGATGACGAAACGATTTAATCACTTCTCAAGTGTATGGTGTCAATCGACAGGTGTCAATTCCTGGCTTGCCCCCGTCTCTGCGGCGAGCCGCGGCCTGAGCCAGAGATAGAGAGCGCCGACTCCCAGCAGCAGCACACCGGCAATCACCGGCGCGCGCCAATCGCCGGCCCCGGCACGCGCCAGGAACAGCGCAACACAGACCACTGCGCCGAGCGCAGGCACCGCAAGGGGTAGCTCGAACGCGCCCTGGGGTTCACCGGGCCGCAGCTTCAGGATGACGAGTGCGCTGTTCACTACCGAAAACACCAAAAGCAGTAGTAATACCGTGGCCGAGGCCAATTGTGAGATGTCGCCCGACAGAATCAGAATCACGATCAGCACGAAGATCAGCCCAATAGCGACATGGGGCGTGCGCCGCACCGGATGGATGATCGAGAGCACGCGCGGTAGATGCCTGTCGCGGGCCATGCCGTATAAGAGGCGCGAGGCGGTGACGTAATTGATCAGCCCGGTATTGGCCACCGCGAAGATGGTGATGGCGATGAACACCCAGGCCGGAAACCAGGGCGCGGCGCGAGCCATGACTTCGGCCAGCGGTGCATTGGCTTCGGCCAGTTCTTGCCACGGCACCACCGAGACGGCAGTGATTGCCACGCTCATATAAATGATGACGGTCAGCACCAGCGCCATCACCAGACCGAAAGGCAGATCGCGCCGCGGATTCTTCAATTCCTCGGCGATGTTGATTGAATCCTCGAAGCCGAGGAAGGAGTAGAAGGTGAGCACGACTCCCTGCACCATCAGCACCAGGGGAAGGCCGGCTTCGGTTTCCGAACCAACCGGGAATTCCAACAAATTAGCCGAACCCCAGAAGCGCAAGCCGACCGCGATCACGAGCAGCAACCCGCCGCTTCCACCAGCGTAAAGGCGACGTTGGCCCACATCGACTCGCGGATGCCGCGATAGACGATCGCGCCGACGATGGCGAGATAGATGAACGCCAGCATGCCGGTGGGCAGGCCCTCGAGGCCGGGCAGGGCTTGCAGATTTTCAGCCACCACACGAGCACCTGCGGCGATCGAGGTAAAGCCCGAGCAGGCCACCGTAAGCCCGACGACATGGGTGAGCAGGCGGCGGCGATAAGCGCGCTGCGTGATATAGGCGGCGCCACCCGCACGCGGATAGCGTGAGCCGAGCGAGGCATACGAAAATCCCGTCAGCACTGCCGCGACCAGCGATAGCAAAAAAGCAAGCCAGATCGCCGATCCCATCTCGGCGGCAACCTGCCCCACCAGGCCGTAAATACCGGCGCCCAGCATGCTGCCGGCGCCGTAGAGCGTCATCTGCCATAGGCCGATGCTGCGCCGGAGCGTCGGTTCGCCGGCACTGGCCGGTTCGGATTTTCCGCTAGCCTGGTCCATAGATTCGAGGATTATATCCTTTGCTAGATTGTTGCAAAGCCGTTTCTTTTTGCACCGGATTTTCGCTGATGGCCGCAGCCGTCAATCCGGGCCCGGGCGCTAATCACTTATCTGGTCTGGGCGGACTTCGGAGACGCTGCGCGAATTGCCGGATCAACAGCGGGATTCCGACCAGGAGCAAATACGGAACGACAGCACCTATAACCACCATATGGGGGCCGAGTAATCCGCCGACAAGGCTGAACAATACGGCAAACGGAGTCGCCACTGCGATTGCAATCCATAACCCTCTGCGCCAGGATCCGACAACTCCTCTCACGAGGCGTTGCGCCAGCAACCCGATCAGCAAGCCGCCCAGAAAGAACAGGATCAGTCCGGACAGTATGGCCGGAATCGCAAACAGCAATTCCGCTGGATTCCAAGAATCCATGGATCCGAATCGGGCCAAGGCGACCAGAAGCTGCAGGACACAGAATCCGATGCCGAACAGCACCGGCGTCTTCCAGTAACTCCATCGAGAAGAAGCGGAAGCTCTTGAAGGATCGGCCCTTTCCTTCAATTCGAACGGGGCGTTTTCAGTATGCAATTCACTCCTCCATGCCAAAAGCTGACCCCGGATCGAAAGATTAGAGTAGAGGGGGATGTCGATGCACCGCAAGGTCAATTGGCGGTAGTGTCTTAGTTTTGTACCATTCTGGGCGCTGTTGCATGATTTAACTGCGGCGCGAGTGGGGGCGCTTTTCCAACTTCTCGTTCAGGACACCACAGCGCAGGATTTCGGCCTACCCAGCTCAGCCATCCGGTTGAGGATGTGACACCCGATCGCAACTTCTCTCCTTTGTGCCTCGCCGTGCCTCGCCTTCAATCCGCCTCCGAGCACGGTGAGAACGGCGGAGCGAAACTAGACCATAGAGCGGCGAATCGAAGCTGCTTTTGGGCGGAGTAAAAGTAGACCGTCCGAGTGGTCCAGCGAACATTCCTGTGGTGTTTGTGGGACACGAGAGGGATGTATCGCGTGGAGCTATACGCTCAAGTACGGCGCAGTGTCTTTATCGAAGGGCTCAGTGAGCGCGAGGCCGCCAAACGGTTTGGCCTGGCGCGAGGGACGGTGCGCAAGATGTTGCGCTACGCCACTCCGCCGGGCTATCGGCGGCGCCAACCAGCGCAGAGGCCGAAGCTGGATCCCTTCACCGGAATCGTCGATCAGATCCTCATCGACGATCAGGAACGTCCGAAGAAACAACGCCACACCGCAAAACGCATCTTCGACCGCTTGCGCGACGAGTACGATTTCACCGGCGGTTACACGATCGTCAAGGACTATGTTCGCGACAAGAAGCTCGGCGGGCAAGAGATGTTCGTGCCGCTGGTGCATCCGCCGGGCGATGCCCAGGCCGACTTCGGTGAAGCTCTGGTGGTCATTGACGGCGTACAGCGCAAGGCGCACTACTTGGTGGTCGATCTGCCGCATAGCGATGACGCTTTCGTAAAAGCTTTCCCGGCCGAGACGACGGAAGCGTTTTGCGAGGGGCACAACGCAGCGTTTCGGTACTTCGGCGGCGTGCCACGCAGCATCCTCTACGACAACACGACCTTGGCGGTGGCGAGGATTCTGGGCGACGGCAGGCGCAAGCGGACCAGGGTGTTCAGTGAACTGCAGTCGCACTATTTATTCTCCGATCGTTTCGGGCGTCCGGGCAAAGGCAACGACAAGGGAAAGGTGGAAGGACTGGTCGGTTATGCCCGGCGGAACTTCATGGTGCCGGCGCCAAGGTTTCCAAGCTGGGAAGCGTTCAACGAGCAGCTCGAAGCGCAGTGCCTCAACAATCGTAAGCGGCGCTTGCGGCGGCACACCGAAACGATTGAGGAACGTTTCAAGCGTGACCGCCAAGCGTTGTTGCCCTTGCCGCCCACGCCCTATGACGCCTGCGACAAACGCACCACGCGGGTGACGTCGCTGTCATTGGTGCGCTATCGCGCCAACGACTACTCGGTGCCCACACGCTACGGACATCGCCAGGTGTTGCTGAAAGGCTACGTCGATGAAATCGTGATCTGTTGTGGCAGCGAAGAGATCGCGCGCCACCGGCGCAGTTACGAACGCGAAGAGTTGATCTTCGATCCGCTGCATTACCTAGCACTGCTGGAACGCAAGACCAACGCGCTCGATCAAGCGGCCCCGTTGGCGGGCTGGGAGCTGCCCGAACAGTTCACGTGCTTGAGACGTTTGCTCGAGGCACGGTTGGGAAAGCCAGGCAAGCGCGAGTACGTGCAGGTATTGCGATTACTGGAGGACTTCCGATTCGAGCACGTTGCCGCGGCGGTGCGCCAAGCCTGCGAGTTGGGAGCGATTGGCTTGGATGCAGTCAGGCACTTAGTGCTGTGCCGCATCGAGCAACGGCCGCCGCGCTTGGACTTGACGAAGTATCCGCACCTGCCGGCAGCCCAGGTGGAGCAAACCTCCGCTGCGGACTATTTGGCACTGCTGGCACAAGGAGGGGGGTGATGGCGAGGTCGAAACTTCTGCTCGAAGCGCATTTGAAAGCGTTGCGGCTGCCAACCTTCCTGCGCGAGTACGACAAACTGGCGCGGCAATGCGCCGCCGAGAGCTTGGATTCGAGGAGCTTCCTGCAACAACTCTGCGAGCTGGAACTGCTCGACCGTGAACAGCGGGCCACCGAGCGCCGCATCAAGGCCGCGAAGTTTCCCGTGACCAAGAGTCTGGACACTTTCGACTTCCCGTCCTTGCCAGCGTTGAACAAGAAGCTGGTGCTGGAACTGGCGCGCTGTGAGTTTATCGACCGCCGCGAAAACGTGCTGGCACTGGGTAATTCCGGCACGGGCAAAACGCACATCGGCTTGGCGTTGGGACTGGCGGCTTGTCAGCGCGGCTATCGAACACGCTTCACAACAGCGGCGGCACTGGTCAATGAGCTGCTCGAAGCCCGAGATGAACGGCGCTTGCTGCGATGTCAAAAGCAGTTGGCCAAGCAGGATCTGCTGATCGTCGATGAACTGGGCTACGTGCCGCTATCGAAGACCGGAGCGGAGTTATTGTTCGAAGTGCTTTCCCAGCGCTACGAACAGGGCTCGACGCTGGTCACCTCGAATCTGCCGTTTAACGAATGGACGGAGGTCTTCGGCTCCGAGCGGCTGACCGGCGCCCTGCTCGATCGCCTCACGCACCACGTTCATATTCTAGAGATGAACGGCGAAAGCTTCCGTCTGATCCAGAGCAAGAAGAAGCGGGCTCACTCTTTGGGCTGACCCACCGGCCACTCGCCCGGTTTTCGTGGGACGGCCTCCACTACGCCTGGGCCGCCCTAAAGGGCGACCGCAGGCTCCGTTCCAGCCGTCCCACGAAAACCGCTACCCCTTCACCAACTGGTCTACTTTTGCTCCGCCGAAGTGGTCCAAATTTACTCCGCCCTTGACAGCCAAGTCATTGATGGAAAGGAACGCTCGCCCTTGGATGAGGTGCTGCGCCAAGGAGCGCGCCAGATGCTCGTCAAGGCCGTGGAAGCCGAAGTGACCGCCTACATCGAAACGCATCAGCACGAAGTCGACCAGGACGGCCGGCGGCTGGTGGTGCGCAACGGTCACGCCCGCGAGCGCACCATCGTCAGCGGCGTGGGTCAGCTGAAGATCCAGGCGCCGCGGGTCGACGATCGCCGAGTCGATGAGCAGGGCCGGCGCTTTCGTTTCACTTCCCAGATCCTGCCGCCGTATCTGCGGCGCACGAAGAGTGTGGAGGAGTTGATCCCCTGGTTGTACCTGAAAGGGATCTCGACGGGCGATTTCAGCGAAGCGCTGGAGGCCTTGCTGGGGCCCGACGCTCCGGGCCTGTCGGCGACGACGGTGGTGCGTCTCAAAGACGTCTGGCGCCGCGAGTACGAGGCTTGGTCAAAGCGTGACCTCAGCGGCCAGCGGTTTGTTTACATTTGGGCCGATGGCATCTACTCGAATGTTCGTCTGGACGATGAACGGCAGTGTTTGCTGGTTGTGATGGGAGCACTCGAAGACGGTCGCAAGCAACTGCTGGCGGTGCACGACGGCTTTCGCGAAAGCGAACTGTCGTGGCAGGAGTTGCTGGAGGACTTGAAACGGCAGGGGCTCGAGCTGCCGCCGAAGTTGGCGGTGGGCGACGGAGCGATGGGGTTTTGGGCGGCACTGCGGAAAGTCTATCCGGCGACCGGTGAGCAACGCTGCTGGCTCCACAAGACGGCCAACGTGCTCAATAAGCTGCCGCAGAGCATGCAGGGCAAAGCCAAGCAGGCGCTGCGCGACATCTATCTTGCCGAGAGTCGGCAGACGGCGGAGGCCGCTCTGGACCGTTTCAAGAACCTATACGAGAAGAAGTTCCCCAAAGCGGTCGAGTGCCTGGAAAAAGACCGCCAAGTGCTGCTGGCTTTCTACGACTTTCCGGCCGAGCACTGGGGGCACTTGCGGACGACGAACCCGATCGAGTCCACCTTTGCGACGGTCCGTTTGCGGCAGCGACGAACGAAGGGTTGTGGCAGCCGCGAAGCGTCGTTAACGATGCTCTTCATGCTGGCCCGCCAAGCCGAGCGCCACTGGCGACGCCTGAACGGTTCGGAAGTGATTGTTCATGTCTTAGAGGAAAAGGTTTTCAAGGATGGATTGATGGTTCAGGAAAACGCCGCCTGACCTCGCCCATCCACAACATTTAACAATATCTCTCATTTCTGCGGTTGAGGCATCTCTCGGAGATTTCTTATGTAGCGGTTGATGGCCGGTGCTATGAGTTTCTGTATCTGACCGGAAGGCCAAGTGATCTCGATCGACGCTACCTCTGCGTCCTTTAGCCCAACGATAATTCTTGGGTCGTTACTGGCTAGATAACTGGATGTGCGGTGCACCATAAAATACTGACTCTCGCCGCGGTCGTTCAAGGTTCTGATGGTGGCACCGATCGCATCGTGGTTGCTTTTGGTTCCAACCAGCTCAAGACCTAACCAGTGATTCTTGCTCCCAGCGAGGTTCTCGAGCAGCTGAGGCCGCCCGCCCAAGACCTGCACCAGGATGTCGACATCGCCGTCGTTGTCATAGTCACCGAAAGCCGCGCCACGACCGGCCCAGGGCTGCTGGAACACCGGGCCGGCGGCAGCAGTCACATCAACAAACACACCTTGCACATTCTCGAGCATCAAAAAGGGTTGAGCGTAGCGTACCGTTGGGTCCCGTGCTTGGATGTGTCGCATGACGTGCCCATTTGCCACGAAAAGGTCTTTCCAGCCGTCGTTGTTGAAATCAAGAAACTTTGTTCCCCAACCAGAAAGGACATAGCTTGCCTTCTTAACTCCGGTGTGCTCTGCGACATCGCTAAAGGCCTGGCCCTCACGATTTCGAAACAGAACAAAACCCTCAAGCGAAAGTGCTGTGACGAAAATATCAGGCCACCCGTCGTCGTCGTAATCGGCGAAATCCACACCCATACCGGAAAACGCCTCGCCATCTGCATTGTGGGAACTCGACGAAGAAAGGCCAATCTCCTCAAAAGCCTCTCCCTTCCGGTTGCGAAAAAGGAAGCAAGGCACTGAGTCATTGGCAACGTAGATGTCAAGCCAGCCATCGCGGTCCATATCACCAATGGCCACTCCGAGTCCTTTGCCCGACGGCAGAGCGATTCCCATGGTCGTTGAGACATCGGTGAAAGTACTGTCTCCGTTGTTGCGAAACAGTAGGTCGGGCACACCGTCGAAGTAGTCTGGATGACAATAATCTCTCGTTTCGGGCGTTCCACAGAACCGGTTGTTCTCAAAGGACCAGTCCACATATCGGGCCACATACAGGTCGAGAAACCCGTCTCGGTCAAAATCGAGGAAAGCGGCACTGGTGGAAAACCCTCCTGCACCCACCCCACTGACAGCGGTTACGTTCTGAAAAGTGCCGTCTGTTTCATTGTGGAACAATTCATTCTGTCCGTAGTTCGTGACGTAAAGATCAGGACTCCCATCGTTGTCATAATCTCCGACGGCTACTCCCATTCCGTATCCAGTCCCTCGCACTCCTGCCTGCTCGGTGACGTCCTGAAACCGGCCTCCCCCTAAATTCCGGTACAGGCGGTTCCAATATCGCGGCTCGGACTTGTCGAAGTGTGGGGGCTTTCCTGGTGAAACTTGAATCGCTGCTCCATTGACAAGGAAGATGTCTAGAAGCCCATCACCGTCGTAGTCCAGAAAGGCGCAGCCGCCCATGATCGTCTCGATGAGATATCTCTCCGGCGTGGGAAAATTCTCCAACCGGAACTCGATTCCCGAGTCGGCTGTCACGTTGCGAAACGGGAATATCTGGTTAGGTAATGCTCGCTTTCCCTCCACGGCAAGAGACAGAGCGATGAGAAGGATAAGGCAGCGCCTCTTTTCAGTTGGCACGCTAACTCGTTGAACAACGCAACGGCTCAACGTTTCATCCCTTGCTTACACGAAGAGAAATAGGAATAGAGAACACCAGCCAAGGCACTCAACAACACGCCAGCAGCAATTGCATGGCCTCGACTCGCTGGGGCCTTCTCTGACACCTGCTGCGTGAGGTCTCTTCAAGAAGTCATCAAGCTGAGAAACTGGGCTTGCAGCTCACAACTTTTCTTTTAGTTCCTCCAAACTTACACGAAGAGCCTTGACATCACCGTGGTTCGGTCCAAGCGCCTTTTCTCGGATTGCAAGAGCACGACGATAAAAGACTTCTGCTTGCTTGTAATCTCCGAGCGTACTGTGGAGTCCTGCTAACTGACTGAGTGTCGTTGCCACCCGCAGGTGTTCTGGCCCGAGACCCTCCTCCTCAATTGCCAAAGTACGACTGTACAAAGGCTCCGCTTCACCGTATCTCGCCTGGACTCGGTAGAGCAGCGCTAAGTTGCTCAGGGTGATGGCAACTTCGAGGTGCTCTGCACCTAGAACCATTTCTTGTGTAGCCAAAGCCTGCTTGTACAAGCGTTCGGCTTCGATGTACTTTCTTCTTGTGCGACAAAGTAACGCCAAGTCCCTCCGACTCTCAGCCACTCTTGGGTGCTCCGATCCCAGAGTTTTTTCCTCAATGGCCAAAGAACGCCGATGCAGGGGCTCAGCCTCGCTGTACTTTCCCTGAGCACTATAAAGCGCGGCTAAGTTGTAAAGAGTTCGAGCTACGTTGGGGTGGCCCGGCCCGAGAGTTTTTTCCGCGATCGTCACAGAGCGCCCGTACAGTTGCTCAGCTTCCATGTATCTTTTCTGGGTGCGGTAAAGAAGTGCTAGGTTATTCAAGCTCATTGCGACGTTGGGATGCTCCGGGCCGAAGGTCTTTTGCCAGATTGCCAAGGCCTCTTGGAAGGCTGATTCAGCATGTGGGTACTTCCCCCGATTGCGGTAAAGTTCTCCTAAGCTGGTAAGGGTTGTGGCTGCGTCCGGGTGTTTCTGACCGAGGGCCTTCTTCTGGATCGCCAGAGCGCGCCTGTACAAAAGCTCAGCTTTAGAGTAATGTCCCTGGATGTCGTAGATCCCCGCCAAGTTACTGAGCCCTGTGGCCACCTGTGGTTGTTCGTCGCCGAGAGTCTGCTCCCAAATTGCAACTGCTTGTTTGAATGCTGATTTAGCCTCAGCGTACTTTTTCTGGCTACGATAAAGGCCTCCCAGGTTGTTGAGGCTCGTGGCCACGTGAGGGTGAGCGGACCCAAGGGTTTTCTGGCGGATAGCTAAGGCACGTCTATGTAGAGGCTCCGCCTCGGTCAGCCTTCCCTGACTTTGATACAAAAATGCCAGGTTGTTCAGGGTGGTGGCGAGGCGAGAGTCGTGAGGACCAAGCCTCTCCACTTCATCGAGAGCAGCCCGCATGAGCTTCTCTGCTTGGGCGTATCTTCCGTGCCCCGAAGCCCGGTCGGCAGCAGCCATGTACTCCTTCCACCGTTCGGCTTGGGCGATGGCGGGAGGAGTGCCCAAAAGAGCTGCGAGAGAAATCACGAACCAGTTTTGATTCTTAAGGAAACTCTTAACGTAGCTCACTCTCGTGATGACCCTCAAAGAATGTCATATAGTATACAGGACACACACAGAGTGAAACCAGCTGCGGCATGATAGGTGTCCTTCGCCAAAAGCTCATCCGTCCTCAAATCCGTTGACTTTTCAGCCTGATAGCTGCACGCTCATGATCGAGGTTCTGTTCTGGATCATCCGCTTGTTGACAGCCCGTGTGGTCCGCAAATATTCTACCCCAACCGCAATTCTCGAAATTCTTGATTTGACGACAAGTCCCGACGTGCGATCTTGAGCGTTATGCGGGTCTCATCCAGCCTTACTTCAGGCTTCCTGCACTGCCTTCTGACGCTCCGCTGCGTGGTCTCGGATGTGTGTCACTTGCTATTGCTAGTCGCAAAATCCCGCAGCGCATTCGAGGCCGTCCTCACAGCAGCCTGGGTCCGGGCATTCCGGGGGTCATCGCAAGGTTTGTTCGTAGAATTACTCTAAGGGACCGAAGGGCCTCGGTTTCGACTTCAACGCAGCGCCTTTGCGATTCTGTAAGCCGTTGCCCTGCCAATGCCAAGCTGTTTTGCGGCTCGAGCGGGTGACAATCCGGCCGCGATGAGTTTCTCAGCGGCGGAAACCGTCTCCGGGTCGAGCGGCGGTCGGCCCGGTGTTCGCCCGCGTTTCCTGGCGGCGGCGATGCCGTCGCGGGTACGCTCGGAGATGAGCCGGCGTTCGAAGTGCGCGATGGAGCCGAAGACGTGGAACACGAGTTCACCGGCCGCGGACGAGGTGTCGAGGCGCTCCTCGAGGCTGATCAGGTGGATGCCGCGGGCCTTGAGGCCGTCGACGGTTTCGAGCAGCTCCCTGAGTGAGCGTCCGAGCCGGTCGAGGCGAATGATGCAGAGACGGTCCCCGGGTCGGGCGTGATCGATGAGCTCGGCCAAGGCAGGGCGGTCGAAGCGCTTACCCGAGACGATGTCGGTGAAGACGCGAATGGCGCCAGCCTCAATGAGCCGGTCGCTCTGGGCGTCGGGATTCTGTTCGTGGGTCGAGACGCGAGCGTAGCCCAGGGTGTCACCCACGCGGGCCGGCGCCACCGTCTCAATATCGTTCGAGTGGGGTATCCACTTCATTCAGGTACACCCTATGGGTTGTGGCCTCGCGGCTCCGGAACAGGAATGTGAGATTGCGAGAATCGTGCGAGTGGCCGCCAAGCCGACCCACACGCGAATTCATTGCGGTGGCAGCCTTCGGGCGGCAACTCCGAGAATCGGACGCGCTACGCAGCCCCACGCCGCGCCAGAGCAGTAACCTCGGGATTCGCTTCTTGGTAGATGCTTTCGCGCGACCACAACATCTTGTGGCTACCTGAGTCAAATGGATACCCCACTCGTTCGATTCCAGGACGGTTTCCGTGGGCATACTTTAAGTTCCGTTCAAGGGGTTCGAGGCCGTCTCTTTATTCGTCTCTTTATTCTAAAACGTCTCGAAACCGGAACCATCGTTTTTGGGACGCGCCAATGGCTGCTGGGCTCGCCGTCCAGGCGGAGATTGCGCCGCTCCGCTCCCCGGCCCGCGTCAGGCACGTTCGCCCGTACGGGATGGGTGAATTGAGAGCTCTCGAATACCCGTCTTTTCCATCGAGGTTCCTTCTCCCACAGCCCGATAAAGTCTTCTCTTATCGGGCCATCCCCGGCGGAGGCGCCGGCGGGCGATTAGCGCCGCTGCGGCAAGCCGTTCACCCAGGTCCGTTCCGATACGCTCCCGTCCGCTCTGCGCTCGATCCAGCAACCGTGCCGCTCGCCGTCCACATAGGACCCTTCCCCTACGTTCCCAACGTCGCCGCACCAGACCCAGCGGCGTGCCGGAGGATTACGTGCTCGCCTATGCCTGTTTGAACCTTGCCGCGGCGCAAGGCAACAAGAATGCCGTCGAGGGCAAGGACATTGTCCGACCGCGCATGACCGCTGACCAAATCGCGCCGGCACAGAAGCTTAGCGCTTCCCTCGGCCGATCGCGATGCCTCGGGAATCTTTCCGTCGGCATTGCGTTGCGGCCCGGAGAACTGCGGATCGCATTTAGCGAAGCCGAGGACTTGGCGACCAAGCTGCTTGAACTCTCGCCGGCGATGGCCAACGACTGGCCGGCTTTCCGCCGGAGCGTTGAGGAAAACCACCTGTCCGCGCTACGGCGGTAAAGCGTGACGCGGAGATGGCGTGGATCATAGGCGATAATCGGTGGTGTGAATCTAGCGGTTCTGATTCCCGCGTTACAGCCCGGGCGGGCGCTTGTTGATCTCGTCGAAACAATTGCCCAACAACCCTACTCGGCGATTGTCATCGTTAACGACGGGAGTGCGCCCGAGTACGAGCCTTGCTTTGAGGCAGTGGCCCGCGTGCCACGAGTGCATGTTCTCCGGCATTATGTGAATGTTGGCAAGGGCGCGGCCCTGAAGACGGGCATCAACTTCATCTTGTGTTCCCTCCCTGACTGTATGGGAGTCGTCACGATGGATGCGGACGGCCAGCACCATCCCGAAGATGCCCGCAAAGTGGCAGAGGCGCTTCTCGCACAGCCCGATCAACTGATTCTGGGTGTGAGGCGGTTCGGAAGTGACGTTCCCCTGCGCAGCCGCTTCGGAAACCAAGCCACGCGATTGACTTTCTTCCTGACTACGGGGCAAAGACTTTCCGATACCCAAACCGGGCTCCGCGGTATTCCGCGCAAGATGCTGCCCGCACTGCTGCGGCTGCCTTCCACGGGTTATGAGTTTGAGCTGGACATGTTATTGGCGTGTAAGCGCCAGGCTTGCCCGCTTCAAGAAGTGCCTATCCGCACCATCTACGAGTCGGGCAACCCGACGTCCCACTTCAACCCGTTGCTCGATTCCTTGCGAATCTACTTTGTCCTGCTTCGATTTAGCTTCCTGTCGCTGGCCACGGCGATCGTAGACAACCTCGCGTTTGTGCTGGCGTTCTTTGCCCTCTCCAGCATCCTCTACGCTCAAATCATAGGACGGCTTGTGGCCGTGCTGTTCAACTACCCTTTGGCCCACGGGGCCGTTTTCCTCTCGCGGGAAAGACGTTCGGCCACCCTGCCGAAGTATTTGCTGCTGGTGGCGGCGAGTGGCGCTGTTTCCTACGTCCTGATCAATTTCATCCATACCCATTTGTCCGTGGAGGTTGTCTGGGCAAAGCTGGCGGCCGAGAGCGCCCTGTTCATAGCCAACTTTGCTCTACAGCGGCATTTCGTGTTTACACGGCCAACAGAGTGGTCCGGCGCTACGGACTGGGACCGCTACTACACTTCCACACCGTTCACGGCCAAGCTGACCCGGAAATACACCGAGTCCGTGATCGTCAGGGTGCTGAAGCAATTCGGGGGCCTTCGCGGGACAGATTCCATCGTTGAAATCGGCGGCGCCAATAGTTGTTTCCTGGACCGCATCATGGCGGAATTCCATCCGGGGACTTACCACGTGGTGGACAGTAATCAGTTCGGCCTCGATTTGCTGCGCCGGCGTTTTGACAGCCGCCGAAACATCATTCTCCACGATGCGGACTGTCTCAGCCTGAATTTCGACTTGCAGGCGGACGTGGTTTTCAGCGTGGGGCTGATTGAGCACTTCGAACCCGCCGGCACTCACCGCGCGATCCGGGCTCATTTCGATCTTCTCAAACAGGGCGGCATCGCCATCATCTCGTACCCAACGCCTACTCTTCTCTACCGCTTTGCACGGTTTCTGTGCGAAGGCGCGGGCCTGTGGAAGTTCCCTGACGAACGGCCCCTGGATCGTGAGGAGGTTGTCGAATCCCTCAAAGATTGCGGAAAAGTGCTGTTTGAAAAGACTCTGTGGCCGCTTATCTTCACGCAGCGCATGATGGTCGTACAGAAACCGTGAAGACGGCGGTGAGCTTTCCTTCTCTGTGGATCACCCTGATCCTACTGAGCGGAATTTACGGTTACGGCTT
>CBDDCL010000013.1:0-76176 GCA_965226245.1 Bryobacterales bacterium | reverse complement strand
CGTCGGAGCTATTGCCTCGGGTGCACAAAGCCATCTCGGTGCTCAAACGCTGGCTGCTGGGCACGCACCAAGGCGCCGTCAGCCACGGGCATCTGGATTACTACCTCGACGAGTTTGTCTTCCGTTTCAACCGGCGCAACTCACGCAGTCGCGGCAAGCTCTTCTCGCAACTCGTTCAACAAGCGGTCGCGCTCGATCCGGCGCCGTACCGCTCGATCGTCTCCGACTGGGACGGCGAGACGCCGTGAGGTCACCCACAAGATCTTGGGGTCACCTGAATGAAGCGGATACCACACCAGCGCAATAAAGAAATTTAATAATTCAATAACGTGATCGAACTGCAGCCAGACTACTCCCAGGCTCACTTTCTGCTGGGCAGGGCTCTTCGCCCGCATTTTCAATTTGATGTTTGACATCCCGACCTTCCAGCGGCCTTCAGCGTCTTTATTCATAGGGGCTAGATCCCGATGAGGACGCCATGGAGGCCGACACCCAATGGGTGAAAAACAAACCAAGCCATTCCAGCTAAGTTTCAACGGCTTGTTGAAAGTCGATTTCCAGGGATCGCACGTCACTTCCGACGGTGGCCTGATTTTGGTTCGCGAACTGGACGAACGGCTCGGTCTCGGAGAACTGATTGACGAGCATCTCAGCGACTCCCGGCAAGGCACAAACAAGCAGTTCACGCTCGCTGATCTGTTGCGGCAGTCGGTCTACAGCCGCTTGGCGGGCTACGAGGACCTCAACGACGCCGAGCGGGTTTCGATCGATCCGACGTTTCGGCTGATCGGTTCGCAGAAGATCTGGGATCGCGGTGCGGCCTTGACCTCGACGCTGCACAGCTTCGAGACGGAGATGCTGGCGAGCGAAGAGAACCTGCTGGGGCTGATGGCGCTGAACCGAGAGCTGGTCGGGCAAGCGGAAGCGTTCGACGACTCCGAGCGGGTCGTTCTGGACATGGACTCCACCGAGAGTCCGGTCCATGGCCAACAGGAAGGCAGTGCCTACAACGGACACTTCGAGTCGGTCTGCTATCACCCGCTGTTGCTGTTCAATCAGCACGGCGATTGTCTGGCGGCGAAGCTGCGTCCCGGCAACGTGCACAGCGCCGAGGACTGGGGCGAGCTGCTACTGCCGGAGATCGAGCGCCAACAGGCCGAAGGCAAGCAGGTCACTTTGCGCGCCGATGCCGCCTTTGCCAAGCCGGAGATCTACGAGGCGCTGGAGGAGCGCGGCGCGGACTATGCGATCCGCATTCCGGCCAACAAGAGCCTGGAGCTGGAGATCGAAGACATCCTGTTTCGGCCACCGGGAAGGCCCTCCCGCAAGCCGCTGGTGCGCTACAAGAGTTTTCGCTATCAGGCGGAGAGTTGGTCCCAACCTCGGCGCATCGTGGCCAAGGTCGAGCACCATCAGGGCGAGCTATTCCCGCGCGTCGGATTCGTTGTGACCAGCATGAGCTTGCCGAGCCGTTCGGTGGTGCGTTTCTACAACAAGCGCGGCACGGCGGAGCAGTGGATCAAAAAAGGTAAGCAGGCCACGCACTGGACGCGGCTGTCGTGCCATCGCTTTCGGGCCAACGAGGTACGGCTACAACTGAGCGTGCTGGCCTACAACCTGGGGAACCTATGGCGGAGGCTCGGGCTGCCGCAACGGATCAAGAGCTGGTCGCTGACGAGCTTGCAGCACCGGTTGATGAAGACCGGCGGTCGGCTGATTAAACACGCGCGGTATTACTGGCTCTTGTTCGCGGAGGGACATCTGAACCGGCGGCTGTTTGGCGACATGCTGCGGAGGATCTGGGCGCTGCCTGTGCCGGGCGGGTAGCACCGCACTTGGCGAATGCGAAATCTGTGTACTGAGGACGGAAGCTCGGAGGGGTGTCTGCGAAATTGACTTCGCAGCGGCGGATCAGGCCCCATGAGGGGCAAGAAGGGGGCTCGATCGGTCCCGCCTCAGCCGCCGCCTCTACCGGGTGGAGAAATGGTTGCGCTTCGCCGGGTGAGGGTGTAGACTCGTGCCGTCAGAGCAGCTAAATCGGAAATCCTGGCTTCGTGGTGTCGGGGACACACAGGGGGCTCAAGAACACATGGAGATGCATCGCAAGCTTGTCGCAGCCGCGCGCGCTTGGAGATGAAGATTCATATGCTGGAGTGAGTGAAGTTGAAGTGTTGTTTCGGCGACCGTTGTAGGAGAGCGAGATATCTGCATATCTCGCTCTCTCTGAGGTGCTGATTTTCCGTTTGTATGCCAGGGACAGGAAAAGGAGAGTGGATTTGATGAATCTGACCTCACTTGTCAGGGCCAGCTTTCCCATTGGCGGATACCAAATTCGACGGACAGCCACGCGGGGTAAAAGGTATTGTGCGGCGATAGTCGGTCTCCTTGCTGTTGAAGCTCTGTCACTCGGTGCCGCGGACACCCAAAGTGGTGATGTCCCACGGTTCGAGTCTGACATTCTTCCGATTTTTAAGAGGCATTGCTTGGCCTGCCATGGCGACGAGCAGGTCCAGGCTGGTCTCAACCTGGGAATTCGGGAAGGCATTCTAAAAGGAGGGCAGGGAGGACCAGCTATTAAACCCGGATCGGCGGCTTCCAGCCTTCTGTTTCAGAAGGTTAGCAGCGGGCAGATGCCTCTGGGCGGGGAAGAGCTATCGGAGCAACAACTCGCAGTTATCAGGCACTGGATCGACGGCGGAGCACTCAAGAATGGTGAGGGAGCCGAACCTGCCAGCAGACGTGTGGCCGTTGCTCAGACAACAGAAAGTGAAGTCATGGCGACGATTCTGCATATGAAGTGCCTCGTCTGTCATGGCAAGCAGGTCCAGCAAGGTGGCCTAAACGTGCTGACCCGAGACGCGCTTTTGCGTGGAGGCGAGTCTGGCCCAGCTATCTTACTCGGGGCACCTGACAAAAGCCTATTGGTTCGACGAATCGTCGAAAGTCATCCTTCGCCAGATCTCCAGAACGAGTATTTCGTGCGGCCAGTGACCTCGGACGAGTTAGACAAATTGCGCAGCTGGATTGCAGCCGGTGCCCCACCGGAGATGGACGAGGCCCTGACAGCTACTGACGGGGCTGGTCCTCTTATAACGCCTGAGGACCGTAAGTTTTGGTCGTTTCAACCGCCAAAGAGCCAGCCTATTCCGAAGGTCCAAAACCAGAGTCTTGTTCGGTCTCCGATAGATGCGTTCTTGTTGGAAAAGCTAGAGGCGAAAGGATTGGTATTCTCGCCGGAGGCCGATCGATTAACGCTCATGCGGCGAGCCTATTTCGATCTCATCGGCTTGCCTCCGACAGCCGAAGAAGTAGAGGCGTACCTGCGAGATCAACACCCCGATGCCTACGAGCGACTAGTCGATCGTCTTCTAGAATCTTGTCACTACGGCGAACGCTGGGGACAGCATTGGCTCGATGCCGTCGGCTATGCTGATTCTGAGGGCGGAGGCGGTGATAGCGTCCGAACAGAGGCTTACCGCTATCGAGACTACGTGATCCGTTCCCTTAACGCTGACAAGCCGTATGATCGCTTTCTTATCGAGCAGATTGCTGGCGACGAGCTGTTTGACTACAAGGCTACTGCGAATCCCACTCCCGAACAAATTGACAATCTGATCGCGACTGGATTTTTGCGGATGACTCCGGATCGCACTCACGAACACGATGCGAACTTTGTGCCGACGAGGATGGAGACAGTGGCGGACGTCGTAGAGATGGTTAGCTCGAACGTGCTCGGATTAACAATGGGCTGCACCCGCTGCCACAATCACAAGTTTGACCCGATTCCCCAGCGTGACTACTATCGGTTCAGCGCTATCTTGAATGCAGCATACGATCCCTATGACTGGCTTATTCCCAACAAGCTCGTGGGTGGGAACCAGAAACGGAAGCCTGCGCAGCGGTTCCTGGAGTTCGCGTTCGAGCAGGAGCGAAAGGCAGTTCTAGTCCACAACGAGCCTCTTCTGGCCGAAATAGCGGATCTCGAGCGCTCCCTTGAAGGTATTGCGAGGCCTCTGCGAGAGAAGCTACTGGAGAAGAAACTTGCACAACTACCAAACTCGGTACGGAGCGATCTGCGAGAGGCTCTGGGGATTTCCGAGGAGGACCGTAACCCTGTTCAGAGATACCTGGTTGAGAGATTCAAGAGTCTCACGGGAGTAATTCAAAAGGAACTTGAGGACTACTCTGCAGAGTTCAAAGAGCATGCGCAAACGCTGAAGAAGCGCATCGAGGATCTGCACAATCGCCTTCGGCCAGAGCCTCGGATACGGGCACTCTTCGACATGGGAGGCGAGCCAGTCCGCACGCGTATTTTGCTGAGGGGTGACCCGTTCACTCCGGGAGTGCAGGTCGAGCCAGGTGTCCCCTCGGTTCTCAGCGATGGGCTGGTCCCTTACAGAGTAGTGAAACCGGAGTGGAGTACAGGCACTACCGGCCGGCGCTTGGCGCTGGCTCGCTGGTTGGTGGAACCGAACCACCCACTGACCTCCCGGGTTTTCGTGAACCGGTTGTGGCAGCATCACTTTGGCAGAGGTTTGGTCACTACTCCGGGCAATTTCGGACGGATGGGTGCCCGCCCTTCGCATTCAGAGTTACTGGACTGGCTGGCCGTCGAGTTTGTCCGGCAGGGGTGGAGCATCAAGACGACGCACAGGCTGATCATGAAGTCGACAGCCTACAGACAGAGGTCGAAATCCGATCCAGAACGACAGAAAGCTGATCCCGACAATCAGCTACTCTCCCGATTCGCGATGCAACGCATGGACGCGGAGGTAATTCGTGACTCCATCTTGAGAGTAGCTGGACGACTCGACACGACCCCCTTCGGCCCTCCGGAAGCCCTGGAAGTTACTTCAGAGGGCGAAGTAGTGAACAAGAGCTTGCCCTTTTATTGCGCAGGTGGTGTCTGTGTCGTTCCTGCCCGACAGAGCGCACATCGCCGTAGTATCTACGTACTTCGGCGTCGCGAAACTCCTCTGACGATCCTCGAAGTTTTTGACTCTCCATCATTACTACCAAACTGTCTCCAGCGCATTTCGTCTACGGGGTCTATTCAGGCTTTGCAGCTCATGAATGGGGAAATGATCCGGGAAAACGCGAGGTATCTCGCTGGTCGCGCGATTGACGCTAGCGGAGCCGATCGGGGAAAACAGGTCCGGCAGGTCTACCTCGCTGCTTTGTCTCGGCCTCCAACAACACACGAAACCGAAAAGGGTGCCGAGGCAATTCGAAGGCTGACTGCGGAGTGGTTGAAGCATCTGGAGACGGAGCCGCCTGCGGAGCCAAAGCAGTCTCGAGCGGAATGGCTCGGGCTGGCGAGTTTCTGTCTCGCGGTCCTGAACTCCCCGAATTTTTTGTACATCGACTGAAGGGTCAGAAAGGAGTACTCCATGCGTAATTGTGCTCATGCAGAGGAACTGAAGGTAAAGGTGTCCGGATCTTCGGTTCCGCGCAGGGACTTTTTTTTCCGCATTAGCGATGGCCTCTATGGGGCAGCGCTTGCTCATCTGTTCGGCGCGGATCTCTTTTCAAGTCAAGCCTCGGGTGATACTGACGAACCGAGGAGAGTCCACGACCTGAATCCCAGAGCGCCTCGCTTCCATCCAAGGGCCAAGTCTGTCATCCAGCTCTTCATGCATGGAGGGCCCAGTCAGGTCGACTTGTTGGACCCTAAGCCGCTTCTGGCAAAGCACGCCGGGCAGGCTCCGGGCCGAGATATTGCGAACGACATCCTCTTCATCGACAACGCAGGGGGGATGATGCCGTCGCCGTTTCGATTCGCGAAATACGGCGAGTCCGGTGTGGAGGTCTCTGAAGTCCTGCCTCAATTGGCGAAACACGTAGACGACCTAGCTGTAGTGCGGTCTATGTTCAGTACCAACTTTACGCATGGCCCCGCCACATTCTTGATGCAAGGAGGACGGATCTTCCCAGATCGCCCTACTTTGGGAGCATGGGTGATTTATGGATTGGGGAGCGAAAATCAAAACCTACCAGCCTATGTCGTCCTGCCGGATCCCAAGGGGCCTCCAACGATCGGGGCGAGGAATTGGCAGTCTGGGTTCTTGCCACCGATGTACCAAGGCACGCCGGTACGTTCGCAGGGATCCCCGATCTTGAATCTGAAGTCGCCGGAAGGAGTTCCCTCTGCAGTTAGGGAGATGGAACTGGTTATCATGGAGCGGCTCGCCGACGAGCATCGGGCTAAACGCCTTACAGAAGCTGAGCTCGACGCCCGCATCGCCAGTTACGAGTTGGCCGCGCGTATGCAACTGACCGCTACCGATGCCTTAGACGTATCCCAGGAAAGCCGAGCAACCCAGGAGATGTACGGCCTCACTGCAGACCTCACGTCTTCTTATGGCAGGCGATGCCTCATGGCACGGCGGTTGGTGGAAAGAGGTGTGCGTGTCGTGCAGATTTATGTTGAAGGCCAGATCTGGGACAACCATTCCGACCTGGAAAAGGGGTTACATTACTGTTGTGGCAAAACGGATAAACCGATCGGCGCTCTCTTGACAGATCTCAAGCGGCGAGGCTTGCTAGACACAACCCTTGTCACGTGGGGTGGGGAATTTGGCCGTCTGCCGTTGTCTCAGGTCAATCCAGGTATGGAGAGCAGGGCTGGGCGAGATCACGGGCCAGCCGGCTTCAGCATCTGGATGGCAGGCGGCGGGATCAAAGGCGGTACTGTGTACGGCGCTACCGACGAGCTTGGATACAAGGCGGTGGAGAATCGGGTAAGCGTTCACGATTACCACGCCACAGTGCTGTATCTGTTGGGCATGGACCATCAGAAACTCGTCTACTATTATCGCGGTCTTGATGAAAAGCTTATCGGTCAAGAGCCAGCTCGCGTTGTCAGAGAGATTCTAGCCTGACCGGGCCTATTCCTCCAAAAACTCCGGAACGTGCTGTAATCATTGGGGTTGCTTCACCATCGCTCATCCCTTCAAGCGATGCATGTCAAGGGCGGAGCAAAATTAGGCCACTGGGGCGGAGTAAAAGTAGACCGTCTCAGCCCGCATTTCCAATTTGATTCAGACCTCCCGACCTTCCGGCGGCCTTGAGCGTCTTTATTCATAGGGGCTAGAGCCCGATGAGGACGCCAGGGAGGCCAACACCCGATGGGTGAAAAAGAAACAAAGCCGTTCCAGCTAACTTTCAATGGACTTCTCAAAGTCGATTTCCAGGTCTCAATGTCGACACCCTCATGCTGCATACCGTAGGACACGCGAATGTGTTCTGTGCTGTAGAGCCAGCTCGAGACCTCGCCAGCCCAGGCGCGATATCTCGCCTTGTCCGTTTTCTCTATCGGTGCGCCATTGCGCAGGTTCTCGTCATGCTGGTTGCGGAAGGTGGCCATGGCCTTTGCAACGTCTTCAGCAGATCCCGTCCTCCATGCCTCGAGCAGCAATGCCTCGGCCGCAGCGGTCAGAGCTCCACGGCCCCTGAAAGCGCCTTCCTTTCTCAGATCGAGAAGGGCCTCGCCTTTCTTTGCCCATGCTGCAAGATCAATGTTGCGACGGATCGAAAATGTCAGCTTGCCAAGCGCCCCGACTGCTTGGCTCAGACGTTCATTGAGGGGACTGTAGAGTTCCGTCAAGGCTTTTTCCTCAGCTTCGATGCCCTCGAACACGCCTTGGTAGCTACGATTGCGCGCGGCCAAGAGAGCACTGATCTTCTCCTCGGCCACATCGCCGGCTGCAATCGCCTTGTCGTCATTGCTGATCTGGGTCTGGGACGCCGTTATCCGATCCGACAACGTCCTATACGCTGTCCGCTTTTCTTCGTCGGCGCCGATAAGCCTGCGAAGACGCGCTTCTTCTTGTTCGAGTACGGACAAAGGAAGGTCGGTCAAATTTGTATTCGCGGGAATAAGGCTATCGGGGTATGCACTTGACTCCCGAGACCCCAACATATAGCATGCGGGGCTGTGGAGGACTACCCGCGGACGCTGGAGGAGTTTGAGGGGCGTTTTGCCACTGAGCAGGCGTGTCGCGAGTATCTGATGCAACTGCGCTGGCCACAGGGTTTTGTGTGTTCCCGCTGTGGAGGGCGGAGAGCTCGGCCCAGCCGGCGGGGCCTGCTGCGGTGTGGGCAATGCGATTATCAGGCTTCGGTGACGGCGGGCACGATTTTCCAGGACACGCGCCTGCCGCTGCGCACCTGGTTTCGGACCATGTGGTGGGTGACCAGCCAGAAAAACGGGGCGAGCGCACTGGGACTGCAAAGCATCTTGGGTCTGGGAAGCTACCGTACCGCCTGGGCGTTGCTGCACAAGCTGCGGCGCGCGATGGTGCGGCCCGGCCGAGAACGGCTCAGCGGTCGCGTGGAGGTCGACGAGACCTATGTGGGGGGCGCAGAAGAGGGACTGCGCGGACGGCAGACGCAGAAAAAAGCACTGGTAGCCATCGCCGCCGAGGAAGACGGCGCGGGGATAGGAAGGATCCGTATGAAGCGCATCCGCGGAGCGTCCAAGCAACAGCTGCACGGCTTCATCCAAGAGGCTGTCGAGCCCGACAGCACGATCCACACCGACGGCTGGGAAGGGTACGTCGGCCTGGAGGCGCTTGGCTATCGGCACGAGTACGACTTTCTGGCCGGTTCGAGCCAGTCGGCCTCCGAGCTGTTGCCCCACGTTCACCGGGTGGCTGCCCTGTTGAAGCGCTGGTTGATCGGGACGCACCAAGGCGCTGTGAGCCGTGAACACCTGGACTATTACCTGGATGAGTATACGTTTCGATTCAATCGACGACGCTCTCGTCACCGGGGAAAGCTCTTCTACCGGCTTGTACAACAGGCCGCGACCGTTGGGCCCACGACCTATTCAGAGATGGTCCAACACCTACGCGGCAGGCGGACCGGCCAACCACAAGATGTGGGGTAGTCGGGAGTGAAGTGCATACCCCGATCGTGGAAATCCTCGGGTAATATGTCTCATTTCTACTGGTACAAGACTTCGGCCTCGTCAGTGCCGGTCCGAACAGGTCGTTCTGAACATACTGACCACAGGAAACCTCATGACCACACATTCGAATACACGATCGTCGTCGGCACTGGCCCTCTGGCTGGCCGCTGCGGTCCTGACACTGACTGGCGTCGCGCCCTCCCATGCACAGCAGCCCGCCGGGAACGCGCGGGCGTTCATTAGCATCAACGGAGGACTGCAGGCACTGACCGGCAGCTTCTCCGAAAGCGTCGACTTACCGGAATCGGGAGGCGTGTATCGCGAGGTCCTGTCAGCGGCTGCAGCCCAGGAGCAGGCCCGCTTCGAGAGCGACTACCGCTACAGGACCGGGCCGCTTTTTGATGTGAGCGGCGGCGTGCGCATCTCGCCGCACTTCGTGCTCGGTGCCGGCATATCGTGGTTCAACACCCAGGAAACGGCCAGCGTATCGGCGCAGCTGCCGCACCCGCTCTACTTCAACCGCAACCGCTCAATCTCGGGCGTTTCGTCGCCTCTCACCCGCAGCGAGATGGCCGTCCACCTGCAGGCGCACGTGGTGGTGCCGGCCACGAACTCGCTCACGGTAATGGGCTTTGCCGGACCCACGTTCTTCAAAGTGGAGCGGCGCTGTTGCATGATTCAACTGCGGCGCGAGTGGGGGCGCTTTTCCAACTTCTCGTTCAGGACACCACAGCGCAGGATTTCGGCCTACCCAGCTCGGCCATCCGGTTGAGGGTGTGACACCCGATCGCAACTTCTCTCCTTTGTGCTTTGCCGTGCCTCGCCTTCAATCCGCCTCCGAGCACGGACTTGTATCGGAAGAAGCTGTTTTCAACGCGCGCCTGCTGTCGGTAGCCCGACTCCTTCTGCCACTCTCGTCGCCCGACCTGGCGAATCCTCTCAAGAGCCGTGTCACGCTGCGCCCATGGGCCGTCCGTTGGCCCCGCCGACACCGCAGAGCGACGAGGGGGAATCACAATCACGACGTTCTCTGTACCGGCCGCGCTGAGTTGATCGTAGACTGACCTGTGGTCGTAGGCTCCGTCTGCGGTGAAACGCCGGATGGGAACCTCGATTGTGTCGAGAAGAGCAGGGAGTGTGGAGGCGTCGTCCCGGCTGCTCGCTGTGAGTTCGGCCGCCACAATGAACCCCTCGGCATCCACCCCGATGTGCAGCTTCCGCCAATCCCGGCGTTTCTTTGATGCCTTGTGCTTGTGCGCGTTCCATTCGCCGCAACCCAGAATCTTCAGCCCTGTGGAATCGACGATCAAGTCGATCGGGCCGTCGTAGGATCGGGTCAGGGGCGGCACCGCAACGATTTGGTTCCGGCGCGAGAGTGTGGTGTGGTCCGGGGCCTTGAGGTTGAGGCCCATCAAGCGGAGCAGCGAGTCCAGGAACCCCTCGGTCTGGCGGAGCGGCAGGCTGAAGACGACCCGCAGCGTCAACGCGGTCCGGACCGCGAGGTTCGAGTACCGCCGCTGGCCTCCGCGAAGACCGTTCTTCGGTGGTACCCACGCGGCAATTGCATCCTCGCTCAGCCAGATCGTGACGTCGCCGCGGCTCCTGAGGCCACGCTCGTACTCCCTCCAGTTCCGGATTCTGTACTTCTTCTTGTACTGGCGGTTGACTCGGCTCGACTTCGCTGCGACCATGACGTTACCCTCCGATCTCTATGATGGACTGGACCCCACCCCCGCCGCTAGCGTGCTCGCTTACACCGATTCATGCACCAACGCCCCCCCACGTGGGTAATGCGCCGGTAGCGACCGTACGAGTCCGGGAGCAGGGAGCGCAGCAGCCCGTACTCCTGCTCGCATCCCCGGCGCATCTCCCTGATCCGCTCGATGGACTCTTGCGCCTTGCCGTGGCAGGCCAGTACCTCCAGAGTGTCGTGAATTCCCACCATGTCTCACCTGCCGGAGGTCAGCGAAGAGAACCTGATTGAGTTGATGGCGGTAAACCGCGAGCTGGTCACGCAGGCCGAGACGCAGGACGACTTCGGGCGTGTGGTTCTCGACATGGACTCCACAGAGAGCCCCTGTAAATAGGGTCGGCATCCTACTGCTTCGTGTTGCGGACAGGGTCTTGTTGCAGCTCTCGTTTTAGGGCTGCAACTGCCCGTTCCAGACCATATCCATAGGGCCAACTTGGTTCCTGCGCTCCGCAAAGCGCACGAAAGTCTGCGAGCGTGCTGACTTTGGCGCGGAAGTTGATCTGGGCGGTTGGCTCTTTTAGCGTTTGGATCTGCCGGGACACAAAACCGGTTGCTTCGGCAACCTGTTTGAGATCCGTAGTACCCACCTCATGATCGTTACTGATGCTCTTCTCGGGGACCGTCCATTGATCAGGTTTTACTTGATCGAACGCATCCTCAAAACCGAGATCCTGTGGTTGTTTTGTTGTGCTCATGCGACCTCCTGCGGTTGGGTGGTGTTCTTGGTGGCGGTGGTTGCTGCCAAACGGGTAAGAACCTCCCCGGCAAACGCACGGGCATTGATCACCGCTTCATCGAGTTTGTAGGTGGTATTCGGGTTCAGCGTTTCGAGTGTCCCGCCAAAGGAGAATAGTTGCCGGAACGCATCGCGCTCCAAGAGTTGTGTTTGAAAAACCGGCATATTGGCCTGTTCGAGCTGCGTCAAGATGTTGGACAGCGTTCTGGGTCGAATCGCGGCCCTCGTTTTTGTCAGGAAGAGCGCAAACGGGATTTCGATCCTGAAAGCCTGTTCATGATTCCTAATCAGCTTCACGATCATGGCTCCAGCCCGAGCGTCCATATTGGACGGTTGGATCGGAACCAGGACGAAATTCGAACGGCTAAGGGCGTAGGCGACGATCGTACTGGCTGTTCCTTCGAGGTCGATGATGACGAACTGAGCCCGACTCTGTGCTTGATCAATAGCTTCGATGATGTTGTCTTCGGTCAGGCCGGCGAGTACCTCCAGGTTGGCTGGCTTATCGGGTAGCTTGCTCCAGCCTTCGATCCATTTGAGCGGATCAGCGTCGATCACCGTAACATCAAATCCCTTCACCGCGAGCTCGGTGGCAAGGAGAAGGGCCGCTGTGGTCTTTCCTGCCCCGCCCTTAGGGCTTGCAAAAGTGATAACTGGCATTGTCTTAAAACGCCGACGCGTTTGAGTAGAACGAACTCTCCGAAGGACAACTCGTTCAGCACACCGATGATACCAAAATTGATAGAAGTAGAAAGTGCTAGAAAGCAAGTAGTAGCTAGTACTTGCAAGTACTAGCTACCATACCAAACCACCCTGCAGAGGACACCCCGCACCAAGGGCCAGCGCCACTGATGAATCTCAAATCAGAATCCGCTCGACCTCGTCGAGTGAGACCTGGTCGTTGCGTCTGTCGTAGAGCCCGGTGGTGCGGGCGGATTCGTGGTTGGCCATCTGCTGCGCCACTTCGAGTTTGCCTCCGTTCCGCAAATACTCCGTGATGCCGGTGGCGCGGAAGCTGTGGCAGCCTATTTTCGTCTCGATGCCCGCGTCGAGGGCGCGGCGGCGGATCATGCGGTACACGTCGGCCTGGCCCATCGGGCGGTTGCTGAGACGGCCGGAGCGTCCTGCGGCCGTAGGGAAGGTCCAGGCCTTGGAGTCGAGCGGAGAGCCGGCCTCGAGCGCTGTTGCCTCGAGAGCTTCGATGTACTGCTGCAGATAGGACTCGAGTTTGTGGTGACAGGGCATCTGGTGATGCTTGCCGCCTTTCTCGTGGAGCCGCACCCAGGTGTGGCGGCCTTGCGTGAATACGTCCTCGAGGCGCATCTTGAGCACCGCGCCCACGCGCGCGAAGGTATAGATCATCAAGGCGATCAGCGCCCGGTCGCGCAGGCCCACCGGGGAGCGCGTGGCGATCGAATCAAGCAGGTCGCGGGCTTCTTCAGCTGTCAGCGCGGGCGTCTTGCCCTTCTTGAGCGAATGCTTCGGCCCGCGCACGACGCTGGCCGGGTTGGTGGGGACAATCTGGCCCACCACAAGCCAGTCGAAGAGCATGCGGATCGCGGCCAGCTGGAGTTTGACCGAAGGAGCCGCCAGGCGGCTCTGCAACTGCTCGATATAGGCGGCGACATGGAGTGGCTTGATGTAGCGGAGATGGGCGATGCCGATGGTGTCCGTCCAAGCGGCGAAGCCGCGGACGGCGGTGGCGTAGGCCTTGCGGGTGTGAGGGTTCCTGATGTTGGCGGTGAAGAACTCGAGGACGCGCTGGGCGGTGGCCGAGTCGGGAGAGAAGAGGGCGGGGAGCTGGATACCGCCGCCCGGGAGAGTTTCCGGTGTTGGGGTTGAGGTCTTGGGAATCAGTGTCGGGTAGTTGGGCATGAGGACCTGCTGAGATATGAATGATAATATCCTTTATCATGCGTGATTAACTCCCGCTAAAACCGCTCCCGGGCAGGCCATAATGCCGGATCGCTCCCTAACGTATAGTAGAGCAGGAGCTTCCCCATGCCCTCCCAACCCGCCTGCTTTCATCGACTTGACGAAATCCTCGGCGCCCTGCGGGCATGGACACCGACCACCTGGACCGTCAGGCCGTGGAACGGCCCGCAAGATCATAGTGTACCGAGCCGTCCGCCATGCCCACCCCGCACCCTTGAATCTCACGGGGCGTTAGTGAGAATGAGGTCAATTTGTTTCAATAAAATTCGTAATGCGTAGCTTGACGCTAAACAGGTAATATTAGTAACTTGCGTCATGAAGATTCGAAACGTGGCTCACAAGGGGCTTCGTCGATTCATAGAGGACGATAACCCTGCCGCTCTCCAGCCTGCGGTTATGCCGAAGCTGCGGCGCATCCTGTCTTTCCTTCAGGACATGGAGCGGGAGGAAGAACTGCGGACGGTTCCGAGCTGGAAGGCCCATCAGCTTGTCGGCGATCGTAAGGGCGGCTGGAGTCTCTCGGTCACAAAAAACTGGCGGATCACGTTTCGGATCGACCAGGCGACGATCGAAATCGTCGATCTGGATTACGAGGATTACCACTAGGAGGTGAGCATGAGTGCGATACAAGGCATCCGGATGAAGAACCCTGCCCATCCGGGCGGGTTCGTGAAGACCGAGATCATCGAGGCCCTTGGCTTGTCAGTGACCGATGGGGCGCGAGTGTTGGGAGTCACGCGCCCGGCGCTGTCCGCGCTGCTTAATGAGCGTGTGCATCTCTCGCCTGAAATGGCGCTCAGGATCGAGAAAGCGTTTGGCGTATCCATGGATACGCTGATGAGGATGCAAAACAGCTACGACATCGCCCAGACCCGTAAGCGGCAAAGTGACATCAAGCTTGTTCCATTCGAGGGGCAAGCGGCTACATGACACTCGATCACATCTTGCTTTTGTGGAACATCGGCCAGTTGCTTGGTGTCGGCGAGGACTGGCAGACAAAAGCATAGGAAGGCTAAAACCAGCCTATGATCAAACTGTCCTGTACGAGCGACTTTCTACTACCAAGCTCATTTCTGGCGAGTCGTGCAGGAAACAAATGGAGATGGAAGCGCCGTGATTGATCCGGTCCACTCGCTAGCATTCTCGATTCGGATGCCCTCTCAGGCCAAATGACTTGGCGATCTAACGAGTGTTACATAACAAAGTGGCACTACTCAAAGAGATCGGGGCCGCCTTAACAGGCGTCCCCCGACTTCGCTCCAGCCCCCCAAACAGCCCCTTTCAGAAACGAGTCCTCTCCCTGAGACGGTCTACTTTTACTCCGCCCCAGTGGCCTAATTTTGCTCCGCCCTTGACAGACGAGCGAGCCGCTCCTGTTCAAGGGCGAGGATTTCGCCCGCACCGATATCGAGCCGGCGTGATCCTATTATGACCGCCACGGCGGGCGAGACGTAGTACCAGTTGTAGAAGGCCACGACGATCCGATCACAGGCAATCAGCGATCGCTTAGCCGGGCATAGCCCCGAAAGACCATGGCCGCACCACTTGCGCACGACATTCGGGAACTATTGTTCTCCAAGCAGAGTGAAAGATCTGATGCGACTCAGGAGATCGCCTCTACACCGCGATAATTCGCTGAGCTCACGCCCCGGAGACAGGCTAGTGATGACCGACTTACCGATTAGATACCGACCAGAATTCGACTCATCCGCCGACTCCGTCTTTAGTCCCCAAATCGTGCGAAACGCCACGGGAGAGCCTTCAAACACTCCCAAATAAAGCATGTTGTGGCCGTCCAGGTTTAAAATTGTACGGAAGGGGACGGCCGTCGCCAAAATGTGCTCTCGCTTTTCGGCAAGCGAGAGTTGCTCAACAGTCACATTTCTCCCTGCGCTAGCTTGGCTCCTCGAATTGCGAGGAAGCGGTAAAGCAAACGGAAGGAAGACGTCCAGGATCGTGGACGAACAGTCGCGATAACCGCCCAATCCACCCCATCCGTAGGGCTGCCCGAGTATTTCGTTGATCACCTTGGCGAGCTGATCCTCAGAGGACGGAAGAGGAAATGGAGCGGCGTCCCGGTCCAACAGACGAACGTGTGTCATCGACGCACGACGGCTTGCATCCGCCACGGGAGCTAACAGATGTACACCGGTTTCAGCTCCTGTCGCCATGGGCAACAGCATGCCGATCCGGCCTTGGAACAAGAATCCAGTCCGGTCGCTTGAGATGGGTATCCGGTCCCGACCTACAGCGGCTAAGTTCGCAGAACGGTACTTCGCGACGAACTCCTCGTCTACATACGCGATGTCTCGCAAATCGATCCAGCCACAGGCATAGGGCGATTCCGTAGCGAGAAATCGTCCGTCCTGAGAGATGTGCGACAGGAACAGGGGCGTTCCCGCCCACACAGCCGAATTTTGGTTGTAATCAAACGGATATCCTTCTCCCGCCTTGCGGAAGTCGTAGAAGAACGGGTCGGCAGAAGGAAGCGCGCGCATCGATGTGTTTCGGACTGTGATCCCGTATACGGCTCGACTGGGATATTGCCCGAGTTGCGCGTTCGCCGTGACGCCTTCAACATGGGAGGTGGGGACTTCCAACAGGTTGGGCCCAAAGATCGACTGTTTTGGAAATGATTCTGCAGCCCAACTGAACTCCTCTGCTGTACAGATCACCGGCTCGGCTCGCTCCCAAGGGCCGTACCAGTAATCTTCAAACTCTCTAAGCCGCCGCTCATCGACTTCGAGAATCGGGGGTCCTCCGGTTTCCGCAAATGCCGTGGCATCTTGCGGGATTTTTGCCAGGTCATCGAGAGGGCCGGTCGATATCAGTGCAATTTCATCAGGTGCGCAGCCGACGACCGACAAGAGCGCAACTGCAACCACAAACCTGTCTGGAGATATGAGTCGTTCCTCGACCCGGCGCCATTTCACCCAACTCGATCAGGCGGCACAGTTCAGTTGCCGAACAGGAACTTGACTGTAAACGACAGGGTCCAATAACGCGCGCCGGTGAACGTATTATGGTTGGGGAAGTCGGGGTCCCGCTCGTGAAGCGGGTGAAGCGAGTATCCGCTGATGGCTTCAATGTTGCCCGTCATCGAATAGGTTAGCTTCAGCCCCAACAATGTCTTATCGTTCAGGCTGTAGTCGGCCCCGGCATACAGGTGCACTGCCAAGACCGTGTCGGACAAGTCGGCGTCCTGGCGGCTGTTGTAGAACGACAGGGGAGGATCGTAAGCCGGAGCATCGCCCGATGTGTCCTCGTACTCGTTGGAGAACCGCACCCCGGACACCTCGGCGAAGGCGGGACCCAGCCCGCCACCCAGATATGGGGAAATCCCGCCGAGCGCATCCGGAAAATCGTAGTACGCATTGAGCGCAAGGGTACGCACGCTGAGATGGTCGATCGAGGCCTGGGTATAGGATACGGCCGAACCGCCGCGTCGTTCCTCCATGGGCATCCCATCGTAATCGGTGATGCTGCGAAACACCTGGTCGAGACCGTTCTTCCGCTGCGCGAGCGATAGCTCCAGGCGTGTGCGATCGAAAATGCGGCCGGCCGCGATCTCGAACACGGCTCCGGCGGTAGCGTCGATATTGTAACGCCAGCGGTATCCGGAGATTTCAGGAATGGGGTCCGCATCGAAACAAGCGTCCGTCGGATAGCAGAGCGGGTCCCGATTCCAGCCCTCTTGGTCTATGTCGGACGCCCAATTCGATCCGATGCCCCCGCCGACATACCACCCGGAGCGCTCCCTGCTCTGGGCCGCCACGTCGGAGATGGAACAGAGCAGCACCAGGATTCGACCGGCGGCGGATGCGATGAACGATGCAAGACGCATGAGAGTTCCTATATTACGTCCTGGTTATGAGAATCAAACAAGTGCCGCCGGTTCATAGAGCCCTTCTCCGGCGTGTCAGCGCCACCGCTTGTGGCCTTCCCCCAATAGGGCGATTCCAGGGGCCGGTCGGCGGCGTCGGTTTTTTGGTTTGGGAAGGCTCGCCGTTGCCGAGACCTGTGGCCGAAACTACAAGCCACGCCACCTCGTTCGACGTGACCCGCATCGACCTTGCTTCGCCGGCCATATCGACGGTTACCTTTAGTTTGCTCCTCTTCGCTCTACTGCTGCTCTTGCGCCCGGTGCTTACGGAGGATTGATCGGTCGCGGATCCAGTAAAGAATCGCGTCGTAGCAATCCGGAAAGGTGACACCGTAGGTCAGTTCCGGAATATATTATCGAGGATGACGTCGCGCATCGCGGTCACCGGCAGTTCGTCAGCGTCTTCGCCCAAGTCTCCCTGGGTGATCAGCACCGGCTGCAACGGCGGGGCCTGATCGACCCTCCCGTGCGATCCTCGAACCAGTGAGGGGTCGAGGGGAATCACGTCGAGCAAATTGCCGAAGCTAAGCTTTCGCTTGAGGAGCTTCCAGCCCACGGTGAGCTGTGGTAAGCGAATCTCCGGATCCAGAAACAACTCCACGGGGTCGTAGCCGGGTTTCCGGTGGATGTCGACGGTGCGAGCGAAGTCGGGAGCTTTGGCGTCATCGAGCCAGTAGTTGTAGCTGAACCAACGGCCAGGCTCAGCCACAAGCACCAGGTCGCCGGAGCGCGGATGATCGAGGCCGACCTCAGCTTGCTCACCGCAGTCAAGCACTTGTTCCACCCCCGCCACACCCCTGCAGAAATCAGCGTACCGCGCGATCTCGCTTGGGGCCCTCACATACACATGGGCCACTTGATGGTCAGCCACGGCGAACGCGGGCGAGGCCCCAGGGTCTAGCAGTTCGAGGCCCTCCTCGACGCGGACCCGAATCCCCCCCGCTACCCGCAGCAAGCGGTTGATGTGCACCGCGTCGTCGACGGCCACGATGCCATACTCGCTGCCAACAACCACACGCACGCCGTTGCCCTCGAAGTAGTCGATCAGCCCGCCCCCAACATCGTCGATTTCCCTCAGTGCCTTCGGGATGTCGGCGTGGTTCGGCCCCAGCTTCTGGAGTGCATAGTCCAGGTGCGGCAGGTAGACCAACGTGAGCGTGGGACGGTGGCGTTCGTGAACCAGGCGGGCAGCGTCGGCGATCCAGCGGCTCGAAGCGATCGAAGATCCTGGTCCCCAAAAGTTAAAGAGCGGAAACTGCCCGAGCTGCTCTTGCAGCGAACCACGCAGCTCGGGAGGATCAGCGTAGCAGTCGGGAATTTTCCGCCCATCGGCCTTGTACATCGGCTTCGGCGTGACTGAATAGTCCGCCGAAGAGTACATGTTGAACCACCAAAACAAGTTGGCGCAGGTCACCGATGGATCGCGCTTGCGGGCTGTCTCCCAGACCTTTTCGCCGTGAACAAGGTGGTTCGACTGTTTCCAGAAACGCACCTCCGCCGACTCGCGGTCATACCAGCCGTTGCTCACGATGCCGTGCTCCCGCGGTAGCAGGCCCGTCAACATGCTTGACTGCACGCTGCACGTGACCGCCGGCAGAATCGGTTTCAGCCGACGCAACGTTCCCCGATCTGCGAAGGCGTCCAGGCGCGGGCAGTGTTCGCCTAGCAGGTTCTGATTGAGCCCGACCACGAGCAGAACCGCCGTTGGATGAGCCATGAGCTATTCTGACGTCCCGGTAGTCGTGTCGGCCGGCAATGTTGGGGCCTGCCATGGCGGGCCCGAGCCTCTGACGGCTAGGTTCCTGCGATCCGACGATGTAGCAAAACGGTGACCGCGAAGCACGCCAGCGCAACGAACGACAGCCCCGGCCACCCTAACACATTCAAGAAGAACACATCGAGCAGGCAGAAACCGCTGATCCAACACAGCACAGCCTTCTTGGTTTGCGGCGGTGTCGCGAAGGCCGAGCGTACCGCCCGAGCCTGCCAGACAACAAGAAGCACCGCCGCCACGCTCGAAGCAACGGTGGTCTCCGGCACGATCCATACGCCGGGCAGCACCGCAATCACCGGCAGCGCAGGGCCGATCCATCGGCGAGCGTCGAGTTGCGTCTCGTTCTCGGCGCGAGCGACGAGGGTAAAGGCCAAAGTGTAGAGCGTTATCGCGGCAGCAAACCACAACACTTTCTCGATCGGAAGTGGACAGGCAACGGCCGCCGCGCAGGCTACGTAGACGAGGCCCCGCGCAAGGCCCATCAATACCACCTTCCACGCCTGCAGTTGGTGCAACAGGTCGTAGGCAACGATCACGATGACGAGTGCGCTCCCCACCACACTGACGCCGCCGCCGGTGGCCGCCAGCAGCACCCAGCCCGCCGTGAGAGCAGTCGCCGCAACCTTGTAGGCCGACCCACGAGAGATACGCCCCGAGGGGATCGGTCGCTCCGGCCTGTCGACTTGATCGACTTCGGCATCCGCCGCATCATTCAGCGCCATACCACCTGCGTAGAGCAACGCTACGCCGCCTGTACAGAGCGCCAAGACCTGCCAGGGTATCTCTCCTGCGCCCGCACCGAGCGCACAGCCGGTCAGTACATTGGGCACGACGGTAGGTAGGTTCGAAACGCGCAGAAGTTCAGCGTAACTGCGCAGCGTTGAGGGTGGGGTGCTCATGAAGCTTGTGTGGCGGATGGAATTGAAACCTGGTCGCATAACCAGCTCAACTCCTTGGCAATTCCCTCTGAGAGGTCGGCCATCTGCAACTCCTGGGGTAGCACGCCCCAGGCGTACGTTTCGGCCTCGAAGTGCCGAACCTGGGAACTGCTTTGTGCCTCAGCCAGCAGCTCTCCGATATGACCTTGCGTCGTCTCCAGCAACCCGAAGCGATCCACGAAAAGTGGAACATGAAAGTGTATACGCCATTCGCCCGCGGGCCCCGCCACGCCATCGTGGGCAGTAATCGCAGCCGGCAAGTCGTCGATGAAACTGTCGACGATACGGTCGTCGCCACTTCGGCGGATCACGGTCTGATGTAGGTAGCGGTCCTCGGCGAAGCCCTGGAGCTGCTCAAGAGCTACCTTGCGTTCATCCTGGGTGAGCCGATCGAAATCCACGCGCACCGCCGAAGACACCTGCACCTTCCCGATCTCGATGCCCACGCCCGCGTAGCGCTGTAGCGCCTCGGCATGATCCTCGAACATCACCGCCGCATGGCAAATGTCATAACAGACACGCAGATACCGCCAGACTTGCTCTTCTTCAGCCTGCCCGAAGAGATAGTCCCGAAACAGCCCAACGACGTCCTCTGAAGTATCGAGGTAGCAGCCGGGCTCGGGCTCCAAGTCGACGTGGATCAAACGCCCGGTCTCTTCTTCAAGCCGGTGCAGGTGTTCGACGAGCCGACATAGGTTCCGGGCCGCCTCCTCCACGCTGGTGGACGAATCTGCAAGGGACGCGCCCCAGCCGACCGGAAGCGTCGAGATGCTGCCTTCGATTCCCCCTGCCAGCAGCCTGTCTTGAATCGTGACGAGATCCAGGGTGTAGTCGAGACGCGTTCGATCGCGCCAGTCGGGCCGATAGACCTTGTGCTTCACGACCGGCTCGTGAAAGTCACCGTGTGGAAAGCCGTTGAAAGTGAATGGAACGAGACCCTTCTCGCCGAGCCAGTCGGCGAACTCGGCCAGACGGTCCTGTTCGATTAACTCCCGCGCCGCCTTGGCCGACAGCCACAGCCCAACGCCCATCGGGGCGTCCGGACTCACCCGTGCCTTCACCGCTATGGCGTAGCGCTCGAGATTCGCACGCGTCTGCTCGTAGCTCGCCCCGGCATGCACATTGGTGCAATAGCCCAACATCGTGCCCGGACCGAGCCTGTCACGCATCATCAACCTTGAACTTGTCGCACTGGCTCAAGAACGTGCGCGGGTTGTCGAAGGAGATCGTCTCGAAAACGGAGGGCGGGTGGCCGCGCCGTTTCAACTCGACGGCTGTCTTGGGGACGTTCATAGGGTCGCTGGGGCCCCAGTCGCTGGCGGAGTTGATGCACAGCCGCTCGGTGCCGTAGGTTTCAATGATGTCCGCCGTGCGCTGGACGGTGCATTTCGAGTCCGGATACAGCGTCATGCCGCCCCAGTAGCCTTCGTCGAGCACCATCTCGACGGTGTGCTCCTCGACATGATCGATGAGCACGCGGCCGGGTTCGATGTGGCCGTTCTGTTTGATCGCGTCCATGATGAGACGCGTGCCTTTGCGCTTGTCTTCCAAATGCGGCGTGTGCACGAGGATCAACTGCTCATGCTTGTCGGCCAGCCCAATCTGCTCCTCTAAGATTTCGAGCTCGTTGCGCGTGTTCTTGTTGAGCCCGATCTCACCCACACCCAGCACATTTGGTTTGTCGAGGAACTCAGGGATGATCGCGATCACGTCTCGCGCGAGGCCGGTATCTTCAGCCTCTTTGGGGTTGATGCAGATCCAGGTGTAGTGCTGGATGCCGTACGCGGCGGCGCGCTTGGGCTCGTAGTCGGTGAGTAGGCGGAAGTAGTCGAAGAAACCCTGCTCCGATGACCGGTCGTAGCCGGCCCAAAACGCGGGCTCGGTCAGCGCAACGCAGCCGGCCTCCGCCATGTGCCGGTAGTCATCGGTCGTGCGCGAGACCATGTGGATGTGCGGGTCGATGTACCTCATGGTAGTTGAATGCCCTCAGCCATTCCATGGACAGGCGCCGACAGCTCCCTTGCCAGGCGACTTCGGGATCGGGTCCGTCGTTGGGTCGCTGAAGGCATCGAGCACACGTCGGGCCCGCTGGCCTTCGCCGTCAGTCAGTACGCTCAGGGCGTGCCGCATGGCTCCAACGCGGAAATCTTCCGGCTCACCGCCAGGTTGTGCTCGATCAACGCGGTCGAGGAACGCCGCAATATCGATCATCTTGGCGCGGTGTTCGAGGAAGTAAAGGTCCACCACCTGCTCTCGCGAGAGCGGACAGGATTCTGATTGCTGTGCCACTGCGGAATCCCCCTGGTTGCGTTTGAATCGACTGCTTCAGAGCCGCGCGCGTAAGTAAGCGGCCAACCTCAGTTTACTCCAGCGTGCAGAGGGGCTCGACTTGCGATCCTAACTTCGACACAGTGCGACATCATATCGTGCTGGAGAAAGTGGCGCGGCTCGAGTGAGAGACGAGGAGGTTTTGTTGGCTGCTGAAGTTAATGCTGAAGGCGTCGGGGAAGCAGGGCGCTACCCTTACTCCCACGGGGAACCCCTACAGGGCTTTACTTGCGGGGCCTACCATGTACCGGGCCACTAGGCGCTCCGGCCGACACGGCTCCCTGTGAAGCCCTCTGCGGTCGCCGGAACGGCGCAATCGGGCAGCATTCGACGGCCGGAGCAGCAGGGAAAGGGGTATCGAACGTGGCAGAAGTGCGAAAACCGTTGCATCGCGGCGGCGGATCGCCTACCCTGTCCGTGCCATGAAGGCCAAAATGGAAATCCTGGCTGAAGGGTGGAATTCCCGCCTGGGTGTCATCCTGGCCGTAGCCGGTTCCGCGGTGGGTTTGGGTAATTTCCTCCGCTTTCCAGGTCAGGCGGTCGCCAATGGCGGCGGCGCCTTCATGATTCCCTACCTCTGCGCTCTCCTGCTGTTGGGGATTCCCATATGTTGGGCCGAGTGGACGATGGGCCGCTACGGCGGCGCGCGCGGCTTCCATTCCTCGCCGGCGATCATGGGTGTAGTCGGACGGGGGGCGGTGCCGCGCTATTTTGGTGTTATCGGGCTGCTGATTCCCTTGGTCATCTTCATGTACTACGGGTTGGTCGAGTCCTGGTGCCTGCGCTATGCCTGGGCTTATGCCAGTGGCGCCATGGATCTTGGTAGCGACGTATCCGAATACACGGGGGCCTCGCAGGCATTCTTTTCCGAGATCTCCGGGTCCTCTCAGCATGGCGTCATCGTGGACGGGCATTTGGACGCCGCGGTCGTGTTCTGGGCCGTTGCGTTTGTGATTAACCTCTGGTTGGTCTATCGGAGTCTTTCCCGCGGCATCGAAACTTTCTGTCGATGGGCGATGCCGGCGATGGCCGTCTGTGCCGTCGTAGTTTTGATTCGAGTCCTGACCCTGGGCACACCGAACCCGGTTCTGCCGGATCAGAACGTGCTGAACGGTCTAGGGTTCATGTGGAATCCGGACTTTTCCCGCCTGGGAGACTTCCAGACCTGGCTGGCAGCGGCCGGACAGGTCTTCTTCAGCCTGTCGGTCGGATTTGGAATCAAATGGGGTATCCACTTCATTCAGGTGACCCCAACATCTTGTGGTTGGGCTCACGGGGCCTCGGCGTCCCAGTCGGCGACGATCGATCGATACGGCGTTGGGTCCACGGCCACTGCCTGCTGCACAAGGCGGTAGAAGAGTTTTCCCCGGCTGCGTGAGCTGCGCCGGTTGAAGCGGAACACAAACTCGTCGAGTAGTAGTCCAGATGCTCGTGGCTAACCGCGCCTTGGTGCGTGCCCAGCAGCCAGCGCTTGAGCAACGAGATCGCTTGGTGCACCCTCGGCAATAATTCCGAGGCCTGCTTGCGGCGGCCCGACAGAAAGACGATGCGATGCTGGTAGCCCTTTTTCTCCAGCGGCTCGTAGCCCAGCCAGCCGTCGGTGTGCACCACGCTTCCCGGCTCGACCGACTCCTCCACGAAGGGCATCAAACTGGCCGCCGAGGCGTTGCGCACGCGCTGCATGCGGATCCGTCCTAGCCCGCGGCCTCTCTCTTCCGCGGCTACTGCAATCAAGGCTTTACGCTCGGTCTGCCGGCCGCTCACACCCTCTTCCTCAGCGCCCCAATAGGTCTCATCGACCTCGACTACGCCCGCCAATCGCTCCCGCCCCGGACGCACCATCGCTCGCCGCAGCTTGTGCATCCAGGTCCACGCAGTTTGATAGCTGCCCAACCCGAGAACGCGCTGCAGACCCAGCGCGCTGACCCCGTTCTTTTGCGAAGTGACGTGCCAGATCGCCCGGAACCACAGCCGCAGCGGCTTACGTGTGTCTTGGAAGATCGTGCCGGAGGTCACCGACGTCTGCCGCCCGCAGCGAGCGCATTCGAACCACACTTTGCGCACCGGCCAAGCCCGCTCATGCCCGCATCCCGGACAGCGGAAACCCTCCGGCCAGCGCAACGCGGACAGATAGTCGCGACAGGCCCCTTCGCTGGCGAAGCGTGCCTCGAACTCGAGCAGGTCGCGTGGATAATCCTCCACGAGGGCGCATACTACATCTTGGGGTCACCTGAGTCAAGTGGATACCCCATTTGGAATCATTCTCAATTACTCCTCCTACCTTCGGAAGAAGGATGACGTCGTCCTTTCTGGGCTGACAGCTTCGGCCACGAACGCGTTGTTTGAAGTCGGGTTTGGCGGGATCATTACCGTAACTGCGGCATTCGTGTTCCTGGGAGACAGTGGCGCCACGGGAGGGACCTTCGGGCTAGGGTTTAATGCGCTTCCCGTCGTGTTTGCCCATATGGGCGGACTGGGACGCTGGATCGGTTTTGTCTGGTTTTTCATGCTTTTTCTGGCCGCAATCACGAGTTCGCTTTCGATGCTGCAACCGGTGAAGGCGTTTCTCCAGGAGGCGCTGGGCGTTTCGGCCCGGCGTGCGGTGGTTCTCCTGGGCGTGATGTCCGTCTGCGGATCTTTGTGGGTTCTTTATTTCAGCGCGGATCTGGTCGCGCTGGATACGATGGACTTCTGGGTCGGCACGTTTGCTATCTTCGTGTTGGCTGCGGTTCAGATCGTCTGTTTCGGCTGGGTGATGGGGGTGGACCGTGGTTTTCGCGAAGCCCACCAGGGGGCGTCGGTCCGAATACCTCACCTGTTCCGCTTCATCATCAAGTACGTAGCTCCTGTCTATCTGGGTGTCGTGTTCATCGGTTTTTCGATACAGAGCTTGCCGGGGCGCCTTGCGGGTTTGGTTGAAAATCCGGTGGCCCTGGCGACCTTCGTTTTCCTGATCTTGGTTCTGGTGCTGCTGCTGGTTTTCCTGCGCAGGGGCGAGCACCGTTGGCGCGAGGCAGGAATGGATCTTGACGGCATCCTGGGCCAAGAGGAGGCCCGGTGACTCCGACCGGGTGGGTGGTCATGCTGACTTCGCTGGGACTGGTTTGGGCGTTGGCTGGCTGGTGTTTCTACCGGGTGTTAAACCAGGACGAGTCCGACGAAACGACCGATGATCCTGGGCCTCGATAAGTCACAGGATTGAGCGCAAAGAAAGGACCTGAACAGGGTAGCGCCCAGAATCGTGCGAGTGGGGTATCCATTTGACTCAGGCAGCCACAAGATGTTGTGGTCGCGCGAAAGCATCTACCAAGAAGCGAATCCCGAGGTTACTGCTCTGGCGCGGCGTGGGGCTGCGTAGCGCGTCCGATTCTCGGAGTTGCCGCCCGAAGGCTGCCACCGCAATGAATTCGCGTGTGGGTCGGCTTGGCGGCCACTCGCACGATTCTCGCAATCTCACATTCCTGTTCCGGAGCCGCGAGGCCACAACCCATAGGGTGTACCTGAATGAAGTGGATACCCCACTTCGCACGATTCTGGGCGCTACCCTGGGTACTAGGCCGTCGGCCACTCCCGCGAGCCTGCTCCCTTTTCGCCATCGCTTCCACCTGAGGTCCCTTCCCTCCACCGGCATTACTCGGCTTTCTTGGTACTGCGGACCTCTCCGCCACCCTGCCGGGCCAACCTGACCCTCGCGGGCTGTCGGTTGGCGCGTGCCACTCCACCGGCAGGGCTTCCCGTGTTGCGTCCAATCCCCTCTTCCATACATGCCACCGCCAATACCCCGGCGGAACCGGTCGGTGCTCGCGTCGCTCGTTTCCCGACCGCTGGCAGCCTTCCCCGTTTCAACGGCGGGTCGGCTTCCGCAGTGCGCGTTTCGAGGGCCTGCTCGGCGTTTACTCGCGTTGTGGCCTGTGTGGTCGCTGAGCCGCCCGAGGCGGCCCTTTGTCATCGGAGTGCTTCAGACGATGTTGTTACCTCCACCATCCGCTCCGACTGCTACCGGCTGGAGCGACAGTTGCCGGGCCGGATTCGCACCCGCTGAGGAATGGCGCCTTCTCACGGCGCACGTAAAAATGTACGCCGGAAGCCCTCGCCGGGGGCTACCGCAAGGCTCCCGCGGAACGCCGACCGGTGCTGCTTGCTCAACTGATCTGGTGTTCCAGCGAGATCAGGGCGGCGTGGGATGGCGTCAGTTTGATTGCTCAACAACTGCTGCGGGACGGTGAGCCGCTCCCCGGCGAGCTGGCCTCATGGATGGCCGACGTGCTGGCGAGGAAACGCTCGCGGCCGACAGCGCGAGGCAAGGACCCGGATGCAAACTTCGTGCGAAACAGAGCCATCGTTGACGCAGTTCAATGGCTGGTTCAGCAGGGATTCCGTGCGACACGCAGCAAAGCGATGGCGGTCACGAGCGTCGAAGGCGGTTCCGCTTGCGATGCAGGCCGAAGACAGTCGTAGCCAGCAGAACGATCAGCGGCCAGATCACTCGCTGTAGAACATCAATACGGGAAGTCTGAGTTTTGATCTCGCCTTTGACCTCAGTGATCGCCGCGTCGCATTGTGGCGCAAGGGAGGCTACGTTGGTGTCACACCGACTACCGCACAGTTGGTTGCCTACTGGAAACTATTCTTCTGCCAGAACGAAGCTCTTGAAATCGCCATCTGGCGTTGGTCTGAAGACTTCTTGAACACCTTCGCATCACTTTGCCGTAGGAGCTGGGTCGCCCACTTGTCTGCCACGCCTCCCGCGCTTAAACGGGTTGCATACTTCCAGCGGAGATCGGCGATTTGATCCTTGACTAGTAGCTGCTTCAATTCGGTGCTTCTTCCTAGCGGCTCGACGTCTTGACCGGCGGCTCTTCTTGCAAAATTTGTCCGCAACATCTCCATGTCTCGCTCTTTCGCCATCTGCGCCCTTGTTACCTGGTCTCCAGCCCAGCGTTTTACCCACAGACCGGTCTGAGCCTCTTGGATCGCCTTCAGGTGGCCGATCAACTCATCGTGCAGCGCTTCGAGCTCCGCGATCTGCTCGGCAACCTCTTGGCGCACCCGTTCCGGATCGCGTTGGGGCGCCGCTTGATCCTGAGACGATCTTTGCGCCGCCGGGCGGCTCATGCCCCAGCTATAGTTGAGCCGCACGTAGAAGTTCGCGCCGTTGAACCCGAAGGGCGAGAACTGGCTGTAGTAATTGCCGACCGTCAGGCTGCCATTCTCGTTCACGTCGGGGTAAGTATTCAGCACGTTCTCCGCGCCGATGGCCAGAGTGACGTTTTCTCTGAACGGGATGCCCAGCTCGACATCGAGCAGCGCCTTGCCGGAATAGGACGGGTACAGCCACGACTCGGATACGACGCCCAAGTCAGCCGCGTTCCGCCCGTCCTCGCTGTCCCAGAACTGACCGAAGTAGTTCAAGCGGCCCATGAGATTCCATCGGCCGGCGTCGTGGTTGACGTTGAAGCTCCACCGCGTGTTCGGCAGCCCCCGTTCCAGCGTAGTGATGCGGAACTGGTCGATCACGGAAGATTCGACGTTCTTGACCTCTGTATCCGTGTAGTTGTAGATCGCACTGAACGTCGTACGCCCCTTCACCAGCGTCGAGATCAGGTCGATGCCCTGGGTCGTCGTCGAAAAGTCGTTCAGGAAGAACCGGAACACGGGGAAATTCCGTGCTTCTGGAATCCCTTCCGCCAGCAACGTCTCGATCTCGTTCTCCGACAAACTGATTTCCTGGGCCAGGGCGACGCGGTCGTCGATGTCGACCCGGAAAAAGTCCGCGGTGAAGGTGAACGGGCCCTCCTCGAGGACGATACCCGCGCTGTAGTTGCGCGATGTCTCCGGTTGGAGCTGACCGCCGCCCCGCGCCATGGCCACGGCTGAGGTAGCCGGAACCACACCTTGGTTGGTCAGTTGCCCGCCGATAAAGGCGGTCGTCACGTTGAACGCGTTCTGTTGCCCCGGCGTCGGCGCCCGAAACCCGGTGCTGACGGCGCCGCGCAGCGCGGCCATGTCGGTCAGCTTGAGGCGCCCGGAGACCTTGTAGTTGACCGTCTTGCCGAAGTCGTCGAAGTTCTCGAACCGGACGGCCGTGCCGAGCGTCCACCGGCCCGGGTCGGTGAACTCAACGTCGCCATAGACGGCGATGTTGCTGCGGTCCCAGACTCCCGCCGTCGTGTCGGCCCGGTAGCCGTTGAAGCCGTTCGAACCGGAACTGAAGCCCTGCACGGCATACGGACCGATCTCCCACGACGGCTGATCGCCGGCGCCAATCGTGAACTCCTCCCTCCTCCACTCCGCGCCGGCGGCCAAGTGCACGAGATCGCTGAGGGGGTAGGTAACGTCGAAGTTGAGATTGGTTTCCTCCTGCCGATAGACGCCGGGCCGGAACGATGTCGGCGTGTCGAAACCGAGCGACGCATTGACCGTATCGGAAATGAACTGATCGATCTCGCTGGTGCCGATGCTGGCGCTCGCGTCCCAGGTGAAGCCGTTGCTGGCGAACCCGCGCAGACCGCCGACCAGCGAGCGGTCGATCAAATTCCCGCCGAACTGCGGAGTGAATCCTCCAGGAAACCGGTTGTGGAGGGTGAAGCAGTTCGGGTCGGCCTCGACTGCGGAGAGAGCGCCTGCGTCGGGGACGTTGTCGACGATCGGGATGATGGGGCAGCCGCCGGCGCCCGGCTCCCGTCCGGGAGGAGGATCCTTGCTGGTGGGCGCGGTATCGGCCCAGACCCGGTCGCCGACGAGCAGCGTACGGTTTCCGTCGACCACGGGACCGCGAAAAACCCCGCCCCGCGTGTGTGGATTCCGGAAGTAAAAGCCACCGGTCACCTTGCGGGACGCGTAGTTGCCGTGACCGTAGAGTTGATAACGATCGTCGAACAGATGGCCGAAGTTTGCGAACAGCTTGAAGTCGTGGTTGATTCTCGGCGATCCCCAAACCTGCGCCGTGTCGCGCAGATTCGTATTGCCCGCGTTGATGATGTCCGACGCGTCTTGGCGCTGGATGGCGCGGTTGGTCGGCTCGGCGGTGCCGTACTCCATGCTGATGTTGCCGAAACCGTTCTCTCCCAGCGGCACCCCGACGTTGCCGGCTACGGAAAACGTCCGACCGTGTCCGCCGATTCCGTTACACGAGTGCTTGATGTCGCCGATGATGCCCGACCCGCACGTCGCCGGGTCCCCCGAATTGGTATCGAAGAAGCCCCCGGTTTGGACTTCCAGGCTGCCTCCCGAGGGATCGTCCTTCAGTTGGAAGTTAATGACTCCGGCGATGGCGTCCGAGCCGTATTGCGCCGCCGCGCCGTCGCGCAGCACCTCAACCTGCCGAATGGCAATCGATGGAATGACGGAGATGTCCGGTCCCTGCGAGCCGTCGGCGATGCCATTTCCCAGCCAAGTGATGACCGCCGAGCGGTGGCGGCGCTTTCCGTTGACCAGGACCAGCGTGTGGTCGGGCGCCAGGTTGCGCAAGTTAGCCGGACGGACGACGGTCCCCGCATCGCTGATCGGCTGAGTGTTGATGTTGAAGGAGGGGATGACAGCCCGCAGCTGGGATACCAAATCCCTGCTACCCTGTCTAACGAGGTCCTCGGCACGGATGACGTCCACGGGCACGGTGGACTCGGTCACCGATCGTGGCGCGGCGCGGCTGCCGACGACCACGACGGACGTGGTGACAGCGGCCAATTCGAGCATAAAGTTTCGCAGGACCGATTGGCCGGCAATCAGTTCGACGTCATCGGCGATGCCAGTCTCGAAGCCGGAATTCTCGGCCGTAATCGTGTAGATCCCGGGCTCCAGAGTCAATTCGTATGCGCCAGCGGCATCCGTCGAACCGGTCACCTCGGCTCCGGTGGCGTTGTTGGTCGCCGTTATTTCCGCGCCTGGGATGACTGAGTCGGAATCATCGGTTACCTCTCCGTGCAAGGTAGCCGTTTGCTGAGCGTACGCGACTCCGCAAACCCCGACCAGGAGCAGCGCTGTCATGACAACAAGCCTTCTTGGGGACATGGATAACTCCTAAGAAATTAACAACCCGCACATAAGTATTACATTCTTCCGCGGCGCTGAAAACAGCTTCTTCCGATATAAATCTGCCAGCTCAACCGGTCGATGCAACACAAGCACTAAATCGTTCTGCGGGAGTTTCAAACTCCAGCGTCTGACGGGGCCGTTCGTTGAGCTTCCGTGCGATCTTGTCCAGATGCTTTTGAGAGTGTAGCGAAGTCCGTTCCTTTGGGAAGTACTGCCGCAGCAGACCGTTGGTGTTTTCATTGGACCCGCGTGGCGTTGGTGCATGAATCGGTGTAAGCGAGCACGCTAGCGGCGGGGGTGGGGTCCAGTCCATCATAGAGATCGGGGGGTAACGTCATGGTCGCAGCGGAGTCGAGCCGAGTCAACCGCCAGTACAAGAAGAAGTACAGAATCCGGAACTGGAGGGAGTACGAGCGTGGCCTCAGGAGCCGCGGCGACGTCACGATCTGGCTGAGCGAGGATGCAATTGCCGCGTGGGTACCACCGAAGAACGGTCTTCGCGGAGGCCAGCGGCGGTACTCGAACCTCGCGGTCCGGACCGCGTTGACGCTGCGGGTCGTCTTCAGCCTGCCGCTCCGCCAGACCGAGGGGTTCCTGGACTCGCTGCTCCGCTTGATGGGCCTCAACCTCAAGGCCCCGGACCACACCACACTCTCGCGCCGGAACCAAATCGTTGCGGTGCCGCCCCTGACCCGATCCTACGACGGCCCGATCGACTTGATCGTCGATTCCACAGGGCTGAAGATTCTGGGTTGCGGCGAATGGAACGCGCACAAGCACAAGGCATCAAAGAAACGCCGGGATTGGCGGAAGCTGCACATCGGGGTGGATGCCGAGGGGTTCATTGTGGCGGCCGAACTCACAGCGAGCAGCCGGGACGACGCCTCCACACTCCCTGCTCTTCTCGACACAATCGAGGTTCCCATCCGGCGTTTCACCGCAGACGGAGCCTACGACCACAGGTCAGTCTACGATCAACTCAGCGCGGCCGGTACAGAGAACGTCGTGATTGTGATTCCCCCTCGTCGCTCCGCGCTGTCGGCGGGGCCAACGGACGGCCCATGGGCGCAGCGTGACACGGCTCTTGAGAGGATTCGCCAGGTCGGGCGACGAGAGTGGCAGAAGGAGTCGGGCTACCGACAGCAGGCGCGTTGAAAACAGCTTCTTCCGATACAAGTCCGTGCTCGGAGGCGGATTGAAGGCGAGGCACGGCAAGGCACAAAGGAGAGAAGTTGCGATCGGGTGTCACATCCTCAACCGGATGGCCGAGCTGGGTAGGCCGAAATCCTGCGCTGTGGTGTCCTGAACGAGAAGTTGGAAAAGCGCCCCCACTCGCGCCGCAGTTGAATCATGCAACAGCGCCAAATGATACGCCTATTGGAGGCCACGATTCGGCCATTGCGAACCCACTTCCTGGTACTGACCGAACGGATACGCCATCGCGTTGCGTACAACCCGTTCGCCGACGCGATCACACAGGACCCCTACCCGACGTACGCGGCTTTGCGCGCGCGCAGCCCGGTGCACCGCAGCCTCCTGACCCACGCCTGGGTGTTGACGCGGTATGCCGATGTCGACGCCGTACTGAGTGACCACCGGCGATTCTCGAACGATCCGCGGCGGCGAGAGGCGGCGCACCGGGGCATTGGCGCACTTCCGGCCGGACCCGACGACTACAGCCGGCTACTGCTCGATCCGCCGGAACACACGCGGCTTCGACGGTTGGTCAACGAGGCGTTTACCCCCCGGGCAGTCGAGGCGCTCGAACCGCGGATACGGACCATCACCGCGGAGCTGCTGGAGCGCGTCGCCACGCCGGCGAGCTTCGATCTCGTCCGGGACGTTGCACAGCCGCTCCCCCTGCGAGTCATCACGTGGATGCTGGGTGTACCTACGGAAAGCTTCAGACGTTTCGAGGTGTGGTCGAAGCAGCGCGCACGGCTGCTGGAGTTGACGGTCACCGCGCGCGAGCGGGCGGGCGCGAGGGCCGCGGGCCGGGCGATGGACGAGATCTTCGCGCCGATCATGGAAGCGCGGCGCGCGGAACCACAGGACGACATTATCAGTGTATTGGCGCGAGGCAACGAGCACGGCGAGCGGATGACCCCGGAGGAAGCGCTCGACATGCTCCGCGTGCTGCTCGTTGCCGGCAACGAGACCACGGCGAACCTGATCGGGAACGGCATGTTGGCGTTACTCAAGCATCCGGCTCAACTTGAGCGCCTGCGCGAAGAGCCCGGGGAAATCGACGCGGCGGTGGAGGAGATGCTGCGTTTCGACAGCCCAGTACAATGCGACTTTCGTGTGGCGGTGGAACACTGCGAGATCGGGGAAGTCCCGATTCGGCCGGGCGACAGCCTGATCCTCTTGATCGGCGCGGCCAACCGCGACCCCGAGGTGTTCGAGCGCGCCGACGAATTCGACATCGGCCGGCGCGGCACCCGTCACCTGGCATTTGGACAGGGGATCCACCACTGTATCGGCGCGCAGTCGGCTCGGCTGCAGGCGCGGATCGCCATCGGGATGCTGCTGGAGCGTTTCACGTCGATGCGAACGCTCGGTGGCGCGCCGAGGTTTCGGAGCAATTCCGTGATGCGCGGGCTTGAGTCGCTGCATGTCAGCGCAACGATCGGACCAGCGGAACCGCCCGCACCTCAAACCCAGGTTCGCTTAAAGTCGGAAATCCGTACCGGCGGCCGCGGAGAGGCCACATGAGAGAAAACCCGACCCGGAGGTGGAAGGCCTGTGCAACCGGCAGCGCCACCCTCGCGATGGTGCTCATGGTCACGGCCTGCGGGACAACGCCACCCGTCTACACCGATGCGAGCCCGCCGAAACTGCAGCGAGCCTGCCAGGCCGTTGACGAGGCGACCGGACTTCAGATGACCGAGATCGACCGAGCCTGGTGCCGGGGGATGATGCAGGCGTGGTACTCCGAGACCCGGTACACGCGGCCCGACCCGGCCGATCAATTCACCGGCACGAGCCAACTGCGGTATCTGCAAGCGAAAACCATCGATTGCCGCGGCACCGCGGATGCCTACGAGCTGACCGGCGCGGACCGATGGGAAGCCGTCATGCGGTGTCTTGTCATCGTGCGGGGGCGATAGCGCTGATCTGATCGCTGTTAGGTGTCGACAGGCTCGGCGGCCGCACTCTGATCGTGTTTCCTCATCTCGACCGTCAATCACATGATCCGCGCCGGGCTGATCGAGGAACACGAGGCTACCGGGCCGCAAGGCCAGAGCTTCAAAGTGCTCACCGCGACCGAACGCGGGCGCGTGGTGCGCGTCCGCATCGACGCCGAACTGAAAGCGACCGTCGCCCACCGTGGCCACATGTCGGTGCTTCTGCCACAACCCAACGCACGCTCGAGAGCTGCATCGAGACGCTGTCGCCGTTCCTTATAATTCGGCCGCATCAAACCGCGTATCATTGCGCGGTACGATGGGAACAGCGAAAACAAGGGATCGATCCCGGGAAGTCCGTGCCGTGGCAAAGCTTCTCCGCAACGGCGGCTACTCGGACCCCGAGGGTAGGAAACTGAGATCTGATGAAATCTGGGCTGTTGCGCCTACAGCACGGCACGCCCCATCCCGCAGTCTCGCGGAGTTCGCCAAGTTCACGATCCGTCAAGATTCTTGACGCCCTGTGCTCCGACCGGACCTCGATTGTCCGAGCCAACGTATATCGTGGAACGCAAGTGTATGAGCGTGTCGCATGTCGGACTTTGTGAACCATCTTCGGTTCGTTCACAACACACAGACGATCCTTAGCCTAACGATCATGTACCTCGTTTGGTCGAGCTGGACATCCGGGCCAGAACTACGCAGTGATCTGGACAGGTTCCTTCGGACGGCAGAGGCAGCCAGAGCAGTTGTTGAGATGCCTGAACGCCTTGCCGGTTTGGTGCCTGAGATGCCAAACCCTCACCTTGTGCTACGTGCCGAGATCACCAGCACCATCGGCTATCGCGTATTGGCAGTCAACCCACTGCGAATTCGGTCGGTGACATCCATCCCTAACAACACGTCGACTGTCGGCGCTCAGTGGCGGGCCCTTCAGGATCAGGAGTGGATATTGCAGAAACTCGGCAATCCTGAAGACGATCTGTCCGAAGTAGGGGCGTGGCTCGACGAGCGGAAATCCCACCTGTTGCACCTCAACCGTGAGCTACACGCAGCTCGTCGGCGGCCTGGTAGGCAACGGCCCTCTGCCCGAGACATCCGCAGGCTTACAACGCCGATACTTCTTCCGTCCGTCATCGACTGGCCGGCAGAGGGTAGCTCCGGTTTCGCGATCGTCGAACTCGAAGCGTACGTCCCAATGCCACGACGTCGCTTTCGCAGGCTGTGCGAAGACCTAACCGGCATCGCAAAATATCGGGATCTGCGGTTGGCACGCGCATTGGGAATCATATTTGACTGCACGACTTTGGGTCCCTACCGGTTTGTCGCCCAAACCGAAACGGTCCGATTGCCGCCCAACATGTTCGAGAGGTATCCGCACCTTCAGCGAGAATTCAAGACGATTGCGGATCTCCTTCCGAACGACGCACTCGAAAGGGCAGCGACCCTTCAGTTGGCCGGAATCCGCAGGAGTAATCCAAGGCTCTTAGGAGCAACCATCAGGGGGGAACACCTCGGACTCATCGGGCCTTTCTTGATTGCCATCATCCACCTTTACCTCCTCATCATGCTGTACAACCTGCTAATCTCCGTCCGGAGAAGATCGTTTGATCCCTCGTTCCATCCGTGGATTGCGTTGATGAAGGGGCCGACTGCGGTGGGGTTTTCAATCCTGACCCTAGTCTTTTTGCCGGCCATCGCGGCAATCCTCCCAGTGTGGCGCCTCACCACAGCCGATGGGTATGTTGCCATTGCTATAGCGCTCGTCCTGCTTGCCACCGGCATCGGGATCGTGGTGTTTGGGTGGGAGTCGACTGCTGCGGCAGCCGTGCATTCCGAAAAACGTGGGCGAGGCGCAATCCCTACTGCCCGTTTCCTGTCTCGCCAGTGAGAGCCTTGTAGACGCCCGTCTCGATGCCGATGCCGCTCCGATCTCGGAACCCCGAGAATATAGGGAATGCGAAGCAACCATTGTGGAGCGGAGTGGGCGCGATGATCCGGCAAGACGGCACCCTTGATAAAGGCACCAAAATGATGTACACTAGTACTTGACAAAGGAAGGACACGATCATGGCTCAGGCGAACGTGGTCAAGAGCGCGCGGGTAAATCTACGGCTCAACGAAACGGTGAAGCGGCGGATTGAACAAGCGGCTTCGTTTGAAGGGAAAACCGTCAGTGGCTTCATTGTGTCCAGCGCCCTGGAAAACGCTGAGAAGGCCATCCAGAAGCACGAAACGATGACTCTCAACCGGCGTGATGCCAAGCGCTTCTTCGATGTCATCGTCAATCCGCCGGCTCCGAAGGACAAGCTCCGCACGGCCATGGATGAGCATGGAAAACGCGTTGCCTCGCGATGACCAGCCTGGACGCGCTCGTTATAGAGCCGCTCGGGAAGAGACATGACCGAGCGGCTTTTTCTTGTGGGCTCCTAGAATTGGACCGCTACCTTGCGCGGCAGGCTGGCCAGGATGTTCGACGCCGTATCGCCAGGGTGTTTGTCTGCACCGCCGAGGGTGCCGATACCGTCCTGGGCTTCTACACGCTGAGCGCCCTGTCGATAGACCTGAGTTCTCTACCCGAAGAGCTATCCCGAAAACTACCCCGGCATCCGGTGCCCTGCGCCCTTATCGGTCGGCTTGCTGTCGACCAGTCAGTACGGGGGCACGGTTTGGGTCGCATGCTTCTCGTCGATGCAATCAAGCGAACTATGCGTGCCAGTGACATTATGGCAATCCACGCCGCGATCGTAGACGCCAAAAATAATGCGGCAAAACAGTTCTACGAGGGGTTCGGTTTCGCCCCTATGCAGGACGACGCCATGCGGCTTTTTTTACCGCTTGGCTCGATCCGCCTTTAGGATCCTGCTTCAGACTGCAGGCCAGACAGCAGGTCGAGGCCCAGAGCAAGAAGCGGCTCCTGACGCCGACGAGTTAAAAGGAGGCACCTAAATGACCACCGACTATACCCTCGTGTTTGACAAGCTCCGAGAAGTGATCGAGACCGAGACTGCCCACGTACAACTCTTGGTACCCAACGCCGCCGCCGAAGAGGTTGAGGAGATGAAGGAGATCGACGAGATTCGACAGGTGGCGGAAGAGCTCGCGGAACCAGAGCCCTCTCTGTTCACCAGCACCTGAGGGTCATCAACCCCCCGGAGCCCAAAGAAAAACTCCCTCCCAATACGAAACTACCTGAACCATCGGCACGGCTCACGCCGTGCGCGGCTCCAAGCACGTCGTTAGAAAGGGCAAGACGCCCGTGCTGATCTCAGAGGAAGCCCGCGCGCTGCTCGACAGCATCGCGACCGTCCGAAAAACGAAGCACCCGGACGGGACGGAATCCGAGGAACCGTCACTGGTCGGGTTGCGCGACCGGGCGCTGATCGGCGCCATGGTGTATACCTTCGCGCGCGTCAGTGCGGTGCTCAAGATGCGAGTCCTTGACTACTTCATCCAGGGCCGCCGCGGTTGGGTTTGTTACTCTCTTTATACAGCACGATAAAGTATGTTACCGTTCCATATCTCAGGATCGCCCGGTTTCGTCTTCTTGAACCCCCTTTCCCTCGCCACGGATGATTGCAGATCGGTCCTCGCCGTCAAGGGTTCGCTGCGCCGCTTCGCGCCCTGGACGGCTGCGGGCCGATCCGGGAGACGTGGCTGTTTACGAGGGAAAGGGGATGGATGGGCTTGGTTGTCGGGTTTTTCCGGGCCGTGCTTGCCGGGCCGAAGGGAACCTTTCGGTCCTACCAGCCGCCTGAGCCGTAGCGGAGGGAGCGGAGCTTCGCTTCGCCTTCCGGTGTGCCCCGATCTGGTTCTTGACGCGTTCGCCGGGTGGATATCCAGCGATGTCCAAGATGACGCTCTTGCGTCCCTCGTCGACGAGTGCAAGTTGCACAAACGAGCGGTTTCGCAACGACCCGACACCGAACTGGTTTTCAAGGGCTTTGGGGTTGCGAAACGGTATTGCAGGAGAGATTCAATTGGCGATAGTTTTTTGCAACGCCGTCCGCGAGCCGGTCATCCAGGCGCTCCGCCGGGAAGGGACGCCCCACCACCACAACCCCGCCCCGGATGGAAAGCACAACTGAGGTAATATCTAAAGGCCATGAAGAACCAAGGACGTTATCGCCACTTGCGCGTGGACTGGGTGGGCGAGTCCTGCAGCGAGTCGATCACGCTGTGCGGCGTCGAGGGTGAAGACATCGGGACTGGACAGACACTGTGCCCCGACTGCGCCCAGGTCGCCGATGCTCTTCACGTTTGTGGGTTGGGACCGGAGAGCCTAAGAGAGTTATTTGACACGCTCCGGGTGATCGGCCCTTCCGAGGTGAAAGCGAAGATGGAGGCGCTTCGAGTTCTGGGGGTGCAGATGGATATGCAGGAGCGCTCGCAACTCAACTAACAGAGTGTCTCCACGGGCGTCTGCGCAAGCCCGCCTAGGGCTTCCTCTACCGGCCCTTCCCCCTCGCTCTTGAATCCTTTTTCCCTCGTCGCGGATGGTTCCAGATCGGTCCTCGCCGTCCAGGGTTCGCTGCGCCGCTTCGCGCCCTGGACGGCTGCGGGCCGATCCGAAGGGATGGTCGTTTATGAGGGGAAAGGGGGGGGGCGGGCCGTGTGGCGCGAGGGCGAGTTGCTAAGCGTATGATGAACGCTTATACCAGCCGCTTGAGCCGCAGCCGAGGGGCGCTGTCACCCGCAGGGCCGTAGCGCAGCGTAGGAGCCGCGCCAGAGGCTTGACTCGCCTCGCGGCGGAGGCTATCCGGGGTTTTGGGCTGGGGTTTTGTTGCCGGTCCGCTTGCCTGTTCCGCTGCGGCATGGAGTAAGTAATTTGTTTTCAGTTCTTTACCTATAAGGAAGGTTTTGGTTTTGCTTTTTGGGGGGGGGCGTTAGACCCCCCTCTTCCGGTGGTTTCTCTTTTGTTTTCAGCGAGTTATCCACAGGATCGTCGCTCCTACTAGTTGTAATCTTGCTACTTGATCTTTAACTACTTGAGTGTCGGGGTGTTTCAGCGGAGAGATTGGTCTTGTGTCGGGGTGTTTCAGCGGAATATTGGTAGTTAGTGTCGGGGTGTTTCAGCGTGGAAAACTCCCCCAGATCATGGTCGTCTGTGGATAAATTCCCCGGCCGAATTGTCGCAAGCCGTCCCAGGAGCGGTTTTTAGCGGCCCAGCACCGCCTAAGGCTCTCGGGCCATGCGACGTCTCCGAGCCAAGCGGTCGCGTCGGGGTATTCGCTCAGGGTAACGTGCTCCAGGTAGACGCAATGCTTGGGCTATCCTTTGCCATGGAGGGCCTGAGAGCTATTTCACGACCTTGAGGGGCGCAGGAGCAATGGCAGATTTCGAGGGAGACAGGATCAGCACCCCCTTGGCCGTTGAGTAGTTCAGGTCCGGCCAGGCGGTGTTGATCTTCTTTAACTCTCGCAGACAGTCCTTGCGAAAGTCATCAACGGTGCGCTTGTCGTTCGCCTTGGCCGGGTCCACGCCGAACTGGCGGTACAACTGCTTCCAGGAGAGCCGTAGTGGGCGCTGGAGTGAGAAGGTGCGGTAGGTCACCCACAGGTAGAGATCCAGGCCCAGCGAGGACCGCTTGAGGGCCTTGAGGGTGTTCATATCCAGCGGCACGGGATGGCTGATAATCTCATTGAAGAATGCCTCACCCAGATAGATCTTGCTCTCAAAAAGCACCCGCTCGTCGGGGTGCTTAGGGTTCCACCAGAGTTCGGTGCAGTCAGCGACCTGTGAGTTCACGGTAGCCTTGCCGTGCTCATCCTCGTAGATCAGCGAGACGTAGGCGTTGAACAACCGGTCCATCTGGTTACGGAGCCGCGTGAGGTCGCCTCGGCTTCCGCCACTGTCACTGCTGATACCTAGCTTCCGCATGAACTCGGCCAGCGAAGAACCCAGGATCAGCTCGCGGCTTTGGGTCCGCACTGCTTCGGTCGAAACCCAAGCCACCAACAGGCGAGGCAGGTTGCCGAAGGGGAGCTTGTTGCGACCACCGGCAATCATGACGAGTGAATAAGGGCCGTTCTGACGGACATACTGAAGCCGGTTGCCGGGATTGGTGCGGGGCAGGCTGCACAGCGCCATTAGCCGCGCCATGAAGCCGAGATCCGGGTCCGCTTCGCTGGCCGAGACAAGCTGGTTTACCTGATCGGCCTGGGTGAAGTGGTGCAACGCCTGGGGTGAGGCTTCACGGATCTCTTTCACCGGCCCGCCCAGGCCGGAGCAGACTTCCCCGATGGGAACCAGCCCGTTTCGTTTACGCTTCATGGCTTATTCTCCCATGCTCCCGTGACAGAAGGGGCGCGCGTTCCGCGCCGCGGAGGGTAAAAAGGGCATCTGCGGATGGGGTCGAGATTGCCATGGGGAGTCGCGGTTGTCCCCTCCCGCCGGAAGGGCGGGGATGGGGACCGGCGAAGAGCCCCTGCGGCGGAGGTTCATGCACCAACGCCGCTACGGATGAGGGATGGGACGGGCAGGCCCGCCATCTTCAGATTGGCGCCCGGAACATCGTCGGGCCAGCCTCGGTTCTCGGCGCTGGTAATCATGACAACCCACAACAGTCCGTGCAGATCATTTAGTCGAGCCGTCGATACCACCAAGGCAGGTCGCGACTGACGCGTCGCGCGGTCCGTGTACGGGAACGGCACCTTGATGACCTCACCTTTCTCAAAGGTTCGCATAGGCCTTGGTATCCGCTTCCGAACACCATTCCTCGAAGGTGCGGAACGGGTCGTCCGTCGTTGTACCTCGCCGCGCCTTGGCGAGAATTACTCGCCCATCGATGATCTCGTACAATAGCCCGTCCCCAGGCTGCAACCCGAGCGCCGCGCGGATTGGCTGCGGGATGGTAGTCTGGGCATCTCAAAACCAATCGGGCTCAGCTTGCGCGCTTCACGGGCATCCCTGTCGAACGGTTGCAACTGCGTTCGGCACTTGTCACCGAGAAGCTTGCTCCGATGCGGTTTTCCGGAAAGGCGCGTGAGATGCTGGACGTGGTCACGGACTACGAATTGTTCGAAGCAGAGATTGGAAGTCAGTGACTGTTGTCGGCCTCAAGGAAAACGGCCTCCGGGAAACCTGGTACAGTTCATTTTGCCCGTCCCAGATCGATGAAATACACCCAGCACCGCGTGCGTATCGGGTTCGCCACCCGGCTCCCTTACATTGAGGACAAGCTCGATTTCGTGTAGCTTCTTCACGCCGTGCCATTCCTAACCCTTGAAGACCCGAACGCCAAGATCAAGGGCTCGCGTGACCCACTGGGCGTTCAGCCCATCTGGTCGGCGTTCGGTCGGCATGTCGTCACCAACCTCACCACACAGAGCACTTCGGTCCGCGGCTTCACGGTTCTCCTCCTAGGTTGATACTTCGCGGCTGATCTTGTGGACCGAGGAATAGCCGCTCGGGAAGATGCGCTGGACATCTTCCTGCGCATGGAGCAGGTTGGGGCCTACGTGCGGCATGTCGCACATGGCGTCGAGGGAGAGATCCGCGGCATCGAGCGGGTGAAGCGTTTCGTCGACGAACAGAGCGGGAACGTCGTCATTGCCGCCGACCGCCGGGGCATGATCCTGTCAGACCAGAAGGTCTATGGCCTCTGGGGTTTGTACTCGGTTCCCGCTCGAACGTCCGGCTTGCTCCCAGACGGTCCGCTCGATGTAACCCCAGCTGCCCGCGAGTTCATTGAGCGCAACTACATCGACAAACTGAATGGTTCGGCCACCAAGCTCAGGAAGCTCCTCGCCCGGGGGGGCAGGCTTCGCACAAGAGGCCGGGACGCTATCTTCTCCGCGCTCGCCCAGGTTCTCGATCCACGGTTCAGTTCCGATGAGCTCGAGTTTTACGGTTCCCACCTGCGAGATGGGCAGGAGGTCTACGGTGCAGAACCAGGTCGACAGGAACGGTTTCGGCGGCTCCTGGAATCGGATACCGAGCTTCCCGAACAGACGGGACGCGCCGAAATTCTCCACCTCGCCAAACATGCGAGGAAATGGGATGAGGGCCTCTCGCTCTCCCTAAATCGGATGGGCCAGTTGGAAGCCTTTCTCGCTCCGAGCGCCGCGCTCTTTCAACATGTGCTGGGTCGTCATGATCAGCGGTTGTCCAGCGTCGCCTCAGAGGTGCGGCGCGTCTGGGGGGCACGCGTTCCGAATCTCGACCGGTCAGCGTTTGCCGAGTTGCTGAGCGAGATTCGCTCGACCTCCACGGAGGCCATCGGCTCCCGAATGGACCAGGTCCACGCGGCCTTGCACGACGGAGACTTCGAGACAGCTCTCGAAGGGTTGCTGTCCTGGAACGAGACCGTGATGCAGATGCGTGGCAGTGCACCTTGGGCGCGCATTGGCGACGGGAGGCGCCTCGACGTCAGATACCGGGGCGCCGAGCAGCTCTTGCCCGACAAAGACGAGCTGCCCGAGCTGTGGACGAATAGCTACTTTGTTGACGCTCTGAAGAATGTGACGCAGCAGCTAGAGCACTAACTAACATGCCATCGACTGTCATCCCCCTCAAGGTGCTCACGGAGCAAGTGGCGGAAGCCATCGACGGACGACGTGTGAGAAGTGCGGTGTTCACGACGTTTAGCTTCGATCCCGGCTTCTTCGAAATCAACATTCTTCCGGTCCTGTTCGACCAGCCGTTCAGCCAACCCGATAAGGTGCGTCGGCTTCAGCTCGAGGACGCGCTTCGCGCGATAGATCACGTGGCCGTGTACTACGATCGGCGGGCGCTCGCTCAGGACGGCGAGCCAGCGCAATTGGATTACCGGCGTCTAGACGTCAGTCGCACCACCGGCTATTTCCACCCGAAGGTAGTCTTGCTCCTCGTCGATGACCGTCACGAAGGTGAGGAGGCAGCCCATTCAGACGAGGAGGGTGGCGAGCCCATCCGACAGGCGCTCATCGTTGCCATTCTCTCAGCCAACCTGACGCGAGCGGGTTGGTGGGAGAACGTCGAGTGTGCCCACGTTGAGGAGATCAAGGACCGCGACGTCGACGACGAGCGTTGCTCGTTCCGACCTGACCTGCTGTCACTAATTCGGAGAATTCGCCAGTCAGCCAGTGACTCCGACAACCAAACCGCACTAGACGAGATTAGTGAGTTTCTTCTCCACCGGACCCAACGGAGCCATTTTGGCAAAAACAAGTCGAGCGGTAAATATCACACCCGCATGTTCGGAGGACAGAGTCGAGAAACACTGTCTGACTGGTTGTGGCAACTCTCTCTCAACAAACACGGCCTCAACCTCGAGGTCGTCTCGCCGTTCTTCGACCCGCGGGGTGAAGGTCCGCTGCGTGAACTGATTGACGCGGTTCAGCCGCGGGAAGTGCGCGTCTATCATCCGACGGGTCCCGACGGTGAGTCTCTCGTCACCCGTGATACCTATGAGGCCGTCAAGGCTCTTGACTCTACTAGCTGGGCGAGTCTGCCAGGAGACGTGGTGAATCGCGGGCGCGACGATGCCTCCGAGCGTCTCGCACCGCGTCGTGTTCACGCGAAGGTCTACCGGCTTTGGAAGCGGGACGGCCCTGACCTCTTACTTGTCGGCTCCCCGAATCTCACGAGGGCCGGCCATTCCCACGGTGCCGCCGGGAACCTGGAAGCTGCCTTTCTGGTCGATGCTAGCGATGCTGGATGCCAGCGGCGTTGGTGGCTGGAGCCGGTTGATCGCGACGCCGATCGATTCGCTTCGACCACGCCCACTGAGGCAGAGGGGCTCGACGCGGTTGGGTTGGACCTGAGTCTTCGATTCGACTGGGGTACAAAAGAGCTCAGTTACAGACTAGAAGACTCGACGGCCGATGGATTCGCGGTGTTGACGACCGCTGGGGAGCCTCTCGCAACAATAAGACGGCCCCACCGCCGTCGCTGGATGGCGTTCGATCGAGGGTCGTCTACACGCCTGGCAGAGTTGCTGTTATCCACGAGTTTTCTGCTCGTTCAGCACGACAATCAATCGTGGCGCGTACTTGTGCGAGAAGAGAACATGGAGCATCGCCCGTCGCTGCTCATGCAGCTGACTCCAGAGGAGATCCTCGAGTACTGGTCGCTGCTCACTCCGGCACAGCGTGCGCAGTTCGTGGAAGCCCGCATCCTTGACCGGGTCGAAGGCCTACCGATCGCCAGAGTCGACCGGCTTCACGCGAGAGACACGCTCTTTGATCGGTTTGCCGGCATCTATCACGCCTTCGGATGTCTCGAACGCGCCGTTGACACAGCGTTGGAGGATGGGCGGGATGCTGAGGCCGAGGCTCGGTTGCTCGGCGCGAAGTACGACTCCCTCCCCAACTTGCTCGAGAAGACCATCGAACGACCAGATGGTGACCCGATTATTGCGTATGTCACGTTCCTGTGTGCCACACAGTTGCGTCGCGAGCTCAGTCGCCGGCATCGAGAATTCTTCAGGGAACGAGCCCAACACGTTGGACACTTAGACGCGCTGCTGGGGCATTTACCAGATCTCCGGACTGCTATCGAGCTTGACGATCCGGAAGCCGAAGACTTCTTGCAGTGGTATGAGCACGCCTTCCTCCGCTCAGCCTCTCAACCGGGTGCGCGACGATGAGTACCGTCACCCCATCATTCGTTCGGGAAATCATTGACTTTGCCCCGACGGAGCTGGCCCGTGGCTTCGGCTTCGCGGAGCAGCAGCTGCATGGCGTGGCCGCGCTCTTCAACATGCTGCAACGAAATCGATGTGCCTACCTGGCCGACGAGGTCGGAATGGGCAAGACCTATGTCGCGCTAGGGGTCATGGCGTTGACTCGCTACTTCAATCCGCACGCACGTATCGTCGTCATCGCTCCGCGAGAAAACATTCAGCGGAAATGGATCAAAGAGCTCAAGAACTTCGTTCGGCTCAACTGGAAGCTGAGCGGCAACCGCGTGAAGTCCCTACAGGGCGAACCGACCTGGGAGCCCGTTTACTGCCACAGTCTGGTTGATTTCGTCGGGGAGGCACTGCTGAACGCTGACCGGGACTTCTTCCTCCGGATGACGAGCTTCAGCCTCTCGGTCACGGAGTTGGAGGGCAGACGCCGATTACGCCGGCGCCTCTTGGAGCGCGTCCGATGGCTGCCTCCGCGCATCCTGTCTGCGAAGACCCCGAAAGAGTTCCGTGATGCCTATGGCTGCGCCATTAATGCGGCAGTGCCTCAGGTGGACCTCCTGGTGATCGATGAAGGCCACAATCTCAAGCATGGGTTCGGTCCCAGCGTCAGTAATCGCAACCGAGTTATGGGCTTTGCTTTTGGGCATCCGGAGGGCAAGGCCGACGAATATCCTTGGTCAGTGCTGTCCGGGGAAAGTTGCGCCAACGGACGGTAAGTCTCTACCGCTCAATGTCTTATGGCCTGTTTTGCCCGGGAACGATTTGAAATCCCGAGGCCGCAAATGGCCGCCTGAGCGGAGCATCCCGACGCGGCACAATGGGGGATGAACCTTGGCCGTACGGTTTTCTCCCAACTGATCGAGCACCTGCCGAGCAAAGAGTTTCACAAATGTGTATTGCGCTACCGCGGCGATTCCTATCTGAAAAGTTTCTCCTGCTGGGATCAGTTTCTTTCGATGGCATTCGCCCAGCTGACCTATCGGGAAAGCCTCCGCGACATCGAGACGTGCCTGCGTTCGATGCACGGCAAACTCTACCATATGGGATTCGGCGGCAGGGTAGCGCGCTCGACACTGGCCGATGCGAACGAGTCGCGCGACTGGCGGATCTACGCGGACTTCGCGCAGGTCTTGATTGGCATGGCACGGCCGTTATATGCCCACGACCCGATCGGTGTGGACTTGGACCAGACTCTGTACGCTCTCGACTCGACAACAATCGACCTCTGCCTGTCGCTGTTTCCGTGGGCGAGATTCCGCAAGCACAAGGCCGCCGTGAAGATGCACACGCTGCTGGATCTGCACGGCAATATTCCCACGTTTATCCGCATTACTGCAGGCCAAGTGCATGACGTCAACATCCTGGATGAATTTCTTCCCGAGGCCGGCGCGTTCTACGTCATGGATCGGGGTTATGTCGATTTTCGGCGCCTCTTCGTGTTCACGCTCTGTTCGGCCTTCTTCGTGGTGAGAACCAAAAAGAACGTTTTGCTGCAGCGTCGCTACTCCCACCCGGTGGATAGGAGCACGGGCCTGCGATCCGATCACACCGTTATTTTGACCCCCTTCAACTCCGCCCAAGTGTACCCGGACCCCCTACGGCGGGTGAGTTATTTCGATGCCGAAACCAACAAGCGATTGAAATTTCTGACCAATAACTTCACCCTGCCGGCACTGACCATCGCCCAGATCTACAAATCGCGCTGGCAGGTGGAACTCTTCTTCAAGTGGATCAAGCAACATCTGCGAATCAAGTCGTTTTACGGCACCAGCGAGAACGCCGTCAAGACGCAGATCTGGATCGCTGTCTCGATTTACGTGCTCATCGCTATCGTCCGGAAACGCCTCGGGCTGGAAGCGAGTCTTTACCAGATTCTACAGATTCTCAGCGTTACGCTATTCGAAAAAATGCCCGTTTTACAGGCACTCCAGCCATCCGACTCCCAAAACGAATCCCCCTATGACCCCAACCAATTGATTCTATTCGACTTTTAACCGGACAGCAGTGATCCTTGGTATAGACCCAAGGCCCAGCGCGTGCTGCTTCTGTCAGCGACGCCGTTCGAGGACGATTACGCCGCAATCCAGCGGCAACTCGAGGTTTTTGGATTTGGTAGAGCAAAGCTCTGGGACTCCACTGACGCAGAGCCGGTCCGAGCCGACCGTCTTCTCGGCCCGGACGTTTCTGAGGATGAGAAGCGCGACATCGTCGCTCGACTCATGGTGCGGCGGGTGGCAGGTCTCAAGATCGGAGGCCGACTCTACACGAAGAACATGTATCGGCGGGAGTGGCGTCAGGGAGGCTACCGGGTTCACGACCAGCCGATGCGTATCGAAGACCCGAAGCAACGACTCGTCGTCGGACTGATGCAAAAGAAGGTGACAGAGATCCTCCGCGACGAAAAGTTCAAGAACAGCTTTCAGATTGGGATGCTCTCGTCGTTCGAGAGTTTCCTGGAGACGATCGGGAAGCGTAGCCGCGCCGCCCGGCTCGCCGAAGAGGCCGCTATCCAAGAGGAGGATGGGCTGCCTTCGAGTTTTGACGGCAACCAAGGAGAAACCGTAGACGAGCGCCGAGGCATCGACACCGATGCCGTTGCGGAGATGGTCGAATCGTATCGGTCCAGATTCCACGGGACGCTCCCCCATCCGAAACTGGACAGCACCGCGGACTCGTTCGCGCCCGTGTTCGAGACCGGTGACAAGGTTCTGGTCTTCGTGCGGCGTGTCCGGACTGTTGATGAGCTCGCGGCGAAGCTGGACGCCCACTTCGATCGCTGGCTTGGCACGAGAATGCGCACCGCCCTTCCTGGTCTCCGTTCCGAGATCGAACAGCTATTTGGACAATATGAGCGCGAGAGAGCCCGACGACCGGACGAGCAGAGCGAGGTCAATCCTATAGACGAAAGAGAGGATGAGCCGGGCGAGCTCACCGAGGAACGAGCCGCTATTGATGATGATGACGAGGGGAGTGCCGAAACGTTCTTTTCGTGGTTCTTTCGAGGCGACGGTCCCCGCGGCGTCCTGTCTGGCGCGGCATTTCAGAAGAACCGTCTGTCGAGCCCCAGTTCGGTTTACGCGACGTTCTTCGAGGACGACTACGTCAGCTGGCTCTTGAATCGTCCCGCGGAGCCGCTCAACGAACTTGCCAGAATCGCGGAGTTGTCTCTCTCCGAGCTTACTGACAATCTCAGGGCTCGCGCCTACCGACACTTCAAACACCTCACGCAGCGAGCGAAGGGGTATCCACGCCTCCAGGTGTTTCTCGGATATCAGCAAGCGGCCCTGGAGTTGGTCGAGAAGGCCGGAGGGTCTCTGGGCGATCAAGCGCGGGTCGTACTCGATGAGCGATTTCCGGACCCGCGCGGCGGCACGCTCGAACCACGCGAGGGCTTTCCGGGTCCAGAACAGGCGATCGGCTTCACGAGTTTCATCACCGAGCTCGCTAAACACCAAACCCTCAGAACATTGATCTGGCCCGAGGACACCATCGACAACTTCGGTCAACGATTCCGGAAGCGCGAACAGCGACGTGAGCTGCTCAGCGCGATGGCTCGTCTCGGCGCCTCGTATATCGATCTCTACTTCCTGGCCGTGAAACAGCTGGGATCGTTCACGCTCCGGCAAGAAACGGAGTCGGACGAACCCGTGCGGGATCTTGCGCACTCGTTCGTCGAGCTTCTCAATGACCAGTCCCGGCAACCTGGGTTTCACGCGTTCTATGAGCTGTCGCAGGCGGCACAGTTCTTCGACTTGCTCGTCGGGGTCAACTTCCCGGACGTTCCCGCGGGAGATCTCGACCAGCTTGCCGCCCGGTTCGGGTCCACGCTCCAACGGCAGGTCCCAGTGGGGCGGATGGCTGGTGGAGTGAGCAAGCGGCTGGTGTCTCAGTTTCGAATGCCAGGATTCCCACTCGCTCTGGTGACCACGGACGTGCTGCAGGAGGGAGAGGACCTCCACACCTTCTGCCGTCAGGTCGTGCACTACGGCATCACGTGGACGCCGTCGGCTATGGAGCAGCGCACGGGCCGGATCGACCGGATCGGCTCACTCGTTCAGCGACGTTTGGATGGTGCAGACACAGAACCGGAAGCGGCCGACTTCCTACAGGTCTACTACCCTCACTTGCAGGACACCGTAGAGGTACTTCAGGTGCGCCGGGTATTGCACCGGCTCAATCGCTTCCTGCAGCTGATCCATCAGCAAAAGGGAGACTCACAGGCACTGGGCAGCCGAATTGACGCTGCCCGCGAGATATTGGAGGAGCTCGAGGCAATTCCTGTATTCGAGGGCGAGCTGAAGTCGGCGTTCCCAATTCGATCAGGGTGGCTTGAAGGAAACCTCCAGCCGGCGTCAATTGTGCGCCGCAATCTTGACGCCGATATTAATCATCTCGAGGCACTCTGGTCGGGATTTCAAGAGCGCTACGGCATTCGGGTTCTTCGCGCGGCCGATCCCTTGCTTCGCAGGGGATATGCGCTCGTTAGGCGCGGGCGCCTAATCCATCGGGATGCGGACGAACGGGGTATGGAACAGCCGTTTCGATTACAGCTGCGGTCTCAGGCCGCTGGAGACGCCACCCTTCTGCACTGCAGTAGCGATGTCGGGCCCCTCGAGATCGAGCACGATGACGACCGACTCGATGAATTGTACGAGCTTCAACAAGAGCTCGGACTTGCGAAAGTCTGCGTGCGCCCTGACCCGGCGGACCGCACGGACCGTATCTATGTTGAGGGGGACATCGTGTTTCACCCGGAGACCACGCAGCCCGAGGAGCTCGAGTCGCTGGTGACGAGAACCGTCAGTGCGGCCGGAAAGATAGCGGCTCGACTGGTCGAACAGGAGGAGGTCTGATGAAGACTCTGCTGTTACGCATCGACGACCTCTCGAAGCGGCGCGGCCGTCGGTGGACACGAGAAGGAAACACCATCCGCGTCTCCTTACACGAAGGCGGCCGCATTCAAAGGGTTCACGTCTCACGCGATGAGGATAGATACGTCTTTCGCTCCGTCGTGCTGCCGGCTTCCGAGGTTACCCGGAACGACGACCACTGGCGCCGCATCGCCTATCGAGCGTGGCGTCGGAATGCCTCCAAGGCACTGGTGACGTTCGCATTCGATGACGAGGACCGGCTGGTTGGGCTAGTTGAAGTGCCGGCCGCAACGCTCGACCATGAGGAGCTCGATCTCTATGTCGAAACGCTCGCCAAGGAGTGTGATCGATTCGAATACGCGCTAACGGGTCAGGATATCGAGTGAGCCTTGAAGTGAGGAGACACGCATGAAACACGTTGTCCTCGCGTGGCAGTGCTTTCAGAAGCTCACCGATGCTCGCGGGGCCTTCACTCACAGCCCCTGCGTCTATGTTCAGATCGACAGCAACTCGGGCCCGGTTCGAATCGGGAAGGCCTCAAGACACTCTTGTCCAAATTGGCTCTTGAAGATTCGCAACTTGGACAGCATCCAGTTCGCGGTCAGCGCGCCGTCCTGAGCGGGTACCTGGCGCAGGTACGCCCGGGGGGCACCGTCACGGTGTGTGACCGCCAGACGCCGATCGCGCAGCTTGTGCCGGTCTCGGGCGAAGACGGCGGGCTTGAGGTACGAGAGCCGACCGATGCGAATGCGCTGCCGATGGCACCGCCGCGCATTACGCTCAAAGACGGGATCGACGTCGTTGAACTCCTGCAGGCGGATCGGGGCGACCGGTGATGATCTATCTCGACACGAGCGCGGTGCTGCGCGCGCTGCTTGGCACCGGGAACCAGCTGCCTGAATGGGGCACATGGGACCGCGCGTACTAGAGCGAAATCATGGGCGTCGAGGCGAGGAGGACACTCGACTGTCTCCGCCTAGCGCGCGCTCTCGATGATGACGGATTGGCTGACGCGCACGAGGCGATCGCCGCGACTGAGCGCGCGATCGGATCGATCCGGCTGACCTCTGCGGTCTTGCGCCGAGCCGGTCAGCCCATGCCAACCGTTGTCAAAACGCTCGATGCGATCCATCTCGCAAGCGCCCTGCTCTTCGAGGAGCGCCATGAGGCCGGTCTCGTATTCGGTACGCACGACCGCAGCCAAGCGACAGCGGCACGCGCGTGCGGCTTCGATGTGGTGGGCACACCCACTAGACCGTAGAAGAGCTGCGAAGCGAGGCCAAGATTTGAGCAAGCTGGTGCGTGTGCTGCGGTTCGTGAGGTGACCCCTTGTATGACTAACTGGATGCTCAAAATGAGCAGGGATCCTAGGAATCCTCTTTCAGGCCATAGAAGTTCTTCGCGGCCTCTTCGGACACAAACTCACTCTCCTCGAACTTCACAACCCGAGCGCCTGCCACCAAACCCTTAATACAAATTTCAATATGTCCGTTGTCGTACTGAATGCCTACACAGCGGGTCGGAAGAAACTTAGATGCTGCCTTTGGCAAGAATGTACAGAACACGAATCCGCCAATTACCAAGTGAGAGTAAAACGAATCACCATTTGGCCTTCGCATTTTCATCACAAGACTCGTGGTTCGACGGTACACAACCATCTTTCCTATGAACTTCAGTAGTCGAAAGATGATCTTGACCAGACGCCAGTGAGGATCAACATCCAAAACCTCAGTCCAATCAAATTCCGGGCAAGTCCAGTCAAGATTCATATAACGAGTCTACCTTCCACTCGCGGTTTGGTTAGGTTTGTATATAAGTTCCCTGTTTTGCTTACGGCTCGCAGTCCTGGTAGTCCGAGGCCATGCACGCCCGCGCCAGTTCAGTTGCGCGACTGATCTCAGCGCGGGTCATGTCACGTTCCAGATTGTCCCGCAACTCCCTGGCGCTTGCGTCCCCGTTTGCGTCAGCGATGTTCAGCCACATGTGCGCGAGCACGGAATCCTTCAGGACGCCGCGAGCGTTGGCGTACATAGGGTACGAACCAGATTCGTGCAGAAATGCACTCTAACGACCCCGGATTCGTAGCTTGTCGGGGTCGATCTTGATCTCGCCGTAGAGGATGACGTTCTTCCACTCGATCGGGCTGACGCGGGCGATGAGCTCAGGGTTGAACGGGAAGTTGGGCGCGGCGGCGATCCGTGAGATCTCGCGCGCCTGCCAGTAGAGGATGCAGGCGAGGATCAGCGTCAGGCACGAGCACGCGTTCATCTGGCCGTAGACCTCGCGGGCACTGATGCGCCCGCGCTGGCCGTAGTACACGGCGCGGGCCAAGGCGTGGAGCTGCTCGACCTTGAGTAGGCCCCGGCGCACCTTGGCGCGAAGCTGCGGTTCGGACATGTACTGCAGGAGAAACTCGGTCTTCAGGGCGCGGCCGGGATCGGCACCCAACTGCAGAGCGGCGAACCTCAGAATTTCGCCGTCGATCTCCAGCGGCTCCTGCTGCGGAAAGCGTCCGAGCACGCGAACGAAGGCGACCTGGTAGGCGAAGCCCAGCCGGTTGTGGGCTCGCCGGCGCTGCGCAATCTCGCGCCAGTCGTTCTCGAGGAAGCTGCCGTCGCGGATGAGGCGGGGCCGGGAGACGTCGGGGTCGGAGACCGGCATGGTTCTGTCAGGAACAAACGGACATTATTATAGGCACCTGGCCATGATCTTTCCGTCTCGAAGCCAGTTGATCCGCGACTTGTCCCTGACCCGAACAGACCAGATGGAAATCTCTAAGCGTCGCGGGTGTCCGCACCGCTTGGGCTTTGCGTATCAGCTCGGCTTTGTGCGAGCCTTCCAGCGTTTTCCGGTGCAGCAGCCGCTAGAGATCTGCGAGGAATTGCTGAGCTTGGTTGCTCTACAGACCGGCATCGACGGCGGCCTCTTGGGAGACTACGCATCCTGGCCGCAAACGGTCTCCAGACACCAGGTCCGAATCCGAGAGTATCTCGGGCTGAGGAGCTTCGACCCGGGCCAAGAGAGAGGCTTGGAGCAATTCCTCTACGAAGAGTCGTGCCGGCTGGAACAGACTGCCGCCTTGCTCGCCCGAGCGCGGGAGTATCTCAAACGAGAAGGAACTCTGTTCCCTGCCGAGTCTGTGCTGAGGCGAATCATCGGGGAACAGCGCAGGAAGGCGCGAGACGCCATCGCCGCGAGGGTTGCCGAAGAGCTTCCGCTGGAGGTTGGTGAGACGCTCGACAAGCTGTTGGAAGTGGCGGCGGGCGAAACCGTATCCGGGCTCCAAGGGATCAAGAAGAACCCAGCCAAGCCGTCCGCAGTTGCGATGCGGCGGCTCGCCGAGAGACTGACGTTGATCGAGGCGACAGGAGTGCTCGGCATGGACCTGGAATGGCTCAACAGGAATTATCAGCGATCTCTTTCCAAAAAGATGCTCGACGAGGCCTGCATCACCGAACAACGTGCCGCACTTGCCGAAGCTGCGGGCCAAGCGTTCTACAACATCTCGAAGTTCACGCTACGCGACCTGAAGTCCCGCGGCAGCCGGCAGCAACTGCTCGCCGATTTCGAAGACTACGTCAACGGTTTTTCGCCCAATGTGCAGGACATCCTCGCGAACTTCAAATTTCGCAACCAACTGGACACGCTATCCAAGGCTGACGCGCTCGGCACGCTGATCAACAAGTTCCTCGACTCCGACATTGACCTCTCGCCGACCGGCATCGACAACCACTCGATGGGGACGGTCTACTTCCGCGGTCGCTCATCCCCGTCAATGAGGCTTTGCAGCTATGCGTTTTGCGCCGGAAAATGGCGAGGACAACGCCTTTATCTTTATCCAGTATCTCCGTCTCGAAGCCGTGTAGCGTCGAGGTCAAGGCCGCTCGGCGATGCCAGTTCCTCTGCGAGCCGATCAAGCGAAACATCGGGTCAGCCGACACGCGGACGGCGTCGTTGACGTCCTCGTAGCCTGCCAAGCGGCTGTAGATCGACTGCCGCAGCAGATCGGCCAGCGGGAACTTCTTGTTCAAGCCTTGTCGCGAGTCGCTGAGATACTCATCGATCAGCTTCCCGAGACCGAGCCGCTCGTCCAGTTCGCGAACCAAAATCAGGCCACCGTCGGAACTGACGTGCGATCTCTGGAAATCGACTTTCAACAAGCCGTTGAAACTTAGCTGGAATGGCTTGGTTTGTTTTTCACCCATTGGGTGTTGGCCTCCACGGCGTCCTCACCGGGCTCTAGCCCCTATGAATAAAGACGCTGAAAGGCGCTGGAAGGTCGGGATGTCAAAGATCAAATTGAAAATGCGGGTTTATAACAGCTTAGGGCTTTCGGTCCACATCCCCCGACGAGGTGTGTTTGATGGCCCCTACACATGGATCGAGAATCGCCTTGATTTCCCGGACCAACCCCATCGTTCTTACAAGTGCAAAAGCTCTGACCTCTGCGGTCGGAAAAGCTCTCCTCACAATACATGCCGCCGCGTAAAGCGTCCGTCCTTTCGTGACAACATCATCTACGACGGTGATCTCTTGAGATCCCAATAGGAGAGGTTCAGCAATCAGTGTCTCAAGGTGTTCCTGCACAGTGGGTCGGCGACCAGGTTGAGCCGAGGAAGATTTCCTCACCGGGCTCTTCCGAAGCAATACTCGCTCGACAGAGTTTCCCAAGCCCGCCGTCAGAAACCTCTCGCTGATTCTCTCGGCTGGCCAGAGCGCTCCTTCGACAAGCGGAGCACTTCGTGGTACGGGAACAAGCACTACGGCGGGACCAAGGAAACTGCCGAGCCCCGTTGTTTCGTAGTCTTCGCTCAGTCGACCAATGATTTTGGTCATAACATTGGCCTTGTCATTTTTAATGCCGTAGCAAACAGTACGCGATTTTCTCGAAATCTTTGATTCGCCGCGAGGAGAGTAGATGAGAAAAGAAGCAAAGGGCACTTCACGAAGCATAGCGCTATAAATAATTGCTCATATCCCCATGCACAATAGCGCGGGCTACTTTGGCGCGGTTCGGCTCCGGACCGTGGAATGCGTCTCCTTGCGTAAGGAGGCTAAGTGCACCGACACCTTCTTCTTTGACGTTGCCAAAAATTTGCGCAGCATCAACGCGCACGCCTGACTTCGTTTATAATGGATGTCAACCGCTTCACCATAATTGACTTCAGGAAGGTCATCGAGCACGAACTCCAAATCCTTTCGAGTAAGCACTTGAGCTCCATAATCGATCATCCTGGCAGGCCAAGAGAGACTCGGATCCTTTGCAATCGACTCCATGAGAAAAAGGAGCCTTCCGAGCCGGAGTGCTTCCCACCCTTGATGAAGCGTCCCACTCTTCTCGCCAGCCTCTACAATGCAGGTGGCGTCTGATAGAAGCGCCATCGTCCGGTTTCGAATCGGGAAATTCTTTTTCTGAACAACGGCTCCCAGAGGGAACTGCGATACGACTAGGTGCTGTTGCATGATCTGGTCTTGAAGAGTGCGATTCTTCGCCGGGAAAACCTTGTCAAGTGATGTTCCTAAGACCGCGACGGTCCTGCCGCCTTCCGTGATAGTGGTTTCATGAGCCATCGTATCAATTCCTTCAGCCAGCCCACTTACGACGGTCACCCCACGATCTACGAGTGCCTTGGTAAGAATGCGGGTGCGCACAAGGCCCTCAGCAGTCGCCTTGCGCGATCCCACAATTGAAACCCTTCGGCCAGACCGAAGTAGTTCTATGTCTCCGGCAAGATAGAGCTTCTTTGCAGCATTCTTCTGTTCGACATCATTTAGCGTTCCGAGAAGCTCTTCTGGAGTATATTCCGTCGGCTTAGGCGGTCCGTGCATGATCACCTGCGCTACGTTCTCTGGTGTGTCGAGGATTTGTTCCGGCATGGGCTTTGCTGATCCCCAGATCGGGCAATTCATGAATAGCGACACCGTCACCACACACCGATTTCGCAATTTCGCAGAGATGTCGGTGATGGGTGAGGTAAACCACCTGACCGCGCTTGGACATCTCATGGAGCAATGAGAATGTCTCACCAGATCGATCATCGTCGAACGGCTCGAGCACGGAGTCCGCGAAGAATGGGAGGGTCTCGCGATATTTTGAGAATTCTTCGTAACCCGCGATGCGCAGAGCCAAATACAATTGAAACCGCGTTCCCCGCGACATCTTGCTGGCAACGATAGATGAGCCGTCAGCCCGAATGCCAACTAGCACTTCGGTATTCTTCCCGGGCGCGGCGGCCAGTGCTCGGAACGCTCCGCGGGTGATGCGCACGAAAGCATCGCTCGCCTTCTCCATCATTGAGCTGCGATGGGTTTCGCGGTAGACACGGAGCGCTTCATTCACGAGCATGACACCTGCCGATAATCGCATGAAGGCATGTGACTCCCGCTCGATTTCGAGGAGCAGCGTCCTACGCCGCACCTCAAGTCGCGCCGCCTCATCATCAGCACCAATAGTGGAGAGCATGCCCTCAGCAGTCTTCCACTCATGGAAAAGCGCCGTGACGTGGTCATCCTCATCAGATTTGCCGCGCGCCAACGCGTCTTGCTCCGTGTGAATCGCATCAAAAGCATCCTGGTCCGGCACATTTTTTTCGAGCTTTGCATGAGCCTCGGCGACACTCGCGACCTTCAAACCTTTCTGCAGCGTCTTTTGCAGTTGTGCGATTCTCGACTCGATGCGTTTTTTCTCTTCCGACCGTCGCATTTCGCCGATTAGTCCTTCAAAACTCTCCACCGACACGACGGCGCGCATTTCAGCAATACGCCTGGAAAACCTATCCACCTCTTCTTGCGCAGCGCCGAGCCGCTCTTCGGCGTTTTTCAGTTCCTCTTCGCAGCCTCTGCGCACGCGATCAGCCTCTTCAGCCGCTGCAACACGAGCACGAAGCCGATCAGCAACGCTGAGAGGGTCACTGTCGTCATAGGCCTCCCCGGCTACAGTGGCGAGACGCTTGACCTCCGTGCTATATGCCGTACGGTCCGCCGTCATCGCGTCGATCCGTCCACGGAGACCGTTCGCTTTCTCTAACTCGCCGGTCAGTGCGTCGATCTCTCGAAGAACCTCTTTGACGGCGGCCGGCTTCGCGTCACCAATCCATGTGGTGCCTAGCGCCGCCGACCAGCTTGCGCTCCACTGGGCCCGAGCGCCTTTGGACCGCTGATGAGCCTTTTGGCGCCGCGTGCTTTCCTTGACCGCGTCGTTGTAGGCGTCATCGGCCACCGCCTTCCTTCTATTGTTTTTATGCCAATCGGCAATCGTATCGTCGCAGCGCTTCAACTTGGCGCGCCAATCAAGTCCGTCAATGGTGAGACCGACCCCCGCCATGGCAGAGTCGACCGCGCTGATCGCGTCTTCGTACCGGGTCTTGGCTTCCGCCTGCCTCTGCGCCGCCTTGGCGAACCCGCGCTGCTTTGCACGTGCGGCTTCCAAGCGTCCGAGCCACATATCGATAGCATTGAGTTCGACTACGGACGGCAAACCTAGTTTGATCAAGAACGCCACGGTAGCCTCCGCATGGGCGGTTTCGCGTCTTTTAAGATCTTCCAACTTCTCCATCGCGTGAGCCAAGCCCGCTTCGCATTTTGCGCGCGCCGTTTGTGCTCGCCGCAAATCCGCGAGTTCCGAAGTCAGGGAAAGACGCGCCGCAGCGACCTTGTCGTCTTCGACCATAGCCACTTCGAAAGAATTGGCGCTTTCGCGTAGCGCAACGAAGGTGCGCGGCGGATCGGAATCAAGACCATCGCGGTGTAGAATCCACGCGGCGTCTCGTGCGGCGCGCACACCTTGCGCCTCCGCGTCATCGACTACGCCCGCTCTCCTACCCAATGAGCCAATTTCGGCGTTCACTGCTACCTGCTCATCCTTGAGACGCTCAATTTCATTGTCAAGTTTGATGCGCGCCGCTTCAACATCGCGGGCTTCTCTTTTTAAGGGCTGCACATCATCATCACCAGGTATTCTGGTGGCCATAAGTGCCGCATGGTCGCCACGCCAAGGTGTCAAACCTCCGATTGACTCGTCCAATTCCCCTTCCAGCGTGGCGCACTGGCGAGATATTTCGTCGAAGCTTCGCCCGTCAGCGTTGTCCCGCACTGCGTCGATAGCCTGAGCAAACGCGGTGAGGTCGCCAACATCGCCCATCTGTTTGACTACCCCTTCCGCCTTCTTTCGCCGCTCTTCCGCAGTTTCCCACTCTTCGCGAGCCGACTGTTCGGCTGCGTCAAGTCCGCTGCGCTGCTCCAGAAGTTCGCGGATCTGACCCCTGGCAGACGCAGGCAAGATGAACTGTTGTGGGTCGTCCTCGTCGGCTCGTCCGAGTCGTTTAAGAAGCGCCGCAATGTCTCCCTCAATAGTTCGCAATTCGTGACGCCGGTTCTCGATGTCGGCTGACGTTCGGAACCGCGCCTCCAGCATATCTTCAATTATGCGTTTGACCGCTCGCGCGATCTCAAGCGCTGTTTCGTCGATGTCAATGGCATCGCGCTTGGCGCCCGCGCGTTCAGCCGCGCGCCGGTTTTCATCAAGAGCCCGACGTGCGGATGCCTCTGCCGCCACAAATCCTTCAGCTTCCGCGAGCCACCCTTCAGGGACAGCGGGCGCGTCGGCAAGCGGCGCGAGTTTTCTTTCGTGCTTTTGTAGTTCGCGCCAGGGATCGACGGCATCAAGGATGGCTTGGAGTTCGTCCATGCGATGCGCATTTCCATCTCGTTCCGACTTTGCGTCGGCATGACGTTGTCTAGTGGAAGCTTCGTCTTCTCTCAGCTTCACATAAGCGCTCACCAGCACATCGCTATTCTGAAGCCGAATCTCGATATCTCGCAGTTCATCTTTTAGTTGTGTTAGCTGTAAAATACGCGCGGACTTCTTGTAAAACTGGTCTGCTTGAGCCTGAATGCTTTTGAGTCCGGCGCTTAAGGATGACAACCCAGACGCTGCGGAAAACAGCAGTACGCCGAGATCACCCTCGCTGCGCAAAATCCCCTCGCCGCCCGCTTCGATTGAATCGTCATTGAGTGAGAACATCTGTTCAAACCCGGCACGAGAAACATCGCCGAGGACGGCTTTGAGCCCGGCGTCAGAGTTCAGATTGCCGTCGAGGCTCAAGAAGTTATTAGACTTGCGTTTGATACGGCGGGCTTCATAGTGAGCGCTGGCGGTGCTCACCGCCGCGCCGACTTGCAAAATGTCAGGGGCGTGGATGAAATCATATTCGGTTCGGTTCGGGAAGCCATAAAGGAAATCAATGCATGCATCGCGCAAAGTTGATTTCCCTGCTTCATTCGGTCCGTAGACGATATGAAAATCGCTGTTGGACGTGGCGAGACCAAGCGTAATCGTGTGCCCGGTAAAGCACCCATGCCGGTCGAGATCAATCCGCTCGAACCGCATCACTCCCTCTCCCCGGCAACGGCAAGCCTCGCGAGCACGTCTTCCGCACCATCTCTGAGGTAGTCTTCGATCAGGCTGTCATGTTGCTCAGGCCCGACCTCGAACCGGTCGCGCAGCTTTGGCGGAAGTTTTCTTTGAAGATCCTCCAGCAGTTCTTTCGTTCGCGCTGCCGCCGTTGACCGATCAACCCCGTCGCCACGGATCAGGTTCCGCAGCTTCATAATTGGATCAGTGATCGCCGATTTCGATTCAACCGCCTCGAGTGTCGACTCATTGACGACGCTCTCGATAAACGTCGCTCCGCTACGGCGCCCGGCTTCGCGAAGTTCCTCAATGAGCACATCGCCGTCCCGGCGCAAGCGTGCGGCCAGTGGTGTGACACCAGAAAGTCGAACTCGCGCAATCATATGGTCTGTCGACGTACCGTCGAAGACTGTGCCAAGTGCCGTCTCGGCGCTGTCAATGATGCCGCGCCAGTCGACGACGCCTGAAATGTCGACACCGACGCGCTCGAATTGCACAACACTAGTGCAGCGGTCCTCGATCCGGGCGCGCCGGTCACTGCCGATTTCCACATAGGTGACAGACTTCGGGCCCGCCTCGTTTATATGACGGCCCTGAGGAATGCCGGACATTACGACCGCTCGTGAGGCGTCCGAGTGAACCTCACGCTTGTGGATATGCCCCAGTGCCCAGTAGTCATAACCCTGATTAACGAGGTCTTGGAGGCTGCAAGGTGCATAAACATCGTGCTCGGTAGAGCCCGCAAGGCTTGTATGCAGCAGACCAATATTGATCGCGCCGTCGGTTGGCGGCTTGTAGTGTGGCAGAAAGCTACGCGGTGCCTGGGGTTTAGCAAAGCTCATCCCGTGGAGGACGATATCTTCGCTCTCAAACGAGACCGCCTCCCCCGCCTTTGAAAACACATGGACGCCGTCGGGCAAGTCCAGGTGTTTTGTGATCACCGACTCGGCGTCATGGTTGCCGCGCACTAGAAACACTTTGATGCCCGCCGCGGTAAGCCGGCGCATCTCATTCGTGAAGAAGGCGGCAGTCTTCATGCTGCGCAGTTCACCATCATAGAGATCGCCGGCAATCAGAAACGCATCGACACGTTCGTCCAGGCATAGATCGACGGTCTTGGCGAAGGTCTGGCGTGTAGCGTTAGCAACGACCTCCGCTGCATCGGGCTCTTTGAGCGCCAAAGACAGGAGGGGAGAATCTAGATGAACATCCGCAGTATGAATGAATCGGAAGGTCATTGGTCAACCTGTTAATCTTCGAAGTTGAGCTTCCGGTAAGCATCGCTGTCCAACCTTTAAGCTGTCGGCCGCGCACATCTGTCGCGAACAGGTCACCTCGTAATGCGGTGTCCGCTGTGGCTTTGGCCCGTGGTTCGTCAACCCGCTCGATGGTCTGAAATGGCAGCACCGTGCTGCATACTTCGTTGGTCTTGTCTTTCCAGACCAACACGACCTCGGGCTTGTCCTGGAAGAGCAAAAACGACACTTGTCCGGCAGGGATTTATCAGCTTCGATAAAGTGGATGATCTCTTGTTGTTCCTGATCAGTCAGTCGGGCCATAAAGTCGATCCCCCCAGTTAAAGCCGTAGATCGAAACGTTGTGATCCACCCCCGTTCAGGAAGGGTTTTTGTCATCTGCTCCCAATTGGTTGGTCCTTGCCTCGATATTGGCGCATCGAGTTTTTCGATCACGGCACGGTCGAGGACGGGGACCTGGAGCCGGCGGAGTTCCTCGATGGTGCGGGGAAGGTGAAGCAACGAATGGGGTTGTGGCGGCAGGAGGGTTTTCCTTACTTGCTGTACGTTAACACACAGTTGTGCGTAATGAGATTTTTACGGAGCGTAAAATCACCTATGATAATCAACCTTATGGTAGGCTATAGGTAGCCTATGCCCCCTAACCCCCAAATCCCCCTCTGCTGCCCCTGCGGCAGCTGCCAGCTGTTTTGCGGGAGCTGGTGTCAGCGATGCTATCAGGGGCGCGCCCGCTCCCGGGCCCGCTTCGGGGGACTGCGCGAGAAAATCCTCGCCCGCGACCACCAGCAGTGCCGCGTCTGCGGGGGCAGCGCCTGGCTGGTGGTCCATCATCGCCATCCGCGGCATACCTACGACAACTTGATCACCCTCTGCGCCGCCTGCCACGCGCGGCTCCATCGCCTCCAAGGCATGAGCCGCTGGATCCCTGAGGCGTTGGTCGAGTTGTGGGGGGAGCAGCACCCCGGCACCGCGCCTCAGCTGCAGTTCTCCGACGTCGTGAGGCTATGAGCACGCGGGCGCTGGTCGAGGGGGCTGCAAAAGACTTCGGTCCGCTCATCGCCCTGGTCCTGGACAGCCTCTCGAGCGAGCACTCCCGCCGCGCCTATCAGCACGCCCTGGGGGAGTTTTTCGGTTGGTATCAAGCCGCGGCGGGTGGGGGTGGCTTCACGAAGGCGACGGTGCAGCGCTATCGTTCCGATCTGGAGGGCAGGGAACTGGCCCCATCCTCGATCAACCTGCGCCTGGCGGCCCTCAAAAAGCTGGCGATCGAGGCCGCCGACAACGCCTTGCTCGATCCCGCCATGGCCGCCGCGATCGGACGGGTCAAGGGCGCCAAACGCTCGGGGGTCAGGGCGGGGAACTGGCTGACCCGGCCGCAAGCCCTCGAGCTGCTGGAGGCTCCCGACCGCTCGACGCTGAAGGGTAAACGCGACCGTGTGCTGCTTTGTCTGCTGCTCGGTTGCGGCCTGCGGCGCGGGGAACTCGCCCAGCTCGACCTCTCCGATATCGAGCAGCGCGAGGGGCGTTGGGTGATCGTCGATCTGGTTGGCAAGCACGGCCGCATCCGCACTGTTCCGATGCCCTCCTGGGCCAAAGCGGCGCTCGATGAATGGATACAAGCCGCCGGCACCTCCGGGGGCCGCGTGCTGCGGGCCATCAACAAGGGCGGCCGCATCAGCCACGACTCGATGAGGGCGCAGTCGGTGTTCGAGACGGTGGTGGAATACGGCGAGCGGATCGGAGTCAAGATCACCCCCCACGACCTGCGGCGCACCTTTGCGAAACTCGCCCACAAAGGCCAAGCCGCTCTCGAGCAGATCCAGCTCTCCCTGGGCCACGCCTCCATCCTCACCACCGAACGCTACCTCGGCGTCCGCCAGAACCTCCACGACGCCCCCTGTGATCGGCTGGGACTCGAGGTCGAAACCCATCAGCTGCCCTAGTCGGCGCCATGTCACGGATTTTTCAAGATTGTCCGTCCGGGCCCGATATGAACAGAAAGATGGACTCTATTTCGGCAAGCAGCGAACGAACGAGCGAATGTCTGAACGCACTGCTGAATCGATTTACTGAGGGTCAGCGTCCCTGTGAGCCCGAACTTGAGGAACTCCACACTTCTTCAGCAGCGCTTGCAACTGCAACAACTCGTCGGTAGTGAGCTTAGACAAGTCCGCTTGCTGAACCTGCATAGGACCACCATCGGGACCGGACATGCGCTGATCTGGACGATCGGATTGATTCAGCCACTGCTTACCCAACCAGATGAGCATAGTGGGATTACCCGACTCTGCTATAGCAAACTGAAGCCTCCGCAGGCTGATGTTACCTTCGTGATAGCCTTTTTTATAGTATGCAGGAAATTCCCGTCTAGCGGCCAGCGACTGCCTAGCAATACCGAAGTGCTCCGCAATTTCTTCCACCGTACAGTGATCCGCAGCCAACTCCGTCACCTTGTCCCAATCAATAGGCGTGGGCTTGCGACCCCGCCGTTTTTGTCCTGCAGGAACTGGCTTGTACGGCGATGGTCGCTTGCTAAAGTCAACCTTCTTGTTGGAACGCTTAAGGAGATTGCCCCGGAAACTGTTTGTTCCGTCAGCCTCACCGTTTACTGCCTTACCGTTTATCGAACGGCAGGACCTTTTCTTACCAACAACGATATTGGGCGTCTTTCGACGTGGCATGCTTACCTACTCACCCCTCTCTCAAACTTAAGGAGTAATGTTCATCCTCACAAATGAGTCGCAAACATCCTCGTAAAGCTGTAAAAAAGCGCCATAACCGTAGAACCTTGCACCACCCCAAGTTACCACAGCCTTACCGTTTACCCGGGTCGCTCTTTTGGAGAATGAACGGCTGGGAGATGACCTGTTGACTCTCTTCGGGGTCAGTTCACGAAACGGGGAAAATCGTACGCTAACGGAGCTGTTCTGAACCTGGCCCTCTTCAGGTTCCCGCCAGCAAGTCCAATAGATTGAGAGCTTTCTAGGTCAAGCTGATCTCAAAACCATCCCGGCGGTAAGGGGGAAAAACCTGAGCACCAAATGGCATTCGAGAGCTTGGCACGGACACTCCGCAAGACCTTCTATTTAAAGCACTTACTGGCCGCTCTTGATGTCTTAGCGTACATTTTTACACCAATCTGCTCGGTACCCTCTCTCCGCGGTTCTCGCTGTTTCACAATTTGTATTGGCCTGTCCGGGGTCGAGAGACTCCTTTTTCTCCCAGAAACTCACGCACGGGTGTTCCCGGAAAATGTCCAGCGGAGCACTACCTGGTAGTGAGGTCTTGGCGTGGAGATGGGGAGTCTTCTGGGAACTGTTCAACGATTGCCGCTGCAGCGTCATCGTAGATGGACCGCGATTGATCCGTATCGCCCATGATTTGAGACAGGAACTTCCAGACAGCTCCACAGCGAGTGGGAGCCCACCCGCTCCCGAATCCTTGTTGGCGTGGGGTAGCGTTCCAATTATCTCCACGGCGCTCTATTCGAATGTCGCCATAGCTGGTAATCTCTTCGATGATCACAAGTCGATCGTTCTTAACTGTGCATTTAGCCATGACGACGGTTAACGTATCAGGCGTCCATAAGCTCTGACAAATGCCACAAGTGACCCCTGACCCGGGCCTCCGCCGCGAGTGTGACTCTCAGCGACCCATGCCCGTTCATCGCTAGATGGGGACGTGGCTGGCAGCCGTTAGCGCACGCAACCGCCCCGCGCGCTGGGGCTCCCGAAGCTTGCCCATAGCTTTCACCTCGATCTGGCGGATCCGCTCCCGGGTAACCCCGAACTCTCGACCAATCTCTGCCAGTGTTCGGTCCCGATCGAAGCCAATTCCAAAACGCATCCGGATCACCTTCTCTTCCTTGGGAGACAAAGTCTTGAGCACACCAGCGGTTTGCTCACCAATGTCCGACTCGATCGCCCCATGGATTGGCGAGAGTGCCCCTTGGTCCCTCAACACATCACCCAGCACCGATTCACCGTCCGCTCCAATGGGAGTATCCAGTGAAAGCGGGCCTCGGGAGATCGACCGCAGCGTTTCGACTTGTTGGACTGTCACCTCCATACGCCGTGCGATTTCTTCATTCGTTGGCGGGCGGAAAAGCTCCCTTTCGAGCTGCCGAACAGCCCGCAGGAACTTGTTGAGCAGTTCGTTCATGTGGACCGGCAGGCGCATGGTTCGCGACTTATCTGACAGAGAGCGCGTGATCGCCTGCCGAATCCACCAGTAGGCGTACGTCGAAAACTTGAAGCCCCGGCGGTAATCGAACTTCTCGGCCCCGCGCATCAACCCCAGGTTGCCTTCCTGAAGCAAGTCCAGGAAATCCAAGCCCCGATTCGCATATTTCTTGGCGACCGCGACGACCAGGCGTAGGTTCGCTTCGACGAGAGCCTTTCGAGCTTGCTCGACCTCGCGTCTCCCTGCTCGGATGAACGCCATGGTCCGCTTGATTTCGGCCCTCGTCATCACAACGCGGCCCTCCTGCCGGGCAGGTTTCCTGGACCTTGCCTTGCCGGCGGCCTTCGCCGCTTTCTTCGACAGTTCAGGTACCGCCCGTTCAAATTCTTTGCAGTAGGCGTACCAAACGTCGCACTTCAGAGGCATTTTACGGATGCGGCGCGAGATTTGGACTCTCTCTCTCGCCACCCTCCAGGCCCATCTACGCTGCACGGCCTCGCTGGCCTTGGACCGAGCCTCGGCCTTTGTGGCCAGCTCCTCGATTTCTGGAATCAATTGAACGATATGAGCGCACTTTCGACGGACGCTGGCTGCCGCTCTGGCCCTTGCCGAAGAGTCGGGCACCTTGCCCAGGACGTCGATCAGATACCGTAGGTTCACTCGCTTGTTCCTGAGATCTTCATGCAGCTCCAACATCTGATTCCACATCCAGGGCGTCCGCGAGAGCGCCTTTCTCAATCGTCGACTGCCGCGCTCCATGCGCCTTGCCAGCCGGATCTCGTCCTCCCGATTCAGTAGCGATACCGCACCCGCTGCGGCAAGGTACAAGCGCACGCCGTCTTGCGGGGCAGATGGCCTTGCCGCCAGGGCGTCCGCGTCGTGGTCTCCCGTCCAACCCGACTCTTCTAACTCAGACACGTCCTTCGGCGCCAGCGACGTCCTGGCGCGCGACAATTCACTATGCTTCAAGTGGGATGAGAACGCGTTCACTGAGTTCCGACCTCTGAATGTGAATTGCCGATTTCGGTCTCCAACAGACGCCATTCTACGCCCACACCCAACCAACAGCAACCACTCACCCAAGCCCCTCGCGCCTTTTCCCCTCAGCCACCGCCATTTTCCGCGACCCGCATATCCTGAAAGATTCGAGACCCCGGACGTGCAAAATCCGTGACCTCGGGTCTCGAATTCTGCCGACAAAACCCAGGACCCAAACCACGCAACATTTGCGACCCACACAGACACAAGTTCCCCGTCCTGTCAAACCCTGTTAGGATGACGGCGAGGGACACCGGAGGCCATAATGGCGACAACCGCAGATCAAGAACTTAAGGTCTTCTGCGACGCGTGCGTCCCGGCCTACAAAGCTCTGACCATGGACCCTGCGCGGCTTACGTTCCCGGAGCTCGGTGCGGTCGTAAGGGGCTACGAGTGCAGAAACCAAAGCTGCGCTAGACAATACGCGACCATCTGAGAACGGCGGAGCGAAACTAGACCATAGAGCGGCGAATCGAAGCTGCTTTTGGGCGGAGTAAAAGTAGACCGTCCGAGTGGTCCAGCGAACATTCCTGTGGTGTTTGTGGGACACGAGAGGGATGTATCGCGTGGAGCTATACGCTCAAGTACGGCGCAGTGTCTTTATCGAAGGGCTCAGTGAGCGCGAGGCCGCCAAACGGTTTGGCCTGGCGCGAGGGACGGTGCGCAAGATGTTGCGCTACGCCACTCCGCCGGGCTATCGGCGGCGCCAACCAGCGCAGAGGCCGAAGCTGGATCCCTTCACCGGAATCGTCGATCAGATCCTCATCGACGATCAGGAACGTCCGAAGAAACAACGCCACACCGCAAAACGCATCTTCGACCGCTTGCGCGACGAGTACGATTTCACCGGCGGTTACACGATCGTCAAGGACTATGTTCGCGACAAGAAGCTCGGCGGGCAAGAGATGTTCGTGCCGCTGGTGCATCCGCCGGGCGATGCCCAGGCCGACTTCGGTGAAGCTCTGGTGGTCATTGACGGCGTACAGCGCAAGGCGCACTACTTGGTGGTCTATCTGCCGCATAGCGATGACGTTTTCGTAAAAGCTTTCCCGGCCGAGACGACGGAAGCGTTTTGCGAGGGGCACAACGCAGCGTTTCGGTACTTCGGCGGCGTGCCACGCAGCATCCTCTACGACAACACGACCTTGGCGGTGGCGAGGATTCTGGGCGACGGCAGGCGCAAGCGGACCAGGGTGTTCAGTGAACTGCAGTCGCACTATTTATTCTCCGATCGTTTCGGGCGTCCGGGCAAAGGCAACGACAAGGGAAAGGTGGAAGGACTGGTCGGTTATGCCCGGCGGAACTTCATGGTGCCGGCGCCAAGGTTTCCAAGCTGGGAAGCGTTCAACGAGCAGCTCGAAGCGCAGTGCCTCAACAATCGTAAGCGGCGCTTGCGGCGGCACACCGAAACGATTGAGGAACGTTTCAAGCGTGACCGCCAAGCGTTGTTGCCCTTGCCGCCCACGCCCTATGACGCCTGCGACAAACGCACCACGCGGGTGACGTCGCTGTCATTGGTGCGCTATCGCGCCAACGACTACTCGGCGCCCACACGCTACGGACATCGCCAGGTGTTGCTGAAAGGCTACGTCGATGAAATCGTGATCTGTTGTGGCAGCGAAGAGATCGCGCGCCACCGGCGCAGTTACGAACGCGAAGAGTTGATCTTCGATCCGCTGCATTACCTAGCACTGCTGGAACGCAAGACCAACGCGCTCGATCAAGCGGCCCCGTTGGCGGGCTGGGAGCTGCCCGAACAGTTCACGTGCTTGAGACGTTTGCTCGAGGCACGGTTGGGAAAGCCAGGCAAGCGCGAGTACGTGCAGGTATTGCGATTACTGGAGGACTTCCGATTCGAGCACGTTGCCGCGGCGGTGCGCCAAGCCTGCGAGTTGGGAGCGATTGGCTTGGATGCAGTCAGGCACTTAGTGCTGTGCCGCATCGAGCAACGGCCGCCGCGCTTGGACTTGACGAAGTATCCGCACCTGCCGGCAGCCCAGGTGGAGCAAACCTCCGCTGCGGACTATTTGGCACTGCTGGCACAAGGAGGGGGGTGATGGCGAGGTCGAAACTTCTGCTCGAAGCGCATTTGAAAGCGTTGCGGCTGCCAACCTTCCTGCGCGAGTACGACAAACTGGCGCGGCAATGCGCCGCCGAGAGCTTGGATTCGAGGAGCTTCCTGCAACAACTCTGCGAGCTGGAACTGCTCGACCGTGAACAGCGGGCCACCGAGCGCCGCATCAAGGCCGCGAAGTTTCCCGTGACCAAGAGTCTGGACACTTTCGACTTCCCGTCCTTGCCAGCGTTGAACAAGAAGCTGGTGCTGGAACTGGCGCGCTGTGAGTTTATCGACCGCCGCGAAAACGTGCTGGCACTGGGTAATTCCGGCACGGGCAAAACGCACATCGGCTTGGCGTTGGGACTGGCGGCTTGTCAGCGCGGCTATCGAACACGCTTCACAACAGCGGCGGCACTGGTCAATGAGCTGCTCGAAGCCCGAGATGAACGGCGCTTGCTGCGATGTCAAAAGCAGTTGGCCAAGCAGGATCTGCTGATCGTCGATGAACTGGGCTACGTGCCGCTATCGAAGACCGGAGCGGAGTTATTGTTCGAAGTGCTTTCCCAGCGCTACGAACAGGGCTCGACGCTGGTCACCTCGAATCTGCCGTTTAACGAATGGACGGAGGTCTTCGGCTCCGAGCGGCTGACCGGCGCCCTGCTCGATCGCCTCACGCACCACGTTCATATTCTAGAGATGAACGGCGAAAGCTTCCGTCTGATCCAGAGCAAGAAGAAGCGGGCTCACTCTTTGGGCTGACCCACCGGCCACTCGCCCGGTTTTCGTGGGACGGCCTCCACTACGCCTGGGCCGCCCTAAAGGGCGACCGCAGGCTCCGTTCCAGCCGTCCCACGAAAACCGCTACCCCTTCACCAACTGGTCTACTTTTGCTCCGCCGAAGTGGTCCAAATTTACTCCGCCCTTGACAGTCGATCAGTATCGGCCACGCCAGGCGGGTTTCCCGCGCATAGGCCTCGACGAGCGGGCCGCTCTGGAAGGTGACGACGACGACCTGGACGTCGAGTTTCTTCACCTCCCTCTCGTGCCGTCGCAACTGCGACAGATGTTCCCGGCACGGCAGTCAGGCTAGGTGCCTGTGAAACACCAGCAGCAGCCAGTGTCCGGAGTAGTTCGCGAGCTGGTGCCAGCGGCCCGTGATCTCGGGTAAACGAAACCCGACGGCGGGTTGTCCACGTTTGGTTTTCATTTGTCAGCGGCAGCTTCCTGACCCCCATTATTCTCGGGATCGTCCTCGGCGCAATTCTGTCGGGCCGACTTCTCCCCAGAACAGGGTAGCAAGCAGAAAACAAGTAATGGTATACGGGTAGCTGCTGCTAGGGATAGTCCACTACTGCTCGTTCCCCCCGCACACGCGGGGATGGACAGGGCGTCTCAAAAAAGGAGCGTTTGGCGAGACGCTTTCCCAGGGGCCGGTTTCGGGGCCGAAACCCGACCGAAACCGGCCTGTTTTGCTGTCTCACAAAACTGTGTATCATACTGCCATCTATGGCAGTCAAAAAGAAGACGGTTCAACGCAGCCTGGGCCTAACTGGAAATGCGGAAGGAGCCATGACCAAGTATTGGGCGTTTGCACGGGGCGGCGCATGGCGCAACCCGAAGCCGACCGGCGGCCCCTACGTCTGCGAGCAATGCCGCCTGGACGCCTGTGGCGGAAACGACGCAACCCTCACCATGCAGGCTGTCACAACAACCGAGGAGCTGGCCCCTGCGGACGTTTGCGCCGACTGCGGGGCGCGGTTGTTGGAGGAACTGGAGGTCAAAGATCGAGCATGACGACCCCCGATATTGGATGACACTATTCACGGATGGAGGGAGCCGTCACCTTGCTATCGGGCTGACCCCACACAAGCTCGGTGTGTACATCCTGGACGACGGCAACCCGCGGCCACTGCGAATGACTTTTCCGGGGCTGTCTCGGTTTCCTGCATGGCTACCCACGTATTTCCCTCTGGGTGCGCTACCGCTCGACCGCGGTTGCCGCAGGAGAAGGAGCCTCGATCGAAAAGACGGGTATTCGAGAGCCCCTCAATTCACCCATCCCGCACCCTGGCCCGCTCGACTCTGCGCGCGGTCCAGCACAGACCACGAGAGGCATCTTACAAAATCTTTCAGCCACTCCATCGCCGGGGAACCCGCAAGCAGTGCAGGTTCGAGAAGGACGCCTAACCAGAGAGTCCGGGGAGGACTCTCCAACTGTATCTTGATCTTGAGATTCAGAAAATCGGCGCGGGCGTGCAAGGCGATCCACAGACCCTGCGAGCAGTCCACCCCCAGTCCGACCCCGAAGGTCACGAGGGAAACGCCGTTCGCATCAAGCGCCTGGAAGCAGGGGCAGCGGCCCCCCGGCTCGAAAACGTCACAGCGATAAGCGGCTTGGCCGGGGATCGGGAACTCCGACTTCTGAATCAGGACAGACAGAAGATCAATCGCCTCCTGACTCACTTCGGCTTGTTGATCGTCACCTCCAGGCGGGGTCGTCGCACTGACTGCTTGGCAACCACCAATTTGTGGTGGATCTTCAGGTGCTCCTGCGAGCGCTCGAGCTCCCCGGCTTGGCCGAAGGCCTTACCTAATAAAAAGTGAGCCTGGGCGTAATCGGGCTTCAATTCGACCACGCGATTCAGTTCCCTGATAGAGGCGGTGTAGTCGCCCTGCTGGAGATATAGCTTGCCCAAGTGGAAGTGGGCAAGAGGGAACGCAGGATTTAATTCAATTGTGCGTCGAAAGGCACTGACCACTGGGGGTGCGCTTGACGCCTCTTCTTCCTCCAGTAACCCCATTTGGGCCAGCGCGTCGTAATGCCACCCGAGATAATTTTGACCATTGACCTTTTGCAACTGTCGGGCAGTGCTAAGCAAGGACCGCCAATCTCTGTCGTCTTCAAGCACCATTGCCAGAGTTGTATATCCGGTTTCCAAAGCCGGCTCCAACGAGATTGCGGACTCGGCAGCGACTCGGGCCTCTTCCATCAGTCCGGCGGGCATGCAGGCGAGTGCTAGCCCTATGCGTAGCCTCGCCGACTTCGGATGGGCTGAAACCGCCCACTTGAGAAGCTCGATCGCCGCATTATGGGCATTGTATTCTCCGAGCACCTGGGCCAAGTCGAGATAGTAGTTCTCATTGTTGGGATCCAACTGCAGGGCCTTCTGGAGTGACTCGATAGCCGCGATAGGCTCACTAAGCTTGGCATGGGCGAATCCAACCAGACCGTGATAAGCAGCTGAATCGTTCGTCCTGTTCTTAAGGGGAAGCAATATGCGGAGAGCTCCCTGGTAGTCGCCTTCGTCCAGAGACCGGCTTGCCACCGCTAAAGTCTCTTGGTCTGAGGCCGACAGTGGTCTTGCTTCTTCTGCAGGCATTAGCCAGACCGGTTGCAATAGAAAAAGAAGCACCAGCCACTTGCCAACTAATTGCCGATCCTCCGACACTTCACCTCCGAGTCTGCGATCCGAAGTCGTCGGTCCGAGTAATGCCTTTCCCTTCTTGAATATAAATGAGCTGGTCCACACCGAGATCCCGTAATGTTTCCGTTCGTCCGTTCGGCCACCGAATTTCTAATGAGTCCACCTTCGTTGCTGTGCCGAGCCCGAAATGGACGCGAAGATCGCTCTGCGACATAAAGCTGCCGCCGCTGCGGACCTCGTCGATCTGCTGGTGCTCACCGGTAACACACTTGATGCGAGATCCGATGCCGCTGCGATTGGATTCCATCCCAATGGTCCGTACTTTGATCCAGTGATGGTTTTTGGGCGCATCACAACGCAGCAGCGAAGGCGTCTCATTGATGTTGGAAACGAGGACGTCCACATCCCCATCATTGTCGAAGTCCCCAAAGGCGCAGCCGCGGCTCACGGCCGAGTGCAGTATGCTGGCTCCGACCTTGGCCGAGACATCTTCGAAGCGCCCATTTCCCAGATTCCGATAGACCACTCGTCTTTGCCGAAACGTGATATCGTCCCGACGGAGTTGTTCGATCTCCGGGTAAACGTGACCGTTGCATTCGAAAATATCCGGCCAGCCATCGTTATCAAAATCGGCAAATCCGCATCCCCAACCGAGCAGCTTGAAACTTGCCCGTGTTCCAGCATGGCTGGACAGGTCCGTGAACGTACCGTCCCCGTTGTTATGGTACAGGTTCGATAGTTGATGGGAAAAATTTGTCTTGAAGAAGTCTAGCCAGCCATCGCAGTCATAATCGCCAGCCGCCACACCCATCCCCGCCTGCGGCATTCCATCCTCGTTGTACGCGCATCCAGAGACCACGGCGATGTTACTGAAAGTGCCGTCGCCGTTGTTGCGAAACAGCTGACTGGGCACGCCGTCGGCTGCCACATAGAGGTCAGGCCAACCGTCGTTGTTGAAGTCCCCGGCCAACACTCCCAAACCGTACAAACCCTCTGAACCCTTCACACCTGCTTGTTCCGTGACCTCTGTGAACGTTCCGTCACCGTTGTTGCGATAAAGGATGTTGTGCTCGACCGGAAAACCCGCTGGACCACAGTTGACTGAAAGCCCCATATAGTCACAGTAGACTCCCGTGTCGGGTTGCGGAGCCGTCTTTGGGTCGAAAATCAAGTAGTTCGTCACAAACAGATCGAGGTATCCGTCCCGGTCATAGTCAATGAAAGCGCAGCCTGTTCCCCACCGACGCGCAGCCCCAGCAACACGTGCCCGCTGCGAAACGTCCGTAAACGTGCCGTCGCCGTTATTGTGGTAAAGCACGTTCTGTCCCCAATAGGTCACGAACAGGTCCTCGAAGCCGTCGTTATCGTAATCGCCTATGCAGACTCCTTGGCCCCATCCCGAACACATCAGGCCCGCGCTTCTTGTCACATCGGAAAAAGTGCCGTCCCGATTATTCCGGTAGAGGTGATTGGAGGGGTTTTCGCCTTCGGGAAACCCCTCCAACCGCCAACCGTTGACAACGAAGACATCCAACCAGCCGTCGTTGTCGTAGTCAAAGAAAGCTATTCCACAGCCTGTGGTCTCCAAGATATACTTCCAGGACGTTTGCCCGCCGTAGTAGACTTTGTGGCGTAAGCGGGCTCCTTGCGCGACGTCCTCAAACTGCATCGGGCGGCCTTGGCGAGCAGAACTAGAGGCAAGGGTCGCACCCGGAGAGGAGGCGAGAGAGCAACTCGGCCAGAGCGCGGCGGCATGCCTCAGAAAATCGCGCCGGCGCTGGGCGGATGCTGAAACTGACATGACATCCAGGGCTTTGCTAAAAGACCAACTTTAGGCCAAACTGGATGATCCGAGGTGGTCCTGCTGTTGACACAACACCCGCACTTGGTATGTTCACCGTAAGGACTGGCGAGCCAAAACTCACGGTATTGAAAAAGTTGAACGCCTCAAAACGCAATTGCGCGCTGAATCTTTCAGAGATCATAAAGTCTTTGAATAGACCTAGGTCGAAAGAAAGCGTCCTGTCTGTTCGAAGTATGTTCCGCCCCGAGTTGCCGAAGTTGCGTACTGCGCCTCCCGTCCCTGGAAGTATGGCGGGGGCAACAAAACACGAGGTGTCAAACCACCGCTGGGGCGTCGGATTGCTTAGCTTACCGTCGCAGACGCGGTCGGGCAACGTTGCTTGGCCGGTGTTGGTCACATCGCCTGCAAAGCGAGGGGTCAAGGGATACCCCGACTGCACCTGGAAGATGCCGGTCAATCGCCACCCATTCACAAGATACCTGAGTGCGTCATGCTGCTCGGGGAAAGGCAAGTCCCAAACATAGGCTGCCGTGAAGCGATGTGGGACGTCAAGATCGCTGACGGCCTTGTTCAACCTCAAGTTGGTGGGGTTGAAGGGAGCTGACGAATCTGAGGTCAGGTCATCAATCCACTTCGACCAGGTGTAGCCGGTTAACAGTGAGAAGCCACTAGCAAACTCATGCTGCACCTTCAACTGCATGGCGTGATAATTTGAGTTGAAGCGATTCTTGTGAAAGGTGATCGTCCCAAACTCTGGAAATGGCCTTCTGGGCTGAATATCGCCGACACCCGGCAACGGGTGGTTTATTAGGTCTTGTCCTTCCAGCTTGTGCGCGTTGTTGCCTACGTAGGCGAGCTCGAGCAGCCAGTGCATCGCGAGGTTGCGCTGGATGGTGAAGTTCCATTGTTGCGCGTAGGAAACTCGGGCCGATCCATCCGCTCCCGTTAGGCCTGGAAAAGCGGGAAACGAAAAAGGATCTCCCGATACGCACTGCCCCGGGGATGAGGCCTGGGTGCTACGACAGTAGGAGTTTTGGAAGTTGTAGGCAGGAATCGGGCTGGTATTGAAGAGCGGCGTCGTTCGGTCTAGAAAGGGCGGCATGACCGTTTCCGGCATATTACGGTTCAGGTCTATAGGGATGTAATAGACCCCGTAGCCTCCCCGAACGACGGTATTTTGCCGGGCCTTCCACGCAAAACCTACCCGCGGGGCGAAATTGTTGTAGTCGTGTGCCCGCAAGTGTCCCGGCAGCCCCGCCTCCTGTGCCGTCAAGAGCACACCTCTGCTATCTAAGAGTTCGACCCAAGCGGCCGTAGGCGGATGGAGCTCGGTAAAGGGGGGTTGCACAAATTTTCTGTCACTGATGACGATGGCGCCGCGGCCCTCCCGTAAATCGGGAGACCATATGGCAAATTGACGTCTTCTCTCAATTGGCCAGGGATTAATCTCGTAGCGGAGCCCGAAGTTGAGCGTCAGGTTCGGGCTCACCTTATAGGTATCGTTGAAGTACCACCAGTGATTCCAGAAGCTGAAATAGAACCACGACCACGGAGCCGTGCGAATACTGTTATACGGAACGCCTAACAGAAAGTCTCCCAACGCATTGATCGAGGTTGGAACGATCCCGGGAGACGCTGTGAACGTCCCATTCATCTGCCAGAACCCACGGTGGTCGCCCTGCGCGAAAAAGCCTCCCTTCCAGTATTTCGCCGCATACCCAAACTGTAGCGAATGCTTTCCTCGTAGCGAACTCAGGTTGGCGCTCCATACCATCTGGTTCATTCTCCAGCCGGTCGGGAAATGTGACAATCCAGAAGTTCCACTAAACCCAGTGATTTGCACGGTGGGTATGCCCGGCGTTGTCGCGTGTCCAGGTAGACCTCCGATGTCCGGATCGATGCCCAACTGGGAGATAAGGTCCTTGGCCCCTCTTTCTGGGTCGACAGCGGGGCCATCGAAGATTCCCTGCGCTTTGCTGTCAGAGAAACGGAATTGCCCAACTGTGGTAGGACTGAATATGTGAGTCCAGCCAAGTACCCCCATCTTGCCTGGAATCTTGCGTTCCACTAGTCCTTGGTTGGAGGGCGAGTAGGGTCCCGGAGAGGTGGGAGGACCGTCAATGAAATCCCCACCCGTGAAGAATATCCGGTCTTTGTCAGTGAGTTGTGTGTCTAGCTTGATGACTACCGTGTCTGGATTGTCTGTGCTTACCCCTGCAGCGGTGTAGTTGTTAAAGATTCCTCCCGTATTGGGGCGAGGAATGAACTCATTCAAAATGAACAAAGAAGCGGGATTGATGCGGGTCGATGGGATAATATTGCCTGGGAAAGGCTCACGAACTGTGCCGTTCGTGACGGAGCGCGAAGTCAGCGGATCGAAGACTTGGTTCTCCAACACGGGCCTACCCAGGGCGTCAGTACCTACCGACGTACCCAAAGTCCCGGAAAGGTCCCCGCTCCGCCAGGAATCCAGGGGCACTGTGGCAAAAGTTGGTGAGGTGCTGCTCTCCCTGGTCCCCTCGTAGGTAACAAAGAAGAAGGCACGATTCTTGACAACTGGCCCACCAACCGAAAAGCCAAACTGGTTCCTCTTGAGATCGTCTCTCTTGGCAGCAAAAAAATTTCGCGCGTCAAATTCCTTATTGCGGACAAATTCCCAAACACTGCCGTGGAATTCATTGGTACCCGATTTGATCGCCACATTCACCGTAGTTGGACCATAGCCATACTGAGCGGGCGCATTGCTGGAGATTTGGTTGAACTCCGCGATTGCATCAATAGGGGGAACGAACTGGGTGGTGCGGAAGGCCTGATTGCTAGCGTCTCCGCCATCTACCAAGAAAGAGGTGGAAACAGGGCGCATTCCGTTGACGATATTGGAAGTCCGGCTCGGTCCCCCGATGCTTGCACCGCCGCCCAACCCTTCGCCAGTCTGGAAGTTAAAACCCGAGACGACGCCTGGCGTTAGCAATTGGAGTTGTTGATAGTCGCGGCCATTGAGGGGGATTTCGAGCAGTGTCTGGGTGTCCACGACTTGTGAGATCATGTTGCTTTCCGTCTGCATCAGGGGAGCCTGCGCCGCGACTTCCAGGACTTCCGTAACGTCACCTACCTGTAGGCTGACATTGGCCGCATATCGAGCAGCGACCGTCAGAAGTATATCTGGAATCTCGGCGGTGGAAAAGCCCGCTTGCTCCACTCTCACGGTGTAGGTTCCGATGGGCAAAGAAGTGAATTCATAACGCCCCACGCTATTCGTTTGCATGGACTGCGAAATGCCGGTGAGCTGATTCGCAAGTGTGACCGTGGCCTCTGGCACAACCGCTGCAGTGGCGTCGGTCACCGTCCCCACAATTGTGCCCGTTGCCGCCCCCTGGCCATAAATGTGAGGAGTATCTAGGAGGCCTACCGTGAGATAGACTAGAAAAGTCATCCATCCGAAGCGACCCGCTTTGAGCGACATGATTCCCTCTCCTGAGTGTTCCTGAGCAGAGCAACTGCCTCGGTCAACCAAATCTCCAGCGGCAAACCGACGCAGGCCTTGCTAGGGGCATTTCTCTCATGATCGTATTGTCGTGCAACAAGATCATATACTACCATACTGATAACATGGAGTTCGATGGCTTTTTCGAAAGCGTGGCCTCGGCCTCCGATAGGAGATCGCAGGCCCGTCACCTCGCAGAAGAACGGGGCCAGCGCGGTGGGTCTGCCGCGCGTTCTAGGGCTGGGCAGCTACCAAACGGCGTGGCCGTGGCTGCACAAGTTGCGGCGGGCGATGGTACGTCCGGGACGGGAGCGCTTGTGTGGCGTCGTGGAGGTCGATGTGACCTACTGGGGTGGCGAGGAAGAGGGTGTCTTTGGTCGGCACGTGGAGCGTAAAGCCTTGATTGCAGAGGCTGCGGAGGAGAAAGGTGCCAGCCTGGGACGCATCCGCATGTAGCGAGTGCAGGACGCATCGGCGGCCAGCTTGATGCCCTTCGTGGAGGGGTCAGTCGAGCCGGGCAGCGGGTGCACAGCGACGGCTGGCTGGGCTACAAACGCTGGAGAAGAGGGGCTAGCGGCATCGCATTGTCTTCCTGGAGGGTCGCCGAAAG
>CBDDCL010000012.1:0-70754 GCA_965226245.1 Bryobacterales bacterium | reverse complement strand
GTACCGACGCTAGTCCCGGCGCTTTGACTACGATCCCGCTTCCGCAATGACCGCGCTGATGTGCTGAAGATCTCCGCCCTGACGGCCCTTCAGTGAATACTCTCGCGCCACCGGCCGCTTCGGCGGCCTTTTTTCGTACAGCGAGTGCCACTTGAAGGCGTAGCGCTTCTTGCCCCTGCGGCCGCAGGGGAGCGGCTCAACCAGGCCGAAGTCCACTAGCTCTTGAATGAAGCGCCGGCCGCGATCGCGGCCCGCACCCATCTTGCGGCAGATCGTCCGTTGAGTGGGGTAGTCGTCGTCGCCGGCGTCCACGTGGAGGGCTAGCGTTAGCCAAGCACGCTTCGCACCGTGCGAAATGTTCTCAGCCTCACGCACACACGGGTACGGTGACCTCTCGAACAGCTCTTCCGGATCCAATCGATCTCCGGGTGCCAACGCCGCCATCGCACAGCATTATGACACCAAAACACGAGGTACTTTGGGTCCACCCGAACCGAGAGAACGCCTCCAGTGGCTTCTCTGGGCCGGTTTTTTGATCCCATCTACCCCCAGAGCCCGCAGCGCCTCTGGCGTTAGCTGTTGGGAAATAATTTCCCATCTGGCAATCAGCCATCAGAGCTTCGCGAACCGGTCGACGAGCAGACCCAAAACCGAGCCGACTCAAGGGCCTAGCAGGATCCCGACCGCATAGAGAGTGACATCGGTTGTTCGCGACAGGTAACGCGCGCGGTACAATTCCGTAGGGTCAGGGACGGGTGTGATCGGCCAAACCATCAGTCACTACCGCATCACCGAGAAGCTCGGTGAGGGCGGAATGGGTGTCGTCTACAAGGCCGAGGACACCAAGCTCGACCGCACCGTCGCGCTGAAGTTCCTCGCCGCCCATCTGCTCAACGACGAAGAGGCTAAAGCCCGCTTCCTGCGTGAGGCCAAGGCCGCGGCGGGACTGCATCACCCCAACATCTGTCCGGTTCACGAAATCGGCGAGGCCGAAGGGCGGACGTTCCTTTCGATGGCGTTCCTCGAAGGGGAGTCACTCGAGGCGCGGATCGAGCAAGGGCCGCTGCCCCTGAAGGAAGTACTCGACATCGGACGGCAAGTTGCCGAGGGGCTCGACGCGGCGCATGAGAAAGGCGTCGTCCACCGGGACATCAAGCCCGCCAACATCATGGTCGATGCCAAGGGCCGCGCCACGATCATGGACTTTGGTTTGGCCCACCTGACCGAAGCCTCGCGTCTCACGAAGGCTGACCAGACCATGGGCACGGTCGCCTACATGTCGCCCGAGCAGGCCCAGGGCATGGATGTAGACAACCGTTCTGACATCTGGGCATTAGGCGTCGTGCTCTACGAAATGGTCCGCGGCGAGCGGCCTTTTCAAGGCGAGTACGACCAGGCTTTGCTGTTTGAGATTGTCCACCAGGAGCCAGAGCCGCTAACCGGGGTGCGCGCTGGGGTGCCGATGGAATTGGAGTTTATCGTCGGCAAGTGTTTGGCCAAGGACCCGGCGGACCGCTACCGGAGCGCAGGGGACGCGATTGTCGATCTACGAACGTGCACCGAGAAGGTGAAGTCGGGGCGCTCCGCGATTCTGCGAACGGGAGCAGCTACGGGTGCCCTTGCTGGTCCGCACCACGAAGCGTCGAAAGTCTCGACGGAGCATGTTGCTCCGTCCGCTCCGGCGACGGCACCTGCCTCGATCAGCGGGCGGATGTGGATGGCTCTTGCCGGCGTCCTGCTGGTTGCCGCTGGCGTCTTTGTGGGGCCCTATCTCACGAAGCAACCCGCCCCACCACAGCCTGTCACCTTTACGATCGATCCTCCTGAGGGCGTCACCTTCGCAAACGTGGGGGCATCCCCGCCGTTGATTTCGCCCGACGGCACTATGTTGGCCTTCGTTGGTCGAGCGGACAACCCCAACAGTTTGTGGGTCCGGCCGCTCGATTCCTTGGAAGCCCAGCGCCTACCCGGGACCGAAGGCGCACGACTCCCTTTTTGGTCGCCCGACAGCCGGCACCTCGCGTTCTTCGCCGGCGGCAAGCTAAACAGAATTGATACCACGGGTGGGCCGCCTCAGACGCTGAGCGATGCTCCCGTCGGCCGGGGTGGTTCCTGGGCGGAGGATGGGCAAGGGAAGGGCGTGATCATCTTCGCTCCGACAAATAACTCGCCCATTCACAGCGTTTCTTCAGCCGGCGGCGATTCGGAGCCAGTGACTACACTGCAGGATTCGCTCGAGATCCGTAGTCATCGTCAGCCGCAATTCCTTCCTGACGGCCGCTTTGTTTACATCGCCCGTTACCGAGTACCGCAGCAGGTAAGAGGCGGAGAACCCGTTTTCCTCGGCGACTTCGACGCTCGTCAGGATGGCGGGCATCCAACTGGCAGCGACGAAGAACCCTTGTTCTATGCCAACTCGAGTCCTCGGTATGCTCCACCCACCGCTTTTCATCCGGGCTACTTTCTATACGTTCGTGGCGGTACTCTCTTCGCTCATCCCTTTGACCTCGGTAAAGCCGAACTTACGGGCGACCCCTTCCCCATTGCCGAAAATATTTCTGGCAGTGCTCTCGGCGCCGATTTCTCGTTGTCAGCGGGCGGCATCCTCACGTACCGAATGGGTGGGGCGACAACCACGAGCCAGATCACGTGGTTCGACCGGCGAGGAAACACGTTGGAAACGGTTGGGGAACCCGAATTTTTCATAGGGGGTAGTCTCTCCCCGGACGGGAGCCGGCTCGCGTATTCGGTCTACGATCCGCGAACGAGTAACGCAGACATTTGGATACGAGACCTAACACGTATGGTGACGAGTCGGCTTACGTTTGATGAGTCAATGGCCCGCAACCCTGTATGGTCGCCCGACGGAAGCCGAATCGCGTTTGCCTCGCAGCGGGAGGCGGGAGGGCTCTATGAGAAAGCAGCCGGAGGCTCGGGGGAGACCAGTCCGATTGCGGACTTGAAGGGTTCTTTGGTCCCCACGGACTGGTCCAGCGACGGCCGCTACCTCACCTATTACTCCCGACAGGTCGTAGATCTGTTCGCTCTGCCAATGGAAGGGGAGCGAAAACCGATCCCGCTCGCACAAACCGTCTTTCACGAGGCACTAGGACACTTTTCACCTGATGATGCGTGGATTGCCTATTCATCAAACGAAACAGGACGCTCTGAAGTGTACGTTCGTCCGTTTCCCAGCGACGGCAAATGGCAGGTGTCGCGCGACGGCGGTGCAAGTCCGAAATGGAGCGCTGACGGCAAGGAGATCTTCTATCTTTCCGGCAGCAAGATGATGGCCGCCCCGGCTGAGACCGGAACGACCTTCGAGGCCGGTGTCCCCCAGTTTCTCTTCGAGATCGGCGCAAGACCCTTCCCGTTCGCGACTTTCGACATCAGCGCCGACGGGCAGCGCTTTCTCATCGCGGTACCGACCGAAGAGCAAGCCAGCCTGCCAATAACAATCTTGATGAACTGGCAACAAGCGCTGGTCGAATGACGTAGTTCGCATTCTCCGCACAGCGATCTCAACTCTGTTCGTAGCGATCGAGCAATGGGATCTAGGCCGACCAAGACTGCTACGAAGAGTTCCGCGACCGGGGTCAGGACTAAGGCTCTAACTCATAGACAGCGAATGAGATAGCACCCTTCGACGCGATAGATGTCGCGAAATCGGGTACCGTCCACCTTTCTGCCCGAGTTGCTTGATTGGCAGCCAGTTCGCGCCTTGACATCCGCGCTAGTTGGAGTAACATAAAGGACGTTATGTTACTCCAATCACCACCCCAGCCATGACCCCTCACATCGTGCCCTTCAGCGGCCGAAAACTTACCCGCGCCGGCTTTCAAGCGCTGCCGGCGCTCATCGAGCGCGCCGGGGTGTCAAGGGCGGAGAGAAATTAGACCACTTCGGCGGAGTAAAACTAGACCAGTTGGGGGAGTGGTAGCGGTTTTCGTGGGACGGCTGGAACGGAGCCTGAGGGCGCCCTTTAGGGCGACCCAGGCGTAGTGGAAGGCGGCCCACGAAAACCGGCGCGAGCGGCGGGCGGGTCAGTCGGAAGAGCGAGACCGTTTCTTTTGACTCTGTTTGAGGCGGAAGCTTTCGCCGTTCATCTCCAGGATGTGAACGTGGTGGGTGAGGCGATCGAGCAGAGCGCCGGTCATGCGCTCGGACCCGAGCACCTCTGTCCACTCGGTGAACGGCAAGTTTGAGGTCAGCATCGTGGAGCCTTGTTCATAGCGTTGCGAGAAGATCTCGAACAGCAGCTCAGCGCCGGTCTTCGACAGCGGCACATAGCCCAGTTCATCGACGATCAGCAGATCCTGCTTGGCAAGTTGTTTTTGGAAGCGCAGCAGCCGTCGCTCGTCGCGGGCTTCGAGCAGTTCATTGACCAGTGCCGCAGCCGTGGTGAAGCGTGTTCGATAACCGCTCTGACAAGCGGCCAGGCCTAGCGCCAGGGCGAGATGCGTCTTGCCGGTGCCGGAGTTGCCCAGAGCCAAGACGTTCTCGCGACGGTCGATGAACTCACAGCGCGCCAGCTCCAGCACGAGCTTCTTGTTTAACGAAGGCAACGCTAGGAAGTCGAATGTGTCGAGACTTTTCGTCACGGGAAACTTGGCTGCTTTGATGCGACGTTCAGTCGCCCGCTGATCTCGGTCGAGCAGTTCCAACTCGCAGAGTTGCTTCAGGAAGCTCCTACAGTCCAAGCCCTCGGCGGCGCATTGCCGCGCCACTTTGTCGTACTCGCGCAGGAAAGTCGGCAGCCGCAACGCTTTCAGATGGGCTTCCAGTAAGAGATTCGACTTCGCCATCAGCCCGCTCCTTGCCCCAAGAGCGCGAGATAGGACGCTGCCGAAGTCTGCTCGACTTGAGCCGTCGGCAGGTGAGGATACTTCGTTAAGTCCAGCCGTGGCGGACGTTGTTCGATCGCGCACAGCAACAGATGCTTGACGGCGTCGAAGCCGATCGTTCCCAGTTCGCAGGCTTGGCGCACCGCCGCCGCAACATGCTCCAGCCGAAAGTCCTCCAGCAGACGCAACACCTGCACGTACTCGCGCTTGCCCGCTTTGCCCAAGCGGACTTCGAGCAGGCGTCGTAATCGCGGAAACTCGGGCGGTAGATCCCAACCCACCAACGGCGCGGCTTGATCGAGCGCATTCGTCTTGCGCTCCAGCAACGCCAGATAATGGACGGGATCGAAGATCAACTCTTCGCGTTCGTAACTGCGCCGGTGGCGTGCGATCTCTTCGCTGCCGCAACAGATCACTACTTCGTCCACATAGGCTTTGAGCAACACCTGGCGATGGCCGTAGCGCGTCGGCACCGAGTAGTCGTTGGTCCGATAGCGCACCAGCGACAACGACGTCACCCGGGTCGTACGTTTGTCGCAGGCATCGTAGGGCGCGGACGGCAATGGCAGCAACGCTTTCGCGTCGCGCTCAAAGCGTTCTCCGATCGTTTCGGTGTGTCGCCGCAAGCGCCGCTCACGGTTCTTGCGGCACTTGGCTTCGAGGTGTTCGTTGAAGGCTTCCCAACTCGAGAACCGGGGGATCGGCACCATGAAGTTGCGCCGCCCATAGCCCACCAAGCCTTCCACCTTGCCTTTGTCGTTACCCTTGCCTGGCCGGCCGAAACGATCAGCGAACAAGTAGTGCGACTGCAACTCACTGAACGCTCGTGTGCGTTTGCGCGTACCGTCGCCGAGAATCCTTGCTACCGCCAACTTCGTGTTGTCGTAGACAATGCTGCGCGGCACACCGCCAAAGTAGCGAAACGCGGCGTTGTGTCCTTCGCAAAAGGCTTCCGTCGTCTCGGCGGGAAAGGCTTTTACAAAGGCGTCATCGCTGTGCGGTAGATCGACCACCAAGAAGTGGGCCTTACGCTGCACTCCGTCAATGACAACCAGTGCTTCACCGAAGTCAGCTTGCGCATCGCCAGGAGGATGTGCCAGCGGCACAAACATCTCTTGACCGCCCAGCTTCTTCTCGCGAACGTAGTCCTTGATGATTGTGTAACCGCCCGTGAAGTCGTACTCGTCGCGCAAGCGGTCGAAGATGCGCTGTGCCGTGTGACGCTGTTTCCTCGGCTGCTGCTGATCGTCAAGCAGTATCTGATCAATGATTCCTGTGAACGAATCCAGCTTCGGCCGCTTCACCGGTTGACGCCGCCGATAGCCCGGCGGCGCCTTGTAGCGCAGCATCTTGCGCACCGTCTCCCGCGCCAAACCGAACCGTTTGACGGCCTCGCGTTCACTCAGCCCCTCAACGATGACACTCCGCCGTACTTGAGCGTATAGCTCCACTTGATACATCCCTCCGGTGTTCCACAAAACACCTCGGGGATGCTACGCGGACCACCTGGGCGGTCTAATTTTGCGCCGCCCTCACGCGGCTTAGAATCGCCGCTCTGTGGTCTATTTTGGCTCCGCCGTTCTCACCGGGCGGCGGTGCAAGCTGCCAAAGGGCAGTTTGATTCTGTAAAGCGTCCGTTTGAAGCCGACATCCATCTGGTTGCGGAGCCTTGCTTCGGGCGCCTGCGTTTTGACCGCTCGAGACCCACGCCATCAGCAGGCGGGGCAAGCTGCCAAAGGGCAGTTTGTTTCCGCCGCCCGCGATTATGTAAAGCGTGTAGGGTCCGTTGGTCCGTTTGTACTGAAGCCGGGGGCCGGGGTTGCTGCGGGGCAGACTGCACAAGGCCATCATCCGCGCCTGAAAACCGAGATCGGGGTCCGCTTCGCTGGCCCTAACAAGCTGATTCACCTGGTCGAAGCGGGTGAAGTGGTGCCGCGCCTGAGGCGAGGCTTCGCGGATTGCCTTCACCGGGCCGGGGAGATCGGCGATGATTTCACCGACGGGAACCAACCCATCGCGTTGACGCTGCATGGCTTTATTCTCCCATGTGCCTCAGACAAGACCGGGCACCAGGGTCCGCGGCGCATCCTTGCCTTTCTGCATGGCCGCGTTGCCACACTGGACGATCCGCGCAGCATTGGGGAAGCCCTGAAGGGTTGGATGACCCGGTAGGAGGAAGAGGGATCATCAGATGAGGTTCTGGTCTGGTTGGGTGGCATCGCCAGAAGGACGAAAGCGCCACCTCTCGGGCACCTCGATTCTTCTACTCCGAAAGACCCGTCCCTCAGATAGCTGTGCCTCCACCTGAATTTCCGGTGTTAAGAACAAGCATAGAGGGTGATCCGACAGTGAGTGCGAAAGTTGCCGTTGCTCTTGCGGTGCAAGACGGATCGGCTCTTCCCCCATGAGATCAAAACAGATTGCTCCGTACCAGACGGTTGGGTAGAGCCGAGGGGATATGAAAGGCTGCTTAAGGTGCCTCAGCAAAGCCGTGCGAACCGGGTGCGCACTCCTCGCACTGCACCGAACCAATACCTGGTCTTCACCACTGACATTCGTGACGGTCGCGAGTACCTGTTCGGGATCAGATCCATCGAAGACGCGACGTATACTCGGAGAGATCCGAATTGGGCGCAACCAATGAACGAAGCGACGAAGCGTAAAGAACGCCGTGACAATGGCAACAATGGCACCCAGGGCTGCAAGGACTGGTGTCAGATCGAGCATTGTGCCTGGAACCTTTCCATCCGCATAGTGACGCGCTAAGCGGCGGGCGGCCCTTCTGCGCTCCTCTTAGTCACGGCGGCATCCTACCATCGGGCCGGGCCAGTCGGCGCACGAGTTCCTAGCCGGACAGGGCACGGTAAGCCACTTTATCAGGCTATCTCCAAGGTCTGAATCTTTGCGTAGTCTGTCGAGTGCTCGCGCTCAGCGTCCCACATGTCAATCGCCTTCTGCATGTTGACCCAGAGCGTCGGACCGTTGCCGAATAGCTTCCCGATCCGGTGCGCCATGTCGGTGCTCATCGGTCTTCGTCCTTGGCAAATCTCGTTAATGGTCCTGCGCCCGACACCAACAAGATCAGCCACCTGCCCCTGATTGAGTTCCCGAGCCTCGATCTCGCCCCGTAGCAACCTGCCTGGATGCGTCGGTCGCCTCTCCAGATTTCTAGCCATGTCTCCTGCCCTCCGTTCTAGTGATAATCTTCCAGGTCTACCTCGACGGCGTCTCCCGCCTCGAATCTGAAGGTAATCCTCCAGTTCTTCGTCACGGTCATTCCCCACTCACCCTTTCGGTTGCCCTTCAGCGGGTGGGTGCCGAGCGTCAGGAGGTTCAAGTCTTCCACTTTCTCTGCTGCGGCCAATGCGTCCAGAAGAAGTTCAACCCTGGCCCTCCATTGAGGGTTGATCCTCCGGTAGTTTCCATCTTCAAACGCCCTCCTAAGGACCTTAGAAGCGAACCCCTTGATCATAAAAGGAAGTGTAACATTAAATGTTACACTATAGCCGCCATCACCGGCTACGGCAGCCCGAGGATTGGATTATTTCGACATGTTCGACATGGAAGGCCTTTACGCTATGCGCTTGTCCTGGAACGAAATTCGTGCGGTCGAGGTTCTGCTGACGAAGGACGAGAACGCATGAGTCGCCCGCGCAACACGGAACCGCAAGCGAACGGGGCGCTGGCTCGTGCGCTGAGACGACGAAATCCCGACTGGAACGACAAGACTGTTCACGCCGAGCGGACCAACGTGATTCAACTAGCTGTGCCAGGCACGGGGGCTGGCAAGAGGCCGGATATTCTCATCGCCCCTCCTCGCCCGGTGATCTTAGAGACGGAGTTCGCCCCTCGCCGCCAGCCGGTGATCTTAGAGACGGAGTTCGCCCCTGCACACAGCCTTGTTGAGGGATGGAAACGGAATTCCCCCTTTCCCCAAGCGGTAGTGTCAGGCGATGCGTTCGAACACAGGCCGTCCGAGCGCGGTCATTGTGTTCAGGACTTTTCGGCCGAGTTGGATCTCCGTGATCTGCCTGGAGAAGCTGCGGGATTTGAGTTTGGGGCCGATGACGCTCTTCCAACGGCCCATCTGCGTTTCTATTCGGCTGCGCTGGTTGTACCCTGTTGCCGTCTGCCAGGCCATGCGGCCGTTGCTGCGGATTTGGGCAATATGGCGATCCCGAACGGTCGCATCACGCGCCGATTGCAGGCGGATCACTGCGTCCTTTGGCGGCGGTATGACCACATCCAGGGTCTCCCCATACCGCTGCCTCAGCAGATTTCGTGTGGACGCTCCATCGTAGGCGCCGTCAGCCAGAAAGCCCGTGACCGGGGCATCCAGCTGATCCAGGAGGCCGGGTAAGGCTGTGCTGTCTCCAACGTTATCGTGAGTCAGAGCGGCGCAAACAATCGCCCCGCTGGCGAGGTCCAGTCCGAGGTGGAGCTTGCGCCAGCGGCGGCGTATTCCCTTGGTGTTATGCTTCTGCGCTAGCCATTCGCCCTCGCCGAAGATCTTGAGGCCAGTACTGTCGACCACCAGATGGATAGGCACAGATCCTGCTTGCCTCATCACCTGAGCGATGCTCACCCCGTTTGCGCGACGCGACAGCGTGGAGTAATCCGGTACCCGTATATCCAACCCCATGAGCGTGCCGATGGAACCCATAAGCCCCTGTGTCTGACGCAGTCCAAGATGGTATGCCGTGCGCAGCATTGAACTTATGTGGCATTTAGACTACCCCCAGCGTTGAAAAAACCAATGATAAGACATCCTTCGGGATGATCCATGCAACAAGGTCCGTGCAAAGCGCATACCTTCATTCGCGTGAAATACGTGCAAAACGCATACCTCAGGCCTTCCGAATACGTGCAAAGCGCATACCCATACAAGTAGTAAGAACAAGTAGTAAAGAACAAGTAGTAAGAGCGACGAGCCTGTGGAAAAATTATCGAATCGAAAACGCAAGAGCAGAGAAGCTATGCCCGTCTAGGCGATCCCGCAAGTCCTCAAGGACCCTGATAATCTTCGAATCTAATTCTGGCTGGGCCGCTGTAGTGTTAGGTTGAGCCCGTTGCAGTGAACTCAGGGTACTGGAACTCGTCCTCACCCCCGTCATCGGGTAGCAGCTGGAAAACGAAGTGCTACTTAATATTTCGTAGTAGCATCCAGATACTGTAGTGGGGCTGGTCAGGTTGAAGGAATAGAGTTCTTCGATTTCATCGGGGGTGACGGCGGCGGCCGTAGCCAATACATAGCTATCCAAGTCACGACTGTAAAGCAGCACAGCGATTGAGCCGTCGTCTTGTAGCCCTCCGATACCCCACTCGCCAGGGGCATCACGTTGTTCAATGACGAGGCTCAGCACGAAAGTGTCTGTAATTGCGGCACCATTTCTAGTGTGCGTGAACTGCCACGTTCCACGGAACCGCTCAATGTTGGGTCGGCTCCATGGATCTCCAGTCGGAGCACCTGACGCGGGAATCTCCACGAGGCGCCAGTTGTATGCTCCGCTCGATCCTTCGTTGCACGTGAAGGTTGCCGTGCCAGCCATTGCCGAAGCGAAGGTGAGGTGGGCCGTGCAGCGATCGCCGTCATCGTAGTTGAACGTTAATGTTCCCGTATCCGAACCCGTGTTCCGATAGGTATAGCTTCCCGTGTAGGTCTCCGTGCCTTGGTTGTCCCTGAAACGGCCGGGACTGACGAAATCCACATAGACTGTCGGGAAGTTCGTCGCGACCCGCTTACCAACGAAGAGATCGTTGAACGCAGCTTCGTTCGCCGGAGCGAGCATCGGAATACCGAGCGGTTGCATCACCGTGATAAACGGCCCGTCCGGCGTAGACACACCGCCCACCGTGGCAACCACCCCAAGATTCCCATCCGGAGCATTGGGCGGCACGCGCACCACGAACTGCAAAAGACCCGCACAACATGGGGCTGCGCCCGCGTAGAAAACGTCCTTCGGAGGGACCGCGATGCCGCCGATCGTGAAGGTCACCTCGTTCGTCAGGTCCGCCACGCCCCGCGAGTTCGGCAGCGCCTGAGAGGGGATCTGACCGCTTTCAAGTGCCGGGTCCGTCGGCCCAAACCCTGTTCCGAAGAAGCTGACAAACTCGTTGGGCTGTGCCGGTGTGAACGTCACGCCCGGAATGAGGCCCGACTCGCCCACCAAGCCGGGGCCGCCGCCGTGCAGCGTCGCGATCGGGTTGTGCCCGCCGGGGTTGCTCACGAAGTTGAAAAAAGCCGGAGCGAGGGGAGCGACCGCGACCGTTTCCGCGGGACTCCGCTGCTCGTCTTGCGTGCCGCAGCCGCGAATCACCTCCACAGTCGCCTGAGTGGGTTGCAGCAGGTGCGGGGCCTGAGCGTTGATCTGGGTTGGAAAGACCGCAAACAGCGGCGCTCGATCGCCGTCGATCTCCAAGCAGGTGTTAGCAAGTTTCGTGGCAATCTTGCCCCCGTCGTCGAGCTGAGGACTTACTACCTGAGTTCCTGCCGGCGCAAAATCCTCTCCGAAAACCGTAATAATGGCGTTCGGCGCGATGCGATTGACGACGGGCGTTCCGGTGGCGAGCACAATGCCGCCGGAAAAGATCTTGAGACTTGTCGGCAGCGGATCAATGAACCGCCGGATATGGGGATAGAAAACCGAAAAGTGCGTTACGACGTCACGAACGGGGCCGGTCGGGCAGGCATACCCAACAATGTCTCCGCCGCTCAGTGCCCCCCCTACGGTTCCAGGGCTGCTGAAGATGGCGGACCCGGAAGAGCCCGGCTCCGTGTAGCCTTGTCCCACTGGATAGGAGACGATGGCGTAGACATCGTCGGAAGTCTCAGAACCCGGGTTGGGAATGATCTGACCGAAGGCAATCCGCTTGAAGAAGCCCCAATCATCGCTCCCGGGATGATGAATGCCGGTGACCTGCGCGCCGATAGGTTGAGGGTCCGCGTCCCAGCCCTGGAACATCACATCGTCCGGTAAATCACCTTCGAGCTGTAGCAGCGTCATATCGCCGTCGGGATTACGTTCGCCGTCGCCCAAGGTCGAGAGCAGGCTCGCTCCCTCGGTCCGCGGCACGCTCTGAAAATCGGGCAGTTCTCCGTTACAGGTTTGTGTCTGGTACAACCAGAACGCTGTCACGCTCCGCGCTTCCTCCTCGGTTTGCACGCAGTGGGCGGCGGTGAGGAAGTAGGGCGTGAGGTCCTGCCGGCGGTTATTCAGCAATGTGCCCGAACAGGTGCCACTGCCGCCCTCACTCGTCTCAAAGAAAATCCGCGCGACCCCTGTTGCGGAACTCGACCATTCGGGGTAGCAGGTCGCGTCAAGGTGACAGTCCGCGGCGTCCGTCTCCACGGTCGCTGTGAGCGTGCCCTCGGCGACGACGCCCGTATCAAAGACGAGTACCGAGACAAAGTAGGTTCCGGCTCGAAGCGGCGGGTCGGAGCGTCGGGTGATGCCGATCCGTTCGTTGCCCGTGAGTTTCTGGGAGCGGTGGTCAAAGACAGGCCTCCCGTTCTGAATCATGTTGTCCTCTCCAAAACGGACATACAAATCCACGTCAACATCGGGATCGACGGATTCCAGCGTGAAGGTGATGCGGGAGGCGGCCTCGGGAACTTCCAGCCGGAACGAGTTACCCCCACGGAACAGCGTCGGGGAGTCAACCGGCCCCAGGCGGAAGTCGGCAGGCTGTCCGGGCGTGAGCGGGCCGCCGCTGATCGGTGTCTGATCCTCTTCGTCAAGTTCCACTTCCGCCGTGAGCGTGCAGTTGGCGATGACGCCCGTAGCAAAGACTCCTACCGAGACGAAGTAGGTTCCGGCTCGAAGCGGCGGGTCTGATTGGGGAGTAATGACAATCTCTTCATTGCCCGCGGGGTTCCGGGAGCGGTGGTCAGTGACAAGACTCCGATCCTCAACGGCGTTGTCCTCGCCATATCGGACAGCCAGCTCCACGTCGACATCGGATTCCAGCGTGAAGGTAACGCGGGAGGCGTCCTCGGGAACCTCCAGCCGGAACGAGAAATCTCCACGGAAGAGCGTCGGGGTGTCCACCGGCCCCCGACGGAAGCTGACGGGCTGTCCGGGCGTGAGCGTGCCGCCGCTTGTCGGCGGCGGAGTTCCTCCTTCACGTTCAACTTCCGCCGTGAGCGTGCAGTTGACCTCGACGCCCGTAGCAAAGACTCCCACCGATACGAAGTAGGTTCCGGCTTGAAGCGGCGGGTCGGATTGGGGGGTAATGACAATCTCCTCCGTTCCCGCAAAGACTTCGTCGGCGAGGTGGTCGAAGACAGGCCTCCCATTCTCAAGGTCGTTGTCCTCGCCATAGCGGACAAGCAGCGCCACGTCGGCATCGGATTCCAGCGTGAAGGTTACGCGGGAGGCATTGTCGGGAACCTCCAGCCGGAACGAGTTATCCCCACTGAAGAGCGTTGGGGTGTCAACCGGCCCCCGGCTGAAGGAGACAGGCAGTCCGGGTGTGAGCGGCCTTGCCGCTTTCGGACGCGGCTGTTGCAGGGAGGCGGACCGCTCGACCAACTGTATTGCCTTTGTCAGCCGCGACTTCTTCAACTGCGTTCCCACCGCAACGTCGATCCGGTCGGGCAGCGGCTTTAGCGATCCCCGCCTGTCTGAGCTTCCCAACGCGCCCTGCGGCCATCGGACGCCCCCCTCCACGCCGCCTCCAAAAGCATCGTCCCAGATATGGCTGATCTCAACGATTTGGAACGGCACGGCTTCTTTCGCCGACGCCCCATCGGGCATATACTCGATCGTCAGGCTGTCGCCGAAAAGGATGCCGCTCCAGAAGTCTCCGTCCCCGTACAGACCCGAGCCGGTATAGGGCCCGACGACCTGCCCGCTCGCCGAGTAGAGCCAGAGGCTGCCCGCCCCGATGGCGAAGTCCCGAAAGTGAATGCGCATAGCGCGGGCGCTGGGAGAGGTCATCTTCAGACGCCAGAGGCGTCCGACCGCGGTCGATTGCCACGCTCCCTCGGCGGTCGTCTTGACCGCCCCCCCGGAGAAGCTCCGCGTGACCGCCCCCGCTGGCAACCGACGGTGGACGCCGATGAGGGGGGGCCGGCCCTCTTGCGGTTGCAAACGCTGCAAATCGTTGGGACCCAACGGCGGTAGAGCAACCGCGGCGGGCGATGGAAGGCTCAGTTGAAGGCTGGGCGGCCGGACCGCCTCCTTGCGCTCGGCCGAGGACGCCTTTGAGCGCTGTGGGTCGTCCGGAACCAGCGGCCCGATCCGTTGGGCCCAGGCTGATTGCGCCAGCAGAGCAAATGCCAGGAGAAATAAAATCCCAGAGCGGCGCAACACCAGCGACACCATGGAACTCATCCTGCCGGTGGAATCGTTCATAGCTGAATCTCCTGTTCCGGCCGGGTAACCGCGCGCCCCGCCGCACACATCACGAAAAAGTGGTCTATCCGGACCGACCACCGCCGCCACCGGAAGACGCCCGTATCGACGAACACGGTCAGGCCATCCAAGTGGCGTCCGGTGATCGGAATGTCGCGCAGCAAAAGCGCGTTCTGGACGATGAAACCCTTGACGATGTCTTCAAGAACGGCGCAGTCCGGTCCCCCCTCCTCAACAAGGTCGGCAACGAATGCAGCGACGGCGTGGTCCAGCCGGGCAACTCCGTCCGGAGATCTCATTTGTATGGGCTGCCCCAAGACCACGCCGATGTGATTTGCGTCGAGGAAGCGCGTTAGGGCCGCAAGGGCATCGTCGTCCGACTTCAGCTCTTCGCCTCGTCTCGCGGCGAACTGGCGCAGGCGTGCCGCGAGGTCTAGGTGGGCAAGTCCGAGCTCCCGAATTCGCGCGGCCAACTCTGGATCCTCGTCGTAATGCTGCGTACGCAGGTAGCGTCCGCCCCCACGGGTCAATAACCCCTTCTTTGCAGCTCGCCGAAGTAGCGTCTTCACGATGTCGGCGGGGATAGACAAGCCGGTCAAGTCTCGAACCGCACCCTGGATGCCTGCGACGTCGATATCATCCTCCTCGTAGTGTCGAATCGCGTCCTCTACGAAGGGCTGGAACATATCCAGATGGTCCATTCCCGCGTCAAATCGTGCCTTCAAGAACGCGATTGTGGCGAGACCGCGGCGGGCATTTTTGACGCGATGGCCGGACGTGTGGTCACTCATGCGGGGTGGCACATCCTAAGCATACCTGCCAGGTCGGGCGCTCCCTCCGCGATCTGATTGATGTGGTGAACTCGCTCCAGGACCGCGGGGTCGGATTACGGTCCCTCCAGGAAGCCATCGACACGACCAAGCCCATCCATCCCCTTTCCCTCGTAAACAGCCACGTCTCCCGGATCGGCCCGCAGCGGTCCAGGGCGCGAAGCGGCGCAGCGGACCCTTGACGGCGAGGACCGATCTGCAATCATCCGTGGCGAGGGAAAGGGGGTTCAAGAAGACGAAACCGGGCGATCCGGAGACATAGAACGATAACATACTTTATCGTGCTATATCACGACCTCCCCGCCGCTGACTTTCAACAGTGGCTGGGACATCCCCCTTGCGGATTGTGCATAATTATTAGCCGATTGGCGATGGTTAGCACATCGGTCACGTGCCAGATAACAGTCAGGTACCGGCCTGCCCGCCGTGCTGCCCACAATCCGTTCAGGAGTTCGTGACGAATGATCGATTTTCGCTTTATCCATTCTTCCGACCTGCACCTGGGACGCAGGTTTGGCAATCTCCCTGAAGACATTCGCGGGCGTCTTGTAGAGGCCCGTCATGCTGTAATTAAGAGTCTGTCTGTTGCGGCGAGGAATCACGGAGCCAGCCATGTGCTCATTGCTGGCGATCTCTTTGATACCGAGACGCCCTCAGATCAAGTCTGGCGGCAGGCACTCGCCGCGATGGCCGCAGCGGAGAGAATCCAGTGGTGGATAATTCCTGGAAACCACGACAGCCTTGCCGCTGAAGCGCTCTGGGACCGTGTTCGCGCTCAGGCTCCCGACGGCGTACATCTTGTTGATGCCCCTGAGCCTCTCGAGATCGCGTCCGGCGCAACGCTTCTTCCTTCGCCCGCACCACGGCGGTTTGCCGGCCGCGATCTGACCGATTGGATGCCCAGTTGCTCTACTCCCGAGGGTCACTTGCGAATTGGCTTGGCACACGGCGGCATTGTGACGTTCGGAAGCGAAGACGATCGCGCAGAGACGATCCCACCTGACCGGGCAGTCTCCGCCGGTCTCGACTACCTCGCCCTCGGCGACTGGCATGGTGTCATGCGGATCGGCGAACGGACCTTTTATTCCGGTTCGCCCGAACGCGACCGTTTCAAGCACCAAGGCCGGGGCGTCTGCCTTGCAGTGACAATCCAAGGGCCTGGGGTCATACCTCAGGTGACCGAAGTCGAGATTGGCCAGTTCGATTGGTCCGAAATACCCCTGCCCCTGACGCCGGAGCAGAATGCGGCCGATGCCTTTGCCGCGGCGCTGTCACAGGATGGGATTTCCCGACGCGACACGCTGCTGCGGGTGTGCGCCTCTGGATTGGTCCGTCTTCCCCAACGCATGGAGCTGGCACAGGCAGCTGCAGACGCGGCACCGGAATTTGCGCATTTCGAGTTTAGCGACGCCGAGCTGGCGACCGAATACGCGGCTGACGATCTCGATGAAATTGCCAAAAGCGGCGCACTCCGCCAAGCCGCCGAGGCCTTGTATGGGGAAGCGGGGGATGCCGCAATGAGCGCCGAGGATCGCGCCGTCGCGGAGGCCGCGCTACGCCGGCTCTACAGCTCCGTGAGAAGAGAGGCGCAATGAAACTCCGAGCAATCCGCCTCGAGAATGTCCGCCGTTTCATCGATCCTGTCCAAATCACCGGCATCGCCGATGGGTTAAACGTCCTCTCGGCCCCGAACGAGCGCGGCAAGTCGACCGTCTTCGACGCGCTGCATGCCGTCTTTTTCAAGGACAAGAAGTCGTGGGATAAGGAAATCAGGAGTCTCGTGCCGCACGCAGGCGGCGACCCGTCGGTCGCCGTCGAGATTGAACTCGCCGACGGGATATATCGGATCGAGAAGCGCTGGAACAGTCGGCGTAGCGGCGACGCGCGGATCATGACCTCCGGCCACCTGATCAAACAAGCTGACGACGCTGAGGCCTGGATTGCCGAGGCTTTGAAATCTCCGAAAGATGGCGGCCCGGCGGGGCTTCTCTGGGTCCGTCAGGGGCTAACCGGCCTCGATGGCGGCGACACCGCGTGCCTCGCCCGGCGGGATCTGCTGACATCGGTCGCCGGCGAGGTCGAGGCCATGACGGGCGGGCGGCAGATGGATGCGGCCCGGGACAAGTGCCGGCAGGAACTGGAGCGTTACCTAACCAAGACAGGCCGTGCGAAATCGGATGGCCCTCTAAAGCACAAAGAAGACGAAGTCGCCGCACTTCAAGCGAAACGCGGGGAACTCGCGGCAAAGTCAGGCTATTTGCAGGACGAATTCGAACGGCGCCGGGATCTCAGGCGGGAACTCGCCGAGCTGGAGTATCCAGAAGAAGAGGCGAAGCGCAAGGCGCGACTTGCCGAGGCTGAAGCCGCACATGTGGAAGCGTCCCGCCATGCCGAAGCGCTGGAAAGGGCGAAGGACGTTGAGCGTGCGAAACGCCTCGAGGCGGAGCGTGGCGAAGAACGGTTCACAGCCTTGGAAAATGCTTTGTCCGAGACTGCCGAGGCCACTGAGGCATATCAAACCGCAAAGGAGCAAGAGGTACACGCGACTGAGCAGCAGCGTTTGGCCGAAGCCGCGATGTCGGATGCGGGAAAAGCCCATGAGACGGCAAACAACCGTGCCGAGGCAACCTCAGACACGCTGCGGCAGGTGATGCGCGCCCAAGCCGCTGCCACGGCAACCGAGCGCCGCCAAGAATTGATCGAGCAGCTTAAGAGAGCGGAGGAGCTACGACAGCAGGGCGAACAGGCATCAGCCGATGCCAAAACAGAACTTTCCGATCAGGTGCTCGCAGACCTTGAGGCACTGGATGAAACCGTGCGTGTCCTGCGCAGAACGCGCGACATCAAGGCCGTGGCGATCACCATGGCCTACACAGCTGGGCGCTCGGACGGCATTTCTCTTGGCGGGAAACCCCTTCAAGATGGCAAGCGGACGGCGATTCCGGACGGCGCGCGGCTGGAAATCGAAGGCATCGGCCAGCTGACGGTCCACCCTGGCCGAAGGGCAGACAGTGAGACCCTTGCGACGGCCGAGGCGGACTTCACCCGAGCGCTTGCGGCCACCAGCGTGGACAGTATCAATGATGCACGCGCATCTGCACAGCGCAGACGCGAAACCGAGGCACGCCACCGCGATGCAGAAGCAGCGCTGCACGGTGTTGTACCCAAAGGAATCGACGCGCTGCGCGAGCAGATCGCAGCCCTTCCCGAACAGATGGACGGCGGGGAAGATCTCCCAACTGCCGACGAGGCGCAAGAAGCAGGCAACGCAGCCGAACAGGTGCTCGCCAGCGCTCGTGACAAGCTTGAGGCCGCGCGCACGGCACTCGGACATGCGGAGAAAACAGCCGCACGGGCTTCCGCAGCCGTGGAAAGCACCGAGGCACGGGTCGCCCGTGCGACGGCTACTATTTACGGGATTGATAACCCAGAAGCCGAGAGAACCAGCCGCAGGAAGGTACTTTTCGAGCTTAACGCCAAGCTGGCGGAGGCCATCCAACAACGCGAAGAGATTGCTGCGACCGTGCCCAATCTGGAGACCGTAGCGGCTGCGCTCGAAAGGGCACACTCAATCGTTACGCGCGCTGAAGATGATCGTCAGCGCATTCGCCTTGAGCTAGGGAAACTCGACACCTCAATTGAAATTCAAGCCGGCGAGGCGGTGGACGAAGAACTGGCCGATGTCGACGTACGTCTGAAAGCGGCACAGTGTGCGCTTTATGAACTCAATTTCGAGGTCGCTGTCCTGAAGAAGCTCGACGCAGCTCTGGAAAGCGCCCGCGCGTCCGCCCGAGACCGCTATGTTGAACCCGTACTGAAGGAACTCGGGCCGCTTCTGCGGATCCTCTGGCCGGAGGCCGATCTCCGCTTCGATGCGGAGAAAGTGCTGCCGACGGCCTTGGTGCGGGCGGACACGGAGGAGGATTTCGACATCCTCTCGGCCGGCACGCAGGAGCAGATCACGCTGCTCGTCCGGCTTGCTTTCGCCCGTATGCTGGCCAATGCTGGCGCGCCCGCGCCCGTTATTCTCGACGACGCGATCGTCTACACGGATGACGACCGTATCGAGCGGATGTTTGATGCTTTAACGCGCCAAGCGAAGGATCTTCAGATCATCGTGTTTTCTTGTCGCCAGAAGGCCTTCCGCGATCTGGGAGGTCGTGGCCTCGATATCGCGCCGGCAAATCCGACTCTGGAGGCCGCGCACTGAAGCGCAATAATGATGGCCACCTCCAGATTTTCGAGTGCGCTTTACCGAACCTCCCGCCTGTCCCGCAAGGCGTTCACGCCGTCGACTTGGGATCCGAGTAGCGCAGCGCGACACGAAGGTCAGCGAGCTATGCCTAGAGCTAGGCGTAACCAAGGCGACGATCTACCGCTACGTAGCGCCAGATGGTTCCTTGAGAAACCGAGGGCGACAGGTCCTGGCTCGCTAGGAGGTCCCAAGAGCGGCCCTTAACGTGCGATTTTGCTCCGTTACTGTCGGAACCCCTATTAGACAAACCAGGTGAGAAGCTTGGTACAATCCGCATCGTCGCCACTCGTCACTCGGCTACCTGTCACCGATTAACTACAAGAGGAGATCTGCTGACCGCAGCCCTGAGCGGTGCCGAACGTGATGCCAAGGAGGCCTTCCTCGAACCGGTTCTAAAGCGCGTTGGCCCGTTCCTGAGACTGCTGCTGCCCGAGACGCGCGTCACGCTTGACGAGGAAACGCTGGAGATTGTAGGTGTTGCGCGTGATGGTCGAGAGGAGCCATACGAGGTCTTGAGCATCGGCACGCGTGAACAGCTATCGATTCTTGTGCGGCTTGCGTTTGCGGTCTATCTGCGGGGAAAAGGCTATCCAGCAGCGGTTATTCTCGATGATGCGTTGGTCTATGCCGACGATGATCGCTTCGAGCGCATGCAGCTTGCCCTGCGTAAGGCGGCGCAGACTGTTCAGGTCTTGATCTTGACCTGTCGCCCAAGAGATTGGCGCCAATTCGGAGCGCCCATCCGGCGCTTGGCAGATGGGCGAACGAGCGCATTGGAACCTGCTTGACAGCCCACGCTCCGGAACGGTGTCTGGAGTACGAAGGAGTTGGAACGATGAGCAAGAAGCATATGGGATCGACCATTGCTGACTTCCTCAAGGAGGAGGGCATCTTCGAGGAGACGCAGGAGCAGGCGGTCAAGGAGGTCGTCGCGTGGCAGCTTGCCGAGGCGATGAAGAAGCAGAAAATCTCAAAGAACAAAATGGCCACGCTGCTGAAGACGAGCCGCTCACAGGTGGACCGATTGCTCGACCCGAAGAACGACATTACGCTCGGGAGCCTGCAACGGGCAGCGGCGATGGTCGGGCGACGTGTGACGATCGAGTTGGTGTAAGAAGCGGGACGCAGAAACGCGCGAGTTCGCGGACAGGCGCACGGCTGGTCATGCCCTGCTGCTAGTTAGGGAATCGAGGAAACAACAAGGTGCTGCAGCGGATAATTTCGATCAAGAACGTGGGCCGGTTCCAGAACTGCGACGCTATGGGAGACGTAACGTTTCGCCGGTTTACCCTCGTCTTCGCCGAGAACGGCCGCGGTAAGACGACGCTTTGCGCGATCCTCCGTTCGCTGTTCACAAATACACCCGCTTTTATCATTGGCCGGAAGACGCTCGGAAGCATAGAGCCGCCTGAAGTCCAGCTTCTTCTCGACAACGGGAACACCACGTTCCGTAAAGGGGCGTGGAGCTCCGCCTTCCCTGACATAGCGTTATTCGACGGGGTCTATGTCAGCGAGAACGTGTTTGCCGGGGACGTAATCGATACGGAGCACAGGCGCAACCTGTACCGTGTCATCATTGGCGCGCCTGGCGTGACGCTGGCCGGAAGGCTGAATGCCCTGGCCGGCCAGATCAAGGCCAAGAACACGGAAATCAAGGATAACCGGACGCGGATGCAGCGGCATGTGCCAGCCGGCATGACTGTTAGGGCTTTCATGGCCCTGCCGGAGGACGCGGCGATCGATGCGAAGATTGCGGAGAAAGAACAAGAGCTTCAGGCCGTGCAGCGCGCGGCGCAGCTTCAGCAACGGGCCGTGCTTGCGGCGGTGGCGGTGCCGGTTTTCCCAACGGCCTTCGCGGAACTTCTCGGGAAAACCTTTGCGAACGTAGCGAAGGATGCCGAGCGGCGCGTGGAGGAACATATCGCCAGGCATGGAATGCAGGTGCACGGAGAGGCGTGGCTCACCGAAGGCCTCCAGTATGCCTCGAAGGACTCATGCCCTTTCTGCGGCCAACAGCTGAGTGGCGTCGAGTTGATCCAAGCGTACAGGGAGTTTTTCAGCAGAGAATACCACGCGCTGCGGGACGAAGTGACGGACTTGGGCAAACAGGTGGAGGGAGCTATCGGTGAGCGTGTAACGACGGGAATCGAACAAGCGCTTTTACAGAACAGCGGCGGTTTAGAATTCTGGCAGCAGTATTGCACTCTTGCGGCGCCGAGCCTGCCGGAAGCTGGCAGGGTAGTGGACGCAATGACGGCGCTCCGGCAAGCCGCACAGTCACTGCTCCAAACCAAGAGCGGAACGCCGCTCGATGCCGTGGCCCCGGACGAGGACTTTACGCAAGCACTCGACGGGTTCGAGGCGCTGCGCGCATCATTGGGAGCATACAATGCCGCAGTCGCGGCGGCGAACGCCGTCATTGAAGCGAGGAAGCGGGAGACGCAGACGGCGAATGTGAGCGACGTCGAGACTGCGCTGGCCAGGTTGAAGGCCCAGAAGGCGTGCCATACCGATGAAGTCCGGGGGCTATGTGCCACCGATAAACGCTTGCAGGGCGACAAGACCACTCTCACCGATGAGAAAGCTCAAACGCGCGAGCAGCTAGACGACCATACGCGGCGTGTCATCACCCAATACGGCCAAAGCATCAACCGTTACCTAGAGCGGATAAACGCTGGTTTTAGAATCACGACACCGACGCACAGTTACCGGGGCGGGACGCCAAGCACGAGCTATCAAATTGTCATCAATCAAAACGCCGTGGATCTCGGGGATGCGGCGACGCCGGCAGACAGACCGAGCTTCAGGAACACGCTCAGTGCGGGCGACAGGAGTACCCTGGCGCTAGCATTCTTCTTGGCGGAACTGGAACAGGATGCAGGGCGCGCCGGAAAGGTCGTCGTCTTCGATGATCCCTTCACAAGTCTGGACAGTTTCCGGAGGAATCACACGATCCATCAGGTTCACAAGTGGGGAGAGAGATGCGCGCAAGTCGTCCTGCTGTCGCATGATTCCGGGTTCCTGAAACTGCTATGGGACATGGTTCCTGGAGCCGAACGGAAGACGCTGCAGCTCGCGCGGGTCGGTGAGGAGAACACTACGATCGCGGAATGGGATATCGAAAAGGCGGTGCAGGCCCGGTACCGGGCAGATATTGACACGCTGCAAAGGTTCTTCTCTTTAGGTAAAGGCATACCGATGGACGTTATTCAGAAGCTGCGACCGTTACTGGAGGGGTATTGCCGGAATTTATACCCTACTCAATTCGGGGAGCAGGAGATGATGGGCAGTATTGTTGGAAAGATCCGCACTGCAGGCGCAGCGCATTCCCTCTACCCGATTGTCGACGATTTCGACGAGCTGAACATGTACTGCCGCCGCTACCACCATGCAGAAAACCCAAACGCCGCAACGGAGCCGATCGACGACACGGAGCTGCAAGGGTATGTAAAACGGACTCTGTCGCTAGTCGGCTGTCTTCTTTGACAAGGAGAGACATCGAGGAGAAGAGAGGCTGTCATTAGCATCGGGGAGGCCCTCAAGGGTTCCAAGCTGGGCGAGTTCTGGAAGTACCGGATAGGCGATTACCGCGTCATCGCCCGCATCGAGGACGCCGCTTTGCGTGTGCTCGTGGTGAGGGTCGAAAGCCGTGACAAGGTGTACCGTTGAAGGGTCACGGAAATTCTGGAACGACATGACTGATCAACAGATTCCCCTTCCTTTTCGCAAACCCGCTAGGCTGTCAGTCGCTCAGCGCAAGGCCGTGATTCAGACCAAACTTCAAGACTACCCTGTATATCAAGCCGCCCGTGAAGCCAAGCGCAAGCACCACGTCATCGAACAGTTCAAGAACGAGCAGTTGAGCCTATGGGGAGAATCAGCGGCACCTGTAGATGGAAACCTCTGAGGGCTTCGGTTTTTCTGTCTTTCTCAGAGTCCGCTTTTGTCCGGCCATCATGGGAGAATGAGAAGCCATGCAGCGTAAACGTGGCGAGTTGGTTCCCATCGGGGAAGCCTTGGCCGATCTGGGCGGCCCCATCCAGGCGCTCCGCGAAACCCCACCACCGGCGCGGCGGGGCTTCACCGTTGCCGATCAGGTAAACCAATTGGTCGGGGCCAGCGAAGCGGACCCGGAGACGGGCTTCCTGGCGCGGATGCTGGTGTTGTGCTCCCTGCCCCGCACCAACCCCGGCAACCAGCTTCAGTACAAGCGTGTCAACGGCCCTTACCGGCTCTACATGCAGGCCGGGCCGGAGACTAAGCTTCCCTTTGGCAACTTCCCCCGCTTGCTGCTCGCCTGGGTGTGCACCGAAGTGGTGAAGACCCAAAGCCGCGAGCTGGTTCTGGGTCGTTCGCTGGCCGAGTTCATGCGAACGCTCGGCATCTACCACAACAGCGGCGGACGCGGTGGCGTTCAAACGCGGCTCCGCAACCAAATGGGATCGGCTCTTTAGCGCCAGTGTCCAGTTGATCTACGAAGACGAGCACGGCAAGCAGTTCATTGCCTCCCACATCGCCGATCGGGGGGAGTTTTGGTGGAACCCCAAGCGGCCCGACGAGCGGGTGCTGTGGGAGAGCAAGATCGAACTCGGCGAGGATTTTTTCAACGAAATCATTCAGCACCCGGTGCCACTCGACATGAACACCCTCACGGCGCTCAAACGGTCCTCCCTGGGCCTTGATCTCTACCTCTGAAACCAACCGGTGGCCGCGGAGGTATGCGTAGAAGATAAAGTTCCCTTCCGTGGGATTCGGCACGTCGTGGCGGAAGCCGAAGTCAGACTGTACGACGTATTGACCGCCGGGCAGGACGAGTGTGCCAGCCGCTCGTCCCCGTAGTTTTTTTCTTGGGACGTGAGAGAATTGAGCAGAGCTGTGGAACCTCACAGGTTGTCCCTGTGCAACACGCGTCGGTGGTCCCTCCCCACGAGAATCGTCACGACCGAATGACACTTAATCCACCCCTACGGCGTGCCCCAACTTCATGTTGTAGACACGATTATTACCCTACTTCAACGTCACGCTGCCAACATCGAGCGAAACGATGCTGCAGAGTGAGCTGCCATTGTGGCGTTGGTGCATGAATCGGTGTAAGCGAGCACGCTAGCGGCGGGGGTGGGGTCCAGTCCATCATAGAGATCGGGGGGGGTAACGTCGTGGTCGCAGCGAAGTCGAGCCGAGTCAACCGCCAGTACAAGAAGAAGTACAGAATCCGGAACTGGAGGGAGTACGAGCGTGGCCTCAGGAGCCGCGGCGACGTCACGATCTGGCTGAGCGAGGATGCAATTGCCGCGTGGGTACCACCGAAGAACGGTCTTCGCGGAGGCCAGCGGCGGTACTCGAACCTCGCGGTCCGGACCGCGTTGACGCTGCGGGTCGTCTTCAGCCTGCCGCTCCGCCAGACCGAGGGGTTCCTGGACTCGCTGCTCCGCTTGATGGGCCTCAACCTCAAGGCCCCGGACCACACTCTCGCGCCGGAACCAAATCGTTGCGGTGCCGCCCCTGACCCGATCCTACGATGGCCCGATCGACTTGATCGTCGATTCCACAGGGCTGAAGATTCTGGGTTGCGGCGAATGGAACGCGCACAAGCACAAGGCATCAAAGAAACGCCGGGATTGGCGGAAGCTGCACATCGGGGTGGATGCCGAGGGGTTCATTGTGGCGGCCGAACTCACAGCGAGCAGCCGGGACGACGCCTCCACACTCCCTGCTCTTCTCGACACAATCGAGGTTCCCAGCCGGCGTTTCACCGCAGACGGAGCCTACGACCACAGGTCAGTCTACGATCAACTCAGCGCGGCCGGTACAGAGAACGTCGTGATTGTGATTCCCCCTCGTCGCTCTGCGGTGTCGGCGGGGCCAACGGACGGCCCCTGGGCGCAGCGTGACACGGCTCTTGAGAGGATTCGCCAGGTCGGGCGACGAGAGTGGCAGAAGGAGTCGGGCTACCGACAGCAGGCGCGCGTTGAAAACAGCTTCTTCCGATACAAGTCCGTGCTCGGAGGCGGATTGAAGGCGAGGCACGGCAAGGCACAAAGGAGAGAAGTTGCGATCGGGTGTCACATCCTCAACCGGATGGCCGAGCTGGGTAGGCCGAAATCCTGCGCTGTGGTGTCCTGAACGAGAAGTTGGAAAAGCGCCCCCACTCGCGCCGCAGTTGAATCATGCAACAGCGCCGCTCTTGGACATTCGGGACATCCGACGTCCTCCGGTGCAGCTTGAGGCGGAGGTGCCGACGTCGGCATGATCACCAGCAATGCAGCGAGCACCGCCAGCAACCCCACCGACGCGCGTCGGGACCCGGCGATTACGGAGCGGGCAAGGCTTGCAGGACGGGCGAAGCGCCCCTGATAGCGCTGGTGCCGTTTGCCGGGGTTGCATTTGCATGTCATGACGGCGGGGATTTTCGCGAGTGAGGGCGTCATGCTCGATCTTTGACCTCCAGTTCCTCCAACAACCGCGCCCCGCAGTCGGCGCACACGTCCGCAGGGGCCAGCTCGATTGTTGTGACGGCCTGCAGGGTGAGGGTTCTGTCGTTTCCGCCGCAGGCGTCCAGGCGGCATTGCTCGCAGACGTAGGGGCCGCCGATCGGTTTCGGGTTGCGCCATACGCCGCCCCGTGCAAACGTCCAATACCTGGTCATGGTTGCTTCCGCATTTCCAGCCAGATCCAGGCTGCGTTGAACCGTCTTCTTTTTGACTGCCATAGATGGCGGTATGATACACAGTTTTGTGAGACAGCAAAACAGGCCGGCTTCGGTCGGGTTTCGGGCCCGAAACCGGCCCTGGGAATTAACGGCGGAACGCTTGTCTCTTGTTCCATCTGAGGCGGCACAATGCGGTCAGGCTGCTTTATCCATCGCCGCACTACTCGACCCCCAGACTTTTGAACGCCGCATCTCGCGGATCTGAGTAGAAGCTGGTCTGAAACTTCGCGAACAACTCTCCGGGAATGGTTGGGATGTCCCCTACACTCGCCATAGGCAGCAGGATTCTCTTCGTGCCGGCGTCAAACGCTACTTGAAGTGACTCAGCCAGATTTTCAACCGGGATGATGCTGCCGCCGAGGCTCATGCTCCCTAGCACGACCATTTGTGATTGAACCGGCTTCCCGAGGATGCCCGAACAAAGAGCCACAAATGTTGCAAGCGTCATTGCAGTATTCGGGCCCGTGTTCTGAAGTTCGACCACATGCAAGTGAAAGTTGTGATCACCAGGTTTTGCCGAGGCACTGACCGAACAGGCATTGGCTTTGAAATTGTCGAAGCCGACCTTGATACTTTCCTTTGCCGTGGTATTCGAACCCAGGCCGGACATGGTCAGTTTGCCGTTTCCATTGGTTACCTGGGTCTCGATCCGGTAGACCCCAAGGTGCCCGCTGCTACCCGTCGCGATGGTGTGGAGTACGCCAGGGTTCAGCGGACCGTCTGGTATCAAGGCACCGCCACCCTGCTCAGGAACGCTGATAAAGCGTTCCTCCATCGTCTCCTGGTCGATGTAGGAAAAGTGGACGTCGTAAAACTCCATCCCGCCGATCTTCTTCAACTGCTCTTTTACCCTTCGCCGTGTCTCAAGGGCGTATTCCAAACAGCGTCGCACGGCTTCCTTGTCGTACTCTTCGTTCGGGTACAGAAGCTTCAGGAGGCCGGAGACGGTGTGCTTGACCGCAATGGTGTCCCGCTGATTCAGATCCCGTCCTAGCTTGAAGTATTTGTTGATCGCATCGCCGAAGTTCCGCTTGCGCATCTCGCGCAGGAACTCAGCCAGGTAATCGACGATCAGCCCATACTGGTTAGTGAAAAACTCAGGCCGCATCTTCGGGATCTCCCAGCCTGGAATATAGGCGTGCAAGCGGTCGAAGAATGCGGAGTCGATCATGGCCTCGGAAAAAGGCGCAAGGAGATGGCTCGTCTTGACCAACGTGTCTACAGGCTGGTTAATGTTGCCAATGAAGACCATCGACGCGTAGGCGTTAACCGGGTCGCGACCACGAGCGAATGATCCAGACGCCATATAGTCCTTCATGATCTGGACGCCATCCTTGTCCTTGAAGCTGATCCCGGCCACCTCGTCGAAGGCCACAACATCCCAGAGCCCGACCAGCCCCACGGTTCGACTGACCATGTTGTAAAACAGGTTTGCAACGGTGGTCTGCCCACCAGAGATCAGGATGCTGTTCGGGCTGATTTCCTTGTAGATGTGGCTCTTGCCGGTTCCCCTCGGACCCAACTCGCAGACGTTGTAGTTGTTCTCGACCAGCGGTACAACACGGCACAGCAGGTGCCACTTCGTGCGCTCATCGAACTGTGTCGGCTCGTATCCGCAGGAACGCAGCAACACATCAATCCATTGCCCCTCGGTAAACTGCCGCCGCCCCGCGAACAACTCGTCCATATCCATGTTTGGCATCTGGATTGGATTGAGCAAATCGATAATGAACGGCGACCCCTTTTGTCCTTCTTCGTAGAAATACCGCATCGTAATGATCGACCAGATCCCGCCGACCAGCAACTTTTCGTATTTCTTGACCGTCCCCGTACCGATTTCGACGCCCTTCGTTCCCAGGTTCGACAAAAGCGCCTCGTAGACATCCCGTTTTTCATTCAGCTTGACCGTCACCTTATCGATGACCTTCAGGCTGCCTCGCTCGCGGATAGTGGATTTCACCTTTTCGGCCTCATCCGGCCGCACGTAGTTCTCAGCGAGGATGCGCTTCACCGTAGCCAGGCCATCCTCGATGACGGCCGGATCGTTGGAGGCGCAATAGTTACCCAGCAGATACTCGAGGACATAGACGGGAACATTAGCACCTTCCTTGACCAGCTTGGTCAGGTCCTTGCGCACGACGCGCCCCGCGAAATGCATATTGAGCAGATCGTCGAGGTTGGAATCGGTTGCGGCAGTCTCAGAAGTCGAAGTCATCCGTAATCGCTCTGTCGATAATTACGTCGAGGCTCTCCTGCTCAATGCCGGTGTAGGCATCTCGGAGAACCAGCCGGTATGGCGTACGTTTATCGTACGGTCTGTCTCCGAGGGTCAAGATCACAGACTTCTGCCGTTCATCAAGGTTTGAGGACGTACTGTCAAACGTCACCGACTCGATGGTGGTGACTGGCTCATCGCCTTCGTACACGGCGATCTTGAGTGTCACGGCCTTGGCCCGCTCACTCGCCGGCTCCATCTGCAACAGGGTGAAGCGGTGCTTGGGTGCCGTGATCTTGTGTTTTGTTCCGAGCACTTGCACCGCGACATGCTTGGACTGGGTTTTCTCGCGGCGCCCCTTGTCCTTAAGATGCTTCACCTTGATGACAGGCACAACAATTTCCTGAAGCATCGCACCGCCATGCAAGAAGCGCGCCCCGCCGGTGAAATGAAAGCGGTTGTTGCCCTTGGGAACCCAGAATTGCATACCGCCCTCGGCCTCGGCGGTCACGGTTGTATCGCCCCGCCATGCCTGCTCGTGACGAGGCAGGTCGTAGCCTAGGAGATAACGCTTCTTCGCGATGACCGTGCCGGCTGGTTTGTCCTCCAGCTTGCTCTTATCCGGGCCGCTCGGTGCCGTTTCGGTGAACAGAAAACCATGGTCCGCTGTGATAACCACATAGTTGCCGTTGAGATTATTGACGACATAGCGGACGAGATCGGCCAGTTCCTGGATCGTTTTTCTGACGGCCTCGAAGGTATCCCTCTCGGTAGCGGCTTTGTCGCCGCGTGCGTCAATCTCGTCATGGTAGATGTAAACGAGACGCTTGCCGGCAATGAACTCCCGGCCTTCTTCCTTCTTCATCGCGAGTAGCTGGTCGGCTTTCACGGCCATGCCGCTTACAGTGCTCAGGATCTCGTTGCGCTGTTCGAGAGATGCAGTCGGCTTCCCGTCAGCCAAGACGCCGCCCCTCTCCGTGTAGTCGAGTTTCTCGTACGGCAGGAGGCTCGCCATGCCCAAGGCGGTATAGGAAGGCAGTACGCCCAACTGCGATGACAACTCGGCTTGAACCCGGTAGGTGCCATTCAGGTAACCCGTCAGCTCTTCCGCTACCTCATAGCGCATGGCATCGCTGATGATGACGAAGGCCCGTCGCTTGTCGCCCTCGTCCAGCCATGGCCGTACCTGTCGGTCGAAGAACGTGTACTGGTTCTGGATGCCATCGATAACCCACCTCTCGGGTAGCTCAGCATCCACGAACTTACCCCAAGCGAGCGCAATCTTGGCCAGATAACCATTGCAGTAACAGGCTTCGATCTCCTCTCGAAGCGGCTTCAACATATCCCAGCCCTGGGCGGCGGCCACATCGGCGTTCTCACAGAAGAGCCGGTATAGCTGGTCAAAGCGAAACAACCCGGTTTCGTAGCTCGTGTACATCGCTGTCATATCAGGGAAGTCGAAGCCCGCCTTATGCGCGTTGCGAAGATACAGGAACTTCGCAGCGACCGCTAACGCTTCGTATACGGCGCGGCGGGCTTTCCGCTGGGCCTCCGGCACTGAGCCCGAAGATACCCAGTGTCCGTCCTGCCTGCCGTGGACAATGTTGCCGATAGCCTCGGGGTTAATCGCATCGGCCGTTGATGTCACACGGTCCAGCAACCCCTGCACGATACTTTTCTCCACAGCGAGAAAAGTCATCACATCCAGAAGTTCCTCGACTCCACAGCCGTGCAGATGATCCGGCATATGCAGAAGCGCCCCAACCGCGTCCGCCAACACGGCGTAGCTGCTACTCTTGCTGCTGCTGTCTCTCCATTGGGCCAGGCAGACCACAGCATTCGCAGTGCCGGAACGTGGCAATTGGAGGTGCTGCAGCGCACCGGGTAGTTCCTTCGCAAGATGGTAAGCGTAATCCGACACCAGTAGCCGGATGAGCAAATTCTGCAGGGTTGGGCTGTCCTCGCCGTACCCGAAGACGGCCTTGACCATCGTCCAGAAAGGCTCGTCGAGTTCGAATCTCTCGATCTGGGCCCAGGCCGGCGGGTCGGCTTCGAGATCGGGTGCATCATCCGCGGCCATAGAGTGGAACAGAGTTCGGACGATGTCGAATAGCTCGGGCTGGTCGGCTTTCGCAACGACCGCCAGCAGCTTGCGGTCGAGGTCGAGTTCTGAGTCTTCGGGGGAGACGAGGTTTGTCAGCTTATGCAGCCGTTCCCTGCTGTCAAAAAACTTCCGGCGCTTGGCAAGATGCTGGCGAAGATGCTGGTGAGCCAGGCCGAGTTCCCGCAGGATGATGGAGGCGCGGTCTGCCCGGAAGCTACGACCGTACAACCGCATGTCCAGTAGCCAGTCGTCTTCGTAGTCCGGCTCCTCAGCAGGCGAGTACAGCAGATATCGGCCAGCAGGATCGTCCTGCTCGATACGAACCTTTGCTTCGAGCGCTCCAATTTCGTCGAGCTTGAGGACCGCTACGCCTTCGAGCGCGATGTCCAGTAGCGATCCGACGAACTCTCCGCCCGGATCGTTCCAGAAGACGACCCGAACCTGTTCATCGTTAAACACCTGGTCTAGGGCATCAGTGATCTGCGCGACATCCATCAGTTTGCCTTGGCTCCTGTAACCGCCTTCACTTCGGCCAATAAATCGCCGAACTTGCCGTAATTGACCTTCACTCCATCGTCGAGGTCGAGGCCGATGCGTTGGTCTGCGTAGTGGCGGAGCTTTTCGTCAAACTCCCGCAGCTCCGATTGTTGCTTGACCAGTGTCACCCGCTCTTTCTCCAGCCGATTGCGGTGAGCCGTCGAGGCCGCGGCGGCAATATCCCTCTCCAACTGGCGCACACGCGAAGCCATCATGCCCTGCAGCGGGATCACATATTCGGTACGCATCCGGGCCAATGTGCCTTCGTTGTAGCGGTGCAGGTAGACGAGGCACTGAAACGCTTTGTTCTTACCGCTGCTGAACAACCAGTAGATGGGGCGCTTCTTGTAGGTCTGCAGATGGTCCTTGAAGAACCTGTCGCACAGGTAGCGGCGCAGCGTCTCACGGCTGGACTCGTTCTTCCCACGCTGCACGTTATCGGTCAGGAAGGTGAGGTTGTCTTCGAGGTGGCCCTTGTCCCAGACCACCGAGATGAACTCGATGAGTCGGTGGGCGGCATCGTCGTCGAACCATTCGCCATCAGTGAGTGGGACGATGCCGTCTGGGTCGGCAGGGAACCTGGTGTAGCGGCTGGGGTCGAAGCCGGCACCTCCGCTGTGGGCGTAGATGAGGCCCGGCGCGTCCAGACTGTAGCGGCCCATCATGCAGCCAATGGCGTAAGAGATCAACTCCTTCATGGTGTCCGGCCGGAAGCGATCCCACTGTTCCTCTTCGGTGAGATTACCGCCATAGCGATAGGCGGGGTTCACCGTGAGGGTGATCTGCTCGATGGGAACGCCGGGGATGAGTTCGTCTTGTAGTCCATAAGCGTCGATGTATAGCCGGTTGTTCTCTTCTTCGAGACGCTTCGTCTCGGCGATGATATCGCGGTTCTGGGTAGTCCAGGCGGTGTAGCTGGATTTGAGGGTGGGTGCGGGATCGGAGGATGCCGTCAGGATCGGCAGGGATTCGAAGTTCCAGGAGCGTTCATAGGTGTTCCAGTCGATGACTGTGGTGCGCACCAACCGATCCACGTTCTTCGTCACACCGAGGCTGAGTTTTTGCCCAACGACCTCTATGAATGGGATGTTCACGAAGTTGCCGATGTGGAAGTGCAGAGTCGGATTCGTTGCCCTAGCGATGGCTCGCACGATCAGCGTATTGCAATAGCCTGCGAGCAGCAGGCGCTCCACTCCACGAAAACTGAACGCTGACATCGCTACTACGTCGTGGATGCTGCCTCTGTCATTCAGACGAAACGAGGGGGGGCCGGACGTAACGTCTGACCAAGTTAAAGACTCCTGGAAGTAAAACTCTGTGTTCTGCGCTCGCGACCTTGCCCGCCCCCCATTCTCCGTACCAAAAGCACGAATCGCGCGCCCATCATTTTCCCAGTTGACCAGGTAGTCCTGATTTCCGTACCACTTCCTGAACTCTCCCCCCTTGTTGTAAGGGAACCACTTCTTACCCGATTGGGCCGCGGCGTCTCTGCTTTCGGACCCGTAAGAACACTTTCCGTGGTCCACCTCATGCCAACGCCGCAAGAACTGATCGGTGTCACCCGTTTGCAGGCCCACTCTCGCATCAACAAGCTTTCCTAGCAGCGTCCCCTCTTCAAATACGTCCCGCATCCACTCACTCACCCAATAAGCCACTGGACTGCCGGGGATTTTCTTTAACTCGTTTTGGGCAACCCGCTTGAGCCTGTTGTTGCGAACAGGGAATTCAGACGGCACACGCTGGTCACTAAGGTCGTCAACCGAAGTGTGCGAGTAGTCAGCGACGTATCCAGAAACCGGCAAGTTGCGCAAAATTGTGGCCGCTGTCCCGAACGCGATGCCCATCACACCATTAGCCATGTGCGCCATTGTCACGATGGTCTTCTCCCGCAGCATCCTCTCGCGCATCTTTTCGAACGATGACAGGAACATCCAACTCTGCATGGTGACCATGGCGTTGTGGCCGGCATCCTTCGCCAGTGTGTAGCCACGCTCGATGAAGCAGGCGAAGAGGTCGTTTTTGGCGTCTGGGAAGTGATCTTTGGCGAACTTCTTAACTAGGGCGTTCATGCCCTTACTTCCCATGTATGGAGGATTCGCCACCACCGCATCGTACTTGGCCGACAGTAACTCGGCCTGTCGCACCAGCGGTGCCAAACGCCTGAGATCATCCGACACAAACAGGTCCTGGCTGGTCGCCTCGCTCAATTGCTTCAGCGCCGGCAGCTTCGCAGCCAGTTCCTCCGGAACTTGAATCAGCGAGCCAAAGGTCGAGGCGTGCTCGAAGAGCCGCTTCAACTCTGGAAGGTCGCTAACCGCAAGCCCGTAGTCCGCCAGCTTCATGCTCTGAGCCAGCCGCTCCGCATCAAACCCCTTGCTGTCGACCAGCGCCATCACGTTAAGCTTTACCCCCCGTTCAAAAAGCCGACGATCATCAGCCCGCCCCTTCATCATCAGCGCAAAGCCCGTCAGTTGCGCTGCGCGCTCGTCGATGTCGAGGCCGAAGAGGTTTTTCTCCAAGATCAACCGAGCCACATCCCGCTGGCGGTAGCCGCGCTCCAGGTAGATGGCCCTGAACAGCTCATAGGCCTCCACCAAGATGTGCCCGGAGCCACTGGCCGGGTCGATGAGGGTTAGGGCCTCGGAGTTGAGCGTGCTGGGCGTGATGGACTTGAGCTGCGCTTTGACCTCGTCAGTCTGCTCGGCGGGCTCGATGTAGTAGTCCATCTGCTCCCTGATTGAGGAGTGCGGATAGGTCGCCAGCCATTGCGCACCCAGCGAGTTCTGGACCAGGTATTTCACGATCCAGTTGGGTGTGAAGAGCTGGGTCGCCGCCGGAATGTCTTCGGAGGCCAGAACCTTGCCGATCACCTGGTCTTTCTTCTCCGAGATGTAGAACTGGTAGAGCCAGCCGATGATCTCGATCTGACCCCAGGCGCTCTCTTCAATGTCCTCGACCATCTGGCGGATCGGCGAGTCGGTATGCAGCAGGGTGGCGGGCAGCAGGAGATCGGTCGCATCCCCGGCGCTGTGCTCGAAAAGAAAGGGCATGGCCTGGTGCAGGGCGTTGCACTGGGCCCTGAGGAGCAGCCGGTAGAGCTCTTCGTCTTTGCTGCCGTCGAGCTTCAGCTCCACGGCTTCCTTCCGGTCGAGGCCCGGTAGATCGACATCGGCGGCGTGCTCCAAGATCTCGGGCTGGTTCTGGCCCTCGGGATGACTCAGAACGCGGTAGCCATGATCCAGGTAGTCGTGCAGCTCCATGTAACGTATGGCTGCAAAGCGGTTGAACCACGTATAGGCCATCGCCTCCATGGTCTGCTCGAAGCCGTCGCGCTGGATCTGTTCTTCCAGAAGCTTGCGAGGTTCCGCCACATTGCGGGGAAAGGCGTGTGCCCCGATCAAGGTCACATCGCCCTCCTCCACAACCGGCTCAATGCTTTTGGCGGTCAGGCCGTAAAACGCCGCCCGGTCGGTTATAGCCGCGATGAAATCGCGCCGTGCTTTTTGGGCATAGGCTTCGAGTGTGTTGCGATGCATGTTGTATCGGCGCCGGTCTAGCGGATTTCTATGCGCTCGTTTCTGGCCAGGGCATCGGTCAGTTCCGTGCGGAGGTCGTCAAGGAAAGCATCCACGTCGGCCTTAGATTCAAGATAGGATGACTTGACGAACTTGCCAGGAGAGACGACCCGCCGGGGCTTGACTACCGGCTTGTCCTGCTTTGCCTTGCCTTCCTCGGCTTTCCGCTCTAGATAGCGCTCGACCTGGTCCAACACCTCGTCCTTCAAGCGCACGGCTTCGGCCTCAGCCTGGCCGATATGCGCGAGACTCTCGTGGGTCGAAACCTGGTTCGCCAGATTTTCCAGTGGCGTGAGGCACGTTGTTTTCAACGCTTCGTCCCCACCCGCTGTCGATACTTCCGCGCTCACGCTGGCGGTTTGTTCGGCTATTGTTGCAAGCGCCTGGGCCCGTCGCGCAGAAAGCAGTTTCTCGTTCACTTCACTTACCGTGCGGATCAGCCCTTCGGCTTCCTTGAGCAATCCGTAAGGATTCGGTGCAGAGAGGATTTCGCTCATCCGCCGCAGCGCAGGCCCGGCGGAGTCGTCTCGATCCAGTTCCATCTGGTTGAGTTTGAATCTGCCCGATGCCGCGCTAAGCTTGTCCCACATGGGGCGCTGATGTTGGTAGAAGTGATCGAGATCATGGAACCTGTCGGCGACGTCCCGCAGGTCGCTTCCGCGCTCATTGACCTGCGCCAGGAACCTATTGCTGTCCTCGGGAGCCACAAGCGTATTTAAAAGGCTGAGGCTGTCTGCGATATCCTCGGCTCCGGGGTAACTGCCGGTATCCGCCATGTCACGATACCGGCTCAACTTCTCGCGCCAGCCTTCGAGCCTGCCCTTCAGGAACTCGAATAGGGCGTCTTCGCCCTCCGGCCCCATCTCCGAGAATACGTCCCGTCCGAGTTCCCTAGCCTTCTTCACATCCTCGGGCTTGGACGTAGCCCGCTGGACGACAGTGATGTTTCGCCATTTGTGCCGTGACGTGAGCGCTTCGTATAGCTTGCCCTTCGGGATTGCCGCACCGCCTGAGACGAATTGCACTTCGCCGGCCATGTAGAGCCTGGCCAGCAGAAGAATCACCTCAAACTCAGGCCAGCCATATGGACGATTGGCGTAGCGCGCGGTGAGCATGTCGAACAACACAACCTGTCGGCTGGTCTTCGTGCAAAGCTCGATGTAACCGCGGAGGTCTTCAGTGGCCTGTGGATTGCCCTGGGGCATATCCATGCCGAGGTTGTGTTGTCCAATAGCATTGCTGCGTAGAACGGCCTGGATCTCCTTGAGCGGATCGTCGCGAAGCGTTTTGAGATAGCTCATCTTGGTGAAGGTGTTCTGGATGAGGTATTCCATCGCCTCACTCAGGGCTGCCTGGGGGACACTGCCGACAACCTCCAGCCGCTGCCCCGCCACAAAGTAGCTGGCGGCCGCCAGCATCTCGCCGAGTAGGCTGGTCAGGCGTTCGCGTCGAATGCGATTCTCGTCAGCCAGGTCTCGGTGTATCCGTTTCGTAGTTGGCGGCAGGGTGCCGTCATCCTTCGTCCGAATGTATTTGTCCGTCCGTAACAGCGTGCGCAGCTCGCGCCCCAGACTCTTGTCGTCCCGCACTCGGATGAGAACTTGCCCGCCATCCTGGCCGCTATCCAACACGCACTTGCCGTCCTGATAAGACTCGTAGTCATCGGCCAGCGGCGTAAGAATCGAGACGATGAGCCCACCCTCGGTACGATTGCCGACCGGATACGCGTCGCAAGTACGGTTGAAGCTGAAATCCATCTTGTTGGTGCTGAAGCGGTGCTTGCGCTGACCTTTCAGCACATCGTCAAAGACGAGTTCGCCCAGAAGTTTGGCCTCCTCCGCACTGCTCAATTCGACGTTCTTGATTTCGCGATTGATGTCGCGCTCTTCACTGGTCAGGAAGAAGTAAGTGTCGCCGCTGCGGTTGACGAGCGTTTCCCGCTCCAATCGCTGAAGACAGGCCTCGATGTTTTTTCGCAACGCCAAGCGGTCTGCGTCGATCTGATCAAGGCACAGGGTGACAAGGTTATCGACATTGCCTTTGACTTCATCGACGTAGCGGATGAGAAAAAGCACTTTGAGGAGTCGGGTGTCAAAGTCTTCCAGACTCGCATTGTCTCTGGCCTGGTCGATGGTGCGTTTGACGGTGGTGTCGAGGAAGCTCTCAATGGAAGGGTAAAAGCGATACAGCGGGACCAGAATGCCCACTTCCATGTTGGACACGGACTGCCCCGCATGCTGGAAGGCGTCCAGCAAGGAGCGCTCCCCCTGGGCCAGATGGAGCCCGGTGGCTCCCGCCTTGCGGATCGACTCGAAAATCTTCTGGAGCAGCTTGAACTGGTAGGGCGCGAAGGGATAATCCCGCACGAAATCATCCGCATCCCTGAACTGCGGGAAGGTCGTGCCGACATCCTTGAAGGACAGTTGATTCTTAAGGATGTCACCCTGTTTGGCGTACTCCGCCTTCAGGTCGGCCCGTACTTCTTCCCGCTTGGCAAGCAGGCGTTGCTGAATGACCTCATCCACATTGGCGCTGGACAGCGACAGGCGGGTGCGGAACCGACCCTGAATCTTGGAAAAGTCGTTGGCGCGGGTTCCCTGCATCTCACCGAGCACTGCATCGATGTCCTCCTGCGACGTGACGACGACCCAAGCCCGGCCCATACAGACGGTGCCCAGTTCTTCGGTGATGGTTTGCAGATTGAGCATCAGGTGGGGATCGGTGCCGATGAACTGCCCGACCTCGTCAACGAGAAAGACGATGCGGTGGTCCTCTCCCCTGCTGTCGAGATAGTCCTGGACCCATTTACAGAAGTTCTCGATGGTCAGGGCGAAGTTGTCCTCGGCCCCGTCAATCCATTTTTCGCAGGATTGTTCACTCTGGCGCAGGGTATGGGCCAGTGCCTTGATGACCTCGTCCCGATTGAACGCGTAGGCGTCGCGTTCCTCGGTCCAGTGAGTGCTGGTCATTGTCCGATAGGCATCGTGAAAGATCCCAAGCCTGCCCTTACCTTCGAGATAACGCTCCATGTGGGCGATATGCGGGTGATCGCCACTGTAGCCCGCCAACTCGTTCAGCACTTTGAGAAACACCGCCAAGATGGCATCGCGCCCGGCCTTGTTGTCCGCCTTGTTGTCGATATTGAACAGAATGACATCGGTATGGGATGCGACCGCGCGCTTGATGTCCCCGAGCAGCATTGCGTCCTTGATTTTTGGATCGAAGAACTCGACGGCCCGCCGGGTCTGGCCATCGTGCGTATGGGTCTCGTTATTGAGCAGATAGGACAGCACCTTGAGAAAATGGGATTTACCGGATCCAAAAAAGCCTGAGACCCAGACCCCGATCCTTCCTGCAACATCCGGGTCCCCGGTCTTGTCCATCGCTTCGCAGTAGCTGGAGAAGAAGCGCCGAAGGTGTTGATCCAGTTCCTTTGTGACGACGAACTCCTCCAACTCTTGCCAGACCGATGATTCGTCCAGCTGATCGGCTTTTACGACGCCATTGATGGGCCGGAAAATGTCCTTCTGGAATAGGTTCTGAATGCGCATCAGTGCTCCCGCTTTAATCAATCAGCCTGAAGGCCCGATAGTAGTTTGTTTTCTTCTTGCGTTCCTCGGTGGAACCACCGGCCAGGCCGGTCTTGCCAAAGAGCCGTAATGTCTGCGTGTCATATCTTCCGGGGTAGAACATAACCAGGGGCGTCTGCCCCATGATGGCGTGCAGATTGCTGAGCAAGGTATGCGATCGGAGTAGCGGATACACACTGCCGATCCCGGATATTAAAACGAGGTCATGCTCCGCGGGCTTTGCGATGCCGGCAAAACGTTGGGCGATCTTTTCCTCATGCAGGATGCCCTTCAATGCCTTGAGAAGCGCGTCGTTGCCCTTCTCGCGCTGCAACCGGAACGACTTCTCCAGCAGGTTGCGCTCCTTGAGGTAATGGATCAGGAAGTCGAAGAGGTTGACGTGGGCCACACGCAGACCGGACCTGTTCTTTGGCAGGTGATCCACGAGGAATCGGATGTGTTCGCGGATGCGCAACTCATCCTCCGGCGCATAGTCGAAGATGTAGAAGGCGATCTCATTGCCAATGCCACGGGCGCTGAGGAAATCGTCCGATGTGAGCTTTGGAAGGATCTGGTTGAGCCGATGGGTCAGCGGGTCATTCATGGTCGAACCCCGATGCAGCGGAGCACGTACTTTTCGTCCCGCTCGTGCAGGTAGTTCAGCACTTCCCTGGCAACATGGACCGTTTGCAACTTGAGGGTGAGTGTGTTCTCGACGTAGCCGACCTGCGCGAGGATCGCGAACACAGTCGAACGTAAGCGCGCTACTGTCGATTCGCTCCAATCCGCCATGCCAGTGTCACGGTTGCGGCAATCCTCGATAAAATGCTCCCAAATTGGATTGGAGATGGCCGGACGGAATAGCCGGTACTGCTCACGCACCGCTATATCCAGAAAGTCACCGAGTAGAGGGCTGTGTTTCACAGCAGCGGCGAGGCAGGCGTGAGTTGCAAGCAGGGCCGAACCATCACGGACCATTTCCCAAAGCACAGGCTGCATTAGTTCGAGGCGGGCGCGGAGCAGTTGGGCCACCCGCGCTGCTGTTTTCGGGCTTCTAATCTGGAGAACGTTTTTCTCCACCACCTCAGCGCGCCAGTCATGGGCGTTAACACCCCGCAACAATAGATCCGCGATGGCGCGGCTCTCGGCGACTTTCAGGGACCCCGCAGCAATAGTTGCGCGATAGCGTACGGCGTCGGGCCGGTCCCTGTTCGTACGTCGAATATTCGTCTCCTCCTCTTGAAGATATACACATCCGGCCAGTCGCGTTCCCTTGGTCCTTCCAGGCTTCAGTAGCGGCGGCTGGAAACGGAGCCACGGCGAGGAATGAGGCACGGGCATCGGCGAAAGCCGCCGGGAACAGCTACCCCCTCTGCCTACCACCACCGCGCCAGTCGTCGACTCTACCACGAATCTGGTCGGTACCCTGGTATCGGTACTGGCGCGGATATCACTGCTCCGGTCTGGGCGGACTTCGGAGACGCTGCACGAATTGCCGGATCAACAGCGGGATTCCGACCAGGAGCAGATACGGAAAGAGAGCACCTATAACCACCATATGGGGGCCGAGCAATCCGCCGACAAGACTGAACAGTACGGCAAACGGAGTCGCCACTGCCATTGCAACCCATAACCCTCTGCGCCAGGATCCGACAACTCCTCTCAGGAGGCGTTGGGCCAGCAACCCGATCAGCAAGCCGCCCAGAAAGAACAGGATCAGTCCGGACAGTATGGCCGGAATCGCAAACAGCAATTCCGCTGGATTCCAAGAATCCATGGAGCCGAATCGGGCTAGCGCGACCAGGAGTTGCAAGACACAGAATCCGATGCCGAACAGCACCGGCGTCTTCCAGTAACTCCATCGAGAAGAAGCGGAAGCTCTTGCAGGATCGGCCCTTTCCTTCAATTCGAACGGGGAATTTTCAGTATCCAATTCACTCCTCCATGCCAAGAGCCGACCCCCTGGAGCGAAAGATTAGAGTAGGGGGGATGTCGATGCACCGCAAGGTCAATTGGCGGTAGTATCCTTAGTTTTGTACCAAGTGGGGTATCCATTTGACTCAGGCAGCCACAAGATGTTGTGGTCGCGCGAAAGCATCTACCAAGAAGCGAATCCCGAGGTTACTGCTCTGGCGCGGCGTGGGGCTGCGTAGCGCGTCCGATTCTCGGAGTTGCCGCCCGAAGGCTGCCACCGCAATGAATTCGCGTGTGGGTCGGCTTGGCGGCCACTCGCACGATTCTCGCAATCTCACATTCCTGTTCCGGAGCCGCGAGGCCACAACCCATAGGGTGTACCTGAATGAAGTGGATACCCCACTTTGTACCATTCTGGCGAACATGACCGAAGACGAACGACAGCACCTGGTCGGAGCGGTATCCGAGGCCCACGCTGGACTGACCGAGGTTGCCTTCAAGTTGCGGCGGGAACTGACGCCGAAAGCACCTGCGCTGAAGGCAGCGATCAAGGCCGAGCGGGAGACCTTTCGTCTCAAGTGCGAACTTCAGCGGCTCGATATTAAGAACCTTGCACAAGCAGAAGGGCGCGAGTCGTTGCCGGAGGTTCGCCGGGGCGGGAAGGTGGTAGACCTGGAGCCGCTCCTGCGGCAAAAGACTCGGCGCGACGAACCATGAATGGTCGCGATCTCGGCCGCGCTTGGCGCACCGATGATGGCGGCGGACCCTCCTCCAAACACCGCTTAACGGTCATCCAATTATTCGTCATTGCCTGGGACAGCTCCAGCATCCGGGCCGCCAGGTCCAGTGCCCCGTCAAATACGATCCGCAGCTATCCGGGCCCAAGCGTGATGGTTTCGGAAGATCCTCCACCGGCCACTCCCCCACATCGTGCGCCGTCATCTGACGGCGCGTACGGTCGAGGTGAGTGGCTTCGATACCCTGCAACAGTGTAAAAAATTTCTTCAAGTCCATGAAACCAGGCTGGTTGGGAGGGCCTGGGGGAAGCTCCTGCTCTACTACATGTTAGGGAGCGATCCGGCATTATGGCCTGCCGGGGAGCGGCGGGAGGGGGAGTTTATCATGCATGATAAAGGATATTATCATTCATATTGTCAGCAGGTCCTCATGACCAACTACCCCCGACCATTTTCCCAAGCCCTGGTTCCCCTCCCCAAAACACCCGCCAGGGCGACAGCCTTGCCCGCCATCGTGCGACGCGAAGGCATCCTGCTCAACCCCGCGCTCTCGGTGCAAGGCGGCCGCCACGCCATCCCTTGAGGGCAAGACTCCGGAAATCTCCGTCCCGCAGGCCAGCCAGATCCCCGGCCGGGGCGACCTGCAGCAAGCCCTCGCTGACTACCTCGAGGCGGCAGGCCTGCAAGAGGCACCCAACGATACCCCTCTGTCCCACACGGCGATCAGCAAGATCAGCCAGCTCACCCACAACGCCCTCCACGCCAACGACATCAGCCACATGATGAAGCGCCGCCTCAAGGACGGTTCCCTGCCCCGACGCGTTCGCCCCACTCCTTCCGCGCCGCCGTCATCACCGACCTGCTCAGCCAGGGCGTGCCGTTCGCAGGCCACGCCGACCCGCGCACCACCCGGCTCTATAACCGGCGGTACAAGAAGGTCACGCGCAACATCGTGGAACGGATTTCGATCTTAAAGAAAACAGCCGTAATACGCCTGCCATCAATGAAACCTGCTGCGTCGAGAAGGGCAAGGTGACGACTTTGGCAACATCGGCAGTATGAGCAGCGAAGGCACCGCCCGTCCGTGATCTGAGAAAAATATTTCCCTGCCCTCTTGTTTTTTGCCCTCTACCTGTCGCACACTTTACTGGTAGGGTTTTCTACAACCCTGACAGAAGTAAAGTCTACAAGTATACTTCTCGGAAGCCGGCACATGCTGACCATCGCTCTGATTGCCCAGAAAGGCGGCACCGGCAAGACAACGCTTGCGTTGTCGCTGGCCGTGGCCGCCGAGCAAGTGGCCAAGGTGACCGTCATCATTGACCTCGACCCGCAGGCCACCGCCTGCAACTGGGCAGACCGGCGCAAGGCTGATACCCCGATCGTTGTCGACGCTCAGCCCGCCCGGCTTCCCAAGGCGCTCGAGAAAGCCCGGCAAGGCGGCGTTGAGCTGGCGATCATCGACACCCCTGCCCGGTCCGAACAATCTGCATTGGCTGCCGCTAGGTCGGCCGACTTGATCATCATTCCTTGCCGGCCCCAGATTTACGACCTGGAAACCGTGCCCAACAGTAGGGATCTGATCGCTCTTGCTGGCCACACCCCTGTCCTGGTCGTCCTCAACGCTGTGCCCGCCCGCGGCGCGCGCGCCGACCAGACGCGCCAAGCCCTGACAGACTTTGGCCTGCCCGTGTGCTCCCCTACCCTCGGCCACCGCGCCGCCTTCGGTGATTCGGGCGTTCGCGGCCTTGCCGCGCTCGAACACGAACCGAGCGGCAAGGCCGCCGAGGAGATCAGACAAGTATACAAGTATATAAGTAGTTTTCTAGCCAAGCGGCGAAATGGAGAAGCAGCAAATGAGCAAAGCAGACTTGTCAGCAGCACTCGTTGATGCGGGCGGCGGCACCCGCCGCAAAGCCGGTCCCCAGCCCGTACGAGCTGCAAAGCGCGAGGCTGGCAGGGACGCAGCTGCGCAGCCGGGCAGGGCAGGGACCAAACCCATTACCGTTCACTATCCCCAAGAAGTTCGCGACCAGCTCAAGATTCTGGCTGTGGAGCAGGGGACTACGCTTCAGGCGCTAGTCGGCGAGAGCTTCAATATGCTCTTTGCCAAATACGGCAAGCCCGAGATCGCGCCGACCGAGCAGAAGGCCTAACATTGTGGACAACTGCAATTCACCCCTAGCCGCGAGCCTTTGCAGCTGGCCCCCTCCAGATTTCCTAATACTTTAGGAAAACCGAAACGCCAGAGTCGCCAAAAACGCTCAAACGCCGAGGTCCAGGTACAAAACAGGTACAGTGACTCTCGTCGTACTGAGCACGCGAAACAACAAGAGGACGCCCCTGCAGCATTTTCTCATCGAAGGATGAGCCTGGAGAAGCAGGGGAGCACTGAGTCGCTGGGCTCCTTTCTGGGATTGGTTAAGAAGGGGAGAGAATCGTCGTCGGGGCTGTGGGAATGTGGGAATCGCGGAGCGATTTCCAAGGGCGTTGGGAAACGAGGGAAACCGGTTTTTGGTTTTCCTCGTTTCCCATCGCCCGTCATTTCCGCAGCCCTTCTCCCGTCGCGCGGCGCGGCAGGTTCGCGGATGCGAAACTCGCAAACAGCTTGCTCTTGGCTTGTTGCATCCGCCGCGCCGCCGCAGTGTCGCTTTCGGCCTGAGCAATACGGTCGAGGGCCTTGATCGCCTGCCCGGGCTTGAGATAGTCGGCGGCCCGCGGCAACTTCTGGAAGGTTTCCCAAGGGGTCTGATAGTGGCGATACACGCGCTTCTGCTTGCCTTTGGCGTCGGTCAGCAGTTCGGGTTGTCCGCAGGGCCGGTGGAAGTTCAAATAGGGATTGAAGTGCTGTTGATAGAAGCGCTGGATGCGCGCCGCGTGCGGCGCCGCGATGTGCGTATGCCCCATGTGCTTGCGGATCACGGCGCCGTTTTTCGATTCCACCAAGCCGTTGTCGTTGGTGTGCCTCGGCCGCGACTTGGTCTGTTCGATCAGCAGCTTGTTCAGTAATTGTTCCACCGTGCCGTTGAGGAACTCGCTGCCGTTGTCGGAATGGAAGCCGCGCAGGCGAAAGGGGAACTGCTCCAGCATGGCCTTGAGCAACGGCTCCAGCCAGGCTTCGCTAATGGCCGCCGTGGCGCCGACCACTTGCCACTGGGTCACTTCATCCACCGCGTTGATGTGATAGACGCCCTTCACGCCGTCGCGATCTCCTTGATGTACCGTATCCACTCGCAGGTAGCCGGGTTGGCCCCGCGGGTTGGGCCGCCGCCGCTCGCCGATCGACACCGCGCTGGGCCGAGTCTTGGTGAAATGCAGCCGCCGCTGGCGGTACACCCTGTGCCGCCGCAGTCGATAGATGTGGGCCACCGAGATCTCCGCCAACCGCTCATATTCACTCTGCTGGTACTTGTGATATTCCCGCTGCAGGATCTTGCGCGTGGCCGGGCCGCTGAGGGTTTCGTGTGCTTCATCGACGGCCGCCAGCCGCTCGATATCGGCCGCCGTGTACTTGCCGGCAAAGCGATGCCGCCGATAGCGGGCAGGTACCAGCTCACCCCTCTGCCGATATTGGCGGATCAGTCGGGTGACCTGCGCCCGGCTCAGTCCCGTCATCTTGGCCAGATATTGCCGCAGCAGTCCTTTGGCGGCTCGGTCTTGCCCGCTGTAGCGCTGCCGGCACAGCGTTTGCGCCACCCAGGCGTAGATCTCGGCACGCCCTTTGCCCTTGAATCGTATTTCATCGCTGGCCTCCAGAAACTGCCGTATCTGCTCCAGGCTCAGCGTCTTGCCGTCTTGCATGTGGATGGTCAATCCCCAGCATGCTCACTCCCCCACCCTTCAGGCTCATCTTGTGTGAGAAACTAACTCCTCCTTCAGGCTCATCTTGCATGAGACAAGACTCCTGCTTGCGTCCGAAACCGGGCTGGTCGTATCCTGAATAGAGACCTTCGATGCCCCAGAGGACCGAAGCGGTGTACAGCGACGGCGTTCTGAAACCCACGCGGGCGCTGAGCCTTCGCGATCAGCAGCGGGTCCGCCTCCTTGTCGAGCCCATCGACGCGCACCGTGCGGCACGACTGACGCGATGACTCGCATCCGAATCCTATGAATATCGTCCTCTCCTTCAGCGCGCTGTGCATCCTGCTGGTGGTCGGCAAGCTCCTGCGCGTCGAGATCCGCCTGTTCCAGAAGCTCTACCTGCCGGCCTCGGTGATCGGAGGCCTGCTCGGGCTGGTGCTCGTGCAGACCATCGGTGGCTCCCTGCCCGCAGCGACGATGGCGGGGTGGAATCAGCTGCCGGGATTCCTCATCAACATCGTGTTCTCGGCCCTCTTCCTGGGCGTCTTCATTCCGCCGATCAGACGCATCTGGGAGATCGCCGGGCCGCAGTTGGCGTACGGCCAGATCGTCGCCTGGGGCCAGTACGTCGTGGGCCTCGGGGTGGCGATCGTGTTACTGACGCCGGTGTTTGGCGTTCCGGGGGCCATCGGCACCATCATTCCGGTCGGCTTCGAGGGAGGGCACGGCACGGCCGCTGGTCTGGAACCGGTCTTCGATGCCTATGCTTGGCCCGAGGGCAGGGATCTGGCTCTCACCTCGGCGACCTGCGGCGTCCTGTTCGCCATCATTGTCGGGATGGCGCTCGTCAACTGGGCGGCGCGCCGAGGCCACACCCGGCAGCTGAAACGCATTGAGGACATGCCCGAGAGCAGTATCGTCGGCGTCTACGACCCAGCTGAGCGGCCGAGCGCCGGGAGCCAGACCGTGTCGGCGGCGTCAATCGACAGCCTCGGCTTCCATCTTGCCATCATCGGGCTCGGTGTCTTTATCGGTTACCTGATCCACGGCGGCCTGGTACGGGTCGAACTCCTGGTGCGACCGCCGAGCACCGACGGCCGCGCCTTCTTCGACACTTTCCCCCTCTTTCCACTGTGCATGATCGGTGGCTTGGTGGTGCAGCTCTTCTTCGCCAACTTCACTAAACGCAATCCGCTCGACCATCGCCTCATGCAGCGCCTCTCGGGCACCGCCATGGATTTCCTGGTGGTGGCCGCGATCTCGACCATCAACGTGGAGGTGGTGCTGGAAGGGCTCGTGCCCTTGGCGATCCTGGTCGCTGCCGGGGTACTGTGGAACGTCTTCTGCGTGATGTGGTTGGCGCGTCGCCTCCTGCCAGCGGATTCGTGGTTCGAGCGCTCGATCGCCGAGATGGGGCAGTCCATGGGCGTCACCGCCACCGGGCTCCTGCTGTTGCGCGTCGTCGATCCCGAAGGCGACACCGATGCGACCGCGGCCTTCGGCTACAAGCAGCTCATGCACGAGCCGATCATGGGCGGCGGGCTGTGGACCAGCGCCGCCATTCCGCTGGCGCTGGCCTACAATCCGGTGTTGGTATTCGGCATCAGCGCCGGAGCGGTGGCGCTCTGGCTGTTGGTATGGGCGCTGCTCTTTCGCGGACGGCTCGGCCTCGGTTGATCGCGTCCCGCCTGCACTCCGATCGATCTCGGCTTACCACGCGTAACACGACCGTCCGGGCGGCGCGTGGCCGCCTGATCGGCGCTAGTTCTTTCTCAAGGGGCGTTAGGTCGGGCTTGGAGCTTGTCTTTGAGGATGTGGGAGAATTGGCAGGCTGATTGGAAGGAAGCATGATGTCTCGGATTTCACACTTCTCACGGATTCTCCTTCTTCTAACGCTTGCTCTGCTGCCTCGATTGGCCCAAGCTCAACGGATCGGGCCGCTGGGTCCGACCGACCGACAGCAATCCAAGGCGCTTTCAACCGAGCGCACGGCGGCGCCCCGACCGCCCAGCCTGCAACTGAGCCTTCCATCGCCCGCCGCGGTTGCTCTACCGCCGTTGGGTCCCAACGATTTGCAGCGTTTGCAACCGCAAGAGGGCCGGCCCCCCCTCATCGGCGTCCACCGTCGGTTGCCAGCGGGGGCGGTCACGCGGAGCTTCTCCGGGGGGGGGGCGGTCAAGACGACCGCCGAGGGAGCGTGGCAATCGACCGCGGTCGGACGCCTCTGGCGTCTAAGCGGAGCGTCCGGCGCGACGGGCGCGCGCTGAGCGCCATGGGGACGGGAATCTATTCGCAACTCCCAGCGGGGCAGAGCGGGCTCGGAGGGCGCCCCAAGACAAAACCCCCTGCCGGAGACGCCAGGGGGTCGTGTCACTCAGCCGATTGCTTCGGAGCCAGCCCCGTCGCCTCGGCCTTGGGCATGGAGCACCGGCGCGACCCGGCCCTCCACAACCACTACCCTACCACTGCCTCTCGAGCCACCCGGACAAAACCGGACATTTCTACTTGGCAACGAATAGGACATTTCTACTTGGCGTTGACAGCAAGTTCGAGACGCGGCCCAGTGGGCAGCAGAAACTTGGCGCTCGCCCAGCGTCGAAACGAGCAGGTACTCGAACATGACCTCGAAGAAGACCCTGTATTTGGCAAATCCGTACGGCTTCTCCCCACAGCAGCGAGGGGGGCCGTTGCAGGAACTTGTGGTGACTCTGGAGTCGCTGGGTGCCGAAGTCTGGGAGCCGTTCGCCCGCAACAACCAGATCGACCGGGCGGGACCGGGCTGGGCGTACCGGGTCGGGCAGGCCGATCTCCGGGACGTGCGAAAGGCCGACGGGCTGTTCGCGGTGGTCAACGGCTGTCCCCCGGACGAGGGGGTTATGGTGGAGCTGGGCTTGGCGATCGCCTGGGAGAAGCCGGTATTCCTGTTCCGGGACGATTTTCGCCGTTGCACCGACAGCGACACCTATCCGCTCAACCTGATGCTGTTCACGGGCCTGCCGGAGACTGACTGGCAGGCCTATTGGTACGGCTCGATCGAGGAAATTATCGATCCCGGCAAGGCACTCGCGCGCTGGCTAAAGAAGGACGCGTTGCCGTTCCGTTAGACCTATCCATACCTAATGGTCGGCGTTTAGCCTGCGGCCTACAAACCCTCGTCCAGATAATAGCCGGCGGCGACCAGGATCGGCAGGCCATAGGCCACGACCCTCTTGACGAAAGTCACCTTGTTCTGCATCATTCCGCTGGCGGGATTACGTGCCGAGTAGTACAGGAAGGTTTCCCCGAACGCGTCGCCGACGCTCACCACATCCCGGCCGCCGAAGGGGCCGTCCAGATGGTCGTTCAACTCGGGAGCAATGACGCCATACCACTGGCTGTAGGGATCGCCGCTGAACAGCGTGTAGCCGTAGGTGTCCAGGCCGAACACGTAGATCGAGCGGCTACTCCAGCGCGGATCGCTCGATAGCGCCCGGATGGCGAAGTACCCCTGCATGGCGGAAACGGCCAAACCCTGACGAAGGAGGAACAGCGCCGCCGAAGCCGGTGACGGGCAGGACCGACAAGGGCAAAGGCGAGTGCCAGACGCCGCAGGCGAGGGAACCGTTCTGGCGCGAGTCTTGCGTCGGGCCAAACCGGGCCCGGCTGCAGCCAGCGCCCAATGCGCTCCGCGACTACTTCCTATTCTGCTGAAGTTTCAAGTTCCGCGCATCGACGATCAATAAATCTGCGGATTTCATCATTCATCTTCGTGCCCGCCACTGTGCACGCGATCTTGAAGCGCCGATGTTGCGCCCGTGGCAAGTCGACCGTTAAGCGGGCACTTTCTGTTCCCACATTTTTCTGTGTTACTGTTTTCAAAGATATCTGTTTATCTGTGTCCTTCCCCGCGTCGCCTCTGATGAAAGCGTCCATCTCGTCAGATGTGAGTTGCCTCTTGGGGAGGGGCTTCGTGAGATTTTTCTTGCTCATAGAATACTCCGATCTCTTGCATGACCCGCGAAAACTCTGTTGCCGCTACGCTTCGGAAGGCCCATTCGTAAATGGTCTTACCCATAGTGAGTGCCTCGGCGAAGGGCACACGATTGGCTACAGTAGCTTTAAGCAATGGAACGCCGTGATTCTCTACGTGATCCCGGATCGAACGGCTAATCACGGTGTTCGGTATAACACGGGAAAGCAGAAACACAGAGTTCAGGTTTTCTTTATATTCCCGCGCCTCTTGGACCTGCCGGATTGTCGTCTGGCTGGCCCAATCGGATGCGCCGGAAGCCTCGATGGGAATGACTATAAGGTCAGAGGCGATAATGACAGCGCGGCTCAAGGCTTCGGCTCGCGGGGGCCCATCAATCACAACATGATCGTAGTTGACGGCATGGCCTAGAATTTCCTGAGCCATGTTGTTTCGAGCGAGCGCCATCACCGGAAACGGCATCTCGTCTCGCCTCGCCTCGCGGCCCAATCGTTCGTCGTGCCTTGCGGGTCCGCATCGATCAGCAAGGTCTTAAAGCCCTGCCGATGCAGATAGTCGGCGGCGTTGGTGGAGAGGGTGGACTTGCCAACGCCGCCTTTCTGGTTAAGAAAGGCAAGAATCATGACTTCAGTGTTCCTGTAAACACAGAAGTCATTGTACACGTAAAAGAGGTTGTCTGTGTTGAGCGAAGAACCCCGTGTTAGGGGGCTTCATCCTTGTAGGGCATTCCCGGTGTCTTCGATCCGACCGTCGCTCCTGATTGTAATGAGAGTTCGATTTTTGTAATTCTAACGCTGAGCGCTTTAGTGAGTAGATAGTTCAGTTTCCTTTCCGAGACCCCCTGGATTTCTCCATAGATCTTGGCCCTGGCACGACGAGTCTTTTGCAACTTTCCCGCGAGAGACCTCGCGGACTCCATGGCGACGGGCATGTATTCAATGTCCACCCCATTGACGAACGTTACAGTGTACCTATTGCGAAAGGGTATATACGTCGCTTCTGAGAAACCTGTTGGGAATGATTTCCTTTCAAAATCATAGTCTCCGAGATTCGTTGACACCGCCAGATAGACCAGCTTAGTGTTGCGAGCCTCAGCTAGCCGCTTTGCGATTATCGGTTTGAGTCTCTGAAAAATATCGTGTCGAGAGAACTCGTCTCTTGCGTTCGCATAATCGATGGATACTCTCCTTGCAAGTTCCTCATCGGGCACGGGAAGCTCAGCCCTTGCCTCGTACAAAAAAGCAACATTTTCTTCGACCACCCTGATGTGTTCAGCGAAGGCAGATGTCGAGAGCAGTAGCAAGAAACACGGGATTCGGATGTTTTCAGCGATGGTCACAAACCCTCCGTAGCAAGATCTCTTGGCTCTGGTACATCCACAGAATACATCCGCGCTGAGCGCTGGTGCTACAAGTCCCCCTTGTCAGGGCGATTCTTGTCCGTTTTATGTGTTTCTCCTATGTGGGGTTTCCCGAATCACATATTACCACGCATTTCCAATTTGATTTCGGCATCCCGACCTTCCAGCGGCCTTCAGCGTCTTTATTGATAGGGGATCGAGCCCTGTCAGGACGCACGGAGGCCAACACCCAATGGGTGAAAAAGAAAACAAGCCGTTTCGGCTCACCTTCAACGGATTTCTCAAAGTCGATTTCCAAGGATCGCGCGTCACCTCGGATGGTGGCCTGATTCTCCTTCGGGAACTGGACGAGCGGCTCGGACTGGGCAAGCTGATCGACGAGCATCTGACGGATTCGCGACAAGGCACAAACAAGAAGTTTCCGTTCGTCGATCTGGTGCGGCAATCGGTCTACAGCCGCCTCGCAGGCTACCAGGATCTCAACGATGCCGTGCGAGTCTCCGCCGATCCGACCTTTCGCTTGCTCGGCTCGAAAAAGAACTGGGATCGCGGCGGGGCGCTTACGTCGCGTCTGCAAAGCTTCGAGGCAGAGCTGCTGGCCAGTGAAGAGAACCTGCTTGGGCTGATGGCGGTCAACCACGAGTTGGTCGCTCAAGCCCAAGCGCAGGACCAGTCCGAGCGTGTCGTGCTCGATATGGACTCGACCGAAAGCCCCGTTCACGGCCAACAGGAAGGCAGCGCTTACAACGGCCATTGCGAGTCCACCTGCTATCACCCGCTGTTGCTGTTCAACCAGCACGGCGATTGTCTGGCGGCAAAGCTGCGACCGGGTAACGTGTCCAGCGCCGAGGACTGGGACGAACTGCTGCTGCCCGAGATCAAGCGCCAACAGGGAGAAGGCAAGCGAGTGACGTTCCGCGCCGACGCCGCCTTCGCCAAGCCGGCGATCTACGAAGCATTGGAGGATCGCGGAGTGGACTACGTCATTCGCATCCCGGCGAACAAGAACTTGGAGTTGGAAATCGAAGACATTCTATTCCGTCCGCCGGGCAGGCCGAGCCTGAAGCCGCTGGTGCGCTACAAGAGCTTCCGCTATCAGGCCGCGAGTTGGTCGAAGCCCCGGCGGGTTGTGGCCAAGGTGGAGCACCACCAAGGCGAGTTGTTTCCTCGCGTCGGGTTCATCGTCACGAACATGCGCTTGCCCAGCCGGTCGCTGGTGCGGTTCTACAACAAGCGCGGCACGGCCGAGCAGTGGATCAAAGAGGGCAAGCAGGCGACGAACTGGACGCGTCTGTCGTGTCATCGCTTCCGGGCAAACCAAGTGCGGCTGCAACTCGCCGTTCTGGCCTACAACCTGGGCAATCTTTGGCGGCGACTGGGACTGCCGCGGCGCATCAAGAACTGGTCGCTGACGAGCCTGCAGCAGCGGCTGATGAAGACGGGCGGGCGGCTGGTGAAGCATGCTCGCTACTACTGGTTGTTATTGGCCGAGGGACATCTGAACCGCAAGCTGTTCGGCGACATGCTGCACAGGATCTGGGCGCTGCCACTGCCGAGCGGGTAGAACGGTCGCTCGCGAGTGCGAAATCTGGATGCTGCGGAGTGAAGCTCGGAGGAGTGTCTGAAAAACTGCCTTCCGACCGACGAATTGTCCCCTTCGGAGAACGAAAGGGTCCAGTGGAAGCACTTCGGTCCGGCCCGGTGCGTGCCTGCGGTCAAGAAAGGCTTGCGTTCAAGAGAGAATGAACGTAGAATCGAGGAGGCCAAGATCCAAAATGGAAATCCTGGATTACTGCTTACGGTGGTCCCCCTCCCTTAGTTACCGGGAATCTCGATGTGGCGAATCTTTTTCTTCTCGCGCCGGACGCCGAGCTGAAAGCTCACAAAAGGGGCCTCGGAGCCGTCGAAGAGGCTCACGGGCACTGTGGGCTTGCTCAGGATCACTACCCCGCCCGGCAGTTCCGAGGGATCTTTGCTCCACAAGCCGCAAAGGAAACGCTGCTTGACTGGCAGCAGGGAAGCACGTACGTCTATCGTGCAACGCTTCGCAGCGCGCCGCATACGATCGTTCCACTCATCGCGGATTGGGGCTGTGTCGGGGTCGAGGATGCACCGTAGGGCGCGAACTCGGGTCGGGCTCCTTACCCCCGTCGCCCGGCGTTCGCGGCTGCTGGTGCGTGCGGCCTCGAGCTCGGCGCGATTCCGCTCGGTGGTAGACGCGCCGCGGCTGGTGCGCTTACGGTTGATTGGCCACAACGAACGATAGCTCAGGACCGGCCGCCGTGAGCGATAATCCACTGAGCCGAAGCTGGCGACCTGGGAGACCAGCGAGGGCGCTGTCCAGTGCCTTCGCTGCGGCTGACAGAGCGGCTAGGGCGCTGTCGGCGTTGTCGATGTTCCGGCCATACAGCACATCATCCCAGGTTAGGCCAAAACTCATCCCCCCCACTTTGGGGCGGGGATTGGCGTCGTTGATCGTGGTCAGGATGTTACTAGCGGTCTCGTAGAAGTCCGCCATCACTTGGCCGGCCTGGAGATCGGCGTCGTCTTGACCGGCGGCGGGCACCGCGCCGGCGAGGAAAGCCGTCGACAGCACGATGACAAGGAACGACTTCTGCATAGCGTCCTCCTCAGTTGAACTCCTACAGGTACCGCGCCACGGCGCCGCGCTCAGCGGTCGCGCCGGCCGAGTAGTGCGCGACCATCTTATCCAACGGGGCAGTGTACAACCGTGCCCCTCTCAAGCGGCTTTCCGCCGCGAGCACCAAGCGTTCCTTTGTACGGTCGATGTCCGCCGCGTCATCAGCGAGACCCTCGACCAGTAGTCCCATCGGGTCGCGGTGTCCTGCCCGGTCGCGGTTACTGCGACCAGCGCCAGCAGCCCGAGTTTGGCGGTCATCATGGCCGGTAAGTCTACCGAACGCCTGGTGGTCGCGGCGGCGTAAAGGGCGGCGGCGGCGGCGGGCGCTCTCCTGGTGTGTGAATCCTTCCCCATAGCCAGAATTTCCGATTTGGAACTCTGACTCTAAGATGGTACTCCCTCTCTTCTCCTGAAGGCAAGGACTTTGCCTCGTAAGGCCCGTAGCGATCTACGGTGTCTCCGGTGCGGTCCTTTTGGAGTAGCACCGTCTTGCCTTCAAGCGCCGCCTTGGTGAAGGCGCTTGCCTCCCGTCCGAAATACTGCACGGGTTTGGTGGGGTGCTTCGTCTCCGGGGTGTCCACGCCAATGAGCCGGACGGTGTAGCGCTTGCCCTCAAACCGAACGTGAATGGTGTCGCCGTCAATCACTCGCTCGACGCGGGCGGAATCGGATCAAGCTGGGCGCTGGTGATAAGGCCCATGAATCCGCCGACAAACATGGCGAGGCCGATCATCTTGGCCCTGAGTTGCAGGGGCAGCGTCAAGCCTCTTAGAGCGCGATTCTTTGAATGTCCCATTGATTGGTCCTCGCTTCGTAGCCCTTGACGAGCAGCGCTTCCTCCACGAACCGCCGCCCCTCGTGGCGCGTCATGTGAATCACCATGGCGATGCCGTCCACCACGCCTCTACAGGTGACTTCCCACGGAAGCGACCCGCCGCCCTGCATGGCACAACTGGCGATCCGGGATAAGGCGCTCTCGGCGTTGTTGGCGTGTACGGTCGTCAGTGATCCGCCGTGGCCGGTGTTGAGTGCTTGCAGCAGGTCCGCCGCCTCTCCGCCGCGAACCTCGCCCACGACGATGTGATCCGGGCGGTGACGTAGCGCGTGGCGGACTAAATCGCGGATCGTAACCGCTCCTTCCTGCAAACCGCGAGCCTCGAAGCGGACGCAATTGGACCGCTCGATGCGAAGCTCCAAGGTGTCCTCGATGGCAACTATCCGCTCGTCATCGGGCAGTAGTTCAATGAGGGCATTAAGCAACGTGGTCTTGCCCGATCCGGTGCCGCCTGAAACCAGGATGTTGCGCCGGGACCGCAACACCCGCTCTGCTTCGGCCCGCACGTTTTCGGGGAGTGCGCCTTGCTTCACGAGGTCATCCGCCGAGAACGCCCGCTTGCCAAAGCGCCGCACGGTGATAGCGACTTGAGGACTGGCGGGCGGAACGCAGATAGCAACCCGCGATCCGTCATCGAGCCGGGCATCGACAATGGGAGAGGTTGACGGGTCCAGCCCCAAAGGACGGGCGATATGGATAGCGGCCCGTAACAGCGCCGCTTCGTCCAGGTCCGGCGCGGCGTGTGCGGCCAGCCGTCCGGCCCGCTCGACCCATACATTACCGGGACCGTTAATCATGATCTCGCTCACTTCGGAATCTTCCAGGGCGCTCTCCAAGCCCGGTAGAAACGGTTTTAGGTGTTCCAGTCCGCTCGCGGCGCTCATATTTGGCCCGCCTCCTTCGCTCTCCAATAGGAGTGTTCGGCTGGTAGATAGTGCGGCTTGAGGTAGACGCGGCGCGGCTCAAGCGACTGCGCCCCGTCATAGGGCAGACAGATTGCTTGACAGTTTGAGAGCAAGGCGAAGTCTCGCGGGTGAAACACGGCCTCGCGCTGCTCCCGGAATGATTTGGTCGCGCCCATGCTCCCGCCTCCGCCTCCGGCCCGGCCTGAGAGCGGGGAGACTTCCGAGCGCTTGGAGGTCTCGCTGATGGTGTAGGATTCCTTGATCTTCGCCACCTGGCCGCACAACTCCGACGCAATCTTGGCGGATGCGTCATCACTCAGCGATAGGAAGATACGAGTGCGGAGCGTCTGCAACAGCGAGCGCCACGCTTCCGAGCTTCCCAACACGGCCCGCAACGAGGAAATAGATTGCGTGGCGACAATCGGGATGCAGCGGCATTGGCGGGTCAGAGCAAAGGATTTTTCATCGCCCGATGGGTCATCCTCGCCCACCGAAGCGAAGGCTTGATATTCGTCACAGATAAAGACGGCGGGCCGGAAGTAGCTGCCCGGGTTCGCCTTCATCTTGGCTGGGCGCATGAGAAGCGCTTGTAGCCAAGCGTTCTTGAGCATCACGCCGACGGCGCGGGCCAGCGCCGGGTTGATACCAGCGGGCATATTCAAGGCCAGCACCTTGCCCTGCTCGATCAATTCATAGATCGGCGGGAGGTGGCGCGAGATCGGGGCCGTGCCTTCGGCTTGGTCGCTCTCGGCTGCGGGGTCGGGTGTCTTGTCGTCCAGCTCCGCTTCCGTCACCACCCACGCCGCCTCCGCCGCCTTCACCGGCTCCGGCTTTTTCGCGGTTTTCGGCTTCTGCGCCTTCTTCGTTACCCCTTCGCATGTGTATCTGATCTCCGCCGCCTGGGGCTTCTTCGCGTCCGCGTCCGGCTTGGCTGCGCCCGCCTTCTCCGCCGCCGCGTCCTTCTCCGCTTTGAGCCGCTTCAGTTGGGCTTGCAGGATAATGGCTTGAGGATCGTCAGTGATGTGCGGCGCGGCGGGACAAAACACCTTCGCCACGTCCGGCATATCGAACATGGAAAGGAACACCGAAACCCCCTCCACAATCGAGGACTTGATCTTGTTGTCTAGGGCTTGCCAGTCGTGGACAAACCAGCGCTTGACGGCCTCGACGCGCTCTCTGGTATCTTCGCCGGGTCCAGGTTCCCAGACGATCTCATGGGTGATCTTGAGTTCGTCAAGTTTTGCCTTCAGCGGGCGCGTGTAGACGGCTTGTTGCTGTTGGCCTCCCGACGTAGGTGTCCAGTCCCACTCGGCAAGGTGTGTAACTTGAGCTTCTAGCACGTGCTGCTTGACGAAAATGGTCCCTGTGTTGAGGTCGTCACTCAGCTTCTCCGCCGCCTCGATCTTGGCCGCGAATAGCTCCGGGTCGATGGCGCAGCGGTAGACCTGTTGCAACGTCACCCAGCGGTCCGGGAACACGCGGTGAAGCTCGATGATCCAGCGGACCAGATTGGTATAGGCTTGCTGCCAAAAGGGTTCCTTGCCCTTGCCGAACAACTGATTGAGCAAGCTCGAAACGGTGTAGGCGAGCGAGTACGAATCGAGCCACCAAGCCGAGAGCGGATTCCATTGAGAGCGGGAGTCCATGCCAATCTCGATGTAGTCTTGTCCACGGCCCGCCTCAACCAGGATTTGGCGGATGTCGTGACAGAAATCTCCCTTGACTTCGAGCACCAGCGCCGCTGCCCGCAGGTGCGGATTGGACGCTTGCCAGCCGAGAAGCTGGCGGGCAAACGGGTTCATGCAAGCCGAGGTTTTGCCTGATCCCACGGCTCCGAAGATCGCCACGCCGGTATACAGTCCGCGCTCCGGGATGGTGAGCCAGGAGGGACTGAAAATCTCCCGCGCCTCAACCGGGTGATGGACCTCCCCGATGACGATGGCCGGAGCCTTTTGGTCCGCTGAAAGCGGCCACGGCGGGAGCTTGGCGAAGGGCGCGAAATCGCGCCGCCGCCCTTCCAGCCAGACCTTCCAAACGGTGACGGATATAACCCCGCACAGCATGACGGCAACGAAGGGCGAAAGGTAGTACCACAGCAGCATGGCCGTGAAGAAATCGGGGGTGTGGTATTGCACCAAAGCCAGGATCGGGTGCTCATCAAGCGACGGGAAGGGACGCCGTACAAAGCTCCACACGGCATACCACAGACCGGCGAAAAAAAAGAGCAGCAGAGCCGGAAGCGCTAGGACGAATTGCACGACGCGAAACACCGTCCAGCCCAACAGCATCAGACCTTGAAAGACGCGCCACCCGGCCCAGCCCAACAGCACGAAACCTTGCACGACCAGCCAGCCGAGGACGGCGAAAACCCGGATCGGGTTTTTCCAGTTCATCGGGCCGGCGGGCCGCTGCCAAAGCTCCCGGAGATTAGGGCCGATCTCGCGCCATTTCATAGGTCCGTCTCCGTGCTTTCAGCGCCGCTCCTGGGGGCTGTTTCTGAGCCTTCCCGCAGGGATAAATGAGGACGTGAGCGACCCCATGGGGCCGGGATAGAGGCGTGGTACACAGCGCCGCTATCCAAGGTCACATGCCCCCCCGGTTTGGGGGGGGTCGCTCACGTCCCCGCCTTTCTCCCGCGTTCGTAGCGTGTGGGCCGATTCACAGCGGATAACCACAGCGTAATGAGAGAGATAGACGAATGTGGCTGTGGTACACCTAAGCCGGAAATTCTGGTACACCCCCCCCTCTGAGCGCGTACCAAAAACCATGCGGCCCACAGTACCAAGAAAAACCACGGATTTAGACCCTCTTTCAGCCAACCTCATCTCGCTCCGCAAACCGCACGGCTCGGTATGTCGAATAGTCGTCAATCGAGACTCCTTCGGTGAGCTTCGCTTCGGGCAATTTGTAGAGCGCTGCTACCCGCTTCATGGCTTTCCCGAAGCCTCCATATTGCTCCAGATACGCAAGGTCGTTTTGTTTCATCGCGTCTCGGATCGCCTTGATCTCCTGCTTCGCCGTCAGCCCTTCATCGAGTGTCCCTGGCTCCGCCGCCGCCCATGCTTCAAGCACCCGCGCCGTCCGATCCACGGTGGCATTTTCAACCCCAATACCGATCACCCGAACCTGCCGCCCCTTCTTGCGGAGCGCATCCCAAAGCGGCCCATGCGCGGCTCCCCACGAGTGGAGTTCGGTATCCGTCTGGTGGCCCGGATTGACGTAGGCAAAGGTGACGATTTCAGGGTCCACGGCAAGGGGCAGTTTGAGCGCAAAGTAGCGCTTCTGGTTGCCGGCCACACCGTAGTAAATCCGGCGCGGAATCAAGCGGTTTTGCAAGCCGAGCTTTTCAAAAAACTCGACCTTCTCCGGCTCGGCGGGGAGCCAGTTCATACCCGGATGTTCCAGCACAAAATCCAGCGACAAAAGCCGCCGCATGACAACCGGCGTGGTGGCCTTTCGCCGGTGGCGGATGTTCTCGACGCCCAGCGCCCGGTAGATCGCGTTGCTCGATATGCGGCACGTCTTTGCTCTCCCATTGAGTAGCGGCCACTCACCCTCGACCGCCATCCGGCGATCAACCAATGTCCGCACAAAACGCTGAGCGCCACTCCGCCACACCCCGAAGTAATCACAGAATTGCGCCCGCGTGAAGACGCCGCTGTGAAGACACACGAGCGCAATCCATTCCGCGTCCCGGCCGGTCCAGCCGAGCGGTTCCAGCTTGCGATCTCTTCCTCGCAAGTGCTCGATCATCTATTGATCTCCGGTGACGGTGGCCCGGTCGCCTTGCAGGTAGGTGATGACGATTCCCATGGGGTTGAACACGATCAACTCCGTGGGGATTTGTTGGAGGAATTGGAATTGTAGCGAGAGTGTCCAGCGCTCCCGGCCTACTTCGTTTTCCATCTCCATTCGCACCAGGTCAAAATCGGCCGTGGCGCTGTGCGGCTGCTGAGGGTTGGGTTGAATCCTCAAAATGACGCGGGCGACTTGCAATTCACCCCGCGCCACGCCCGCCGCGAGAAGGGCGACATTTTGGCTGTCGGCGCGAAACGAGGCGTTGGCAAGTTGCGTGCTGAGGAAGCGCAAGCTGCGCGACCAGTTCTGTGCGACCGTGGCCCGCCGCCGCGAGTAGAAGTCATAGATAAAGCGGTTGAGGAAATATTTGGTGGTGGGGTCCAGCGGGTCGGCCTGGGCCTCCATCGCTTTGTAGGTGACGGCCTCCGCCCGCCCGACTTCATCAACCCTTACGACGATGGGACGCGGCGGCTCAACCGAAACAATGCGAATGACGACGACGATAAGCAAGAGCACTCCGATAGCCAGCCCAATAGAGATCACCCGTAGATGACGGTTGGTGTGGATGGCTTCGCCCCATATCTCGGCGTACTCGGCTCCGGCGTCTTTGATTTCCGGCTTCTTCATTTGACCCCTCCCGCGCCCACCTTCCCCGCCGCCGCCGTGCCGCCGCCGGCCACTGCCATTCCCGCTGTACTGACCATGCCCATGAGTCCGCTACCGCCCGCCCCGCCTCCGGTGACGAGCATCGAGGCCAACTCGCCGATTTTGAGGCTTGCCAGTATTCCGGCGATAAAGAAAGGCACGACCGCGAGCATCCACAAGCCCACGTCCATGAGGCTGGTGAAATTGAGGTCGGCTTGGCCCATGCTCGTGATGAAAGCGATACCGACGGCGCTGAACACGCGCAGCACTGCTCCGGCAATCACGGCGTAGAGCGAATAGGTAATCATCGCCCGGAACCAGCCCCAGAACAGGAATGCCATCGGCTCGAACACGAGGAACGGAATGAAGATCGGACCCACAATGATGAGGATGGCAAGGGCGATCTGCGCCCAGATCACTTGAGCGTAGGTGACGGCACTCAATACCAGCATCATGAGGGCCATGAAGAGGACAACGAAAAAAGCTGTAATCTGCGTCATCGTGGCTTGAAAACCGCTGGTCAAAACATCAAGCAGATCGCCCGACTCTACCGCCGCCTCCTGAGCGTCTGAAAGCTCCTTGAACAGCTTTGTGAGTTCTTCTTGGACGGACGCAACAGAATCGTCAACAAGGAGGTCGTTAAGCCAGTTGCCGCCCGCCACGATCATGTGTGGGAAGGTGAAAACCATACCCGGAAGGTTCACCGTGTAGAACTGCAACATCACCCATGGAATCCAAATGCCAATGACGACGCGCATGAGTTCCCACGGCTGCAAGCCGCCGCCGAAAGCTATTTTCAGCCCACTCAACACGATCACGATGAGCGCGAGAGCGGTCAACATCTGATTGCCCAAGGTGAATATCTCCGCGCCCGCCGCCGCCGTGAGTGATTCTAGGGCGGTATCGAGGAACGATTTGAAGTTCCTCATTTCTTCGGGCGAAAGATTGGTCGGGATGCCCGGATCGAGTTGGATTTGCATTGACTACCGGACTAGTGACCGGGTATGGGAAAGAGCATGCCTTCCCGCAGCGATTGCCGGTTGGCAACGATCCCGGCGATGTGCGCGTCGTAGAGAATCTGTGATTGCTGTTGCGTGGCAACTCGCACAGCCAGCGCTTCGCGCCGGGCGATCTCGCGTTCGTAATCCTCCGCCGCTTCGTTTGCCGCCTCGAACGCCATCAACTGCACCATGGCGGCGGTGAGGTTGCCTTGCGTCACGGTTCCGGCGATTTGAGATTGGGCAAGCGCGGTGTTAGATACGTTGGTGTTATTTTGCAAGCCTTCGTAAGACTTCACGGCGTCCTTCGCCGCGATCATCAGATTCGAGGCCGTGTCGCTCATGGTGTGACTGAGCACCAACTGCTTATCGCTGTCCTCACGCGCCGCGAGATAACCGCGTGAAGCCTTGGCCGCGATCTCCGGGCGACTGCTCTGGAACAGATTAAGAATGTCCGACTCCGATACCGTATCGGCGGCGGTGAGCCGGTCGGCCCACGATTCCCGAAAGCTCTTGCCGGTCTCGCCCATGTGCTCGACATTGGACGCAATACCGCGAGGGATGCCGGTAAACTCGTTCTTCCAAGATAGGCCGAGGCCGATAAACTTGGTCGGCAGAGAAGCCAGTTCGGTGAACGGATCGGTCAGCGCCCCAACAGTTCCGAGCGCCTGTTCTTTCAGGTGCGCCGCCTGACCTATCATTTGGGTGAGTTGGCCGTCAAACGTGATCTTCGCCATGGTGTCTTTGTAAATTTGAGTGACCTGATTGGAGATCATCATGGCCCGCTGGATGCCAGCTAGGATTGAGCCGAGAAGGGCATGAGCGGGCGTGATGCTCACCACTAAAAACAGTGGGATGACAACTGCGCCGGTGATGATTCGCTGGAAGATTCGATGTTTCATTTTTGTTCTCCTGTTGTGGGCCGGAGGACCAGCACGTCTGATGTAAACCAGACGCGGAGCCGGTGTCCGGCGCGAATAGTGATGGTGGGTAAGCGATTCAAGAAACGGTCCAGAATGCGCGTAGCGGCTTGGCCGAGTCCTTGCCCTGCTGCGGAGCGCATGGACGCCGTGCCGCCCTCGTAAGGATTTCCCCCCGCCGCCGTGAGGCCGCTGAGGACGCCGACTGCTCCAACAGCGGCGAACATCGAAAAGTAGTGGCGGTTCACTTGATCTTTCAAGGCTCCCTCGCCAAGTTGATTGAGGCCGCGAAATTGGAGCGAAACCCAGCTTCCGTCCGGGTAGATCAAGCGGTGAAAACCAACTCCGAGCCGCGCTTGATCCTGGTTTGTCACGGCCTGAGCCGTACCGATAACCCGCGTCCCTCGCGGGACAAGGATGCGTTGGCGATCCGCCGAGTAGAAGGGAACGGCAACCAGGGCCAGCACCGGGCCGGGGAAGTCGCCGGTAAGTTGTGTTGCCAGCACCGCTTCTAAAAACGAGCCTTCATAGATCCGCTCCCAGCCCGGAGGGTCTTGCGGCACTTCGAGTCGCGCTGGAACAGAGTAATCTTGCGGCGTGGCGCTGGCCGCAGTCGCGGCGGGAACAGCCGGGGCCGCTTGCGGCGTGGTGGGCGTTCCGCGGAGTGCCGCGATAAACGCTTGATCCGCCTGGGCCTCCGCCGCGATTTGATCTTCAAGGCCGCTTGTGACCGTGTGCATTGTGTCAAGCGCGTGTTTCAGGGCTTCCGCGCCTTTGTCTTTTGCGGGTGCGGGATTATCAACGATCCGCTTCCCGTCGCTCCCGCCGCCATCTAGTTTGCGGTAGCTCTGTGCGACCGGCGAACTGCGAAGCGAACGGCTGCGCCGCTCGACGGCTTCCAGTCGCAAGCGTTCCCGGAGTTCCCATTCTTCCTGGGTGTAGGGTTGTCCGGTGTCGGGACTCGGCCCGGCAAGTAGCGCCGCTTGGTTGGCGGCAGTAACTCCGGCGACGTTGGCTTGCTGTTGTTGCCGCGCCCGCAAGGCTCGCGCCTCCGCCGCCTTGTTGGTTTCGGCCCGCATCGTTTCGGCGTCCACTCGCGCTGTCATCTGCTGAGTAAAGCTGCGGGGCGGGGTTGTGGCTACCTCGGTTAAGGCAACCTCCGCCGGCTCCCCGCCGCCGAGCCAAATCCAGTAGGTCAGGAACAGAAGAATAAAAACCGTGATGGCTCCGACACCCCATTGCGTGACGACGCCACCGGGGAGTGATCCGGCTGGCTTGGCATAGAGCCGCTTCCATTCGATCATGGGCCGATCTCCGGCGCGGCGAAGCGCCACCGTACTCTCTGTTTGCCGATCTGCAACCAGCCGTGGCCCAAAACGTGACGGGCGACGTACAGCCCGTCCTCGCCAAGATCGTAGGCCACGAGCGCCGGCTTTCCGTCCTTTTCTTCGTACAGCGCGGGCGACTCCTGGGCGTTGGAGCGAAGGTAGGTAAACCGCCCGTCGTGCCACATTCCCTCGACCAGGAACGGCCACTTGTGCGCCTTGTCCTCCAATCGGTAGGGAAACTTGAGCCGCGTGGGATAGTCCGCCCGGAACGCCTCGCTCTCGCCCGCCGCCAGCGCCGCCGTGTCCGCGATGCGGCTATCGGCGTCCATCCGCGCGGCCCTGGCGGTCTTGATGGCCGTCTCCGCCATCTGCTGATAGGCGGCAACCTGGGCGCGAGCTACAAAAGCCGGTTGATGTTTCGTGGGTGAGACTCGCCCCTCGGCGTCGGCTTCTTGGTTGATGCGGACGACAAGATGCGGCCGGCCCTTGCTTTGCTCGGTGACAAGGAATGAGTAGATGCGCCCGGACTCGCAAACGAGCGCGACGTTGGTCGTGACGCCCTCGGCAATGGGCTTCAGGAACGCGAGATTCGCGGCTCCGGTCAGGTGCCAGTATTCGGAATCTCCGACTACAAAATCCAGCACGTTTTCCGTTTGGGGAAGCACGATAACGGTGGTGTGGCGGGTCTTGGCGCGAATCTGTACGATTTGATCCTGGCCTCCGTCAACACGCAACACCGGCCCGCCGTCCTGAGCGGTCAGCGGGATGGTGAGCGCCACGAGCGCCGCCGTGACGAGTGTAAGGATTTTCAACATGAGCTACCTCCTGGATAGGTGTTCAATGGCCTCGACGAGGCCGTACTCGCGGACTGCCTCGGCGCGCTTGTGAGCATCGACGGGCGACGAGGTATAGAGCCAGTAGCTGGCCGGATCGACTTCAAGCCGCAAGATACCCGCCGCGTCGGTGCGGCGTAGATAAAGCTCGCGCTTGGGGATCAAGCCGCGAATGGTATTGACTTCGGAAGGGTTGAGCCGGAAGGTTTCGGCGGCTTTGTCCGGCAAGTCGGGGTTGGCGAGAAACAGCTTGGTCGGCATGGATTCGAGCAAGGCTTCCGCCCCCGCGGTCCCGGTCACGTCCACGGCGCTTTGCGTGGCGATAATCAGCGCGGCGTTTTTCTTGCGCCACGTCTTAGCGGCTTCCGCGAGATAGGAAAGTACAGCCGGGTCTTGGAGGTAGCGCCACGCTTCATCGACCACCATGAGTTTTACCCTGGCCGTCTCGTCGGGGTTCTCCAAAGTCAGCCGCAACCGTTCGAGAAGGTAGAACAGCGCCGCTTCGCACAAGTCCTCGTGCTCCGCCGCGCCCGCCATGTCGATCACCTGCCAGTCCTCGAAGTTGAGGTCGTCAGCGTCCGCCGCGTTATCGAAATATCGACCCCACGCGCCATCTCCATGCCAGCGCCCCATAGCGGGCCACATTTTTGAGGGCAGCGAACGCACCAGCACCCCAAGGGTCCGCCGTGCGGGTGCGAAGGCATAGATATCTTCGACGCGGGCGCGAATCTCGCTGGGGTCTTCCCCGCCGAGTGTCCAGCCGCCGATTCGCAACAGCCGCGCAATCCATCCGGCAAGGAATCCGAAGGTTCGCTCGCCTGCCGGAAGGGAGAAGGGCCGTAAGCGAAAGCCTCCGCCCGCGTCAGTTTCCGGCGATAGCTCCATGTAGCCTCCGCCTAGAAACTGGGTCAGCCAGCGGTAGGAGCCGCCTAGATCGAGAATGAGAATACGCGGATCGTATTGCAGCGCTTGAACTAGAAGGAAGTTGAGTGCGAAACTTTTACCCGCGCCGGTCGCGCCAAGCACCAGCGTATGTCCCACGTCTCCTTTGAACAGATCGTAGTAGTAGGGGGTTCGATCGAGACCGTCTCTTTGATGTGTCGAAAATCAACTCGTTGCTTCGTCATCCACTGTCCCTCCTTTTGAGACAGTGGAATCATATATAACTAATGTGTTTTCAACAAGTTGAAAGCAGACCTACGCACGGGAACCCGCTACAATCACTACGAGGCCCCAGGCTTGCTTCCCTGTGTGTCGCCGAGACTCCGAAGTGTACGGCACTCGGTCTCGGTTCCAGGCGTTGACAACCGCCCAGACCGCAGGTGCCGCTCGTGCTCATGCCCTCAGCCGCGAGGCGGGGCCTTGGCCGTACTGAGCGCGAGCTAAGCACACCCGGGGCCCCACTCTCCCCTGCACCCATCCGATCCCGGCTTGCCGACTGCAAGGAGGGTTGTCCAAGCGGGAGCGGCTCTTTACCGCCTCGCATATCCGTGTTATAATTATGAAAACAAAGGACTTATAATAAACATGTGCTTCTTCTACAGACTGCACGCCTTGAGGTAGCACCTCGCACGCTTTGGGGTAGCCAACTGCACGCCTTGAGGTAGCACCTCGCACGCTTTGGGGTAGCCAACTGCACGCCTTGAGGTAGCCAAATCCTCGCAAACCCCCCATCAATAAAGGCTGATCCCGCCCTAGACTATTAGACTTTGTAAGACTCTTAAGACAACAACAACCAAGAGAGCAGGGAAGTGCGATACTTCAACATCACCCTAACCCCTCGCATCTAGTTGTTGTTGAACCACTGTATATGGGACAATCTCCACAACAACCAGAGCAGAATACTGCTGGTCCTAAAATGCCCCAACCCCTTCCTGATCAGGAAGTCCAATCAGCTCCAGCAGGGGACAGGGGACAGCTTACTTCAATCAACGCGATCCGGACCGAGACCGTCTTTTCCCGTCTGCCTATCCATCAGCTGTCGAAGACCTCAAACACACCGATCAGAATTCTCCAGCGATCATCAGAGAGTGGCCGAGTCACCTTCCGCTGGGAAGTTTCACCCAACGCCGGCTACGGCGCGCCACGACAACTCGCCTTCAAGACAGATAAGCTCATTGTCGATCGCCGCCTCGACGAGCTAGATCGCCCCTTGTCCTCTCGCTACGTCCGCCTCGGCAGTCTCCGCGAGATCGCACGGCAACTCAATCTCGGCGGCGACACTACCAAAGTCAAGAGGGCCCTCCTCCAAAACGCTTCTACCTTCATCACAGCCAAGTTCTCCTTCACAGGTAAAGAGGGTAGAGACGGGCGAGAGGTTCACATTGAAGAAGCCTTCACGCGCTACAACCTCCGCTTCCGCAGTGACAGGTTCGAAGACGGCTCCGAAGCCGACGCCGTTTACCTGCGTCTCAACGACCCCTTTTTTCAGATCATCAACAACGCGGCTCGGCGACCTCTCGACTATGACTACCTCCAAGCTCTACCGCCCGCCGCTCAGCGCTTCTACGAACTCTTGAGCTTCCGAATCTTCGCCGCCCTTAAGCACCGCCGCCCTGAGGCCAAACTCCGCTACTCGGAGTACTGCACCTTCGCGCCTCAAACCCACTATCCCGACCGACGCCACATGCAGATTCAGATGGCCAAGCTCCATCGCCATCATCTTAAATCGGGCTACATCTCCAAACTCCGCTACGACCGGACCACCGACGAGCAGGGGAGCCCCGACTGGTTCATCTACTACAAACCCGGCCCCAAGGCCCGCGCCGAGTTCGACTCCTTCCAGGGAAATCGCCGGCACAAACCCAGAACCATCGACGTTCAACCCAGCTCCGGCTCACAGCAGGGGGCAGGGAACCGCCCGACCCCAGTTAACGATCCAACGGTCAACGCGGAACTCTTACGCGGCCTCATCGAGCGTGGCGTCACCGAAACTGTCGCCCGCCGCACTCTGACCAACGCGAACACCGCCCAACAAGATCACATCGCCGACTGCCTCCACTACTTCGACGACCAACAGAACGTCGGTCCAGGTTTTCTAGCCAACCTGATCCGCGGGAAGAGCAAGCTTCCCGAGACCTTCGAGACGCGCAAACAAAAGCGCGATCGAGAAGCCGCCGCCGCCAAGCGCCGGCAGCTGCAAGCTGAGCAAAGCCGCCTTGAGCGAGCCTACGCAGATTTCCAAGAAGCGGAAACCAAACGCTACATGGACGAGCAGGTCTCCGCTGAAGAATTCCAATTCCTCCTGAGCCAGCACAAGAAGAAGCTCACCGACCAATACACCTTCTGGCGCGACCCCCAACACGCCTCCGAAGTCGAGCGCCTAGCCAAGCTCGGCGTCCGCAACGAGATCGCCAAGCGTCTGACGCTGCCTACCTTCGAGGAGTTTCTCAGGCAGCAAAAAACAGCCCCCCAGAAGCCGGCAGCCGCCCTATCGGCCTCTGACCCCAACACCCAATCCCCGGCCCCCACAGGGCCACCTACGGCCTCTGACGAGGCCCCCAAACCCGACCCCTCCTAAGGGGGATTTTTCTGGCTGTCCGCAGCCAGGCGGTACATAGCTTACGTACATAGTAGTTATGTACCACTGCGCGGGCCAGAGGCCCGGAATCACGACGCCGTCCGCCGCGCTAACCGCGCAGGCTACCCCTTTTTTTTCAGCATTACTGATTGCTGATTACACTTTTGCCCGTGCCGGACAAACCTGCCGCAACTTGCAGCAGGACCGTTCCAGGACTCGGTATCTCCCTATCGGTCGACCTCGCCAAAACAAGGGGTAGCCTGCGCGCCCTGACCGTGCGGACGGACGGGACTGGCCCTTACCAACCGCCTCCAGTGCACTGCGTGCCTGTCGGCGGAGACCCCCCAAAGCCCCCCCATCGACGCCGGCAAAAAGGAAGCAGCCGCCACATCAGCAGAGCAGGGCAGGGCAGGGCAGGGGACTGGCCTTCAGGGGAGGTATAATCCTGGGCACTATGAGTGTGCCCCAACCCTGCTCAAAATGCGGTGGCACGCCCCCATCTGACGCCAAATTCTGTAGCTCCTGTGGAAACCCGCTGAACCCACCCCAGTCCGACACGCCAACTTCTTCGGGGCCTACCAGTACCTACCCTGGCGGACCCGAGCAGCTCAAGAAAGACATGGACAAAGCCGCGGCTGACGTGGCGGCTGGAAAGCAGCTGTGGGACCTCACCGCCAAGGAATGTTTTCCTCTCCTAACACTCTACTCAGCGAATTACACAGCCGATTACGCCATCGATCCTCCGAGTGGCTCCTGGACACCCCACTACTACCGCGTCCCCGAAGGCTTAGGCTCCGAGACCGTCTTTCAAACCACCTTCGATGCTTTCTACAACGCCGCTGGCCGGCGCTGGCCCCCACCTCGTTTTCAGGAGACCGTGAAGCAGGCCATCACTGAGGAACGCGCACACCTTCTCCGTGGTCACTACTACAACGCGGCCGAGAAGCAGTCCCTTCCAACGTGCAGCCTGCGCGTCCTGACCTCTCCGGAAGATCCGGTCAATCTCGACAACACGCGAACTTTTCTGGCCAACCTCTCTCGCACCTCACCGCCCTGGTTCATGTATTCCCTGATCGGCACCAAGGAATGTATCTACCCCGCTTTCACTGCTACCGAAGTCGCTCTTCAAACGCTCCAGGAGAACATCCTGGCTGTTTATCCCAACACCGCGTTTCAAGAGCACGACACCGACACCGACCTCCAAGGCTGTTGCCAGCGGCTTTCGACCTGGCGCACGAATATGCCCCTTTGTCCAATCGGTACCTTCTCCGACTTCAACCCCGATCCCCTCCTTCCCTACCTAACCTTCGTGGAGCACCAGCTGCGCCCCGACGAGGCGCTCTGTCTGTCGCTGGCCTTTCGCCCGGCACTACCCATCCGTAGTCTCCTTATGGAGGCCTACGTCGGTATGGCCGAGGCCTTCTCGATCGCCATGACCGGCGGGCGCATGGAACCCAAACCCCTTGTCAAACAGCTGCTGGATCGCAAGACCAAATCCCCGCCCTTCTGGGACGTTAATATCTATACCGCTGCCCTTGCCCCGACCGTCGACCGAACCAACGAACTCACCGAGTCCTCCCAACAATTTTTCGGCGCTTTCGCCTTCCGTTACCCACCCTTAGACAAAGACTATTTTTTTAAGCCCTTTGCCCCCGAGAAGGATGTGCCGTATGCGGAACTCTGGCAGCGCAACATCCTCAACACCGATGAGCTTGCTGGCTTTGTGCACTTTCCGCACAAGTCCGTGGCCAGCCCGATCTTGCTGCGCTCGACAAAACGCCGCAAGCCGGCTCCGGACTTCATGCTTGAGCCCGAAGGCGTGCTTTTAGGAGAGAACGAGTATTTCGGCAAGATCCAGAAGGTCTACCTGCCCCATAAATTGCGCTCCCGACACGTCTACGTGATTGGCGCTTCCGGGTCCGGCAAGTCGACCCTGCTGATCCACTCCATCAAGCAGGATATTGAAGCCGGCGCCGGCCTAGCCGTGATCGACCCCCACGGCGACCTGATCGCCGACATTCTGCCTCACATTCCCCCCGAGCGCGTCGGGGACGTGATCCACTTCAACCCCGCCGACCGCCAGCACGTTGCGCCTTTCAACGTCCTTGCCGGTGCCCAGAACCCTGAGGAGTACGCGCTCGTTGCCGACGGGGTGATCGTTTCCTTCCGCCGCCTGGTCGAGAGTTGGGGCGAGCGCATGGAACACATCCTGCGCATGACGGTCTACACCCTGATCGACGCCGGCGGAAAGACCTTTGCCGACATCGAGCGCATGCTCGTAGACGAGCCTTTTCGGGAGAAGGTGATCACCGAAGTTAAAAACCCGATGCTGTTGCGCTTCTGGCAGCAGCAGTTCCCGAACTTGCCCAAAAACGCGCTCGACCCGATCGTCAACAAGTTCACGAAGTTCCTCAACCCCCTCGACACCACCCGGCTGATCTTTACTTTGCCGGAGACCAAGATTGACTTTCCTTCGATGATGCAGGGCCGCAAGATCTTCCTGGCCAACCTTTCTCAAGGCCAGCTTGGCCTGGACTTTGCCCAGCTTTTGGGCTCGCTGATGATCTCGCAGCTCCAGATGGCCGCCATGCGGAGAGCCTCCATGCCGGCGGAAGCCCGCGTGCCCTTTACGCTCTACGTGGACGAGTTCCAAAACTACGTCTCCGACGAAGGATCGGCGTTTGAAAAGATCCTCTCCGAAGCCCGCAAATACAACCTGCAGCTCGTACTGGCCCACCAGTTCACCTCGCAGATCAACGGCAAGGTACTCGACGCCATCATCGGCAACGTTCACACCAAGGTCGCCTTCCGCGTGGGCGTTGACGATGCTGCCTACCTGCAGAAAGCTTTTACCGGCTTCGACGCCGAAGCCCTGCAGAACTTCGACATTGGCGAAGCCGTGGTCAACTGCGGCCGCGCCGAGGACAGCTTCAACCTCCAGACCTACCCACCCCCTCAAAAGCCTGCCGACAACCAGGTCGAGGCCATCCTTGCCCACTCCCGCGCCCACTACACCATCCCGCTGGCCGAGGCTTTGGAGCGCGAAGCCCAGCAGTTCAAGCCGCCCCCGGACGCCGACGATGACGAGGAGGTCTTCGGCAGGGCTTAGCCATTAAAAACCAACACCAACATGCAAACCGGACCTCAAATCCGCCTGCCCAAATTCAAGCGCCGACCCGATCAGATCCGCCTTGGCAAAGCGACGGATCGCAAGCTGGACATCATCGAAACGATCGCGCGCTACCGCCTGATCCCGACGTCGCTGATCCTGCATCTGGTCGGAGGCAACCACCGCGTGACCCAGCGCTACCTGCAGCAGCTTTTTCACCATCAGATTGTCAATCGATTCGCCCCGCAAGCCCTGCTGCGTCAACGCCGTAATCCTGGGGAGATGTGCTACTTCCTCGACAACGCCGCTGCCTTACGATCCTTCCTTGACCAAACGACCACGGGAATCGAAAACTTCCCCTGGGAGGTGGTCGAGGCCAACCGCAAGAATCCCTACACCCGACTCTTTGAACAATCCGAGCTGGAACGCTCGCTCGGCCGGCTGCTTTTCCTCGACCATGACCTGATGATCAACCGCTTTCGGGCCCACCTGGAGCTTGCTTGCCGAGAGACGGAAGGCGAAGTCATTCTGGCCGACTGGCGGCAGGGCCCTCCGATCGAGCATGCCCTGGAGGTTCCCAAGATCGTCAAGCGCGGCAAGACGAGCTATGAGGAGATCCCCGAGCGCAAGCGACTCCCCCTGCGACCCGATGCGCTGTTTTCTCTTAACTTCCCCAACGCCCCCGAAGGCCAGCAGTGGGCGCACTTTTTCTACGAAGCCGACCGCAAGCGTGAGACCAACAAGAAGCGCTTCTACGCCAAGCTCCGTGTCTACTTCTACTGCGTGACGGCCGGCAACAAAGAGGCGCGGCAACAACGCCTGATGAAGCTCTACGGCATTCCTCGAGTCCGCGCCGTGCTGATCGAAACCCTGGACGATCCTTGGGCCGAGCAGCTGCGTAAGAGAGCGGCTCATCCGATGGTCAGCCCCCAGAAACCGACCCCGCTGTTCTGGATCACCGGCAACAAGCGCTACACCGAGAAGGTGCCCGTTGCCGCAGGTTCGGAAGAGCTCAAGTCACACTTTCTGACGGAGCCCAAGTCGATCTTTGCGCGCATGTGGAAGACGCCTGCTGGCGAGGACACGGCTTATAGCCTGCTGGACTGAGCGGGTTCAGATTCGGGCGAGTTGTCCGACAGGCCGCTGCCCGAAACCCGCACCCAACACCCAAGCGGATTGTGGACAATGCGAGCCTTCCCGCATCGCTTGATCGCTGGTACACTTCACCTCACCGCTTCCCCTCACAAGTAACCCTCAACCGCTTTATGCCACCACGTTGTGATCGCTGCCGGCGGCCGCTCGGCCGCAAACGCATCGGCGGCAAAACGACCTGGCGCTGTCGCTACTCCCACAGCCGCCGGCGGAGCTTTACTGCCAGCAGCCGACAGACCTGCCCGCAATGCCGAAAACGCCCCGTCTCATCCGAGGGGCGTTGTGGAATCTGCT
>CBDDCL010000011.1:0-52168 GCA_965226245.1 Bryobacterales bacterium | reverse complement strand
GCATTTGGCCCGCCTTAAGAAGGAAGGGAAGTGATCATGGCTGTGAACGTAGACGACAAAATCAAGAAGCTGAGCCCCGCCCAACGCAAGAAGGTCGAGGCCCGCGCCGCCGAGCTGATTGCAGAGGAGATGACATTGTGCGAACTGCGGCACGCACGCAAGCTCACGCAGGTCCGCATGGCCAAAAAACTGGGCATCACCCAGGGCAGCGTCTCGCGCCTGGAGAAGCGCAGCGACCTGCTGCTTTCCACGCTGCGCAAGACGGTCGAAGCGATGGGTGGAAACCTGTCGCTGGTGGCCGAATTCCCGGACCGGGCCCCGGTCGTGCTTGCGGGTATCGCGGAGGACGGTCCGCGCGCTTAAATCAAAATCCCATGACCGCGCTCCCCGCGAAAATCACCAGCGCGTCAGGGAATGCTTCGACGCCCCTCCGTTAGCTGAGGCAAGCCGCCCGGCGCCGGGGATTGCCGGCCTGCCAGGACAAGATTGGCTGTGCGAATGGGTGCATACAAGCTGAGGTCTTGCCGGACCCGACAGCTCCGAAAATTGCCACTCCGGTGTATAGTCCGCGCTCCGGAATAGTGAGCCATTTCGGGTTCGGGATCTCGACGGCTTTGACCGGGTGGTGAACCTCGCCCACCACGATCCCCGGCCCGGCGTCTTTTTTGGGAGAAAGGGGCCAATCGGGAAGCACTTTGTAGGAGGGTAGATGGTCCTCCACCTTCTCAAACCAGACGTGGTAAACAGTGTTGATAATCAGCCCGCCGACAACGACTGCAACGGCGGGCGCGACGTAATACCAGCGGACAACCCAGATGTAAAAGTTGGGGGTGTGGTAGAGCAGCAAATCGAGCAGCGGTTCCTCGCCGGGCATGGGAAAAGGCCGGTAGATGAAACCCCAAGCGGAGCAGCAAAACCCTCCAAATATGAGGACCGGATAGCGCCATTTCATGGGGTTTTCCTCCGGCGCGTCAGCGCCCGCTTGGGGGTTGTGTTCGGGGTCTTGGCCGAAGCCTTCCCGCAGGGATAAATTGGACGATAGCGACCCCCAAAGGGGGGGGGACAGGGAATGGAACAAACCCTGGAACAAACCCCACCCCCTGCGTGCCGATACAGCGGCAAAAAGGGGGGGGTCGCTATCGTCCTGCTCGTTCCGTCTGTATCGTCACTCGCTGGCCGGTCCACCACTGCCAAGTGACTACCCGGCAGCGAGATAGCAAAATGGGGTGTGGAACAAACAAACGCTGCATCTTGGAACATACCCCCCCTTGACTAAGTTCCAAGCTGGATCGGCACGGCCCCTAGACCCCGGCAGGCACAAAAACGGTCCAGCTTTCCACCGCTCATGTCACCGCCTCCGGGGACTCCATTTTGCGGTTTACAGGTCCACATCCAGCATCCTCAAACGGCTCGAAACCCATATCTCGTAGCTGTCAATCGCGGCTTCTGGTTCCACCTTCGACTTGGGAAGTTTTCTTAATGCGATAAACCGCTTTGACGCGCCCTGAACTCCGCCGTACTTGGCCATGAATATTGTGTCAACTTTGAGAATCGCGTTCTCGATCAACTGCATTTCAGCTTTCACGTCCGGGTCGTCCTGGGTCGGACTATCGGCTATTTGTGCGACTTGTTTGCCCGCTCCCTTGCTCCACCGTTTCAGCGCCGTCTCGGAGCGCAGTGGGTCAACATTGTCGGTTCATCCCCGCGCTTGCGGGGAACAGACAAGGTAAAGATTTGTCAATGATTTCAACTCCGGTTCTCCAGGGCCTCCAGCAGGGCCGGCCGCGCTGTTCCCCGCAAGCGCGGGGATGAACCGAGCTTTCCGATCCTCGTATTCTGACTGAACTGCTGTTCCCCGCAAGCGCGGGGATGAACCGGCGGCGGGGTTGAACCGGAGCAAGCTGAAACTTTCGAAGTGGGCCGAGGAGTACGAGCGGGGGCAGGGGAAAATCCGGTGCCCGCAGCGGGAGAGGAACAATGCGAGGCGGTACCAGCGAAGGGCTTCACCGTTGTCCTGCGGAACGCCTTCGCCGTTGCGGTACATGAAGCCGAGGTCGAACTGCGCGGCGGCGTCACCCTCAGTAGCGAGGCTGCGCAATCCGGCCACGTCCGGCGCGTTCTGGCAGCTGACGAGTGCTACTACGGTCAACAGCCAGATGCAGCACGACGCTGCGACCAGCCGACGATGTCGTTGCCCCATGAGACCGTCCTTCTCTTGCTCATTCTCATAGTCAGGGCTCGCCTGGTCAAGGGAGTAGCGGCACCCTTAGACCTGACTGGCGCGAGCGGCGTCGGCGCGGGCGAGCCATGACGCACTGGCCCGACCTGGAAGCGGCGCTGCAGGGGCGAGCGGGGGACGTGGCACTCGGGTGCCGGAAGTGCGGCGGGAAACTCGATAGCGAGTCGTTCCTGGCACACCTGGCCGCGCTGGTAGGCGAGGCGGCGCGCCACGTGGCCGCACACGCGACGAACGACCGCGCGACCATAGGAAACCCCGTCCCCGCTGCCGGCGCGGGCCTGGCGGGCGTCTGAGCCCGTTGACGACACACCCGGCGCGCGCGTGCTATTCGGGGCGGCGCGTGTTCCATGCCGGCGGCCGCGGCGCCGGGTCGCCCTGAGCCGGCCCCGCCCGGTGCCCGCCACTGCGGTCAATCACGTCTGGTCACTCTTCATCCCGCAGTTAATACGCCATCCCGAGGAATCGCGGCCCTTCAAGCCGAACGGCTCCAGAGCCTTTTCTCGATCATCACTACCTGCCAGTCACGGCTAGAGCCAAGGCTTAGACGTGTACCGCGAAGCGGACGGAGGTAGCCGAGCACGATGACATCTCGGGCACGGCTGTGATTAATAGAAACAGTATATTTTCTATACTATAATAACTCATGCCATTTGAGTATGATCCCGCTAAAAGCGTCGCAAACAAGACCAAGCATGGCATCGACTTCGACGAAGCCCAGGTGCTTTGGAAAGATGCTCGGATGCTGGAAGCAGCGGCAAAAACCGATGACGAGCCGCGCTTTCTGGTGATCGGGAAGATTGGCGAAAACCACTGGGCCGCCGTCTGCGCTCATCGTGGGGACAATGTGCGGATCATCTCGGTGCGGCGCGCCCGGAAACAGGAGATCGACCACTATGAAAGCAACTGAGTTCGACAGGAAATTTGATGCAGGAGAGGATGTTAGCGGCCATGTCGACTGGTCGAAAGCAAAGCGACCGAACGAGCAGGTGAAGCGGGTGAATGTGGACTTCCCGGCATGGGTTGTGGCCGGGCTGGACAGTCAGGCGCGGCACCTTGGCGTGACCCGCCAGGCGCTCATCAAGTTGTGGATCGCTGAACGGCTACAGTGAAGCGGCAACCGAACCTGAAGGCGAACTCGGGCCCGGCGTCCTGATGCCGTGGACGTCGTCGGGGAACAGGGGGACCTGATTCGGCGTGGAGTGCTCCCACATTCCACAGAGCCCGACCGAAGGAACGCGGTTGTCGGGATGGTGACAAATCGAGATCGCCCCGATTCAGCCCACGAAATGGACCCCTCCGGGAGTGCACTGGGTTTTCGAATATGCACAGGGAACCGAAGCAGAGCATGAAGCTGGAAGATCTCCAGGCCAACGCCGCGGTGCGCGGCATCCTGTCCGACGGCCTTGTCACGGTGGTCAGCGTGCAGTGGTTCGGCTCCGAAGCGCTCGAGCTGACGTACAAGACACCGACGGGTAAGGTCGCCAATGAGCTCTTGTACCGTCACGACGAACCCCGGCTCGAGATCGTCGAGGTCGGCCGGCCATGGAGCTTCGACGGAGACGGTGCGTTATTCCGCCTGGTCTCCGAGGCGCAACGGATCCGCCTGGCGCATCTCTTCGACCCGGTGCTGGCCGTGCACACCTCGGTCGTCGAGCCCTTGCCCCATCAGATCACCGCGGTCTACGAATCCATGCTGCCACGTCAGCCCCTTCGCTTTCTTCTCGCCGATGACTCGGGTGCCGGCAAGACCATCATGGCGGGGCTGCTCATCAAGGAGTTGATCGCTCGCGGGGATCTGCAGCGGTGTCTGGTCGTCTGTCCCGGCAGTCTCGCGGAGCAATGGCAGGATGAGCTTTACCGCCGGTTCCAGCTGCCCTTCGACATCCTGACGAACGACAAGCTGGAGGCTGCACGTACGGGCAACTGGTTCTTGGAGACGAACCTGGTAATTGCGCGCCTCGATAAGCTCTCTCGCAACGAAGACGTTCAGCAGAAGCTGCAGGCTCCGGATTGCCGCTGGGACCTCGTCGTGTGCGACGAGGCGCATAAGATGTCGGCGACGTTCTTCGGTGGTGAAGTCAAGTACACCAAGCGTTACCGCCTCGGGCAGTTGTTGTCGACCCTGACGCGCCACTTCCTGCTGATGACGGCCACACCGCACAACGGCAAGGAGGAAGACTTCCAACTCTTCATGGCGCTGTTGGACGGTGACCGCTTCGAGGGCCGTTTTCGCGACGGCGTCCACGTAGCCGATGTCTCCGACCTCATGCGTCGGATGGTCAAGGAGAACCTGCTCAAGTTCGACGGCACCCCGCTGTTCCCGGAGCGCATTGCCCATACGGTCCCATACAAGCTCTCCGAGGCGGAAGCCCATCTCTACAAGTCGGTAACTGACTATGTGCGCGAGGAATTCAATCGCGCGGAGGCGCTCGAGAACGATAAGCGAGCCGGCACTGTCGGATTCGCGCTCACCATCCTCCAGCGGCGGCTCGCGTCATCGCCCGAAGCGATCTACCAGTCATTGCGTCGTAGGCGTGAGCGACTGGCGAGTCGACTGCGCGAGTTGGAAGTCCTGCAACGTGGTGGTCAGGTTGCGAGTGCAGTCGTCACTGCGGGGCCCGAGCTCGATCCGGACGATGTCGAGGACCTGGACGAGGCTCCGGAGAACGAAGTCGAGGCCGCCGAGGAAGAGATCCTCGACCAGGCAACGGCGGCGCGGTCTATCGCCGAACTGAACGCTGAGATCGAGACGCTCACATCTCTGGACGCACTCGCGATGGGCGTACGTCGCAGCGGCGCGGACACCAAGTGGCGAGAACTTGCAAGCCTCCTCGGCGAGATCTTCACCGCCGGCGTGGTGGCCGGCCAGATCGCGGAACCGGCTGTCCCGTACGGCGCGGGTCAGCGCCCCCAATCCTCTCCGCGCCAGAAAATCGTCATCTTCACAGAGCATCGGGACACGCTGAGTTATTTGCACGATCGGATTACGACCTTGCTGGGGCGCGTGGATGCCGTGGTTCTGATTCACGGCGGGGTGGGCCGTGAAGATCGACTCAAGGCGCAGGACGCGTTCCGGCACGATCCCAAAGTGCAAGTGCTGCTCGCCACAGATGCCGCCGGGGAAGGCATCAACCTGCAACGCGCTCACTTGATGGTGAACTACGACCTGCCGTGGAACCCCAATCGTCTGGAGCAGCGCTTCGGCCGCATTCATCGCATTGGCCAAACGGAGGTGTGCCACCTATGGAATCTCGTGGCGGACGAGACGCGGGAGGGCGATGTCTATCGCAAGCTGCTCGACAAGCTGGAGCAGGCGCGGCAGTCCTTGGGTGGGCAAGTCTTCGATGTGCTGGGGAAGCTGCACTTCGAGGGACGACCGCTGCGGGAGCTGCTGGTCGAGGCCATACGGTATGGCGAACAACCGGCAGTACTGGCTAGGCTGACCACGGCCGTCGATCATGCGCTCGACCGCGGCCACCTTCAGGACCTCCTCGAAGAGAGCGCGATCGCTCACGATGCCATGGACGCAAGCCGCGTTCACCGTATCCGCGAGGACATGGAACGGGCCGAAGCGCGCAGGCTGCAACCGCACTACATCGAATCGTTCTTCCGTGAGGCCTTCCACCGGCTTGGCGGCACGCTCAAGCAGCGCGAGCCCAGACGTTACGAGATCACCCACGTGGCCGCGCCAGTACGCAACCGAGACCGGCTAATAGGGATCGGGGAGCCGGTGCTCCCCCGCTATGAGCGCATCGCCTTTGAGAAGTCGCTAGTCGCACCCCAGGGGCAACCGCTGGCGGCGTTCGTGTGTCCCGGGCATCCGCTGCTCGATGCGGTGATCGACCTGACGCTGGAACGACACCGGGATCTCTTGAAACGGGGCGCCGTGTTGGTCGACGAACGTGACGAGGGCGACACGCCGCGCGTGCTCCTCTTTCTGGAGCACGCGATCCAAGATGCGAGCCTGACGCGCTCGGGAGATCGTCGGATCGTCTCCAAGCGCATGCTGTACGTGGAACGGGATGCGGATGGCAGAACCCGCCATGTCCACTATGCGCCCTACCTCGACTATCGGCCGCTCGCTGAAGACGATCCCGGCCTGGAAGCAATCCTCGAGCGGCCGCAATGCGCGTGGATCGACCGGGATATCGAAAGGCAGGCGCAGGGCTACGCTGTTGCGACCGTGGTCCCAGAGCATCTGGCGGAAGTGCGCGATACGAAGTTGGCGTTGATCGCCAAGACCGAGGTGGCCGTCAAGGATCGCCTCACCAAGGAGATCACCTACTGGGATCATCGCGCCGAGCAACTCAAACTGCAGGAGCAGGCGGGCAGGACCGGCGCGCGGCTCAATTCAGGGGAGGCTCGCAAGCGCGCGGACATGCTGCAAACACGCCTACAGAAACGGCTTGAGGAACTCCGGCTCGAGGCGCACCTCTCGCCGCTGCCCCCGGTGGTGCTGGGAGGATTGCTGGTCGTCCCCAAGGGGCTCATCGATGCCATGAACGGGCATGAACCGGCGGACACAGGACCGGCCGTGGATACGCAGGAATCGGCCGCCCGGGCACACGGAATCATTATGGAGGTTGAGCGAAGCCTTGGGTTTGACCCGGCGGACCGGGAGTTCGAGAAACTGGGGTACGACATAGAAAGCCGGGTGCCAGGCACGGGCAAGCTTCGATTCATCGAGGTCAAGGGCCGGGCCAGCGGCGCGGCCACGATCACGGTCACGCGCAATGAGATTCTGTACTCCCTGAACAAGCCCGAGGACTTCATCCTCGGGATCGTGGAGTTTCAGGACGGCGGCCGGCATCGGATCCACTACGTTCGCGAGCCCTTTCAGCGTGAGCCGGATTTTGGGGTGACGAGCGTCAACTACGATTTTGCGGAGCTGCTCGCCCGAGCGAAAGCGCCCTCATGAAAGGGTCGGCAGACGACAGGACGGCATGAAGATCAAAAAGAAGCTGATTGAAGTCGCCCTGCCGCTGGATGCCATCAACACGGCCTCGGCCAGGGAGAAGTCCATTCGCCACGGACATCCCAGCACGCTACACCTCTGGTGGGCGCGTCGGCCGTTAGCGGCAGCACGGGCGGTGATTTTCACGCAGATGGTCGACGATCCGTCCGGGTATGTGGACGTGCTGCTGTCGGACCCGAAGAAACGGAGGGCCGCGGAGCGAGAGTGTAAGAAGCGTGTTGCTGGGCATGCGGCGAAGCGGGCATTGGCCCGCGACGACGCGATCGCCGAACCTCAGCCGACGCTGGAAGAGGTCATCGCTGAGCAAGAGCGCGACCGGCTATTCGCAATTATCGAAGAATTAGTTCTTTGGGAAAACACCACGAACGAAGAGGTGCTCGATCGGGCGCGGCGGGAGATCTGGCAGAGTTGGCGGCGAGCGTGCGCGGAGAATGCGGCCCATCCGAGAGCCACAGAGATGTTCGATCGGCACACGCTCCCGGCCTTTCACGATCCGTTTGCCGGGGGTGGAGCGCTCCCGCTGGAGGCGCAGCGGCTGGGGCTGGAAGCCCATGCCAGCGACCTGAACCCGGTGGCGGTGCTGATCAACAAGGCCATGATCGAGATCCCGCCGAAATTCGCCGGGCGGCCTCCGGTGAATCCGGCGGTCCGCCAGGAAAAGAGCCTGATCGGTCGCGAATGGAAGGGTGCCCAGGGACTAGCCGAAGACGTCCGCTACTACGGCCAATGGATGCGTGAGGAAGCCGAGAAGCGCATCGGGCACCTGTATTCAAAGGTCGAGATCACCGAGAAAATGGTGGCGGAGCGGCCTGACTTAGAACGCTATAAGGGCCGCGAGCTGACGGTGATCGCCTGGCTCTGGGCGCGCACGGTGAAAAGCCCGAACCCGGCCTTTGCCGATGTCGAGGTGCCGCTGGCGTCCACCTTCATGCTGTCGACGAAGAAGGGCAAGGAGGCGTATGTCGAGCCGGTGATTGAGGGACGTGGGTACCGATTCACGGTGAAGGTCGGGAAGCCCAAAGATGTGGAGGCGGCAAAGCGGGGCACCAAGGCGGGAGGTAGCGGCAGTATCTTCCTCTGCCTGATGTCTGGAACGCCCATGCCGTTCGAGTATCTGCGACCCGAAGCCAAGGCAGGACGTATGGGTGCGCGCCTTATGGCCATCGTCGCGGAGGGCGACCGAGGCCGAGTCTATCTTGCGCCGAACCCAGAGCATGAAGCGGCGGCGCGCCAGGCAAAGCCGCATGACGTGCCGGAGCCGGATCTGCCTGCGAAGGCGCTTGGTTTTCGTGTGCAGGCATACGGCATGATCAAATGGCGCGACCTCTTCACCCCTCGCCAGCTCGTCGCCCTGACGACTTTCTCCGACCTGGTGACTGAGGCGCGTGCGCGGGTGGAGCGTGACGCCATCGTTGCTGGCCTCCCCGACGACAGCACGCCTCTGCGCGATGGCGGTGCGGGTGCCACAGCCTATGCCGAGGCGGTGGGGGTGTATTTGGCGTTTGCGTTGGACAAGTGCAGCGTTTATTGGAGCAGTCTTTGTCCGTGGCTGAATCAGCCAAAAAATGAAATCGTCGGTAATATGTTCGGCCGTCAGGCTTTGCCGATGATTTGGGATTACGCCGAGGCGAACCCTTTCTCTGAGTCCGGTGGCAACATCAAGAAGCAGGTTGCGTACTTGTCGGAGACGATTAAATTGACTCTCTCTGGGTGCGCCCCGGGGGCGGCACTGCAATTCGATGCTGCGCAGCAAGCTATCTCCCATGACAATATTGTGTCAACAGACCCTCCGTACTACGACAACATCGGCTACGCTGACCTGTCGGATTTCTTCTATGTCTGGCTGCGTCGCTCTCTCCGTTCAGTCTTTCCCGACCTCTTTGCCACGCTCGCCGTCCCCAAGGCCGAGGAATTGGTTGCTACTCCATACCGACATGGAAGCAAGGGCGAGGCGGAGATCTTCTTCCTCAACGGGATGGGAAAGGCGATGCAGCGGCTTGCCGAACAGGCCCATCCCGGCTTTCCGGTCACCATCTACTACGCCTTCAAGCAGTCCGAGACGAAAGGGGATGCGGGCACTTCCAGCACAGGCTGGGAGACCTTTATCGATGCTGTCATCCGCGCCGGCTTCGCCCTAAGCGGTACATGGCCTATGCGCACTGAGCGCCCTACTGCACTAAAGACAGGCACCAACGCCCTTGCTTCGTCCATCGTCCTCGTCTGCCGCAAGCGCCCTGCGGACGCGCCGATGGCTACCCGCCGCGAGTTCGTTGCGGCCCTCAAATCTGAATTGCCGGTGGCCTTGACTCACCTGCAGCGTGGCAACATCGCACCGGTCGACCTGGCGCAGGCGGCCATCGGCCCGGGCATGGCGGTCTACACCCGCTACGCCAAGGTGCTGGACGCCAAGGGCAAGGCCCTCTCGGTGCGGGAAGCGCTGGTGCTGATCAACCAAACTCTCGATGAAACGCTGGTCCAACAGGAGGGCGAGTTCGACGCCGATAGCCGCTGGGCGCTCGCCTGGTTCGAGCAGTTTGGCTTCGACGAAGGCGAGTACGGCATCGCCGAGATGCTCTCCAAGGCCAAGAACACCAGCGTCGCAGGCATGGTGGAGGCAGGGATTTTGGCCTCAAAAGCGGGGAAGGTCCGACTGCTGCGGCCCGAGGAACTGCCTCCGGACTGGGACCCAACGACCGACACGAGGCTGACCGCTTGGGAGATGGTGCATCACCTCGTACGAGCGCTGGAGGCCGGCGGCGAGAACGCCGCGTCCGAACTTGCTACCCACCTCGGCGCCAAGGCCGAGGTCGCCCGCGAACTCTGCTACCGGCTCTACACCCTGTGTGAGCGCAAAAAACGCGCCCCCGAGGCGCTCAGCTACAACAGCCTGGTGCAGAGCTGGCCCGAGATTACTCGATTGGTGCGAGAAGAACAGAAGCCCGAAGCTGAACAGACTTCGCTCTTCGCAAGCGAGAACACCTAACTGATGAGCCCTCACGAGACCCAGGAGTAGCGTATGGCGATAACGAATCACGAACGGGTCGGCAAGGCACTGGATTTGCTCAAAGCGGGTCTGGGCCCGTTTGTCGAACGCGAGATCAGGAGTGCCCTGGAGTCGCGAAAATTGGACGCCCACCGAGTGCGCGACTACGGGGAAGACCGCGTGTTGGGGAACCAGCCTATCCCCGAGTGGGACGTGGCCGGGCTGCTCAAGCTGATGTGGGACACCTGGCACGAGGTTTTTCGCAAGATTCTGGGGCCGGCGGAGCGGAGTCTCGTCAGCGAGTTGCTGGACCACCGCAACAAGTGGGCACACCAGGAGAGTTTTTCCAGCGATGACGCCTATCGCGCTCTGGATTCGGTGGGCCGACTCCTTGCCGCGGTATCCGCGCCGCAGTCCGAAGAGCTCGAGAAGCGCAAGCTGGAACTACTGCGGGTACGCTTCGACGAACAGACGCGCGGAGAGCGGCGCAAGCAGGCGGGAACGGCGATTGAAAGCACCGCGGCGGCCAGCCTGAAGCCCTGGCGTGAAATCGTCACCCCCCACAGGGACGTCGCGAGCGGGCGCTACCAACAAGCCGAGTTCGCCGCCGATCTCTGGCAGGTGCATCTGGGTGAAGGCACAGACGAGTATCGAGACCCCGTCGAGTTCTTCCGGCGCACGTATCTGACGGAAAGCCTGAAGGGTCTGTTGATTGGGGCCATCCGCCGCCTCGCGGGCAGAGGCGGCGATCCCGTCGTTCAGCTCCAGACGAACTTCGGCGGTGGCAAGACCCACTCCATGCTGGCGCTGTATCACCTGTTCTCCGGGACAGCCTCCGGGAAACTGGATGGGATCGACTCCGTTTTAGAGGAGGCGGAGGCCACGGAGCTTGCGGCGGCGCGCCGCGTCGTGTTGGTGGGGAACAAGATTTCCCCGGGGAACCCGGTCACCAAACCGGATGGCACGGTCGTCCGAACACTCTGGGGCGAGCTGGCGTGGCAACTGGGTGGCAAGCAGGCGTTCGCGCGCGTCGCGGCCGACGACGAAAAGGCGACGAGTCCAGGCGATGCACTGCGGGAACTCTTCAATAAATACGGCCCCTGCCTGGTCCTCATCGACGAGTGGGTGGCCTACGCTCGCCAACTGCATGACCAGAGCGACCTCCCCGCCGGCGGCTTCGAGACCCAATTCAGTTTTGCCCAGGTGCTCACGGAATCGGCCAAACTCGCCAACAACTGCCTGCTCGTGATCAGCTTGCCAGCCTCGGACACGACCGGATCCCCCCACACCAGGGCGGATGACGTCGAGGTCGGTGGGCAACGCGGGCGGGAGGCACTCGATCGGTTGCGAAACGTCGTCGGGCGTATCGAATCGTCCTGGCGTCCGGCCAGTGCCGAGGAAAGCTTCGAGATAGTGCGGCGACGCCTTTTCGAGCCGTTCACCGATCCTGTGCAATTCAGGGATAGGGATGTGGTCGCCCGCGCCTTTGCCGAGTTCTATCGGACACAGCATCAAGAGTTCCCGCCTGAGTGTCGGGACGCGGACTACGAGAAGCGGATCAAGGCGGCATATCCGATACACCCCGAGATCTTCGATCGCCTGTACACGGATTGGTCGACGCTGGTGAAATTCCAGCGCACGCGTGGCGTGTTGCGGTTGATGGCGGCTGTGATTCATAGCCTGTGGGAGAAAGACGACAGGAATCCGCTGATTCTGCCGGCGAACATCGCGATCGACGATCCACGCGTACAGTTCGAGCTGACCCGGTATCTCCCCGACAACTGGGTGCCGGTGATCGAGAAAGACGTGGACGGGCCCAGCTCGCTGCCGCGACGGATTGACAGCGCGGTGCCGAACCTCGGAAAGTTCCACGCTTCCCGACGCGTCGCGCGAACGATTTATCTCGGATCCGCCCCCACCGCCGATGCGGCGCATCGTGGCCTTGAGGACCGTCGCGTCAAACTCGGCTGTGTCATGCCGGGGGAGTCTCCGGCGGTCTTCGGCGACGCGCTGCGGCGTCTGGCCGGTGCGGCAACGTACCTCTACCAGGATGGTCCTCGTTACTGGTACTCCACACAGCCAACCGTCACGAAACTGGCGGAGGATCGTGCCGAGCAGTTGAAGCGCAACCCCGACAAGGTGCTGCAGGAGCTCGGTGCGCGACTCCGATCGGATCTCCGCGACACGGGCGACTTCAATCGAGTTCACCCTCTCCCGCAATCCGGGCAGGATGTTCCGGATGATCTCGATGCACGACTCGTGGTGCTCGGAATCGACACGCCCTACAGCAAAGAGAAGAGAAGTCCCGCAGAGATCGCTGCGCAAGACATCCTGGAATCGAGGGGCAGCGCGCCGAGGATTTATCGCAACACACTCGTGTTTCTGGCCCCGGACAAGACGAGGCTGCAGGATCTCGATGAGGCGGTCCGGCGGTACCTGGCATGGGAATCGATACTCGGGGAGCGGGAGCAGCTCGACCTTGCGCCTTACCAGGTCAAGCAGGCCGAAATTCAAAAGGAGGCTGCGTCCAGCGCGGTTACGGCCCGGCTCCCGGAGACGTACCAGTGGCTCCTGGTTCCGGTTCAGGCCCGCCCCGACGCTTCGATGGAGTGGCAGGCCATGAGGCTGTCGGGCCAGCATTCGCTCGCAGCCAGGGCGAGCAAGAAACTGAAAGGCGATGAGCTGCTGGTGACCGGCTTTGCCCCCACTCGACTACGGATGGAGCTTGATCGCGTGCCTCTCTGGCGCGGCGACCATGTGCCGATCAAACAAATCGTCGAGGATTTTGCGCGGTATCTCTATCTGCCACGGGTCAGTGACTCAACAGTCCTGCTGAACGCAATCAGCGAAGGAATCACCCTTCTTACCTGGGAACAGGATGCGTACGCGTTCGCGGACAGCTTTGACGATGAGGCAAAGCGATATCGCGGTTTACGCGGCGGGCAAGTCATTTCATTACCGGATGCTAATGCTCCTGGATTGCTCGTCAAGTCGGACATCGCGCGGCAACAGATGGATGCCGAGAGGGCACAGCCGCCTGGCAGGGGAGAAGGTGCCGGCGGCGGGACGGGTGGCGAGAGCCCGGATTCAGGCGGCGGATCCGGTCCCGGTGAGTGGCCTTCGGATCCACCGCCAGCGCCGCAACCGACGAGGTTTCATGGGACCGCGACGCTAGATGCAGAGAGGGTAGGCCGCGACGCGAGCCGGATTGCGGACGAGGTGATCGCGCATCTTTCCGGCCTGGTAGGAGCCAAGGTTACGGTGACCCTAGAGATCGAAGCCGAGGTGCCGGCGGGCGCCCCGGATCACGTCGTGCGCACGGTAACGGAGAACAGCCGGACACTAAAGTTCACGAGCCAGGGCTTTGAAAAAGAATAAGCTGTGTGATTCACACACATCGTTTCAACGCTACCGGTAATGAATCCTGTGGAGAATGGGTACTGGTCTAGTTTGAATTTCCCGCGCAGCAGCAGTCGCCAACAAAACAACGGCGGCCGCCGCGGTGGGGAATCCCATGAATGAGGCATGCCCCTCGCAACGGCATGAATCGGCCTACCCGCGCTCGGAGGTGTTCGAGCTCCGTCGCCGGCGGATGGACGACCGAGCGGCGGTCTCTTCCCTAATCCACGCGAGATTCTATTTCCTTTCAGCTGGCTTCGAGAGGGACAGATCAAGGCTAGGCGTCGAAATAAACGACCGTCACATTAGCCAATAATCTGCTATAAAATAGCCTGACATCTGTAGTCGCTATCTGTCGCAAACAGGCCGCGATTTGCCTTTCCTTGGACGCAGCCGTGAAAACCGTTGCCTACCTCCGCGTCTCCACTCGTTCACAGGACCTCGCCAACCAGAAACTGGCCATTCGGATGCCTCTTACCGTACGATTATTCCGTTTCGTGAGGTGACCCCTAATCGGTAGCTTGCATCTGTCGCGGGGCGGCTCATCCTCGCGTGTGCGGGGGAAACCACCGAGCGAAACCGCCGGCGTCGTCGCCCAAAGTTGCAACACAATCGTCTCTTTTCATCCTGCCTTATTGTTTCAGGCGTTTATAGAGTTTCTTCAACTCGAGAAATCGCTGAGGGGAAAACTCCGCTGTCCAACTGCCGAACCCCTTGTTGGTCAACCCGTCGCGTCCGCAAGGCGTGATATGGTGAATACATATATTCATAGGGCGACCCTGGAGGACTGGCAACATGGCGACTTCGATTCGACTTGCTCCTGAAACCGAGAAACGGCTTGATCATCTGGCCTCGCAAACCGGGCGCACCAAGGCTTTCTACCTGCGGGAGGTGATCGAGCGTGGTCTTGAGGATATGGAGGACTACTACCTTGCCGCGGACGTGCTGGAGCGCCTTCGTCAAGGCAAAGAGAAAGTGTACTCCGCCGGCGACGTGAGGAGTGCCCTTGACTTGGACGATTGAGTACACCGCATCCGCCCGGACCCAGCTTCGCAAGCTCGACAAGCAGAGGGCTCGACGCATTGTCGATTACATGAACGAGCGGGTTGCGGGACTGAAGGACCCACGGAACATAGGCAAGGCGCTGACCGGCCCACTGGGTGAGTTGTGGCGCTATCGGGTAGGGGATTGCCGCGTGATCTGCGACATTCAGGACGATGCTTTGCGTGTTCTGGTGGTGAGGGTGGGCAGCCGCGACAAGGTATACCGGTGAAAGGATCTCGTGACGGTGGGAGAATTGAGCCATGGGAGAATAGGCGGCTCTTTCCAGACGGTTACAATGTCCCCAGAACTCTAGATGATAAATAAATACACTGAATTCTGGCTTGCTTTATTGAACTTGGGAAAAGACGCGGACCACCGGGTGCGATTGTGGAACGGCTATCTTGGCTGGAAGCTGCCTCCCAAAATAAAAGGGGAGATGGGGCCCAGGGCTGGCTGGCCTCAATTAATCGTCGATGCCCCGGACGGTGGTTGGCCGGAACTGACCGGGGAGGACAAAGAGACAATCGAGATATTGGCCGATACCCATGGCGGGCACCCTCGGCGGTCCGGTCCAATCGTCGTTAGGCGCACCTGACGCGCGATGCGGGCAACGGACAAGAATACGATTGTGTGAAAGCCCCGACCGATGGCACAGGAAGCCTCATGAGCGTAGAAAGAACTCGGCTTCTTTCCCTTATCGAATTCTCTCAGCAGTCTGCTCGGCTGCGGGGCAAGCCAGCCGCTACCATTGCCGCACACGGTCTCTTCGCTCTCTACGAGCACGAGATCCAAGGACTGCCGGGCATCCGCATTAACGTCAACGGTCGCGAGAGCGACGACGAGATTTGGCTTGCCGTTGAGCGGCTGCACGAGACGAGGCCCCCGGATATTGCCAGCGCGGTGCTGCGGCCCTGGGTGCGAATGACGCAGGAACCAGCGGAAGAACCGAGGCTACGCGAGGCCACGGACGGCGCAAGTCTGATTGCAGAGGGCACGCATTGTTCATCGGCAACTCCATCCGAGCAAGTCAAACCTGTCATCGCCCCCGAGGCGACGGTCATACTCTCCGACTACGACAGGTGTGCTCTCGTCAAGACCCAGTTCGCCGCCTACTTAGACACGAAGTGGCGCCCTTGGGCAGAGGAAGAGAAACCCCGTCGCAAGACCATCCGCCTGTACTCCCAACTCTTCACGCTTAAGCAGAGGTTCGAGGGCGGCATTGTTGAAGCGCAACTCGAGCTCGTCTGGGGAGTGGGCCTCGGCATCTGGAACTCCAATGGCGCCAGCGTGAGCTATCCATTGGTAGGACGGCTAGCCGAAATGTCGCTCAACTCTGTGACGGCCGAAGTGGAGGTCCGACCTCGGGATGTCGATGCTCGCATCGAGGTTGACTGGTACGCATCCGTCGATAACCCTGGCATTGCCGACTTGGAGAGGGCGGCGAAGGAATTCTTCGGGATGGCTATGACAACCTTTTCGCCGTTCGACCGTGGCACCTTCGAGCCTTTGCTTCGTACCGCGGCTACCAACCTCGACGCGAACGGCATCTACTGGCCAAACGAAGTGTCGGCTGAGGACCGGACGCTGCCCAAGTCCGACGACAAGCTCAAAGTCACCGATACGTGGGTGCTCTTTGCACGTCCGCGCACCAACAACCTGTTTCTGCAAGACCTGGACAAGCTGAAAAAACGAGCCGAAGAAGCCGAGGCCTACCCACCCGCTGTGGCTGCAGTGCTGACCGACCCGGACACAACTAACCGGGACGTCGAACTGCCACCCTTCCGTGGTGTCTCCGCCTCATACCACTTGGAGCGCAGTACGAGCGACGAGAAGGTGTGTGACCTCTACTTCCCTAAGGCCTTCAACGACGAACAGGTCCGCGTCATCCAGTTGTTGAATATTTCCGATGGCGTCGTCGTGCAGGGTCCGCCTGGCACGGGCAAAACACACACCATCGCCAACGTTATCTGTCACTACTTGGCGGGGGGCAAGCGGGTGCTCGTGACCTCGATGAAGGACCCGGCATTGGCGGTGCTGCAGGAACAGCTTCCCGAGGAAATCCGCCCGCTCGCCATTTCGCTGTTGACGAGCGAACAGGAGGGTATGAAGCAGTTCGAGCACGCCATCCACAAGATTGCCTCCGAGGTGCAGGGCCTCGACCGAAGCAGCACAGCGAGAACCATCAACCATCTTGAAGAATCCATTGATACCCTCCACGGCAAGCTTGGCAGCATTGACCGCAAGATCGACGACTGGGCGAAGCGGAACCTCGCCAAGGTCACGTTTGAAACCGAGGAGATCGACCCTCAAGACGCAGCGCACGAAGTGGTCAGGAACGCCGACCAGTTCGAGTGGATTCCTGACACGCTTGGAATCACTCCGGAGTTCGCCCCGCAGTTCTTGGATGTGGATGTTGTGCGGCTACGAGAGGCAAGGCGTGCGCTAGGCCAAGACATCGACTACCTTGATGCGTCGCTGCCGCAACTCGTTGAGTTTCCATACTCCAAAGCACTGCTCGAAGTCCACCAGGACCTGTCCCAGTTTGAAAAGCTGAAACAGGACGTCGATAACGGCGATGTTCCGGCGCTCGCCGATTCGACGCAGGAGACGCTCGCTCGCGCTCAGCAACTCCTCACGCTCATCGAGGCGTTTCAGCGTCTGCGCGACGAGGTAGTGCAGGCGCATCGTCAGTGGGCGGTCGCCATGCGCGAGCGTCTGCGGCGCGGCGGCAACGACAGTTTGGTGCCAATTTTAGAAGCCCTCGGCGCCGAGCTTGAGCAGGCTGTCGACCGGCGCAAGGCGTTTCTTGAGCGGCCGGTTACCACGCCCGCAGGCATCGAGCTTGATACCGAGATCACGGAGGCTATGAGCAATCTTGCCGAGGGTAAGAGTCCTTTTGGTCTGAAGGGACTGTTCGGCAGGACCGCGCAGAAGAAGCAGCTGGACAGCATTCGCGTTCTCGGCACTCCCCCTGCCAACGCCGACAGTTGGAAGCATGTCGCCGAGCATCTGGCGTTGCTGAAATGCCTGCGCGAACTGGCCTTGCGGTGGAACACTCTTGCCCTCGAACTTCCACTTGAAACCGTACCGGGGGACAAGCCGGAAAGCGGCCTGGCAGCCTCCCAGGCCTACGCCCTCTACCTCAAGATAAAGGGCGCAGTAAAGGCAGAACGCGAACTCTGCGCTGCAGCTTCTCTGGTTTTCCCCAACTGGGATCATGTCCACGACCTGGCGGATAACACGCAGCGGCTCGCTGAGCTGGGGAAAGCGGTGCGGCACCACCTCACCAAGAACCGCCTCGCCAACGTCTGGGTTCACAAGGAGCGCTTTCAGAAGGTACTGGAAGGCCGCACGGGCCGCGTCGTAGAGGACATCCGCCGGTTTCTAGCCGAGACGCTAGGCAATCCTGAGATTGAAGACGCCCGGATGCAGGCTGGGTGGGCGACGTTGATGGCGGAGCTATCTCGCGTGCTGGGCCTGGGCACGCATCTGGCCGCGCTGCATGAGGTTTGCGGCAAAGTTGAGGCCTCAGGGGCGCCTAAGTACGCGGCGTCGCTCAAACGACCGCTTGAGGGCACGGTGGATGGCCTTCTACCAGACCACTGGCGCAGCGCTTGGCGGCTGAGGCGCCTGGACACCTACCTCAAATCGATTGACGCACAAGAAGAACTGAAGAGGTTGGCGAAGGATCGCCGCGAAGTGGAGGGCGATTTGTCGCGCGCCTATCGCGATGTCGTTGTGAAGCGGACGTGGCTGAAACTCGCAGAGCACGCTTCGCCCAGCATTCGGGCCGCTCTGCAGGCGTATCTAAACGCCATTCAGAAAATCGGCAGGGGCGGTGGCAAGCGCGCAGTGCGCTATCGGCATGATGCGCGCATGGCGGCATCGCAGGCGAACCCTGCAGTTCCGTGCTGGATAATGCCGCACTACCGCGTATCCGAATCGCTGCCTGCAGAACTGGGCTGCTTCGACCTCGTCGTCATCGACGAAGCGTCGCAATCGGACCTAACGGCATTGCCTTCCTTGTTGCGGGCGAAGAAATTGCTTATCGTCGGCGACGACAAGCAAGTCTCTCCGGAAGGGGTGGGGCTCGAGGAGGAGAAGATTCGCAGCCTCATGAGTCGCTTCCTCGGCAATCAGGTGGAAGCCTACCGCCCGCAGATGTCGCCAGAGCGCTCCATCTATGACCTGTTCAAAGTAGTGTTCGCCAAGAGCGCGGTGATGCTGAAGGAGCATTTCCGCTGTGTCGGCCCGATCATCGAGTACTCCAAGCGCGAGTTCTACAATCACGAGCTGCGGCCGCTGCGCATACCGAAAGCCTCCGAGCGTCTTGACCCTCCCCTCATCGATGTGGTGGTGGAAGACGGCTACCGAAAGGGCGACGTCAATCTGCCCGAGGCGCGATTCATCGTAGATGAAATCAAGGCCATTGTGTCTGACCTACACCTGGGCGGCCGCTCCATCGGGGTCGTCTCGCTGCTCGCGAACAAGCAGGCCTTGTTTATATGGGAGCGGCTGACCGACGAGCTCGGGCCGGAAGTACTGCAGCGCCATCGCATCGCTTGTGGCGATGCACGCACGTTCCAGGGCAAAGAGCGGGACATCATGTTTCTCTCGATGGTGTCGGCGCCCAACAAGGTCGGCGCGCCGCTCTCCCGCGATACTTTCGCCCAACGTTTCAACGTGGCGGCTTCGCGCGCGAGGGACCGGATGTACCTGGTGCGTTCGGTGGCACTGGAGCATCTTAGCGAGGCGGACCGGTTTCGGCGCAGTCTCATCGCACACTTCGTGACGCCCTTCGCCCAGGATGAGATGCGCGTGGAGGACCTGCGCACGCTTTGCGAGTCGCCTTTCGAACGCGAGATGTACGACGAACTCACGCAGCGCGGCTACTTAGTGACGCCTCAAGTGCAGGTCGCCCAGTACCGCATCGACATGGTGGTGGAGGGACACAATGACACCCGGTTAGCGGTCGAGTGTGACGGCGACAAGTACCACGGCCCAGACAAGTGGGTCGACGACATGCAGCGTCAGCGCGTCCTGGAGCGCGCCGGGTTGGTGTTCTGGCGGTGTTTCGCCTCCGCCTTCATCCGCCGACGAAACGACATGCTGAACGACCTCTTGAAGGCGTTAGCCGAGCGCGGCATCGAACCGATTGGGACCGAAGGCGCACCGAGGAGTGTTCATACTGAGCACCGCGTCGTATCTTCTCGCATTGAGCCGACGGTTGGACAGGGCACTGTGATGCCTGTTGAAGTTATTGAGATCGCTCAGTCACCGATTCTCAAGGAATCGTCGGCACGAACCAGTTCAGCAAGCGCAGATTCGCCTCCAGTAGAAGCTCGGAGGCATCCATCGACTGGGGACGGGAATCTCTTTGGCAATGCGCAAGTGATCGTTTCTTCGGTCAACTCGCGTTGCGCCGATCTGGTATTCAGCGATTATGTGGAGTATTCCGGCACTCCTGGAAATGACCCTCGCAACGTCAACAAGCATGGAGTCTCGGAAGGCATTGTCCGGATCGTCGAGGTCGAAGGCCCAGTGACTGCGAAACGAGCCTACGACATTTACCTGCGGGGTTGCGGCATCAAGCGAATGGGCCATGAGCTCAAGAGCACCATGAACAAAGCGCTTTTCCATGTCATTCAACAGGGACGTCTTGTTTGTGAAGATGAGACCGGCAAGAGCGGCATCCTTTTCTCCGTAGTCAGAGTGAAGGGGAGCCCGCCAATCAGGTTACGCAGCAGGGGGCCGCGGTCATTCGAGGAGCTTCCACCGAGCGAGCTACAGGTCGTCGCCAGGTATCTGTTGGAACGGCACAGTTTTCCGTCTGGTAGTGACGATCATCTGCGTGCGGTCTTGGAGTGCTTTGATCTCAAACGGCTGACCACGCAGGTCGGCACGATGTTGCTGGAGATCCTGGAGAGGAGTTTTCCGTACGTGGACGAGTTCCTGAGTGGTATGCGCAGATAGCATGTGCTGAGTGCGGAGTGGATGCTTCTCAGCCAGTCCGCCAGCACTTGACGCCAGCCGAACGACTCCAGATCCTTTTCTCGATCATAGAGGTGCTCGATCATCACTTCCCGCCGGTCAATAAAGCCCGGTCGCCTCGCAGATTGGTGATGATGATGCCCATGGATGTCCCGTTCCTTATAGCAGTGCCTGGAGACTCGGTCTAATCACCTGGGCCCTGGTCATCCGAAGATTGGTCGTCCAATTCAGCCCTCACTCCGTTTTTGAATAGCCACTCCTTATCATCAGCATCGGAATAAATAGGCTGCCTGCTTTGAAACGCTAGGCCATTTAGTAACCCCACGAACTGATCTTTGTGTACCTGCATCAACATTCCACGATCCCGACTTTCACCATCTGTCCATTCGATCAACACGCGATGCTGCCTCGACTTGTGGAATAGGCCAAACAAAGCAACCGGGGCAAGTAGAATGCCGACAGCAATCCATTTTCCGACACGCCTGGTAGTAGCTTGACCGTAGGTAATTCTCGTCACGTTCGAAATGGGAATTTCTTCCATCGGAAGTTGGTGCTTCTTGAAGCTCAACGTTATTTGCTCTTCAGTAATCATCATGCTGTTGTCCCAGGAACCTTTTACCTTCTTTATAGCTTCATCATCAAACCCAGGCCCTCCCAGATATTTGATCCCCTTGGGAATGTTTTGTCCGAAAACTTGCGTCGATAAAGCGAGGGAGATGCAGAGGAAAGCCGAGACCGCATCCCTAACAAATCTGTTCTTCAGCGTAAGCATCACTCACCCCCGCAAGGTTCTGTCGCACTATCGGCTATGAGCACAACGAACCGTGACCAGACCGATATTTTGTACCAGTGCCAGTGAGAGAGTTATATCACAGTGAGCGGACCGGCATTTTTGTACTAATCTCGCGGTGAAGTTCCAGAACGGTCAGTGCTCAACGCCTTTCGGCATCACAGACTATTCCACACAGTGCCGAAGGCTGAAGGTGTGTCGGTCAGTGCAAGGGTTTCAATCCGCGCCCCTCACCGGAGTTAGGGGAGATCAATTCTTTGACCAAACCTTACCTGGGCGAGTCCATAAAAGCGTTGAAGCCGGAGTAATGCTGGCCGAGCGTCGGGACCGGAAAGCCTTCCTGTTCCCCGCAAGCGCGGGGATGAACCGCCCACTGCCAGCGTAAGCCGTGAACGTCCGTACTGTTCCCCGCAAGCGCGGGGATGAACCGGTTGGAGACAAGATCAAGGAAGGTGCCGATAACTGTTCCCCGCAAGCGCGGGGATGAACCGTAGGCTGACCTGCCCCCCTTAAATCGGTCCAGTTGATAAGTTAGAGGTTAGGGTACGGACTGGACATGGAAGGGGGGAGGAATGCCGAAGAAGCGATATCCAGCCGAACAGATCATCCGACATCTACGAGAGGCGGAAGTGGAGCTGGCCAAGGGCCAGACAAGGGGAGGGGTCTGTCGGAAGTTGGGAATTACGGAGCAGACCGATTACCGATGGCGGAAGGAGTACGGGAGCTTACGAGTGGATCAGGTGAGGCGTCTGAAGGAACTGGAACGGGAGAATGGCCGACTGAAGAAGTTGGTAGCAGATCAGGCGTTGGACCTTGCGATTCTGAAGGAGACATCCTCGGGAAACTGCTGAGCCCGCCCCGACGGCGGCAGGCAGTGAAGCATGTCTGCCAAGCCATGGGGGTGTCGGAGCGGCGGGCGTGTCGGGTGGTAGGACAGAATCGATCCACGCAACGGCATCGAACCTTGGCGCCACAGGATGAACCGAGCCTGGTAACTCGGATGCTGCAGTTAGCCGGCGAGTACGGCCGTTATGGCTATCGGCGGATCACGGCGCTGTTGCGCCGGGAGGGGTGGCGGGTGAACCACAAGCGGGTAGAGAGAATCTGGCGGCAGGAGGGACTGAAAGTGCCGAAGAAACAGCCCCGCAGAGGCCGGCTGTGGTTGAACGATGGGTCGTGCCTTCGGTTAAGACCGTGCTGGCAAGATCATGTCTGGGCGTACGATTTTGTGGCAGATCGAACCCACGATGGTCGTCCACTGAAGATCTTGACGGTGGTGGATGAATGCACGTGAGAGTGTTTGGCGATCGACGTAGAACGGCGAGCCGATTCGATGAGTGTTTTGGAACGGCTGGCAGCCTTGTTTGTGGAGCGAGGAGTTCCCGATTACCTTCGCTCGGATAATGGGTCCGCGTTCGCCGCTCGGTTGGTGCGGGACTGGCTGGAACGGGTCGGGGTAAAACCCCTGTTCATCGAGCCTGCGAGCCCCTGGGAAAACGGGTATGTAGAATCGTTTAACGGGAAGTTTCGAGACGAGTTTCTGAATGGAGAGATCTTTTACACCTTGCGGGAAGCGAAGGTGTTGATTGAGGGATGGCGGCGGGAGTATAACAGAGTTCGCCCGCACAGCGCGTTGGGCTACCGGCCGCCAGCCCCGGAAGTGATCCTGCCGTTACCGCCGGGTTCCGCTCCGCTCCACCCGGCTGCAACGGCGTATGGACTAACATGGAAGGTGGACCAATAACCGGGGGCAGGTCATGTCGGTACGGCCATCTTTTCAAGGGGCAATATCCGGAAGGGTGTATTACAACCAATGGAATGGTCATACGGACAGAAAACGGAACGGAAACGAACGTTACACAGGTCCTAATGGAGCTATGCGCGCTGCTAGACGGGTTTGTAGGAGCAGAGAGCCCATGGTAGGAAGTATCGCAACCCCGGTTCGATGTACAGCGTCGCGGTCCCTAGTTTTGCCAGCCACTGTCGCAATTCCCGGGCGATGAACTCTGGTCCGTTGTCGGAACGAATGTGTTCCGGAACCCCTCGCGAGAGATTGAGATGTCATCATCGACGAAGCTTTGGTAAGGTAGGGCCAATATGTACTATTTTCTATCGCCTCCCCATGAAACTGTCTTAAGAGTACTGGATTCACTGGGGATGAGTTTGGAAAGGAGACGTAGTTGAAGATGGCAACAATGAACCTGCACCGATATTTTCTCATCCTACTCGTTGTCTTGCCCTGGTATAGCCCTCTGAGTGCGCAGGAGACTGACGAAGACGGTCGGTTCTACCTCGGGTTTGCTGGATCAGCCGTTTTTCCATACGACCCGAAGGTCCAATCGGGCGGCCTCGGCGGTCCGGGGAACAATTTTGAAGCTGGGGGCGGTTTTACAGCGGCCTTTGGCTACGCCTTCAAAGAGGGCTTCTCGACCGAGATTGAATGGGGGCACCAGAGAGTCGATATGTCTCTGGTTGATGCGTCCACAAGTATCGGCGATCCTATCGACAATATCGGTGGGGTGATCGGTTTTGAAGGTTTTGAAATCCCCTTTCCCTCGATCACCATAGAAGGCGACGGAGAAATCAAGACCCGGTCCCTCATGGGCAATGTCTACTACCGCTATCCCAAATGGAGAGTGAGTCCCTATGCCGGTTTTGGTGTTGGAGCCTTCTTCCATGATGGGGTCTTCACCTCCACGTTCACCGTTGAGAACGAACTGGGAACCACGGGCGTTCCCATCATCGGCCTTCCCGCCGGACCTCTCAGGACTACAGTCGCATACGAGGATTCCCGGTTTGCCTATCAGCTCATGGCAGGCCTCTTGGTTCGGGCCTCCAAGCGCGTGGAGTTCCGCTTTGGTTATCGTTTTCGCTCCAGTCGGGGTGCGCCGATCGATGCCGACCATATTGAGGCAGGCATCCGATTCTGGTTATGATTCTATCCTGGGGAACAGTGACCACCCGCACGGTGGTCCAAGTTCCGGGTAGCGGACCAATTCGGCCGACCCTTGATTGCGGTCCATTCCTGCGCCAGTGACCTGACTTCCTCTTCCAGTGGATTCTCTCTCTTTCCACTTGGTACAAAAAGGGCCGGTCAGGTCAACTCCTTCTTGATTCAAGAAAACCCGTGGCTGCCAGCTGGTGCAGCCACTCATTGGGCCGCGCACGCGCCCAGTAGAACCTTGCCAACCTCTGTGATGATCCGTTCGTGTACGCTCGTGCTCCCGATCGAAATCGACGGCACTCGGATGATGCGCCTTGCAGAATAGCGCAGCGGACGCAGGACGGGCTTTCGGCCATTGAAAAGGAGTTGCCAGAGGGCTTCGTGGAGTTTGATCAGGAACACGACTAGTTGCTGCATCTCCTTCACGCTCGTACGACCTATTAGCGCTTCCAGATCGGCACCGCCGGCCACTTCTTTGTGTGCAAACCACTTGTGCCGTAAGTCGCGATAATTCGTCGCGTAGATCTTGCGATACTTCGTGATGTGTCCTCTTAGCCGGCGGAAATCTCTTGCCGTTGGCTCGTACACATCTTGAAGAAACTCGTCGATCCACTCAGATGCGTTCGACGAGAGGTTCTTCTTGCGCTTTTCCAGCTCTGCCTTCGAGAAGATCGTTGGATGCCGCTTGGCGATCACAAACATTCTATCGAGATTGTGATTCGGACTTTGATCGAAGACTCGGCCAAGTGCAATAAACGCGGATGTCTGCAAGCTACCTAGAACCGTATTCCAGAAGAGTGCGTTCTGATTCAGGAACTCGAAAACGGACTTGTTTTGTTTCGCTACTTCGCGAATGGAGAGCCATGAATAGAAACACTGCGCCGCCGTCTCCACCTCACCGCGGAAAACTTCCAGTGCGCTCTTAAATTGTTCGGAGTCAGTCATCGTCGTCCCAACGGATTGGCGCTAAGCTGCGGGTCGGAGTGGCGCGCGGATTTTCATCATGGCCCGGAACAGACAATGTTCTTTCGACGTGGCCAGCGATACGACTGCAGTCCGACCGCATCCACGCTGCCGCTCAGGGCTTACAAGTTTCCCTGCGCCACATCCCGCAGTACCTGCTTCTCTATCGACAGCTCCGCCACTACCCGTTTCAGTCGCGCATTCTCCTTCTCCAATTCCTTCAGCCGTCTGGCTTGGTCTAGCTTCAGTCCTCCGTACTCCTTCCGCCAGCGATAGTAGGTCTGGGTGTGGTTTCCGGCTTCTTTGCAGGCTTGGGGCACCTTCTTCCCGTTCGCGATCTGCACTTCGATCTGCCGTAGGAGGTTTACAACCTGCTCCGGCTTATACCTCTTCGTCGACATGATCGGGGCTCCTTCTCAGGTGAATTCTCTCTCATTTCACCTGGTACAAAAAACCCCGGTCACGTCAGCGGGACAACGACGTGGTAATAATCGATCAGCCAGAGGACGATCTCGACAACCAGACAATCTATGAGGACGTGATCAAGCTGATCCGAAAGCTCAAGTCAAAAACACCCCTTGACACGCCCGCCTATCGTGAGTGATAATTACAGTTATCTATCAAGATAATGGACCACTGGAGGGGGTGCGATCTGGCGAACGGACACGTCCGATCCTCAGCAAACGCCCTGTCACACCCTGTTTGAGGCGTGCCACCCGGCCATGTAACACCACCACTGAGGCGTAACACTTGGCCCTGTAAGAAGTCGGGTGAGGCGTAAGCACATGCGGAGGCGCGCTAGGATGGCTCAGGGGCGCGCTAGGATGGCCCAGGAGCGACGAACGCCCGGCCCGGCACCCTCACACACAGAGGGGACGGCGACTGTCTGGCGGCCAAGCTCCGTCCTGGCAATGTTCACAGCGCGGAGGGTTGACCTGCCCCCCCTTCCATGTCCAGTCCGTACCCTAACCTCTAACTTATCAACTGGACCGATTTAAGGGGGGCAGGTCAACTCATGCACGATCACCATGTCGGGCGCAGCCAACGCCTCGGCGCATGCCCGCACGTGCCGGTGGTGCGTAAACAACACGACCTGTGTGCGAGACGCTACGTCGGCTAGGACACGGAGAGCCGCCGCGCAGCGGTCTTCGTCAAACTGCACGAGGACATCGTCTACTACGAAGGGCATCGGCTCGCCAGCGACGCAGGACGCCTCGACGGCCGCGAGGCGCAGCGCAAAGAAGAGCTGATCTCGAGTTCCTTCGCTCATTCCATGCGAAGGTACGCGCCCGCCGGCAGACCTTACCCCGACGAGGATGGGGCGGTCATCCTCCACGTCCGCCTCGAGCCGCTCGAAGCTGCCGATGGTCATCTCGCGAAAGAGAGCGCCGGCGCGGCGTAGGAGTGGCGCCTGGTTCTTGTGGCGGTAGTCCTCAATCCGTCTCGCGAGGAGGGTCGACGCCACACGCAACCTAGCGTACCGGACGACGTCCTCGCGGAGGCTGGCAAGCATCGCTTGAGCCTCCTCGGCCTTCTCGCTTGCCACCGATGGCCCCTGCATACGACGCAATTCCACCTGCGCACTAGCGCGCGCGTCACGGGCTTCAGAGAGATTCTTCTCCACGTCGGACAACTCCGTTCCGATCTGGTCAATCCGAACGTCGATGGCATCCTTGTCCGCGCAGGAGGCTTCGGTTTCGAGATCCGCGATCGAGGCGCCGTCACCGCTGCGAATGAGTTCACTCTCGATTCGCCTGAGCTCGCTCTGACACATACGTAGGTCGGCACTTCGTTGCTCCGCGATGGCGAGGTCGCCGTCGGCCCCACACCGCGCCTCCTCGCGTAACGAGGATAGTGTTAGGAGCGCGACCGCCTGCTTGTCGCTAGCGTCGGCGCTCCTCAGGCGATCGATCTGCGTGTGAGCCTGCCGACGCCGTTCGTCTTCCTGGAGCGCCACAACGAGACGCTTGTGAATTCCCTCGACCCATGTGTCCTCAGCACCGTCTTCGATCTCAACTGGCGCAGTGAAGCGCGAAGCGAGAGCGCGAACGTCGGTGCGAAACGATTCGGCGTCGCGATCTATGCCTGCGATGCGTGCGTCGTAGCCAGACGCCTCGTCGAGCGCTCGGAAGATCTTCTCGATACTGCTGATGGCGACGAGAGCATCGTCAGGTGGAGGAACGTCGCCATGGACGAGGTCACGGGCGGCTTCATTCCACTTGCTCTGCCACGTCTCGATGTCCGCCTGCGCCTCGCGAACAACCCTCTCAGCGTCGTGGATTTCTTGCTCGGCTTCGATCGTCTTGCGCGCGTGGTTGGTCCGGACGTGCTCTTCCTTCTCGATGCGCTGTCGCAGTTTGTCGGCTGCGGCCACTGTAACCGAGAGACCGCCGGTAGGATGCGCGGCCGGTTCCAGCGCCGTCATCGCGACGCCCAGACTCTTCATCTGTTGCTCGATCCACGCATCGAGTTGTTCATACCGGCGCCGTGCATCCACAATGGCCTCCGTCCGTTCCAGAAGACGGCTGAAATCATCGATCCAGGCGCGCGCGTCGTGAATCTGCGGCGGATCTGTGACCACGGACTTCCAGAGGTCGCGCCATTCAGCAGTGAGTTTTTCGCCGGCCGCAGCCGCACGGTCGGAGGAGCTGTCCGCCTCTTCGATCTCCCTACTGAGGCGCTCTCGTTCATCTAGATGCTGCGCGAGTTCGGCGACGCGCTCGGCTTCGTCACGTAGCCGATCAGCGACCTCGTCCGCTGCCGTCACCGCGCGTGGGTAGAGCTCGATCAGTGTGCCTTCGCCGAGAAGCTCCAGAGTCTCGGCCTCAACGTTGCGGCCCTTCTCCCACTGATCGCGCAGAAGACCGAACGCCTCGTCGCGACGCATCCGGGCTACAGCGAGGTCATCCTTGGTAGGAACAGCCTTTTGGGTGCGGAGGGTCTCGATCTCCGCATCCAGGTCGCTGGCCCTCTTGGTGAGCCGCTTGCGCTCGCTCTTAGCCGCGCGCGCCTCGTCGGCGAGTTGATCGGCCTCGCGTACGAATCGCGTGATCGCCGCATCGGTTGGCACACGAAGTGCTCCCAATTTGTCGAACACTGCCGCGAGAAGCTGCAACTTCTTGATCGCGGTGTCCCGCAGGGTCGCGTCTCGCTTCGCCGTTTGAGCAAGCTTCTCGCGCTCCGCTTCAACGTCGCCGCGACGCCGCGCCTCCTCGATCGCTGCAACAAGCCTTTCCGGGTTTCGCGGTGGTGGAAGCGAAGAAGCCTCACGCGTAAGGGCACCGGCCTGTTCCAGCGCACTTTTATGGCGCCGACGTGCAGCCTCGAACCGTTCATCCAGCCGTTCGCGTTCGGCGGCGAGCTTTTGAATGCGCGGGCGCCGGCCGACGAAGAGCCGTAGCGGCTCGACCGCTTCGATGTCGAGGTCCGGCCGAAGTTCACCGAGAAGGCGCTTCGCCACTTTGCGTTGCTCGAAGCGCTGGCCGATGAGTCTTGGGCGATCGCTCATCGCCTTCCGGTGGCTGCCTAATCTCGTGAGTAGCTCGTTGACAGTCTCGGCCTCGGCCACGAGCGGTGGCGTTGCCCCGAGCTTCGCGACGATCTCTTCCTGTTCTCGAAGGTCCCCCGCCACACGCTCGAGGTCTTGTTGCGCTATGCGGAGCGCCGTTTCTGCCTCCAGTCGTCGCTTTTGGAAGTCTGCGGGGAGGAGGACAACGTCTCCAAGGCTGTCAAGGCGATGACGTGTTTTTCCTCGTTCGGCCAGGAGCGGCAGAATGCGTTTTAGTCGCTCAAGGCGAGACTTCTCTCTGGCGAGTTCCTGCACGCGTGCTACGAGCTGTCTCGCCTGCGTGTTGGCATCCTGCACCGCACGGTCTTGGCCCGCCCACGCTTCGGAGGAGACCGTCGCTTCCCGCTGGGCGGTGCGAAGATCGCGAAGATGACCGACCGCTTGATTGATGACACGGTTGCGCCTGCGCGGCGCGAACAGTTGGACGGCCTCCTCGTCAAGCTTCTTACGGAGCGCGCCAAGGTGGGATGCGCCTGAGCCTGCGGCGAATAGGCTTGCGCCGAGATCTCCCCGCCCTTTGAGGATCTCCTGACCGCCTTCCACAAGGCGCGCGTAGTCGATGCCCCAGAACATCCGAAACTGATCCGGTCCCACGCCGTCAAGGAACCGGTCCAGTGCACGGTCATCAAGTAGCGCGTCGCCAGGGCCAAGCAGTGAGCCCCTATTCGCCTTGCGGCGGGAGAACTCAATCTCATCTCCCGACGACAGACGAAGACGCGCGCCGACGCGGAGCTCGCCGTAGGGGTGCAGGAAGGCATCGTTCGTCTGGGCCGGAATGCCGTACAGCAGCGCATGTAGCGCACGGAGCGCGCAACTCTTGCCTGCCTCGTTTGGCCCGAAGATCACGTGTAGGCCGTGGTTCCCAGCACTGAGGTCGAGTACACGTCCGGTGAATGGACCGAACGCGATGAGTCGCAGGTCGAGGATCTTCATTGCGTCGCCCCCTCGCGGGAGATTCTTGCCAGGAGTAGTTCTCTCGCCTCGACGACAAGTCGCGCCAACAGATCCGGCGAATACGGATCGACTGCGTCGTCTCCGGCCAGCAGCTCTGAAGGCAGCATGTTGCGAACGTCGGCGAGTGCTTCTCTTAGTGCCGCCATCTCGTCCGGGCTGTCTGCAGCAATCGCGAGTTCTCGTAGAAAGCTGCCGAGCGCGTCGTCACGAGCAGCCAGCGCCGACAGGTCGATCGGCCGATCCGTCGCGAACCGCACCCGCTCGACCCAGACATCGGCAGAGGACACCCCAACTGCAAGAGCGCGGATCTCTTCGATCCAGTGGTCCGTATTGGCCGCAATCTCGTCGTGACAGGCCGCGCGCCCGATCACCTCGACACGCGCGGCCAGCGCACGGCCCTCTACGTGATCGGCATCGGCCGTTAGCGCACGTGACACACGGTCGAGCACGTCGTTTGTTGTGGTGACGTCATTGACGTCCACGCGGCAAACGGACCAACGCAGTACATCGACGTGGCGCTCCTCAATATGAGAGATTGCACCGTCCTCGACGGTAACCAGCGTGCATCCTTTCGGGCCAACCTCTCGCGCATGGCGACCCTGAAGATTGCCTGGGAACACGATCCACGGATCCTTCGATACGACTTCGCGCTTGTGGACGTGGCCGAGGGCCCAGTACTGGTAGCCCTTTTGCGCGAGGACCTCTGACGACGTTGGTGCGTAGGTCGCGTGACCCTCGCGCCCATTGAGGCTCGTGTGAAGTAAGCCGACGTGGAAGAGGTCAGGATCGGCGACTGGGTACGCCGCGGCAAGATTCTCGGTGACCTCCCGCGAGGCAAAACCCTGACCGTGGATCGCAACGTCGAATGCCTCCAGAAAATGGGTCTCGGGTTTCTTCGTCGAGAAGAAGTGCACGTTGTCTGGAGGCCGCAGATTCTTGGTGAGCTGGCTCGCCGCATCGTGGTTGCCCGCAACGACGAAGACGGGGATACGTGCATCGCTGAGCTTCGCCATCTGGCCTACAAAGAAGAGGCCCGTGCGATAGTCCTTCCAGTTACCGTCGTAGAGATCGCCGGCTAGCAGAACGAACGCGACTTCCTCGTCGATCGCGACGCTGACGAGGTTCTCGAAGGCCCGCCGCGTGGCGCCGCGCACCGTTTCGACTGGTGCCGACTCGTAGCGGGCAAGCCCAACCAGCGGGCTGTCGAGATGGACATCAGCAGCGTGAAGAAAACGAAACATTTACTCAGCCTACTTCCCCCCTCGATCCTGTCAAAACGAACCAGCCGCGGTCGCCGAAGCCCACCCGCGTCGAGCGGCGCTGTGAAAACTACCAGTCGAGGTCATGTCCCCGGCTGCGCATGCGGCTTTAAATCAGACTCTCAATTCGTTCCTCCACGCGATCCGGGAGCCCGGCCGGCCGGGTCCGCTTCTGTTCCGCCTCGGCGTGAATCACCGAAAGAATTCGGTCAAATCCTCTGCGAGCGCGTTGTACTCGGTCGTCAACCTGTTGTACGCGTCGAGCTGTTTGTCGTAGGCGTCGGTCAATTTCGTGATGTGGGTACCCATCTTGTGGTGGTCCTTGGCCAATGCGTCTGTCAAGGTCGCCGTATTCAGCCGCCAGCGTGGAGATCATCTGGCCTACACCAAGTCTGGTGTGAAGCGACCCTTGGCCATCCCCACGTCCCGGGCGGTTCCGACTTTCATCATCAAAAATCTTCTCCGGAGTGCCGGCATGAGTCGAGACCGCTATTTCGAGCTCCTCGGTCGCACACGCTGAGATGCGCGGCTTCCACGGGACACGCGCAACGGAGTGACCTGCCCCCCTTAAATCGGTCCAGTTGATAAGTTAGAGGTTAGGGTACGGACTGGACATGGAAGGGGGGAGGAATGCCGAAGAAGCGATATCCAGCCTTCAATCAGTCTTCCAACCACGCCGGGCGGGAACTTCCCGAAGTCTGCCGCCGACGCAACCGCGACGGTCCCGTTTGCGATCAGGTCGGTGTGTGCTTCTATTACAGCCTGCGTTGCGTCCAGTAACACCGTCTTTTCAGTCATCTGTTGTTTTCTCCAATTCGTTTTTCCGGCGCGCCGCGTCGCATATTTCCCTCATGCGCTCCAGCGCCTCATCCGGTATGTCCGACAGGTCCTCGATGCGCTCCGCGTCGGCCACGTCGGCCACTCTTTCGACGGGTGGGAAGTGATCGCGGACGATCTGTGAGGCGGCTCGAATTGAGGGCAGGCCGCCGTCGTCTAGCAGCGTGTTCGCTACGTCCATGAACCTTTTGCGGAGCTGCACAAGCCCGGCCTTAATGGCGTCCTGGCTCTCGCGGACGGTCCACTCGACGTAGGCGGCGCGGCGGCTCACCCAGTTGTGTTTGGTGCTCCATCCTGTCCACCGGCCAGGAGCATGCTTTGCCCCATCCTTGCCCTCTTGTTGCCTATACGCGTCCCGCAGCGAGCCGGTGTCGAGGTAGGCGGCGAACGCTTCAAACGCGGGGTCACTTTCGGCGGCGCGTCGGTCCCAGGGGTGCGGGGTGTCAGTCATTCGGCGTTGCCTCGCTCTACAGGTATTTGGCGACGGCGCCGCGTTCGGCCGTGGCGCCCGCGCTGTAGTGAGCGACCATGCGCGCCGTGCGCCAGTTGCCGGCCAGCATGACTTCGGTTGTCGAGGCGCCGCGCGCCGTCAGTTCGGACGCGAGCCCGACGCGCCCACTGTGCGCCGTCAAGCGCGCCTCGATGCCGGCGGCGAGGGCGGCGGCGGTGAAGCGGCGCTGAATCTGTAACGAGCCCAACCCGACCACCCGATCCGTGGGTGCGGCGTCGGGCCGGGCGGCGCGTGCGGTGCGGATCGCTTTCGCGGCGCCGTTCTTTAGATACCGCACGTCGGCGGTGTCCCCCTCTTGATTTGTTTTCGAGGTGCGCACGGTGATAAGCACTCCGTCGCCGTCGCTGGCGTCCGACACGTCGCGCCATTCAAGCGCGCTCACTTCTGAGCGGCGCAACCCGCCCATGAACAACAATCCGGCGATCACGGCGTCCGTGCGGCCCCGGCGTTGCGCCGTGGTGTGGGATTCGACGCCCCGGCCGTCAGTGCGGGGACGTTCGGCGGTGGCGAGAATCGCGGCGAGCCCGTCCGCGCTCAGCGGGGCGGCCTGGCCCCGGCCCCGGTCGGCGGCCGTGCGACGGTAGCCGCCCAACACGCGGGCGGTCGCTTCCCCGGCGGGGTCCGTCTGGCCGGCGAGCTTGGCCCGAAACCGGACGGCGGCGACGGCGAGGGCGGCGGTTGCTGGCGCGCGGCCCGCCTCGAAGATAGCGCCGAGGTAGGCGGCCAACACGCCGTCGGTGAGCGGGTCGGTCCCCCGCCATGCGTCCACGCGCGCCAGCGCGCCGAGGTAGGCGCGGCGGGTGTTGACGCTGATACTCGCGTCGGCGAGCTTACGGGTGGTCGGCGTGGCGACGGCCAGCGGCCCCGCCGTGTCGGGGCGTCGGGCTATCGCGGTCGGTTCGGTCTGCGGTGTAGTATGAAGCATAATGGTAATTATCAATCATGATAGGGGGGCTTGTCAAGGGGTGTTTTTGACTTGATAGACTGTCTTATAGGGTATTGGTATGTCTACACCTACAGAGCGACGGTACAGGCGTGAGACGCGCTACTCGAAACAGTTGCGCGTGACGGTGGAACCGGCTACGGCTGCGGCACTCGCAGCGGAGGCGGACGCGGCGGGTTTGTCCGTCAGCGCAGTGATTCGTGACGCGCTGGCGCGGGGGCTGCCGCTGGCTCGGGACGCCCGGAGGAAGCGTCGGAGCGGCCCACGGAGCGGCGGCGGCGCGGGTGAGGCACACGCGGCGGCTGAACCCTACCCGCCCATAAACGGCGACACGTGGATCGGGCCGTGGCCGGATCGCGAGTGGCTGATAGAAGGCTGGCTACCCGTGGGCCGGGTCGGCATGCTGTCGGGGCGCGGCGTGGGGTAGACTCCACCGAAACATTCAAAGCGAAGTCAGTGCTGGTCCCGCGTCCGACGTTTGTTCAGTAATGGCCGACAAGAGTGGGAAAAGTTTGAGAGGCGAGTTGCCAAGTCTAATGGACTGCTTCTGGTAACTGAGTGTGAATGGCCTCTGCCATGTGGCCCTGTTTTGGAGGGCCTGATGCAAATAAAGCCATCGCTTCTTTTACACCCATGCCTGTATCTACGAGTGCTTGGACTGCGGCGACTTGCTTGTTTGGGTCATCCGTCCACACAGGCGTAAGGATCGCGCCCCCCTTGTCAAAGGTTGCCGTCATGCCGAACAGGGACGCAGTGACTAACAACGTCCGGCGGGTCACCAATTCCAGGTTTACCCGCTCGGTGGTTTTGAACGACTCCAAGAGTGTGCCGGAGAAATATGAATGAGCCATTGTGAGCGCAAAATCAATAACGTCTCCGTCGGTCATCCGAGTGTCCTGAAGCATGTCTCCAAACATCGGGTTCGGATGTTTAGCTAAGTCGTCGCGAAGCGCATTCGCTCGGTTCGGATTGTAGCGTGTCTGTTTCGAGCGCCTTCTAATCATCTTCATCAATGGCCTCCAGTCGATTCCGTTCGTTGAATACGCAGGGAATAACGCCATTATAGTGTACCCCTTTTGGGGGCATATGTCTCCAGAAAGTTCTTGCATGGCTTTTTGGAATGTGTTAAAAAAAAAGGCCCTAGACAGCGAAAAGGCCCACCGAACAATGGTGAGCCTTTTCAGTCTACTAGGCGCGCACTCGCCAAGAAGACAAATCGGAAGTCAGAATACAGAGTTTCCGATCCTTCCGCAACGAGAATCTCGACAATCTCCTAGTAAGACGGCTTAGGTAAGGACGCCACCGCACCGGCTTTCTAAGCGCACTGTCTGACGCTACCGGGACAGCCACTAAAGCGCAGACGTGGGCCGCAGGGTTAGAGCGTCAAGTGGGGAGCGTACGATGCTCACAAAAAGTCTGACTCCAAGCGTGGAGAATCGTTACTCGTCACGCTGGCTACGAAAAGCCTCGGCCATACGGCATGAGCGAACTTTCTACGGAGCCAGAGGTGGACCCCATAGGGGGGCCTCTGGCATCGTGGCGCTAACCTCCGGCATGAGTGATAAGACTTTAAGACTTAATTCTTAACGATTCAGGCTGGTGACTTCTTTAAGAATTTGGTTGAAGTGTTGAAAGGCTTGAAAAAGATTCCGGCAAAATGCTGGCGCGAAGCGTGAGACTGTAGCCAATACAGATTGACTCCCCCGGCTGTTGCTAGCCTGGGTCTCGACCGAAAACTCCGGCATCATCTCGAGCAGCCGGTAGGGCACCCGGCTCGTAGCGCGAATGTCTTCGTCTCTCGTCAGCCAGTTCAGAGTGGGCATACGCTACCGCTCCTCCTCGTGCTTCTTTTCCGCGGCCCTTGCGGGTGACAGCGCCCCACGGCTGCGGCTCAAGGCGTCTGGTATGGTCGAACACTGGCTTTCGGCTTCGCCCCAAACATGAATTATAATATCCTGTATCATACATAATAAACTGCCGCTAAAACCTCTCCCCGGCAGGCCATAATGCCGGATCGCTCCCTAACGTGTAGTAGAGCAGGAGATCCCCCCATGCCCTCCCAACCAGCCTGGTTTCATCGACTTGACGAAATCCTCGCACTGCTGCGGGGCTTCGACACCAGATACCTCGATCGGCAAGCGGGTCGAGAGGCTGTTGAAAGGTACGCGGCGGCCGCACAGTTCATTGGGCTATCGGCCACCCGCACCGGAGGCGTTCGAGCCGTTTGCAGCGAGCTACGGGACTCCGTCCCTGCCCCCGCCGAGAACGGCCCAAATCCTAACTTAGAAAGTGGTACAACATTGGGGGCAGGCCAGGCTCGTGTACGATTCGTGCAACAACGCCATTACTCACCATCGTGAACATCATCAGGAGATTCGAATGCATGATCACATAGCACTTGTGTATGGGTTCAACCTTATGAGCGCAGAAACCCTCGTCAAAGACCTCTCAGCCGAACAGATGGTCGAACAGCCGAACGGTGTAATCAACCACCCGGCGTGGTCCCTTGGTCACCTCGTCGTCTGGGCCAACAACCTTGGCTCGATGCTCGGACTTGAATCGAGCCTGCCGGATGGGTGGGACAAGACATTTGCCACCGGTGAAACACCGTCGTCAGACGTTTCAGCCTATCCGTCGAAAGACGAGATCCTCGGTGCGCTCAGGGAACAGCACTCGCGCAACACTGAAGCGCTGAAGAGCGCCGACCTTGAATCGTGGGCCAAGCCCCATCCGTACGTGAAAACGCTTCCCTATTTCCCGACGGTCGGCGACATGATCACGTTCTTGATGACGGCCCACGAGATGAACCACGTCGGACAGATCGCGGCCTGGCGACGTGCAATGGGACTCGGCTCCGCGACGTGAGTCTAAGCCGGGATTTCCGATTTGCCTGCCCCGGAGGGCCCCGTTATACACCCGACCGCGGAGCTGGAGCGGGTCGGGCTGTCGGGTCGGCTCGATTTCCGGGCGTTGATGGCGTCCGATCTACAGGGCCGGACTCGGGCATTCCGACAGCTTCGGGACGGCGGGATGGGCGAGTCAGAGGCGCGGGCCGTGTGCGGATTCGACTAGGGCGTGTTAACACTAACGCAGTGCATCGAAAATGAGTGCGAAGTGGATGAAGCCAAGGAAGAGCACATCCAGCTTGTCAAAGCGCGAGAAGATCCGGCGATAGCCCTTCAAGCGGCGGAACAGGCGCTCGATCTCGTTGCGCCGCTTGTACAGCTCCCGGTCGTACTCCCAAGGGTCCACGCGGGTCGCGACCGGCGGCACCACCGGCGTGAACCCCAGATCCAACGCCAGTTGGCGGGTCTCGTCACCCTGGTAGGCGCGGTCCATCACCAGCGCCAGCGGCTCGTCGTGCGGTCCCCAGTGCGTGAGGAGCTTGCGCCCTTCCGGCGCATCGTGGGCTTGGCCGGGGGAAAGCGCGAACGTTATTGCCGTATGAGCATCCGCGGCAACCAGATGAATCTTGGTGGTCCACCCGCCGCGGGATTTGCCGATGGCCTGGGGACCGTTTTTTTTAGCGCCCCCGTGCCGTCGGGATGGACCTTGACGATGGTGCTGTCCAGCGACACCGCCTCCAGCTTGATGCGGATCAACTGGGCGCGTTGCAGGTGTTCGAACACCCGGTCGAGCACCCCGTTTTTGGACCAGCGATTTATGCGGGTGTAGATCGTGTGCCAATTCCCGAAGCGACGCGGCATGCCCCGCCACTTGCACCCGTGCTCGGCGACGTACAGGATCGCATTGAGCACCTGCTGGTTGGACACGCTGACATTGCCACGTTGCCGCGGAAGATAGGACGCAATGCGCGCGTACTGTGCCTCGGTGAGTTCCATCCATGAAGGGTAACACGATAAGGCTAAATAGTGTTAACAGGCCCTAATTCGGCTCCGATTTCAATAAGGTGTGCGACACATCCGCCTACCCTGACGTCTCACGACGACCGCCGGTCACAGAGTTTCCATGGCTTACCTGCTCGCACTCAGTTCGGCGGCGCTGTACGGCACAGCCGATTTCCTTTGCGGCCTCGCCTCGCGCCGAGCGAGCACCCTCGTCATCGTCGTTACGTCGCAGGGCTGTGGCCTGACGCTGCTGGTGCTCAGTCTGCCGTTGTTGCCCGCGGCCACACCTGCCGCGCGCGATCTGGTCTGGGGCGGCGCGGCCGGATTGGCCGGTGGCGTCGGAGTGACGCTCCTGTATCGGGCGCTTGCCGTGGGGCGGATGGCGGTCGTGGCTCCGACGACGGCCGTGTGCGCAGTGACGATTCCGGTCGTCACCAGTGTCGTGCTCGGCGAACGGCTCGCGCCGCTGACGATGCTCGGCATCGCGCTGGCGATCGTGGCCATCGTGCTGGTCAGTCAGCAGGAGGCAGCGGCGAGTCCCGTGTCGGTGCGGGCCAGGGCGCTGCCGCCTGGTGTCGGGCTCGCGCTCCCGTCGGGCGTGGCGATCGGCTTGTTCTTCCTGGCCCTCGCTGAAACAGACGCCCAGGCAGGCATGTGGCCTCTCGTGGCGGCGCGTGCCGCCTCGGTGACGCTGTTCGGCGTCATCGCGCTGGTCAGCGCGCGGCCGTGGCGCATGGCGGCGGCCGTCACCAGAATCGCCATCGCCGCCGGCGCCATCGACATAGGCGCCAACGCACTGTACCTGTTGGCCACCCGTTACGGGCCCCTCAGCATCGCTGTCACCCTGTCATCGCTGTACCCCGCGAGTACTGTGATCCTCGCGCGGATCGTGCTTGGCGAGCACCTCAATGGCTGGCAAGTCATCGGTGTGGCGTGCGCCGTCCTCGCGGTCGCGTTCATCGTCAGTCCGGGATGACGACGGCGAATGCACACCTGGCAACGGCGCCATACCCGACGAGAGCGACTCAGCGACCAGAGGACTGGCTCGGCACTCAGCCCGCGCCGGTGTATCCGTAGAGCTCAATGAGGCGGTGCGCCTGGGCGCGGGTGAGCTTCATTGATGCGGCTCCTTAGCCCGCATTTCTCAGTGCGCCGTGCGAAGGCGCCACTCCCCAGCGGGTGCGAATCCCACCCGGCAACTGTCGCTCCAGCCGGTAGCAGACGGAGCGGATGATGGAGGTAACGATATCGCCCGAAGCACTCCGACGGCAAAGGGCCGCGTAGGCGGCTCAGCGACCATGCGTGCCGCAACGCGAGTGAACGCCGAGCAGGCCTCGAAACGGGTAACGTGGAGGCCGACCCGCCTGAGATACAGGGAAGGCTGCCAGCGGCCGGGTAGCGAGCGACACATGCACCGGCCGGCTCCGCCGGGGTAGTGGCGGCGGCACGCATTACTCCACTATCGCATCGACCTCGGTTCTGGCTCGTATTGCCACCAGGATTAGTTTTTGGGCCCTTTCGACTCGTGAGTATACACCCGCTGGCCTCCAGAGGACTCCGGGCGTTCCTCTACGGGCAAATCATCTTGACATCACCTATGGTAGGCATCATGATGACTCTCATGCGAACCACGCTGACAATTGATCCGGATGTCGAGCGGCTCCTGCAACACGAAATCCGACGCACTGACAAAAGCTTTAAAACCGTCGTGAACGACGCGTTGCGGCTCGGGCTGGGGATGCAGGGCAAACCGCCTCGGGGGTCTCGCTATAAGGTGCAGCCTCACCCCTTCGCCTTCAAGCCGGGTGTCGATGTCGACCGGCTCAATCAGCTCGTTGACGAGCTGGAGGCGGATGAACTGGCTCGACAGAGAACCTTGTGATCATTCCTGACGTCAACCTGCTGCTGCACGCTCACGATTCAGAATTCCGGCGGCACCGGGCGGCGCGGGCGTGGTGGGAATCGCTGATGAACGGGACCGGTAGCGTCGGCCTTCCGTGGGTTTCGATCCTGGGGTTCATTCGCATCGCCACGCACCCGAAGATACTCGACAATCCCCTCGACATGAATGGTGCTTGCACGCGTATCCGGTCCTGGCTCGTTCGACCGCAGACGATTCTTATCCACCCTGAAGTGCGTCATGCGGACATTCTGTTCGATCTCCTCAAGGCGGTGGGCGGGGGTGGCAATTTGACGACGGACGCGCACCTCGCCGCCTTGGCCATCGAGCACCAGGCGGAACTCCACTCGACCGACGCAGACATGGCACGATTTCCGGGTCTGCGGTGGGTGAACCCTCTCGCCTGATGTCCTGCTTCTACTCCACCCCGACGTCCTAAGAGTGGTCGGTCGTTCCGATAATATCGGCATCATGGCAGATTTCTTCTCTCGCCAATTCGCCCCGTAGGGTTCCCACTTCGTTGCCATAGCCCTTCATAGCTAGAATTCGTATTGCAGCATACACAGAAATAATGATATAAAGAATTATATGATCTACGCTTTTCTGAACGGGAAGGGCGGCGTGGGTAAGACCACCCTGTCAATTCATCTTGCCGACGCTCTGGCCCGGCGTGGATCTCGCGTGCTGCTCATCGACGCGGACCCTCAGCAAAGCGCGATGAAGTGGTCCACCTTTCGAGCAGGGGAGAACAAGTTCAGCGTCATCGCCATGGCCAAGCCGACCCTGCACAAGGAGCTGACGCCGATCTATGCCGACTACAGCGACATCGTCATCGACGGGCCGCCACGCGTCCACGAGCTGGCAAAGTCCATCATCTTGGCCGCCGACCTGGTCCTCATCCCCGTGCAGCCCTCGCCGCCGGACGTGTGGGCCACAGCCGAGACTGTGGACCTTGTCAACGAGGCGCGTGTTTTTAAAGATACCCTGAAATCTGTAATAGCGATTAATCGTAATATCGTAAATACTGTCATTGGCCGCGATGTTCGCGCAGCTCTGTTGACGCTGAACACGCCCATCCTTCAAGCCGACATATCTCAGCGCGTTGTTTTCGCCGAGGCTTTCGCCGCTGGCAAGACCGTCTCCGACCTCGACCCGCACAGTCTTGCCGCACACGAGGTCGAGGTCTTCGTGACCGAAGTTGTGAGGGACTATGAGCAAAAAGATAGCCATGAACGCACGGCCGCAGGTCGTGTCGCCACAAGCTGACAAATGGGTCGGCCAACAGGCCTCACCGAATACTGGCCCTACCAAGCGTTTGACCGTGGACGTTCCCGAGGATAACCACGCCCGTTTCAAGGCCTTCTGCGCCATGCACAAGACTAAAATGGCAGAGGAGATCAACGGCTTCATCCAGCGCCGCATCACCGAGGTGGAAGAACAGGGGATCGTCTAACATGGCCAACCAGGACGACAATGGAAGAATAAGCCATGCAGCGTAAACGAGACGGGTTGGTTCCCATCGGGGAAATCTTCAGAGGCCCGGATGACGGGCCTCTGAAGAAAAACCTCCACCCCTCGCCGCAAGGGTCGCATCACTTCACCCGCTTCGATCAGGTGGACCAGCTTGTCGGGGCCAGCGAAGCTGACGCAGATCTCGGCTTCATGGCGCGCCTGATGGTGCTGTGCAGCTTGCTTCGTACCAACCCCGGCGACCGGAAAGAATATGTCCGCCTCAACGGCCCCTATACGCTGGGGATGAGCGCCGGGATCAATAATAAGCTCCCCTATGGCAACCTGCCGCGCCTCTTGCTGGCGTGGGTGTGCACCGAAGCAGTGCGCACTCAAAGCCGCGAGCTGGTCCTGGGTTCTTCGCTGGCCGTGTTCATGCGGAAGCTGGACGTCTACAGCACCAGCGGGCAAAAGTACACCCGGCTCCGCAACCAAATGGACCGGTTGTTCAACGCCCAGGTCTCGCTGATCTACGAAGACGAGCACACCAAGCAGTTCATGACCTCGGCCATCGCTGACCGAGGGGAATTCTGGTGGAACCTCAAGCGACCCGACGAGCGCTCGCTATGGGAGAGCAAGATCGAGTTGGGCGAGAAGTTCTACAACGAGATCATCCGCCATCCGGTGCCGCTCGACATGAACATCCTGAAGGCGCTCAAACGATCTTCGCTGGGTCTGGACTGGTACCTGTGGCTGACCTACCGGACCTTTGCCCTCAAGCGTCCGCTGCGGCTCTCCTGGGCGAGCCTCTACCGCCAGTTCGGAGTGGACCCGGCCAAGGCGGACGATAAGTTTGTCGTCCGGGATTTCCGCAAGGACTGCCTCCGAGAACTAAAAAAGATCAAAACATCCTGGCCGGAACTCAATTACTTGACGGGTAAGGGGGTGCTGATCCTCTTTCCCTCGACCCCCTCAATCCCTCCAACTCGCCAGCCTTCACTCGTTGAATAGCTCTCAGAAGGCCCGATTTCCGGCACAGGCTCACGCCTGACGGCCCGGATCGCCGCTGGGGACCTTCCAGGTTCCCTCAATACTGAAAAATGCCTCCAGGGCTCCCTGATGGCGTTCTTGCCGGAGAGTTTTCCACGGTTCGCTGTGATTCCTGGGAGTTTTCCTCGACCATTCACCCTCACTCCAGGTGGAGGATCTTCGACTATTCACCCTCACTCCATGGAGAAACCTTCGACTATTCACCCTCACACTCATATAGTTAAGAACATGTAATACAAACTACATGTAGTAAGGGCCGACGATCAGTGGAAATCCGATTTGAGAAACCGGAAAAACACCCAGAAGGGCTATCCCTAAAGACAGGCCCTTCCCCTGGAAGTGGACCCCAATCATTGAACAGCGCGGCAGCCATTCCAAGGTGGATTCCGCGGTTCATTATGCTGCCGAAGGCACCAGCGTGATCCCGTCGTAGACCGCACCTGGGGTGAAATCGCCGAGAGCGGAATGGGGCCGGCGGCGTTTCAGGACACCCTCAGGAGCGAGGGTCAACCTGCACAACACCCATATAAGGGGTCACATACCTCTACAGATGTTTATAAGCGCTATTTGCTGATGAGCTCGCGGACTCGTCTGTCTTGTTGCATTGAGTCCTGGTACTTGTCGAGAAGCTCGTTAATCTCGATTTTGATTCGATCGAGCCGCACAAGTTCTTGTTCTAGCTGTTGCTGGTTCATCAAGACGTAGTTGGTGTCATCTGGTGGAATCTGGTTTGACAGTTCCTTGGCATGATTCAAGTCCTTCGTATGTTCGGCCTCGTAAACCTCCATGCCGCTAGAGCGGAGGAGGCCGCGAGCAGTCAGTGCCGCTTTGTGAGAGAGCAGTGCCTTCGGGAGGCGTTCAAGAAGCCCCTTAGCTGCGAAGTGAACGCCGTTCCTTTGCTTCTTGAGATTGAGAAGCCGATCCGATTTTTTTGATCTCATTCGATCGACGATAGGCGATGTAGCCCATGATCGAACCAGCAATACCTGTAAAGGCACCGATCATTCCGGTCATAATTGCAACGTAGTTCGTCCAATGCGGTTCTGGCTGCATGCGGAGGTTCCAGGCTAGACCCGTGACCTTAATTTACTGTTCTGGCGTCTTTCGAACGCCATCATTGGTAGGTCCTGTTGCTTTCCTGACGGCTCGTATCGCACCCGCTGCGCCTTCTTGAAGGTCACGTCTGCCGACAGAGGGTAGTCTACGCTCTTCCCGCCCAAGATGGCTCGGGGACTTGGGGTAAGTTGACTTCCTCAACCGTGAGAATGAGCGAGGGGGGGATCTTCTTGATGATCACGCCGGAATCGATAGCCACACGAAGCCAAGAAAGACCTTGCATCAGCGGTGATATTATCGATGTGTTGCGGCGTTGGTGCATGAATCGCCTTGACCCTTCCGGCGAGCTTCGAGCCGGCTTCGGTGAAGCGTGAGAGGTCGCGGCTGACAAACCACCTATATCTCACATAATAATAGGCTTACTAGAAAACTGCTGTCCGCCGACCCCTTTTCGGTTAGCGGGCCACAGGCATGGTCTGGGCGTGTTTCGAGGTGCGATTGACTATTCATGCACCAACGCCGCGGCGAAGCTCCGTCCTGGAAACGTGCACGGTGCCGAGGACTGGGAAGAACTTCTCCTGCCGGAGATTGAGCGGCAGCAGACGCTGGGCAAGGAGGTGGTGTTTCGTGCCGACGCCGCCTTCGCCAAACCGGAGATCTATGAGGCGCTGGAGGAGCGGGGCGTGAAGTACGCCATCCGCATCCCGGCTAACGACAGCCTACAGCGGGACATTGAGGAGTTGCTGACTCGGCTGGTGGGGAGACCCAGCAAGAAGGCGTTGGTGGAGTTCAAGGGCTTTCTATACCAAGCGGCCAGTTGGACGACAGCACGCAGGGTGGTGGCCAAGGTGGAGCATCATCCAGGGGAACTGTTCCCGCGAGTAGGATTCATTGTGACGAACTTGACGCTTCCAAGTCGGGCGGTGGTGCGGTTTTACAACAAGCGGGGGACAGCGGAGCAGTGGATCAAAGAAGGAAAGCAAGCAGTGAAGATGACGCGGCTCAGTTGTCACCGGTTCCGGTCGAACGAGGTCCGGCTGTGGCTCACCATCATTGCCTATAATCTCGGCAACCTGTGGCGGCGACTGGTATTGCCACAGAGGATCGGGAATTGGTCCTTGACGAGCTTGCAGCAGCGGTTGGTGAAAATGGGAGGACGGCTGGTGAAACATGCGCGATATTACTGGCTTTTGCTGGCCGAAGGGCACTTGAGCCGGAGGCTGTTCAGCAGCATGCTGCGAACGATCTCGGCACTGCCGCTGCCAGACGGCTAGCAACCCAGGAGAGAGGGTAATTTTAGGTGCTCAGAAGTGGTCGGGCCAGATCAGTGTCAGCGGCGAGGCAGGCTGGGCAGGCGAAACCCGCACAGCGACTCCGAGGAACAGCCAAAATGTGCCCTACTACTACCTCAAAGAGGCCAGAGCTGTTTGCGGTTGACACGACAGGGTAGCAGGCATAGGTTTTCGGGTGAAGGGGAAGCTCAAAATGGAAATTCCGGCTTGGATGGTACGGCAAAGGCAAGAGCTGGTGGCTGAGACATTCGGAGCAGATCCCGAACTATTGCCGCTGCTTCCGGCCCTGCTCGCAGACTTCGAGGCGCTTGGCAGCTCGCCCGAAAAGGTCGTTACCATCCTCGGAGAATCGGCAGAGCTACCCCAACGGGCGGCGGTAGTTGATCTGGGTTGTGGAAAAGGGGCAATCTCCATCGCCATCGCTCGGGAACTCGGCTATCCAGTTAGAGGGGTCGATCTCTTTGAGCCGTTTCTCAAAGAGGCCGTAGCCGGCGCCCGTGCCGCGAGCGTCGATCATCTTTGTTCATTCGAGGTAGCCGACATTCGAGATGTCGTCCAGGAGCTCGATCCCTTCGATGCCACGGTTTTCGTTGGCGTCGGTGCTGGGCTCTACGGTGACTACTCCGACTGCATCGGCGCCATAAGGCTGTGCACCCGTCCCGATGGCTATATCGTGATCAGTGATTGCTTTTTGAAGCAATCGATTCCACCTAATACCAAGTTCAAGGGGTACGAATACTACCAGCCTCACGATGAGATGGTTCGGCAACTCACCGCGCACGGCGACGCTATGGTGCGAGAGATCCTTGTCTCCAGCGAAGAATTCACGCAGCAGAACCTTCATGATTTAGGAAGCATTCGCAAAAGGGTTCAAGGGCTCTCCGGGACCCAACCGCAGTATCGTGACCAGCTAAAGAAGTTTCTCAGGTCCCAGGAAGCCGAATATGATTTCCTCAATAATGCCACTACGGAAGCTATTTGGCTTCTGCGACGGACCGGAATCGCGGGTGCCGCCTAACCGGCGCAGGAACTCGTGGACCGCTTTGAGGTCTACGAAAAACATATGTTAAATGAACGCTGAGGCGGGACTTCTAAGTGGCGTGATTTCAACGGGTGTGCATTAACTATTTCCCAGGGTTTTATGAACAAAGCCAAGGGGGAGCCCCAAGCTTGGCGGCAATCTCGCGTATGGGGCACCCTTGAGCGCGTAGACGGGCTATCTGAGAGCGGTCCGCAACCAGGCGGGGCCTTCCCAGCTTCTTTCCTTTGGCCTTGGCGTTCCTCAATCCAGCCCTCACTCTCTCGGCAATCAGAGAGCGTTCCAGTTCGGCCACAGCACCCAAGACGGTAAATATCATTCGCCCCGTTGGGGTTGAGGTGTCCACCCCTTCCGTGAGGCTCACAAACTCAATCCCCAAATACATGCCTGTGTCGGCAAGCAACTCCCGAAGCAGCCGCAACCTCGGCCACATCATCGCGCACCATTTGTCATGGCGAAGGCCGTCTTCGATCCCAACCGGGTTCGAATCCAGCCACTCCTTGATCATCGGCGCGTTGACGTTGTCGTTGTAGCACCAGCCCTCATTGCCGGTGTTGTAGGGCGGGTCGATGAAGATGCAGTCCACTTTGCCTGCGTAAAGGGGCAAAAGAGACTTCAGCGCATGCAGGTTGTCGCCGTGGATGACCAGGTTTCCGTCGAGCGCGACCGGGCCGATACCCTTGTCTTTACGCGGCACAAGCGGACGGAAGGGCACAGCTAGATGATGGTTGTAGACAAATTCCTTGCCCTTGAAATTCAGTTCGGCCATTCCCACTCCTCATTGTGCTTTTTGTTATCTCGCACGGCTTCTTCTTGGGCCGCCCATGCGGTTTTCCTTCCTTCCCGTCGGTGCCCTGCGGATATTAGGTAAGCAGTAAGAACTTCATGATTCCATCCCTCTTGATGGGTACAGACTCTTGCAGAGCTTCACGAACCGCTCAACCTCCATTATCAACTCATCCCTCTTTCGATCTCGCGGCAGCTCGATCGCGTCGGGTGCCGCGACCGTATCCGCCTTCACCCTATTCTGATGAGGTTTCAAGTTCCACACTGCGCCGGTCGATGAATTGACGGATTTCATCATTCATTTTCGTGCCCGCCACCGTGCATGCGATTTTGAATCGTCGATGCATGTCTCGCGGCAAATCCACTGTTAGCCGCGCAGTTTCCACCTGTACAGATTTCCTTATTTCTGTGCTAACAGAATGCTGTTTTTCTGTGTCCTTTCCGGCACCGCCCCTGACAAAAGTGTCGATTTCGTCAGACGTGGGTTGCCTCTTCGGGAGCTGCTTTATCAAATCTTTTTTGCTCATAGAATGCTCCTATTTCTTGCATGACACATGAAAACTCTTTCGCGGCAGCACTTCGGGGGGCCCATTCGTAAATGGTTTTACCCATAGTGAGCGCCTCGGCGAAAGGCACGCGATTGGCTACAGTGGCCTTAAGCAACGGGACGCCATAATTCTCCACGTGAGCTCGGATTGATCGGCTCATCACGGTGTTCGGTATAATACGGGAAACCAGAATCACAGATTCCAGGTTTTCTTTATATTGCCGCGCCTCTTGGATCTGCTGGATTGTGGTCTGGCTGGCCGAATCAGATGCCCCGGAAGCCTCAATGGGAATGACTATGAGGTCAGAGGCGATAATCACAGCGCGGCTCAGGGCTTCGACTCGCGGCGGCCCATCAATCACAATATGGTCGTAGTTGACGGCATGGCCCAGGATTTCCTGAGCCATGTTGCCCCGAGCGAGTGCCATCACGGGAAATAGCATCTCGTCTCGCCGCGAAGCCCAATCGTTCGTGGTGCCTTGTGGGTCCGCATCGATCAACAGCGTCTTGGATCCCTGCCGATGAAGATAGTCAGCGGCGTTGGTGGAGAGGGTCGATTTGCCCACTCCGCCTTTTTGGTTGAGAAAGGAAATAATCATTGTTCCAGTGTGTCTGTATACACAGTAATCATTGTACACGTGCAAGCTGGCGTGTGTCGAGAGAAGCGCCTCTCTTGAACCCTGTAAGGCCGGGGAGTTTCTTGCGGTTCTTGCCGAGCTGATCAGGCGTTCGGATCGATTTCCTTCGTCGCATCGTTCGTTTTTTCGTCGATTTCAACCCCTTGATAAGAAGATTCTATGGGAGTATGGTTGTGGTATGAAGATGAAGACATCTATCACACTTGAGAAAGAGGTGGTGGCAGCCCTTGAAGAGGCTGCCCGCGAAGGAGAAAACCGCTCCCAAGTGATTGAGCGGCTGCTTCGTCAAAGCTTCGCTGTGCGAGAACGAGCCGCGATCGACAAGCGCGACCGCAACATCATCAACGCGCACGCCGATGAACTCAACGAAGAAGCGGTCGATGTCCTGGGTTATCAGGTGGAAACGTGAGACGCGGCGAGCTTTACCGGGTCGCTAAACCTCACTCGCGCGATCCGAAGCGCTTTCGCGTGTTCGTCATAGTCAGTCGGCAGGCGCTGATCGATTCGCGGTTCTCGACGATCATCTGCGCGCCGGTGTACTCGACGCGCCACGGACTCGCAACGCAAGTCGATGTCGGACTGAACGAAGGTCTTCGACACGATAGCAGCGTGCACTGCGACGAGCTTGTCAGCTTGCTGAAGTCGCAGTTGACTCAGTTTATCGGGAGCCTTGACGCCACCAAGCTCATGTGTCTCGACGACGCACTGATGGTTGCACTGGGCTGTTCCGCCGCTAGAGAGACCTAGCGGCTGTGGCTCAGTGTAATCGCGATTGTCGCTCCTCCGTGGTCTGTGAAACGGCAACGCAAATGGCAGGAGAGACTGCTGCACTTGGAAGAAGCGGAAGCATTCGACAGCGGCGCAGAGATGGCGTTCCGACCTGTCACTGATTTAGGGTTTAGCCATACGTCAGCTCTCTCCTGCGGTCTTGTCTGAGAAACATGGGGAAATAAGCCATGCAGCGTAAAAGAGACGAATTGGTCTCCTTCGGGGCAGTCTTCAGCGTCCTGGATGGGCAGGTGAAAGAAGCCCTCCAGCCACTGCCTCAAGCCAAACACCACTTCACCAAGGCCGACCAAGTGGATCAGCTCGTCAGAGCCTGTGAAGAGGGACCCGATCTGGGCTTCATGGTGCGGTTGATGGCACTGTGCAGCCTGCCCCGTACCAATCCAGGCACCCGGCATCAGTACAAGCGCGTCAACGGCCCGTACAAGCTAGTTATGATTGCGGGAGCCGACAATAAACTCCCCTTCGGCAACATCCCGCGCCTGCTCCTGGCCTGGGTCTGTACCGAGGCGGTGCGCACTCAGTCCCGCGATCTGGTCCTGGGGGATTCGGTCTCGGAGTTCATGCGAACGCTGGGCATCTACAGCACCAGCGGGGAAAAGTACACCCGGCTCCGCAACCAGATGAAGCGTCTTTTTGGTTGCAGCGTAACGCTGATCTACGAGAAACCGGGAGGTTTTGCGCGGGTCAGTTCGTATGTAGCAGACAAACACGAGTTCTGGTGGAACGAGCGCAAGCCCGACGAGCGCTCTTTGTGGAAGAGCAAGATCGAGCTGGGCGAGAAGTTCTTCCAGGAGATTATCGCGCACCCAGTGCCGCTCGACATGAACACGCTGAAGGCCCTCAAGCGCTCTTCGCTGGGCCTCGATCTGTACCTCTGGCTAAATTACCGGACCTTTACTCTCAAACTTCCACTGCGGCTCTCCTGGACGAGCCTCTACCGCCAGTTCGGAGCGGACCCGGCCAAGGAGGACAACAAGCGCATCGTTGACGCCTTTCGCACGGACTGCCTGCGGGAGTTAAAAAAGATCAAGACATCCTGGCCGGGCCTGAACTACTCCACGGCCAAGGGGGTGCTGATCCTCTCGCCCTCAACTCCCTCCATACCTCCAACTCGCCAGATTTCACTCGTGGAATAGCTCACAAGGCCCCTTTTTCGACCGATATTGCCCCCCAGATGGGGTTCCGGGATTTTCTCTCCCGCCAATGCCTCTGCAAGACCCTCGACGGGCTTCTGTGGCCTTTGGTTTTCCACAAGAACCTGTGATCCGGGAGAGTTTTCCACGACTATTCACCTAGACTCCAACTGCGCGATTTTCGACTATTCGCCTAGATTTCACCCCCCATCCTTCGACTATTCGCCTAGACACTCATATAGTTAAAGAACAAGTAATAAATACACACGTAGTTAAGGCCTGCTAATGAGTGGAAATCTCTGTATGGAAGCTCAAAACCGCCCGGAGTAGCCTACGCGCCTAGCCAGGTCAACGGCTCCGCCGCCCGCCCGCTGCGGCTCCTGACCTAATATGGCCGTAAGGTTCCCTTCCGGCCCGTCCAAACGGACCGGAACAGTCCAGGGCTCGAAGTAGCGGAGCAGACCCTTGCCGGCGAGAACCGGGATGTTCGACATCAACCGGGCAGACAAAGAGATCATCATGTCGCGTCTGGAACTGAGACACTATGCAGTTCTGTCTCATGCGGCGACTTTCACCCTTGTCGGCGAAGTTCCTCTCCTATTGCGTTGAAGTACTTGTTCTCGATCGATTCTGGATCTTGCTCCAGATGGCGTTCAAGTTCTTTGAGCCTTGGGTCCTGCTCCTGCTCAAGCTTGGGGCGCTTCCCGTCCTTCAATTCCTGTGACCACTTAAGTAACGCCCACTCCATTTCGCTGGCATTGGGTGCGCGTGTGATGTCGAGAGCGTTCCAGGGCCACGGCCCAGCTTGTGGGCTCCACCTCGATGGGTTGTATCGTATTCGCCGGGCCAGCTCGTCGCACGGGCGATACTGCTTTGGTCCAGGTTTTGTAGCGAGCTGCTTAATCTCACTATCGGGGAGAGATTTCATGTCAGTGCACTCCGTTCAATGGGTATTTATCCTGCAAATCTAAGGCCTATATAGCGATCCGCTCTACCTCGTCCAGAGAGATCTCTTCCTGTCTTCGGTCGTAGAGCATGGTGGTGCGGGGGGACTGGTGGTTGGCGATGTGCTGAGCCATTTGCAGGGTGCCGTGGTTCTTGAGGTAGGCGGTGATGCCGGTGGCCCGGAAGGTGTGGTTGCCGATGCGGGTCTGGATGCCGGCGGCTCTGGCGCGCCGCTGAATCATGCGGTAGGCGTCTTGCTGCCACAAGGGCTTGGCGGTGAGCAGGCCGGTGCGGCCGGCGGCGGTCCGGAAAAGCGTCCCGTCGAGATCCCCGGCAATGCCGGCGGCGGCGAGGTAGGAGTCGAGGTACAGCTCCAGGTTGTGATGACAGGGGACGGCATGCTCCTTGCCGCCCTTCTCGTGCAGCCGGAGCCAGCCGCGGCGTCCCTGCACGAAGTAGTCCCGGACCCTCATCCGCAAGACGGCGCTGACGCGGGCGAAGGTGTAGACCATGGCGCCGATGAGCGCCCGATCGCGCAAACCAACCAGCAAGGGTTCCCGAGTTTCGGTTCCATCGCCGTGCTGCACGGTCCGGACGGTCCGGATGCTGTCGAGCAAGGCGCGGGCTTCCTCTGCAGTCAGCACCGGCGTCTTGCCCGTCTTGAGGGAGTATCTGGGGCCGCGCACGGCATGGGCCGGGTTCAGCTGCAGGATATGGCCGGTGACCAGCCAGTCAAACAGAACGCGCAGCGCCGCCAGGTGCTGCTTGACGGTGGCCGGGGCCAGTTGGCCCTGCAGGTCCTGAATGAAAGCAGCGACGTGGACCGGCTGCACCTCGGCGAGCCGGCCGATGCGGTGGTCCTGACACCAGGCCGCAAAGCGGCGGGCGGCATTGAGGTAGGCGCGGCGGGTGTGGGGGTTGTTGATCTGAGCGGTGAAGAACTCCAGCATGCGCCTGGCGGCCTGTGGGGTGGGCGTGAAAAGGGCAGCGGGGAGCTGTTCTGAGATGGACAGTTCGGTAGTCATGGGGGAGCCTCCGGAGCGGTTCATCGCATACCTGTTCTGTCTACACGCTCACCTTGACGTTGCGCCGCAGCCATGGTTCCAGATTGTCAAAGCGGAACGTTCCTGCTTCGTACAGCCGGAGAATGAAGGCTTGGGCCTGTTCCGCCTCGGCAGTGAGTTGTGCATCGTTGATCGCCAGAAACGTGTAGGTGGCGGCAAAGGCCGTGCGCTTGTTGCCGTCGAGGAACGGATGGTTTTGGGAGAGACTCTCCCACAGCGCGGCGGCTTCCTCGACGAGATCGGCGTAGTAGCCGGTTTGCGGCCGATAGAGAGCCGCCGCCAAAAGACCCGCGTCCCGGACGCCGTGCGATCCCCCGTACCGCTCGATCTGATCGGCGTGAATGGTGAGAACTTCCGCCAGCGTGAGGTAGTCGGTCATTTCGCGAGCTTCTTGTAGAGCTCGTCGTACTTGTCATGGCTGGCGAGATAGGCGGCCATGACGTGCGGCCGGGGTCGGGCCTGTTTTCGCTTCTCGATCAGGTCGGCCAGCGCCTCGTCTACGAGCGCTTGAAGCTGGCGGCCCTCCTTCTCCGCGATCATGCGGATAGCGGCTAGAATCTCAGCATTGACCTGGGTGGCGAATTTCTCACGAGTCTGGGGCATGGGGCACTCTTCCTTAACGAACCCCAGAGTACCATGATAAATCATGATGTATCAAGATATTCGTGTTCCTGCCTGGACCCCAGCCGAACGATTCAATGCAATAGCGTGTGATAATGTCCTTTATAACACCCTACCTAACCCATTCTCAATCCCCCTTTTCACCCCCGGCGCCGGTCGCTCAACGGTCCCCCCGACTGCCCTCCGGGTCCGCCCGGGCGGTCGACGAATCGTCCGCAGCAGAAACCAAAACACCCCCATGGTATGATGTTGACATCGTATGTAGTAGCCGTCATATTATAGGGGTGAGCTGGGTTGTTGAGATTGGCGACGAGTTTGAGTCGGAGTTCGACGATCTGCACGAGGACGTGCGGACGGAGATTCTGGTGTTGGCGCGCCTTGTGCAGCAGTTCGGGCCGCCATTGGGGCGGCCTCGGGTTGACACGCTGAACGGCTCGCGCCACGCGAACATGAAGGAACTGCGGTTCGGTGCGGCTGATGGCGAATGGAGAGTAGCCTTCGCCTTCGACACGAAGCGCAAGGCAATCCTGCTGGTTGCGGGGGATAAATCCGGGGTCAGCGAAAAGCGATTTTACAAGGGGCTGATCCGCAAGGCCGATGACCGTTTCGAG
>CBDDCL010000010.1:0-44671 GCA_965226245.1 Bryobacterales bacterium | reverse complement strand
AAAAAACGAATATCGTTATCTGACATATGCTAGTGCTCCATGCGCAACTGGCGATTCCCAGTTCGGAGGTACTGCCGAACCTCCAATTGGGTTGCCTACAGAGTCGCGGGAAATAAAAACCTCGTTCACAATAATATTCCTCGTGGAGCGAATAGCGCTCTCCTGGAACGGGTCTTCGATTAATTCGGGCCAATCATTTTCCGATAGGCCTTCAGATGACGATCCTTCTACTTCAGCGGCGAACGCACTGAATTCAAGGTCTTCCTCAATCTTCGGGCGTTCTAATCCTTCTTTGGTAATACCGCCAACATCGCGCCAGAGAGAACCGAACCCCTCAAACGTGACCCTCAGGCGAACGTCCAATGCCCTTGCAATTCTACGGAGAGTATCGACGCTCCAGGCTGCGTAGTCGGTGCTCTCGAATCTGGAGACTGTGCTTTGGGTCGTACCTAGAGCTTCAGCGAGCGCTGATTGGCTCATCCCGCGTTGTTCACGGAGAACCTTAATCTGCGAACACACGAATAGTGTCAGAATCTCGTCGGCATACGTATGACGAAAATCCGGATCGCTAGGCAAGGATTTCCTGAGGTTATCGCGGACGCTCATTGTCGTATTCTCCTCCGTCTAGATGGATCTGCCTCGACTTCCTTTCGGCGTTTCTCAGCGGGGTTCTGGTGCAGATAGGATTGTCGGAGCGATAAGACCAGGAGTGCGCCCTGGCGATGCGGCCTATGCTGCCATGACGTGACGCCAGATCACCGCGGGATTCGACTGCCCTGTGATCGGAATTGCGAACTGGCGTTTGTGAATCTTCTGCGCCAGCTCGATGCCGATAATGACACGTCGCGCATTGTAGAACGTCTTGAATCCCAACATCGAGCGCAATCGCCCTTTCACCCGGCGGTGGTCCTGCTCCACAACGTTGTTCAGGTATTGACAGCAACGAATCTTCACCGGGTTCCGCCCCCGGAAGTTGAACCCCCGTTCATTCCCATGTGCCGCAGGGCGCTATGGCTCGGCCGGTGGCCATCCAGAGTGATGCTGTGTGGCTCCCGATGATGCTTCAGTGCCTTGCGAAAGAAGGCCTTCGCCGCTGCGATGCCACGTGCCCGACTGAAAAAGAACTCCACAGTGTTGCCCTGTCCGTCCACGGCTCGATACAGGTACATCCACTGGCCCCGCACCTTGATAAACGTTTCATCAACCCGCCAACTCCCACCCACCGGCCGTTCGAATCGGCTCCAACGCCTTTCGCAGGTTTAGGCATAGCGAACGACCCACCGCAAGATTGTGGTGTGCGAAATCGGTAAACCCCGCTCACCTAAAATCTCGACCAGGTCTCGGTAACTCAGTTTGAAGCGAAAATACCAGCGACGGCAGAGGAGAATGATGTCGTCTTCGAACCAACGACCGGCAAATAGAGGATTCCGTTCCGTTTTGCGATGCGCCATATCTCATTATCGCCAATCTCCGTTGGTTGTCTGCACCAGAACCGGCGCGAGAGTGTGGTGTGGTCCGGGGCCTTGAGGTTGAGGCCCATCAAGCGGAGCAGCGAGTCCAGGAACCCCTCGGTCTGGCGGAGCGGCAGGCTGAAGACGACCCGCAGGGTCAACGCGGTCCGGACCGCGAGGTTCGAGTACCGCCGCTGGCCTCCGCGAAGACCGTTCTTCGGTGGTACCCACGCGGCAATTGCATCCTCGCTCAGCCAGATCGTGACGTCGCCGCGGCTCCTGAGGCCACGCTCGTACTCCCTCCAGTTCCGGATTCTGTACTTCTTCTTGTACTGGCGGTTGACTCGGCTCGACTTCGCTGCGACCACGACGTTACCCCCCCGATCTCTATGATGGACTGGACCCCACCCCCGCCGCTAGCGTGCTCGCTTACACCTATTCATGCACCAACGCCGTTGACCGTAGTAGCACTCGTCAGCTGCCAGAACGCGCCGGACGTGGCCGGATGGCGCAGCCTCGCTACTGAGGGTGACGCCGCCGCGCAGTTCGACCTCGGCTTCATGTACCGCAACGGCGAAGGCGTGCCGCAGGACAACGGTGAAGCCCTTCGCTGGTACCGCCTCGCATTGTTCCTCTCCCGCTGCGGGTACCGGATTTTCCCCTGCCCCCGCTCGTACTCCTCGGCCCACTTCGACAGTTTCAGCTTGCTCCGGTTCAACCCCGCCACCGGTTCATCCACGCGCTTGCGGGAAAAAGTGAAAAGGTAAGGTTTGGTCAAGGTATTGGGCCGGTTCATCCCCGCGCTTGCGGGGAACAGTCTAATCACTATGTCATTGATACAGGGTGACTTGTAAGTGGCTTTGATTTCTACCAACATTCCGCTTGGCGGCGGCGCAAAGCTGACGAGCTTCAGCCCGTCAAACTCCCGAGGCATTCGGCGATTGATTCCCACGGTGTCGAAGTCGAAACCTTGATCGGTCGGTGCCGCCCAGCAGATCACAGCGTCGCCGTCTTCGATCCCATCCCTGACCTGCCTCCGCCAAAGGAAAAGGGGGATTGAGAATGGGTTAGGTAGGGTGTTATAAAGGACATTATCACACGCTTCTCAAGCCCTACTAAGGATCGCCACGGAGGCCTCGCCATGAGCACTGAACTGACCATTTCCCCCGGCACAGAACAGCTCCCCGCGCCACTTTTTACGCCCACCCCACAGGCAGCCAAGGACTCCATCGCTCCGAGCAAGGCGAAAAAGTAGTAATATCGTGGTTTTGACCGGAAGCTCTGACCATGACGGGAGCCGTCCGCCTCCTAAACGAGGATCTGTCTATTCCGGAATATAGGACCGGTTTTCCCTAAGCCAGGATTTGAGGGGGAGAATGGGCTCGTCAGCGCATCCAATTTCCCCAGCATATGGTTTCCGAATGCGGCAAACTTTGCAGTCGGAAAACTTGCAGGTATCCAAACCTTTGCGACAGCCGTCTTCCAACCGGATGCCAAAACGCCAAGCAAGCCAGAGGCATTTTCGCGTGTGCTGATCGACCAAGCCCACTCGAAAGCCCAGTAGTCGGCCTGACCGGCCACTATTGACGCTCACTACCTACGGGACTCTTTTTCATGTTTGAACAAGCCTTCAAAAATATCGATGATGTCCTGAGAAAAGAGGCCGGTTGCACCACGGAACTCGACTATACCGAGCAAACCTCCTGGCTCCTGTTCCTGAAATATCTGGACGCGCTGGAACAGGACAAGGCGGATGAAGCCGCGCTGGAGGGCAAGAAGTACGCCTTCATCCTCGACAAGCGCTTTCGGTGGGAAATGTGGGCCGCTCCCAAGGGCAAGGACGGCAAAATTAACCACAACAGGGCGATGGTGGGCGATGACCTCCGCGACTTTGTCAACGACAAGCTCTTTCCCTATCTGCACGGCTTCAAGCAGAAGGCCAGCGGGCCGAACACCATCGAATACAAGATCGGTGAAATCTTCGGAGAGATCAAGAACAAGATTCAGAGCGGCTACAACCTCCGCGAGATTATCGAGCACATTGACGAACTCCACTTCCGCTCGCAGACCGAGAAGCACGAGTTGAGCCACCTCTACGAAGCCAAGATCAGAAATATGGGCAACGCCGGGCGGAACGGCGGAGAGTATTACACGCCGCGCCCGCTGATTCGCGCCATCGTGCAGGTTGTGAAACCCAAGATCGGCGACCGTATCTATGACGGGGCCTGCGGGTCGGCGGGCTTCTTGTGCGAGTCGTTCAATTACCTGAGATCAAAGGGCAATCTGACCACGAGGGGCTTGACCATTCTTCAAAACCGCACATTCTACGGCAAGGAGAAGAAGTCGCTGGCCTACGTGATTGCGATCATGAACATGATCCTGCACGAAATCGAGGCTCCGAACATCGTCCACACCAATACGCTCACCGAGAACCTTGCCGATGTTCAGGAAAAGGACCGCTTCGACGTAGTGCTGGCCAATCCGCCCTTTGGGGGCAAGGAGCGGAAAGAAATCCAGCAGAACTTTCCCATCCGCACCGGCGAGACGGCGTTCCTCTTCCTGCAGCACTTCATCAAGATGCTCAAGGCCGGGGGACGCGGCGGCGTGGTCATCAAAAACACGTTTCTCTCCAACACCGACAATGCCTCCGTGAACCTGCGGCAACTGCTTCTGGAAAGTTGCAACCTCCACACCGTGCTTGATTGCCCCGGCGGGACGTTTCAGGGCGCGGGGGTGAAGACCGTGGTGCTCTTCTTTGAGAAGGGCGCGCCCACACGCAAGGTCTGGTTTTACCAACTCGACCCCGGACGCAACCTCGGCAAGACCAACCCGCTCAACGACGATGATCTCAAGGAGTTTGTGAAGCTGCAAAAGACCTTCGCCGACTCGCCCAAGTCCTGGAGCGTGGACGCCAAGAGCATCGACCCAACAACCTTCGACCTCTCCGTTAAGAATCCGAATAGAGGCGAGGAAGTGGCGCACCGCAGCCCGGAAGAGATCATGGACAAGATCGCTGCGCTGGACGCCGAGAGCGCGGAAGTGCTGCAAACCATCCGAGGGTTGCTATGAAGCAAGGGTGGAAAACAGAACCTTTCGAGGAGTGCATCGAGAAGGTGACCTGCGCGCAGAAGATTAAGCGAAAGGATTTCTTGGATGACGGCTCGCATCCGATCGTTTCCCAAGAGGAAGCCTTCATAAATGGCTACTGGAACAACGAGGCAGACCTCTTCAAAGGTTACGACACCCATCGTTATATTCGGCGACCACACAAAGGTTCTGAAATACGTAGGCTTCGATTTTGTGGTCGGCGCTGACGGAGTGAAGATTTTACAGCCTCGAAAGTTTCTGTTGCCGAAGTTTTTCTTCTACCAGTTACAGACAGTGAATCTCGACTCTCTTGGCTACGCTCGACACTATAAGCTACTAAGGGAACTGGAGATCGCGTACCCCCCGCTCGTCGAACAGCGGCGGATTGTCGGCATCCTGGACGAGGCGTTTGAGGGTATCGCCACCGCCAAAGCCAACGCCGAAAAGAACCTCCAAAACGCCCGCGCCGTCTTCGAGAGCCACCTGAATGCCGTCTTCACCCAGCGCGGAGAGGGGTGGGTAGAGAGGACCATCGGCGAGCACATCCATTTTATCGACTATCGTGGCAAGACGCCCGCGAAAACAGAGAGTGGACTACGGCTCATCACCGCCAAGAATGTGAAGATGGGCTATCTGCAAGAGAGCCCCATGGAGTTTGTCGCACCGAACTCCTATGACCGATGGATGACCCGCGGCATCCCCCGGCAGGGTGATGTTCTTTTCACCACGGAAGCTCCGCTCGCGAATGTTGCACAACTCGATACCGATGAGAAAGTTGTCTTTGCGCAACGCATCATCATCATGCAGCCAGACGCGGCTACGCTCAACAGTACGTTTCTGAGATACCTACTGCTTTCGCAGCCAGTTCAGCAGCGCATTCATGCTAGAGGCACGGGTGCGACGGTGACAGGCATCAAGGCGAGTCTCCTCAAGACGATTGAGATTTCGTTTCCAAAGTCTCTAACCGAGCAGGAGAAGATCGTGAGCAAGCTCGATTCCCTTGCCATCGAAACCCAGCGCCTCGAATCCATCTACGAGCAAAAGCTCACCGCGATGGAGGCGTTGAAAAGGTCACTACTGCATCAAGCCTTCGTCGGAGGACTGTAGAAATACGATGAGAGGAAAAACCAAGAAGCAGAATCCTTTTCACGCGGCTTTAAAACCGAAGGACACTCTGGAACAGACCGTTGGCTGTCGGCATACTAACCCCGACGTTTGCTCGAAACACAGCTTGCCGAAAGTTTGTGCATTCGTTAGATCAGACGAGATGTGCTTGGCACCTCCCGCATCATGGGCAAAGCAGTTTCTCAAGCTCAAGGCAGGGATTGAAAAGAAGAAATGAACGAAGCCGAAACCAGAGCCGAGCATATCGACCCAGCCCTCAAGGCGGCGGGCTGGGGCGTGGATGAAGGCAGCCGCATCCTACGCGAGTATCACATCACGCTGGGCCGCATCGAAGGCCACGGGAAGCGGGCCAAGCCGGACATCGCCGACTACGTCCTGGTGTACCGCAACCACAAGCTGGCGGTGGTGGAGGCCAAGGCTTGGGACAAACCATTGACCGAAGGGGTCGGGCAGGCGAAGAGCTACGCCGGGAAGCTCACCATCCGCTATACCTACTCCACCAACGGCCAAGGCATCTACGGCATCGACATGAAGGAGGGGACGGAGGGCGAAGTTCCGCAATTCTCTTCCCCCGAAGAACTCTGGAACCTGACCTTCGCCGAAGCAAACGCCTGGCGGGACCGCTTTGCCACGGTCCCTTTTGAGGACAGGGGCGGATTTTTCCAGGCACGCTATTATCAGGACATTGCCGTGGAACGGGCGATGGAGGCTATCGCAGCCGAGAAAGATCGCATCCTGCTGACACTGGCGACGGGCACGGGCAAGACGTTCATCGCCTTTCAGATTGCCTGGAAGCTCTTTTACAGCCGCTGGAATCTGACCCGCGTGGGATCGCGCCGTCCGCGCATACTGTTCCTGGCGGACCGCAATATCCTGGCCGACCAAGCCTACAACGCCTTCTCCGCATTTCCCGAAGACGCGATGGCGCGCATTTCGCCGGGAGAAATACGCAAGAAAGGCAAGGTCCCGAAGAACGCCAGCCTATTCTTCACCATCTTCCAGACGTTCATGAGCGGACTGCCCAAGGACGGCCAGCCCTCACCCTATTTCGGCGATTATCCCCCGGACTTCTTCGACTTCATCGTGATCGACGAGTGCCATCGCGGGGGCGCGAACGACGAGAGCAACTGGCGCGGCATCCTGGAATACTTCAGCCCCGCCGTGCAACTCGGCCTGACCGCCACGCCGAAGCGTAAGGACAACGTGGATACCTACGCCTACTTCGGCGAGCCGGTGTATGTCTATTCGCTGAAGGACGGCATCAACGACGGCTTCCTGACGCCCTTCAAGGTCAAGCAGATTTCCACCACGCTGGATGAGTACGTCTATACGTCCGATGACGAGGTGATCGAGGGCGAGATTGAAACCGGGAAACGCTACACGGAAGACGATTTCAACAAGATCATCGAGATCAGGGAACGCGAAGCACACCGGGTGAAGCTGTTCATGGAGCAGATTGACCAGAGCGAGAAGACGCTGGTCTTCTGCGCCACGCAGAACCACGCGCTGGCCGTGCGCGACCTCGTCAACCAGATGAAGACCAGCAACGACCCCAATTACTGCCAGAGGGTAACGGCCAACGACGGCAGCCTGGGCGAGCTGCACTTGCGGTCCTTTCAGGACAACGAGAAGAGCATTCCCACCATCCTGACCACTTCACAAAAACTTTCCACCGGCGTGGATGCCCGAAATATCCGCAACATCGTGCTGATGCGCCCGATCAACTCGATGATCGAGTTCAAGCAGATCATCGGGCGCGGCACGCGGCTATATGACGGGAAGGATTACTTCACGATCTACGATTTCGTGAAGGCACATCACCACTTCAACGATCCCGAATGGGATGGCCAGCCGCTGGAACCGGAGCCGTGCCCGAAGTGCAAGTGCCAGCCTTGCCAGTGCGAAAAGCCACCGCAAGAGCCCTGTCCTGATTGCGGCAAGCAGCCATGCGAATGCGAACGGGAGCCTTGTCCCAAATGCGGCCAGCGTCCTTGCGTCTGCAAGAAAAAAGCCAAGGTGAAACTGGCGGACGGCAAAGAGCGCACCATTCAGCACATGATAGCAACCAGCTTTTGGCATCCCGACGGAACGCCCATGTACGCGCAACAGTTTCTGGAGGCGCTCTTTGGCAAGCTGCCGGAGTTCTTCAAGAACGAGGCCGAACTGCGCACCCTCTGGAGCGCTCCCGATACGAGAGCAAAGCTGTTAGAGGGATTGGCTGAGAAAGGCTTCGGCAGGGTAGCAGATGGCTGAGATGCAACGGATTATCGACGCCGAGAAGAGCGATCTTTTCGACGTTCTGGCAAATGTCGCCTATGCCCTGCCACCGCTCACGCGCGAGGAGCGAGCCACCCGAGCTAAAGTAGCGATTCATGCCCACTTCAACAGCAAGCAGCAAGCGTTCCTGGAGTTTGTGCTCGCTCAGTACGTGAAAGTTGGCGTGCAGGAATTGGATCAGCAGAAGTTGTCACCCTTGCTGAAGCTCAGATACAACAACGCCATCGCCGACGCAGTGGCAGACTTGGGCAGGCCGGAAGAGATCGGACAGGTTTTCTCCGGGTTCCAGAAATACCTTTACCAGCCAAGTGTAGCTTTGGTGCATGAATAGTCAATCGCACCTCGAAACACGCCCAGACCATGCCTGTGGCCCGCTAACCGAAAAGGGGTCGGCGGATAGCAGTTTTCTAGTAAGCCTATGATTATGTGAGATATAGGTAGTTTGTCAGCCGCGACCTCTCACGCTTCACCGAAGCCAGCTCGAAGCTCGCCGGAAGGGTCAAGGCGATTCATGCACCAACGCCGAAGGCAAGCTGAATGCGACAGCGTCGAAGCGCTAGATTCGACGCCGCACTCGCCGCGTACTGCACGCCTTCGGGGAAGTCTGAAGCGACCAAGATCCCCCGGACGATCCCTTTACCTTCCTTCTGGTACCAACCCATGTAGCGGGCAACCTGTCCAATGGCTGAGTCCTTGGCCTCGCCGACCTTGAGTTCGACAACGACTTTCGCTCCGTCGGCGCCCCTGCCGAGGATGTCCACGCGGCCCACGTCAATCTTGACCTGTCGCGCCACGAACTTCAGGCCAGGTTCAAGGGAGTCCCATTGGTGTGCAAGCTGGTCCTCGATGTCCCGCTCAAGACCGATCGACGCCTCTACCGCCTGCGCGGCATCCTCGATGTCCTCTGCTTCGTCCGGCGTCCAAATATTCGGCCCATGAGACCCTTCGTCGTACAGCTCGAACGTCCCGTCGGCGTTCTTGTAGAGGAACCGCTTGGCGTGTGGGTGGTGAATGTAGGACTTCGGGTTGTTGATCGCGCACGCGTAGAGGTGGGCCGTCAACGTGTACGGCTGCCAAATGCCAGGATACCGTTCGTCGACGAACTGCCGAATCACTTCTTTAGACAAAGCGCCCTCGCTCTGCTCGAAAGCCTCCCTGATCGCCTGTTTCATCGTCGCCATTGCGTCCGCCTCCCACTGCGCCCACGCGTGGCACACACCTAATCATCTAGTTGCCGTTGAGCGCGAAATGTCCGGATCCTGAGCCTCCGCATCGTCACGACCGCGGCAGCCCATGGCCAATGGTGAACGCGGTGCCCTGCAGCCCGTAGAGAGTCTATCGGGTTGGGAGTTGGTTTACCCCGCGTTCGCCCCTTCAGGGGCAACCTCGCGGCGCGCTGGCCTTATTCGTCGATGAGGTCGTCAAGTTCCTTCAGTTGTACGGGTTCAGACCGGTTGGCACCATTGAGAGCCTGGAAATAAGAGATGTTTCTGAGCCACGGGAGGAGGATCCCGATGGCGAAGGAAGGCGGGCATGCGGTAACTCTGCCAGCAGGAGGCCAAGTTGACAATGCCCTCTGGAGTTATGTCGCTTCCGGCACGTTCGGCCATGATTTGGATCCCACTGCCGGCCTCTGCCAACCCACAAGCTGGCCCCGAAGATATTCGGCCGACGCCGCAACGTGGTGAGGATGTCATCGGGGGCGGCGTTGCGGTTGAGCAGATCGATGCGCCAGCAAAATCCCGACGGGTTATGGCTCGCGAGGGACGGCGGGCCACAGGAGTTGACCGTATGCGAAGACCGATGCGACCCACTGGGGCTCCAGCCGCATCGTGTGGCTGCGATCTGGCGAGAGCTGGTCCACCGGGTACAGGTCGCGCTCACGCACGAAGACGAGACGCCCGCTTGCCATGCCGGTGAAGCGCATTCCTCCGAATCCGACCTTGGCGTAGCCGCCGGTGTCGTCCGCCGAGACGACTTGATCGGTGGGCAGCGACACTCGGAGCCTGCCCGGGAATAGGACGAACGTGCCGGGTGGACCGTTGCCCAGGATCGGGAACTGCGAGGGGCGGTCGCGTTCCACGACGAGCGACGACGGCGCGGCGAAGACGATCAGGAGGGGAATGGCCACGCGCGCGGCGTTTGCGGTGCGCGAACGTGACGGTCCGGGCGGCTCCATTCGCGTTCGCAGTCCTGAGGTGCATGATCTTGTTGCGAGCCATGTCTGATTCATGCAACAAGGCCTCTTGGAAGCGGATTCTGAAGCGGCGCGTTCAAACTCGCTGTGCGGCCCGACAAGGTTCTGACCGCGCCCGGTCCAAGGCAACTCCGCGAGTAGGCTCAATGGATCCGAGGTGATCAACGGTGCGGCGATGATAACCTCATATGGCTCCTGATGGGAAGCAGCTAGTAACAAATCGTGCTTCTGTGGTTGATGCACGGCTGGTATGCCCTCATGCCCGGCGTCGTCGTGTTCATTGCAGGAACGCTTACTGTGGGCGTTTGGCGCGTCTGGTTCGAGTCCGGTCCACGTAAGAAATACATCCCGAAGGGCCTTGTCACATTTGAACCAGTTCGGCGGGAGTTTCGCCGCTACGGGAGCGCCGAAATGTGCGGGCCGCTACCAAATACGCTCTACAAGGTGCTTCCCCAACAGTATGCATGTCGGCTACTGGACGACGGCGAGATGATGTGGTCGGCGTTGACGGATTTCCAGCACGAACTAGACCCGACCCGGGGTGACCCGTTCGAAGGTAGCCTTCGATACTTTCCGGCAGAAGGACTGAAAGTTACTCGCACTGAGCGGCGTTGGTGCATGAATAGGTGTAAGCGAGCACGCTAGCGGCGGGGGTGGGGTCCAGTCCATCATAGAGATCGGGGGGGTAACGTCGTGGTCGCAGCGAAGTCGAGCCGAGTCAACCGCCAGTACAAGAAGAAGTACAGAATCCGGAACTGGAGGGAGTACGAGCGTGGCCTCAGGAGCCGCGGCGACGTCACGATCTGGCTGAGCGAGGATGCAATTGCCGCGTGGGTACCAACGAAGAACGGTCTTCGCGGAGGCCAGCGGCGGTACTCGAACCTCGCGGTCCGGACCGCGTTGACCCTGCGGGTCGTCTTCAGCCTGCCGCTCCGCCAGACCGAGGGGTTCCTGGACTCGCTGCTCCGCTTGATGGGCCTCAACCTCAAGGCCCCGGACCACACCACACTCTCGCGCCGGAACCCAATCGTTGCGGTGCCGCCCCTGACCCGATCCTACGACGGCCCGATCGAATTGATCGTCGATTCCACAGGGCTGAAGATTCTGGGTTGCGGCGAATGGAACGCGCACAAGCACAAGGCATCAAAGAAACGCCGGGATTGGCGGAAGCTGCACATCGGGGTGGATGCCGAGGGGTTCATTGTGGCGGCCGAACTCACAGCGAGCAGCCGGGACGACGCCTCCACACTCCCTGCTCTTCTCGACACAATCGAGGTTCCCATCCGGTGTTTCACCGCAGACGGAGCCTACGACCACAGGTCAGTCTACGATCAACTCAGCGCGGCCGGTACAGAGAACGTCGTGATTGTGATTCCCCCTCGTCGCTCTGCGGTGTCGGCGGGGCCAACGGACGGCCCATGGGCGCAGCGTGACACGGCTCTTGAGAGGATTCGCCAGGTCGGGCGACGCGAGTGGCAGAAGGAGTCGGGCTACCGACAGCAGGCGCGCGTTGAAAACAGCTTCTTCCGATACAAGTCCGTGCTCGGAGGCGGATTGAAGGCGAGGCACGGCAAGGCACAAAGGAGAGAAGTTGCGATCGGGTGTCACATCCTCAACCGGATGGCCGAGCTGGGTAGGCCGAAATCCTGCGCTGTGGTGTCCTGAACGAGAAGTTGGAAAAGCGCCCCCACTCGCGCCGCAGTTGAATCATGCAACAGCGCCTTGAATCGTCTCCAACCGCACACCCGGCCCGGAGAACCGCCGGTCGTGCGGATTTTCAACCTCGAACGTCAGGCGGTTGTACGCGACCATGCTGATTGCGTCTGCGAGTTCTTCGAGCTTTCCCGGTGCCGAGTATCTTGCGCCGCGCTCGAAAGCGGCGCTGGCGTTCGGCGGTGCGTGCCTTCGAGTCAGTCAACTTCGGAGTCTTTGCCATAACGCGCGTTACTCGTTACAAGTATACACTCAGGCTGACGGTGTTGTGCGGACTCCCCTGGAAGCACGGACCTCCAGCCTGCGACACGTCAGCGCGGGCTGGGGTGACGGCATTCGGACCTGGACGATGGTGCGACGAACACAATCTCGTGGGCTCGGCGTCTCTCAGGTGTATAAAGGGTCCATCCGGGGCAGGCAAAACGGAAATCCCGGATCAGGGGAGAGTGGTGCGTGGGTGAGTTCATAGCGTTGGTATCGTTCGCCGTCTTCGTGTGGGCTGTGGTCGGGCTCATCAACCCGAAGGCAGCTAGGTTGCCCAACCGGATAACGTCGGTGTGGATCGGGTTGCTGTCGGTCGCGCTGGCCGTCATGGGCGGGTCGCTCATGCCGGACGATCCAGCGGAACCTGCATCTGAGGAAGCCGCGGCCTCGGCGCCCGCAAGCCCAACACCGCCCCCACCTCCTCGAGACTCCGCGCCAGGCGCTGCCGACGGGGCCCCCGCCAACAACGTTACCGCTGCGCCGTCAGGCTCCCCCGCCCGGCGTCAGCAGATGCCGGCCTGAGTTGCCCCATAAGTAGCCTGCTCCACCGTGTACTTGTCACCGAACTCGGAGGACAGCTGGTCGATCAGGCCCCGGCACGAGAATCCCGACAACTCAAGGTTCGAAACAGCAGACCTCGCTGCCTGTGCGTTCCAGTCGGTGCTCAAGCTGTTGACCGCGACCGTGGCATCTCCAACGCTGTAACTGTCTCCGAACTCCGACGACAACTGGTCGATCAAGCCCTGACGTGAGAACCCTGACAGCTGCAAGTACGAGTTCGCTGAACGAACGGCGTTCCGCTGAGCCGCAGTTAGGTTGCCAGACGCGGCGAGGTGGCTCCCCAGTGCCGCTGACTGTTCAGTCTGCTCAGGCGTCGAATCCGGCATCAACGCGCCGCCGATGATGAAGAGCACGACTGACAAAACCCACACGCCCACCGACGCCGCCCGGCTCGGCAAGCGCGCCCACGTCGGCCGGATGAGTCCAACCACAGCCCACACGAACACCGCCACCGACGCCGTCACTAGAATCATTCCCATGGGCAACTCTCTCCAATTGACCTGTGAACCGGAAATGGTCAGTGGTACTCAAATAGTACAGAACCTTCCAGCTCCGGGCCTAAGCGTTCCCTACAGATACTTGGCGACGGCGCCGCGTTCGGCCGTGGCGCCCGCGCTGTAGTGAGCGACCATGCGCGCCGTGCGCCAGTTGCCGGCCAGCATGACTTCGGTTGTCGAGGCGCCGCGCGCCGTCAGTTCGGACGCGAGCCCGACGCGCCCACTGTGCGCCGTCAAGCGCGCCTCGATGCCGGCGGCGAGGGCGGCGGCGGTGAAGCGGCGCTGAATCTGTAACGAGCCCAACCCGACCACCCGATCCGTGGGTGCGGCGTCGGGCCGGGCGGCGCGTGCGGTGCGGATCGCTTTCGCGGCGCCGTTCTTTAGATACCGCACGTCGGCGGTGTCCCCCTCTTGATTTGTTTTCGAGGTGCGCACGGTGATAAGCACTCCGTCGCCGTCGCTGGCGTCCGACACGTCGCGCCATTCAAGCGCGCTCACTTCTGAGCGGCGCAACCCGCCCATGAACAACAATCCGGCGATCACGGCGTCCGTGCGGCCCCGGCGTTGCGCCGTGGTGTGGGATTCGACGCCCCGGCCGTCAGTGCGGGGACGTTCGGCGGTGGCGAGAATCGCGGCGAGCCCGTCCGCGCTCAGCGGGGCGGCCTGGCCCCGGCCCCGGTCGGCGGCCGTGCGACGGTAGCCGCCCAACACGCGGGCGGTCGCTTCCCCGGCGGGGTCCGTCTGGCCGGCGAGCTTGGCCCGAAACCGGACGGCGGCGACGGCGAGGGCGGCGGTTGCTGGCGCGCGGCCCGCCTCGAAGATAGCGCCGAGGTAGGCGGCCAACACGCCGTCGGTGAGCGGGTCGGTCCCCCGCCATGCGTCCACGCGCGCCAGCGCGCCGAGGTAGGCGCGGCGGGTGTTGACGCTGATACTCGCGTCGGCGAGCTTACGGGTGGTCGGCGTGGCGACGGCCAGCGGCCCCGCCGTGTCGGGGCGTCGGGCTATCGCGGTCGGTTCGGTCTGCGGTGTAGTATGAAGCATAATGGTAATTATCAATCATGATAGGGGGGCTTGTCAAGGGGTGTTTGCTGAAGACCGGCGGTGTCCGCTCGCCAGGTCGCACCACCACCCAGTGGTCCCCCTGAAGCTCCTAGAGTGGAGACGAACAAAGAAAGTCTCGGAACCTGTCCTTCCCCCACTGAAGATGACGCTGGCGTCACGCTAGCGTGACGCCAGCACGACGCTAGACGGCGGCTTTTATAAACCTTTCAGGCGCTGTTGCATGATTCAACTGCGGCGCGAGAGTGTGGTGTGGTCCGGGGCCTTGAGGTTGAGGCCCATCAAGCGGAGCAGCGAGTCCAGGAACCCCTCGGTCTGGCGGAGCGGCAGGCTGAAGACGACCCGCAGGGTCAACGCGGTCCGGACCGCGAGGTTCGAGTACCGCCGCTGGCCTCCGCGAAGACCGTTCTTCGGTGGTACCCACGCGGCAATTGCATCCTCGCTCAGCCAGATCGTGACGTCGCCGCGGCTCCTGAGGCCACGCTCGTACTCCCTCCAGTTCCGGATTCTGTACTTCTTCTTGTACTGGCGGTTGACTCGGCTCGACTTCGCTGCGACCACGACGTTACCCCCCCGATCTCTATGATGGACTGGACCCCACCCCCGCCGCTAGCGTGCTCGCTTACACCTATTCATGCACCAACGCCGCGCGGTGGTGAAAGAGTTTCAGCAAGCCTACGGGATCGAGAAGTCGGCGGTGAGCGAGAACTTCGTCGAGGCCAGCCGGGAGAAGTTGCGGGAGTTGCTGGAGCGGCCCCTGGGCGAGTTGCGGCTATGCGCCGTGCTGATCGACGGCACGCCGTTCCGGGACCGCCAGATGATGGTGGCGCTGGGGATCGGCTGGGACGGGCGCAAAACGGTGTTGGGGCTGCGCGAGGGAGCAACCGAGAACGCCACGGTGGTTAGCGAGCTGCTCAGTGATCTGGCCGGACGCGGCCTGGACTTCGGCGTGCCCCGCCTGTATGTGCTGGATGGCAGTAAGGCGCTGGCTGCGGCGGTGCGTCGTCATGCGGGCCAGGCCGCCTGCATCCAGCGCTGCCAAGTCCATAAGCGGCGCAACGTGCTCGATCACCTGCCGGAAGAGTACCGCCAGACGGTGAAGAGGAAACTGCAAAACGCCTACGGGATGGCCGAATACGCCGATGCGAAGCGAGCGCTGGAGAAACTCCATCGGGAACTGATGGACCTGAATCCGAGCGCCGCCCGGAGTCTGGGCGAAGGGATGGAAGAGACGCTCACGGTGCATCGCTTGGGTGTGCCACCGAAACTGCGTCGATCCCTCGCCAGCACCAATGTGATCGAGTCGGCGTTCTCGATCGTCGAGACGGTTTGCCGCAACGTGAAGCGCTGGCGCCCGGGAGATCAGATGGAACGCTGGGTGGGATCGAGACTGCTGGTGGCCGAGAGGCAGTTCCGCAAGGTCCGAGGGTTTCGTGAGATTCCGCTGCTGCTGGCCTCCTTGCCAACACAGTTTCCCGAAAACCGCTTGCCAACCAAGCGGCTGCTGCGTAGTCTAGTAACGTCGTGGGTCGCTGACTTTCAACGGAATTCCGGGCAATATCCGGCGTAGCTTTATAACTTTATTTGAAGGGATGAAGGTATTGGGTGCGGTTCTTGCTTTTTTTCTTCCGAGGAAATTTCCACTTGATAGTGGTTGAGGCCGGGCTCTTTGTGGGAAACGCAGTTTTCCACAAAAGCACGCGCCCTACTATCGGATATCTATAGGTATCTGAAACTATAGGCTTGTCCTACAAAGTGCCCGTGAAATCCCCTACAAAGTGCCCGTTGATAAGTTGAACTTTCCACAGGGTTTATACACATTCTGTGCATAACGGTTTTACTTGATCTGGAGGAGGCGGCGCATGACAGGCGGGCGGCTGTGAAGCAGGCGCATCCCCTTCCCGTCCAGGCTGTATTTTGCCTCACGGTAGACGATGGCGACCTGCCGGAGCGTCGTTCTGAAAACGCGCTTGAAGTTGTCCATCCGGTGGTAGCCGTGCCCGAATTGTTCCTTGAGGGAAACCCACGGCACAAAGGCCGGTTTGCTGGGATCCACGCGATGCAGGCGCTGAGCAAGCCAGGTGTAAACGTCGAGGGCCATGGCGCTGTGCGAGAGACGGGCGACGGCGTTCTCGTTTAGAGGGACGGCGTGCTGCATGAGGCTCTCGAAATATCGCATCGAGAACTGGACCTGGGTCGGCCAGAGGACACGCTGGCGGGCGTCCTGCGGGGTCCAAAGCTCCAAGCCCTCAATGACTGTTCCCTTGATGGTGACGGCCCGGCCGTCTTTGCTGGCACCGAGGCGGAAATCCGCGGCGGCCAGCCGGTTGAGCTGTTCTTTGACGGTCTTGATGGTGCGCCCGCCCACGTCGAGGCCGAGGGTGCGCTTCACGAAAGCCGTGAGGCTGTCTGCGAGCTCAATGTTGGGCGATTGCGTGCGCAGGGCCTCGGCGTTCAGGTGGTAGAGGACAAGCCGGGGTTTCGGCCCGAAGGGCAGGCCCACGTCCACGAAATCCTCGGTTGTCGGATCGAGGAGACGACCGGCCTGAAGCTCCAGCCGGACCATGCCGTTCTTGCGCTGCCATAGCCGCACGGCTTCGCCGGGGTCGCGGTAAGGCATGCAGGTCTGGCACAGGACGGAATGCTGGTAGAGGATCGATTGGGCTTCCTCGTCCTGGAGAGGCATCGAAATGAGCCGTTCATGAATCCGGGAAAGCGGTTTGTGCTCGGGCTTGATGATGGCGGGAAAAAGGTCGCCGATGCGCTGCATCCCTTTTGCGGTTTTGTCGTCTATCGGCACTTCCCTGCCCTCCTTTCGCTAATTTGCTAAGTTTCGCTAATTCGCCGCCGTCTTTCTTCCCTGCTGCTTTTCCCATGAGTCCACGGCCCGCATGAGGAGCTGGATGTTTTTGAGCTGTGCGTCGAGTGCGAGGCGCTTGAATTTTTGCCTGAATTCTGGAGGCACCTTGAAATTGAGATCGACGAGCGTTTTCGTGGTGCTCTGCCCCCGCTGGAGTGAACCCGATACCGCAGTGGGGCTCCCTTTGGTTGCGAGCAAGGTACCGGCGTTGATCGCTGATGGTTTAGGCATGTACTTTGACTCTCTTCTGGGTATTCGCTAATTCGCTATTGTTCGCTAATTCGCCTATGCGTTTCTTGGTGAACCGCCAGAGTTCGGCGATTTCCGCGGCGGCGGGGCTGCTTGGATTGATCTCTGGGGCGGTGCGGCCATCGGTCATCGAGGAGGCATAGTCCACCCGGTCATGCACGACGGATTGGAACACCTGCCCGTGCTGGGAAAGCGCCGCGATGGTCTGGACGGTGATCCGGGCGTTGGCCTTGGCCTGGGTCAGCACAAAGGCGAAAGGCGTCTCTGATTCCTTGACCAGGTCAAGCGTAGCCCCCAGGGACCAGAGGTCGTTGGGGCTCGGGCGTGTCGGGATCAGCACCAGGTCGGCGCGCTTGAGCACTTGCCGGTTCTGTTCGGTGAGCGCGGGCGGCGTGTCGATAAAGCAGTAGGCGAAGCCCGCCTCAGCCAGGGTCTGGAGCTTTTCAGGAAGTTCGCGGAGGTTGACGGGCGCAAGCTTGGGGCTTTCTGCTTCGCGGAGGTTCCACCAGGTGGCCAGTGTTTGTTGGGGATCGGTATCAATGAGCACGGCGGGACCGTTCTTGGCGTGCTCTGCGGCCACGGCCAGGTGCGCCGCGAGGGTGGTCTTGCCGCTGCCTCCCTTCTGGGACGTGATCACGACTATTTTCATTGGCATCGCCATAGGCTAAGGTACGCTAATTCGCTCTTTAGCGAATCTTAGCGCAAAACGAACCCAAAAGAAAAGGGGAAAGATGGCGAAGTGGGTAGCGTGCGGGGCGTTGGTGCATGAATCGCCTTGACCCTTCCGGCGAGCTTCGAGCCGGCTTCGGTGAAGCGTGAGAGGTCGCGGCTGACAAACTACCTATATCTCACATAATCATAGGCTTACTAGAAAACTGCTATCCGCCGACCCCTTTTCGGTTAGCGGGCCACAGGCATGGTCTGGGCGTGTTTCGAGGTGCGATTGACTATTCATGCACCAAAGCTTTAGCGGAGAGCCACCTGACTCGGCGGCTGTTTGCCAGCATGCTGGGACGGATAGATGGACTGTCGCTTCCCTCTGGATAGCCTAGCCTGCGGCACCCAAGAAAATGATTCCGATATCCCACAGGAATGGAGAGGTATCTGAAAAAGCTGGTTCTGGATGCCCAGGCGATGAGTTTTTGGGACTCGTAAAAGGGTGGCTGGGAGCCAGTGGGACCCTCTGGGAGAAAACCCGTGCTCGGAGGGCTCGACTGGGGCAAACGGATGTATACTTGCAACCGCCGGAGGGCTATAAAACTAATTCCAGCAAGAGCCGGGTCATCCACCGAATAGGTTCCATGTGAGCAAGGGTAGGCCACCCTTTCTCGGGACTGAACAGGCGGGACTCACCCATATCTCCATGTGAGGAATACTGGCCCGCCATCCGTCCCGGATGCCAGCCAATTCCATCAAGAGAAAGGACTTACCATGTCCCGATCTACCATCGGAGTTGTTATCTGCTTGCTATTTCTTGCCGGATGCGGCGCTAGTAAAAGCGGAGGTCGAGGAGTTGTCCCGCAAATTCCGGCACCACCGAAACCAGAACCCGTGCCGCAACCGATTTCCATTGAGCATGAAATTTGGTCCATTGACCCATCTGCGGCGAGAGATGTAATTGGCGCGGGGTTATCAGTATTGACTTCTGGTCAGTTCGAATCCAATACAAGAAGAATACAACAATCCTCCGATACTCTCCTACTAAGCGACCAACACGTTTATATCGCAGAAGAAAATGACGTATTTCGCGCCCAGACTTCCTGCCAAGGAGGGGGATGCACAACCATCCTTGGAGGTGAATCTTTTGAAATAGGTTTGTCGGACTTCTACATCCCGGCCTCTGGATTGAAGCCTGTCATGCGGCGTTCAGGCATTGATTTCGCACAAGTAGGCGATAGGGAAAAGGATAGGGAAGAATCCTATGATCTTTTTTCCTATGGCGGGTGGCTCGAGCACAATTTCTTCTTCGTCGTAACTGAAGGTTTCTCTGCTGCCGGGGCAGATAGTTATGAGGAATTGGCTCATTGGAGTGCCGTGATCGGAAAGAAAACGGGAAGCAACCCTATTTCAGGAGGCGCCGTATGGAGAGGCGCTATGGTCGGCATCGACGTGAGCTATACTGAGGACAGGGGTAATCGTCTCCAAGGCGAAGCCTTTATCGACATCAGAGACTTTCTGAATCCCGCCGTGGATGTGGAATTTTATGGTGTCTTTGACCTAAATACCGGCACAAGACGAAACTCTATATTTTGGCAGGGACTACCTCTGACAGGCGGAAACTTCCGGTCTAAAAGTTCAGAAGATGATTATATCGAGGGGAATTTCTACGGTCCTAACCATGAGGAAGCGGCTGGCGTATTCGAGGCATTTAAGATCGTGGGAGCGTTCGGGACGAAGCGCTGACCTGCCGGCTTTCTTCGGACCAGTCATTACTGGAGAACAGCGCCAGATTCTTGGTGGGGTCCGATCCGGGAATCTCCTCGATGAAGCGCCCGGCCAGCCCCGGCGTAATCTGACGCAGCTCGATTCCTTGTTCTTCGCACCAGGCGAGGAAGCGGCCAACGATGCGGGCGTAGGCGCGGCGGGTGTGGGGATTGGAGATGCGGGCGGCGAAGAACTCATCGGCGGCGAACAGGGCGTTCTTCCCGGCGCGCCGCAGGACGGCGGGGGTGCGATCGAGGGCCTGGGAGGCAGGCAGGAGGGCGGATTGGGAAGGGGTTTGAACCACGGTGATATAGGGGATGATAACATACTTTATCGGGCTCTAATAGACCGCCTTCTCTCCCCCCCCCTTTGCTTCGCCGCACCTCGGGGTCAGTCATCACTGAGCCACTTCGCCTGCGCCGGCTGATCGAAGAGAACAACCCAAATGAAGGTTGCATCGATTGAGCCCGAACCAGCCCATATGGTCGGTCGGGCAATCGTGCCAACCTGCTGCTCCCACATCCGCTACCAGTCACTGTCGAAATCCGAATAAACCTCGATGTCCTGATCGCCCTCGAACCAGACTCGCTTGACTTCAAACGACTGGGGGTCGAGGCTCTTGAAGGCAACCTCGACCCCGATGGTGCCTTCAAGGTCTTGCTCCACCCTTTCTTCGACCTCGTCTTGAAACATCAGGACCTTGTCCTCGCTGTCCCATGCCCCCGTGCCTGGCTTCTTGAACGACAGCTCGGCAAGGAACGTCATGGACACCGCTAGTTCGACCTCGGCCTTGTCGGGAGCGAGGGAGATAATCTCCAAGCCCTCGGGTTCCTCGTCAAACACAACGTGGGTCAGCTCAATTGCGACAACCTCGCCATCCTGATCGACGAGAAGCGCGCCATGGTTAGGAAAGGCCTCCGTCGCCTTCTCAAAGATTGGCCCATGAGCCGCTGGAATCATCTCCCGGACGAATGACGATAGCGCCTCATCAGAGGCGAAGAGTGCGTCCAAATACTGCGCAATGTCGTCGAACTGATGGAGCGCGTCGTCTCCATCACAAGCCGCCTTAACTCCTTTGTCTGGTGACACAACGGCCAGATCTAACTCGTTTTGTGCGCACCACTCTCGCAGGGTCTCAAGCACCAGCGCGTCCGGGAACTCGGCTTTGTTCTTGCCGAGTCCAAAGGGCGGTTGCTTTTCAAAGTAGGCATCAAGCACGAGCGGCAACACGGCGGGTGGCACCTCGAGGACCGTTGCCTTCGTGGCCTTCAGATACTTCTTGAACTGGCCGACAAGCTCTTTCTGGATTGGCGCCGCGTCCAGTTTGTCGAACAGCGCCTTGACGTGGGGCAGGTCCGAGTTCTTCAGCATCGTGTTTGGCCTTATTGACGTAACCGCGTCATCCACACGACTTCGGATGTTCGCCTCAATCTCCCGGAGAGTCAGCTCTGTCAAGAACACCTGGATTCTGCCTGCAGAAGCCAGGGGCATCAGCGACATAAACCGGGGCGACTTGTAGTTGAAGTTCCCGCGGATAAAGACCTCGGTATCTAGGAAGACGCGGGGCACTACGCTGCTCATCGCTGCTTCTTCAACATTAGGCAAACTCTAGCGGAACCATGCCGACAGGTCAGAGTGGGAACAATTAGATTACTTGGCGCGGGGGGACGTAGCAAGGGCAAGACGCCGGTGTTGCAGCCGGATGAGGCGCGGCTGCTTGAGTCGATCGACGTCTCCGACCTTGCAGTCCTGCGCGAACGCGAGCTCCTCACGCGTGAGCCGGTCGACGCTACCCGTCCGGCGCGGAGAAGCTTGGCCACGCGGCGGACATCCCGGGATCGATCCCTGGTTTTCGCTATTGCCATCGTACCTTGCAATTATAAGCGGTTTGCGGCGGCGAACCCCCGCGGGGTGGCCCGGGAAGGGCCTTTGATTGCGCTCTCCGGGCCTTCTGCGAAGTCGGTAACCCATCTCGCTGCCCGGGACTCATGGAACTTTCAGCTCGAAACGATCGGGAATTATAAGACCTCACCTTCTAGCCCAACGCGAAGCGTCTCGACGAGTCCGTCGTGCGGTGGACCGAACACGACTACGGACCAAGCCGCTGATCGGGACTGGAGCATGTACCCGTCCCGCTTACTGTTCATGTGGCGATTTTCAGGTCCGTATGACGCGCGAGAACGTCGAAGTCGGCGTCGTTATGAAGGATGGGCGCATTGGCGCGAATGGCGACGGCGCCAATGAGACAATCGATCAACTTGCGGACGGTTTCCCCTTCCCGGCGACAGAGACGATATAGAGCAGCTGCATCGTCGTAGTGCATCGCTCCCGTGGGGAAAATGGTCGCCCGTGCGAGGAGCCGCCGGAGGTGATGCAGATGTCGTTCGTCGCGGGCGCCGGCGAGCACTTCCATCCGAACCGCATCGCAGATCGCGATCTCATTTTCGAGTAGCGCCTCAACGCGATTGCAGGTTGCTGAACCGGTGTCGCGAAGAAATTCAATCCATGCAGACGTATCAATCAGAATCACGCCGAGCGGCTGGTCCGTAACTCGCCCAGGTCACCTTCCCAACCCGAACCACGAAGGCGCCGGGCTTCCTCGACGCCGAAAGGTTCCGCCGCAAGGGATCGAAGTGCAAAATTGACCGCCTCGCGCTTTGTCGCTAGGTGGTAACGGCGCATGACCTCCGCGCACGCCTCATCGTCGATATTCACATTGGTGCGTGACATGCACCTATAATACACCATAGACGGATTGCAGCCAAGCGGTCTTGTGGACGGGACACCGCTACCCATTTAGCATTGCCCCAAGGCGTTGGTGCATGAATCGCCTTGACCCTTCCGGCGCGCTTCGAGCCGGCTTCGGTGAAGCGGGAGAGGTCGCGGCTGACAAACTACTTATATCTCACATAATAATAGGCTTACTAGAAAACTGCTATCCGCCGACCCCTTTTCGGTTAGCGGGCCACAGGCATGGTCTGGGCGTGTTTCGAGGTGCGATTGACTATTCATGCACCAACGCCGAAGTTTCACATCAACCGACCCGACAACGGGAACGTCAGATGCGACGGTTCAGGTCGCCACGGCAGGCTCAACTCTTCCTCTCGGTTCACGGTGTCGTTCTGAATCTCTTCAGATTGGCGAGGCACAGACTGAAATCGGTTCACCATCGGCTGGTGAGGGCACGTTCTTTCGCGACTTGGGAAGCGGTCACGGTAGGTTGACCGACTCGCGCCGATCGCGCACAGGTCCGACCTTCGCACCGTAAGTTGACAATATCCTGCTGAAAGCGTGTGTGAAAATCGCATCCGATTAGGTGCATCGCTCAGCTCCTTCCTGCCGAGTCTGGGTCGTTTCATCACAACCCAGGCTACTCGGTTTCAAGAAGCCGACGCCTTGAGGGGTACTCGGAAAACTGAACCAGTGTAGAAGAGAGTTTTGCGGCAAACATCCTTCCTTCAGGAGGCTGGAGATATGACTGCAGTCTGAATCGATCGACGACTCCAGAGCGTTCCTCCGCCATCAGCCGAAGAGAGCCACTAATTCACTTGATTGGAGGAGTCCAGATACGGTTTGCTATACTCGACGGGCATGGCCGCTATCGAACGGTTCCTGAACCAGGCGTCCAGCTTCGTCTGGGGCCCCCTGTTCCTCGTCCCACTCCTCTTGTTGACGGGCCTCTACCTGACCGTCCGGCTGCGCGGCCTCCAGTTCCAGCAGCTCCCGCACGCACTGTGGCTCGGGTTGGTTGTGCGCCGCGAGCCCGACGCCGAAGGCGACATCACCCACTTCCAGGCGCTCATGACGGCGCTAGCCGCCACAGTCGGCACCGGCAACATCGTTGGTGTGGCCACGGCGATCGCTGCGGGTGGGCCCGGCGCGCTCTTCTGGATGTGGATGACGGGCCTGGTCGGTATGGCGACGAAGTACTCCGAGGCGCTCCTCTCGGTCCGCTTCCGCACGACCGACGCCCGAGGCGAACAAAGCGGCGGGCCGATGTACTTCCTGGAACATGGGGTCGGCCATCGAACCGGCCGCTGGCTGGCCCGAGCGTTCGCGCTGTTTGCCGCGGCCGCAGCGTTCGGAATCGGAAACATGGTGCAGTCCAACGCCATCTCGCTGGCAGTGGCCAACTCGGCCGGAACGTTCGCGCTGTCGGTGCATCCTGGCGTCGTCGGTCTGGCCGTGGCGGTGGTGGTGGCGCTGGTGATTCTGGGAGGCATCCGGTCGATCGGTAGGATCACCGCCACGCTCGTCCCCTTGATGATTCTAGTGTACGTGACTGCGACGACGGTCATCCTAGTCCTGAACTACGAAGAGATCCCCAGGGCAATCGGGCTCGTTTTCCAGAGTGCGTTCACCGGCACGGCGGCGACGGGCGGGTTTCTCGGTGCCGGCGTGGCGCAGGCGATTCGCTTCGGGGTGGCGCGCGGCATCTTCTCGAACGAGTCGGGCTTAGGATCGGCGGGCATTGTCGCTGCGGCGGCGCAGACGCGCGAGCCGGTGCGCCAAGCGCTCGTGTCGATGACCCAGACCTTCATCGACACGCTAATGGTTTGCTCGTTCACCGGGCTTGCCATCATCACGACCGACGTGTGGCAGGCCGGGCTGGACGGACCCGTCCTGACGCAACGCGCCTTCGACATGGGTCTGCCCGGTCAGTGGGGCGGGATCGTCGTCGCGGTTTGCCTCGCGCTGTTCGCGTTCTCCACTATTCTGGGGTGGTCGTACTACGGCGAGAAGAGTCTGGAGTACCTGCTCGGCACGGGAGCAGTCCTGCCTTACCGAGTGGCGTTCGTGCTGGCCGCTTTCCTCGGCAGCCTCGGTACGGTTGAGGTTGTGTGGCTGCTGTCCGACGTGCTCAACGGCCTGATGGCCATCCCGAACCTGATCGGGTTGCTCCTGCTGTCTGGACTCATCGTCCGCGAGACGCGGGCTTACTTCAGGGAGAACTCATAAAGAACGTTGGCCTGACCGGCCTTTTTTGTACCAGCCGAAGTGAGAGAGAATCTCATTTAGGAGGAAAACAGGTCATATCGATCCAGAAGAACAAACCGGAACAGATCGTAACGGTCCTACGGCAGATCGAAGTGCAGATGGCGAATGGGAAGACGGTGCCCCAAGCCTGCAAGGAAGCAGGAATTCACACCCAGACGTTCTATCGGTGGCGGAAGGAGTACGGAGGACTAAAATTAGAGCAGGCCAAACGGCTGAAGGAATTGGAGAAGGAGAATGCGCGACTGAAGCGGGTGGCGGCGGAGCTGTCGCTGGAGAAGCAGGTGCTGCGGGAGGTGGCCCAGGGAAACTTCTGAGCCCTGAGCGGCGGTGTTGTGCGGTGGAGCGTGCCGAGCAAGGATATGGGATGAGTGAGCGGCATGCCTGCCGGCTGCTGGGGCAATGGAGAGGAACGCAACGATATGAACCGGTGCATCGGCTGGACGAGGATGAACTGACACAGGCCATCATTGCCTTGGCAGCGAACTACGGCCGCTATGGCTACCGGAGGATTACGGCGCTGCTGCGAAGAGCAGGCTGGCAGGTGGGTAAGGATCGGGTCCAGCGGATCTGGCGGCGAGAGGGGCTGAAAGTGCCGCAAAAACACAGGCCGCGAAGACGGCTGTGGCTGAACGACGGTTCCTGTATACGGCTGAGGCCGGAGCGGCGCAACCACGTATGGAGCTACGACTTTGTGAGCGCCATGACCCACGACGGGAGAAGCCTGCGGCTACTGACGCTGATCGATGAATACACGCGGGAGTGCCTGGCGATCCGCGTGGCACGGCGGCTGGGCAGCCAGGAAGTGATCGACACGTTGGCGGAGGTGATGCTGTGGCGAGGAATCCCGGAGCACCTTCGCTCGGACAACGGCCCGGAGTTCGTGGCCGGGGAGTTGCGCAAGTGGCTGGCCAGGCTCGGCACCGAAACGCTGTACATCGAACCCGGGAGTCCCTGGGAGAACGGCTACAACGAGAGCTTTAATGGGAAGCTCCGAGACGAGTTGCTCGACCGGGAGATCTTCTACACCTTGCAGGAAGCGAAGGTGTTAATCGAGCAGTGGAGGCGACACTACAGCAGGGTTCGACCTCACAGTGCTCTTGGTTATCGTCCACCGGCACCGGAGGCCATGGAAATCCCGCCGCTGCTCGGGAGGCAGCTGCCTCCCGACCTAGGGACAGAATTACCGCTGAACTAACATACGAGTTGGTACAATCACTGGGGGCAGGTTAACATGTCAGTCAATGCACAGGTCTGTGGGCTCTCTGGCGGAGCAGGGCTCATCCTTTCGGCATTTGCGCCGGTGGTTTCACTTCCCATCCTTGGCGCGATGTCACCGTTCGCTCTGCACTGGGCTGCTGGAACGGTGTTGCTTCTGATCGGTATCGCCGCCGGAGTTGCTGGCCTGGTCAATCGAACACGAGTGGTCGGCGTGGCAGGCATACTCGGGACGCTCTCGGCTATCGGTGGATTGATCTATTACTTCATTCTACGGGCCGAGTTGAGTGCGAAGGTCGCAGAAGAAACTGAACTGAATGACGACAATCCATTCGCCGCTTTAGCTCAGAGTTTCGGAGAGATGATGTTGCAAAGCGTCTCGCTGTCATGGGGTATCGCTGTCATCATCATGGCGAGCCTCGTCCTCCTCGCCCCGCTCATGCTGAAAAAGGACTAAGGGAATAGATAGCCTTCAGGACCGGTTCATCTGGTAGAATAGGCCATACAGAACAACGCCCCGCTCCCCGGCGATCTCCTGCTCCGCCTGCCCGATGCCGGCGTCGATCTCGCGGTGCTCCCGCTCCAGGCCCCGGTTGATCCTGTCCACCTCGCCCACGCGCTGCTTTACTGTTGAGTCGGCCTGCCGCTTCTGCGGGCCACGCTCTTCCCGCCCAAGATGGCCACCTTGTGCAGGATCTCCATCAGCGTCCTATTCATACTCGCCGACCACCCCGTCGCCATCGGCGTTCTAGAAGGTTCCTTTACGGCCGCGCTCGACGGCGCCGGCCGCTCTCTACGCATTCCATGTGGCGGTCGTACGCGTTCCCGGTGCCGTCCAGCTCATGCAAACTAGCCCAGCCGCGCTGTCATCGTTCTCGTGGCTGCACGAACACAGATCGGCTGCCTGATCAACAGCGAATGGCGCAAGCACCGACCTAGCAGCCCGTGGTGAAAGTCCCGCTGCATTCGACCGGCGCTGAATCCGGCCGATCTGCGTTGTTCATCGGTCAAATACTGCCGGTATTTTCCCTCTTCTCGCCTTGTTCGGTCGGTCCAGTACCGGTTTCGGTGCAACGCGGGACTTTCACCACGGGCTGCTAGGAGACGAGGATGGTCACGGCGACGCGGAGTCGGCAGCGTCGCGGCGATCTTGCTCGCCGAGGCGAGCGCCAACCAGGAGGATCCGCAACGACTAGGGCATGCCGGGTGGGTGACGAGACGCGATGTCGCTGGGACGACCCGCTACGCCCCGCCGGACGCCGAGAATCCTCAACGTTGATTTCGATGTTCCCGCGCCTGGGCTCTAGCAGGCTGCCGAAGACTTCCCGGTTCGAAGCGGCGGTTCCAGTGCCGATGTCGACGCGACCCGAGCGGGTGCCGTCTCGGTGAGGCGAATCAGGACGCTGTCTTCCAGCGGGTCATCATGGGACGGGGTGAGGGCGGACCCCGGATTGAAGCTCATGGACCCGCTGCCAGAAAAGAGGCGGTGGCGTGCGTTTCCGCGCTTCCCATTGATAGACGACGGCCTTACCGGCGGCGCCGACCAGGCGCGCGAATCCAGCCTGGCTGATGTCGAGGTGTCTGCGCAGCGCTTTGAGTTGAACGTCATAGTCCTCGGGAACGGAGACCCAGGTCAGTGGCACTGGCGTGGCGGGCGGCGCTGAGTGCCGTAGTAGTGCCGACGAAAGTCCAGCGCGTGCTTCAGTGTCGCCCTCGGGCGCAGGCGGCGGAAGGTCGTCCGCGTATCATAGGCAACACCTAGTCGGCCTGAACGCGCGGCTGCGTGCAGCGTGCGAACATGCACGCCGATCATCAAAGCCAGGACCGGCAAAGGCAGAAGCACCGTATCGTCCGGATAGCCCGCAAGGGTCCTGGCTCTGGTGAGGAGTTGCGGCGGCGGCTCGCGGCGGCCTGCGTCCCATGGGCGGTAGGTCTCAAGCGGCACGTTCAACTGCGCCGCGAACGCTGACTGCGACAATCCGAGAGCCCGACGATAGGTTCGCATCAGGCTCATGGGTGCCGGCCCCCCTGCCGCTTGGCCGCGTCTGACCAGTTGAGCAGATCCACTGGGAGAGCGCTCAGGAGTCTCTGCAGGTCCCCGACTGCCTGTCGGCAGGTCTCCGCCAGCGCTCGAGAGCCTTCCGGGCCAACGGGCTGGTCGGCGCGTTCGATGCCGAGGGCCTGGAGTTCCAGGACATCTGCCAGCAGTGCGAATCGTGCCGCTGCGGACCTCAGGGCCTCTTCCACAGTTGGCGACGATGCAGGGTCGCTCGCCATGACGGTCACACCATGCCGTCGATGACGCTGAAAGTGAAGCGGAATCTGTCTACCCGTACTTCAGCACGCTAGTCGTCGGTGCGATGTGACCGGTCGGAACGACGAGAAGTGACCGCAGGAGTGGTCACCAGCCTGCGCAGTCGGCAGAATCCGGCGAGAAAGTGGCGCGCCCGGCAGGATTCGAACCTGCGACCCTCGGATTAGAAGGCCGATGCTCTATCCAACTGAGCTACGGGCGCACACTCTATTCTCTTGAGTCTACAGAGACCGGCTGAGTGCTGCCACCGGCCACCACACTAGGATTAGGCAAGGTCGAAGCGGTCAAGATTCATCACCTTGTCCCACGCCGTCACAAAGTCACGCACAAACGCCTGCTGCGAGTCGTCGCAGGCATAGACCTCCGCGATGGCTCTGAGCTGGGAGTTCGAACCGAAGATGAGGTCGACGGCGGTGCCGGTCCACCTTAGCTCGCCCGTCCCCTGATCGCGTCCCTCGAACACGTGCTCGGATGTGGAGGACGCCTGCCACTTCGTGTTTATGTCGAGCAGGTTCACGAAGAAATCATTGGTCAAAATATCTGGCCGCTTAGTGAAGACGCCGAGTTCGGACTGCCCGACGTTGGCGTTCAGGACACGCATACCGCCGACGAGCACCGTCATCTCAGGAGCGGTCAGCGTCAGCCTGTGGGCCCGATCCACCAGCAGCTCCTCCGCCGACCTGCGGTGTCCGTTTCCGAGGTAGTTGCGAAATCCGTCTTCGGTGGGTTCGAGTACGGCGAATGAGTCCACGTCGGTTTGCTCCGGCGACGCGTCCGCGCGCCCCGGCGAGAAGGGAACCTGCACGTCGTGCCCGGCGTTCTTCGCAGCTTCCTCGACGGCGGCGCACCCGCCGAGAACGACCACGTCGGCGAGTGAGACGATCTTCCCGTTGGGCTGCGAGCTGTTGAATGCCGTTTGGATCTTCTCCAGCGTCTGCAGCACGTTCCCCAGTTCGGCTGGGTTGTTCACGTCCCAGTCCTTCTGCGGCGCGAGGCGAATGCGCGCCCCATTTGCCCCACCGCGTTTGTCGGTGCGACGGAACGTTGCCGCGGACGCCCAGGCGGTCGAGACCAGCTGCGAAATGGAGAGTCCTGATGCGAGAATTTTGCCCTTGAGTGCAGCGATATCTGGCTCGCCGATCAATTCATGCGTGACGTCGGGGACCGGGTCTTGCCACAACTGCGGCTCCGCAGGAACCAACGGGCCGAGACACCGCGTGCGAGGCCCCATGTCGCGGTGCGTCAGCTTGTACCACGCCTTGGCGAAGGCGTCTGCGAACTCCCCCGGGTTCTCGTGGAAGCGCTTTGAAATCGGCGCGTAGATCGGGTCCATCCTCAGTGAGAGGTCTGTTGTTAGCATGATGGGGGCGTGCTTCTTCGACGGATCGTGAGCATCTGGCACGGTGCCCCGCGCCGATGCATCGGTGGGGGTCCACTGCGTCGCACCGGCAGGACTCTTGACCTGCTCCCACTCGTAGCCGAACAAGTTGTCGAAGTAGTTGTTGTCCCAGTTCGCCGGCTCGGTGGTCCAAGCACCGTCCAACCCGCTGGTGATCGTGTCGCCGGCCTTGCCGCTGCCAAAGCTGTTCTTCCAGCCTAGACCTTGCTCCTCCAGGCTGGCACCCTCTGGTGCGGGACCGACGTACTGGTCCGCATCGGCGGCACCATGTGTCTTGCCGAACGTGTGTCCGCCGGCAATGAGCGCAACCGTCTCCTCATCGTTCATCGCCATGCGGCGGAATGTTTCTCGAATGTCCCGGGCTGCAGCGAGTGGGTCCGGGTTACCGTTCGGCCCCTCCGGATTCACGTAAATCAGGCCCATCTGAACGGCGCCGAGGGGATTCTCGAGTTCCCTGTCGCCGGTGTAACGCTCGTCGTCAAGCCACGTCGTCTCCGGTCCCCAGTAGATGTCCTCTTCCGGTTCCCAGACGTCCTCGCGCCCGCCGGCGAAACCGAGCGTCTTGAAACCCATCGACTCGAGGGCACAGTTGCCGGTGAAGATCATCAGGTCGGCCCATGAGACCTTCCGGCCGTACTTCTGCTTGATCGGCCAGAGCAACCGGCGCGCTTTGTCGAGGTTCGCGTTGTCGGGCCAGCTGTTGAGGGGCGCAAAGCGGAGTGTGCCGGAGGCTGCGCCGCCGCGGCCGTCGCCGATGCGGTACGTGCCCGCGCTGTGCCACGCCATCCGGATGAAGAGCCCGCCATAGTGACCGTAGTCGGCCGGCCACCAGTCCTGCGACGTGGTCATCAACGCATCGATGTCCTTCTTCAGGGCATCCAGGTCAAGTGTCGCGAACTCCTCGGCGTAGTTGAACTCCTTCCCCATGGGATCTGACAGGGGGGAGTTCTGGTGGAGAATCTTCAGGTTCAACTGATTCGGCCACCAGTGTTGGTTCGACACGGTCCCAATCGCCGTGTGTCTGTGCGGCCCGCCCAACACCGGGCACTTGCTTTCGCTCGACATATTCTCTCCAATCGTGTCCTGCATTCCTCTTCCAAACTGTTCTGTGTACAAGAATCATGAGGCCTTGGAAAGTGCGATGCACACACTGTACATTTACGAAGCCTCTCCGAGCGCGGCTTCGTAATCGTACTCGGTTACCTGACCTGCCCCCAGTGATTGTACCAACTCGTATGTTAGTTCAGCGGTAATTCTGTCCCTAGGTCGGGAGGCAGCTGCCTCCCGAGCAGCGGCGGGATTTCCATGGCCTCCGGTGCCGGTGGACGATAACCAAGAGCACTGTGAGGTCGAACCCTGTTGTAGTGTCGCCTCCACTGCTCGATTAACACCTTCGCTTCCTGCAAGGTGTAGAAGATCTCCCCGTTCAGGCATTCATCCCGCAACTTCCCATTGAAACTCTCACAATACCCGTTCTCCCATGGACTACCTGGTTCGATGTACAACGTTCCGGTCCCGAGATTCCCCAGCCATTGGCGCAACTTCTGGGCGACGAACTCCGGGCCGTTATCGGAGCGGATGTGCTCCGGGATCCCTCGCCACAGCATCACGTCCGACAACGTCTCGATCACCTCCAGGCTGCCCATCCTTCGCTCCACTCGGATCGCCAGGCATTCCCGCGTATACTCGTCCAGCAGCGTCAGCAACCGCAGCGTCCTTCCATCGTGCGTTCTGGCGCTAACAAAGTCATAGCTCCATACGTGGTTGCGCCGCTCCGGCCTCAGTCGTATACAGGAACCGTCGTTCAGCCACAGTCGTCTTCGCGGCCTGTGTTTTTGCGGCACTTTCAGCCCCTCTCGCCGCCAGATCCGCTGGACCCGATCCTTACCCACCTGCCAGCCTGCTCTTCGCAGCAGCGCCGTAATCCTCCGGTAGCCATAGCGGCCGTAGTTCGCTGCCAAGGCAATGATGGCCTGTGTCAGTTCATCCTCGTCCAGCCGATGCACCGGTTCATATCGTTGTGTTCCTCTCCATTGCCCCAGCAGCCAGCAGGCGTGCCGCTCACTCATCCCATATCCTTGCTCGGCACGCTCCACCGCACAACACCGCCGCTCAGGGCTCAGAAGTTTCCCTGGGCCACCTCCCGCAGCACCTGCTTCTCCAGCGACAGCTCCGCCGCCACCCGCTTCAGTCGCGCATTCTCCTTCTCCAATTCCTTCAGCCGTTTGGCCTGCTCTAATTTTAGTCCTCCGTACTCCTTCCGCCACCGATAGAACGTCTGGGTGTGAATTCCTGCTTCCTTGCAGGCTTGGGGCACCGTCTTCCCGTTCGCGATCTGCACTCCGATCTGCCGTAGGAGGTTTACAACCTGCTCCGGCCTATACCTCTTCGTCGACATGATCGGGGCTCCTTCTCAGGTGAATTCTCTCTCATTTCACCTGGTACAAAAAACCCCGGTCACGTCAGAGGGCGCTGCGAGCACTATCAGCCGAGGTCCGGCCCCGACCGGTTGCGTTCGCGCTGGCTTTGGATCAGACTCTCAATTCTCCCCTCAACGCGGTCCCAGCGGTCTCCTGCAGTCCGCTTCTGCTCGGCCTCGGCCTGGATCAACGAAAGAGTTCGTCCAAATCTTTCACCAGTGCGTTGTGACTGTCGTTCGCACTCTCGTAGGCGTCGGTCAATTTCGTCACATGTGCGCCCATCTTCTGGTGGTCCTCGGCGAGTGCGGTCGTCCTGTTCGCCCACTCGGCGTACTCTTTCTGCGCCTGTGCGTACTGCTCGGCCAATTGTCGCACCTGCTCTTCCAAGCGCGTGACCTGCCCTGCCAAGCTCGCGCACTGCCCTGCCAGCCGCTTCTGATCCTGCCCGTATTGCTCGGCCAGCTTGCCTAATTCGTTCGTCAATCGCTAGATTCGCCCATAGGCCTCTCCGGGCAAGAGCTCCGAAGTCCGGATTGGCTTGCAGGGCTGGGCACAGGATTGTCCACAGATTTTAGGCATCAGGAGGCTTTCAGGTGTTCCTCGGTTTCCAGCTTCTCGATGAGTGCTTCGAGCAGCCACGTATGACGGGAAGGCACGACAAGGCGGTGCTTGCGCGCCTTGTCAATGCGCTGGATAAGAGCACGGGGCAGACGGAGCTGTACGAGCCGGGGCCTGTCCCTCCCCCCTTCCTCGTGATCAGGGGCAATGGAGCCACCCTTGTTGATCAGGGCTTCAATGAGGTGCTCGGCGGCTGGTGATTTTTTGGATTCAGATTGCGGTTTGCGTCGTAAAGCCATGAGAACCTACCCTGTGGATTTTAAGATTGAAGTAACATTATAGCAACGTTTATATAAGGCCGTTATCTCGGCGGTGGCCTTGGGTTGTTGTGGTGGCCGGCGAGTTCGGTGACGGCAAGGCCCTTAGTGGCGGCGTGGCCGAAGGCCTTGCGGCTGCCGAGAGGGGCATCGAGATAGGTGAGCCCGTCGATCTCGCCAAGCAGGGCGGCCGCTTCAGCATTCTCAGTTCCCTGCCCTTGCGGGTCGGTCCTGTTGAGGAATACATAGGCGGCAAGCGCGGGATTCACGGAGCGTAGTTCTTCGACGAGCGTGGCGACTTTGTTGAGGGTCCAGATATCGAAGCTGCGGGGAACAAAGGGAACAAGCAAAAGTTGGGAAACAGCCAAAGCAGCACGCTGGCTGGTCGTGTCACGGCCGCCAGTGTCCACGATGATGTGGTCGTATTGGGGAGCCAGTTCTAGGATTTCGGTGCGGACGGCCTTACCGGTGAGCTTGGTGCATGTATAACGGGGCGCGTCCGGGTAGTCTTCCTTGCGGACCGCAGTAAAATCGGATGCGGTTTCCTGGTCGTCGGCGTCCACGAGCAAGACGTCGGCATTCTGAGTTGCGGCAATGCAGGCGAGGTTTGTGGCGACGGTGGTTTTACCGCTGCCCCCTTTGATGCCGCCCACAGTGAGAATCATGAGATTACCACATCGAAACAACGTTGGAGTAACATCACAGACAATGTTACTATAACTTTATTCCAATGTCACTGTTTAGCTTACAGGGCGATGCTTCGCGGACCGACGCATGCGGAGATGATCAAGGGATTTCCGTGCAACCCAGAGATCTAATATCCAGAAGAATTGCTGTTCACAGAATGGGGCTCGATGGTGGTATGGGAATGCGAGCTGTCTGATCCTGGACGTCTGGGTCGGCGGCTTGATCGAATTCTTGAGGTGACTTAGTTCAAAAAACGCTCACTCAGATTGTCTGGGGGCATGGGAGAATATAAGACATGAAGCGTAAACGAGACAGCTTGATTTCTATCGGTGATGCCGTCTCCGGCCTGGACGGCCCGGTGAACGCGCTCCGCAAAGCCGCTCCGCAGGCATTGAGCCACTTCACCCAGGCCGATCAGGTAGACCAACTTGTCTGGGCCAGCGAACAGGACCCCGAGATGGGGTTCATGGCGCGGATGATGGCACTGTGTTCCCTCCCCCGCACCAACCCCGGCAATCAGCTTCAGTACAAGCGCGTCAACGGCCCGTACAAGCTGGTCATGATTGCGGGGGCCGACAACAATCTCCCTTATGGAACCCTTCCCCGATTATTGATGGCCTGGGTGTGCACGGAGGCGGTGCGGACCCAAAGCCGCGAGCTGGTCCTGGGTTCTTCACTTTCCGAGTTCATGCGAAAGCTGGATTTACACACCAGCGGAGGAAGCAGCCGGGGCGACCGCACCCGGCTCCAAAACCAGATGAAGCGGTTGTTTTACGCTCATGTCCAGTTGATCTACGAGGGTCAGGGCAGAGAGCAGTTCATTTCCTCACAGATCGCTGACCGAGGGGAGTTCTGGTGGGACCCCAAGCGGCCCGACGAGCCCTCGCTGTGGCAGAGCAAGATTGAGTTGGGCGAGAAGTTCTTCCAGGAGGTCATCCAGCACCCGGTGCCGCTGGACATGAACATCCTCAAGGCCATGAAGCGGTCCTCGCTGGGTCTGGACTGGTACCTGTGGCTGACCTACCGCACCTTTTCACTTCAGCGTCCGCTACGGCTCTCCTGGAAGCAGTTGTACCGCCAGTTCGGAGCACACCCCTCAAAGGCGGGCGACAAGAATACAGTGAACAACTTCCGCACAAAGTGCCTCCGGGAGTTGAAGAAGATCAAGGCGGCCTGGCCGGATCTGAAGTACGCGACGGCCAAGGGCGTGTTGATCCTCTCGCCCTCAAAGCCCGCGATCCCGCCAGGGCAGCAATCCCAGTTCGTGGAATAGCACTCAAGAACCCGTTCCTAGTCCGGAATGGCCCTCTGACGGCCCTGAGCGGCCCGAAGGCCGAAAACGGGGCACTACTGCGGCGCTTCATCGGGGGTTCATCCACAGGCCCCTGTGATTAGGGGGAGTTTTCCAAGGTGAAACGGGAATACTTCAAACGCTGGCATTTAGGTGAAACGGGAATACTTTGGCCCGTTTCCGTGGGTGAAACGGGAACACACTCATGTAGTTAAAGAACAAGTAATAAGAGAACAAGTAGTATGCACAGCGGATCTGTGGATAAAACTCCTACAGAACAAAACCAACCCCAAAGAGAACACATCCTGTTGAGAGAGCCAAGCACCCGACCCGGAAAACCGCAAGGAAGGACACGGAACCTCTCCTGTAAGGTTCAGGAGCCCGGATCGGGACGGCTAGGCAGGTCGAACAGGGCACGGTCCTGGGGCCGCTCCAGAAAACCATCGAGTCCTTTCATGAAGCTATCTCGCTGGGCGGGATCGTCGCCAGTGAGGTGCTCGAGGTAGGAGCCCATGAGGATCAGGCGGCGTGTGCGACGCTTGCGTTCGGCGGAGGAGACCCTGGATTGGGCGCGCAGGATCTGGCGTTTGAGGTTGACCGCGCTCGGTGCTCAGTACTGGCGCCTTGCCAACGAGAATAAGCTTTAATTTTCGGCGGCGATGTCACCATCCGTGCTGACACGGACACTATTCAACGAGGCGCAGTTGTGACGGCGCGAGCACCGGCGGCGCCGGCGAGAAGACTCACGATGTGGAAATGTAGGAGCTTACGTGTCCGCATGGAGCGACCCTAGCACAGACCCCGGGTTCCCATAAATGAAGATAAGGACAAGCCGGGCCCGGCCGATCGCACATTCGAGATACTCCGCTCGCTGCGGAGCGGGGCGCCGCCAGAGCGCGGCACAGGGCCATGACGACACCCGCCAAGGGCGGGACCCACCGCCGAGACGATCATCTCCCTCACCGAGGCGCGCGCGGATTTCATGCAGGTCCTTATCCCTTGGATCGCTCAGGATCGCGGTCCGGTGGAATACGGACAATGGGGACATTGCGTCCATCCGCGAATTCCCGGTTCAGGACATGACGCTCCCGGTGTTTCGGGCCGCCGTCTCGCTCAGGCAACGCTTCCGGCTATCGTACGGGGATGGGGCGTTCGCACGCGCCTGGATCACGGCTCGCACGACTGGTAGTCCGAATCCATACACGCCCGTGCCAGTTCCGTCGCGCGGGTGACCTCGGCGCGGGTCAGCTCGCGCTCTACAGTGTCCCGTATCTCACGGGCTTGGGCGTGCCCGTTTGCGCCAGCGATGTTGAACCATATGTGCGCGAGTATGCGATCCTTGAGCACGCCCCGGCCGTCGGCATACATGAACCCGAGGTTGTATTGGGCTTGGGCGTGCCCCTGCTCCGCTGCCAGACGGAACCACCTCACGGCCTTGGCATCGTCCTTCGGCACGCCCCGGCCGTCGGCGTACATGAACCCGAGGTTGGTTTGGGCGCTGGCGTCTCCCTGCTCCGCTGCCAGACGGTACCACTTCAAGGCCTCCTGGTAGTCCTTGAGCACGCCCCGGCCGTCGGCATACATGAACCCGAGGTTGTATTGGGCGCTGGCGTAACCCTGCTCCGCCGCCAGACGGAACCACTTCACGGCCTTGGCATCGTCCTTCGGCACGCCCTCTCCGGTGGCGTACATGAACCCGAGGTTGAATTGCCTGCTCCGCTGCCAGACGGTACCACTTCAAGGCCTCCTGGTAGTCCTTGAGCACGCCCCGGCCGTCGGCGTACATGAACCCGAGGTTGGTTTGGGCGCTGGCGTAACCCTGCTCCGCTGCCAGACGGTACCACTTCAAGGCCTCCTGGTAGTCCTTGAGCACGCCCCGGCCGTCGGCGTACATGAACCCGAGGTTGAATTGGGCGCTGGCGTCTCCCTGCTCCGCTGCCAGACGCAGTTGTTCGATCTCTGTTGACTGAGCCGCCACTGCGACGGCGAATACCAATACCAGAATCGCAGCGTTCAGAACGGGTGCTCTATGTTTCATTCCGAATCTCCATTGCGTCCCTCCCCAGCTTTCCTCCAATCAGTCCGCCCATTCTCTCACGCTCCCACGTCCCCAAGACAAAGAACCACAAAGGGGCGAGCGCCGGGCGCAGCTCTACCGGCAGTTCGGCGCGGACCCGGCCAAGGCCCCCGGCCAGCCCAAGGCAACGAGGAGTGATCGAACGGTCATATGTCCCGAGCACTGGACAGTGACGGTGTCCTGGGCTTCGGTGGATACGTGCGCATCACCGATCAGCATTGCATAAAGGTGTCGCCAATTAAATCGGTACTGCAATACCGAACGCCTGCCGAGGGTGGAGCTGGCGAGGGCACATAGGGCGATATCTTGACGCAGTTCGTCGGCATCCGGACCAGAGCCCACGGCGTGCAGCGCTTTCGCCGCGTAGTACAGGAACAAGATCGCAGTGAGTGCAGCAGCGTCGAGAGAGGGTGAGGTCGCGGAGTCGCGTTCCACTGTGACGCGATGATTGCCGTCTTCCCGAAAGCTTGTCGTGACGCGGCCGACGCCTCGGATGCCTAGCAGGTGTTTAATGAATCCCATTCGAATGGGAATTATATCGAATAGTGCCCAAAATGTTTTGCCAATCGTTGGCGTGGGCACTATTCGATATAATTCCCAAAAGAAACTACATCAAATGGTGTTGTTTCCAAAGTTTCAATCCGCTCCCCTCACCGGAGTTAGGGGAGATCAATTCTTTGACCAAACCTTACCTCGGCGAGTGCGGTCGTCCTGTTCGCCCACTCGGCGCACTCTTTCTGCGCCTGTGCGTACTGCTCGGCCAATTGTCGCACCTGCTCTTCCAAGTCTTAACCATTGGCGTTATTATCTCGATGCGTTAATATATAGATCGTGCTGCGTTTCAAAAACAAAGACACCGAACATATCTTTCAAGGTCACCCCGTTCGGCGTCTGCCATCTGACATCCTACGCCGGGCACGCATGCGGCTCCAGCGTGTGGTGGTGGCCATCGCCTTATCCGACCTGCGGCTTCCACCGTCGCATCGCCTCAAAGCTCTGAGCGGCGACCGCAAAGGCCAGCACAGCATCCGCATCAACGACCAATGGCGGGTGTGTTTTTACTGGACAGAGCAAGGCGCCATGGAAATCTAAATCACCGACTATCACTGAGGAGAAAGCCATGACCAATAGCGACCCGATTCATCCTGGAGAACACTTGGCAGAGTTTCTCGAAGAACTCCAAATCAGCCAATACCGCTTGGCGAAAGTGATCGGCACATCACCGCGACGCATCAATGAAATCGTCCACGGTCGCCGTTCCATCACGGCGGATACGGCGCTGCGTTTAGGGCAGGCTCTCGGAATGACACCGGAGTTCTGGCTGAACTTGCAAAACTTGTATGACCTGGATCTTGCCCGCGCCTCAATCGATATCGGAACCATCGAATCATTGAGTGTGGCCCCATAGCCGCGCACGCCAGTTCTGGGGCATAGGGACGGAGATTGAGAGGCACTGTCACGTTAATCGTGTTGGGCCGCAAAGGCCCGCATGGATTCCCTTTCAGGCGGCCGCACTCGCACTTTCCCATACATTGAATGCGTCTTTTCGAAATCGTTTGAATGTGAGTCTGTTGCGTAAATGCCGCTGGACATAAAAGGTGTTGTAAACGGCGGATTGAATGTTCAGAAAGCGTTGGGCCGAACCCGGCGATTTGAAACGCTGCTGTTTTCGTTCTCGACGCCGGACGGGCTGATGCGAATTCTCGGCACGATTATTCGCACGCCTATCGTCGATGTGTTGAGCCGTTAGGCCGAGGGTTCGAATGGCGACGTGATAGGACCTGAGTTTATCGGTTGTAATCCGGGTGGGTGGCCAGCCTTGTTTCTTCAGCAGCTTGCGCATCAACTTCAACGCTGCTTGGGCGTTCCGCTTCGATTGCACGAGGAAATCCAGGACCTCGCCTTCATTGTCGACCCCGCGCCATAACCAATAACGCCGTCCGCGAATCACGATGACCATCTCATCAAGATGCCAATAGCCGTTGGGAATGGGTCGCGTGTGGCGCAGGTTTCGGGCAATCGGCGCACCAAACTTGAGGAACCAGCGCCGTACGCTCTCGTAGGAAATATCCAGACCCCGCTCCGCAAGGAGATCCTCCACATCCCGATAGCTCAGAGCGAACCTGGCATAGAGCCAAACGGCGCGTCGAATGATTTCCGGTGGAAAGCGGTGACGTTTGAAGGAGATGGTGTCCATCCCAAAAGGCTACACCGAAATCACCAGATCGAGATTAGAGCACTTAACGTGACAATGCCCTTGTACGTCAGCTCGAGCGCTTCGGAGCCGAACCACTGCACGCTGACCACCGTGACAAGGCCGTCGGACAGGATGCCGCGCACCGCGGCGTTGGCCTGGAGATCTTCCAGCTTCATGCTCTGCTTCGGTTCCCTGTGCATATTCGAAAACCCAGTGCACTCCCGGAGGGGTCCATTTCGTGGGCTGAATCGGGGCGATCTCGATTTGTCACCATCCCGACAACCGCGTTCCTTCGGTCGGGCTCTGTGGAATGTGGGAGCACTCCACGCCGAATCAGGTCCCCCTGTTCCCCGACGACGTCCACGGCATCAGGACGCCGGGCCCGAGTTCGCCTTCAGGTTCGGTTGCCGCTTCACTGTAGCCGTTCAGCGATCCACAACTTGATGAGCGCCTGGCGGGTCACGCCAAGGTGCCGCGCCTGACTGTCCAGCCCGGCCACAACCCATGCCGGGAAGTCCACATTCACCCGCTTCACCTGCTCGTTCTGGCGCTTTGCTTTCGACCAGTCGACATGGCCGCTAACATCCTCTCCTGCATCAAATTTCCTGTCGAACTCAGTTGCTTTCATAGTGGTCGATCTCCTGTTTCCGGGCGCGCCGCACCGAGATGATCCGCACATTGTCCCCACGATGAGCGCAGACGGCGGCCCAGTGGTTTTCGCCAATCTTCCCGATCACCAGAAGGCGCGGCTCGTCATCGGTTTTTGCCGGTGCCTGCAGTATCCGAGCATCTTTCCAAAGCACCTGGGCTTCGTCGAAGTCGATGCCATGCTTGGCCTTGTTTGTGACGCTTTTAGCGGGATCATACTCAAATGGCATGAGTTATTATAGTATAGAAAATATACTGTTTCTATTAATCACAGCCGTGCCCGAGATGTCATCGTGCTCGGCTACCTCCGTCCGCTTCGCGGTACACGTCTAAGCCTTGGCTCTGGCCGTGACTGGCAGGTAGTGATGATCGAGAAAAGGCTCTGGAGCCGTTCGGCTTGAAGGGCCGCGATTCCTCGGGATGGCGTATTAACTGCGGGATGAAGAGTGACCAGACGTGATTGACCGCAGTGGCGGGCACCGGGCGGGGCCGGCTCAGGGCGACCCGGCGCCGCGCCAGGCCCGCGCCGGCAGCGGGGACGGGGTTTCCTATGGTCGCGCGGTCGTTCGTCGCGTGTGCGGCCACGTGGCGCGCCGTCTCGCCTACCAGCGCGGCCAGGTGTGCCAGGAACGACTCGCTATCGAGTTTCCCGCCGTTCCCGCCGCACTTCCGGCACCAGAGTGCCACGTCCCCCGCTCGCCCTTCCGACGCGAAGCAACAATCACGGCACGCGCCGCCCGGCCCGACGCCGCACCCACGGATCGGGTGGTCGGGTTGTCGCCGTTGCAGATTCAGCGCCGCTTCACCGATGCCGCCCGCGCCGCCGGCATCGAGGCGCGCTTGACGGCGCACAGTGGCCGGGTCGGGCTCGCGTCCGAACTGACGGCGCGCGGCGCGTCCACCACGGAAGTCATGCTGGCCGGGAACTGGAAAACCGCCCGCATGGTCGCTCACTACTCGGCCGGCGCGACCGCCGAACGCGGGGCCGTCCGAAAGTATTTGTAGCCGTGGTTTACTAGCAAGCTAGAGGCACGCCGAATGACCGACACCCCGCGAGCTTGGGACAGACTCACTACCGAAAGCGACCCCGCGTTCGAAGCGTTCGCCGCGTACCGGCAACGATCCGGCAAGGCTCAGGCAACGGCCGCGCCGGGCGCGTGGACAGGATGGAGTACCAAATACAACTGGGTGAGCCGCCGCGCCGCCTACGTCGAGTTCACCGTCCGCGAGTGCCAGGACGCCATTCAGATCGGGCTTGTGCAGATTCGAAAACGGCTCATTGACGCAGCGAACGAGCTGCTAGACGACGGCGGCGTACCCGCAGTTCGCGCCGCGTCTCGCGTCATCGTTGAAAACTTCCCGCCCGTCGCGCGAGTTGACGACGTTTCAGACGGGCCGGACATCGAAGACCTGTCGGATATCCCGGATGCCGATCTCGAGCGCATGAGGGAGATTCGCGATGCCGCGCGCGCGAAAGCCCAAGCCAAAGTCTCAGACGGCCGCGCCGCGGCGCGCGCGAAAAACGAACCGATCCCCACTCGCTCGACCGCCTCATGAAGGGACTCGATGACTTCCTGGAACGGGACCGCGATCGGGAACTGTTCGACCTGGCCCCGAAGGAGGCGTCCAAATGAAAGGAATGAACGAAGATCAAGCTACCAACAGCATGTGTACGGCAGTCAGCATGTACCACGCTAAAGATGTACTTACTAAAGAAACCGAAACGATGGATCAGGGTACGGAAGAAGAAAAGGCCCGAAGAAGCTCCCTTATCCTTCCGACAGTAATCACACAGGTATTCGGAATCGAGGCAGCGCTAAAAGCGTTGATATGGCGGCAGGGGGCAACTCCCCCGAAAAGCCACGATCTGCTCAAACTATACAAGATGCTTTCGCCTGAAACCCAAAGGAGGATTAGAGAAAGGGGTGAGTCAAGAAAATTCCGGGTAAAGGTTATCCTGATGGAACACCGACACAGCTTTCAAGAGTGGCGCTACAGAGACAGCGGGGGGGGGTGCCCGTACACACGGGAGCGATCGAAGTGGCGTTCCGAGCAGTGATCGATACCTACCAGGAGATATATGGAGTAGGAGACAATCAGGACACAGAACCGAGTCCGGGTGAGTCGAAGAAGCCAAGCCCGAGGATGGTAGCTCGTACATTAGAATACGATGCACGTGTTCGCATTAAATAACCCCTGACCCGCGAGCTTCTGGCCGTCGATCTGCTCGACAGCGACCTCCATTCCCTATCAGGATGGTTTTGGTTTTTTGATCCAGTTGGTTTATTCACAGACTCGTCGCTCCTACTACTTGTTTCTTTATTACTTGTTCTTTATTACTTGTAAGGTCTTCCCGAAAGCGCGCAGAATTGAGCCGCGAGTCTTCCCGAAAGCGCGTGGAAAACCCCCTGGATTCACACAAGCCTGTGGAAATAAGCGATTTGCGGCCTTGTGGCGCTTTGCGAGGCGCAGGGTATACCCGAGTCCCAACCCGACGCGGACAGGCCGCTGCCGGGCCGCTGAGAGGCCGAGAAAGGGGTACCTAGCGGCCTAACTGGCCTTGATTGAGCGGCGAGCAAAGTCGCTCAGCAGGCGTTCCGCCGGGATTCTCTACGCGAGTTGAAAAAATCAAAGAAGCCTGGCCGGACCTGCACTACCGGACGGTGAAGGGCGCGTTACTGCTCTCGCCGTCGCCGCCGCGTATCGCGCCGTCGCAACTGCGGCTCGTGGAATAACCTCGCGCCTCGTATCGAGCTTGCCATCAACCGGACTTGGAAGCAGCCCCCAAGATTCTCTGGGCCAGCACCTGTTGGATCCCTTCCCCGTTGGCCAAGCACCCAAAGGCGAATGACGTGTCGGAAAGTTCGGCAGTCCGCGACTCACTGCGTCGGGTCGGAGCTCTCTGAGCCGCCGGGCGTGATCGCCGCCAGGCCGTGACGCCCCGCCCCTCTGTGTATGCGTCTGAAAAACTGATACAAAAGTGCCACAGTGATACAATTGTGCCACTGTTACCGAGCCTGAACACTTCCACGTCTGGCGGATTGCCGCGACCGGGACCGCCGCCTTCATGAGCCGGGCCTATCTGAAACGCGCGACCGCCGCTCATGCCGCCGAACGGTGGGGCCTGTCGGCGTTCCGGTTCGTGCAACGGTGCGGCCTGGGCGCGAGCTGCCCCAGGAAACCGCCCGCGAGCCCCGCCTGAGCGCCCCGTAGACGCCGCCAGCGCGTCCCCCATGCTGAGGGGGGGGTACCCGGCCAGCGTTCGCCCGTCACGGGGCAGCCTCAACGCGCTACCGAGCCTTGTTTGGGCCTCAGCGTGCCCACGGGCTTGTCCCATCCGCTGTTGAAATTCAGCGGCGGCTCGGTTGACGACTACGCAACCATTCCCGACGCTTCATCGAGCCCCAGCTGAGCGTCACGTGCTCGCGCCACCCACACGATCAACACAACTGATCTCCGGGGTTAAGGAGATGCTATCCCGAAGCTCCACGAACTGTTGGATGGTTTCGTGACCTGAGTCGGACCGCGCTTCTCAGACCTGATCGAGAGCCTTGCCACCCCAGGGCCGCCCGTCGACGACCAGCTTGTACATCTTGTATGTACACCATCGGTCAGCTGCGGCAAATGCCTCGCTCAGACTGTACGGTTTGCCGCTGTGGATGACTGTCTCGGCCGCCAGCCATTTGTCAAGGTGGTCCCGGCAACAGAAGAAATTCGTGTTGATGCACACGACCAGGTAGTAAGGTGCATCGCTCGGAATACGATCCTCGATCCAGATCCAAATATCATCAGGCGTGTGCTCGGTAATCTTGCTACCGGTGTCATTGTAGCTAATCGAGATCTCACGGTCACAGTATCTACACGCCGATCGGATGGCCAACATACGCTCCAAGGTCGGTGCCAACGTCAGCGCGTCCATGGCGCAGGGCGAATATGCGATGCGTCCACTGTCTCCCCGTACGATCCGATGGATGGTTGGGATAGCCGCCACCGGATAGAAGGCGATGACGTTCTTAAAGAACGGATCGCGATAGATTCCGGCAACGCTCTCAAATACGTCGAGTACATGTTTAACCACCTCCAGCGGCTGTACCGTCTTCTCAGCGACTTCCTCAAGCGACGGCCGCCTACCTTCCTCCAGCAGGGTATTGCTAATATAGACATAGATCGTGCGCATCTCTGCGCTGATCATCGAAGGGTCGACCGGACCGCAGTCCTGCTCACCCGTGTTGGTTTCAGCGTTGGTCATGTTTCTTCCTCATGTTGGAGCTAGCTTGGGGTCCGTTTCATTTGCTGCGGTGGATGCTGACCTGCCCCCACGATCGAGTCCACCCTCTATGCTAGACCCGGGACCATTTGAAGTCCACTCCAAGGGATAAGATCCAGTGCCTGCGACCTAGGTAGTTTGGCCTCTGGCGCCAAACGGGTAGTGTCCTATTAGTGGGTGGGTTATGAATCGCGCTTCTTAGGATGTCTGTTTTGCGTTCCCTTCTTTAGGGTCGTCTTTCTCTGTCTTGGCGGCATCATCAATCGCTTTGACGTGTTTCTGCAAATAACCGATCAGGTCACGCGCTATTCGGTGTGGTATTGAGATACCGATAAGAGGCCTAACTACAGCGATTTCGTTCTCTGACGGGTTGGGAATGAATTCGCCAAAGGCCATTCGAACTCCTGAAGGATTAAATGCCAGCCGCACAATGTCGGCATGTTTATACTCAACACTCGTGAACAGCTGGTTAATAAGGCGAAAGTTGCCAGCGGCCTCTTCCTTGGCTGCTTCTGCCCT
>CBDDCL010000009.1:0-77917 GCA_965226245.1 Bryobacterales bacterium | reverse complement strand
AGGAACCTTTCGGCCATACCAGACGCCTTGAGCCGCAGCCGAGGGGGCGCGATGGCCGGATCCGGTCTAGCGGGTGAAGTAGCCGAACTTCGTGCCGAAGTTGCCCGCGCCGAGCGCACCGAACCATGGATGTTTCGGAGTTCAGTAGTTGTAGATGTCCGCTCCTAACGCTTTTAATTGGTTAAGAATCTCTACTATTTTCTTTTCAACTTCCTTTAACCCATCGGAGTAGCCGAGTTGATAAGCACAGTACGGGCATCTGTGACGTCCTTCTCCGGCCTGGCTCAAGGGAAGCTCTTTGATGATGGCGTCAAAATCAGAACGGTAGTAGGAATCCGGCCCGCCGTGGTAGGAGCACTGAGACATTATCATTCCTCCTTGCGGCGCGCAACGCCACCTCGCTCGGTACACGCTACCACAATTCGGCCTGCCCGAAAGTTGCCCAATGCGGGCTTGGCCGGTCGCACAAGAAGACCCGACGGGGCTATCCCTTTTCCCCCCGCGCTGGATGATCCAGATCGATCCTCGCCGTCAAGGGTCCGCTTTCGCCGCTCCGCGCCCTGGACTGCTCCGGGCCGATCTGGAGAGACGCGCTGTTTACGAGGGAAAAGGGGGGGTGCGGGCCGTGTGGACGGGCCGGAAGGAACCTTTCGGCCATACCAGCCGCCTTGAGAGCCGCAGCCGAGGGGCGCTGTCACCCGCAGGGCCGTAGCGCGAGCGTAGGAGCCGCGCCAGCGGCTTGACTCGCCTCTCGGCGTAGGCTATCCGGGTTTTTGGGTTGGGTTTTGTTGTCGTCCCGTTTCCCCCGTTCCGCCGCGGATTCGCATAGTGAGTTCGCGGAATGAGGAGGGCGGGTCACCTCTCGCCGCCGTCTGGCCAATGTCGACGGCTGCGCCGTGTTCCAGGATTCGAATGTGCGCTCACTTCTCTTTCAACCTCTTCGCGGCGGCGGTTAGCTCGTCTTGATCCTTCATCACTTCCGCAATGTTCTCCAGCAACACGGTAAGTACGAGCCGGATGTCCGCCGCCTGCTGCAAGCACTGCTCATCCGTCATTCCATGCAGCTGCTGGCTGAGTGGTTTATACAGCAACGTCAGCGGGTTTTCGCCTTTCAAGATCAGTAGTTTCTCCGGGATGGCGTCCTTCAGCATCGCCACCGCTTTCGAGAACTGTGTTTCCACCATGGCATCGTCGTACACGCCGAGGTCCTCGACGCCTAACCGCTCCGCCGCTCGACGGATTTCTTTGACGAGGCGCTGCCACTGCTCATCGACAATGCGCCGGAAATACGTGGCCGCACCAATGCCGAGGCCCTGGGCCTCCGCGCGAACCCCTTTCCGGTAGAGTTCCAGGTCCGAGTCGGAAAGGAGCTTCTGAATCCTTGAGGAGATGGGTGCTGAAAACGGCGGATATTAGCCAAGCTTCATCACCTTGACGTTGCCGAGATCTTCAAAGTCCGATTGATCGATCAAGACCGCGAACGTTTTCGTGATGCTCTGACAGTCACGACATCGATACACGATGAACTTGTAGCTCGGAGTGATGGATGGTTGGGCGAGTAAAACGTTGCTGCTGGCGGGGTCGAATCTTCGAACCCCGTCGTCGTGCTCGCAGTGCAGTTCGATGTACGGGTTGACGATTCTCCACGTCTTCGCGTAAGACACAACCAGTCCCGAAATCGTCACTGGAGTATTCGGGGGCGTGGTCTCCAGGAACGACTTCCATGCAACTTCCGATGTAGTATTCATCTGCGTGGCTAGATTCTCGCATGAAAGGCTGGGGTCCCCCTCACGCGGCCCCGGTAGACCCCCCTGCTTGGCCAGGGCGATGCCCTCGCCCTGAGCAGCATCTCAAGGGCTTCAACCCCGAGTTGCTGCAGGGTCTTGCTCGGCCTCGTTGGGCTTAGCGCAAGCGAGGCCTATGTGCAGCCGTTCGGATGTTGTAACCTAATGTATGCATTTTCAAAAGGGGTTTCAGTTTAGCTGAAACGAAAGAGCTGGTCTGAGTACAACGGAGGAGGGCGAGATGATTTTGCGAAAAGTTATCCTGGGGCTATGTTTTTGTTCGATTTTTTCCGCCTTATTCGGACAGGGGATTAACTCGTCGGTTGAAGGTCTGGTGACCGACCAGACTGGAGGCGTAGTGCCTGGAGCCGAGGTGGCTTTGATCAACCTTCGGACCGGCAGGGAACTCACGACCCTCACCAACGATAGGGGTCGCTATATGTTCCCTTCTGTGCCGGTGGGCCGGTATTCCCTCAAAGTAACCCTGCCTGGTTTTAAGACTTTCCTGGAGTCGGACTTCCAGGTGGTGGTGGCACAGAGGGCCGACATGGACGTGGTTCTTGAGGTCGGCGAGAGGACCGAGACGGTGAAGGTGGAGGCGCGGGGCCTGACAGCGGGTCTAGACACAAGCTCAAACGAACTCGGCACTTTGATCGATACCCAGATGGTTGAACAGCTGCCCCTCAACGGGCGCGAGTTTCTTCAGCTGGGGATACTCTCAGGGGCCACCCAGTCTTCTGCGGGTGGCAGCGGTACCAACATTGCGACGATTCAAACCGGCCGCTCCGGCCGCGCCATCAATATCTCCGGTCTTCAGCAAGATCTTATCAGTTACAAGATCAATGGGATGTCGGTGACGGGCAGCCGAATGGGTCACCTTGAGCAGAGCATCTCGATCGCGGCTGTCGACCAGTTTAAGGTCAGGCATGGGTTTTTCCTGTCGGGGGAAGGGACCGGCGCCAGCGTCGTGAGCGTGGCGACGAAGGCAGGCACCAACGAGTTTCACGGTGAGGTCTTCGCGTTTCTTCGAAACGACAATCTGGATGCCCGGAATTTCTTCAGCACGGCTCCTCCCGGTGAGTTCAAGGGGAACCAGTTCGGCTTTGCCCTGGGCGGTCCGATCGTGCGGGAGAGGATTTTCTTTTTCGCAAACTATGAAGGGCTCCGTCGGCGCCGGGCGGACGAGGCCCGAGCTTTCGCCGCCACGCAGGCGATGTTCGGGGGTGATCTCTCCGAAGTGGCTACCCCGATTTACAATCCGCACACCTTCGATCCCGCAACCGGAAAGCGAGCCGCCTTTCCCAACAACCAGATTCCCTCTAATTTGATCAATCCCGTTGCGCAGAATCTGCGCGCTTTTTACCTGCCCGGGTCCAGCTTCAACCAGCGGCCCTTCAACCTTTTCCGCAATACGTCAGATACACACGATTCTGACCAGTTCGGCATCCGAATCGACGCTCAGCTGAACAGCTGGAATCAGATCTTCGGCCAGTTTACGCATGAGGATTCAAAGCGGGTGAGGGGAGGACTGCAGCCCTCTACCGGTAGGGAATGGCCGCTCGAATCCCAGCTGGCCATGATCCAGTGGACCTCGACCTGGAGCCCGGCCCTGGTCAACTCGTTCCGCATCGGCTGGACGCGGGGGTTGGTATATCAGAGAGGAGAAACCCTCCCCGGCATTCAAAACGAATTGGGCATTACGGGAACGGGCAATCCCGACGGTGTTCCCTTAATCACCCTGCAAGGGATCGGGAGCTTCGGAAGCGCTCTCGGTAATGTCGGCAACGTGGATAACCTCTATCAGCTGCACGAGGGAGGAAGTTACCTGCGGGGAGATCACCATTTCCAGTTCGGCGCGGACCTGCGGTGGGCCTGGCCCAGCGTGCAGGAGAACGCCAATGCCAGCGCCCGCGGAAGAATTACTTTCGACAGCCTCTATACAACCCAGCTGGAGCGCGACGCCCAGGGCCGGCTGACCCGGGTGGATAATACCGGAAACTCTTTTGCTGATTTTCTTCTGGGTATGCCGTCTGTGGCGAGGACGCTGTTCCTCCCCCGGATGCACTACCGGTGGACGCACTTCGAGCCCTATTTCCGCCACTCGTGGAAAATCCGGCCGGATTTGACGCTGAACTGGAGCCTTTCCTGGATGCTCGTGACACCGCCCAAGCCTTATCTGTCCCCCGATAAGGACCTCCCTCATGCGTTTGACTTTGCTACCGGAAAGATCTTGGCTGCTGCGCTGGGTGACATCCCCGTAACGGTCTACGAGACGGACAAAAACGACTGGGCGCCACGTCTGGGACTTGCCTGGCGGATTGGCGAGAAAACGACGCTTCGGTCGGGCTTTGGAATCTACCCGGTATCCCCACGGATCGTAACAAGTGCGATCTTCGCCGTCTTAGGGCCGGGGAGCCAAGCCACAAGGGTTGTAAACAGCCCGTTCGAGCCCTTTCCCACGTACGAGCTGGGACAAAACGTCCTGCCTCCTGTCACCATCGCCCCCTTGACACGCGAGTTTCTCGATGATTACCGGGGGGCTTTGTTTGCCCTCGACCAGGGCTGGCGCACTGGCTATGTGGAGCAGTGGACCTTAGCCATCCAGCGCGAGCTGGGACGCGGCCAAGTTCTTGAAGTCGCTTACTTCGGAAACCAAGCCCACAAGTTGAACAGCCAATGGGATGCGAATGACTGCTCCGTGCCAGATTCATTAGCGTGCGACCTATCCGCAATCCCTTATCCTCAGTTTAGAAGTGGCATTACTTTCCTGGCGAACGCAGCCAATTCCAGTTATCACGCGCTAAATGTGAAGTTTAATCGCCAGTACACCCAGGGCCTGAACTTCCTCACCAACTACACCTGGTCAAAGGCTCTCGGCAATGGGCTTGCTACGACCAGTGCTCTTCACCAAAGGAGGGAGGGTCGCCACCTCGATCGGGGGCCGGCCGCCTATGATATCCCCCACCGCCTTGTGGTGAGCGCTCTTTGGGAACTGCCCTTTGGAGAGAATAAGCCCTTTCTGTCGGATGCTCCACCCTTCTTGAGACACGTGGTGGCAGACTGGGGCATCACTGCCATTGGCAACTTCGCTACAGGAACCCCCATCACGGTGACTGCTCCCAATCGAACGGGTTATCCAGCGCGCGGCGTTCGCGCCAACCGTCTCCGCGATGATATCCGCTTTGGACCGAACCAGGATTTAAGGAAGAACGGCTTCCAGGTCATAGACCCGTCTGCCTTTGAATCAGCCCAACCGGGTTTTTATGGCAATTCCGGTGTGGGAGTGATTTACGGTCCGGGCGTCATCAACTGGGATATCGGAATTCACAGGGATTTTCGCGTGGGAGAAGATGTGAGAATCCAATTTCGGACGGAGTTCTTCAATGCCTTCAACCACGCTCAATTTGAGGCCGGTTCATCTTCAAACGTGGTCAGCGTGAACTTTGGCAAGGCGCTTAGTGCGCGCCCGTCTCGAGAGATTCAGTTTGGTTTGAAGGTTGTGTGGTAAAGGAAGGCTTCCAAGTTCTCGAAAGCAGAAAGAAGATCAAACAAGCGAGTAAAAAGTGGCGAAGACTCGCCGCCGATAAACATCACTCTTGTCCAAATTAGATTCTCGCTACGGCAATTTGGACAGCATGCAGGCCGAGTCGCCGTGGAGTGTGCCCTGGGGTCGGGCACCGAAAGCCCCTTAAACAGGCTTTCTGGGGCAGTCGGAGCCTCACCGAAGAGTTCCTGCGGAGAGCTGCTTAATTTGGACAGCATGAGCTAGCCGGGGGAACCTGGTTTTAGGTGAGCATAGCCTGACATTGAAAACCAAGGACTTAACCCGTCCAAAAGGGTATCGTCTGAGCTAATTTGGACAGCAGTGGATAAACATATAGCGATTTGGCACCTTTCGCGGTTTCTGTGCATGTTTACTATTCACCGAACACAAGCTTATCAGGAACAGACAGGGGTTGTTAGGACCTGAATTATGCACAGATTCACTTTGCGAGTGTGGCTGCGTTCGTAGCGGGTTGGCGGTCGTCGTGAGGTGGTAGCTCGGCAACTGGTCTTTTGGCTTCTCCGTTCCCGGTTTCCCTTCCCGCCCAGAATCCGCGTCGTCAAAACCTCGCTCGGAAGTGACGTGTTTCCAGTGCGTTACGGCTAGTGCATAAAATTTTATGCATAGCGCATAGCCAGGCTCTCAGATCAGCGCCCTCCCGACCACCGGCAGCAAGCCGCCGTAGGGAGTCGGCTTCTTGCCGCGGAAGTTGTAAGGCGTCGAAGCCCCGATTTTATTGGGCCGCGAGGCCGTCACGGCTGGGCCTTGTTGGACGGGCCTTTGGGAGCTATGCTGTTTTCGTCTGGTAACCATTTGGGTGACCTCCTTGGGGTTGGCTGGCGAAGCTGGGATCTTTGCCAGCCGACCTTTTTACCCCATGTTTTCGGGGGTCCCCAATGGTCCCTTGCGGCTCAGCCCTCCTCAGGTCCACGCCGCAGTGCATAATTCAGGTGTAAGCCCGGTAGTTCTCCGGGATGGCGCGATGTGTAAGATGCTAATCACCGTGGCCGCCGTGATTGCTGGTCTATCGGGGGCAATTAGTTGGGGACAGGTAGCGGTCGCGTGTGTTCCGATGTCAATTTGTACCTTGCTGCAACAATATTTTCTCACTCTACTCGTCGCCTTGCCCTTGTTGTGTGGCTCTCTGAGTGCACAGGATGTTGACAAAGACGGTGAGTTCTATCTCGATTTTGCTGGATCAGCCGTTTTCAGGCGCTCCGGTTTTAAGGCTGGCCCTGGTTTTACAGCGGCTTTCGGGTACGCCTTCAAAGAGGTTTCTCGACCGAGATTGAATGGGGATACCAGAAAGCCGGTATCGGCAATCGTATCGAAAGTTCCTCTCGGAACATCCCGCCCCCCACCTTCTCCGGGCCAGACGGACAAGTCTCCCAACCAGATGCCACCATCATCACGCCCGTCATAGGTCTCGACAGAGAACTCAAGACCCAGTCCTTCATGGGTAATGTCTACTACCGCCATCCCAAATGGAGAGTGAGTCCCTATGCCGGTTTCGGTCTGGGAGCCTTCTTCCACGACGAAAACCTCACGATCACCTATGAGAACGAATGCGTCCCCTCCGCCTCCTTCTGTCCCGTATTTGGTGGTGGTGCCGGTCCTCTCACACTCGGATTATCCGAGGATTCCCGGTTCGCTTATCAGCTCATGGGAGGCCTCTCGGTTCGGGTCTCCAAGCGTGTGGAGTTCCGCTTTGGCTATCGCTTTCGCTCAAATCGGAGGGCGGAGATCGATGCTGACCTTATTGAAGCGGGCATCCGATTTCGGTTTCCGGCTGGCTTATGACCCCTTGCAAAATAAGCGGGCCGTTCCCCGGTGCACCGTGAGTGCCAGAACGCTCCGCTCGCCCTTTACAGGGCGTCTGTCACCCGTAGGGCCGTAGCGCAGCGGGCATGACTCGCCGCTTGGCGGAGGCTATCCGGGGTTTTGGGTTGGGTTTTATTGTCGGTCCGCTTGCCCGTTCCGCCGCGGTATGGTGTAAGCCTTTTGTTTTCAGTTCTTTACCTATAAGGAAGGTTTTGGGTTTTTCTTTTCGGGAGGGGCGTTAGCCCCTCTCTTGGGTGTTTTCTCTTCAGTGATTTATCCACAGCCGTAGCCGCTCCTACTACTTGTTCTTTAACTACTTGTTCTTTAACTACTTGTATGGTGATGCGTTTTAGGCGAAGGATCGGGCTTATGGTGATGCGCTTTAGCCCGGATTCCCACTTTAGTTTCGATTCTGCTAACCATCGGGTGGCCTCGGACGCCTTTATTGATGCGGGTTGGAAAGCACTCAAGGCGCTGAGGAGATCAACACCCAATGGGTGAAAAAGAAAACAAACCGTTCCAGCTAAGCTTCAACGGCTTATTGAAAGTCGATTTCCAAGGATCGCGTGTCACTTCCGACGGCGGGCTGATCCTGGTCCGCGAGCTGGACGAGCGACTCGGACTCGGGAAGCTGATCGACGAACACCTCAGTGACCCACGGCAAGGCTTGAACAAGAAGTTCCCGCTGGCCGATCTGCTGCGGCAGTCAGTCTACTCTCGGCTGGCAGGCTACGAGGACCTCAATGACGCCGTCCGAGTGTCGGCTGACCCGACGTTTCGCTTGATCGGCTCGAAGAGGAACTGGGATCGCGGCGGGGCACTGACCTCGCGACTGCAGAGCTTCGAGACGGAGATGCTGGCGAGCGAGGAGAACTTGCTGGGGCTGATGGCTGTGAACCGCGAGCTGGTGGCGCAAGCCGAGACGCAAGACGACTCCGAGCGCGTCGTGCTCGACATGGATTCGACCGAAAGCCCTGTCCACGGCCAGCAAGAGGGCAGCGCCTACAACGGCCATTTCGAGTCGGTCTGCTACCACCCGCTGTTGTTGTTCAACCAGCATGGGGATTGCCTGGCGGCGAAGCTGCGTCCAGGCAACGTGCACAGCGCTGAGGACTGGAAGGAGTTGCTGCTGCCCGAGATCAAGCGCCAACAGGCTGCGGGCAAACAGGTCACCTTCCGGGGCGATGCGGTCTTTGCCAAGCCGGAGATTTATGAGTTTTCGGAGGAACGCGGAGTGCAGTACGCCATTCGCATTCCGGCCAACAAGAGCTTGGAATTGGCGATCGAAGACATCTTGTTTCGCCCGCCGGGCAGGCCGGGTCGCAAGCCCTTGGTGCGCTACAAGAGCTTCCGCTATCAGGCGGAGAGTTGGTCCAAGCCGCGACGCATCGTGGCCAAGGTCGAGCATCATCTCGGTGAGCTGTTCCCGCGGGTCGGATTTATCGTGACCAACATGAGCTTGCCAAGCCGGTCGGTGGTGCGCTTCTACAACAAGCGCGGCACGGCCGAGCAATGGATTAAAGAAGGCAAACAGGCCACGCACTGGACGCGGCTTTCGTGCCATCGCTTTCGGGCCAACGAAGTGCGACTGCAACTCAGCGTGCTGGCCTACAACCTGGGCAACTTGTGGCGGCGGCTCGGACTGCCGAACAGGATCAAGAGTTGGTCGCTCACGAGCTTGCAGCAGCGGCTGATGAAGACCGGCGGCCGGCTGGTCAAGCACGCGCGCTACTACTGGTTGCTGCTGGCCGAGGGGCATCTGAACCGGCGGCTGTTCGGTGACATGCTGCACAGGATCTGGGCGCTGCCGCTGCCGAGCGGGTAGCGTTACCTGGACGAGGATCAACAGTTTTTAGCTCCGAAAAGGCTTCGCAGGGAGCAGTGTCGGCCGGTGTGCCGTTCAGCCCGCTCCATCAACGTCTGTGAGCGGACGGACGGGCTTTGGGGCCTGCCGCCGGAGGTGATGTGCAGGGTTCAGCGCGGAAAGACGTCGTATTCGGGGCAGCGCGGGTGTACACTGTGACCGTGCCAGGGCCAAAATGGAAATCCTGGTGTATACTGTGGCCGTGCTGGGATCAAAGTGGAAACTCAAGATTGCGTGCGTTGCAGCGTTCCTTTGCTTCGCGGGCGGTTGTTCGGAGGCTCCCCCAGACCCAGAAAGACCGAACATCATGCTGGTCATGACCGACGACCAGGGATGGGCCCAAGTCGGCTTCCACGGGAACCCCTACATTAGGACGCCTACGCTCGACCGGCTTGCCGCCGAGAGCACGGAATTTACGCAGTTCTACGTCGAGTCCAAGTGCGCCCCGACGCGCGCGGCGCTGTTGACGGGAGTTCATGGCTATCGAAATGGCGTCATCGACACGCACCTCGGGCGAACCTTCCTCGATCCCGCAGCCGTCACTCTGGCTGAGCTGCTCGCCGCCGAAGGCTACAAGACCGGCATCTTCGGCAAGTGGCATCTCGGGGACAACTACCCGTTGAGGCCGAGCGATCAAGGGTTTCAAGAAGTGCTCGTGCACCGAGGCGGCGGTATCGGCCAGCCCGCCGGTCCTCCGGGCAATACTTATTGGGACCCAGTGCTCGAACACAACGGCGAGTCAAAGAAGTATCACGGCTATTGCACGAAAATCTTCACCGACGCTCTGATCGAGTTCGTGGAAGAGAATCGCGATCGGCCGTTCTTCGGCTACCTGGCGACCAACACGCCACACTCGCCGTTTGATGTGGACGAGGAGTACATTGCGCCCTACCGCGAGATGGGGCTTCCCGAGAACACGGCACGGGTCTACGGGATGATCACCGAGTTCGATGAAAACTTGGAGCGGCTGCTGGCCAAATTGGACGAGCTTGGTCTCGCCGAAAACACGATCGTGATCTTCTTGACCGACAACGGACCGACGCAGCAGACCTATACCGCCGGTCTCAAGGGACGCAAGGCGAGCGCCTACGATGGCGGCACGCGCGTGCCGTTCCTGATTCGCTGGCCCGGTGAGTTCGAGGCTGGCCGCAAGATCGACCGAATCGCGGCCCATATGGACGTCGTGCCGACGCTGCTGGAAGCGTCTGGAATTGCGGCCCCGGAATCGAAGTTCGATGGCGTGAGCCTCATGCCTCTGCTCACAGGCGGTATTTCCCCCGAGGACTGGCCGGACCGCACGATCTACCTGCAGAACCACCGCGGCGATGCGCCCCAGAAGAACCGCAACGTGTTCGCCCGGAATCAGCGCTGGAAAATCGTCCAGCCGCTGGGCAAACACACCGACCCGTTTCCGGAAGACGCGAAGTTTGAGCTATACGACATGCCGGCCGACCCCGGCGAGACGAACAATCTTGCCGAGGCGCATCCCGAGATTGTGGAGGAAATGCGCCGCGGCTACGAGGAATGGTTCCGCGACGTATCTTCCACGCGCGGTTTTGACCCGGTGCGGATCCACCTCGGAACGCCTCATGAAGAGTCCGCGACGCTGGCGCGCTTTGATTGGCGCGGCGAGGGCCAGCAGCGCGCGCTGCCGGATGGCCTCGGCTACTGGGCGGTTGAAATCGAGGAGCCGGGCGAGTTCGACATGACGTTGCGTTTCGCCGGACCGCTGCCTGAGGCGGGCCGAGCCAGGCTGAATGTCGGTGGCGCGGGCCTGAGCGAAGCGGTGGAGGCAGGCGACGAGTCGTGCCAGTTTCGGGCGGTGCGGCTCGAGGCGGGTCCCGCGAACTTGGAAGCTTTGGTGGAGTACGGCGGGGTTGTCCGGGGTGCTTCGTTTGTGGACGTGAGCCGAGCCGAGCCAGCGAACTAGATGAGCGTTCGGCGGCATGTGGGCTTCCTGATGTTAGCGTCCTAGACCTAGAGGAGGGGGCGACCATAGCCCTGACACTGCACATCGAAGCGTTTGCCGACGGGGAGACCGTACCGGCGCGCTACACCTGCGATGGAGGGAACCGTTCTCCGGCCCTATCGTGGAGCGGCGAGCCCCAGGGGACCCAAAGCCTCGCCCTGATCGTGGACGACCCTGACGCCCCAATCGGGACTTGGAATCATTGGCTGCTGTACGATATCCCGGTGTCGGTTCAAGGATTGGACGAGTCGTTCGAGCCAGGTCAGGCCGGCCTGAGCGGCACCAACGACTTTGGGCAGCCTGGATACGGAGGCCTCTGCCCACCTCCTGGAAATGGGCCGCATCGCTATTTCTTCAAGCTGTTCGCCTTGAACACACCATCGCTCGGCTTGGCCCCGGGAGTCAGACGCCGCATGCTAGACACTGCCCTTCGAGGCCATGTAATCGCTGAGACCAGTTACATTGGAGTTTATGAGCGAAAACCGTGACCTGACGCGCGGCCGGCGCGACTCTGCGTGCAAGCGAGAAAACCCCGCCCGCCGGCGAATTCCATCGCGGCACAAGCTCTCAGCTTGCCGCGCCGGGACTCATTCCGGCGCTCGGCCCGCCCGCATGCTGCTGCTCTGCGCCCTCGTCAGCCTCCCTCTCAGCGCCCAAGCCCCGCCGCCCACCCCGCTCACCGGCGCCGCCGAACTTGCACAAACACTCGACCAGCTCAACACTCTGGGGAGCCTGCTCATGCTGGGCGCCCATCCCGACGACGAAAACACCGCCGTCATCGCCTACTTTGCGCGCGGCCGCGATATGCGCACGGCCTACCTCTCCGCTACTCGCGGAGAAGGCGGGCAGAACCTGATCGGCGCCGAGCAGGCCGAGCTGATGGGTTTGATTCGCACCCAGGAATTGCTGGCCGCCCGCCGCATTGACGGAGGCGAACAGTTCTTTACCCGAGCAATCGACTTCGGCTTCTCGAAGAATCCCGAGGAAGCACTCGAGAAATGGGGCCGCGAGCAAGTGCTCAGCGACATGGTCCGCGTCATCCGCCGCTTCCGGCCCGACGTGGTCGTCTCGCGGTTTTCACCCGTGCTCAGCGGCGGTCATGGACAGCACACGGCAATCGGCAAGCTTTCGATCGTCGCCTTTGAAGCAGCCGGCGATCCCAGCCAATTCCCCGATCAAATCCAGCAAGGGCTCAAACCCTGGAAGGCGAAACGTCTCTACTGGAACATTCCGACCTTCACCCGCCGAATGATGGAGGCCGCAGCAGCCAGGAAAGACCGCCTTCGGATCAACGTTGGCCAGTACGATCCTGTGCTCGGCAAATCCTACGCGGAGATCGCGGGCGAGAGCCGCAGCCTGCACCAAAGCCAGGCCATGGGCGCCTCGCAACGCAAAGGCAACGCTCCAGCGTTCTTCGCCCACATCGCCGGCGAGCCAGCCGAGAGAGATCTTTTCGAAGGCATCGACACCTCCTGGGGACGCGTCCCCGGAGCGGCGGCCGCGAGCCGGCTTCTCATGAAGGCCCGCGAGGAGTACCGGCCCGGTCATCCCGAAGCAATCCTGCCGCTGCTGATTGACGCCTACGCCGAGCTTGAGGATTTGAGCGGCTACTGGCCGGAGGTCAAGCGCCCGCGCTTGTTGAAGGCAATCGAGCTGGCCGCCGGACTTTGGATTGACGCCACCGCGGACCGCTGGAACGCCACGCCCGGCAGTGATGTCGATCTTTCGTTTTTAGAGCAGATAGACGGGCTGTGCCGGGTCGAGCTGGCGCGCGGTCTGGGCATGCTTGACCGCGAGAGCCGCCCGCTGGGGACTGGGTTGGGGGCGCATCAACATAAGGCTGTAGCGGTAGTGGGTTCTTGGATTGCGGGAGCCCTTCTTGACGGCGTCGGCTAGGTGCTGCTCGGCTGGGTCGTAGTTGTGCTGGTCCATCTCCAGCGCGCCGAGGGATTCGCTGGGCTCGGGACGGTTGGGGAATTCTCGCTTGAGGGCTTCGAGTTCGAGACGGACGGCTTCGGGTGGCTGGGTTTCGCGCTGCAGGTCGGCGAGGACGAAGCGCAATTCGCCTGGCGCCAGCTCACGCGGCTGGGTTGAGGCGCCGGCGTCAGCAGGATCGAACCGCCGAGGGCTGTTCGACGGTGGAGGAGCGGGGCGCCATTTGTCATGAAGGTTCAGGTAGCGGTTTGACAGGGGCTTCTCGAGGGCAGCGCGCAACTGGGCTTCGATTTTTTCGGGGCTTCGCCGGGTCAGACGTGCTTGCACTGTCGCGGGGTTCAGTTGGGTCAGGTCGAGTCCTTCGGAGACAAGCAGGTGAACAAGCAGCCAGCTTTGCGGCCGGAAGTTGGGGTGATCCGCGGTGGCCGACTCGCGTTCGGCGGACCAGATTTCAGGCCACGGCAGCCAGGGGTTGTCGGTGAGCCTTCCGGCGAAGTAGGGAACCGGCATTGGCGGATCAGCGGGTCCCAGGGTGGGGCTGGTGGCCGCGTTGGGGACGCGCGACAAGTATTCCGCCAGGCCTTCCGACAGCCAAAGCGGCAGAGTTCTACCGGCAAAGACGCGATGGACGTACTCATGAGACAGCGCAACCCAGGGGCCGCCCGGAGCATCCCAGGCAACGGTCATATACATTTAGGCGAAGGATCGGGCTTATGGGGGTCACCTCACGAAACGGAAATAATCGTACGCTAAGCGACTCTCGCCGCCTTGGGAAGCGTCGGGTTGGAGTAAACCCTAGCCTAACGTCAGGGACGGGGTGCTGAGGCGTCAGAATAGAGTTCTATTTTGGATTGATGGACACATCCCGTCCAGGGTTATAGAGTTCTTCCTGACAGACTGGGTTCAGGAGAACGCCATGCACGGTCACCGCATCGGCTACGTTCGGGTGAGCAGCTTCGACCCGAACCCGGAACGCCAACTCGAGCATGTCCCAGTCGATCAAGTTCTTTACCGACAATGTTTTGGACCATAGCTGGCGGCTGAACAAGCAAGTTGAACAGGGCGAGTTCCGGCCCCGCCCGCCGCTCAATCGGCCTTAGCGTACGATTTTTTCCGTTTCGTGAGGTGACCCAAATCTGGGCGCTACCCTTCAATTATCATTCAGCCCATGCGGCGATCGAGTGTGAAGGCGTTCTTTCCAAGTTGCCTCCAGCCGGATCACGTCACCCTCACTCATGTCCGGCGACACACGTTCAAGGATAGAAAACCGGAAGTTCCTCGGATCGCGTTTCCGAAGCAGCTTGTTGCCACCATGGCCAGAAGCCGCATAGACCAGCCACCTGCCCAGCACGTTGTCCTGACCGTAGGCCGAACGCGCCTTCGCGAGCATTCGCCAGCGGCGACCTGGCGCGTCAGATGGGCATCACACCGGAGCGACACATGGACGAGACTACGACCGCGACTTCGGGCCGAGTCGCTAGCGCGGGAACGGCAGCGCGGCCCGAAGCGGGACTTTGGCCCGAGCCAGTAACGGGTGGCTCATGTCATTGCGGGATCGACAACAACTCGCGGACTTTGGCCTCAGACCAGTCCACGGGTTCCGTCTCCCCGTGCGCGCCCCGGATACAGTCGTCACGGAACCTGTCGAGAAGGATGTTCCTGGCGCGCGCGTCGTCGCCGAACTCCACCAGTATCGGCGCGGCCTGCGCCCGCACCTGGGCCACGAGCGGATCGTAGATCTCCGGATAGATGTTGCGGATCTCCCAGGGCGTGACGCCGTCCAGCTCGGGATTGCGTGCGATCCCAGCGGCGATGCAGGGATTGAGAACCCGCTCGTCGATATCGTCGGCCCCCGCAGGCGGCTGGGCCAGTGGGTTGACATAGGCTCGCCGGGCCTCGGCGCTCGTACGGGCGATGTCCTGCACCGCCGTCCTCGGCTCAGCGCATCTGGTAAGAGCTAAGCCAGCTTGGATTTTTGTTTCAAAGAACTCAATCGCCGACAGGGCGGACGCGCCGGGATCTTCGTAGATGTAGTTCATGCCGAGCATCAGCACCTCGTTGGCGGCGAACCCCAGCTCATCGAACAGCACCCATCCTGGGTTGGCGTCCTGATGCGCTTCCACCGCCTCCATCCAGGCATAGTACGGGCCTGCCTGCGAGAACCCCATATCGAGGAATGCGGTGTCGTCTTTGAATGTATGGAGTTGATCGTACAATCGCACGAGTTCCATTGATGCCTCCGAGAGCTTCCTCGGGATACAAGGTGTTTCCTGCTCATTGTTTCCAATATTCATCGCATCGGGATCTTCCTCTCGGTCGGCCACGACTCCCGTGGCTTCTGAGGCGACCTCTGTATCTGTTACTCCTCGCAACGCCGACTCTTCCGGCTGCGTTTCTGGCGTGGGGACTGGAAGTAATGACCCACCGACGGCAAACAGTACGAATGACGCAACCCACACAACGGCTGCTCGGTTGCGGGTTGGCAACCAGAAACGCGGTCGCGGTCGAATGAGTGAGAGGAACGCCACCGTTCCCGTCATCATACTTATGAGAATCAACAATCCGCCCACGTATGACTCCTGTTGTAGCCGATATCATTCGCGCGGCAGGCGAAGACTTCATCCGTCAACATCGATCGCGGCTGAACGGGCTGCACTTGAAAGTGCTCTCAGCCATCGAACGCTGTCGTACGGCGGCGCTGGGCGGACATCGCGACCGCTGCACTCGCTGTGGCTTCACCGCGGCCATCTCGTATAACTCATGCCGCAACCGCCATTGCCCCAAGTGCCAGACCGGCGCGCGGGACAAATGGCTCGCCGCTCGTGAGAAAGAGCTGCTGCCGGTTTCCTACGTGCATGTGGTCTTCACTGTTCCGCGGCAGCTGGCGGAGTTGATGTTCCACAACAAGCGACTTCTCTATGGCCTGTTGTTCCGTGCCAGTGCGGACAGCCTTTTGGAAATCGCCGCTGATCCCAAGCACCTCGGCGCCCAGATCGGCTTCCTCAGCGTGCTGCATAGCTGGGGACAGAATCTGATGCACCATCCACACCTCCACTGTGTGATTCCGGCGGGTGGTCTCTCGCCCGATCACAAAGCCTGGGTTCGTCCACGGTATCGATTCTTTCTGCCGGTGAAGGCGCTCAGCCGCGTCTTTCGCGGCAAGTTCGTCGCCGCTCTCAAGCGCGCTTATCGCAATGGCGAACTCTGTCTTCCCGGCGCGCTGAAGCCCTTGACGCAGCAGAAGGCCTTCCGCGCGTTTGTGCGATCGCTGTTCCGCCAAGACTGGGTCGTTTACGCCAAGCCTCCCTTCGGCGGGCCGCGGTATGTCCTCAACTACTTAGCCCGCTACACCCACCGGGTCGCGATCTCCAATCATCGCTTGGTTGCTTTCGCCCAAGGCAAGGTCACCTTTCGCTGGAAAGACTACGCCCGCGGCAGCAAGCGACGGCTGATGACGCTCACGGCCGAAGAGTTCCTTCGGAGGTTCCTGCAGCACGTGCTGCCGCGCGGCTTCATTCGTATCCGCTTCTTCGGCTTCCTCGCCGCCCGCAAACGTGGGGCGTTGTTGCCGCTATGTCAACAACTACTGGAAACCAACCAAGCGACGACAGCCAAACCCTCGGCGTCCGGCCCGACTTGCCTTCCAGCCACTTGGACGTGTCCAAGCTGTGGCGGTGCGATGGTCGTGGTCGAGCGACTCGACGCCTGGCAGCTGGAGCAGGAGTACTTTGACACGTCCTAACTCCACCCAACTGCCGGTCACGCCAGCGTGTCCTTCGACGCGCGCGCCGGGAGTGCGTCTGCCACTCGGATCCGAGCGCCGAACCTGCCGGAATCTCCGCCAAACAGCACTCTTGCGAGCCTCGGCCACCGCCAGCAACGCGGCGTTCCAGCTCGTCCGTCGGTCTTGCCAACTCCAAACGCCTGCCCCGAGGCCAAGAAACTCGATTCAAATCCCATAGCTTGGACGCAGACTGAACGCGTCCGCCGCCCCAGCGGCTTCCTTCAAACGCCCTTATCCAAAGCAACCCGGCGATCACGATCGTCGACCTTGCTCGCAGCTTGTCCCGCCGGGTTCCTCCAGATAAGGTCCTAACGTTACTCAGGATCTAGCAGCCCGGTGCGAGCCCCCCCGGCACTGATCGATTGACGATACTCGATAATTCCAACAGTCGAGCGTGGAGGAAAACCAAGTGTACTTGGGCGAGGGTGCTCAGTCCTGTCATTCCCTCTAGAATCGTATGAATGTTTTGGGGCTCCCGCAGGACAGAGTCGGTTAGTCAAAGATTGGATGTCCCGAGCAGCGGTGGGGTGCTGCGTGCTGAGGCCGAGCCCGGCTTAACTGAGTAACGGGTCGTCTCGACTAACCGTAGTCGCTTATCGCCCTGGTTGTAACGTCCGTATCGAACCTGACGGGACACTCGTCTTCTCCCTAAACCGCTCTTCCCATTGTTGATTGAGACCGGGAGGTCCCGGCAGATGGGTGCGATAGCTCACTGCAATCTCGCCGAGATCCATGGCCTCGAACACTGCATCAAGATGACCCTTTGAGAGCAGATGGTCGGAAGGTTGCTGTTAAAGGCGTAGGGGTGAGGCATGCCTCACCCCTACCCGGGAAGTCGTTCGACGTCGCAGTAGTATGCTCCGCGCGTCGAACCGTCAGCCCGGTCGAACCAGGTCCAAAGCTTCGCTGAGCCCTCTTCAAGCTCCGCTTCGAACCGCACAGAACGCGCCCCGTCCGGAATCGACTGTCGTCCCTCGAACGGGCCGATCTTCAGCCGCGCCTCGGCCCCCTCGATGGCGTACTCGGCTTCGGGAGGCCGCTCCATCAAAGTGAAGGAGTACTTGCCGGACTTCGCCACGTTCACCGCCCAAAAGCTGTCGCCCTCGTAGTTGCGCACCTCTTCAGGGTTCTGCATCACGGCCTGGTTCGGCGGCCCGCCCTTGGGGCGCCAGTCGAAGCTGGTCAGTCGAGATGGGTTCCCGCCGTCCGCGCCGATCGGGATCTCGACGTACTCGGTCGCAGGTTCGGAAACTTCTCTCCACCAGGCATCGTACGCCCTTCGCAAGCGCTCCACTTCTTCCGGGTGTTCGGCAGAGACGTCGTTTGCTTGCCCCAGGTCGGTCTTGATGTCGTAGAGCTCCTTGCCGTCGACGAGTCGCCACTGTTCATCGAGCACGCAACTATTGAGGAACGGCTTGGGCTTGTCCATCTGCCGCACGCCCTCATAGGTGAACTGCGAATGCTGCGTGAAATGGATGCGGCCGTCCGCCCATCCGTGCTCGTTGCGCAGCAGAGGCACGAGGCTGCGACCGTCAAACTCGATCGGCTTAGGCAACTTGAGCCCGGCGAGCTCGATCAGCGTCGGCGTGACGTCGATGTTGGTGGTCAAACGCTCTATGTCAAGGCCACCGCCGATGCCGCCGGCCGGCCATTGTATGAAGAACGGGACACGATGACCGCCGTCGTATTTCGAACCTTTTCTGGCGCGCATCCCCGCCGGGTGCCCCTTCCATTCCCCTGCGTCGGAGAGGCCCGCGGCGGTGCCGTTGTCGGTCATGAAGATGAAGATAGTGTTGTCGGTGAGGTCCAACTCGTCGAGCCTCGAGCGGAAGGCGCCGAGGTTCTCGTCGATGTTCTCGATCATCCCGTAGAAGGCGGCCATCCTCTCGGGGACGCCTCTTTCGAGGTAGGGCCTGCTGTAGCGCTCGTCGACAAAGTACGGCGCGTGGGGGGCGTTGAGCGGGAAGTAGGCGAAGAACGGCGAGTCGCGGTGTTTCTCGATCCACTCGAGGCCTTCCCGGAAGAACACGTCGGTGCAGTAGCCCTGGTATTGCTCGACGACGTTGTTGTGAGAATACCGATCGTCGAAGTAGTCGTTGCCCCAAGCATCGGCGGCTTGGGTGGCACCGCCGCTCCAGCAGACGACGGTTTCGTCGAACCCGCGCTCATTGGGTCGGAAGGGGAAGTTGTCGCCAAGGTGCCACTTGCCGAACAGGCCAGTCGCATAACCGTTCTGTTTCAGGATCTCGGCTAGGGTCCTCTCTTCAGGCCGGAGGATTGAGCGTCCGGCAAAGGCGGCTGTAACGCCGCAGCGGTAGGCATAGCGTCCGGTCAGCAGCCCCGCGCGGGTGGGCGCGCAGAGCGGGTCGACATGGAAGTCGGTGAAGCGCACGCTCTCGGCGTGGAACTGGTCCATGTTGGGCGTGTTGATGACCGGGTTGCCGTGGCAGCCAAGATCGCCGTAGCCTTGGTCATCGGTGATGACGAGGACGATGTTCGGCTTTTGAGAGGCGGGCGCATTTTGCGAACAAGCCGAAAGCAAGAGCGACGTAGCGCCAACCTGACCAAGGAAGTTTCGTCGCGATGGTACGGGATTGGCCATAGGCGTGGACATTATACACCCCGGATCTTTCATATCTCCTGTCGACCTTTACCTCAAACCGAAACAATACACGTTGGAATCATAATCCACCGTGTAGATCCGGCTGCCTGCAATCGCCAACCCGCTGAAGTGCACGAAGGTGCTCATGGCGTCGCCGCTGTTGTAGAGGGGCTTTCCGGTGCGGGCATCGAGCGCGTGCAGCACCGCGTTGTTCGTTTGGGTCAGACGCGCTCCGGCGGCCTTCGTCCGTGCCTGACCGCTCTGGTCGGGATTTTCGCCTGTCTCCAGAACAAACACCAGTCCATTAGCGATGGCAACCGGATCGGGCACCCGGTAGTTTTCCGAGACCCAGGCGGCTTCGGCGACGGGCTTTCCGGTTGCGCCATCAGCAACGATCTTGAACGCCATCACGCTGCCGTCGGTGACCTCGCCGTGCGTGACGGGGAACTTCGGCGCTGCCTTCGACACCGGACCGTACACAGGGACGTAGATCCACCTTTCGCCGTCGTCGGCACGCCAAGTCGAGATCCCGCCCCAAATGCCGCGCGAGGTAGACGCTTTTTCGTCGTTGCCGAGGCGAATGCCGTCCATCAAAGGCGTCTGATGATCTTTGCCGCCCAACGAAGAGGCGTCATGTAAATAAAGGACACCCTCCTTCGCGCCGCTGGCGAGCACGTTGTAGTCTCGCCAACCGAACCAGGCCGGGCTTGCCCCGCCGTAGTCAAGGTCCTCGCGCCAAAGCTCGAACCAATTGTTGGGCACGAAGTAATCAACCAGATCAAGCGTGTCGAGCGAAGCCGCGACGACGGCGTTTGAATAGTCTCCCGCCGCCGGGTCGAAGGGCCCGTCGGCCGTCGAGCCGTAGACGCGGCCGTCTTCGCCGATAATAGGACCGCCGCGTCCCCAGATGCCGCCGGTGGTGGTATTGCCGAGCAGAAGCTGGCGCACGACGGGGTGATGGCGGTCGCTGATGTCCATCGAATAGATGCCCGACAACGCGCCACCACAGCCTTGCGCGAGCGTTGTGTAGATGGTGTCTCCGACGAGGTTGAGGCTCCAGCCTTTCGAGTAGGCCGCAACGAATTGGACGGGCCCGAAGCGGACCTCGCCGCTGCCCATGTCGAGCCCGTAGAGCGCGCCGTCGATGGCGATGGTGTAGAGGATGTTCGTGCGGCGGTCGAAGGTCGGCGTGGCGCTGACGGTGTTCGGGCAGTAGAGGCTGCCTTGCAGACCGAGTTCGCTGGGGTTGACGTACGTGCGGGGTTTCCACTCCCAGAGAATTTTGCCTGTCTTCGAATCGATCGCGAAAACGCCGCCCTCGGTTCCGGCGGTATAGGCGACATCAGCAACACCGTTGGCCGTCGGCACATTGAGAGCCACGATGGGCGCGGTAAGCGAAAAGAGCAGTCGGCCTTTGTTCTCGACGTTGGTCTTCCACTTCAACTCGAGCTTCGAGACACTTCCCGGACTGAGCGAGCGTTCGCCCTTGGCCCAACCGCTGCGTTGCGGGTCATGACCGAATGTCGGCCAGTCATCTTCACTTTGGGCCGATGCCCGCGCGACACAAATACAAGAGAGAAGGATGAGGCCGGCTAGTCGTCGCATTGCATGCTTATTTTTTTGGTCAAGAGGTTCGGTCAAACGTGAATTCAATTCCTGCTCGTTCAAGTCAGCCAGCGTAAGCTTCGGCTGACGGGTCAGGGTCGGATTGCGGTAGCGAACCGTCTCGGGCGGGCCGCTGTGGATCTGAAAAGCGATCTTGCCAGCGCGTTCTCCCCCGGGATCCTTTATCGCGGTGCAGAGCGTGCCGTTGACCGCTGTCCAGATGCGGTCACCGACGGCGAGGATCTTTGTAGCGGTTCCACTCCTCCGGCTACACTGCCTCGGTGCGGTGGTCTTTCCAATCCAGCTTACCGCGACCGTGCTCGTGGTAGAGCTTGCCCCACAGGTTGCCGCATACCGATGAGTAGCCCAGGTCGCCTTGGTATCCTAGTGTAGCGCGCCAATCAGACCGTAACGTATGGTGAATCGCTTCCGTGCCTGTTAGCGGCGTGATACGGACCATTTGAGCCGCGTTCACGCGGCTTGGTGTTTCCAGGCCAGTCGTTTTACGACTGGTAAACCGTGCCGCTGAAGGTTGTCAGCCCGTTTCAACGGGCTTCCCTCTTCCCCAACCAAGATCTATACGTTGCGGTACTATTGGCGCACTACAATAGCGCCTGGCCGTGCTCATCGACTGATTTCGAGCGAAACTGGATTAATTCGCTGCTGGGCCGACCGCGACCAAGGCTGCTCACCGGCGCCTTCCCAAAGGTCTAAATCCTGCCTTGTCGGCCAAGGTTTACCGATGCCCAAAGGAAGACGTGGTTGGAACGTTTCGTTGAGGCTGGTATAGCCTTCTCATTCGACCTTCGGCATCAATGAGATTGCTTGTACCTGAATTATGCACAGATTCGGCGTAGCCATCGCCGATGGAGTTGTGGCGGTAGCGGCAGTCGTGTCAACTCAGTGATTTAGCAAGTCGTCTTTTCCTCTGTTTCCCTCCCTGTTTGAGCCGCCTGCCAATCCCGGCGGGCAAAAGCGGGCGGGCAAGCGGCGTGTTCCCAGTACGTTGCGGCGAGTGCATGAAATTTTATGCATGGAGCGCCCCTCAACTCAGCGCACCCTCCACCACCGGCGCGAAGCTCGATCCCGGTTGCCCCATCGCCCGCAGCCGCCGCATCAGCCGTTCAAACAGGCCCTTTTCCTCATAATGATCGCTGTAGCTGACACCCGTTCTGCCGGCGTGCCGCCAGATCTTGGCCGCCACGAACAGAAAGCGTAGCCGCGCCGTCGCCAGGGTGGTGTGCCGCAGTGTCTCCACGCTGGCTTGGGCTTCGCGGTTGAACAGCAGCAGCCAGCAGTTGAGGTTGTAGGCCAGCATGGCCAGCTGAAAGTGATTGCGGTTCATGTCAAAGCGGCGCGAGGGATGGGCCGCCAGCCCGGCGTCGTTGTTGGCCTCCTTGATGAGGTTCTCGGCTGCGGCGCGCTGATTGTAAAACCACACCACCGCCGCGATCGGTTCGGCCAGGTTGGTGACAAACACGCGGTAGGTGTAAGCGCTGGTGGCAAACAGCTGGTATTGCTCGGCCGCGCCGGCCGCGGGTTCGTTTTCGTAACGCAGCGCCAGGAAACGACAGGCCCGCGCCCAGCCCTGCGGCTGGTAGAGGAATTCGCATTCCGCATCCGCATCGCTGTGGGGCGAGGGCTTCCAGGCCGCTTGCTGCAACTGCTCGACCAGCCGCCTGGTCTTGCGCGCCACGATGACGAACTGACAAGCCGCCTTTTCATAGGCCTCCACCGCCTCCCAGCAATAAAACCCGGAATCGGCCCGCGCCAGGATTTTCTTCACGCCGTGCGGCAAAGCCCGAAAGGCGCTCTCGAGGTGGGCGGCGATCTGCCGGCCCGTGGGCCGGTCGCCGTTGCGCAACCCGCCCATCAGGTATTCGCGCGTCTCGGCCAGGAAAGTCAGTATCGGCTGGTAGCTGCGCTTGCCCTTGTTCTTGGGGTTGTAACTCTTGCGCCCGCCCATCTGGCGGCCGTAGAGCGTGTGCACGGTGGTGTCGGTGTCCAGCGTCACCGTCTCCAATTTCACCTGGGCCGCGGCCCAGACTCGTTCCCGCAGCTGGCGCTGAATGGAAAGGATCTGCTTCGCCACGTTGAGGTGCAGCGAGGCCAGAAAGCGCCACAGCGTGGACTGCGGCGGCAGACGCGTCACTTGCAAGATGCCGGTCAAGATGGGGTCGCGGGCGATGAAGCGGAGTTGGTTCAGCCGCGCAAAGCCGACATAGAGGCCCAGCACGAGGGCCAGCACAAACTGGTAGAGGCTCATCACACGGGTGATTCGTTTGTTCGTGATGGTTTCTTCCAGCAGCGCCTGGAAGCCGAGTTTTTCGAGCAGGGTGGCGACGGGCAGCAAGCCGCCGTAGGGAGTCAGATTCTTGCCGCGGAAGTGATAAGGCGTGGCAGCCCCGATTTTATTGGGCCGCGGGGCCCTCGCGCCCCGGCCTTGTTTGACGGGCCTTCGGGAGCTATGCTGTTTTCGCTTGGTAACCATTTGGGTGACCTCCTTGGGGTTGACTGGCGAAGCTGAAATCTTTGCCAGCCTACCTTATTACCCCATGTTTTCGGGGGTCCCCCAAATGGCCCCTGGCGGCTCAGCCCTCCTCCGGTGCACCCCGCAGTGCATAATTCAGGTGTAGGTGGTTGCTCTTGAAGACCAGGTCAACATTCTCGTCCTGAATGTAACGTTGGAGAATGTCCAGGTTGTCGCTGTAGTACAGAGAGTTGCCTTTTCGTCGACCGGCTACAAGTTCTGGAGATACGTGAAGTTGACCGCGCTCGCCTCTCCCTTTGACAGAGCAGCTCTGTAAAGCGCGGAATCCACGGTGAACAGTGGCCGTTCCGCCGAGATGACCTCCAGAAGCGCGGTGTCGGCTAGTCCAAGCCGTGTGAAATCGCTGTTCTGCGCGGCGGTGGAACTGTCGACGACAATCTCCTTGCTTATTTCGATGAGGACCCGGAGCTGGTCAAGAAATCGAGTGTCTTTGGGGTCCTCAAGCAGATTGGACGCTTCGGTAAGTGTATTCGGCGTAACAAATATTGGGAGATCCCCGATCTCCACGAGAAGACGGTCGTAATTTTCCGGCGTAAAGGTCCTCGTTCGGCGACGTTTACCAACCAACTTTCGATCTACTAATCCAACGACAAGCACCACAAGTAGATTCGCATCGATGAACGTTCCCGTCCGGCGCATCATCTCAAATTCGCGTTGAGCAGAGCGCGATCGGTCAGGGATACGATACGACCTGTATGGTCATCAATTTGAACAACCTTGAATACTCGCGCGCTCCTGTCTCCGACGGCTGCCGACACGGTGGGCACGAGGCCCCATGCCCGAGAGAAGCCAATGGTCACTTTCCAGCTATCGCTCGCGTCATCAAATACAATCTCTTCGAGACCTACCCACTGGATGTTTTCAGTCTCAAAAATTTTGTTTATGTATTCTTTCGCCATTTGTACGGCTTCTTGCACGTCCATCCCGCCCTCCATCTTCCATGGTTTCGTCGCTCCCTTTCCTCCCAATCCGTTCTGCCCATTCTCCCACGCCCCCTGAGCAAGACCAAACCTAGCGGCTGGGGCCAAAGTCCCGCTGCGGCCCCCCGCGTTCCGGCCCACGGCGGTCCCTGCTTTGCCTTGCCGTCTCTTGCCTGTCAGACCCAACGAACGCTCCTCCCACGCCAATTATCTGAGTGTTGTAGGCGCAGTCGTAGGGTGACATTGGCAGTCCGTCCGTTGCTTTGATGCCAAGGCGTTTCATAACTCGCTTAGCGGCTCCGCCACTGCTGGGCGGCAAGGCAGCGGTGATGATGCCACGAACCCTCGCAGGCGGGTCATCATCTCCAAAGGAACAATCAATCGAGGGAACTTCATCAGCGAGAACACGGCGAATCGCGCGGTTGGCATCCCTCACGCCGTTTTGGGTCTCTTCCTGTTTTGACATTGGTTCCGGCTCCTCGGACACATCCAACATTCTCCCACGCCCGCCCCCCTAGGACAAAACCACCGAGAGAAACCTAGCGGCTGGGGCCAAAGTCCCGTTCCGGCCCCCTGCGTTCCGGCCCACGGCGGTCCCTGCTTTGCCTTGCCGTCTCTTGCCTATCCCACTCTAGTGTAGTGTCCGACAAATAACTGGACAAGTCGCCTGGTTTATCGCATCCTGGGGTATGGCTTCCCCCTGCGAACTTTCGCCCTCCGAGCAGCAGCTGCTGCGGCAATGGATCGGCGCCCATGGCACCCCTCAGCAGGTGGCGCTACGCTGCCGAATCGTGCTGGCTTCGAGCCAGGGTCTCTCCGATGTCGCCATCGCCAAGCAGTTGTCTGTCAACCGCAAAACCGTCATTCTGTGGCGTCAGCGCTTTGACCAACAGCGACTCGACGGTCTGTGGGAGATTTCCCCCGGACGCGGGCGCAAGCCCACCTATGACATCGACAAGATCAGCGCCATTGTGGACGCCACCCTGCAAACCAAGCCCAAGGGAATGACGCATTGGAGTTGCCGCACGCTGGCCAAAAACCAGGGAGTCAGCAAGTCCACCATCCACAACATCTGGCGAGCCCACAACCTCAAGCCCCACCGTGTGAAGACCTTTAAGCTGTCGCGCGATCCGAAGTTCCTGGACAAATTGACCGACGTGGTCGGGCTGTACTTGAATCCGCCCCAACAGGCGGTCGTGTTGTGCGTGGACGAGAAGATGTCAGATTCAGGCTCTGGATCGGACGCAGCCGGGCTTGCCGCTCAAGAAGGGGCGCTGCGGGACCATGACCCATGACTACAAGCGCAACGGCACGACGACACTATTCGCCGCCCTGGAGACCTTGCAGGGCAAAGTGATTGGCCAATGCTTTCCGCGCCACCGGCATCAGGAGTTTCTGAAGTTCTTGCGCACGCTCGACAAGGAGTTCCCCGGCGACGTGCCGCTGCATTTAATCCTGGACAACTATGGGACGCATAAACACGAGAAGGTGCGGGGCTGGTTGCAGCGCCACCCGCGCTTTGAGACGCACTTTGTGCCGACCAGTTCCAGTTGGCTGAACCTGGTCGAGCGTTGGTTCGGCGAACTGACTCAGAAGGCGATCCGGCGCGGGGCATTCGGCAGCGTGGGGGAGCTCAAGGACTGCATTGAGGAATTCCTGAGGGTCTGGAACCAGGAGCCGAAACCCTTCGTTTGGACGGCGACGGTGGAGTCGATCACGGAGAAACTTTCGCGCTGCCGACGCACCTTGGAGCAGATTCAGCCCGGCTGCAGCAGCCCGCGGCCCAGAAAACGGAAGAAGAAATAACTGTCCATTTATTTCATGGACACTACACTAGCCTAGCCCTCTCCACTTGCCTAGCCTGCCTAGCCTTCTCTTGGCTGGCCTTCTCCACTGCCCGCCTCATCTTCTCGTAAGCCAGCTCTCCGTCGATCTCCCGCACCTGCTCCAGCCGGTCCTCCAACATCGAGTACAACGGCTTCGCCACTTGACAGGCGAGCCGCTTTGCTGGACTCGAAGAAGCTCTGTGGCAGTACAAAGAAATATAAATATATCTATTGATAGACACAGCAAGAAGCTCCTTTTCCCTCGCCCTGGATGATTCCAGATCGGTCCTCGCCGTCAAGGGTTCGCTTTGCCGCTTCGCGCCCTGGACTGCTGCGGGCCGATCCGAAGGGATGGCTGTTTATGAGGGAAAAGGGGGATTCGGGCCGTGTGGACGGGCCGAAAGGGAGCTTTCGGTCATACCAGCCGCCTTGAGCCGCAGCCGAGGGGCGCTGTCACCCGCAGGGCCGTAGCGTAGCGTAGGAGCCGCGCCGGCGGCTTGACTCGCCTCTCGGCGTAGGCTATCCGGGGGTTTTGATTCTGGTTTTGTTGTCGGTCCGCTTGCCCGTTCCGCCGCGGTATGGTGTAAGTCCTTTGTCTTCAGTTCTTTACCTATAAGGAAGGTTTTGATTTTGCCTTTTCGGGCCGTTTTTCTTCAGCGAGTTTATCCACAGGTTCGTCGCTCTTACTACTTGTTCTTTAACTACATGAGTGTATAGGTGTTTGCTCGAAGATTTTGGGAGAAAATATAGGTGTTTGCTCGAAGCGGAGTATAGGTGTTTGCCCGTGGATAACTGCCCCGAATCACAGCGATCTGTGGATAACCCTGAAACGTCCGTGGCCAGATCCCTGGATTGTAGTCCCGCCCCTACATAAATCAAATCCGCCTCAGCCGACGATCTTCAAGGCCAGATACGGCACCAGATTGAACAACAGTACGCCAAACTTGAAGACTGCCATGCCGCCGTAATGGATCGCATCGAACGTCTCAACCGAGATGTTGACGAGCTTTCGATGGCAGCGATAGGTAAAATCGTGCGCCAGAGTGACGAACAGAAACCACCAGATGAGAATCCCTACATTAATGATCGTGCACCATCCTAGAAAAGCGCTCACAGCTTCCATGCTCATCGAATCACCTCCTTCACCCAGGATTTCCATTTTGGCCCTGGCACGGTGAAAGTATACACCCGCGCTGCCCCTGCGGCCCTCAGAGGCGTTGCACGGTTGGTCCGACTAGTGAGGGTGCCCGGCTCGCCTTCGGTCGCTCCTGGGCGATCCTGGGGCTACTCCACGAGACGCTGTGGGCCGGTCGTGGGTGCAATCGCGGGCTTCGAGGGCAAGAGGATCAAGGGTAGCGCCCAGAATCGTGCGAATTTATACGCTAAGAGGTTTCGAGTCACCTCGATTGGATCACAGAGCACTGGGACAGGATCGGACAGTTCTTCGCGGCGTTCGCGGCGTTCGCGAGCGGCCAGACCACCGCGTCTGTCGCACTCAAGCGTCTGGTAGGCCATGGGCCGAAGAATCGCTTCTACCGAGCGACGCGCGAGCTCGGCCGCGTCTTCAAGACCGAGTTCATCCTCGACTACCTGAGCCAGCCGACGCTTCGCACGCGGATCCGACGCGAGCTCCTCAAGGGAGAACAGCTACACGCCCTCGCCCGGTGCGTCCACTACGGCCGACTGGGCCGACTGGATCAGCGCGACTTCGAACGCCAAACCGGCGCGGCGAGCTGCCTGCTTCTCATCCTCGCAGCTATCATCTAGTGGCAGATTCGGGAGATCGATCGTGTTTTGAGCGAGGCGGGCTCGGATGCGGACGATCTCAACTTCAAGTTACTGTCCCATATCAGCCCGATCGGGTGAGACAACGTCCTCCTCTACGGCGAGTACCAGCTCAACCGCAGTCTCGTGCGAAGCGAAAGGCTTAGCGTATAAATTCGCACGATTCTGGGCGCTACCCTGAGGGATGTTCCCAAACGTGCTGGAGCAGATAGAAAAGGCGTTCCACAGCCTATCCGAGCATCCCCAGCGCGGAAACTCCCCGAAGGAATTGCTGGACATTGGGATTCGGGAGTACCGTGAGATCTTCTTCAAGCCTTACCGTATCATCTACCGGGTGATGGGAGATAATGTCTACGTGCTTGTGATTGCTGATGGGCGGCGTGACATGCAGGCATTGCTGTTGCGGCGCTTGCTGCAAGCATAAGCACTTCTCTGCGCCTCGAACTCCGGTAATGCGGCGGCGCCAATCGTCGAGCAACAGAAACCGCTTGATGACTGCCCGATCGGCCTGGCTCGACGTGTACGCGGGTCTTCAATCGGTGCCACTGATGACAATTCACAAAAACAAGGGGCTCGAATACCGCTGTCATGCAGACATCTTGTTCGATCTCCTCAATGCCGTTGGCACAGGCGGCAATCTGACCACGGACGCGCATCTGGCCGCCCAGGGCCGTGTCAACGTCCGTGAGACAACAGGTCACACTCCGTTGCGGAAGCACCACTCAGTCATGAGGAATGGAAACTTGGAGGCCTGACCAGAAAGCGGGATTGATGCAGTAGACAAGGCCCGTATCCCTCAGCTTGGCTACAATCGCGTTCAGCATGTTCATGTCGTAGTTCACCGTGTATATGTAGTCGATCTCTCCAGTTAATCGCACGACACCCAAGAAACCGTACCAAAGAAGGTTCTCGAGAAGTGCCCCCCGCAGCTGTTCTTTGTACTGTCCAAGTGTTTGCGCCAAACGATCCTCAGGAATCTGGTGTGGGCTTTCGATGAACTCGTACAGAAGATCTTCAGCCTCTGGCAGGATGTCGCGCATCTCGAGTCCAACCTCGAAAACAAGGTCAGTCGAGTAAGCGTTCAACCCCTTCTCTATGTCTTCGGCCTCGATACGTTGATGTCGCAGATTGACTGCGAAGCTCTTGCAGTAATTGATAATGTCGATCAGGCATCGTGGCCGCATCAGACAGCGATCAATTAGATACTCAGAGCTTTCTTCTCCTTTGATATGGCTCGTGCAGATGGCCAGCCACGCTTCACCAGCCGAGAGCTTATCGGATAGCCCACTGAAGACAAGACGCCTCCGTATGATTTCGCGTAGTAGGTCTCGATCGGTCCAGTCGAGGATCGCCTTCGTTTCCTTCCCGCGATCCGGGCTTTCCTCTACGAGTAGTTCATATACGTCATTACGAATGAAGACCAATGTGTGGGCGTCGATCTCATTGCGATGCAGGTGACGTTCAAGCTTGCGGGTGGCCTCCAGAAGTGCTCGAAGGATGAGCACATCCTCATGATCGAGTCCATGTGTCGGCCACCCCTTGTCGAGATTGTCAAACAGTATCCAGACGCTCTCTTTTCGCTTTAGGTAGTTCGTTACCTGATCCCTAAGAGTTGCGACGTCGTGGTCGTACAGCAGTTCAGTTATCTCAGGTTCGGACAATCTTGGCTTGGGATGAGAGCCGTATTTGCCGGTGTGCCTCGTCCGGATCAAATCAATCAGTCTCGACATCCGTTCCGGGAAGTCACCCTCGCTGATAAACCGGTCCGCTTCGTAAAGGTCCGCAATCACTCGGTACGGCTCGAACAAGGTCGAATTGCGTTTGTGCCGTTCCCGGTCCTTCTCGAGGAGCTTGTGGCAGACCTCCAACAGGAGCACGTATTCCCAAAACGCCGTGATTGTGTGGTAAAAGGTCCCCTGCTCCAGAAGCCTTAGTACGTCCTCCTTGAATTTCAGCAACTTGTAACCCTCTGGTCTCAAGTCCAGAATGATGTTCTGTTTGTTGCGCCTGAGATTATCTCTGGTTTGCGCAAACACCGCAGTCTTGCCGGATCCCTTTCGACCGACCACCAACCTCACGTCGCCGCGCTGCGCTCTTTGATATGCGTCGGTTCGGAGAAAGTAGCATGACAAGTCGCGCAACTCGTTTTCTGCTGACGAGGCTCCGAGATTGAGTTGCTCAAGAGAGGTCGCTGGCGAGCCAGTCGGCAGCTCTCGGCCTGTTTGCCACGCTTCCGTGACGCGAGGAGCGAATTCAGCGATGGCATCGTCAATCTGGTCAAGCGAGTGGAACCGAGTCACGAGGTCCCGGTAGTCAAGCGGGACTGGGTCATCCCCATGTTGCAAGATCGTGAGGACTTTTTCGCTTCCAAGAGCGAGACCGGCGATAAAGGCTGCCCGATTATTGTGGACAACGTGGTCGGCGACGGTCGCAGAAAGGAGGTGGACGAGTACCCCATAAGACTGCGAGACTTGGCGAATAGCCTCGGGCGTGCTGAGACGAGGTTGTTCAATAGGGTCGAAGCTTCGGAAGAAGAGTCGAGCCTTCTTTATGCGCGCGATCATACGCGTAACAGGGTCCGTCTTGAATTTGGCCTCCATCAAATAGACGGGAGCTTTGCGGTTCGGCTCCAGCGGCGCGCTGAAGAGAGGATGTGGTTCGGAGGTTGTCAGGAGAAAGTCGAGCAGCTGCTGCCTGTTTTCGTATGCATGGTAGCCGATCGTGTCGAAGACGCCGGCCTCAGTGAATTCTGGTTGCGTACCGACTCCAGCAAACCTGGTCAGCGCGATTGATTTGCCCTGCGCAATTGCGTAGCCGATCTCAAACGTAACGTTGAAGTTTAGATACGTTACGTCCGCGATTAGGCAGTCCGATGCAGAAATTCGAGCGAGAACATCCGTCGCCACGAAACGTCCCACGACTTCGTCTTCCCCCCAGGTACGGACTCCAGCGTGGCCCGTCCGGCTCTTCAGATCACCGCAGGCGTGTTCGATGGTCTCGCGGACAGACAAGTGACTAGAAGGGTAAGCAAAGAAGACGGCCCGGCTGCTGAGCAGATCCTGCGGTGCCATGGGTTGCCTCTCACGGTCGGAGTTGCTGTGTTCCGTGTCTGTGCAGCATTGGTTGCTCACACGATTATTGCACTGTCCTTTGGGAATCCTCGCCGGTCATTTGGAATCTTGTCCCGCGCGGAGAAGGTGATATTGGTGTGATGCGCACATCTCATCTACCGGGCGGCCCACCGTAGCTAGTCGGAGGGTGGCACAAAGGACATTCCCGTCTCCGTTTCACAGAGCAGCTGCAGACTGTAGAGATCGTACCCCCAGGTGAAGTTTGCTCCCGAGTGTACGGAACGTCGAGCGTTTCTGATGGGCTTGACGGGGTGGTGGTGATCCTCCAAATAGGCGTTGGCAGCTTTGCGAATGGTCCAGGCGGTTGAAACATCATGGGCGTCTGCGAGATCGGTCACGCGCTCATGGACTTCTGTCTCGAAGCTGATGCTGAGCCGCACGACCTGGACGAGAACAGATTTAGGCATCAGGAGACTTTCTGGTGTTCCTCGGTTTCCAGCTTCTCAAGGAGTGCTTCGAGCAGCCACATATGACGGGACGGCACGACAAGGCGGTGCTTGCGCACCTTGTCGATGCGCTGGACAAGAGCACGAGGCAGACGGAGCTGGACGAGCTGGGGCCTGATGCCCCCCCCTTCCTCGTGGTTAGGGGAAACGGAGCCACCCTTGTTGATCAGGGCTTCAACGTGGCGCTCGTAGGCGACGGCCGATTTTTTGGATTCAGATTGCGGTTTGCGTCGTAAAGCCATGAGAACCTACCTTGCAATTTGTAACGTTGAATCAACTGTAAAACAATGTTGAAACAAGATCATAATCTCGGCGGCGGCTTTGGGATTGTTGCTGTGGCCGGTGAGTTCGGTGACGGCAAGGCCTTGGGCGGCGGCGTGGCCGAAGGCCTTGCGGCTGCCGAGTGGAGCATGGAGATAGGTGAGCCCGTCGATCTCGCCGAGCATGTCGGCTGCTTCAGTATTCTCGGGTCCCTGCCTTTGCGGATCGGCCCGGTTGAGAAATACATAGGCGGCAAGCGTGGGATTCACGGAGCGTAGTTCTTCAACGAGCATGGCGACTTTGTTTAGGGTCCAGATATCGAAGCTGCGGGGAACAAAGGGAACAAGCAAAAGTTGGGAAACAGCCAAAGCAGCACGCTGGCTGGTCGTGTCACGACCGCCAGTGTCCACGATGATGTGGTCGTATTTTGGAGCCAGTTCGAGGATTTCGGTGCGGACGGCCTTGCCGGTGAGCTTGGTGCACGTATAGCGGGGCGCGTCCGGGTAGTCTTCCTTGCGGACCGCAGTAAAATCGGATGCGGTTTCCTGGTCGTCGGCGTCCACGAGCAAGATGTCGGCATTTTGAGTTGCGGCAATGCAAGCGAGGTTTGTGGCGACGGTGGTTTTGCCGCTGCCCCCTTTGATACCGCCAACAGTGAGGATCATGAGATTACCATATCGAAACAACGTTGGAATCACGTCGTATACAATGTTACTATAACTTGATTCCAATGTCACTGTTTGGCCTATAGGGCGAGGTTTTGCGGACCGGCCTCACGAGCCCGGCCCGGCCTGAGAAGGCTCCCCCGGCGGGTCTGTATCCCTCGGCAGTGGCCAAACAGGATGAACGAACCAGCGGTTTTCAGCAGTTTCGTAGCCCTGGACGAACAGGGCTTCCTCCACGAATCGCCGTCCCTCGTGGCGCGTCATGTGAATCACCATGGCGATTCCGTCCACTACGCCTCTACAGGTGACTTCCCATGGAAGCGACCCGCCGCCCTGCATGGCACAACTGGCGATCCGGGATAGGGCGCTCTCGGCGTTGTTGGCGTGTACGGTCGTCAGTGATCCGCCGTGGCCGGTGTTGAGGGCTTGCAGCAGGTCCGCCGCCTCTCCGCCGCGAACCTCGCCCACGACGATGTGATCCGGGCGGTGACGTAGCGCGTGGCGGACTAAATCGCGGATCGTGACCGCTCCTTCCTGCAAACCGCGAGCCTCGAAGCGGACGCAATTGGACCGCTCGATGCGAAGCTCCAGCGTGTCCTCGATAGCAACTATCCGCTCGTCATCGGGGAGAAGTTCAATGAGGGCATTGAGCAACGTGGTCTTGCCCGATCCGGTTCCGCCTGAAACCAGGATGTTGCGCCGGGACCGCAACACCCGCTCTGCTTCGGCCCGCACGTTTTCGGGGAGTGCGCCTTGCTTCACGAGGTCATCCGCCGAGAACGCCCGCTTGCCAAAGCGCCGCACGGTGATAGCGACTTGAGGACTGGCGGGCGGAACGCAGATAGCAACCCGCGATCCGTCATCGAGCCGGGCATCAACAATGGGAGAGGTTGACGGGTCCAGTCCCAAAGGACGGGCGATATGGATAGCGGCCCGTAACAGCGCCGCTTCGTCCAGGTCCGGCGCGGCGTGTACGGCAAGCCGTCCGGCCCGCTCGACCCATACATTACCGGGACCGTTAATCATAATCTCGCTCACTTCGGAATCTTCCAGGGCGCTTTCCAAACCCGGTAGAAACGGTTTGAGATGTTCCAGTCCGCTCGCGGTGCTCATATTTGGCCCGCCTCCTTCGCTCTCCAATAGGAGTGTTCGGCTGGTAGATAGTGTGGTTTCAGGTAAACGCGGCGCGGCTCAAGCGACTGCGCCCCGTCATAGGGCAGACAGATCGCTTGACAGTTCGAGAGCAAGGCGAAGTCTCGCGGGTGAAACACGGCCTCGCGCTGCTCCCGGAATGATTTGGTCGCGCCCATGCTCCCGCCTCCGCCTCCGGCCCGGCCTGAGAGCGGGGAGACTTCCGAGCGTTTAGAAGTCTCGCTGATGGTGTAGGATTCCTTGATCTTCGCCACCTGGCCGCACAACTCCGACGCAATCTTGGCGCTGGCGTCGTCGCTGAGAGATAGGAAGATTCGTGTACGGAGTGTCTGCAACAGCGAGCGCCACGCTTCCGAGCTTCCCAACACGGCCCGCAACGAGGAAATAGATTGCGTGGCGACAATCGGGATGCAGCGGCATTGGCGGGTCAGCGCAAAGGATTTTTCATCGCCTGATGGGTCTTCCTCGCCCACCGAAGCGAAGGCTTGATATTCGTCACAGATAAAGACGGCGGGCCGGAAGTAGCTGCCCGGGTTCGCCTTCATCTTGGCCGGTCGCATGAGAAGCGCCTGTAGCCAAGCGTTCTTGAGCATCACGCCCACGGCGCGGGACAGCGCCGGGTTGATACCAGCGGGCATATTCAAGGCCAGCACCTTGCCCTGCTCGATCAATTCAAAGAGCGGCGGTAGGTGCTGCGTGATCGGGGCTGTCGGTTTGATATGCGGCGGGCCGGGGGCGGTGGGTTGGTCGCTGTCAGTAATGACGGGCTGCACCAGTTCCCACGGTGCGGCCTTTGGCTTTGGCTCCGCCTGGGCCTCCGGCTCCGGTTGCGCCTCTGGCTCTGGCTCCGCTTCCGGCTCCGGCTGCTTGGCTTTCTTCGCGTCCTTGTCCGCCCTGGCTCGCTTGATCGCGGCTTGCAGGATGATGGCTTGAGGATCGTCAGAGGTAAGCGGCGCGACGGGACAAAACACCTTCGCCACGTCCGGCATATCGAACATGGCAAGGAACACTGAAACCCCCTCCACAATCGAAGACTTGATCTTGTTGTCTAGGTTTTGCCAGTCGTGGACAAACCAGCGGTTGACGGCCTCCATGCGCTCTCTCGTGTCTTCGCCGGGTCCGGGTTCCCAAACGATCTCATGCGGGATGTTGAGCTCGTCTAGCTTCTCTTTGAGCGGGCGCGTGTAGACGGCTTGTACGTTATCCTTCATGTCCGGTGCATCGACCCAGTTCCATTCGGCAAGGTTTAACTTTTGGGCTTGTAGTACGTGTTCCTTGATGAAAATGGTTCCTGTGTTGAGGTCATCGCTCAGCTTCTTGGCTTCCTCGATCTTGGCCGCGAATAGCTCCGGGTCGATGGCGCAGCGGTAGACCTGTTGCAACGTCACCCAACGATCCGGGAACACGCGGTAAAGCTCGATGATCCAGCGGACCAGATTGGTATAGGCTTGCTGCCAAAAGGGTTCTTTGCCCTTGCCGAATAGCTGATTGAGAAGGCTCGAAACGGTGTAGGCCAGCGAGTACGAATCGAGCCACCAAGCCGAGAGCGGATTCCATTGAGAGCGGGCGTTCATGCCAAGCTCGATGTAGTCTTGTCCACGGCCCGCCTCGACTAGAATTTGGCGGATGTCGTGACAGAAATCTCCCTTGACTTCTAGCACGAGGGCCGCCGCCCGCTTCTGCTGACTGCCCGCTTGCCAGCCGAGAAGTTGGCGGGCAAACGGGTTCATGCAAGCCGAGGTTTTCCCTGATCCCACGGCTCCGAAGATCGCCACGCCGGTATACAGTCCGCGCTCCGGGATGGTGAGCCATGAGGGATTGAAAACCTCGCGCGCTTCGACCGGGTGATGGACCTCCCCGATGACGATGGCCGGGGCCTTTTGTTTGGGATCAAGCGGCCACGGCGGGAGCTTGGCGAAGGATGCGAAATCGCTCCGCCGCCCTTCCAGCCAAACCCTCCAGATGGTGACGGAAATAAAGCCGGTCAGCATGACGACAGCGAAGGGCGTAACGTAGTACCAGACGACCAGAGCATCGAAGAAATTAGGGGTGTGGTATTCCACCAGAACGAGGATCGGATGCTCGTCAAGCGGCGGGAAGGGACGGTGTACAAAGCTCCATCCGGCCCACCCCACAGCGGCGAAGAAAAAGAGTAGCAGCGGCGGAAGCCCTGCGACGAATTGCCCGACGCGAAACCCGGCCCACGCCAACAGAAGGAAACCTTGAAACACGCGAAACCCGGCCCACCCCAACAGCACGAAACCTTGCACGACCAGCCAGCCCACGACGGCGAAAACCCGGATCGGGTTTTTCCAGTTCATCGGGCCAGCGGGCCGTTGCCAAAGCTCCCTCAAGTACGGGCCAATCTCGCGCCATGGCATCATAGGTTCGTCTCCTTGTTTTCAGCCTTCCCGCAGGGATAAATGAGGACGAGAGCGACCCGTCATAGGACCGGATAGAGGCATGCCACAAATGCCGTCTATCCGTGTCCGCATGACCCCCCACTTTTGGGGGGGGGTCGCTCTCGTCCTAGCCATCATGCGGCCCTTGGGACGCATGATGGCCTTTTCAAATTGGCTAACCACAGCGGAATGAGTCAGATAGACGAATACGGCTGTGGTGCACCAAAGCCAAAACCCATGCCACACCCCCCCCTCTGAGCGCGTGGCATGGTACCAGCGGCCTTTGGTGGCAATAAAAACCACCGATTTCCCCTGTCTTTCAGCCGACCTCATCTCGATCCGCAAAGCGCACGGCCCGCCATGTCGAATAGTCGTCAATCGAGACTCCTTCTGTGAGCTTGGTTTCCGGGCGGCGTTGGAGTTCCACAGACCGTCTAGCAGCTTTGGAGAATCCTCCGTACCGGGCTAGAAATTCGCGGTCCTTGCGGGTCATCGCTTCGTCTATCGCCTTGATCTCCTGCTTCGCCGTCAGCCCTTCATGGTTTGTCCCTGGATCCGCCGCCGCCCATGTTTCAAGCACCCGCGCCGTCCGATCCACGGTGGCATTTTCAACCGCAATTCCGATCACCCGAACCTGCCGTCCCTTCTTGCGAAGCGCCTCCCAAAGCGGCCCATGTGCGGCTCCCCACGAGTACAACTCCCGAGCCGTCTGGTGACCCGGATCGATGTAGACAAAAGTGACGATTTCAGGGTCCACGGCAAGGGGCAGTTTGAGGGCAAAGTAGCGCTTCTGGTTGCCGACCGTACCGTAGTAAATGCGGCGCGGAATGAGCCTTTTCGACAAGCCGAGCTTTTCAAAATACTCGACCTTCTCCGCCTCGGCGGGGAGCCAGTTCATACCCGGATGTTCCAGCACAAAATCCAGCGACAAAAGCCGCCGTATGACGACCGGCTTGCTGGCCTTTCGCCGGTGACGGATGTTCTCAACTCCTAGCGCCCGGTAGATCGTGTGGCTCGAAATACGGCATGTCTTGCCTCCCCCGTTAAAGGCAATCACATCCGTTTCAACAGCCTGCCGCCGCTCGGTCAAGGTCTTGACAAAGCGAAGCGCCCGCTTGCGATCTGCATCGAAGTAGTGACAGAACTGCGCCCGCGTGAAGACGCCACTGTGAAGGCAAACCAGCGCGATCCATTCCGCGTCCTGGCCGGTCCAGCCGAGAGTTTCCAGCTTGCGATCTCTTCCCCGCAAGTGCGCGATCATCTATTGATCTCCGGTGACGGTGGCGCGGTCGCCTTGCAAGTAGTTGATGATGATTCCCATGGGGTTGGACACGATCAAGTCCGGGGGGATTTCTTCGAGGAATAGGAATTGAAGCGAGAGCGTCCAGCGCTCCCGACTCACTTCTCTTGCCATCTCCATTCGCACGAGGTCAAAATCGGCCGTGGCGCTGTGCGGCTGCTGAGGGTTGGGTTGAATCCTCAAGATGACGCGGGAGACTTGCAATTCATCACGCGCTCCGCCCGCCGCGAGAAGGGCGACATTTTGACTCTCGGCGCGGAACGAGGCATTGGCAAGTTCGGTGCTGAGGAACCGCAAGCTGCGAGACCAGTTCTCCGCAACGGTGGCCCGCCGCCGCGAGTAGAAGTCATAGATAAAGCGGTTGAGGAAATATTTGGTGGTGGGGTCCAGCGGGTCCGCCTGGGCCTCCATCGCTTCGTAGGACACGGCCTCGGCCCGTCCCACTTCATCAACCCTCACAACGATGGGGCGCGGCGGTTCGACCGAGACAATGCGGAACACAACGACGATGAGCAACAGCACTGCGATAGCGAGTCCAGCGGAGGTCATCCGTAGATGACGGTTGCTGTGGATTGCCTCGCCCCATATCTCGGCGTACTCGGCTCCGGCGTCTTTGATTTCGGGCTTCTTCTTCATTTGACGCCTCCCGCGCCCGCCTTGGCCGCCGCCGCTGTGCCTCCGCTGGCTACCGCCATGCTCGCTGTGCTCACCATACCCATGAGTCCGCTCCCGCCCGCTCCGCCTCCGGTGACGAGCATCGAAGCGAGTTCCCCGCACTTGAGGCTTGCCAGTATTCCGGCGGTAAAGAAAGGCACGACCGCGAGCAGCCACAAACCCACGTCCATGAGGCTATTGATATCGAGATCGGCACTACCCATGCTTGTGACGAAAGCGATTCCCACGGCGGAGAATACGCGCAACACGGCTCCGGCAATCACGGCGTAGAGCGAATAGGTAATCATCGCCCGGAACCAGCCCCAGAACAGGAATGACAGCGGATCGAAGACGAGAAACGGAATGAAGACCGGACCCAGAATGATGAGGATGGCAAGGGCGATCTGCGCCCAGATCACTTGAGCGTAGACAACAGCGGAGAGCACGAGCATCATCAGCGCCATGAAGATGACAATGAAAAACCCTGTAACCGTCGTCATCGCGGCTTGAAAGCCGGAGGTCAAAATGTCGATGATATCCCCTGAGTCCACCGCCGCTTCTTGATTCTTGGAAAGCTCCATAAACAGGTTGGTGAGTTCTTCTTGAACCGAGGAAACAGAGTCGTCAACGAGTAGCAAGTTAAGCCAGTTGCCGCCCGCCGCGATCATGTGTGGGAAGTCGTGGACCATGCCCGGAATGTTGGTCGTGTAGAACTGCAACATCACCCATGGAATCCAAATGCCAATGATGACGCGAATGACTTCCCACGGCTGGAACCCGCCGCCAAAGGCGATCTTCAATCCACTCATAACCAAGACGATGAGGGCAAGAGCGCCGAGCAGTTGATTTCCCAAGGTGAATATCTCCGCGCCCGCCGAGGCCGTGAGTGATTCTAGGGCGATATCGAGGAACGATTTGAAGTTCCTCAGTTCTTCTTCGGAGAGATTGGTCGGGATGCCGGGATCGAGTTGGATTTGCATTAACTACCACCGGATTATTGACCGGGAAGAGGAAAGAGCATCCCTTCTCGGACTGCTTGGCGTTGAGCTACGATCCCGGCGATATGCGCGTCGTAGACGATCTCGGCTTGCTGGTTCCGGGCAACCCGGTTAGACAGTGCTGCGCGCCTGTTGATCTCGGCTTCGTAAGTCTCCGCCGCGTCCTTCGCCGCGTAATATGCCATCAACTGAGCCATGGCAGCGGTGAGGTTGCCTTGCGTCACCGTTCCGGCGATTTGCGATTGGGCTAGTGCGGTGTTGGATACGTTGGTGTTGTCCTGCAAGCCCTTGTACGACTTTACGGCGTCCTTCGCCGCGACCATGAGATTTGAGGCCGTGTCGCTCATCGTGTGACCGAGCACTAGGCGCTTGTCGCCTTCCTCCCGCGCCGTGAGAAAACCACGCGAAGCCCGCTCCGCGATCTCCGGGCTGCTGTTCTGGAACAGATTGAGAATGTCCGTCTCGGACACGGTATCGGCGGCGGTGAGCCGGTCTTTCCACGATTCGCGGAAGCTCTTGCCGCTCTCGCCCATGTCCGCGACGTTGGACGCAATGCCCTGGGCGATGCCGGTAAAGTCATTCTTCCAACTCAAGCCGAGTCCGATAAACTGCGTCGGTGCGGATGCCAATGTGGTGAAGGGATCGGTGAGCGCTCCCACGGTTCCAAGCGCTTGCTGTTTCAGGTGGGACGCCTGATCTATCATCTCGGTCAACTGCCCGTCAAACGTGATCTTCTCCATGGTGTCGTTGTAGATTTGGACGCCCTGATTGATAATCATTTGCGCCCGCTGGATACCCGCTAGGATCGAGCCAAGGATGGCATAGGCGGGCGTCGTGCTCAGGGTGATAAACAGTGGGATAACAACTACTGCGGTCAAGATTCGGTGTTTCATTTTCTCTCTCCTTTGGTCTTCGTGGGCCGGGGTACCAGCACGTCTGACGTGAGCCAAACGCGGAGCCGGTGTCCAGCCCGAATTGTGATTGTGGGCATACGATTCAAGAAACGATCTAGGATGCGCGTAGCGGCTTGGCCGAGTCCTTGCCCTGCCCCGGACCTCATGCCCGCCCCTCCGCCTTCGTAGGGATTGCCGCCCGCCGCCGTGAGGCCGCTGAGGACGCCTACCGCTCCGACTGCGGCGAACATCGAAAAGTAGTGGCGGTTCACTTGATCCTTCAAGGCTCCCTCGCCAAGCTGATTGAGGCCGCGAAATTGGAGTGAAACCCAACGACCATCAGGGAAGATCAAGCGGTGAAACCCTACGGCCAGCCGTGTTTGATCTTGGTTCCCCACGGCCTGAGCCGTACCGATAACCCGCGCCCCTCGCGGAATCAAGACGTGTAGCCGGTCTGCCGAGTAGAAGGGCAAGGCAACCACGGCCAGCACCGGGCCGGGAAAGTCGCCGGAAAGCTGTGTTACCAGCGCCGCTTCTAAAAATGAGCCTTCATAGATGCGCTCCCAACCGGGCGGGTCTTTGGCTGTCTCGACTCGCGCCGGAGCCGAGTAGTCTTGCGCCGTGGAGCTGCCGGAAGTCGCGGCGGCAATAAGCGGGCTGTCTTCCGGCGTGGCGGGCGTACCGCGAAGCGCCGCGATGAAGTCTTGATCCGCCTGCGCCTCCGCCGCAATCTGATCTTCGAGGCCGCTAGTAACGGTTCCAATGGTGCTCAGCGCCGTTTGCAGCGCCGCCGCGCCTTCGGCTTTGGCGGTTGCAATAGGATCGTTCACGGTGCGCTCCGCCACGCTCCCGCCGCCGCCGTCCAGTTTGCGGTAGGTCTGTGCAACAGGTGAACTGCGAAGTGAACGGCTCCGCCGCTCGACGGCTTCCAGGCGCAAGCGCTCCCGAAGATCCCATTCTTGCTCGGTGTAGGGTTGCCCGGTGTCGGGACTCGGCCCGGCAAGTACGGCGGCTTCTTGGGCGGTGACTTGGCCCGCCCGCACTCCTGCGGTATTGGCTTGCTGTTGTTGTCGCGTCAGTAAGTCTCGATCCGCCGCCGCCCGCTTGGTGTCGGCCCTCATGGTTTCTTCATCCACCCGCGATGCCATCTGATCGGTATAGCTGCGTGGCGCGGTCGCGGTCTGCTCGGTTATTTCGGCAAGCTGCTCTAGCTCTCCGTTCGTCAAAATCCAGTAGGTGAGAAACATCAACACCCCAACAGTGAGAACTCCCACACCCCATTGAGTGATGACGCCACCGGGTAGCGATCCTGCCGGTTTCGTGTAGAGCCGTTTCCACTCGATCACGGCGCGATCTCCGGCACGGTGAAGCGCCACCGTGCTTTCTCTTTACCGATTTGCAACCAGCCGTCACCTAAAACGTGACGGGCGATATACAGCCCGTCCTCGCCAAGATCGTAGGCCACGAGTGAAGGTTTCCCGTCCTTGTGTTCGTACAGCGCGGGCGACTCTTGGGCGTTGGAGCGAAGGTAGGTAAATTTCCCGTCGTGCCACATTCCCTCGACTAAAAACGGCCACTTGATAGCCTTGTCATCGAGCCGGTAAGGGAACTTGAGCCGCGTAGGATACTCCGCTTGGAACGATTCACTCTCGCCCGCCGCAAGCGCCGTCGCGTCCGCAATGCGGCTGTCTGCTTCGATCTGCGCTGCTCTAGCCCTCTCGATGGCCGTCTCCGCCATTTGCTGATAGGCGACAACCCGCCCGCGAGCGACAAAAGCCGGTTCATGTTTACCCGGCGAGATTCGCGGGTCTGCCTCGGCCTCTTGGTCGATGCGGACGACAAGATGCGGCTGGCCCTTGCTTTGCTCGGTGACAAGGAATGAGTAGATGCGCCCGGACTCGCAAACGAGCGCCACGTTGGTAGTGACGCCCTCGGCAATGGGCTTGAGGAACGCGAGATTCGCGGCTCCGGTTAGGTGCCAGTATTCGGAATCTCCGACCACAAAATCCAGCACGTTTTCCGTGGCGGGAAGCACGATAACGGTAGTGTGGCGGGTCTTGGCGCGGATTCTGACAATCTTATCTTGCCCGCCGACGCGGTGAATTACCGCGCCGTCCGCCTCGGCTTCGATGATTTCTCGCTGCGGCCCGCTCTCCTGAGCGTCCAGCGGAATAGTGAGCGCCACGAGCGCCGCCGTAACGAGTGTAAGGATTTTCAACATGAGCTACCTCCTAGATAAGTGTTCAATGGCCTCAACGAGGCCGTATTTGCGGACTGCTTCGGCCCGCTTGTGAGCATCGACGGGCGACGAGGTGTAAAGCCAGTAGCTCGCCGGATCGACTTCGAGCCGCAAGATACCCGCCGCGTCGGTGCGGCGTAGATAAAGCTCGCGCTTGGGGATCAAGCCTCGAATGGTATTGACTTCGGAAGGGTTGAGCCGGAAGGTTTCGGCGGCTTTGTCCGGCAACTCCGGGTTGGCTAGAAACAGCTTGGTCGGCATGGATTCAAGCAGGGCTTCCGCCCCCGCGGTTCCGGTCACGTCCACGGCGCTTTGTGTGGCGATAACGAGCGCCGCGTTCTTCTTGCGCCATGTCTTCGCGGCTTCGGCAAGATAGGAAAGTACCGCCGGGTCTTGCAAGTAGCGCCACGCTTCATCGACCACCATTAGCTTTACTCTGGCCGTCTCGTCGGGGTTCTCCAAAGACAGCCGCAACCGTTCCAGAAGGTAGAACAGCGCCGCTTCGCACAAGTCCTCATGCTCCGCCGCGCCCGCCATGTCGATTACTTGCCAGTCCTCGAAGTTGAGGTCTTCGCCGTCCGCCGCGTTATCGAAGTATCGACCCCATGCGCCGTTGCCATGCCAGCGCCCCATAGCGGGCCACATCTTTGAGGGAAGCGAACGGACCAGCACTCCAAGGGTCCGCCGTGCGGGTGCGAAGGCATAGATATCTTCGACGCGGGCGCGAATCTCGCTAGGGTCTTCCCCGCCGAGTTTCCAGCCGCCGATTCGCAACAGCCGCGCAATCCACCCGGCAAGGAATCCAAAGGTGCGCTCCCCCGCTGGAAGGGAGAAGGGCCGCAAACGGAAGCCGCCGCCCGCGTCACCTTCCGGCGATAGCTCCATGTAGCCTCCGCCTAGAAACTGGGTCAGCCAGCGGTAGGAGCCGCCTAGATCGAGAATGAGGATACGCGGATCGTATTGGAGCGCTTGAACTAGAAGGAAGTTGAGCGTGAAGGATTTGCCCGCGCCGGTCGCGCCAAGCACCAGCGTATGTCCCACGTCTCCTTTGAACAGATCGTAGTAGTAGGGGGTTCTCCATTGGGTTTCAAGCACGGCCAGGGCCGCTTTCTTCAAGTGACCGCTGCGCGGTGTTCCCACCGGAGGACCGAAGATCGGAGCCATGGAAGCAACCGCGCCCGCCGATAAAAACACGGATCGGCATTGCCGCCGTCGCGGTTGCGCGGGCATCCGCGAAAACCACGCCGGAAGCTGCCCGTAACCCTCGCGTATCACCTTGGCGTCGTGGCTGGTGAAGATGCGCCGGATATCTCCGTCTAGGCTCTCGGTGAGCGATAGCGGCCCATGGAGCGCCACCGTCAAGGCAAGATCGCCGTAGGCGATTCCGTCCGTCTCCAACTCGACCAGGGCATCGCCTAGGCGCTCCGATTCCGCCTCCGCCGCCGTGTCCACCATTGCCGTCGCGGTGCCTTCCGTTTCTTGAACAGCGGCGGACATTGAGTAGCGCTTCGAGAAGTAATGGCGCTGCGCTCCCCGGATTTTACGGCGGGCCGCATCGAGGTTTTGCGGACGCCATTCGAGAGTGACCGTCATGGTTGCATCGAGCCGGTAAAGCGCCTGTAGAAGATTCGCCTTGGCCGCTCCGGGTGGCGAGAGAAGCGAGTAGAGAATCACTGGCTCCCCGTCTAGGCGAAGATTGCGCCGCTCCGCTTCGAGTTCGGAGACGGCCAGCCTCCAATTCATTCCGCTGCCGGTCGCGCCGTCCCAAAAGGAACCGGGCCGGTTGATGAGTTCGTTCAAGACGAGCGATCCTTGCGCCGCGTCAAGCACTCGTACCGCTGTGAGGTCATCGACCAGCGCTCGGCTTGCTTCGACCAGTTGCCGGAAGCTCCCCGCCGCCTCTTGGATAGAGGATTCAAGATAAACCGATTCATGTTGATTGCGCCGCCGCGCCATCCAGTTTTTCGCGTAGCTCATCCACCACGGCCCGCCTGTCTTTTGAGTGGTCACGGCGGATAGGCCCGGATCATGCGCCCATGCGACATAGGCGCTAACGCTCTGTACTCGTTTCTCAAGGAACGCTCGCCGCTTGCGCCGTCCAAGGGCGGCAACGCTCGATCCCTTGTCCTCGTCGTGGTCCTCGAATTGGATTGGACGGCGAAGTAAATAGAAGTACAGCCGGGTCCGCGAATCGACTCCGCTCAACATGCGCTGCCAGCGGTCCACTACACGGTCTAGTTGTTCGGGTGTCTGACCGTCCAGAACGCTAGGCGTGAGCCGTGCGATCGACATAAGCTCTCCGGCCCGCGTCAAGCAGGACCGGCCATCTTCGAGCCAGCCCCACCATGGCAGTTCGTCAGCCAGCGCTCCCGCCGCTTCGTAGTCCGCAAGTTCGTTGTTGATATTCACGCGCTATCTCCGAATGAGAAGGGTCCAAGGTGCCTTCGCCCACTTGCCGGGATCGTAGCGGGCGCGAAACTGCGCGGACGCCCGCAAGATTTCAAGCATGTTGGGGTCTTGCTTCCAAGCCCAAAACCCGATTGCATAGAGCACCCCAAAGCTAAACGCGCCCGCCATAAGGGAGTTGATGGCGTTCCAAAGCGCCATTCCCAACGTAGCGCTCAACAGGAACCAACGGCGCTCGACGCCCATGATGGTGAGCGGTTTGGAAAGCGTCGGGTATCCGCGCCATATTCTCCCGCGCTCCATCAGAAGAGCCAATCAAGAAAGTTGGCCGCGCCCATAGCCATTCCCAGGCCGAAGATGATTCCGGCCAAGGCTTTCTTGCTGCCGCCTTCCCCGAAGGCAAACATCAGCCCGCCCACGACAACGGCAATCAAGCTCAGTCCTCGCGCAATGGGTCCGGTGAAAGCGTCCTGAAGCACGGTGATGGCTTCGAGCCATGGACTCGTGCCTTGCGCCATGAGGTCTCCCGCTGAAAGCGCGAAGATGCTCAGTAAAAGAACGACGCGCCCGCCGTGTCGCCTACAATATGTAGTACCTCTGTCAGCTGAACGACCACTAGATATAGTGGTCAAATGTCTGTTTTTCATGTCTCTCTCCTTGTCCTTACTCCGGGGAATTGTCCCCGGTCCTCTTGTCCTAACTTGTCGGCAAGCTCGGTGTGTCCCTTCCCGCCGCCGCGCCGAATAGAGCGCTCCATCAGATCGACCTTGAGGCCGAGGTCCGCCAAGCCGAAAGCGCGGGCGGAACCGTAGATAACAGCCATAACGGAAACGATGGCGGCTCCGCCATACCACGCTAGGCTCATCCCATAATCGACGGCGAGGATTTGGAAATAAGGTTCGACAAAAGCGAAGTGCTCTCCGCCAATCATTCCCGCGATGGCAATTATGATGACCGTGAAGCCAACACTGATTTTCCACGGCTGCATTTGCGAATCTCCTGTTTAGAGTTCGATGGACCCTTTATCTCGTGAGCCGCCGCCGCCGCCGCCCTCGTCTTGGCCGAGGGATCGGGCGATCCGCGCCGCCGCCCGCCCGTTGCTGCCATGCATGGCAAACCCGGCTGCGGCTTTCGCGGCGATACTTTTGGCGCTGTAATGCTCGGTCGCAACCTCGACATTGACGCGCCCGCTGCGGCCTTCAACATCCAGATATTCAAGCTGCGCGTCGGGGTACTCCACGCGAGAATCTTTGACGGCGAGACCTAGAGCGTCCGCCGCTTCCAAGCGGGCGGCGTCCGCCGCTTCCTTTCCGCCTCGCGCCCTCGCGCTTTCCGTAGCGCTGGCGACCTCGCGCTTGAGTTCGGCGTCAATCCGAACGCGCTTGATAGTGGCTCCTTGTTCGAGTAGCTTCATCTGCTCGATCCTCGCGGCGCGAAATACAGCCACGTCATGTTGAAGCTCGCCGGGCTTCACAAGCCCGCTCCATGCCTTCTGTTGGGAATCAAGCCCCTGGTCGCGGGCTACGCGCTCCGCCCGCTCCACTCCGCGCTCGGTGAGCGTCAGCACTTTGTAGCTGCCGCCTTGCGGTCCCTCGGCGTTATGCTCCCGGACGTGACCGGCCCGGACCATCTGATCGACGGCCCGCCGCGCCGCGTAGGGGTGTCCCTCAAAGTGAGCATCCGCCAGGTCGCGGTAGGCGACGTTGCGATACATTCCCACATCGGCTATCGCTCGATCCGTGCGGTCCTGGAAGCTCTGCCGCTTCGTCCCGCGGGGATCGTATTCGCGCCGGTGGCCGTCGCGCTCGCGGTCCTCGCGCTCTTTCGCGTGGTCGCGCCTGGGGCGAGCTTCGGGCCGGGTCCGGGGATCGCTGGTAAAGTCTCGCGGATCAAACACGGTGGCTCCTTAACGGCTCGGCCCTGCGTCGTGCTGTTGGGCTTGAGCGGGTTGTTTTTCCGGCGATTGTTTTGGCGTCTGGCTGATCCGCGGCCCGCGAGCATGAGAGTATTCCTGGGTCAACTCGGCCCGCGTCTTTTCCTTGCTCGGCTTGGCAACCTCGCGGTCGATGGCGCGATCCATGAGGTGATCGGTCATCTTCTGCGCGTCTCGCGCCGCTCTATGAATCTCATGCGGGTCTTTTTCAAGCACCTTCACCCAGTTCTCGACATAGGCCGCGCCGCGCTGCGGGTCATGTCCCACGCCCACGCGCTCCCCGGTCATCATGGCGCTGATCTCGGCCCGCAATTCTTCGCGGGCGTATTCCGGCGATCCAAAGCCGTTGGCTAATCCCTCTTTGAGCGTTTCGCGGTTCATGCGATCCGGGTGGCCGGTTGCATGGCCGCACTCGTGAAGCGCCGTCTGGTAGTAGCCGTTGCGGGTGGGGAATTGGGACGGCTCCGGGAGCACTACCTTGTCCTCGGCCATGCGATAGTAGGCGCGATCTCCGGCGACGTGCTCGACGGTCGGCCCGCTGGCCGCGATCACTTTCTCGGCGTCTCGATGAGCGTCCCATTCGGGCCGTACTTGGCCTTCTCGCGGTTTCAATTCCAAGCCCTCGGCTTGCTCCACGTTAAAAACCGTGTACTGCTTACAGATGGGCGTCTCGCGCTTTTGTTCTTCGTAGATCGTCTTGCCTTCCTTGTTCTTCATCGTCTGCCCTTTCTCGTCCTTCGCAACCCTGCTGTTGCGATCCGTGAAGAATAGAACCTGCGTCCCTTTCTCGCCCTTGCGGACCTGCCCGCCCGCTTCCCGAATCTGGTTGTAGGTTCCCCAACGGTTGTCTCCCCGTCCGTCGCGGATCGCGCGGCTCATCAGGTAAAGGCTGTTGCCGCCGCTGTACTTCTGGCCGGTTGAGAAGTTTTCGGCGCTGATCTGTTCTCCCGGCTTCCACGGCTTCTGCCACGGCGCAACTCCGGCCTTGATCTGGTCAATGATTTCGCTGGAGACTTTCTGCGCGTAGTCTTCCCCGCGCCGCCAAAAGGATTTCTTAGTCATCGGGCGCCTCCATTCCTAGTCGTGACGGTCGTAACGCGCCTGGTCGATCTCCGCCACGGTGCCCACGTCCTCATTCATCGGTACTCCGATTTCATCCGCGAGCTCCGGCGTCACCTCAACCGCGAACCCCCGGTTCAACGCAGCGTGAAATTCAGCCTCGGTTGTGGCCGTGACGTACTTCTCGCCGTTCTCTTCCTTTTTTTGAATCACGGTTTCTCCCTCTCTTGGTTGTCAGCACCCCTCACGAAGTGAGGATTTCCTTGCGGGTGCGGCCGCAGATGATACAGACGGGTTCGAATTCTGGGCAGTCGGCATATCGAGCCCCCCCGCGGAAGCTTTCCGGTCCGTTTTCGGACCGGGAAAGCTCCGCTACCCCGATACTGCCCGCATCGTAGGCTGCGGGGGAAGTATGATCCGTCACGCGCCGCAGGCCGCGGCGTTCCCGGTAGGCCCGTTGCCGGTCGCGGTGATCGAGCCGTCCCTCCCGGCTTTGCTGGTGCCGCCGGTTGGCGTCCCGCCGTTGGCGCCGCCGCGCTTTCCGCCGGCAGCGCTCGCCGCAGTATTGGTGCCCCCGGTCACAATGACGGCAGATCCAGAACACCACGCCACAGCCGGCCCCCCGGCAGAACCTCCGCCGTAGAGGCTCTTCGCCGGTCCCCATCCCCGCCCTTCCGGCGGGACTCGACAACCGCGACTCCCCATGGCGATCTCGATCCCATTTGCAGATGCCCCCTTTTTACTCTCCGCGGCGCTGAACGCGTGCCCCTTCTGTCACGGGAACATGTGAGAATAGGGCATGGCGCGCAAACGGGACGGCTTGGTTCCGATCGGTGAAGCCTTGGCCGATCTGGGCGGTCCGGTCAAAAAGCTCCGCGAAGCCTCGCCTCAGGCGGTGCACCACTTCACCCAGGCCGATCAGGTGAACCAGTTGGTTGGGGCCAGCGAAGCGGACGCTGATCTCGGCTTCATGGCGCGGATGATGGCGCTGTGCAGCCTGCCCCGCAGCAACCCCGGCAACCGGGCGCAGTACATCCGCCGCAACGGCCCGTACACCTTAGTTATGTCCGCCACCTCGATTAGTAAACTACCGTTCGGCAACTTGCCGCGCCTCTTGATGGCCTGGGTGTGCACCGAAGCGGTGCGGACGCAAAAGCGCGAGCTCGTACTGGGAGCCTCGCTCTCGGAGTTCATGCGAAAACTCGGAATCAACAGCACCAGCGGCGGCGCTCGAGGGGAGCAAACCCGGCTCCGCAATCAGATGCGGCGGCTCTTCCGTTGCACGGTCTCGCTGGCCTACGAGGATGAGCGCGGGGATGCCAGCGTCACTGCGTTGATCGCCGACCGCACCGAGTTCTGGTGGAACCCCAAACGCCCCGACGAGCGTACGTTGTGGAAGAGCAAGATCGAACTGAGCGAGAAGTTCTTTAACGAGATCATCCGCCACCCTGTGCCGCTCGATATGAACACGCTCAAGGCCCTCAAACGCTCCTCCCTGGGTCTCGACCTCTACCTCTGGGTGGCCTACCGCACCTTCACGCTAAAGAGCCCCCTGCGGCTCTCCTGGCGGCAGGTGTACCGCCAGTTCGGAGTAGAGCCAACCAGGGACAACGATAAGGTCACCGTCCAAGCCTTTCGCCGCAAGGTTCTGCGCGAGTTGAAGAAGATCAAGCTGGCCTGGCCAGAGTTAAACTACATGACGGCCAAAGGGGCGCTGATTCTGCATCCCTCGACCCCTATGATCGCACCGCTCAATCAAGGCCAGCTAGGTCGCTAGTCTCCCCGTTTCCGCCGCAAGGAGCGACCCCTGACGGCCCTTCAAGCGCCGCCCATGTCCTCCTCCGGCGCGTGGCGGAGCCGCTGCAGAGCGCTCCTGCGGCTCGATGCAAGCGTGACCGCCGCGAAGTTTTTCCACAAGTTCCAGTGCTTTGTGGCAGTTTTCCACGCTGTTACGGGTCACCCCTGCGGCACTGGTTTTCGCTGTTACGGGTCACCTTGACCCCAAATTCTTCGCTGTTACGGGTCACCCTTACAAGTAGTAAAGAACAAGTAGTTAAAGAACAAGTAGTAGGAGCGACGATCCTGTGGATAACTCACTAAAAAAAAGACTTACGGCAAACCGCGGCGGAACGGGAGAAACGGGACAACAACAAAACCCAACCCAAAACCCCGGATAGCCTTCGCCGAGAGGCGAGTTAAGCCGCTGGCGCGGTTCCTACGCTGCGCTACGGTCCTGCGGGTGACACCGCCCCTCCGTTGCGGCTTAGGCGGCTGGTATAGCCGAAAGGGGAACCTTTCGGCGCGTCCGCACGGGCCGAACCGCCCTTTCCCTCATAAACCGCGTCCCCCTCCTGGAGCGTCCGCGCCGGGAAGACAAACGGCCGGGCGTTGTACGAGGCCATCGTGGAACTGAGGCGCACGCGTAATGCCTGACCTGTGGGATCCGCTGACCTACGAGAATCTCATGGCTGGCACTGTCGCGCACTTCGAGGAACAAGAACAGAGGCCGCTAGACGACATCGCGGGGATCGATGGACCTGGAATTTATGCGCTGTACTACCTGAATTATGCACTGCGGGTGCAGCTGAGGAGGGCTGAGCCGCGAGGGACCATTGGGAGACCCCCGAAAACATGGGGTAAAAAGGTAGGCTGGCAAAGATTCCAGCTTCGCCAACCCACCCCAAGGAGGTCACCCAAATGGTTACCAATCGAAAACAGCATAGCTCCCCAAGGCCCGTCAAACAAGGCCCGGGGGTAAGGGCCCCGCGGCCCAATAAAATCGGGGCTTCCACGCCCTATCACTTCCGCGGCAAGAATCTGACTCCCTACGGCGGCTTGCTACCCGTCGCCACCCTGCTCGAAAAACTTGGCTTCCAAGCGCTGCTGGAAGAAACCATCACGACCCAACGGATCACCCGTGTGATGAGCCTCTACCAGTTCGTGCTGGCCCTCGTGCTGGGCCTCTATGTCGGCTTTGCGCGGCTCCACCAACTGCGCTTCATCGCCCGCGATCCCATCCTGACCGGCATCTTAAGAGTGCCACGGCTGCCGCCGCAATCCACACTGTGGCGCTTTCTGGCCTCGCTGCATCTCAACGTGGCGCAGCAGATCCTTTCCATTCAGCGCCAGCTGCGGGAACGAGTCTGGGCCGCGGCCCACGTGAAATTGGAGACGGTGACGCTGGACACCGACACCACCGTGCACACGCTCTACGGCCACCAGATGGGAGGGCGCAAGAGTTACAACCCCAAGAACAAGGGCAAGCGCAGCTACCAGCCGATACTGACTTTCCTGGCCGAGACGCGCGAATACCTGATGGGCGGGTTGCGCGGCGGCGACCGGCCCACGGGCCGACAGATCGCCGCCCACCTCGAGAGCGCTTTCCGGGCTTTGCCGGCCGGCGTGAAGAAAATCTTGGCGCGGGCCGATTCCGGCTTTTATTGCTGGGAGGCGGTGGAGGCCTATGAAAAGGCGGCTTGTCAGTTCGTCATCGTGGCGCGCAAAACGCGGCGCCTGGTCGAGCGCTTGCAGCAAGCAGAATGGAAACCCTCGCCCCGCTCCGACGCGGACGCGGAATGCGAATTCCTCTACCAGCCGCAAGGCTGGGCGCGGGCCTGCCGTTTCCTGGCGCTGCGTTACGAAAACGAGCCCGCGGCCGGCGCGGCCGAGCAATACCAGTTGTTCGCCACCAGCGCTTACAGCTACCGCGTGTTTGTCACCAACCTGGCCGAGCCGATCGCGGCGGTGGCGTGGTTTTACAATCAGCGCGCCGCAGCCGAGAACCTCATCAAGGAGGCCAACAACGACGCCGGGCTGGCGGCCCATCCCTCGCGCCGCTTTGACATGAACCGCAATCACTTTCAGCTGGCCATGCTGGCCTACAACCTCAACTGCTGGCTGCTGCTGTTCAACCGCGAAGCCCAAGCCAGCGTGGAGACGCTGCGGCACACCACCCTGGCGACGGCGCGGCTGCGCTTTCTGTTCGTGGCGGCCAAGATCTGGCGGCACGCCGGCAGAACGGGTGTCAGCTACAGCGATCAGTATCAGGAAAAGGGCCTGTTGGAGCGGCTGATGCGGCGGCTGCGGGGGATGGGGCCACCGGGATCGAGCTTCGCGCCGGTGGTGGAGGGTGCGCTGAGTTGAGGGGCACTGTGTGCATAAAATTTCATGCACTCGCCGCAACGTACTGGGAACACGCCGCTTGCCGGCCCGCTTTTGCCCCGCCGGAATGGGCAGGCGGCTCAGACAGGGAGGGAAACCGCAGAAAAGACGACTTGCCAGATTACTGAGTTGACACGACTGCCGCTACCGCCACAACTCCATCGGCGATGGCTACGCCGAATCGGTGCATAATTCAGGTGCCACTCTATTACCGGCATCCCGAATGGCAAGCAACGCAGAAGCTCGCAGAGCACCCAGCATCGACGCCGCAAAGCGAGAAAAAATCCGAAGCACCATCGCATACGTCCGGAACTACCGCTTTTGCGGCCCGTCCGACGACCCCGATGAACAAACGGCGGTCACTCTTGGTTACCGCTACCTGCTCGTTCAGCTCCAGCGATTGGCCAGCCCCATTCTTCCGGAAGCCGTTGCGTTTCGGCTGAACGCCCTCGATATCGAAGTCGACAACCCCTACTCGGTATTCGCCGCCAGCGCGGAGATCGACGCTCTGCTCCCCGATATTGAAGGCACGCTCGACTCGCTCGACGCGGCGGAGAGAGCAACGCCTCCGGCACCCGCCAAACCTCTTCCTGTCCCTGTATGCTCCGTCATCGGCGATGTGCTTGGATCCTTCATCTATAACCACCGCGCTTTGGAGATCTTGTTCTACGAGGCGGGCGCTGTCGGCGAAGTGCCCGAGGGGAATTGCGTCACCAAGTGCCAGGCATGGTTGAAGCGGATGCACATCGAGGCCCCGAATCCGGCGGCCGTACTGGGCAAGATCTTGGAAGAGTTCATGGAGGTGGATCAAACTTTTCGACAGGAAGAACAGGAGGCTGGACGAAAGCGGATTCACGATGTCCTGGCGCAGTTTGGCCTTTCCTATCATCAGGGCGGCCTCATTCTCGGAGCCGCCACCGCGCTGCCCACCAAATCCTTGAACCAGGTTCTCAAGGACCGCGATCTTGCCGGCGTTGACATGGAGTTCGAGCGGGCGCTGGCGAACGTCGAGAAAGACCCGCCGGCCGCCATTACCGCTGCGTGTTCGATCCTCGAATCGCTCTTCAAGGTCTACATCGAAGACAACAGCGTTGAAATGCCCGCGGACCAAAGCCTGAAGCCTCTCTGGAAGATGGCCAGCAAGCACTTGGGGCTTGACCCTTCCTCCATTGGGGATGACGACGTAAAGAAGGTCCTCTCCGGCCTGAACTCCGTCGTGGACGGCATCGGATCTCTCCGCACGCACACGGGCTCCGCTCACGGGCGTGGCCGTCGGGCCTATCGGCTTCAGGCGCGGCACGCACGTCTCGCCGTCCACGCCTCCCACACCCTTGTTGCGTTTTTCATCGAGACTTGGGATGAGAGAAAGCGGAAGGCAATAGCATGAGGATCGAGACGGCCCGCATTGTGAAGCGCAAGCACAGAACGCAATCAGAGGACCCGTCCCTCGTCCGCTTGCGCGACCGGGCGCTCATCAGAGCGATGATCTCTTCCCGAGAGTTCGGTTTGTCACCATTGGATGCCCCATCCAGGAGGCATGACGCCGATCATGTGGCGTAGTGCGGGTTCACAGGGGCGCCCGCGACCGGTCACGCCCCAACGCACCACGGCCGGCACTCGTCGTTGCCACATGCTCGCTCACAAGTCGCCGCCGTTCAGAGCCAGCAACTCCCGCAGAACCTCGTCGTCGGAGATGTCCTCCGACCAACCGTACGCGGCGGCCACGGCCGCGTCAAGAGCCTCGTGCGCATCCGCGAGCCACTGCGGCCGGGCATTGTAGAGGTTCGTCAGCGTCCGCTTCTTGAGCGCCTTCGCCGCGGCCTCGTCGCGGGGCACGGGCCGCATCGGGTAGCCGGGAACCGGCTCGTCTACCCACTCGACCCATTCGGGCGGGTTCAGCCAGCGGTCACGCAGCTCGACCAACCGTCGGGCTTCCAGGGCTACAGCCACGGCGCGCGGGTCGGAGGCGTACTCGCTGGCGGGAACGTTCGGCGTCAGGCCGGGCGGGAACGGGAACGTCTCGAACGTGGTGCTCGGCGTGTAGCGGGGTCGGTCTTCCAGGCTCGTCCCGAGCCGTAGCGACCAGACCTCGTGGAACCGGCTGTGTAGGATGCCGAACGTCGTGTCGTCGTCGCGAGCGAAGATGGTCTGTGAGGAATCGGGACAGATCCGCGAGTCGCACCAGACGAACAGCCGGTGCTTGGCGACCCGCGGCGTTGCAATGTACCGCCGACGCCCCTTCAGCGCCCGCCACATGCCCTGTCTCGGCTCGCCGTGTCGCCACCAGTGCTTGCGGTAGGCCGCGCGGTGGTTGTGGCGGCGCAACGGGTAGACATGCTCCTGCACCCATCGGAACGGCTCCTCGTACAGGGCCGCGTCAGCCTCAGACATCTGCCAACCGAAATCGACGATCCACTTGCCGGCGGTGCGACGGGTCAGGTCCATGCCGTTTCGCCACGGCTTCAGGACATCCGCGTTCGTGCGGCCGTTCGGGTTTGCCGGCAGACGCAGCCACTCGCGCGCTTGGTCGCCGGAAACGTCGAATGTGCCATGCTTCGCATCGCCGATGAAAGCGACACCGGAGTTGGCCGGTAGACGCCGGACGGCGGTGAGGTCGATTCCGACTGTTCCCTCGCTGCGTGCCGTCAGGTCCGCGTAGATCTCGTCGACCGACTGTCCGTCGAGATGAGCGCTGGACACGGAGTTGTCGTCGGCCCTCGAGAAGCAGACCAGCGACACCCTCACGGCGGCTCCGTCGATGACCCACGGTTCGTCGCTCCACGCCTCGAAGATTCGCCCTGCTTCGGTTGCCGCATCCAAAGCCCGCCGGTTCGCGCCGCCTCGAATCGAGTTCGTCGCAACGAGACCCGCTCGTGTCGCCCTGCCGGCCGGGATCTGCTTGGCAGCCTTCTCGAACCAGTAGCAGACGAGATCGGCTTGTGCGGGCAACCGACCGGAGTAGGTCTTCCGCAGGCGTGCCACGTAGTCGTTTCCGAGATGGCGGATCAGCAGCTTGTCGCCCAGAAACGGCGGATTGCCGATCACCACGTCCGCCTTCGGCCAGTCCGGTTCCGCGCCGTCGGGAGTCAGGATCGCGTCGCGGCGCTCGATGGTGTCGAGCGGTTTCAGGATCGGGTCGCGGGCCTCCGAGAAGCCGTTGCGACGCATCCACTGGATCTCGCCGATCCACACCGACACGCGGGCCAACTCCGCCGCGTAGGGGTTGATCTCGATGCCCTTGACGTTGGCCGGCCCGACCTCTGGGAACGCCCGCTGGAAGCCGAGCGCCTCGGCCTCGAACTGCACCCGGTGCTCCAGGTCTTTGAGCGCCTGCAAGGCCAGATACAGGAAGTTGCCCGAGCCGCACGCCGGGTCGAGCACAGTGAACGCTCTCAGCCGGTTGAGGAACGTCCGGTACCGCCGCTCGGCGTCGTTCCGCCGCTTCGTGCGCGTGGTCGGTGACTTGGCCGCGTCCGCGCGGTCCAACTCGGCGGCGATCTCGGCCTTCTCGGTCTCCCACTGGGCGAGCCACGGGCGGATCACCACCGGCTCGACGATCAGCATGATCTTGTCGCGGTCCGTGTAGTGCGCCCCGAGCTGCACGCGCTTGCCGGGGTCGAGCCCGCGCTCGAACAGCGTGCCGAGGATCGAGGGGTCGATCTCCGACCAGTCCAACCGCGACGCCGCAAGCACGGCGTCGATGTCGGACTGCTCCAGCGGCAGCGCCGCGCCGTCGTCGAAGAGTCCGCCGTTGAACCACTCGACGGTCTCGAAGCCGATCCGGCCGCCGCGAGCCATCACGCCGAAGAGGTCGCCGGCCAAGTCCGCGAAGTGCGCCGGTGTGCGCCGCGCCTGCTCCAGCATCCGCGTGAACATGTGGCCGGGCAGCAGGCCCACGTCGTCGGCGAACATGCAGAAGACGAGCCGGTTGACAAAGTGTGCGACCGCGTGCGGGTCGTGGCTGCGCTCTCGCAACGCCTGCGCGACCGTCGCGAAGGACGCCGCCGCGCGCTCGGTGAGCGATTGCCGCGTCTCGCCCGGCCGCAACCGCTCGGGGTCCGAGAACGCCCACTTGAGTCTATCGCGTGCCGTGGCGTCGGCCAGGTCGTCCAGTCCTAATTCGTAGGTCTTGCTGACGCTGTTCGTCCAGTTGGTGCGAATGCGGAACCGCAGCATGTCGGAGACGATTAGCAGCGGCGGGTTCTCCAGCGCGAGCGCATAGAGGCGGAGCTGGCCGAACGCGGCATCAAGGTCGGCCAGCTTGCCCTTGTACTCCCAGGCGAAGTGGTGGCGCTTCCAGACGTCGGCCCATCCGTCGCCGCCGGTGTCCTTGCGGGCGCCGCGCTCGAAGCAGTACGCCTCGCCGGTCGGGTCGGCCTCGGCCGGCGTCGGCTCGCCGAGCAGCCGGCACAGGTCGATGAAGTGCTCCTGCGACGCCGAGCGCTCTTTCAGCTCGGAGGCGCGCCATTTGGTGATGAACTCGTATGGCGTCATGGGCGCATTCAGCCTAGCTCATGAAGATGACCGCCTACCACGCGAGGGTGGTGGGCTATTTTGGTTTCCGCCGCAGAACTCGGCGGACTTTGGCACGGATCTTGAGCAGAACGAGCGCTAGTGCTTGACCACGTAAGGGTAGCGCCCACATTCGTGTTGAAATACAACATAAGGACCAGTTCCTTAGCGGACCCGGGCACGATCGAGGACCTACTGGCCGTAGAGAATGACGTTGTCCCATTTGATCGGGCTGACGTCCTGGGAGCAGGGTTGCGGCCAGGCCTTCCTTGGTGACAGCCTCCGCTCGCCCCATCCGTCTGATCTGCTTGCTTGCCAATTCGCTTCCGAGACGGGAAGATCATCGCCAGGTGTCTATAATAATGTCCGTCTTGATCGACGTTAGTTGACTATACAATGTTCCGGATACTATAGTCTTTAACACCCCTAAATAGACCCCATTTGACCTTTTCTTAGACGCCCGCCTTGAAAACCGTCGCCTACCTCCGCGTCTCCACTCGTTCGCGGGACCTCGCCAACCAGAAACTGACGATCCTCGAGTTCAGCCAGAAACGCCGCTTCCCGATCGACCAATTCATCGAGTCCCGCATCTCGTCGCGCGGGTCGGATTCATCGTGACGAGCATGAGCTTGCCAAGCCGCTCGGTGGTACGCTTCTACAACAAGCGCGGCACGGCGGAGCAGTGGATCAAGGAAGGCAAACAGGCCACGCATTGGACAAGGCTGTCGTGCCATCGGTTCCGGGCGAACGAGGTACGGCTACAACTGAGCGTGCCGGCCTACAACCTGGGCAACTTGTGGCGGCGGCTCGGACTGCCGAACAGGATCAAGAGTTGGTCGCTGACGAGCTTGCAACACAGGTTGATGAAGACCGGCGGTCGGCTGGTCAAGCACGCGCGGTATTAACTGGCTGCTGCCGGCCGAAGGGCATTTGAACCGCAGGCTGTTCGGCGACATGCTGCACAGGATCTGGGCGCTGCCGCTGCCAAAGCGGGTAGCGTTGACCGGGCGAGGATCAACAGTTTTCGGCTCCAAAAGGTTTCGCAAGGAGCAGTGTCGGCCGGAGCGCCGTTCAGCCCGCTCAATTAACGTTTGTGAGCGGATGGACCAGCCCTGGCGTCTACCGGCGGAGGTCATGTGCAGGGTTCAGCGCGAAAAGACGTGGTATTCGGGGCAGCGCGGGTGTATACTTTCACCGTGCCAGGGCCAAAATGGAAATCCTGGATTGATGCCCGAGACCGGGTTGCAGTACAATGGCCTCGCGCAAAGAGAGGACCCTATGGCTGAAACCATCCGTCGCGTCGACTATTTTTAGGGGATTACAAATACTGCTTGACAGCCTGTCCCGCCCTTACGCCGTACCCCAATAGGCATACAATGAGTGGTGTGCTCATGATGGATGATAAGATTCCTGACTTCCCGTGCGACCTTTCTCGAGAGACTCTCGCAGAAATTTGCCTAACTGTTGTAATCACGATAATCGTTCTTGAAAGAGGACAGCCTGATCCTCAGATAGCCCGTACTTTCTTTGAATTGCTGCGTCGATCTTCCCATGACACTCGAGATTTTCCCAGAATACCTCAGGAGCGCCGTGAAGAAGTAGATCGTACAGTGGATTATTTGGAAGGCCTGTACAAGAACCCTGGGGTTCTACTTGGCCTTTCGTTTCCGAAGAATAAGCTTCAATAGTCATGTCAAGTAGTATTTGTAATCCCCATTTTAAGCGCCCGTGATGCGGACCGGACGTGACGGTAGTCGCCGATGCGTCCGTGCTTGTCGCAGTCTTGGTCGACTCGGGGCGGGAAGGGAAATGGGCGGAGTCCGCCGTCGCTGAGGGATCTTTGGCCAGTCCGGAACTGGCGTTGGCCGAAGCGAGCAACATCCTGCGCCGGCTGGAACAAGCCGGCAAAATCTCCCGGCTTGAGGCCAACAGCGCACACGGGGATCTGCTGCGGCTTGACCTGGAGTTGTTTCCCTTCGCGCCGTTTGCCGACCGCGTATGGGCATTGCGGAACAACCTGACCAGTTACCACGCTTGGTACGTGGCGCTGGCCGAGGTGCTCGATTGTCCCCTGGTGACGATTGACAGAAAGCTGAGTCGCGCCAGTGGTCCCCGGTGTGAGATCCTCGTTCCGCCCCGTTCGTAGACGGAAGAAAAGACATGATTTCCAAAGACTACAAGCGGCTGCCGGAGGTAGCCGAAGTCTCAAAGCCTGCGGCGCGGGAGAAGTCGATCCGTCTCGGGCAACCCTCGACGCTGCACCTGTGGTGAGCGCGGTGGCCGCTTGCTTCGTCGCGGGCGGTGTCGAAGGCGTTGCTGCTGACGGACCCGTGCGATGTGCATTGCCCGGAAGCATTCAAGAAAAAGGCGCCCCAGATTTTCCTCGGCATGAACGGGCGGCGGGCGAGACAAGCAGGTGCATGAACATGACCTCAGACAAGAAGACCCTGTATCTGGCGAACCCATACGGCTTCTCCTCGCAGCAGCGCGAGGGGCCGCTGGCGGCGCTCGTGGCGGCCCTGGAGGCGATGGGCGTGCAGGTATGGGAGCCGTTCGCCCGCAACAACCAGATCGACCGGGCAGGCCCCGGTTGGGCATACCGGATAGGACAGGCCGACCTTCACGACGTACGGGATGCCGACGGACTGTTCGCGGTGGTCAACGGTTGCCCCCCGGACGAGGGGGTGATGGTGGAGCTGGGCATGGCGATCGCCGGGGAGAAGCCGGTGTTTCTGTTCCGGGACGACTTTCGCCGCTGCACCGACAGCGAGGCCTATCCGCTGAACCTGATGGTATTCACCGGCCTGCCGGAGACGGGCTGGGAGGCCTATTGGTACGGCTCGATTGAGGAGATCGCCGATCCCGACAAGGCACTTGCACAGTGGCTGAAGGACGACACACGGCTCTGATTGCTTGCGTCGGGCGGACCCCCGAACGTTTGACGAGACGTTTTCCGGGGGCCCGGTTTCGGGGCTGAAACCCCGACCGAAACCGTCCTGTTTTGCTGTCTCACAAAACTGTGTATCATACGGCCATCTATGGCAGTCAAAAAGAAGACGGTTGGACGCAGCCTGGACATGGCTGGAAATGCGGAAGGAACCATGACCAGGTATTGGGCGTTGGCACGGGGCGGCGCATGGCGCAACCCGAAGCCGACCGGCGGCCCCTACGTCTGCGAGCAATGCCGCTTGGACGCCTGCGGCGGAAACGACAGAACCCTCACCATGCAGGCCGTCACAACAATCGAGCTGGCCCCTGCGGACGTGTGCGCCGACTGCGGGGCGCGGTTGTTAGAGGAACGGGAGGTCAAAGAGCGAGCATGACAACTCTCACTCGAAACTACCGGCTGAAGTCATGGCCGCGACTGCGCGCTCTGCCTTGGATAAGGCTCTCGATTCGACCCTTAACGCGGTTCCGCAGGTGCCCTGCCTTCCGCTTCTGCTCGGCCTCGGCGTGGATCAACGAATGAGCTCTGTTAAATCCCTCCTCAGAGCGTTGTAGGCGTTGGTCAAGTCGTTGTACGAGTTGATCAGAGCGTCGTAGGCGGCGGTCAATTTCGTGATGTGTGCGGTCATCTTTTGGTGGTCCTCGGCGAGTGCGGCCGTGACGTGGTTCGAAGCCGTCTAGGGCTTTCGCTCGAGCAGCCGCGAGACGGTGGCTGGGTGGACCTTGAAGAGGCGTGCAGCGGCGGCGGCGGTCTTATCTCCTTCCGAAACCATCTTTCGAATCTCGGATTGCTGTTGCGGGGAGAGCTTGGGGCGGCGTCCCCCGACGCGGCCTTCCTGACGGGCGGCATCGACTCCGGCCTGGGTGCGTTCCCGCAGCATGGCGCGCTCGAACTCCGCGAAGGCCCCCACCATTTGCATCATCATCCGGCCGGCCGGAGTGGTCGTGTCGATCGCCTCGGTCAAGCTACGGAATCCCGCTCCGGCTTCCCCGAGCTGCTCCATGATCGTGAGCACGTCGCGCAGAGAGCGCGACAGCCGATCCAGCTTCCAGACAACGACCACATCACCGGCGCGAAGTTGATTGAGGAGCCGGAGGAATTGGGGCCGGTCCCAACGTCCCCCGGAAGCCTTGTCGCGAAAGATGCGTTCGCACCCAGCCGCTTGCAACGCGGCCACTTGAGCAGCGGTGTCCTGATCGTCTGTGGAAACGCGGGCGTAACCGATCAACATTGCATAAAGGTATCGCTAATCACATTGGTTTTGCAATACCGTTTCGCAACGCCTAAGCCATTGAAAACACGTTCGGCACCGGATCATTGCAAAACCGTTCCTTTGTGCAAGTCGTTGGGGTAAGCTCCCTTCGCCGGGCGTGGCAGAAGACCGACCACAGACCTGCGAGGGACGGCTCAAGGAGATGTGCCGACGGGTGGAGAGGTTGTGGCGGACGAACAAACAGAGCAGTTGCGCTTGGCCACGTAGGTGGGATGGACCTCGAAACCGAGATCCCTTCCCGCCTGACCGAATTCCAGGCAGAATTGACCCACCAGCTGGCGGGGTCGTTCATGGATGCTTGACATGCGGTGGATTTCCTGGCCGGCGGACTGCATTCTGGCTTCGGTCCAATCGACCCCCGTCTCGTCCTGCCAGGCCAGGTAGTCCACGGAATGAGGATCCCGGGTTTCGGCTCCGTAGTGAAGGGAACCACCCCCCACGGTCGATGCGGCGGGAATGGGATAGCCATAGGTTCCGCCTGGACCCTGAGGAACTTCCATCAGATAGCGGCGACCCTCTCGAAACTCACTCATCACATTGGTGAACATGCGCCGGCGCAGGGGATGACCGTAGCCCGGTCGCGGTGTCCCCTTCAGGTAGGGACCTCTCTCCATCAGGGCCACTCGAAGTCGACCTTTCGTTCGCAGGTGAACTCCTTTTTGAGCAATCTTCGCCGCCACAATGATGCCGACCACTCCCGCACCGACCACTACTACATCGTAAGGATCACTGTCTTGGACCATTGCTGCCTTCAGGGCTTTTTGCAACCGATTAAAATCTCCCGGGGGATGTCAAGAGTTGCAGGGTTAGGCGGCCGCTCTCGGCCCTCTCACGAAGCTGATATAATTCGGCGCATCCCGATCTCACCATTGCAGAAAGAAAGAATAGCCTTGGCGGCGAATGAGCACGGCGAAACCAGAACCCTGAGTACCCTTCGTTGGTTCTTGATGGCCATCCTTTTAACCGGCCTGGTGGGCACCGGCGCCGAACTGCTCTTGATGGGGCATACCGACGGCTTCTGGCAACGAGTGCCTCTGGTTCTCATCGTCCTGGCCCTGGCCGTGTTATGTTGGGCCACGCTCAAGCCGGGACCGGCGGTGATGAGGGTGTTTCAGGGAGCCATGCTGCTATTCGTCCTGAGTGGGGTGGTGGGATGCGTTCTGCACTATCAGGGGAATGTGGAGTTCGAGCTGGAGATGTATCCTTCCCGAAAAGGGCTGGAGCTTTTTGGGGAGTCGATCATGGGAGCCACACCCACCCTGGCACCGGGGATGATGATGACTCTGGGGCTGGTGGGGCTGACCTACACCTACCGGCACCCGCGACTGAATCGATTCAATGGAGGTCCCCCTGAGGACCCAGGAGAAACAAAATGAACTCGAGAAAAAGACTGATTCACACCCTGTTCATGCCGCTTATCCTGGCCGGGGGCTTGGCGGGCTGCGCTGAAACGGTCACCGAAGAGGCGGCCGAGGCTCCCGTCGCCGAGCCGACCCCAGAGCCGATGGAGAGTGCCGTCGTTTTGAACCCCAACCAGGCCGGCGAAGAGGAACTCCTGGCGTTGCCCCAGCTGGATGAAACCCTGGTGGCAATGATTCTGGAGGAACGCCCCTTCTTGAGCATGACCGAGCTAGCGGCGCGGCTGAACGAATCCCTCAGCCAGGAGCAGCAGGGGGAGCTTTACGTGAATCTGTTTGTCCCCATGAATCTCAATACCACTCCCAAAAAGGACTTTCAGCTGGTTCCGGGCGTGGGTCCCCGGATCGCTCACGAGTTCGAGGAATACCGTCCCTATCAGGCCATCGATCAATTCCGCCGGGAGATCGGCAAATACGTGGATGAGCAGGAGGTCGCCCGCCTGGAGCAATATGTTTTCGTGCCCATCAACCTCAATACCGCCAGCGATGAAGAGATCCTCGCCATCCCGGGCGTGGGCGAGCGTTTGCTCCATGAGTTCAAGGAGTACCGGCCCTACCAGAGCATGGAGCAGTTCCGCCGGGAGATCGGCAAGTACGTGGATGAGCAGGAGGTCGCCCGCCTGGAGCAATACGTCATGCTCGAATAGGGTATTGTCAGGTGAACTGGTTTCCGAAGAACCAAGCCACCACATCGAGTATTCCGGGGTGGTTTTTGCTACTGATATTTTAGGGTTATCTCAGCTTGTAATGCGTTCACTTGACAGTGCCCGATTGAATAATCCAGCTCCATGTTCCAAGCTTTTGCTTCTTGCTCCCGTCGCTTACTGCTCTTTCACCCATCGTGTCTTTTGTTCCTGGGTGCAGAATTGAGGTCCGGATTGTTCCGTGGTTGTTACGCAAACGTTGCTCATACCTTCCTTTGTGCAACTTGCACTCGTCGACGAGGGACGCAAGAGCGTCATCTTGGACATCGCTGGATATCCACCCGGCGAACGCGTCAAGAACCAGATCGGGGCGCGCGAGGCTTTTCCCAAGCAGTACGGAGACGCGCCGGAGTACACCCTAGTTGTCGCGGGGGGTGACACGGACATCAAACCCGTGCCGGCAATCGAACTCGAGGCGCGGATTAGACGTGCGCACTCGCTGATCTGGGCCGGCGGACGCCGGGACATCCCCTTTCCCTCGTAAACAGCCACGTCTCCCGAATCGGCCCGCAGCCGTCCAGGGCGCGAAGCGGCGCAGCGAACCCTTGACGGCGAGGACCGATCTGGAATCATCCGTGGCGAGGGAAAGGGGGTTCAAGAAGACGAAACGGGGTGATCCTGAGACATAGAACGATAACATACTTTATCGTGCTGTATTAAAGTTCCCGCTCGGCTGGCTTCAACCACCATGGGGTAGACTGACCAGACATGCCTGACACCGCCCGACTGGCCGAGATGATCGCCCGCGACTTCTACGATGACGGGCTTGACCTCTCCGCGAGAGACATGGCGTCGGGCACTGCATGGTCGCGAATGCCGGGAGTCAAATGCGTGCAGCAACTGCGTGCTTTCGGCACGCCGGACCGATCGGTGCGCCTGTTTGTGACCTTCGTTTCGGCCATGAACCGCGCGCGAGACGCCACGGTCCTGTGGCGTGCTGGCGTCAAGCTCTTTGAACCCGCATTTTCAATTTGGTGTTTGACATCCCGACCTTCCGGCGGCCTTGAGCGTCTTTATTCATAGGGGCTAGAGCCCGATGAGGACGCCAGGGAGGCCGACACCCAATGGGTGAAAAACAAACCAAGCCATTCCAGCTAAGTTTCAACGGCTTGTTGAAAGTCGATTTCCAGGGATCGCACGTCACTTCCGACGGTGGCCTGATTTTGGTTCGCGAACTGGACGAACGACTTGGTCTCGGAGAACTGATTGACGAACATCTCAGCGACTCCCGACAAGGCACAAACAAGCAGTTCACGTTCGCTGATCTGTTGCGGCAGTCGGTCTACAGCCGCTTGGCGGGCTACGAGGAGGGTCGGCGCGGGAGAGGTGTTGCTAAAGGGCCCTCTGGCTTCGCCGGAGCGGCAGCGAAAGGAGTACCGAATCTGGCAGCAGTGCGAAAACCGTTGCATCGCAGCCGGTAGTCGGCTATCGTATACGTTCCAGGACGGCCAAAAAGGAAATCCTGGTGAAATGGATACCCCACAAGTATGGTTACACCTGAATTATGCACAGATTCACTTTGCGAGTGTGGCTGCGTTCGTAGCGGGTTGGCGGTCGTCGTGAGGTGGTAGCTCGGCAACTGGTCTTTTGGCTTCTCCGTCCCCGGTTTCCCTTCCCGCCCAGATTCCGCGTCGTCAAAACCTCGCTCGGAAGTGACGTGTTTCCAGTGCGTTACGGCTAGTGCATAAAATTTTATGCATAGCGCATAGCCAGGCTCTCAGATCAGCGCCCTCCCGACCACCGGCAGAAAGCCGCCGTAGGGAGTCGGCTTCTTGCCGCGGAAGTGGTAAGGCGTCGAAGCCCCGATTTTATTGGGTCGCGAGGCCGTCACGGCTGGGCCTTGTTGGACGGGCCTTTGGGAGCTATGCTGTTTTCGTCTGGTAACCATGTGGGTGACCTCCTTGGGGTTGGCTGGCGAAGCTGGGATCTTTGCCAGCCTACCTTTTTACCCCATGTTTTCGGGGGTTCCCAATGGTCCCTTGCGGCTCAGCCCTCCTCAGGTCCACGCCGCAGTGCATAATTCAGGTTACACATAATGAAATAAGCTCTGAGTCGGTCCAGGCGCCGTGGGCGTTAGCGTCGCCGAAGAGGATTGAGTATGCCGTATCGAAATAAGTCCTTCGTCTCCTTCGATGGGGATACGGACATGGTTTACTACCGGCTGATGCAAGCTTGGAAGCAAAACGACGGCATTGCGTTCAACTTCTATAACGCTCACGATCTGAACACCGCACGGGATTCGAGCCAAGAAGCCTCCATCAAGGCCCAGCTGGCGGAGAGAATGCGCAATTCCAGGGTATTCGTTCTTCTGGTAGGTGAGCACACTCGGTATCTACAAAAGTTTGTGCGGTGGGAGATTGAGCAGGCAATCAAACGGGATCTTCCGATCATTGCCGTGAACCTCAACGGAAGGCGCTCCATGGACCATGACCGATGTCCTCCGGTGCTCAGGGATGAGCTCGCCATCCATGTTAGCTTCAACGCAGCAATCATGCAGCATGCCCTCGATAATTGGCCGGAGTCTCACGAGCAGCGCCGGAAGAGACTGGAGACTGGACCGTACTACTACAAGGCTGACGTCTACTCAGGCCTCGGACTGTGACGCTGGTACAGTTTCATTTGATGGCGTGGACATGGGTGAGGAACCTAATCTCGGTTCGGGCCATCACTGCTGTCATAGGTTCCTTTGGCCCCCTCTGGCTTGTCGTTGAAATCACAGACTTCTTTTTAAAGGAGACGACCCTTCCGGCTACGCTACGAGGCTACTGGTGGTTGTTCGCCTTGGTCGGCGTAATAATCGCATGTGCGAAGTGTAGGCCGCAGATGTCGGTTGCTCACAAGCTGAACGGACGCGACGTTACCGTCGAAATCGCTATTGGCGATGTGTTCTCGTTTCCGGGTGCTCTAATTGTCGGAAGCAACACAACTTTCGACACGCGGATCTCCCCCCAGCTGATTGCGGAGGACAGCGTTCAGGGGATATTCACCAAGAGGTACTATGCTGACGAGGCCCAGCTTGACAATGAACTCTTGGTCGGTTTGGGCAACATTGATTTTGAGCAATTGCAGGGCGTGCGCGAAGGCAAAGCCAAAAAGTACCCGGTAGGAACGGCCGCCCGACTTGATCGGAAGAACCGCAGGGCTTACTTCCTGGCAATTGCGGATATCAATGAACACGGGGTGGCTAAAGGTAGCTTCGATATGTTGAGGGTCTCCCTGGCGGAACTGTGGGTGTACGTCGGATCTCGTGGTCTGAAAGAGCCCATCGTTATGCCAGCACTTGGTACTGGATTTTCAAGACTCACCCAGACTAGGGAAGAAGTTGTCAGAGAGATCGTGAGATCCTTTATTGCAGCGTGCTCTGAGAGGGTATTCACCGATCGACTTACCATCGTGCTCTCTCCCAAAGACGTAGCAGGACAACACATATCGCTTGATGCATTGGGCTCGTTTCTCAAGCATCATTGCGTTTATACGGAGTTCTCCGAGAATCGGCATTACGGAGTAGGAGTGCCTGTTTGAAGTGATCGTATCGGCGAACGACCGTATCACGGATCCCCTCATATAACGGACTACGTAATGATACCCAACACCGGCCTCCGGCATTTCCCCCTGATTTCCAAGACACTTCTGCTTGAACTTCGCACTGCCCCACGGGACCACAGCAACCCCGGTGAACAGCCCACTGCGCCCCTCGGCGGACGGGTGGCGCAAAAAGGGAACTCAGTTACGCAACGATCCGGCACCCGACGGGTCTTCTAGGGCTTGGGCGTTGCGAAACGGTATTGCAGTACCGATTTAATTGGCGACACCGCTCTCACCTTCCTTGATGAGATCCTCGATCACGGCGGGCACGAAAGACTCTTCCGTTACAGTGATACCGTCGAGAAACGCATTGATGTGCGAGGCGAGAAGCGCCCGGCGAGTCTCTAGAAATTTCTCGGGCGGCCGAGCCTCGCCAGCGTGCAGGACGAGTTGGCCAAGTTGGAACTGATTCGCCGGCTCGAACTGCCAGCAGATCTGTTTGACCATGCGCTGCCGCAGGAACTGGAGCGCTACCGGCAGCGTGTCGCAATCGAAGCGCCTTATGAACTGCGCCGGCATCCGGAGGCAGCCCGGCTTACCTGGCTGGCGGCCTTCGCCCATCTACGCGGCCGCACCCTCATTGATGACTTGGTCGAGCTGCTGATTGTAACCATCCACCACATCGGTGCGCGCGCCGAGCGCAAGGTCGACCGCGAATTGCTGGACGACATCAAGCGCGTGACCGGCAAGCAGAACCTCCTGTTCGAGGTCGCCGACGCCACGCTCGAAAAACCGGATGGGATCGTGCGCGAGGTCGTGTTCCCCGTTGTCAGCGAGGAGACCCTACGCAATCTGGTAAAGGAGTGGAAGGCGACGGGACCGGCCTATCGCACCACCCTACGCACGGTGATCCGGAATTCCTACAAGAGCCACTACAGGCGTATGGTGCCACAGGTTCTTCAGGTGCTGAACTTCCGCTCCAACAACGAGCGCCATCGCCCGGCCATCCAGGCGCTCGACCTCGTGAAGCGTTACGCCGGCACCAAAGGACGCACGTTCCCAGTCGAGGTACAGGTGCCGCTGGATGGCGTCGTGCGCGGACTTTGGCGCGAGGCCGTGATAGAGAAGGACGCGCAGGGACGGCAACGCGTCAACCGGATCACGTATGAGATCTGCGTCCTCGAAGCTCTGCGCGAGCAGTTGCGCTGCAAGGAAATCTGGGTGACCGGTGCCAACCGGCTGCCGCTCGAATGATCCAAATGGCGGCTCAGAGCACGACTGTTGGGTCTACCCCTACTTTGCCCGCCGGGGTCAGGCAGGGGTCTCACCTGTTTTGGTACAGCGGCGGTTGGACGGCGACATGGATTGATTATAATTTTCAGATGAGATATTTCCTCGGATTTCTGATTGTGGCGTGGACGGGGTTCACAGGTACGCTCCATGCTCAGGACTTTACAGTGTTTGGAGGCTTCCAGCACCCGGGCACCCTCACTCTGAGTTCAGGAGTGGGCGGGGTGGGCGGGGCCATCGGAGTGCCGTCTATAAACTCCCCGGACGATCTTTCAGGCTTCCAGATTGACCCCAAGGACTTTGGAATCTTCGGAGTGCGGCTGTATCGTTCTGCGGCGCCACTGGGATTGGAGCACACCGTCGCGTACAGTCCGAATTTCATTGACAGCGACGGCAATGCCTTTCTCTTCAGTACGAATCTGCGGCTGGAATTGCCCGCACCCAGATTCCGGCCTTACGCGACAGCCGGTGGGGGTCTCGTTCGTGCGGGAGGCAGCGGGTCTTCCAGCTTCGGGACGAAGTTCAGTTTTAACTATGGGGGCGGGTTGAATCTGGAGGTGATGGCGCCTGTCGGCCTTCGCTTCGATGTGCGCATGTACTCTATACGCGGTGTCGAGGATCATACTCTGAATGTTCTCGAGTCCAGCATCGGCATCTTTGTTGGGTTCTAGTCATGTACGGCGCTGTTGCATGATTCAACTGCGGCGCGAGTGGGGGCGCTTTTCCAACTTCTCGTTCAGGACACCACAGCGCAGGATTTCGGCCTACCCAGCTCGGCCATCCGGTTGAGGATGTGACACCCGATCGCAACTTCTCTCCTTTGTGCCTTGCCGTGCCTCGCCTTCAATCCGCCTCCGAGCACGGATTTGTATCGAAAGAAGCTGTTTTCAACGCGCGCCTGCTGTCGGTAGCCCGACTCCTTCTGCCACTCTCGTCGCCCGACCTGGCGAATCCTCTCAAGAGCCGTGTCACGCTGCGCCCAGGGGCCGTCCGTTGGCCCCGCCGACACCGCAGAGCGACGAGGGGGAATCACAATCACGACGTTCTCTGTACCGGCCGCGCTGAGTTGATCGTAGACTGACCTGTGGTCGTAGGCTCCGTCCGCCGTGAAACGCCGGATGGGAACCTCGATTGTGTCGAGAAGAGCAGGGAGTGTGGAGGCGTCGTCCCGGCTGCTCGCTGTGAGTTCGGCCGCCACAATGAACCCCTCGGCATCCACCCCGATGTGCAGCTTCCGCCAATCCCGGCGTTTCTTTGATGCCTTGTGCTTGTGCGCGTTCCATTCGCCGCAACCCAGAATCTTCAGCCCTGTGGAATCGACGATCAAGTCGATCGGGCCATCGTAGGATCGGGTCAGGGGCGGCACCGCAACGATTTGGTTCCGGCGCGAGAGTGTGGTCCGGGGCCTTGAGGTTGAGGCCCATCAAGCGGAGCAGCGAGTCCAGGAACCCCTCGGTCTGGCGGAGCGGCAGGCTGAAGACGACCCGCAGCGTCAACGCGGTCCGGACCGCGAGGTTCGAGTACCGCCGCTGGCCTCCGCGAAGACCGTTCTTCGGTGGTACCCACGCGGCAATTGCATCCTCGCTCAGCCAGATCGTGACGTCGCCGCGGCTCCTGAGGCCACGCTCGTACTCCCTCCAGTTCCGGATTCTGTACTTCTTCTTGTACTGGCGGTTGACTCGGCTCGACTTCGCTGCGACCATGACGTTACCCCCCCCCCGATCTCTATGATGGACTGGACCCCACCTCCGCCGCTAGCGTGCTCGCTTACACCGATTCATGCACCAACGCCACTCGCGGAGAACATTTTGGCGGAAGTTCCGAACGATGAATTTGTCGCTGGCCTTAGCCGGGTCCGTTCCGAACTGTTGGCACACCTGCCGCCAGGTGAGCCGCAGCGGAGCGCGGAGGGTGAAGGTGCGGTAGGTGAGCCACAGGTAGAGATCGAGACCCAGAGAGCATCGTTTGAGGGCCGTGAGGGTGTTCATGTCGAGCGGTACGGGATGGCTGATGATCTCGTTGAAAAACGCCTCGCCCAGATAAATTTTGCTGTCCCACAGCACCTGCTCGTCGGGCCGCTTGGGGTTCCACCAAAACTCGCCCCGCTCGGCGATGTGGGAGGCAATGAACTGCTTGCCGTGCTCGTCTTCGTAGATCAACTGGACACTGGCGTTAAAGAGCCGATCCATCTGGTTGCGGAGCCGCGTTTGAACGCCACCGCGTCCGCCGCTGTTGTGGTAGACCCCGAGTGTTCGCATGAACTCGGCAAGCGAGCGGCCTAGAACGAGCTCACGGCTTTGGGTTCGTACCACTTCGGTCGAGGCCCAGGCCAGCAAGAGCCGGGGGGAATTACCGAAGGGCAATTTGCTTTTACCACCGGCAGTCATGACTAAGGTGTACGGGCCGTTTTGCCGGATATACCGAATCCGGTTGCCGGGGTTGGTGCGCGGCAATGAGCACAACATCATCATTCGCGCCATGAAACCTACCTCGGGTTCCGCTTCGCTGGCCGAGACAAGCTGGTGCACCTGATCGGCCTGGGTGAAGTGGTGGCGCGCCTGGGGCGAAGCGTCGCGGATCGCCTTCACGGGGCCGTCCAGATCAGAGAAGGCTTCCCCGATGGGAACCAAGCCGTCTCGTTTACGCTGCATGGCTTTATTCTCCCATGTCCCTCAGACAAGACAGGGACACCGTGTCATCCCGCGCACTACGGTTCATCATATTCTTGCTGCGACAACGCCTCCGTCCCAAACCGCTCAGCGGCCAGAGGCCAGGATAAACCCGGTGGGAAGGGATTGTGTTGACTTTGGATGGTGATAGACTTGCCTCCCGCCCAAGAAAAAATCAACTATGGTCCTGCCCCCAGAAAAAGGAGCGACGCCCACATTGAAGCCGACCGACAAAACACACAGACCGATCTACATGACCGCCGCCATGGTCATGACGGTGTTGCTGGCCGCCGACGTGCTCCTGGCACAGGACAATCCCGAAGCGGTCATCCTGACAGAAGAGGAGTTCCAGGGTGACGCCGTAGAGCAGCACAACCTGGCCGCCACGCAGGGCGACGCCGAAGCGCAGTTCAGCATCGGGCGCATGTACGCCACAGGCGAGGGCGTCCTCAAGGGCAAGGACGAAGCCCAAGCGGTGCACTGGTACCGGCGGGCCGCAGACCAGGACTATGCCGCTGCGCAGTACCACCTCGGGGTCATGTACGCTGCCGGGCGGGGCGTTCTCAAGGACGAGGCCGAAGCCGTGAAATGGTACCGGCTGGCCGCCGAGCAGGGCCACGCCCTCGCCCAGTTCAACCTCGGGGTCATGCACGCTGCCGGCGAGGGCGTCCTCAAGGACGAGGCCGAAGCTGTGCGCTGGTTCCGGCTGGCTGCCGAGCAGGTGCATCAGTCTGTCGCTATTCCAGACGAGGGCTTGAGCGACGCGGAGCTGGAGAACCTGTTTGCCGAGATGGAGCGCTCGGGATCGCGCCAGAGTCACGCCCTCGCCCAGTTCAACCTCGGGGTCAGTTACGCTGCCGGGCGGGGCGTTCTCAAGGACGAGGCCGAAGCGGCGCGCTGGTACCGGCTGGCCGCCGAGCAGGGCGACGCCAGTGCCCAGTTCAACCTCGGGGTCATACACGCCAACGGGCGGGGCGTTCTCAAGGACGATGCCGAAGCGGCGCGCTGGTACCGGCTGGCCGCCGAGCAAGGCGTCGCCAGCGCGCAGTTCAGCCTCGGGTTCATGCACGCTGCCGGCGAGGGCGTCCTCAAGGACGATGCCGAAGCTGTGCGCTGGTACCGGCTGGCCGCCGAGCAGGATCACGCCAGCGCCCAGTTCAACCTCGGGGTCATGCACGCTGCCGGCGAGGGCGTCCTCAAGGACGATGCCGAAGCGGCGCGCTGGTACCGGCTGGCCGCCGAGCAGGGCGACGCCAGTGCCCAGTTCAACCTCGGGGTCATGCACGCTGCCGGCGAGGGCGTCCTCAAGGATTCCGTGCTTGCGCACATGTGGTACAACATCGCTGGCGCAAACGGGAACGCAAGCGCCAGGAAGTTGCGGGACAGTCTTGAACGTGACATGACCCGCGCCGAGGTCAGCCGAGCGACTGAACTAGCGCGGGTCTGTATGACCTCGGACTATCAGGACTGCGAGCCGTAAGCAGGGCTGGCATACGCCCTGGTGGAGGTTTGTCGAGCCTCCCTTCCCCCAGCCGCAGCTCTGCCGCCATCCGCGGCGCTGTTGCATTACTACTCAGACCCCGAATCAGCCCACCCTTCACCGATCGTAAGGGTGAGCTGGCCAGCTACAGCTAGATGGCATGCCATCCCGACTGAGTGGGCCGAGGTCAAGTCGGTGCTCGGACTGAAGTAGCTGGCAGAGGCCGCGCTGCCCACGGTGTTTTTATCCGCCACAACCTGACTGAACTCCACCGCCTTGTGGACTATGTTCTCTCCGGCGCTAACACTTGCAGGTCGATTTGCCCCAGATCGGTGGCGAGGCAGGTACAATTGGTGGGTTCGTAGGACCCACCCCAAAGGAGGCCATACCAGTGGAAAACGTTAAATTCGAAGTGGTGGATGATAACCGTTTGGTGATTCATGTTGACCTGAACCACCGCGGCGACATCAGCGCCTCTGGAAAAACCAGAAGGGTGGCGTCGACTCAGGGTAATATCGACGTTAAAGATGCGAATGGCGTGGAGGTCAAAATAGGGCTCAACGTTTACGTCAAACCTAACGTTTGACAGCGTTCAACCAACCCCTGCTGAGGTGCCAGCCTATCCAACTGATAGCGCGCGGCATCTTCACCTCCAAGGTGGACCAAGGTAGCAAGATTCTCTCCTGGGGAGCAGCGCACCAGCGATTTTGGAGGGCGCTACGGGGAAAAGATTTAAGGGTCCAGGTGCTCGTGTCCGTTCTGGTACAGCGATCCGAGCGCGACGATCCTCGCCCTCGCGGCACTCCTGACAGTGAACGTGGTCGCCGACCAGCCGGACGGGATGGGAACAAAGTCTTCGAGACGACGTGGCGGGGACCCTCAGGAACGTGCGGGAACTCTCACGCATTGCGGAGCCGCTACGCGCGCAGTCCTGCGGTATGAACGTGACAACCGTTGACGCATCACGGCCGGAGCCCCTTGGCTCCTTTTCGGTACTGGTCATGGCCGGCACGAGAGTGCTGGCCCAGCGGAAGCGAGAGCCTCTCGCGCATGTCGCCAGCCGTGGCTCAACCGCAGAGCGTCATTCTCCCGACATCGCCACAGTGGTTCGGAGTAGGCTGGTGACGTCCAGAGACCGGTGCGGGGTGTCAAATCGGGCATGAAGAAACCGTCCCTCAGCTCTCACGGCATCGCACGCGTCCGCGCGCTCTTAGACCACGCTGCCTGTCCCACGGCATTCCCCGTCGTACGCACGCGCTTCCTCGGCAACATCGCGACGCCCCGGCTTGACGCATCGCCCGTCCAGACGGTCACCAACTTGTGGGGAGGTCAGCTGCCGACGTTCGACACGGCTGCGGCGGCCAACGAACTGTTCGACGCGCTCATGGGCCTCTGGAACGCGCTGGCAACCCATCAATCGGAAAGCACGCCGTTTCGGTTGACGCGAATAGCCACCCAGGCGGAGCCAGAGGACTTGCGACGTCTGTGCCAGATCCGTATCGACGAGCTGGAAGGCTTCATCGACGGCCTGTTCGGTGACGAGGAGGCCATCGAGCTCCCCGAACGAGCCCACGAGGCACTGGAGCATCTGAGGGAGATCAACGCCATGCTGCACGGCATCGTCGAGCTCCTGGGCCGCCAGCCAGCACCGCCGGCGTCGGCAGACGACGTGGCGGGGCCCCTCAGGAACGTGCGGGAACTCTCACGCATTGCGGAGCAGGAGTTGCATGCGGTTGTCCTGGTCTGCACGCGAGCCCGCCAACACCGGTTGGCGACGAGCGCGGTGACCAAGCCGACGATTCATTGAGTGCTCGGCGCGGTCGTGCGGGGAACGTCCCGTCAACAGGTGTAGACCCTGGAGGGTGGGCCAGTGGGACACCAGCCCACTGCTGAATGTTCGGTTCGCGCGGATGCATCTCGTTCAGACGACGGAGAAACCGCGCGGCGGATGTCCCGCGCTGTCACCGATTACAAAGGGATGAAAGCGATGATGCGAATCATACTAATCGGCGTGTCACTCGCGGTGCTCTCGGTTGGATGCCGACAGGACCCGCTGGCTGAGTTGCGAGAGGGGGCTCAGGGAATCCTGGACGACGCGCGAACGAGGGCCAACGACGTGCGCGAGTTGTCGGCAGCAGAGCTCCAGGCTCTCTGGGCCATCGAATACACGTCACTCGAGGTGGCCCACGCTGATCTGGGAGACGTGGACGAACGGCTCAATGCGATGGGACGGGAGCGGTGGGAGTGCTATCACGTCAGTGAGCATGAGCAGGGACGGGTCTTCTACTTCAAGAGACGCACGTCGAACGCGGTCGCCTACCTGACCAATCTGCTGCGGGTCGGCGCGGTCGCGTTCTAGCGTGTGCAGCGTCAACGATGCGTGCCGGTGGGCGTCGACGGCGCGGTTCAGAGGACGAGAGCCCCGGCGGGATGTATCATGTCTCCATGACCAGCTTCCGGATGTCGGTGACGGTGCTCGCGGTGATGCACGCGCTCTTCGCCGGCTTCACGGCCCTGGTGGGCGCATTCGCGAACGGTGGGGACATCTGGCAGCGGCTGCTGGTAGTCCTGCTGCATCCGCTTGGCGCCGCGGGTGTGCTGGTGCTCGTGTTGCGGCCCCGCCTCGTCACGACGACGATCCTCGCCCTCGCGGCACTCCTGACAGTGAACGTGGTCGCCGACCTGGGCCTTGCGCAGCTGATGGCTGCGGGCCGCGTGCGGGGCGATTGGGAGCTAGCGCTGGCTTTCTCAGTGGTTCCGGTCATCGGAGTGGTCTACGCGCTGGCGCTGCTGCGCACGGCCCGCGGAACGACCGGGTAAGGCGCCTTCCGGAACTGGAGACGCGCTGGAGCCATGGGCACCAGCCGGGCTCGATAGTCCAGGGCGCCGGAACGCTCCTGCGCCGCGTCAGCGGGGCGGCGAATCGTCGGTTCCGTGCCGTCCGTTCAGATAGGCGGCCCACTCGTCCATCAGCTGGCGCCGGCTACGATCCTTCTGTTCGCCTCCCGCCAGGTAGGCAGTGAAGAGTTCGAAGTTGTGGTTGTACAGGTGAGTCAGGATTTCGGCCTCGACGTTGTGGACCGAATCGCCGTTGCGCCGCCTCTGGCGAAACTCCTTCAGGACTGCTGAAGCGCGCGAGTCGATCCCCACTCCCCGGCCTGCTGCAGTGATCTCCGAGAAGGTATCGTCGGTAAAGCACACGACCATACGCTTGAAACCTTCCTTGACAGCGGTGTTCTCGGTGAGCAGCTCGAGGTTGCGCTTCTCCCAAGGCAACGGTGGATCCAGGTCGAAGCGTCCTCTACCGATAAAGATGCCAATCGTCAGGCGGTCCAAGACAGGTCGCACAAAGCTGAAAGTACCGCTCTCCAGGACGAACCTCCCGACATCCCGTTGAAGTGTCAGGTTGCTGACCTCGAAGCTGCTGGCGATCTCCACGTTTCGAAGCAGTTGGTAGGTCGCATCGCCTTGGCCCGGAGCGGGGTCTTTTCCGTTGGGAGTTTCCGCGGCCCAGGACAGCGGGCAAGCTCGTGGAGGAAAAGAAGCAGCTCCGCAAGGAAGGGCCGAGACCATTCGGCCTCGGTCAGTCGGAGTCAAGCGCGGTCTTGTCCAGGATCTGCGTGCAGATGATGGATCTCACTATTTTTGTGCCGAACCGAAGGAGCGCCAGGAAGACAACTGTCTTGATTTAGAAAAGCCGCCGTCAGCCTGAAGCTTTCGAGGCTCGAGTACGGGCGAGTTCAGAACTCCCGCAGGGTCCCTTCCATCCAAGGTAAAGACGGTGCCGAGCTATGGCGCGGTGAACCACAAAACGGCAATGGCTGCCGCGACAAGCACCAATAGGACCGACCCACTTCAACACCGCTGACAAGCGTCTCACCGGGCGGCCAAGCTGGATGCCTAGCGGAAGTATATGACGGCGATCAGCCCGCCGAAACTCAAACTCCGTGTAACCGAGGCGCACTTTATTGGCCAACCGGTACCGTGAGCATGGCGTCGATCCCTTCGCTGCCAGCGGACTGGAGCGCCAGGAGGTAGGTCAGCAGATTGAACGTCGCCTTGGAGTTCAAATCCGCATCGTCGATATAGAACCAATGGCCGCGGTAGCGGATCCGGACAAACGCCCCAGGTGGCGGCGACTCCGAGGAAGCGATCTTGAGCAGGTTGCCGGACACGATGCTCCAGTTGAAGTCTTCGTTCTCCCGCCCCTTGAGGACCGTCACCAGTCCCCTTGACTTGTGCGAGTCGGGCGGGTCGACGTTATGCGATAGAAAGAACAACGCTCCTAGCAGTGATCGTCCCGTCAACACGATCTCATCCGAGTCTCGTTGCTCGCCGCTACGCGTGGTCAATCGAAACGTGGACTCAGCGGCGTCGAGATCCAAGATCTCGCGTAGGCTGCGCAATATGTTGGATCGCGGGCTGTCGGATCCGGGCTTTTCGATTCTGACAAGAGTGGCTCCCGTCTCCCGGTCTTGCGCGAGCATGAAGTTGAGCGATCCCAGAATCTGCAATTCTCGGAGCAAGCGCGCCACTTCTCTGAATCGGCTGTTGTCGGGAATCCGGGACGGCGTCGGCCCGCTGGCGACAGGGGCGTTCGTGACATCGTTCAGTCTGTCGACGCAGCACATCAAGAGCCGCTCGACACTCCAACCCGACTGGGACAAAAGAATGATCGTGCTAGGCGAAATCGGTGTGAGCAGGCGTTGAGTGAACTCCGCTCCGGAAATCGGTTCGTAGGTAATGGTGGGCTGCTCGCTGTAGCGGCCGCCGAGGTCAACACCTATCTCAGTGCTGCCCGTTCCGTCGACATGGATTCTGGGCAAGACGCCCACACGCGCGTCCAGTGTGTACTGGGCGATGACGGTTCCAACATCGAGAAACATTGGAGTATCCCTGTATCGCAGCCGGACTAGGTTCAGGAGTAGCTGGTCGTTCTGGGATCGCGCGATCCGCTCGTTGTAGTCGAATCGCGCCGCCGGGATCGTCCTCGGTCCGAGACGGGTCGCGCAGGCACTCAGGAGGATGGCGCCACAAAGAGCCGCCCAGCTTGCAATGCCGCTCTTCGTTTGGATCATCCTAAGTGGGCGCTTCCCGATGCCGCATGCGGGCATGCCTGTGGTCATACCCGTAGCTTTGTACTGGGGCGGGCCCGCTGTCGGCATTGCCCGCACGGCGTAATCGACCGGGGCATGATCGATGTCAAGCCCGCGCTCCCATCATAGGGAAGCTTGACTGGTCCGGTCCGCCGGGCCTCGCAACTTTAGTATCAGGGTTATACTTCACACACCCGGCACCCTTCGTGCCGGACGGTCTGGTGATCGAGTGCCGGCGTAGGAGGGAAAGAACCCGTGAGGGTGGCAGCGATCGGTCTGCTCGGGGCCCCGTCCTGACAGCGAACCTGTGGGCGACAGGGTGAGATCCATGAACCGTATGCGGCTACTGAAGGGACCCTTCTCTTACCGCTTGATAAGAGGTACTTTTCGTCCCGCCCAGCCGCTACGGGAGCGGTTGGCGTTCAAGGGCGGAACCGCCATTAAGCGGTGCTACTTTGGCGAGTACCGCTTCTCAGAAGACCTCGACTTCACGCAGCTGGCGGACGTTCCCTTCGAGGCGATGCGGACGGAACTTGATGCCGTCTTCGAGGACGTTCACCGTTCCTGGGGCATCGTAATGCGCTACGAACGTGAAGATTGTCAGACCCATGCAAACAGCCACACGTTCTATTTGGCCTACGAAGGACCCCTGCCCGCACGGTCCGCCAAGGAAGTGAAGGTGGACATCACCATCCGGGAGCGCCTCGTTCTGCCGCTCGCGGAACGTGCTGTCGTCCGTGGCTACGAGGAGTACGAGGATCTGCCGGATGACGCGCTCGTCAGGGTGTATCCACTGGATGAGATCGTCGTCGAAAACATCGCGCCCTCGGCGACCGCGCACGAAACGAGCCCCGTGATCTATACGATGTCTGGTACCTCACGAGTGAAGGTCACGTTGACATCAGCAGCCTCACGGCTGAAACAGAGGCCAAGCTGCAGTTTCGGGGACGAACGCTCTCCACGCTTGGCGAGGAGTTTCGCAACAAGGAGCTGCGTCTCACCAGGCTCTGGGGTGCCCGTCTCGCCGCGCAGATGGTGCTGCTACCCGAATTCGACGGCGTGTTCCGCGCTGTGCAGCGCAGCCTTCGTCAGGCTGGACTACTTGATTGAAGCCTCGGAAATACTTTGCGATGGGATGGCCGAGGATTCCATCAAGTCGATGAAAGCAGACGGGTTGAGCTGTCATGGGAGAAGCTCCTGCTCTACTATACGTTAGGGAGCGATCCGGCATTATGGCCTGCCGGGGAGCGGCGGGAGGGACGCTTGATCGCGCATGATAAAGGATATTATCATTCATATTGTAGGGGCGCACG
>CBDDCL010000008.1:0-31914 GCA_965226245.1 Bryobacterales bacterium | reverse complement strand
GGAACATTGTATAGTCAACTAACGTCGATCAAGACGGACATTATTATAGACACCTGGCGATGATCTTCCCGTCTCGAAGCCAATTGGCAAGCAAGCAGACCAGAGGGACGGGGCGAGCGGAGGATGTCACCAAGGAAGGCCTGGCCGCAACCCTGCAACCGCGTCTCCCTCCTGGATCGGCCCGGAGCTCCCAGGACGTGAGCGCGATCAAATGGGACAACGTCATTCTCTACGGCCAGTAGGTCCTCGATCGTGCCGGGGTGCGCTAAGGAACGGGTCCTTATGTTGTATTTCAACACGAATGTGGACGCTACCCTAGGTACGCGGCGACTTCCAGCCGTACCGCGGTGTCAACCTGTCTACGTTTTTGCCCGAATCAGCCTAAGGCTCAAGAGCCCTCCCCTAGATCCACTGAGAGCGATGCCCGAATCCTTCGAAGACATCGTCGCGACCCTCAGTCGCCTTCAGTCGGAGGATCCTTCTTCGCCCGCGATCATACGCGAAATCGAACCCGTCGAGCCGGAGGATATTCCCGAACCCTTCCGCTCCCTGCTCGTGCATGAAAAGGACATGACGGGTACGCTGGCCGGGTACTGGGGCCTTCCGATCATACTCCGGCCCCTCACCGTCCGGCGCAAGGGAAACGTCCTGTACCGCCAAGTCGTGCTGACGGCGGGTCCTGACCGAATTCCTGTCGAGGCTGGTGCCATCAAGATCTACTTGGATCGCTTTCCGGCCGAAGCCTTGCCGGAGATTACGCGAAACCGAAAACCACTGGGCTCCATTCTGGTCGAGCACGGTATCTCCTATGTCTCCACTCCGCAAGGGTATTTCCAGACCACGGCGAGCCCCTTCCTGAAAGACGCGTTCGCTGACGCTCGCGAGCAGACTCTCTACGGCCGGTGCAACCGCTTGACCAATCCCGCCGACGATCCCTTAGCCGACGTCGTCGAGATCCTTCCCGCGATCCGACAGAGCTAACCTGCATTCACCGCGTTCAAGCAGGCGCCGGGCAGTGCGGCTACTCATCGCCGCTCCGCGCTCCAACGGCTCAGGTGAAGCGGAAGAATCTTCCCGGCCTTCGTTTCCAGCGGCTCGCCGATCTCGGGCTCGACCAGGGTGTACGTTCTCTCCTGTGCGCGACCGCGCGCCGAACTGACAAGTCGTACGATTCGGTCGGGTGCTGGAAAGACGAGCCTCTCGGTGCGCAACCGCTCACGAGCGAGGCGAAAGAGAACCGTCGGAGCATCGTGCTCAAGGGCCCGTTCGACAAGCCAAGCTTCGAGTTCTTCCAAGTCCCGTGACCGGAGCATCGAGAAGCCGAGGTGTTCCCGAACCTCGGTGAAGTGCTGTCGGCGCGTCTGCTCGCGTCGAGCGTAGGATTGAATCTCGTCCGGGCTGACCTCGAGCTGGTCCGCGACAAAGCAGGCAGCCGATCGCGGAGCTGCGCTCAAATTGCGCGGAACGAAGCCGAGGTAGCGAAGTGCACAAAGCTGAAGCGCGAGCCCCAAGCGGTTTGCTGCCCCCCGCCGGATGACGACGAGGTCCCGGTCGGCACCCGTCAGCGTGAATGCTCTGATAAGGTCATCGCTCGGAATTTCCTCGGGAAAGCTGGCCAACCTAGCCAACGCAGTCTCTGAGAAAATAGATACCGGCACTGATGTCTCTTCCGATTGGTTTGAAGGTTTCCGAGTCGTAGTTTAAGATACCGATTGTGAGACCGCCCACGGCACGGATTTCGCTCCGTTCTCATGCGACCGTTCGGGATCGCCATATTGCCCAAATCCGCAGCAACGGGTGCATGGCCTGGCGGACGGCAACAGGGTACAACCAGCGCGCTGTCGGGCGAGTTCACCCAAGGGGGAGTTACCTTGCATGATGGTATTTCTCGGATCGTGTCCGGGGCTCTCGGCGTTCCGGGTGATCTTCTCATGGGCGGAAGTGAAGCGGGCTCTCGGGAGTCGCTGAGGCGTTTTGCGGCGTCCACGATATCGGCCTTGATTGAGGTTGTTCGTATCGAATGGGCAGCCAAGGTAGGGACCCCACTTTCGATCTCGCTTGACAATCTTCGCGCCGGGGACATTACCGCGCGTTCGAGATCGATAGGCACGCGGGCGGCGGCGGTCGGGCGGCTTGTAACGTCTGGGGTGGAACTCGAAAGGGCAATGCGGGTTGCGGGGCTGGACGGATGATCTCAAAAACCGAGTCACTCGCATTTCTACCGCTTTCGATGATGAAATTCGAGCTACGAATTCCACCGGGGGAAACGGCCCATGACACGCTTGTGACCGGGCAAATTTGCGCGGCTGTTTCTTTTGTCAGCATGTTTACGGATCGGCCCACGGCGGCCGAGATCGATCACGCGGCGCTGCGATCGGCGGCGATCATCCTTACTCGGTTGCTCTATGACGGCCACCGTGACCTCAAACGAAACAGCGCGCTGTATGGATTGATGGACCCGTTCAGCCACCGTGACCTCAAACGAAACAGCGCGCTGTATGGATTGATGGACCCGTTCAGAAGGCTCGCGGGGTAACGAACCATGACGCCCTACCGACTATGCTCAGTTTGCTTCAAAGTGATATCCGCGACTCGGCTACAGCGCCACCCCACCGCAACTCTTTGCTATTCGACGGGGGCTTGCGCCCGCGAGCATCAGCGGCGGAAGCAGAGGCGAGCCATCCGCGCGCTGATTGAGCGGCGGGCCAGCTACGAATACCACCGGCCGACTGACGGCGCTAGTGATTCAGCCGACCCGCATTTCAAACCGCGTTCAAGGCCCTGCGGACGGTGCGGGGTGGGCTTCCAAACAAGCGCGGCGTTCCGGTACTTCGGCCCGTGTTGTCGCGGCATGGCTTTCCGCAAAAAAACCCCCCCGCGTGAACGCGCGAAGGTTGCGAGACCCGAGAGGGGCGAATGACCCAATAAATAAAGGGGCCGCGCCGGGTAAGCGCGACCCCCGAAAGGACATGAAAATGGACTCACAGCATATCACAGAACCCTCAACCATTGAAAAACTCCACGCGGCGCTGAATGAGGGCGTCCGATAGTAAATGCCTGAATCCTGCGCGTGCGCGCCGGGACAGGCTTCTGTGGCCCGGAATGATGTTTCAGGGATAAAAGAAAGGGGCCGCGCCTGGTTGAAAACGCGACCCCGAAAGGATTCAAATGCATTCACAGTCTATCACATCTCCAACACTTGAAAAACTCCACGCGGCCGGCAGATCAACCGCAAGGCGAAGCGGCAGCGCGGCTCTTGCAGTATCATGTCATATCTGTGATACAATCGTAATCATGGCGAGAACCAAACGGTTTCAATTGACGCTGCAGAACGGCTCGAAGCTGTCGGCCCTCAAGGACTGGATGGAGCGAGATATTCCTGTCCGGCTGACACTCTCGCAGGTTGTCGACGCTGCGATCGAGATCGCCCACAAGGTAGCGACCAGCACCACGAGCAGGATCGTTCATATCCCAACCTTTGAACGGGGAGTGCAAGCGCTGATACTGCGCGGCACCGTACAGACTACGGGCCGGATCATCGCGGGCTTCGGCATGGACGTTGATATCAAAGCAACCCCCGATGGCAAGATCGTGGCGACGCGCCTAGCGGACCAGAAGACAGTCTCAGACCAAGTGTTCAGGGAAGACGAGCAGCAAGTAAGGGAAGCGGCGCGACAGGCGGAAGAACTGCAAAAAATTCAATTGAGAATTAGTGAGATCGAGCAAAGGGTAAACACCATTAGCGGGCGTGAGGGCCCACCCGAGCTACCCGGGCCTCTCGTCAGTGAATGGCTTCCCGCCGAGAGTCGGCCGGAAGTGGAAGCCCTATTAACCGAGCGGACGGCCCTGAAAATCAGGCGGGCAGCGATTGTGGCCGAGGGCGAGGAAGAAGCGCGGCTGGCTGACGAACACAACAGGACGCAAAAGCAAGATTACCCCTAGGGCATTACGGCAATGCGCGAGTCGCTTAGCGAATGATAAAGGATATTATCATTCATATTGTGGGGGTTCGGACGCGCCGAAAGGGAGCTTTCGGCCCTACCAGCCGCCTTGAGCCGCAGCCGTGGGGCGCTGTCACCCGCAGGGCCGTAGCGCAGCGTAGGAGCCGCGCCGGCGGCTTGACTCGCCTCTCGGCGGAGGCTATCCGGAGCGGTCCTCTCCGGTGGGCTTGTTTGGGTGGGTGTGAGAAAATGGGGCAGACTCAGGAGTCCGGGCTAACACCTCGGGCGAGAGCCGTAAGCGGACGGAAATGTAGAAATTCTACGCGCGGACGGAAGTCCGCGCTTCATCGGGGTCGTAGTTGCCGCTGGTCCGCCGTCGCCGCTTCGCGGTGAAGGAGCGGCTGAGAGCCCGCCGCTACCGTTTAGTCGGACGTGGTTTCGGCGATCTCTTTCAGCTCAGGCAAGTCGCTGTCGGCTTGGCTCCAAACGTCCTGAAGTTCCCGGTAAGCGTTTTTCGAAGCAGCAGTGTCTCCATCCTTGGCTGCCGCTCGCGCCAAACCCAACAACGATAGAGCCCGCCGGGGAGCACGCTCCAGAGCACGTTCAAACTCGTCGCGGGCTTCGGCCGGCTGGCCCGCCTCAAGCAACAGCTCGCCGAATAGTTCGTGTGAGGGCTTGACGGGCGAGGGAGGGCCGTAGCTAAGCGGCATCTCGTCCTCAACGGCCGTGGCTTGCTTGATGAGCTGCAGCGCCTTCTTGTTGTCACCAGCGGCCAGCGCGATCAGCGACCTAAGCTGTAACTCCATCGCTCGACCGGCTTGTTGCTGAGAGGCGTAGGATTTGGCAGTCTCGCCGGTCCTTTTCTGAAGCGCTGCCAGAGCTTGCCGAGCGGATCGGACATGTCCTTGCTTTGCGGCCGCCACGCCAGTAGTAAACCAGTGAGCAACGGCCTGATCTCCTCTGATCCCGGAGAGGTCCAAGTTGGCCGCGCGCGCCGCTGTTTTCCATTGCCGTGTTTCGACGACGTGTGCCGCGCGCATCGCGGCCAGGTGACGGCGCGTGACCGGTATGCTCAGTTGCTCAACGTCCTCTTCCATGATTTGGAGTTGCTTCTCAGCTTCCCTGTAACGCCCTTGCTGGAGGTAGGTGTAGTGCAGCCACGAGAGCGCGTGGTAGCTGCGGTCTTTGATGGTCAGTCCTTTGCGCTTGACGCGGGCGTCGGCGGCGGCCCAGGAGTCTTCATTTGACGAGGCGGTTTCGTTCCACATGCCCAGCGCCACGAAAATGTGGGACGGCATGTGAAGCGCGTGCGCGGCGGCAGGCGCGATCTTGGCGTAAACCTTGGCGGCTCGCAAGCCGAGCGGTGCGTGAACCGGATCGTCGTAGGAGTGAATCAAGTAGTGGACCGCGCCGGGATGCTCGGGATTTTTGGCGAAAACCCCCTCGGCAACAGCGGCGGCGCGCATGTACGTCCGAAAGTCCCGTTCCGCGTCAGCGGTCCCCAAGATCGCCACGGCGTGGAAACTGGCCGCTTCGAGATCATAGGGGAACCGGCGGGCCAGCCGCCCCATGGCGTCCGCGTAGGCTTGGGACCGCGCCTTTTTGTCGCCCTCGCCGAAGAACAGAGCCTCGACGGCTCGGAGGTATCCTTTTTCGCGTTCGGTGGGGGCTTTTGCGAGCCGGGCATCGGCGGCCGGCGCTAGTTTCTCGAGAGCCGCCTGGCCCGCTTTCTGATCGTGCTGCTGCCATAGCAGTTTGTGGTGGGTCAAGGCCTCGCCCCAATAGGCCAGGGCGAAGCCGGGGTCGATCTGGTGGGCCTTTTGGAATTCTTCGCGGGCATCATCGAATTCGAAACTGTGCAGCAGAAGAGCGCCCTTGTGGAAATGGACCTGAGCCTCGGGAGATCCCGAGGTGGGGAAGTCAATGCGGCCCAAGCTGGACGACTGCGCGGCGGCCGCGGGCAGAAGCACCGCAACCAGAAGCACCGCGGGCAGAAGCGCCGCAACAATGAGTGCGCCGGGAAGTCTCCTCATCAGCGCATCATTCAACCGGGAAAGGCCAGTTCGGGCAAACATGGACGCCTCCATCACCTGTCAAAGTCACTCAGGACTCTCGTCTCGGACATAGCGCCGGAGAATGTCCAGGTTGTCGCCGTAGTACAGAGAGTTGGAATCCATCGGCCCACCCATTCTCCCACGGCACCTCAGACAGCAGAGGGGGGCGATCAAGCCCGGGTCCTCGCCGTCAAGGGTTCGCTTCGCCGCTTCGCGCCCTGGACCGCTGCGGGCCGATCTGGAGAGACGCGCTGTTCACGAGGGAAAAAGGGGGGGTCGGGCCGTGCGCTGGGGGTCTAACCGGCGGTGGCGGGGCAACGCGGTGAGCGGCACCGCCATGACCTGCCGGCGTCAGCCCTTCATCGCTTGTCCCTGGGTCCGCCGCCGCCCATGTTTCAAGCACTCGATCCGTGCGGTCCAGGATGGCATTTTCAACCGCGTACTACTTGGAAGGGTGTCCCGAAAGCGCGAAGAATTGCCGGGGGGGTGTCCCGAAAGCGCGTGGATAACTGCCCCGAATCACAGCGATCTGTGGATAACCCCAAAAACGGCCCTCAGAAGCGCTCTAAGCCGCTCTGCGGTGGCTGGTAGGAAAAAAGGCGGGGGGGCCCCCGCGTTCGTCGCTCCTGGACGCGTTAACGGGCCTTCTTGCGGAACTGGAGGCATTTCTGGCACGACGGATTGGCGTTGTCCAGTTGATCGAGCGGGATGAAGAGCCCGCACAGCGTCCGCCGGAGGCCCCCGACGGAACTTGCCGGGTTTGAGTCGTCCTTTCGGATGTGGGTTTTCGGCTTTGCCATGGAACGTCGTCTCGCCTCCATCGGAAGCACCCGGCTCGCGTTCGGTCGCTCCTGGGCGATCCTGGGGCTACTCCACGAGACGCTGTGGGCCGATCGTGGGTGCAATCGCGGGCTTCGAGGGCGACAGGATCAATTCCGCTTCGGTGCATACCCAGGCCAGCAACAGGCGAGGCAGGTTGCCGTAGGGCAGCTTATTGTCGCCGACCGCGTTCATGTAGAGCGTGAATGGCCCGTTGACGCGCTTGTACTGAAGGCGGTTGCCGGGGTTGCTTCGCGGCAGGGAGCAGAGCGCCATTGTGCGGCCCATGAAACCAAGATCGGGGTCCGCTTCGCTGGCCCTGACCAGCTGGTTCACCTGATCGAAGCGGGTGAAAGCCCGTTGCGCCGGTGGTGGAGTTTTGCGGATCGCCTGGACCGGGCCGGGCAGATCAGCCAAGGCTTCACCGATGGGAACCAACCCGCCTTGTTTACGCTGCATGGTCTTTCGTCATTCTCCCACAAGACCTAGATTCCGCTCCGTGTTCTCGACGGGGGTTTCCTGGGTTAGCTTTCATTGTCCTGTGTCGGGTCCGGCTTCTTTTACTTTTTTTCGGAGTGCCCTTGTTTGCGCCTTCTTAACCTGCTTGGATGCTTCCTCAGCCCGGTCGCCCTGGGCCACCTCCCGCTTGAGCACTTCCTCCTGGAGGGTCTTCCGGTCATCGTGTCGGATCGGTCCTCGCCGTCAAGGGTTCGCTTCGCCGCTTCGCGCCCTGGACGGCTGCGGGCCGATCCGAAAGACGCGACGCGCTCGATTGCCGCCCAGGCTTCCAACCCGCTCGTTGCCATGGCCCCTCAGTAGACAGAATTCGTATTGCAGTAAAAACTGAAATGATGCTATACAGAATTAATGATCTACGCTTTTTTGAACCAGAAGGGCGGCGTTGGTAAGACCACCCTGTCAATTCACCTTGCCGACGCCCTGGCCCGACGTGGATCTCGTGTGCTGCTCATCGACGCGGACCCCCAGCAAAGCGCGATGAAGTGGTCCACCTTTCGGGCCGGCGAGAACAAGTTCAGCGTCATCGCCATGGCTAAGCCGACCCTGCACAAGGAGCTGACGCCGATCTATGCCGACTACATCGACATCGTCATCGACGGGCCGCCCCGCGTTCACGAGCTGGCGAAGTCCACCATCTTGGCCGCCGATCTAGTCCTCATCCCCGTGCAGCCATCGCCGCCGGACGTGTGGGCCACCGCCGAGACTGTGGACCTTGTCAACGAGGCGCGCGTCTTCAAGGAAACCCTGAAATCCGTAATAGTGATTAATCGTAAAATCGTAAACACTGTCATTGGACGCGATGTTCGTGAAGCTCTGTTGACGCTGAACACACCCATCCTTCAAGCTGACATATCGCAACGCGTTGTTTTCGCCGAGGCTTTCGCCGCCGGCAAGACCGTCTCCGCCCTCGACCCGCACAGCCTTGCCGCGCACGAGGTCGAGGTCTTCGTGACCGAACTTGTGAGGGACTATGAGCAAAAAGATAGCCATGAACGCACGGCCGCAGGTCGTGTCGCCACAAGCTGACAAATGGGTCGGCCAACAGGCCTCACCGGCCCCCGGCCCTACCAAGCGTTTGACCGTGGACGTCCCTGAGGATAACCATGCCCGCTTCAAGGCCTTCTGCGCCATGCATAAGACCAAAATGGCCGAGGAGATCAACGCCTTCATCGAGCGCCGCATCAGCGAGGCGGAAGAACAGGGAACCGTCTGACATGGACGCCCAGGACGACAAAGGTCTTGCGCCTATCGGCGACGTCCTGCCGAAGCTGATCAAGCCGCGGCTTGGATCGCCTTAATCTCCTGCTTCGGCGTCAGCCCTTCATCGCTTGTCCCTGGGTCCGCCGCCGCCCATGTTTCAATCACCCGCGCCGTCCGGTCCAGGGTGGCATTTTCCCATGACAAACCACAACACTACGATAGGCCCCTTGATCAACGTTTCGACACCCTCCGAGACCCGCGGGCGCGATGTGTTCATACTGGGCGCGGGTTTCTCGAAAGCCATCGCCATGCAGATGCCGACAATGGCCGAGCTTGGTGCGGAGGTGACAGAAAGGCTTGCAGAAGTCACAAGTCTTTCGTCTGCCATACCCGATTCTCTTGGTGATAACATCGAGTTGTGGATGACCTACCTGTCGCAACCGCAACCCTGGTTGCGGGAACCCGACATCGACCTGCACCGCTCCCTTGGTGGCCGTATCCGCCAGTCCATTGCAGCCGTCATCGAGGACCGCACCGCGCAGGCTTCGGCATCGTTAGCCCCCGACTGGCTGTGCCGGCTGATTCTGTCTTGGCACCGGCGGGAGGCAGTCGTCATAACGTTGAATTACGACACGCTGGTCGAGAAAGCGGCCAGGGACTTGAGAGTGTCCGAGAAGATAAGCGCGCTGCTTCCGGCACACATCTATCCACCCTACTTCGCCAATATCGAATCTCGTTCGGGTGCCGCCCCCTGGGGCGGCTCCGAGTCCGATCGGGCATTTCGGCTGCTCAAACTGCACGGCTCGGTGAACTGGTATTATTCTGGCCGCGAGGATTTTCACGGTGAGACAATTTTCTATTCTGATGTCCCTGAGTTCGGGCCAGCGCGTGACGAAGCTGCCCGTTCCGCTACCAGCCGAAGGCTGCACGATATGGCAGCGGACAAGGAGACACTGCTCATTCCGCCGGTCGCCGAGAAAACCACCTACTTCAACAACGAGACCGTCAGAGCTCTCTGGAAAGATGCGGCCGCCGCGCTTCAGGATGCGGCTGCGCTCTATCTTATCGGATACTCGCTGCCCATATCCGATCTGGGTATGCGGTTCTTCCTCGCAGGAAATAATCCGGATGCGGACTCCCCCGTCCATGTGGTGAACACGGATACAAATATACTTGAGCACTATCGGGAATTCCTGCAACGACCGGACATGCGGGCTGAATATGTCGGGCCGGATAATCCCGTTGTCCGATTTGCTCGCGACTATGCACACTAGCTTGCGGAGTAGACTATCCCTAGTGTTGAAAAACACCAATGATAAGACATCCTTCGGGATGATCCATGCAACAAGGTCGGTTGGGATCGCAGGCCCTTCAAATCTGGATCGGGGATGCATGTTTCATGCATATCAGCGCAGGACTTGAAAGCCGTCCAACAAGTGGCTGCACCAGACGGCGGCCATGGTATGCTCTTGAATTGAAAAGTTGTGGTCGCCGCAGGTGAGCCACAATCCGTTAGACCTCTCGGAGAAATCATGCCTAATCTGCCGACCTACGACTCGCTGATGAATCCTCTGATTCAGGCCTTGCGGCAGCTTGGTGGCTCCGGATCAATCGACGAAATCTACGAACAGGTAGTCGAGATCGAGAATATATCGGAAGACGTCATAGCAAAACTGCATGACCCTGAGAAAAGTAACCAGACTGAAGTGGCCTATCGCTTGGCGTGGGCGCGCACGTACCTCAAGAAATTCGGCTTATTGGATAACTCGAGCCGAGGCGTATGGACGCTTACATCCAAGTCCCGCGACATTGATGATGTGGATCCCGCAGAGGTAGTTCGTACTGTTCGGGCTTTAGATAAAGAACGGGCACCACAGAAGCAGGTGAAGCGCAAGAAGGCTGAAGGTGAATCCGGCGACGAAATTCCTGAGGAAGAACAGGAATGGAAATCGAAGCTCCACCGTATTCTGACGCAGGAACTTGACGCCGACACTTTTGAACGGCTCACCCAGCGAATATTGCGCGAATCGGGGTTTGTGTCCGTTGAGGTTACCGGTCGAACGGGAGACGGTGGTATCGACGGAAAAGGCATCGCTCGCATCCATGGGTTCATGAGCTTTCATGTGATTTTCCAATGCAAGAAGTACCAAGGATCAGTGTCCGCCGGGGCGATTCGCGATTTCCGCGGTGCAATGGTCGGCCGAGCTGACAAGGGGCTTTTTATTACAACCGGAACCTTCACACCTGCAGCCGTAAAGGAAGCCACGCGGGATGGGGCACCCCCGATTGACCTGGTGGACGGTGCCGCATTCGCGGAGAAACTGAAGGAACTCGGCCTCGGCGTGAGCCTCGAGATGGTTGAAAATGTCACCGTTAATGAAGAATGGTTCAAGAACCTATGAGAGGTCTAACAAGCGTATCTGGACTCCTCCGTCAACGCCTCGACAGATCGGCACGTTGGAACGTGTCCAGCGCCACGAACTGAAGATTCAACGGCGGGGGAAAATGGGGGATTTAGGACTAGAGGGGGGGCTAGCAACAGCGGCCAGCCCGCCCTCTACGTCCCTACTAGAGAACGTAGGGAACGTAGGGGTACCCAAAAAACGCGATAACCCCAATGGAATCAGGCCTGTAAAAATTCCTAACTGGACAGCTTCACCCGCCTAACTGGACAGCTTCACCCGCTGCCATCGAACAGCCGCGCCGCCGAAAGCCGCGTTGGGACGTTATCCGCGTGTGCCGCACAGAACCGCGCCGAGGCGCGAATCCGCAGCCCCGCGACGTGGCCGTGTCCCCGCCCGTCCACCACTCGCACGATCTCCACCGTGTCACCGGCGGGCGCAACGCCGCCCGGCGCCAATGCGTCGATCTCGAGCGCGACCATCTCCCAGCTATTCTTGTGAAGCTCGACCACGGCCGCGCCTTCCCCCTCAGCCTTCCAGCTTAGCCAGTGCTTCTTCTTCTTCAGGAAGGCCGTCGCGATCCCGCACGGCAAGCACAATATACCGATGCCGATGGCGGCCTTGCCACGCGGCTGCTTGCTGAATGAGTAGCTTAGCGTGTCGATCGCGTCGAGGCGAAATTCCTTCGCTTGGCCGGATTTCGTCTCAAGCCTGAGCGTCCCATCTCCGAGGATGATCGAAGCCTTCTCGGTCTTCTTGCCGTCAAGCGACGTCTCCGCCGGGAATGTTGATGCGGCCGGCGAGGAACGTGGCCCACGCGGGTCGAGTTCGAGCTGACCGACGAAACCCCTAAATCCTACGCGGCCTTCCTCGCCTACGTCGCCCTCGGCGCGCGCCGATCCGTCCGTGAGGCCGCCCGTCAATACCACGTCAATACCACGTCAACCGGGGAAATCTCAAGCGTCGTGCGCACGACGGTTCACACCTGGCTCGGCTGGTCGTCAAAACACAAGTGGGTGAGCCGGGCGAACGCGCGGGATACGTGGATAGCCCACGTTTCAGATGAGCAGATCGTCATGAATCACAAGGCCTGTATGCTGACACTAACGACGCGGGCACATTCGCTACTCGCTGAAGGTCCGCAGTACTTCCTTCAGGCGGCGCGGGCGCTGGCCCTGCACTTCCCGCCGGTGCAGCGCGTGGAGGATGTCTCGGAGCGGATTGAGGATCTGTCGGACTTATCGGATGAGGACCTGGACCGCATGAGAGAGATCCAAGATGCCGCGCGCCAGAAGAATGGGGTTACACCCCCGTCATGACCTGTCCAACCCAACTCGCCGATGCGTGGAGGCAACGATCAGGCGACGATCAGGCAAGGCTTATCGAGAATCACGGCCCCCGCCGCCGCGCCGTCCCGTCACCCCACCGGGTGACCGAATCCGGGCCAAGCTGCTAGGCACGGCCACACGGCCCCTATCTTGATTGATAACTGAAGCCCCGCCGCGCCGGTGGTGGGGTTTCGCGGAGCGCCTGGACGGGGCCGCCCAGATCGGCGACGACTTCACCGATCGGAACCAACTCGCCGCGTTGACGCTGCATGCTTTATTCTCCCATGTTCCCCAGACAAGACAGGGCCAGTTTCGCTCCCCTCAAGACTGCATCTCAGCAGCCACCGTTGAGCGCCAGCAACTCGCGGAGAACCTCGTCGTCGGAGATGTCGGCGGGCCAACCGTACGCGGCAGCCACCGCCGCGTCAAGGGCCTCGTGCGCATCGGCGAGCCATTGCGGCCGGGCGTTGTAGAGGTTCGTCAGCGTGCGCTTCTTGAGCGCCTTCGCCGCGTCCTCGTCGCGGGGAACCGGCCGCTTCGGATAGCCGGGAACCGGCTCGTCCACCCACTCGACCCACTCGGGTGGGTTCAGCCACCGGTCGCGCAACGCGACCAGCCGTTGAGCTTCCAGGGCTACAACCACAGAGCGGGGATCGTCAGCGTAGTCGGCGACGAGGATATCCGGCGTCAGGCCGCGCGGGAACGGGAACGTCTCGAATGTGGTGGTCGGGGTGTAGCGGGGCCGGTCCTCCAGACTCGTCCCGAGCCGAAGCGACCAGATCTCGTGGAATCGGCTGTGCAGGATGCCGAGGGTCGTATCGTCGTCGCGGGCGATCACGATGAGTTGATGATCAGGACAGACACGGGCGTCACACCGGACGAACAGTCGGTGCTTGGCGACGGTCGGCGTCGCGATGTAGCGCGACAGCTCGCCGAGCGCTGCCCACATGTTCGGTCGTGGCCGATGGTGTAACCACCACTGAGTACGGCGTTCGGCTTCACGCTGCTTGTCCCATGTTGGCCAGACGTGTTCCTTCACCCACCGAAACGGTTCCTCGTACAGCGCCGCGGCGCCGACCGACATGTCCAACCCGAAGTCAACGATCCACTTGCCCGCCGGCCGCCGGGTGAGGTCCATGCCGTTCACCCACGGCTTCAGCACGTCCGCATTCGTGCGGCCGTTGGGATTCGCAGGCAGGAGGAGCCACTCGCGCGCCTGACTGCCAGAAATATCGAAGGGACCGCCCTTTTGGTCGGCGACGAACGCCACACGAGCGTTCTCTGGTAGCCGATGGACACTCGTCAGGTCGACGCCAGCGCCGCCGCGCCGCGCCGTCAGGTCCGCGTAGATCTCGTCGACGGACTCGTCGTCGAGCCGAGTGCCAGCCACGGACCCGACGCCGGCACGCGAAAAGCAGACCAGCGACACCCGTACGGCCGCTCCGTCAATCACCCAGGGCTCGTCACTCCACGCCTCGAAGATCCGCCGATTGTCTGTAGCAGCCTGTAGCGCACGGCGGTTCGCTCCACCCCGGATGGAGTTGGTCGCGACGAGCCCGGCCCGCTGCGCCTTGCCGGATGCGATCTGCCGGCCCGCCTTCTCGAACCAGTAGCAGACTAGATCGGCTTCCGCCGGCACGCGGCCGACGTAGGTCTTGAACATCCGCGAGACGTAGTCCTCGCCGAGGTGCGTGATCAGGAGCTTGCCGCCGAGGAACGGCGGGTTCCCGATCACGACGTCCGCTTCCGGCCAATCCGGTTCGGTGTCGTCCGGCGTCAGGATCGCATCGCGGCACTCGATGGTGTCGAGCGGCTTCAGGATCGGGTCGCGGGCTTCCGAGAAGCCGTTGCGCCGCATCCACTGGATCTCACCGATCCAGACCGACACGCGGGCCAATTCGGCCGCGTAGGGGTTGATCTCGATGCCCTTGACGTTGGCCGGGCCGATTTCTGGAAACGCCCGCTGGAAGCCCAACGCTTCTGCCTCGAGCTGCACCCGATGCTCCAGATCCTTGAGCGCCTGCAGGGCGAGGTAGAGGAAGTTGCCCGAACCGCACGCTGGATCGAGCACGATGAACGCACTAAGTCGATTCAGGAACGTCCGGTACCGCCGCTCGGCCTCGTTCTGCCGCTTCGTGCGCGTGGTCGGTGACTTAGCCGCGCCCGCGCGGTCCAGCTCGGCAGCGATCTCGGCCTTCTCGGTTTCCCACTGGGCAAGCCACGGGCGGATCACGACCGGCTCGACGATCAGCATGATCTTGTCCCGGTCGGTGTAGTGCGCTCCGAGCTGGGCGCGCTTGCCCGGATCGAGCCCGCGCTCGAACAGGGTGCCGAGGATCGACGGGTCAATCTCCGACCAATCGAGGTTCGACGCGGCCAGCACCGTCTCGATGTCGGCCTTCTCCAGCGGCAGCGCCGTAGCGTCATCGAACAGACCGCCGTTGAACCAGTCGACCTTCTTGAAGCCGATCCTGCCGCCCGAGGCCATCGCGCTAAAAAGATCGCCGGCCAAGTCGGTGAACTGCTCCGGGATGCGCAGCGCCTCGCCAAGCATTTCCGTGAACATGTGGCCGGGCAGCAGTCCCACGTCGTCGGCGAACATGCAGAAGACGAGCCGGTTGACGAAGTGCGCGACCTCCTGCGGGTCGTGGCCGCGTTCCCGGAGCGACCGCGCGAGCGTCGCGAAGGACTGCGCCGCCTGTTCGGTTAGCGACTGCCGCGTCTCGCCCGGACGCAGACGGTCGGGATCGGACATCGCCCACTTGAGCTTGTCTCGAACGGTCGCGTCGGCGAGATCGTCCAGCGCGAACTCGTGCTTTTCGCTCACGCTGTTGGTCCAGTTGGTGCGGATGCGGAACCGCTCCATATCCGAAACGATCAGCAGCGGCGGGTTCTCCAGCGCCAGCGCGTATTGCCGGAGTTGGGCGAAGGCGGCGTCCAGGTCCGCATGCTTGCCCTTGTATTCCCAGGCGAAGCAGTGCCGCTTCCACACGTCGGCCCAGCCGTCGCCGCCGGTGTCCTTGCGCGCTCCGCGTTCGAAGCAGTAGTGGTCGCCGGTCGGGTCGGCTTCGGCCGGTGTTGGCTCGCCCAGCAGCCCGCACAGGTTGATGAAGTGTTCCTGCGACGCCGAACTCTCCTTCAGTTCGGAAGCGCGCCACTTGGTGATGAACTCGTACGGCGTCATGAGCGCATCCAGCCTACCATCAGGACGCGAAACGGTGACTGCCTGAGACTCGGATCGGCGCGGCTCGAAGGAGTCTCGATTGACGACTATTCGACATGGCGGGCGGTGCGGTTTGCGGAGCGAGATGAGATCGGCTGAGAGAGGGTCTAAAACCGTGGTTTTTATTGTCCCAGGGGACCGCTGGTACCATGCCCCGCCCTCAGAGGGGGGGGGTGGGGCACGACTTTTCGCTCAGGTTTACCACGGCTACATTCGTCTATCTACCTCATTCCGCTGTGGTTAGTCAATTTGAAACCGCCTTCCTGCGTCCCAGGGGCCGCATGATGGCTGGGACGAGAGCGACCCCCCCCAAAAAGTGGGGGGTCATGCGGTCCCAAAAAGCGGTACGCTGGGGCATACCTCTTTTCGACCGCATGACGGGTCGCTCTCGTCCTCATTTATCCCTGCGGGAAGGCTCGAAACAGCCCCCCGGAGGGGGCGCTGAAAGAAGGGACACAGACCCTTGTGTGGAATAAATACATCATGCGTCTAGCTCGACTAATAATCGGCGTCTTCAAGCCGACATGGCCCCACCGCGCGCTCCTAGCCGGTCAAGCCAACATCGAGCGGAAGCGGATAGCGGAGCTACGGGACCGGTTACGAGATCCGCTTACCGCGAGAGAACGGGACCTAACCGCGCGGGAGCTAACCCGGTTGGAAGGCGAGCTAGCCAAGTCGCTAGACGGCGGTTCCTACCTACCTCTGAAAGGCTCCAAAAATGGGCAAAAACCATCCAATTGGAAAAGCATTCTTTAAGAAAACGCCCAGAAGGGCGATTACGTGGACGGGGGAAGTAAAGCCCTGTAGGGGTCCCCGTGGGCTAATCGCGCCTTCCACTACTCAGTACGCCGAGCTCGACTCCTTCGGGCCGTGGGCTGCTGAGGGCTAGTCCGCTAGCGCATGATAAGGGTAGTTATCATTCATTGCGGCGAAGCCGAAAGGTTCCCTTTCGGCCATACCAGACGCCTTGAGCCGCAGCCGAGGGGCGCTGTCACCCGCGGGGCCGTAGCGCAGCGTAGGAGCCGCGCCGGCGGCTTGACTCGCCCCTCGGCGCCGGGTGAACTTTTCAGTAGCCTAAGACCGAGATGTTCCAGACCCGCTGATGCTACAAACACGCATTAAAAACCGACTGATTCGGCACGGCATTGTCGCCTTGGCGCTGCTGGCTACGCTGCCCGGCGCACCAGTCGCGGCGGGGCAGACATTTGACGAAGCTGTGGCAGCGTATGGCCGTGGCGACTATGCCACAGCGGTGCGAGGGTTCCTCGTTCACGCTGAGCAGGGTGACGCCACAGCCCAGTCCAACCTCGGGGTCATGTACGACAAGGGCGAGGGCGTTCTCAAGGACGAGGCCGAAGCGGTGCGCTGGTACCGGCTGGCCGCCGAGCAGGGTAACGCCACAGCCCAGTCCAACCTCGGTCTCATGTACGCCACCGGGCGGGGCGTTCTCAAGGACGAGGCCGAAGCGGTGCGCTGGTACCGGCTGGCTGCCGAGCAGGGTCACGCCAGCGCCCAATACGACCTCGGGGTCATGTACAACTACGGCTGGGGTGTACCGGAGGACGAGGCCGAAGCTGTGCGCTGGTACCGGCTGGCTGCCGAGCAGGGTCACGCCAGCGCCCAATACAACCTCGGGGCCATGTACGCCAACGGCGAGGGCGTACCGGAGAACGATGCTGAAGCGGCAACGTGGTATCGCAAGGCCGCCGAGCAGGGTCACGACTCGGCCCAATGGAGCCTCGGGGTCATGTACGCCACCGGCGAGGGTGTCCTCAAGGACGAGGCCGAAGCTGTGCGCTGGTACCGGCTGGCCGCCGAGCAGGGTAACGCCAGCACCCAATACGACCTCGGGGTCATGTACGCCACCGGGCGGGGCGTCCTCAAGGACGATGCCGAAGAAGAGGTGCGCTGGTACCGGCTGGCCGCCGAGCAGGGTCACGCCATTGCGCAGTTCAATCTCGGGGTCATGTACGACAACGGGCGGGGCGTCCTCAAGGACGAGGCCGAAGCGGTGCGCTGGTACCGGCTGGCCGCCGACCAGGGTGACGCCGCTGCGCAGTTCAATCTCGGGAACATGTACGCCGACGGGCGGGGCGTCCTCAAGGACGAGGCCGAAGCGGTGCGCTGGTACCGGCTGGCCGCCGACCAGGGTGACGCCGCTGCGCAGTTCAATCTCGGGGTCATGTACGCCAAGGGCGAGGGCGTTCTCAAGGACGATGCCGAAGCGGTGCGCTGGTACCGTCTGGCCGCCGAGCAGGGTGACGCCATTGCGCAGTCCAATCTCGGGGTCATGTACGCCACCGGGCGGGGCGTCCTCAAGGATTCCGTGCTTGCGCACATGTGGTCCAACATCGCCGGCACAAACGGGAACGCAAGAGCCAGGAAGTTGCGGGACCATCTTGAACGTGACATGACCCGCGCTGAGATCAGCCGAGCGACTGGACTGGTACAGGAGTGCATGGCCTCGGACTACCAGGACTGCGAGCCGTAAGCAGGGCTGGCATAACGCCCTGTGGAGGTTTGTCGAGCCTCCCCAGGGACTTACCCCCCTTTCCCTCGCGTCGCATGATTCCAGATCGGTCCTCGCCGTCAAGGGTTCGCTTCGCCGCTTCGCGCCCTGGACCGCTCCGGGCCGATCTGGAGAGACGCGCTGTTCACGAGGGAAAAGGGGGATTTCGGGCCGTGTGGACGGGCCGAAAGGGAGCCTTTCGGCCATACCAGCTGCCTTGAGCCGCAGCCGAGGGGCGCTGTCACCCGCAGGGCCGTAGCGCAGCGTAGGAGCCGCGCCAGCGGCTTGACTCGCCCCTGGGCGGAGGCTATCCGGGGTTTTGATTCTGGTTTTGGGTTGGGTTTTGTTGTCGGTCCGCTTGCCCGTTCCGCCGCTGCATGGTGTAAGTCTTTTGTTTTTAGTTCTTTACCTATAAGGAAGGTTTTGGTTTTGCCTTTTCGGGAGGGGCGTTAGCCCCTCTCTTGGGTGTTTTCTCTTTTGTTTTCAGTGAGTTATCAACAGGATCGTCGCTCCTACTACTTGTTCTTTAACTACTTGTTCTTTAACTACTTGTGAGGGGGTCCCGTTTCACCGAAAACCCAGCGGGTGAGGGGGTCCCGTTTCACCGAAAACCCAGCGGGTGAGGGGGTCCCGTTTCACCGTGGAAAACTGCCCCGAATCACACAAGCCTGTGGAAATAAGCGATTTATGGTCTCTGACGATTCAGGAGGCGCGGGGGATACCGAGAGTCCAACCCGGCGCGCAAAGGCCGCTGACGGGCCGCTGAGAGGTCAGGAAAGGGCAGATTAGCTTGTTAGCTGACCTTGATTGAGCGGGGTGATAGCCGGTATCGAGGGATGCAGGATCAAGACCCCCGGAGCCGTTGAATAGTTCAGGCCAGGCCAGGCGATCTTGATCTTCTTCAACTCGCGCAGCACCTTGCGTTGGAAGTTGCGGACGGTAACTCTGTCGCTGGCGTTGGCCGGGTGCGCTCCAAACTGGCTGTACAGGAGCCGCCAGGTGAGGCGTAGCGGGTGCTTGAGCGCGAAGGTGCGGTAGTTGAGCCAGAGGTAGAGATCGAGGCCCAACGTAGAGCGTTTGAGGGCCTTGAGGGTGTTCATGTCGAGCGGGACCGGATGGCTGATTATCTCGTTAAACAAGTCTTCGCCCAGGCGAATCTTGCTATTAAAAAGCACCGGCTCATCGGGCTTGCGCTCGTTCCACCAGAACTCGGCGCGACTGGCAACAGGCGAAGTCATGCTTGCCGTGACCCGCTCATCCTCGTAGATCAACTGGACGCTGCAACCAAAGAGCCGCTTCATTTGATTGCGGAGCCGCGTCCGGTCGCCGCGAGGACTTCCGCTTCGATCTTCCATACCTAGCTTCCGCATGAACCCGGAGAGCGAACGGCCCAAGCTGATCTCGCGGCTTTGGGTCCGCACCGCTTCGGTTGAGACCCAGGCCAGCAACAGGCGCGGCAGGTTGCCGTAGGGGAGCTTATCGCGGCCCGCGAACATGTAGAGCGTGTACCGGCCGTTCTGCCGCTTGTATTGGTGCCGGTTGCCGGGGTTGGTGCGCGGCAGGCTGCACAGCACCATCATCCGCGCCATGAAGCCGAGATCGGGGTCCGCTTCGCTGGCTGAGACAAGCTGGTTCACCTGGTCAAAGCGGGTGTAATGGTGTAACGTCTGGGGCGAAGCGTCGCGGAGCGCCGCCACCGGCCCGCTCAGATCAGAGAAGGCTTCAGCAATGGGAACCAACTCGCCGCGTTGACGCTGCATGGCTCATTCTCTCATGATGGCCGGACACCGCCGGGTTACTGGAGAAAATCCATCGTTTGTTTGTACAGTACGAGGACAGACATGAGGATCGAGAGCACCTATATCTGGCAAGGCGACCGGGCCACCGTCACCGGAGATCAATAGATGATCGAGCATTTGCGGGGAAGAGATCGCAAGTTGGAACCGCTCGGCTGGACCGGCCAGGACGCGGAATGGATCGCGCTCGTGTGCCTTCACAGCGGCGTCTTCACGCGGGCGCAGTTCTGTCATTACTTTGATACTCAGCGAATGACAGCGGCGCGATTCGTGAAGACCTTGATCGGGCGGCGGGAGGCCGTCGAAACCGATGTAATTGCCTTTAACGGGGGAGGGAAGACGTGCCGGATATCGAGCCACGCGATCTACCGGGCGCTGGGCGTCGAGAACATCCGCCACAGGCGAAAGGCCGGCACGCCGGTTGTCATGCGGCGGCTTTTGTCGCTGGATTTTGTGCTGGAACATCCGGGTATGAACTGGCTCCCCGCCGAACAGGAGAAGGTCGAGTTTTTTGAAAAGCTCGGCTTGCCGCTCCGCTTGATTCCGCGCCGGATTTACTACGGTGTGGCCGGCAACCAGAAGCGCTACTTTGCGCTCAAACTGCCGCTTGCCGTGGACCCTGAAATCGTCACCTTTGTCTACGTCGATCCGGGCCACCAGACGGATCGTGAGTTGTACTCGTGGGGAGCCGCGCATGGGCCGCTTTGGGATGCGCTCCGCAAGAAGGGGCGGCAGGTTCGGGTGATCGGAATTGGGGTTGAAAATACCACCGTGGATCGGGCGGATCGAGTGCTTGAAAGATGGGCGGCGGCGGACCCAGGGACAAGCCATGAAGGGCCGACGCCGAAGCAGGAGATCAAGGCGATCCGAGACGCCATGAAGCAGAAAGACCGGGAGTTTCTAGCTCCCTACGGCGACTTCGGGGGAGCCATGAAGCGGCTTGGGGTGCTCTTCAAAATGCCCGAAGCGAAGGTCACGGAAGGAGTCTCAATTGAGGGTATAAAACCGTTGCTTTTCGTGTTACAAACGCCCTTACAGGATGTTACAGCCTCAGAGGGGGGGTGTAACATGGTGTTCGGCTTAGGTCTACCACAGCTACATTCGTCTATTTGCCTCATTCCGCTGTGGTTAGACACTTTGAAACGGCCCGGACGCTTCGGACGCGGGAGAAAGGCGGGGGACGTGAGCGACCCCCCCCTAAACAGGGGGGTCATGCGGTCCCGGATAGATGGCATTTGGAACATGCCTCTATCCCGGCCCCCATGGGGTCGCTCACGTCCTCATTTATCCCTGCGGGAAGGCTCAGAAACAGCCCCCAGGAGCGGCGCTGAAAGCACGGAGACGGAGCTATGAAATGGCGCGAGGTCGGCCCTTATTTGCGGGAGCTTTGGCACCGGCCCGCCGGCCCGATGAACTGGAAAAACCCGATCCGGGTTTTCGCCGTCCTCGGCTGGCTGGTCGTGCAAGGTTTCGTGCTGTTGGGTTGGGCCGGGTGGCGCGTCTTTCAAGGTTTCATGCTGTTGGGCTGGACGGTGTTTCGCGTCGTACAATTCGTTGTAGGGCTTCCGCCCCTGCTACTCTTTTTTTTCGGCGGTGTGTGGTATGCCGTGTGGAGCTTTGTACGGCGTCCTTTCCCGTCGCTTGATGAAAACCCGATCCTTGCTTTGGTGGAATACCACACCCCCAATTTCTTCGATTGGCTGCTGCTGTGGTACTACGTTTCGCCCTTCGTTGCCGTCATGCTGTGCGGGCTTATTGCCGTCACCGTTTGGAAGGTCTGGTTGGAGGGGCGGCGGCGCGACTTCGCACCCTTCGCCAAGCTCCCGCCGTGGCCGCTTGATCCCAAACAAAAGGCCCCGGCCATCGTCATCGGGGAGGTCCATCACCCGGTCGAGGCGCGGGAGATTTTCAGTCCCTCGTGGCTCACCATCCCGGAGCGTGGACTGTATACCGGCGTGGCGATCTTCGGAGCCGTGGGATCGGGGAAAACATCGGCTTGCATGAACCCGTTTGCCCGGCAGCTTCTCGGCTGGCAAGCGGGCAATCCGCAGCTACGGGCGGCGGCGCTGGTGCTGGAAGTCAAGGGAGACTTCTGTCACGACATCCGCCAAATTCTGGTTGACGCGGGCCGTGGACAAGACTACATCGAGCTTGGCATGGACGCCCGCTCTCAATGGAATCCGCTATCGGCCTGGTGGCTCGATTCGTACTCACTGGCCTACACCGTTTCGAGCTTGCTCAATCAGTTGTTCGGCAAGGGAAAGGAACCCTTTTGGCAGCAAGCCTATACCAATCTGGTCCGCTGGATCATCGAGCTTCACCGGGTGTTCCCGGAGCGATGGGTGACGTTGCAACAGGTCTACCGCTGTGCCATCGACCCGGAGCTATTCGCGGCCAAGATCGAGGCGGCGGAGAAGCTGAGTGACGACCTCAACACAGGGACCATTTTCGTCAAGACGGACGCCCTGGCACCCCAACTCACACACCTTGAACAATGGAACTGGACGCCTACGCCGAGAAGCCAAAAAGACCAAGCCGTCTACACGCGCCCGCTGAAGGCAAAACTTGACGAACTCAAGATCACCCATGAGATCGTTTGGGAACCTGGACCCGGCGAAGATACGAGAGAGCGAGTGGAGGCCGTCAAGCGATGGTTTGTCCACGACTGGCAAACCCTAGACAACAAGATCAAGTCCTCGATTGTGGAGGGGGTTTCGGTGTTCCTTGCCATGTTCGATATGCCGGACGTGGCGAAGGTGTTTTGTCCCGCCGCGCCGCACATCACTGACGATCCTCAAGCCATTATCCTACAAGCCCAAATCAAGCGGCTCAAAGCGGAGAAGGACGCGGTGGCGGAGAAGGCGGGCGCGGCGGAGGCGGCGGAGGCGGAACCGGAGGCGGAGGCGGAACCGGAGCCGGACGACAAGACGCCCCAGGCGGCGGAGGCGGCGTGGGTGGTGACGGAAGCGGAGCCGGACGACAAGACACCCGACCCCGCAGCCGAGAGCGACCAAGCCGAAGGCACGGCCCCGATCTCGCGCCACCTCCCGCCGATCTATGAATTGATCGAGCAGGGCAAGGTGCTGGCCTTGAATATGCCCGCCGGTATCAACCCGGCGCTGGCCCGCGCCGTGGGCGTGATGCTCAAGAACGCGTGGCTACAGGCGCTTCTCATGCGCCCGGCCAAGATGAAGGCGAACCCGGGCAGCTACTTCCGGCCCGCCGTCTTTATCTGTGACGAATATCAAGCCTTCGCTTCGGTGGGCGAGGATGACCCATCAGGCGATGAAAAATCCTTTGCGCTGACCCGCCAATGCCGCTGCATCCCGATTGTCGCCACGCAATCTATTTCCTCGTTGCGGGCCGTGTTGGGAAGCTCGGAAGCGTGGCGGTCGCTGTTGCAGACGCTCCGTACTCGTATCTTCCTATCTCTCAGCGACGACGCCAGCGCCAAGATTGCGTCGGAGTTATGCGGCCAGGTGGCGAAGATCAAGGAATCCTACACCATCAGCGAGACCTCCAAGCGCTCGGAAGTCTCCCCGCTCTCAGGCCGGGCCGGAGGCGGAGGCGGGAGCATGGGCGCAACCAAGTCATTCCGGGAGCAGCGCGAGGCCGTGTTTCACCCGCGAGACTTCGCCTTGCTCTCAAACTGTCAAGCGATCTGTCTGCCCTATGACGGGGCGCAGTCGCTTGAGCCTCGCCGCGTCTACCTGAAACCGCACTATCTACCAGCCGAACACTCCTATTGGAGAGCGAAGGAGGCGGGCCAAATATGAGCGCCGCGAGCGGACTGGAACACCTAAACCCGCATTTCCAATTTGATTCAGACCTCTCGACCTTCCGGCGGCCTTCAGCGTCTTTATTCATAGGGGCTAGAGCCCGATGAGGACGCCATGGAGGCCAACACCCAATGGGTGAAAAACAAACCAAGCCATTCCAGCTAAGTTTCAACGGCTCGTTGAAAGTCGATTTCCAGGGATCGCACGTCACTTCCGACGGTGGTCTGATTTTGGTTCGCGAACTGGACGAACGGCTCGGTCTCGGAGAACTGATTGACGAGCATCTCAGCGACTCCCGGCAAGGCACAAACAAGCAGTTCACGCTCGCTGATCTGTTGCGGCAGTCGATCTACAGCCGCTTGGCGGGCTACGAGGACGTCAACGACGCCGTCCGAGTGTCGGCTGACCCGACGTTTCGCTTGATCGGCTCGCAGAAGATCTGGGATCGCGGTGCGGCCTTGACCTCGACGCTGCACGGCTTCGAGACGGAGATGCTGGCGAGCGAAGAGAACCTGCTGGGGCTGCTGGCGCTGAACCGAGAGCTGGTCGGGCAAGCGGAGGCGTTCGACGACTCCGAGCGGGTCGTTCTGGACATGGACTCCACCGAGAGTCCGGTCCATGGCCAACAGGAAGGCAGTGCCTACAACGGACACTTCGAGTCGGTCTGCTACCACCCGCTGTTGTTGTTCAACCAGCACGGTGATTGTTTGGCGGCGAAGCTGCGTCCCGGCAACGTGCACAGCGCCGAGGACTGGGATGAGCTATTGTTGCCGGAGATCGAGCGCCAACAGGCTGCGGGCAAGCTGGTCGCCTTCCGGGGGGATGCAGCCTTTGCCAAGCCAGAGATTTATGAGGCTTCGGAGGAACGCGGCGTGCAGTACGCCATCCGCATTCCGGCCAACAGGAGCTTGGAGTTAGAGATCGAAGACATCCTGTTTCGTCCGCCGGGGAGGCCCGGCCGCAAGCCGCTAGTGCGCTACAAGAGCTTTCGCTATCAGGCGGAGAGCTGGAAGAAGCCGAGACGAGTTGTCGCCAAGGTCGAGCACCACCAGGGCGAGCTGTTCGCGCGCGTCGGTTTTATCGTGACGAACATGAGCTTGCCAAGCCGGTCGGTGGTGCGCTTCTACAACAAGCGCGGGACGGCCGAGCAGTGGATTAAAGAAGGCAAGCAGGCGACGCATTGGACAAGGCTGTCGTGCCATCGCTTCCGGGCGAACGAAGTGCGCTTGCAGTTGAGTGTGCTGGCCTATAACCTGGGCAACCTGTGGCGGCGGCTGGGACTGCCACCAAGGATCAAGAGCTGGTCGCTGACGAGCTTACAGCAGCGGTTAGTGAAGACGGGCGGACGGCTAATTAAACACGCGCGGTATTACTGGCTCTTGTTCGCGGAGGGACATCTGAACCGACGGCTGTTTGGCATGCTGCGGAGGATCTGGGCGCTGCCTGTGCCGGGCGGGTAGCACCGCACTTGGCGAATGCGAAATCTGTGTACTGAGGACGGAAGCTCGGAGGGGTGTCTGCGAAATTGACTTCGCAGCGACGGATCAGCCCCCATGAGGGGCAAGAAGGGGGCTCGATCGGTCCCGCCTCAGCCGCCGCCTCTTTCGGGTGGAGAAATGGTTGCGCTTCGCCGGGTGAGGGTGTAGACTCGTGCCGTCAGAGGAGCCAAATCGGAAATCCTGGTTAAGAATGTAGGGGCACGGCATGCCGTGCCCAAGCTCGCCGAGCGGCGCGCGCCTTGTACTGGCGGGCCTCTCACGCACTTCGCCTCGCCACCTGGTGAGAAAAGCAGGCTAGTGCAGGGAAGTCTCCCATCCATACGCGGACATCATGACGCGAAACAGTTCCGTATTGGGAAAGAACCCGTGAACTTTCTCGGCACCCGGCCCCTGTGCCAGGACAAGTACCTCCTCAGCGGTGTGGAGCCCCATGACGGCCATGGAGGGGAGGATGTCACGGCCTTTCACCGCTCGCCGCGGAAAGTGTAAATCGTAGGAGTGGTCCGCTGTAAAGAGGATCAAAGTATCGGTACCCCGCAACTTCTCGGCGGCACGTCGGATGATGCCGTCGAACTTGATCATCAGCTCCAGCGACTTGCGGATGTCTGTGAAGTGATTGTTCGACTCCACCATCAAGAAAAAGCCCTTCGGGCTGCGCGTCAGAACGGCCAAGGCTGTTTCGACCGCCTGGGCCAGATCAAACTCATGAGGCTCTTTGTCGAATAGGGCCACGAGCCGATCGGTATTCGATTCGAGACCAGCCAGGTTCCTGGGCTGATCAAGAAACTGATAACCCTTCTGTTCAAGCTCGTTCTTGATGTCGAAGCTGAGTTCGGCCGTCTGGGTCAGGATGCGGTTTCGCCCCGCGCCGATGACCACATCGACACCATCGCCGAACCGGGGACGAGTGATCTGTATGAAAATTTCGCCCCACTTCGATCGCTCGTTACTGTGCGCGTAACAGGCTGCGGGTGTAGCATCCGTGATGGGACTGTTGGAGACGACACCCGTCGCAAGTCCCCGTTCTTCCGCGTATTCCAGAATCGTTTTTAACGGCTTGCCGTCTCTAACGCCCCGCTTAGCGTCGGGTCCTTGGGAAACCACGCCGACGTGGGTTTTCTGTCCGCTGACGATGGCGGTCATACCGGCCGCTGAGTCGGTGTTCCAGGTGGAAGCCGCGGAAGTTTCCGACAGCCCCATGTACGGCATGCTGTGAATGTAGAGAGCCTGCGGTTTGCCGTGGCCAAGCACACTAGCGGCGTGGACGGTAGCAAGCCCCGTGCCATCACCGAGGAAGAGAACGACGTTTTTTGCCCTCGCGCTTGTGGCACGGGGACGCTTGGTTTCTACGGAGTCGTGGGCACAGCCGAAGTTTATTCCTACTAGCAGACAGGCAATCAAAATGATCTTATGCACGACCGCTCCTCTACTTTCTCGGGCGCCTGCGTTCATGACGATTCCCCAGCATAGTAGCCCAGTTCGACCGCGACAAGCCTAGAATGTAATCCGTCCGTCGGAAGAGAAGGGCAGGCGCGCGCCTTGTACTGACAGGCCTCTCACGCACTTCGCCTCGCCACCTGGTGAGAAAAGCGGGCTAAGCCAGAGGCTAGCGCACTCGGCGAATCTTCGCTCCCACGGCGGCCAGTTTCTGCTCGATCCCCTCGTAGCCGCGGTCGATGTGGTAGACGCGGTCGATCACCGTCTCGCCGCGCGCGGCCAAAGCGGCGATGACGAGACAGGCGCTAGCCCGTAAGTCCGTCTTACCCCCTCCAGGCTGGCACCGTCCAGCGCCATAGCCCGCTGGCGCCAGGGTGACGAGGTACCCAGCACCGGAGATACGCGCGACCGTTACGGCCGGCTGTTGCGCTCGCTTTCCCTTCTCTAAAACGGCAAGAGTTCATTGACCTTGAGGAACAGGCGAGGAAGCGAGGACTCGGCTTGTGGAACCGCCGCTAAAGAATCCGCGAGAAAGAACGGACTCGGTGGAGCTTCCTGCTGAACTTGCGCGTCAATACCGTTCACTTTGGCAAGGAGCCGTTTGCACCCTTCGCGCTGCGATCCATTCACCGGCACGGGCGCTCAGCTTCCAGGTGACCGTTGCGCTAATCTGTGGCCTGTCGCGTCCGATCGGAAGACGGGTAAGGGTTGCGCCATTGGGAGCTGGCCGCAGCCGGGCCCGGTTTGGCCCGACGCAAGACTCGCGCCAGAACGGTTCCCTCGCCTGCGGCGTCTGGCACTCTCTCTTGCCCTTGTCGGTCCCGCCCCGTCACCGGCTTCGGCGGCGCTGTTCCTCCTTCGTCAGGGTTTGGCCGTTTCCGCCTTGCGCGGGTGAGCGGAAACGCTCACAAACCCTTAACTTCACAGGAGGAAACACATTATGGCTAACCAAAAACCCGTCGCTGAAGTCCGCATCGGTCGCGTCAAGACCACGATTTGGCCGAACGGAACCGAAGAGCAACCGAGGCACAACGTCACCTTCTCTCGTCTCTACAAAGACGACGCTGGTGAATGGAAGAGTACGCAGAGCTTCGGGCGCAACGACTTGTTGGTGCTTGCCAAAGTGGCCGATCAGGCCCACACGCGCCTCTTCGAGCTTCCGCGGGAAGAAGAGCAGCAGGCCGAGTCCTAGGGGACGCGGATTTAGAGGGCGGCGGGCCCCGTCCCCGCCGCCCTCCGGAGCCCAATAAGTGACCCCTCTCTTTGTGCATGCTATCATGCATCAATGTCCGCATGCGAACATGCTGGGCGGCCCAAAGCCCGAACTGGTTCCACCCAAACCCCATCCTTTCATCCATGGCAATCAAAGTAGCCGTCGTCTCACAAAAGGGCGGCGTTGGGAAAAGTAGCATCGCCCGCCTGATTGGCCGCGAGTTCGCTGACAACGGATGGCTCGTCAACATCGCTGATATGGATGTGCAGCAGGCCACCAGCTACCACTGGTTCAAGCGCCGAGCTGTAAACCAAGTCACGCCGGAAATTCACACCGAAATCTTCACGAGTGTCAGCACCGCTTTGGCCGCGACGGAGAAGTTCGACCTGTTTATTTTTGACGGTGCACCCCATGCCAGCAGGGCCACCCGTGACATTGCCCGTGCATCCGATTTCGTGATACTCCCCACGGGCCTTGCCGTTGACGATCTTCACCCGCAAGTGGCCCTTGCCCACGAGCTGAGTCACCAGCACGGTGTAGACCCGGAACGGCTCGCCTTCGTCCTTTGGCGTGTTGGCGACAGCAAGATCGAGATACAGCATGCAAGGGAATACATCGAAGCGGCAGGATACCGCACGATAGCGGGTGAGGTGCCGGAGCGTATCGCCTACCGTCGAGCAAGCGATGCAGGCCGCGCCGCCACCGAAACCAACTACCAGACCCTAAACCGTCGCGCCGACACCACTGCACAGAGCATCATCGATGCCATAACCAAGATCACTAACAGAAAGGCCTCCTAATGACCAAAATCAACGCCGCCCTCCAAAAGCCAAATCCCAAAGGAGCCCCTCCCACACCTGCCGCGACGCCTGACAATCTCCTGCGGCCCGTGATAGGGGAGAACGTGCCTTTTCAGGTGCGAATACCTCCCGCAGCCAAGCGCGAGTTTAAGGCCTACGCCGCAGCACGGGATATCCATTCCAGCCACTTATTTATAAAAGTATGGGAGTACTACAAGGAACACCACGCCTAATGGTTGCATGCTCGCATGCAACCATGCTCCAGCAGTGGACAACTCCATGTTGGACCGGCTGCATCGACATGTGACGTCCACGGTCGGACCGGGCACTTCGTCCCAACAGAAGGACAGGGCGAGCCGGGCCACCACACATCTGCACCGGAAGCGCGCAACGCTGTCGTCGCCCGCGCGGTCATCGATGCGATGGCCGCGCTCTCGCCGGGTGTTCTCGGAGAGCGACACGGACGAGAGCGTGTGGGCGGAGTTGGGAAGGGAAGGACCCAACTGACTCTTGCATTGTGTCGCTCGTTCTACCTAGTTTTCCTGCGCGTGACTTTCAAGACGCAGCCGGCACCGGTCAGCCCATATTTCGCGCGGGCCTTTTCGAGGTAAAGGAACTCATCGCTTCCCGCAATCCTTGCCGAATGCGTGTTGTCGCACAAGCGGGGCGTGGCCAGCGGACGGCCGCGAGCACTCACGCCTGAACAGATCCTCACGGCCGAGGCGATGACGGCCGACCCAGCCATCTCAACACGTCAGGTGGCGGAGCAGTTTGGTATCCACCGCTCGACGCTCTATCGGCACCTCAACGCTCGTCAGAAACGCTCCGCTTAGCGTGCAAAATCGCACCGATCTGCCTGATACCCTAAGCAGGTAATGCAGGGATACACGACCAACTACGTCAATCTGATTGCAGACAATCTTCGGGACCGTTATCAGAACGGCTTCCCAATCCTTTCAGGTGGGTTAGCCCTCCAATTGAATGGGGGGGGGCAGCGGCGCCACCACCTCCGATTGTCGTCCAGAGCGGTTCTGTTCGTCTGCGTCGTGGGGCGGAATGGCTAGGATCGACGACCTCATCACACAGATAGGCCCAGAACCAGAGTTCGCGTCATGGGCCGCAATCTGTGACGGGATGAAGTGGCCGCCGGCGGGTTCACGCCTCCTCACCAGCCGATTTGGCGCCTCATCTCGCCATTTCTCGTTGCTCCAGAAGAGAATCTTGAGCATGAAACGACACCGGGACGAGCACGATCTCGGCGAGCGCTGGTCGTGGACGCACGACGAGTTCGACTTGCTTCGAAACCGCACAGACAGCGGCCCAATAACGACTTAGAGACGCCTACGCGAGTTGCGGGCGCGCGATTCGAGGGCCTCTGGAAATCCGGACCGCCAGATGGCGGCCCATGACGCGAACTCTGGTTCTGGGCCGGGATGGCAGGTTTAGGTCCAGCTCAATCGAGAAAATGCCTCTACGGAGCTCCTGGAGCGGGTTATTCGGCGAGCGTCGCGCGGAGGCGGGAATGCGCGTCTGAGATGATATGTTTGAGGCAGTTCCCCGCCCCGGGAGCCGATCCCATGAGCGAAGACGAACGCCAACAGCAAGTCCGAACCGCAGACGTAGGCGTCCACCCGAATCTTGAAGCGTCTCAGGGTAACGAGCTTGCCATCATCGGGCTGCTGCACCGGGCCAAGGGGCTCGAGCTGCACTGAAGGCCATGGCGGTCTGCGACATATACTCCAAACGCGGGAAGCAGTTACCGGACGTCTATCAGTTCGAGAGTCTTCCTGCGCCGCTCCGAGTACAGATCCGTCACATCATCCGCACAATGTTTAAGGGTTGGCCTGGGTTGGCCCGCCCCCACCCCCCTGATCTGTATTCGATTCTTTATGAAACCTTGGCGCACGAGTACGGCTTACTTGTACTCGCTAACGGAATAAACGATAAGAACCGGGTTGAGACGTTCCTTTTGGAGGCCACCGATATCGAGCGAGTGCTGGACGTAATCGATGTTGCGCTCCGACTGGTGGACCAGAAGCAGCCGAATTTCCCTGACCCGTCTGAGGCAATCAATGAACTAAACCACCGCTTCCGAGAGCACGGGGTTGGCTACCAGATCGAGGGCTCTACAGTGATCAGGGTCGACTCGAACTACATTCACAAGGAAGTCGTGAGGCCAGCGCTGTCCGTGCTGCGAGCACCGCACTTCGAGAATGCAGAGAAGGAGTTCCGAAACGCTCATGAGCACTACCGCCACCGTCGATACGGGGAGGCAAATGCCGGGTGCCTCCAAGCGCTGGAGAGCACGTTGAAAGTAATTTGCCACCGCCGCGGGTGGCAGTTCGATACTGAGCAGGATACGGCAAGCCGGCCGATCGATATTGTCTTTAAGGAAGGCCTGATCCCGGACTATCTGCAGAGCCAGTTCGGTGCCCTGCGCTCCGTCCTGGAAAGTGGGGTCCCGACGATCAGGAACCGTGCGGGCGGCCATGGTGCTGGCGTGAATCACCGAGATGTGCCCGAGCATTTGGCATCTTACACACTCCACCTGACCGCAGCATCGATTCTCTTTCTTGCTGAGTCGGAAGCTTCGCTACTGACAGCCGCTTCGCCACACGCAGAATGACTACAAGTAGATCGTCGTGAGCGGGGCAAGGAGATTTCATTCTGAGAGAGAAAGTCCTCGCTCCCGGCGATACGGAGTTCATGTGCATGCTCAGCGTGATCAGGGTAGCGCCCACATTGGTATTGAAATACAACATAAGGGCGGTCCGAGCCTTGGGGTCAGCCCGGAGCGATCTTGCGGGTCTGGATGAAGTGGTAGAGGGCGGAGCGGGAGACGTCCAGTATCTTGGCGATGGAGGTCTTGGAGACATCCTTGCCCAACAGCGCCCGGATGTCTTGCTCCTTGCCGTCGAGCCTGGAAGTTCCCAAGGCCCCCTTGGGCCGGCCGAGCCGTTTCCCCTTGGCTTTGGCAGCGGCGAGTCCTTCCTTGGTCCGTTCTGAGAGTAGGTCGCGCTCGACCTCGGCAAACAATCCGAACAGCGCGATCATCACCTTGGTCCGCAGGTCCTGCTTGCCGTCGAACTCGATCGCCTCCTTGATGGCGATGAAGCGGATCTTGCGCCGGACCAGGGTCTCCACGATCTGGATCACCTGAGAGAGGCTGCGGCCGAGCCGCGACAACTCGCTGACCAGCAGCCGGTCGCCGGGCTCGAGCGTCCCCAACATTTCGTCGATGCGGCGCTCGAGCGGACTCTTGCGCGACGAGATGCGGGACTCGATGAATTGGTCGATCGGGAAGCGGCGTTTCTGGCTGAACTCGAGGATCGCCAGCTTCTGGTTGGCGAGGTCCTGCGAACGAGTGGAGACGCGGAGGTAAGCGACGGTTTTCA
>CBDDCL010000007.1:0-36612 GCA_965226245.1 Bryobacterales bacterium | reverse complement strand
TGAAGGCGTGCAAGACGTAGATCGCCGATCCAAATTGGACGGTGTACACAGACCTATAGGTGTCGGTCTCAAACGGCGCGACGATCTCGATAACCGAAGCTCCTTGAAAACCCTTCAGCGCTTTGATCGAAGGATAGGTCTCGCCACACTGGGCGGCGTAGAGAGCCTGCCCGATATCGCGCTGTACAGCCCTCGGAAATTCTTTGAGGTCCCGCAGGGCAGAGCCGACCCAGCGCAGGGCCCGCACATCCTCATCCATCCTTAGAGTATACGGATTCTTGTATGTATGCCAGCTATTTTATTCGCCACACTCTAGTTCGTGCTGCCGCCCGATCCAAGGACCCTGAAGCTCCTCGTGCGCGGCGCTGGCGCACACGGAAGAGTTTCTCGATCGCCTGGCGGTCGAGGCGGGTGGATGTCATGGCCCGCAGGGCGCTGAGGATTTCTTCAAGTCGATGAAACCAGGCGGGTTGGGAGGGCATGGGGGAGCTCCTGCTCTACTACATGTTAGGGAGCGATCCGGCATTATGGCCTGCCGGGGAGCGGCGGGAGCGGGAGTTAATCACGCATGATAAAGGATATTATCATTCACTAAAAGAACCGCCCCCGGACCCAACACGCCCGACCACCCGCCAGCCCTCGTTCCTCTCCCCCAAAACACCCGCCGCAGTGACAGCCTTGCCCGCCATCGTGCGACGCGAAGGCATCCTGCTCAACCCCGCGCTCTCGGTGCAAGGCGGCCGCCACACCATCGCTCGAGGGCAAGACTCCGGAAATCTCCGTCCCGCAGGTTCGTCGGCTGCTTGACTCCATCACCGCAGCCACGGCCATGGGGCATGGCAGATTCGTGATGGGGCCTTTGGCCGCGCCAAGCCAGCGTCAACGCTTCAACACATTTGCCTGCCCGCTTGTTTTAGGCGGATCGACTCTGGTATTCTGTTTTTAGGCATACCGTACCAACCCTACAGACGATACAATTCATACAAATCGTTAATACCATATGAGCCAAGCCAAGATCATCGCTGTCGTCAACCAGAAAGGCGGCCCCGGTAAGACCACAATGGTCATGAACCTTGCTGGAACACTGGCCAGGCGTGGCTCCAAGGTTTTGGTTGTTGATGCGGATCCACAAGGCACCGCCACACGTTGGGCGGCTTCTGCGGCCGATGAAGCCCCCTTCCCTGCCAGCATCGCCGGTCTGGCCGATGCCGACGCTAAGCTCCACCGCGAGGTGCAGAAGTTCGTTGGCGATTACGACTTCATCGTCGTTGACTGTCCGCCCTCGGCCGTCTCGACCGTATCCCAAAGCGCATTGCTGATTGCTGATCTCGGGCTTGTGCCAGTGATCCCATCGCCGCCCGATCTTTGGGCCGGCGTTGCTATCTGCACAGTGATCGAAGCGGCCGAGGTCATAAACGAGCATCTGCAGGCCCGGCTTCTCATCAATCAGCGTAAGCCCAATACACGGCTGGCCGCCAAGACGCTTGAGATTTTGCCGAAATACCGCATCTCGCTCTGCCGCACGCAGATTGGTGATCGCGAGGCTTACCGCCATGCAGCCGCCTACGGTCAGACTGTCCACCATCTAGGAGCTAGTGCAGCAGCCGCCATTCGCGAAGTTGAGGCGCTCACGGACGAGGTTTTATCAGTCATCCAAGGAGAATTTGCAAATGAACAAAGACCCGCTGAGCGACGCGCTCGCCAAGTCGCTACAAGATGAGAGCACCGTTGTAAACAAGCGCTTCGAACGAGCGGACAGCGTTCTAGGAGGGCAGGGCGGCCACGGCCCGGTCCGCCACGCCAAGCCTAAGCCCCCGAAAAAGATCCCGGTCATCCGCGACACCTTCTCTTTCCCTGAGTTTGACTACGTCTTGCTGTCCGAGTTGCAGGCCGCGCTACTGAAGAATGGCCATAACGTCTCTAAGAGCGAGCTAGTGCGCGCCGGACTTAAGGCTCTTGCACAGATGAGGCCCGCCCAGTTGATCAAGACGGCAAAAGCCGTCGAAAAGCTCAAACCGGGGCGGAGCAGGGGTTCGTCATAATCGTATTAACCGTACAAATCATTGTAGTTGGATCATGAAAAAGGAGCACACAGGCGGCCTGACGCCGATCGGCGATCTTATGAAAGCTGACCTCAGGTTCAAGCCGCCCACGAAAACCCAGTGGCGTTTGATCGAGGCCGCCGCCGAGATCGGGATGGGCGAAGAAGGCCTACCCACTTATCAGCACACGGTTCTTTGTCAAACCTCATTGCCGTACCGCCGCACGGCCGAGCGCGTTCTTGAGCGCCGCAACGGGTACACCATGCTCCGCGTGGAAGCCGGGACCGCTTACAGCGAACGTGAGGACGCTTGGGTCGAGTTGCCCCTACCCTTCGGCCCAAAAGCTCGGCTTGTGCTCATTCACCTGAATACGGCAGCGATCGTCACCCAGTCCAATGTCATCGATGTCGGCGACAGCATGTCGGCCTATTTCAGTCAGGTTCTCTCGCCCAGGCGCGGTGATAGCCGCGAGCTCAACGGCCGCGAAATCCGCGCGATGAAAGAGCAGGTTTCCGCTCTGGCCGCCGCCGAAATGCGCTTTGCCGTAGGAGGGAGAGTTCAAAAGCAGGGCCGGGCGGCCGTCATCTCCGAATTTGACCTGTGGTTCCCCAAGGCCTCCAATCAGCGCATTCTCTGGCCCTCTACGGTGACGCTTTCACTCGACTACTACCAGAGCCTCGTCAACCATGCCGTACCGCTTGATCCACGCGCCGTTGCTGCGCTTTCGCACAGTGCTATGGGGCTCGACATCTACGCGTGGCTGTCGCAGCGTCTGTGCCGCATCCACCCCCAAACCGAGGCCTTTGTCCCATGGGTTTCGCTACAGGGGCAGTTCGGCACCAACTACCGTTCGATCCGTAAGTTCCGGCAAGTCTTTCTGAAGACCCTCAGAGATGTTCTCACGCAATATCCGCAGGCTCAGCTCCGCCCCAACTCCAAGGGGCTGCACCTGAGGCAGTCGCCCCCACCGATCTCGCGCAAGGAGCTGTGCGCATAGGCCCTGAAAGCTGCGCAAAACTCTTCTTGCAGATGATCTTAGAACAATTAGCCTGCTTGTGAGCAGGTGAAGTTTTCCACGGGCACTTTGGTACGCTTTCCACGGGCACTTTGGTACGCACACCCGATTATTTCACGGGCACTTTGGTACGCAAGCCTATAGTTTAATCTCCTATAGATTTACCGGTAGTAGAAGCAGCGACTACTGTGGAAAACCTCAACACCAACAAACTACAAAGAGCACACTCACGCCTTCAGCGGAGCACATCCACTTTCCGGTTGAGGATGAGAAACTTTAGACGATCGGAAGTAGGAGCGACTACGGCTGTAGATAACTCACTGAAAACAAAAGAGAAACCACCGGAAGCGGAGGGCTAACGCCCCCCCGCAAAAGGCAAAATCAAAGTCTTCCTTATACGTAAAAAACTGAAAACAACAGACTTACGCCATGCCACGGCAGAACGGGCAAGCGCACCGACAACAAAATCAACCCCCAAAACCAGAATCAAAACCCCGGATAGCCTCCGCCGAGGGGCGAGTCAAGCCGCTGGCGCGGCTCCTACGCTACGCTACGGCCCTGCGGGTGACAGCGCCCCACGGCAGAGGCTCAAGGCGTCTGGTATGGCCGAAAGGCTCCCTTTCGGCCCGTCCACGGCCCGAAGCCTAACAACCAGGCCCATCCACCCCCTTTCCCCTCATAAACAGTTATCCCTTCGGATCGGCCCGGAGCAGTCCAGGGCGCGAAGCGGCGAAGCGAACCCTTGACGGCGAGGACCGATCCGGGATCCTACGGCACGAGGGGAAAGGGGATCGTTCAAAGCGCTATTGCCGGGTGTGCCCGGCCTCCGAGCGTGTTAGCCAGTTTCTGGAGGACCGCCGCATGCTTCCTCATCGTATCTGCCACAGGAGACTGCGCGGTCTGCTCTCCCAAAGATCCTCCGTACCTCAGGGCAACGGCGGCGTCTTTGTACTGCCCGAGGGCTTCCCGGATATCTCCCATCGGGACGCAGGACGCCTCAGCGACCTTTTCCTTCCACTCGTCGGTCAGGCGATTCCAAAGAATGACGAGGTCATGCTTTTTGGGGACGGGTCTCCCCATCTCCCTGTCGAGGATGTGCTTCAAGCCGAGTTCGATGCTGTTGATCCGCAAATGGAGGGAACCTAAGGCGAGCGCGAACATCACATCGCCCTTGGAGAGGCCGCGCGCCTTCCATTCTTCTCCGTCCACGCCTTCAAGCATGTTGGCGGCCATGGCGTAAATCCTTGCCCCGGTGCTTTAAATTTCGAGGTCCCGCTGTCGTGACTTGGGCATGTGCAACCGTCTCCCTTTTGTTCGCGCGGCGCGTCTAATCGACTTTCCTGCGGCTGAAATGATCAAGCGGTTTCTGAATGGAGAATGAGCTACGCTCTATTCCATTCCACATGAGCAGTGCAGGCAGCAAGCTGAACTCGCCGCTGGGGAAAACCAGAAGACCGATCCGGGATCATCCAGGGCGAGGGGAAAGGGGGACACCCGCCCCCGCTGCGCTCTGATCTGTCCGATTCCGAGCCTTCCCGCAGGGATAAATGAGGACGAGAGCGACCCCCATGGGACCGAGTAGAGGTATGCCACAGCGTACCGCTACTTTAGGTCACATGACCCCCCTGTTTTTGGGGGGGTCGCTCTCGTCCTTTTCACTTTCCCGCGTCGTTAGCGTGTCCGGACGATTCAGCGGGGATAACAACAGCGGAATGAGAGAGATAGAGGAAAGCGGCTTCGCCGCATTTCTCGATTTAAGCATGCCACACCCCCCCCTCTGACCGTGTGGCAAACATTTAGAGGCACCGTGGCATAAAGAAACAGCCAATTTTGCGTCTCTCTCAGCCGCCCTCATCTCGATCTGCAAACCGCACGGCCCGCCATGTCGAATAGTCGTCAATCGAGACTCCTTCCGTGAGCTTCGCTTCGGGGTTGTCTGAGGAACATGGGAGAATAAAGCCATGCAGCGTCAACGCGGCGAGTTGGTTCCCGTTGCTGAAGTCATCGCCGATCTGCCCGGCCCGGTCCAGGCGCTCATACCCTCTCGCTCGACGCAACACCATTTCACCCTGGCCGATCAGGTGGACCAGCTTGTTTCGGCCAGCGAAGCGGACCCCGATCTCGGCTTCATGGCGCGGCTGTTGGCGCTGTGCAGCCTGCCGCGCACCAACCCCGGCAACCGGCACCAGTACAAGCGGCAGAACGGCCCGTACACGGGGTCACCTCACGAAACGGAAAAAATCGTACGCTAAGGCCGATTGAGCGGCGGGCGGGGCCGGAACTCGCCCTGTTCAACTTGCTTGTTCAGCCACCAGCTATGGTCCAAAACATTGTCGGTAAAGAACTTGATCGACTGGGACATGCTCGAGTTGGCGTTCCGGGTTCGGGTCGAAGCTGCTCACCCAAACGTAGCCGATGCGGTGACCGTGCATGGCGTTCTCCTGAACCCAGTCTGTCAGGAAGAACTCTATAACCCTGGACGGGATGTGTCCATCAATCCAAAATAGAACTCTATTCTGACGCCTCAGCACCCCGTCCCTGACGTTAGGCTAGGGTTTACTCCAACCCGACGCTTCCCAAGGCGGTGAGAGTCGCTTAGCGTACGATTATTTCCGTTTCGTGAGGTGACCCCTTGTAGGGCCTTGTGAACCTCGTCGGGTTTGATGAAGGCGCCGTAGATCGGGGTTTCCACGACGGCGGGCACCACCGTGTTGATGCGAATGCCATGTTCCGCCAACTCCATCGCCAGATGCTGAGTCAAGGAATGCAGCGCTGCAAGGATAACCACCTGCAAGCTGCGAGTCCAGCGACAGATCGTGTTTGCCGTCACTTTCGAGCAACTGCATTTCGGTGCACCCAGCCGGCCCGGATAGCCTACTATCTGACCGCTCACCTAACTTCACACATTTGTTTGCGGCCGCCGCCCTTCCCCCGCGTTTGCTCGGCTGAATCGCGGGGGCGAGGGGGCCGCGCTGTCGACGCGCTCGTGACTGATCGTGAGGCCGCGGGTTTGGCTACAATCGTGTCGGCATGAGGAACATGATTCCGCGGCGCCGGTTCCTTGCCGCCGGCCTGATGGGATTGGCCCAGCTACCGCTACGCTTGTTCGCGGACGACGGCCCGGAACCGCTGTTCGTGGAAGTTTCTCCCTCAAAAAGCGGTGTCCGCTGGGTCCACGAGAATGCGATGTCGGAGAACAGGTACCTGCCCGAGACGGTCGGAGCCGGCTGCGCGTTTGTCGACTACGACAACGATGGCTGGATGGATCTCTACTTCGTGAATAGCGGTCCCTGTGATTTCTTCAAGCCGCAGAAGCCGCCCCGCAACGCCCTTTACAAGAACAACCGCGACGGCACCTTCACCGACGTGACTGAAGACGCGGGCGTGCCGGGCGGCACGTTCGGCATGGGTGTGGCCGTGGGCGATTACGACAACGACGGCTTCCCCGATTTGTTCATCACGTCCTACGGCCGTTGTATTCTCTACCACAACAACGGCGACGGCACCTTCACCGACGTGACCGAGAAAGCCGGGGTCGCTGCGCCCGGTTGGACGACAAGCGCCGTCTGGTTCGACTATGACAACGACGGCTTGCTCGACCTCTTCGTCTGCAGCTTCGTCGAGTTCGGGTTGGACAAACACGTCTTCTGCGGCAACAACGACCTCGGCCGGCGGTACTATTGCATTCCCAGCGTCTTCAAGCCCACGGCGAGCCTGCTATTTCACAACAACGGTGACGGCACCTTCACGGAGGTCGGCGAGGGGACCGACATCGCGGCGGCGCTCGGGAAGTCCCTGGGCGTGGTCGCCACCGATATCAACAACGACGGCCGCATGGATCTGTTCGTCGCCAACGACACGGTTCGGAATTTTCTGTTTGTCAACCGCGGGAAGAACGAATGGGAAGAGTTCGGGCTGGGAGCGGAAGTGGCTTTCAGCGCTGACGGCCAGGCGCGTTCCGGTATGGGCGTTGATGCCGCCGATTTCAACCGTGACGGCCGGCAAGATCTGTTCGTGGCCAACATCGATCAGGAACTCCATGCGCTCTACCAAAACAACGGAGATGAATCGTTTCGCGACGTGGCCTTTGATCACGGAGTCGCCGAAGCCACTCGTTTCATGAGTGGTTGGGGGCTGAAATTCTTCGACTTCGACAACGATGGATACCTCGACCTGTTTGTGGCGAATGGTCATCCAGACGACATGATCGAGTCTTATCGTGTCGACATAAAGTACCGCGAGCCGATGCTGCTGTTCCACAACGACGGTGACCGGCTGCGTGACATCACGTCTCACGCCGGGCCGGTGTTTCAGAAAGCGTTTTCAGCGCGAGGACTGGCGGTCGGGGATTTCGACAATGACGGCCGCGTGGACGTTGCGGTGTCGAACAACGGGCAACCTCCTTTGCTGCTGAAGAACAACTCCGGCAAGCGGAATCACTGGCTGGGAATCCGGCTTGTGGGCGTCGCCTGTAACCGTGACGCTATCGGGGCGCGCATCTCGTGGTCGGTGAACGGAATGGTGCACTCACGGCTCAAGAGCGGCGGGGGAAGCTACCTGTCCTCGCACGATCCGCGGGAGGTCATCGGGCTGGGGTCCGCGACGGATCTCGAGTGGGTCGAAGTGCGCTGGCCGCTCCCGAGCGCAAAGGTCGAGCGCTTCAAACAAGTGCCGATCGATCGTTACATCAGGATTGAAGAAGGCAAGGGAATCGTGGAGCAGGCCTCGGACGCCGAAGGGTGATCCAAGCCCATACACAGGAGTGCGGAGGCGGCGTGACAAGCTCCCATCAGCAGGGTCCAAACCACCCATCGTCATCGTGAACGCGCGTTCGTCCGGACAGGAAGGCGCCCACAAACCCCACACTCGAGGTGATTCAATCCGACCGAGTCGGTGCTACAATTGCTCGGCAGCAACCGCCATGCCCCTACCCAAACACGGACTGCTGAAAAAGATCCATATGTATACGGGGCTATTGAGCTTCGTTAGCGGGTTCGCCCCGATAGAGGGCTTTTTCGCTCGCCGAAAGTTTCGGAGAGTCTTGACCGGCAATTGCTGCCGCAAAGCAGCAACCGATGAGAAGCAATCCGCCGGTCCGTCGCGCGACCGGCAATCCCTGCGCGCAGCGCTCGGAAGCTGTCAGCCAAGCAGTCATGCGGAACGTCTCATCGCATGCTCGAATGCTTCCACGCTTCCGACATACCTCTGGTAGTACGCCTCGAACGGCGACTTCAGGGCCGTGCCCGGAAAACATCGGAAACAGTTGGTATCGTAAGACCGGCCGATCGAGCCAGTCAAGAAAGGCGTCTGAGAGGGCGGCCCGGGCGTCGACGGCTGGTGCTGCCGGGAGAATTCACTCATTCGGTTTCTCTTGGGTCTTTTGCTTCTCGAGTTCCTTGAACTTCTCGAGAGCCACCCGAGCCTGTTCCTTCTCGTCGAGCGCCCGGTAGACGCGTCCCATAGCGTAGTACGGCTTGGGATCATCCGGGTCGAGTTTCGCGGCCTGTTTGAGGTGCCCGATGGCCTCTTCCCGCTTGCCCTGCCTGTCGAGCAACATACCCATCTGATAGCGCGGGCAGGCGAAGCGCGGGTCGTAGCCGACTGCCTCGCGGAGGTAGGTTTCCGCCTCTTCGAGCCGATCCAGGCGATAGAGAACCGTGCCAAGATTCACGGGCGGCCAGGCAGACGGTTGCGTCTCGTTGCGGTTCAGTTCGACCGCCTCTCGATAGACCTCAACGGCCTCGTCGAAACGGCCCAGTGCCTCGTAACAGAGGCCCACCCGGTCATAGGCTCGCGCAAAGCCGGGGTCGAGGCGGATGGCTCCCTTGAACTTGACGATCGCTTCGGCAAATCGCTGGTCGTCGTAATCGAGCCGCCCCAGCCAATAAAGATACAAGGCTTCATCCGGGTTCGCGCCGGTCAGCTTCTCGACCTCCGGCCGCGCCCAATCGCGCCGGCCCAGCACGACATAAGCCATGGCGAGCGTGAAACGGCTCGAATCATCCAGCGGCGCCAGAGCGTCGGACTTCTTGACCCGCATTTTCAATTTGATGTTTGACATCCCGACCTTCCAACGGCCTTGAGCGTCTTTATTCATAGGGGCTAGAGCCCGATGAGGACGCCATGGAGGCCAACACCCAATGGGTGAAAAACAAACCAAGCCATTCCAGCTAAGTTTCAATGGATTTCTCAAAGTCGATTTCCAAGGGTCGCGAGTCACCTCGGACGGCGGGTTGATTCTGATTCGCGAGTTGGACGAGCGGCTCGGACTGGGCAGGCTGATCGAGGAACATCTCAGCGATTCACGGCAAGGTGCGAACAAGAAGTTCCCGTTCGTCGATCTGCTGCGGCAGTCGGTCTACTCTCGGTTGGCGGGCTACGAGGATCTCAACGACGCCGTTCGGGTATCCGTCGATCCGACGTTTCGCTTGATCGGCTCGAAGAAGAACTGGGATCGCGGCGGAGCACTGACCTCCAGGCTGCAGAGCTTTGAGACCGGCATGCTCGCCGGCGACGAGAATCTGATCGGGCTGATGGCGGTGAACCGCGAGTTGGTGGCGCAAGCCGAGACGCAAGACGACTCCGAGCGGGTCGTGCTCGACATGGATTCGACCGAAAGCCCGGTCCACGGCCAACAAGAGGGCAGTGCCTACAACGGCCACTTTGAGTCCGTCTGCTATCACCCGCTGTTGCTGTTCAACCAGCACGGCGACTGTCTGGCGGCGAAGCTGCGAGCGGGCAACGTGTCCAGCGCCGAGGACTGGGACGAACTGCTGTTGCCCGAGATCGAGCGCCAACAGGGAGAACGCAAGCGAGTGACGTTCCGCGCCGACGCCGCCTTCGCCAAGCCGGAGATCTACGAGGCGTTGGAGGATCGCGGAGTGGACTACGTCATTCGCATCCCGGCCAACAAGAAGCTGGAGTGGGAGATCGCCGACATCTTGTTCCGGCCGCCGGGCAGGCCCAGCGCGAAACCGCTGGTGCGCTACAAGAGTTTCCGCTATCAGGCGGAGAGCTGGTCCAAGCCCCGACGGATCGTCGCCAAAGTGGAGCATCACCCGGGTGAGCTGTTTGCGCGACCCGGCTTCTTGGTGACCAACATGACCCTGCCGAGTCGTTCGCTGGTGCGGTTCTACAACAAGCGCGGCACCGCCGAGCAGTGGATCAAGGAAGGCAAGCAGGCGACTCACTGGACGCGGCTGTCGTGCCATCGCTTCCGAGCAAACGAAGTGCGGCTTCAGCTCAGCGTGCTCTCCTACAACTTGGGCAACCTGTGGCGGCGACTCGGACTGCCGCGCAGGATCAAGAGCTGGTCGCTGACGAGTCTGCAGCACCGGCTGATGAAGACCGGCGGACGGCTGGTCAAGCACGCCCGGTATTACTGGCTCTTATTGGCGGAGGGACATCTGAACCGGCGGCTGTTTGGCGACATGCTGCGGAGGATCTGGGCGCTGCCTGTGCCCGGTGGGTAGCGTTGCCCGGGCGAGGATCAACAGTTTTTGGCTCCAAAAAGGTTTCGCAGGAGCAGTGTCGGCCGGAGCGCCGTTCAGTCCGCTCAACCAACGTCTGTGAGCGGACGGACGAGCCCTGGCGCCTATCGGCGGAGGTGATGTGCAGGGTTCAGCGCGAAAAGACGTGGTATTCGGGGCGACGCGGGTGTATACTGTCGCGGTACCAGGGCCAAAATGGAAATCCTGGCTTGAAGGCGATAGCCGCGTTGAGGTGTTTGCCGTTGCGAAAGAAAACTCCACCCAACGCCGACAGAAGCTCCGGCGAATCAGGACGCCGCTCGATCTCTTCGAGCAAGAGCGGCTCCAGCCGGTTATCGTTTCCCGTCTGGAGAGCCGTCCTCAGCTCGGAAGACACGCCGGCGGGCAAGGTGACCGAGGAGACGGCGGCGGTTCGAGTTTCTTCGCCGGCCGATGGACCTTGGCCTGTGGCGCTCGAAAAGGCGGCCGTCAGAAAGCAGCTAACCGCGAGCCGACCGGCGTACCGCGCTTCCGGCGTTCTCAACCATGGAGCGGCAAACATGGTTTCCCTCGTTTTCCACATGGACGGTCTTAGGATAGAACGTTTTTAGAGGAACACCGCAAACTTGACACTTGACTCTTTGCACTGTAATCATCCGGTTGGCCGGGTGAATCGGTTTCCGACTTCGCATCGAAACGGAATCGGAGAATCTCATGGCCGCGGAGATTCGTCAGGCCCGAGCGAGCCGTCGACTCCGTCCGGGAACCGAGGGAGGGCAACTTGTTGATCTTCCGAAGCTCGATCCGACAATCGGTCTTCTTAGCCGCATTCGTCTTGTTGCTGTCTCCCGGAGCCTCTTCCCAAGAATGGCCCTATTACGGCGGGGACCCCGGCGGCACGAAGTACTCTCCCCTCGACCGGATCAATCGGCGCAACGTCAACGAGCTGCAAGTCGCCTGGATCTTCGACACGGAAGAATACAGTGACGGGACCAAGTACCCCAGCCGCTCGGCCTTTGAAAGTACCCCAATCGTCGTGGACGGCGTCCTGTACTTTGCGTCGCCGTTCGCTCACCTATTTGCGCTTGACGCGGAAAAAGGAAGACCACTGTGGGATTTCGATCCAAAGATAGACCGCACGATGCGCCTCAATCTCTTTATAAACCGGGGTGTCACGTATTGGTCAGACGGTGAGCGCAAGCGAATCTTCCTAGGAGATCAGCACGGTCGCCTCTTCTCGATCGATGCGGCAACGGGCAAGCCTGACCCGAAGTTCGGCGAGGGAGGCGTGGTCGACCTGGCCGCGGAGCTGACCGAGAAGTTCGCCCGCGGCAAATACGGTCTGACGTCGCCGGTGTCAATCTGCGGAGACGTGATTGTGGCCGGCGGTTGGGTCACCGACGGCGAGGCCCTTGGGCCCAGTGGTGACATTCGAGCCTTGGACGCTCGCACCGGCGAACAACTGTGGAGGTTTCGCACGGTCCCCCGTCCGGGAGAATTCGGCCACGACACCTGGGAAGGCGATTCATGGAAAGACCGCGGCGGCGTTAACGTCTGGTCGGTGCTCAGCGTGGATGAAGAGAACAGCCTTGTTTTCGCTCCGCTGACCTCCCCCTCGAATGACTTCTACGGAGGTGATCGCATCGGGAAGAACCTCTTCAGCGACGCCGTGGTCGCGCTCGATTGCAACAGCGGCGAGCGGAAGTGGCATTTCCAGACCATCCACCACGACCTTTGGGACTGGGACCTTCCCTCTCAGCCGACGCTGGTGACGGTGCGACGCGACGGCGAGGACGTGCCGGCCGTGGTCCAGGTGACCAAGCATGGGTTCGTCTTCGTGCTGCACCGTTTGACGGGCGAGCCGCTGTTCGAGGTGGAAGAGCGTCCCGTTCCCCAAAGTGAAGTCCCCGGCGAGGAGGCGTGGCCCACCCAGCCTTTCCCGGTCCGGCCTGCGCCTTTCGCGCGGCAATCCATGACGGCCGATGAGATCACCGATATCACGCCCGAGTCCCGTGAAGAATGCCTGGGAATGATCGAAGACGCCGTTCTGTTACAGGGCGTTTTTTCTCCCATCGGTGAAAAGCCGACGGTCTTGTTCCCTGGGTTGAACGGCGGCGCCAATTGGGGCGGTGCCGCGTTCGACCCACAACAGGACGTACTCTATATCAACTCCATGGATGTGGGTGGACTGTTCCGCATTGTGGAGCGGCCCGAGGGGGCCACGCTCCCGTATCGTCTGCGTTCCGTGAAAAACGAGTTCTTTTGGGACAAGAATCGCTATCCCTGTCAGAAACCTCCATGGGGATCGTTGACCGCGATCGACTTGAACACCGGAGGCTTCCGATGGCGCGTCACTCTCGGAGAGTTTGACGAGCTTACGGCTCGCGGTGTCCCGCAGACCGGCGCCCCCAACCTGGGTGGACCGATCGTTACGGCGGGAGGACTCGTCTTCATCGCCGCCACGAACGACCGGCGGTTTCGCGCTTTCGACAAAGACACCGGAGTGACCCTGTGGGAGACAAAGCTGCCGGCGAGCGGCATGGCGTCTCCGATGACCTACCTCGGTAAGAACACGGGCAAGCAGTTCGTCGTGATCGCTGCCGGCGGCGGGAACAAGTACGACAAGAAATTCACGGGCAAGCTGGTTGCGTTCGCTCTGCCGTAATGGCACGGAGCTGTTGCGGCCGGTGCCTGTACGCTGGATATGGTTTCACCATCCTGCAACCACCGCTTCCGTCGAGTGATGCTGATGACGGGCCCGCTCCTCTTCCTCCTGTCATGCCTTCTGCCAGCTTGGCAAGGCCGTATTCCCGAGTTCTACAAACCCAAAGACGAGAAGCTGCCCGCCGAAGTCGAACCCCAGCCCGTCCCGTTCAGCCACAAACAGCACGCCGAAGCCGGGTTGTCCTGTAGGGACTGCCATGTCGGCGCTGTCAAAAAAGAGCGGGCCGGCCTGCCGCAGTTGGAAAAATGCATGCTGTGCCATAGGGCGATCGCTCTGGAAAGCCCGCCTGTTCAACGCTTGGCCGAGTTGCACCAACAAGGCACAAAGGTCAAATGGGTTCGCGTTTACCAAGTCCCTGACTTTGTTTTCTTCAGCCACGCCCGCCACCTGAAGGCGGGTGAGGAATGCAGAACGTGCCACGGTCCGGTGGCCCGGCGGGAAGTGCTCGCCAAAGAGGTTTCGACCGGCATGGTGCGCTGCATGAATTGCCACGCCGAGCGCGATGTCTCCAACGACTGCGTCTTCTGCCACCAGTTGGGGCATTGAGCCTCCGCGGGCGAACCCATGTCGAGCATGGGCTCCGCCGCCCCTCAATGACACTCGCGGCCTCGCCGGGCTTTCTATCGAATCGCTGAAAATGCGGTGGTCCTCAGCCGCTGACGGGAATGCTGCGGCCGGGCGCCGGCGTCGGCCGGTCCAGGTCGGCGGCGTACTGTCCATTACAGATTGCGAGCACCGCCCTGTTGAAGGGCGATGATAATGTCCCCTTGAGAGGGCGATAGAAATGTCCCCTAATCTAAGGCTCCGAAGGAGGAGCCTAGATTGGAGAGGACATGGATGAACGACAAGGAATTGAGACGGGGCGAGGTACTGGGCCGGGTGAAGCGAGGCGAGTTGAAGCTGAGCGAGGCGGCGCGGATGCTGGATATCAGTTATCGCCAGACCAAGCGGATCTGGAGGCGCTACAGCGCGGGAGGGACAAAAGCATTGAAGCACGGCAACGTGGGCCGGGTATCGAACCGCGCCAAGCCGGCGGAAGTTCGCAAGCGAGTGCTGCAACTGGTGCGCGAACACTACTCCGGCGAGCCGCACGAGCGCTTCGGGCCCCGTGTCAGCAACATCAGGATGTTGGGTTTCAGCAACACGAATGTGACGCTCATCAAGAACACCCGAATCACCGAGAAGGTGAACTTCCAGATACGGGCGGGGTTCTTCAACCTGTTTAACCAGCATCATTTCACTCACAGCGGGCAGTTCGGAGAGATGGCTTTTGGCAATAACCTCGCCAGCCCGGACTTTGGCTTCTGGAACGGCAGCGTCACTAAGCCGCGGCAGATCCAGATCGGCGCCAGGCTGGAGTTTTAGCAAGACCCGCAACGGGTTTTTGTTCTTAGGAGGGGCGCCGTCCCGAAAAACCGGGGCGGCGCTCCCAGTATTGTGTATTTCGGCCGTCAGCCGGCGAGAAACGCGGGTTAAGGTCGGACCGCCAATCGTCACTCCGGGGGACGCACTTCCACGCGCCGCAAAAGCAACTGCGCCTGTTCCGACCGGACCTCCTTGATCCGCTCGAATTTCTTGCGCTGAGCTTCGGCCCGGTCGTCCTTCGTCCGTTGATAATAGACAAGCAGATTGAGGTTGGGTCGGTACCCATCCGGGGCCAGCTTGACCGCGTGGTGGACCGCCTCGCTGGCCGGCTTGAATTTCTTGAGCCGAGTGTAGACAAGGCCCAGGTCGGCGTATGCTTCGGCGTAGGCGGAGTTCGCCTCGATCGCTTTGCGGAAGTAGTCCACGGCTGCTGCGTTGTCGTGCGCCTGCATGGCGATCCGGCCTAGGTAGTAGTTGGCTCCCGCGGCGGTTTCGGTGCGCCCCGCCGCCTTTTCCAGCTCCTCCCTCGCTCGGTTGGGTCGGCGGTTGTGGTAATAGGCCAGGCCCATGCCGAAGTGCCCGTGGGGATCATCGGGCCGCAGCTCACGAAACTTCCCGAAGTAATCAATTGAAGCGGCGGCGTCTTTGTCTGTCAACAGCACGGCTCCCAGCGCATAGTTGTAATAGGGCCTGTCCGGCGCCAGGTTCACCGCCTTCTGCAAAGAGTCCTTGGCTTCCAAAGGCAAGTCCATTTCTACGCAAACCATCCCGAAGAAGAAATGGATTCCGGCGTCTTCGGGATCGAGGTCACGAGCGTGAGCCAGGTAGCCAAGCGCGCCCTTGTAGTCCTGCTGGTCATGGGCGATTTGGGCCAGCTCGAGCAATAGACCCGTCTCCTTCGGTTGTCGACTGAAAGCCTGCTCCAGTGTCGAGCGCGCTCGAGTCAAATTTCCTTGCTTCTTTTGGAGAAGACCTAGACGATACAGGGCGGCCGGCGAGGCCTTGTTCTCCCGCGCGAGACTCTCGAGAAGCATCACCGCCACCGCTGTCTGCGACTTTGATTCCAACACCGGCAAGATGGGGAGCACATCGAGTTCCGCGAGCTCGGGCGTCGCCACCAATTGCCGCGCCGCCTTCTCCGCTTCTTCGAGATTGCCGGCGCCCGTCAAAGCCCCACACCGAACCGCGACAACCCTCGCACGCTGTTGCGCCTCGCGCGGGAGCCTGGCAACGTGCTCCAGGGCGCCCTTGAATTCGCCGTTTCGGAGCATCAACGTGGCCGTTTGGAAGAGGGCCTGCTCGTTGTGGGGAACGAACCGCAGCAACTCTTGGTAGGTTTTCAGAGCTTTGTCGGTCGCGGTAGGGTCGGCGCCCGATCTTTCTTGATAGAGTCGGCCGAGATTGAGATAGGCCCCCGTGAATTCGGGCGCCAAGGCGATAGCGTTTCGAAACGCTTTCTCCGCGGACTCCAACTTGTTCCGCTGGACGTCGATCACTCCCTGGAAGTTGTGGAGCCGTGGATCTTTTGGGAACTCCGTGAGTGCGCCGTCGAGAAGTTCAGCCGCTTCGGCGAGACGGTTTGCCTGGATCATCTCGGCGACGCGAGGCAACAGCGTCTCGAGGCTCGTGGCGCCGCAAAGCACCGCCGTCCCAAGGAGTGCCGAAAACAGGAAACGTGCCGCGGCGAGGAGGCGCCGGTCCCTCCCCTGCACAAGACCGGAACCTAAACCTTGCCGCTGCGCGGGTCCTGCTTGCTCTCGTCCCGCTGTCACTTTCGCAGCCACGGTATCTTGCCGTTTCTGACGGTACCATCAAAGCCCAACGCCCGCAAGATCGTGGGGCGTGCTAAAACGAACAGGCGCGGGCCGGGGGTGGCGGAGAGTGGGCGCCCGGGGGCGTGGGCGGTGAATTGTTCGCCTCAGAGCGCGACTATTCCGGGGTTCGGCCTCCCAATCAAGCGATCAGCTCTTGGATCACGCGCGCCGGGAACTGATCCGTCAGCCGTTCGCCGAGGCCGTGCCGAGTGTAGATCAGGTCGCGAAAGTTCATTCCCAAAAGATTCAGGATGGTGGCGTGGAAGTCGTGCACACTGACGGGGTTTTCTACGGCGTGGTTGCCCAACTCATCGGTAGCGCCGTAAACGGTGCCGCCCTTGACTCCGCCGCCCGCCATCCACAGAGTGAATCCGTTGGGGCCGTGATCTCGTCCCAGCCTGGCCTTGTCGTTCGGATCGCCTTGGCCCAGCGGCAGCCGACCGAATTCTCCACCCCAGATGACCAGCGTATCGTCGAGCAGACCGCGCTGCTTGAGATCCTTCAAAAGCACCGCGGAGGGCTTGTCGGTCTTCCCGCAACTATAGCGTAGGCCCTCGTCGAGCTTGGTGTGGGTGTCCCAAATCTGCTGCTCGATGTAGATCTGCACGAAGCGCACGCCACGCTCGACGAGACGGCGCGCCATTAGACAGCGCGTACCAAAGGATCGGGTAAGAGCGTCATTGAGTCCGTACATTTCCTTCGTTTTTTCATCTTCCTGAGATAGATCCAAAGCGTCGCTCGCCGCCATCTGCATTCGCGCCGCCAACTCGTAGCTCGAGATGCGCGCCGGCAAATCCGGCTCCTGGGGACGTTTCTCAAGATGCGCCTGGTCGAGCCGACGCAATAAACGGCGCTCCACCTCGAGGACCGCTTCCGGCCACTCGGGGCGCGGCTCGAGATTGAGCACCGGAGACCCCTCGGAGCGGAATCGGGTTCCTTGACAGATCGGCGGCAGCCAAGCCGCCTGCCAGTTCCTGATTCCCCCGATCGGCAAGCCCTTGGGGTCGTCCAACACGACGTAGGCCGGCAGGTTTCGATTCTCAGTACCCAGACCGTAGGCAACCCACGACCCCATCGTAGGTCGGCTGCCGAGAAGCCTGCCGCTGTGAATCATGCTGAGAGCCGGCTCGTGGTTCGGCGTCTCGGTGAACATGGATCGAATCACCGCGATGTCGTCCGCGCATTCGCCGGTGTATGGAAGCAACTCCGAGAACTCGAGGCCCGACTCCCCGTGCTTGGAGAACTTGTAGGGCGAGGGCAGAATGCCCGCGTTCGCCTGCGGGCTGACTACCACGGCCGTAAGGTCGCGGCTCGGCGTCTTGCCCACGTATTTTTTCAGGTCCGGCTTGGGGTCAAAAAGGTCCACCTGGCTCGGACCGCCGTTCATGAAGAGCTGGATCACAGCCTTGGCCTTGGGCTCAAAATGAGGAGATTTTGGAGCAAGGTCAAAAGCAGGGGGTACGGCGTGGGCGGCGAGCGCGGGGTTGGGCGAGAATAAGTCGCCCCCCAGCAAGTAGGCCAGCCCAGCCCCGTGCAGACCGTCGCTGATGCGAGAGAAGAAATCGCGGCGAGAGACCGCCGTTGGCTTCCCCTCACCAAGATCAGAGTCACGTGGGGTGTTCGTTCGCGACATCGGCGCCACCTCAGTCAATAAAAGCAAACTCCGCTGAATTCAGAACCGTATGACACAGGTTCGCCAGCGCCAACCAGCGGGCGGTTGATTCGATCGGCGCGTCGCGCCGGTCGCTCTTCAGCCGCTGGGGCCAATGGCTCCTCAGCTCGTCCAGTGCCGCCAAGGACTCGCGCGTCTCGAACTCCGTCGGAGGACGCGACAGCGTCCGTAGAAAGACCGCCTTGACTTGCTCCTCTTGGTTGCTCCCCGTGTCGTCGATAATTCTACCGGCCATGTAGCGCGACAGTTCCCACATCCATTCGCTGTTCATTAACTGCAACGCCTGCGTCGGGACGTTGGAGCGGTTCCGGACAATGCAGTTCGGCGTCATTTGCGGGAAGTCAAAAGCTTCGAGCAATGTAATGGGCGTGCGCGGCCTTTGCAGGGTGTAGATGCCGCGGCGATAGCCCTCGATCGAACCAACGGCGCTCGACTCGCCGTCGTCTTTCACGTTCAGGTCCTCGGGCGGGCCGAAGCGCTTTGGATCGAGGCGTCCCGTAACCTTCAGGATGGAATCGTAGAGCTGCCCCGCCTCCATCCGTCGCATCGTCATCCGCGAGAGCAGAGTGTTGTCGGCGTCCGCGGCCGGAGCCCCGCCGTCCTTTCGCGAAGCCTGGCGATACGCGGTGGATGTCATCATGAGGCGCTGCATGTGCTTCACGCTCCAGCCGCTCCGTACAAACTCGGTAGCCAGCCAGTCAAGCAGTTTCGGATGCGACGGAGGAGCGCCCTCACGGCCGAAATTATCCGGAGAAGCCACGATCCCGCGCCCGAAGTGGCGCATCCACATCCGGTTGACCATCACACGGGCAGTGAGCGGGTGATGAGGTTCGGTGAGCCAGCGGGCCAAGGCCAGCCGTCGCCCGCTCGAGTTCGCTCCGGGCCAAGGAGCGACCACCTCGTAGGGGTCAACGTGACTAGTAAGCACTACGGGAACTCCGGGCGCCACCGGCCGGCCCGGGTTCATGACGTCCCCTCGCAACAGTAAGTAACTGGTCGAGGGCTCCCCGCCCATGTCCACCATCGCCCGGACGCCGGGTTCAGGCTTGAGCTGCTTTTTGATTTCCGCGATCTGTTTCTGAATCGGTTCGGCAATCGTTTTGAAGGCCTCAAATCTCTCTTTGACGGAGTTGGTGGAAACATCAAGGGTCTGCTTGAACTTCTTGGCGAGGTACTTCTGGATTTCGGTTCGCTCCTCCTCGGCTGTCTTCGATAGTTCGCGCAGGTCCTGGCGAGCGGCTTCCGGCAATCGACTCAGCCGTTCCTCCAGCAGTCTTGTCCGGTAAGGACCCTCCTTTTCCTCCAGCGACTTTTCGAGCCGCTCCATCCTGACTTTCAGCGGAGCGTTGAACTCTTCCGCCTCCTCCTTTTCGCTCTCTAAAGCGACGGTAAGCCGCCGGTCCTTCGGCTGAAGCCAGTCGTAGGGGTCGTAAACCGACTGTAAAATCGCGCCCAACGCGTAGTAATCGCGCTGCGTGATCGGGTCGTATTTGTGATCATGGCAGCGAGCGCAACCCATGGTCAGCCCCAGGACACCCGATCCAAGGATCTGCACCTCGTCGGCAATAATATTCATTCGCTCCGCGAGAAAGGCAAATTCGATTTCCCAGGTAGGGTCGGGCGCCGTTCGCAAAAAGCCGGTGGCGGCCAGCCGGTCGATGATTTCCGGCGTCACGTCGTGATCCTTCCACGGGGCAAGCTCGTCGCCGGCGATCTGTTCGGTAAGGAACTCGTTGAACGGTTTGTCCTCGTTGAAGGCCCGAATGACGTAGTCTCGGAAGCGCCAGGAATTCGGGCGCAGCGGCGCACCCTCTCCAAAGCCCTCGGTGTCGATGTAGCCCGCGATGTCCAGCCAGTGGCGGGCCCAACGCTCGCCGTACTCCGGCGAATCGAGCAAGCGGTCGATCATCCGCTCGTAGCGGTCCGTGGGATCGTCTTCGAGGTAGCGCTCGACCTCTTGCGGTGACGGCGGCATACCGGTCAGGTCGAGGTAGGCTCGGCGCAACAGCGTGACCGGGGCCGCCTTCTCGGAATAGAAAAGCCCTTTCTCCTCGAGTTTCCGCAACAGGAAAGCATCGATTGGATTGGCCGCCGGCTCCTGATGCTTGACCTTCGGGACCTGCGGTCGTGTCGGCGGCAGGAACGCCCAGTGGTTTCGATCTTCTTCCGACAGGTTGTTCGCCGGGTCCTCGGGCACGTCCTCTTCTGGAGCGGACGGCGCTCCGGCGGCCACCCATTTTCTCAGCGTCGCAACTTCCACATCCGTTGGGTTGCGAACCGCATAGTCGTACTGCAAGTCCGGAGGCGGCATCTCGCCCGCCTCGACTTTTTGGATAATCAGGCTTTCGTCGGGCTTGCCGGGTACCAGCGCCGGGCCCGATTTGCCGCCCGCCAATCGCGCCTCCTGCGTTCGCAGATCCAAGCCGCCACGCTGCTCGCGCTTGCCGTGGCAGACAACACAGCGCGCTTGAAAGATCGGAAGCACATCACGCTCGGTGACAAGCTCCAAGCCGAGCTCGCCGGCTTCGCGCGCGGCGCCTGCATCGATCCATCGCCGGATCACCTCGATTTCACTCTCGGCGAGTTTCGCGTCCCCCGGCGGCATGGTGCCGGCAACAATCCGCTCCACTAAAAGGCTCTTCGTGGAAGACCCGATTTCGATGGCGGGTCCGGAGTTCCCTCCCCTCAAGATGGCAGGCGCGGTGCGCAGGTCGAGACCTTGCTGCGGCGCGTCCGCGCCGTGGCAGACGAGGCAGTTAGCTTCCAGAATGGGCTGGACGTTTTCCGCGAAGGTGGGCAGGGTGCCGGCGGAAGCAATGGACCCACCCGCAAGGATGAAAACACAAAGAGCGGCCAGGAGAATCATTGTTATCCGGACATCGTGCACCAGAGAATCGGCCAGCGGTTTGAATCGGGTTCAAGAACCACCTCAATCGTAAATCGTAACAATCGGCGGGTCAACCCGTCAACGCGAATGTGTCAACGCGAATGTGTCAACGCGAATGGGGCTGTCGGGGCTGGACGCCAAGGTCTCGTAGTTGCTCCCCGTGCAGTCGTGACTTGGGGCGTGGCAATGACAGATTGCAAGAAATGTGATTTTCGGCACACTTGGTTTGCGGGTAGACGCTCGGCAGGCTTGGTGCAACATAGTTGCAACATGAAGTCCGAAACGCGAGCCCCACCGGCCAAGGGCCGACCCACGGCTTGCGAGTTGCAACTGAGTTGCATACCGGCTTTCAAGGAATCGACTGGCCAGCGACTGGACGGTGGCCGCTGCCGTCAACCCAAGGGTCGAGGCAGGTAGGCCCCGGTCGCACCGTGGCAACCCTTCTATTGCAGTTCATTTGCAACGGCTCAGCTGTGGCGAGCCGCCGCGCATGCGCAGTCTCCTGTCATGCGCACTTGTAACTGATTTGCACCTTGTCCAAAGGCGCCGGCTTGCCCGAACAACTGCAGCGTCAGCTTCCTGTTGAAGGGCGATGATAATGTCCCCTTGAGAGGGCGATAGAAATGTCCCCTAATCTAAGGCTCCGAAGGAGGAGCCTAGATTGGAGAGGACATGGATGAACGACAAGGAATTGAGACGGGGCGAGGTACTGGGCCGGGTGAAGCGAGGCGAGTTGAAGCTGAGCGAGGCGGCGCGGATGCTGGAGGTCAGCTATCGCCAGGCGAAGCGACTCAAGAAGCGTTATCTGGAGGGCGGGGCCAAGGCCATGGTCCATGGCAACGTCGGCCGGGCGTCGAATCGCGCCGACGAAGAGCGCCGCGAACAGGTTCTCGAGTTGGTGCGCGAGAACTATTCGGGGGAACCGCGGGAGCGCTTTGGGCCGACGTTGGCGTCGGAACATCTGGCGGCCGACCACGACATCAAAGTGCCGCGCGAAACCTTGCGGCGTTGGATGCTGGCCGACGGTCTGTGGAGCCGGAGCCGCAAGCGGAAACCGCACCCTACGCGGCGCCAACGCCGCGCTCACTTCGGCGAGCTGATTCAACTGGACGGTTCGCATCACGATTGGCTGGAGCAACGCGGCCCGAGAGGCTGCCTGATGAACTTCGTGGACGATGCGACCGGCTTGGCCCTGTGCCGTTTTTCGGCGCAAGAAACCACCTGGGCGGCGACCGATTTATTGGAAGCGTGGGTGCGTCGACACGGCATTCCGCAAGCGTTGTATTGCGACTGGAAAAACGTCTACAAGCGCAAGCCGACGTCGCGCGAAGCGATGGAAGGCGTCGAGCCCGAGACACAGTTCGGACGCATGTGCCGGAAGCTGGACATTCGCATCATCGCCGCTTCGTCGCCGCAAGCCAAAGGCCGGGTGGAGCGTCATCACGGGACGCATCAAGATCGCCTGATCAAGAAGATGCGGCTCGAAGGCATTGGCGATTACGAGGCGGCGAACCGCTATCTCGACGAGCGGTATTTGGAGGAACACAACGCCAAGTTCGGCTGCGAGGCGGCGGCGGGAGCGAACTTTCATCGGCGTCTGTCGAAGCGGACGGACTTGAAGTGGGTGTTTTGTTTGGCGGCCGAGCGAGTGGTGTCCAACGATCTGGTCGTGCGTTTTGAGAACCGTTTCTTGCAGTTGCAACCGCGCCGCAATCAGGGTTTGGGAGCGACGGCGCGGGTGACGGTTCAACAGGCTCGCGACGGCGAGTTGCGAGTAGTGTTCGAGGGACAAGCGGTGGCGTTTGGTGAGATCGCCGCACCGGAACCGACGCCGCGGCCGGAGCGCAAACCGCGGCTGGAGCCGCGGCCGCGCAAGCCGGCGGCGAAACACCCGTGGCGCGCGCCGTTGAAGCCGAAAACGCACGCGACGGCACGGTAAAGAGGGCTGTGGAAATGACGGGACTGTGGAAAACGAGGAAAACCCCTGAGCAACGGTCGGGGAACGTCGAAACCCAGCGGTCGGGTTTCCCACGTTTCCCCCAGTCCCTTGGAAATCGCTCCGCGATTCCCACATTCCCACAAGCCCCTACGACTACTATCCCTTTATTCCCAAAGGGACATTTCTATTGGGCTAACCAGGGGGACATTTCTATGGCGCTTTGCCGCTTTTCAGCACAGGAAACGACCTGGGCGGCGGCTGATTTATTGGAAGCGTGGGTGCGTCAATACGGCGTTCCCCAGGCGTTGTACTGTGATTGGAAGAACGTCTACAAGCGTAAGCCGACATCGCGCGAACAGATGGAAGGCATTGAGCCCGAGACACAGTTCGGACGCATGTGCCGGAAGCTGGACATTCGCATCATCGCCGCTTCGTCGCCGCAAGCAAAAGGTCGAGTGGAGCGCCATCACGGCACGCATCAAGACCGCCTGATCAAGAAGATGCGGCTCGAAGGCATTGCCGATTACGAGGCGGCGAACCGCTACCTCGACGAGCGATACCTGGAGGAACACAACGCCAAGTTCGGCTGTGATCCGGCGTCGGGCGCGGACTTTCATCGGCGTCTATCGAAGCGAGTGGACTTGAAGTGGGTGTTTTGTTTGGAGGCCGAGCGGGTGGTTGCCAACGATCTGGTGGTGCGTTTTGAGAGCCGTTTTTTGCAGTTGAAGCCGAAGCGCAATCAGGGCTTGGGGGCGGCGGCGCGGGTGACGGTTCAGATGCCCCTCGGCCGGCAGCAGCCAATAGTACCGCGCGTGCTTGACCAGCCTACCACCCGTCTTCATCAACCTGTGTTGCAAACTCGTTAGCGACCAGCTTTTGATTCGTTGCGGTAGCCCTAGCCGTCGCCACAGGTTGCCCAGGTTGTAGGCCGGCACGCTGAGTTGCAGCCGTACCTCGTTGGCTCGGAAGCGGTGACACGACAATCGGGTCCAGTGCGTGGCCTGTTTGCCTTCTTTGATCCACTGCTCCGCCGTGCCGCACTTGTTGTAGAACCGTACGACCGAGCGGCTCGGCAAGCTCATGCTCGTCACGACAAATCCGACGCGCGGGAATAGTTCGCCCTGGTGATGCTCGACCTTGGCGACAACTCGCCTTGCCTTCGACCAGCTCTCGGCCTGATAGCGAAAACTCTTGTAGCGCACTAGGGGCTTGGCGTTCGGCCTACCCGGTGGCCGAAACAGGATGTCCTCGATCTCCAGCTCCAGGCTCTTGTTCGCCGGGATGCGAATCACGTAGTCCACGCCGCGCTCCTCCATCGCCTCGTAGATCTCGGGCTTGGCGAAGGCGGCGTCGGCGCGGAACGTCACCTGTTTGCCCTCCGCCTGTTGTCGTTCGATCTCCGGCAGTAGCAGCTCGTCCCAGTCCTCGGCGCTGTGCACGTTGCCGGGACGCAGCTTCGCGCCTAGGCAGTCGCCGTGCTGGTTGAACAGCAACAGCGGGTGATAGCAGACCGACTCGAAGTGTCCGTTGTAGGCACTGCCTTCCTGTTGGCCGTGGACGGGGCTCTCTGTGGAGTCCATGTCGAGCACCACGCGGTCTGAACCGTCGGGAGCTTCGGCTTGCGCCACCAACTCGCGGTTTACCGCCATCAGCCCCAGCAAGTTCTCTTCGCTCGCCAGCATCTCCGTCTCGAAGCCATGCAGCGTCGAGGTCAAGGCGGCTCCGCGATCCCAGTTCCTCTTCGAGCCGATCAAGCGAAAGGTCGGATCGGCGGATACTCGAACGGCGTCATTGAGGTCCTCGTAGCCAGCGAGTCGGCTGTAGACCGACTGCCGCAGCAGATCGGCCAGCGGGAACTTCTTGTTCAAGCCTTGTCGCGAGTCGCTGAGATGCTCGTCGATCAGCTTCCCGAGTCCGAGTCGTTCATCCAGTTCGCGAACGAGAATCAGACCGCCATCCGAGGTGACTCGCGATCCTTGGAAATCGACTTTGAGAAATCCATTGAACGTGAGCTGAAACGGCTTGTTTTCTTTTTCACCCATCGGGTGTTGACCTCCATGGCGTCCTTATCGGGCTCTAGCCCCTATCAATAAAGACGCTGAAGGTCGCTGGATGGTCTGAAGCTCATACATCAAATTGAAAATGCGGGTCTATTGGGCCTTGACACGGGTGGAGAAATGGTTGCGCTTCGCCGGGTGAGGGTGTAGACTCGTGCCGTCAGAGCAGCTAAATCGGAAATCCTGGCTTTAACCTGATTTGGCCTAGTTTCAGCCTCGATTCGAGCAGGAGGATCACATGTCGAACAGCAACGTGGTGCGAGCGGCGGCAAGAATTGTCGTGCTCGCTTTCCTTGGCCTGGCCCTTGTGCCCGCGTCGGTTTGGGCGCAGGGTCGCGGTGTAGTGAACGGTACCATCAGTGACCCGAGCGAGGCCTCGGTACCCGACGCAGAGGTCATTTTGTCGAGCCTGGCGACCGGCATTGAAAGGACGTTCGTCACCAGCGCCGATGGATTCTATTCCTTCCCGGACGCTCTACCCGGCGACTACGCCTTGACGGTAAGCGCCACGGGATTCCGAACCGCCCAGACTCAGGTTTCGGTGCGGGTCAACCAGGCGGTGCGCGCCGACTTGCAACTCGAGTTGGGCGCTACCACGGAAACGGTTACGGTATCGGCCACCACGGCTCAAATCAACTTCCAGGACGCCACACAGCAGGCAGGAGTAGACCCCAATGTACTGCAGGATTTGCCGTTGCTTTTGGGGGGCGGGCCCCGCAGGGCCTCGGACTTCGTCTTGTTGGTTCCCGGCGCCTCGACCGGCGGTACCGACGACGGTTTCACAGCGCGCTTCAATGGCGGTTTGCAGGCGGCCGACGAGGCGTTGATGGACGGCATCAGCATGATCCAGGGCACGATTGCTAACAACGGCATGATCGCCTTTGAAGACTTCGCTGTCAGCCCGGAAATGGTTTCCGAAATCAAGGTACTGACCTCGAACTACGAGCCGCAATATGGCTCCACCAACTCAGCCGTGATTCAGGCTCAAAGCAAGTCGGGCACAAACGAATACCACGGAGGCCTCTTCTGGTATCACTTCAACACGGCGCTGAACGCGCGCCAATACGGCTCTGACGAAAAGGGCAAGGACATTGAAAACAACTGGGGAGGCGCTCTGGGCGGTCCGGTTCCCGGACTCGGGAAGAAAACCTTCTTCTATTACCTCAACGAGCAATTTCGGATTCGAGGCGGTGCATTCCGGCCGACGGTTTCGATCCCGTCTCTCAAGCAGCGCCAGGGCGATTTCAGCGATTGGACGGACGGCGTAGGGAACCTCATTCCGATCTTCGATCCATTGACCACCCGGACGCTCCCGGATGGCACGATTTCTCGCGATCAGTTCGCGCACATGGGCGTTCCCAACGTAATCAGTCCGAACCGGATCTCGAACTCATTGGCCCACGAGTGGTTCCAGCATCTGCCGACTCCTACCAACAATCAGCCCATAAACAACTTTTTGGCGGCGGGGTTCCCGCTGGATTCCAGCGAAACGAATCTGGCGACGGGGATGCAGATGTTCAAGCTCGACCATTATCAGGGTGACAATGATCATTTTGCATTGATGATCCGGCCTCAAAGACACCCCACTTTTGAGCCTCCGTGCGAGCTGCCGAGGATCATTTGCGGCCGAGGCTGGACGCCGCCCGAGTTCCTCGAAAGGGATCTCTGGCGCGCTAATTGGGACCACACCTTCAGCCCCACGTTGATTAACGCCTTCAACTGGGGGATCCTGCATTGGTACCTCGCCGATGAAGCCGTGAATGCGCAGTTCGTGGATGAGCTTCCAAAGATTCCAGGGGTTGAGCACAATATTCCACCCGACATCAACTTCTCTGACGGCTTCTTCAGTTTAGGTTCCGGCTCCGGCGAGGCTAGGGGCAACCAGCATAAAACGCAGAACTTCATCTTCACCAACTTGACGACCTGGGTCAAAGGCAAACACACGATCAAGTTTGGAGGAGAGTACCGCTTCCTCCAGGAAATCGCACCCGAGAGGGGGAACCTCAATGGAACTTTCAGCTTCTCTCGCGGCGCCACGGGCCTGCTGGATGTCACAAGCGGAAGCCCGATCGCCAGCTTCTTGCTCGAACAGGTTGGAAGTACAAGTGCGTTCGTCAGAGGGATTGAGAGTACTAGCAAGCGGCAGGACGCCTACATTGTGCATCTGGGCGACACGTGGAGGGCTACTCCCAAGCTAACGCTCAGCCTGGGAGTCCGTTGGGATATGCACCGCCCGAGTTGGACAACAACAAACCAGAATTCGTTCTTCGACCCGCACAAGCCGAACCCGGCTGCCGGCGGGCGGCCCGGTGCTATGGCCTTCGCCGGCACCGAATGGGGCGAGGCGAGCTTCGGAAAGCGTTTTCCAGAGGATGTCTTCAAGAAGGCATTCTCTCCCCGGGTTGGTATCGCCTACACCGTCAACCCCACAACTGTCGTTCGTGCGGGCTACGGCATCTACTATTCCCAGGCTTACTATGGCGGCTGGGGCGGCGGAATCTCGACGGCCGGATTCTCGGCGAGGCCGAGCTTTGGGAGCACACTGGGCGGGCTGGAACCGGCCATGATCCTGAGCCAGGGGTTCCCCCAGGACTTCGTGCGTCCGCCGTTTATCGATGCGGGCGGCCGGAACGGTCAAGGGATTCTGTACCGCGACTTTAGAGGAAACCGTCTGCCCTACGCGCAACAGTGGAACTTGACAGTCGAGCGGCAGTTAAACTCAGACACCTCGCTTAGTGTCGCTTATGTTGCCAATCAGGGGACGCGGCTCCCCTCCGCGATCGCCCCAATCAACACGCTTGACCCACAGTTCCTTTCGATGGGCAATCAGCTCTTCGATGAGTTTCAACCGGGCCAGGCGTCCCTACACGGCGTCCCCCTGCCCTACGATGGCTGGGTCGGGCAAATGAGGGGTTGCGCTCCGTCGGTCGCGCAAGCCCTGATACCCTATCCCCAATTCTGCGGCGGAATGCAATCGGGAAACGAGTACGCCGGCACTTCGGCTTACCACTCGATGCAGCTCAAGTTGGAGAAGAGCTTCGCGGAGGGTACCTTCCTCTTACTCTCCTATACGATCTCGAAGAACCTGTCCACCAGCTACCACGGCCACGAAGGAGAAACCACTTGGACCGGCGTGTCGGGAGTGTTCTCGCCGTTCGATCGCCACCGGGCCAAGTCTCTGTCGCACGACGACGTTCCGCATTTGCTTTCGGTGGCCTTTGTCTACGAGTTGCCTTTTGGGCGCGGGAAACGATTTGGCAGCGACAGTGGGCCCCTCGACAGGGTCATTGGCGGTTGGCAGGTCAGCGGCACGTTCCGGACGTCTTCGGGTCTGCCGGCGTTTTTCCGCTCCGGCCAGTGCAACGTGCCCGGGCAACTTCGCGCGGCTTGCATCCCGGCGCTGAGGGAAGGGGCCAACCCCTTCGCCACCGGCAAGGACGGTTTTGACCCCGGCGCGGGTAAGCCGTTGTTCAACAGAGACGCGTTCGAATCCGTCGAGTCGTTCAACTTCTATACCGGCGCCGGGCCCCGCGTCAGCAACGTCAGGATGTTGGGTTTCAGCAACACGAATCTGACGCTCATCAAGAACACCCGAATCAGGGAGAACGTGAACTTCCAGATTCAGGCGGGGTTCTTCAACCTCTTTAACCAGCACCATTTCACTGCCAGCGGCCAGTTTGGCTCGATGGCTTTTGGCAATAACCTCTCCGCCCCGAACTTTGGCTTATGGAACGGCGCGGTCACCAAGCCCCGCGCGATCCAAATCGGCGCGAGATTGGAGTTTTAGCAAGACCCGCAACGGGTTCTTATTCTTAGGAGGGGCGCCGTCCCGAGGAATCGGGGCGGCGCTCCTGGTATTGTGTATTTCGGCCGTCAGCCGGCGAGAAATGCAGGCTAAGGTCGGCCCGCCAATCGTCACTCCGGCGGACGCACTTCCACGCGCCGCAAAAGCAACTGCGCAGCCGAGTTCTTTAACATCTTCAATCAGCACATCTTGACGGCCAGTGGCACATTCGGCGTGCCTGGTCGGTGTTGATGACGCGGGGCTGTGGATGCGACGGATCCGTTAGCACCTTGCGGAACAAGGGTAGCGCCCAGAATCGTGCGAATTTATACGCTAAGAGGTTTCGAGTCGGCACGACGATCTCACAACCAACTTGGCCTGGCGTACCAGATCGCCTTCATCCGGCTCACGGGGCGGGCGCCGGGCCAGCAACCTTTCGAGATCCTCGGCGGATCCGACGCGGGCTCCTCAAGGGAGAACAGCTACACGCCCTCGCCCGGTGCGTCCACTACGGCCGACTGGGCCGACTGGATCAGCGCGACTTCCAAATCGATCAAGCGAGATCCGTGATAACCCGCGACCGTCGTCGTTCGAATCCACTCAAGCGTTGCTTTGATGATCTTCTCCCGGTTCGTGCAGGAAAAAAGCAGATCAAGCGCGTCTTCGACAAACTCGGGCTTTTCCGCGAGAAGTTTCTCCCGGGCCGCATTCGGCAAGAGAGACCCAACTGCTTTCGTGAGGAGCGGACCCCAGATGCAGTTGTTGTCGAAATCCACCATCTTCTTCAACTCGCGTAGGGTGCGGCGGCGGAAGTTTTGAATGGCATCGTGAGTGGCCGCGTTGTTTGGATTCGGTCCGAACTGCCGGTACACCTGTCGCCAGGTGAGCCGCTGCGGAGCCTTCAATTGCTCTTAAAATGCTTCGCAATTCCTTCCAACGCCTCCATCTGACGCCACGCCACGGACGCCCCCGACCATGCTAAGCCATCGAATTGCTGCACATCGAGCACAATCCGCTTCTCATACGACTGGCCGTCCACATCTTCATAGTTAATTACAACTGAAAAAGGCTTCATTGGAGGATCGGCAAAAAGAGTACGCCCCGGACCCAATTCATAAATCTCGGACTCCCCTTGCGACATAAAGTTGATGGGAGACAATCCCCTTCGAACGCTTGTCATCTCGTGGCTTTTAAAATCCTCTTCATCCCCTTCCAACCTAAATTTCACATTCAGCGCCGCCCCCTGACCCATGTTATTCAAGACGAGTTGAATGAAGTCTCCAGCGTCAGCCATCGGCTTGAGTTTCGCCAAAATTTGGGGACTCTTTGCATCCTTTCGGAGCTTTTGATTCTCGTCTGCGAGGAGCTTCCTTGCCTCACTCGTTTCCTTCGATGACCGCGCCATATTTCTAGTCGCAAGCAATAATCCTACGGTGACAGCAATCAGGCCGACGGTCGCCAGTGCTTGTATGAACGCGGCATATTCGTTCAGGACTTCTCCCATAGCTAATCTCCTCTCCTCCTAGCGTAGCCCTGCGTCCAACCCGGCGCACTAAGGCCGCTGACGCGCCGCTGAGAGGTCAGGAAAGGGCAGATTAGCTTGTTAGCTGACCTTGATTGAGCGGGGTGATAGCCGGTATCGAGGGATGCAGGATCAAGACCCCCGGAGCCGTTGAACCCGCATTTTCAATTTGATGTTTGACATCCCGACCTTCCAGCGGCCTTGAGCGTCTTTATTCATAGGGGCTAGAGCCCGATGAGGACGCCATGGAGGCCAACACCCAATGGGTGAAAAACAAACCAAGCCATTCCAGCTAAGTTTCAATGGATTTCTCAAAGTCGATTTCCAAGGGTCGCGAGTCACCTCGGACGGCGGGTTGATTATGATTCGCGAGTTGGACGAGCGGCTCGGACTGGGCAGGCTGATCGAGGAACATCTCAGCGATTCACGGCAAGGTGCGAACAAGAAGTTCCCGTTCGTCGATCTGCTGCGGCAGTCGGTCTACTCTCGGTTGGCGGGCTACGAGGATCTCAACGACGCCGTTCGGGTATCCGTCGATCCGACGTTTCGCTTGATCGGCTCGAAGAATAACTGGGATCGCGGCGGAGCACTGACCTCCAGGCTGCAGAGCTTTGAGACCGGCATGCTCGCCGGCGACGAGAATCTGATCGGGCTGATGGCGGTGAACCGCGAGTTGGTGGCGCAAGCCGAGACGCAAGACGACTCCGAGCGCGTCGTGCTCGACATGGATTCGACCGAAAGCCCGGTCCACGGCCAACAAGAGGGCAGTGCCTACAACGGCCACTTTGAGTCCGTCTGCTATCACCCGCTGTTGCTGTTCAACCAGCACGGCGACTGTCTGGCGGCGAAGCTGCGAGCGGGCAACGTGTCCAGCGCCGAGGACTGGGACGAACTGCTGTTGCCCGAGATCGAGCGCCAACAGGGAGAACGCAAGCGAGTGACGTTCCGCGCCGACGCCGCCTTCGCCAAGCCGGAGATCTACGAGGCGTTGGAGGATCGCGGAGTGGACTACGTCATTCGCATCCCGGCCAACAAGAAGCTGGAGTGGGAGATCGCCGACATCTTGTTCCGGCCGCCGGGCAGGCCCAGCGCGAAACCGCTGGTGCGCTACAAGAGTTTCCGCTATCAGGCGGAGAGCTGGTCCAAGCCCCGACGGATCGTCGCCAAAGTGGAGCATCACCCGGGTGAGCTGTTTGCGCGACCCGGCTTCTTGGTGACCAACATGACCCTGCCGAGTCGTTCGCTGGTGCGGTTCTACAACAAGCGCGGCACCGCCGAGCAGTGGATCAAGGAAGGCAAGCAGGCGACTCACTGGACGCGGCTGTCGTGCCATCGCTTCCGAGCAAACGAAGTGCGGCTTCAGCTCAGCGTGCTCTCCTACAACTTGGGCAACCTGTGGCGGCGACTCGGACTGCCGCGCAGGATCAAGAGCTGGTCGCTGACGAGTCTGCAGCACCGGCTGATGAAGACCGGCGGACGGCTGGTCAAGCACGCCCGGTATTACTGGCTCTTATTGGCGGAGGGACATCTGAACCGGCGGCTGTTTGGCGACATGCTGCGGAGGATCTGGGCGCTGCCTGTGCCCGGTGGGTAGCGTTGCCCGGGCGAGGATCAACAGTTTTTGGCTCCAAAAAGGTTTCGCAGGAGCAGTGTCGGCCGGAGCGCCGTTCAGTCCGCTCAACCAACGTCTGTGAGCGGACGGACGAGCCCTGGCGCCTATCGGCGGAGGTGATGTGCAGGGTTCAGCGCGAAAAGACGTGGTATTCGGGGCGACGCGGGTGTATACTGTCGCGGTACCAGGGCCAAAATGGAAATCCTGGCTAAGACCGTTCATGTTTGCCGCTCGACGGTTGAGAACGCCGGCAGCACGGTGCACCGGTCGGCTCGTGGTTAGCTGCTTTCTGACGGCTGCCTTTTCGAGCGCCACAGGCCAGGGGCCGGCGGCCGGCGAAGAAATTCGAACCGCCGCCGCCGCCTCGGTCACCTTGCCCGCCGGCGTGTCTTCCGAGCTGAGGACGGCTCTCCAGGCGGGAAACGATAACCGGCTGGAGCCGCTCTTGCTCGAAGAGATCGAGCGGCGTCCTGATTCGCCGGAGCTTCTGTCGGCGTTGGGTGGAGTTTTCTTTCGCAAAGGCAAACACCTCAACGCAGCTATCGCCTTCAAGAAGTCCGACGCTCTGGCGCCGCTGGATGATTCGAGCCGTTTCACGCTCGCCATGGCTTATGTCGTGCTGGGCCGGCGCGATTGGGCGCGGCCGGAGGTCGAGAAGCTGACCGGCGCGAACCCGGATGAAGCCTTGTATCTTTATTGGCTGGGGCGGCTCGATTACGACGACCAGCGATTTACCGAAGCGATCGTCAAGTTCAAGGGAGCCATCCGCCTCGACCCCGGCTTTGCGCGAGCCTATGACCGGGTGGGCCTCTGTTACGAGGCACTGGGCCGTTTCGACGAGGCCGTTGAGGTCTATCGAGAGGCGGTCGAACTGAACCGCAACGGAGCTCGCCCGTCCGCCTGGCCGCCCGTGAATCTCGGCACGGTTCTCTATCGCCTGGATCGGCTCGAAGAGGCGGAAACCTACCTCCGCGAGGCAGTCGGCTACGACCCGCGCTTCGCCCGCGCGCGCTATCAGATGGGTATGTTGCTCGACAGGCAGGGCAAGCGGGAAGAGGCCATCGGGCACCTCAAACAGGCCGCGAAACTCGACCCGGATGACCCCAAGCCGTACTACGCAATGGGACGCGTCTACCGGGCGCTCGACGAGAAGGAAAAGGCTCGGGGGGCTCTCGAGAAGTTCAAGGAACTCGAGAAGCAAAAGACCCGAGAGAAAACAAATGAGTGACGGGCCGATCGCTCAGACGCCTTTCTTGACTGCCTCGATCGGCCGGTCTTACTATGCCAACTGTTTCCGATGTTTTCCGGGCATGGCTCTGAAGTCGCCGTTCGAGGCCTACTACCAGAGGTATGTCGGAAGCGTGGAAGCATTCGAGCAGACGATGAGACGGTCCGCATGACTGCTTGGCTGTCAGCTTCCGAGCGCTGCGCGCAGGGATTGCGGGCCGCGCGACGCACCGGCGGATTGCTTCTCATCGGTTGCTGGTTTGCGGCAGCAATTACCGGTCAAGACTCTCCGAAACTTTCGGCGAGCGAAAAAGCCCTCTATCGGGGCGAACCCGCCAAGGCTGCCGAGTTCGCGGAGAAATACATCCGAGAGCATCCGCAAGAGGCGGCCGGCCACGTGCAGCTCGCCCAGGCCAAGCTTGCCCAGGGCGACTATGGAGCAGCCTATCGCGAGCTGCGAGAGGGCCTGCGAATCGACCCCGAAAGTGTCGACGCCCTCTACCATCTCACCAAGCTCAGCTTGATTCTTTCTCAGGTCGAATATCAGAAGCTATTCGCGATGGCGCCCGACTCGTACCGCGTTCATCAGCTCATGGCGGAAGCTAACCTGGCACAGCGAAAGTATGTCGAGGCTGAAGAGGAGTACCGGAAAGCACTTCGGGCGAACCCGGAATCCGTCACGGTTCTCAACGCTTTGGGTGATCTGAGGCGGACCCGCTCCGAGCTCTCGGAGCCGAAGGAAGCTCCGGCGGGTAGATTTAGGGAAGCCGCTCTTTATTACCAGCGGGCGCTGAAAGTCGACCCTTTAAGTTACGACGCCCACTACGGGCTGGCCGTTTGCCGGCTTGAGCTTGCGGATCTCGTACATCTGAAACTGCAAGGGAACGAAACGAAACAAGCCGAGCAGCACTTTCGCCAGGCTGTGTCCGCGGACCCTCGATCCGCCGTCGCCCGGCTCGGACTGGGGAGAGCGCTCCTGGCCGCCGGGCGCTCGGCGGCGGCCGTCACAGAATTAGCGCGCGCGGCGGAACTGGAGCCTCGCCTGAGGCAGGCCTATTACCTGTTGGGTCGCGCTTATCAGCGACTCGGGCGCCGTGAAGAAGCCAAAGAGGCCCTCGAAAGAGAGAGGCTTTTGCGACAGGCCGAGTCCGAGGACAGCCGGCGGCTCCTTTCGCGAGAAGATATCCCTGGGCTCGGCCTGGAGGATGAGGAGGGCCCGCGGTAGGCCCGCGGAAGGTGATGGCGTCGCTGTTGGCAAATCCGAGCAGGCTTCAACGCTCGCGGCTCTTGGCACGCCGGGTCTTCCTCCTTTTCCTTGCGCTTTCCATGGGAGTGGTTGCGGCGGCCGAAGACGAGCTGTCGAGCCGTTTGCAACCGGTCTTTCGGCGTGGCGTTGCCGCGCTGCGGGCGGCGGACTGGGCGGCCGCTGAACAGGCCTTTGGGCAAGTGCTCGAGCAGGGGGGCAAGCGCATCTTTGTTCACCACAATCTGGGAATCGCCTACCAAGAGCAGGAGAAGCACGAGGCGGCCGTCGAGCAGTTCCGGGCAGCGATCAGCTTGCAGCCGGAACACGTCCCGCCGCGCCTGCTGCTCGGCAAGAGCCTGCTTGCCCTGCAAAGGATCGACGAGGCAATCCGCAATCTCGAAAAAGCGGTCTCGCTGGCGCCCGGAGATGCCACAGTGCGGCTGCAACTCGCCGTCGCCTACGAGCGTGGAGGAGACACCCTCGGGATGACCGACCAGTACCGCGCGCTGAGAGAGCAGCAGGCCGGGGATCCCGAATACGCCTACCGGCTCGGCAGGGTCTACACACAGCTCGCCGTCTGGTGCGTTGAGAAAATGAAGCAGCTCAATCCTCGCTCGGCGCGAGTGTATCAGGCTCTGGGAGAAAACTATTTCGCGCAAGGCAGGCTGGACTTGGCCGAAGACTTCCTGCGGCGCGCCGCCGACATCGATCCCCATCAGCCTGGTCTTCACTGGTCGCTCGCGCAGGTCCAACTGCGGCAAGGCAAACGCGCGGAAGCCGTTCAGGCGATTGAAAAGGAGCTGGCGATTGTGCCCGAAAGCGCCATGGCACTCGCGCTGCACCGGAAACTGACGACGAGCGGGCGACCGTAATCACGAGTGCGTCGCTGAGCCTCCTCCGAAAATCGCCTTTCAAGCGTACGATGGACCATGGTATGGCCCGAAAAATTCGTAACCACCGCAGCCGCGAAGCGGCGACAGGAGCCGTAGCCCCGGGTGAAGCGAAGCGGAACCCGGGGCAGAACCCCACCATGGGTAGTAGCCCTGGAGGGGCGGCAGGAACGCCGTCGACACCCATTTTCATGGCGGTATTATGAATTGAATAGTTCAGGCCAGGCCAGGCGATCTTGATCTTCTTAGGGTAGCGCCCAGGTGGGACAACGGTGAACGCCATCTTCACGTGCCCGTGCTTCAGCGGCTGAAGAGGGGTGGTCTGCTACGCGCTCAACTGGAACAGGTGCATTGCCTGACCGCCTGAAACATGATCCCACCATTAGACCCGCCGCTTGGCAAGTGTTCTGCCGGACGGTGCTTGAGGCAGCGGGTTCCAGGAGGCTCAGCGCAAACCCGGACGGATGAGACGCCCGGGCAACGTCGGAAAGGCGGGCCGCGTCGAGCTGGCGGGAATGGTCGGAGTTCGGAACCTTTCGGACGAATCTGGGCCTTGCCCCTGCTTGGCCCGGATCCGGTGCAGCTGCTGTCAATGGGCATCGAAAATGTCAGGGTATTGGGCATTGAAAATGTCAGGATGTGAGCGCAGCCCTGCGGAGGGAGCGGAGCGACCGGAGCGGGGCAGCGGGCCGGGAGCGTGGTCGTCATGACACGCTATCTCCGACCGCGTGTGATTCGGCAGCGATGCGGTTCGCGGCGGGATGGATCGCCTTGGAGAGCTTGGCGTGCCGGCGCATCCGGTAGCTGTTGCCCCGGATGTTGACAATGTGGCATCGGTGGAGCAGGCGAGTCATTCCAGACGTAGCATTACCCATACTGTTTCACCGACCCGCTACGGTTGCGCCACATGCTCGTGTGGGCGGTCGGGGATCCCGGCGCTTTGGGCCGCACCACAATCTCGACGTCGCGGCCAAGCGCGTTCAGAAACTCGAACAGCCGGCCGAGAGAATAGTTGCCGGAGCGGCCGTTCATCAGTGCCGAGACATGCGGCTGCTGAATGCCCAGAATCTTTCCAGCTTGGGTTTGCGTGAAACCGCGGTCCTTGATGGCCCGGTAGATCTCCAGCTTGAGCTTCGCCTTCAACTGCTCGCGATCAGCGTTCGGAAATCCGAGGTCAGCAAAGACGTTGCCGCTACTCTCCGTCACATTCGTATCGTTCGTTTCCTTGGCCATCAGTTCTGCCTCCTGTTGTGGTCCTGACGCGCAGCCTCTAGGCGGGTCTTGATCAGTTCCATTTCCTTTTTCGGTGTCTTTCGGCCCTTCTTCGCCTTCTTCTTGAAGGCGTG
>CBDDCL010000006.1:0-38695 GCA_965226245.1 Bryobacterales bacterium | reverse complement strand
GGCTGGTGAATGGAAGAGTACACAGAGCTTCGGGCGCAACGACTTGTTGGTGCTTGCCAAAGTGGCCGATCAGGCCCACACGCGCCTCTTCGAGCTTCCGCTGGAAGAAGAGCAGCAGGCCGAGTCCTAGGGGACGCGGATTTAGAGAGCGGCGGGGCCGGTCCTCGCCGCTCTCCGAGCCTTCCCGGTTCGCTCCTAATACAGCGTCACGGCTGACCAAACTAACCGCCCGGAATGCGGTGTTCGGTATCTTCTGGGGCTTTCGGCGTCAGCCCGCTCCTGTAGTCCCGGCGGGTCCGCGTTTCCCAGGGCAACGCTAGCGCCAGAACGGTCCCGTCGCCTGCGGCGTCTGTCACTCGCGTTGACTCGTCTGATTCCCGCGCCCGCCGCGCCGCGCTTGCGGGCTACGCTCATAAGCTTGCATTGCTTGGTGGACGACGCGGAGACTTTCTCGTGGATGACCCAGCGAGAAAAGCAATAGCTCATCGCTTATGTTCAGGTTGCCGGGCCGGAACCGGTCGAGGTTGCCTACGATGAAGCCGTCGAGTTGTACGAGCAAGCCGATGCCTTGGACCGCCAGGCGGCCGACATGAAAATGGAGGCGCGCTGTGCATGATTTCATTTTCACGCCCGGCAGATCATGGCAGGCGGGGACTGCCGGGCGAGCGGTCCTGTCACTGTAGGAATATCGGAATTTCACCACGTTCTGAGAAATAATCCCTTCGCGATCAAGGAGAAAATGTGTAGGCGCAGGTTTGCGACCAGGGCGCGTTTGTTGGAATGCCGCGCAACGTAGCCGGCTTCCATGTTGAGCGCTTCAGGCCCTGGGTGCACATTTCATCTAACCCATATCCGGCGGACTTCTCGATGACGAAATCCTCTGCTTGGCCGCTTCGATTGGTCCGGGCCTGAATGATTCAGGTGTGGGTACCGTACCCCCGTGGGTCGATCTTCCGCTGAACATGCCAGCCTTATCTGGACACACATTTTTGCAGCAATCTGGGTGGAACCCTAGTTCGAACGGAATATTTTGCGAGACCGCGTGAAGGAGGGAATCGAGCAAGCAAGAAAGGACGGAAAACCGTATACCGTACCGTATCTCTCCTTTGTCATTTGTCATTGCAGTTGAACCCCTCGAAAGGCTTCGGCTTGCTCCAACGCAACGCTGCGGCGGTCGCCGAGTTCAATTAGCGCATCGAGCACCTTGAGGAGTTCCTGCGCCTGGTCGGCGCGGAGCGGAAAGTTGGCGTCGGCAAGGCTTTGGACCATTGCCGCAGTGCGAGCGGGAAGTACTGTTCCAGCCCAACTGCCCTTGGCATTGGCGATTGAGCCAAGAATAGCGTTCGCCTGAACGGCAAACGCATCAAGCGGATAGGCGCTGCCCGCCCGTTCGCAGAGTGTTAGGAACTTATGCATCACATAGGATGACCAGCCGGTTCCGGTGACCAGCTGGGTCACCATTGGCATGACAATGCCGATCTGGGACCACTCGCCATTGGCAAATCGCGCGGCTCCCGGCGCTTCCTTTTCAGCGGCCACGAAGAGCAACGCTTGGATCAGCTTGGGCAGATCGTATCCATGCACTTCACCGGCACGGTAGCTGTTCAGATCGAAAACCCTATCGCGGACGACACGCTCGACGCAGTCGTTCAGCAAGTCAAAGGTGTTCGCCGGGATCGTCGGGGCATCGAGAACCTGCCGCCCAACCGTCATGTCGGCAAATTGCGCGAGGACTGCTAAGCCTTTTCCATCATCGGTAAGGAAGGACGCCAGAAACTCCTTACGTACGAACTCGGTCTCGAAGAACGGCGCGGCTCGAGCAAGCAGATCGCCAAGGACGCTATTCCATTCGATCAGCTCAGTAGCGCTACGATCTAATGCTTGCCACTGTCTTTCTCTTCGCCACGAGGGCATGAGCCGTTCCGCCGTCCACGACACAAGCTGCTTGAGCATGATCTCCAACATTGGCTTGTATACGGCTGACTGGCACCACGCTTCGACGGGCAACAGCGGAAACAGCTTTGCTGCAAACTGCGCGTGGAACAATGGATCGGCGTCTTCCCATTCGCCTTCCTCTCCAGAGCGACCGAAGCGTCGCGGGCGCTTCGCCTTTACCCAGGCCGGCGGCACGTCAGTTAGCGGCGAAGCAGTCGTTTGGTCCAAGCGCTTAAGTGCGCGGGCGAGACTCTGCTTTCGCGCGCTCCTGTCAATCTTGTCCTCGCGATCGCCGGTCGCATTAATCTCGAACCGGTAGTAGAGCGAGAGATCCATGGCGAGCTGGGCCGCCACCCATCGCACATGCTCATCCGAATCCATGAAGAGACCGCTGAAAGCGAATTTCGCCACATCGTCCAGCGGATGGGCCGTAAGCTCAAAGAGCCGGCGCACCGAAACCTTACGCGGCGCGTATGAGCGGCGATCGTGCACCAAGGCGGCGACTAGATAATTGGCGGGATGCCAGTGTATCTTCGAGCTTGGGATTGTGTCCTTCAGCTCAGTCATGACGGCAACGCGCTCCATGACGTCCCATGCCCAATCGTAATCCGCTCCGGCGTCAGACCTGAAGCGAATGACAACTGCAGCGACGGCCGAGATGGTTGTCTGCGCTAAGTGTTCTCCAGCGGCGTTTCGCTCCACAAGGATGGTGGCATTGTCCCGGTTCCTGGCGAACGCGATCGCGTCTTCTAGGCTCACGGCGTCGTCGAGCTTGTTCGCCTCAAGCGACTTTGTCGCCCACCCGATGACTCTATACTCTTGCAGCGAGGTGGCGTTCTCCGCGAAACGTTTTTCCTGTGCCGGCGTCAGCGGGTTCGGCGGTTCATAGGAGATCAGGACTTCATCAGCGCCCGTCGCATGTTTGTGATAATTTTTGATGTCGCCGAGCCCGGCCCAACGCTCCGCATTCTCCTTTAGGGAGGCCGTAGCGGCGAGATTGCAGCGATATTCCTCAATTTCGTAGGGTAAATTGTCAGGAAAACGCGCAAGCGCTTCTTTGAACCTCTCACACAAGCCTTCGTCATTGCTCAATGCGAACCGCATGGCGAGTTCGCGAACTTCCCGCTTGCGGCTCTGTCGCGAGTCCAAAAAATCCTTTGCCTTTGCCTTTGCGCCGGTGAGGCGGGAAAGGAACCCGAAGCCAAACAAGTCGAGGTTGCGCGTGGGCTCCTGAACGACCCGGGCGATGTCATGCTCCCAAAGCCGCTGACAGGTCACGATCGGAAATGTCGCTTCCGACACGTCATAGGTCTCTAGCGCAAGGACCAGTGCCAAGCCTAGAACACCGTAGCATTCGTTCCCTTCAACCACCGAACGGATGACCTCATCGGTCTGCCGGCCGCCTTCGATTTGCTTAAACGCCCAATAGCTAAGACTGAGAAAGGCGCACTCCAGCGGCTGCGGTGCGAGCTGACCCATGAACCAGCTATATACGTGCCAGTCGCCCCAAAACTGCTGCTTGCCCCACGAAAATTCGACGGTGACAGGGAGGGGCGTGCCCATGTGCTTGCGGTTCAAGAGCTGGACCTAGTGCCAACCCTTCGTTGCGTGGTTGGCTAGATCGCGCACAAGACTGAGCGCGGCCTCCGGCTTTTTCGCGAAGAGACTGGCGAACGGCTCATGCAGCGCCGAGGGTGGATAGTAATAGTTGAGGTGCCGGTCAATTCCAACGTCCTCAAGATCATAGCTGTTGCTCCCGATCGGGAAATACATATGCTGGAGCGTGCGCTTCTGGTCTTCTGTCCGCTCATTTTCCGGGATGGCACGAATGCGCTTAAGCCGCTCAGCGTATTCCCGGTGTCCGCGTTTCTCGCGGTCGTAGCGGTCTTGGGGCAGCTCTTCCATCAGTTCTGCCTTCGAGACAGCGACCACTGCCTCAGGAGACACATCCGCCATCGTCGACGTAAAACCCATCAGATCACTGTAGGCCTTACCGCGCATGCGCTCGTTCGTAGCTGCGCGTTCGAAGAGCGCAAGCACGGGGCCAGGATAGGTCCGCGCCGAGCGCATGATGGTTATACGAAGGGCGGTTACGAGGCTCGACTGCGCCTCACCGCCAAGCGCATTCCACCGGCCGTGATTAAAGGTAGGATCCTCGAGATACTTGACGCCTTCCAGCTCGATGAGCCAGTTGCTGCATATCTCAATGATGGCCGCCGAGCGCGGGTTCTTGATGTCAGCGAGCGCGTTCTGCCAGACGCTGAAAACCTCGACGACGTTGGGTAGCACCCACTCTGGAAGGTTCGGAGCAAGCGGGAGCAGCCAGTCCAACAAGCGCCCCCAGCTCTCGAAATCGGACGGCCAGCTAAGGAGGTCCGCGATGCCGACTCGGTCGACGCCCTCGACGGCGGTTGTGGGATTCTGGAGAATATGTGGGTTAGGGATCGTATGCTGGGCCTGAAACCACACGAGCAGCTTCTCAAGGAGCGCGTAGTCCTTCTCGGCAAGAAGCGCTTGAAACTCTTGCTGCCCCTGGGCGAAGGCGGGCGTGAAGGGAGGAGCCGTCAGCCATTCGCGCCGCCATTGCGGTCGGAGCGGCTGCCTTTCCAGATCACGGTAGCCCGCCGACCATTTGCCCGATGAGCCGAGCGCGTTTTGCGCGAGCAGTCCAACCACACGGCCAAGCAGCGGCGGCTGGGCAGCTTTGATGAGACCGCGCGTCCAATCGTCGCCAAGCTCAATGAGTTGACGGAAGAACACCCACTCAAAAAAGATGTCATGCGTAAAGGAGTACGATGCCCCGCCATCATGATCGTGAATGAGGAGATCGGCCTTAAGTCCCGCGACTTGAGAGAAGGTAGGGTCTTTGAGCATCGTGGCTGGGATATTCTTGCCGAGATTGCTGACGCCCTTTTCGGCCAAATCCAGCAGCGCGCGTTGCCGCTGCGGCACGGCCTCTTCGGGCGCGTCGTGACCAGCGCGGGCCCACCAGGCCGAAATGAGATCAACTTCGGTCTGCGGCATTGCGTCATCGTCAGGAAAGTTTTGCGCGAGCACTGCTGCAAAAAACGGTCGCCGGGCAATTTCTCTGACGCCCGCAGGACCAAACAGCAGCCTCTTCAGGTTTGGCTTTTCCTTAGCGAGAGCCTTGGCTTCCGCGTCCGAAAACCCCCCGATCGAAACATCGCCGATGCCCGTTCTCCGGTAGAAACTCGGCGGAAACCACGTGCGATAGGCCTCCAGCCCCTGATCGCGCGAACTAGCCAACACCTTCCAATTAGTAAGCTGATCGTTGGCTTCAATTGCTCGCAGAATGTCAATGATGATACCCTTCTGATCCGGCCTAACACGATCGATCCCGTCGATGAAGAGAATCGGCGTTCCAGCACAGCCAATCTCGGCCAGAATGTCCGCAATTCTGCGGTGATTGAGGCCGAGTGCAGTTGCGAAGGTTAGCCAGCCGCTTCCCTCAAGGCGGTCGGACTTCAGAAACAGAATCGGCCCGTTGGTGGCATCAACACTTGCGATGCGCTTCAGCATCGCCGACTTCCCACATCCTGGAAGCCCGCTGAGACTGACGAGCCGGTACTGCGTCAGACGATCCCTGATGCTTTGTTCCAGAATGGGCCGTTCGACACGGATGCCGGCAATCTCTTCGGAGACGTCCGCAAGCCCATCAGCGGAGAGCACCTGAAGGAGGTCAATATCCTGCTGGCAATTCGGCGCGACCTTGAGCCGTACGGCACCGCGAAGTTGTGCCAGCAATGCCTGCCGCGTCCACTTGCGGCCGGACGCAGCCCCATCACGCGCAATCCGGCACAGCCGGTCGAAGAGTAGAAGGTCTTGGCCAGCTTCGTTGACAGCAATAAGCTCTTGCAGGCGATTGATGACCTCCGTTCGCATGATGCCACCATCGACCAACCCATCGAATTTGAGCGCGATAAACTGAGCATAGAATTTTCTCTCGTCATCGGGCGATTGGGCGTCGATCAGCGGTGCGAGCTCTTGGCGAAGCGATCGCTCGGCCGCCGCAGCGGAACCGCCTTTCTCGAATCGAAGCGTGAAGCTGCCGTCATTTGGGCTGCTCTTAGCCCACTCGATCAGGCGCTTGAGGCTGCGTAACGATTCGACTGCCACATTCTCAGCTGCGAACCCGTAGGCGTCCGCGTCGACCTGAAATTCAGCCATACGGCGGGTCGCTACCGCGGCGGCCATGATTTCGCGAAAGTTGGTGTTCGAAGCCGCAGAGGTAATCCGCAACTGACGCTTAACCTGAAGGCTTAACATGCGGCGGGTACCGTCCTCGCTGAACTCAACTATGACATCGTCCATCGGGTTAACTTGCGCCTGCTGGACGGCGACACTGGTTACGATTCCGCTCTGGCCCGCCGCGTGCTCCTCGCGCAGAAGCGCGGCAAGATAGTAGGCCACCACTGTGTCTTCGTAGGTGAATCCCGCCCCACTTGTAAGCTCAGTTGAAGTTGCCTGCTTTTTTGCTATTGATGTCACGGTATTTACTCATCAATTTTCGGGTCCGTTCGCGATGCGCTTTCGAACTCACTTGAAAGTTGATTTGTATCCCAAGCAAACTGGTTGTTGCCAACAGACAGGGCGCCCCACATGCATACTCCGCGGTTTTCTCCTTGAAGGCCCGGTGCGGAGCCTTGCTCTACAGCCCGAGGGGTCGGCGGCGCTGTAGGTCGGTTTGTTGATGTAGGCAAGGGCCGCATCCTGAGCGAGTTCCTTGGTGGCGAATAGATAGGGATTGGGTACCTCGGTCATGGTTGGTTCTCTCCTTCCAGGGTAGCGGGCAAAATGCTGCGATGTTACACGCTAAGCCCGGATCGGAGTGGATGCTTGCTGCTGTTGGGAGGCCATCCAGCGGTAAAGTGTTGAGGGAGCGACCGAGCCGATCCAGCCGCAACACCAGCAACACGTCGCCTCGCTGAAGTTCTTCGAGGCAGGCAGCGAGGCCGGGTCGCTTCGAGCGAGCCCCGGAAGCTTTGTCGACAAAGATGTGATGCTTGCCGCAGCCGTGTTTCTTGAGAGCATCGATCTGTAAGGTAAGATCCTGATCGCTCGTGCTCACCCGGGCGTAGCTGATGAGGCACCCTTGGGGACGGCGTCGAGCCGTCTTCTTGACTGCCCTAGATGGCGGTATGATACACAGTTTTGTGAGACAGCAAAACAGGACGGTTTGGGTCGGGTTTTCGGCCCCGAAACCGTTCCCCGGGAAGGCGTCTCGTCAAACGCTCCTTTTTTGAGACGCCCTGGAGACGACGCTGACGGCACGAAATCAGTGGATTGATCTGGCGAAACCGCTTGGGACGGTTTTGGAAAAAGATGACCCTACCCCAGGCATCAAGCGTCTGAGGAGCCGAGCCGAGATCAGCCGCGCGACTGAACTTGCGCGGGCGTGCATGGCCTCGGGCTACCAGGACTGCGAGCCCGCAAGGTCAACTAGATGACCGAGAAAAAGACGGTCAGAGAAAGCCTCGAAGAGGCCTACGCCGAGTCCTATAACTACCACCAGTTGTTTGACGGAGAGAGCGATAGAGGTGCCGCTGTTCTTGCCGTAGCGCGTTTCGAAGACCGGCTACAAAAAGCTATAGAATCCCGCGACGAAACATTCAAGGATTCTCGTGGGCTACGATTCCGACTCAAGATAGAAATTGCTTATGCACTCGGACTTTATGATCAGAAGATTCGAGATGGCCTGTGTACTGTCGCAAACATCCGTAACGAATTTGCCCACTCACCCGAACCGATGGAATTCGACCACGAGAAGGTAGCAGCTAAGTGTCGGGAACTCAATGCGAGGACCGTCCAAAGTCCTGACGACTTACGCGAAAGGTATCTGACCTACTTGCGGGAAGTTGAAAACAGCTTGAGGTTCGGACAGGGTTATGGATCAAAACCCATGTAACAATCAAATGGGATGTGGGACTTCCTCGGCCCGCTCGTAACAGAGAAGTTTGTGGAGCGCGTAGTTGGGGGTGCGGGCGGATGAAGCTCCAGAGGACAAGACGTTGAAGGATATCCTCGACGACTGAAGCATAGGATCCAATATGGACAGAGGAGAAGGTTGAGTGCTCAATCAGCAGGAAGAGCGACCGCTATCTATTGGGTCTGGCGTACAGTTCACTCACAAGGGGGAGACGATCCACGGACATCTCCTCCAACGGCAGGGAAGGCGCCGCTTCGCGAAGATAATCGACACCGAGGAGCGGACTTGGAAAGTCCCGGAGTTGGCGTTGAAGCACTCGGGAGGAGCGCGGAGAGCCACAATGGTCACGCGGCACGACAAAGCGCGAGCTGACTACCGCGTGGGGGACGAGGTGACGTTCACAAGCCGCGACGGACCAAGGCGCGGCGAGATCATAAAGCTCAACCCGATGAGAGCGAAGGTGCGCTGCGAAGAGACATGCTGGAACATCTCCTATGGCCTACTCCGCAGGGCGGGAAGGGAAAGCGCGAGGAACGGCGCGGCGCAGCTGAACGGTGTTGCGGGAATGGCTCGGCGGCTAATGGACGAGCATGGGCTCACGGGCTGGACCCTCGCGTTTGTCGAGGCCAAGAGGCGCCTTGGCGACTGCCATTTCCGACACCGAGTGATCCGGATCAGCCGCACCCATGCCCTGGAAGGAAGCGAGGAGCAGATCCGGGACACCGTACTACACGAGATCGCACACGCGATTGCGGGACGCGAGGCGGGCCATGGACCGCTGTGGAAGGTAACGGCACGGCGAATCGGAGCAACACCAAGGGCGAAGGCCTACGAGAGCTAAGCGAGCTAAGGCAGAGATTTGGCGTGCCCGAGGCTGTCAACGCGGTGAGCTCCGATCCCTCAGAGACCGGCGAGATGCAATTCAGGAGATCTAATTGCCCTCGGAACGACGCGAAAACACAAGGATTTCGTTCCATTGCTACTCGGACCCCGCCTTCTGCTCGGTCGGCGCGATCTCGGGCTTGCCGTATTTGGCAAAGAGCATATTGAAGCTCTCGCCGACTAGCGCCTGAAGCGTAGTCCCCTGCTCCACAGCCAGAATCTTGAGCTGGTCGCGAACCTCTTGGGGATAGTGAACGGTAATGGGTTTGGTCCCTGCCCTGCCCGACTGCGCAGCTGCGTCCCTGCCGGCCTCGCGCTTTGCAGCTCGTACGGGCTGGGAACCGGCTTTGCGGCGGGTGCCGCCGCCCGCATCAACGAGTGCTGCTGACAAGTCTGCTTTGCTCATTTGCTGCTTTCCCATTTCGCTGCTTGGCTAGAAAGCTACTTATATACTTGTATACTTGTCTGATCTCCTCGGCGGCCTTGCTGCTCGGTTCGTGTTCGAGCGCGGCAAGGCCGCGAACGCCCGAATCACCGAAGGCGGCGCGGTGGCCGAGGGTAGGGGAGCACACGGCCAGGCCAAAGTCTGTCAGGGCTTGGCGCGTCTGGTCGGCGCGCGCGCCGCGGGCGGGCACGGCGTTGAGGACGACCAGGACAGGGGTGTGGCCAGCAAGAGCGATCAGCTCCCTACTGTTGGGCACGGTTTCCAAGTCGTAAATCTGGGGTCGGCAAGGAATGATGATCAAGTCGGCCGACCTAGCGGCAGCCAAGGCAGATTGTTCGGACCGGGCAGGGGTGTCGATGATCGCCAGCTCAACGCCGCCTTGCCGGGCTTTCTCGAGCGCCTTGGGAAGCCGGGCGGGCTGAGCGTCGACAACGATCGGGGTATCAGCCTTGCGTCGGTCTGCCCAGTTGCAGGCGGTGGCCTGCGGGTCGAGGTCAATGATGACGGCCACCTTGGCCACTTGCTCGGCGGCCACGGCCAGGGACAACGCAAGCGTTGTCTTGCCGGTGCCGCCTTTCTGGGCAATCAGAGCGATGGTCCTCATGCGCTGGCTTCCTAGAAGTATACTTGTAGACTTTACTTCTGGCAGGATTGTAGAAAACCCTACCAGTAAAGTGTGCAACAGGTAGAGAGCAAAAAACAAGAGGACAGGGAAATGTTTCCCCAGCTTTCGCCGCCCAGCGCGCTGGGCGCTACATATCGCCGCCTATATCGTGGTCAATGTCGTGGCTGTGGTGAGCTGGTCTTTCACGAACGCGCGCCGGGCGGCGTCAGGATCATCCGAGCGGGCCTCATCGCCGTACTTCTCGGCGTAGTCGGTTTCTTCGCGCAAGTAGGGGTCACCTCACGAAACGGAAATAATCGTACGCTAAGCGACTCTCGCCGCCTTGGGAAGCGTCGGGTTGGAGTAAACCCTAGCCTGTCGTCAGGGAAGGCAGCGCAGTGGCGTCAGAATAGAGTCCTCCTTGGAATTGATTGACACATTCCGTCAAGGGTTATAGATTTCTTCCTGACAGATTGGATGCAGGAGGACACCTTGCACGGTCCATCTGCTACGTCCGGGTGAGCAACTGCGAGAACCGACGCTACCGCGCCAGCGGCTTCAACCTGCTGGGCTGGGAGCATATCAACCTGACTGGCGATTACATCTGGCCCAAGAACAAGCGAGTCGATCAGGGCAGCTTCTGGCCCCTACCGCCTCTCAACGGGCCTTAGCGTACGATTCTTTCCGTTTCGTGAGGTGACCCCTATCAGGAACTCCAGGCGCTCCCGGAGAAGATCCGGGGGGCGGGAGAGCGGATCAAGGCATGGGAGAAGGAGCGGGAGCGGGAGTGGGTCCATGGGGGAGGGTTCGAGCGGGCCAGGGACGAGAGGACCGCCCAGATCACAAAGAAATACTCCCACGCGGCGGGGCCGCAAATTAGTAATACGCCCCGCTCGCCTCAGCCCACACGCGGACACGAGCGCGACGTGGGGCCGAGCCGGTAATGGCGGGCATCCACCAAACGCTCAAAGAAGCGCGGAGCCTCTATGCGGAAGCGCTCAAGCTGCAAGAAGCGGTGCTTGCCAGCCACCGGGACCTGAAGGGCTGCGTGGCGCAGGTCCAGACGTGGCACGAGCAGGTGAAGAAGTGGCTCGCGAAGCACCCCCGCTTCCACTTTCACTTCATTCCCACGTCGTCTTCTTGGCTCAATCTCGTCGAGCGCTGGTTCCGCGAGCTGACACAGAAGCGCATCCGCCGCGGCGTGTTCCGCAGTGTTCCCGAACTCGAGGCCGCCATCCACGAGTACCTGGAAGCGAGCAACCAAGCGGCCAAGCCCTTTGTCTGGACAGCTCCGGCACAAGATAGCCTCGCCAAAGTCGAGCGCGCCGCCAAAACCCACACCATTGTCCAGAACCGTTAGTGGCACTACACTAGCGACTTGGCTAGCTCGCCTTGCAACCGGGTTAGCTCCCGCGCGGTTAGGTTCCGTTCTCTCGCGGTAAGCGGACCTCGTAACCGGTCCCGTAGCTCCGCTATCCGCTTCCGCTCGACGATGTTGGCTTGACCGGCTAGGCGGGTCTCACCCTTCGACGCCCGCATCCATGTCGGCATCCATGTCGGCTTGAAGACGCCGATTATTAGTCGAACTAGACGCATGATGTATTTATTCCACACAAGGTCTGTGTCCCTTCTTTCAGCTCCCCCTCCGGGGGGTTGTCGCATGGGACCGGGTAGAGGTACGCCGTAGCGTGACTCTACTTTAGGTCACATGACCCCCCTGTTTTTTGGGGGGGGGGGGCGCTCTCGTCTTTCTCGATTTCCCGCGTCCGAAGCGAGCCGCGCCGATTCACAGGGGATAACCACAGCGGAATGAGAGAGATAAAGGAAAGCGGCTCCGCCGCATTTCTTGTTTGAGCCATGCCGTACCCCCCCCCCTCTGAGCGTGCGGCAAACATTTAGCGGCACTGCGGCATAAAAAAACAACCGATTTCCCGGCTCTCTCAGCCGATCTCATCTCGATCCGTAAACCGCACGGCCCGCCATGTCGAATAGTCGTCAATCGAGACTCCTTCGGTGACGTTGGCTTGGGGCATATTGATGAGCGCCGCCGCCCGCTTCATGGCTGGCCCTTGACCGCCGTAGCGGACGAAAAACTCCCAATCTTTTTGTGTCATGGCGTCTTGGATCGCCTTTGATCTCCTGCTTCGCCGTCAGCCCTTCATCGGGTGACCCTGGGTCCGCCGCCGCCCATGCTTCAAGCACCCGCGCCGCCCGCTCGACCTCAGACCCCCTTTGCCTCTTGAACAGCCATCCTTTCAGATCGGCCCGGAGCCGTCCAGGGCGCGAAGCGGCGAAGCGAACCCTTGACGGCGAGGACCGATCTGAAACCATTTACTGTGAGGGGAAGGGGGATCGCTCTGGGGGCTTGGTGGGGAAGCTGATCCAGATCTCAGCGTCTCCTGTGGGGTTCTTGTCTTGTGTCTTGTGTCTTGGGGCCGTGGGAAAATGGGCAGAACTGAAAGCAAATTAGGAGAACAAGCATGATAGCGCATACATGGGCAGAGGCGGGCATCAGTTCGTTCGTGGCCGACCGTACTGAGCTTTGGTGGAACGAGCGCAAGCCCGATCAGTCCTCGCTGTGGGACAGCAAGATATATCTGGGTGAGGCGTTCTTTAACGAAATCATCCGCCACCCCGTCCCGCTCGATATGAACACCCTCACGGCCCTCAAACGCTCCACGTTGGGCCTCGATCTCTACCTCTGGCTCACCTACCGCACCTTCGCCCTCCGCTACGGCTCACTTGGAAGCAGTTGTACCAGCAGTTCGGAGCGCACCCGGACAACGCCCACGACAAGAAAACCGTTCAAAACTTCCGAATCAAGGTGCTGCGCGAGTTGAAGAAGATCAAGATGGCCTGGCCGGACCTGCACTATGCGACGGCCAAGGGCGTCTTGATCCTCTTTCCCTCGAAGCCCGCGATTGCACCCACGACCGGCCCACAGCGCCTCGTGGAGTAGCCCCAGGATCGCCCAGGAGCGACCGAAGGCGAGCCGGGCACCCTCACTAGTCGGACCAACCGTGCAACGCCTCTGAGGGCCGCAGGGGCAGCGCGGGTGTATACTTTCACCGTGCCAGGGCCAAAATGGAAATCCTGGTTGAAGGAGGTGATTCGATGAGCATGGAAGCTGTGAGCGCTTTTCTAGGATGGTGCACGATCATTAATGTAGGGATTCTCATCTGGTGGTTTCTGTTCGTCACTCTGGCGCACGATTTTACCTATCGCTGCCATCGAAAGCTCGTCAACATCTCGGTTGAGACGTTCGATGCGATCCATTACGGCGGCATGGCAGTCTTCAAGTTTGGCGTACTGTTGTTCAATCTGGTGCCGTATCTGGCCTTGAAGATCGTCGGCTGAGGCGGATTTGATTTATGTAGGGGCGGGACTACAATCCAGGGATCTGGCCACGGACGTTTCAGGGTTATCCACAGATCGCTGTGATTCGGGGAGTTTTCCACGAGCAAACACCCCACCTCCGCTTCGAGCAAACACCCCACCACTCAAGTAGTCAAAGATCAAGTAGTAAAACCACAAGTAGTAGGAGCGACGATCCTGTGGATAACTCGCTGAAAACAAAAGAGAAACCACCGCAAGAGGGGGGCTAACGCCCCCCGCAAAAGGCAAAACCAAAACCTTCCTTATAGGTAAAGAACTGAAAACAAAAGCCTTACACCATACCGCGGCGGATCGACAACAAAGCCCCAGCTCAAAACCCCGGATAGCCGCAGCCGAGAGGCGAGTCAAGCCGCTGGCGCGGCTCCTACGCTGCGCTACGGCCCTGCGGGTGACAGCGCCCCACGGCTGCGGCTCAAGGCGTCTGGTATGGCCGAAAGGTTCCCTTTCGGCTTCGCCGCAATGAATGATAATATCCTTTATCATGCGCTAGCAACTCCCCCTCCCGCCGCTCCCCGGCAGGCCATAATGCCCGATCGCTCCCTAACATGTAGTAGAGCAGGAGATCCCCCCGTGCCCGCCCAACCCGCCTGCTTTCATCGACTTGACGAAATCCTCACCAGCCTGCGGGCCATGACATCCCCTCACCTCGACCGCGCGGCGGTCGAGAAGCTCTTCCGTGTGCGCCAGCGCCGCGCACGACAGATCATGGTGGGCCTCGAGGGCCTGCGGGTCGGTAACGCCGCGGCGGTGTCGCGGGAGGCTCTCATCGCGCGCCTGGAGCAGACGGCGGCCGGCACATGAATGTATACTGGTTCGCGGCAAGGATGCCAAACTGGAAATCCCGGTGTAGATGAGCAAGAGGATAAAGAATGCAGCGAATTGCAGTGATCATTGCGATAGTGACAGCGACTGTCATTTTGCCGGTGGCAGCGCAGGCGCAGACGAAGGACGATTTTGAGTACTGGGATCTCAATGGGAATAGCGATCTGACTTGCACTGAAGCGAGTGGCAAGGACGAAGGATTGAAGCTCCCGGCCTATCGCGACAACCGGGACGGAACCGGCCTGATCTACGAATGGCTGCAACGTCAAAGGTCTAGTGACACCGACAACGATGGTATAGCGTGCGATAGCCCCTCAAATCCAAACGGTTACGTGCCCAGAGCCGGTTCGACCACACCTCCACCCACGAACGCGCGAGAGTGTCCAGCCGGGTCACCGACGTGGATGGACTTGCCAGTCTGCGAGGAAGGTGCCCGTGTAAGCTATGACCGGGACGCGTTCGGTTCGGCATACAGTTCGCTGGAAGACGAGATCATCGACGCACTGCCCAAGTCCGACGGGCAGGTGTACACACCGTATACCTGCACATTATTTGATATCCAGGCTGATGGAACCGCAGCCACGGATATCGATCACATTGTCGCGCTGGCGGAAGCATATGATTCCGGCCTTACGGAATCGCAGTTCCGAACCTTCGCCGGGGACATAGACAATCTGACGATTGCCGATCCAACCGTGAACCGGCGCCAAAAATCCGACCTTGACGCGGGCGAGTGGGAGCCACCAGAAAACCGCGGCTGGTTCGCGGCCCGCATTGTGGCCGTCAAGCAGAAGCACGGCCTCTCTGTGAATCCGGACGAGCGAGATGCCTTGCAGGCGATGCTCAACTCAGCCCCGAGCCGTACTGTCTCATGCGGCGACGGGCTCACGTCGGGAGGTCCGACCTATTACTTCCCCCATCTTGCCGTGGGAGAGGGTTGGCAAACCACCATCACCTATATCAACTACTCCCCGCAGGAGGTGACCTGCCAAACCGAATTCCTTTCCGATCACGGAAGTCCGCTGATGGTCTCGTTTGCGGCACTGGGAACGGTGCCCAGCCGGACAGACGTTTTGCCGCCAGGGGGGTCCGTTCACCAGGAGACCAACGTGGACCTGAACGCTTCTCTTGCGCCAGGCTGGGCGCGGGCCACCTGCTCCGGGCCGGTGCAGGCCAGCCTTCTGTATCGTCTGCACAACAGCGAAGGGGCGCCCACGGCAGAAGCCGGAGTCAATGCAACGGCAGTTCCGGCAACCCGGTTTGTCACCTTTGCCGAACAGGGAGAAGATCAGTTTGGGACCGGCGTTGCCTATGCAAACCCTTCCGCCATATCGGTCCCTGTCACCTTTACTGCCAGGGACGCAGCTGGGGAGGTGCTGGCCGAGGTCGTTCGGACACTGTCACCCGGAGGTCATGATGCTCACGGCATGGCGGAGTTGTTTGGTCTCACCAGCTTTACCGGATCGCTAGAAGTCACCTCCACGGAGCCCATCGTCAGTCTGTCGCTCAATTTCGAAGCCGCCCCCGTATTTTCCTCCTTGCCTCCGGGGGAACTGGATGCTTCCGCGCAAGGATCGACTACGTATTACTTCCCTCATCTTGCCGTGGGAGAGAGTTGGCAAACCACGATTACATATATCAATTACTCCCCGGAGGAGGTGACCTGCCAAACCGAATTCCTTTCCGATCACGGAAGTCCGCTGATGGTCTCGTTTGCGGCACTGGGAACGGTTGTCAGCCGGACCGACGTTTTGCCGCCAGGGGGGTCCGTTCACCAGGAGACCAACGTGGACCTGGACGCTTCTCTTGCGCCAGGCTGGGCGCGGGCCACCTGCTCCGGGCCGGTGCAGGCCAGCCTTCTGTATCGTCTGCACAACAGCGAAGGGGCGCCCACGGCAGAAGCCGGAGTCAATGCAACGGCAGTTCCGGCAACCCGGTTTGTCACCTTTGCCGAACAGGGAGAAGATCAGTTTGGGACCGGCGTTGCCTATGCAAACCCTTCCGCCATATCGGTCCCTGTCACCTTTACTGCCAGGGACGCAGCTGGGGAGGTGCTGGCCGAGGTCGTTCGAACACTGTCACCCGGAGGTCATGATGCTCACGGCATGGCGGAGTTGTTTGGTCTCACCAGCTTTACCGGATCGCTCGAAGTCACCTCCACGGAGCCCATCGTCAGTCTGTCGCTCAATTTCGAAGCCGCCCCCGTATTTTCCTCCTTGCCTCCGGGGGAAACTATCGACATTCCGGGGGTGATGCTCGCTCCGGCGGACGAAGCTGCGTTCAACGATCTCTTCGTTGGTAAGCGGGCAGCGACGAACTCCCCGGCATTCTATGTGGATTTCGTCAGTCCCGGCCGTTTCCGAGAAAACCGACTCGTGGTTACCTTGACGGGAAGCTATACCTATCGGAACACGGGTTCGGATGCAGGAACATTAACGTTCAACTACGATGACGGCGATCTCTGTACGGCCCACCTTACCTTCACTTCGGCAACGATGGGCACGGCAACCTCCATGTGCGACGACGGATTGAGCGTAGAATACAACTGGCGGATCGTGGAGATTCCGTCTGGGTAATGCCAGGCTGGCACGCGTACGATCCTATTGCTGGCGGGTGGCCCCGGCCAGCGTCGTCTCGAGGGCATCTCAAAGGGCCCGGTTTCGGCCCAGCAACCGGCCCCCCGGGAAAGACCTCGGCCGACGACACGCGCACACCGCGCAGCAGCTCAAGAATCTGTACTGCGCCGAGTACGTTCACGGCATCTACAAAACGAGCAGCGGCCTTTCATTTCGGATGGCTGCGGAGAAGAGCGTCACCGTTGCCAAGCAATCGCTCCGCGCTTCGCTGAGGAGCGAGATCAGCGGCGAGAACCGCTCCGGGGGAGGGGCGCCGGTGAAAATCAAGGGCCTCGACGACGACGAGGAAGAGCATGAACACTCATGGAGCAGGCAGACCAGCCCCGAGCACGTAGCCCTAGACCAGCCGGCCGCGCCGATAGCTCTTGGGCTATGCTCCCATCACTGACTTGACAATGACTTCCTTGGCGATTTGAAGCACTAGGTCGAATGAAGCCGGCCCATCTAAGCGCTCCTTGGTTTTCTTCCACACATTGTCAGAACGCACAGTGTCAAGGTATTCGTGGCCAGTCCAGGTTAGTCCGGTGACAACGACTCGAGCATGCTTGAGAGGCGGCTCTGTACCGGTAATAAATTCCTGCTGCATGAGCAGATAGACGTGATAGTTGATCTCGCGCTCACCATATCCATCAATCTGAACCGAAAAATAATCAACCGTCGCCGATTTGCTTTCTACGAACAGCAAAATGTCTCGAACCAAGTCCAGATTGCGCTGCATGGAATCGGGCGTCCTATAGGGCCATGCTACTGAACTTGCACGTCAAGGTCATCCAGGCCGATCTCGCCCTTCGCCATCCGCAGGAAGGTGTCGCTCAGCTTCACCATCGATGTTGCCAGCTCGACGGCGGCAAATAGTGGCGCTGTTGCATGATTCAACTGCGGCGCGAGTGGGGGCGCTTTTCCAACTTCTCGTTCAGGACACCACAGCGCAGGATTTCGGCCTACCCAGCTCGGCCATCCGGTTGAGGATGTGACACCCGATCGCAACTTCTCTCCTTTGTGCTTTGCCGTGCCTCGCCTTCAATCCGCCTCCGAGCACGGACTTGTATCGGAAGAAGCTGCTTTCAACGCGCGCCTGCTGTCGGTAGCCCGACTCCTTCTGCCACTCTCGTCGCCCGACCTGGCGAATCCTCTCAAGAGCCGTGTCACGCTGCGCCCATGGGCCGTCCGTTGGCCCCGCCGACACCGCAGAGCGACGAGGGGGAATCACAATCACGACGTTCTCTGTACCGGCCGCGCTGAGTTGATCGTAGACTGACCTGTGGTCGTAGGCTCCGTCTGCGGTGAAACGCCGGATGGGAACCTCGATTGTGTCGAGAAGAGCAGGGAGTGTGGAGGCGTCGTCCCGGCTGCTCGCTGTGAGTTCGGCCGCCACAATGAACCCCTCGGCATCCACCCCGATGTGCAGCTTCCGCCAATCCCGGCGTTTCTTTGATGCCTTGTGCTTGTGCGCGTTCCATTCGCCGCAACCCAGAATCTTCAGCCCTGTGGAATCGACGATCAAGTCGATCGGGCCGTCGTGGGATCGGGTCAGGGGCGGCACCGCAACGATTTGGTTCCGGCGCGAGAGTGTGGTGTGGTCCGGGGCCTTGAGGTTGAGGCCCATCAAGCGGAGCAGCGAGTCCAGGAACCCCTCGGTCTGGCGGAGCGGCAGGCTGAAGACGACCCGCAGCGTCAACGCGGTCCGGACCGCGAGGTTCGAGTACCGCCGCTGGCCTCCGCGAAGACCGTTCTTCGGTGGTACCCACGCGGCAATTGCATCCTCGCTCAGCCAGATCGTGACGTCGCCGCGGCTCCTGAGGCCACGCTCGTACTCCCTCCAGTTCCGGATTCTGTACTTCTTCTTGTACTGGCGGTTGACTCGGCTCGACTTCGCTGCGACCATGACGTTACCTCCAGATCTCTATGATGGACTGGACCCCACCCCCGCCGCTAGCGTGCTCGCTTACACCGATTCATGCACCAACGCCGCGATAGAGGAGAAGGTGGGCAGCTCGAAACTCCGCGATGCTGTCCAGTTTCGTAGTCTATGGGCAACACGACCGGGAGACCTCCAGCAGGCTCTGCTTAAAGAAGATCCGGATGTGGTCCACTTCTCTGGGCATGGCGGAGGCACGGCCGGCGTCGTGCTTCATTCGGAAGCGGGAACTGACACGAGCCTAGTATCTTCGGCGGCCCTCGCACAGCTCTTCGCGGTGTTGAAGGACAATATCCGACTGGTCGTGCTGAACGCGTGCTACTCCGAGGAACAGGCAAGAGCCATCGTGGAGAAGATCGATTTTGTCGTGGGGGTGACCGATTCGATCGGGGACGACGAGGCCGGTGCCTTCGCAGCGGCCTTCTATCGAGGCCTAGCGTACGGCAAGAGCGTGCAGACTGCATTCGACCTCGGCCTCAACGAATTGCAGCTCAAGGGGTTGATGGATGACGAGGCCGCCCCAGTACTGTTGATCCGGGAAGGAGTCGATGCTTCGGCAGTCACTTTGCTGTAAGCGAATACCTGAAACAAACCGAAGAGAAACAGTAAATGTCAGAGGTCGACATCACGAAAACCGATCTGGTCTCACCCGGCAAGTACAACGTGGTGTTTCAATCCTAATGGTGCTGGAGCACCAGACTGAGCAATGCCTGACCACAACTACTTCGCGAACCTGATCTGGCAGATCGCCGACCTGCTGCGCGGCCCGTACCGCCCCCCACAGTACGAGCGCGTCATGCTGCCCATGACGGTGCTGCGCCGGTTCGACTGCGTGCTCGCCTCGTCGAAAGCCAAGGTCCTGGCCGAACACGCGAGGCGCAAGGGTGGCAGAGTCAAGGGCGAAGCCTTGGACCGGCGCCTGAACAATGCCGCCGGACAGCGCTTTCACAACCACTCCTACCTTGACTTCGAGAAGCTCAAGGGTGACCCCGACAACATCGAGAAGCACCTCGTCAGCTACATCAAGGGCTTCTCGAGGAATGTACGCGACATCTTCGACTTCTTCGAGTTCGAGAACGAGATCGAGCGGATGCGCGAGGCAAACATCCTTTACCTCGTCGTCTCGAAATTCTGCGATGTCGACCTGCACCCGAGCACGGTGCCGAACGAGCAGATGGGGCTCATCTTCGAGAACCTCATCCGCCGCTTCAACGAACTGGCTAACGAGACCGCAGGCGACCATTTCACGCCCCGTGAGGTCATCCGACTGATGGTGAGCATCCTGTTCATCCAAGACGACAAGCTGCTCGCCACGCCCGGCACCGTGCGCAAGCTGCTTGACCCCGCCTGCGGCACCGGCGGCATGCTGGCGGAGGCGCAGAACTACCTGCGTGAGCACCATGGCGCGGCAAAACTCTACGTCTATGGGCAGGACTACAACAAGCGCGCCTTCGCCACTGCGGCGTCCGACATGCTGATGAAGCAGGTGGACCACAACGGCGCCGACAACAACGTCCGGTACGGCGACAGCTTCACCGAGGACCAGTTCGCCGACGAGACCTTCGACTACTTCCTCACCAATCCGCCCTTTGGCGTGGACTGGAAGAAACAGCAGAAAGAGATCAGGCAGGAGCACGACAAGCGCGGCTTCGACGGCCGCTTCGGCGCCGGACTACCGCGCGTGAACGACGGCTCGCTGCTCTTTCTGCAGCACATGGTCGATAAGTTCGAACCCGTGCGGCCGGCGGAACACAAGCACGGCTCGCGGCTCGCCATCGTCTTCAGTGGCTCACCCCTCTTTACCGGTGGCGCGGGCTCGGGCGAGAGCAACATCCGCAAGTGGATCATGGAGAACGACTGGCTTGAGGCCATCATCGCCCTGCCCGAGCAGATGTTCTACAACACCGGCATCGGCACCTACGTCTGGATCGTCACCAACCGCAAGGGCAGGCGGCGCAAGGACAAGATTCAGCTCCTGGACGCGCGCGACGTGTGGACCGCGGGCGGCAGCGAGGACAACAAACGCAGCCTCGGAGACAAGCGCCGGCATATCACCGGCAGCCAGATCGCCGGGATCGTGCGGCTATACGGCCGGCGGACCGACGGCGAGACCTCCAAGACTTTCGACAACGCCGACTTCGGCTACACCCGCGTGACCGTCGAGCGACCCCTGCGCCTGCGCTACCAGATGACCGTAGAAGACAAGGCCCGCTTTCTCGATGCCTGCCCGCACCTGCTCGATGACATACAGGCTATCGACAAGGCGCTGGGGCGGGAGCCACAACGCGACTGGAATGCGGTGTGGAGCCGCATCGAAGACGTGCTGCACTCGCACAAGTCCCGGTGGAAGGCGACCGAGCAAAAGCTCTTCCGCAGCGTCTTCACGCAGAAAGACCCCCGGGCCGAGCCGGTCACCAGGGGCGGGGGCGACGACGGGTATGAGCCGGATGCCGACCTGCGGGATTTCGAGAACGTGCCGCTCAAGGACGACATTGACGCCTACTTCGAACGCGAGGTGCGTCCCCACGTGCCGGATGCCTGGATGGACCGTAGCAAGGATAAGATCGGCTACGAGATCAACTTCAACCGTCACTTCTACAAGTACACGCCACCACGATCCCTTGAAGAGATCGACGCGGAGTTGAAGCAAGCGGAGGAGGAGATCATGCAGCTGCTGCGGGAGGTGACAGAGTGACGCTGGCGGTCCAGAAGCAGCTGCGTCACGTGTTCGCAGTGATCAGCGGCGCCACGCCAGATAGTGGCAATGCCGACTACTGGGACGGCAACATGCTTTGGGCGACACCGGAGGACATCGGCTCGCTGGACGGCTATTGGCTTCGGGACACACGCCGCATGATTACCCACGCAGGTTACGAATCCTGTGGCACGACCACTGCGCCACCCAACTCCGTCGTGCTGACCAAGCGCGCCCCGATCGGACAGGTCGCACTTCTTGCCGATGAGGCATGTTCAAACCAAGGTTGTTTCCTGCTTATCCCGCGCCACGAAACTGACACCCGGTTCTATTACTACTGGCTCTCCATGCAGACTGGCTATCTCCAGATTCTGGGGCGTGGCTCCACATTCATGGAGCTAAGCACCGACGGGCTGAAGTCTCTTAATATCCCCCACCCGTCGCCCCCCCAACAACGCGCCATTGCCGACTACCTCGACCGCGAGACGGCGCGGCTGGATGCATTGGTGGCGGCGAAGGAGCGGGTGCTCGGGCTGTTGGCCGAGAAGCGCCGGGCGCTCATCACCCTTGCCGTCACCCGCGGCCTCGACCCAAACGTCCCGCTCCGCGATTCCGGCATCCCCTGGCTCGGCGAGATCCCGGCGCATTGGAAGGTACGAAGGATCGCATGGCTCTTTCAGGAGCGAGATAAGCGCGGGGAGCCCAACCTTAGATTGCTGGAAGTGTCAATCAACACCGGCGTTGTTCCACGCGAGTTTTCTGACGAACGAATCGAGACCACGGCTGCGGACTTCAATACCTACAAGGTCGCACGACGGAGTGATGTGGTTTTCAACAAAATGCGTATGTGGCAAGGGGCAGTCGGCGTAGCTCCTGAGGACGGTCTAGTGAGTCCGGACTATGTGGTTGCGGAACCGGTCGGGCCTTTGTCTTCAGCGTACACAAACATGCTCTTTCACACTGCTGCTTTCAGTGCGGAGTGTGCGCGGCACTCCCACGGGATCGTATGGGATAGGTTGCGGCTCTATTGGACAGGCTTCCGCAACATTGAAGTTCCATTGCCTCCCGTGCAAGAGCAGGCTGAGATTGTCGAGCAAATTACATTCGAGACGAAGAAACTCGACGAACTGAGCAAATCAACCGAAAGCACGATTACTCTACTCAAAGAACGCCGCGCCGCTCTCATCGCCGCGGCCGTGACAGGCCAGATCGGCGGGGAGAGTGCGGTATGAGAGTCACCTCGCTCAAGCTGGCCAACCTCCGCGCGCTCGAGACAGCCGAGTTTCGATTCCAGCCGGGATTCAACCTGATCGTCGGGGTGAACGGCGTCGGGAAGAGCACCGTCTTGGATGCGTTGTGCATCTGTATATCTCGAATCCTACCCTCGACGACCGAGTCTCGCGCCAAGGCGAGATCGATCCCGAACCGGTGAGCCTGACGGCGCATCGACAGACGCCGCACTGCGACTATGACAATTACGCGGCCAAGGACGATCTCCGGAACGCGCTGGTCAGCGAGCAGCACGGGCTTGTGTTGCTACTGCATGGGTCGCATACACAACGAGCCAACGACCATGAAAATAGAGCATTGGTGGTGCCGGGCGCACCACTCCGGCAAACAACTCAACTACCGAAATCTCCTCGGCGCATGCCGGGGCGGGGAAGGGCAGCCGCGGCGTTTACAGCACTGCAACACGCGGAAAGGGGATACAGACCTTGCTTGGAATCCTGCCGATCCAGCGCACCGCATCGAGACCCGTATCCGGTACGAGCTGGATGGCTCGATCCGCGCGGATGACGCGGATTTCGATGGCCAACTCAACGACGTGTTAAACCTCAATCTCCCGGTGCTGAAGAACAACCGGGAGGGCATCTACGACGCGGTTCTCCAATGGTGGAAGAGCCAGAAGAAGTGGAGTCACGGCTGTGTGCCCCGTGAACGGCTCGAACGCGAGCTAGCCAGACATGACGCAGGAGTCGGGGAGCTCACTCCATACGGTCAGGTCGCGGTCTGGCTGTTGGGCCAGAAGCTCGCAGGGATGGCGTCATGAGCCAAGGTCGTCACTCCGAAGCTGCCTTTGAGACTGCCATCGAAACACACCTGCTCGAGAACGGATACGTTTCCATTCCCCGCGAGGGCTTCGACCGCGAGCGGGCAATCTTCCCCGAGACGGTCCTAGCCTTCATCCGCGAGACCCAGCCGAAGGAGTGGGCCAAGCTGGAGGCATTGCACGGAGACAAGACCGGCGAGCAGGTGCTCGGTGACCTGTGCAAGTGGATGGATACGAACGGCGCTCTCGCGACGCTGCGACACGGGTTCAAGTGCTATGGGCGAACACTCCATGCGGCGTACTTCAAGGCGGCGCACGAGCTGAATCCGGAACTTGAATCCCACTATGCCGCCAATCGTCTGGGGCTTACCAGGCAGCTCCACTTCTCGCCACGCTCCGAGAAATCGCTGGATGTCGCGTTGAGCCTTAACGGCATTCCCGTAGCCACGATGGAGCTGAAGAACCCACTCACGGGCCAGCGGGTCGAGGATGCACGCCGGCAATACAAGCAGGACCGTGACCCACGCGAGCCGATCTTCGAATTCAAGCGGCGCACGTTGGTGCACTTTGCCGTGGATACCGAGTCGGTGCTCATGACCACCCGCCTGGCGGGGACGGCGACACGTTTTCTCCCCTTCAACAAGGGTTGCGCCGGAGCGGCCGGAAACCCGCCTGATCCATCGGGTCGGACCTACCGCACAACATACCTGTGGGAAGAGGTGCTGCAGCGTGACAGCCTGCTCGACCTCTTTGCCCGATTCATCCACTTGCAGATCGACGAGAAACGCGACGACCAGGGCCGCAAGATCAAGACGGAGTCCATGATCTTCCCACGCTACCACCAGCTCCAGGCGGTGCGCATGCTGGTGGACGCCGCCCGCAGCGAGGGCGTGGGGCACAACTACCTCGTTGAGCATTCGGCAGGCAGCGGCAAGAGCAACACCATAGGTTGGCTGGCGCATCGGCTCGCGTCCCTGCATGATGCAGCCAACGAGCGCGTCTTCGACAGCGTGATCGTGGTCACCGATCGTGTTGTGCTCGACCAGCAGCTCCAGGACACGATCTACCAGTTCGAACACAAGCGCGGCGTCGTGCAGCGGATTGACGAGAGCTCGCGACAACTCGCCGAAGCGCTCGAGAATGCGGTGCCGGTGATCATCACCACACTGCAGAAATTCCCTTTCGTCTCGCGCCAATTGCTCAAGATGGCCGAGGAACGCGGGACGAACGGCGCGGGAACGCTCGCCACCCGGCGTTGTGCCGTCGTCGTCGACGAGGCCCACAGCTCTCAGGGCGGCGAGACGGCAACCGATCTCAAGGAAGTGCTGGGCGGCGAGGGACTTCGGGAAGAGGCCAAGAAGCGCGCGTCCGAGGAAGGCCGTGAAGACAGGGAAGAGCTCTTCCGCAGCATGGCCAAGCGCGGAAAGCAGGCGAACCTGAGCTTCTTCGCCTTCACCGCCACGCCCAAGCACAAAACGTTCGCCGTGTTCGGCCGCAATGGGCGGCCGGAGCACCGCTACACCATGCGGCAGGCGATCGAAGAGAAGTTCATCCTTGATGTGCTGAAGCACTACACCACGTACGGGACGTACTTCGGGCTGCTCAAGGCCTGCGAGGACGATCCCAACGTCGAGCGCAAGAAGGCCGCGCTGGCGCTGGCGCGTTTCATGAAGCTGCATCCGCACAATATTGCGCAGAAAACCGAGGTGATAGTCGAGCACTTCCAGGCGGTCACGCGGCACAAGATCGGCGGCCGGGCCAAGGCGATGGTGGTGACGGGGTCGCGCCTGGAAGCGGTTCGCTACAAGCAGAGCTTCGATCGTTACATCCAGGAGAAGGGCTATGCCATCAAGTCGTTAGTGGCCTTTTCGGGCATGGTGGTGGACGACAAGTTGGCCGGCGTTACCTACACCGAACCGGGCATGAACCAGGGCATCTCCGAGAAGGAGCTACCTGAGAAGTTCGCGATGCTGGAATATCAGATCCTGCTCGTGGCGGAGAAGTACCAGACCGGGTTCAATCAACCGCTGCTGCACACGATGTTCGTGGACAAGCGGCTCGCGGGCATCCAGGCCGTGCAGACGTTGTCTCGGTTGAACCGCATTCATCCGCTCAAGGAAGACACATTCGTTCTCGACTTCGTGAACGACAGGGAGGAGATTCGCGAGGCCTTCAAGACCTACTACGAAGGCGCCGAGATGGGCGAGGAAGTCGACCCCGCCCGCATGTACGCGATCAAGGGTGAGCTGGACGCTTCAGGAATCTATCTCGACGAGGAGGTTGAGCGGTTCAGCGCCATCTACTTCAAGCCGAAGCGGCGGCAGAGCGCGCTGGATCACCAGACCATGAACGCCGCACTGGATCCGGCAGTGTCGCGCTTCACCGTCCGCCGGAACGACAACGAGGCAGAAGCGGAAAACTGGCGCGGCAAGGTGCAGGCGTTTTTGAACCTCTATGGGTTCCTGAGCCAGGTGATCCCATACCAGGACTCAGATCTTGAGCGGTCGTACGTGTTCCTCCGCCATCTCGCCGCGAAGCTGCCGCGTCGCAAGAGTGGCTCGGCGTACCAATTCGATGACGAGGTGCGGCTCGAGTACTACCGCCTTCAGAAAATCAGCGAGGGATCCATCTCGCTTCAGGAGGGCGAGGCCCGACGCCTCGACGGCCCCACGGAGGTCGGCAGCGGCCTGGTGCGGCCGCAGCCCATGCCGCTTTCGCAACTCATCGATATCGTGAACGAGCGCTTCGGCACAGACTTCAACCAGGCCGATCAACTCTTCTTCGACCAGATTGTCGCGGCGGCCATGGCCGATGAAGGTCTGCGGCAGGCAGCCGCAGTCAACCCGGACGACAAGTTTGAGCTGGTGTTCAAGAGCCTTTTGGAGAATCTGTTCGTCGAGCGCATGGATCAGAACGAGGAAATCTTCGTCCGGTTCATGAACGACGCTCCTTTTCAGAAGCTCGTAACAGCCTGGATGGCGTCGGAAGCGTATCGGCGGCTGAGGAGCGACGACACTCGCGGAGGAGAGGAGCACGCGTAACCAAGGAGTCAGACATCCGCAAATCCTCCTATGCGTCGATCTACGTCACGGATTAAGCCTCAAGCTCCATGGAAAGGGGACCTATACGTTCCTTGAGTTTTTGGGCCAGAGCACCATCTTCTCGAATTCTGGAGACGACCACTCGCGCGTAGTCCCTGGTGTCGTATTTGAGGGCTTTCGCAATAGCGTCGAACACGCGGCTGTCGCGGATCGGATAGCGAGCGATAAGACCGTCTAAATTTCTGTCAGCGAAGAGGCTCTGAAAGCAGGTCAACTCGTTGGGATAGGGAGAAGCGACACACACGGTGAGAGTTGCATCGGTCTTAATTTGTGATTTCTGGCTTTGAAATTCTGAGAGCACGCGCTCACGCAGGCGATGTTCGCACCGCCGCGCGGCCATCCTCTCGGCAAGGCCGTTCTGATGCAACTCATCGAAAGCTTTCTGTGTCGCTGACTCGATCATCTCATCAGCATCGTTCCCCAAGGTTTCCGCTTGCCGGTGGGCGACGGCCACGATGGCGTCCGAGCAATAGTAAAGTGCCTCGACCGAGCACACGTCCAAGGCGAACACGTGCTTCTCAGCGAGCCGCATGACATCGTCGGCAGTTCTATCGTCTCTGTCTATGAGGCCATATGCCTCGACGTGATGGTAGTTGAGAGATTCTCGTAACCCGGTCACCGCTCTTTCGACATCGACGCAGCTGCCTGTTGGCACGACCGAAATATCAGGAAAGAGCGCGGTGTAAAGCGGCAGGTCTAGGCTGACTGATGTACCTTCCACGAACACAATCCTTCGTCTGGCCCCCAAAATGGCCCGCTTGAGATCCTCTGGTAAACCCGCGTCAGGTTCGAGGACTTCGACATCCCACGTTATGGCCGTATTGTCATTCCACTCACAGGATCGGACCATGAGGACACGCGCAGCCGGGTGAGCCATCGGCAGGGCGATTTCATGTGTTGAGACGACGAACGCGCAATCCGTGCGCTGTTTAAACAACGCCGACAGGAATGGCTCAATGATGGCTCGATGAAGATGCAGTTCCGGCTCGTCGATCAGTAACACGGTTCCTGGCTTCACGGTGAGTACGGTGGCGGCGATGAGGGCGGCGCTCCGTTCGCCATCCGACATTTGCGCAATACTGAAGCTCGCGCCGTCATTTCCGTGCTGCGTAAGAATCTCTTCACCCTCAGAGTTTTCGAGTGAAACCGTCAGCGTCCCGAGCGCAAGTAATTTGTTGAGCTGTTCGAAGATCGGCACCAATTCTCTGGCTGCTTTGACAGCATCCTTGAAGCCTCTGTCGGGGTTCTGGGGGTCGACTTCGCGAAGGCGAGATCGGATGGATCGAGCCTCGTCGTTGTCTTTGGCAACCAAATCAAAAAAAACAGCCGACTGTCTTACTTGAGCGTTTTGATCCATCCAGAGAGCCTCGTACTGGGACTCCATACTTATTTCTTGTGCATCAAAATCTCTGCGCTTACGCGGAGTGAGGTCGATGCTTCCGGATTTGAACCATGTCTGTCTGTGGGCAGAAATACGTTTAATCGTCCCATTTGAGTTCGATGAAACAAGGTGCTGAATCAACGCTGATTTCCCTGAGCCGTTGGCGCCTACCATAAACAGTCGATCGCCAGCTTCAAGAGATATCGGAAGAGCCTGGCCTGAAGTCTGAGGGATGTTCCAATTCATCTAAAGTCGTCCCATGGGATGGGCGAGAGAGACCTAGCGGCCCCGGGCCGTCCCAGGCCCGCGCCTGCTCGCGTTGCTCGATGTGCTGCTGAATCCGGTCTCCTCGGCATCCGTATCGCGCTGTCCCAGATTACCCCTGCGTTCCTCCCCGTTTGCGAGCGCACCCGCGAGGGCCTCGCCCAGGCCAGGTCCTCGGGCCGGAAGCTCGGGCGCCCGAAAGGCTCGCTGGGCGTCTCACGGCTCAACGGCAAGGAGGACGACATTTGGCGCTTCCTAGAGCTGGGCGTTTCCAAGACCGCCATCGCCAAGCTCACGGGCGGGCACGTCGCATCACAGTCGGGTGAAGCCGAATACCCAAAGATTGCATCACCTTGAGCACGGTGGAGAAACTGGGATTGCCATCGTGTGACAGCGTCTTGTAGAGACTCTCCCTGCCCAAACCAACTTCCGAAGCGATCTTTGTCATCCCTTTGGACTTGGCAATGTCGCCAAGGGCGGCCGTAATCAGCCGAGAATCACCGTCGTCAAACGCTGCCTCAAGGTAGGCAACGATGTCTTCCTCGTTCTCCAGGTAATCCGATGCGGCCCATGGACGAGTCAGCGTCTTTGCCATTATCTACCTCCTTCTATAGCCCTTGCGCTAGATCGTGGGCTCTCGCGATATCCCGGTTCTGAGTGCTCTTGTCGCCTCCGATCAATAGGAGCACCAAGGACTGATCTTGCTGCACGAAGTACACGCGATAGCCGGGTCCGTAGTCGATACGAAGCTCCGAGACGCCTTTTCCGACCGGTCGAACGTCTCCTGTATTGCCCAATGACAACCGTCTGATGCGCGCGTTAATGCGTGCCCTTGCCTGCCTGTCACGAAGCTTCCCGAACCATCGGGCATACGCTTCGGTTTGGCGGACTTCAATCATCGCCTGATTGTATCCCTAAGGATACACCAAGGCGCCCGACAAGACACCCCTTTTCCCCCATCATGGGGGTCGCCCCCTGCCGGACTCGACCTCCCAGACGGCCGAGAAACGCGACTGGTTCCACAAGCTGGGAAATGTCCTGGACAAGCTCCCTAAACGTCTCCAGACCAAGGCCAAGTGGAGTTCTTCGAAACTTCTCTCGTTGAGGCAATGACACTGCTGAAATGCTTAGCGGATGACTCTGCCCCGCCGCTCATGGCGTGCCCGTGTGAAGGAGGGCGCAAGCTGCGGGACTGTCACGGCCCGAAACTTGCGGAGCTTCGACCCCATCTGCCGCCCAAGCAGTTCGAGACAGAGCTACGAGAGATGATTCAACTCGCACGGGCAGGGGGAATACGGCTTCCCGAAAGAAAGATCATGCTCAAGCGGATGTGGAAGCGCCGAGAGCGGCGGTGGCAAAAGAGAAGCAAGCGGAAGCGGTGATCGGCGCCAGGAGGGAAGAGTTCTGTGAGTCCACCCCTACAGTACGATAAAGTATGTTATCGTTCTATGTCTTGGATAGACTTTTGCCCATGAATCGCTCACTTCAGCACTCCCCCACCTCCCCCCTGGCCGATGCCTTCCCGGCCCTCCTGCAGCGGGCCGGGAAGAATGCCTGCTTCGCCGCTGACGAGTTCTTCTCGGCCAAGATCTCCAACCCCCACACCCGCCGCGCCTATGCCCGTCCCGTGGGGCGCTTTTTGGCTTGGTGCGAGGAGCAAGGGATCGAGCTGCGCCAGGTCACGCCGGGGCTGGCCGGGCGTTTTATCGAGGAGTTGCCCGGATCGGACCCCACCCGGAATCTGGCCTTGGCCGCCCTGCGTCACTTCTTCGACGCCCTGGTGACGCGCCATGCCGTGGCGCTGAATCCTTTTTCCTCCGTGCGGGGCAAGAAGCACTCTGTGGTGGACGGCAAGACGCCTGAGCTGTCCCCCGGGCAGGCGCGGGCATTGCTCGGTTCCCTGGACCTCTCTCACGCGGTGGGGTTGCGGGATCGGGCCGTGCTGGGCGTGCTGACCTACACCGGGGTGCGGGTGGGAGCCATCTCTCGGCTGCGGCGCGGGGATCTCCAGGAACAGGAGACGCAGCGGGTCTTGCGGTTCCGGGAAAAGGGGGGCAAGCAGCGCGAGATTCCGGTGCGGCATGACCTGGACGAGTGGATCTTCGCCTACTTGGAAGCCGCCCACATCGACCTATCGCTAAAGGCCTTGCCGCTGTTTCTGGCGGCGGACCGGTGGGGATTGGGGCTCCTCGACCGAGCCATGACGGCGCATGCTATACGCCGGATGCTCAAGCGGCGGCTCAAGGAGGCAGGGCTGCCGGAGATCATCACCCCGCATAGTTTCCGGGTGATGGTGGTCACCGACCTGCTGGGCCAGAACGTGCCCATGGAAGACGTGCAGTACCTGGCTGGGCACTCCAATCCCCAGACCACCCAGATCTACGATCGCCGCAGGCGTCGGGTGACCCGCAATATTGTGGAGCGTATCTCGGTGTAAGGTAGGCCCGTTGCCGGATAAGTCGCTACAGGGGTCCACCCCATGTTGTATTTCAACAGCAATCTGGGCGTTACCCTATGCTGGCCCCTTGACCGACGAGCACCTGGATTCCGATGTTCCTGTTTGTTTCATAGGAGTAGTCGTTCCTACTACTTGTAGACTTTTTACTTGCTCTTTAACTACATGAGTGTCCGGTTGTTTCAGCGGAGGGGGTGGTTACTAGTCCGGTTGTTTCAGCGGGATTATGGTGGTTACTAGTCCGGTTGTTTCAGCGTGGGAAACTCCTCAGAATCACAGGCTCCTGTGGATAAAACCACCTCTCAGAATCCAGTGGAGGGCCTCAGACCCCTTCAGCCGCATCGCTCCCAGGGGGGATTTCGGGCCAGGAAAGAGCCTTTAAGGGCTACTCCGGGAGTGAAGGTTGCTGTTCCGGTGGAATGGCGGGCTTCGAGGGTGAGAGGATCAACACGCCCTTGGCCGTTGCGTAGTTCAACTCCGGCCAGGCAGCCTTGATCTTCTTCAACTCTCGCAGGCAGTGCGTGCGGAAGTAGTCAACGGTGCGCTTATCGACCCCGTTGTCCGGGTCCACTCCGAACTGGCGGTACAACTGCTTCCAGGAGAGCCGCAGCGGACGCTTCAGCGAGAAGGCGCGATAGGCCACCCACAGGTAGAGATCAAGGCCCAGCGAGGACCGCTTGAGCGCCTTGAGGATGTTCGTGTCGAGCGGCACCGGGTGGCGGATGATCTCGTTAAAGAAGTCTTCGCCGAGGCGAATCTTGCTCTCCCACAGCACCGGCGCGTCGGGGCGCTTGGGGTCCCACCAGAACTCGGTACGACTGGCTACAGACGAATTGACACTTGCCTTCCCGTGCTGATTCTCGTAAATCAACGAGACGTGGGCGTTGAATAACCGGTCCATTTGGTTGCGGAGCCGCGTGCGCTCGCCCCGGCTCCCACCACTGTCGCTACGGATACCCAACTTGCGCATGAACCCGGCCAGCGAAGAACCCAGGACCAACTCGCGGCTTTGGGTACGCACGGCTTCGGTGCACACCCAGGCCAGCAGCAGGCGCGGCAGATTCCCGAAGGGCAGCCGGTTGAGTCCTACCGCACTCATCACTAGGGTGTAGGGGCCGTTACGACGGACATACCGAAAACGGTTGCCGGGGTTGGTGCGGGGCAGTGAGCACAGCGCCATCAGCCGCGCCATGAAGCCCATGTCGGGGTCCGCTTCGCTGGCCTCGATCAACTGGTTCACCTGATCGAAGCGGGTGAAGTGGTGAACCGCCTGAGGCGAGGCGTCGCGGATCTCCTTCACCGGCCCGTCCAGATCAGAGAAGACTTCCCCGATGGGAACCAGGCCGTTTCGTATCCTCGCCATGCCTTATTCTCCCATGTTCCCCGGATAGAAGGGGCGCGCGTTCAGCGCCGCGGAGGGTAAAAAAGGGCATCTGCAGATGGGGTCGAGATTGCCATGCCGAGTCGCGTTTGTCGAGTCCCGCCAGAAGGGCGGGGGTGGGGACCAGCGAAGAGCCCCTGCGGCGGCGGTTCTGCCGGGGGGCCGGCTGTGGCGTGGTGTTCTGGATCTGTCGTCATTGTGACCGGGGGGACCAATACTGCGGCGAGCGCTGCCGGCGGAAAGCGCGGTGGCAACGACGGCGGGAATGACTGCGGCCGGCGGCGGCGCGGCGGCGGCGGCGAAGGTGGGCGCGGGAGGGATCAAATGAAGAAGCCGCAAATCAAAGACGCCGGAGCCGAGTACGCCGAGATATGGGGCGAAGTCATCCACACCAACCGTCATCTACGGGTGATCTCTGTCGGGCTGGCTATCGGAGTGCTCTTGCTCATCGTCGTTGTCATTCGCATTGTTTCGGTCGAACCGCCGCGCCCCATCGTCGTGAGGGTTGATGAAGTCGGGCGGGCGGAGGCCGTCACCTACAAAGCGATGGAGGCCCAGGCCGACCCGCTGGACCCCACCACCAAATACTTCCTCAATCGCTTTATCTACGACTTCTACTCGCGGCGGCGGGCCACGGTCGCACAGAACTGGGCTCGCAGCTTGCGCTTCCTCAGCACACAACTCGCCAACGCCTCGTTTCGCGCCGACAGCCAAAATGTCGCCCTTCTCGCGGCGGGCGTGGCGCGGGGTGAATTGCAAGTCGCCCGCGTCATTTTGAGGATTCAACCCAACCCCCAGCAGCCGCACAGCGCCACGGCCGATTTTGACCTCGTGCGGATGGAGATGGCAAACGAAGTGGGCCGGGAGCGCTGGACACTCTCGCTTCAATTCCAGTTCCTCCAACAAATCCCCCCGGAGTTGATCGTATTCAACCCCATGGGAATCGTCATCACCTACTTGCAAGGCGACCGGGCCACCGTCACCGGAGATCAATAAATGATCGAGCACTTGCGGGGAAGAGCTCGCAAGCTGGAACCGCTTGGCTGGACCGGCCAGGAAGCGGAATGGATCGCCCTGGTTTGCCTTCACAGCGGCGTGTTCACGCGGGCGCAGTTCTGTGATTACTTCGATACGGATCGGAAGCGGGCGCTTCGCTTCGTCAAGGCATTGGTGGAGCGCCGAGCGGCGGTCGAGGGTGAGTGGCCGCTACTCAATGGCGGAGGGAAAACGTGCCGGATATCGAGCAAGCCGATCTACCGGGCGTTGGGAGTTGAGGACATCCGCCACCGGAAGAAGGCCAGCAACCCGGTTGTCATGCGACGGCTTTTGTCGCTGGATTTTGTGCTGGAACATCCGGGTATGAACTGGCTCCCCGCCGAACAAGAGAAGGTCGAGTTTTTTGAAAAGCTCGGCTTGCCGCGCCGCTTGATTCCGCGCCGGATTTACTACGGTATGGCTGGCAACCAGAAGCGCTACTTTGCGCTCAAACTGCCCCTTGCCGTGGACCCTGAAATCGTCACCTTTGCCTACGTCAATCCGGGCCACCAGACGGATACCGAACTCTACTCGTGGGGAGCCGCGCATGGGCCGCTTTGGGATGCGCTCCGCAAGAAGGGGCGGCAGGTTCGGGTGATCGGAATTGCGGTTGAAAATGCCACCGTGGATCGCACGGCGCGGGTGCTTGAAGCATGGGCGGCGGCGGAGCCAGGGAAGCCGAGCGAGGGGCGGACGTTGCAACAGGAAATCAAGAGGATCGACACCGCACTACGGACCAATAATGAAACGGTGCTGGCCGAGTACGGGGGATTCAACGCCGCTATGAAAAAGGGGGCGAAACTCGAAAGTCTCCCCCAAGCCAAGCTCACGGAAGGAGTCTCGATTGACGACTATTCGACATGGCGGGCGGACAGGTTTGCGGACCCGGATGAGATCGGCTGAGAGAGGGTCTAAATCCGTGGTTTTTATTGCCACTGGGGGCCGCATGGTTTTTGCCACAGGGTTAGAGGGGGGGGGTGTGGCAGGATTCCGGCTCAAGGTGTGGCGAAGCCGCTTTCCTCTATATGCCTCATTCCGCTGTGGTTATCCCCTGTAAATCGGCCCGCCCGCTTCCGACGCGGGAGAAAGGCGGGGACGAGAGCGCCCCCCACCCAAAAGCGGGGGGGCATGTGACCCCGATAGCGGTACTGAGCGGCGTACCTCTATCCCGGCCCCATGGGGTCGCTCTCGTCCTCATTTATCCCTGCGGGAAGGCTCGGAACAGCCCCCAGGAGCGCCGCTGAAAGCACGGAGACGGACCTATGAAATGGCGTGAGATCGCCCCTTATTTGCGAGAGCTTTGGCACCGGCCAGCTGGCCCCATGAACTGGAAAAACCCGATCCGGGTTTTCGCCGTCGCGGGCTGGGGGTTGGTTCAAGGTTTGGTGCTGTTGGGTTGGGCCGGGTGGCGCGTGTTTCAAGGTTTCGTGCTGTTGGGTTGGGCCGTGTTTCGCGCCGGGCAATTCGTTGTAGCGCTTCCGGCTCTGGTGCTTTTTTTTCGCCGGTCTGTGGTATGCCGTGTGGAGCTTTGTACGGCGTCCCTTCCCGTCGCTTGATGAAAACCCCTTGCTTGCTTTGGTGAACTACCACACCCCCAATTTCTTCGATTGGCTGCTGCTGTGGTACTACGTTTCGCCCTTCGTTGCCGTCATGCTGTCCGGGCTTATTGCCGTCACCGTTTGGAAGGTCTGGTTGGAGGGGCGGCGGCGCGACTTCGCACCCTTCGCCAAGCTCCCGCCGTGGCCGCTTGATCCCAAACAAAAGGCCCCGGCCATCGTCATCGGGGAGGTCCATCACCCGGTCGAGGCGCGGGAGATTTTCAGTCCCTCGTGGCTCACCATCCCGGAGCGCGGACTGTATACCGGCGTGGCGATCTTCGGAGCCGTGGGATCGGGCAAAACCTCGGCTTGCATGAACCCGTTTGCCCGCCAGCTTCTCGGCTGGCAAGCGGGCAATCCGCAGCTACGGGCGGCGGCGCTGGTGCTAGAAGTCAAGGGAGACTTCTGCCACGACATCCGCCAAATCCTGGTCGAGGCGGGCCGTGGACAAGACTACATTGAGCTTGGCATGGACGCCCGCGCTCTATGGAATCCGCTCTCGGCCTGGTGGCTCGATTCCTACTCGCTGGCATACACCGTTTCGAGCCTTCTCAATCAGCTATTCGGCAAGGGCAAGGAACCCTTTTGGCAGCAAGCCTATACCAATCTGGTCCGCTGGATCATCGAGCTTCACCGGGTTTTCCCGGAGCGATGGGTGACGTTGCAACAGGTCTACCGCTGCGCCATCGACCCGCAGCTATTTGCGGCCAAGATCGAGGCGGCGGAGAAGCTGAGTGACGACCTGAACACAGGGACGGTTTTCGTTTCAAGCGATCTAGTGGGATCGAACAAGATGGCACTGGCTGAATGGGTGTGGGAACGGGCGGGGAACCCGAAGGAACAACAAGCCGTCTACAGCCGAGCCTTGAAGGAAAAACTGGACAAGCTCAAGATCACCTATGAGATCGTTTGGGAACCCGGACCCGGCGAAGATACGAGAGAGCGCGTGGAGGCCGTCAAGCGCTGGTTTGTCCACGACTGGCAAACCCTAGACAACAAGATCAAGTCCTCGATTGTGGAGGGGGTTTCGGTGTTCCTTGCCATGTTCGATATGCCGGACGTGGCGAAGGTGTTTTGTCCCGCCGCGCCGCATATCTCTGACGATCCCCAAGCCATTATCCTGCAAGCCCAACTGCGGCGGATCAAGGCGGAGAAGGACGCGAAGGAGGCGGCGGACAAGGCGGGCGCAGCCAAGCCGGACGCGGACGAGGCGGGCGCGGAGAACGCGGGCGCGAAGAAGCCCCAGGCGGCGGAGATCAGATACACATGCGAAGGGGTAACGAAGAAGGCGCAGAAGCCGAAAACCGCGAAAAAACCGGAGCCGGTGAAGGCGGCGGAGGCGGCGTGGGTGGTGACGGAAGCGGAGCCGGACGACAAGACACCCGACCCCGCAGCCGAGAGCGACCAAGCCGAAGGCACGGCCCCGATCTCGCGCCACCTCCCGCCGATCTATGAATTGATCGAGCAGGGCAAGGTGCTGGCCTTGAATATGCCCGCTGGTATCAACCCGGCGCTGGCCCGCGCCGTGGGCGTGATGCTCAAGAACGCTTGGCTACAGGCGCTTCTCATGCGCCCGGCCAAGATGAAGGCGAACCCGGGCAGCTACTTCCGGCCCGCCGTCTTTATCTGTGACGAATATCAAGCCTTCGCTTCCGTGGGCGAGGATGACCCATCGGGCGATGAAAAATTCTTTGCTCTGACCCGCCAATGCCGCTGCATCCCGATTGTCGCCACGCAATCTATTTCCTCGTTGCGGGCCGTGTTGGGAAGCTCGGAAGCGTGGCGGTCGCTGTTGCAGACGCTCCGCACTCGTATCTTCCTATCTCTCAGCGACGACGCCAGCGCCAAGATTGCGTCGGAGTTATGCGGCCAGGTGGCGAAGATCAAGGAATCCTACACCATCAGCGAGACTTCTAAACGCTCGGAAGTCTCCCCGCTCTCAGGCCGGGCCGGAGGCGGAGGCGGGAGCATGGGCGCAACCAAGTCATTCCGGGAGCAGCGCGAGGCCGTGTTTCACCCGCGAGACTTCGCCTTGCTCTCAAACTGTCAAGCGATCTGTCTGCCCTATGACGGGGCGCAGTCGCTTGAGCCGCGCCGCGTCTACCTGAAACCACACTATCTACCAGCCGAACACTCCTATTGGAGAGCGAAGGAGGCGGGCCAAATATGAGCGCCGCGAGCGGACTGGAACATCTCAAACCGTTTCTACCGGGCTTGGAAAGCGCCCTGGAAGATTCCGAAGTCAGCGAGATCATGATTAACGGTCCCGGTAATGTGTGGGTCGAGCGGGCCGGACGGCTGGCCCCACACGCCGCGCCGGACCTGGACGAAGCGGCGCTGTTACGGGCCGCTATCCATATCGCCCGTCCTTTGGGACTGGACCCGTCAACCTCTCCCATTGTTGATGCCCGGCTCGATGACGGATCGCGGGTTGCTATCTGCGTTCCGCCCGCCAGTCCTCAAGTCGCTATCACCGTGCGGCGCTTTGGCAAGCGGGCGTTCTCGGCGGATGATCTCGTCAAGCAAGGCGCACTCCCCGAAAACGTGCGGGCCGAAGCCGAGCGGGTGTTGCGCTCCCGGCGCAACATCCTGGTTTCAGGCGGCACCGGATCGGGCAAGACCACGTTGCTCAATGCCCTCATTGAACTGCTGCCCGATGACGAGCGGATAGTTGCCATCGAGGACACCTTGGAGCTTCGCATCGAGCGCTCGAATTGCGTCCGATTCGAGGCCCGCGGTTTGCAAGAAGGAGCGGTCACAATCCGCGATTTAGTCCGCCATGCGTTACGTCACCGGCCCGGATCACATCGTCGTGGGCGAGGTTCGCGGCGGAGAGGCGGCGGACCTGCTGCAAGCACTCAACACCGGCCACGGCGGATCGCTGACGACCGTACACGCCAACAACGCCGAGAGCGCCTTATCCCGGATCGCCAGTTGCGCCATGCAAGGCGGCGGGGAGCTTCCCTGGGAAGTCACCTGTAGAGGCGTGGTGGACGGGATCGCCATGGTGATTCACATGACGCGCCACGAGGGGCGGCGATTCGCCGAAGAAGCGGTTTTCGTCAAAGGCTACGAAGCGAGGAACAACCAATGGGACATTCAACAACTCAAGCTCGAAAGCGCTTGACCCTGCCCCTGCCACTCAGGGCCAAGATGATCGGCTGCGCCATGTTTATCGGCGGATTCATGGGCCTTATCACCAGCGCCCAGCTTGATCCAATTTCCGCCCACGTCGAGCGGGTGATTGACGGTGACACCATTCACGTTCGGGTTGAGGGCAAGCGCTACACCGTCCGGCTCATTGGCGTGGACACCCCGGAGACGAAGCACCCCACCAAAGCGGTGCAGTATTTCGGACGGGAGGCAAGCGCCTTCACCAAGGCGGCGCTCGAAGGTAAGACGGTGCTGCTCCAAAAGGACCGCACCGGAGATACCGTAGACCGCTACGGGCGCTGGCTTCGCTACGTCCTGCTGGACGGAGACAACTTCAACGCCCGGCTCATCCGCGACGGCTACGCTCATGCTTACCGGCGCTTTCCCTTCTCCAAGCGGACGGAGTTTATACGACTGGAAGAGCAAGCGCGGCAGCGAGGGATCGGCTTATGGGACCGCCGCTAGGATCGCAGCCTTGCCCGCTAGGACTCGTCCAACCACTACAGCCAGCACGTCCGGGCGAAGTCGGCCACCTTTCGCACCTAATCGCCACGCCTCCATTGATCGAGCATTGCCGGGCGAGGCTCAACGGTGACAACCTTCGGACTGCGCCAAATCCTTCTCAGCTAAATGTGATTGCGATACTACTGGGTATCGTGCGCCATGTTCCCGCGCTTCCCGCGCCGGTCCCGGTTTGGACCGACGCAAAGCCAGCGCCAGAAACGCTTTGCTCGCCTTCGGCGTCTGTCACTCGCGTTGCTTTTGTCGGCCCTGCCCGTCACCGGCGCGGGCGGCGCTTTCCTTCCGCGTCAGGGTTTGGGCGTTTTCCGCCATGCGTGGGTGAGCGAAAAACGTTCACAAACCCTTAACTCTTTAGGAGAAAAACATTATGGCTAACCAGAAACCCGTTGATGAAATCCGGATCGGTCGCGTCAAGGCTACGATTTGGCGCAATGGAACCGACGAACAGCCGAGGCACAACGTCACCTTCTCTCGT
>CBDDCL010000005.1:0-31195 GCA_965226245.1 Bryobacterales bacterium | reverse complement strand
TCGGCAGCAGGACTAAACCAATTGCAATGAATCATGTAGGGCCGCTGCCGCGGATAACTGTTGATTAATCCGGATTTCCACTTTAGTTTCGGTTCTGCTAACCATCGGGTGACCTCGGACGCCTTTATTTATGCGGGTTGAAAAGCAATCAAGGCGCTGAGGAGATCAACACCCAATGGGTGAAAAAGAAAACAAGCCGTTCCAGCTAAGCTTCAACGGCTTATTGAAAGTCGATTTCCAAGGATCGCGCGTCACTTCCGATGGCGGGCTCATTCTCGTCCGCGAGCTGGACGAGCGACTCGGGCTCGGGAAGCTGATCGACGAACATCTCAGTGACCCACGGCAAGGCTCGAACAAAAAGTTCCCGTTCGCCGATCTGCTGCGGCAGTCAGTCTACTCTCGGCTGGCCGGCTACGAGGACCTCAATGACGCCGTGCGAGTATCCGCCGATCCGACCTTTCGCTTGATCGGCTCGCAGAAGAACTGGGATCGCGGCGGGGCACTGACCTCGCGACTGCAGAGCTTCGAGACGGAGATGCTGGCGAGCGAGGAGAACTTGCTGGGGCTGATGGCTGTGAACCGCGAGCTGGTGGCGCAAGCCGAGACGCAAGACGACTCCGAGCGCGTCGTTCTCGACATGGATTCGACCGAAAGCCCTGTCCACGGCCAGCAAGAGGGCAGTGCCTACAACGGCCATTTCGAGTCGGTCTGCTACCACCCGTTGTTGTTGTTCAACCAGCACGGCGATTGTCTGGCCGCCAAGCTGCGTCCCGGCAACGTGCACAGCGCTGAGGACTGGAACGAGTTGCTGCTGCCCGAGATCGAGCGCCAACAGGCTGCGGGCAAACAGGTCACCTTCCGGGGCGATGCGGCCTTTGCCAAGCCGGAGATTTATGAGTTTTCGGAGGAACGCGGAGTGCAGTACGCCATTCGCATTCCGGCCAACAAGAGCTTGGAATTAGCGATCGAAGACATCTTGTTTCGCCCGCCGGGCAGGCCGGGTCGCAAGCCCTTGGTGCGCTACAAGAGCTTCCGCTATCAGGCGCAGAGTTGGTCCAAGCCGCGACGCATTGTGGCCAAGGTCGAGCATCATCTCGGTGAGCTGTTCCCGCGGGTCGGATTTATCGTGACCAACATGAGCTTGCCAAGCCGGTCGGTAGTGCGCTTCTACAACAAGCGCGGCACGGCCGAGCAGTGGATCAAAGAAGGCAAACAGGCCACGCACTGGACGCGGCTTTCGTGCCATCGCTTCCGGGCCAACGAAGTGCGACTGCAACTGAGCGTGCTGGCCTACAACCTGGGCAACTTGTGGCGGCGGCTTGGGCTGCCGCACAGGATCAAGAGCTGGTCGCTGACGAGCTTGCAACAGCGGCTGATGAAGACCGGCGGTCGGCTGGTCAAGCACGCCCGGTATTATTGGCTGCTGCTGGCCGAGGGGCATCTGAACCGGCGGCTGTTCGCTGACATGCTGCACAGGATCTGGGCGCTGCCGCTGCCGAGCGGGTAGCGTTGACCGGGCGAGGATCAACAGTTTTCGGCTCCAAAAAAGTTTTTCAAGATTAATCCCCTAACCACCAGTAATCCGCTGTCAGAGCCCCTCCTCCGCGTCGTAGGAAGAGCTGAATACCCCTCGCCTATTGAGTTACCGCTACGCGGTGGGTCGAAGCTTCGCTTCGCGAGGCTATTTGAAGTTCCTTTAGATAGACCCTGACATTGACGGCAAGGGCAGCACCCCTTGGCGGACGAGGTGCGCCATCATTGGCGGCATCTTTTCTCTCCAAGGAGCATGCCATGACCCGATTACGTCAGAAGTTTATCGAGGACCTCGAAGTCCGCAACTATGCGGCCTCCACGATCCGTGCCTACGTGCGGCACGTGGCGGCGTTTGCCCAGTATTTCTCGCAGTCTCCCGACCGCCTCGGCCGCCAGCAGATTCACCGCTACCAGCTCTATCTGGTTCGCGAGTGCAAGCTCGCTACACCGAGCCTTTCCCAGATCGTCTCAGGCCTGCGTTTCTTCTATGAGACGACGCTCGGCCGCCATTGGATCAGCGAACGCATCCCCTATCCGCGGCACGAACGCCGCTTGCCCACCGTGCTGAGCCGCGCCGAAGTGGCCGTGCTGCTCGACACACCACGCAACCTCAAGCACCGCGCCATGTTGATGACGCTCTATGGAGCCGGCCTGCGCGTGTCCGAACTCGTCGTCCTCCGGCTCGACGACATCGATTCGAAAAGAAAGTTCATTCGCGTGCGCCAAGGCAAAGGGCGCAAGGACCGCGAAACCTTGTTGCCCGACAGGCTGCTGGCAGCGCTGCGCGCCTACTGGAAAGTTTCGCGGTCCACGGAGTGGCTATTTCCCGGTCAGGACCCGCAACGGCCGATCACCGCGAACGCCGTGCGGCTGGTGTGCCGCGAGTCGGCCCAGAAGGCCAAGCTCTCCAAGCACGTCAACCCCCACGTGCTGCGTCACAGCTTCGCCACACACCTACTGGAAGACGGTGTTGATCTGCGCACGATCCAAGTTCTGCTGGGGCATCGGGATCTGAAAACGACGACCGTCTATTTGCACCTGTCTCCCACGGCGGCCGCCTCGACGCGCAGTCCCCTGGATCGGCTGACCACACCCTCACCGTGAGCGCTCAGCGGCCCACGCTGGCCGCTGTCGTGAGAACCCACCAGCAACGTTTCCGCCGCCAAGTGGCAACCTCGGCCGAGCAGCGCCGGGTTCTCTCCGACATCGCGGCCTGCCGCACCGAGGCTTTGGGCGGCCACGTGTTCGAGTGCGACCAGTGCGGCCACCGCAAGGTGGCCTACAATCCCTGCGGCAATCGGCATTGCCCGCAATGCCAATCCGCGTCGCGCGCCAAGTGGCTCGACAAGCGACTGCTCGACTTGCTGCCCGTCGTTTACTTCCACGTCGTGTTCACGCTGCCGCATCAGCTCGGCCCCTTGGCGCTGCAGAACCCGCGCATCGTCTACGGCATCCTGTTTCGCGCCGTAGCCGAGACGCTGCTCGAACTCGGCCAGAGGCGGCTCGCGGCCCGTTTCGGTTTTCTCGCCGTGCTGCACACTTGGGGGCAGACACTCGGGCATCACGCGCATCTGCACTGCATCGTTCCTGGCGGAGGCATCGCCTTGGACGGCTCCCGCTGGGTGCGTTGTAAGGGACGGCGGTTCTTCCTGCCCGTCCGGGTGCTGCGCCAAGTCTTCCGGGCCAAGGTCTTGGACCACTTACGGCGAGCGTTCCTGAAGGGCGAGTTGTCGTTTCACGGCCAGCTTCAGCACTTGGCAAAAGAGCGCAACTTCCGGCGCTTGCTGGCCTCCACGAAACGAAAACCCTGGATGGTCCATCCCAAGCCGCCTTTCGGCGGGCCCGAGGTCGCGCTGAAATACTTGGCGCGCTACACCCATCGCGTGGCCATCTCGGATCGAAGGCTGTTGTCCTCCGACGACGGCACGGTTCGTTTTTCTTATAAGGACTATGCTCACCGCGGCCAACAACGCGAGATGACACTCGACGCCCTTGAGTTCCTGAGGCGCTTTTTACTCCATGCACTACCCAAGGGCTTCGTGCGCATCCGTTACTACGGCTTCCTGGCCAACCGCCAGCGGCGCGAACAGTTGGCTCTGGCCCGCGAGCTGTTGGCTGTGCCCGTCGCTGAGCCCACGAACGAAACGACCGGCGCGGACAGCGCGCAACAACACCTCTGTCCGCTCTGCCGCCAAGGACGCATGCTGTTGGTCGAGACGTTCGAACCGCCGCGGCCCGCGCTGTTCGTTTTCTTCGACACTTCTTAGCACCATGGCCACCACAGCACAGCGGCGGATCGCTCAGCACTGCCTCGATGCAGGCGCACTCGCGTTGCGTCCAGCGCCTGCATTCTTGTGTTTTTGTGCTTCTTTACTCGGCCCTGGCGCACCATCGACCCTCGTCCGACCGCCCCAAAACAAGCTCTCAGAGCACTCTCGGCGACCTACCGGAGCACGGCTACGGCCGCTCAAAAACATTCAAATCCCTACCCCTCCCCAGCAGCGCGGCTAGGTTCAACAAGTTGTATCAAAAACGCCCGCCATGCAGTTTCAGAGCCTCCTCGCGAGAAGCCCTGCCCGCCGGGCGCTTCCGATACAACCCTCTGCGTTATCACCAGTTATCTCGTAGCGCTACAATTTGACCGTCATGCTCGGCTCCACGATCAGCCACTACAAGGTCCTCTCCGAAGTCGGCCCGGGGCGGCATGGGTGTCGTCTACAAGGGCGAGGATAGGAAGCTTGGGCGCACCGTCGCTCTGAAGCTCCTCGCGTCTCATCTCACGGCGCCTCCGTCGTCCGCCCACTCTCATAAGCAAACGGGAAACCTATAAACAATCAACGATCTTTGATTCATCCACGGGATGAAATCATGCAAACGATGGGCCGCATCTACGGCTATCGCATGACGACAACCTCTGGCGGAAATCTCTCCATTCGTGACGAAGAGGGCAATACCTGGATTTCGCCTGCACGAGTCGACAAAGGCAATCTGACTCGCAACGACATCGTTTGCGTCGAAGCGGACGGTACAGTCGATGGGCTACATCCGCCATCGTCTGAATTTCCGTTTCACAAAGCGATCTACGAAGCACGCCCCGATATTCGTGCGATCGTCCACGCTCATCCCGTCGCACTGGTGGCCTTTAGCATCTGCCGGTCGGCACCCAACACGAAACTGTTTCATCAAACGCACTCGATTAGCGGCAAAGTGGGCTTCGGGTCTTATGCCTGTCCGGGCAGCGATCAACTGGGAAAGAACATTGCGTCGACGTTTGCCGCAGGATGTCATAGCGTCATCTTGGAAAACCACGGTGTTGTGGTCGGCGGCGACTCGCTTGCTGAGGCATTCCAACGCTTTGAAGCTTTCGAGTTTGCGGGCAAGACGCTTATCAAGGCAAGTCAAATCGGTGAAGTGCGTTATCTGGATGACGCACAGTTACGGCAAGCCGCCGAGCGAAGCGTCATGCTTGAACCGTTTGAGCCGTCAACCGCCAGCCCTCGCGAACGAGACCTGCGACGGGAGCTTTGCGAGTTCCTTCGGCGCGGCTGTCGGCAGCGATTGCTGATCAGTACCGAAGGCAGCTTTTCGGCTCGGCTGGATGACGAGTCATTCCTCATCACGCCGACTCAACAGGACCGCGAAAAGTTGGGGGCCGATGACCTTGTTTTGGTTGCTAATGGTCAACGCGAGGCCGGGAAGAAAGCCAGTCGCGCCGTGAGGGCACATCAAGGCATTTATCAAAAAACTCCGAGCGTTAACGCGATCGTATTTGCTCACCCGGTCAACGCCACAGCGTTCAGCGTTACAGATGTGAAGTTTGATACGCGAACCATCCCGGAAAGCTACGTATTCTTGCGTGATGTTGATCGCGTCCCGTACGGAGTCCAGTACAGGGATGATGGAACAATTGCCGATTTCGTATCGCCGTCGTCGCCCGCAGCGATATTAAACATAACGTCTTAACTAATTGCGCATAGTCGGCGCAGCGTGTCATTCGGCTGGCCCCACGTGGCAAACTCGGCTTCCGCAGCTGCGATCACTTCCTCCAGGGTCGCAAAGTAGCGGTTGTGCAGGCAACGCCGCCGGGTCAGCTTCCAGACTCGCTCGATCGGATTCAACTCGGGACTGTAGGGCGGCAAGTAATCCAGCTCAAAGCCAGGTGCGTTTTCCTCGCGCCACGCTTTGTGCAGTCGGGCATGGTGGTACCTGGCGTTGTCAGCGATGACCGCCACGCGGCGCCCTCCAATGCGGCTCACCTGCTGGAGTTGCTTCATGAATTCCCAAAAGGTCCCGGCATTGAATTTCCCCGTCTCGCGACAAGACCAAAACCGACCATCGCGTAGTCGCACGGCACCAAAATATCCGACGCTTCGCCGGGTCGGATGATGCAGCAGGATGGGATCCTTCGTCTCCGGAGGCACCCACATCCGACAACGCGAGCCGTGCTGCTGAAAGTGCACTTCGTCGCTGGCCCAAAGGTCGACGGCCGGGTCGGCCATCAGCGCTTGGAGTTTTTTTTATGCGTCTTCTGCTGTTCCTCGTCGGCGCGAGCGATCTTGGGCCGCGGCTTGCGCAGCCGAAAGCCCAATTGCCGGAACAGACGCTGGCACTGACGCACGCCCACAGTGATGCCGTATTGTTGCTCGATCCAGACCGCCAACGTTTTGCCATCCCATAGATTTCCGCTCAGGCCTGCCTCCCGCGGCGTCTGACGAAGAGCAGCGTTGATCTCTTCGAGCTGCTGCTCATTCAACCGCGGGGGCCGCCCGGCCCGCTCTCCCTCGCGCAAGCCCGCCAAGCCTTTCTGCTCGAAACGACCCACCCAATATTCCACCGACCGTGGTGCGTCGCCCAGCAGCCTGGCCACCTGTGGGCAGGTCATTCCTTGGGCCACCAGCAGCACGCCGTGGAGGCGGTGGTCGTAGCGGGAATCCAGGGAGCGTCGGATCTCATCCTGCAATCCAAGAACGATGTTTTCAGCGTCAGCAATGCGAAGTGGTCTCATTTCCCCATGAGAGCACAGCCTGCATACTATGCGCAATAACTTATGACGTTATGTTTAGTTTGGAAGACATGAATACGCGGACTTCCGCTTCACATGGGAAAAGGAGGCACAGCAGTGCCTGATAGTAACCCCGCCATTGACTTAAAGCCACGAAAGGAGGAAGACACCTGAATTATGCACAGATTCGGCGTAGCCATCGCCGATGGAGTTGTGGCGGTAGCGGCAGTCGTGTCAACTCAGTGATTTAGCAAGTCGTCTTTTCCTCTGTTTCCCTCCGTGTTTGAGCCGCCTGCCAATCCCGGCGGGCAAAAGCGGGCGGGCAAGCGGCGTGTTCCCAGTACGTTGCGGCGAGTGCATGAAATTTTATGCATGGAGCGCCCCTCAACTCAGCGCACCCTCCACCACCGGCGCGAAGCTCGATCCCGGTGGCCCCATCGCCCGCAGCCGCCGCATCAGCCGTTCAAACAGGCCCTTTTCCTCATAATGATCGCTGTAGCTGACACCCGTTCTGCCGGCGTGCCGCCAGATCTTGGCCGCCACGAACAGAAAGCGCAGCCGCGCCGTCGCCAGGGTGGTGTGCCGCAGTGTCTCCACGCTGGCTTGGGCTTCGCGGTTGAACAGCAGCAGCCAGCAGTTGAGGTTGTAGGCCAGCATGGCCAGCTGAAAGTGATTGCGGTTCATGTCAAAGCGGCGCGAGGGATGGGCCGCCAGCCCGGCGTCGTTGTTGGCCTCCTTGATGAGGTTCTCGGCTGCGGCGCGCTGATTGTAAAACCACACCACCGCCGCGATCGGTTCGGCCAGGTTGGTGACAAACACGCGGTAGGTGTAAGCGCTGGTGGCAAACAGCTGGTATTGCTCGGCCGCGCCGGCCGCGGGTTCGTTTTCGTAACGCAGCGCCAGGAAACGACAGGCCCGCGCCCAGCCCTGCGGCTGGTAGAGGAATTCGCATTCCGCATCCGCATCGCTGTGGGGCGAGGGCTTCCAGGCCGCTTGCTGCAACTGCTCGACCAGCCGCCTGGTCTTGCGCGCCACGATGACGAACTGACAAGCCGCCTTTTCATAGGCCTCCACCGCCTCCCAGCAATAAAACCCGGAATCGGCCCGCGCCAGGATTTTCTTCACGCCGTGCGGCAAAGCCCGAAAGGCGCTCTCGAGGTGGGCGGCGATCTGCCGGCCCGTGGGCCGGTCGCCGTTGCGCAACCCGCCCATCAGGTATTCGCGCGTCTCGGCCAGGAAAGTCAGTATCGGCTGGTAGCTGCGCTTGCCCTTGTTCTTGGGGTTGTAACTCTTGCGCCCGCCCATCTGGCGGCCGTAGAGCGTGTGCACGGTGGTGTCGGTGTCCAGCGTCACCGTCTCCAATTTCACCTGGGCCGCGGCCCAGACTCGTTCCCGCAGCTGGCGCTGAATGGAAAGGATCTGCTTCGCCACGTTGAGGTGCAGCGAGGCCAGAAAGCGCCACAGCGTGGACTGCGGCGGCAGACGCGTCACTTGCAAGATGCCGGTCAAGATGGGGTCGCGGGCGATGAAGCGGAGTTGGTTCAGCCGCGCAAAGCCGACATAGAGGCCCAGCACGAGGGCCAGCACAAACTGGTAGAGGCTCATCACACGGGTGATTCGTTTGTTCGTGATGGTTTCTTCCAGCAGCGCCTGGAAGCCGAGTTTTTCGAGCAGGGTGGCGACGGGCAGCAAGCCGCCGTAGGGAGTCAGATTCTTGCCGCGGAAGTGATAAGGCGTGGCAGCCCCGATTTTATTGGGCCGCGGGGCCCTCGCGCCCCGGCCTTGTTTGACGGGCCTTCGGGAGCTATGCTGTTTTCGCTTGGTAACCATTTGGGTGACCTCCTTGGGGTTGACTGGCGAAGCTGAAATCTTTGCCAGCCTACCTTATTACCCCATGTTTTCGGGGGTCCCCCAAATGGCCCCTGGCGGCTCAGCCCTCCTCCGGTGCACCCCGCAGTGCATAATTCAGGAGACATGAACAGTTCAAAGATTCACTTTGCAAATACCTTGAATTTAGCGAAAAGGCTGCCGCGAGAGACGGTCACCATCGTAAGACGTCTCATCAAAAAAAGCAGTACTGTGCTGGTGATTGTTGCGCTACTTCTAGTAGCAAGCGCCCAAGCTGAGACGTGGACCGCGACCGGAAGCATGGCGTTCGCGCGACGCGATCACACAACCACACTGTTGACCAATGGGAAGGTGCTGATTGTGGGGTGGTTTGGCGTCTCACCCGAGCTTTACGACCCGGTTACAGGCACGTTCTCACCCACCGGCAATACCGTGTTTGCGCACGACACATTACACACCGCTACGCGGCTACTGGACGGCAGAGTGCTCGTGGTCACTGCTGTCCAAATTAGCTGAGCGGAGCGGGTTCGGCTGCTGAAAACACGCCAGAAAGCCCCGCCAGGAGGCCGATCTGGGAACCAGGTTGCCGGTTTGGACAAGATAGAAATCATGCTGCTGTCCCAATTAGGCCTCCATTCCCGCCAGTAATAATTGCTGTGGCGACTCGGGTTCGCTGCCCGGCGGCGGGTGAAACGGTTCGTCCAGCCAGGCGAACAATTCGCGGTGCACAAACAACTGCTGCCGCAACAAAGCGACCAGATTGGACAAGCTCCAGCCCCAACGCGCCCGCAGCTTTAAGTACCGCAGCAGCAAGATCGCGATCAGCGCCGTCCAGATCTGGATCTTCAGCGCGTTCGCCGAGGTGCCCACGAAGGTCTTCACCCGCAAGTTCTGCTTGAGAGCCTTGAAAAACAGCTCCACTTGCCAGCGGTCTTGATAAATGGCGGCAATCGTTGCGGCCGCCAACCCCAGGTGATTCGTCAAGAACACGAGCGTGCGCTGCTGCTTGGCGTCGAAGTATTCGATGCGGCGGAACACCACCTCGGAGCCGCTGGCGGCCAGCGAGGGAAAGAAGATCACTTCGTCGCGGCGCACGCCTCCGGGACGGCGCGGCAACGGGCGCTGTTCGAGAACCTCGTAGTTGGCCCCGCGTTTCAATCGTGTGACAAAGAAAACGCCCCGCTCGCTCAGCTCGGCGAACCAGTCGTAGTCGTTGTAACCGCGGTCGAAGACCACGATCGTGCCGCGGTCGAACGACATTTTGCGGGCCGGCGCCAGGTCGGGCGTCTTGGCGTCGGTGACCACGCAGAAGCTGGGCAGGTAGCCGTCGTGATCGAGTACCAGATGGAGCTTGACGGCGCCCTTGGTGCGCTGGAACTGGGCCCAATCAAACAGCGAGGCGCACAGATCGATGACGCTGGCGTCCAGACTCAGCAGCTTGTTTTTGAAACGGAACTTGTGGCCCGGCGCCGCGCCGCGGCACTTCGCCAGCAGTTGATGAAAGACCGTTTCGTAGATCTGCCAAGGGCGTTGCCGGTTGGCGTAGGCCAGCGTCGAGCGCGGCGGTGCGGCGGACAAGCCCAGGTGCCGCAGCTTGCCTTCGCTGGCCGCCAGACCGCCGCAAATCTCACGCAACGACTGGGCGCGGCCGAGCTGGCAGAACAGCATGGCGACGAACTGTCCCCAGCAAGTGAAGCCGCGGGCGTGGCGCTCCCCGCGATGCTGGCGGACGGCCTGTTCAAACTCCGAACGCGGGAACAGCTTTAACAATTGAGAGAAAATACTGCATACTTGACTCATGGCGGGGCCTCCTCGGGCGGGTTGGTTCATAGGCCTGAACCCAATCCCAACCTAACAGAGGTTCCGCCTCCCCGGCTTACGAATTCAAAACGCTAATTTGGACAAGAGTGACTCGTGGTAGGCGGGAGTGGCACTCCGCTGATCGCGGAAATTTATGACCCATCAAGCGGAGCTTTCAGCCTAACAGGAAGTCTGAGCGAGGCTCGCATTGGCCACACCGCAACGCTGCTTCTGGACGGAAGAGTCTTAACCAGGATTTCCATTTTGACCCTGGTACGGCGACAGTATACACCCGCGCTGCCCCGAATACCACGTCTTTCCGCGCTGAACCCTGCACATCACCTCCGCCGCTAGGCGCCAGGGCTCATCCATCCGCTCACAGACGTTGATTGAGCGGGCTGAACGGCGCTCCGGCCGACACTGCTCCTTGAAAAACTTTTTTGGAGCCGAAAACTGTTGATCCTCGCCCGGTCAACGCTACCCGCTCGGCAGCGGCAGCGCCCAGATCCTGTGCAGCATGTCAGCGAACAGCCGCCGGTTCAGATGCCCCTCGGCCAGCAGCAGCCAATAATACCGGGCGTGCTTGACCAGCCGACCGCCGGTCTTCATCAGCCGCTGTTGCAAGCTCGTCAGCGACCAGCTCTTGATCCTGTGCGGCAGCCCAAGCCGCCGCCACAAGTTGCCCAGGTTGTAGGCCAGCACGCTCAGTTGCAGTCGCACTTCGTTGGCCCGGAAGCGATGGCACGAAAGCCGCGTCCAGTGCGTGGCCTGTTTGCCTTCTTTGATCCACTGCTCGGCCGTGCCGCGCTTGTTGTAGAAGCGCACTACCGACCGGCTTGGCAAGCTCATGTTGGTCACGATAAATCCGACCCGCGGGAACAGCTCACCGAGATGATGCTCGACCTTGGCCACAATGCGTCGCGGCTTGGACCAACTCTGCGCCTGATAGCGGAAGCTCTTGTAGCGCACCAAGGGCTTGCGACCCGGCCTGCCCGGCGGGCGAAACAAGATGTCTTCGATCGCTAATTCCAAGCTCTTGTTGGCCGGAATGCGAATGGCGTACTGCACTCCGCGTTCCTCCGAAAACTCATAAATCTCCGGCTTGGCAAAGGCCGCATCGCCCCGGAAGGTGACCTGTTTGCCCGCAGCCTGTTGGCGCTCGATCTCGGGCAGCAGCAACTCGTTCCAGTCCTCAGCGCTGTGCACGTTGCCGGGACGCAGCTTGGCGGCCAGACAATCGCCGTGCTGGTTGAACAACAACAACGGGTGGTAGCAGACCGACTCGAAATGGCCGTTGTAGGCACTGCCCTCTTGCTGGCCGTGGACAGGGCTTTCGGTCGAATCCATGTCGAGAACGACGCGCTCGGAGTCGTCTTGCGTCTCGGCTTGCGCCACCAGCTCGCGGTTCACAGCCATCAGCCCCAGCAAGTTCTCCTCGCTCGCCAGCATCTCCGTCTCGAAGCTCTGCAGTCGCGAGGTCAGTGCCCCGCCGCGATCCCAGTTCTTCTGCGAGCCGATCAAGCGAAAGGTCGGATCGGCGGATACTCGCACGGCGTCATTGAGGTCCTCGTAGCCGGCCAGCCGAGAGTAGACTGACTGCCGCAGCAGATCGGCGAACGGGAACTTTTTGTTCGAGCCTTGCCGTGGGTCACTGAGATGTTCGTCGATCAGCTTCCCGAGCCCGAGTCGCTCGTCCAGCTCGCGGACGAGAATGAGCCCGCCATCGGAAGTGACGCGCGATCCTTGGAAATCGACTTTCAATAAGCCGTTGAAGCTTAGCTGGAACGGCTTGTTTTCTTTTTCACCCATTGGGTGTTGATCTCCTCAGCGCCTTGATTGCTTTTCAACCCGCATAAATAAAGGCGTCCGAGGTCACCCGATGGTTAGCAGAACCGAAACTAAAGTGGAAATCCGGGCTTAATTGCGGCAGGTCAGGACAACGTCGGCACCCCCCAGACGCACGCGGTCGCCGAAATTTATGACCCCTCCACCGGGACATTCAGCCTGACCGGTAGCCTGAACGAAGACCGCTCTGTTCATGCGGCAACGTTGTTACCAAACGGCCTGGTGCTGATTACAGGAGGAACTCAAACGACCACGCCAGGGTTTGGGGTTTCCTTGAGATCCGCGGAACTCTATGATCCCACCACCGGGACATTCACCCTAACCGGTAGCACCACGAATCCAGCTGCCTCCCACACTGCAACGCTGCTCCAGAGTGGTAAGGTGCTTATCGTAGGACTAAGCTTCGTGACTGCTACGGAACTGTACGACCCAACCACGGGCACGTTCAGCCTGACGGGGGACATGAGCGAACAACGAATGGTTCCCACCGCGACCCTTCTGCCCAATGGGCAGGTACTTGTCGCCGGGGGATTAGTTACCCCGGGTTTTTCAACAACAAACTCGGCGGAGCTGTATGATCCCTTGACGGGCACTTTCAGTGAAACAGCCACCATGAATGCAGCTCGACAGCAACACACCGCGACCCTCCTAGCGAACGGTCAAGTCCTCGTAACTGGGGGGTTTAGCACTGAAGGCAGTGCAAACGTGAGTTCCGCCGAGCTTTTCTCAATCCTTAGGGTCCATTTCCTGGTGATCGACGAAGACAGCATCGACAACTCAACTGAGTCCATCCAGGACATCTCCTTCAATGCGCCCTTCTGCGGAGGTCTTGTTGCTGGAGTCGGGAATCCGGGGATTTGTGTCAACGACGAAATCGCAGACCCTGGGGTGCGCGCGGCCCTCTTTTCGAGACCGCTTGAGAATCCCGTACCTGGGGGCACTACCCTGGTGCTCCCGACCGGCCGGGTGGGTGATGAGGCACTCTTCCGGTTTGGCAACCCAGATCCCCAGGTGAGCTTGCAGGGCACCCCAACTTTCAGCACCCAGGAGTTCATAACGGCTACGGGCGCTGCCGCGGATGAGAACAACCTAGACAAGATCGTCAATGTGCTGCCACTTGGTGAAGCGGAGATCGCTGAGCTTGAGGGCAAGACGGTGTGCGCGGTGGTCTACGACAGCGACATCGGCTGGAATACCGATCCGCCCTATGGGAACTTGAAAGGCGCTACTTTAGGTCTCACGGCCTTCAGGGTGACGGCCATCAACCCAAACCCCAACGGGGGCTCCAACCTGCCTCTGATTACCGTGGAGCTGGTGTCCTCGGATGAAGTGCAGTCATTGTGTGAAAGCGTGGCTTCCCTGTGATGGAAGCAGTTCAAGGGATCTCCGAGGACGCGAAAAAGGGGACAGCCAGCCAATTTCCTTTCGGCGAAGCGCTCATTTTAGGCGGATTAGAGAAGCGGAAATGGGTGGCAGTCCCCCTTTTTCGCCCGAGCACACTTCTGCCACGGGCGGCTAGGTGAACATGTAGAGCGGGCTGGCTTCGGCGACGGCAACCTCGCCCTCGCCTTCGCCCTCGGGTTCCGCTTCTTCTGCTTCGTTCACCGGGCGGTAGTACATGCCGTTTTCTCCCAGGAAGACTTCCAGGTCACCCGGCCGCGGCAGTTGGCCTTGGATGAGGGCTTCGGAAAGCGGGTCCTCGATGAATTTCTGCAGCGCCCGGCGCAGGGGGCGCGCGCCGTAACCGCGATCGCCGCAAGTTTCGTCGAGAATGTACCTGGCGGCGTCCTTGTTCAGACGAATGTGAAGATCCTTGCGGGCGAGATTCTTGTTGATCTCGTCGACCATCAGGTCCATGATCTTGATCAGATCGTCGTCAACGAGCGAGGAGAAGACGATGACCTCATCGATTCGGTTCAAGAACTCAGGATTGAAAACACGCTTGACTTCGTTGAGAACCTCGTCGTTCGCCTTGGCGTCGGCCTGTTCTTGCGAAGAACCCTGGAAGCCCATGCGGCCTTGATTCTGCAGGTACCGCGCGCCCAGGTTCGAGGTCATGATGATGATCGTATTCTTGAAATCGACCGTGTTGCCCAGACCGTCGGTGAGCTGCCCGTCCTCGAAAACCTGGAGCAAAATATTGAAAAGGTCGGGATGCGCTTTCTCGACTTCGTCCAGCAGAATGATCGAGTAGGGCGCGCGCTTGACGCGCTCGGTCAACTGTCCGCCCTCTTCATAGCCGACATAGCCGGGAGGCGAGCCGATCAGCTTCGAGACCGAATGCTTCTCCATGTATTCGGACATGTCGAAGCGCAACAGCGCCTTTTCGCTGGCAAAAAGGAATTCCGCCAGGGCGCGGGCGACTTCGGTTTTTCCGACACCGGTCGGTCCCAGGAACAAGAATGAACCGGCGGGCCGGGCCGCGGACTTCAAGCCGGCCCGGGAGCGGCGAATCGCCCGAGCCACGGCGGAGATCGCTTTCTCCTGACTGACAACGCGCTTGTGCAGCTCTTCCTCGATGCGGAGAAGCTTGGTCATCTCCTCTTCCTTGATCGAGGTCATCGGGACGCCGGTCCAGCGCACGACCACGTCTTCGATGTCGTCTTTGGTGACGGCGGCGGCGGCGGATTCATCGAGGTTGTATTTTTCGCGTAGCAGGCGCAGATTCTCGCGCTCTTTGCGCTCTTCGTCCGAATAGAAACGAGCCTTCTCGAACTCATGGTTCGCGATCGCGTTTTCCATGCGGTGCACGATGAATTTGATTCGCTTGTGCACCTCGGCGATTTCATCCGGCATGGTCGTCTGGCGCAGCTTGACACGAGCGCCGGCTTCATCCACGAGGTCGATGGCTTTGTCGGGCAGGAAGCGGTCGGGAATATAGCGGCTTGAAGCATAGACGGCGGCCTCGACCGCCTCATCGGTATAGGCCACGGCGTGAAATTTCTCGTAGCGGTCCTTCACGCCGAATAAGACCTGAACAGCTTCTTCCTCCGTCGGCGGAGCCACCTTGACTGCCTGGAAGCGGCGCTCAAGTGAACGGTCTTTTTCGATCGACTTGCGGAACTCGGCAGGCGTGGTCGCGCCGATGCACTGCAGTTCGCCTCGTGACAGCGCCGGTTTCAGAATATTCGCCGCGTCGAGCGAGCCTTCAGCGGAACCAGCTCCCACCAGCGTATGCAGCTCGTCGATGAAGATGATGGCGTTCTGATTCTCCATCAGCTCTTTCATGATGGTCTTCAGACGTTCTTCAAATTGGCCGCGGTACTTGGTACCGGCGACGATCAGCGACAGATCCAGCGCCAGGATGCGATGCTCGGCCAAAAACGACGGGACTTCACCGTCGGCGATCTTTTGGGCCAGGCCTTCGACGATAGCCGTTTTGCCAACACCCGGCTCGCCGATCAGGACGGGGTTATTTTTCGTTCGGCGGCACAGGATCTGAATGACGCGTTCAACTTCGTTCGCGCGCCCGATCAGCGGATCGAGGGCGCCGTCAATCGCCGATTGCGTTAGGTCACGGCTGAACTCGGCCAGCAGCGAGCTTTCTTTGGGACGGCTCGATAGCAGCTTCTCCGACTGAGTGCGGGCGAGTTCTTCGCGGATGGGGGCAAGCCGCAGTCCGCGCTCATGGAGAATCTCCGCCGCGAAACACTTTTCTTCGCGCAGCAACCCGAGCAACAAATGCTCGGTGCCGATGTGCTTGTGCGAGAGGCGTTCGGCTTCTTCCGCGGCGTAAGCCAAGACCCGCTTGCACTCGTGGCTCAGAGGCAGGTCCACCGAGGTGGATACTTTTTCGCGAACCTGTGTGTGAGCTTCGATTTGCTTGCGGATGGATTCGACCGCCGCGTGGGACCGCAGAAAGCGGTTGGCCAGCGCCTTATCCTCCCGGATCAGACCGAGCAAAAGGTGTTCGCTTTCGATATAAGGACTACCGAATTGGCTTGCCTCGTAGCGGGCGAAGAAAATGACTCGACGTGCTTTCTCTGTGTAGCGTTCGAACATAGAGCGTATTGCTCTCCCGGCCCCCCGGTTAACGGGCGCTAAAACGACATCTATCTCATCATATCAGCCCCAGGCGGAAACGGGATGCAGCGTGGAATTTCGGAGAGTTCCGGGCCGAGCCGGCGTGTCTTGGGAATCCAAAAACGCAACTCGCGGAGGCGCCATCCGGAGCGGCTACCGCGCGCCTTCGCCCACGGAACTCTAGGGATGGGCCACCGTGCCCGCCCTGGCACGCCGTTACGAACTTCGGCAACTAGGGGCTGCGGATGCGCCCCAGCGCCGCCCGGGCGGCTTCGGCGACAGCGTCATCGTTGCCATGCATGAGTTTGGCCAAAGCATCGAGGGCCTTGGGGTCTTTCCTGCGTCCAATCGAATTGATCACGCCGATCAGCAGATTGCCCTCGAGGCCGCCGAGTGCGTCACGCAGAGCTTCGTCCGCGGAAGGATCGCTGATCGGCTCCAGGCCGAAGCGGGCGTAGTGAGCGAGCTTCGGGTCCCCTAGCAGCGCGGCGAGTGCCGCTACGGCTGTCTTGTCTCCCACGACGGCCAGCCGCTGGCAGGCTTTGGCCTTGGCGAACTCCGAAGCATTGGAATCTTTGAGAATCTCAACCAGCTTGGGCGCCGCCAGGGACATGATCTCCGCGGACTTATGAGGTGTAGTGGCCCTGGCCTTGGCTTCCCTGGCTGCCATGGCCGCCCGCTGCCGCGCGGGGGTGGGGGGTGTTTGAGCGACGGCTAGCGGCGCGGCGCCGGCCAGCAAGATCGTTACCGTAGGAAGGATTTTTCCAGTTATCTTCATGTCAACCTCCAGGGCTCGCGCATGGCACGTGAACGCATGTTGTTGGCCTCGTCGTCTCCGATGAAGGTGTCGGTCGCAGGGTCGAACTTCAGCTTGCGCCCGAGCTGGAACGCGATGTAGGCGGCGTGGCAACCAATGTGGGTTTGCGAGGCGGCCAGGGCGTTTGCGCGCGGCTGCTTGCGGGATTTGACGCTATCGAGGAAATCGCGCACGTGGTAGGTGGTAGCTTCCCTGGAATCGCTGAATTCCTTGCGGAAGGAACTCAGGCTGTCGGAGGTTTCGACGATTCCGCGGTCGCCGGTTTCCACCCAGCCCTCTTCGCCTTCGATCCGGATAGCGCACGATCCCGAACCGTCGAAGCCTTTGTCGCGCATAACCAGTTTGAGGCCGTTGGCGTATTTGCAGTCGATCGAATAAGGGGTATCACCCTGGTCTCCGCGGGGATCGAACTCGATGGGCGTCGTCTCATCCGCGCCGGCGACAAACTGGCAGAGGTCCACGGTATGGGAGCCCCATTCGAGGATTCCGCCGCCGTGGAAGTCGAAATAGCCGCGCCAGTACCGCGCGACGTAAAGACTGTTGTAAGGCCGCCAGGGACAAGGCCCCAGCCAGCGGTCCCAGTCGACGACTTGGGTGGGCGGCAAAGGCTCGGCGGGCAGCCAGTCGTGGGACGTTTTCGGGGGCCAGCGGTCACCGGGGCCGACGTTGGCATGGAGGGTGTGAAGCTTGCCCAGCTTGCCGCTTCCGGCCATCTCGAAAACGTACTTGAAGTTGCTGCCGTTGCGGCGCTGCGTGCCGGCCTGATAGATACGTCCCAGCCGCTGATAGCTGTCGGCCAGGGTGCGGCTTTGGGCGATCGTCATGGAGCAGGGTTTTTCGCAGTAGACGTCTTTGCCGGACTTCGCGGTCAGGATCGAAAGCAGCGTGTGCCAGCGGTCGCCGGTGGCGATCAGGACGGCGTCGATGTCAGCGCGGTCCCACAGTTCGTACATGTCGCTGTACATAGCGCAATCACGGTTCCCGTGGTGTTTGTCGACCATTGATTTGATGGCTTCGCGCCGCTCATTCCGGACGTCGCAGATGGCCATGAACTGCACGTCTTTCTGACTCAAGAACGACCCCAAGTCGCGCTGGCCGCGGCCGCCGATACCGAGGCCGGCAACCGTGATGCGGTCGCTGGGCGGCACGGCGCCGGCCAGACCCAGCGCCGAGCTGGGAACGATCAGCGGCGCCGCGGCCGCGGCGCTTGCCTTGAGGGCGGTCTTGAGGACGCTTCGTCTTGAAACCAGATTTTTCTTAGCTGACATCATCCCTCCTCATTTGCTTCATGGGGCGCTTCATCGAGGTTCTTCGATGGTCGCAGAAATCATGACGCCACGCAACCATGAGGCCGCTGGCGGATGAGGCGCGCCGGAGCGGCTAACTCCTCCCTCACGACCGCGGCTCCACGCTGGAGCCGCGCGCGTGAGCAAGCGGTTATTTCGGGATAACCAATCCACACAGCAGCCTCAGCGCCCGTGAGCGGGCGGATGCTCAAGACGATATCCTGATACCCGCGTGGAAAGGCCAAAGCAACCCCTCCGTCACGGCCGCGGCTCCGTGATGGGATTGATTTTTCCCGCCTCGATGCGGAGCACCCGATCGCAACGCCCGGCGAACCCTAAATGGTGCGTCGCGACAACCAGCGTCACGCCATGGTCCCGCGGCAAAGATACAAGCAATTCAATGACCTTTTCACCGGTTTCTTGATCGAGGTTTCCCGTCGGCTCGTCCGCCAGCAGAAGCTTGGGTCCGGTAACCAAAGCTCGGGCGATGGTGACCCTCTGTTGCTCACCGCCCGAAAGCTCGCCGGCGCGGTGGTGAGCCCGCTCCGCCAGCCCGACTCGCTCGAGCCACTCACGGGCTTCCGGTTCGGCCCGCTCCTGAGCCTGCCCGGCAATCAACAGAGGCATCATGACATTTTCGATCGCGGTGAATTCCGGAAGAAGATGAAAGTTCTGCCAAACGTATCCTGTCTGGCGGTTACGGAAGTCGGCCAATTCCGCCTCGCCGAAACTAGAGATGGCGCTCGATTGAAAGATGACCTCCCCGGAGGTGGGAGTATCCAGCCCGCCCAGCAAGTGGAGCAACGTCGATTTGCCGACGCCGGACTCCCCGACGACCGCGACGCTCTCTCCCCGGTAGATTTCAAAGCTCAACTCCGACAGCACGGACAGCACCGAGTCCCCGCTGCGATAAGTCTTGACGAGTTTTTCCAGCCGGATCAGAGTTTCGGGCATCGGTGGCGTTTTACAATCCGTGCAGTGCACTCAGAATTAAGGGGATCGCGAGTCAGATGAGCGACAATCCTAGAATCTCGTTGACGACCGTATCAGGTCCATCGGAACCCGCCTGAACCGTGAAGTCTGATTTCGCGTATTCGCGAGCACGCTGCTCGAAAAGCGTCTCGAAGGCCTGACGGTCCCGTGCCAGAGGCCGCTGGTCTTCCTTCGTGACTCTCTCCCATAGCTGATCGACCGGAGCATTGAGCCAGATCGAGATTCCGGCTTGCTCGAGAGTTTCGCGGTTGCCGGGCGCGACGAAAGTTCCGCCTCCCAGGGCAACGACACGGGCCCGGCAGCGGCGGACGAAGGAAATCTGCTCCAGCAGGACCTGACGCTCAATGGCCCGAAAAGCCGGCTCGCCGAGCTGCTCGAAGACGTCGGCGATCTTCATCCCGGATTTTCTTTCAGTCTCGTCGTCGAGGTCCACGAAATCCCATTTCCAGCGAGCGGCCAGAAGTCGTCCGACGGTGGTCTTGCCACAGCCCATGAATCCGACCAAATAGATGCCGGGCGTCGCTTTCAGCTTGTCGTGCATGCTGGTAATTGGAGCGCGTCCTAGGGGCCAGGCCGTGGTATCAGGGTCCCAGTATACATTTTCGCCAATCGAGCAAAGAGAACGCCGGGAAGCAACCGTGCCAGCACGACCAGAACCCAGCCGATGCGGGGTGTCACGATCGTTCTCTTGCGGCGTCTCAATCCATCGAGCGTCGCTTCGGCGCACTGCTCGGCGGTGATCATGAAACGCTTTTGCCCGGCAACTTGCTCTGGAATTTCACCCTGCAAAACATTCTCGCGAAACGCTGTGTCGACGTATCCGGGACATACGCACAGCACATGAATGCCGGCCTGAGCCAGCTCCATGCGCAGCCCGTCCGAATAGGCATTGAGCGCGTACTTCGATGCCGAGTAAAGAGTAAGCCAGGGGAGAGGCACTTTGCCGGCAATGGAGCTGATGTTGATCACCGCGCCTCCCGATGGAATTGCCGGCAGCAGGCGGCGGGTCAGCTCGACCGGCGCAAGAAAATTCAAGCTCATCAAATCGCCGACCAACTCGGGTGAAGACTGAAACGAGGGAGCATAGAGTCCCACCCCGGCATTGTTCACGAGAATGTCGATTGTTTGAAATCGCTCGACCGCCTTCTCGCACAGGGACGCCAGCGAGGCCGGGTCGCGAAGATCGGCCGGAATGACGTCGGCTTCCGCGGGGGCGACTTGCCGAGCTACGCTCTCTAGCGCACTCCGCGATCTTGCCGTCAAGACCAGCCGAGCCCCTTCGCGCGCGAACGCGATCGCCAGGGCGCGGCCGATTCCCGAGGAGGCGCCGGTGATCAGTACGGTCTTCCCTTGCATTTTCAACAGGATTGCGAATTTCCAGCAGGATTGCCAGCTTTCGCTACAAGAAGCAATAATGTAGCATGACCACGGAAAATTTGTTGCCGCTGTTTCCGCTGGAAGTGGTCATTTTCCCCGGCACGAAAATACCCCTCCACATCTTCGAACAGCGCTATCGGCTGATGATCGGTGAAGCCATCAGCGGGTACTCCGCGTTTGGCCTCATCCTGGTTCGTGATCAGCAGATAGCTCCTGAAGGATGTAGCGCCGTGGTGGAAAGGGTGACCAAGAAGCACGAAGACGGCCGGCTGGACATCGACGCGCGCGGACGGAAACGATTTAAGACGCTGGAGCTCGACGACAGCCTGCCCTATTTGCAAGCCCGCGTGGAGTACTTCGAAGATCACGCTCGTCCCCCGGTCAACAAAACCGTCTTGGCCAAGGTTCAGCAGCAAGCCGATCGTTTGGCGGCTTTGCTCGGCGTCAGCGGACGCGATGCCATCGACCCGACGTTATCCGAGCCGAGTTTTCATATTGCCCACGGCCTGCCACTCGAACTTGACTTCAAGCAAGGCTTACTGACGAAGCGCTCCGAGGCCGAACGGCTGACCGACCTGGCCGAGTATCTTCCCCGGCTGATCGAGCGCGTCCAAACTGCCGAGCGGATGAAAAAGTTGGCCGTCAGCAACGGCAAGGGACGGACGGCATAGCAGAGCCCGGAACGCAAGTGACGGGTCAAAGCGAGCGGGCTAGTACAGGCTTGTTGAGCTTGGACCCGACCGCCTGAGCTTGGACCCGTCACTTGCGTTCCGGGCTCTAACCTATTTCTTTCAGAAAAGAATCTGAGGACCCCTCTGATCCTCGAAGCACCGCCGGACGGGTGCTAGAATCGACTCAGGTCACCTGTGGACATCCTCGGAATTTCGGCATATTATCACGATTCGGCGGCCTGTCTCGTGCGGGACGGCGAGATCATCGCCGCCGCCCAGGAAGAGCGCTTCAGCCGCAAGAAGCACGACCATCGCTTCCCCTCCAGCGCGGTTTCCTATTGCCTGCGTGAGGGCGGAATCGAGCGGTCACAGCTCGACTACGTCGCCTACTACGACAAACCTCTTCAGACGTTCGAGCGCTTGCTCGAAACCTATCTTGATTTCGCTCCGTCAGGGGTTCGCTCCTTCTTGCAGGCGATGCCTTTGTGGCTGCGTGAAAAGCTTTGGATGCGCGATCACATCGCCGCCGAATGCGGCGATTCCGGAAACGTCCTTTTCACGGAGCACCATGAGTCGCATGCGGCCAGCGCCTTCTTCCCCTCGCCGTTTGATTCAGCGGCGATTCTGACGATCGATGGCGTCGGAGAATGGGCGACTACGACCTACGGCTACGGCGAAGGCAACCAGATCCATTTGCAGGGCGAGCTGCATTTTCCCCACTCGCTCGGCTTGCTTTATTCGGCGTTCACCTACTACACGGGATTCAAGGTCAACTCGGGCGAATACAAGATCATGGGCCTGGCGCCTTACGGCGAACCCCGCTACGTACGGAAGATTCTGGACGAGTTGGTCGACCTTCGCGAAGACGGGTCGATACGGCTCAACATGAAGTACTTCAATTACTGCCAGGGGCTGACGATGACCAACGGCAGGTTCGATCAGCTCTTCGGCGGCCCTCCCCGCAAGCCGGAGAGCAAAGTCACGCAGCGAGAGATGGACTTTGCCCGTTCGATTCAAGAAGTGACCGAGCTTGCGATGCTGCGGATGGCGAAGCATGTTCATAAAGAAACCGGCCGGAAAAACCTTTGCCTGGCCGGCGGGGTTGCCCTGAATTGCGTCGGCAACGGACGTCTGCTTCGCGAAGGCCCTTTCGAGAACATTTGGATTCAGCCGGCTGCGGGCGATGCGGGCGGGGCGCTCGGAGCGGCGCTCTCGGCCTGGTACCAATACCTCGACAATCCACGCAGCGCCAAGCAAGTGTGCGGCGGGCGCATCGACGGCATGAAAGCGTCCTATCTTGGGCCGTCTTTTTCAGCCGGGGAGATTCGGGAGTTTTTGGACGGAATGGGGGCTCGCTATCAGCGGCTGTCGCGTCAGGAGCTGGTCGCAACCGCGGCCCGGGAGCTGGCTTCCGAGAAAGTCGTCGGTTGGTTCCAGGGCCGAATGGAATTCGGTCCCCGGGCCTTGGGCGCGCGAAGCATTCTCGGTGATCCGCGTTCGGCCAAGATGCAGTCGATGATGAACCTCAAGATCAAGTACCGCGAGAGCTTTCGTCCGTTCGCTCCGTCGGTGCTGCGGGAACGCGTCTCGGACTATTTCGAGATGACCCGCGACTCCCCCTACATGCTGCTGGTCGCTCCAGTACAGGAAGAGATTCGAGTCCCCATGACCGAGGAACAGAAAAAGCTCTTCGGCATCGAGCAGCTCAACATCCCTCGATCGAGTGTCCCGGCAGTCACTCACGTAGACTACTCGGCGCGCGTTCAGACAGTGCGGCGCGAGGAGAACGGCATCTATTACGACCTGATCGCGGAGTTCGCGCGGCTCACCGGGTGTCCGCTCGTCGTCAACACCTCCTTCAATGTCCGGGGCGAACCCATTGTCTGCACGCCCGAGGACGCCTTCCGCTGTTTCATGAGAACCGAGATGGATGTGCTGGTGCTCGAAGATTTTCTGCTTCGCAAGGGTGAACAGGGGGCGTTCGAGGAAGAGACCGCATGGCAAGAGGAGTTTCAGCTTGATTGAGGCCGCCGAAAATCCCCGCCAGGCAAAGCAATCCGCGCTGATGGTGGGCGCGATGTTGTTGCTGATCGCGGCCTGGAATGTTTGGAAAGACCGCCCCTGGGTTTACGGCCTCGCCGGAGCATGCGGGCTGCTGCTGATCTTGATCGGGCTTGTTTCGCCCGCCGCTTCGCGAATCTTCCACCACGGCTGGATGCGTTTTGCCGGTGCGCTTGGCTACGTCAACAGCCGGATTCTGCTTTCGCTGATGTTCTACCTCGTTTTCACGCCTTATGGATTGGTGATGCGGCTTTTCGGCCGCGACACGATGAATCGCCGCGGGGCAGGAAAGCAGAGCTACTGGATTCCGCGCGCGAAAACACGCCAAGAGCGCCAGCAGTACGAGCGCTTGTTCTAAGGCCCGTGGATCTTCAGCGAAGGGTACACAAGACTGGGCCGGGCATTTCACCGTTGTCAGCGGTGACCGTGTGCGAATGACACCACCGCCGGCGGCCCGCGGCCACTGACAGGGCTTTTCCAACCACCGTTTGCCAATTGACATTCCTCGACGCAAGCTGATATCTTCCTGGACGGTTGCCTATCACGGGTCTCATTGCCCGACCGCCGAAAGCGCATGAAGGGAAGCTTGCCATGACAGTCACACGCCGCCAAGCTGTAGGGAGTTTTGCGAAGTTCCTGCTTGTTTCACCCCTGCTCAAAGACATAGATCTGCTCGCGGCCGAGCCCGACGAGCTGCTCGACATGGTCAATGTCTTCGACTTCAAGAAGCTGGCCCAGGAAAAGCTCGACCAGGTGGCCTGGGATTACATGGACGAAGGCGGCAAGGACGAAGTCTCCCTGCGCGAGAACCCCAGAGCGTTTGGCCGCATCATCATTCGCCCGCGGTTTCTGACCGACGTCCACAAGATCGACATCTCGACAACGTTCCTGGGGCACGAACTCACCCACCCCATCTTCATCGATCCGGCCGGAGGCAAAAACTGCTTTTACCCCAAGGGCGAGGAAGAGGTCGCCAAAGCCGCCGCCGAAACCGGCACGATGATGTTCACCAACGGCGGCATCGATGATCTGGTCAACTCAGGCAACGGGCCCAAGAATTGGTGGCAATACACTACCGGCGGGCAGTTCCGCACCAAGAACTCCATGGCCAACTTCGTCGAAAGGCTCGAGGACATGGGGGCCACGGGGATCTGCTTTACCGTCGACAACATGTACGTGTCGCACCGCGAACGAAGCATCCGCAACAAGTTCGTACGCCGCTGGTGCGATGTGGGTGTGCCGCGGGACGATCAAGGCGCCTTGATCCACGACCCCAACGACAGGACGTGGAAAACAGGCGAGTACCCGTCGCGGCCTTTCCCCTTGCCGACCTGGGAAACGGTGCGTGAGATTCGCGAAATGACGGATTTGCAACTGGTTCTCAAGGGGCTGATGATTGGCGAGGATGTTGAAAAAGCGGTGGAATACGGCGCATCGGCGGTTGTCGTGTCGAATCACGGAGCCCGCCAGCTCGACCACACTGGCTCGACCATCGAGGCGCTGGAGGAGTGTGTTCAGGCGGCGGGCGGCAAGATCCCGGTGCTGATCGACGGCGGCTTTCGCCGCGGCACGGACATTCTCAAGGCTCTCGCCATGGGAGCCGCCGCTGTCGGCGTCGCTCGCCCTTACCTATGGGGTCTGGCCAGCTTCGGCCAGCGCGGGGTGGCGCGTGTAATCGAGCTGCTGCGGACGGAGCTGGCGCTCGACATGGGCATGTCGGGAGTCGCGAAGATTTCCGAGATCGACCGCAAGCTGGTGCGGGTTCGGGAAGGGTAGGGACAAGCAATCCTGCTTGTCCTAGCCGCCGAAAGCGGCTCGCGAAAAGTCAACTCCTCTGCTTCAGAATTACGGTGACGTATTCGAGCAGGCTTCGGCGAAGCCGCGTATCAGCGAAACTCCCGCTTCGCCGCTGCGCGCCGATGGACCGGCAGGATTGCCGGTCCCTCCTGGCGCCCGCGCTCACTTCTCGCCGGCAATTGCTTCAAGCCACCGATTGGCGCTGTCCTGTCTCTGCTGCTTTGTAGCAGGCGAAAATCGTCTTGAGCACATAAAGGCTGTCTTCGGAATCAAGAGGCGCTGGAGCAAGCCCGGCGCCCGCCCGCACGATCGCCTGCACAAACGGCGTGTAGCCCGTCACTACATCAGGACGGCGCACGCGATGGACCTGCGGATTGGCCGCTTCCGTGCTGTACCATTCCAGCGGGAAATTCCGCGTGCTGCCGTTGTGCCTCTGAATCTCAAGCCAGCCCTTCGAGCCCCAGATCTTGAGATTCGAGTGGTAGCCCCGGTCCAGGTAATAACCGGACGTCATCGTGCCGAACGTCCCGTTATCGAACCTCATCGCGATAGCGGCTGAGTCTTCGGTGTCGAGCGGTTGTCCGCCGACCACGCCGCTGAAGCCGCTGACGTCAGTGATTCTAGAGCCGCTGATGTACATGGCCAGGTCGAGCCAGTGAATGCCGAGCCAGATCAAGTGTCCCCCGCCGCCGCGCGCCTTTTGGGCTCTCCAGGTGTTGTGGTAAGCCGGGCGAGTCAGGCGAGTCTGGTCGGCAATCAAGTGGACTTCCATTCCGAAGATCTTTCCGATTTTGCCGCTCTCAATCAGCCAGCGCGCGGTTCGAACCTCGGGATTCAGGCGGTTAGCCAAAGCCAGCACCAGCAGGCGGTCTTTCTGCTTGGCCTTGGCGCTAAGTTTTTCGAAGTCTTCGGCGCGCACGCAGGCCGGCTTCTCCGCGAGCACATGACAACCGGCGTCGAGTGCCGCGTCGATCGCGGGCGGAGCCTGCACCGCCTCCATGGTGACCAGCGCCAGTTCCGGTTTTTCTTTCGCAAGCATTTCGTCCAGATTCTTGTAGGTAGCGGTCAGCTTGCCGCCCAGGGCCTTTCGGGCCGCCGCGAACGACTCTCCGCTCGGATCGGAAAGCACCACCGGCGCCGCCTCGGCCGTCTCGGCCAGGGCAGGGAAGTAGGCGCTGAGATGAGCGCCGTCCGCCCCGGTGACGACGGCGACTTTGATGTGCCTGGTTTCATCGGCGGCGGCCCCGAGCGGCAACATCAGGCTCCCCGAACCCAGCAGTCTCGTAAACGTCCTGCGATGCATGAGCACTTCCTCCCATTGAAATCAACTGGGCAAGCTTGCGTTCCCAGGTGAAACTAACTCTTCTTCGGCGGGCGGCTGGGGCGTATTTCCACGCGGCTGGCCAGGCTGCGGTTTGGCATCCGCAACAGATGAACCACGGTATCGGCAATGTGCGCGGGGTCGATCTTCCACTCGCCGCCTTCGATACCGCGGCCTCCGAAATCGGTCTGCACGCTCCCCGGCATGATCGTACTGACTCGTATGTCGTCATAGCGCAAGTCGAGCATCATGGCCTCCGTGAGGCCCTTTAGGCCGAATTTCGAGGCATTGTAAGCCCCTCCGCCGGCGAAGGCGTGTTTGCCAGCCAGGCTGCCGATGTTGATGATAAATCCGCCTCCTGAATTTCGCATCAGGGGAACAGCCTGGCGACTGCAATAGAAGACTCCGTTGAGATTGGTGTCAATGACCTCGCGCCACTGTTCCGGACTCACTTGATCGATTGCACCGAAACCTCTCACCCCCGCGTTGTTGACCAGGATATCGAGCCGTCCAAAGGTCTCATCGGCCGCGGAGAATAGGGCTTCGACCTCCTCAAAGCGCCCCACATGGCAGGCTTTGCCGGCAATATGCCCCAGCTCCCGCATTTCCGCCACGGCCTGATCGACCTTTGCCTGTTGACGGCCGCAGATCAATACGGACACTCTTTCCCGCAGCAAGGCCTCGGCAATCGAGCGTCCAATGCCCCGTGTGCCGCCGGTGACAACGGCTGCTTTCCCTTGCAAGTCTTCACCCATCATGCCTCTCGAATTGGTTAATGAAATAGTTGCCTACGCTACAATATCACTTACTGTAGGACTGCCCCAAAATGGAGCACAAGCTCGAACACAGAATTTTGACCGGACTCGATTCGGCGTTTCGAAAAAGGCTCGATGAACTTCAGGTAGAGCTCGCCGAGCAACTTCAGCGAGACTGTGCCGTGATGGTCGACCGGGCCGTGCGGGAGGCTGAAACTCACACGGCTGAAACGCTATCCGCGGCCGCGCGCAGGCTGCGTTCGGAGGACTCGGTCACTGGAGTTGCCGCCGCGCTGGTCGAAACCACCGCTCACTATGCCGGCCGGGCAGCCTTGCTGATTCACAAAGGCGACCACATTCTCGGATTCAAGGCGGAAGGTCTCACGGACGCGCAAAATTCCGCCTTCCACCGGCTCGATATTCCCTTGGTCGAGGCGGCGGCAATCGCGCACGCTGTCGACACGAAAGATCCGGTGGTGACGACGGGGAGCCCGAATGAACTTTCCGCCCCTTTAGCCGAAGTGCTGAAAGTGCAACCCGACAGCCGGGTACATCTGTTCCCCATTGTCTTGCGCGACAGTGTGCTGGCGGTTCTCTACATGGACGGGGTTGGGTCTGACCGGGAGCCCGCGATAGCCGCGATCGAACTGCTGACGTCCCTTGCCGAAGCCTGGATTGAAACCGTCGGGGCGCGCGGAAAGCAGCCAGCGAGCAATGCTCCCGCCACCAACGGCAGCGAAGACGCATAGACGGCGAATGAGGGTGCCGCGGCGCCGGCCAGGCGCGCCCCCTCCCGATTCTTCAGGCGGTGATTTCGCCGTCGCGAGCAGAATCCCATCGCACGGCAAGCCGCGTGCTCATTGGATCAGAGTCTCGTGTCAGCAGCGCGATGCCATAAAATGAAGAAAAAGGGTTTTGCCGATCGTATCCGTGCGGCCCCTAAGACTCGCGGCCCCTAAGATCAGGATGATAAGGCTCCTTCTTTCGTCAGCACTGCTCTCACTCGCCTTCGCCGGCTGGGGAACCGCCGAAACGAAAGTTCCCGCTGAGCTCGAACGGCTCAGCCGCGGCTATCTGAAGTCTGGCTCTAAGTCCTCTCGAGACAAACTGCTTAGCTACGCAAGCGGACAGTCTTCAGCCCAAATCAAAGCACTGGCCGAGTTTGGTCTCGGCATGGGTGACTACGAGGCGAAGAATTACACCGCCGTGGCCGGGCATCTGGAGCGCGCCGCGGCCGGTCTTGGGGATCTCGCCGATTACGCGGTCTACCATCAGGTCAAGAGTTTGGCATTGGCGGATCAGCACCCACAAGCCGTTCAAGCGGCGAGTGACTTCTCCAGTCGATTTAGCGAAAGCCGGTTCGGTGGAGCCGTGCGTCGCGTTCAAGCTGAAAGCCTGATCCGAAGCGAGCAAACCGCCCAGGCGAAAAAGTTTCTTGATGATTCGAAAGGCGGCCTGTCCGAGCCCGTCCGGCTGTACCTGCTGGCCCGCATCGAGCACATCGAAGGCCGCCTCTTGCCCGCCGTTCGCGCCTACCGCCGCGTTTATTACCATTACCCGTTTTCAGCTCAAGTGGACGACGCTGAAGCTCATTTGAACGCCCTGCGCCGCAAACTCGGCAAACAGTATCCCGACGCGCCGCCCAGATGGCGCTTGTTGAGAGGCGACGCCCTCTTCGCTGGCCGCAAGTTCGCCAAGGCCTCGCTCGAGTACCGCTTGGCTTCGGCCAAACTGCAAGGCGAAGAGCGCGAGCGCGCACTGGTTCGGCACGGCTCATCAGACTACGGGCGGCGCTACACAACCAGGGCTTACGGGCACTTGAAATCGCTGCGAATCACTGACCCCGAACTTGACGCCGAACGAATCTACTACCTGGGTGAGTGCGCGCGGCGACTCAGACGGATCGGGGAGTTTCGCGAAAGAACCGAGGAGTTGGCGCAAAAATATCCCCGTTCGCCGTGGTACGAGGAATCGCTATTCTCGCTGGGGAATTTCTATCTGCTCAAGGATCAACCCGAGCAATACCGTAAATACTACGAACGCGCCGCTCGCGGTTTTCCGCTGGGCAAGCACGCTTCCAAAGCTCACTGGAAGGTTTGCTGGCGTGCGTATCTGGACCGTGATCCGCGAGCACACGCCCTGCTTGAAGAACACATTCGGACCCACCAGAGCTCCGGGACGCTCAGCAACGCCATTTATTGGCTGGCGCGCCTGGAAGAGAAAGAAAACCCGAGCGTGGCCCACCTGCTTTATTCGACGATCGTTGCGCGATTCCCAAATTATTACTACGGCCGCCGTGCCGGGGAACGGCTCAAGAAAGTCGCACGCGCCCCCGAGCCTGCTCAGCAAATCCCCGATTATTTAACCGGGCTGCCGAAGGCCCGTTCACTCACGGAAAACCAGTCGCCCCCGGTGGCGGCCCTCATCGGGCGGGGCGTGACGCTTCACGCCTTGGGCTTGGCCGGCCTTGCCGCTGGCGAATTGCAAACCGGGGATTATCGCCAGGCTGATTCACACTGGATCGGTCTGGAGCTGGCCCGGCAGTACTCCGAGCGCGGGCAGTATCACCGGGCGCTGCGTTCGATGAAGCGCTATGGGTTCGGGTACCTTCGCCTGCCGCTAGACTCTGTGTCGCGGGAGTTTTGGGAGCGGCTCTACCCCATGCCGTTCGCGAAGCAACTGCGGGCCCGTGCCAAGCCCCATGGGCTTGATCCCTATTTGGTGGCCGGTTTGATTCGCCAAGAATCGGAATTCAACCCTAGTGCCCGATCAAGGGCCGGTGCGCGTGGACTGATGCAAATCATGCCGCGAACCGGTCAAGGGCTGGCGCGGAGATTGGGAATCCAGGGTTTCTCGACCCGCCACCTCTACCGTGCCGACACAAGCTTAAGACTGGGGACTTTTCACCTTCGGCAAGTGTACGATCAGTTTGACCGCCGCATCGAATACACCTTGGCCGCCTACAACGCCGGTGAACACCGCGTCGATGAGTGGGTGACTTGGGAAGATTTCACCGAAGCGGAGGAGTTTGTCGAAAGCATCCCTTTTACGGAGACTCGAGGCTATGTACAGGCCGTGCTTCGCAACGCGGCTGTCTATCGTGAGTTGTATGGCGAGGGCTCCCGGAGGGCCTCAGGCGCCGCTTCCCGCAAGGCGTCCGGCACTGAGTCGGACGATTGAGGGTGTGATCATTAGTCCTTGTTAATCAGTAAACCATTTGGCCGCGGCTGGCTGTCCCCAGCATTTTTTCACACCTTCCCGTGCGCAAACAGCAGCGGTAGCGGGTTGCCGAAGGGCAGCGTCATGGATCACATCAATGAGTCCTCTTAGCGGCAAGCGGAGATATTTTTACTCAACTGTTGCCAATTCACTATTCCTCCTGCATACGGCGTTTGCCCTGCTTGTTATAGTGGGCTGGGCTATTCCTGGGCTTGTTTACGTTTATCTCCCTCTGCTGTTGACTTCCCTCGTTGCAGAGCGGTTGTTAGGCTACTGTGTATTAACCAAGTGGGAGTTTGCTATCAGGAAAAGACTCTATCCAGCTTCGCACTACGAGCATTCATTTCTCATCCACTACGGCCGCAGATTGTTTCATGTCGAAAGGTCGGACAAACTTAGCAGGAAATCGACCAAATGTGGCGGGTATGCGTTTAGCTTGCTTCTACTTTCATCTTTAGCTCTAAGTGTAGTGTTTCGTTTATTTAGATACGGTTAGAATCGATGCTATTTATGGATCTTCGCGAAATACACTGTAGGGGCGCAGCGTGCTGCGCCCGCTCTCACCCGGCCCCATATCGGCAGCTACAGAGAGGATGTCCGATAGTTCGTGGAACCTGAATTATGCACTGCGGCGTGGACCTGAGGAGGGCTGAGCCGCAAGGGACCATTGGGAACCCCCGAAAACATGGGGTAAAAAGGTAGGCTGGCAAAGATCCCAGCTTCGCCAGCCAACCCCAAGGAGGTCACCCACATGGTTACCAGACGAAAACAGCATAGCTCCCAAAGGCCCGTCCAACAAGGCCCAGCCGTGACGGCCTCGCGACCCAATAAAATCGGGGCTTCGACG
>CBDDCL010000004.1:0-24299 GCA_965226245.1 Bryobacterales bacterium | reverse complement strand
CGAAAGAGCAAGAAGACCAAGGAGATCCCATGGCCAAGTAGACGTCAGTCCTGCATCAGTTGCTCCGTCATATCCCCCGGGATGAGTTTCGCGCCATCGTGGAGCGCCACCAAGGCGACAAGGGGGTGCGGAAGTTGTCGTGCTGGGGACAGTTCGTGGGACTTTTTTTCGGGCAGTTAACCGGACAGCATAGTTTGAGGGATCTGGTAACCACTTTAGATGCAGGGAGAAAGAAGCTGCAGCAAGTGGGGCTGGGGGCGGTGAGCCGCTCTACACTAGCCGATGCGAACCGCAAACGGCCGCAGGAGATCTTCGGGGAGCTGTTTTGCTGCCTGTACCAGCGCTGTCGGCGTCAGGCTCCCGGTCAGCGTTTCGCCTTCCGGCATCGAGTGTACAGTCTGGATGCGACGGTGATCGATCTGTGCCTGAAAGTCTTTGACTGGGCGAAGTTTCGCAAGCGCAAAGGGGCGATCAAATTACATCTGATCTTGGATCACGGGGGACACATCCCCAGCTTTTGCGTGATGACCCCAGGCCGGGAGCACGAGATCGAGGTGGCACAAGGCCAGCGCTACGAACCGGACAGCATCCTGAGCTTTGACCGGGCCTACGTGGACTACCACTGGTTTGATCAACTCCACCGCCAGGGGGTGTACTTCGTGACCCGGCAGAAGCGCAACGCGCGTTACCGGGTCCTAGAGCGGCGCCCGGTGGGCCCCCAGCCGGGGGTCACCTCGGATCAAGTCATTCGTCTGACCGGGAAGGCGGCCCAGTGCCTGAGCACTCCCCTGCGCCGCATCGGCTACCGGGACCCGGAGACGAGGCAGTTCTATGTCTTCTTGACCAACCTGTTCCATCTCACGGCGGCTGAGGTGGCTGCGATCTATAAGGCGCGCTGGCAAATCGAGCTGTTCTTCAAATGGGTCAAGCAGCACCTGAAGCTCAAGAGCTTTCTGGGGACCACGGCCAATGCGGTGATGGCCCAGGTCTGGGTGGCGCTATGTGTGTACCTGTTGGTGGCCTACGTGAAGTTTCTGCTGCGGCCCCCCGGGCGCCTGTACGAGATTTTCAAGCGGTTACAGGTCACGGCGCTGGAGTATCGGGCTCTGGGCCAGGTGTTGGCCTGGGAGGCGAAAAACGGGCCGAAACGGGCACCAAAATGGAGACAGCGGAACTTGTTCGCAAGACGGCTAAAGCCTTTGTTTGTAGGGGGATAGGATTAGAGTGACTATACTCTTACAGTTAAGAGACCTTTGAGTCCTTTAGAATCAACCAGATCAAACCGGACACTAGTGAGATCTTCTGTATAGAATCGGTCCGTAATCGACGCGCTCACAAAGGAGGAGAGATGACCAAAGCCGACCTGGTCGCCGACGTTGCCAAGACAAACGGCCTGACCAGAATAGATGCCGAAGTGGTGGTCCAGACGGTCCTGGACAGCATCGTGGAGGCGCTCAATTCCGGAGAGAAGGTCGAGCTGCGCGGCTTTGGCAGTTTCCGTCACCGCCAGCGAAGCCCGCGCCGGGGACGCAATCCAAAAACCGGCGAGGCAGTCCAGGTTCCTGCGAAGAGAGTCGCTTATTTCAAACTGGGCAAGGAGCTGAAAGAGCTGATCAATTCCTAAACAGTCAACCTGGGATGAGCAAGACCGTACCGGCGGCGAGATCGCCCTGGATGACCGTCCCTTGAAACGACGAGTTGAGAGGGCGACGGAGCACTTAAGAGATAAAGCCCCACACACTGGGTCTTTTTGGAAGGGAGTATTTGGTAGGGAGACTTCAGCTCTCTACCCCATCGCCCTCTCAACCTCCACTTGCCTCCACCCGCGCCAGGAGTTTCTTTCCTGCCCGGCCCGCCTCAGCAAATGAAAGTGAGCTCTTATTATCTACGATGCTCCTGACATCACGTAGTTGATTCAAGTGCAAAGTTCCGGTTTCGGCGGCTTCGGTGGTCTGTCTTCCATCTCCTCCATCCTTACTCCCTCCGCGTCATAGCTGCGGCCTTCCTCGTCGGAATCGCTCCTGCAACTCCGGGTAATTCCTTCGATAGCACCCACGACCTGCTGCCCTGTCCCGATTACCACTACTGCCGATAAAAACACTGGGGCCGAGTGCCAGGTTGGGCAGGGTGGCTTGGAGTTACACAGCGTTGTTGCATGGATCGGGGCGGAGATGGAATTCGCCCTTTCCCAAGCGGTAGCGTCAGGCGATGCGTTCGAACACAGGCCGCCCGAGTGCGGTCATTGTGTTCAGAACTTTCTGGCCGACCTGGATCTCCGTGATTTGCCTGGAGAAGCTGCGAGATTTGAGCTTGGGGCCGATCACGCTCTTCCAACGACCGATCTGCGTTTCTATCCGGCTGCGTTGGTTGTACCCTGTGGCCACTTGCCAGGTCATGCGGCCGTTGCTGCGGATCTGGGCAATATGGCGATCCCGAACGGTTGGATCCCGCGCCGATTGCGGTCGGATCACTGCGTTCTTCGGCGGCGGTATAACCACACCCAGGGTCTCCCCATACCGCTGCCTCAGCATATCCCGTATAGACGCTCCATCATAGGCGCCGTCAGCCAGAAAGCCCGCGACAGGAGCATCGAGTTGATCCAGGAGCCCGGGTAAGGCGGTGCTGTATCCAACCTCATCGTGAGTCAGATCGGCGCAAACAATCGCACCGCTGGCCAGGTCCAGTCCGAGGTGGAGTTTGCGCCAGCGGCGGCGTATTCCCTTGATTTTATGCTTCTGGGCGAGCCATTCCCCCTCGCCGAAGATCTTGAGGCCGGTACTGTCCACCACCAGATGGACAGCCACAGACCCGGCTTGCCTCATCGCCTGAGCGATGCTCAAGCCGTTTGCGCGACGCGACAGTGTGGAGTAATCCGGCACCCGTATATCCAGCCCCATGAGCGTGCCGATGGAGCCCATAAGTCCCTGCGTTTGCCGCAACGCAAGCCGATACGTCGTGCGCAGCGTCAGGCAGGTCTCGATCGCCAAATCCGAGTATCTCCACTGGCCACCCCGTGACGTGCGGCGCGGCGCGCTCCACACACTTTGCGCCTCCTCACTGACCCAGATCGTCAGATCACCCCGCTGGCGCAGGCTCTCGTTATATTCCGCCCAGTTGATCACCCGATACTGCGCCTCCGGGGTATCCATTTAACCGGACCCATCCGGGCTTGCAGTTCTCCAGGGGCGGTTCGCTGGAGGGCGATCCAGGCTCGGCGGGTGCCCGCGCGCCTCGGGCGGCGTGGGCGACACCGCCCGGGGCCGCTTGGTGGCGATAAGGTCTTGGTAGCGCACCGGCTCGTGGGCAGCGGCGAGTTCGAGCACCCGGTAGAAGACCATCCCGCGGCTCCGGGAGCGTCGGCGGTTGAAGCGGAACACGAACTCATTCAGGTAGCTGCCCAGGTGGGCGGGCTCCACCGATCCTTGGTGGGTGCCCAGCAGCCACCGCTTGGCCAGTGAGGCGACACGGTGCACCGCGGGCAGTAGCTCGCCGGTATCCTCCCCGCGGGCCCGGGCCGCCCGCTGGCTGCGTCGAGCATGGACGTAGCCGAGCCTCTCCAGCCCGTGGTAACCCTGCCAGCCGTCGGTGAAGACCGTCGCGCCCGGCTCAACGTGATCTGTCACGAACGGGTGCAGCGACGCGGCCGACGCATCAGCCAGCGGCAGCGGCCAAGCCCTTTCGGCTCCCGGACCTCCACCGCGATGCCGGTCAGCACCTTCTTGCCCCTGGCCCGGCCACCTGCCAGCTCCGGCTCCTCACCGCCGATGTAGGTCTCATCCACCTCCACCATGTCGGCTAGTCGGTCGCGGCCCCGGCGCACCAGCACCGACCGCAGCCGATGCAGCATGGCCCACGCGGTCTGGTAGGAGCCGATCTCGAGCGTCCGCTTCGGCTCAGCGCCGAGATCCCGTCTTTGCCAGTGGCGAACAGCCAGCAGGCATTGAACCATACCGTGAGCGGCGTGCGCGTCCGGTCAAAGATCGTGCCCGCAGTCACCGAACTACGGCCGCCGCACCCGGAGCACCTGAAGCGCCCATCGCCCAGCCGCCAGCCACCATCGTGGCCGCAGTCCGCGCAGGCGAAGCCAGCGTGCCATCACAACCACTCCAAGTAGTCCAAGACAGTCCGCATCGGTGCGGAACCAGGCCTGGAACTCGCCCACGGACCTCGGATAGTGCGTGCCAGCACTAGGGTGATCCACCGCCTCAGCCTACATCCAGTCCGGTTAAATGGATACCCCAGACTGCGCCTTATCAAACTTGTGCCGTCGGGATGCGTTGAACTTATGTGGCATCTAAGTTATCCCCAGTGTTGAAAAACACCATGATTAGACATCCTTCGGGATGATCCATGCAACAAGGTCCTGGAAAGACAGGTATTGACGCTACTGCTGTGCGTTTTCTTGATGCTGGTCCCCGGGTGGGCCAGGGGAAAGCTTTTCGTTCTGACGAACGATTCCGAGATCCGGCAGTACCATCTTGACCGGCACGGTGCCATGCCATTGGAGGTGACCTACCATCGCCCTTTGTCGCTGTGGCGGTTCCAAGAACAAGCCGTTTTGCGACGGTACCCATGCAAAGGTTGGATTCAGTGGCGAGAAGGCTCCGGATCGAGTTCCTGATGGGCGCGACAATTATGTTGGCAAGAAGATCACAGTCCACGACAACCGAGGAATCTGCGCTCATTCACCCAGGTGTACCGACACCCTGAAGTCAGTGTTCCTGCTGGGACAGGAGCCCTGGATCGACCCGGATGGAGAAAGAAGCAAAGAAGATTGCAGCCACCGTCGAGCAGTGTCCGTCGGGAGCACTCAGTTACACGGTAGAAGGGGTCGAGCACCGCGATTGGGACAGTGAGCCGATGATTCTGGTGGTCCCGAACGGGCCATATGCAGTGCGAGGAGGTGCCAGTCTGGAAGATGCCCAGTTGGGAGAAGGCGCGTCTAAAGAGCACTTCACATCGTGTCGCTGTGGCCAAAGTAAGAACAAGCCTTTCTGCAGCGGGGCACACTGGGACCGTCACTTTGACGAGCATGCACCGCCACGGGCCTCTTCCTAATCCATCTTTCTTTGGCGGCCACCGACAAGCCTTTACTTAAGAGGCTGACGCGTCAAGGTAAGGTTGTCCATACAGGGGGACTGGAGCTGCCAGGCAGCCTTGTCAAAGACGGACCGAAAAGGCCAACTCGACGGGTCACCAACTCAATCACTAAACTACTGTACTTCCGCTGGCAGAGTAGTTACCATACCCCCATCAAAACCAGGCAACTGACGTACTTCGAAGGAGGATAGAGTATGCAAACGTTTGGAAAGTATGCCTTTATTTTGGGCTTGGTGATCGCTGTTATTGCCGCCATTGTAACCCAGTTCACCTGGGTAGCCTGGGTATTGGCCCTCCTCGGCTTGGTGGTAGGGTTCCTGAACATCACCAGTGAGGAAACGCGCAGTTTCCTTTTAGCCGCCATCGGCTTGATGCTCTCAGCGGCCTCTGTTCAGTCAATCCCGTATGTGGGAGATATGGTTACCCACATTGTTTCGAATGTGGTAGTCTTTATTGCGCCTGCTGTCCTGGTGGTTGCTCTAAAATCGCTGCTGGAAACAGCCAAAGACTAATTTTATCGGATTGGTTCGGTTAGGCCCTTTGTCGTCAGTCGGACGGCGGATCATCTCCTAGTTGCGGCTCAAACCCCAAGCACTCCAGGATCTAGTTGATCATCGCCGTCGCCCCACAGTTTGGAGTCTGCGGCGCAGGCGCTCCGCCCACTCCTTCGCCGTGAATGGGACAACGCACTCGTTCACCGGGTCCCACCTCCCGATGATCTCGATCGCTGACGCGGGCTGGGTGAACTTCTCGCGGTTGAACTTCCTTGTGTAGTGGTTCTCGCCGCGGAAGCTACGCTCGTCTTGGCTTGGTCGATCCCGGCCCTGGCAGTTGCCTGCAGCTGGCCCGCCACCCCCCGGGCGACGTCCGACACGGTCACATTCGACATCAGCTTGCCGACCACCAAGCCCGCAACCAGGCCTACCAGCAACGCCAGCCCGGTCGGGCCGCCAGCCATCGACGTCAGCGCCACGGCCCCGAGAGTAGTCACCGAGGTGGCAGATCCGCGGGCCAGCCCATCGGCTACGTCTCCGAGCCGCCCCTCGGATCTGGCCTTGGAGAACGCCTTGGCCAGGCAAACCACCGTCACGATCAGCAGCAGCGGGTTCGCGCTCAACGCAGCTGCCAAGCCCATGCCGCCGGCGAGACGGCTGAACTGCTGCCGAGGACCTCGGCCGCGTCGAAGCTGTTCAGGTCGTAGAACCAGCTCTTCGGGATGCCGAACTCCGGCTTCATGAAGGCGCTCGCCTGGTCATACGTCGCCTTGTCCCAGTTCGCGAGCGGCAGCCCTTTCGGGGTCGTGACGTCCCGGAACAGGCCCTGCATGTAGCCGAATGCCACCTCGGCAATAGAGTTGTTAGCGATCATCGGAAAACGTATTTTTTTGGACTTTCGCCGACCGGCCACCGGTCACGCCAACCTCGTCTCTGGCGTGGGATCGGCGGAAATGGATCGGTCCAGCGGCTGAACCGACCGCAGATCGAGCATCGGCAGAGGGTAGGTGAGCGCCGAGGCGCCGGCGAGTTGATCGTTCCGCCACCTTGATCCGTAACGCAGGCCTGGACCTGCCGCTCCCGATAGCGCCGCTGGCGGTCACGCTGAGATTGTTTGCCTCGTTCGCTTTGCTGATATCGTCGGTTGGCTTCACGCCGTTGCCGGCACCGGACTACCGCCCGGCACTCTTGGCTGCAATACCGTTGCCCTCGGTCAACTGACGCATACAAAGAAGTTTGCCCGGCACTGTGGGTAGCCACAGATTCGCATGCGGAGACAGATTTCGCTTTCTTGGATAGCGCACCCCAAACCGGAATTATGTCACCAAGCGGGATCAGAACAAACATCTCTCTTCACGTCGAGGCCCACGGAGATGATCGACGGATGATTCGCGCCTTCGGCGCGGATGATGTTGCTGGTACCTCTACCCTCGGCCATTGTTCAAGAAACTACGTTTTCCGATGATCGTTGACAAGAGTCATCCGGCGATGCGTCGTGGGCGGCCTGGAATGCACCCGAGAGTGTGTGGCCGCCGTCGAACAGCCGGTGGTTCCCGCCTCCGATGGACGACGCCAGGTAATTGGCGTCCATCGCCTTGTCGTAGATCGTCGCCGGACCCTTAGCGAGCGATGCCATCGCCGAGTTCAGATCGACCGACAGCGCACTGGCAAGCGCACCCTGGGAGAGGGTCGAGAGGGCGACGGCCTTCTCCCGCGCCGACTTCGCCGCCAGACCAGCACCGTGACGCGCCGAATCGGCAACTCGCTTGGAAGCTTTGATGACGCTGCCCTGGATTCTCGACTTAGCGGCGGTCAATGTTCTGGTTACCCCCTAACGAGTTTCAACGAAGGATGAAGGCCATGTTGCCTCACCCGGCGGTATACGCTCAGTTTGCTTACCAGCCAAATTCTAATGCCTGTATGTGCCCACTTCAACGGCACGTTATGGTACCATTTTATGGTACTGATAGTGACATGAACCGCAAGCACCAAAAGACCCTAGAACTGATCTTCCGTCGCCCTGTTAGCGGTAACGTAAAGTGGGTTGATGTTAAGGGCTTGCTGAAGGAATTGGGTGCTGAACTGGAGGAGCGCGAAGGAAGCCGTGTAGTAGTTTTTCTGTTTGGTGAGGTGCGGGTGTACCATCGCCCCCACCCTAGCCCCTCCACTGACAAAGGCGCTGTCGCAAGCGTGAGAGATTGGCTGAAGGCAAACGGAGTAACACCATGATGAGCAATACATTGGACATCAGTGGCTTCAAGGCCGTTGTCACTTACGATCCAGACATCGATATGATCCGCGGGGAATTTATCGGGCTGAACGGCGGAGCTGACTTTTACGCCTCCGATATTAAGGGGCTACGTAAAGAGGGTGCGACCTCCCTTAAGGTCTTTCTGAAAGCATGCGAGCAACGTGGTATAGAACCTCGCAAGAAGTTTTCTGGCAAGTTCAATGTCCGCATACCACCGGAACTTCACCAGGAGGCGGTAGAAGCTGCAACCGCCGCGGGAAAGAGTTTGAATCAATGGGTCGGCGATGTGTTGAACGAGGCCGCTCACAGTGAACTACAACCCGTTAGACCTTCTGGGTGGAAGACCTAGCGGCTCGGGCCATAGTCCCGCTCTGGCCCACGCTGCCTCTGCCGGGTCTGGTTCAGGACCCGCTCAACACTGCGGCGATCTCTCTGTAGTCCTGGGCCAAGAGTTCGACTTGCTCCTTCAAATCCTCGGCCAGCGCTTCGGTCCGCCTGAGCTGCGGCTTCAAGTCCTTGACCGCTTCTTCGAGCCGCTGCACCTGCTGCTGTAATGCGCCGAACCGGGCGGCCTGCCGCTCCATTTCGGGGTCTGAGTAGCAACGGAACAGGAATGTACGCTAAGGGCTGCCGACCGGGAGCAGCCACTCCTCCTCAAGTCCAGCGTTCGGGTCCCGTAGCTCGCGCAGTTCCCCGCCTCTGACGTCCCCGGGAAGGGAGAAGTGGTACCGACCGAGGAAGTTCAGGTGCTTGTGGACGAGCGGCGAGAGTCGCCGGGCATCGGCGTCCGCAATTGCGTCTCCATCGGCCTGCAGCTTGCTCAGTACCGCATCCATGTAGCGCGTGTTCCAGAGCACGATGGCATTGACGACGAGGCCCAGCGCGCCGAGCTGATCTTCCTGCCCCTCTTTGTAGCGCCGCCGTAGCTCGCCGCGCTTGCCGAAGAACACAGCCCTGACGAACCAGGGGGTTGGGGAACAATGGAACGAAAACGCACGCTAAGGGGTAGTGGTCGGGAGTTCGATACCATTGCTGGGTGCCTGTAGACTTCCTCAACGACGACCAGGCCGCCGCGTACGGTGGCTACGTCGGCGAGGTCGAAGAGGCTGAGCTCCAGCGCTACTTCTTCCTTGATGACGAGGACCGAAGCCACATTGATCGGCGACGGCGTGAGGCCAACCGCCTGGGGTACGCCGTACAGCTCTGCTCGGTTCGCGCCCTCGGCCGGTTCCTGCCGGATGTCAGGGACGTACCCGCGGGGGCTTCCGCCTACATCGCGGCACAGCTGGGTCTCCCAGATATGAGCAGTCTCGCCCAGTACGCTGAGCGCGGCCAAACCCACCGGGAACACACGGCCGAGATCCAGCGTCTCTACGGCTATCGGGAGTTTGCGGAAACTCGCTCCGAGCTCGAATCGTGGCTGGAGAGGCGCGCCTGGAATCGAGGAGATGGGCCGAGGGTGCTCTTCGAGGCGGCTTGGCAGTGGCTTCGAGAACGGCGGGTTCTCCTGCCTGGCATCACGACCCTCACTCGACTGGTGGCATCGATTCGAGAGAGGGCTACACAACGCCTCTGGGAGACTCTCGCCGGCCTTCTCGACTCGGACCAGGAGGCTCGGCTCGATCAGATCCTTGAGGGAGCAGACGGCGCGCGAGCTTCGACGCTAGAGTGCCTCCGGAAGGGGCCCCGCCGGATCTCTGGCCGACAGATGCGCTTCGCGCTTGAGCGGGTCTCCGAAATCGCGAGACTAGGCTTCGTCGGTTTCGACACATCTGCTGTTCTACCGCGCCGGGTTATTGAACTCGCGCGCGACGGCTTGAGCGGCAAGACCACTCTCATCCGACGACACCCGCGAGATCGGCGGCTCGCGACGCTGCTGGCGGCCGTGTCGTCTCTCCATATGCGCGCGGTGGACGACGCGCTCGATCTGTTCGACGTCCTGATGGCCACGAAGCTGCTCTCAAAAGCGACGCAGACTTCCGACAAGGAACGCCTGCATCGATTCCCGAGGCTCGTGACCGCATCGTCTCAGCTGGCGCGCGCGGTGGAAGTCTTGCTGGAGTGCGTCGAGTCGGAACCCGATGCTCCGCTTGAGGAGGCGTGGAGGAAGATCCAGGAGGCAGTCGATCGCAACGACCTGGTCTCTGCGGTCTCGCGCGTCAGCGAGCTCGCGCCCTCGCCCGATTCGGACCTCGACGAGATCTGGCGAACCGAACTCGTGAAGAAGTTCCGGACGGTCCGCCGTTTCCTGGTCTTGCTAACCGAAACGGTCGAGCTTCGAGCTACAGATGAAGGCGCCCCGATCGTCGCCGCGATGCGTGCACTTCCCGATCTCTTCGGTCGCAAGAAGGTGTTTCCCGACGAGGTCGACACGACGCTCCTGCGCGGCTCCTGGCGGCGCCTCGTGTTCCTCGAGGACGAGACCGTGGACTGGAAGGCGTATGCGCTTTGCGTCCTCGAGCAGTTTCACCGAGGTCTGCTGCATCGCGACATCCACGCGGTACACTCGCGGAAGTGGAGCGACCCCCGCGAGAAGTTGCTCGCGGGCGAGACCTGGCGGGTCGCCAAGCCCCAGCTGTTGGAAAGCTTGGAGCTCCCCGAGGATCCAGCTGACCACCTGGCGGACCTCGCTCGGACTCTTGACGAGACCTATCGTGAGGTCATCATTCGCCTACCCGACAGTGCCTCGGTGAGCTTCGACGATGAGGGCCGTCTCCACCTTGGAAGCCTGGAGACCGATCCCGATCCGCCAAGCCTCGACGAACTCCGCACACGAACCAGCCGGTTGCTGCCGAGGGTCGATCTTCCAGAGGTGCTCCTCGAGGTCGCAGACTGGACCGGCTACGCGAACGCGTTCGAGTCGCTCGCTGGCGGCGGCTCTCGACTGGCAGACCTGGAGGTCTCCGTGGCGGCGCTCCTGGTCGCTCAGGCCTGCAACACGGGGCTAACGCCGGTCGCAAGCTCCTCGGTGCCAGCGCTGGCCCGAGATCGTCTTCAACACGTCGATCAGAACTACCTTCGGACCGAGACGATCAAGGCAGCGAACAAAGTGCTGATCGAGGCGCAGGCGAAGCTCCCTCTCGCGCGACGCTGGGGCGGGGGCTTCGTAGCTTCGATCGACGGGATGCGCTTCGTCGTGCCGATCGCGACCGTGCACGCTCGGCCGAACCCGAGGTACTTCGGACGGGGCACCGGGGCGACGTGGCTCAACATGATCAATGACCAGGCCTCCGGGCTTGCGAGCAAAGTCGTCGCCGGGACTCCGCGCGACTCGCTCCATGTCATCGACGTGTTGTGCGCACAGGACGGAGGCGTCCCGTCGGAGGTGCTCGTCACGGACACCGCCTCCTACTCGGATACCGTCTTTGGAATCCTGACGCTTGGAGGGCGGATCTACGCGCCGCGGCGGCGTCAACCTCGAGAAGATCCGGCGGCACTGGCCCGACATGCTGCGGATCATCGGGTCGATCCATGCCGGGACGGTCCGAGCCCACGACGTCATCCGGATGCTCCACCGAGACGGCAACCGCACCGCGCTCGGAGACGCCATCGCGCACTACGGGCGGATCCAGAAGACGCTTCACATCCTCCGACTCGCCGATGACGAAGCCTACCGCCGGCTCATCAAGGCGCAGACGAATCTTCACGAGGGTCGGCACTGACCCACGTTCTTCAACGTGGGCGACGCCAGTCAGTGTCAGGACTGCGGCGGACAGCCAGAGGGCCAGTGCCGACGACAATCGCGTGTTCAAATGTGTGGTCATAAAGGTTTCCTATGGTCAAGGAGACATGTTACATCATCAAATCGGGATGTGTTTCAACTTTCAAAAAGCGGAAAGAGAGCGATGGGTCAGGTTGACCAAGCTCCGTCTCATGCAACCACTTCGAACAGCTTGTTACGGCAACGAGCTTCACCTTTTGACCTGCCCCCACCAACGATCCCACCCGCTAAGTTAGACTTGGGACCATTTGAAGTCCACTCCAGGGAGCAGAGCCAGGGTCTGGGATCTCGGGAAGCTTACGCCCGGACCTAGCCAAGGCGGTGACCGTGCATCCAATTCTGTCAGGAAGAACTCTATGACCCTGGACAGGATGTGTCCATCAATCCAAATGAGAACTCTATTCTGACGCCTTAGCGCCCCGTCCCTGACGTTAGGCTAGGGTATACCTCAACTGGACAGAGCAAGACAATGCGGGGGCGGCGGGGAAGGGCCGTTGTGAGTCGCGGGCGGTCGTTCGGATGGCTCTTAGCGCACGAGTTTTCCCCGTTTCATGAGGTGACCCTTACTACGGCGGCAACCTGGGCATTCTCCGGCGCTACATCCCGGGACAAGAGTGCCTAGCGTAGTGTTAGCTTGATAACCAGGAAGTGAAAAAGTGTGGTGCGCTTCAAACCGGCGGAAGATCCGACATCGATATTTGGGGGAGATTGTGATCAGGGTCGTGAGCCCTCTCCGCCGCTCGGCGGATAATCGCCTTGATCGCCTCGACGAAAAAGCGGAGCTCTTGATCTGTCAGAGGGTCTTTGTCTATTCCGGCCTTCTTTCTCGCATGCGCGGGGCCGCCGCCGCCCCCAGAAAGTCTGCTGATCGTATTGCAGACCCCTCTTGAGAAATCCGTTGTAGTTACTGGGTTGTCTTTAACCCGAAGTTCCTTGATCGATCGAGCAGGATCGTGAGTCGTTTCAACGAGATACCTGCGCGGGGACTGCGGGACTCTGCCTACAGCTGGATGGTTTTGAGGAGATCGAGGGCGCTCTGCTGCTTGGGGTTGGGCGTGGTGAGGACCTCGAAGGTTGGCGCATCGGGACCTGCGGCCGGGATGCGGCAGATGTTCTTGACGATACCGCTGAGGAGCTTGAGCAGGGTGCAGAAGCTGTGGACCTGGCTGCCGTCCTCGAGCGTCCTGGAGAGTGCTTTGTGCTGGGCGGCCTCCGAGCGGCTGGCCGGCGCAACCGGGTCACGCGTGGTTTTGGCTTCGAGGTCTTCGTCGGAGAACAGGAGCGGACGCCAGGCCTCCAGCATGTGCCATTGGACGTAGTAGGCGAGCAGGCACAAGAAAATGTGGGCGCGAACGCGGCGCTCCAGGTGGTGGTAGATGGGACGCACTTCAAGATCCAGGGTCTTGAACGAACGAAAGGCCCGTTCCACTTGGCTCAGTAGCTTGTAGCTGCGGACCGCGTCGGCGGCGCTCATGACCTGCTTGGCGAGGCTCGTGCGCACCACATAGATACCGTCGAGAGCGGCTTCGGCTGCAACCTTGCCTGGGTCGAGTTCGAAGTCGAAGCCGTCGTCCTGGATGTCGAGCTTGAAGTGCTTGCCGACTTTGTACTTGTTGACGACCTTGCCGACCCGCACGCCGATCTCGTCCTTGCCGTGCAATTGGCCCCGACCGATCCTCTGGCGAATCTTGCCGAGTTGTTCATCGATCGCCCGCCGGTGACGTTGACGTCGTTGCTGGCGCGCCTGTGCCAACTTGGGAGGGACCCGAGCGTCGCGCGCTTGCTCGGCGGTGAGCTGGTCCGGGTCGACTTGAACGTCGAAGCCGTCGTCCCGGATCTCGACCCGGTAGCACTTTCCGATCTTGTACTGGTTGAGAACCCGCTGCACGGCCTTGCCAATCTGCTCCTGGCCTCGCAGTCGACCGCGCTCGACCATCCCACGGACCCGCCCCAGTTCCCCCCCCGTCGCTTCGAGCAAACTCTGGCGTTTCTCGGCCCGCCGTCGGGCTAACTCAGGGTTGCGACAGGCCACCAGCCGCTCACCGGGAAAGTCCGCGTGCGTCAACTCGAACAGGTTGCGTTCGTCGAACAGTCGCATCTGCACTTGCCCGGCTGGGATCAGTTTCTTGATCGCCTCCGGACGGAGGGCTGCGATCCAGTCGATCCCGTCGATCTCACGCAAGGCGTCGACCTGCTTCTGGGTGATCATCCCCCGATCGCCGACCAAAACGATGCGTTGCATGCCAAAGTCGCTTCGCATCTTCTCGACCTCGGGGAGCAAGGTCGTCGGATCGGCCGTGTTGCCTTTGAAGACCGACACCGAAACGGGCAGGCCCCGTTCGTTGGTCAAAAGGCCGTAATTGACCTGCAGCTTGCCTTTCTTGCCGTCTCGATTGTGGCCCCGTGAAGCCAGGGGACAGCGGAGGCCCTCGAAATAGCTGGAGCTCAGGTCGTATAGAGCCAGGCCGTCGTTGTGCAGGTGGCGGGCTGCCAGCTTCTGTTCAATGCGATCCTGGCGCTGCAGCAACCAGTCCATCGCGGCATACAGCTCGTCGGCGTCCGCGTCCGCGACCCCGAGAGTGGTGGGCAGCGAGGTGACGTGCCAGCTGCGCGTGGTCGCCAGCTTGCTCTCGGGTTCAAGGATCCGAGCCGCGACCAGGGCCAGCACCAACTCGCGGGCTCTCGAAGAGCGCGAAGCCAGCAGACTGGCAAAACCGAGCCGGCGCATCGTGAGCAGCACGGCCTCGACGTGTCCGTGGTGCAGGGAGGCGATCACGTCGAAGGCCTCGGCGGCCGGCACGAGCTGGTGGCCCTTGAGGTACAAGCGCAGCAGTTCGATCGCCTCCGGCGGCAACTTGGACAGGTTCGCCAGGGTGCGGGTCTTGACCCTGCCGTCCTGGCGGTAGCCTTCTCGCAACAGGATGGGGGGGGGCGAGCCTCGATTGGGGATCCGGGTAATGTACATGCCAACTATTATTTCAAAGACTAAGCTATGTGTAAAGGAATAATTGCGATATAATTTCTATTTTACATGCCAACATAATGACACCCAATCCTAGCCCGATGCACACAGGAAAGCCCGGCCTCTCCACGCTCTTAGTCAAATCAGGGGTCCAGAACCGGTGGGAACTTCAGTTTAACCATTGTCCAACAAAAATAGGCCACATCCAGCAGCTTTTCTCTGCCCTGCAGATGATCCATGTAGCGGTCATACATGAGCTGCACATCAGGGGTGATCTTAACCCCCGATAGCGGCGGCGGATAGTACGCTGGCGAAACAACACCAGTTGCTTTCTCTACCTTCACTTCGAACCTAGCCGGGGGCGCGTGGAACATCAACACACGCGGCGTTGGGTTTCGGTCCTCAATCTGCGCATGGTCAAATATTAGCTTGAAATAGCTCGGCCCATTTTCGAGGCAAGCGCTGAACTCCCAAATGCGGATGTAGTCTTCAATGGCTTTCCGTGCAGCGTCTTCCGTCGCGTAGTGTTCCTTGAATTCAAAGCGCACTTGATCATTCGCAATCTTGACACGAAAACCTGCCTCTTCGTGATCTATTGACTCCGCCTTACGGTAATCAACCGTCGGACCATGCTCGATTTTGTAAATTAATGCGACTACGTGAGGGTCGTTCATTGAACCGACTTGGATGTTCCGGGGACAGTCCAAGTTGCCTCTTGCCACCATGACGAGAGCCGCCTGATTCTCATAGCACATCTGTTAGCGGATGGGTTGCGCAAAGGAATGATTGCTCCCCGGGTCCGGCACCGACGGGTTTAAGGGCTTCTGTGTTGCAAACACCTTTCGTAAGGACTGCCTACGCGAATTGAAGAAGATCAACGCAGCCTAGAGGCTACTCACTCAACCCCGCTAGGTCCAACAAGAACGCATAGCAGTACGCCGTCTGCGCATAACCTCCCTGGCGACAGCGTTGTTGCATGGATCGGGGCAGAGATGGAATTCGCCCGTTCCCAAGCGGTAGCGTCAGGCGATGCGTTGGAACACAGGCCGCCCGAGTGCGGTCATTGCGTTCAGAACTTTCTGGGCGACCTGGATCTCCGCGATTTGCCTGGAGAAGCTGCGAGATTTGAGCTTGGGGCCGATCACGCTCTTCCAACGACCGATCTGCGTTTCTATCCGGCTGCGTTGGTTGTACCCTGTGGCCACTTGCCAGGCCATGCGGCCGTTGCTGCGGATCTGGGCAATATGGCGATCCCGAACGGTTGGATCCCGCGCCGATTGCGGTCGGATCACTGCGTTCTTCGGCGGCGGTATAACCACATCCAGGGTCTCCCCATACCGCTGCCTCAGCATATCCCGTATAGACGCTCCATCATAGGCGCCGTCAGCCAGAAAGCCCGCGACAGGAGCATCGAGTCGATCCAGGAGCCCGGGTAAGGCGGTGCTGTCTCCAACCTCATCGCGAGTCAGATCGGCGCAAACAATCGCACCGCTGGCCAGGTCCAGTCCGAGGTGGAGTTTGCGCCAGCGGCGGCGTATTCCCTTGATTTTATGCTTCTGGGCGAGCCATTCCCCCTCGCCGAAGATCTTGAGGCCGGTACTGTCCACCACCGGATGGACAGCCACAGACCCGGCTTGCCTCATCGCCTGAGCGATGCTCAAGCCGTTTGCGCGACGCGACAGTGTGGAGTAATCCGGCACCCGTATATCCAGCCCCATGAGCGTGCCGATGGAGCCCATAAGTCCCTGCCTTTGCCGCAACGCAAGCCGATACGTCGTGCGCAGCGTCAGGCATGTCTCGATCTCCAAATCCGAGTATCTCCACTGGCCACTCCGTGACGTGCGGCGCGCTCCACACACTTTGCGCCTCCTCACTGACCCAGATCGTCAGATCGCCCCGCTGGCGCAGGCTCTCGTTATATTCCGCCCAGTCGATCACCCGATACTGCGCCTTATCGAACTTGTGCCGTCGGGATGCGTTGAACTTATGTGGCATCTAAGTTATCCCCAGTGTTGAAAAACACCATGATTAGACATCCTTCGGGATGATCCATGCAACAAGGTCCCCCAGTATGGGCTGCGTACCGAAAGAGCGCCAAACAATTGTTCCGAGAATTCCGAGAGAACCGAAAGTGTGGGTGTGGGTCAGTTTCCGGGAAAGGCGTTACGGGTCCAAGTGATCAGCCCAGCTTGTCCCACTGATCGGGATCAATGTGCGCCTGGTTGAGAATGCTGCGCAGTGTACCCACAGGGATTTCGCGTTTCTTGGGCACGATCACTGTGTCGACGGTTTCGCCCAACCTACGGATGAACTTGACGTGGCTGCCTTTCTGGCTGGCTTCCACGAAGCCCGTTGCTTCCAGTCTGTTCTTGACCTCGCGGAAGGGCTGGGGCTTAAGCCGCCCCAATCTCTACCTCGATCATGCGAACCTTCGGAGGGCGCGTGGCTTGTGGCGGCTCAAAGTACAATTCCAGCGCTTCCTTCAGGTTTGCGAGCGCTTCTTCTTCCGTCTCCCCTTGACTCGCTACATCCACTTCCAAACACTGAGAGACAAACCAGTCCCCTTCGCGCCAGATGGTAGTAGCAAATGAACGCTTCATGTCCCCCATCCTCTCACAAGTGGCTTTATAATCAGAACTAATCCACACCGCAATCGTGGAGGTGCCGTAGAGCCGTCCCGCACAGCGGGATAATAGCGTGGTTTCGTAGCCCCCGCCCGCCATGGCGGTTGAGGCGGGTCGGCCTAAACGACAGTAAGGCACGCCGCCGCCGAAGACGAAGATAAGGTAAGCTCGGAAATGCAGTTTCAATCCCTCGGTCAGATTATCGCGGATGTCATTCATACGCGTGCCTGGTTGGGGGAGATTGGCATTTCAACTACCGGTACCCGACTAGAAAAGATCCAAGATCACCTTGTTGAGCTTCTTAACCCTACAACACCCAGCGTGAGCCCGCTCGCAGTGAATGCCAATGAAGAGGACACCTATTATGCGCTGAGCGATGGTGCGAGTTTTGGGCGGATCGCTGCTGAAATGCGGAAATTGTCTCCTCATCTCCTGCCGCGCCGTACTCTCCAAGACATCCTAAAGGGACCTTTGGTTCCTTCTCAGGAAAAACCTGGTTCTACCGCCACTCCTCGAAACAAGTTTGTCGAGCTTGAGCTGGCTGCACACTGTTCTTCCGCAGGGTGCAGGCTCCTTGGGTTCGATGATCTGACGTTCGAGTTCGAGGGTTGTCGGTACGTGATCGAATGTAAACGACCGTGGCATAAAGGGACGCTGGACCGTAACATTAAGAACGCCTACAGGCAAATTCAATCGAAGCTCGATGGGTCAGATTGTCGGGGAATTGTGGCGGTTGCAGTCGAAAAAATGTTCGGTTTAGACAATCGGTTCCAGCAGGTCGATTCAGATGACTCAGCTTTCGAGTTGGCCCACTTGATTGGGGAACAATTCCGGAAGGAGTTAAAGACCTACTACCACAGGTGGATCGACACGCGCGTAGTCGGCGTGCTTGCGATCATTAGGTTCTTGTGGAAAAGTACGACACCGGATACGAAGGTGGCAAGCTACATACTCTGTTTGGTGAAGTTTGCCACACCGCAGGTAGCACAAGCGGCAGAGAGTACGAGATTGGACAGATTGATCGAGACATTTCGGCGTGCCTAAGCACCTAAGCCGTTAGCTGGTAGCCAGGGTGAAGGCTTTGATGGTGTAAGACCGAAATGAAATGACTCCTGCTCCGGCTCAGTGGCGGAGTTGCGCAAAGGAGCGAGACTGTGTGAAAAGTAGGACCGAGTCGAATCTTGCGGTGTGAGAGGCCTGGGATTTGGGCCGTGAGTGGATTGTCGTCGATTCGCTGATGCCATGCGCCCTGATGCGTTGAAACAGGCCCTTGGGGGGGCGATTCCAGCTGGTTTGAACGCCCCACGCGGCGATCAGTTCCGGGGATCCCGACCAAGGTTGTCGCACGGCGGATGTTGTAGGCCAGAGCGGTCAAGCTGAATTCACCCCGAACGTTCTCGAGCCTGCGCATCAGAAACCCGCCGTGGCCCATCCAGTGCTTGATCGAGCCAAAGGGGTGCTCGGCGGACTCCCGGCGGCGGTGCAACACTCCGGGCCGGTCGGCGAGGTGCTCTGCCATGCGGTCCAGCACCGCCTCATCCGCGTACCGTCCAATGCGCCGGTAGCTGTTACTCATGCACTGCGCCTTCAAAGCGCAGCCCCGGCAAGCCCCGCGATTGGCGTAGTGCATCAACGTCGTGTCGCGCACCCTGCTGATGTACAGGGGCTTCAGTTGCTGCCCGTTCGGACAGGCGTAAGTGTCGGTTCCCGCGTCGTAGCGGACCCGCTCTTTCGGAAAGCGGCCACTGCGACGGGCCGGGCTGCGCCGTGGCTTCGGCACATACGGCGTGCCCCCCGCCGCCTCGCACCCGGCGATGTCCTCGACCTTGAAGTATCCCTTGTCAGCCACAGCATCGATCCGCTCGACGCCGAGGCTCGTGCGCGCCGCGCGCCCCGTCTCGGCCAACAGCCCGAGATCGGAAACCTGACTATGCACCTGCTGCTCGGCAATCAGCTTGTGCTTCGTGTCCACCGCGATCTGCACGTTGTACCCCACTCCCACGCCAGTGCCACTGTGCATCGCCCTGGCGTCGGGGTCGGTCAGCGAGAGCTGGGCCTCGCCACTCTCCTGCAACGCCTTACGGTGCGTTTCGAGACGCACTTGGCGCTCTTGCAGCGCCGTAATCTTCTGTGCCAGATCCCGCCCCCGCCCCTTGCTGGGGCTCGCATCGGCCAGGGCGGCCGCGTCCATCTCATCCATCTGCTGCAGGTGCCGCTCCAGCCGTTCCTGGCTCGCCGCCAGATCGCGCCGCAGCTTGGCCCCGGTGAAGTTCCGGTCCCGGCTGTTCACCGCCTTGATCCGCGTGCCATCGACCGCGATCAACTCCCGCCCAAACAGTTCCAGGCTCCGGCACACCTTCACAAAGTCACGGAACACTTGCCGGAACGCTTCCCGGTTCTCGCGCCGGAAATCCGCAATGGTCTTGAAGTTCGGCCGCAGGCGGCGCAACAGCCAGATCACCTCCAGGTTGCGGTGGGTTTCCGCCTCCAGCCGACGGCTGGACCGCACCCGGTTCAGATACCCGTAGATGTACAGCTTCAGCAAGTCGGCGGGATCGTACCCCGGGCGCCCTGTCTCTTTCGGCTCCGCTCGTTCGAACCCGGCCCCAGCCAAATCGAGACTGTCGACGAAAGCGTCGATGAACCGTACTGGGTTGTCGGGAGCCACATAGTCGTCTACCGTGTCCGGCAGTAGAAGCACCTGTGCGCGATCTGTCCCTGTGATGTGTGCCATGTCCCATTCTATCTCCAGTAGGCAGGGGGCCGTCCCGGGGGACCCTGTGGGTTTTCACACAGTCTGGAGCGGTTGTGCAACCATCCGCCGTCCGACGGGGCTGTAAGGGACAGGGCCTCCTAAGGTCATGAAGGCACCCTGTTAGTTAAGACTCGTCCGATTCTGCATATCCGTCTGATGATATCCTGGCAAGCTGTAGTTAAAAGAGCACCAGGAGCTTGACTGCCGAATATCATAGAATACAACTTTGGAAAGAAGATTCCAGCTCCACGGCCACTCCGTGCAACAAGGCTCATTTACAGACACCCTTGCCTTAACCGCAGGAGAATTAACTTTACTGTTTAGTTTTTGAAATGCCCGGACTTTCTACGTTCCGAGTAGTCATTCGCGGGGAACCCGGAATGCCTGGGATGCTGTTATGCCATCGTGCCGGGCACGCTTTTCTCCTCCGGTCCTTCGTCACCATTCGCCTCGACCTCCATCGGGAGGCGGTGATCAAATGGATGCTCGAACGCCGCCCGGGCTTGATACTGTGCGAACGCGGTCAGCAGGAAGCCAGACCATGGTTGGAGTAGCCGCATCATCCGCTTGAGGTCGTATCCCACGGTCTTTCCACTGACGGTGGCCGCAAGCTGAATCGTCGTTGATGGCACAGGAAGAGCGAGCAACTTCAACTCGTCCTTGACCTGCTTTATCCGCAACTCCTCGTAGCCATCGAGTGCTGTTGCGAAGAAACTCTGAAGCCGCTCGTAGCGCTTCTTCCACGGTTCAATGAGCCGCCCAGGACAGGCGACACCGATCTCGATCTCGGCACTCCCGTCTTCCTGAAATGCGCAGAGATCTAGCACTGCAAGCTGTACCTGGTGAACCTTAGCAAAGTCGGCGTATGCTGGTGCCCCGGTTTTTGGATTGTAGAATGGCACTTTCTGCCAGCTCTCCTTCGCTCTTTTGGTCGCGTGGGGCGCTACGAGTTCCACAAGAGCCCCGGTGCGTCCGAACTTATCTTCGTAGTTGCGCTTGCCGGACTTCCGGACCATCAAGTCGCACGGCTGGGTGAGGAGAATGTACTGTCGGCCTGCTGACGTTTCGAAGATGTCGCCGAGCTCAAGCGGGAAACAGAATCGGCTCAGTGTTTCATTCGACTCATAGACTTCGAATCTTTGGATACGCAGTGCTTCATGCGACGGCTGTTCTTCGCCGAGCGCGTCGGCCACCTCCTCCGGGATGGCGCTAATGCGGCGGGCTTCTGCCACGGCCAGATGAATTTGTTGGTCCTGGTAAAGGCGGGTTTGCGCTTCCCGTCGCATAAAGATGCCGAACACGCGGAAGAGAGTGTCGGGTTCCCAAACGCCCTCACGGCGCGATGATGCAAGTACGATCTGGTCGAAGTCGAGCACTGACAGGCGCTCCATGGCGGCCTGCGCTTCTGTTACGGACGCCTCGAACACTTCCCAGGCTGTTGACTTCACCCTCGCGCATCGCGCACTCAACGCCACGAGACGCAGCATCCGGAGGAAGCTATAGGGGTCCGGAGACTCGCCGGTCAGTCTCTCCTTGGCGATGACGACGAACTTGTCTTGCACCAGGCTGTGTTCAGCGGACAACTGGAGCCAGGCTGCATGTTCACCTCCAACTGGGATCGTGTGACTGATTAGACCGCAGTAGCCGACCTCCTTGTCCTGAACCTCGCGGACTAAGTTAAACCCTTCGTTCTCCGCGTCTTTCTGCTCGCGCCCGAAGTCGCGGTCGAAGAGGAACACCGTGGTTGACGCCGTCTCGTCGGCAAGGAGTTCGTCTGATTGATTCTTCCACTCCTCGAGCGAAAGCGCCATGAATTCGCATTGATTCAACCCGTGCAGAATCTCTTTGAGCGACTTCGCAGCACTCGTGTCAACTGTGTTGGCACCGGCGCCGCCGTCTGGGGTATCGCCAGCGCCTGGCTCGAGCACATCGGTTTCATCGGTCCCAAGCGGCGGCGCTTTGTCTTCACTCGAGCTATCACCCGCATCCTGCGGTGCACCTTCCTCTTCGAGGGAGTGCGCCCGCTCAAGAACCTCCTGCCGCGCTGTCTCGTCCAGTTCCCGCCATCTCTCCCGGACGTGGTTAGCCCAGATCTCACGATCTGCTTCGAAATCGATGTGGTCAAGGTGCGGCAACGCGGCCGCCTGTCCGGCTGGGAGCGCCGTGCAGATTCCGAGCAATTCCTCAACCTCGGGGCGCTCCCCAGAATACTCATCATCGACCACAACTATCCGTGATATGCCGATTGATGAGAGTAAGCTCTCGGCGTGCTGACGTACAGTCTCGGCTGTTGGTAGGGTACTACTCACTCACCGCTCCCATCAGATTGATTTCAAAGACATATCGCCTCCCACGGGAGTTGCGGTCTGGGAGGAGCAGAATCCCGCAGGACTCGGAATCCAGGAGTTGGTGGACGACGAAGAGCCCCAACCCACGCCCTTCCCCACTTCGCTTTGTCGTTACGAAAGGCTCGAAGAGCGACTCCTCGATGCTTTCTTCGACGCCCCGACCGGTGTCCATGACGCGCACGACCGGTGCGTCAACGACGATCGTGATCTCACCCTTCTTGATGACACCAGATCGGATCGCCTCGCGGAGCCAGTACTCCGAGTTGAGGACCAGATTGTCGAACACCTGCGTCAGTTTCCCTTTGTTCATGTGGACCGCAAAGCCGGGCGACTGGCCCTTCTCAACGATGATGACGATCTCCTTATTGGCGAGTTTCTCGTTATAGAAGGTTGCCAGCTCCTGCACGAGTTCAAGTATCTCGATTCGTTCCCTGCGTTCACGGAGGTAGCGTAGTGAGGGCGTGAGGTGGGCGAGCTGTTTTCGCATCGCGGTGACGCTTGAGCGAACGTGCTCGCAGTAAGTGACCACCGCCGCCGGTCGCAGGTTATTCTTTTTGAACTCTCGAAGCAGCGTGGAACTCCGCTGGGCAAGCCCATCGGCGATGTTGTGAATCTCGTGCGACAACGCCTCTGCCGTTAGGCCGAGGCTGACACTCTCGTATAGAGTGGATACCTCTCCGTGGACCATCTCCCATCGCCGATCGAGAACCTCTCGCAACGACTTCAGCTCCGGCGTTCGGTTCAACGCGTGGAGGTCCTCGTAGAACATCTCTTCCACGGTGGTCGCGGCTGACGACACTTCCTTGAGTGCTTCCTCAAGGCGTCCCAGGGCGGCGGCCCCGGCCTCATCTTCGCGGGTAGCCTCGCCCAACTCATCGCGGATTTGGACGAGTGTCTTTGATGCCTTTGCAGCGGCACTGCGAAGGCTGCCGACGTGACTCTGAAGCTTGTTCTTCTCCGACGACAGGGCCCCGGCGAAGTCGTCGATTCGTTGCGTAATCTTGGAGTGAGCATCCTCCGGCTCAACACCTGCGTCGCGGTCCTGATGCTCATTCAGGAAATCCAGGACTCCACGGCGCAGGAACTCCTGGCTGTTCCCCGTGAACCGGAGGAACTCAGTCAGGAGCGTAAAGAAGTTCTCATAGTGCGGCGTGACCTGGAACCCCTCTCGGCTCGTGGTCTCGACTAGATCTGGATTGTTCCGGGCACTGATCGCAATGTAGCCGAGCACGTTGCTGGGACGCAAGCCGTAGTAGGACTTGCCCTCCGTCCACTGCTTACCCAAACCCAACCAGTCTTCCCCAACGCGGATGCCGAAACCGTCTCGGTAGACGCGGATTCCGGCAAGGTCCCGAACAAGTCGGCGATAATCGGACTGCCGGTCGATCGCATGGCTCTTAAAGTCGGAGCTATCGAGCGATACTGTGTCCACCTCGCCTCGAAACGGACCTGGGTTGGCTACCAAACCGTCTACGCGCCGTACCCTATCTAGGTTTTCGAGAGATCGCTGCTGGCCAAACTCGACAAACCATCTGGCTTGCTCCGAGAGCTGGAACACCGGCGGCGGACGTTTTCGGGCCTTCGTGGCGAGAAACTCGTACAGCGCTTTACCTCCGTCTCTGCGGCACAAGGACTGGAGGAGCTGCCGGCCTTCAGTCTTATTGGGTTGGAGGTAGTCCAGTCGCGCAACCCCCGACATGTGCAAAACCTCTCCGTCGAATTCAAACGTGTACTTCAACAGCGCGGTCTCGCGTACCCGCTGGGTAATCTCGGTAAGTTCGATAGGCTTCCCGTCGATTTCCAGATACACGACGAAGTCGCGTGCTTCTTGGAACGGGGAGAGCATGCCAGAGAGTTTTCGCTGTAGGTCCTGGAGATACCCCTTGCTTTGCCATGCCTCCGCCTCCCGAAGGTCAGAGAGGATGAGTGTTGTTCCGGGCTTGCTCGTCTCCCTTGGTTTGCGCTCGAACCTCAGTGGGACGTCGCTGAGGGAGGCGGTCTCCAGGAAGTCCCCCCACGAGAAAGCAACGCAGTACTCGGACTG
>CBDDCL010000003.1:0-43711 GCA_965226245.1 Bryobacterales bacterium | reverse complement strand
CCTGCCGCCGAACTGAAATTTCACCGTTTCAAAGTCCACTTCTTCCAGAGCAAAGACCGCGAAACCGGATTGGCTGACCGGCGGCGAAAGGGCTTCCTCGCCCATGGCTTCATAATCACGATCAATTCCCCAGAAACCGAAGCGCCCGCTCCACCTCCCGGCACGGTCTTGCTCAAAGACCCCCCTGTAGACAACTTGTTGCTGGTCAAACGTCGTGCTGACTTCGGAATTGCCGTCCTCGAAGGACTCGACCTCGTCGTGCGTCCAGTTGGTGTAGCCCAGCTTCAGTGTGAAGCTATCGATGGCCCAGCCGAGATCCCTCAGGCCCCAGTTTAGGCGTAAGTGCGTACGAGCGGAGTTTAGCGAGACCCGATCGGTTTCCTCCTCTTCCTCCTCGTGTCCGTTCTTGTCCTCGTCATGTTCTTCGTCTTCGTCGTGGTTCTCCTCCGCATGTTCTCCTTCCCCGTAATCGCTGCCGGACTCACCTTCTTCGTGTTCTTCGTCGTGCTCGTTTTCATGGTGACCATGGAAGTCCGCAGTGAATGGCACGCCGTAGGAACCCTCGGCGTACTGGGCCTCAAGGCTGAAGAATGTCTTGCCCTCATACCAGCCACCCCCCCCACCGCCGTTGGTAGTGCGGGAACGGCTGTTATATATCGTGCCCTGAACCGGCGCGGTGTAGTCACTGCTGCGTACGCCGCCGCCTTGTCCCCAGACCATCCAATTCCCGATCCCGTATTCGAAACCGGCGCTTGCTCCGCCCAGGCTATTGTTGGACCCCCCGGAACCCAGGAGGAAACCCCGCAATCCCTGATGCGCGTGGCTGTGCATATCATGGTGCCGACTCACAGCATTCACGGTGCCGCCCATGGCGTTGCCGCTATACAGAAGCGTGGCCGGGCCCTTGACGATTTCCAGCCGTTCGAGTTGAGCGGTGTTAATGAGTTCGCCGTGGTCTCCCGATTGCGACGACAGCGTCCCGGTCCGGATGCCATCTTCCATGATGAGCACACGGTCGCCGTCAAACCCGCGGACGATCGGCCTAGCTGCTCCCGGTCCGAAACTGCGCTTCGCGATCCCAGTCCCGACCCTGTGGTCAAGCATCTCACCGATGGAGACATCAGGGGTTCCCGCAAGTTCCAACGCTCCCACCGATTCGACACTCTGAAACGCTTCGAAAACGGTCTCGCGCTTCTCGCCAGCTGTGACGGTGATCGTGTCTCGTAGCGCCGCCAGCTGCAGAAGAAAATCGACGGTCGCTTTGCCGCCCTCTGCGACGCTTACGGCACTGGCTACTTCGGTGAATATACTGTCCAGATGGGCGACCACGTGATACTTGCCTGGCGGGACGTGATTAAATTTGTACGAGCCATCGTCATCGCTGAACGTGCTTCGTCCCAGCTCAACAATCAAGACGCTCGCCCCATGGAGCGGCCCACCTGTCTCCTTCATCGAGACCTTCCCCGAAATCTGACCACTTTGCTGACCCCAGGCCGTTAAGGCAAGCGACATCAGCAGAGCGGACAGCAAGGAGCAACGCACGTTAGCATGCGACAGCATGGTAAAGCCTCCCATTTTGCGAGTTTTGTCCGTGTTGAGCAGATCGCTGCGACAGACGCCCTAGAACTGAGTGCCAGCTAGTCTGCATCGCCATGAACGTCTCTTCTTCCGTCAGGATCCAGACGATCTCGACATCTGCTCGAAACGTGTAGACCTGCGGTACACGACGGCGGCGGATCGACTTTGCCCAAGTCAATACGGCAGCCCTTGCCGTGTTAGCCGTATGCTGGTTTCGGCGAGGGTTACCTGTTCTTCCAGTAAGTTTTGAGATTGGGTGGAAAGGGTCTAAGCAGGGGGAGCGCGGGAGTGGTGAACGCTCAGCGAGAAATAGCTCTGTTGCGGAGCAGCTTCGGATCGGAATGTGGCAGCCAAGCTCGGCGGTGCATAATAGGTGACGCCCGCGCCTGGCTTCAGTATGGGGAGGTGACCAAGGTGACAGAACTCACAACAGTGGTCTAGACCGTCACCGTGGAACAGGCCGGGTGCTGCTGCGGCCGTGGTGATGACCAGGAGTGCAAAGACGGCAGCCGCAGCGGGCAGTCGGACGGCGAAACCGATGAGCGCAGTCTTCATAGCACTATGTCCGGTTTCGGCTGAGGGCTTAACAAAACGCAAAAGTAAGGCAGACAGAGAACCAGCTTCCTTTTATCAGGAGCACCCATGGGTGTCAACCAACGGCCGTAGGGGAGCAGATAAGAATTGAGACCTAACCTCGGGTCCTAGTGGGTTGCCGCGATTTGAACGGCGGTGCGCCGCTTGAGAGGAATCGGCCGCAGGCCGACAATGGCGCATGAATCCGGACCGCACCGTCTTCTCTTAATGGATCGGTTTCCTTGCGGATCGCGAGTTCAGGGTAGCGCCCACATTCGTGTTGAAATACAACATAAGGACCCGTTCCTTAGCGGACCCGGGCACGATCGAGGACGTACTGGCCGTAGAGAATGACGTTGTCCCATTTGATCGGGCTGACGTCCTGGGAGCAGGGTTGCGGCCAGGCCTTCCTTGGTGACAGCCTCCGCTCGCCCCGTCCGTCTGATCTGCTTGCTTGCCAATTGGCTTCGAGACGGGAAGATCATGGCCAGGTGTCTATACCCGCATTTTCAATTTGGTGTTTGACATCCCGACCTTCCAGCGGCCTTGAGCGTCTTTATTCATAGGGGCTAGAGCCCGATGAGGACGCCAGGGAGGCCAACACCCAATGGGTGAAAAACAAACCAAGCCATTCCAGCTAAGTTTCAACGGCTTGTTGAAAGTCGATTTCCAGGGATCGCACGTCACCTCCGACGGTGGCCTGATTTTGGTTCGCGAACTGGACGAACGGCTCGGTCTCGGAGAACTGATTGACGAGCATCTCAGCGACTCCCGGCAAGGCACAAACAAGCAGTTCACGCTCGCTGATCTGTTGCGGCAGTCGGTCTACAGCCGCTTGGCGGGCTACGAGGACCTCAACGACGCCGAGCGGATTTCGATCGATCCGACGTTTCGGCTGATCGGTTCGCAGAAGCTCTGGGATCGCGGTGCGGCCTTGACCTCGACGCTGCATGGCTTCGAGACGGAGATGCTGGCGAGCGAAGAGAACCTGCTGGGGCTGATGGCGCTGAACCGAGAGCTGGTCGGGCAAGCGGAAGCGTTCGACGACTCCGAGCGGGTCGTTCTGGACATGGACTCCACCGAGAGTCCGGTCCATGGCCAACAGGAAGGCAGTGCCTACAACGGACACTTCGAGTCGGTCTGCTATCACCCGTTACTTTTGTTCAACGGTCATGGTGATTGCCTCGCTGCCAAGCTGCGTCCCGGCAACGTGCACAGCGCCGAGGACTGGGATGAGCTATTGTTGCCGGAGATCGAGCGCCAACAGGCTGCGGGCAAGCAGGTCGCCTTGCGGGGCGATGCGGCCTTTGCCAAACCGGAAGTTTATGAGGCTTCGGAGGAACGCGGAGTACAGTACGCCATTCGCATTCCGGCCAACAAGAGCCTGGAGTTGGAGATCGAAGACATCTTGTTTCGGCCGCCGGGAAGGCCCTCCCGGAAGCCCTTGGTGCGCTACAAGAGTTTTCGCTATCAGGCGGAGAGTTGGTCGAAGGCGAGGCGGATCGTCGCCAAGGTCGAGCATCACCAGGGCGAGCTGTTCCCGCGGGTCGGATTCATCGTGACGAGCATGAGCTTGCCAAGCCGCTCGGTGGTGCGCTTCCACAACAAGCGCGGCACGGCGGAGCAGTGGATCAAGGAAGGCAAACAGGCCACGCATTGGACAAGGCTGTCGTGCCATCGGTTCCGGGCGAACGAGGTACGGCTGCAACTGAGCGTGCCGGCCTACAACCTGGGCAACTTGTGGCGGCGGCTCGGACTGCCGAACAGGATCAAGAGTTGGTCGCTGACGAGCTTGCAACACAGGTTGATGAAGACCGGCGGTCGGCTGGTCAAGCACGCGCGGTATTACTGGCTGCTGCTGGCCGAAGGGCATTTGAACCGCAGGCTGTTCGGCGACATGCTGCACAGGATCTGGGCGCTGCCGCTGCCAAGCGGGTAGCGTTGACCTGGCGAGGATCAACAGTTTTCGGCTCCAAAAGGTTTCGCAAGGAGCAGTGTCGGCCGGAGCGCCGTTCAGCCCGCTCAATCAACGTCTGTGAGCGGATGGACGAGCCCTGGCGCCTACCGGCGGAGGTCATGTGCAGGGTTCAGCGCGAAAAGACGTGGTATTCGGGGCAGCGCGCGGGTATACTTTCACCGTGCCAGGGCCAAAATGGAAATCCTGGCTCGGTCCAGTGGCAGCTGGGCACGATGTTTACCCGCAACACCTTGCGAGCCGAAATCGAAGGCACTCCCGCAGTCAACGGCGTCGCCGAAGCTTTCTCGCTGGGGCTGCGGCCCGCATTTGTGCTTGCAGGGGTCGTTAATGCCGCCAGTTTCAACACCGGACCCTCTCCGCCCGTCGGAATCGCGCCCGGTAGCCTGGTTTCGATTTTCGGGGCTGGACTGTCGCGAAATCCAGGGGCGGCGTTGGCCTTCCCTCTGCCGACCCAATTGCGTTTGACGCGAGTCACGATTAACGGCATTCCGGCGCCGCTGCTGTTTGTGTCTCCCGAACAAATCAATTTCCAAGCGCCGTTCGGACGGACCGGATCGACCGTGGAGATTCAAATCACCAGCGACGCCGGTGCGAGCGATCCCGTCACCGTACCCCTGATCTCGACTCAACCGGGAATCTTCTTCGATTTCGCAACCGGTCTTGGGGCCGTTCGAAACAATGACGACGGAACCTCCATCTTGGAGCGGCCCGCGCGCGCCGGCGATTTCATACAAGTTTTCTGCACGGGTCTCGGCGAAGTGGTTCCTCCCGGCCAAACGGGCCTCCCCGCCCCCGCCTCACCTCTTTCGTGGACCACGCGCAATCCACAAGTTCTGATCGACGGTCGAGACACACTCGTCGCGTTCAGCGGTCTGGCGCCGACTTTCGCGGGGCCCTGCCAGATCAATGTCCAGGTGCCGGAGGATCTCCTACCGGGAAGGTATACGCTGGTCGTGATCGTGGACGGGATTATGAGCAACACTGTGTTGATCGACGTTCAATAAGGCTGCATTCGGATTCGGACGGATCGCGCTAACTGCCAAGGAACGGATCACCCTACCGGCAGTTGCGTTCTCAGCTGTGATCCAGCCGGCATTTCTCACCAAGGATTCCCTGGGGCAGGTGTTCTTATTTCTGAACGAGCCAAATGTTTCAGTGAAGTTACCACCGAATGCGGCCCGGCGCCGACTTTGGCAAGATAGGGTGATATGAACGTGAACCCGCGCTTCCTGTCCCCCCTTCTGATTGCCTTCCTGGCGGGATTAGGATGCGGCCCGGTCGCTGACCAAGAACCGTTTACGATCGTCATGCTGCCGGACACTCAGTTCTACGCCGAGAAATACCCCAAATACTTCCACGATCAAACGGAGTGGGTTCGGCAGAACGCCGAAAAGGAGAATATCGTCTTCGTGACCCAGGTGGGAGACATTGTGCAAAACGGTGACGCGGCACCCGACGAGTGGAAGGTCGCCGACGAGGCCTTTTCCCGGCTTACGGGGGTTGTGCCGTGGGGCATTGCCATTGGCAACCATGATTACGATCTCGTCCAGCCACCCGGTTCGGCCAATGCGTTTCGAAAGACCTTTGGCCCGCAACGCTTCGCCGGCAATGCTTGGTACGGGGGGAATTCTGCGAATGAATTGAACTCTTACCAGTTGTTTAGCGGCGGTGGGAGCCGGTTCCTGGCCTTTCATCTCGAGGCCGACATCCCCGACGAGGCTATTGCGTGGGTCGAAGGCATCCTCGAGCGTTACCCGGGAACACCTGCCATCGTCTCGACCCATATCTACATGAGCGACGAAACCAAGAGCCGCACGCAAGAGGAGTATTACCGCAAGGATATCGGCAATTCCGGCGAGGCTGTCTGGAACAAGCTAATCAAGAAAAACTCACAGATCTTCATGGTGCTCTGTGGCCACTGGGCCAACGCCGGCGGCGAATGGTATCAGGTCTCGACCAATAATGCCGGCCAGCCTGTTTGGGAGATTCTGGCTGACTACCAGTCCAGAGAGAACGGCGGCAACGGCTGGCTACGGCTCATCACATTCGTGCCCACGGAGAACCAGATCGAATTCCGCACGTACTCTCCTTCGCTGGATCAATACGAAACCGATGCGGACAGTCAGTTCACCCTGCCGCTCGATTTCGCCGAGCGGTTCCAGCCGTCATAACGGGATTTCGCCGCCAAGTTTGTAGCGCGGACGTGGTGCCTTTCCAGGGTCCGCGTGTCGCTTCTGCCCGATGCGCGGACAGTAGCCGCCGGGCGTGCTGCGACCGTGGGCGCTGGCAGTTCCGGAGTACTCTGCAACCTCTGTGCGAGACCAAACTCCTTCGCATCTCGTGCTCGTGCAGCAAGTGTTTGAGTCCAGCGGAGAGTCACTACCCAGAAGCGGCCCGAAATCTTCGCCAGCGCCAGTCAGCAACCAGCCAAACCAAGATGCCCAACACTGACGCTGCACCGGCAAATCCGGCAAGCCACATCTCCGCGCCGCCGTCGTAGAGCAGCTCGACTACGCAGCGGCCTTCGCACTTGGTTTCAACGGTCATCAGGCCCAGCTTGTCACGCAAGATCCGCCGCCGCTCCCCATTGACCCAGGCTCGCCAGCCGGGATGGTAGCTGACCTGAGTCGCGATCAAGTGCTCTCTCCGCAGCTCGGCAACGATCCGCGCCTCATGAGGGCTTCGCCAAACGAATTCCACCAGCGGCAAGTCCGGGTTCTCGAGGGCCGCGACGAAAGGGAGAAGCGGCGCTACATCGGAGAACTGAGAACGGCGGAGCGAAACTAGACCATAGAGCGGCGAATCGAAGCTGCTTTTGGGCGGAGTAAAAGTAGACCGTCCGAGTGGTCCAGCGAACATTCCTGTGGTGTTTGTGGGACACGAGAGGGATGTATCGCGTGGAGCTATACGCTCAAGTACGGCGCAGTGTCTTTGTCGAAGGGCTCAGTGAGCGCGAGGCCGCCAAACGGTTTGGCCTGGCGCGAGGGACGGTGCGCAAGATGTTGCGCTACGCCACTCCGCCGGGCTATCGGCGGCGCCAACCAGCGCAGAGGCCGAAGCTGGATCCCTTCACCGGAATCGTCGATCAGATCCTCATCGACGATCAGGAACGTCCGAAGAAACAACGCCACACCGCAAAACGCATCTTCGACCGCTTGCGCGACGAGTACGATTTCACCGGCGGTTACACGATCGTCAAGGACTATGTTCGCGACAAGAAGCTCGGCGGGCAAGAGATGTTCGTGCCGCTGGCGCATCCGCCGGGCGATGCCCAGGCCGACTTCGGTGAAGCTCTGGTGGTCATTGACGGCGCACGGCGCAAGGCGCACTACTTGGTGGTCGATCTGCCGCATAGCGATGACGCTTTCGTAAAAGCTTTCCCGGCCGAGACGACGGAAGCGTTTTGCGAGGGGCACAACGCAGCGTTTCGGTACTTCGGCGGCGTGCCACGCGGCATCCTCCACGACAACACGACCTTGGCGGCGGCGAGGATTCTGGGCGACGGCAGGCGCAAGCGGACCAGGGTGTTCAGTGAACTGCAGTCGCACTATTTATTCTCCGATCGTTTCGGGCGTCCGGGCAAAGGCAACGACAAGGGAAAGGTGGAAGGACTGGTCGGTTATGCCCGGCGGAACTTCATGGTGCCGGCGCCAAGGTTTCCAAGCTGGGAAGCGTTCAACGAGCAGCTCGAAGCGCAGTGCCTCAACAATCGTAAGCGGCGCTTGCGGCGGCACACCGAAACGATTGAGGAACGTTTCAAGCGTGACCGCCAAGCGTTGTTGCCCTTGCCGCCCACGCCCTATGACGCCTGCGACAAACGCACCACGCTGGTGACGTCGCTGTCATTGGTGCGCTATCGCGCCAACGACTACTCGGTGCCCACACGCTACGGACATCGCCAGGTGTTGCTGAAAGGCTACGTCGATGAAATCGTGATCTGTTGTGGCAGCGAAGAGATCGCGCGCCACCGGCGCAGTTACGAACGCGAAGAGTTGATCTTCGATCCGCTGCATTACCTAGCACTGCTGGAACGCAAGACCAACGCGCTCGATCAAGCGGCCCCGTTGGCGGGCTGGGAGCTGCCCGAACAGTTCACGTGCTTGAGACGTTTGCTCGAGGCACGGTTGGGAAAGCCAGGCAAGCGCGAGTACGTGCAGGTATTGCGATTACTGGAGGACTTCCGATTCGAGCACGTTGCCGCGGCGGTGCGCCAAGCCTGCGAGTTGGGAGCGATTGGCTTGGATGCAGTCAGGCACTTAGTGCTGTGCCGCATCGAGCAACGGCCGCCGCGCTTGGACTTGACGAAGTATCCGCACCTGCCGGCAGCCCAGGTGGAGCAAACCTCCGCTGCGGACTATTTGGCACTGCTGGCACAAGGAGGGGGGTAATGGCGAGGTCGAAACTTCTGCTCGAAGCGCATTTGAAAGCGTTGCGGCTGCCAACCTTCCTGCGCGAGTACGACAAACTGGCGCCGCAATGCGCCGCCGAGAGCTTGGATTCGAGGAGCTTCCTGCAACAACTCTGCGAGCTGGAACTGCTCGACCGTGAACAGCGGGCCACCGAGCGCCGCATCAAGGCCGCGAAGTTTCCCGTGACCAAGAGTCTGGACACTTTCGACTTCCCGTCCTTGCCGGCGTTGAACAAGAAGCTGGTGCTGGAACTGGCGCGCTGTGAGTTTATCGACCGCCGCGAAAACGTGCTGGCACTGGGTAATTCCGGCACGGGCAAAACGCACATCGGCTTGGCGTTGGGACTGGCGGCTTGTCAGCGCGGCTATCGAACACGCTTCACAACAGCGGCGGCACTGGTCAATGAGCTGCTCGAAGCCCGAGATGAACGGCGCTTGCTGCGATGTCAAAAGCAGTTGGCCAAGCAGGATCTGCTGATCGTCGATGAACTGGGCTACGTGCCGCTATCGAAGACCGGAGCGGAGTTATTGTTCGAAGTGTTTTCCCAGCGCTACGAACAGGGCTCGACGCTGGTCACCTCGAATCTGCCGTTTAACGAATGGACGGAGGTCTTCGGCTCCGAGCGGCTGACCGGCGCCCTGCTCGATCGCCTCACGCACCACGTTCATATTCTAGAGATGAACGGCGAAAGCTTCCGTCTGATCCAGAGCAAGAAGAAGCGGGCTCACTCTTTGGGCTGACCCACCGGCCACTCGCCCGGTTTTCGTGGGACGGCCTCCACTACGCCTGGGCCGCCCTAAAGGGCGACCGCAGGCTCCGTTCCAGCCGTCCCACGAAAACCGCTACCCCTTCACCAACTGGTCTACTTTTGCTCCGCCGAAGTGGTCCAAATTTACTCCGCCCTTGACACCGTCTGCCCTCGAAGACGTTCCAGGGCACGCCGATGCGCCACCTCGGCGTCCATGTCGGCAACTTCTACCTGGTCGAGAAGGCGGGCGGGGAGGCGTTCACGGACGAGGACGAGGAGATCCTGGTGCTGTTCGCGGCGCAGGCCGCGACGGCGATCGCCAATGCGCGTACCTACCGCGCCGAGCGGCGCGCCCGCGCCGACCTCGAGGCGCTGATCGAGACCTCACCGGTCGGCGTGGTGGTGTTCGAGGCGCGGACCGGCGCCCTGGTCTCGCTCAACCGCGAGGCCGCACGCATCGTGCAGGACCTGTGCGGCCCCGGCCAGTCCGCCGAGCAACTGCTCGGGGTCATCACCTGCCGGCGCGCCGACGGCCGCGAGATCGCGCTCGACCGGTTGCCGCTGGCGCGGGCGCTGGACCGCGCCGAGACGGTGCGGGCCGAGGAGGTCGTGCTCTCGGTCCCGGACGGGCGCAGCGTCACGACGCTCATCAACGCCACCCCGATCCGCGACCCGGACGGCCCGGACGACGCGCTCGCCTCGGTGGTGGTGACCATGCAGGACCTGGCGCCGCTGCGGGAAATCGAGCGCATGCGGGCGGAGTTCCTGGGCATGGTGAGCCACGAGCTGCGCGCGCCGCTGACCTCGATCAAGGGCTCGACCGGCACGCTGTCGGTCGCGCCCGAGCCTTCGGATATCGCCGTGCTGGTGGACCAGGCGCGCGGCACGTTCATCAGCGGCGGCGGGCGGCACACCGTCCGCATCGACCTGCCGCCCGACCTGCCGCGAGTCATGGCCGACCGGCAGCGCCTGGTGCAGGTGCTCAACAACCTGCTCGCCAACGCCGCGCGCCACTCTCCCGAGTCCGCCCCCATCCGGATCGCGGCGGAGCGCGAGGGGCTGGATGTGGCGGTCTCGGTGGCCGACGAGGGCCGCGGCATCGCGCCGGACCAGCTCGGCCAGCTGTTCCGCAAGTACACCACCGCCGGGGACCGGGAGGGCGGCAGCGGGCTGGGACTGGCCATCTGCAAGGGCCTGGTCGAGGCCCAGGGCGGGCGCATCCGGGCGGAGAGCGGCGGCGTCGGGCTCGGGGCGCGCTTCACCTTCACGATCCCGGTGGCCGAGGCGGCCAGCGATAGTCCCGCCCCGGCCCGCCCCGGCCCGCCGGGCCACGCCCCCGAAGCGGTGCCCATCCTGGTGGTCGACGACGACCCGGAGACGCTGCGCCAGGTCCGCGACACGCTGGCGGAGGCGGGCTACGCCCCGCTGGTCACCGGCGACCCCGGGGCGGTGGCGCGCCTCATCCGGGCCGAGAAGCCCCGGCTGGTGCTGCTCGACCTGATGCTGCCCGGGACCGACGGCATCGAGCTGATGCAGAGCGTTCCCGAGCTCTCCGACCTACCGGTCATCTTCATCTCGGGCTACGGGCGCGACGAGACCATCGCGCGGGCGCTGGAGGCCGGCGCCGAGGACTACGTGGTCAAGCCGTTCTCGCCGACCGAGCTCACGGCGCGCATCCGGGCGGCCCTGCGCCGACGGTCTAAGCCCGTCCCCTTCGTCCTCGGCGAGCTTGCCATCGACTACGACCGGCGGCGGGTCACGGTGGCCGGGCGCGCGGTGACGCTGACGCCGACCGAGTACGAGCTACTGCGCGCGCTGTCGCAGGGCGCGGGCCGGATTCTGACCCACGAGGACCTGCTGCGCAAGGTCTGGGCCGGACGCGGCCACGGCAAAGTCAAACCCAAGATCGTGCGCGCCTACGTCAAGCGGCTGCGCCACCGGCTCGGCGACGACGCCGCCCGCCCAGCCTGGATCGTCAACGAGCGCGGGGTGGGCTACCGCATGCCCCGCCCCGACGAGGCGGGCGAGCCCTGACCGCCGGCCGCGGCCGGTCGAGCCGACGTCGGTCTCGCGTGTCTGAGACCGTGCGTGACGCCCGGCACACGCACGCGTGTGACGCCGGGATGCTGTGACGGGGGTGAGGCCGAACGTGCGCCCGCACGTGGGACATCACCGCTCACGACCCCTCCAGCGCCTGCTCACCGACTGCTGGCCCAGCGCCGCCGGGTGCGGTCGGCCGGCGCGGCCCCGCGGCGGCAGTCGCTCACCTGGGTGGTGGCGTGGCGGGCGAGCCGCCGTGTCCGGTGTTGAGGGCTTGCAACAGGGCGGCCGCTTCGGTGCCGCGCACTTCGCCGACGACGATGTGATCGGGCCGGTGCCGCAAGGCGTGGCGCACGAGGTCGCGGATTGTGACGGCTCCCTGCTGTAACCGGCGCGCCTCGAACCGGACGCGGTTCGGGGAGTCGATGGGGAGCTCCAAGGTGTCCTCGATGGCGACGATCCGCTGGTCGTCGGGGATGAGGGCAATGAGCACGTTGAGCAGCGTCGTGTTGCCGCTCGCGGTGCCGCCGCTGACGAGGATATTGCGGCGGGTGTGCAACAGCGCCGCTCGGCTTCGTCACGGATGTGCGCGGGCAGGGCGCCTTGTGCGAGCAGCTGCGCCGCCGAAAAGGATCGTGTGCCGAAGCGCCGCACGGTGATGGCCACGTGCGGGCTGGTGGGGGGCACACAGATGGCCACGCGCGACCCGTCGCCCAACCGGGCGTCGAGGATCGGCCGCGGGAAACGCGCTGGGCCACGTCGAGGCGCACGCGACGCTGACGCTGCCGACGACCAGGAACGCGCGAATGAGTCGCTCAAGCATCGCGCCGCTCGTCGCTGCCCGTCTCTCCCCAGCCGCCTTGCGCCGTAGCCGAGGGGCGCTGTCACCCGCAGGGCCGTAGCGCAGCGTAGGAGCCGCGCCAGCGGCTTGACTCGCCCCTGGGCGGAGGCTATCCGGGGTTTTGGGTTGGGTTTTGGGTTGGGTTTTGTTGTCGGTCCGCTTGCCCGTTCCGCCGCGGTTTGACGTAAGTTGCTTATTTTCAGTTCCTTACCTATAAGGAAGGTTTTGGTTTTGCCTTTTGCGGGGGGCGTTAGCCCCCCTCTTCCGGTGGTTTCTCTTTTGTTTTCAGTGAGTTATCCACAGTCGTAGTCGCTCCTACTACTTGTTCTTTAACTACTTGTTCTTTACTATTTGTGTGGTGTACCTGTTTGACCGTATTTCGCGGCGGGGAGTGTACCTGTTTGACCGTATTTCGCGGCGGGGAGTGTACCTGTTTGACCGTGGAAAACTTTCCAGTATCACTGGCACCTGTGGATAAACCTCTCGGAAAGATCGCCGCAGGAAGCCCCAGGAGCGGTTTGCGGGGGTGGAGCCGTACTAGGGGGGAGACGCCCGGTGCGGCGCTTGCGATCCTAGCGGCGGAAACGGGAAGGACTAGCGGCTTAGCTGGCCTTGATTAAGCGGTGGGATGGAGGGCTTCGAGGGATGCAAGATCAGGGCACCTGGGGCCGTGGTGTAGTTCAAGTCCGGCCAGGCGAGCTTGATTTTCTTCAACTCGCGCAAGGCATGCGTGCGTAATCGGTTCACTGTGTTCTTATCGCTGGCCTTGTCCGGGTCCGCTCCGAACTGCCGGTACAACTGCTTCCAGGAGAGCCGCAGCGGAGCACGAAGCAAGAAGGTCCGGTAGACCAGCCACAAGTAGAGATCGAGGCCCAACGTGGAGCGCTTCATGGCCGTGAGAGTGTTCATGTCGAGGGGCACCGGGCGGCGTATGATCTCGTTGAAGAAGTCTTCGCCGAGGCGGATCTTGCTGTCAAATAGAACCCGTTCGTCGGGACGCTTGGGGTCCCACCAAAACTCTCCCCGGTCGGCGATCAACGAGGATAGGAATTGCTCACCGTGCTCGTCTTCGTAGATCATCGAGACGGTGCAACCAAAGAGCCGCTTCATCTGGTTGCGGAGGCGGGTTTGGGGCTTGCCGCCGCTGTTGTATATACCGAGCGTCCTCATGAACTTGGAAAGCGACTTGCCTAGGACAAGCTCACGGCTTCCCGTCCGTACCGCTTCAGTGCACACCCAGGCCAGCAAGAGGCGGGGTAGGTTGCCGTAAGGGAGCTTGTTAAGTCTCGCCGCACTCATCACTAAGGTGAAGGGGCCGTTGCGCCGGACATACTGCGTTTGCTTGCCGGGGTTGGTGCGAGGCAGGCTGCACAGCGCCATCGTTCGCGCCATAAAGCCTAGATCGGCGTCCGCTTCGCTGGCCGAAACAAGCTGGTTCACCTGGTCGAAGCGGGTGAAGTGGTGTAGCGCCTGGGGCGAGGCATCGCGGATCGCCTTCACCGGCCCGTTCAAACCAGATACGACTTCCGCAACGGGAACCAAGCTGCCGCGTTGACGCTGCATGCCTTTATTCTCCCATGTTCCACTGCTATGTTCGCCGGTTGATCCCGTCTTCGTCACGGCTTCGGAACTCACGTCAAGCCGCGTCCTCCCGCTTCCGCGCCAGCGCCAGTTCGTAGGCCGCCTGAACGCGCATCCAGTGATCCGCATCTCCCCAACCAATGCGCTCCATCGCCAGCGCCAGCCGGGGAGAGATTCCGATATGGCCATTGAGCAGCCGTGAAAGCGTGTTCCTCGCCATGCCGAGACGCTGGGCGCACTCGGTCACGGTCCAGCCCACATCTTCATCCTCCAGGATGTCTCGGATCATTTCGCCGGGGTGCGGCGGTGCGTACATAGGCATGGGCTCCCTCCTCAGTGGTAGTCGATCAAATCCACGTCCACCGCCTCGCCATCGGCAAAGCGAAAGACGATGCTCCAGTTCCCCGAGACGCGCACGCTCCAATCGCCGCGCCTGTCTCCCTGCAACCGATGCAGGCGATAGCCGGGCCGGTCCATCTCTGTCGGTGAAAACGCCACGTCCAAGTCAATCAGGATGCGTCGGATGCGCCGCACATGGTCCGGGTTCAGCCGCCGGGCATTGTCTTGCTCATACAAGCGCTTCAATCCAGCGTGCTTAATCCTCATTCATAGGCCCGATTGCTCCATGATACATTACAGGGTTCAAAGGGCAAGTCTTTTCTCCTCGCCTCGGTTACGGTCCATTCCTCCGCGTCATCGCGTCCCGGAGGCTTTCGCCTCCACCGCGCATCGGTAACGCTTGACGACCCCGACCCTGCGGCTCAGAGGCAATCGGCCCATGCTCCCACGTCCCCCAGACAAGAACCACAAGAGAACCCGCCAACCCTTCAAGGCTCACAGGCCGCTATGGAATCGTGCGGGGTATGGCCAGAGAAGTGCTGTGGCGACAGTTGTTTTGCCGAGGTTGCGGGGTGATGTTTTACATCCGCCGTTCCTGTTATCGGGGGGCAGGTCTACTGCGGGGATGAGTGCCGCCGCCGGATGCGGCGCAAACAGAGGTGGCGGGCCAACCGCCGCTACCAGCAGGACCCGGAGATTCGGGCCGATCATTGCCAACGCCAGCGGGAATACCGGGAACGGTGCCACTGGCGAAGCTGGGATCTTTGCCAGCCTACCTTTTTACCCCATGTTTTCGGGGGTCCCCAATGGTCCCTTGCGGCTCAGCCGCATGCCATCCCGACTGAGTGGGCCGAGGTCAAGTCGGTGCTCGGACTGAAGTAGTTGGCAGAGGCCGCGCTGCCCACGGTGTTTTTATCCGCCACAACCTGACTGAACACCACCGCCTTGTGGACTATGTTCTCTCCGGCGCTAACACTTGCAGGTCGATTTGCCCCAGATCGGTGGCGAGGCAGGTACAATTGGTGGGTTCGTAGGACCCACCCCAAAGGAGGCCAATACCAGTGGAAAACGTTAAATTCGAAGTGGTGGATGATAACCGTTTGGTGATTCATGTTGACCTGAACCACCGCGGCGACATCAGCGCCTCTGGAAAAACCAGAAGGGTGGCGTCGACTCAGGGTAATATCGGCGTTAAAGATGCGAATGGCGTGGAGGTCAAAATAGGGCTCAACGTTTACGTCAAACCTAACGTTTGACAGCGTTCAACTAACCCCTGCTGAGGTGCCAGCCTATCCAACTGATAGCGCGCGGTATCTTCACTTCCAAGGTGGACCAAGGTAGCAAGATTCTCTCCTGGGGAGCAGCGCACCAGCGATTTTGGAGAGCGCTACGGGGAAAAGATTTAAGGGTCCAGGTGCTCGTGTCCGTTCTGGTACAGCGATCCGAGCGCAGGATTACGAAGGCCAATCCGCTGTTGCCGAGTGGCGTTCATGACCCGGCAAATGCACGCCTTGACGCCGAGACGGTCCTCGGGGGCTGGGGCTAAAGGATCTGCCGTTCGAGAGACGACGAGAATTGTGCAGATGTGCACAAGGGCACGGATGCACTATTACTCTAACGATCGCCAAATTTCCGGGCAGCGATTTCGCGGCTATACAATTCCTCGATCGCCCGTTTGAGGAGCTGGGAATTATTGAGGCCGAGGCGGGCACGCAGGATGGCAACCTGTTCGGTCGTCTCCTTGTTAAAGTAGCCGCCTATATGCTTAAGCCCGACCCGGCCCGGCGCTGGCGTGGCGACAACCGCTGTGACCTCGGGCTCTCCGACCCCCATGTTTTTCAGGAAGCTCTCCGCAGTGACTTTTGATTTAGCCATAACTAGCGTCTCGCTATCTTGTGCACAGGTGCACTTATGCTAAGTTGCAATTCGGCACAGACCCAATCCCATAAGGCCTGTATTTCCTGCGACGCCTTGCTGTCGGGTTCCATTTCCTGCGCCGTGACTCCTTCCCGGCTGGCGTCTCGATGCACCTTGAAGCGGTGTAGGATCGCCTCGGCCATTGGAATGCCGATGGTCGTGAATACCTCGCGGGCGATCTTTTCCTCGGTCTGGCTGTTGGGATGGACCATAGTCAGGACGACGGCGGCTGGCTTGCCGGTCGTGCGGGCGAGCCGTGCTGTGCGCGGAAGCTGCTCGTAGGCTTCAATGTCTGGCGTGCAGGGAACAATTACCAAGTCGGCCTCTTCAACGGCGGCGGGACCTTCCGTGCTGCGCGCTGGCGGTGTGTCGATAATCACGAGGTCGCATCCAGCGCGCTCGGCGCGGTCTAGCATCTTTGGGAGCTCGATTTCGCTCGAAAACTTGACGGCGGGCAGTTGCTCGTCGCGCCGTTCAGCCCATTGCGATATGGACTGCTGTGCGTCCATATCGAGCGCGAGCACATTGTAGCCGACCTTGCTGGCTGCCACTGCGAGCGAGCGCGTCAGGGTGGATTTCCCGACGCCGCCTTTCTGCATAGCAATAGCGATCGTTTTCATGTGCACCCCTGGTTATCTGCAATAATGCACTTGTGCATAATTGCAGTTCTGATCATCATCTAAGGAGGAGGTGCGTGTCAAGGAACATCTAATCAGTCGTGCACTTGTGCAGAGTTGCGTAGGTCGGATGGGGGGCGCGAGTACGCGAAGCAGCGAGGGTACCTGTGCTGAACCAACTCGTCAAGAGTGCCGATTTGACAGGATGGTGGAATGGCGCGTGGCCCAAAAACAAAAATTGTCGGTGTGTCGCCCCAATACCACGCAGTCAAGGCAACCCCTCGAAGGGATCGATCGCCGGGATGTCGAGTGGGGTGAAGTGACGCAGGTTGCGCGTTAGGATGGTCATGCCATGGCACCCGGCCGTGGCCGCGATGGCGACATCGGCAAAGCCGGGCGAATGACCGGCTGCGCGCGCCTTGTCTGTCAATTCTCCCGCCAAGCGGGCCGCAGAAACATCGAACGGCAGCACCCGCTCTCCATAAAGATGGAGCACGAGTTCAAGCCAATTCCCGAGGCTGGCGGCCCTGGAAGCGGAGCCGGTCCGTTTCACCTTGGCAATCCCGTCGGAGATTTCGGCTACGGTCACCGCCGATAAAAAAAGACCGTCCGAGTGCGCATCCATCCACTCGACCAATGCTGCGGGTCGCTCGGACCGGCCGGGAGCCCCGATCGACAGCACATCGGTGTCTACCAGGTACAAGCCGTGTTCCTAAAGTGCGGCGTCCCGTGACGGGCTTGTGTTGCGTGGCGGCAGGTCTCCGTCTTCCAAAGGCGAGGAAAGCAGCAACCGGCCAAAGGACGGTACATGGCGAAGACGATTCCATTCATCGACTCCCAGGATGACGGCCCGGGGCTTACCATGGCGGGTGATGACCGCCGTCTCTCCGTGAGCAGCTTCCTCCACGAGCGCCGACAGCTTGACCTTGGCCTCGCGTAATTGCACCTCTCGCATGGCTACCTCCCTAAAAGAACCAATGTAGTCAGTTTATATCATGACGCATGGCGGCGTAGAAGAACTGCTCGGCGGCGAAAACGGCGGCCGGGCCTCCGCGCTGCACGATGGCGGCCAAGGCCGTTGCCCTGGCGGGTGTTTTGGGGGAGGGGAACTAGGGCTGGTGGATGGTCGGGCGTGTTGGGTCACGAGTGTGTTTTTTGTGAATGATAATATCCTTTATCATGCATGATCAACCCCCTCTCCCGCCGCTCCCCGGCAGGCCATAATGCCGGATCGCTCCCTAACGTATAGTAGAGCAGGAGCTTCCCCCAGGCCCTCCCAACCCGCCTGGTTTCATCGACTTGACGAAATCCTCGAGGCTCCGCAGACCATGGGAACGATCTTTATCTTGTCGGTCTGGCGGGTAGCGACAACGCAACTTTAGGACACTACCGTCTGGCGGGTCTGGTTCGAGTCGCGATCCCAGACGATCGCTTTGTTGGAGGTTCTTCCGTGTTAGCTGCTTTCTCTCACCGCGCGGCGAGCTTTCTTTCGAGGCAGCCGAATATGGCACTGACACTATATGGATTGTGTGTCATATTATGGGGGTGAGCTGGGTTGTTGAGATTGGCAACGAGTTTGAGCCAGAGCTTGACGAACTGCACGAGGACGTGCAGACGGAGATTCTGGCGTTGACGAGACTGCTGCAGCAGTTCGGGCCGCAATTGGGGCGGCCTCGGGTTGACACGCTAAACGACTCACGCCACGCGAACATGAAGGAATTGCGGTTCAGTGCGGCTGACGGCGAATGGAGAGTAGCCTTCGCTTTCGACAGAAAGCGCAAGGCGATCCTGCTCGTTGCGGGGGATAAATCGGGAGGCGGAGAAAAGCGGTTCTACCGCAGGCTGATCCGCAAGGCCGATGACCGTTTCGACGCGCATCTAGCCCGCCTGAAGAAGGAAGGGAAGTCATCATGGCTGTGAACGTAGACGACCGAATCAAGAAGCTGAGCCCCGCCCAACGCAAGAAGGTCGAGGCCCGCGCCGCCGAGCTGATTGCCGAGGAGATGACCTTGCGCGAACTGCGGCACGCCCGCAAGCTCACGCAGGTTCGCGTGGCTAAAAAGCTCGGGATTACCCAGGACAGCGTTTCGCGGCTTGAGAAGCGCAGCGATCTGCTGCTGTCCACGCTCCGCAAGACGGTAGAGGCGATGGGTGGAAACCTGTCGCTGGTGGCCAAGTTCCCCGACCGCGCTCCGGTTGTGCTGTCCGGCATCGCCGAGGATGGCCCGCGCGTCCTAAATCGCTAAATTAGTGTGTTTGGCTTCGGTCGGATGAATTACACTCTCGAAGCGGTGTCGCGCGCTACGAGGAGCATGTGCGCGGGCTGGATAACCGGCCTGGGTTCATCGACGAGAATCCCGAAACTATCGCAATAAGGCTCGCGGCGAACCAAGTGGAGCGGAAGCCATGATCATCCCAACGATATTCGAGACCTGCCGGCCACGTGCAGATGTTCTCAGGGGAGCGATTACCGAGGCCGACTTTGCGGCGGATCTAGCCCAAGTCATTGTCGGTAAGGGAAACGAGGAATACCTCGATCCGGGGCTCTTCTTCGCGAACACCTATCCCGCAAGGGGCCTCAAGAACCTGCTCGCCAATGTGTGCCGGAGGCTGACCGGAGCGGGCGGTGAAGTCGCGTCGATTTTCCGGCTCGACACCTCCTACGGCGGCATCTGGTCATCTGACGTGATGCCGCCGGGGACCGATGTCCAGCCCTTGGGACATCGGGAATACGGCCTGTTGGTCTCTGGTATGACCGAGCGACTGCGTGTGACCACCGATCCGGAGTATTTCGAGGAACACGCCGAAAGCCTGGAACTGTGGTCGCCGGTCAACCCCCTGTTTATCCTCTCGGAGTGCACAACGGGGACGGACGAACCGCCAACCGGCAAGACGTTGAAGGATATCCTCGACGGCTGAGGCATAGGGTCCGATATGGACAGAGGAGAAGACCGCATGCTCAATCAGCAGGAGGAGCGCTCGCTATCTATCGGGTCTGCCGTACAGTTCACTTTCCATTCTCTGGGAGGGTGGAAGCCCTCGCCTTTAGGCGAAGCCTTCAGGAGGCTTGCGGTACGATTTCGGGGTGAGCACGTATCGGAAGTCATCGCACACAGTTTATTGACTGCACTATCATTTCGTATTTACCACGAAGTACCGTAAGCCGGTGCTGCGGGGCCGACGTCCTGGCGCATGCGGACATCGAGGGTCCTGGCGCCGCCGGGCCGGCCGGCGTTCAACGCGATGCGGATCCGGAGGGCGCAGCGATGACGTTGCGGTTCATCGTGGCCGTCCGGGACCGGGTGCCCGTTGGAGAGGAGGCACCGGCATGACGACCACAGAGGCCCAGGCCAAGACCATCGACGGACGTGCCCGCACCCTCCGCGAACTGCTCGACAAGGCCAAATACGCCATCGACTTCTACCAGCGTGAGTACGCCTGGCAGGAGCGGCAGGTCCGCGAGCTGATCGACGATCTGACGGGGAAGTTCCTGGACTCGTACGAGTCTGGCCACTCGCGCCACGAGGTTGAGGGATACGGCCACTATTTCCTCGGTTCCATTGTCATCAGTCACAAGCGTGGCCAGCGGTTCGTTGTGGACGGCCAGCAGCGCCTGACGACGTTGACCCTGCTTCTGATCCACCTGCACCACCTCCAGGACGACCGAGACGAGCATGTCGAGGTTCAGACCCTCGTCTACTCCGAGAAGTTCGGCCGCAAGAGTTTCAACCTTGACGTGCCGGACCGCGTCGAAGTCATGCAGCGGTTGATGGACGGCGAGACGATAGATCCCAACGGCACAAGCGAGTCGGTGCGGAATATCGCCGCGCGGTACGCCAACATCGCCGACCACCTACCAGAAGAGGCCACCGGAGTCGCCCTGCCGTTTTTCGTGGACTGGCTGCTGGAGAACGTGCATCTCGTCGAGATCAAGGCGTATTCGGACGAGGATGCCTACACGATCTTCGAGACCATGAATGACCGGGGCCTCAGCCTGAGCCTTCCAGAAATGCTGAAGGGCTACGTGCTCGCCAACGTGCGCCACGAAGATGATCAGCGCAAGGTCAACACCACCTGGAAGCAGCACATGCAGGCCCTGAAGGAGTTGGGCGATGACGAAGACGTGGACTTCTTCAAGAACTGGCTCCGCGCTCGCCACGCCGAGACGATCCGTCCGGGCCAGAAGGGAGCGGAGAACAAGGACTTTGAGCGCATTGGCACGGAGTTCCATCGCTGGGTGCGGGATCACAAGGAGCACCTCGGGCTCGGGGATTCCGACTCGTTCGTCCGGTTCGTATCGCGAGACCTGGACTTCTACGCGCGAAAGACCCTGGCCATCGGGGGCGCCGCGCGCACGCTGACGGCAGGCTGGGAGTCGGTCCGCTACAACGAGGACCGTGGCTTTACGCTACAGACCCAGGCGCTGCTGGCTCCACTCAGCCCCGATGACGGCCCGGAAGAACTCCACCGGAAGGTCGCTCTGGTCGCTGACTTTCTGGACATCTGGCTTGCTCGCCGCGTCTGGAACTTCCGCACGATTAGTTACTCGTCGGTCAAGTACACGCTCTTCATCCTGACGAAGGAACTGCGAGGGCGTGGCGTGGCGAGTCTCGCGGAGTATCTGCGAGCGCAGCTCGACGAGCAGCCGGAGAACTTCGCGCGCGAGCCTTGGTTCCGCCTACACAACCAGAACTACCGACAGGTTCGCCACATCCTGGCGCGCCTGACGCACTGGCTCGACACGCAGTGCGGCCTGTCCTCCAACTTCGAGGATCTCATCTCTCAGGGGCGCGCCCGGCCGTTCGAGATCGAGCACATCTGGGCCGATCGATACGACCGTTTCAAGGAGTGGTACTCGCAGCCGAGCGACTTCGAGACCGAGCGCAATCGCCTGGGTGGTTTGGTGCTGCTCCAGCGCGGCGTCAACCAGAGCCTTGGCGATGCCTCGTACGAGGCCAAGCGGAACGCCTACGTGTCGAACAGCGAGAACCTGCTGGCCCGAAGCCTGCATCCCCTCGCATACCAGAGCAACCCGAGCTTCCGGAGCCTATTGGAGCGGACGGGGCTCCCTTTCCGGCATTACGACACGTTCGGACCGGAGGCGCAGGCTGAGCGGCAGGAGCTGTACATACGCCTTGCCGAGTGGGCCTGGAACCCATCTCGGCTAGACCTCGACGGAGAGAAGCCGCCCGTCCCCGATCCGATCGCAGACCCGGACGACGAAGCCCACGAGGTCGTCGACCGCCCGGACCGGCATGAGGCGAGGCAGGCGTTCTGGACGGCCCTGCTCGCGCACGCCAATGAGCAGTCGGACCTCCACGCCCGAATCTCCGCCAACCGGTACAGCTGGCTGGGGACGCGGCGACACGGCCAGTGGTGGAACTACTCTGTGCTCCAGGATGAAACTCGCGCGGAGTTGTACATCGACGATCCGGTCGCGACGGACAACAAAGCCATTTTCGACTTCCTCCACGCACAGCGTGCTGCGGTCGAGGCGGCGTTCGGTAGCCCTCTCGCCTGGCAGCGCCTCGACGACAAGCGCGCCTGCCGCATTAGTTTTTCGGTTCGAGGGGGATGGGTAGACAAGCTTACGTGGCCTGCCGCGATCGAACGGGCCGTCGACGCCATGCAGCGCCTCTATGGTGCGCTCGCGCCACGGGTCGACGCAGCTAGGGGAGCATAGACGTGAACGCCGGCCCCGAGTTCGAACACGCGGGCACCAGGGTGCCAGTCGCGCGCGGCGATAGATCCAGCGCTTATGATCTGGTCTCTGGACAGAGAGTTAGATGGTGACCGACCAGAGTGGGGCCGTCACGCGGCGCTCGATGCCGGCGGCTGGACTCAAGTAACTTAAGCCTCTCACGAACCCGGTACGGTTCAGTTCTACAATCTGGGTGGCCCATGACACGAGATTGGGAAAGCGCCTTCAGTTTTTGGGCTCGGCCGCCAAGCAAGACGGAAGAGCAGCGCTCTGAGAACGTCATCAGGGCTATCCGTAAGGCTGTTCAAGGAAGCTCAAAGCTGAACCAGCGAAGCATCAAGGTCTTCACGCAGGGCTCATACCGCAATCGCGTCAACGTTCGCCAGGACAGCGACGTGGACGTAGGCGTGATGCTCTATGACTTCTTCCTCGATGAGTACCCAGCAGGGAGAACTCGTGCAGACTTCGGCATCAGCGACGCGGGTTACTCCTTCTCGCAGTTCAAGAATGAACTCGAAGCAGCCCTAGTCGACCACTTCGGCAGGGCTGTCGTAAAGCGTGGGAATAAGGCATTCAATATCAGGGAGAACACCTATCACGTCGAGGCCGACGTGGTACCGCTCTGCGAGTTCCGGCAGTACTGGGAGAGCGGAAACTATCGGGCTGGTGTCGCTCTCGTGACAGATCAAGGTAGGCGGATTGAGAATTATCCGGAGCGCTTGGTCCAATCCTGGCCTCCAACGCCTCTGCACTACGAGAATGGAAACTCCAAGAACACGGCCACCAGCCGCCGCTATAGAGGACTCGTGCGCGTTCTCAAGAAGATTCGCAACGAGATGGAAGACGCCGGCTCCTCATCAGCAAATGCGATTCCAGGCTACCTGCTGGAATGTATGACCTGGAACGTGCCGAACAGAGCTTTCATCGGATCGACGACCTGGTATGCACGCGTTCGGGCGGTGCTAATCCATCTCTGGACCAATACCAAGGACGATGCGAGGTGTGAGTCTTGGTGCGAGGTCGACGACATTAAATACCTCTTTCGTGTTTCGCCACCCTGGACTAGAGCGGCCGCACACACCTTCATCAATGAGGCATGGAACTTCGTCGGGATGCGTTAGTCGTGAAACTTGAGCGTCTCCACATCAGCGTCTTTTTGGGCCTATCGGCCCTCGTTTGGTGGTTCGTCCTGGTCTTTCAGGGGACGCAGGTGAGCTCAGCGTATTGGGGGCCTTTTGGGACGGTTGTCAGTTTTCTTGTCGTGCTAGGAGCGGCGTTTGAACTCCGGTTGTGGCACTGGCCCCGGCTCCACGGTTGGTTCGTGAAGCGTCCGGACCTACGCGGCACTTGGAGAGTCGAGTTGCAATCGGACTGGATCGACCCTGCGACGAATGTCGTCGTGCCGATCATCATCTGCTACATGGGCGTTGCACAGACACTATCCACTCTTCAGATGCACCTAATGACTCCAGAATCAGAATCTTGGTTCATCGCGGAACGCATCACCCCATCGCGAAGCAAAGTGGGGTACCGGGTGGCAGGCGTCTACACCAACGAGCCAAAAACGCATTTACGGGGAAAGCGCAGCGAAATACATCTGGGTGGACTGCTTCTGGAGACGCACGGCCCGGCCAACCGTCCGAACACCCTCACGGGCGAGTACTGGACTGACCGAAAGACGAAAGGCCACATGACATTCACCGAGCGTCTCCCCGATGTGTTCACGCGCTTCGAAGATGCCAAGACAGCTTTCGCTGGAGGCTGACGACACGTGCTTTCATTACCGCCGACCCTCTGACAGAGGGTAGCGACCAGATTACTGAGGGTAGCGCCCAGAATCGTGCGAGTGGCCGCCAAGCCGACCCACACGCGAATTCATTGCGGTGGCAGCCTTCGGGCGGCAACTCCGAGAATCGGACGCGCTACGCAGCCCCACGCCGCGCCAGAGCAGTAACCTCGGGATTCGCTTCTTGGTAGATGCTTTCGCGCGACCACAACATCTTGTGGCTACCTGAGTCAAATGGATACCCCACTCGCACGATTCTGGGCGCTACCCTAAGCGGACCCTTGACGGCTCTGGACCGATCTGGAACAATTCGCTGTGAGGGAGGGGGCAAGCAACCCCCGCTAAGCCACAGATGGAGGTCGTGCCAATGTGTCAATTTGTCCGCGTAGCGGCAATCGTTTTCGTTTTCGCATCAAGCGCTCTAGCCCAGTTTGACTTCAAGAACGTTCAGCTTCGGACCGCATACGCTGGCTCGAAGCAGGGCCAGAAAGGGCGGCTAGCTGTCAACGCACAGACGATCACCTTCCAGAAGAAGGAAGGGCAAAAGTTCTTCTCCATACCAACAACCGCCGTGAATGAGATCTTCTACTCGCGAGTGTCTGGCCGCCGCATAGGAGCGGCGATCCTCGTTTCGCCGCTTCTACTTTTCAGCAAAGGGCGCAAGCACTACATGACGCTCAGCTTCGACGATGGCGGTAAGCAGAAGGGGGCGATCGAGTTCAAGCTTCACAAGAGCAACTACCGAGGTGTCTTGCGGACCGTCGAACAGATCACGGATTTAACCATGAAGGTCGACGACGAAGGGATAAAGGACAAGGAGCAGACCGTGGCGACGCGCGAAGCGCCGGGTGATCAGCCATCAAACGAAGCGCCGGGTGATCAGCCATCAAACGAAGGCGACCAAGCCCGCTGAAAGTGGGTCACCACTCCGCTGCGGCTCAGATAGCTGGTATAGGGTAGGAAAAAGGTGTCCCGGCCCGCGTTCGTCGCTCCTGGACGCGTTAACGGGCCTTCTTGCGGAACTGGAGGCATTTCTGGCACGACGGATTGGCGTTGTCCAGTTGCTCGAGCGGGATGAAGAGCCCGCACAGCGTCCGCCGGAGGCCCCCGACGGAACTTTCCGGGTTTCGGTCGTCCTTTCGGATGTGGGCCCAGAACCAGAGTTCGCGTCATGGGCCGCCATCTGTGACGGGATGAAGTGGCCGCCAGCGGGTTCACGCCTCCTCACCAGCCGATTTGGCGCCTCATCTCGCCATTTCTCGTTGCTCCAGAAGAGAATCTTGAGCATGAAACGACACCGGGACGAGCACGATCTCGGCGAGCGCTGGTCGTGGACGCACGACGAGTTCGACTTGCTTCGAAACCGCACAGACAGCGGCCCAATAACGACTTAGAGACGCCTACGCGAGTTGCGGGCGCGCGATTCGAGGGCCTCTGGAAATCCGGACCGCCAGATGGCGGCCCATGACGCGAACTCTGGTTCTGGGCCAACAAACATGTAGTAGAGCAGGAGCTCCCCCCATGCCCGCCCAACCCGCCTGCTTTCATCGACTTGAAGAAATCCTCAGCGCCCTGCGTTCCATGACATCCACTCACTTCGACCGCTTGCGCCGCCTCGGGGATCTTTCCGCCGGCATTGCGTTGCGGTCCGGAGAACTGCGGGTCGTATTTAGCGGCGCCGGGGAGAAGGGACCGAAGTCCCACGACTTGCGCTGGCCGAGGCCAATCGTGAAATGCTCGTTACGCCATTCGGTGCCAACGGCGAGGTTGAGCATGTCGTTGACGGCTTAGGAGACGTCGAAGTTGATACCGATTTTCCGCTGCCTGTAGAGGCCGGGATCGAACGACGTGAGCGCATCCGGACCGAAGGAAGCGTTGACCTTGTCAGCATAGATGTGGGCGCATCTGGATTGCCGTAGTTCTTCGCCTTGCAGGGTTAAGTCCTGAGTTCGAAGAGCAAGTCGAACCCTTAAGGGCTTTTCGTCATTCTCCCGTGGGCAGGGACAAGACACGGACACACGAAAACCGACGCCGATGCTGCGGGTAAGTGGTGTTTATCTCACAACAGTGCATTCAGCCGTTTGCAAATCGCCTCGAAGCGGGGCCCCGACCCTCCGCTTTCATACCAAACTCTTCATGGTAGATTCCAGTCCATGCGCGAAGACGCCCTCTATTCCCCGGTAAAGGCTTTCCTCGAAGCGCAAGGCTATGCCGTGAAGGGAGAAGTCAACGGCTGCGATCTGGTCGCGATCCGCGACCGGGAACCGCCCGTCATTGTCGAGTTGAAGACCGGCTTCTCCCTGCCGCTGGTCTTTCAGGGAATCGCCCGGCAGGGCCTCTCCGACACTGTCTATCTCGCGATTCCGCCGTTTTCCGTCCGCACGGCCCGGCGGCAGGACGCGCTGGCGCTCTGCCGCCGGCTCGGACTCGGGCTGTTGACAGTCCGGCTCAAGCCCACGCCATTCGTGGAGGCGCTGCTCGACCCGGCGCCGTACCGGCCGCGCAAGCGCAAACCCGCGATCGGGCGGCTGCTGCGGGAGTTCCAGCACCGGGTGGGTGATCCGAACGAGGGCGGCTCGAACCGCCGCAAGATCATGACCGCCTACCGGCAGGACGCTCTGCGCTGCGCTGCGCACCTCCGCCGCAACGGAGCGGCAAAGGCTGCGATCGTCGCCAGGGACACCGGCGTCGCCAAGGCCGGAGCCATGATGCGCGCCGACCACTATGGCTGGTTCGAACGCCCCGCCGATACGCCCCGCGGGGTCTACGGCCTGACGCCGAAGGGCCAAGCGGCGCTTGAGGAATACGCCGATACGGTGGCGGTGCTGGAAGGCGGCGGCGCTGGGCTACTGGTGGGCCAGGTGAACTTTCCAGTAGCCTAAGACCGAGATGTTCCAGATCCACTGATGCTACAAACACACATTAAAAACCGGCTAATTCGGCGCGGCATTGTCGCCTTGGCGCTGCTGGCTGCGCTGCCCGGCACGCTGGTCGCGGCGGAGCAGACATTTGACGAAGCCGTGGCGGCGTATGAACGCGGCGACTATGCCACAGCGATGCGAGGGTTCCGCGTTCACGCCGAGCAAGGAAACGCCGGAGCCCAAGTCGCTCTTGGGGTGATGTACGACAGGGGCGAGGGAGTGCCGCAGAACTACATTGAAGCGGCAACGTGGTACCGCAAGGCCGCCGAACAGGAGGCCGCCGCCGCCCAATACAACCTCGGGCTCAAGCACCTCGATGGCGAGGGTGTGCCGGAGGATGATGTCGAGGCCGTGAAGTGGTATCGCAAGGCCGCCGAGCAGGCGGGTCGTAGGCTTCGCGCATCTATGATGGAAACGTCATTTCGACTCCCGCTCTCGGGTGCGCTCGAACAGTGCCTCGCGCACGCCTTCCAAGCGCGCCAGCGCTGCCCATGTGGAAGTCTCGGGAAGGAGCGGTTCTGCAACCCTCTGGTCCCGGATGGGCTTTCAAGGGTTTAGGGGTTGCGAAAGCGTGTTGCGTTAATGGATCGAATGGCGAGAGGTTTGTGTAACGTCCGCTGTTAGCGGCGGAGAGAAAATAGGCCACAAGGCGGCGGTGTTCGGCCGTGTTGTGGCGGAGCAAAACTAGACCCCCCGCCCGTGGGTCGAGATCGTGAGTTGGCCCAGCGGCTCCATCTCCGTCTGGACCGTCAGGCCGCCGTCCTCTTGGATCTCCAGGTCGCTCATCACATCCACCACCGATTCGGCGGCAATCGGGTTGCCCTCGGTGTCGTAGAAATAAATAGCGGGACGGCTCGCCTCGGTGGACAGATTCACGAAGACCATCTCGGAGGTGATGCCGGTCCCATTGGCGAAATGCGCAAAGCGCAACGCAACGCCGAGTTGCGGGCCAGATTGGTGTCAACTGTTTCCGAGACGCAGTTGCGCGAGGACCAGTCGAACCTGGCGACCTGGACGCGGGGCGCCGCGGCTTGCCGCCCGACGCACCGCTCGACTTCGCACCGACGGCGCTGCAGCCGCTCATCCGTCGCAACGGCGTGCTCGACTGCCGCCGCTGGGAAAGCGCGTTGTTCCTCAAGGTGCGCGACGAGATCCAGACCGGGAACCTCGCCATAGACGGCGCGAAGAACTTCGGCCGGTTCGAGGCGTTCTTCCTGCCGAGCGCGCAGTGGGAGCAGGTCCGCGAAGCGTTCTGGGCGCGCACCAGATTCCCCGTCGATCCCGACGCGGCGGTCGAGCAATTGAAGACACGTCTATCGGATCCCAAGCCAAGAACCCCACGGAAACAAACTGACCCCAGGGGTTGCGGTGATCGTGGCCGGCAGCGATTGGTCGGGCACCATTCGGTTCTTCGCGATGTGCACCGTCACACCCCACTCTGCCGGCGCCTACAGTAACTCAAGCACTTGGAGAGTGGATCGTGCTAAACAAGTGCCCTCGGCTGCTTGGCGCGATTCGTTGTAGGATGAAGGCGGCGACGGGCATATCTCCCAAACTGACTTTGAGGGGTGTACCGCCATGAAGATGCGAGCAGCACAACTGGTTGTAGCAGCGATCGTTTCCCTTCTGGCCGCGGCTGGGTGTCAGGAAGCTCCGGAACCCGAACCGGTTGCCGGGCAGGAACCGGCCCCTCCACCCCCGACCGCACCTGTCGAAGCCCCTGAGCCGGAGCCGCCTCCGGCCCCAAAACCCGTGGCCCAACCGGCGGAAGGTGCTCTCGGCACGCCGCGATGGGCAAAGCCTAAGGGCAACGGCTGGATTATGATCGAAGGCCTCGACGGCGGCCGCTACGAAAACTACTATCCGTCGGTTGTCAAGAATGTCCAGACGGCACTCCAAACCGAAGGGCTCTATGGCGGGCCGCTCTCGGGCGTGCTGGATGAGGCGACTTCGAACGCTCTCGCCGAGTACCAGAAGGCCAACAACCTGCGTGTGTCAGGCCTGCCCACGCCCCGCACGCGCGAGAAGTTGAAGATTCCGCCACGGGTGCCCGAGTAGTTTCCGCACCATGGACGCACTGCGTTACGCAGGTCCAACAGCCGAGTTGCTCCCCTGGAATTGGTTAGCGTCTTCATCAGTGAAATCGGACCTAACGAACCAAATGGGTTGCGGTACGATGGCAAAAGAGAAAACGAGTGACCGACTAGAGACGTCCGCCGCGCGGTGAAGCTTCTCCGAGACGGCGGCTACTCCTACGACCAATCCAAACATCTGATCGCGGAAGCCCGCCGGTTGGTCGAGTTTGCCGTTCGGTGCCATTGAAAAAGTCTGCATCGTTACAAAAACTGACTGAGTCTTCGAGAGGATCTCAGTAACTGGAGGAAAATGCTATGACTAGCTATGCCTCGGCGGCCGCGAGCCTAACAAACGCATTACACTTGAGTTGGCCACCGATTGCTGTCTGCCTGGCCGACTCGGTTCCCGACGGGATCCCTCACTACACAGGGTCAAAGCTACCTGCGGGTTGTGTCTTTTGGCAGGAAGCGTCCAAGGGAGTTTTCACCACTTCAGCCAACGACCACAATCTCTGCGCTATCGGGATGCACACGCACAATCTTGAGACCAGTCAGTCAGAAGACACAGATCGGGAGGATGCCCTCAAGGTGTTCGCCGAGCTGGGCTACCTCCGCCCAGACCAAATACCCGGCATTCCAGTTCTAGCGAAACGTCCGAAACATGTCGTCTATGCACCACTGGCTGACTCTCCGCTGCCTCCGGACGTTATCCTCTTGTTTGTCGAAGCGAATCAAGGCTTAGTCCTGTCTGAGGCATCCCAAGCAGTGGAAAACGGAATGCCGCCGGCTATGGGGCGACCGGCGTGCGGCGTTGTACCCGCGGTGAAGAACAGCGGTCGAGCCGCTCTCAGCCTCGGCTGCTGCGGGGCCCGGGCCTACCTCGACACGCTGACGCCGAACCTCTCATTATGGGCCCTTCCCGGCCCACGGCTGGCCGAATACGCAGATCGCGTCGCTGAACTCAGCAAAGCTAACGAAGTGTTGACCAGATTCCATAAACTCCGTCGAAAGGACGTGGAGGCAGGCGGGGCCCCGTCCGTGAAACAATCCCTCGTCCGTCTTGAAGCCCAGGCCTGAAGTCGTTACGCTGACCCTTCATCTTCCGGCGTAGTGAGGTGACCTGCCCCCACGAGTGGTGCCACGTTCGTAAGTTAGACCCGGAACCATTTGAAGTCCACTCCAAGGGATAGGATCCAGTGCCTGTGACCTGGGGAGTTTGGCCTCTGGCGCCGGAGGCTGGTAGGCCAAGGCGCTGTGAGGCCGCCGCTGGCCTCTCCTTGCGCAAGCGATGGAGACGCGTGACAGCCCCCGTGACAACTTCGAGTTGGGAGAAACTATGGGCGTCGTCGTGATCCGCATCCCGTTGAAGGCTTGAAAGGCGACAACGGTTGTAATCGGAAACGCAACGAGCATCTCGTCAAACGCCCCTTTTTTGAGACGCCCTGGAGACGACGCTGGCCGTCACGAGATCAGTGGATTGAACGGGTGAAACCGACCGGCGACGAGGCTTACTCAGATTCGAAAGTGCAGACGGTCGCACAACCAACACGGGCTCCTCTACGGCCAGTACCTCATCGATTGCAGCCTTATCCGGGATCACCTCACGAAACGGAAAAAATCGTACGCTAAGGTCGATTGAACGGCGGTAGGGGCCGGAAGTCGCCCTGTTCGACTTGCTTGTTCTGCCGCCAGTTAACCTTGTTGCATGGAGTCTTGTTGCACGGATAGGGATGGAAACGGAATTCTCCCTTTCCCAAGCCGTAGCGTCAGGCGATGCGTTCGAACACAGGCCGTCCGAGCGCGGTCATTGTGTTCAGGACTTTTCGGCCGAGTTGGACCTCCGTGATCTGCCTGGAGAAGCTGCGGGATTTGAGTTTGGGGCCGATGACGCTCTTCCAACGGCCCATCTGCGTTTCTATTCGGCTGCGCTGGTTGTACCCTGTTGCCGTCTGCCAGGTCATGCACCCGTTGCTGCGGATTTGGGCAATATGGCGATCCCGAACGGTCGCATCACGCGCCGATTGCGGGCGGATCACTGCGTCCTTTGACGGTGGTATGACCACATCCAGGGTCTCCCCATACCGCTGCCTCAGCAGATTTCGTGTGGACGCTCCATCGTAGGCGCCGTCAGCCAGAAAGCCCGTGACCGGGGCATCCAGCTGATCCAGGAGGCTGGGTAAGGCTGTGCTGTCTCCAACGTTATCGTGAGTCAGAGCGGCGCAAACAATCGCCCCGCTGGCGAGGTCCAGTCCGAGGTGGAGCTTGCGCCAGCGGCGGCGTATTCCCTTGGTGTTATGCTTCTGCGCTAGCCATTCGCCCTCGCCGAAGATCTTGAGGCCAGTACTGTCGACCACCAGATGGATAGGCACAGATCCTGCTTGCCTCATCACCTGAGCGATGCTCACCCCGTTTGCGCGACGCGACAGCGTGGAGTAATCCGGTACCCGTATATCCAACCCCATGAGCGTGCCGATGGAACCCATAAGCCCCTGTGTCTGACGCAGTCCAAGATGGTATGCCGTGCGCAGCATCAGGCATGTCTCGATCGCCAAATCCGAGTATCTGCGCTGACCACCCCGTGACGTGCGGCGCGGCGCGCTCCACACACTTTGAGCCTCCTCACTGACCCAAATCGTCAGGTCACCCCGTTGGCGCAAGCTCTCGTTATATTCCGCCCAGTTGATCACCCGGTACTGCACCTTATCAAACTTGTGCCGTCGCGCTGCGTTGAACTTATGTGGCATTTAGACTACCCCCAGCGTTTAAAAAACCAATGATAAGACATTCTTCGGGATGATCCATGCAACAAGGTCCCACCACACCGATCACCGGTGCCCAGAGGCGTAGCGTCCCGGTTGCCTTCAGCGCAATGCCGACGATGACCACCAGCGTCGAGAGCGCACTCAAAGCAACGGCCAGTGTCGGCGTCGGGCCCGGCACATCCGTCAACAGATCGAAGATGAGCGGCATGATCGTCACCGGGATCAGCATGATGACGGTGCCTGCCACAGTCGGCGTCAGGATCCGTCGGAACAGGGAGAGCCGTGCGGCCAGCGCAAACTGGAAGAGTGATGAGACGACGACCAGCGTGGCGAGCATCGCCGGTCCGCCCTCGGCGATCGCCGTGATGCAAACCGCGATGAAGGCCCCGGAAGTGCCCATCAGGAGCACATAGCCCGCACCGATCCGGCCCAAGCGCATCGCCTGTATCACCGTGGACACGCCGCTGATCCCGACCGAGGCAAACACGGCCCAGGAGAGAAAGGCTTCGGTCCCGCCCCCGGCGCGAACAACGATCGCCGTCGTCAAGACGATGCCGGCGACGGAGAGAATGGCCAGTTGCAGTCCGAGACCGAAGGCAAGCAGTATCGGAGGCCGGTCGTCAGGCTCGTAGCGAATGCTTGTGTGCAGTTCCGAATCGTCAGCTTCCATACCGCCATCCTATGCCACACATGAACCGCAGAGGCAAATCAGGTTGTTTGCGGGAGGGGAAGCTCTCGGAACAAATAAGGCCACTGCTCCGGTGGTATGCCCCGGCCTTCTGAGAATCGGAACGATGCGCCGCCGGTCGGCCAGCACCCGAAGCCGGTCTGCCGATCACATCGAGCGCGGTGCCCGGTCCCCCCCCTTGTAGTCGGGGTGTTTCACTTTGTGGTTTTTAGCCTGGCGACAGTGGAATAATGGGTCGATTGATTGGAGGAAAGCATGAGTGTCGAGCTAATCAACGTCTTGATTGCAGTGCTGGCGGTGGGAGCGATCTTGGCCGTGGTGATCCAGAAGAGTCGTTTACTCATATGCCTATTCATGGGTTGTGTGGGCACCGGGGCACCGTCCCTGGCGCAAGAAGCCCCGAAGGCCTCGGCTGAAATCCGCAGCGTTGAGGTCGACGAACCCCGAGGTCAAATCTTGAGCTTTCGGCATCTTGCGGATTCGACCGTGGTCCAGATGCGAGGTACACGGATAGAGCCCGGCGCCGCCATCAAAATGAAGGTCGAGAGCCGTCCCGGATTCTTAGAAATCGATATTAATCGCGGCGACATCCAAGGGCTTCAGCCTGCCCGGCGCTTTGGCGAGGATTACCTCACCTATGTCCTGTGGGCCGTTTCCGTGGATGGAAAGGCATCCAATCTTGGGGAAATCACTTTTAAGGACGACCGTCCCGTGAGCATCAACGTTACGACCCCCATACAAACTTTCTGGCTCCTGGTCACCGCGGAGCCAGACTTTGCGGTGAACGATCCGAGCTCCGTGGCTGTGCTTTATAGCACCGGTCAGGCGGATTCCCGGAGCGGGGCTTTGCACGTCGAAGGGAAGTTGGTCTACTACACGTACTACACGCAATACTCGACCACTCCGGCGGTCGTTGACCGTGTGGCTCCCAATGAATTGCAGCAGGCGCGAAAGGCCCTCGAGTTGGCGTCAAAGGCGGGCATTCTAGGGCTGCCTACTCCTGAAGGGGAGGATCCGCTGCCGGGTGAGTTGCGTATCCGTGCCACTCTTGAGCAGGCTCACGGGTATCTGCAACAAGCGGAAAGTGCCTACCTGTCCCGTGGTGGTTTGCGTCAAGCGGTCCAATTCGCCCGCACGGCGGCCAACATTGCAGAAAACGCTCGAGCTCTGGCCATTGGGGCGGTCGGTGGAATCAATCTGCGGCAACTTGAGCGGGAGTTGGTCAAGCTTCAACAAAATCTGACCGAACGCGAGTTAGAGCTGGCCCAGCTGCGGGAGGATTCCAATCTGAGGAGTTCCCAATTGACGGCACAGATTCAGGAACTCGAAGAGGCTTTGCAGCGGGAAGGCCTCGCCCGGGACGAACTCAGAGTACGAGCGGAAAAAGCTGAAGCCGACCTTGTGGGCCTCCGTCAGGAGATCAACTCCTTGCGGCAACGACGCCTGGCCCTGCAAGACTTGAATGTTCGACTGGGCGAGGATCGAGAGAAAATCTGCAACGAATTGCGCACTCAGCTTGCCTCGCTTGGCCAATTGACCCAACAGGGAGGCAGCATGGTGTTGACACTAGCATCAGATATTTTGTTTGATTTCAATAGTTTTGAACTGCGCCCCTCGGCCCGTGAAAGCCTCGCCAAGCTCACGGTAATTCGAATGTTGCTCTTTCCCGGGGCTAGGGTCCACTATGAAGGCCACACCGATCGTGTCGGAGATGACGATTACAACCAGTGGCTTTCGGAGCAGCGCGCCCTCGGTGTCTATCTCTACTTCCTCGATGAAACCCTAAAGCAGTCCCCGGCAAACGAATCCCAGGAAAACGCTGGCCAGCAGCGGCAGATCGTTCGCAAACTCCTTGCCACCAACTATGCGTCCTCGCTTCCCGGCATCACGAGAGAAGAGTGGCTCGCCCAGCTGAATGGCGCCGTGGGCGGCAAGGGAGAGACCGATCCCGTTGAAGATACTGAGGCAGCCAGTGAGCTCAACCGTCGAGTTGTGCTGCTATTCCCTCCCTCCCCAATGGGGCAGGTCACTTCGCTGTGTGAAGGACCTCCTGCCCAATCTCAAGATGATTGAGGATTCTTATCGGTAGCCGCACTCGATGGGGAGCGCGGCTGAAGGTCGAGTCGAAGGTAAGGCACCATAAACTGTCTTGAAACAACCTACCCGATGGCGACTCTGTGGTTCTCCGGGGACGTGGGAGGATAAGTCATGCAGCGTAAACGGGGCAGATTGGCCCATCACATCAACATTTTAGTTCAATCGCCAGGTCTAAACCCACCGCCTTTCAGGCGGTCAGCTTCAAGCAAGTCTGGATGACAATAGGGGGATGAGCGAGTATCGGCGAGGAGCGCATGCGGTTTACGACATCAAGTACCACCTGATCTGGATCATGAAGTACCGCTACAAGGTGCTGCGAGGGAGAGTGGCGGAGCGGGCGCGAGATCTGATCCGACAAAGCTGTCAGGCCCGAGCAGTAGTGGTGATGCGGGGCGTGGTATCGCCGGATCACGCGCATCTGCTGGTCTCGGCGCCGCCGCGGTTGGTGCCGTCGAAGCTGGTGCAATACCTGAAAGGGAGGTCGTCGCGGCGGTTGCAAGACGAGTTTGGGGAGTTGAGGAAGCGGTACTGGGGTCAGCATCTATGGGCGCGGGGCTATTTTTGCGCGACGGTGGGCGCGGTCGACGACGCGACGATCAAGAGCTATATCGAGAGCCAAAAATGGGATGAAGACGAGGAAGGCTTCAAGATCACAGCGCCCACCAAGCCTTGAGCCGGCTCTGAGCCGGGACCGCTTCAGGCGGCTTGAGCCGCAAGCCGACTTTCAGTCGTAAGGGAACCCACCGCCTTTCAGGCGGTGGTTGTTTAGCGGAGCAAAAGGCGGAGTAATGAACTCGCCGTTTAATTCTTGCACAAACACTTATGCCGCCCTGAGGTAATCTGTAAGGCCATGAAAGGCCCCGCACGTTATCGCCACTTGCACGTGGACTGGGTAGGTGAGTTGGCCACCGAGTCGATCACGCTGTGCGGCGGCACGAATGAAGACAGCGGAACCGAACAGACACTCTGCCCCAACTGTGCCCAGGTCCGCGATGCCCTGAACGTTTGTGGGTTGGGCCCGGAGAGCCTACGAGAGCTATTTGACACGCTCCGGGTGATCGACCCTTCCGAGGTGAAAGCGAAGATGGAAGCGCTTCAAGGTCTGGGGGTGCAGATGGACATGCAGGATCGGTCGCAACTCAACTAACAGAGCGTTGTTGCATGGAGCGGGGCGGAAACGGGGTCGAACATGCCGCCTCCCCCTTGGGAGTAACATAAAGGACGTTATGTTACTTAAATATGGCGCGCAGGACGGGGTTCCGACAGTAACGGAGCAAAATCGCACGTTAAGGGCCGCTCTTGGGACCGGCTAGCGAGCCAGGGCCTGTCGCCCTCGGTTTCTCAAGGAACCATCTGGCGCTACGTAGCGGTAGATGGTCGCCTTGGTTACGCCTAGCTCCAGGCATAGCTCGCTGACCTTCGTGTCGCGCTGCGCCATCGCTGCCTGAGCTAGCCGCACCTGCGCTTTGCTCAGCGCGTGAGGGCGCCCTCCCTTCCTGCCCCTGGCTCGTGCAGAGGCCAATCCAGCGAGGGTCCGTTCCCGGATCAGCTCTCGTTAGAATTCCGCCAAAGCCGCGAAGATCGCGAAGACCAACTTTCCGCTGGCCGTCGTGGTGTCGATGCTGGCCCCTTGGCCGGCGAGCACCCGGATCCCGATGTCCCTGTCGTTGAGGTCCTGCACCAGGTTGACGAGATGGCGGAGATTGCGACCGAGGCGATCTAGCCTCCAGACGACGATCACGTCTCCCTGTCGCGCCGCCTTGAGGAAGGCGGCGAGTCCCGGGCGGTCCTGACGCTGTCCGGACGCTTGGTCCTGGTAGATCGCGTCGTCGCTGACGCCGGCCTCGCGCAGAACATCCATCTGCAGGTCGAGGCTCTGGGAACCGTCCGCCTTCGAGATCCGCGCGTAGCCGATCAGCACTGGCGTCTCCAAAACGACCGTTTCTGTGACGCCTGAGAACGGAGCGAAATTCGTGCCTTGGGGGGTCTCACAATCGGTATCTTAAACTACGACTCGGAAACCCTCGGCTCCCATCGGAAGAGACATCAGTGCCGGCATCTATTTTCTCAGAGACTGAGTTGGCCAGCTTTCCCGAGGAAATCCCGAGCGATGACCTGATCAGAGCATTCATGCTGACGAGTGCCGACCAGGATCTCGTCGCCATCCGGCGGGGGGCAGCAAACCGCTTGAGCTCCATGAACCGTATGCGGCTACTGGAGGGCCCCTTCTATTACCGCCTGATAAGGGCATTGGTGCATGAATCGGCGTAAGCGGGCACGCTAGCATCGGCGGAGGGTTCCGGTCCATCATGGAGATCAAGGGGGCAACGTCATGGCCGCAGGGAAGTCGAGCCGAATCAACCGCCAGTACAAGACGAAGTGCAGAATCCGGAACTGGAGGGAGTACGAGCGTGGCCTCAGGAGCCGCGGGGACGTCACGATCTGGCTGAGCGAGGATGCGATTGCCGCGTGGATACCACCGAAGAACGGTCTCCGCGGAGGGCAGCGTCGATACTCGAACCTCGCGATCCGGACCGCGTTGACGCTGCGGGTCGTCTTCGGCCTACCGCTTCGCCAGACGGAGGGGTTTCTGGACTCGCTGCTCAGCTTGATGAGCCGCGACCTCAAGGCCCCGGACCACACCACCCTCTCGCGCCGGAACCAAATCGTTGTGGTGCCGGCCCTGACCCGAGCCCACGACGGCCCGATCGACCTGATCGTTGATTCCACAGGGCTCAAGATTCTGGGTCGCGGCGAATGGAACGCGCACAAGCACAAGGCATCGAAGAAACGCCGGGATTGGCGGAAGCTGCACATCGGAGTGGATGTCGAGGGGTTCATTGTGGCGGCCGAACTCACAGCGAGCAGCCGGGACGACGCCTCCACACTCCCTGATCTTCTCGCCCCGCTCGAAGTTCCCATCCGGCGTTTCACGGCGGACGGGACCTACGACCACAGGTCGGTCTACGATCGGGCCAGCGCGGGCCGGTACAGAGAACGTCGTGATTGTGATCCCCCCTCGTCGCTCTGCGGTGTCGGCGGGGCCCACCGACGGCCCCTGGGCGCAGCGTGACACGGCTCTTGAGAGGATTCGCCAGGTCGGGCGACGGGAGTGGCAGAAGGAGTCGGGCTACCGACAGCAGGCGCGCGTTGAGAACAGCTTCTTCCGATACAAGTCCGTGTTCGGAGGCGGCCTGAAGGCGAGGCACAACAAGGCGCAACGCAGAGAAGCCGCGATCGGGTGTCACATCCTCAACCGGATGGCCGAGCTCGGTAGGCCATCGTCGTACGCTCTTGGTAGGTGATGGACCTGTGAGTCGGGTTCGTTGCGGGCCAGTTCCGATTCATGCACCAACGCCGTTCTGGCCTACAACCTGGGCAATCTCTGGCGGCGGCTGGGACTGCCGCAGCGAATCAAGAGCTGGTCGCTGACAAGCCTACCGCACCGGCTGATGAAGACCGGCGGTCGGCTGGTCAAACACGCCCGCTATTACTGGCTCTTGCTGGCCGAAGGGCATCTGAACCGCAAGCTGTTCGGCGACATGCTGCGGCGGATCTGGGCGCTACCTGTGCCGGGAGGCTAAAGCGCCTCGCGCGGAGCGGCCGGAGTTGGGGAGTTGCCGCAGGGCAACGTCGGAGCGGTATCGTCGCATGCCCCCCGGGCGAGCTCGAACGCGACCGTCGCGCCGCGTTTGACGCCCGGGCGGGAGTGAAGGGAGGGTTGAACGCGACAGGAAGACAGAAACCGTTGCATCGCAGCTCCGGGTCGGCTACAGTACCGGTGCCGGGATAGCCAAAATGGAAATCCTGGGTCAAGCCGTGCGGAATCGATCGTGAGTAACTGGTATCAACTCGATTCGACCGAAGTACTGGCGCGGTTAGAAACCAATCCAGACCAAGGCCTATCCGGCGAGGAAGCCAGGGGCCGTCTTGCCCGATACGGGGCGAACGCTCTCGTTGAAAAGCCACCCAAGAGCCGATGGTTGATCCTCTGGGAGCAGCTCACCGCGACCCTCGTGGTGGTTCTCATCGTGGCCTCGGCCATTTCTGCCGCCCTGGGAGACTACAAGAATGCGATAGCGATCTTAGTCATCGTTATCGTAAACGCTTTTCTGGGTGTGCGAGAGGAGTATCGGGCCGAACAAGCCATGGCCGCACTAAAACGCATGGCGGTGCCCAAGGTTAAGGTTCGGCGGGACTCGCATCTGTGTGAAATCTCTTCGCGCGACCTGGTACCAGGGGATATCGTCTTGCTCGAGGCAGGGAATCTAGTGCCCGCCGACGGGCGACTGTTCGAGAGCGCGAATCTGCGAATCCAGGAAGCTGCGCTAACCGGGGAATCGGAACCCGTCGAAAAAGACGCACAGCTTGTATATGAGACTAGCCCAGCTTTAGGCGACCGACTCAACATGGCCTACATGGGTACGACGGTGACCTACGGCCGTGCCTTGGCGGTGATCACCGCAACCGGCATGCAAACCGAATTGGGCCGCATTGCAGACTTGCTCCAAACCGTCGAGCCAGAGCCGACACCCCTACAGGGCCGCTTGGACCAACTTGGGCGAGTGCTAGCAGTGGTCGCTTTGGGAATCGTGACCGTGATCTTCCTCTTCGGCATGCTGCGCGGTGAAAACATCCACTTAATGTTTCTCACGGCCGTCAGCCTCGCGGTTGCTGCGGTTCCCGAAGGGCTGCCTGCCGTCGTGACCATCGTGCTTGCCTTGGGTGCGCAACGAATGTTGAAGCGGCGCGCCCTCATTCGCAAGCTGCCCGCCGTCGAGACACTTGGCTCAGTGACCGTCATTTGCTCCGACAAAACGGGCACTTTGACCCAGAACAGGATGACCGTTACAACGCTGCAGACGGCCGACGGGCGAACCGACCTGAGTCCGGTTCGCGATGCCTCTTTAGAACGGGCAGAAGCCACAGCGATCGCCCGGCCCACAAAAGCACTGTTGCTTACAGCTGGTGCCCTCTGCAACGACGCGGTCTTGGAGGTGAATGATGAGCCTCGCAATCCTTATCGGGCAATTGGGGACCCGACCGAAGGCGCACTGATCCTTGCAGCCGCCCGTGAAGGGTTTGTCAAGACAGATCTCGAACGAATCTTCCCGCGTGTTGACGAGATTCCCTTCGATTCGGAACGGAAGCGCATGACGACGGTCCACCGCCTCCCTGCTGACTGGCGTCTTGTCCCTCCAGGGTTGGCGGCCACCTTCAGGGATCACCGATCGATGGCATCGGCTACCCATCTAGCCGTGACAAAAGGTGCCATGGATAACCTGTTGCAAGTTTCCACCCATGTTTGGGCAGGCAGTCATCCTGTTCCGATGGATGAGGCATGGCGCCAACAGATTCTGGGCGGGAACGACCAACTGGCGCGGGAGGGCTTGCGCGTTTTGGGCGTGGCAATTCGGCCACTTGAAACATTTGCAGGGAATCACGGGGAGGAGACTCTTGAAAGACACCTCATCTTTGTCGGCCTAGTAGGAATGATCGATCCGCCACGACCCGAAGTGAAGGAGGCGGTTGCCACCTGCCGGGTCGCCGGGCTCCGGGCTTTGATGATCACAGGCGATCATCCGTTGACAGCCCGGCACATCGCTCGACAGCTTGCAATGACCACCAACGGCAAACTTCTGACCGGTCAGGATCTGGACAAGCTGTCGGTTGAGGAACTGGAGGACGTCGTCGAAAGCGCGGCAGTGTACGCCCGGGTCTCTCCGGAGCACAAGCTCAAAATCGTTGAAGCGCTGCAAAACCGAGGGCACATTGTGGCCATGACGGGCGATGGGGTCAACGACGCTCCGGCTCTGAAGAAGGCCGACATCGGTGTGGCAATGGGGATCACCGGCACTGACGTCTCCAAAGAAGCTTCCGACATGGTATTGCAGGACGATAACTTCGCCACCATTGTGGCAGCCGTCGAGCAGGGGCGGATTATCTTCGACAATATCCGTAAGTTCATCAAGTACTTGCTTTCGTGCAACTCCGGCGAGCTTTGGGTCATGCTGTTGGGGCCGTTAATGGGAATGCCCCTCCCACTCTTGCCTATCCAGATCCTCTGGATGAACCTGGTCACGGACGGCCTGCCGGCTCTAGCCCTCGGTGTGGAGCCGGCTGAAAAAGATATTATGCAGCGTGGCCCCCATCCTCCCGGTGAGGGGATCTTTGGTCAGCACGTGGCCCGGGACATTATGGGGCTCGGCATCCTGATGGGGTTGGCTTCACTGGGCGTAGGCTACATCTATTGGCAAGCCGGTGAAGCTACGTGGCAAACGATGCTGTTCACAACACTCACCTTCTCTCAGATGTCACTCGCGATGACCATCCGTTCCCAGCGGGCATCGCTGTTCTCGATCGGCCTGTTGACGAACAAAGCACTGCTTGCCGCCGTAGGGCTGTCCACGCTGCTGCACCTTGGCGTGGTCTATCTGCCGTTTATGCAGGCTATCTTTGAAACGGCAACGCTCTCGGCGCGAGACCTAAGTGTTACTCTAGCGCTCAGTACGGTGGTCTTCTGGGGATACGAGGCGCAGAAATGGTTTGAGAGAGAGCGGGGCCACAACGGGGCCGTCACCCCGTCAAGGGACCCACCAGCCAGATAAGTGCGGGCTGAGCCTTGTTGCACGGATAGGGATGGAAACGGAATTCCCCCTTTCCCCAAGCGGTAGTGTCAGGAGATGCGTTCGAACACAGGCCGTCCGAGCGCGGTCATTGTGTTCAGGACTTTTCGGCCGAGTTGGACCTCCGTGATCTGCCTGGAGAAGCTGCGGAATTTGAGTTTGGGGCCTCCATTAGGAGTTCCCTCGCTACTCACGACTTGAGCTTCAGCAACTTGGAAACCTGGAGTGGACCCCGAAAATGAGACAACTCGTTAAGCATCTTTTTACAGTGAATGGAGAGAGGTGCCATGATGTTGTCCAGGAGAAAGTTTTCCGCCGAGTTCAAGTTGCGGGCGGTGAGACAGGTCGAGGCGGGAGCCTCGGTCGCCGCCGTGGCGCGGCGACATGAGATCCATCCGACGCTTTTGAGCAAGTGGCGGCAACAGCTGCGCCGCGATCCCGAACGAGCCTTTCAGCGCGACCGCGAGCCCAATGACGAGCAGGTCCAGGTGAGCGAGCTGGAGCAGATGCTGGGCCGGCTCACGATGGAGAACGCCCTGTTAAAAAAGGCCTTGGCGCGGCTCGAGGAACAACAGCTTCCGAGTGCCGCGTCTTCAAAGACAAGATGATCCCCTTGATCGAGCAACAACGGGAAACGTTTTGATCACTTTCTGCGCTTGAGTCATTGTCGTTGTCTCCTTCCCCTTCGTCGGGAGTCTGAAGACGCCACTTATCACGACTACATGTCAGGTTAGGTCTCAGCTAATTCAGAAAAAATAAGTTAAAGGCCCGGCGGGCCTCCTCAAAGCCCACTTCTTGGACGAACTCGTAGGCGCATTGAACGAACGCCTCAACGCCCTCCGGGGTGCGAACGGCACGAGCGGTGATGGAGTGATCCGCGCAAGACAGTGGTTCAGCGGTGCCCCCCTGGGCAACGAGAGTCGCCGCAGCGGCGCAAAGTAGGATTGAGGAAATCAGGAATAAGGAGAAGTTATGTTTCATAGGCTGCCCATTTTTTCATGCTCGGGGTCCGAGCAGCAATGGAACGAAAACCTTGTGTTTTCGCGTCGTACCGGGGCAATTAGAGCTTCTCAATTGCATCTCGCGGGTCTCTGAGGGATCGGAGCTCACCGCGTTACACCGCCTCGGTCAGGCCGAAGTAATAGTGCCCGGGCAGGTTGATGTGCTCATGTACCAGTAGGAAAAGAAGCTCGATGTCCTCGTCCCCGGAGCACCTTGCCCTCGGCGCGTAGCTGGCCGAGGGCAAGGTTCATGTAGCGGGTGTTTCCAGAGCACGATCGTGCTGACGACCAGCCCGAGATCTCTGGAAGCGCCGAGCCGTAGAGGCGTTTTTGATCGGTGTTGATGACGCGGGGCTGGGGATGCGATGGATCGCTGAGAGCCTTGCGAAACAGCCGTTTGGCCGCCGTTGGTCAAAGTTGCGACACATTCCCTAACTGGATAGTCATCAAGGTAAAGCTTGTAGTTTATATTTGCACCTGAACTCAGCAGACGACCTGCCAGCAGAAGCCGCTCCAAACCTGCACGATTAGTTTTCCAATTTTTACCGGGGTATGTTCTAGAAGAAACGCATTGTGTAGGTGAACCGTACACCACGGCCGATTTCCGGTGCGAAGTCCTTGATGAACGACGAGTGGTTGCGGTAAAGGCGGTCGCCGATGTTGAAGACATTCACGGAGAATTGATGCACCAAATGCTGCTGGACAAGCGTATAGGAAGCCTTCAAATTTACAACGGCATAGCCGGGAGTGCGTGTTTCGCTGGTATATATCTGGTGCTGTTGGCTCGCGAGGATCAGTTGCGGTGTGAAGCGGAAGCCGCTGTAGTCGAAATCGAAACCGATCTTGCCGCGCAACGGTGGTATGCGGGGCAGAGGAGTGTTCAGGTTGGTTTCTTGCGCATCGACAAAGTCCGCGCCCAGGTTTAGCCATAGGTGGTGGTGAATGGCGAGATCCAGACCGGCCTCGGTTCCCATGAATCGTGCGTAGCGCTGGGTGAACTCGATCACTGGCAGCCCATCTTCCTCCTCGCCAGGTGCGAAAGGAAAGATGAAATTGTCGAAATTGTAGTAGAAGAGGTTGAACTCTCCTCGTATACGGCTGCCGTTGTGGCGAAGGGAGAGATCCACGCCGTTGCCTGTTTCCGCTTCGAGCCGCGGATCACCGATTTCAAACGACAGTGTGCCCGCGTGCGGGCCAAAATTGTAGAGCTCTTCCAGAGCCGGCGCGCGATACGAGTGCGCGTAGTTCATCACGAGCGCACCGTCCTTCCACGTATTGGCGTGAAGACCCGCGGATAAGGAGGCCCCTGTCAGCGTCCGCTCAATCGCATCAGGCGGCTCGTACTGTTTTCCCTTTCCTTCGTCATGAACCTCCCCTTCTTCCATTTCACGTTCTGCGTATGCCGGCGTGTAGTTTTGGGTTTCCAGCCTGCC
>CBDDCL010000002.1:0-27570 GCA_965226245.1 Bryobacterales bacterium | reverse complement strand
CAAACGTTCAGGGCCTCGCCGACCTGGGCGCAGTCGGGGCACAGTGTCTGTCCAGTCCCGATGTCTTCACCCTCGACGCCGCACAGCGTGATCGACTCGCTGCAGGACTCGCCCACCCAGTCCACGCGCAAGTGGCGATAACGTCCTTGGTTCTTCATGGCCTTTAGATATTACCTCAGTTGTGCTTTCCATCCGGGGCGGGGTTGTGGTGGTGCGGCGTCCCTTCCCGGCGGAGCGCCTGGATGACCGCCTCGCGGACGGCGTTGCAAAAAACTATCGCCAATTGAATCTCTCCTGCAATACCGTTTAGGGTAGCGCCCAGAATCGTGCGAATTTATACGCTAAGAGGTTTCGAGTCGGTGCTTGCTGGATCGGTGCAGGTATCGACCGGTACGAAGACGAGCTTGAGTTTCCAAGATGGACCAGTATTCACGCGAGTTCATCGCCGAGAAGGCCCGGCTGCGCCCCGCGGATCTCGGGCTCGTACGCACGGCACGACGATCTCACAACCAACTTGGCCTGGCGTACCAGATCGCCTTCATCCGGCTCACGGGGCGGGCGCCGGGCCAGCAACCTTTCGAGATCCTCGAGGACCTCGTGGGTTATGTCTCGTGCGAAGCGAAAGGCTTAGCGTATAAATTCGCACGATTCTGGGCGCTACCCTAGACCGGGATCCGACTAGCCCAGGAGAGTAATGCCACCCTCGACCTGATACACGTCGATGAAATCCCTGTGGGAATTGAAGATGTGTTGAGGCTAGCCGCCGGTAACCGGCCGGTCCCAACACAGCAACCGGTCGCATCCGGAACGGGCGCGTTACTCCTGGAGGCCCTCCGTGTCCGGGGGCAGACCGACGGCATGTAGCGCCTGGTCAAGCGCTCGTTCCGCCTCGCTGCCCGGAGCGAGATCAACTGCTGCCTGGCGGAGGACCGCCGCGGCGATCGGCAACGACGCCGCAGCAGGCATCAGGTCTCTCATCGCATGGAAGAAAATCCGCTCCATCTCTTCCCGGTTGGCTCCCCCGATGCCTTCGACCGTCATGCCGCTGGTGCGATGCGTGCCGCCCTCGACGGCTAGATAGTACACATGGCTTAGGATCAGCGAATTCCAATGGTGGGCACCATATCCGAACTCATCGGTAGAGTAGATGTACTGGCCATCGACGAATACGAACCCGGAGTAGTCCCAGTTCTCGTCTTCGTCCAGAGTGAGGGCGAACTCGTAGCGGTCGCGGTAGACATCCGGATAAAAGCCGTCACGGAGCGACTTGGGGTCGCTCAGGGAGCGAATGGGTCCGCGCTTCGTTTCGCCGCCCACGAGATAGTCGGCCGTGGCGCCTTGACTTTCATAGAAGAATTCGAGGGATTCGCCGAAGATGTCGGAGTAGGCTTCGTGGATGGCGCCGTCTCCCGAGTAGGCGAGGAGGAACCGTCCGTCGACACACCAGGCCGGGACCAGACCTTCTTCCAGCCCCTCCATTGTCTCGACCAAGCCGGGGAACCGTGCGGTGGCGCACGTGTAGGTTTCACCGTCGACGTCGGTGAAGCTTTCTGGACCGAGTCGCGCGTCCAGGGGGAAGGGGTTGGAGAGACCAAAGGGGCTTCCGGTGCGATTACTCACGGAGAAGTGCGTCACACCGTGCATTAACTCGTGGCCAACGATATCGAGCACCGTCAACGGGTCCTCGCTCGTTTCGTCGATAGCCCGACCGAAACCGAATATGCCTCTGCCTTCCGGGCCAAACGGCGGGGGAGCAAAGAAGGCATTATCCTCGTCAATATTGACCATGGTGATCGTGCGTCCGTTCGCGCCGTCGATGCCTTCCCAACCGTGTCTGCCGAAGAAATAATCGTACGTCCAGCCGCTGTAGACATGGGCGCCAACCACAGCCGGGTCGTCCCAGTCGTTATCGGCGTCAACCGCGATGTCGTCCGATGTCCAGACCGGTTCCCCGGGCGGCAACTGGAAAAGATAACCTAAGATCAGACGAAAGGCACGCAGGAGGTTGAACCGGGCGTCGAGAGTGACGAGTTCCCCCGGCCGCATCCGGTCGTATGCTCTGAAGCCGGCGTTCCCCTGCGTCGTGCTCAGCTTCCTCCGCATACCCGTGGAGTCTGCGCCGGCCCCGACCGCCGACTGCGACTTGAGCGCATGGACGCGGTGCAGGAGTTTGCCGTTGGCGCCGCCGGCGAAATAGAAGTATCCGTCACTCATGGCGACTTGATAGGCCAGGACGTACGAGCCGTCAGGCCGCGGCAGTATACTCAGCGGAGGCTGCCGGTCGGCGACGAACTCTCCGCCGTGCATCACTTCGAGAAGCGCGGCAACCTCGGCCCCGGACAGCGCCGGCGTCGTATCCACGGCGATCCCCTGGTGCAAGGTACCGAACAGCGACACGGTGACGCCGCTACCGTCGAGCTGCCGGGAGACGCCCCCGCCGTGCACGGGAATGCCCGCATGGTACTGCGCGAGATACTCGTGGGTGCGGCTTTCCAGGGAGGCGTCGCTCCGGCGCGACATGACGACGAGTTCACCGGTGCGCTCCATGCCGTAGACCGTCGCGTCCCACCGTCGCAACGCGTCGAGACCTAGAGCTTGTCCTGCTGCGATGGAAACGACATCGAGTTCCTGGGCCGTAGCGTCGTGCCCCGTTGCCATGAGTGCGATCCCGATGAGGGCCAGAGCGATAACGATTCGTGGAGCGATTCTCATTATGTGTCGATCTCCTTGGGGTCAGGCTAACGAGTTTGCCGGTTCGCTGTGTGGAGGCGCATTCCGAACCGCAAGCGCAGGCCCCCTGCCGCATGCAGCCCACCGGGCTTGATGTCGAGTGTTCCGTTGCCCGCGGACGGAAGTTTCAACGTCGCCCGGCTGTAACGGGTGAACCAGCCGATACCGACGTGGTCAGTGAAGTAATAGGTGACGTCGGCTCCCACGTTGAATCCGATAGCCGAGGCGGATTCCCGGCTGGCGACCGCACTGGAGAACGTAGCCGTGTCGAAGGGGTATGCGTGGACGAAATTCACGTCGGTGACAAGTTGCTGCTCCACGTTGAAGAACGTGGGTCCGGCAAAGCCCATTACCGTGAGCGAGTTCGTGGCCGGCACCACCACGTGCGCCTGCAGGTGGACGGCCATCTCGCTGCGGGTGAGAGGCGACGAAACGCCCGAGATTGAGCGGTTGCGGTTGAAGTAGAGCGGGTGCGGCAGCTGCGCCGATACGCTGGCCGTTTCCTCGGTGTTGAACCACGATATGCCGGCACCGAGCGCGAAGTACGGCGAGATGCGCACGCCGCCGCTCACATCAAAGAGCGGCCCTGTCCTGTAGCGGTAGTCGCTCTCGAAGCGGGCCTGCTCCTGGGCTGCAGCCGCTGACAGGACCTCGCGATACACGCCTCCCGATTCCGGAAAGTCGACGCTTTCGGAGAAGCTGCCGGTCAGTGCCTGCAGTCCTCCGTTGATGCTAATGAACGCCCGCGCGTTCCCGGCGGGCTGCTGTGCATGGGAGGGCGCGACGCCAGTCAGTGTCAGGACTGCGGCGGCCAGCCAGAGGGCCAGTGCCGACGACGATCGTGTATTCGAATGTGTGGTCATGAGGTTTCCTGTGGTCAGTATGTTCAGAACGAACTGTTCGGACCGGCACTGACGAGGCCGAAGTCTTGTACCAGTAGAAATGAGACATATTACCCGAGGATTTCCACTTTAGGTCTGGATGAAGTGGTAGAGGGCGGAGCGGGAGACGTCCAGTATCTTGGCGATCGGGGCCTTGGAGACATCCTTGCCCAACAGCGCCCGGATGTCTTGCTCCTTGCCGTCGAGCCTGGATGTTCCCAAGGCCCCCTTGGGCCGGCCGAGCAGTTTCCCCTTGGCTTTGGCAGCGGCGAGTCCTTCCTTGGTCCGTTCTGAGATCAGGTCCCGCTCGACCTCGGCAAACAATCCGAACAGGGCGATCATCACCTTGGTCGGCAGGTCCTGCTTGCCGTCGAACTCGATGGCCTCCTTGATGGCGATGAAGCGGATCTTGCGCCGGACCAGGGTCTCCACGATCTGGATCACCTGAGAGAGGCTGCGGCCGAGCCGCGACAACTCGCTGACCAGCAGGCGGTCGCCGGGCTCGAGCGTCCCCAACATTTCGTCGATGCGGCGCTCGAGCGGACTCTGGCGCGACGAGATGCGGGACTCGATGAATTGGTCGATCGGGAATCGGCGTTTCTGGCTGAACTCGAGGATCGCCAGCTTCTGGTTGGCGAGATCGATCCTGCGAACGAGTGGAGACGCGGAGGTAAGCGACGGTTTTCAAGGCGGCGTCCAAGAAAAGGTCAAATGGGGTCTATTTCGGAGTGTTAAAGACTATAGTATCCGGAACATTGTATAGTCAACTAACGTCGATCAAGACGGGACATTATTATAGACACCTGGCCATGATCTTCCGGTCTATGCGACACAGCAACAGATGCTTCACGGCGTCGAAGCAGATGGCGCCCAGCCTCATCGCATCCCCGACGGCGGCACGGACTTCTTCCAGACGAAAGTCTTCGAGGAGCCGCAAGACCTGGATATACTCGCGGGAACCGGCCTTCCCCATTCTTGTCTGGAGCAGCCGCCGGAGGTGAACAAACTCCTCGGGCAACTGCCAGCCTTCGAGCGGTGCTGCTTGCTCGAGTGCTCCGGTCTTGCGTTCCAGCAGCGCCAGATAATGCAATGGATGGAAGATCAGCTTATCGCGGCGATGAACGCGGGCCGTCTTTCGCCCTAAAATAGAGTAGACGAGCATGCCACTCTTCGCGGTTACCAAGACCACACTGTCCACCGTCGATCAGACGAACTTCGCGACGGAGAAAGATCTACAGACGTTGATCGAGAGAAATCTTGAATCGGTCTTCGGGTGTCGCTTCGTCGCGACTGAGTTCCCAACCGGAGTCCAGCACGCTGGACGGATCGACACGCTCGCCCTTTCAGAAGACAACAATCCCGTCATCATCGAATACAAGAAAGTTGAATCCTCTGAACTGGTCAACCAGAGCCTCTTTTACCTGGCCTGGATTCAGGACCACCGAGGGGATTTCGAAATCGCGGCCCAGAAGTCCTTGGGTAACAAGGTCGAGGTGGACTGGTCCGATATTCGAGTCATCTGCCTCGCCCCGAACTACAAGAGGTACGATCTGCATGCTGTTCAGGTCATGGGGGCGAATCTGGAACTCTGGACCTATCGGGTCTTCACGAACGATTCACTCCATCTCGAAGAGGTCTTCAAGAAGTCCCTCACTGCTTCCCCCTCTAGTTCGCCGTCCGACAAGGGACTGACGGCGGGCCAAAAGGCTGCCCTCTCTCGCAAGACTGGCATCTACACCGTTGAGCAGCACTTTAAGGACAAGCCCGACCCTATCAAAGAGTTAGCGCAATCGGTCCGGGATTTCCTTGTCGACCTCGACTCGGCGGTTGAGGAAGTCCCAAAGAAGTGCTACATCGCGTACAAGATCTCTCAAAATTTCGTGTGCATGGAGATCCACAAGGCCAAAGTGCTCCTTTACGTCAAGCTCGATCCAAAGACGCTCGATTCACCGAAGAACGCCCGAGACGTGACGAACATCGGGCACTACGGAACTGGCAATCTTGAGCTGTCAGTCAAGAACCAGAGTGATCTCGAAATCGTGAAGCCGCTACTTGAACAGGCCTACCAGAAGGTTGGTGGGTAGGATGGATCTGGCGAGTCTGCTGGACAAGAGTGATTTCAACACGAATGTGGGCGCTACCCTTCCTTGAAGACAAACGGTGCTAGTCTCTGACGTGCCTTTTCATCGAAGGCTGTGAGGCTAAGGTGCTCGCGGACCCTCTCCAGATGGGCCGAGAGCGTTGGCTGGTGCCGCGCATAGAGATCTAGATCTCGGGGATTCGCATTCAGCTCCGTTGTCCCATAACCCACGAGGTCCTCGAGGATCTCGAAAGGTTGCTGGCCCGGCGCCCGCCTCGTGAGCCGGATGAAGGCGATCTGGTACGCCAGACCAAGTTGGTTGTGAGATCGTCGTGCCGTGCGTACGAGCCCGAGATCCTCGGGGCGCAGCCGGGCCTTCTCGGCGATGAACTCGCGTGAATACTGGTCCATCTTGGAAACTCAAGCTCGTCTTCGTACCGGTCGATACCTGCACCGATCCAGCAAGCACCGACTCGAAACCTCTTAGCGTATAAATTCGCACGATTCTGGGCGCTACCCTGGATGGAGGAGCCGGCTACCCGTTGGCCACCCACTAAAAACCCGGAAGAGCCGGATAATGAAGGTGTGGCACAAAGCATCGCGGATTCTTGGTACACCCCCCTTTCTGTCCCTGTACCATTCTGATACGTCCTTTGTGCCAGCGGGAAATCCCTTAAGCCCACATGTTCTGCGTCGAGAGACCTTCCCTTCCCGCTGGTGCTGCCTGGGCACTACCTTCGGGTTCGCTCTCCTCCTGCTTCGGCTCCTCTGCGGTGGGCTCTTTTTCTGCCGGCTCTGCGGCCGGCATGGGTTCTGCGGCCGGCATGGGTTCAGCCTCCTCGACCTGTTCCGGAGGTCCTTGGCAACCAAGTCCGAGCAGTGCGGCCGCCACTGAACTTAGTACTAGCCACTTCGCAAACTGCCTCATAAATCACCTCTTACTGATTAAACCAGGATTTCCATTTTGGCCCTGGCACGGTGAAAGTATACACCCGCGCTGCCCCGAATACCACGTCTTTTCGCGCTGAACCCTGCACATGACCTCCGCCGGTAGGCGCCAGGGCTGGTCCATCCGCTCACAGACGTTGATTGAGCGGGCTGAACGGCGCTCCGGCCGACACTGCTCCTTGCGAAACCTTTTGGAGCCGAAAAATCGTCTCGGGTAAGCGCTTCGACCGCCCTGCCCTGGCCGAGCTCATCGATCACGCCCGACCCGGTGACCGTCTCTGCATCATTCGCCTCGACCGGCTCGGACGCTCACTCAGGGAGCTGCTCGGAACCGTCGACGGCCTCAAGGCCCGCGGCATCCACCTGATCAGCCTCGAGGAGCGCCTCGACACCTCGTCGGCGGCCGGCGAACTCGTGTTCCACGTCTTCGGCTCCATCGCGCACTTCGAACGCCGGCTCATCTCCGAGCGTACCCGCGACGGCATCGCCGCCGCCAGGAAACGCGGGCGAACACCGGGCCGACCGCCGCTCGACCCGGAGACGGTTTCCGCCGCTGAGAAACTCATCGCGGCCGGATTGTCACCCGCTCGAGCCGCAAAACAGCTTGGCATTGGCAGGGCAACGGCTTACAGAATCGCAAAGGCGCTGCGTTGAAGTCGAAACCGAGGCCCTTCGGTCCCTTAGAGTAATCCTACGAACAAACCTTGCGATGACCCCCAGTTGGAGAGTCCTCCCCCGACTCTCTGGCTGGGCGTCCTTCTCGAACCTGCACTGCTAGCGGGTTCCCCGGCGATGGAGTGGCTGGAAGATTTTGTAAGATGCCTCTCGTGGTCGGTGCTGGACCGGGCGCAGAATCTAGCGGGCCAGAGTACGGGATGGGTGAATTGAGAAGCTCTCGAATACCCGTCTTTTCCATCGAGGTTCCTTCTCCCACAGCCCGATAAAGTCTCCTCTTATCGGGCCATCCCCGGCGGAGGCGCCCGGCGGGCGATTAGCGCCGCTGCGGCAAGCCGTTCACCCAGGTCCGTTCCGATACGCTCCCGTCCGCTCTGCGCTCGATCCAGCAACCGTGCCGCTCGCCGTCCACATAGGACCCTTCCCCTACGTTCCCAACGTCGTCGCACCAGACCCAGCGGCGTGCCGGAGGATTACGTGCTCGCCTATGCCTGTTTGAACCTTGCCGCGGCGCAAGGCAACAAGAATGCCGTCGAGGGCAAGGACATTGTCCGACCGCGCATGACCGCTGACCAAATCGCGCCGGCACAGAAGCTTAGCGCTTCCCTCGACCGATCGCGATGCCTCGGGAATCTTTCCGTCGGCATTGCGTTGCGTCCCGGAGAACTGCGGATCGCATTTAGCGAAGCCGAGGACTTGGCGACCAAGCTGCTTGAACTCTCGCCGGCGCTGGCCAACGACTGGCCGGCTTTCCGCCGGAGCGTTGAGGAAAACCCCCTGTCCGCGCTACGGCGGTAAAGCGTGACGCGGAGATGGCGTGGATCATAGGCGATAATAGGTGGTGTGAATCTAGCGGTTCTGATTCCCGCGTTACAGCCCGGGCGGGCGCTTGTTGATCTCGTCAAAACAATTGCTCAACAACCCTACTCGGCGATTGTCATCGTTAACGACGGGAGCGCGCCCGAGTACGACCCTTGCTTTGAGGCAGTGGCCCGCGTGCCACGAGTGCATGTTCTTCGGCATTATGTGAATGTTGGGAAGGGTGCGGCCCTGAAGACGGGCATCAACTTCATCTTGTGTTCCCTCCCTGACTGTGTGGGAGTCGTCACGATGGATGCGGATGGCCAGCACCATCCCGACGATGCCCGCAAAGTGGCAGAGGCGCTTCTCGCACGGCCCGATCGTCTGATTCTGGGTGTGAGGCGGTTCGGAAGTGACGTTCCCCTGCGCAGCCACTTCGGAAACCACGCCACGCGATTGACTTTCTTCCTGACTACGGGGCAAAGACTTTCCGATACCCAAACCGGGCTCCGCGGTATTCCGCGCAAGATGCTGTCCATACTGCTGCGGCTGCCTTCCACGGGTTATGAGTTTGAGCTGGACATGTTACTGGCGTGTAAGCGCCAGGCTTGCCCGCTTCAAGAGGTGCCGATCCGCACCATCTATGAAAAGGGCAACCCGACGTCCCACTTCAACCCTTTGCTCGATTCCTTGCGGATCTACTTTGTCCTGCTTCGATTTAGCTTCCTGTCGCTGGCCACGGCGATCGTAGACAACCTCGCGTTTGTGCTGGCGTTCTTTGCCCTCTCCAGCATCCTCTACGCTCAAATCATAGGACGGCTTGTGGCCGTGCTGTTCAACTACCCTTTGGCCCACGGGGCCGTTTTCCTCTTGCGGGAAAGACGTTCGGCCACCCTGCCGAAGTATTTGTTGCTGGTGGCGGCGAGTGGCGCTGTTTCCTACGTCCTGATCAATTTCATCCATGCCCATTTGTCCGTGGGGGTCATCTGGGCGAAGCTGGCGTCCGAGAGCGCCCTGTTCATAGCCAACTTTGCTCTACAGCGGAATTTCGTGTTTGCACGGCCAACAGAGCGGTCCGTCGCCACAGACTGGGACCGCTACTACACTTCCACACCGTTCACGGCCAAGCTGACCCGGAAATACACCGAGTCCGTGATCGTCAGGGCACTGAAGCAATTCGGAGGCCTTCGCGGGACAGGTTCCATCGTTGAAATCGGCGGCGCCAATAGTTGTTTCCTGGACCGCATCATGGCGGAATTCCATCCGGGGACTTACCACGTGGTGGACAGTAATCAGTTTGGCCTCGATTTGCTGCGCCAGCGTTTTGACAGTCGCCGAAATATCATTCTCCACGATGCGGACTGTCTCAGCCTGCATTTCGCCTTGCAGGCGGACGTGGTTTTCAGCGTGGGGCTGATTGAGCACTTCGAACCCGCCGACACTCACCGCGCGATCCGGGCTCATTTCGATCTTCTCAAACAGGGCGGCATCGCCATCATCTCGTATCCAACGCCTACTCTTCTTTACCGCGTTGCACGCTTTCTGTGCGAAGGCATGGGCCTGTGGAAGTTCCCTGACGAACGGCCTCTGGATCGTGAGGAGGTTGTCGAATCCCTCAAAGATTGCGGAAAAGTGCTGTTTGAAAAGACTCTGTGGCCGCTCGTCTTCACGCAGCACATGATGGTCGTACAGAAACCGTGAAGACGGCGGTGAGCTTGCCTTCTCTGTGGGTCGCTCTGGTCCTACTGAGCGGAATCTCCGGTTACGGCTTCTGGTCCGAGAGTCTGTTTGAGAAGGAGACTTGGTCTTCGCTCGGTCTCGACCGTCTTGCACAGGTTGGTGCGGTCTACATCCCGGCGGCTGTAGCCGTTTATTTCTGGAAGCCGTTTTTCGCGACCCCACTCTTCCTTCTGTTAGCAACCCTCTATAGCTTTGCAGGCGTTGGCCCTTTAGCGCCTCTCTGCGTCCTATTCTTTCTGTGTTCCTCGTTTCTGCTTGGTCGGCTGCTCTTTCCGGGAGAGGGTGCTCTCGACGATTTGCTGGCACTCTTGCTGGGCATCGGTATCTGGATGCTCCTCATCGGCGCGGCGGCTCATTTCCCAGTGAATACCCCCCTTACCTACTTGGCCACCCTCTCGATTCCTTTTGTTATCGGCCGGCGGCTCATACGCCCCGGTTTGGGCGCGGTTCTCAGCTGGTGCCGCCCGCAGCCCATCTCCTTGAGCTCCTACATAGCCCTGCTGCTGCTGCTGTTCGTGGTTCTGATCCACTACTTGGCAGCCCTGAAACCTGAGGTTAGCCATGACGGCCTTGCGATGCACATGGTGATCGCATCGCGGCTGGGCACACACTCGGTGTGGTCGTTCGACGTTCAGGAGTTCGTCTGGGCGGTAATGCCTATGGGGGGCGACTGGGCCTTTTGCGGAGTGTATATGCTGGGCGGCGAATACGCGGCCCACTTGTTGAATTTCAGCTTCTTCCTGATGATCGCCGGGTTAGTGTTCGTGGCATCCCGCCACTGGCTGCCACTCGCGGGGGCGCTCCTACTGACGGCCCTTTTCGCAACGACCCCGCTGGTTCAACTTGTCACAGGTTCCCTTTTTGTGGAGAACGTATGGGCGATGTTCGTTACAGCAGCAGTGTTGTCACTTTGGAAATACCACGCCACCCACCGCGCAGCCTACTTCGTTCTTGTCGGCGTCTTTCTGGGCTGCTCGATGCAAGTCAAATATGGATCTTGGGCTCTACTGCCCGCCGCCCTCTCCCTCGTGGTCGTGGAGTGGAAACGGGCTAGGCGAGCCGGCCGTACGTCGTCGGTCGCTCTGGTCACGCTGTCGGCACTGTTGATCGTTTTCGCGGCTCCGCCCTACTTGACGGCATTTATGGAGACGGGTAACCCCGTGTACCCGTTCTTGAACAACGTATTCCAGTCGCCGTACTTTGACGCAACCCGCTCTCTACGGGACATACGCTGGCCCGCCGGGCTGGACTGGAGCACGCCTTATAACATCACATTCCGCTCAGACAGGTACTTAGAGGCCCAGGCGTCGGGCAGCTTCGGGTTTCAATACCTTCTGTTTTTGCCGCTCAGTATCCTGTTGTTGCTTCGCCGCCGATCCTACCTGGCGGCCGCAGCGCTTGGGATAGGCCTGAGTTATGCCCTACTGACTTGTCTCTACATAACGTACCTGCGGTATCTGTATCCCGTCTTGCCGCTGTTCATGATTGTGATCGCTTGGGTTGCGGCGGAGCTACGAACGCGGGAGATCCGGCTGTACAGGCTGCTGCAGGTTCTCGCGGTCATGGGGATCTTCCTGAACGGTTACTTCATTCCGACAGCAGGCTGGGGCCACCGTGACCTGTACCTGAACCTATTCGACCAGGGGGAAGTGGCACGCTACATCGAAGCAAGAGCGCCCCAACGGCCGCTTGTGGAGTATCTGAACACGCAAGTTCCGGGTGCCAAGGTCGCTTTCTTTACCGACGGTCCCCAAATCGCGCCTCTCGAAGCAGCGGCGGTGGGTGGCTCATGGCACTTCCCCGAATTTTCAAAAAGGCTTCGGGCCGCCCGATCGGCGCAGGATCTCTATGTCCTCATGGAAGAACTCTCGATCGAGTATTTCGTGGCGCCCACAGCGGATAATCCCTTATACTTCAAGTTCCCGGCGGTGCCTTTGTTCCTACAGGGATACACTGCCCCGGAGGCCTTTTCGCGCAACTTCTATCTGGCCCGACTCGATCGCACTATCGAGCCGCCGCGCCCTGCCGATCCGCCGCGCACTAAGGGCTCAGGCGCCTACGACAATACGGACAGCAGTATTCGGTACATTGGAGCCTGGACTTTCGACAACCAGTTCGAGGAAGCGGCCAACGGGACGATCGTTTACAGCAATAACCCGGGCGATGGCTTCCGTTTCCAGTTTCAGGGAGGCGAGATAAGCTGGGTCTACACAAAAGCATTCAATCGTGGCATGGCGGCGGTCTCGATTGACGGCGAAGAAAAAGAAACTGTTGATCTCTACTCATCCGAAATACACTGGCAGTCTCGGACCACCCTGTCCGGCCTGAGTGACAGTGAGCACGTTCTAGAGGTCCGTATACTCGAAGACAAACACCCCGATGCCACGCATCGTTTTGTGGATGTCGATCAGATCATCGTCAAATAGTTAGGGATCTGCCCGCGAGTGCGACATACAGTATGCGGGCTTCCCTCGCACAGAACCGCCCTTAGCGCCTTAACGTGCAATTTTTTACCAATGGAGGAGTGACCCCCCACCTTTTGGGTTCCCAGAACGGGGCTTTAAGGCCGAAGTCCGTCAACGAATCAGGCAGTGAGGGTCTCATGGATCGATACAAACCGTGGGTGTCGGTTTGTCTACGTTGACTAGGAAGTCGTCAGCTTAGGAATCGAGACGAAGTGCCCGCTCGCGTCAAACTGAAGTCCGAGTCCGCCGATCCTGCCGCCCGGAGCGGTGAGGCATTGGAGGACGCCACGCTTGCCCGCGGCGATGGGATGGCGCTCTGCCAGCATGAATGATATGTGGCCGCTCGGCGGCAGGTCGAAGGCCTCGCTTCCTGCTGGGTCCCAATCCGAATCCCATATCGTAAGGGTGATCGATGCCGGCGCGGAAGCGTCGCCGTTCATCAACGCTACGCCGACTTGGGAACCGTTTGCATTGTTGAACGGCAGGAGGAGCGAAGGTGCGAGCGTCGCAAGGAGGTCCATGGGAACGCCGGGTGACTTCAAATGCTCGAACGTCGCATAGCCCATCACAGAGCCCGGATGGAGGACCTCGGCCCAGCCCACGAATGCCGCTGCGTGTTCACCGGGCGTTCCCACGTGAAGTGACGACCGAGGCGGGATCGTTTCGCTGATTTCGGCAGCGCTCAGCTCTGCTGATCGACCGGGTGCATCGAGGGTGACGGGCACAGTCAGCGGTTCACCCGCATCGGACCGGAACACGATTCTCACGCTTGTCTCAGACGGTGACGGGTTGAGCAGATGCAGATGAGTCTTCCAGCCTCTGCCGGAGGCGATCTGCGGAAGGACAAGGCGTTGCGGACCTCCATCGGGCTCGATGGTGAGAATGAGATCGGCGGCTGTTTCCGAATCGCTATCCACAACACTCAAGGTGAATGGGAATGCTCCGAGAGCCGCCGGGGTGCCCGAGACGAAGCCGCGCGAACTGAGTTCCAGGCCGGGCGGCAGCATCCCGTCAGCGACACGCCAGACATACGGCGGCTTGCCTCCGCGGGCGGTGAGTTGCTGCAAGTGATTACGCCCCGCCGTTCCACTCGGCAGCCGCGCCGGCGACGTGATCTCAAGTCGGGGCGTGATCTGCTCGTCTTGGAGGAGAACCGTGTAGCGCTGAGTCGCCGGGCGGGTGGGCGAGGAACTGTCGGACACCGCAATCGTCAGCGTGAAGACACCGGAAGCTCGCAGTTTTCCGCTGAGTAGACCCGAGGGCGCCAGCGTGAGGTCGGGAGGCAGATCCTCGGCGGACCAGCGATACGGCGGCTGGCCTCGTACGGCATCCAACTGCTGCTGATACGTCGTTCCCCTTTCGGTCGTGGGGCGTATCGAAGAGGTTGCGATTGAGACGCCCCGGTCTTGGGCATTCGGGTTCGAATCGGCCTTTCGGACACAGCTCTGCGGGGTCAGCCCGCGAGAGAAATGATGCTCCGAGCAGGGCTCCGCAGTCATCACCGCGAACATCTGCGTAGGAGTCATCTCGCCGCTGAGAATCGCCTGTTCGTCAAAGCCGTGTACACGGTCGATGAAGCCGCGATCCCAGTCTACCTTCGCATCAAAGTTCACCCCAAATCGGCGATCCAAGAAGACATTGACGACATTTCCGAAAGCAATGAAGAGGTGAAAGTCAAAACGTTCGAGCAGCAGGGACAGGATGTCCTGTGCTCGGATGCCTTCGAAGCTCTCCACCGAACAATCGTGGTCGATGTACTCCTCCTCGTAACGATCGAAAACGCGGTTGTATCGGTACTCGATCGGCAGTTCCCGCCAGAACCGTTGCCCTGCCTCGAGCGCTTCGGGCCAACGCTGGTGGCCATTGCGGCCGATCATGTCGCTTGTCACGAAGTAGCCTTCCGGCCGTAGGGATCGCTTGACCTCATCGAACAACGTCTCGAGAGCGACGACGTGATGCAGTGACTGGTTGGCAACGACCGCCGCGTATTGCCTGGTCGCCTGCCAGTGGTTGAAGTCGGCTTCTGTGAATGTGAAACAGCCGGCAAACCCGGCTTCTTCGGCTTGAGCGCGCCCGCGGCGGAGCATCGCCGGGTTCATGTCGAGGCATTCGATCGTGAACTGCTTGACTCCGGATTCGCGGAGCATCCGTGCCACACGGATCTCGGCGTCGCAGTTGCCCGAGCCGACGCTCAAGAAGATGGGCGACGGGTCGCCACTCTTGTCAGCGGCCCGCGCGAGGTATCTGGCGTAGAGCTCCTCGGCGCTCGTGAATCCGTATTCCTCGGCCATGGGTCGGACGTAGGTATCCGCCCAATAGTGGAAGATGGGCGGCAGGTTATGCACGTCATCCAGGTCGCGAAAGTGGTCTTGTTCTTTTTCGAGCTTCTTGCGGTAGTGGTCGGATCCAAACTCAGAGCAGGTCGGCCTGGCAGCGGGTGACATCGGAGAAAAACGGCCGGGCTGAATTCCGACTCGAATAGGTAGGGTACTCCCTCTCTTCTCCTGCATGCAACGACGGGGACCGGCCCCGCCGGCCGGCCGGATCCGGTAGGTTCCGTGTGGGGTCCGCACCGTGCCGGCCACCACCTCACCGTTGACCACCAGCGTCATGGTGCCCAGCGTCACACCGTCGATTTGGACCGAGACCGAGTAGTCGCCGGAAAAGGTCGGTGCCGTCCGCTCGACGATCCCCGTGAACACGACGTCGTCGAACAGGTTCAATGTCAGAGTTGCGGGCAGTCTGCGTCGAGCCGTCTTCTTTTTGACTGCCATAGATGGCGGTATGATACGCAGTTTTGTGAGACAGCAAAACAGGACGGTTTCGGTGGAGGTTTCGGCCCCAAAACCGGGCCCCTGGAAAGCGTCTCGTCAAACGCTCCTTTTTTGAGACGCCCTGGAGACCACGCTGGCAGCACAAGATCCGTGGATTGAACTGGAGAAACCGACCGGCGACGACTTCACTCAGATTCGAAAGTGCCGACGGTCGCACAGCCAGGAAGGGGGGATCGTCGTTCGCCGCAAGGCCCTGCGTGTCTCGAAGCGACCACAGCCGCCCCACACCGCTTGACGCTACCCCCACTCCGGAGCTGGGGTGAGCGACAGGCTACGGCCAACGTTCCTGCACATGACCTCCGCCGGTAGGCGCCAGGGCTCGTCCATCCGCTCACAGACGTTGATTGAGCGGGCTGAACGGCGCTCCGGCCGACACTGCTCCTTGCGAAACCTTTTGGAGCCGAAAATTGTTGATCCTCGCCCGGTCAACGCTACCCGCTTGGCAGCGGCAGCGCCCAGATCCTGTGCAGCATGTCGCCGAACAGCCTGCGGTTCAAATGCCCTTCGGCCAGCAGCAGCCAGTAATACCGCGCGTGCTTGACCAGCCGCCCGCCGGGTCTTCATCAACCTGTGTTGCAAGCTCGTCAGCGACCAACTCTTGATCCTGTTCGGCAGTCCGAGCCGCCGCCACAAGTTGCCCAGGTTGTAGGCCAGCACGCTCAGTTGTAGCCGTACCTCGTTCGCCCGGAACCGATGGCACGACAGCCTTGTCCAATGCGTGGCCTGTTTGCCTTCCTTGATCCACTGCTCCGCCGTGCCGCGCTTGTTGTAGAAGCGCACCACCGAGCGGCTTGGCAAGCTCATGCTCGTCACAATGAATCCGACCCGCGGGAACAGCTCGCCCTGGTGATGCTCGACCTTGGCGACGATCCGCCTCGCCTGCGACCAACTCTCCGCCTGATAGCGAAAACTCTTGTAGCGCACCAAGGGCTTCCGGGAGGGCCTTCCCGGCGGCCGAAACAAGATGTCTTCGATCTCCAACTCCAGGCTCTTGTTGGCCGGAATGCGAATGGCGTACTGTACTCCGCGTTCCTCCGAAGCCTCATAAACTTCCGGCTTGGCAAAGGCCGCATCGCCCCGGAAGGCGACCTGCTTGCCCGCAGCCTGTTGGCGCTCGATCTCCGGCAACAATAGCTCATCCCAGTCCTCGGCGCTGTGCACGTTGCCGGGACGCAGCTTGGCAGCGAGGCAATCACCATGACCGTTGAACAAAAGTAACGGCTGATAGCAGACCGACTCGAAGTGTCCGTTGTAGGCACTGCCTTCCTGTTGGCCATGGACCGGACTCTCGGTGGAGTCCATGTCCAGAACGACCCGCTCGGAGTCGTCGAACGCTTCCGCTTGCCCGACCAGCTCTCGGTTCAGCGCCATCAGCCCCAGCAGGTTCTCTTCGCTCGCCAGCATCTCCGTCTCGAAGCCATGCAGCGTCGAGGTCAAGGCCGCACCGCGTTGAAGAAAATCAAGCTGGCCTGGCCGGAGTTGAACTACACGACGGCTCCGGGTATCTTGATCCTGCATCCCTCGACACCTGGAATCAGGGGATGCGTAAGGGATGTGAGCAAGAGCACGAGAAGCTGTGCGCTCTGCTCACGGACTCATACAACCGCTACAGGCGCATTACCCACGTGGGGTCGGTGGTAGTCTAGTTCGAGAGGCCCGGCAATGGTGAACTCGGAAATCAGCGTCTTGTTTCTCTCTCTGTCAGACGTCCTGGAGGTGGATTTGACCCTTCGTGACGCCGTCGAGATCGTGGAGACTTCTCTTCGTGAACATGGCGAAAAGCGAGTCGAAAACCCTCCCAAGCTACCCATCCACCCTCTTTCCGAGGCGTTCATTAACGCCATGCCCGCCTTTCTTCCAGGACAGAAGATTTGCGGTCTGAAGTGGGTTGCGGGCTTTCCGACGAACGTTCCCAAGGACCTGCCAACGATCACCGCCGTAATAGTCCTCAACGACCCTGAAACCGGCATGCCGCTGGCGTTCATGGATGGGACATACATTACGGCCCTCCGCACTGTGGCGGTTTCCGCCGTGACTGCGAAGCATCTCTGCAACCCCGACGCCACAGTGATGGGGCTGGTTGGCTGCGGTGTGCAGGGCAAGTATCACGCCGTGGCCCTCAAGCAGATCATTCCGGCGATCTCGACGATCAAGATTCACGACCAGTACGAGCCGTCCGTCCGTTCCTTCCTGGAGGACATTCGCCCGCGGCTTCCCGGCGTGACGATCAGCGTGCACTCGTGCCCCGAGGAAACCATCCGAGGGGTGGATGTGGTGGTGACCGCGACGGGCAAACTTCTGGCTCCGATCTACAAAAACAAGTGGGTCAAGGAAGGGGCCTTGGTGTTGCCCGTCCACACCCTCGGTTGGGACCCTTCGACAGCATCGCAGATGGACAAGCTTGTTACTGACGACTGGGAGCAGTTTCGTACGGTCGGGGACAAAGCCTACCAGCCGCTGCCCGAAAAGCCCCACGCGGAGACCGGAGAAATTGTAGCCGGCCTCAAGACGGGTCGTGAAAATCGGACGGAGCGCATCGTTTGTTTCAACAAAGGACTGGCCGTCCACGACGTCATGATGGCCAACGCCATCTACCAAAAAGCCCAGCGGCGGCACATCGGCAAAAGGCTCTGCATCCAGGAGTCTGGTCAGCAGTTGCCGATGCTGGAGATTTAGTCTCTATCGCCTTGCCCCCATATCGTGCGCTCAGTTGACTCGTTTGGACTGAGGAAGTCCACGTTGATTCCCATTGGTGAAGTCTTCGGCGATAGGCGTCGGCGGAAGCGTTCTTCAATGAGATCATCCGCCACCCGATGCCGTTGGACCTAAACACCCTTAAGGCCCTCAAGCGCTGCTCCCTGGGCCTCGACCTTTACCTGTGGCTTGCCTACCGCACCTTCGCACTGAATCGCCCGGTGCGGATCACTTGGCGGCAGTTGTACTGCCAGTTCGGAGTAGACCCCACCAAGGCGAACGAGCACCGCACCGTTCAAGACTTCCGCCGCAAGGTGCTCCGCGAACTAAAGAAGATCAAGATCGCCTGGCCGGAGCTGCACTACTCGACGGCCAAGGGCGTGTTGATCCTCTCGCCCTCGCCGTCAACGTTACCGCCGCCACAACACCTTTCACTCGTGGAATAGCTCTCAAACCGCCCTTTCCCGGCGCAAGGATCGCCTCAGAGGCTCCGCGAGTATTAAGTGGTCTCTGTGGGGGGTATCTTAGCCACCTCAAGCTGCTCCTGGGGCTTCCTAAGCGATTACCGCTGTGGGGTTTATCCACAGGCAACCGTGATCCGGGAAAGTTTTGCACGCTGAAAGTGGCTACATCTCTACTCGATCTTTCGCTGAAAGTGGCTACACATACAAGTCATAAAGAACAAGTCATAAAGAACAAGTAGTAGGAGCGACGAGCCTGTGAATAAACCGACCGAATCAAAACCAACACAACAACCACAGACAAGAAAAAGAGCTACCGCCCCTCTGAGATAGAACCAGCCCCCTAAAACCATCCTGATAGGAGGGAACTCCACAGACAGCTCCCCAGCACGTCAACAACCACCGCTAGGGACCTTTTCGGAGTTTTCCCCGCAGAGATCACTGGGTACGACAGCGACCCCTTGTGGGGGCACCGTCTGACCTCTACTCATCCTTTTTTGAATCCTGGGGGCCCTCCAGATCACGCCACATATCCTCGAACAGGTCCCTGAATCCCCCCGGCTTCTCCGATTTCTGCCAGGGTGCATCGCCGCGCTCAGTCGGCTCAGTTTTTTCTCTCACGATTTCCTTCGCGTCGTTTTCTATTTTGTCTTGCCTCATGGTTTCTCCTTACTGATATTGACGAATCTGCGGGGACCCTGCACAGACCTAGCGGGGGAGCAGGAAATCAAGGTGTCGATGACCGCCCGGAGTCGATAACGATGACCTGCTCGCTGCCACGGTCCAGGACAGCCGTTACGGTGGTGGTCCAGGACTGGCCGTTTCGCGACTGCACGACGATGTTTGCACCGCCGAGCTCAGAGGGCAGCGCGGAGGTATCGCCGAGGTAGATGGAGCCCCAGTCACCGTTGTCGAGGCGGTGGGCCCGCCAGCCTGGGAGCGGAGCATCCAGGACAGGCGGGGCAGCCTCGAGGGTTTGGGCTGCGGCCATGTCGATGAGCATGCCTTCGCCCTCGAGGGCGGTCTTGATGGCGGCGCGGACCCAGGCGCTGGTGTTGACGTGTCGTCCAAGCGTCGGCGGCGCCTGCGAAGACAAGCGAGACAAGAATACGCTGAGTCATGACTTCCCCGGAAAACAAGCCCGGAATCTCCTCGATGTCGAACGTCGCCGCCGGTCCGGCGCGAACTTCCTTCTACGGTATCTTCGGTTCTCCCTTCGCGGCCTTGTCGGCGGTCTTATCGGCGGCGCGCGCGTGAGCGAGTTCACCGTAAAACATTGTCTGACGGGCTTTCGCCTGTCGCACCAGGATCGGAAGTGCAGTTCGCGCCCGTTGTTGGTATTTCTTTGCTCCTTGGGCGAACCCTGCAGCGGCCATCTTGTTGGTGGTGTCTGGCATCTGTTTGATCCTGTACCCTGTGGGCGTCTTGGAACGATTCCGGGCCGTCCTCACGATGTCCGCCTCACGTGGCGGCAGGGAAAACGGGGCCGACCGCGACTGAGGTGGACCTGCAGCGCGACGCCACGCTGTCTTTATAGAAATCCGGTTCTGTATATATGCTCGGGCTTCAGTATTGCACGCGGGGGCGCGCCGCGCGGGCGGGCGTCGATCACACGGCGGGGGGTATGGCTGAGGCGCCGGCGCACACGGAAGAGCTTCTCGACCGCCGTGCGGTCGAGGTGAGCGGATGTCATGGCCCGCAGGGCGGTAAAGATTTCGTCAAGTCGATGAAACCAGGCGGGTTTGGGAGGGCATGGGGGGACTCCTGCTCTACTACATGTTAGGGAGCGATCCGGCATTATGGCCTGCCGGAGAGCGGCGCGAGGACGGGTTGTTAGCGCATGATAAAGGATATTATCATTCATATCTTGGGGCGAATGCGCCGAAAGGAAGCTTTCGGTCATACCAGCCATCTGAGCCGCAGCCGAGGGGCGCTGTCACCCGCAGGGCCGTAGCGCAGCGTAGGAACCGCGCCAGCGGCTTGACTCGCCCCTTGGCGGAGGCTATCCGGGCTGTTTGGTTTGGGTTTATTGCCGGGTCCGCTTGCCCGTACCGTCGCGGTATGTAGTAAGTCTTTTATTTTCAGTTCTTTACCTATAAGGAAGGTTTTGGTTTTGTCTTTTCGGGGGGGGCGTTAGCCCCTCTCTTGGGTGGTTGCTCTTTTGTTTTCAGCGAGTTATCCACAGCCGTAGCCGCTCCTACTAAAGGAAATATCTACTTAGTAACTATAGGATTAGGGGTGTACCGTTTCACCGTCCTGAAGGCCCAAAAGGTGTACCGTTTCACCGTCCATGGGGTGTACCGTTTCACCGTGGAAAACTTGCTGAGACGACAGGGTTTTCCACAGCAAGCCGGGTCAATCCGAGGAGGGAAGAAGAGCTTTCGTCTTGAGCGCCACGGCGGTGCGGCTCGTAGGAAGCACCACAATCCCTCCTGTGGCGTCCTGGAGCTTGAGGCCAGGGTAGACCAGATGGATTTTCCTGAGGGCCTCCATGGCTTTCCTGCGGAAGTTCTGGATGTCGTTGTAGTCGGCTCCGAACTGTCCCTTGAGACCGCGCCAGGAGACGAATTGTGGTTTGCCCTTACGGGCAACCGAGAGCGCCTTGTGCGTGGCCCAGGCGTAGAGATCAAGGGCCAGGGGCGAGTGCTTGAGCACACGAAGGGCGCGAAGGTCCACCGGCACCGGCGCGGCCGTAAGGGCCGCGTAAAACTTCTCGCCCAGCTCAACCCAGCTATCCCAGAGATTGACCTGGTCGGGATACTTGGGGTCCCACCAGAGTTCGGAAGCCGAGGCGACGCTCATGTTGAGACGCCGCTCGCCCTCCCGCTCGGGCATCAGCTCGCCACTTTGGATAAAGCTGATCGTGGAGGCGAACAATCGGCGTGTTTGTTCCTTCACCCGCTTGGCGTCACCCCTCTTCCCTCCCCCGGTGTTTGGGTCGAAACCGATCTCCCTCAGAAACTTGTTATAGCTGTCGCCGAGTTCAAGGCGGCGGCTGCGGGTCCTGAGCGCCTCGGTCGTCACCCAAAAGAGGATCAGTCGCGGAATGCTGCCGTATGGGTAGCCAACAAGCCTCGTCTTGCGGGGATCGAAGCCCGAGACGATAGAGAGCGTCATATTGCCGTTTGTGCGGGCCCAGAATGGGACCTGGCCGGGATTGCTGTGCGGCAAGGTGCACTGGACAAGCTCACGGGCAAGAAAGGCAAGCTCCTGCGGATCGGGCGGGTCTAGGTAGATTGCCTTGGCGGCTGCGGCCACCCGCGCTTGCGCCCTGGTCGGGCTAAGCGGCGGGGCATCCTTGACCATGTTCTTGAGAAGATCAAGCTCCCCAACGCGGACAAGTCCGGATGTCCCCTCTGGCCGCTTACGCGGGGACCTTGGCATCTACTCGCCCTTCTCGGACGCCGGCGCAGTCTCCGGCACGTTGTATTTGGCAAAAAGAAGATTGAGCGCTTCGGCGAGAAGGTCCTGGACCTTCCCTCCTCTTTTGGCCTGAACAAGGCGCAAGGACGCTTTAACCTCCGGGGGGAAATAGGCGCTGACATTGACCTTCCCTGCCCTGCTCACAGGCAGCGCCTGCGGCTGCGCCTTCCGCTCTACCAGCGGCGCGGCCTTAGCCGGCTGCGGCGCGGCGTTTCGCGGCGGCACTTCAGCGGCTCGCTTGCGCTCGACGGCTTCCAGTATGCTTGGTCTCGCCATTTTTCTCACTTCTGAGTTTTCTCATAATCTCACAAACGTACTTATAAGTCTTCTCGATTTCTTGTGCAGCCTTGCCGTGCGGCTCATATTCCTGAGGCGTGAGGCCGAGAACGGAAGAATCCCCGTATGCGACGCGGTGCCCAAAGGTGTGCTTGCACACGATGAAAGCAGCGCCCGGATGGCCGGTTATTGAAGCGGCGGCTTCTCTTGAACGCGATTCGTTCGGAGGGACGCCGTTCAGGAGAACAAAGGTCGGCTTGTTGCCCGTGACATCAAGAACTTGCTTGGTCGCTGGCAGGGTTTCGATGTCGTCGATCTGCGGGCGGCAGGGGATGATGATGAGATCGGCCGCCTTGGCGGCAGCGATGGCGATATCCGCATTCTTAGGGGGCGTGTCGATCAGCACGACCTTAATCGATTGCTCGGCCGCCTTGAGCGTATCGCCGAGCAGAGGAAGGACGGTCGGGATGACCTCAGGTAGGTCGGCGTCGCGGCGCTTGGCCCAGAGGCTCGCGGAAGCCTGCGGGTCCATGTCGATAATCGCGGATGCTTGGACGGAGCGTTCAAACGCCACGGCCAGACACCGCGCCACGGTCGTCTTGCCAGTGCCGCCTTTCTGCGCGATTAGTGCAATTGTGAGCATGTGAGATTTATTTCTTTAGAGATTGCTCGTTGTTGAGCAATCTCAAGAAACAAGCATAAGCCCCGCCGGGGCTGCTGCGCAAGGGCAGGGAAGTGGTTATCCCCGGCCTTATTCGCCGCCACCCGGCTCACTTCCGCCGACGCCCTCGTTGCGGCCTGCTCGAGAAGGCCCAACAATGGATCAACAGCTTGTTGGAAGCAGAGCGGGACGAGTTTCTGGGCCGCGATCGGCATCAGCGGCTCGACAACCGCACACTCCGCACCCTTTGTCTACCGAGGGACCCCTTGACATATCCGGCAGTTTGCCGTACATATGGATGATCGGGGAGAAAATCATATGTTACGTTTCGAGGACAGTGCAGCAGTCATAGACGAGCCTAAAACAGCGCGCATGGAGCAGCGCACCAAGGCCCATGTGAAAGAGCGGATACAATACGCTGCGGCCTTGCTGGGGGTTGACGAAACGACATTTGTGACCAACGTTGCCTATAAGCATGCGCGGGAGACCATCGAGGACTATGAACGTACCGTGCTTGCGCCGAACGATCGAGCTGCCTTCTTCGCGCTCATCGACGCTCCCGCCCTTCCGGCGGACGCCTTGAAAGTGGCGGTGAAGCGCCACCGGGAGATCGTTCGGCGTGGCTCCTGAGCCAAGTACCAATTTCACCGTTGATATTGAGCCGTTCGATCCCGCCAGACACGATCGAACGGCTTTTTCGTGTGGATCGGACCGTATCGACAACTATCTGAAACGCACGGCGAAGAAACACCAGAAAGATGATTTCGCCAGGGTCTTTGTGGCCGTTGCTCCGGGTGAGACCGGCATCCTCGGATACTACGCAATCAACGCTCATGGCGTCGAAGCCCAGGATTTGCCCGCAACGCTTTCGCGCAAAGCGCCAAGACACGGCTATGTGCCGGCCGCCTATCTTTCGATCATTGCTGTGGACCAGCGTGTCCAGGGGCAAGGACTTGGACAAGTGCTCGTCGTCGACGCGCTCAAACGCGTGGTCCCTTTATCAGAAGAGATTGGACTGGCGGTCGTTATTCTCGATGTTCTTGAGGACGGCGGCGCGGAAGAAATAGCCCGCCGCACACGATTCTACGAGCGCTTGGGCTTTCAATCCATGCCAAGTCGACCGACGCGCATGTTTTTCTCAATGAAGAATATTCGCGCGGCCTTGGAGGACTAAAGCACCGTCTTACCAGCGGTCCGGGAGACAGACTTTACACAAAAATTCGCATTGCCAGTGCCGATACATTGGCACCCTCGGGCGGCCACGGGCCGGCTCATCTCCGAGCGTACCCGCGACGGCATCGCCGCGGCCAGGAAACGCGGGCGAACACCGGGCCGACCGCCGCTCGACCCGGAGACGGTTTCCGCCGCTGAGAAACTCATCGCGGCCGGATTGTCACCCGCTCGAGCCGCAAAACAGCTTGGCATTGGCAGGGCAACGGCTTACAGAATCGCAAAGGCACTGCGTTGAAGTCGAAACCGAGGCCCTTCGGTCCCTTAGAGTAATTCTACGAACAAACCTTGCGATGACCCCGGGAGCGTCTGTGCCCCCCCTATCACGCCTCCCAGCCGACGAGTCCCAGCCGGTCGCAGGGGGCGTCGTGGAGGTCCTGGCGAACGCCCAGGTAGCGTTCGGTGGTTTGGATGGAGGCGTGGCCGAGGGAGAGCTGGATCTGCTCGAGCGGCGCCCGGCCCTGGTGAGCGAGCTTGGCGAAGGTGCGACGCAAGTCGTGCGGCGTAATCTCCACTCCGATCCGCCGGCCGTAGCCGACGACGGTCTCGAACACCGACTGCGCCCCCATCGAGTCGTGGCTGATGCGACCAGCCTTGTTGATGGCCCGCAGCACTCTGCCTTCGGAGATGCCGGCGGCCCGGGCCCAGTGGTCGAGGGCGGCCTTGGCCCAGGACGGCATCGGGACGGTGCGGACGCGGCCGTGCTTGCCGACGAGATCGACGATCGCCCAGCGGCCTTCGCGCTGAGCGATCGCGTCGAAGCCGAGGCCTGCGAGCTCGCCGCGGCGCAGGCCACAGCCCACAGCCCACGAGCAGCGCCAGCAGGACGCGGTCGCGCAGACCTTTCGGGGTCGACGGGTCGGGGGCTTCGAGGAGCTGCTGGGCTTGCGGCAAGGTCAGCCAGTTGCCGGTCCGGACGCCCGTACGCCGGGCGCCTCCGACGCTGAGAATGGCGGCGGCGGCTTCCGGGGCGAGCAGCTCGTTCGAGGCGGCTTCCGAGGCCAACTTGCGCAGCGCGGCGAGCGCCAGGTTGATCGAGGCCGCCGACAGCGAGCGCTCGGCGAGGTGCGAGCGGTAACGCTGCACCGTGGCCCTTGTAAAGCCCTCTCCGGAGGCGTTTGACGGGTACCAGCTAAAAAACTCCCCCAGCGCCCGGCGGTAGGCGCGGCGGGAGTGCTCGCTCGCCAATCCGTCGAGCACCAGGTCCACGAGCGGCGCCGGCGACGTCGCGGCCGGGACGAGCGTCGCGGGGGGCTCCGGGGTGCTGCTCATCGGAAGGCGGGGAGTTGCAGCTGGCGCGGCGCGCCGGGGTGCTGCTCGGCCCACAGCTCGAGCAGGGGTTCCGGGACCCAGCGGTGGATGGCCCCGAGGCGGTGCAGCCGCGCGTGGCAGGCGGCGCAGAGGGTGATCAGGGAATCGTAGGTGTGCCGCGGGTGGCGATGATGGACCACAAGCCATTCTCGGGCCCCGCAGACGCGGCAGCGATGGTGGTCGCGGGCCAGGATTTTCTCGCGCAAGCCGCCGAAGCGGGCGCGGGAGCGGCTCCGGCGCCCGTAGCAGGCCCACACCGTCCAGCCCAACAGCATCAGACCTTGAAAGACGCGCCATCCGGCCCAGCCCAACAGCACGAAACCTTGCACAACCAGCCAGCCGAGGACGGCGAAAACCCGGATCGGGTTTTTCCAGTTCATCGGGCCAGCGGGCCGGTGCCAAAGCTCTTTCAAATAAGGGCCGACCTCGCGCCATTTCATAGGTGCGTCTCCGTGCTTTCAGCGCCGCTCCTGGGGGCTGTTTCTGAGCCTTCCCGCAGGGATAAATGAGGACGTGAGCGACCCCATGGGGGCCGGTACAGAGGCGTGCCACGAACGCCATCTGTGCGGGACCGCATGACCCCTCGGTTTTGGGGGGGGTCGCTCACGTCCCCCGCCTTTCTCCCGCGTCCGAAGCGGGAGGGCCGTTTCAAAGCGGATAACCACAGCGGAATGAGTCATATAGACGAATGTAGCCGTGGTAGACCTGAGCGAAAAGTCGTGCCACACCCCCCCTCTGAGGGTGTGGCATCCTGGTACGGCGCTGGTGGCATCAAAAACTACCGATTTTCCCTCTCTCTCAGCCGATCTCATCCCGCTCCGTCAATCGGGTGGCCCGGTACGTCGAATAGTCGTCAATCGAGACTCCTTCCGTGACCTTGGCTTCGGGCATTTTGTAGAGCACTCCAAGCCGCTCCATGGCTCCCCCGAAGCCGCCGTAGGGAGCTAGAAACTCCCGGTCTTTTTGTTTCATGGCGTCTCGGATCGCCTTGATCTCCTGCCTCGGCGTCAGCCCTTCATGGCTTGTCCCTGGCTCCGCCTCCGCCCATCTTTCAAGCACTCGATCCGTCCGATCCAGGGTGGTATTTTCAACCCCAATTCCGATCACCCGAACCTGCCGCCCCTTCTTGCGGAGCGCATCCCAAAGCGGCCCATGCGCGGCTCCCCACGAGTACAACTCACGATCCGTCTGGTGGCCCGGATCGGCGTAGACAAAGGTGACGATTTCAGGGTCCACGGCAAGGGGAAGTTTGAGGGCAAAGTAGCGCTTCTGGTTGCCGACCACACCGTAGTAAATTCGGCGCGGAAGCAAGCGGAGCGGCAAGCCGATCTTTTCAAAAAACTTGACCTTCTCCGGCTCGGCGGGGAGCCAGTTCATACCGGGGTGTTCCAGCACAAAATCCAGCGATAAAAGCCGCCGCATGACAAGCGGTTTGCTGGCGTCTCGCCGGTGGCGGATGTTCTCAACGTCCAGCGCCCGATAGATCGCCTTGCTCGATATGCGGCACGTCTTGCCGCCGCCGTTAAAAGCAATGGCGGGGAGGTTATAGCGCAGGCCTCCGCCGATGGGAAGACCCTCCGAGACAACCTTCACCGATCCGCTCACGAGTTCCCCTTGGCCGTGGGTCGAGATCGTGAGCACTGCCAGGGGATCCATCTCCGTTTGGACCGTCAGCCCGCCGTCCTCTTGGATCTCCAGATCGGCCGTCACCTCCAGCACCGATTCGGGATCAATGAGATGGCCTCCTCGATCGTTAAAGAACAAGTAGTAGGAGCGACGACGACTGTGGACAAATCCCCAAATCAAAAACCAAAGACCAAAACCATCTCTCGAAGGAATAAACCCTGAAAACAGAACCCCGGAGATAGCCTTCGTCAAGGTGGCGGGTCAAGCCGCTGGCGCGGCTCCTACGCTGCGCTACGGCCCTGCCGGGTGACAGCGCCCCTCGGCTACGGCTCAAGCGGCTGGTATGACCGTTTATCATACGCTTAGCAACTCGCCCTCGCGCCCCACGGCCCGAACCCCCCCCTTTTCCCTCATAAACAGCCATCCCTTCGGATCGGCCCACAGCGGTCCAGGGCGCGAAGCGGCGCAGCGAACCCTTGACGGCGAGGACCGATCTGGAATCATCCGCGACGAGGGAAAGGGGATTCAAGAGCGAGGGGGAAGGGCCGGTAGAGGAAGCCCCAGGCGGGGCTTGCGCAGACGCCCGTGGAGACACTCTGTTAGTTGAGTTGCGACCGCTCCTGCATATCCATCCGCACCCCCAGAACTCGAAGCGCCTCCATCTTCGCTTTTACCTCGGAAGGGCCGATCACCCGGAGCGTGTCAAATAACTCGCGCAGGCTCTCCGGTCCCAA
>CBDDCL010000001.1:0-49828 GCA_965226245.1 Bryobacterales bacterium | reverse complement strand
GTTCCGCAGATATCTGGAGCGAAGTGCAAAAGGGGCGATCATGTCCGGGCTGAACATGGGCATCATCAGGGCCCTCCCAATTCCCGTGCCTCCGCTCGAACTCCAATACCGCTTCGCCGCCATCGTCAAATCCGTCGAGCAACAGAGGGTCAGCCAGCGCGCGCACCTCAACGAACTCGACACCCTCTTCACCTCCCTGCAAGCCCGCGCCTTCCGAGGAGACCTCTGAACCTCGATGGAGATCTCGGCCAACTTCGCGTTCCTGAAACAAGAGTTCCCGCACGCGGCGGAGAGTGCGAGTTTTGCGGAGCGGCATGTCTTCGGCGACCCACGGGCGTCCTGCTTCCATGCCCGGCACGCACTGGAGCGTCTGCTCAAGCGTGTCTACAAGGTCGAGAAGGCGCTGAAGCCGCCGAAGGTCACGGACCTGGACAGCTACATCAGCGACCTTGCCTTCCGTGAACTCGTGCCCGAGGTCATCTGGCAGAAAGCCGAGTTCGTCCGCCAGGCGGGCAACGTCGCGGTTCACGGCACCAAGACGCCCGCGCCCGAGAAGGCGCTCGACGTCCTGCGAGAGCTGTATCACGTCCTCTACTGGACCGGCCGCACCTACCTCCGGAAGGGCGCGGAGAGTCTGCAGGGCAAGACCTTCGACGCATCCATCGTCCCGAACGTGGAACCGGCAATTACCCCAGCCAGCGTCCAGGAGCTGGAGGCTCTGAAGGCCCAGCAGGATGCGGCGGCGGAGGCCCGCAAGGAGATCGAGAGCGAACTTGAAGCGTTGCGTGGACGCCTCGCGGCCATCAAGGCGGAGAACGAAGGTTTCCCCGAGACCCACGACTGGAACGAGGACAAGACCCGCACGCTCATCATCGATCTCGATCTGGAACGCGCCGGATGGCATCTGGACCGGGAACAGGACCGTGAATACGAAGTGACGGGCATGCCGAACGAGTCGGGCATCGGCTATGCCGACTATGTCCTCTGGGGAGACGATGGCAAGCCGCTGGCGGTGGTGGAGGCGAAAAAGACCACCGTCGATCCGGAAGTCCGGCAGGCGAAGCTCTACGCCGACTGCCTGGAGGCGATGCACGGCCAGCGTCCGGTCATCTTCTACACCAACGGGTACGAGACCCGCCTGTGGGATGACCTCGCCTATCCGCCACGTCCGGTCGCCGGGTTCTACAAGAAGGACGAGCTCGCGTCCCTGATCATTCGCCGAGCCCAGCGCGCCCCGCTCGATGTGTCGCAGGTGAAGAACGACATCGTCGAGCGGTACTACCAGAAACGGGCCATTGGCAGCATCGGCGAGCAGTTCGCGCAGACGCGGCGCAAGACGCTGCTGGTGATGGCCACCGGCAGCGGCAAGACACGCACGGCGATTGGCTTGGTGGACCTGCTGCAACGGGCGGGCTGGGTGAAGCGGGCGTTGTTCCTGGCCGACCGGGTGGCGCTGGTGAACCAGGCCGTTGGTGCGTTCAGGGCACACCTCCCCCAGTCCAGCCCGGTGAACCTGGTCACCGAGAAGGACACGACGGGTCGAGTCTACGTCTGCACCTATCCGACGATGATGGGGCTGATTGACGAGACAAGAAGCGGCGAGGCGCGCTTCAGCGTTGGGCACTTCGATCTTGTGATCATCGACGAAGCGCATCGCTCGGTGTACCAGAAGTACGGAGCGATTTTTCGCTACTTTGACTCGCTGCTGATCGGTCTGACCGCGACACCACGGGAGCAGGTAGACAGAAACACCTACGCACTCTGCGACCTGGAGCCTGGCGTGCCGACCGACGCCTACGAACTGGAGACCGCCGTCGCAGACGGCTTCCTCGTGCCACCGCGCGTGCAGCAGGTGGACTTGCGGTTTCCCCGCGAAGGCATCGACTACGACTCGCTCAGCGACGAGGAGCAGGAACAGTGGGAGAGCCTCGACTGGGGCGACGACGTGGACGAGAGCAGTCTGCCGGACAAGGTCAACGCCGCCGCCATCAACAGCTGGCTCTTCAACAAGGACACGGTGGACAAGGTGCTCCAGCACCTGATGGAACATGGCCACAAAGTCGAAGGGGGGGACCGGCTAGCCAAGACGATTCTCTTCGCTCGTAACCACACGCACGCGCAGTTCATCGAGGAGCGATTCAATCACCACTACCCGCAGCACACGGGACACTTCGCGCGCGTCATTGACCACTATGCGACGTATCCGCAGAGTCTCCTCGACCAATTCTCACAGAAGGACAACGCGCCGCACATTGCCATCTCGGTCGACATGCTCGACACCGGCATCGACATTCCCGAGGTAGCGAACCTGGTCTTCTTCAAGCCGGTCTACTCGAAGATCAAGTTCTGGCAAATGATCGGACGCGGCACGCGACTCTGTCCGGAGCTGTTCGGTCCGGGCGACGACAAGCAGGACTTCCGCGTCTTCGACTTCTGCTTCAATTTCGACTTTTTCCGCGAGAATCCAGAGGGCATCGAGGGACGCGGCATCGTCCCGCTCGGCACCCGCCTCTTCCGCTCCCGGGTGCAACTGCTGACGCTTGTCCAGGCGACACCCGACCTGGACCCGGATGCAGTACTCGCGGGCGCCCTGACCACGCAGCTTCATGGGGAAGTGGCGGCGATGAACCGCGAGAACTTCATCGTGCGGATGCACCTGGAGGCCGTGGATCGCTTCCGGGAGCGCACGACATGGGCGCAGCTCAACGACGCGGACCGTGAGGTGCTACAGCGTGAAGTCGCCGGGCTGCCAAGCGAGGTCGAGACAGATGAGATCGAGTCACGGATGTTCGATCTCACAGCCCTTCGCATGCAGGTAGCCCTGGCCGAGGGCAACATGAGCGCCGTCGAGAGTCACCGGCAGCGGATGGTCGAAATCGCCATGCTGCTGGAGGAGAAGACGACGATCCCCGCCGTCAAGGCCCAGCTCGAATTCCTGGCCTCCATGCAGGAGAGCGGCTTCTGGGAGGGGGTCGACCTGCACGGTCTCGAAGCGTTGCGGCTGCGCCTACGCAGGCTGGTGCCCTTCCTCGACAAGAAGAAGCAGAAGATCGTCTACACCGACTTCCAGGATCAGGTCATAGGCGTGCGGGATGAAGAGGTCGTCCACATGCCGAAGATGACCGGTGTCCAGTATGAGAAGAAGGTTAAGGCCTACCTGAAGAACCACCTCGACCACATCGTCATCCACCGTCTACGAACTAACCAGCCGCTCACCGCGACCGATTTACTGGGATTGGAGAGGACCCTGGCGGAGATCGGCGAGGACGACGGCCAGACGTTGTTGACGGGCCTCCTGGCCCGTAGCGAGGCGCCCTCGCTGGCCCACTTCGTTCGGAACATGGTGGGGATGGATCGCGCCGCGGCGCAACGCGCCTTCTCCGGCTTCCTCTCCGACCAGAGCCTCACGCCACCGCAGATCCGCTTCGTCGAGATGGTGATCGACCAGCTCACGGCCCGAGGCGTTATGGAGGCATCGGCTCTCTACGAACCGCCCTTCAGCAACCTGCACGCCGGGGGGCCGGAGGCATTGTTTGGCGGAAAGAAAAACGTGATCGAAGGGATTTTCGACACACTGAAGGCGGTCCAGTCGGGGTTGATGGTGAAGGCAGCGGTAACGCCAGGAAGAGTAACTCTGTTGTGAACCCACGGACCTTGTCCATCATCGGGTCATACAAGACCGCGGTCATCCGTCGCCGGGGCCCGTGGCGTCATGCGGAGGCGGTGGAGTTCGCCACGCTCGAACGGGTGGACTGGTTCAACCATCGGCGACTCCTCGAGCCGATCGGTCACGTGCCGCCTGTGGAGAGTGAGCAGCGGTACTATCAAACGCAGATGACTCTCGCCATGGTGGTCGGAGCCAAGTAACGAGTTCTCCGGAAACCCCGGGGCGCATTCCTCAGGTGCAGCAGCTTTCGCTCGTGGAATAGCCATCTCAGGTCCCCCTTGCTGGCCCAGCAATCGCCTCTGACTACCCTGAGCGGCCAGAAACCAAAATAGCACTACTGCACCGCTGGAAAGCGATCCCAGGGCTTCCTGCAGCGATGGGTTCCAAGTCAAACATGTCGAAATAATCCTCGGGCTGCCGTAGCCGGTGATGGCTCGCGGTGAAGTTCCAGAACGGTCAGTGCTCAACGCCTTTCGGCATCACAGACTATTCTACACAGTGCCGAAGGCTGAAGGTGTGTCGGTCAGTGCAAGGGTTTCAATCCGCTCCCCTCACCGGAGTGAGGGGAGATCAATTCTTTGACCAAACCTTACCTTTCTGACTGTTCCCCGCAAGCGCGGGGATGAACCGTAGGCTGACCTGCCCCCCTTAGACCGGTCCAGCTGGTAAGTTAGGATTGGGAGCTTGTACCGGACTGGAAAAGGGGGTAGGGATGCCCAGGCGATGAGTTTTTGGGACTCGTAAAAGGGTGGCTGGGAGCCGGTGGGACCCTCTGGGAGAAAAACCGTGCTCGGAGGGCTCGACTGGGGCAAACGGATGTATACTTGCAACCGCCGGAGGGCTATAAAACTAATTCCGGTTAGCATTTAGGAGGTCGCCATGGAGTGGATTCTCATCTTTCTGGGGGTCGTGATTTTGTACACGGCCGCCAATGGTGTTCAAATCGTCGAGCAGGCCACCGTCAAGATCGTGGAGCGTCTGGGAAGGTTTCACATGGTGGCCAGAAGCGGGATTAATTTCATCTGGCCGTTTGTGGATAGTATTCGGCCGATTTTGATGCTGGGGCAGCGTTTGCGAGCCATCGATCTTCGTGAGCAGGTAGTAGACTTTCCACCCCAGCCCGTAATCACCCGTGACAATGTCACTATGCATGTAGACACTGTGCTCTACTACCAGATTACCGACCCCAAGAGAGCTATCTACGAAATTGTGGACCTGGGGGCGGCCATCCACCAACTCACGGTGACAAGTCTTCGTAACGTCATGGGCGAGCTGGCATTGGATGAAACGCTCACATCCCGTGAAACGGTAAACGTGAAGTTGCGCAACATCCTGGACGAAGCGACCGACAAGTGGGGTGTCAAGGTAAACCGCGTGGAGTTGAAAAACATCGAACCACCCCAAGAGATCCAGGAGGCTATGGCGAAACAAATGAAGGCGGAGCGCGAGCGGCGTGCCGTGGTCACCGAAGCCGAGGGGTCGAAGAGGGCCGCCGTTCTGACCGCCGAAGGAGAACGTGATGCCGCCATCGCCAACGCCGAGGGAGAGAAGCGCTCGACCATCCTGGAAGCCGAAGGCCTCGCGGAAGCCCGCCTAAAAATCGCCCAGGCGGAGGCCGAGGCAATCAACCGGGTGCGAGGCGCCCTGCCCGATGCCAGCCCGGAAAACTACCTGATTGCGCTCAAGTATCTGGAGTCGCTGGAAAAGATCTCCTCGGGCCAGGCGACCAAGATCTTCCTGCCCTTCGAGGCAAGTGGAATCCTGAGCTCGATTGGCGGAATTCGCGAAATTCTCAAGGCCGAAGAGACGACGACGACGCGTCCCAGATCCCAAGATTGATCAAGATAGAGAAGCTTACCGTCCCAAGAGAGCGAGCAATTGCTTCTCGTCGAGGGTGGGAACATCGAGCTTCTTGCCCTTGGTGAGTTTTGAGCCGGGGTCGGAACCGACCAGCACGTAGTCGGTCTTTTTGCTGACCGTGGTGGTCACCTTGCCTCCGGCCTGCACGATCATCTTTGAGGCTTCGTCTCGCGACAGGCCAGGGAGAGTGCCGGTCAGGACAAACGTTTTTCCTTCCAGGGGACCACGCTGCGCGCGCGCCGTCGCCTGCTTGAAGTCGAGTCCCGCCTTCCGGAGCTTCTCCAGCACCTTGAGATTCTGCTTTCCCCGGAAGAAGTTGAAAATGCTCTCGGCCACTTTGGGGCCGACCTCGCGGATGGATTCCAGCTCCTCTTGCTCCGCCGACTGCAATTGCTCCATCGTCCCGAAATGCTCCACCAGAAGTTGAGCGGTACGTTCTCCTACGTAGCGAATCCCCATTAAGGTGCCGTTTGCTGAAACGAACAAATATGTCCTCGACTCAGTGCTGTTGGTACTAAGTCACGCGGTGGCGAGTCAGCCGACCGCAGAGCATCGTATCCGACTCGCCGACGCTGCCGAAGCGATGGAGCAGGACTACCTGACGGTGGCGGATCCATCGTCCTTTAAGGCGCTTCGTAAGGCAGCGGCCGTTGCCTTCGAAGTGTATCGTCGCAACCCGCCGACCTCGGGCAATGCCGTCTAACATCCTAGCAGCGGCGTAAGGAGGTTGAGATGTCATGGGTTGGTTGGATGCTCTTCGTTCTGATGATTGTGTGGCACGTCGCCAGCCAGAATGTTTCTCATCGGAAGAGATTGCACTTGCGTGCTTATGCCGTCCTCTTGCTCCTGAACGACACCATTCGTGATGGGCACAAGAAGAAACTGACCGACTGGATTCGGTAGTCAGATGCGCGGACCGCATTGAACCTTCATGAGAGGGCGGACGATGTCATCGAGAAGATGGCGGACCACTTGGCCGTTTCAGGAAACTCTCTGCTCGCGGCTCTTAGCTCTCTCTGGAACTCGGAAGCAGCGTCAGAGCTAAGGTCTCGAGCTGGAGCGGGAACTGCAAGCGGCCAGCGCGTTCCACCCGAAGCGTCAAGCCGCGAGGTTGCCCCGTGAGGGGCGTTCAGCCTCCGAGGTGTCCTCTTTTGCTTGCCTGGGCACAACCGCGGCTCCTGGGGCCGCTCAGCGCCCGGCGTTCGGGCTTGCGTGGCTGATCTCAACGGGCCGCCTTGGTTTTCCACAAAATCCTGTGATTCTGGGAAGTTTTGCACGACCAAACACCATCACCACGTACAAGTAGTAAGCAAGTAACTACGTACCAAGTACAGGCTTCGCCTTCCCTGTTGGAAATCAGTTCGGACCACAGAAAAACCCGGATAGCCTCCGCAGTCCGGGCGCGTCAACGGCTGCGCCGTCCTCCGCTGCGCTCCGGCCCTTCGGGTGACCCGCCTGGCCCGCTGCGGCACGATCGCATTTAAGGCCGAAAGGGAACATTTCGGCCCGGTGTCAGGGGCGAAAACTCCTCAGTATTCCCGGCGATAATCGCCTAACAGCCGGACGGTTTTTGCTCGTCGGTCTGACGTGCGCGCCGCTCGTCGTCGTCCGGCCCGACGCAGGCCGGGGAGCCTTCCCGCAGGGATAAATTGAGACGGGAGCGACCCCCCCGAAGGCGGGGGGTGGGTGTGATACCCCCCCTCTGACTGGATCACAAATCGCCTGCCCTGCGCCCTGCCACGGAACGGACCCGACGACGGGCCGTTTGGGGCCAATTCGCCTTCACGAAATCATCCAAATTCAGGTAATCAGAGAGCGGGTCATTGGAAGATTGCCAGATGGACGGGACTCGCTGGCTTTCTGGAACGCGACCGGAACTCTTTGATCTGCCCGTTCCCGTCGTCGGGATTGTCGTTCCCCGCAGGCGCGGGGATGAACAGAAACTTTGACCAAACCTTACCCGCTCATCGACCCGTTCCCCGCACTCGCGGTGAAGTTCCAGAACGGTCAGCGCTCAACGCCTTTCGGCATCACAGACTATTCCACACAGTGCCGAAGGCTGAAGGTGTGTCGGTCAGTGCAAGGGTTTCAATCCGCTCCCCTCACCGGAGTGAGGGGAGATCAATTCCTTGACTAATCCTTACCTGGGCGAGTCCATCAAAGCGTTGAAGCCGGAGTAATGCTGGCCGAGCGTCGGGACCGGAAAGCCTTCTCGCGAAAGAGGCGTTCTCACCCCGTCGCTAACACCGTTCCGGAACGCCGAAGCCTATCCATCCACGTACAGCAGTGGATCGTTGCGTAGCCGCTCTTTTGTGTAATAGCTTCAGAGCGGTTTTTCTTTCGCCTCTCAACCTGTCGCCCGCGCCATGACTTGAGGTCTATCCCCGCGTGTGCGGGGAACCTCCAGTCTATCCATCGCCGCAACCGCCCAGCACCCCTTCCAGGGCTTGCATCTCTCGCCAGTCCACCGTCAGCTCGTACTTGCGCTTCACCTTGACCACCTGGCGTGCAAACCAGCAGCGGTTCCGCTCCGGCATCCAGTCCGCCGCGTCCTTGGCTTTCTTGACGTAGCGGTTCAGCCGAGGGGCCGCCAAGGTCAGGTTCAAAAGGTCTGCGGCAAAGGCGCGCCGCGTCTCCCGGTCCGCGCTGCACAGGCCACCATCGTGCGCTTCGCTTCTGGCGACAATGTGCTCGATGTCGGTTTCCTGGAGGCTGTGGAACACTCGGCCGGTGTACTTCGACCGGACACCTCCCAGCCTTGCCGCGATCTGCGGCTCAACCGATGGCGGGTATCGGTAGTCGCTGGCTAGGTACGGCGAACAGCAGCATTCCGGCCACGCCAGACGAACTCCTCACACGGAGATGCGCTCGACGATGTTGCGGGTGACCCGCTTCTGTCGCCGGTCGTAGATCTGGGTGGTCTTGGGGTTGGCGTGGCCGGCCAGGTACTGGACGTCCTCGAGAGGCACGTCCTGGGTGAGCAGGTCGGTCACCACCAGGACGCGGAAGCTGTGGGGGCTGAAGATGTCGGGCAACCGGGCATCTTTGAGCCGTCGCTTGAGCATGCGGCGCATGGAGTTGGCCGACAAGGGGTTCCTGGAGAGCTTCTTCTGTTTTCCCAGGGCCGCCCGGAACAGGGGCGTCTCCTTGGGATCGGCGTCGATCCGGGCCGCCATCAGGTACTCCTCGAGCCAGCGGTCGAGGTCGTGGCGGACGGGGATCTCGCGCTGCTTGCCGCCCTTTTCCCGGAACCGCAGGACGCGCTGGGCGCCTTGGTCCTCGAGGTCCCCGCGGCGCAGCCGGGCGAGGGCGCCGACGCGGGCCCCGGTGTAGGTCAGCACGCCCAGCACGGCCCGATCTCGCAATCCCACGACACCAGAGAGGTCGATGGAACCAAGCAGGTCCCGGGCCTGCTGGATGGCGAGTTGGGGGGTCTTGCCGTCCACGACAGCGTGCTTCTTGCCCCGCACGGAGGAAAACGGGTTCAGGCCCACGGCATGGCGGATGACCAGGGCATCGAAGAAATGCCGCAGCGCCGCCAGCGCCAGATTCTTGGTGGGGTCCGATCCGGGAATCTCCTCGATGAAGCGCCCGGCCAGCCCCGGCGTAACCTGACGCAGCTCGATTCCTTGTTCTTCGCACCAGGCGAGGAAGCGGCCAACGATGCGGGCGTAGGCGCGGCGGGTGTGAGGATTGGAGATGCGGGCGGCGAAGAACTCATCGGCGGCGAACAGGGCGTTCTTCCCGGCGCGCCGCAGGACGGCGGGGGTGCGATCGAGGGCCTGGGAGGCGGGCAGAAGGGCGGATTGGGAAGGGGTTTGAACCATGGTGATATAGGGGATGATAAGATACTTTATCGTTCTATAAAAGAGGGTAGATTTACTACACCAGAGCGCGCCACAGCTCAGGGAAGGGTCGACCTTCGCGGGGGCATTGTCAACTTAACTGGTTGCCGAGGGAGCAAGCCACCATATCAAGTATTCAGACGCAGTTTCACTAGCCATATCTTTGGGGCTGTCTCAGCTTGTGATACGTTAACTTGACAATGCCAACCACCTGGCTAGCAGCCGACGGCGCTTGGTGCGATCGTGAAGCGCCGTGGCTGAAGCGCAAAAGTTGATGTGGCTGCTCGGTGAACCGTAAGCCTCAGCATGAAGAAGAAGGATGTTCCCCAGTTCGACGAGTTGATGGATCCGACGCTTCAGGCATTGAAGCAACTCGGCGGGAGCGCGTCGATCGACGAATTAGTACCGGAAATCGTTCACCTCCTTGATTTGCCTCAGGAAATAACCGAGATTCCGCACGGCAGCAGTGGTCGCACCGAGCTCGAGTACCGGTCAGCCTGGGCACGGACGTATCTTCGCAAGGCCGGGTTACTCGAGAATTCCGAGCGTGGGGTCTGGGCGCTCACACCAGAGGGCTTCAAAGCCGAAGCAGTGGATGGCCGCCAGATCGCTAGAGAGATCGCGAAACTCTTTCAAGACGAGCGGTCTAAGACCAGCGAGGAACCGGAACCGACGGCTGCAGTTGACACCGCGACGACTGCTACTTGGCAAGACCGGCTTCTTGCCGTCCTTCAGTCCATGGACCCGACTGCGTTCGAGCGTTTGTGCCAGCGGATTCTTCGGGAGTCGGGTTTCATCGAGGTTGAAGTCACAAAGCGAAGCGGCGACGGAGGAATCGACGGTCATGGAACGATTCGGTTGGGCGGCCTGATTAGCTTCAACGTCCTGTTTCAAAGTAAGCGGCACAAGGGCAACATCGGCCCTGATTCAGTTCGTGATTTCCGAGGCGCCATGGTTGGGCGTGCGGATAAGGGAGTCATCATCAGCACTGGAGGCTTCACGCTCGAGGCTCGGCGAGAAGCCACGCGGGACGGGGCACCACCAGTCGATCTGATCGATGGCCTGCTGCTTGTGGAAAAGCTGAAGGAGTTGAAGCTCGGCGTGAAGACCAATCTCGTGGAACACATCGATGTGGTCGAGGAATGGTTTCGCTCCATCTAGCTAGAGCGCCGCAGGCGCACGTGGCTGCGGCGGCCAAGGCGTCGTAGGTCACGCCGGCCCGACCCGATCACTATGGCGAAACGGCATTGCCAATCACTTTGATTCAGCAATACCGTTTCGCAACGCCTAAGCCCTTGCAAACACGTCAGGGGCTAGGGAGTTGCAGAACCGTTCCTTTGTGCAATCGTCCGGGGGTAGCTCCGACACGGAGCTGCTCAGGGCGCAGCACACGACTTGCCCGCGGATCGGTCGCGGTCCGGATCAGGCGCCGAACACGGCGACCACTCAACCCGTGCCGATCTTCAGGCCCTCCGCGCGGAGATGGCTTCGATGGAATCGCGGCTGACGTGGCGCCTCGTCGGCACCATGATGCCCTCATGTCCGACTCTGCGGCGCGAGCCACTGGTTCCTGATTTCCAGAAACTCATCCTCCGACCGGCAGACAGCCTCCCAGGTCCTTATTGGCTCAGGGATCACGTCGCCGACTGCTCGATAGTGTTCGAAAAGTTTGTACGAGAGTCTCGCTGCGGCCCACCTCAACCACAGCTTCCTCGCTACGTCCTCGAAGCCGGTGTTCCTGTAGATTCCCCCTCTGTTCTTCTTCCTTACGTCCGTCTCTGCAATCAGATGACGAAGTCCCGTGAGCACTCCGCTTTCGACATCATCTACGAATGCGAACGGATGCTTGGTCACAGCCTCTCCCACCGCGCCCATAGTGCTCTCCAAGGCTGTCTCCCGCCGCCACCGAATCATCTGCCCGGCCGCGCGCAGGAGTTCCAGCAGGTCTCCTCCTTCTGATTCGGACGCAGTTCGACGCGAGACCAAGTTCATGGCATCGAGGGCATCGATGACGGTATCCTTGCACGACGACGCCATCGCGTCCTTGACTCGCCCTAGCACTGAGTCGCGCGAAGTGGAAAAGGCGTACAAGCAGGCGATCTCCAAGCGCAGCGCTGGCACCTCGTACTCGGAGCATTCCTTCGCCACGCGTGTCACTGCATTCCGAGTGTTCTCGTCGCGTACGAAATCCGGATACCTGACGACCATGGTTGCGAGCGTTATCACCAACTCGCTCAGTTGCTCTCCGAAATCATTGGCAAGTCTTGGAAACGGCCTCTGGGCATGAATCCCACGCCAGTGTGCCTTATCGTTGTCCCACCACTTCACAAGCCGACGTACGATGGAGCGCACGTCATCCTCGGGCCAGTGGACGTCCGTGGCAGCGCGAATGTCACTACAAAGTGCCACTCTCTGGTCTTCGGAGACTATCGTCGTATGCGTGTCACTCTCCTGTGCGGGAAATCGTGCGCCGCGAACGTACCGCATGAAGCTTCCAACCGGATCGATGTTCTCGGGGTGCGGAAAGGACAAAAAAACCAATCGGACGTAGTTCGTATCAGAAGGCAGACCGTACTCGTCGACTCGACTCCATAAACAGCTGGCAAACCGTTGCGACTGACTCCGATCCAGGAGCCCGGCTCGCTGCAGCGTCCCAAGCGTAGATATCGCCCACCTCCGTACAGTGGGCCTGTTGGACGACGCACCGTTGAAGAACACGTCGAGTTCCGTGTCCGAGATCGTGACCTCGTCGAGTATCAATGCCTTGGACAGATCGAGAAAAGCGAACGGATTCAGGTATTCTTGTTCTTCTAGCGGATCAAGCTCACTCAGGATTGGAAACTGGAGCAGCTTCGGCACTATGGCAATGCGCTCAGCAACCGGGATCGCTTCGAGAAGCCTCGCCGTGACGTATCGGATGCCTTGGTAGTTCGGCCTGTGCTCTGAGCGATAGACTTCCAAAAGCCAGTCGAGGAGCATCTCCCTGGCACCTCGTGAACACTTGCAACACAGCCGTGACAGGATCTCCGGCAGAATGCCGGCCAACAGTGTGCCGAAATTCGAGTCGCGCCAGCGGTCTCCGCTGCCGATGTCCGGGATAGCGAGACGCAACGACTCCAGGTAGTGCTGGATAAGACGGTCCACGGACTGCGTGCTCATTCGAGCAAGGGAGGCCCGGTCGAAAATCTCGTCGACTGCCTGAACGTCACCGATTCGCACCAGGGTGGCCAGTGCCAAGTGTGACGAGTACTCCGCGATACGTCCCAAAGTTCCGGCTGCGGTCTTTGTAGCGATAGTAACATTGGACACGCGGAATGGGATTCCGGCGTCTTCGCAGAACCGCAGGAAGTTATAGGCCGTCAGCGCCTCGTTGTTCCAGGCCTGCATGTGGTGAGTTCGTACGGAACGCCCGATGTCAAACGTGGGCTTCACGGTAACGTCTGGCGTTGTTGCAGGAGGGCGTTGCAATTTGTCTTCGAATGTCTCGATCTCCTGCCAGGGGTCGCACTTGTATTGCTTCAGTACATGCCAACGTTCTCGGAACTTCCGGCGCTGTCGGCGAGTGTCGGATCGCTCTGACGTTTCAAGGATAGATGCTTGTCTTACAGCATGGAGCAGGTACATTACGAAAGATTCCTGGGACACCAGGGTGTAGTCTGTCCTCGTGGGAGTGAGGTTCAACTTCACCCGAATCGTGTCCAGCGACTGCTCCAAAATATGCCGGGCCTCGTTCACACGGCCGATCTCCGCGAGCAAGCCGGCCTTCTTGGCGGTCCAGAATGGAAGCGCGTCATTGCGCGGCCATTCGGCGAGGCGGGTCTTGAGCTGGCCGAGATTCAGGGCGAACAAAGCGAACAGTGCCCGCTCGTAATGGAAGCGTGCGACGTGCTCTGGAGAGAGGGTTGGCAGCACCGTCTGAATCTTCTGGCAGGCGTCATCCCATTCGGCGGAGAGCCCCTCTTCGCGGTAGTGACGCAGCATCGCGAGGAGGAGGTAGTGACAGCGGTACCGGATGGCGTCCAGGGTGAGTCCTCTGGCGTCGACGTCGTTTCCGTCGAGAGGCAGCGATTCGAGCGTAGCGTCGGCGTTGGTGACAAGCCAGTAGCGATCTATCGTGGCCTCGAGGAACGAGATTTGATTGTCGAGGATCGGGCACAGGCATCTTTCCATGCGCCACACGAGTTCGAAGGCGAACTCGAGGTCGAGAACCGCGGGAAGAGCGTCGGCCGAAGGTAGCTCACGGACCCAGTTGCTGGTTTCGAACCAGAGAGACGAACGCAGGTCTTCGGGAAGAACGATCCAGCCGGGGTATTGTCGACGCTGTGCGGTCCACATCTCCACGATCTTGCGCGGCTCCTGGCTGTCAGGCGACGGAGGCTCCTCGTCGGTCGTGAGTGGCCAATCGAGTTGGTTGTCGCCGGCTCGGCGAGATTGGAGATAGCGGAGAAACTGCCGGAGTGCCTGATAGTGATCACGGCCGATGTCGGGGCACACAGCCATGTCGACCGGAGTGATGTTGCGGCGCTCAAGCAGTGTCTTCTGGGAGGGGGAGAGCTGAAGCAGGCCGACGAGGTACATCTTGGGGGAGTTGCGATGGCCGAGGTTGTCGTGGATCCAGCCAACCCATTGCAGGAAGTTCGGATCGTCGCCGGAGAATCCGATCAGGCAGAGCGTGTTCTCCAGGAGGGCTTGGCGAACCGCGTTTACGAAGGGAGCGAATTCGTAGGGATATCGCCGGTAGTCCTCGTCGGTGATGATGAACGGGCGGTCGGACGGAAAGCTGCCGTGGAGCTTGACGATTCGGGGGCGATTGGAGTGTCCGAGGTCGTCGGGCTTGAGCACGACGTCGTACCGTTGGGAGATGACGGAACGACGGGCGCGTTCGAGAAGCGTGTCGTAGTTCGTAGTGAAAACGTCGGACCAAGGGAGATCGAGCAGGGCTTCGTGGAGTAGCGAGGGTTCATGTTGCAGGTCCGGGATGAAGTCCCGCAGCATCTGGTCGAGGGCGGGCCGGCCAAAGGCGGCCTCGACCTGGTGCGCCAGCGCCGGAACCTGAAGATACCTCTCGTTGGGTCCCGGCGGGTTGCCGTGGAGCCTCTCGTAGAGACGATCGCCCAACAGGGACCAGTCGGGGAATCCAGGGTGAGAGCCGGGCGACGTGGCGTTCTTGCTGAAGCCGGATCCGACCATGACGGCAGCGTGCCCCGACAGGAGGCGGTCCGCGATCGTGTCCAGGTACGGACGAAGCTCGTCAGGAATCTGCGGTGTTGAGGGTGCGGTCATCGCGAGCCTGCTTACGTGTCCACTAACTGCACAATCGCCGCGATCCGCCGCGCGGTATCGGTGAAGTACTGGACTTCCTTGTCCGAGAGCGGGCGTTTGAGGATGGCTCGCTCGCGGTAGGAGAGCCATTTCTTGAGGACCTGATAGCCGCCAAGCTTGTAGGTCCAGACGCCAACTGGGACGTTACACCAGAAGGCGTTGCTGTTTAGGTGGATGTCGAAGGTGGTCGCACCGAGGGTGGCGACAGTGTCGCCCATGGCGGCGCGGTCCGCCGGTGTCAGGGCACGTTCGACAACCCGCCCCTGGCCAGGCATCACGGCCTCTCCCGATCCGTAATGCCCCCATCCCGCCGTCAGCGCGAAGTCGTCGCCGGTCCTGTTGTGCCCGCCGAGGGTCGCGGGGACGGCGATGGTCGCGATCTCCGGGCGCAACGCGCCTTGGGTGACGCCAGGCACCGGCGTTTCTGGGTCGAGCAGACGGGCGAGTTCGCGGCCCCGCGCCGCCGACCTGGCGAGCGCCTCCGCCGCCTCTCCGGCATTGCCATCGGGCCAACCTGGAAGCGGGATGCGCGGCCATTCCATCCTGAGCGCCCCGGCGTTGGCCTCGCGGTAGGCGGGCTCGTGCAATACAGCGAGAACGTGGTGGAACAGGTCTTCGACACCGAGGTTCAGACGGTCGAGATAGCGTTGAGCGGTACCCGACAGATTGGCACGGTGCGACCCGTCGCTCTGGGCTCCGAGGCCGTCTTCGCGGAGCCACAGGGGAAAGAAACTTGACAGCCCGCTTCCGAAGTTGTCTCCAATAAAGCGAACCAGGGTTCCGCGCGAGAAATCTTCCTTGGCTTCTCGTTCGCGCACTTCAAGCCACAGATTCCCCTCGAACACATGCGGCCGGTAGTCGGCGCGCTTTTCGTCGAGCAGCTTCGTCTCTGCTTCCCAATAGAGCCATCGGATATCGAATGGTCGGTAGGCGAAGCGGATGAAGCCGCTGTCATCCGGCCCGCTGCGCGCGAGCAGTGCGTCGCGCACCTTGCGGGCGTTGAACCGTGCCGTGGTTTTCATCACGCCCGGATAGCGCTGGGCGATGTCTTCATGGCTCAAACCCGCATCAAAATAATCCGCAACGCGCGCCCGTAGGCGGTCGAGATCGATATCGACGAGAAACCCGTCGCGGCTGGTCTTCACGCCGGGAAACGACGCCGGGAACAGCTCTGGCAGCGCCGGCCAGCCGAACCAGTCTTCGCTCACCGCCATTGGCACGAAGGGCAGTCCGAGTGGCAGCACCGGCTCGATGCTGTCATAGAGCGTGCGCGGTGCCGTCCCCGCCGTGGCCATCAGTTCCGCGTGCTTGGCCTGCCCCCAGAGATGCCGAAAGCCGACCTCACCGGCCGGGGCATGATCGCCCTTACGCACCAACGTCGCGATAGCGGTGCCGACCTGGATACCGACCGGGTCGCTCGGGGTTGAAAAAATGCTCGGGTCCGACGACCCGTCCGGCGCGACCTTACCGGTCTTGTACTTGTCGCCGTTCAGGCAGTCGACCCGGACCGCGTCGAACGCGTCCAGATAGCGCTCCCGCATCCCCGTGAACGACAGCCCGTCGAGCCAGGAATAGTTGGAGATGAAGCAGACCACGCCCCGGCCCGTCTTCTCGATGATGCGCCGCTCGGCCATACGGAAGAAGCGAACGTAGAGGTCATTCAATCCCTGGCCCTCGGGCCGGCGCACGCGCGTCGTCATCCGGTACGCGTCTGACAGATCGCGTTCCTCGTCCACCGCCATGCCGGCGAACCCGTTATAGGGCGGCTTGCTCGATATCATTTTCAGTGATGGTGGTTACGGTGTTTCCCAGGGGTTGATGACTTCGACGTCCAGTCCGTCGAAGTCCCCTATATTCCGCGTTGCGATCGAGAGGTGGTGGGCTTTGGCTGTCCCAGCGATCAACGCATCACCCAGATGCAGCACGCGCCCGGACAGGTGAGCTTGCGCTCGAAGCCGGGCGGCCCACTCCGCCTCTTTACGTTTCACCGGCAGGACCTGGTCTTCGTACTCCTCTATGAATTTCAACAGGGCTTGCCGCAAGCCGTCTCGACGACGTCCCTGTGGGAGGAGTTGCAAGCCGAATTCCAGCTCATGCAGCACGACCGGCGACAGCCACAGATCGTCCTGTTTCGATAGGAATGCGGTGACCTCCGGGGCCGGCGACTCTTTCGTTAGCTCCGAGACCACATTGGTGTCTAGTAGAAATCCGGTCACGCGCCTTGCCCGTCGACGAATGGAATCTCACGTCCTGTCTCACGACGGCTCGGGATTTCAAGCTCTATCCCACGCGGAATGTTATCAACTAGCCACTGGCCGAGAGGTTTCCGTGTTCGCGTTTTTGCATGCCATACGGGGGCGGGCACAACGACGAACGGGTTGCGTGCGCCGATATGCTGCGGCCCCTCTTCTTCGGCAAGACGCAGGATCTCAGACAGGCGCGCCTTGGCCTCGGCGACGGTCCAGACGCGATGGGGCTTGGTCATATACCCTCCAATCGATTCGTAGTAGTCTAATATAGACCAGATTAAACACTGAATCAAGAGGCCTCATATCAGCTGTTTGCAAGGTTTGGGATCGACCGCTGTCCAATCCCCTTTCTGGCTGACAATGGCGGCCTCTTATTTGCAGGATTGAATACATGCACAGATTCAATTCTGCTTTGTTGCAAGTATGCATTATAGAAATTGCGTAGGATTGAATTTTCTTAGCTGGAGGTCGGTCGCACGGGAAGGGTCAGCTTCACCTTAAAAATGTCTATCGGCGTCTGGGTCCTGTGGGAGAATAAGCCATGGCGCGAAAACGAGACGGCTTGGTTCCCATCGGTCAAGCCTTGGCCGATCTGGATGGCCCGGTGAAGGCGATCCGCGAAGCGAGGCCAGGCGAGGGCTATCGAATCGCACTGCCCCGTGTCCGGCTAAGTGGGCTATCGTGAGGGGCTCAGGTGGCGTTCTGCGGGCCGCGTAGCGGCGAGGCGGGAGCAACATGGCCGGGCGGCAAACGTCACGCCTGGGGCGAACTGCGCGAGCGCATGGCGCATCTGGAAGGGCTGCTGGAAGGATTGCGCGAGGCCATCACCGGACAGGTCGAACACCTTCCAGTGCTTTCTTGATGGTCAGCAGGACAAAATAGAAATCCATGAACACTTTGCCGATCTGGAGATCGGAGGAATGAATCAATCGCATATTCTGAACGGTCCCTCACGTTGACCCACTTACTCCTCCGCCAGGATGCGCTCCAGTTCGCGGATCAGTTCGGCTGCTTCCTCAGCCGGCATAGAAGCAAAGGTGGGCGTCTCTTGCGTCAGCGTGCTCTGGAACATTTCAGGAACTCCCCGATCCGAATCCAGGCGTCCGACTCAGTCCATTCCAGCTCCACGAGCAGCGCTCGCACGCGATTTATTTGATCGTTGTTTGCGACGCCAGCCGACATCCCACTCATTATGTCCTCTTTCTCGCCGCTGAACATGAAGCGCCCTTTCCTGCCGTCGCGTTCATTTTATTCCATTGACGCGATGTCGACAAGTCGACATACTAGTTCTTCATGAGCAAGAAAACTGAACCACAGCGCCGGGAGCCTAAAACACGCCAGATCGTTGGCTTCAGCCTGCCGCCATCCCTCGCCGCCGAGGTAAAGGTCGAGGCCGCGAAACGGAACCTGTCGCTCCGCAAGCTCTTCGGAGAAATGTGGACGCTCTACAAGGCCAAGAAAACCGCGTGAAGAAGCCGAAGCTAAGAATGCCCGTAAACCTCGACAAACCGCAGCAGTGGAAAGCCGACATCGTCCAGTCCGTCGATATGTACAACGACTGGTTTATGAAATTCGCGCCGCAGGCCTTCCGCACCACCCGTGTCCAGACGACCAAGGACGTTGAAGCGGCGCTTCATGCGACCGACAACATCACGAACATTCAGCCTGGCCTCATGCGCAAGCATCCGGAGATCCTCCCGACGCTTCGTATGTCCACCTGCCCGCCCCTCGCCGTGGACCGGCTCATCGGCCTGGCCGGCGTCCCAACCAATCTCGTCAAGACAATGGAGCGGGGGAAGCTCCCGGCCCGCATGAAAGCGGCCGAGGTTGACCTCCAGCTCGCGAAAATCGCCACCATCATCGAGAAACTGGCCGACCCGGATATTTTCGTCTGGCTCACCAGGAAAGAACCGCCAACCGAGACGGAGATCCACCGCGCCGCCACTATCGTGGCTGACCGTCTTTGCGGTTCCGTCGCCAATCCGATAATCCGCAACGCCCAGGAGAAGCGCCAGCTCGCGGCCGTCAAAGCCTGGCTTGAGGCGCGCAGCTACAAGCAACTCCCCGGAGGAGACGGCACACGCTTCGACGCCATGCCGCCAGGCACCTTCAGCTTTCGCACGAACGTCCCCGTCAAGCTCGAAGGCGGCGTGCAGAGCGTCAATATCCCGATCGACGCGGTCATCATGCCGAAGGAAGCCAAGGCGGGAGAGTTCCCGATTTTCTTCGAGGCGAAATCAGCAGGCGATTTCACCAACACCAACAAGCGCCGCAAGGAAGAAGCCATGAAAATGGCGCAGCTCCGCAACACCTACGGCAACAAGGTCCAGTTCAATCTTTTCCTGTGCGGCTACTTCGACACCGGATATCTCGGCTACGAGGCCGCCGAGGGCATTGACTGGGTCTGGGAACACCGCATCGACGACTTCGCCCTTTTTGGAATCTGATCATGCATCACCCAATCGACACGCTTGAACAGCAACGCATTTCCCTTCAGTCCAACCTCGACGGCCAGAAGACGCAGGCCGAACGAAACCGCCTCGGCCAGTTTGCAACGCCGACCGCGCTTGCCCAGAACATCCTCAAATACGCCGCTACCCTTCTCCCCCCCGGCGCGAAGGCGCATTTTCTCGACCCTGCGATCGGGACCGGCTCCTTCTATTCCGCGCTCTGCAAAGTTTTCCCGAAAACGCAGATCGCCGAAGCCCACGGTTTCGAGATCGACCCGCACTACGGCACGCCCGCGGCGCGCTTGTGGAAAGACACCGGCCTTGCGATGAAGCTTGCCGATTTCACACACGCGGACCCTTCCCCCCGCTTCAACCTCATCATCTGCAATCCACCATACGTGCGGCACCACCACCTAGAGAACGGCAACAAGAGTCGCCTCCAGCTCCGCACGCAGCAAGCCAGCGGCATGAAAATCAGCGGCCTTGCGGGGCTTTACTGCCACTTCCTCGGGCTCTCCCACGCATGGATGGCGGACGGCGGCATCGCCGGCTGGCTCATACCAAGTGAGTTCATGGACGTGAACTACGGGCAGATCGTGAAGCGGTATCTCCTCGACCGCGTCACGCTCCTGCACATTCACCGTTTTGACCCAAATGACGTTCAGTTTGCCGACGCCCTCGTGTCCTCGGCCGTCGTTTGGTTCCGCAAGGCACCGCCGCCCAAGGATCACCAAGTCTCATTCACTTTCGGCGGTTCGCTTTTCGAGCCGAAACTCTCGCGCAAGGTCTCTGCCCGCGCCCTCGCGCATGAGCACAAGTGGACCCGCTTTCCAGTCTCGGATACCCGGACACGATCAGGCGTTCCCACCATCGCCGATTTCTTCAAGATCAAGCGTGGCATTGCGACCGGACACAACGACTATTTCATACTCTCCGAAGAAGAGATCAACGCGCACGCCCTTCCGATGGAGGCCTTCAGTCCCATCCTGCCGAGCCCCCGCTATCTGCCTCACGATGAGATCGAAGCCGACAAGCATGGAAACCCGAGGATCGAGCGGCGGCGGTACCTTCTCGACACCAAGCTCCTTGAGCACGAAATCAAACGCCGCTTCCCTGCCCTGCACGCCTACCTCGAAGACGGCAAGGCTCGCGGACTCCACGAGCGGTATCTCTGCCAGCATCGCTCCCTGTGGTACGGCCAAGAAAATCGTCCTCCCGCTCCCATCGTCTGCACCTACCTCGGGCGCGGCGACACCAAAAGCGGCCGACCGTTTCGCTTCATCCTCAACGGCTCCCGCGCAACCGTGGCGAATGTCTACCTTGCCATGTATCCGACGCCGCTTCTCGCCCGCGCCTTGGTGCGCGATCCCGGCCTGATACGCAACGTCTGGCAAGTGCTCAACGAGATCACCCCTGACCAGCTCCTCAGCGAGGGCCGCGTGTATGGCGGAGGCCTTCACAAGCTCGAACCGAAGGAGCTCGCCAATGTCCCCGTGCCAGGAATTGCCGCCCTCCTCCCGCCCACCGAGCGCCCTGCGAAGCAAGGCGCTCGCTGAACTCACTCTCTGAATCTGAATAAGGCCCGCCGCAGGCCTCATTCTCTCCGTACGTTGCCAACGCCGGCAGAGACGGGCTTTCGATTTCCTGGAATCCAAACCGCCGCACCCGTGAATGACCGCCACCCCTTGAGCACTTCCCTGCCCCGGTCTTGATTGAGCGCGTGGCGTGGCCCTGTTTCATGGCCGGTTTTTCGGTGTCGTCAGCTTTCTCCTGAGCAATCCCCCATCGGGCATGTTCGAGCCCCCTGCCATTCGCGTGCGCTCCTTGCGTCAACAGGAAGCCGCGGTTCCCCCTGAAGGTCTCCTCCAATTTTCCTGTGTGACGCCGCGCCCGACTGCTGGCTGATCTGAGGCATCGCCCGAAAGGGTCATAGCAAAAAGGAGAAAGACCATGACAACCACAACCGAAACGACCACGAAGCCGAAACAGGTTCCCGACTTCTACATCTTCGAGAACGCTGCGCCCGGCCAATAGGGCCGCAAGCCTGTCGGCGCAGGCTTCGCCCACAAGAAGGACAAGGGCGTGACCCTGCTCATCGGTGGCAAGCGCTACGCGGCCTTCCCGCCGAAAGCGAAAACCGCCGCACAGCCCGAGGCAACGCAGGGGGAGAGTGCTTAGGCGCTCTTCTTCCATTCCCCGAACGGAGACCGTCATGAAACGCAACACTGAAATACATCGTCTCGACTGGAACGGTATGCTGCTTGAAATCACCTACGCCCCTTCCTGGCTGCCGGACAGCGTCGTCGGAACTGACCTCGCCCACATCACCTGCCGCAGCCTCTCCCCGACCGATGTCCCGCTTCCAATCGCGCCTTCGGGCTTTTTACCAGCACACGCTGGCCAGACCCATCGTGAACGCCGCAGGCGGCCCCGTCGATTACATCGACGTGATGATGACAGCGGAGGCCGCAGAATGAGCCCGCCACGGGCGAGCCGCACACCAACAAATAAAGCTATGAAGTTAGTTTCATGCCTTCATCTGAGGGCTCACTGCCTCGGCACACCGAGGAACTTGCTCGTCACCATCTCGCGGGCGCGCTCGTCGCTCCATACCATCCGCTCGCCTCCGCCGCGCCCTATCGTCTTTCTCTTCCGCCGCAGAAGCTCCCCTTTCGGATATGGCTCCAACACACGGGCCTGAAGATTAGCCAGACTCTCGCATTTCAGAACGGACAGATCAATCCAGTCCTTCGGGTTCGCGTTCCGCACCTCGGCGATCACCCGGCGCGTGCCCACTTTGATAACCTTCTTTTTTCGCTTGCCCTTCTCCATCCAAACGGGCTCCGCCCACCGGACCACGTCGCCGATTATGAAAGACTCCCCGCACACAATCCACCTTGCCATTTTCAAACCTTCATAGGATAATTTGAAGCAATGAACCAATGAAGCTACGAAGCCAACCTCGAAAGGAGTCTCATGCCCATCATTGCCCTCTTAAACCAGAAAGGCGGCGTCGGCAAGACAACGCTCAGCGTCCACCTGGCCACGGCGCTCGCCCAGGGCCACAAGGTGCTGCTTGTCGATGCGGACCCGCAGGGCTCCGCGCTCGACTGGTCGGCGCAGCGCGATATCGAAGGCACACCCGCGCGGTTTCCCGTCGTCGGCCTGCCCAAGGACACGCTGCACCGGGAGCTGGCCCCCATCAGCCTCGATTACGAATGGGTCGTCATCGACGGCCCGCCGCGCGTGAACAAGATCTCCCGTTCCGCCATCGTCGCCAGCGACTTCGTCATCATCCCCGTGCAGCCGTCGCCCTTCGACATCTGGGCGGCCGAGGACGTGGAAGAGATCATCGACGAATGCGCGTCCATCAAGCCCGACCTCATTACCCGTTTTCTGGTCAACCGCCTGATCCTGAACACCACGCTGGGCAATGAAGTCCAGGAGGCACTCGGGAAGCGCCCGTTTCCGACCTGCCATACCGCCATCCGCAACCGACAGGAATACGCCAAGGCGGCGCGCCGCGGCATGACCGCGCTCGAAACCGAGCCGCACGGCCCCGCCGCGGAAGAAATCCGAGCCTTGATGGCGGAGATCGTCGCCGCCATCAATCACAGCCACCAAGCCACGAAGGAGCCATTGAATGTCGCAGCCAACAGCTAAAACCAGTTGGGGACAACGCCCGAGCTCGATAAAAGCGCCCTCCGGCGGCCCTGCCGACGCCGACCTCGACAAATTCGTGAGCGGGGGGAAGGAAGAAACCGCCCGCCTGAATGTCGAAATCCCCAAGGCGCTCCGCGCCCGCGTGAAAGCACGCTGCGCGATGGAGGGCAGGGAAATGAAAGACGTGGTAACTGAGCTTCTGGAAAAACGGTTCCCTGAAGAAGTGAAGTAAGGTTCAAAGCTTCATAACTTTATTTGAAGGGGAAGGAGACGGCATGGCCAAAGACGAAGAGAAGGGGCTGCAGCCCATCGGCGATATCATGCGCAAGGGTCCGGTCCAGTTCCGCCCGCCCAGCCCCCATACAATGCGCATGGTCGAAGCCTCCGTTGCTATCAACGCAGGGCAGGACGACCACGAAATCGCCTACCACCACACCGTTTTCTGCCAGACCGCTTTGCCATATCGCGAGGTCGAGGAGCGGGTATGGGAGCGCAGCAACGGCTACGTCCATATCTCGGTCGAGGCGGGGCGCACCTTCAACCCGGACGAGAACACCTGGGTAGATCTTCCGCTGCCCTTCGGCCCCAAGGCCCGTATCATCATGATCCACCTCGACACCGAGGCGGTCCTGAAGCAATCCCGCATGATCGACATTCGGGACAGCATGACCGCTTTTGTGAAGGGCCTGCAGGGCAGGAACCCGACCGGACCCGAGCTACGGAAATTCCGGGCGCAGTCCGCCGCCATCAGCAACGCCACCTTCCGCCTGTTTTCCTCGGACGGCCGCACGCCGCCCCAGCAGGCGAATGTCCCGATCGTGAGCGGCTTCGAGCTCTGGTACCCCAAGGACGACCGGCAGCGCACCCTCTGGCCCTCCTACGTCGAGCTGAGCGAGAAATACTACAACACCCTCATCAAGCACGCCGTCCCGCTGGACCCCCGGGCTATTGCGGCGCTCCAGCACAATGCGCTCGCCCTCGACATCTACAAGTGGCTGGCGCAGCGCCTGGTCCGCGTCCCGTCGAAGGCCCCGGCCTTCGTCCCCTGGACCTCGGCCCAGCTCCAGTTCGGGCAGGGCTACAAACAGATCAGGTTCTTCCGGCGCGTCTTCCTGAAGACCCTCAAGATGGTCGAGACGCAGTATCCGGGCGCAAGGGTGGAGGCCGACGAACGGGGCCTAAAGCTCTACCATTCCCGGCCACCAATCGCGCCGAAGCAGATCGCCAGGGGGGGATGAGTTTTCCACAGAAGGCCTGTGAATACAGCAGCCTATCCACGTGCAGTTTGTCACGCCTATCACGTGCAGTTTGTCCCGTTCGACTCGGGAAAACCACGTGCAGTTTGTCACACAAGCCTATAGTTCAGATACCTATAGATATCCTGTAATTAGGGCGCGTGCTTTTGTGGAAAACTGCGTTTCCCACAAAGAGCCCGGCCTCAACCACTATCAAGTGGAAATTTCCTCGGAACAAGAAAAGCAAGAACCGCACCCAATACCTTCATTCCTTTAAATGAAGTTATGAAGCTAGACCGCACCGAAGACCGAAAAAATCTTCCCTTAGAAGGGGGAAAACTGCAATTTCATGCCCATACCCGAACAGCCGTTGCCAACCGACCAGACAGAAGAACTACACAAGAGGTTCTCCCAAACACGGCGTTGGTGCATGAATCGGTGTAAGCGAGCACGCTAGCGGCGGGGGTGGGGTCCAGTCCATCATAGAGATCGGGGGGCCTCCCCCAGCTTGTCCTCATAGACCAACTGGACATGAGCGTTAAAGAGCCGCCTCATCTGATTGCGGAGGCGGGTCCGAGCGCCGCCGATGGAATCCATGCCCAGCTTGCCCATGAACTCGGAAAGCGAAGAACCCAGGACCAGCTCGCGGGACTGTGTGCGCACGGCCTCGGTACACACCCAGGCAACCAATAATCGGGGCAGGTTGCCGTAAGGGAGCTTGTTGTCAGCCCCCGCGATCATGACTAGCTTGTACGGTCCGTTGACGCGCTTGTACTGATGCCGGTTGCCGGGGTTGGTGCGGGGCAGGGAGCACAGCGCCATCATCCGGGCCATGAAACCCAGGTCGGGGTCCGCTTCGCTGGCCCCGACAAGCTGGTTCACCTGATCGAAGCGGGTGAAGTGGTGCAACGCCTGGGGCGAGGCTTCGCGGATCGCCTTCACCGGCCCGCCCAGATCGGAGAGGACATCACCGATCGGAACCAATTCACCGCGTTGACGCTGCGGGTCGTCTTCAGCCTGCCGCTCCGCCAGACCGAGGGGTTCCTGGACTCGCTGCTCCGCTTGATGGGCCTCAACCTCAAGGCCCCGGACCACACCACACTCTCGCGCCGGAACCAAATCGTTGCGGTGCCGCCCCTGACCCGATCCTACGACGGCCCGATCGACTTGATCGTCGATTCCACAGGGCTGAAGATTCTGGGTTGCGGCGAATGGAACGCGCACAAGCACAAGGCATCAAAGAAACGCCGGGATTGGCGGAAGCTGCACATCGGGGTGGATGCCGAGGGGTTCATTGTGGCGGCCGAACTCACAGCGAGCAGCCGGGACGACGCCTCCACACTCCCTGCTCTTCTCGACACAATCGAGGTTCCCATCCGGCGTTTCACCGCAGACGGAGCCTACGACCACAGGTCAGTCTACGATCAACTCAGCGCGGCCGGTACAGAGAACGTCGTGATTGTGATTCCCCCTCGTCGCTCTGCGGTGTCGGCGGGGCCAACGGACGGCCCATGGGTGCAGCGTGACACGGCTCTTGAGAGGATTCGCCAGGTCGGGCGACAAGAGTGGCAGAAGGAGTCGGGCTACCGACAGCAGGCGCGCGTTGAAAACAGCTTCTTCCGATACAAGTCCGTGCTCGGAGGCGGATTGAAGGCGAGGCACGGCAAGGCACAAAGGAGAGAAGCCACGATCGGGTGTCACATCCTCAACCGGATGGCCGAGCTGGGTAGGCCGAAATCCTGCGCTGTGGTGTCCTGAACGAGAAGGTGGAAAAACGCCCCCACTCGCGGCGCAGTTGAATCATGCAACAGCGCCTCATCATTGCTAAACACCTGATCGGCAGCCACCGGCCTGGGCAGGGAGGAGTACACCGAAGGGGGAGGAGATACAACAATTATGCGAATTACAGTGATCGGTGGGGTAGCGACAGCGACTGTTGTTTTGGCGCTGGCCGCGCAGGCGCAAACGAAGGACGATTTTTCGTACTGGGATCTCAATGGGAACGGCGATCTGACTTGCACGGAAGCTCGTGGCCGGGACGGAGGTTTGAAACTTCCAGCCTACCGAGACAACCGGGACGGAACCGGCGTGATCTACGAATGGCTGGAAAGACAGAGGTCCAGTGACACCGATAACGATGGCATATCGTGCGAAAGCACGCCAAACCCGAGCGGTTACGTGCCCAGTGCCGGTTCGACCATAACGCCAACTCCGACCCCGAGCGCACGAGAGTGTCCAGCCGGGTCCCCAACGTGGATGGGCTTGCCGGTCTGCGAGGAAGGCACCCGTGTAGGCTATGACCGGGCCGCCTTTGGTTCGGCTTACAGTTCGCTGGAAGACGAAATCATCGACGCACTGCCCAAGTCCGACGGGCAGGTGTACACACCGTACACCTGCACATTATTTGATATCCAGGCTGATGGAACCGCAGCCACGGATATCGAGCACATTGTCGCGCTGGCGGAAGCATATGATTCCGGCCTTGCGGAATCGCAGTTCCGAACCTTCGCCGGGGACATAGACAATCTGACGATTGCCGATCCAACCGTAAACCGTAGCCAAAAATCCGACCTTGACGCGGGCGAGTGGGAGCCACCAGAAAACCGCGGCTGGTTCGCGGCCCGCATTGTGGCCGTCAAGCAGAAGTACGGCCTCTCTGTGAATCCGGACGAGCGAGATGTCTTGCAGGCGATGCTCAACTCAGCCCCGAGCCGTACTGTCTCATGCGGCGACGGGCTCACGTCGGGAGGTCCGATCTATTACGTCCCTCATCTTGCCGTGGGAGCGAGTTGGCAAACCACGATTACCTATATCAACTACTCCCCGGAGGAGGTGAACTGCCAAACCGATTTCATCTCCGATCACGGAACTCCCCTGATGGTCTCGTTTGCGGATCAAGGAACGGTTGTCAGCCGGACCGACGTTCTGCCGCCAGGGGGATCCGTTCACCAGGAGACCAACGTGGACCTGAACGCTTCTCTTGCGCCAGGCTGGGCTCGGGCCAACTGCTCCGGGCCGGTGAAGGCCAGCCTCTTATATCGCCAGTTTGAGGGAGGGGCACCCACGGCAGAAGCCGGGGTCAATGCCACAAACGTTCCGGCAACCCGGTTTGTCACCTTTGCCGAACAGGGAGAAGGGAAGTATGGGAGCGGGGTAGCCTATGCCAACCCATCCGACACAACAACGGCCTTCGTCACCTTTACTGCCAAGGACGCGGATGGGGAGGTGCTGGCCAGCGTCGACAAGACCCTGTTGCCCAACGGGCATGATGCCCAGAATATGGTGGACCTGTTTGATCTCACGAGCTTTAGCGGATCGCTCGAAGTCACCTCCACGGAGCCCATCGTCAGTCTGTCGCTGAATAACGAAGCCGATCCGGTGTTCTCTTCCTTGCCTCCGGGGGAAGTGGATGCTGCCGCGCAGTGAGCGCCGGGAAGGCGCGGGGATCCACCGAAACGGACTGAGTCCTCGAAGTGCGGCGACAGTTCCGGCCATCCGTTACCACTCCTTATCGTTGATACGGGCAAGCAGCGGCCGCGGCCCTTCGCCGTGGTGTCGTGAACCAGGGCTTAGCAAAGCGGCCCTGCTCGCGCCAGGCGCGGCGGCAAACGGCAATACACATAACTCCCATCAATAACCCTCATTCCCGCCGGTTCCGGCAAGCATTTCCGATGCGCAGCTCAAAGCGGAGAGCGTGTTGAAGTGAAGAAGATCGACTCAGCGCAGGCACGCACCGGAACCTACGGTTTTTCAGATGAATGCCGCTAGCGAGAGATGAAGTCCTCTGCGTCGCTGCGGTTTGCCGAGGCTCCGGCAAGGCAGAGCCGAAGGTGGAAAAGTGAAAACCCCGATCGCCCTAACGATCGGGGTTTTCTTCATGGCGGCCCCGCTTAGAGGTCACGACCACAGCACAGCCAGAGTTCCACGACAGAGCAGTTGTCCACGCCCGTGCGGGGTGCGATGGCCAGAAAAGTGGTGTTACGGCAGTTGACTTGCCGCTGGCCGGACTGCGGGTTGGTGTTTTACATCTGCAGTTCCTGCTACCGGGGGCAGGTCTACTGCGGGGACAGCTGCCGGGATAAAGCGCGGACGGAACAGCTGCGGCTTGCCAACATCCTCTACCGGGAAAGCAAGGAAGCCCTGCTCGATCACCGCGACCGCCAACGGGCCTACCGGGAACGCTGCCGCCTGAAGGGCGTGACAGATCATACTTCCGCCGGCAATGGCGGATCGGTCAAGATCGTGGAGCCACTGAGAGAAACGGGAAGGAGCACGCCGTTGGCGGACAAATTGCAAGATCGGGCCCGGGTTGAGCGGCTCCAAGATGCCTTCCGGCCCGTTTGCATCCTGTGCGGGCGTGGCGGGCACGTGGGCGTGAAGAGAATCGGCCCAGAGAGACGGCAATGAGGCAGCAAGCATGATTCGAGAAGAGAACGAAGGGGTCGAGAAGTATCTGACGGTCGAAACCGAGGACGATATTCCCGAGGCGCACAAGGACGCCTACCGATAATGGCAAATAATCAGGACCGCTCCGAACGATACGTCCGCCAAGTTGCAGACGAGATCATGGAACAGAGCAAGGCGGGTGTTGTGCCGTGGCAGGAACCCTAGGTTTGCATCCTGTGCTGGAGTGGCGGGCGCGACGGAGCGAAAAGGATCGGCCCAGAGATGCAGAAATGAGGCAGCAATCATGATTCACGAAGAGAACGAAAACGACGAGAAGTACCTGACGGTCGAAACCGAGGACGACTTTCACGAGGCGCTGAAGCAAGGCCACCCCATTGAGGTGACCCGCGAGCTGGGCGAGAAGATCGGCTTGAGCTTCGAGGACGTAGGGGAGCTGGGAGACATCATCGAGGCGCACAAGGACGCCTACCGATAATCATGGCTAAAAATCAGGACCGCTCCGAACAATACGTCCGCAAAGTTGCAGACGAACTCATAGAGCAGATCAAAAAGGGTGTCGCACCCTGGCAGAAACCGTGGAAGCCGGGGGAGCAAGGTATGCCGGAGAACCTGTCGACCGGCAAACCCTACACACGCGGCAACAGCCTTTACCTGATGAGCAGGGGCATCCGTCAGGGCCACAGCGACAACCGCTGGGGAACCTACAAGCAGATCGAGGCCCTGGGCGGCCACGTCCGCAAAGGGGAACGCGGAACGAAGGTGCTGTATTACACCGACCGCGCCCGCATCGCCGCGAAAGACGAGGGCGGAAAGCCGTTGAAGGACAAGGACGGCAAGGCGGTCTATGAGGAGTATCAACGCAACCATCCCGTCGTGCGGCAGTACACGGTGTTCAACGCCGATCAAACCGAGAGGCTGAAACTGCCGGAGCGGTCGGCGGAAGCCCCGCCGGAGTGGAAGGCGCACGAGAAAGCGGAGACTGCGATTCGAGAGAGCGGCGTCAAGATCAACCACATTCCCGGAGATCAAGCCAGCTACAGCCTGGACACGGATCGAATAACGCTGCCTGAACGCGGACAGTTTGCGTCGGCCACCGGCTACTACCAGACGGCGCTTCACGAACTGGGGCATGCCAGCGGACATGAAAGCCGCCTGGATCGCAAATCGCTGCAAGAAGGAGTTGCGGCTGGCTTCGGCAGCGAAGCCTACGCCCGCGAAGAACTGCGGGCGGAGATCAGCGCCATGATGACGGGCCAGAAGTTAGGAGTAGGCCATGACGGCTCACGCGGCGCGGCCTACGTTGATAACTGGATCAAGGTGCTGAACAAGGAGCCACGCGAGATTTACCACGCGGCAGCGGAGGCGGAGAAGATATCAGATTATCTAGTACAGCCGGTGAGAGAACGCGAAGCCGAACAAGAAAAGAAGCATGAAGAACTGGCCCAGAAGTACTCCCACGAAGCCGGGCCGCAGATCAGCCACGCTCCCAGCCCGCAGGCAAAAGCGAAAGCACAGGAACACGAACGAGACGCGGGACCAGACAGATAGCCCGGTAAGGATCACATCATGTTTGATCCGCTCGATATCCTGACCAGAGACGACAGCCGCAGTCCTACACCTACACCTACCCGTTCGCGGGACGACCGGGACCGAGAGCAGCCCCGCACAGGACACCGGCGGGAGTACGATCCGCGACAGGACAACCGCAGCTTTCAGGAGCGCACCGAAGGAGCGATTGCCGACGTGGGGATGTATCGCAACGTCTCCTACCGCGACCTGGCGGAGTCGCAATTCGGTGGACATCCCTACACGGCGCGCAGGGCCGTGGACCGCATGATAAAAGACGGCCACATGCAGGAGCATCAAGCAAAAGGGCCGAGGGGCGGCACGTACAAAGTGCTCACCTTGACCGAGGCCGGGGCGCGCAAAGCGCAGGAGTGCGCCGTCGAGCAGGGCTTCGACAAGGAACAGCAAACCTGGACCGGCCTGGTCAAGAAGGGCGAACTACGACACGACAGCGCCGTTTACCGGGCAGCTCAGATAGAGCAGCGCCGCCTGGTGGAACAAGGGGCGAGTATCCAGCGAGTGCGGATCGACGCCGAGCTGAAAAAGCAGGTGGCCCGCGCCACCGAAACGGCGCGGGCCAAAGAAGGCAAGGCGGCGGCAGACGCGGCGCGTCACAAGGCCGCTCAGGAGTTAGAGCTACCCGTCAAAGAGGGTCGAGTCGTCTATCCCGACGCGCAGATTGAATATCTGGACGTGGAGGGCCGCAGCGGGCGCGTCAACGTCGAGGTTGCCTCGGAACACTACAGCAGCCGCACTATCGCCGCCAAAGCCCAGGCCGGATTTCAGATACACGGAAGCGGCGGACGGGCCAACGCCGCGATCAGCCGGGCGCTCGGCAAAGCAGGGCGAGGCGGCGGCGGAGACGGCAGCGGCGGCGCTGCTCGCGGCGGTCGAGACGGAGCAATGGAGCTGTAAGTTATGCGGCCCTGGCATGTCAGCATCGGACTCACCGTGACCGCGTTGGGCGTGGTTGCGATCTTCGGGTTGCCGGAGCTGGTCTTTTACAAACCGCACTGGTCGGTTCTGTTCCGGCGCGGCGGCTTGCCGATTGCCGTCTATGGCGGGCTTGCCGTGGTCTCGTTCGCATTTTCCATTTACGCAACTGCTCGATTATTGGGCTTAGCCGATTTGGGCCGCAAGGTTGACCTGGTGGAACGCACTATCCGGCGCGGCGAGGGTGGAGATTCCGAACTGGCGGAGGCTCTGCAAAATCAGTCAAAGGGGATGTTTCAAGACTAACTACAAACGAACACAGGAGGAAGGCATGACTTCACCGTTTCCCATATTACGCGCAGCGGTGCTAATGACAGGCATCGGGCTGCTCATGCAGCAAGAGCTTCTAGCCCAGGGCGTAAGCCCCTGGCTGGATGCGATTGAGGTGCTGGAAGACGCTTTCACCGGACCCCTCGCACGAGGGTTAAGCCTGATTAGCATTGTGATCGGCGGGCTGATGTTCGCGTTCGGCGAAGGCGGCAGCAAGAAGGCGCTGGCCGGGATCATCTTCGGATTAGGCATGGCGATGGGCGCGGCCAATTTCCTGACCTGGTTGTTCTGATGCAGGGCGCAAAGAACTGGCCTGCTTATCCGGCCTTGAGTGCGCCGCTCACGATCATGGGCGTGGAGCGCCGCTGGTTTCTACTCAGCGCCATGTTAGGGCTGGCAATGTGGAACGCCATCAACTCCCTGATGACCGGCGGCGTGATATTTGTGGCGCTCTATGCCGCCGGCTGGTTTGCCTGGCGCGAGGACCCCAACATGGTTGAAATCCTCCGCGCTTCGACCCGCTTCAAAGCCCGCTACGATCCCGGCAAGTGGGCCGAATCTCCCTGGTATCTGCTAATCCGAGGACGCTTATGAATGTGAATCAAGAAGTAGCCGACTATCAAGCTGCCGGGGCGCTGGCCGAGGAAATCCCCTATTGGGGCTGGCTGGATGACGGGCGAACCTGCCTGACCCGCGCCGGTGAGCTGCTTTGCCTGGCGCGGCTCACGCCCGCCGTCCTGGACGGGAGAACCCCGGAGCAGCTGGACGCGGTGCTGAATCGCTGGCAGCGTATGCTTTCCGGGGCCGATTCCCGGACGCGCATTTACTTCTATCTGTTTCGAAGGGCAAGCCACTTCGACCCCGGCGAGCAGGGAGAGCAATCCACCGTTGCCGCCATCTCGCAGCGCAAGCGGCGGGCTTTTCTGAGCAGCCGCGTTCAGGAAATCCAGACCTACATTGCCTGGACCTACGACCCTCACCTTTCATCCGCCTCGAAAGGCCGGTCGGATCAGGCATGGTGGAAGTCCTACCTACAGAACTGGCTGGCACGGCGGCGCAACCCTCACGAATCAGTCTATCTACTCACCGAAATAGAAGCCGCCGCCACGCGCTTCCGGCAACTGGTCGATGCGTCATGCGCCCTGGTATCGGACTTGACGCCGGTGGAACTGCTAAACGCCGATGCAGGTTCAGCCGTCTTGAGCGAACTCATTAATCGACCCGGCCGCCCCGGCGGCGGCTGGGAGGGTGCAACCGGCAGCGGCATGAACTGGCGGCTGTCCCGCAGCGAGCTAGAGGCCGAGCGGAGGCATCTGCGGCTGGACGGGGAGCCGGTCATTCTGTACTCGCTGCTCTCGCCACCTGCCGGGGCGCAAGCCAACCTGCTGAACGACCTGTACCGCCTCGACGCCACCATGACGGTGGCGCTGGAATGGCGACCGTGGGGCCTTGATTCTGCCCGGCGCAAGATTCGCGGGGCGCAGCGCCATTACTTCTCAAAGCGTTACTCCATGATGGCGCACGTGCAGGAAACCGAGGGAACCGCTTCGGCAATGGTAGACAGCGCCGCCGAAGTGGAATCGAGTCGCTTGGGTCACGCCCTGGTGGAGTTGGAGACGGAGGGAATCGCCTACGGCGACATGGCGCTTACCATCGCCCTACATGGAGAGCTGGAGCAGACCGAACGGCTGGACGGAGATATTCGCCGCATCTTTGCGGCCCACGACGCCAAAGCGATCCGGGAAGGCTACGGCCAGCTGGCCACCTGGTTCTGCCGCTTTCCGGCGCAGCCCAGAAAGCGACAGGTCCGATCCGTCTTTCTTTCGGCGGGCGCGGCGGCTTGCATGGCACCGATATTCGGGCCACCGAGTGGCAACCCACGTAGCGGCCACTTGCAGCGGGACGCGCTGGCTATTCTGGAAACGCAGTGGAGAACGCCCTACTACTACGATCTGTTTCACGGCGACGTAGGCCACACGCTAGTGCTAGGGGCGACCGGAGCGGGAAAGAGCTTCACGCTCAACTTTTTGCTTGTCCAAGCCCTGCAGTACAACCCGCGCGTGCTCATTCTGGACCTCGGGGGCTCGTACCGCTGGCTCACCCGCTTTCTGGGAGGCGGGTATCTCGAACTTTCACCCGACGACGACGCCGGAGAGGGCGGCTTTCGGTTGCGCCCCTTCGCGCTACCGGCAGGAGTGCGGACATATCAGTTTTTGACTGGCTGGATTACGCGGCTGCTACGGATTGGCGGCTGGCAGGTGAGCGGAGAAGACCCCAGCGAAATCCGCGCCCGCATCGAGGACGTGTACTCATTCCCCCCGGACCGCCGCACTTTGAGTGTGCTGGTACATTCCTTGCCCTCCAAGATGTGGCCCGCGCTAGGGCGCTGGCACGGCGAGGGCGCTTGGGGAAAATACTTCGACAACCCGGCTAGCGGGACGGACCTCGAACTGGCCGAGTGGCAGGTGATCGACCTGGCCGGAGCCGCCGAGCATGAGGACCTCTGCGAGGCGGCGCTGTTCTATCTGCTGGAACGGCTGCGGCTGGCGCTGGAGAATCCAGCCGAGACGGCGCGGGTCAAGCTGATGGTAGTGGATGAAGCATGGCGCTACTTGCGCGATCCGGCGGTGCTGGCTTATCTGGCCGAGGCAGCCAAGACCTGGCGGAAGAAGAACGCGGCCCTGATTATGGCGACTCAAAGCGCCGTGGACGTGACCGGCACCGCCGGAGCCGACGCACTGCTGGAATCCATGCCGACCAAACTCTTTCTTGCCAACCCGGAGCTGCCGGAGAAGGCGGCAGACATATTTCGCCTGAATCCGTCCGAGGTAGCCACCATACGCGGTTTGATTCCCAAGCGGGAGCTGTATATGCGGCGACCGGAAGCGGCGGGAAAGCTACGCCTGGAAGTGGACCCTGAAAGCTACTGGCTCTATACCAGCTCGGCCCGCGATGCTCAGGAGCGGGCCGAGGCGGTAGAGCGGTATGGCCTGGAGGGTGCGCTCGAACACTTGTCAAACAAACGGAGGTAACACCATGAAACTCATCACCCTGGCCGTTCTGATATTGCTGACGGCAATACCCATCACCACCACCGCGCAGGAAATACCAGAAGCGGCGGCGGCAACGCCCACCACTCCTGCCGAGCAGGAAACACCGGCGGCGGAGCCGTCAGTGATTCGGGTCGGCGACAATCCGGACCAGATCATTCGGGTCCGTACAAGAGTACGCCACACCACCGTTATTCAACTTCCGGGACGAGAGAACATTCTCGATTTCGTGGTGGGCGACTCCGAGTATTGGCACTTGACCGGAGCGGCCAATCTCGCCTTTCTGAAACCCATCAGCGAGGGCGTCAGCACCAACGTCGCCCTGGTCTGCGAATCCGGGAGAATCTATTCCTTCCTTGTCTCCGAGCAGCCCGGACAACCGCATCTTGTCGTGCGAATCGCCAGTGCGGCCGAGAGCGATCCGAGGATATCACCCGGCGCTCATCAGCCCGCCTTTGTGGCCCGCGATCAGGTGGAAGCCTATCAACAGATGGCGGAGCAGGCGCGAATGACCGCCGGAGCGGCGCAGGCCGAAGCGGAGCAGCAGATCGACACGGTACGGCAACAGGCCGAGGCGGAGATCAACTCTTTCCGGGCTGACTATCCCACGCGGTTGAAATTCCCCTACCGTCTGCAAGACAAAGCCCTCAAATGGCCCTTCCTGGTCGAAAGCATGTGGCACGACGGCCAATTTACCTATCTGCGCTCCAACGCCCAGGAGTCCCCGGCGCTCTATGAAATCAAAGAAGGCAAGCCCGCGCTGGTAGCTTACGACCTCAACGAGGACGGCCTTTATGTCGCCCGGCATCTGTTAGGCGACGGCTGGCTGCAAATCGGCAAGGAAAAGGCTCAGTGGAAGCTCGATAGACGGGAGCTTGAACCATGAACCCACAGAACCAGATTCAGAACCAATGGAAACGGCTGCACGACAAGGCTACCGGAGCCGTGCCGATCCAGAAACTCACCAGATGGGGGGTGGCGGGAATCGCCTTGTTGCTCGGCCTCTTTCTGGTTGCACAGTCTGTTTTCAATACCGCGCCGGTGGAAGTCGAAGTAGCGGATTCCGGCTCTCACCAACCGGCAGGCCCCGGAGCGCAAGCGCAGGTTGCGGCGAGGGTCCGCGAGGAAGGGTTGCGGCAGGAGGCCCAACGGCAAGCGGCGGAAAGGGAACTGCAACAGCAGCGGGAGTTAGGCATTTACACCCCTAGCGCAACCGCTTCGCTTTTGCCGAGCGGCGTCATCGGCGGCGATCCGATTTTGCCGTCGAGCCAGGCCGAGGCGGAGTTAAGAGAGGTATTGCGCTTGGAAGAGATCGAACGGCGCAACCGCTCACTGCGGTCAGCGCCGGTGGCGCAGACCTACCGTACAGTGAGCGCCCCGCCGCCGTCGCAAGCAGCGGCGGAGGGCGGTGAAGCGCCGGGAACTCCTGGTACTCAAACCGCGCAGAACTTCCAACCGCCAGCGGCAGTCAATCAAGCCTTGCAACAGTCGCTTGATATGCTCAGTCAAGTTGTCGCGGATGCGGAAGCAGCCGAAACCCAGGCAGCGCCGGGCGAGCATGAAGGGGAGTCGCCCCTACCCGGCCTGGGCGCGGCGGCGGAGGCGCTTACCGGCGCAACGCGAAAGGACTACGAGAATCCCACGCCGAGCGTCGCACCGGCAGACCCGCCCGGCTTCGAGCGAATCTATGAGGGCTCGTTTCTGGAGGCGGTGATGGTCACTCAGCTTTCCGGTGACTTCCCCGGTCCGGTGCTGGCAGCGGTGTCCGTTCCGTTTTACTCCGCCGACCGGCAGCGGATTCTTGTCCCCCGTGGTTCGAGAGTCATTGGCACGGCGACTTCGGTGCGGGGCATTGACCAAGAGCGCCTGGTAGTCGGCTTCCACCGCTTGATATTTCCAGATGGTCGCTGGGTTGCGCTCGATTTTGCCGGACTCAATCAGGTCGGAGAGAGTGCTTTGAAAGATCAGGTGAACCGCCATTACCTCTCCATGTTTGCGGCGGTCGGAGCAGTCGGAGTTATCTCAGGGCTGACCTTGCAAGGAGCTAACCCCTATTCTGGCGGTGCGCCAGCGATCCGGGCCGGAGCCGGGCAAGGGCTCGGACAGGGCGCACAGCAAATCTTGCAGCGGTTCCTGAATCGTTTCCCCACCATCACGATTCGCGCCGGACACCGGCTACGAATCTGGTTCACTTCCGACGCACTTGTTCCCCGGCCCACTGGCCGGGGAACCACAACCTTGAAAGGAGACAAACCATGAAATTCCGAACTTGGCTGGCTCTGTTTTTCCTGCCCCTGTTTACGGCAGTGTCGACGTTGGCTTTTTTCCCCACCACCGACCCCACGGCGATATCACAGAGAATCATCATGATGGCAAATCAGATAACGATGATCGGCAACCAGATGGCGCAGCTCACATCTATGAGCAACCAGCTTGGCAAGCTGACGGAGCAATTCGAGCACATCAGGGAAAGCACTTTAGGACAGATTGGAGCGATCACACAGCCGTTCACCGATCTGGCTTCGGTCCCCAGCAAGCTCATCGGGACAGGCATGGCCTGGAAATCCGATTTTAGCGGCGCTGCCGGTGAGCTGGCGACGGCGGTTGAGCAGTTCAGCGATGGCACATCAATCACCCAGGCCATGCGGACCCGGCTGCAAACTGCCGACACGACGAGCGAGGCGGACGTGCTGGCAACCTACGCAAACTTTCCAGTGGAGCTGGCAACCAGAGCCGCCGCGAACTACCGCAACAACCGGGAGCGCGGCGAGCAGTCCACCGTCCTCAATTACGCCGTCTCCGATGCTGCCGCAGAGACTTCGGCGGCTATCAAATCCGCGCTGGATTCCTACGACGGGCTGCGGAACAACGCCAACAAATCAGACACCGCGCTACAGCAATCTCAGGTCGCCGGAATGGTCACACAGGGACAGTTGACCGCTGCAATGGCGCAGTTGCAAGCACTCCAAGCGGCGCAGGAGGCGGCGGAGGAACTGGAAGCAGAAGCGAGGCGGCGGGAGCGCGAGGCTGCCTTGATGGAAGCCACTGCACGAGGCCAGCAGATATTCCAGGAGCGGCTGGACGGGATTACCTCACGCAGCGACGGCGGCGCAAGTCTCCGTATGCAGGTGCATCCCCTGTATACCCCTTAATTCCTGAAGGCGGCGGCGATCCGCACGGGGTAGTTGTCTATGTTTCAGCTTCAAATCGACCCCAGTGTTCCAAGCAACATCCCCCCGGCGCAGCTGGACGACTTCGGCGGCTTCCTGCAAGGGGTGATGAACAACATTATCGGAACCAGCGGGCCGACCTTGCTGACCGCCGGACAAGACCTCTGGACCGGGCTGGCCGCCATCATGGTTGTCTGGACAGGGGTGAAAATTGCCATGTCCGGCAGCTTCCAGCCGTGGGAGTTAATCAGGCTCGTGATCGCCCTTTGGGTTCCCTGGGCCATGCTCCACTTCTACAACACCCCGCTTCCCGTGCCGGCAAACGCTTACACCTTTCCAGGGATGATTGTGGGCGGCGGAAACTGGTTGATGGAATTTTTCATGGCCGACGCCGGCACGGCCATGAGAACCGAATTGTCCAACATGGTGAATACCCACATGACCCGCATCACCGATGCCTGGGATGGCTACAACATATGGGAACTAATCACTTCCAGCGGTAGGGCGCTGATTACTCTGGCGACGGCCACCATTATGGTGATTTTCACGGGATGTATGCTCGTCATCCTGTACGCCGTCACCTACGCACAGGTGATCTGGGCGCAGATTGCAATTGCAATCCTCATCTTCCTGGGGCCGATCTTCATCCCCTGGCTGCTGTTTGAGCCGCTGTCGTTTCTGTTCTGGGGCTGGTTCCGTTCCTTGATAACTTTCAGCCTCTACGGCGCCCTGGCCGGAGCCGTCATGCGGGTTTTCATGGGTGTCGGGCTGGGCTATGTGACTACCTTTTCCAACCAGACCCTTGACTTCGATTTGGTCACCATGGCGGGGTGGGTATTGATAATCCTGCCCCTGTTTGTGGCCGGCATATTGGCCTCCCTGAAAGTCGGCGAGCTGGCTTCCATGCTGGTCTCCGGCCAAGCCGTCACCAGCTCCGGGCTTACGGGAGCGGCAATGGCAGCTGGCAGTGGCGGAACTTCGGCAGCGGGTGGAGCCGCCAAGCTGGCCGGGTAGGGGAAACTATGAGCAAAGAGAAAGACGAAACCGCAAAGACCTACGCCGAGATTTGGGGAGAGGCAATACACTCCAACCGGCACTTGAGGGTTCTGTCGATGGGCTTGGCCGGACTCTGCCTTTTGCTGATAATAATCATCATCCGGCTGTCATCGGTTGAAGCGCCCCGGCCCATCGTCGTGCGCGTGGACGAGGTAGGCCGGGCCGAGGCGCTGGCCTATGAGACGGTCGAGGCGAAAACCGATCCGCTGGACCCCACCACCAAGTATTTCCTGAACCGCTTCATCGACGACTACTACTCCCGGAGGCGGGCCACGGTCGAGCAGGCTTGGCCCCGCAGTCTCCGCTTTCTGACCACCGGGCTAGCCAACGAAGCCTTCCGTGCCGAAGGCCAGAATATCGCCATGCTGGCAGCGGGAGCTACCAACCAGGAGCTACAGGTCGAGCGGGTTGTCTTGCGGATTCAAGCCAACCAACAGGAACCCCACGGCGCCACCGCCGACTTCGACCTCGTGCGGCTGGTGAATGCGGTCGAGACCGAGCGCGAACGCTGGTCGCTCTCCCTGCAATTCATCTTTCTTGAGGCAGTCCCGACCGAATTGATGATTTTCAATCCTATGGGAATCATCGTCACCTACCTTCGAGGCGACCGGGCTATGGTGTCCGGCGGGTAGTAATGATTGCTCATCTCCTTGAACGAGAAAAGAAGCTAAAGCCGTTCGGTTTGACTGGCCGAGAGGCGGAATGGGTTGCCCTTGTCTGTCTCCACAGCGGCGTATTCACGAGGCCGCAATTCTGCCATTTCTTCGAGGGTGCCAGAGGAACCGGGCCAGTGCGCTTTGTGCGCGATCTTGTGGAGCGCGGCGTTGCCGTGGAGTTTGCTCTACCCAACAAACACGGCGGAGCAAAGGGTTGCCGGATTTCTCATAAACCGCTCTACCGGGAGCTTGGAATTGAGAACGTCCGGCACCGCCGGGAGGCGGACGATTCCTTGCTTCTCCGGCGGCTACTCTCGCTCGATTACGTTCTGGAACACCCGGTGCTTCCCTGGCTTCCCACCGAGCAGGAAAAGGTCGCTTTCTTTGATCTGCTGGGCATCGACCGCAACCGGATTCCCAGCCGCATCTATCACGGAGCCGTGAAGAAACAAACCCGCTACTTTGCCCTCAAACTGCCCATCGCGGCGATGCCAAATCCGCCACCTTCGTCTACATCGATCCGGGCAATACCACCGACACCGAACTGCGCTCCTGGGGCGCGGCTCACGAGTGGCTTTGGAGGGCTTTGCGGGGGAAAGGCATCAAGGTTCAGGTGGTAGCAATCGGCTTGGACTTTGACGACACAATACGCTCCGAGACGGCGCTGAAACGGTGGAGCAAGGGAGCGGGTAAACAAGTCGAACAAATAGCCGAAGGGCCGACCCAGGACGACCCGGACGTGAAAGCTGAAATGCAGTTGATCGAGAACGCGATTCTCAAAGTTGACACAATATTCATGGCCAAGTACGGCGGTGTTCAGGCAGCGTCAATGCGGTTGCTCGCATTAAGAAAACTTCCCAAGTCGAAGGTGGAACCAGAAGCCGCGATTGACAGCTACGAGATATGGGTTTCGAGCCGTTTGAGGATGCTGGATGTGGACCTGTAAACCGCAATATGGAGTCCCTGGAGGCGGTGACATGAGCGGTGGAAAGCTGGACCGTTTTTGTGCCTTCCGGGGTCTAGGGGCCGTGCCGATCCAGCTTGGAACTTAGTCAGGGGGGGGTTGTTCCAAGAATCAGCGTTTGTTTGTTCCACGGCCCATTTTGCTATCTCGCTGCCGGGCAGTCACTTGGCAGTGGTAGACCGGCCAGCGAGTGACGATACAGACGGAACGAGCAGGACGATAGCGACCCCCCCTTTTTTGCCGCTGGTGCGGCACGCAGGGGTGGGGGTTTGTTCCAGTGTTTGTTCCAAACCCTGTACCCCCCCTTTGGGGGTCGCTATCGTCCAATTTATCCCTGCGGGAAGGCTTCGGCCACCGACCCCAAGCGGGCGCTGACGCGCCGGAGGAAAACCCCATGAAATGGCGCTATCCGGTCCTCATATTTGGAGGGTTTTGCTGCTCCGCTTGGGGTTTCATCTACCGGCCTTTTCCCATGCCCGGCGAGGAACCGCTGCTCGATTTACTGCTCTACCACACCCCCAACTTCTACATCTGGGTTGTCCGCTGGTATTACGTCGCGCCCGCCGTCGCAGTCGTTGTCGGCGGGCTGATTATCAACACTGTCTACCACGTCTGGTTTGAGAAAATGGAGGACCATCTGCCCTCCTACAAGGTGCTGCCCGATTGGCCCCTTTCTCCCAAAAAAGACGCCGGGCCGGGCATCGTTGTCGGGGAGGTTCACCACCCGGTCAAAGCCGTCGAGATCCCCAACCCTAAATGGCTCGTAATCCCGGAGCGCGGACTCTATACCGGAGTGGCAATCTTCGGCGCTGTCGGGTCCGGCAAAACCTCAGCTTGTATGCACCCGTTCGCACAGCAAATCTTGTCCTGGCAGGCGAAGGAGCCACAGCTCCGGGCGGCGGCTCTGGTGCTGGAAGTCAAGGGCGATTTCTGCCATGACATACGGAAAATCCTGGCCGATGCCGGACGGGAAGATGACTACATCGAGCTGGGAATGGATGGCCGCTGGCAGTGGAATCCACTCTCCACAAAAGTGCTCGATTCCTACTCGCTGGCCTACACCGTTTCATCCCTGCTCAATCAGTTGTTCGGCAAGGGCAAGGAGCCGTTCTGGCAACAGGCTTACACCAATCTGGTCCGCTGGATCATCGAACTACACCGGGTTTTACCCGACCAGTGGGTCACACTTCGGCAGGTCTATCACTGCGCCATCGACAAGGAACTGTTCGCGGCCAAAATCAAAGCAGCCGAGGCGTATGTCCGGCAGCGGCAGATCGGGAACGCTTTTCATTTCCAGCGCAGATTACGGCTCCAACCTGGACGCGCTCGCCGCCGGGAAATGGATTGGGAATCTACAGGAGGGAACCTATCAGAAACACCACTCTCCGGCGGTTGAATCCCAACTCAAAGAACTCAATATCAAATACGAAACTAAGTGGAGCGAGAGCATGGTTGGCGAAGAAATCCGGCAGCGAGTCGAAGCCGTCAATCGCTGGTATCAACACGACTGGGGAATGATCGACAACAAAATCCGGTCGAGCATAGTCGAGGGAATATCCGTGTTCCTTTCCATATTCGACCTGCCGGACGTGGCCAGAGTGTTCTGTCCGCCAAAGCCCAAGGAGCCAGCCCCAGCTCCGCCGTCCAAGACGACCCCGACGACCCCCACAAGTTCGTCCGCCTGGACTTGGGATGAAAGTGCGTCAGAGCTTGCCACCCCTCGATGAGCTGATCGAGTCGGGCAAGGTGCTGGCCTTGAACATGCCCGCCGGAACCAATCCGGCCCTGTCCCGCGCTGTAGGCGTAATGCTCAAAAACGCCTGGCTGCAATCGCTTCTGCGGCGACCGGCGCAGATGAAAGCTGAACCGGACAAATACTTCCGGCCGGCCTTGTTCATCTGCGACGAATACCAGTCTTTCGCTTCCGTGGGCGAGGACGATCCGAGCGGTGACGAGAAATCCTTTGCCCTCACCCGGCAATGCCGCTGCATCCCGATTGTCGCCACCCAATCTATTTCTTCGCTGCGCTCTGTACTCGGCAGCTCGGAAGCCTGGCGCACCCTGTTGCAGACCCTTCGCACCCGGATATTCCTTTCCTTGAGCGATGATGCCAGCGCAACAACCGCCTCAGCTCTATGCGGACAAGTCGCCAAGATCAAACCCTCCTACACCATCACCGAATCGGCCAAGCAAAGCGAGGTCTCCCTGCTCTCGGCCCAGGCCGGCGGCGGGCAAGGCAGCGTAGGGGCCAGCAAATCCTTCCGGGAGCAGCGCGAGGCGGTATTTCAGCCCCGCGAGTTTGCCCTGCTCTCCAACTGCCAGGCCATCTGTCTGCCTTACGACGGCGCTCAGTCGCTTGCGCCGACCCGCGTTTACCTCAAGCCGCACTACCTGCCCCGGACGCTCTCCTACTGGAAGGCGAAGGGCCAGGGGAAGATATGAGCGACGGCCTGGAACTATTGAAACCCTTCCTGCCCGGCCTGGAGGACGTGCTGGAAGACCCGGACGTGAGCGAGATCATGATTAACGGCCCACACAACGTCTGGATCGAAGGACATGGAAAACTCTACTCTCTCGATGCCCCGCTGCTGACCGCCGCGGCGCTTCAAAGGGCCGCCATCCATATCGCCCGGCCTCTCGGCCTGGACCCGGCCACGGCTCCCATCGTCGATGCCCGCCTGGACGACGGCTCGCGGGTTGCCATCTGTGTTCCACCGGCCAGCCCGAAAGTTGCCATCACCGTTCGGAGGTTTGGTAAACGGTCATTCTCGGCGGCGGACCTGGTTGAACAAGGGGCGCTCCCCAAGAACGTGAAGGAAGCGGCGGAAAAGATGCTGCACACCCGCCGGAACATTCTGGTTTCCGGCGGGACCGGATCAGGCAAGACCACGCTGTTGAACGCGCTCATCGAATTGTTGCCCGACGACGAGCGCATTGTCGCCATCGAGGACACCCTGGAACTTCGCATCGAACACTCCAATTGCGTCCGCTTCGAGGCTCGCGGACTCTCAACCGGAGCCGTCACGATCCGGGACCTGGTGCGCCATGCCTTGCGTCACCGCCCGGATCACATCGTGGTGGGAGAGGTGCGAGGAGGCGAGAGCCGCGGACCTGCTCCAAGCCCTCAACACCGGACACGGCGGCTCGCTTACCACCGTACACGCCAACAACGCCGAAACGGCCTTGTCCCGGCTTGCCAGTTGCGCCATGCAAGGCGGCGGGGAGCTGCCCTGGGAAGTCACCTGTAGGGGCGTGGTGGACGGCATTGCGATGGTCATTCATATGACCCGGAGCGATGGACGGCGCTTCGTCGAGGAAGCGGCGTTTGTGAAGGGCTACGAGGCAAAGGAGAACAAATGGAAAATCCAGCGACTCAAAAAGATTCCAGCACGTTAATGAACCCAGTTCGGCGGGCCGGGCTGTTTATCTTGCTCTTTGGCTTGGGCCTGCTTTTATGGAGCGTCCCGGCCCATTCGGAAAACGCGGTCGTCGTCAGGGTGATAGACGGCGACACGATCCGCGTTTGGCTGGACGACTCACTGCAAACGGTGCGACTGCTCGGAGTAGCTTTGGTGCATGAATAGTCAATCGCACCTCGAAACACGCCCAGACCATGCCTGTGGCCCGCTAACCGAAAAGGGGTCGGCGGATAGCAGTTTTCTAGTAAGCCTATTATTATGTGAGATATAGGTAGTTTGTCAGCCGCGACCTCTCACGCTTCACTGAAGCCAGCTCGAAGCTCGCCGGAAGGGTCAAGGCGATTCATGCACCAACGCCCCTTTTCGCCCCTAACTCCGCATTGGGCGCAATGCACTTCACGGTGACCTTCCTCGCCGACGAGTTCAGGGACTCGCTGACAGCGGCGGCAGATGAGCGTATAGGGTCGCTTTGCCGCCATCAAGCAACCTCTTGACGGTAATGCTGGATGAAGGTAGACTTCACCTGTTCTGGCATGGGCAATGCCTTTCCGGTCGGCTCGCAACCGACCACTTAAGTTGACGCCCCGGTTGCTGCCGGGGCGTTTTCACTTATTATCGCTTCGCTCCGAACGACCCGACGATCCTTGATTACGTTCGAATACCCCGCCGACTTCCTCGTGGTTCGGTCCGTAGAATTTCCCCGTTGATCTGGTTTTCTCCCGAACCTTCTCCGAAGCTCCCATTCGTTAAAGAGAGGTTTCGCCAGCTCATATTGTTTCGGGATGTCTCATCCCATAGGTCGAATATGTTGGAAAAGAGGACGTCCACCGCGGGGTTCAGGAAGTCGTCAATTGTGATAGTGGCGTCCCCCTGAATATTATTCCCACGCGTCGAACTGTTACTCACGTCCACTCCTACCATTGAACCTTTCCAGGTTCCACTTCCCTTCGTTGGGTTGGTTCCCGTGGCGTTTCCAATCGAGAAGCTCTCCAGCGAGCCCGCATCTTCCAGATCGCCCTCCGTAAAGATATTCCCCATGACGGCAAAGGCGTTATTCTCCATCCATCCCCCGTAGGCAAATATGCTAATTGGGTCGCCGTCCACTTCGATTCTCCCACGTGCTTGCACCAGGGGAATATCGTTATGCCGCATGACGGGCTGATACTCCAGGAAGTCCGGGTTGGTGAAATCAGCGACAAAGTCTGCCACCGATGTTGATATGTCTTCACCGGCGATGTCCGTTTCGCAGCTATCTCCGGCACAGGAAGTCCTGAATCGCAGGAAATCATTCTCTGTGAAGGAAGAGTAGTAGGTAATATCCGAGCTTCCGAGGCGGTCACTTAAAAGAAGCGAGTTTGACTTCCGTGTTACGCCGACCAGGTTGATCCGTATCTGTTCGGTCGTCATGTCCAACTCAGTCCCACCGACAGTAATACGATCTAGCAATGGAAATAAAACCGGCCATTCGGCATCGCTGGGCGATAATATGTTGACAGTAGGTTCCGACTCTGGTTCCGACTCAGGCTCAGGCTCAGGCTCAGGCTCAGGCTCAGGCTCAGGCTCAGCAGGCTCCGGCTCAGGAGCAGGCTCCGGCTCCGGAGCTGGTTCAGGTGCAGGCTCTGGTTCTGGCTCAGGCTCAGGCTCAGGAGCAGGCTCCGGCTCAGGAGCAGGCTCCGGCTCCGGAGCTGGTTCAGGTGCAGGCTCTGGTTCTGGCTCAGGTGCGGAAGGTGCGGGAGGTGGAGGTGGAACATAGGCTGTTCTGCCTCCGCTCTTACTCCCTCCGCAGGCAATGAGCATCAGTGAGCACAATATAAGAAAAGTGGTGGAACACACCAAGGTGTGACGCATGGGCAACTCTCCTGTCTAGAATGAGAATCTTGTTGAGCGAGCAGCCCAGTGTCGGTCCACGCGCATCTCGAAGGGTAGGGCAGGCGGGCGTGAACGTCAACCTTCATTTGTAATTCCCTTTCTTTTCATCCCCGCGCTTGCGGGGAACAGTCTAATCACTATGTCATTGATACAGGGTGACTTGTAAGTGGCTTTGATTTCTACCAACATTCCGCTTGGCGGCGGCGCAAAGCTGACGAGCTTCAGCCCGTCAAACTCCCGAGGCATTCGGCGATTGATTCCCACGGTGTCGAAGTCGAAACCTTGATCGGTCGGTGCCGCCCAGCAGATCACAGCGTCGCCGTCTTCGATCCCATCCCTGACCTGCCTCCGCCAAAGGAAAAGGGGGATTGAGAATGGGTTAGGTAGGGTGTTATAAAGGACATTATCACACGCTACTCAAGCCCTACTAAGGATCGCTCACGGAGGCCTCGCCATGAGCACTGAACTGACCATTTCCCCCGGCACAGAACAGCAACCCCGCTCCACTTTTCACGCCCACCCCACAGGCAGCAAAGCGCATGCTGGAGTTCTTCACCGCTCAGCTCAACAACCCCCACACCCGCCGCGCCTACCTCAATGCCGCCCGCCGCTTTGCGGCCTGGTGTCAGGATCACCGCATCGGACAGCTCGCCGAGGTGCAGCCGGTCCACGTCGCCGCTTTCATTCAGGACCTGCAGGGCCAACTGGCCCCGGCCACCGTCAAGCAGCACCTGGCGGCGCTTCGCGTTCTGTTTGACTGGCTGGTCACCGGCCATATCCTGCAGCTGAACCCGGCCCATGCCGTGCGCGGCCCCAAATACTCCCTCAAGACGGGCAAGACGCCGGTGTTGACTGCAGAGGAAGCCCGCGCCTTGCTCGACAGCATCCGGACCGTCCGGACCGTGCAGCACGGCGATGGAACCGAAACCCGGGAACCCTTGCTGGTTGGTTTGCGCGATCGGGCGCTCATCGGCGCCATGGTCTACACCTTCGCCCGCGTCAGCGCCGTCTTGCGGATGAGGGTCCGGGACTACTTCGTGCAGGGACGCCGCGGCTGGGTCCGGCTGCACGAGAAGGGCGGCAAGGAGCATGTAGTCCCCTGTCATCACAACCTGGAGCTGTATCTCGACTCCTACCTCGCCGCAGCCGGCATTGCCGAGGATCTCGACGGGACGCTTTTCCGGACCGCCGCCGGCCGCACCGGCCAGCTCACCGCCAAGCCCTTGTGGCAGCAAGACGCCTACCGCATGATTCAGCGGCGCGCCAAAGCCGCCGGCATCCAGACCCGCATCGGCAACCACACCTTCCGCGCCACCGGCATCACCGCCTACCTCAAGAACAACGGCACCCTGGAAACCGCGCAGCACATCGCCAACCACCAGTCCCCCCGCACCACCATGCTCTACGACCGAAGACAGGAAGAGATCTCTCTCGATGAGGTAGAGAGAATCGCCATTTAGGTTCAGAATGAGAGTTTAGACCCATGCCCGCCGACCCAAAGAGCCGAACAACATTGACCGCCTATTGAAACATTTGAAGGACGGCTCGCTCACCGCGCGTCTTGTCCGGGCGCATCATTCCCCCGGAACCGCCAGTCCGCGCGAGTCGATGGTGGCAGTTCTGAAAGAACGGCTCGAACAGGTAAGAAACAGCTTTGACAAGGATTAGATCAATTTCCGTTCGAGGCTTCCGGGCGTACGGAGTCACTGAGCAGACGCTCAACCTGCCGATGGACATCACTGTCGTTTGGGGTCCGAACAGCAAGGGCAAGACCAGTCTTGCCGAAGCCTTCGAGTTTTTGCTGACGGGCCGCATCGCGCGGCGCGAGATTATGGCGAGCAGCCAAGACGAGTTTGCCGACTGCCTCCGAAACGCGCATCTTCCGGACGGCCAGGACGTATACGTTGCGGCCCGTATCATGGCTCCCGATGGCACGCCCCACGAGATCAAGCGCGTCCTGGTTGCCGACTATGCCAAGAAACAGGACTGCCAATCGCGCCTTGAAATTGACGGCCAAGTGGGCTCCGAAGCCGATCTCGCCGGTTTGGGCATCATCCTCTCCCAGCCGCCACTTGAAGCCCCGGTACTGGCGCAGCACACGCTCAGCTATATTTTTTCGGTCCGGCCGCAGGACCGCGCGACCTACTTCAAGACCCTTCTCGAAGTAACGGACCTTGAGGATCTGCGCACCGACGTTTCCGCCCTGACCGAGGAGCTGAAGCCGGTCAATGATCCGTTGCTTGCGAAGTTCGACGTGTGCATCGGCGTTCCAGTCCTGAAGGCGGCGCTTCCCGGCGTCGCCACCTCTCCGCCCAAGGCCGCGAGGACGTACCCGACGGCCTGCTGTTCACAGACGCCGCCGCTAAGGACCGTGCCAATGGCTTCACCGAGGAATGGAAGCGCTATGAGTTCGGTCTCGCGGTCGTCGAGTCCAAGCGCTGGCTGCGCCCGCTCGACCGCCGCTCCGGACGCCGGGGCGAGGAAAACGCGCCCTCGACTCAGATGCTCCGCTACCTTCGGCGCGTGGACGATCTGACGACCGGCAAGCTGCGATGGGGCATCCTCACCAACGGTGCAAGGTGGCGGCTCTATTACCAAGGTGCTAGGTCCGTCTCGGAGCAGTTCTTCGAAGTCGATCTCGCGGCGCTTCTCAATCTCCCCGGCCACAATGACGGCCTGTTCCCCCTCACCGACGCCGCGCGGCACCATGGGCTTAAGGTGTTCGTGCTCGTCTTTCGGCGGGAGGCTTTCGTCGCTGGGACGACCGATCCGCGCACGTTCCACCAGCGCGCTATCGAGGAAGGCCGGTTCTACGAAGAACGCGTCGCCGCCAGTCTTTCCGCTCTGGTCTTCGAGCGGGTCTTTCCTGGGCTTGCCCGCGCCATCGCCGCCGACGTGCCTGAGGCGCCGTTGCCGAAAGTGCGCGAAGCCGCCCTGATTCTTCTCTACCGCCTCCTGTTCATCCTCTATGCCGAGGACCGCGACCTTCTGCCCGTCCGCAACAAGCGCTACGACGACTACGCGCTACGCGAGAAGGTGCGCGGTGATGTCGGGCAGCGCAAAGACCGGGATGACGTCTTCTCCGCGAGCGCCGCCCGATACTGGTCGGCCATCGACGATCTTTGCCGGGCCATCGATCAAGGCGACGCCTCCATCGGCCTGCCGCCCTACAACGGCGGGCTTTTCGACCGGCAACGCGTACCGCTGCTCACCAACATTCGGCTCGGCGATGAAGTTATGGCCGAGGCCATTGATGCGCTTTCGTTTGAACAAACCCACGAGGGTCGCCGCTACATCAACTATCGCGATCTCGGCGTTCAGCAGCTCGGCTCGATCTACGAGCGCTTGCTCGAACACGAGATCGTCCGCGATGACGGCGAGATAGCCTTCCGCCCGAATGTCTTCGCGCGGAAGGGATCGGGCAGCTACTACACGCCCGACGATCTGGTCGGCCTGATCCTCAAGGAAACGATCGAACCGCTGGTCCGATCGCGCATGGACGCTTTCACTGCAAAAAGTGCCGAGCTTGCTACAAGCCATCTGCCCGAGGATCGCCGGATAGGCCAATTGAAACAGCTCGATCCGGCCGAGAGACTGCTCGAACTGAAAATCTGCGACCCCGCCATGGGGTCGGGGCACTTTCTGGTCAACCTCGTGGACCATCTCGCCGACCGGGTGATAACGGCCATGGCCGAGGCGGAAGCCTCGGTGGACGACTACATTTCGCCTCTGACCGAGAGGATCGACGTGATCCGCAACAAGATCATGGCCAACGCCGAGAAACGCGGCTGGACCATCGATGCGGAACAGCTCGACGACCGGCATATTGTCCGGCGCATGGTTCTCAAGCGCTGCGTCTATGGCGTCGATAAAAACCCCATGGCCGTCGAACTGGCCAAGGTCGCGCTCTGGCTGCACACCTTCACGGTGGGCGCACCGTTGAGCTTCCTGGATCATCACCTCCGCTGCGGCGACAGCCTGTCCGGTTCATGGGTACGCACCGGCATCGACAGGGCGACCGAGCAAGGCGCTCCGCTCTTTTTGGAAGGGCCGTTGAAACGGGCCACGCGCGCTGCGGCTCCCATGCAGATCATTGAGGGGCTGACGGACGCCGAGA